>NZ_AP039388.1:3320000-3612281 GCF_055389095.1 Legionella sp. JM-2024 | reverse complement strand
ATTAATAAAGATTAATTATAAGAATTTATCAATTGATAAAAAATTTAAAAACAAAAAGGGATTCAATTCCACGTTTATAAACAACAAATGATTATACTCAGCTAAAAAAAAAAGGAAAGTTATCCACAAAATTAAAACAATCACACAAGGAATTTATAAAATGTAAGTTCAAAAATCAAATGAATATATAGTAATAAAGAAAATATTTGTTAGCTTAAAAAATACTCTGGATACAGTTCAGTGAATTTAAATTTCATTTATAAGATACATAAAAATTAAAGATATTTAAGAAAACAAGACTCAATTAGCTCATAATAAAAACATTTTGAATATATTTCCTTATGGATAAGTACATAGGAACTAAGTGAAAAAGCAGAAAATAAAATAGTAGTAATATTTAAAAATATAAAAAGTAACAAATAAATCACACCAATACATATGAGTTACAAACAGACTTAAAAACAAAATAACCTATTGAAATTAATAAAAAAATCAAAGTTATCAACAGTAATCTAATTACCATATAATAAAAACAAATTTTAAAAATAAATAAATTTAATGTTATTATACCGTGTGAATATAAAAACAATGACACAATAAATAATCAATTATCTAAATTGACAGTTGACAAAAAGTTTTCTATGATTGCCAACCTCATAAATTTAGGAACAGGTTTATCATGAAACGTACTTTTCAACCCAGTAATTTAAAGCGCAAACGTGATCATGGGTTTCGCTTGCGTATGTCTACTCGTGCAGGCAGATTAGTTATAAAAAGACGTCGAGCTAAAGGCCGCAAGCGTTTGTCAGCGTAAGTAAGTGTTTTCATTCAAAAAAACACAAAGATTACTAAAAAAGAATGACTTTAATTACGTGTTTGAACACGCAAAAAAAATTATAACAGATGAGTTCATTTTTCTTTTTAGAGAAAATAAGTTAGGTTATGCTCGTCTTGGATTAGCATTATCAAAAAAGATGATAATTAAGGCTCATGACAGAAATCGTATTAAACGGCTACTTAGAGAAAGTTTTCGCCAGACTTGCTTGCCTGCAGTAGATATGATTGTTTTGGCAAGACCAGGCCTAACAAAGAAAACTAATTTAAGTATAAATACTAAATTGAACAAAACATGGGAAAAATTAACCTCATGCTACGGCAAATAGTTTGCTTACCGATAAAAATATATCAGTATTTTATTAGCCCTTTGATAACACCATGCTGTCGCTATTATCCAAGTTGTTCAGAATATGCTGATAGTGCGATTAAACATTATGGCATAATCAAAGGTTTATGGATGGCAGTCAAAAGATTAGCCCGTTGCCATCCATGGTCAAAAGGTGGTTATGATCCTTTACTCCCTAACGATGAGAATATTTAATGGATATACGACGTATAGTTTTATATATGGCGCTTGCGCTTATTGGTTTATCTCTTTGGAATGCTTGGCAAATTGATTATCCTGCCAAACCACCAGTAGATCAAAAAACTGCAAACCAATTAACTGCAGATGGGCATTTATTACCTCAAATAATCCCTTCTGATGCCGAACAATCTTTAACATTGAAGGCAGAACCAGAGGAAAAAGTAACAAGTACAAAACAAATGATTCAAGTGAAAACAGATGTTTTGGATATTGCAATTGATTTAAAGAATGGGGATATTGTTAAAGGTCTACTACTTGATTATCCACTTAGTGTTGAAGACAAAAATAAACCATTTCCCTTGTTACAAAATCAACTTAATGAGCGCTACGTAGCGAATAGCAGCCTTTCTGTTTTTGATGGTCAAAAGCTCCAACCATTATATTTCGATTTTACTTCAAAAAAAGAATATTATGAATTAAAACCAGATCAAAACCAGCTGATAGTGACTCTTGATGGTAAAAGCAAAGATGGTTTGGATGTAAAAAAGGAATTTGTATTTACGAAGGGAAGTTATTTAATCGATGTTAATTATAAGATAGCCAATCCAAGCACAACACTATGGAAAGGTTATTTAAATACCCAGTTATTACGCAGTTCTCCCAAGGAAGATAAATCAAGCATTTTTCACATTGGGTCTTATACTGGCGCATCCTTTTCAAATCCCGGTAAAAGTCGTTATCAAAAAGTTAGTTTTAGTGATATGAGTAAATCCAATTTGGATGTAGATGCCAAAGGTGGGTGGATTGCCATGCAACAACACTACTTTTTGAGTGCCTGGGTTCCCAATGCGGATAGCGAAAATAAATTTTATACACTAGCTACAAATAAAGATTATACAATTGGTGCTGTAAGCCAGGCAATCAATGTTAAACCTAATGAAGAGAAGGCTGTCGGTTCTAAATTATATATAGGTCCTGAAATTACCAGTGTTTTAAAGAGTATATCTCCCTCTTTGGACCTAACTGTTGATTATGGAATTTTATGGTTTTTGTCTTCGTTATTATTTTCTTTAATGAAGGCAATCTATAGTGTTGTTGGTAATTGGGGCTGGTCAATTGTTATTGTGACTGTTCTTATTAAATTGGCTTTTTATCGATTATCAGCTACAAGCTATAAATCAATGGCTAGTATGCGAAAGTTGCAACCCAAACTACAGGCCTTGCGCGAGCGATATGGTGATGATAAAGCCAAAATAAGCCAAGCTACTATGGAACTTTATAAGCAGGAAAAAGTTAATCCTTTAGGTGGGTGTTTACCTATTTTAATTCAAATTCCTGTTTTTATTGCTCTGTATTGGGTTTTATTAGAAAGCGTTGAATTAAGGCAAGCTCCATTTATATTTTGGATAAACGATTTGGCTTCAGCGGATCCATATCATGTTCTCCCCTTGATAATGGGTGCAACCATGTTGGTTCAGCAAAAATTAAATCCAGCGCCTGCTGATCCAATGCAAGCAAAAGTAATGATGTTTCTACCAATATTATTTACTGCGCTGTTTTGGAATTTTCCTTCCGGTCTGGTTTTGTACTGGATAGTTAATAATACATTGTCTATATTGCAGCAGTGGTACATAACGCGAAAATATTCAGATGAAAAACCTATTAAAAAGGTTGTTGCAGCAGCAAAATAAATGTCAGTAGATACTATCGTTGCCATAGCTACCCCACCCGGACGTGGTGGGGTAGGAATAGTTAGAATATCAGGCCCAGATGCCTATGCAATTGCTCTCAAGTTGAATGGGAACAAAGCATTACCACCGCGTTTAGCAACATTTTGTTCTTTATATAAAACAAATAATGACATTATTGATCAAGGAATAGTTCTCTATTTTAAAGCTCCTCATTCCTTTACTGGTGAGGATGTCGTTGAAATTCAAGCGCATGGTTCACCCGTAGTTTTGGATTTATTAATTAAAGAATCAATAGCATTTGGTGCCCGCTTAGCCAGGCCTGGTGAGTTTTCTGAAAGGGCTTTTCTTAACGATAAAATTGACTTGATTCAAGCGGAGGCAATTGCTGATTTAATCCAGGCTAGCTCAGACACAGCGGCTCGTATGGCTTTAAAATCATTACAAGGTGATTTTTCTAAAAAAATTAACCAATTGAATGAAGAGCTAATTTATCTGCGAATGTATGTAGAAGCAGCTATTGATTTTCCCGAAGAGGAAATTGACTTTCTTAATGATGGAAAAGTAGGTGGATTGCTACAAAAAATTATAAAGCAATTAGATGTTATACGCTCTCAAGCAAACCAAGGTGTTTTATTACGTGAAGGATTATCCTTAGTAATCGCGGGTAGACCTAATGCGGGAAAATCCACTTTAATTAACAATCTTGCTGGGCGAGATGTTGCTATTGTCACCGAAATTGCTGGTACCACTCGAGATATTATGCGCGAGCATATTTTATTGGATGATATTCCTTTACATATTATTGATACCGCTGGATTACGTGACAGCGACGATTTAGTGGAAAAAGAGGGAATAAAACGGGCTTGGCAGGAGTTGAAACGAGCAGATTGTGTTTTACTGGTTATCGATGTCAATAGTCTTGATCAAGAAAGTTCTTTAATCAATGAACTTCAATTAACAATACCAAAGCAAGTGCCCATAATTACTGTATATAACAAAATTGATACTATAAAAATCCCAGCGAAATGTAATGAACAAACAGTTTATCTGTCTGCAAAGTCTGGGGATGGAATTGATGGACTTAAAAAAGTAATAAAACAATTAGTTGGATATCAACCGACTGAAGGCCAATTTTTAGCTCGAAGGCGTCATCTACAGGCTCTAGATGAAGCAAAAGCCTTATTACAAACTGGCCAAACGCAATTAACAAATCACAAAGCAGGTGAATTATTAGCAGAAGATTTGCGTTTGGCTCATCAAATCTTATGCGAAATTACCGGTGAATTTACTTCAGATGATTTGCTAGGGAAGATTTTTTCCAGTTTTTGTATTGGCAAATAATAGACAATAGTCTCATTTTAATCACAAAACAATATGTAAAATAATAATACAAAAAAGCTTGTCAAAATACATATCAAGTGGTAACGTATTATTAAAAAACTTCCTGTATAATTTTTGTGAGTTATTGTTATGGTCTACTCAAGTCAAAGTGCTGCTTTTCGTAGGGACAAACAACAGTTTTTTTCTCAAATTCCTATGAAAGGAAAATTAGATTCCAAAATTACAATAATTAATGATCGAGTAGAAACCATAGATTACACATTTATATTACGTCATAAGCAAGATTTAGAAACCGAATTCACTCAAATGTTTACCGTATTGCAACAGCAAGAAGACGAAAATAAGGAAATCTTTTGGCTGTATTGCTATTACTGCGCTTCTTTACTGGAAGCTTTTTATAAAGCTTATTCACAAACTGGTAAACAAGCTGAATATGCCAAAATAAAACAAAAAATTAAAGATCGTTTAAATAATGTCAAAATGGACGAGCCAGAGTCTGGGTTTATTCAATCTTTGTACGACTCATTTCTTAGTGGATTTCGTAATTTAATCAGTTCTCCCTTTCATGTATCCAAGATCAGAGATTACGTAGCTTATTCCAATCTATGCCGTATCTACTGGGCATTTTGTCGATTGACTTTAACCAATGGGTTGACCTTGGCAAGAGATCTTAAAATTATTGATAAACTGGATGCTATTTTAGGAACCCATACTGATGTAGATAAAATTATTTCAGTTTTTCAGGCTCCTTCTGGGGTTATAAATTATTTCAGTGTAGGGTTCTTTTTGATTCGATTCATGATAGATGGTGGTATGTTATTAAGACACACCTTTTTCCCTACCGAATTAGAAAAAGGGGCAGAAAATGGTTGTGAAGTTCATCATATGGACTATTTACCAGGTCCTGCGAGCCTTGAAGCGTATAGGAACAGTTATATTCTAGTTCACGAAGACGATGAGGAAGAAGTAGCACTCTATTACATTCCAAGAAGTGGTAAAGCAGAAAAATTGAATATAAATGAAAATAACAAGTTAAAAGATGCTTTACTGAAAAAAATGAATAAGGATATATCCATTCGTTTAAATTCAGAAGAAGTGAAAGAGATAATAACCAAACAAACAGGACATATTCCAGAAGTTACTTCTGCCTGGGATCGGTTTAAACACGAGCTTTATAAGAGGCATTGTAATTTTGCAAATGATTTAGTTTGGGCTACGATCAATTTGCTTACCAATTTTAATTATCTTTTTCATATTTCAGGACCTGCTGCAGGTATAATTACTTCTGTCTTTTTAGGGTTCGACGTTTGCATGGCTTTATATAAATGCAACCTGGCGAAACAAGAGTATTTAGTTAAGAAAGCCCAGTATTTACAGGAAATTGAAGACTACAATAATCCGGAAAAATTTAAAAAAATGACTGCTGAACAGCGATTGTTGCATATAGAGATGTTAAATAAACAGCTTAGAGAACTTGAGATTAACTACAAAACTCAGGAAGCTACTTTCTATTTTGTTGCTGCGGCAGCGGCATTATTGATGATGGGATTTACTGCATCCATGTTAGTCAGTCCTCCTGTATTGGTTGTTGGTTGCTTTTTTGTATGTACCCTTGCTGTAGCGATGTATCTTTCTACAGGAGCTTATTCAAAATACATGGAAAAAAGTTTGTATTTAGAGGAAGCTCAATTAACTGGTAAAAATCTTCCTGTTGCTCTTAAGGAGTACGAAGCAGCTCGAAATGATTTTATTTTTACTATGGTAAAAAATACAGTTATGCCTATGGTGTTGATAACTACCTTCGCAATTTGTTGGCCTGCTGCTATTGTCTTAACTGCCATGTATGTTGGCTATGAAATTTTCCATGCTTATAATCAACACTCTGATGCTAAAGCGGCTAAACAACTTGCTTTAGCCGCTCCTTCAGAGGAAAAAGATGGGTATATGGCGTTAGCAACTACTCCAAATTAAACTTCAGGATACATTGCTTTAATGGCGGCGATGTCTTTTTCACTCAAATGAGTTCGCTGCCCTATCTCAACTCCATCAATTAAAGGTATGATGGTTGATTGGCCATTTTTAGAAAAAGCAAGTCGGCCATAATGCATAATAGATCCATAGTCGTATTCACCAATATCCTTCCCATCTGTTAAATGTTGATCAAAATTGAATTTATGATCTTCATCAATATTTTCCCAAACGATACGAATATATTGATTTCTATCAGCTCTTGATTGCTCATGCCACATACCCAAAGCATGTCCAATTTCATGTACAGTATTCATGGTAGTGCAACGTGGCGCCAAATTAATCTCTTGTTTTCCACCTTGGCGGCCAACGTAGGAAGAGCAGGTTGTGCCTTCAGCGGGAATAAAGGAAATATAATCGCGGTAGTCATAACGATTTTTAGAAGTTAATTCAACAAACTCGATATTAGTATTCTTTTGCCAATGATCAATGGCTTGAAGAATGGCTAATTTATTTATGAAGGGTAAGTTTTCGGAGATTTCATAAGGGATGACACCATTAGGCCAACGCGTTCCTCCCACTTTGGGTGTAATAACAGCCCCTTGGTTTTTAAGATTAGCTGCTTTCCCGATGAGAATATCACCTTCAACTACAGCAAATTCACCAATTTGTTCATAAGTAATGGTACGACTACCCATTACTGGATTAGATACTGTGATTTGATCCAGATTAATTGCATAGGAGGGAGATAAAAACAAAGCAGTACATAATAAACCTGCAGTTCCTAATTTGCTTTTCATAATAGTCCTTAAGTCTAAAAAATCGAAGACAGTTTATGGAAAGAGTTAGTAGATTTCCAGATATTTTTTATATCGATTATTCAGTTTTAATTAGGATAAAATTCTGTCGATTAGCTTTGTCAGTTGTGGTGACTGATGAACTTAAAAAGGATTGAAGTGCTATGATAGTGGTATGGTAATCATGGATCAACCGGGAATCACAGGGCGTTTAATGTAACGACTGAGTTTTTCCAAATTTCTTTTGTTGTTGCGAAATTTAGCGCAGGGAATTGATTCATAGTGGATAGGTAGATTTTACAATAGAACAAATTCAGCTTTTTTCATCTTTTTCCAATGCGTTATAAGGAGGGAATGGGTATTGCCTATACTTATTCTTAATTTAATCTGCTCAATTAACTAAGCACAGGCTACCTCTCTGGTTCCTTAATAGAAGTGAAGTAGTTCCACCCAGATCAGGTAAAAGATTTTACGTAATAATCTGAGAACAATTAGGTTGCTATTTTAATTGTGTTAGAAATATGAAAAACTGAGTTTTGTTTTATATATTAAGGCAATCTTTTTGTCATGAAATTAATTAATGAGAGATAGGATGACTCGAAGTCATTTGATTTTGGCTATTTTTGCAGGATTGGTCATAAGTATTGACAATATGATCAGCATCGCTGCATTTTCTTCACTAATTTATCAAGGTGCAATTGAGAGTTATATTCCGCTGGTTATTAATATATTAGCAATTTCAGTAATTATTATAAGCGTTAGTAACTTGCTTCTTTCTTCACCTCCCTATGCGATCGCTCAATTACAAGATGAGGCCGCAATTTTATATTCAGCAATGGCTTTAGTAATAATTAAATCACTGCCATCAGATTCTACAAGTCAGGCTACATTTATTACCGTCCTTTTTTTTCTTGGTATTACAACATTTTTAACCGGGTTGTCATTTTATTTTGTTGGAAAATTTAAGTTTGGAAACATTATTCGTTACCTGCCATATCCTGTGATTTGTGGGTTCATGGCTGCCACAGGTTGGTTAGTTTTATCAGGAACATTTGCATTACTGGTAGGGAAAACATTACAAGAAAATTGGTTTGTTTTTTTTCACAAAAAGGAATTAATGTTGTGGGGTCCTGGTTTTATTGCGGGATTAATAGTCTATATTTTTAAAGAAAAACTAGGTTATCGATATACTCTTCAGTTCGTATTTATTTTTCTTGTAATTTTATTTTATACCCTTTTTTATGTTTTTAATTTTGATTATCTGGTAGACCCAAATGAAGGCTACGTCTTAGGGCCTTTCAATCAAGGTCATATTGATTCGATTATGAAGCCTGAGATATTTCAAATGATTCATTATCCATTCTCGATGACTTTGTTGAATTATATGGGTTTGGTTATATTAGTGAGTTTTATTGCTTTATTATTAAACGCCAGTAGTTATGAGTTGTTTGCTAATAGGTCAATGGATTTAAATAAAGAGCTACGTATTGCAGGTGTTGGTAATATGTTGAGTGGATTGGCTGGTGGTACTGTTGGATATTTGTCTTTGTCCGCATCTTCTCTAGCTAAAGAGTATGGGGAATCTCGCATTATAGGAATTATGGCTTTTGTGCCTATGATACTTATTTTGTTGTTTGGTGCGGTGGTAGTTGAATGTTTCCCTAAAGTGGCCATCGGTTGTTATTTGTTTTATATAGCCATATGTTTTCTATCAGAATGGCTAATTAATACTTGGCGCTTATTAAATTTAAGTGAATATTTAATAGTTTTGTTGATATTAGTTATTGCTATTATCTTTAATATGATTACGGCGGTAGCTATAGGTACAGTTATTTCCATTTTTATTTTTGCTTTTCGCTATAGCAAAATAAATCCAGTTAAGTACTTATTTTCCGGGTCAGACTATAACTCCTCTTTTGAAAGAAATCCGATATCCCAAGCAATTTTATTGGAACAAGGAGATGAAATTCAGTTTTTGAAATTACAGGGATTTCTTTTCTTTGGCTCTATTTATAGGTTACTTCAATTAATAAAAGATATTAAAAAAGCTCGATATATCATTCTAGACTTTGAACTTGTACATAATATAGATTCTTCTCGTATTATTTTAATGAAAAATTTAAAACTATATGCAGAAAAAAATGGTCTTATGTTTGTGTTTTGTTCGTTGAAACCCGTTGTCTATCATGAATTAATGAAAACTAATTTATTACAGCCAGAAACAAATTGGGTTAATTTATTTAATGATCATGAATCGGCTTTGGAGTGGTGTGAAGAGCAAGTTTTAGTAAAATATGCCCAGAGTATGAATCTTGAGGATGCTGCAATTGAGCGCCAATTGCTTTATTTGGGGTTTTCTCTTGAATTAGTAGAATGGATAACTGAAAAAGCCGTAGTAAAATTGTATGGTTCGAATGATGAGATTTGTCATGAGGGAGATGAATCGATGAGTGTTTATTTTATTCATCGTGGCAAGGTTTCCGCTTTTGTTGGTGATAAACGTGTGCTTATCGTCGGTTCAGGAAACGTTTTAGGTGAAATTGCAATGTATACTCATAAAATTCGCACCGCAACATTAAAAACGAATGAAAAAACAATTATTTATGAAATTGACTTGAAATCTATAGAAGAGCTTTCAGAAAAAAAACCATTACTATTGGTTCAATTTCATATGTGCATGGCTAGAATTCTAGCGAATCGTCTGTCTGTTTTAAATAAACGAATAAAAGTGTTCGATTCTGCAGTTATTTTGCAATAACAACCTGGTTTTGCTTTTCAGCACCTATAGCAGTAATTTTTGCTTGCTTTTTAAGCTTGTTCCAACTGATTTAACTTAGCTTTATAAGCTACTACGCGTTTATCCATGACATAATGCCAGACTGGTGGAATTAACGCGATAATGATCATTCCCAAATAACCGGAGGGAAGTTGGGGGCTTTGTTCCATATGACGTAAAATTTGATAAGGTCGTGCGCCGTAGGCATGATGATCGGAATGCCGTTGCAAGTGGATTAACAACAGATTACTAAGCCAATGATTGGCGTTCCACGAATGATTGGGGTTTACTTTTTCATATTGGCCATTAGACAATTTTTTTCGTTCCAGTCCATAATGCTCAATATAATTGACGATTTCTAAAGTTATAATTGCAATAAATGATTGCAGTAAGAAAAAAGATAAAGCAATTAATCCTCCATAGCTTACACAAATTGCGCAAATTATTAATGGAAAAGTTATTATCCACCAGAAATGATTATGAAAACTCCATATAGAATAATTTTGACGCGATAAACGTTTTTCTTCTAAATGTAAAGCTGATTTAAAAGAGCCAAATAGTGTTTTGGGTAAAAATTGATATAAGTTTTGGCCTAGTTGTGCAGTAGCTGGATCATCAGGAGTTGCTACTCTAACATGATGGCCTTTAACATGTTCAATAAAAAAATGACCATAACAAACTGTAATTAATAAAATTTTACTCATTAGTTGTTGGAATTTACTGTTTTTATGCATCATTTCATGAGCAAAATTAATTCCTATTCCACCAGTAATAAGTCCTAAAGATAGAGTAAATCCAAACCACTCATTCCAAGTCAAATGTACTGTGCTAACAATATAGATGCCATAAGCAATCATCGCCATTTGAATCGGTACATAAGTACAAGTAATGCATTTGAAGAAGTTATCTTTTAAGAGCTCTCGCTCTTTTTCTTTTGTGGGGTTAACGGAATCGTGAATAAAACTGTCAATTAACGGAACAAAAGCAAAAATAATCAAGAAGGGTAAAAAACTAAACCAACCACCTAAATGCAAGGAAATAAATGGTAAAGGAAAAAGTAAATAAACCAACAAGAAACTATATTTCTTTAATATAGTCATATTATTATTCCAACAATGTATAGCATATGAACAATATAGTTTAAAATATGATATTCTTGCTTGGCATATGAGGACAAAAAAGAGTCATTTTCGGACATTATTACTGGAAAGAGCACCCAATTTAATCTTTTAAACCCCCTTTAATTTTAATGCCTCCTCATATAGTTCATTTTTATTGGCATTAGTCAGTTGGCATGCAATGGATACCGCTTGTTTTAAAGGTAATTCTTGAAGGAGTATCTTAAGTAATTCTTCATTGGGACGCTCCTTTTTTTCTGTTGGGCGGGGCGGGAAAATTAAAACAAACTCACCTTTTTTATGATCAGGATCTTTTAGTATCCAGTCTTTGATTTCGCGCACTTTGCCAGATACAAATCGCTCAAACGCTTTTGTTAATTCTTTTGCTAAAACAAGCTCACAATCCTGGCCGTAAATATCAGCAATATCGTTAAGACTGTCCAGGATTCTATGTGTTGATTCATAAAATACTAAGGTATAGGGTATTGAGCGTGATGATTCCAATTTATGTTTTCTGGCACTTTGTTTCGCTGGGAGAAAACCTAAAAAGACAAAGGCATCACAAGGTATGCCAGCGGCACTTAAAGCAGTAATTAAAGCACATGCACCAGGAATCGGAACCACTGGTATCTGATGCTGGTGAGCTAGCTTTACTAAAGGAAATCCTGGATCGCTGATTAAGGGCGTCCCCGCATCACTAATCAGTGCAATTGATTTACCATGGAGCAGTAGATCAACTATCTCCTGACTTTTGTCGCCTTCATTATGAGCATGCAATGAACTTAAGTTGTTTTTTATTCCTAAAGAAGTTAATAATTGTTTAGAATGGCGTGTGTCTTCTGCAAGTATTAAATTAACGTTTTTCAATGTATTTAATGCCCTGAAAGAAATATCCTCACGATTACCTATTGGAGTAGCAACTATGTAGAGGGTTCCTAAATCTGTTGCTAGAGTGTTTGTCATGGTTTATCCTCTTGCGAAAACGCATATTTGGCGAATTAACATGTTAATAAAACTATTTAAACTTCGCATGTTGTTATTATTGGCATCTATTTTATTGCTTTGCCAATGCACAAAAACAGTTAACTCAACCGAATCCATGGTTACAGTTAACAAGAAATTAAAAAATCCATACTCATTGCCTACTGCAACTTACTTGGCTATGGCAGGAAGTCAAGACGGCTATGATAAACAAAATTCATTAATTTCCGCTGCGGGTCGACTAATTACTGAAGGGCAGTGGAAACAAGGCACCGCTATTTTAGCACAGACTAAAGAATTAACTGCTGAACAAGTCAATGAAAAGAATCTTTTATTGGCAAAAGTTGACTTTATGCGGGATAAGCCTAGGGATGCTTTGGCTAAGTTAGCCAGGATTAAAGAGCCTGAGAAATTTTCATTATATAATCAAATCCAATTTCATGAGCAATTAGCTAAATCATTTCGTGCGATCGGAAGTTATTCTGAGTCGATTAGCGAACGAATTAAATTAGAATCATTAATACCAGATGACGAAGGCCAAGTAAGTAATCGACGAGCCTTGTGGCTAACTTTAACCAGTTTGCCGTATGCTGAATTGAACACTATGGCTATAGAAGCTGCGGATAACTCGGAGATGGAAGGCTGGTTAAAGTTAGCTGTTATTTCACGTAAATATAAAAATAACTCAAAGTCACTACTTGCTGCTTTAGATCAATGGCAGATGCATTTTAATGATCATCCAGCGAATCATATTTTGCCTAAGCCATTAGATAGCATAACAAATAAATTATTAACTCAACCCAAACAAGTCGCTTTATTGCTGCCATTGAGTGGTGCCTTGTCTGGCCCTGGTAACGCGATACGCGAAGGCTTTATGGCTGCCTATAAGGCAAATAATGGTGATGAGTCAACCAAAATTAAAGTTTATGATACCACCAAGGGTGAGATAATAGACACTTATCAAAAAGCAATTTCAGAAGGTGCTGACTACGTTGTTGGTCCTTTAACAAAAGTCCAGGTAGCTACAATAGCATCAATAGCGCATCCAGTCCCCACCCTGTTGTTAAATGATACCGATACAAGTACACAGAATAACTCTTATTCCTTAGGTTTATCTCCTGTGAGTGAAGCGATTCAGGTAGCGATAAAAGCAAGAAGCAAGGGTTACCGAAAAGCGCTGATTATTGCTCCTGATAATGATTGGGGTAATGATGTAACGAAAGCATTCACCAAGCAGTGGAAAGAAGACGGAGGGCTTGTTATTGATTCTCTTCAATACACGGACAAGGAAGATTTGAATAAAAGAATGAGGGATTTTTTACAAATCACTAACAGTCAGGATCGTGAGAAAAAATTAAAGCAAGTATTAGGTTTCAACTTTCAGTCTACCACTAGCCGAAGACAAGATTTTGATATGATATTTTTATTGGCTTATCCCACCAAGGCTCGCCAGATTATGCCTTTACTGAAATATTATTATGCTGGTGATGTGCCAGTGTTTGCCACCTCAACTGTTTATAGTGGTAGTGCTGACGCACTGAAAGATAAGGATTTGGATGGTATCATTTTTTGCGATATGCCTTGGGTATTTTCTCATCAAATGGGTACAAGAAATTGGCCTGAACAATTTAATAGTTATAATAGACTTTATGCTTTAGGCATGGACAGTTATGCCTTGGCTACTCAGTTGAACCAATTGATATTATTTCCGGCAGATGGATCTAATGATTCGACCGGAATTTTATATTTAAAACCTACTCAACAAGTGGCAAGGGTGCTTGAGTGGGGTCAATTTAAACAAGGTCTTGTACATTCATTGGGTGATACTGTTTAATTAGATTGAGTCAAAAGGTAATAATGAGCAAAGAAAAAGGAAAGTTTGCCGAACAAATAGCTTTAAATTACTTAAAGGAAAATGGCCTTGAATTAGTAGCTCAAAACTATCACTGTCGTTTGGGTGAAATTGATTTAATTATGCGTGAAGAACCTTATTTGGTTATTATTGAAGTTCGTTCTCGTTCAAATATTAGTTTTGGCGGAGGAGCCGCCAGCATTACTTATGAGAAGAGACAAAAAATAATTAAAGCAACCTCCCATTATATGATTAAATATCGCATAGAAGATAAATTTCCTATACGTTTTGATGTGATTTGTATTGATGGAAAATCGAGTAAGATTACTTGGTTAAAGAATGCATTTGATGCTGGATGCTAGAACATGTTGACATGGGGGTCGAGAGCTGAAAACCAAATGTCAACACACCTTAGAACATCATATGAAGAAAAGGTTTTGAAATGATTCAATTAGAAGAAAGAGTAAGACATCTCTTTGGTGTCACTATAGAAGCAAAAATATCAGCAGCTGACATGTTGTCAGACTCAATAGCTAAAGCAGGGCAATTATTGGTTAATTGTTTGCTAAACGATGGCAAAATATTTATTTGTGGTAGTGGGGGATCCAGTGCGAATTGTATGCATTTTGCCAGCTCCATGTTAAATCATTTTGAGGTGGAAAGGCCATCTTTGCCTGTTATTAATTTGAGTTCTGATGCTTCCTGTTTGAGCTCTTTTGCCAATGAGCATCATTTTGGCCAAGTGTTCGCCAGGCAAATTCAAGCATTAGGTCAGGAACAAGATGTATTACTTTTACTAACCACTTCGGGGAACTCCGATAGTATGTTGTATGCTCTTCACGCGGGGAATGAACGCGGCATGGATACTATCGCTTTAAGTGGCCGAGATGGAGGTGTTCTGGCAAATCATATGGGCCCAGAAGACATTGAAATAAGAGTATCTTCCGATAGTACGGCTTTGATTAGAGAGTTGCACTTGTTCATATTGCATTGTTTTTGTGATTTAATCGAGCAGTCTTTGTTTGGTCAAGTTTTAGGATAGAAAATGAAAATAAATTTAAAATGTAAATCTATCGCAGTGATGTTAATTGGTACTTTGTTAACTGGTTGTGTTGCTGTAGTTGTTGCTGGCGCAGCAGCCGGGATGGTTTACGATAGAAGAAGCGTAACAACTATGGAGGCCGATGCCCGATTATTTCATGTCATCCACAAAACCATAATTAAGGATCCTAAGTTTAGGGATTCTAGAATTCTCGTTACCAGTTTTAACCGAGTTGTACTGCTAGTTGGACAAACACCCACTGCCTCGTTACGAGTGTTAGCCGAACGTATTGCACAAAATGCACCCGGAGTAAAAAGAGTTTATGATGAAATAACGGTTGATAATCCTATCCCTCTTACCCAGCGAACCAAAGACAGTTGGATTACCAGTCAAGTTCGAAGTAATATGCTGACTAAAAAAGGCCTTGAGTCAGGTTCTATAAGAATAGTGACTGAAAATGGAGTTGTTTATCTAATGGGTATTGTTTCTGATGATCAATCATCACTAGCCGTTGATGTTGCCAGGCGAGTTAGTGGTGTAAGGAAAGTCGTTAAAATTTTCCAATATATTCGTTAACATGTTTAAACAAGGATGTTTTCTACTATTGCTTTCCTTCATGATGACCTGCTTATCAGGATGTCTTGGTGCTGTATGGACTGGAGCAACTTTAGCCTATGATAGGCACAATGTTTATAAAAAATTAGATGATTATAATTTAATAATTGCTCTGAACGATGCTTTGGCTGCCAATGGAACATTTAAGAACTCAGAGACTGTGTTAGATATTGCGGTATTTAATAAAGATATTTTAATTGCAGGGCATGTTCCATCCCAAGAGTTTTATGATGAACTCTTGCAGCGCCTGGACAAGATAAAAGGGTATAGGCGGTTGTTTAATCAAGTAACTGTTAATCAAAGACCCTCCAGTTCAATCCAGGACAGCTGGATTACTACGAAAATCCGTAGTCAAATTTTTGCAGACGCATCTATTGATCCTAACGCATTTAAGGTGGTGACTTCCGATCACATCGTTTATTTGATGGGAGATGTAAAGGCAGAACAAGCTGAGAAGGTTATTAAAATAGCACGATTTACTGATGGTGTTGAACGAGTAATAAAACTTATGAAGTATTATACGTATCAAACCCGGTCGAATATGGCCTGATCATAATCAGGCCAATAGCTGCACGTCCAATCCAGGAAGTGGCTAACCTGGGAGGATAAGTATACTGTATCAATGGAATCGACCTTTATCCAGTCGTTTTCGCGTTTTTCTTAAATTAAACTCGCGTAACAGCCCCGTAGAACCATTTACAATATTTTCTTCATCTTTGCCGTTGCTTTCATTAGAGGGGTGGGATCTACAATGTTGCCGATATGAATGATGGTTTTTGTTATGTTTGTGGTATAATCCGTCGCTATAGCGATTACTCATTTGTTTTTGCAGCCTGGCTGCTGTATGTTGCATTTTCTCTGACATTTTTTAATCCTTAGGCGAGGTTTATTAGAAGATTGCTTAACATTCTAGTAATGCTAAACCCTACAATATTATTATAGCTCGTAATTTGAATATCGACGTTGCTTATTATGATTGTTTAATTTATAATTCGCGCCGTGAATGTTAGGTGAATATGTGAACAAACAGCTAAATAAGCGTGGAATCACACGGTTGTGGCTGGTGCAGCTAGGAGTTACTCTAATCCTTGCTACACTTTGCGCAATTCTATTTAGTGCTAATGCAGCAAGTTCTGCATTACTCGGTGGGCTGGTGTGCATAATACCAAATGCTTATTTTGCTATTAAACTGTTTAAGCACCAAGGTGCAAGAGCTGCAAAGCAAATAGTTAATAGTTTTTATAAGGGTGAAGCACTAAAAATAATACTGTCCATGTTCCTGTTTGCATTAGTATTTGTATTATGTAGGATCACACCGGCAGCTTTTTTTGCATCATACATTTTGGTTCTTATGACGCATTGGCTTGCCCCATGGATTATTGTCAATAAACAGAATAGGCCAAAAAGTGACTGAAATGGTATCTAGCACAAACTATATCAAACATCATTTAACGTATCTTACCTATAACGTAAGTGATATGAAATTTGGTTCAAGCGGTGGTTTTTGGACTTTGAACCTGGACACAATCTTTTTTTCGATAAGTTTAGGGCTAATTATTTTAGCCATCATGTATTTTGGAGCAAGGAAAGTAACAACAGGTATTCCAGGAAAACTGCAAAATTTTGCTGAACTTATGCTCCAATTTGCTGATAATCAGGTTAAAGATTGTTTTCATGGCAAAAATAATTTAATAGGGCCTTTGGCATTAACCATATTTTTATGGGTATTCTTAATGAATTTTATGGATATCTTGCCAGTGGATGTTCTGCCTATGCTTGCTCAGTTGGCAGGCGTACATTACCTAAAAGTTGTGCCAACTAATGATTTAAATTTAACGTTCGGTTTATCAATTTCAGTTTTTTTACTGATAATATTCTATAGCTTAAAAATAAAAGGCGTTAAAGGTTTTGTTAAAGAACTGACCTTGCAACCTTTTAACCATCCTCTTTTCATTCCATTTAATCTATTGTTGGAATTAGTGGGGTTGATTGCTAAGCCAATTTCACTGGCATTGCGACTTTTTGGTAATTTATATGCTGGCGAATTAATATTTATTTTGATAGCCTTACTAACCTTAAATGCTACAACATCATCACTGATTGGTACTATGACACTAGGAACAGCTCAATTCCTTCTGGCGTTGGCTTGGTCCATTTTTCATATTCTGGTGATAACCTTGCAAGCATTTATTTTTATGGTGCTGACTATAGTCTACTTAAGTTTGGCGCACGAAGAACATTAATCGATTTAATTATCATCATCCATTGTAAAGGGGATAAATATGCAAGCTGCTGAGTTAATAGCACAAGTTCAAAGTATGACCGTTATTGCGGTTGCACTGTTAATAGGTTTGGGTGCGTTAGGCACTGCAATAGGATTTGGTTTGCTAGGTGGCAAATTTCTCGAGGGTTCAGCTCGTCAGCCAGAAATGGTACCCATGCTACAAGTTAAAATGTTTATTGTAGCAGGTCTATTGGATGCGGTAACCATGATTGGGGTTGGTATTGCACTGTTCTTTACCTTTGCTAACCCTTTCTTAAGCAGCCTGGGTTCTTGATAACACATAATTAGGGCGCAAAGCGCCCTCATTGTTACAGGAGATTATATTTTGGATATTAATTTGACATTAATAGTTCAAATGTTAGTGTTTGCTGCATTTGTTCTATTCACAATGAAATTAGTTTGGCCACCATTAGCCAAAGCCTTGGAAGAAAGGCAAGATAAAATTGCAGATGGTCTGGCTGCTGCAGAAAGAGGACGTAAAGAATTAGAATTGGCGCAGCATCGCGTAAAGGACGAATTAAAACAAGCTAAAGCTCAATCTGCTGATATTATTGATAAAGCCAATAAAAGAGCATCTCAAATTATTGAAGAAGCAAAAGAAGCGGCAAAGCGTGAAGCTCAAGTTCAGGCAAAACTTGCACAAGAACAAATTGCCCAACAAGTAAACCACGCCAAAGAAGAACTTAGAAAACAAGTTGCAAAATTGGCTATTACTGGCGCAGAGAAAATTTTAATGCGCGAAGTAGATGCAAAAGCAAATAGCGAGCTGTTAGATAACTTAATAGAAGAGATTTAAAATGTCTGATAGTACTACTATAGCCAGACCCTATGCTAAGGCAATATTCGAACATGCCTTGGCTGAAAATAAACTGAGTCAATGGTCCGATTATCTTACTATACTGGCTGAATCCGTATCGACGCCTGAAATTTCTCAGTTTATTGCAAATCCTGCATCAACAGATGAACAACAAATTGAACTTTTAATAGCTGTGTGTGGAACAAAACTTAAAGAAAGTGATTCTTTAAACAATTTGATCAAACTTCTAGCAATAAACAAAAGATTAATGTTGTTGCCGGAAATTAAAGCACTTTATGAGGTACATAGAGCGGAGCAAGAAAAAATACTGGAAGTTGATGTGGTCAGTTATTCTGAATTGACATCAGCACAACAAAAACGGTTAAGTGAATCTTTAAGTCAAAGATTAGCACGTAAGGTTTCATTAAAAATAAGTATTGATCCTACCTTGCTTGGCGGAGCGTTAATTAGAGCAGGCGATTTAGTTATCGATGGTTCAGTTCGCGGTAAGCTTAACATGCTTAGTACCAGCTTGGCCGCTTAATTTAGAGGATAGTTTTCATGTCAGAACAAGTAGCGTTAAATCCTTCCGAAATCAGTGAATTAATCAGAAAGAAAATAGATCAATTTAGTGTGGTATCTGAAGCACGAAATGAAGGTACTATCGTCAGCTTAAAAGACGGTATCGTGCGTCTGCATGGTCTTGCTGATGCTATGGCAGGTGAAATGATTGAGTTTCCTGGTGGGGTATATGGCTTGGCACTTAACCTGGAGAGGGACTCAGTTGGTGCAGTAATTCTAGGGGATTCTTCCACATTGGCAGAGGGTCAAAAAGGAAAATGTACTGGACGTATTCTTGAAGTGCCTGTTGGAAGAGGTTTATTAGGTCGTGTTGTTGATGCTCTGGGTAACCCTATTGATGGGAAAGGCCCAATAGAATCTTCAGGCATGTCACCAATAGAAAAAGTGGCTCCAGGTGTAATTACTCGTAAATCAGTAGACCAGCCAGTCCAAACTGGATTAAAAGCCATTGATGCCATGATCCCAATCGGACGAGGTCAACGTGAACTTATTATTGGCGATCGTCAAACTGGAAAAACGGCTATTGCAATTGACGCCATTATTAACCAAAAAGGCACAGGTGTTAAGTGTGTGTATGTAGCTATTGGACAAAAAGCTTCTTCAGTTGCCTCAATTGTAAGAAAACTAGAAGAGCATGGTGCCTTGGAACATACTATCGTCGTAGTTGCTGGAGCTTCCGATTCAGCTGCTCTTCAATTCATTGCCCCCTATGCAGGTTGTACTATGGGTGAGTACTTCATGGAACGAGGAGAAGATGCTCTTATAGTATATGACGACTTAACAAAACAGGCGTGGGCTTATAGACAAATTTCCCTACTTCTACGTCGTCCACCAGGTCGTGAAGCGTATCCTGGAGATATATTCTATTTACATTCTCGCTTGCTGGAGAGAGCTGCAAGAATTAATGCTGATGAAGTAGAAAAACTCACTAATGGTGAAGTGAAGGGTAAAACCGGATCACTGACTGCCATGCCTATTATCGAAACACAGGCAGGAGATGTGTCAGCGTTCGTACCAACAAACGTCATTTCTATTACCGATGGTCAGATTTTCCTTGATGTGGATTTATTTAACTCAGGAGTCAGGCCAGCAATCAACTCAGGGTTATCTGTTTCACGGGTTGGTGGTGCTGCTCAAACCAAAATCATGAAAAAATTGGGAGGCGGAACCCGTCTGGCCCTTGCTCAATTCCGAGAATTAGAAGCTTTCTCACAATTTGCTTCAGATCTTGATGATGCGACTCGCAAACAGCTGGAGCGTGGTCAGCGTATTACTGAATTGATGAAACAAAAACAATACTCACCTCTTACTGTAGCTGAAATGGCTGTCAGCTTATTTGTGGTCGAAAAAGGGTATTTGGATGATGTTCCGGTAAATGAAGTCAGTTCATTTGAAACGTCGCTGCATGATTATATGCGCAGTACACATGCTGCTTTGTTGCATGCGATTAATGAGGCAGGTGCCTACGATAATGACATTGAAGCAAAACTGAAAAAAGCAGTAGATGAATTCAAAAGTACTGGAAGTTGGTAAGTGACTATATCCAGGAAATAATTTCCTGAGATATAAAGGCCATTATCACTATTAATAATGGCCTGCAAATCAAATAAAGGCGAAATGAAATATGGCTGGAGCAAAAGAAATCCGTTCGAAAATTTCGAGTATTAATAAAACTCGAAAAATAACTCGGGCTATGGAAATGGTGGCTGCAAGCAAAATGCGTAAAACGCAAGAAAGAATGCGGGCATCTAAACCATATGCGAATAAAATCTATGAAGTCATAAAACATATTGCTCGAGCAAATTCTGAATACAGACACCCATTTATGAATGAGCGAGAAATTAAGCGCAAGGGCATTATTGTAGTAACTACGGACAGAGGACTTTGTGGCGGTTTAAATTCAAATTTATTTCGTGAGACCATTCGTACTATTCGTAATTGGCAAGAACAAGGTAAAGAGGTTGATATCGCGGTTATTGGAAGAAAGGGGCAAGCTTTCTTTAAACGTATAGGTGGCAATATATTAGGTTCTATAGATCACCTTGGTGATACACCAAGCATTAATGATTTTATTGGTGTTGTGAAGATAATGATCGATTCATATTATAGCGGAACCATCGATTCTTTACATATTGTGTATAATGAGTTCATTAACACAATGACACAAAAACCATCTGTAAAACAATTATTGCCATTACCAAAATCAGAAGAAGACACAAAAATAATGGGGCATCATTGGGATTATATCTACGAGCCCGAAGCAAAAGAACTGTTGGATGAAATTTTAGAGCGATATATTGAATTACAAGTGTATCAAGCTGTCGTTGAGAACATTGCTTGTGAACAAGCTGCAAAAATGATTGCAATGAAAAGTGCAACGGACAATGCTGGTGATTTAATTAAAGAATTTCAATTGGCTTATAACAAAGCCCGACAAGCAGCCATTACTCAAGAGTTGGCAGAAATTGTCGGTGGCGCAGCCGCTTTATAAAGAGGGTATATAATGAGCTTAGGAACTGTAGTAGAAGTAATAGGTGCGGTCGTTGACGTAGAGTTTCCTCGTGATAGCGTGCCTAAAGTCAATGATGCATTGAAACTCGTTGATAGTGACTTGGTCTTTGAAGTGCAACAGCAGCTTGGAGATGGAGTTGTACGAACTATTGCTATGGGTACAACCGATGGTCTAAAGCGAGGGTTAAAGGCTAAAAATACTGGTCATCCAATTCAAGTGCCAGTAGGAAAGAAAACATTAGGCCGGATTATGGATGTACTCGGTCGTCCAGTTGACGACGCCGGACCTATCGAGGCAGAGGAGAGCTGGGCTATTCATCGTAAGGCCCCAAGTTACGAAGAGCAGGCAGGCAGTCAGGAATTGTTGGAAACTGGTATTAAAGTGATTGACTTGCTGTGTCCTTTTGCCAAGGGCGGAAAAGTAGGCTTATTCGGTGGTGCTGGGGTAGGTAAGACCGTTAATATGATGGAGTTAATCCGTAACATCGCGATTGAACATAGCGGGTACTCAGTATTTGCAGGTGTTGGTGAGCGTACCCGTGAAGGAAATGACTTCTATCATGAGATGAAAGATTCTAACGTATTGGATAAAGTATCACTCGTTTATGGTCAAATGAATGAGCCACCAGGAAACCGCTTACGCGTTGCGCTAACTGGTCTCACTATGGCAGAAAAATTCCGGGATGAAGGTCGAGATGTCCTTTTGTTTATTGACAATATTTATCGTTACACCCTGGCTGGGGTTGAGGTGTCTGCGCTATTAGGCCGTATGCCTTCTGCTGTGGGATATCAACCAACATTGGCTGAAGAAATGGGTATGCTGCAAGAGCGTATCACATCAACCAAAACAGGTTCAATTACCTCGATTCAAGCGGTATACGTACCTGCGGATGACTTGACCGACCCATCACCAGCGACTACTTTTGCGCATTTAGATGCAACAGTTGTATTGTCGCGCCAAATCGCAGAGCTAGGTATTTATCCGGCCGTAGATCCACTAGACTCGACTTCTCGTCAACTTGATCCTTTGATAGTAGGCCAGGAACATTACGACACCGCCCGCCGTGTACAACAAACTTTGCAGCGATATAAAGAATTAAAAGATATTATTGCAATTCTTGGTATGGATGAATTATCAGAAGAAGATAAGCGAGTAGTAACCCGAGCTCGTAAAATTCAAAGATTTTTATCACAGCCATTTTTTGTTGCAGAAGTCTTTACTGGTTCTCCTGGTAAATATGTATCACTTAAAGATACTATTAAAGGTTTCCAAGGTATTCTTGCTGGTGAATATGATGATTTGCCTGAACAGGCATTTTATATGGTTGGAAGCATTGAGGAAGCTGTAGCAAAAGCTAAAACCTTATGAGGCAAGATAATATGAGTATAACAACGCACTTGGATATTGTTAGTGCAGAGCATGAGATTTTCTCTGGTTTGGTTGAGATGGTCGTTGCCACTGGAGAACTGGGTGAGATCGGGATCACCCCAGGCCATGCTCCATTACTAACTGTACTAAGACCAGGTGAAGTTCGGATCACTTTACATGGTGGTACGCAAGAAATATATTATGTGCAAGGTGGAATGCTTGAGGTTCAACCTCATTGTGTAACAATTCTTGCTGACGTAGCTGAACGTGCGGATCATTTGGATGAAGCTGCTGCCCTTGCAGCTAAGGCAAGAGCTGAGGCTGCAATAGCTAGCAAAGGTGGCGATATAGATTATTCTGTAGCTGCAGCAGAGCTTGCCAGAGCTGTTGCTCAAATACGAGCAATCCAAAAGACCAGAAAAAAGATTAAATAATTTTGTCAACTTTTTGAACGTTAAACCTGAGTTGATCATATCGATTAAGAGGATCATCCCTTCCTTATATTGCGTGGAATCTTCTAAACACAGAAGCTCCGCGCAGCTCAATTAGCTGTGAAATGCACCTGTAATCTAAAACAGACCTCGATTACATGATGAAATATTATTTATCCTATTTCCTGAGAACATTATTCTTGAAATTTGTTAGTTATTAACAACAAGTTAATGTAGTTATTCCATGATTCATTCACATAGTTATCCACAGGTTGAAGTGACACTAAAAATCGATTTATTGATAAATTGATTTAAAAATCAATATGTTATTAATAGTCTATTAAAATAGCGTAAAAAATATGTAAAGTTATACACAGAATATAGAATGATTATAATTCTAACATCATGAATATTCTGTTAAAATTGTTTTGCTTTATCCCATCCGATTGCTCTAGGATGATGGATAGTAATTAATACAGAATGAAAACACATAAAATGAAAGAAGTAACTGAAAAAAGACCCCTTACAGAATTTACAGAAAAAGCTTATCTTGATTACTCAATGTATGTCATTTTAGATAGGGCATTACCTAATATTGCAGATGGGCTTAAACCCGTTCAGCGAAGAATTGTTTATGCCATGTCAGAATTGGGCCTAAAAGCGACAGCAAAATATAAAAAATCAGCACGAACTGTCGGGGATGTTTTGGGTAAATTTCACCCGCATGGTGATAGTGCTTGCTACGAGGCCATGGTGTTAATGGCACAACCCTTTTCTTACCGTTATCCATTTGTTGATGGACAAGGAAATTGGGGATCTCCCGATGATCCTAAATCATTTGCTGCGATGAGATACACAGAAGCGAGATTATCACCCTACGCTGAAGTGTTACTTGGAGAGCTATTGCAGGGAACAGTTGATTGGATAGATAATTTTGATGGCACATTACAAGAGCCTGCTTTATTACCAGCTCGTTTACCTAATATTTTATTGAATGGAGCAACCGGTATTGCAGTGGGTATGGCCACTGATATTCTGCCACACAATCTCACCGAAGTTGCAAATGCCTGTATTTACTTATTAGACAACCCGCAAGCAGATTTGACAGCAATCTGTGAACGAATCAAAGGGCCTGATTTTCCAACTGAGGCGGAAATTATTACCCCAACTGAAGTACTCAGGAATATATATGAATCGGGTAGTGGTTCAATTAAGATGCGGGCAATTTACACTCAAGAAAAACAAAATATTGTAATAACAGCTCTACCTTATCAAGTATCAGGAGCAAAGATTATTGAGCAGATTGCAATGCAAATGCAACAGAAAAAATTACCTATGGTGGAGGATTTACGTGATGAATCCGATCATGAACATCCTACTCGTCTGGTAATTATCCCACGATCAAACCGGATCGATATCGAAAGTTTAATGTCTCATTTGTTTGCTACTACAGATCTGGAGCGCAGCTACCGAGTAAACTTTAATATGATAGGGTTGGATGGTAAGCCAAGAGTTAAAGGGTTACTAACAATATTGACTGAGTGGTTACAGTTCAGGTTAGCCACAGTGAAAAAGCGTCTTCAGTTTAGACTAGAGAAAGTGCTTGAGCGCATTCATATTCTTGAAGGGTTGCTAATCGCCTATTTGAATATAGATGAAGTTATTGCAATTATTAGAGAGCATGAACATCCGAAACAAGGATTAATTTCACGGTTCAATTTGACTGAACGGCAGGCAGAAGCAATATTGGAAATGAAACTACGTCATTTAGCCAAATTGGAAGAGATTAAATTGCGTGGGGAATTGGATGAGCTAAGTGATGAGCGAGATAATTTACAAAAAACGCTTGCTAGCGATTTACTTCTAAAAGAATTGATTAAAGAAGAGATTATTAGAGATCGAAATGATTTTGGGGATTTGCGTCGTTCTCCCCTTATTGCAAGAGAAGATTCGCAGGCATTAAAAGAAGAGGATATTTTACCCAACGAGCCCATTACGGTTGTTTTATCAAAGAATGGATGGGTCAGAGCAGCCAAAGGTCATGATGTGGATGGCAAAGAACTGGGTTATAAGGCTGGCGACGAGTTCAAAGCGCAAACATTGGCGCGTACTAATCAGCAAATTCTGTTTTTTGATGGTGAAGGAAAAGTCTATTCACTTCCAGGACACGTATTACCTTCCGCACGCGGTCAGGGTGAACCCTTAACTGGAAAATTAAATCCGGCTGAAGGAATATTATTTGAAGCGATAGCTGGAGGAGAGCCAGAACAAAAAGTATTACTGGCTACAGATGCGGGTTATGGCTTTATCGCCAGGCTCGAAGATTTATATGTTAAAAATCGTAATGGAAAAGCTTGCATTAAATTAGCTGAAAATAGTCATATATTGCCGCCAAGAATACTACCAAATCGAGATGAGCTATTTGTTGCATGTGCTACTAGCGTAGGGCGCTTACTTATTTTTTCACTCGAAGACTTGCCGGAGTTATCACGCGGAAAGGGAAATAAATTGATTGGCATTCCTTCCAGCAAAGCTATATTGCGTGAAGAATACGTTGTTGATATACAAGTACTATCCTCACAGGACTCACTTATTGTCCATGCAGGTAAACGGCACTTTACCTTAAAGGGAGATGATTTGATTCATTACAGAGGTGAAAGAGGAAGACGAGGAAATCGGTTACCTAGAGGTTTACAAAATGTTACTCAATTACAAGTAACAGGTTCAGAACAAAGTAACAACTAGATCGCTTATGTTTCCCGTGAAACAGTAGGTTTTAGCTAGAGTTATTCTTCAAGAATTTTTCTAAAGAGTTCCTTTGTTTCGTCTGATAAATTAGTCAAGGTTAAGGTAGCTAAGGCCAAGGTTTTATATAATTTGTTGACTTCACGATCCTTAATTGCTTGTAAATGAAGTGAAACTGTCTTTGTATCTCCTCTGGATAAAGGTCCAGTTAGTACTTCTGCAATCCTGCCATGTTGACTCAAGTTTATAATATTACTCTGCATTAGATTACATATCATATTTCGAGAATGTTGCTGATCGATCCCCGCTTTTAAAAGCAATTCTTCACTGTATGAGGCTAAGGTAACCAAGTAATTAGAAGCAATTGTTGCGGCAGCATGATAAATTGCTTTCGCTTCCGATTGAATTGCAATAACATTTGCGCCCAGTTGTTCAAAAGTACCTTTAAGCCAGGTGCAGGCTTCAGAATCTCCTTCCATAACACAATTCACATGCATAAATGCATTGGCGTCTATACAGTCGGATCTAAAGGCCTTTAAAGGGTGCAAACTGGCAATATAGCAGCCTTGCTTTTTCAATGGCTCCAATATACTTGAACTGAACACACCACTACAGTGGAATACTAAACTTCCCGGCTTTAATATTTTTTGAGTACTTAATGTGGCTACTACGTCTGAAATAAAGTCGTCCTTGCAGGTTATCCAGGTAATATCCACCTTTGGAAGGTTGGATAAATTTGGAGTGGCATTTCCTAATCCGATTTCATTACATGCGTTACTGGCGCTTGCCCAATTTGTGTTACAAATAGAATTTAAAGTGGCAATTTGATTAATAGACAATGCTAGGCCTATGTTTTTACCCAGACGCCCTGCACCAATAATATTGAAATTCATAGAGAGATAAGAGATCTGTACCAGATTCTCTTCTATTATAATGAAAAATTTTTTATTGTCTTGTTAAATTATCAACCTGAACTCATCAAATATTGGCAGTTCGATGAGTTCAGTCCAAATGAAAATGAGTATAAATTATCATTCTAGTTATAAAAACAGAAAATTTTATCGTAATTTATATTTTCTGGTTGTTTTTTTTTCGAATTTATAGCAGGATGAAATTTCCACCAAAAATCAGGATGATATTATGAAAAAACGGATTGTTTCATTATTTGTCATTACAACAGTTGCTTCATCGGTAAACGCTGCTACCCAAACGATGGTTTGGGGTGAGCCAACGAAGGCATTACCTCAATTCAAGCAAGCCCATCCTTTTAAAAAACAAGGCTTAATACAAGCGGTAAGAGGACAGCAAAGTGATTATAAACTGGTGTTACAAAATAACTCAAATGGATCGACCAAGCATGCTCGCTATCAGATAACTTATAAAGGGATACCAGTTTGGGGTTACCAAGTCATTTTTCACTCGAAAGATGGCATTAAAGAGACTGTAACTGGCATGAATATTACTGGAATAGAAAAAGATATCAATTCTATAAAAGGAAAATTCAGCGCAGATGATATAGAACAAAAGATTCTTGGCACAGTTGCTGATCCTGTTAAGTTTAAAAACACGGAAAAGGTTATTTACATAGACCAAGACGATAAAGCTCATTTAGCTTACCATTTGTCTTATTATTCCAATAGTGAAAAAAAACATATTAAAGCGCCTAATTATCTCATTGATGCTAATAATGGTGAAATCCTGAAGCAATGGGATGAGGTGCGTCATGAAAAAATAGGTCAGGGTTTAGGTGGTAATGCCTTCCCTCTTCCATATCGCCAAGGAATGTTTCAGCATGGTGAAGCTTTACCAGGACTTCCTTCTCTTGGGAAATTTGATGTTAATATTAAGGACGGTGTATGTCGTGTTGAAAACGAATCAATAAAAGTTATGAATTTGGAAAATTACAATGTAGGCTATGAGTTGTTCCCAATTACTACATTTGCCGAGTCTATTCTAAATTTAAGCGCTTTTTCTTATCCATGTGATGAAACCAATCTATTTTTAAATTACGCAGACGGTAGAACAGGACCAGTGAATTATGCTTTCTCTCCAGTAAACGATACTATGTATTTCGCTCAACAAACATTGGATATGTATCAGAAAGTGTATGGGGTTAATCAACCAATAGGGGATGATTTGCCGATACGAGCTTATACACATCTTGGTGACATGGACAACGCCTTCGCAGTGCCAACTATCAGTATTAATGGGGTGATCTTGGCGCATCAGCAAATCGTTATCGGTAATGGCGATGAGTTTTTAACTGCTCCTGCTCAAACTGTATTAGGTCATGAATTATCTCACAATTTTACCGCATTGCATGCCGGATTAATGTATGAGGGCCAATCTGGAGGCATTAATGAATCTTTTTCTGACATGGCAGCAATTGCATTACTGGATTATTTGCGCAAAGATTATCCATGGTATTGGGATGGTGAAGATTGGACAATTGGACGAGAAGCTGTAAAAAGTGGCCAGCCTATTCGCTATTTAGATGATCCAACCAAAGATGGAATGTCTATAGGACACGCCAGTGCCTATACTGATGAATTGGATGTGCATATAACTAGTGGGGTATTTAATAAAGCATTTTATTTGCTAGCGCATAAATCCGGCTGGTCTATACAAAAAGCATTCCAGCTGATGGTCGATGCGAATATGAATTACTGGTCTCCCATTGCATATTATGATTTTGCTGCGTGCGGTGTGATTCAAGCGGCCATAGATAGACGCTGGGATAAAGCACCTGTTATTGAAGCGTTTGCTGAAGTAGGTGTCGTTTGCCCAATGCATAAAAGTTAATGCTATAGCAGGTTAAATAACGTGAGGTAACTCTTATTAAACTCAATTTTATAGGGATTACTTATGTTACTCTATTCAAAAATCCTGCATTGGCACGAAGAATGTTTCTAAGCATTAGGATCTTACTACCCACCTTCTAACAAGCGCGGCTCCATTTAAATAATAGCCTGACCTGCGATTGTTAGAAGGTGGATGGGATAAAATATTTCAAGGCATATGCTGTCAAAACCTCCCTCAAATATAGGGCTGCTAAGCCTTTAAAAAGAGAACACGACAATAAATTCTAATTTTTTTAAAAAAACTCCCCTTTTCATTACAAAATTGGTTATAATATTTACATTTTGTAGTTTTGATAATATTAAATAATGTTAAAAATAACCAGGTTTGGCATAAGAAAATAGTCTTATTTTCTAACTCACTTTAAAAAGGGTTAATTTATTAAATGAACAAGAGGTTAACTTCCAATGAGTAATACAGCCCAGGAATTGGTAAAACAATACAAGCTTCGTTTGTCTTCTGCGATGGAAAAGGACCTACTGTCAGAAAAAAGCGGATTAAAGAAAGAGCTTGAAACAGTTCCATTTAGTTCCGATGAAAGACTGTATAAAAGTATTTTGCAAATGGTAATCGTATTTTATGAAGAAAATACGTTGGATCAAAATCGCCACTTACTACAAGAGCATGAGTTAATTAGGCAGTTAAGCACTTTGATGTGGGATGATACTCAAATAAAATTAATTCCTTTTTTAATTCAGAAAAGATTCAGTATAAATCAAGTTAAAGAGTTGTTATTTCAAGAGTCTTATTATCGATCGATCTTTAATCTTGTTGAGTTTGGATTCACTCAAGACATACCCGAGTTATTAGCGGATCAAGAAAAGAAAGAACAATTAAAATTTATTAATAATTTAACAGATGATAATTGTAGAAAATTATGTCTTATATTCTGGGTTAAAGGAAACTTATCGATTAAAGAAATACAAGAAGTTGTTAAAGCCTCTAATGAATATCCTCTGTTAGCTGAAACATTGATAGCATTGGATAAAACGAAAACAATTTCTGTCAAACAATTAAAAAAACTTGCTTTGGATCCTCAAAAGCATCAACAGGAATCTATCTTATATCACTACGCTACACAGTTTCAAACATACGGTTTGCGTAAATCTGAATTATCCAAATTGAATTTAGATGATCTTAGTGCATTAAGCAGATCCTTTAAGTTATTAAAAGAGACTGGAATTACTAGTGATGCAGCCTATCGTTTGGTGCTAAAAAATAATGAAAAAGGACAACTACTTCGTTTGCTTTTGCCTCAACTTGCTAAAATTGAGTCTCGCTCTCACAGAGAGGTGTTAATTAACCTTCTGTATACAGGGGTTCAGAAGGGGGTAGTTACTCAAGGTAAGGCTCTTTTGCAAATTACTGATCCTGATTTGTTAGTTTTAGCCAGAAAATTACGAGAGCGTTTCATTTGCGTTCAACAATTGCAAGATCTGGGTTTTAGGAAAGACATCATTTCATTTGCTGGCGAAGAAAACAATGTAGGGGCTAGCCGTTTTAGGTATGTCATCATGAGAGTAGAAGAAAAATGTAAGGACATACATGAAAAATTGCTAAAGTCTTCTATTGATAGAGATAAGGTTGGAAACTGGCAAAATGCTGATGAAAAATATCGGCAAACGCTTTATAGCATTGCCTACGATGGAATAACAAAAACAGGAGTCGATTTGCATCTTAAGATGAAGAATGCAGAGAAGGAAATATTAAGGATTGTTGATCCTGAAGTAAAATCATTGATTCATAAAGTTTTAATAGCTATAGCGAATATCGTCATAACGGCCCTTACTTTAGGGTTTGCCAATGATTTAAAAGAAAGCAACACGGGTAATTATTGGTTTTTTAATCAAACTCGATCCGGCGAGGTCATTAGAGCCTTAAATAAAGAGGTTTTAACCGTCATTGATTCACCAGATCCAATGACAACTCCATAATACTGCTATGGCGAGTTGACGGCTCAACTTTAAAACAGCATATAATATTCATGCCACATTGTTGTTGGTCTTTATCTGTAGTGCATTGGCTTTATCGATGCAGCTGTCAACACGTGCCCAATGACCAATTCAATGTAGTCCAAAATTGGTTAAATGCCATGACCCATCTGTGGGTAATATGATACAAAATATTTCCAAATATCATTTTTAAATCATCTTGAGTGCATTATGTGTGGTTCGTGCGAAGTAAAGTATTATTTTGTATGAAAATTACACTTGAACTTATTGATTATTTCTGCGTAATATGAGGCATAGGAAGGATTGATCAGATTTAAGGGATTTGATATATGGGTTTGCCCAAAAGAGCACTTAAGGAAAGCCAACTACAATTCTTAACAGCAGGGACTGCAGTTAATGATGGCTCTCATAAAATATACAAGGTCAGTTTTATAGAAAATGGCGTAATAAAAAACGCTTTTTATAAAAAATTAGAACCTAAAAATCATTATCCAGAACTTTTAGCAAAATTAAGTGTTGCTGCCTCTTTTTTTAAAAGAATGTTTCAGGGGAGCAGATCAGCTGAAGAACGCTTGGTGTTTGACGATGAAGATAGATTGATAGGTACCTTATCTATTGGTGTAGAAGGATTCAAAAGTTTTATTTTCTCTGATGAGCCAGTTCCAGAAGATAGTATTACTAAAGAACAGGTAATTCCCAGTACAAAGACCCTAATTGAAAAAAATTTTATAGAAATCCTTCTGGGAAGATGGTTCCTTGATGATGATGATGGCCATGGCCATAATATGGGGCTGAAAGGAGATATCGATTTTGATATGTTTTGGTATTGGTTGACTATTCTTATGAAAGAACCAAGGCCAGTAATAGGTATTCCTAAAAAAAGAGTTAATTTAACTGTCCGGGATTGGGAAGGGTTTCCCAATGTCAAAGATTCAAAACCCTATCATTGGCCAACGTACAAACATCCTGGCCAGGAAACCATACCCACTGTTTTGCCTGTACAAGAAAAATTGGTTAAGTTAGTTATCCCCAAAATGTATCCGGATCCGTCTCAATTTGAGCAACTGGCGCACGAGCCGATTGCTCAGGAACAAAAATTCGCTGCCGCATTGAAAATTTTGTTAACTTTTCAACCAGATATGGTAAGGAAGCGCCTGACAGAACTGTTTGGTGATATGACACTGAACTATACTTCCCTGGATGAAACGGATGTGACTCTGCGAACTTTGTATGAGAAAGAATACCCGCATTTGTTTAATGAAGAAAATAATGTGAAACCATTCATCGACTTCATAATGAATGTATATCAAATGCATTATGATAATTTATACCGCGTGGTTGTTTTTTATATGGGGTGCGAAAATAATGGTTATGGAGTGCCTTTGCCTTCAACTTGTTCTGCACTTTACCACAAACCATCGTTCTATAAAAATATTGTTGAATGGGCAAAGACACAGAATAACACCATCTTCAATAAGGATGACACTAGTCTAAAATTTGATGAGGAAGAGTTGCAAAGGCGATATCATCAAATTTGGCGAGACGCTTATGCGCCGACGTTCAAAGAGTTACTGCATGACTCATATACATTGACTAATAAATTATTACAGCAGGTTTCTACCTTTAGCATTATTCTTAATGAAGTGGAAGGGAAAAAAACTACCGATGATACTTTAACTAATGCCTGGGAATTATTTGGCACTATGCCTGAGTTATCACTCGATAAAATTACTCCGTTGATTAGTGTAGATAGAGACAGCAAACTAAGAGCGGCCTTGATATTGCTTGTTGAATTCACAGGTAGATTTCATGAGATAGCCAAGGCGTATTATGAGAAGAATAGAAAGGATTTAACTGAGGAAGACAATATTGAATTCTCTGGGCAATTGCTGCAATTATACAACACTTATAATTTGAAAATTCGTCAAAGTTTAGCCCATACAAGCACTCTGGCCAGCGAATTTAATCGAATTGCTGTTGGGCTAAAACAATACACAGAACAGGCAAATTTCCAATTACATTTAACTACCACAGACGAGCAAATGAAGGAATCGACCGTTGCTACGACTCCCAAAGACGTATTGCCACACACACATGAAGATGTCATTAGGCAATTTAATGACTATTTATTTCTTTGGGCGAAGAATTCAAGACCGGAAGATCTAACCCATTATATTAATGAAATAATCGATAAGCATTATGCTCCAACCATAGAGTATTTATCAAAACGACATAGAGCCCAGCCTGTTAAAGATTATTTGCTGGCCAGTATGAATGAAAGCGGTGATAATAGGCTGGCTTATATTTTAAGTTCAGGGGATGATGATACGGGTGCTTTAAATACTTTGATTGTTCAGCATCTAACGCCCTATATGCTACAAACTTATCCTTTGCAAAGCATTCGTAATGCGGTTAAAGAAGGTAATTTTGATACTGACATAGGGATTTTTACTAAAGCAGCTGTAGATTTTGCCAAGCATGACAGGCGTTTTGTACATTTATATAATTTGGAAGGGATGTCGTTATTTTATAAAACCATGTATACCTGGCTTGAGACACTACCTCCAACTCAATTTAATGGATTGGTAGAGTCCGCATTAAAAGAATATGAAAGTAAACTATGGTGGTCACAATCTAGAAGAACAGAAGTAGAAGTTTATTGCAAGAAATATTCACAACACAAAAGTATCGCGATGACTTTTTTAAATGGGAAAGAGTCCTCCTCCTTAAATGATATTTTATTTGATAAAATAATCACGGCGATCCAAAAAGACATAAACAAAAACAAAGAAAAACTAAAAATTCCAGGATACAGGTTATTTCTGTGCTACAACCCCAAAGAACATAGAGCGGATTTTTTTAAAGAAATAAAAACTTATGCTGAACCCCTGTCACATAGGCAAGAAACAACTCAGGATTCCAATTTGAGCTTAATAGTTTGAATTTAAGTTTATATCGATTGGCCTTTATCTTCCTGTGACAAGATGCCCTGCTTTAGGATATTATTCCTCTTTTCCAGGTTTTGAGTAAGAAGTATGTTTTACGATGTACTAAAAACATTTCCCCAATACATTATTCCGAAACAGAGTATAACTTCTTTAGCAGGATATTTTGCTAACGTTAAAAATCCTCGCGTTAAAAATTTCTTAATTCGGAGCTTTATTCATAAATTCGATGTAGATATGAGTGAAGCATTAATTGAAGATCCTATGGCCTATGATTGTTTTAATGATTTTTTTATTCGTCATTTAAAACCCGAGTGTCGCCCTCTCGCTCAGGCTGATATTATTTGTCCGGTTGATGGCTGTGTCAGCGAAATAGGTAAGATAGGGCGGGGACAGTTGCTACAGGCTAAAGGCAAATATTATTCAGTACAAGAGCTTTTAGCTTGTGAGGAGCAATTAGCAGAACAATTTGTACATGGACAATTTGCAACCTTGTACCTGTCGCCTAAAGATTATCATAGGGTACATATGCCAACCGATGCGGAATTAATTTCAATGAATTATATTCCTGGCACCCTGTTTTCGGTTCAACCAGCTACTACACGTGTTGTTCCTAAATTGTTTGCTCGAAATGAAAGGCTCGCTGTTTTTTTTAAAACCAAAATTGGTCCAATGGTGATGGTTATGGTCGGAGCTACGATTGTAGGTGCCATTGGAACCAGTTGGCATGGTGATGTCAAAAGATCAAAAAAAATGGAACGTTTTGATTATAGCAAGAGCTCTGATCTAAAAATTATGTCTCAGGGAAATGAAATGGGTTATTTTAAACTGGGATCTACAGTTGTTCTATTGTTTGCCAATGGAGAAAAAATGCAATGGGATAAAGGTTTGTTGGCTGGTAGTAAGATTCAATTAGGTCAACCAATGGGAACTCTTACTTAATTTATTAGATGGTACCGAGAAGAGGACTCGAACCTCCACGGGGTTGCCCCCACTAGCACCTGAAGCTAGCGTGTCTACCAATTCCACCACCTCGGCATTGGGCGTTAAGGTACGCAAATTATGGTGTTCTGTCAATAGACCTTCTGTACTAAATCAGAAGCATAGGCAGATCACTTTATTGATGGGAATACGGAAAGCCGGCTTTTAATATCCTCTCTCTTACACCTTGCCACTCACTGATATCAGGAGGTAATTCGATGGCTATGCAAATGGCATCTGATGTATCGGCAAGCCTTAGTTGGTAATACAAGTCATAGGCACATTTTTCAGGGTTCGTTCCCATCTGATGGAAAAGGTTATTTTCTACACTGGAGGGTTGTTTATTTGCTATAACATAAACAATACCTTTTCTTTTTTGACAAAATTGGGAAAGGGCTTCATATTGATCAAAATAATACAATGTTTTTTGTGGCTGATAATGGCTGTCTAATTTACCTGGTACACGAATTGAGTTTTTTTGAGTTGTACGGTCTATGGCAATGGCGTCAGCAATTGCTTTTTCATCTATTACCCCATGACGTAAAATTTGATATGAATCAGGGTTTGTTGCATCTACAATCGTTGACTCAATTCCTACACGACATCGACCACCATCCAAGATAGTTAACTCTTTATCACTAAATGATTGTTTAACGTGTAAAGCAGTTGTTGGGCTAATTTTACCAAAAGGATTGGCAGATGGTGCCACTACAGGCGTATTTAATCTTAGTAACAATTTTTGTGTTAAAGGATGGTCTGGGCATCTTATTGCTATTGTAGACTGGCCGCCTGTAATGAGTGGATTGATTTTATCTTTTTTACAACGGAAGACGAGAGTGAGCGGCCCTGGCCAAAATTTGGAAATTAATTGATGCACATATTCGGGTATCTCTTCAACAAGAGCATTTAGACTCCAATTGGAAGCGATATGAACTATCAAAGGATGATTCAAAGGTCTATTTTTCATTTCAAACACAGATCTAATCGCTGAGTCATTATTTATTGGTGCCGCCAATCCATAAACAGTTTCTGTTGGGATTGCTACCGGTTTCCCTTGTTGTAAATCATGAATCGCCCGATTTAGATTGGTGGTAATTATGGACATATAATGGGCTCGATAAAAATAATTATGTATTAAGGTTTTCCTTTCTATTTTTAAAGGCTGAATTTAATAATGGCCTTCAGAAATAATTTTGTGAAGAATATTCAGATCTAATAATATTATGTTAAATTGTTAATACGAAACAATCCAGTGCTGCACTCCACTGAGATCCCGGATTGCTTCATTGCCCTTGAAATAAATGTTATTGTTCCCAATCATATACCGCGAAATGCTGAGTCAATAAAGACATTCTAACAAGCTATAATCGGCTTATTATAAAACATACGGCTCATATTGTGGAGTCCACATGGTTTCATTTATCGATTTATTGATTACATCATCACTCATTGGGACTATATGACCCTCTTTGATACCCTGTAAAATCACAGCCATGGCTATATGTTTGCTTACATCCCTAATTGAAGTTAATTCCGGGAGTAATCGGCCTACTCCAGTTTTAACGGCAGGTGCTAACTCACTTAATGCAATGGCCGCAGACATCATCATTGAGTCAGTTACTCTTTTCGCGTGTCCAGCAACAACTCCAAGGCCGACTCCCGGGAAAATGTAAGAGTTATTGCATTGAGCTATGTCAATTGTACGACCATTAATAGTAACGGGATCAAAGGGGCTTCCGGTTGCAATTAATGCTTTTCCAGCAGTCCAATTTAATAAATCATGGGGTGTTGCTTCTGCTCGAGATGTAGGGTTTGATAAAGGAAAAATAATGGGTCGTTCACAATAGCTAGCCATATTTTTAACCATAGATTCATTAAATTGATTTGGTTGGCCAGAGACACCAAGGAGTATGGTTGGTTGAGCATTGTGAATGACGTCGGCTAATGTAATTTCCCCCGCCTTTTGTAATTTCCAGCCTTTGAGATCTCCATAGGATCTGGCAAAGTTTTTTTGAAATGGCAATAGATCTTTCATCTCATTATGTAAAAGCCCATATCTGTCAACTAAATAAAAACGCGATCTGGCTTCAACTTCAGTAAGTCCTTGATTCATCATGGCGTGCACCAATTGCTCACTGATTCCACAACCTGCTGATCCGGCCCCCAATAAGGCAATCCGATGTTCCTTTAAAGGAATATTTGCAACACGAGTTGCAGCAAGTATGGCTGCAACAGCTACGGAAGCAGTTCCTTGGATATCATCATTAAAAGTACACAATTGATCTTTATACCGTTCCAATAAAGGATAGGCGTGTTGCTGAGCAAAATCTTCAAATTGTAATAATACATGGGGCATATGTCGTTTTATACTTTGAACAAATTGATCAACAAAATCGTCGTAGTCTTTGCCTGAAATTCGATTATGCCTCCACCCAATGTATTCTGGATCATCTAATCGTTCTTGATTATTTGTACCGACATCAAGAACGATAGGTAAGGTATTGGCTGGATGTATACCTCCACAACTGGTATATAGTGATAATTTACCAATAGGAATACCTAATCCCCCCGCACCTTGGTCACCAAGTCCTAATATCCGTTCTCCATCAGTAACAACAATAACTTTAATCGAGCGAGAGGAGGCAATATGTTGAATAATGTCGTCTAGTTTATCTCGCTGGGGATAACTTAGGAATAGTCCCCTTGGCTGTCTATATATATGGGAAAACATTTCACATGCTTGTCCCACAACTGGTGTATAAATAATAGGTAAAATATCGACCAGATTATCGATTATAAAACGATAAAAAAGGATTTCATTTCTATCCTGTAAGGCACGTAAATAAATGTGCTTTTCTAAAGGCGTGTCCTTAGCACTATAAGCATCAAGGCAGCGAACAACTTGTTGTTCAAGGGTTTCAATAGTGGTTGGTATTAAACCATGCAAGTTCAATTCATCTCTTTCTTTGAGGGTAAAAGCGGTGCCTTTGGAGAGCAAGGAATCTCGTAATAAATCCATTCCTTTTTTTGTTACTTTGATTGTCATTGGAACGCTCCTTGTGATTATTTTCAGCTACGAATTTTAGATTGTAGTTTGATTTTTATTGTAATTCTTATATAGCTTCAAGTTTAGTCGATTTTTTTACAATTTGTGTTTATATCCAAGAAACTCCAAAACCTGGCATTTTTGGAGTTTCTTGGGTATAGATCTCGTTTTTGCCTTTTATTTATTGTCGACATAGAATGATTTAAATTGAAATATTAGGAAAATTTGCCGTGTTACTCAAATTGATGGAAAAATTAATGGATGGGTATTTTGCAATTATTCCTAGATTAAAACCACAATCCGAGAATATTAATGGTGCGTTAATGATAGCTCATCGAGGAGCTCACAATAATGCTAAGGGTATAATAGAAAATACCCTGGATGCTTTCCAAATAGCAAAAGATGCTGGGGTTTGGGGAATTGAATTGGATGTACAAGTTACTAAGGATAAGGTATTTGTTATTAATCATGACCCTACCCTAAATCGGTTATGGAATAAGGATGTTGTCATTGCTGATCTGAATTTTAATGAACTGCGTGCATTGGAACCCAGGATTCCATCTCTTGCCGAAGTGGTTAGTGAATATGGCGGCAATATGCATTTGTTTATTGAGTTAAAAACAGCAGTTGAAAACGAGGAGATGTTAGTACAAATCTTACAAAATCTGACGCCATGCAAGGATTATCATTTATTGAGTTTACATGAACTTACTTTTAGAAAATTGTCACATTTTCCAAAACAATCTTTATTGCTTGTTGCGGTGCACAATAATGTTAAGGAGTTTTGCAAATTAAGTGTCAGAGAGAATTATGGGGGAGTATTGGGTAATTATTTATTATTAACTGATAAGGTAATCAATTATTTACAAGAAGCAAATCAACATTTTGGAGTTGGTTTTGTCGATTCCAGGAACAGTCTCTATAGGGAATTAAGCAGAGGAATCAAGTGGATATTTACTAATCAAGCAGTCAAAATCAGTCAGTATTTACATGATTTAAAAAATAGAACTTAGCTAATGTATTATAAAGGGAAGATCCTTTGTAAATGCCTTCATTCTTTTTGACAATTTCATAATCATCACATAGTCTTAAATTAACAATTTAATTTTCATTATTGATAGCCCTTATGAAGGAATTTAACATGGAAGTTAAGGCTAGGATATTTTAGGGGTGATGGCAGGGGGTATAATGACACTAAAAATTACATTTTTAGGTTCTGGATCGTCCTTTGCTATTGGACCCGAAAACTATCAATCTAACGTTCTTTTAGAGGTAGAAAACGATAATTTCTTAATTGATGCGGGAACAGATATCAAGTACTCATTGCGGGATCAAGGGCTGAGTTATAAGGATATAAAAAATATTTATATCAGTCATTTACATTATGATCATTGTGGGGGATTAGAATGGTTTGCGTTAGTAACTTATTTTGATCCTGATTACTCCAATAAGCTTCGTTTAATTGCCTCTGATAAAATTATTACCGAGTTATGGGATAAGAGTTTGTCAGGCGGCTTAAGTACCTTGCCACATGTAAGAGCAGATCTTAATGTTTTTTTTGATGTAAAAACAATAAAACAATATGAAGAGTTTGTTTGGCAATCAATAAAATTTAAATTGGTACAAACAGTCCACTATTATAGTGAATATGAACTAATGCCAAGTTTTGGTTTGATATTTAACTATAATAAATCACGCATCTTTTATACATCGGATACACAAAGTTGCCCCTCCCAGTTAATATCCTTTTATGAAGAATCAGATATTATTTTTCATGATTGCGAAACTACAGAATTTAAAAGTGGTGTGCATGCTCATTATTCGGAGCTTGTTAAACTGCCTCCTCATCTAAAGAAAAAAATGTGGTTATATCATTACAATCCAGGGAAATTGCCCAATGCCAAAAAAGACGGTTTTTTAGGTTTTGTTGTCAAAGGACAAAGCTTTTTGTTCTGATTTAGTTCGGGAAAATTGTTTTTAGAGGATTGCTAAACATTTCGAGTTTAGAAAGAAGTCTATTTTCGTCTTGGTTCCGAGTGTTATCACGAATAATGAATGATATATCCAAGAAACTCCAACGGGTTGAAAATAGCATTTTGGAGTTTCTTGGGTTATACATCTTGGAGCCAGTGATTTTTAATTAAATCTATTGAGTTGATATTTCCTTGTGCTATTGCTTGGTAAATTGATTAATAGTCAGAGTTAATCGTTTTACCAGCTCATCGATTTCATCTTCATTAATAATAAGGGGAGGTAACAGCCTCACTACAGTTTCAGCTGTAATATTAAACAAGATTTGATTCTCTAGACCTAAAGCACGTATGTCGTTTGCAGGTCTGTCCAACTCTATCCCTATCATGTAACCTTTGCCACGTATGGCTTTTACATTGGGATGTTCTCCCAGATTACTAATTAGTTTATCCATTAGTAAGGCACTGTTTTTAGTTACTCTTTCACACAGTTTATCTCGTTCAATGACATTTAAAACAGTTAAGGCTGTTGCACAAGCCAAGGGATTCCCACCAAAAGTTGAACCATGATTTCCTGGCTTGAATAAATTATTGGCTCGTTTACTCATTAAACAGGCTCCAATTGGCATGCCGTTTCCAAGTCCTTTTGCTGTAGTAAGAATATCGGGTTGTATATCATAATGCATACAAGAATAAAGCTTACCTGTCCTGCCATTACCTGTTTGTATTTCATCCAAAATTAACATCCAGTCATTCTGCTCACAAAGCTTTGCTAATGCGCGCATGTAGCCTTCTTCAGCTGGATAGATTCCACCTTCGCCTTGAATAGGTTCTATCATGACTGCGACAACATCCTCTCTGTTCGCGGCAATTGTATGAATGGCATCAAGATCATTGAAGGGTGCGCGAATAAATCCTGGAACCAAGGGTTCAAATCCAGCCTGAACCTTACGACTGCCTGATGCCGTTAATGTGGCCATAGTACGGCCATGAAATGCTCTTTCCATTACTATAATAGAAGGAGTTTCAATTCCTTTTTTATGTCCAAATAGACGAGTTAGTTTGATCGCAGCCTCATTGGCTTCTGCTCCAGAATTGGCAAAAAAAACTTGTTCCATTTTTGCCATGGAAGTGAGCTTGGCAGCTAATAATTCTTGCTCCTTAATATGAAAAGCATTAGAGGTGTGCATTAATTTCGCTGCTTGTTCTTGTATGGTACGAGTGACATCAGGGTGTGCATGACCTAATCCACAAACTGCTATCCCGCTTAACCCATCAAGGTATTTTTTTCCTTGTTCATCATACAGCCATACTCCTTCACCGTGCGAGAAGGTTACAGGCATTGGGCTGTAACTTGTAATTAAAGTCATGATGTCTCCCTAAACATATTAGTATCGGCAATGGATTGCTATAAATATATTTTGTTCTATGTAATTCTATTTCAGGTTGCTGCTTACAAAATCCCAATTCACTAATGACCAAAAAGCTTCAATATAATCAGGACGTCTATTTCGGTAATCGATGTAATAAGCATGTTCCCATACATCACAGGTTAATAAGGCTGTTAGTCCATCAGTCATTGGAGTGGCTGCATTGCTTGTGCTAATAATTTTTAAAGCATCTGATTTATCTTGGACTAGCCATGCCCAACCTGAGCCAAACGTAGTTGCAGCAGTTTGAGTAAATTGTTCTTTAAATGCAGCAAAAGAGCCAAAATATTTATTAATTGCCTCAGCTAGTTTACCTTTTGGTTCGCCGCCTCCATTTGGACTCATGCTGTGCCAATAAAAAGTATGGTTCCAAACTTGTGCTGCATTGTTAAAAATGCCTCCTTTTGCTTTCATGATAATTTCTTCTAGCGTCATGGATTCAAATTCTGTCCCGGGAATTAACTTATTTAAGTTGGTAACGTAAGCATTATGGTGCTTGCCGTAATGGTATTCCAATGTTTCTTTAGAAATGTGAGGGGCAAGTGCGTCTAAGGCATAAGGCAATTGGGGCAGGGTAAATGTCATATCAATCTCCAAGATTAAAAAATGTTTAGTTTAGCAGGATAAGTATGATATTCAATGTGCTATGACCGAAGAGACCATTTAATATTTTCAGCCTTGGTTAGGGTTTCGGTAAGGCCTGAGGTCATTGTCTAGTGATCTTCAAAAATCATGAGTGATTTTGGAGAGGTTCGGATGGTTTTGTTTCTGTTCATAAAGCACTCTATTTTTGGCAAAATAATAGCCAGGATCATGCTGTTGCATGGCCATTGTGGGTATTTATAGGTCATTTAGTATCATATTAGTATTTTATTGGTTGCTAAGGTGAGGTAAAATAGAATTAGAAAGGATAGATTGATAGGATTATCGTAATAGAATCATTAGTTGCGACCTTGTTTGGTTTTCGCCATAATTGGGTTGTTATATTTAAAATATATTAAGGTGCATACGTGGATACTTTAGAAAAAATTAAAAAGCAAATTGCTGATAATGCAATAATGCTCTATATGAAAGGCACTCCAAAGATGCCGCAATGTGGGTTTTCTGCCCGTGCAGTTCAGTGCATTGAAGCCTGTGGGGTAGATTTTGCCTACGTTGATATCCTCGCGAATCCTGATATTCGTCAGGTTCTACCGCAATTTTCCGATTGGCCCACTTTTCCTCAACTTTATGTAAAGGGTGAATTAATTGGGGGATCTGATATTATTGCTGAAATGTTTCAGCAAGGCGAATTAGAGACCATGTTACGTGATGCGGTAGCCGCATAGTTTTAATAACAATTGTGAGATTTATTCACCCCCTGATAATGGAGATTATAGAATGAGTGTATTAGTTGGACGCAAAGCACCTGATTTTACTGTAGCTGCGGTAATGGGAGACGGTGAAATTGTTGATAAATTCAATTTACATGATCATCTAAAAGGCAAATATGGATTAGTATTTTTTTATCCTTTGGATTTTACTTTTGTATGCCCTTCCGAATTGATTGCTCTTGATCATCGGATTGAAGAATTTAAAAGACGTAATGTTGAAGTGGTTGCTGTATCTATTGATTCACACTTTACCCATAATGCTTATAGGAATACTCCTGTGAAAAGCGGTGGAATAGGCCAGGTTCGATTTACTATGGCTGCCGATATGACTCATAGCATTTGTCAATCTTATGGTGTGGAGCATCCTGTTGCCGGTGTGGCCTTCCGAGGCGCTTTTGTCATCGATACGAATGGTATGGTTCGTTCACAAATCGTCAATGACTTGCCAATAGGAAGAAACATTGATGAGATTCTTCGTATAATAGACGCCGTTCAATACTTTGAAGAAAATGGCGAGGTTTGCCCAGCAGGCTGGAAAAAAGGACAAGCAGGGATGAAAGCATCTCCAAAAGGCGTTGCTGAATACTTGTCTGAACATTCTGATTCATTATAAGAGACAAGAACGGTTTGTTGTTTTATAGCTCCCCGTATTAGCGAAGATAATACGGGGATAATGCCCTCATCAATTTCCTGGATTACGGACTTACCTAATCCAGGTGCCGTCAAATTTTTAGTATTACAGGCACATCATTCGCCATTTGTTTACCATGAAGCAAAATAAATCAGCTGTTTTTTCTGCATCATAAATGGCAGAGTGCGCCTCATGGCTGTCAAAAGATAATCCGGCAGATTGGGCTGCTTTAGCCAATACTGTTTCCCCAAAAATTAGACCCGCCAGGGTTGCTGTATCAAAACAGGTGAAGGCGTGAAATGGTGATTTTATGCCTGTTCTATTAATGGCTGCTTTAATAAATAATAAATCAAACCAGGCGTTATGTCCTACCAATACTGCTCTTTGGCAACGATTTTTTTTAAGTGAATCATAGATGGGTTTGAATAATCGCTCAAGGGCGATTTGCTCATCTACTGCAAAACGAAGCGGTTGGTAGGGGTCTATTTGATTGAACTCCAGTGATTTTTGGTCTAATTCTGCGTCGGGAAACGGTAAAATATGTTCAAAGTAGCTTTCCCCCCTTTTTAGAAAGCCGTGCTCATCCATATCTAATAAGACTATGCACATTTCTAAGAGAGCATTTTTTTGAGGATCAATCCCTGCTGTCTCAACATCAACAACAATGGGTAAAAAACCACGAAATCGATTTTTAATGGTATTACATAGAATATTATTACGAGCGACCATTAATACTCCATTCTATGGTGTCCCCGGCAGCGATAGGTACAACATAAGTTGATCCAAATGGCATAGAGTCGGGGATAGTTTGAGGTGATTTAATCAGTTCTATTTGCTGCGAGTTAATAGGTAATTGATAGAATTCAGCACCAAAACGACTTAGAAAATCGTTGAGATGTTTTAGATTTTTATGCTCATCAAAGACTTGTGCATATAGTGCTACTGCAAATGGAGCTGAATAAATTCCTGCACAGCCACAGGCATTTTCTTTTGTGTGGATGGCATGAGGAGCGCTATCGGTACCAGCGAAAAATTTTGGATTTCCACTAATAGCTGCAAGTTGTAAAGCCTTTTGATCCTTTTCATGCTTTAAAACAGGTAAGCAATAATAATGAGGCTTAATACCTCCAACAAGGAGTTTATTACGATTGTAAAGCAAATGATGGGGAGTAATTGTTGCCGCAAGGTTCGCTGGAGCTTGAGTAATATAATCTACTGCAGCCTTAGACGAGACATGTTCCAGTACAATTCTTAGTTTCGGGAAGTTTGTGGCAATAGGCTTTAGGTATTCATCTATAAATAATGCCTCGCGCTCGAAAATATCACTATGAGTTACCTCACCATGAATTTGCAAAACCAAATTATTGCTTTGGAGCACTTCAAAAAGAGGATAGAGTTCCTTTAAAGATTTAGCTCCTTCTTCCGCATTTGTAGTAGCGCCGGCTGGATAAAGTTTTCCACCAAGTACATAAGGTAGTGATGTGGCTCGTTGTAATTCTTCTGCATTGACTGACTCATTTAAATAAAAAGTCATATAAGGCATAAAGGAATATTGTTGAGGGATAGCGGAAACTATTCTGTTTCTATAACTCTCAATGGCTGACAAGGTCGTTAAGGCAGGCTTTAGGTTAGGCATAACTAAAGCGCGAGCAAAATGTTGAGCAGATGCTTGAACAGTGTGATGTAGAAATTCACCGTCCCTGAGATGGAGATGCCAATCGTCAGGTCGGTTAATTACTAGAGTTTGCATAATAAAGATTCCCACATGATTGCCGATAAAAAAGGATAACATGAATTGCCAATTGGGATGAGCAAAAAATGGCGTCAGCGTATTTATTATGCAAAAAAATAAAAATTATTACGTTAGGTTATTTGTTTATTTCAACTTCAGCTTTTGCTGTTCCACATATACAGTATGCCAGTCCAATGGGAGAAGAAAATTGGCGCATGTCAGGTAATCCTGTTCGATGTGGTTTATCTTTGACTATTCCAAATTATGGTATTGGATACTTTGAGCAATACGCAACAAAATCTCCGCACTTTATTTTGCGTAAATGGGACCAAGTACAAAGAGCGCTGCCTGCCCAGGTCATTGCAACCCCACCCGTATGGAAACCATTACTGCCCAAGTCTTACATGGTAGCTCGAACGTTTATAAAACCAGGCGAGTATGGATTATTTTTAAATCGAAGACCTGCTTTAAAGTTATTAACCTTTCTATCGCAAGGATACCAGGCGAATTTTAATTATTTATCTGAAGAAGGATTTCGTATTACTGTCACTCTTTCTCCTATCCATTTTCAAAAGGTCTATTCGCAGTATCAACGTTGCCTTGGTGGTCTATTATCTTTTACTTATGAGGATGTGAAAGAAAGTACTTTTCACTTTGGAGTGGATGGTAAATTATTATCTGATGCCGATAAAGCGCAGTTGCGTCGAATAGCCCAATATGTAGGCGCTGACATACAAATTGACGTTATAAAAATTGTTGGTTATGCAGATGATACAGGGCGCAAAGGATATAATAATGCTATTTCACAATACAGAGCAGAAGCTGTAAAAAATTATTTAATCTGGCTAGGTGTTCCTCAAAGAAAATTGACGATCACTTGGGTTGGGGCACTTCAACCTGTTGCTAGAAATGATACGGATGAGGGTAGAGCGGCCAATAGACGTGTTGTTGTAACTTTGATAAAAAAATGAGTTTTTTGGCACAGATAGCGTTTTTCTTATGATTGAATTTCATAAGGGCAAATTAACCCACTTGGAAACAATGGCTCCTTGATTGGGTGTCGATAAATGTGGTAAAAAAATGACGACGATGTACAAATTTAGTTGTATCAGCATGAAAATATTCGAATTTTTAATAAATTGTCTTGACTTATTTAAAATCACTGCAGATACTCTTATCGTTGCATGCTTCGAACCTAAGCGACGATGCGTGCTATTGACAACTCCAAATGGTGAGTTATCAATAAAATGGAAACTCAATAATAAACAAGTGGAGACAAGGCATGTTTAGTTTGAAAAAAACAGCAGTGGCAGTACTCGCCTTAGGAAGCGGTGCCGTGTTTGCTGGAACCATGGGACCAGTTTGCACCCCGGGTAATGTAACTGTTCCTTGCGAAAGAACTGCATGGGATATTGGTATTACTGCACTTTATTTGCAACCAATTTATGACGCTGATTGGGCTTATGATGCCTTTACCCAGGTGGGTCCTTGGCAGATTTGGCACGATGCTGATCATGAGTGGGATTGGGGCTTCAAATTAGAAGGTTCTTACCACTTTAACACAGGTAATGATATCAATGTGAACTGGTATCACTTTGATAACGACAGTTATCACGGGATTGATTTCGCTAACTGGCATATACACGAAAACAAATGGGATGCTGTTAACGCTGAATTAGGTCAATTCGTGGATTTTAGTGCTAACAAAAAAATGCGTTTCCATGGCGGTGTTCAATACGCACGAATTGAGGCTGATGCGAACCATTATTTCAATAACTTCTTCTTTAATGGATTCAATTCTAAATTCAACGGCTTTGGTCCTCGTACTGGTTTAGATATGAACTACGTGTTTGGAAATGGCTTGGGAATATATGCTAAAGCAGCAGCCGCTATTCTAGTTGGCACCAGCGATTTCTACGATGGAGTTAACCTGATATCTGGCTCTAAAAATGCTATCGTTCCTGAGTTGGAAGCTAAATTAGGTGCTGATTACACTTATGCAATGGCTCAAGGTGACTTGACGTTAGATGTCGGTTACATGTGGTTTAACTACTTTAACGCTTTACACAATACTGGAACCTTCGCTGGGTTTGAGACAGACTTCTCCGCCCATGGTCCATACATTGGTTTGAAGTATGTTGGTAATGTGTAATTTGTTAACTTTATAAGAAATTTCAGCAATACTGTTGACTTTCTGGAAGTCCAGCTGGATAATTTATCCAGGTACGCTCTCGATTAGAGCGAAGAATGCGTACTGTTGCTGATATGCTAAATTAGTAACGAACGGAAATTAATAATAAAAAAAGTGGAGATAAGCATGTTAAATTTGAAAAAAACAGCGGTAGCTGTTCTTGCTTTAGGAAGCAGTGCAGTGTTCGCTGGTACTATGGGACCAGTTTGCACCCCAGGTAATGTAACTGTTCCTTGCGAAAGAACTGCATGGGATATTGGTATTACTGCACTTTACTTGCAACCAATTTATGACGCTGATTGGGGCTACAATGGTTTTACTCAAGTAGGTCCTTGGCAGCATTTTCACGATGTTGACCATGAGTGGGATTGGGGCTTCAAATTAGAAGGTTCTTACCACTTCAACACCGGTAATGACATCAATGTGAACTGGTATCACTTTGATAATGACAGCGATCACTGGGTTGACTTTTTTAACTACCACAGATACAACAACAAATGGGATGCTGTTAACGCTGAACTAGGTCAATTCGTAGATTTCAGTGCTAACAAGAAAATGCGTTTCCATGGCGGTGTTCAATATGCACGAATTGAAGCTGATGTGAACCATTATTTCAATAATTTCTTCTTTAATGATGGATTCAACTCTAAATTCAATGGCTTTGGTCCTCGCACTGGTATAGATATGAACTATGTGTTTGGCAATGGCTTTGGCATTTATGCTAAAGGTGCTGCTGCTATTCTGGTTGGTACCAGCGATTTCTACGATGGATTTAACTTCATATCTGGTTCTAAGAATGCCATCGTTCCTGAGTTGGAAGCTAAACTAGGTGCAGATTACACTTACGCAATGGCTCAAGGTGACTTGACGTTAGATGTTGGTTACATGTGGTTTAACTACTTTAACGCTTTACACAATACAGCTACTCTCGGACTTGAAACTGACTTCGCAGCTTCTGGTCCATACATTGGCTTGAAGTATGTTGGTAATGTGTAATTTTATAAGTAATTAAGTTCTTTTAGAGCCCATCATTTTTGTGATGGGCTTTTTTTTTGAAATGGAGTCCATATGTTGAAAAAGACAAGTTTAGCCCTAATAGGATTAGTGGCAAGTAGTTATGTGTCAGCAGGTACTATGGGTCCTGTTTGCACGCCAGGTAATGTAACTGTTCCCTGTGAATTAAAACGTTGGGACTTAGGCGTCCAGGCACTGTATTTAAAATCAGTTTATGATGCTGATAGAGCCTATAAACAAGTTCAATTACTGCCTGCAAGGTTTGATGATTATCAAGATTGGGATTGGGGATATCGACTGGAAGGTTCCTACCACTTTAATACTGGCAATGATGTTACAATCAATTGGACTCACTATAGTGATTTTGTTAGTCCTGGGGGTCTTATTGGACGAGTCGATGTATTTCCGATAAATTTCCCACATCAATTCACTGGAATATATAAAAATAGACTGGATCAAGTGAATCTAGTGATGGGTCAACATGCTGACTTCGGTTTGGTTAAGGACATGCGTTTCTATGGTGGATTACAGTATGCCAATATTGAAGTTGATGATACCAATTATTATACACTGCCATTTCCTGTCTTAGGTTCAGTTCACTTATTTGATAATACGGATTTTAGAGGGGTAGGACCTGTTTGGGGTATTGATTATTCTTATGATTTAACCAGTTCATTGAGTGTTACGGCGAATGGCGAAGCGTCTATTTTGTACGGAACAGGTCGATATAATCTTGGATACGTTGCATTCCCTGCTGGCCCTAACGGAGCAGTTGTCCGATCGATTTATGCCAGCAAGAAATCAATAGTTCCAAGTTTGGAAGCTAAACTTGGATTAAATTATGCCTATAATATGGCGCAAGGAGTATTAAACGTAGAAGGTGGCTATCAAGTTCTAAATTATTTTAATGCGCTACAATCTCAATTCCTGCAAAATATTGGAAATCCTATAGCAAATAGTGATTATGGGCTATATGGGCCATATTTTGGTGTAAAATATATTGGTAATGCATAAATAAAATGCCTATAGTAAACGCCCGCTCCTCAAAGACGGGCGTATTTCCCTGAAAGATTCATGGTACTAAAAATATCTCATAATCCTGTGCTCACTCAACAGAAAAAGTCAAAAAATATACATAATAGACCATTCTAAGTCTAAGAGATCAAATATCTAATTATTTGATTTATATGTACAAATAATAAATGCGTATAAATAAGTCAATTTATTTTAAATTAGATCTGAATGATCCTATAGCCAGCCAGTATTTACCGCGCTATAATCCCTAGGCTATCCGTTTAGGATGTAAAAATAATAAACAGGAGTACCCGCATGAAGTATAAGAAATTTATTTTGGCCCTAGCTTGTTTTTCATCGCCATTATATGCGGATCAAGATCAACAACTGAAAAGTGAAATTCAACGATTACAGCATCAAGCAGAAGATTTACAAGCACAATTAGACAGACTACAGCAACAATTAGCAGCGCATAAAGGTTCGCTTCAAAATCATAAACACAAAGTCATTGTGAAGCAATCTCAAACGCAGACGAAATCATCTACTAATCCAACACGTATTAAAAGAGAAAAATATCACCCTTCCCATGTCGTCGTTCATGCACCTGAAGCACACCCCGAGTCGATTAGTTTTTATCCAACAGCATTGATTGCTGATAATCGAGTAGTAACCTACATTGCGGGGACACCTGTAGTAAGTTCACCCTACCTTGGAGATAGACCGGCATTTGATGGCTCTGATTATATAGTAAACATATCCAGTATTAACCGAGACATCCGTTTAATGCAACAACGCCGCCGCTTATACAGAGCATATCAAAAAATAGGCTACCCTATTCCTAATATGCCTATTATTTCATTAAGTGGAAAAGCAGAGCCGGCTGCAACACTTAATAATCCTTTCAGGTCAACTAATGCTGATGGAGACATTACTTTAGGCTCCAGTGAACTCGATGTAGCAGCTGCATTGAATGAAAATGTGGAGGCATACATTGCAATTGCTTACGACGAAAGCCCTCCTGCAATCGGTCCCCGAGTTAATAATTCGGCATTTAATTTAAATATGGGATTTGTCAATATAGGTAATTTGGATAAAAGCCCACTTTATTTTACTGCTGGTCAAGTGTATGTGCCCTTTGGTCGTTATTCCAGTTCAATGATTAGTGCACCAGTAACAATGAATTTGGCAAGAACTAAAACAAGACCTGTTATTTTTGGATATAAGTCACAAGCAGATACAGGGCCCTTTGCGGCTGTTTACGGTTATAGAAGTGATACCACATTGGGTAGGTCAGGAGTTGGTGGTGTCAATTGGGGTTACATCTTCGGAGCTAATAATATAAATGGAGAGATCGGGGCAAGCTTTATAAGCTCTATTGATGATGCCGGTGGTATGCAAAGTACGGGTTCTGATGTTGGTACAACGTTTGGTGGTTTTGGTTCTATAACGAATGGTAATGAAAACGTCCGAAAAACAAAAGCAGTTGATGTGCATGGTAATGTTGGCTATGACCGTTACAATCTCACCGGAGAATGGGTTGGTGCTATACAAAGCTTTAGACCTCAAGATTTAAGTTTTAACGGACGTGGTGCAAGACCACAGGCAGCCCAGGCAGAATTAGGTATGACTTTCAGAGCTTTTAATAGGCCAGCGTCTATTGGAGTTGGTTATCAATGGACAAAGGAAGCATTGGCTTTAAATCTACCAAAACGTCGTTACCTCGGAGTGTTTAATATTTCAATTTGGAAAGATACTGTAGAGAGTATTGAGTATAGGCACGATATTGACTATGGTCTTACTCAGTTTGCTAACGGAGCTGCCCCTTTGGGACTGGTAAATCTTCCGACGCTAGGTACTGGGAAATCAGCTGATACAGTATCGGCCCAGATCGGTGTTTATTTCTAAAGTAGCGTTATTCGTCAATTCAGCTTGTGACAATTTTTTCATGTTACAAGCTGATATTAATTTAACTATGCTAAATTAATCTTTCAGTTGCCCCTCCCCGTATCTTTTTCAAGTTGTGCTATCTTTTACTTTATAGCAACCTAAAAGGATTTGAGCATGCATAAGTATCATACTATGCAAGGGGAACTCTCTGAGCGATGCGATTCAAAACTGGTAATATTACAAAAAATACAACCTCTAATAATACTTATCATCCTATTTTTCATCTGTATTCATGGTGTTTATGCTGCAAAAGTTGTAGAGCTGAATATTAAAGGAGCTATTAGTCCAGCTACCGTTGATTATCTGGAAAGAAGCATAAAGAAATCCCAGGATGCTGACTTAATAGTAATTTTGATCGATACTCCAGGCGGACTATATGACTCAACACGAAATATTATTCAGTTATTTCTACTTTCTAATGTTCCCATCATTACCTATGTAAGCCCAACTGGGGCAAGGGCTGCGAGTGCGGGAACTTATTTAATGTATGCCAGTACATTAGCAGCAATGGCACCTGGTACCCAAATGGGTGCAGCAAGCCCAGTCAGTCTTGGTGCAGGGTTTACTGACGGTGAAAAGGACACACAAAAAAAATCTACCATGGAGAATAAAATTACTCACGACGCAGTGGCTACTATAAGGTCACTGGCACAATTAAGAGGAAGGGATCCAGATTTTGCTCAAAGGGCTGTTACCGAAGGCAAATCTATCACAGCCAATGAAGCACTAAAGAAGGGTGTCATTAATTATATTGCAAAAAATAGAAATGATTTATTGTCGCAGGTACATGGAGTAAAAGTCAGTCAAAATAATAAAACAATAACTATTAATGCCAATAACCCAGAGGTTGAGGTAATAAATCCAGATTGGCGCACCCGGTTTTTATCTGTTATCACAAATCCCACAGTGGCTTATTTGTTGTTACTGCTTGGAATCTATGGAATTTTCTTTGAATTGGTAAATCCTGGATATGTTTTGCCTGGAGTGATAGGGGCTGTTTCAATGCTCTTTGCCTTATACGCGCTGCAATTATTACCTATAAATTATGCTGGTCTTGGCTTAATAATTTTAGGAGTCATATTCGTCATAGCGGAGGCATTTACTCCGAGTTTTGGGGCTTTAGGTGTAGGAGGAACGGTTGCTTTTGTGTTGGGTTCCATAATGTTGATGAATACAGAGCATATCGCCTTTCAGATAGCATGGTCCGCAATTTGGGCTATGGCGGTGTTGAATGTTTTGATATTTGTATTGATTTTGGGAATGTTAATTAAATCTCGAAAGCAGGCAGTAAAGCACGGTCTGGAGATATTGGTGGGAGCGACAGGAAGATCCTTAGGAGAAATTAATTTGGAAGGCCAGGCCGTGATAAAGGGTGAAATTTGGAGTGTTCATTCCAGATCCCCGATTGCAGCGAATAAATGTATTAAAGTAACTCAAGCAACTGGATTATTGTTGGAAGTTGAAGAAGATAAATCAGTTTACTAATAGATTGCGCTGATCGACGTGGCGAGAATTTAAGGAGAACGAGATGGGACCATTTTTGGTAGTGTTACTAATAGTAATAGGCTTACTGCTCATTTCAATGTTCAAAGTCTTTAGGGAATATGAACGTGGTGTTGTTTTTATGCTAGGACGGTTTTGGCGTGTAAAAGGTCCTGGATTGATAATCATTATTCCTGTTATTCAGCAAGTAGTACGTGTTGATTTGCGAACTATAGTCATGGATGTTCCTAGCCAAGATGTGATATCAAGAGATAACGTGTCGGTGCGTGTAAATGCTGTGGTGTATTTTCGCGTAGTAGTCCCGGAAAATGCGATCATCCAGGTAGAAAATTATTTTGAAGCAACCAGTCAATTGGCACAAACTACCTTACGTTCTGTATTGGGTCAGCATGAACTGGATGATATGTTAGCAGAGCGTGAACAATTGAATAGTGATGTACAAAAAATTCTTGATGCCCAAACAGAAAGTTGGGGAATTAAAGTTTCAAATGTGGAAATCAAGAAAGTGGATTTGGACGAGAGTATGATCAGAGCAATTGCGAAACAAGCCGAGGCAGAAAGGGATAGGCGGGCGAAAGTAATCCATGCCGAGGGGGAGCTGCAAGCCTCAGAAAAACTATTACAAGCTTCCCAAGTATTAGCTCAACAACCACAGGCCATGCAGTTAAGGTATCTACAAACGTTAGCTACTATAGCGGTTAACAACAATTCTACTATTGTTTTCCCTATGCCAATGGAGTTTGGCGATATATTAAGTTCCCTGGCTGGTAAGAAAAAATAGTTGTTCCTGGGGCACTGACATCAAGGTAAGGAAATTTTTGATGTCAGTGTAACCTAAATTATTAACCCTTAAAATAGAAACTCTCTGGCTGACTTCATCGAGGTTGTAGCAATTTTATTCTTCGCTTCACTAAAACGAACTTTCGTTTCTCTCGTTTTTGTGATAGAAATCTCTTCTTTTTAAGAAGAAAAGAGGAATATCGTGTCAATTAAATCAGACAGATGGATAGAAAAGATGGCTCTCGAACATGGGATGATTTCTCCATTTCAGACAGGCCAAGTGCGAGAAAGCCAAAATGGTCGGATTATTTCCTATGGCGTGTCCAGTTATGGGTATGATGTTCGCTGTTCTAATGAATTCAAGATTTTTACGAATATTAATTCGGCAATAGTAGATCCCAAGGCTTTTGATGAAAATAGCTTTGTGGATGTGCAGTCTGACGTCTGCATCATTCCGCCAAACTCATTTGCATTGGCACGGACAGTAGAATATTTTCGCATACCGCGTAATGTATTAACTATATGCTTAGGTAAATCTACTTATGCTCGTTGCGGGATTATAGTTAATGTTACCCCTTTGGAACCTGAATGGGAGGGTCATGTTACTCTTGAATTTTCCAACACGACTACACTGCCAGCCAAAATTTATGCCTATGAAGGTGTGGCACAAATGCTCTTTTTAGAGGCTAATGAAGTGTGTGCAGTCTCTTATCGTGATAGAAACGGAAAATATCAAGGCCAAACGGGAGTTACATTGCCACGCACCTAGTGCCAACTCCCAAATTGACTATTGATGAGGCACTAGAATGATTTTTAATCGTCTTCCGAGAGAGGGAACTTGTCTCGCGATGAATTGACGCGCTCACGCAATTCTTTCCCAGGTTTGAAGTGAGGGCTATATTTGGCCTCAGTCACCACTTTTTCCCCGGTTTTAGGATTATGCGCATTTCGTGGAGGTCGGTAATGAAGAGAAAAGCTACCGAAACCACGAATTTCTATCCTTTGACCGTTAATGAGAGCGTCACTCATTAATTCCAGTATTCTATTAATACCATCAGCTACTTGCTTTTCAGTAAGATGCGTCATTCGAGCAGCGATGTGTTCAATGAGTTCGGATTTGATCATATACCCACCTCGTTTTGTCGCGTATTCTAATAGACCGATTACATTCTCATTTGTTTTTAGCTTGGTTATCAGTGTTTCTGGAGATTCAGTTACTTTATATAAACTTGGCTCCTTGAAACATTTTTATCCGGCTCTAAAACAAAATTCATGAGTTATGTAAAGGGTCTAATGTCTGCTACCAAGACACATCAGGTGCTGACAATTTCCCATTTGATTTTATAAGTATAGTTCGGGTAAAAAATTATTCAATGTTTTCAAGCTGGTTAGTAAAAATTAGTTTTCTCTTGTATGAATAAACGCAAAAATCACCCCCCAACTCATTTGTATTTTAGTGCGAGTGATTAACTTGAAATGACTTGACAGCAAAGTTTTGCTGGTAGTAATGACTGTCATTAATTTGGGTAAGCTGTTAAGCCGGTTGCTCAGTGCCTCCCAGGTCGAACCAAATAAGGCACTGGAATTGATAAATACCAAAGTTGCTTCCGATAAATCAACGGTCAGAAAATCACCCAAAATAAATGCAATTTTTTTGCTGGTCTCAGCATATTCCTCTATGGTTGCCAGTTTCTGGATATGTTCGCAAGCACTTTGTTGCAATTCAGGAAACAGCTCGACACCTACACTTTTATGGACAGGGTACACCATAGCACAAGCGATAACAGCCTTACCAGTTCCTGAGCCCAGATCATAAAAAACGGTATTGTGGTCAATATTGACTAATGATAACAATGCAATGAAAGGTAAAAATTCAATTTCCCCATACACATAGTCTATCGCATCTCGTTTCTTCCTCGCCTGCTGTGAAATCAGGAAGCCATTAGTATTGTTATATAGTTTCTCAAAGACTTGAGCATGGTGAGTTAAGTGTAACGATCTCATCCATTGTTTGATGCGTAGTTCTTTTCTTATCTTGTGAATACACAGCAAAAATATAATGATAAACAGGAATAGGCATAAAAGTCCTTGCTTTGATAGTACCAAATCAAGCCCAGTATTAGCCATGCTGTAAACCATCTTTATTTAATATTTTTTCTTTTTCTTTTTGACTTAATATTGGCCAGGCTTGAAGAAGAACTTTACCGGCCTGACGCTCACTCATCGCCTGATGATGCATCTCCCATGGCAACTCATCGTTGAGATAAACTACGATAACAAATGCTGTTAGAATGGTTATAAACACAGCAAAAAGACCAAGTCTGAATTGAAACATGTTAAGAAGTTTATTACTTTTATTTATTGCGTCGTTAGCAACTTGTTCAACATGGTCACAGCTTTCACTGGCTATACGGTGAAAGTGATGAACATCATATTTGGACAGTTGAACTGCAATAGTTTGAGCGGATTGAGAAGTGTGTTTTTCGATTTTATCAATACAGTGATCTGTTAAGTTCGTGATTTTTTCTTGTTGTTGTTGGCAAATTTGAGTAAATTGATTACAGGTTTTTTCTAAACAATATAGATGAGTTTCGCCTTGAGCTAATGCTTTTTCAGCCGTCATTTTGAAATGGGTCGCTCCTGATTGAGAAATGAGGTTTTGAATTGAAGTTAATTCATTTTGCAGGGATTGAGCCAATTGTTGAAATCGTGCGGCTTGTTGTTCAATTTCATCACGCCACTCCATCATTTTTGTTTCAGCCAACTCAAAATAGGCAATAAACTCACCCGTATGTCGCAGTAATTCTTTAACGCGAACCAAATCATCTTCCTGATAATGTTCCATGCGTTCTCCTTACCAAATCCCTAGCTGGAGAATTTCCCATTTGATGTATTGAAAATTCTTGGATGTTTCACTTTGGATTTAGAATTATGGCGTTACTTACCATTTTATATCCATAATGATATTTTTGGAACGGCAATTTTTGTCTGTGAAAACTCTCTTATGAGTTCACACGTTATTTTTTAATCTTGAGTGTTGTTCCAATATTGAAAAATTATCGCTCTGAAGTATTTCTACAAAATTCATTGAGGTACACTTTCACCAAATCTGGTCACTTTATTTTTGTTCAATGTCGAACCTTACCCATGTTGATTAAATCTGGTAAAAAGAATACGGATGGTTTTTGAAAGAAAGCAGTTTCTTGAGTGAGTCTGGACTTAAATTATTGGTAAGGTACTAATCTATGCTAAAAAGGAAAGGTCAAGAAAAAATTAGGTCAAAACCATTAATTTGATGTTTAGGTGATTTCATCGCATAAAAATTGGTAAATATTAGTATAGTGACAATTAACAATAAAGTTGGCATTATTTATGCTTTAGCTAAAGTATTCAGCAGTTCGCTTCTTTTATTATTAAAATTAGAAGAGATTTTTAGTCATCATTTTGTCAAACATAAATTGATGCCATCGAATGAATAATAAATTGCAGTTTAACTATATTAAAACCATACTGTTGTTATTAGGAACGCGTTAGTAGCAAAAATTTCATTAAATTGTAAAAACTTTGTTAATATTTCCTTAATCTTGATTGATTAGAATTGAAGATATAAGGTGGGATGGGAGAACATTATGCCAAGAGCTGGGTTCTTTAAAACAGAAAATAATAGTAATAGTTCGCAAATACAACATAGTTTTATTAATGTGGGAGGGGAGCAATTTCATGCCACAGCAGTTGCTTTAATTGATTATTTAAAGAGATCTCCCCGTGTTAACGATGATACTTTGAGAAAAATACTGGAACGATTCTATTTTCATTTTCCTAAATATATTCCCAATCAACCTTATTTGACTCCTTCTGAGCGTATGGGTATGTTGATTAATGGGACACGTAAGTCTGAAATTGTCGAATGTTTTGCCCACGTACTACGAGAGCTGACTCTGGATCAGATTTATGCTAATCCCCTAAATCATCGAGAAGTTTTTAATGGTTTGGATCGAGACACACCCAAATCATTTTTACGTCAAATGTCTACCCCTCTCCCCGCCAGCGCTTTAAGAGCACTTTCACAAGCAATAGGTATAAATATTACTTTATCCTTTGTTGAACATGATAAGGAATTAAGAAAGTGTGAAGTGTATTCGGGAGACACATTTAATGCATCAAAATCCGGGATAACCATTCAGGTTCAGCAAGAAAACTATTATTTTCCTGCTGTAAAGAATAAAACAGATTTTGTTTATGTAGGGCAATTAGCTGTCAGCCCACCTAAGCCAGTTGAAAGTGTAAATCCAAATGGGGATGGCACTATCGCTGATATAATTGATTTGATAGCAGCAGACAACAAAAAGCTATTACAGATCTATAAGCAATGGCGTCAGAACTTATTAACTATGCTCCAAGTGAGTGAAATTACAACTGAAATGTTGCTCTCACTTTACATTAGATTTTTACCCCAATCTAATGGGCGCATTGTTGATATGACCAAATTCTTTTCTGATCTATCAATGGATTCTAATAAACCAATTGTTACTAACTCTATTGAAGACAGGAATGTTATTGGTGAGTCATTAGCCTCTGCCCTCGCCAGATGGATTAGTACTGGACTCGTCGATGCTGATCTGTTGTTTGATCATCTGGAAAAACGCTCTTCTCCAGTTTCTATGTCCGTTAATTAAGGTAGGTTGACAATCCAACCAGGTTTTAAATAGTGAATTGTCAACAATCCCATGATTTTAAAGAAAGCCGTTTTCCTTCATCCATTCATCATTTGCAAATTTAGACATGTAATTACGAATAGAATCCGGCAAAATGACCAGGCATTTTTGCCCTTTACTCAAGGACTTGGCTGCTTGCAATGCAGCCCACATTGCAGCCCCGCTTGAGCCACCGATTAATAGACCCTCTTCACGAATTAGCCGCCTTGCTGTATGGAAAGAATCAGCATCAGTTATTTTTATGTAGGAATCAATCAAGTTGTTGTCTAACACATCAGGGAAGAAATCATAGCCTATACCTTCTACATGATAAGATTTTACTTCTGTGCCACCGCCAAGGATTGAGCCTACAGGATCCACTCCTATGATCTTAATGGAAGGATTAAATTCTTTGAGCCGCTTCGCTATGCCGCTAATGGTACCTCCAGTTCCTACCCCCGCGACAACCATATGCAAATCTTTACCGAAATCGTCAATAATTTCCTGAGCTGTTCCGAAATAATGAGCATTAGGATTATTAGGATTGGCATATTGATCGAGAATATGAGAATTAGGAATTTCAGCTTGTAATTTTTTAGCCAGAGAAATATGGCTGTCTGGATCATCATAAGCTGCTTCAGTAGGAGTCCTATAAATAACGGCTCCCAAACGCTCAAGAACTGATTGTTTTTCCTGACTCATTTTTTCAGGCATGGTAATGACTACTTTATAACCCAGTACTGCGCCAGCCAGTGCCAAGCCTATGCCTGTATTTCCTGAAGTAGGCTCGATTAAGGTGTCGCCTGGTTTAATTCGGCCTTCTTTTTCAGCTTTGATTATCATTTCATAGCCAATACGGTCTTTTACCGAACCCCCCGGGTTAAAGAATTCACATTTGGCATAAAGCTCGCAATCCAGATCTTTTGCAAGCCGATTAATTTTTATTATGGGAGTATGACCTATGGTTGCCAAGATGTTAGGGTAAATCATTGTAGTCCTTTGTCATTATGAAATGACTTGATTATAAGCGCATAAAGATAATTATCAAAATGGTAGCACTTATTTAGTCAAGTTATTTTTTCCTTAGCAGTTAAGCAATATTTATACAACAACTTCCAGATCAAAAAAAGCTGAATTAGTGTTTGTTCCTTTTAGTTCTATTGTAGTTCGGGGGTGAGGGGGTTCATCTCCTGTTGCTTTTAAGACTACCGCACATTCTTCATTTGGATTCAATACCTCACAAATTGATGGTTGGATTACATTTGTCCAATCACCAGGTATAAATGCCATGATATGAAATGCCGGGTTAGCAGACGTGTTTTTTATAACTATAAAGCCTTCACTTTGAGCCATAATACTTAAAGTAATAAAACACTCTGCTAACAGTGAGTTATGACAAGATACTAATCCGGTCTTTCCTGACATAGATATAGCTTTAATTTCCAGTGATGCTTTTCCCTGACCTTGAAAGTTGCTTTGACTAAAAGCTTGCGCAGTTAGTAGGCTTAACAACGAGAAGGTCAAAAGAAGTCCTTTGCTTAATCGAAATATTTTCATGATCTATCCGTAGTTTATTTAATAGGAAAATCCAAAAGCAAAAATATTAATAAAAATATCAATTTTTTGGGAAAATAAATTTGTAACGATAGCTATATGCAGTTAGTTAGTCAATGCCCGATTCTAGGAAAATCATAAGAAATAGTATGATTCAGCGAGTCTCTCATGATTCTTTGACTTATGTCGATTGCCCTGAGAGCGGTTATAGAGGCACAGTTAAGGTAATTGCAAATATTAGAATGATTGCAATGTGTAATAAAATCAATACCAAGAGACGTAGTATTTCACGATTGCCTAGTTATTTATTTTGGTATATGCTTTTTTATTTTTGAATTGATACAGGATGTTTTAGTATGCAAATTAATGTATTACATAAGTGGTACCGATTAGTTGTAATGGCTTCCATATTTGGATTGACTGGTTGCCCAGCACCCCAAGAAACTCCTAAAACAACAGTGACATCTACCCCAACTTCAGTAAATGCAGCAAATCAAAATAATACCCAGACGACCAATACGAGTAATAATGGGACTGTTACTCCTCCTGCCCCTCCGGCTCCTCCTGGCCCGCCTGCAGCAACGATAGAAATTACTACTTGTCTTTGATGCTTAAAATTTTATCTTATGTAATTTTTAATTTTGTAAAGGAATATAATGAAAACCAGAATTTTTTTGTTGTTCTTCTTATTTGTTACCTCCATCAGTTATTCACAAAATAATTTAATAACGTCTAATGAAGGATTAAAAAATAAACAGGAACTGCAACAATTGGTTGAGCAGTATCTAAAGCCTGAAGGAGTATTCAACACGTCCTACGATGAATTTGACTTTTCGTCGAATCAAGGTATTTTTTTTAATAACTATTCTGGTCATACCAATTATACTTCTGTTGGTGGCGACTACTTAAAATTTTACAACTTCTATTGGGGATTTAATGGGTACAATCTATCAACCAATATGAATGTGTCATCACTACTGTCTAACAATCTAAACCAAGGGCAGAATATAATTGATGATAATGGATTTTATTTTCATGTAATGAAGCAAATTTATTCCCCTGTTTTTATAGATGTTTTTGCAACCTATGCTCGGGACAGATATAAGCTCGTTAATACAGTTAGTGGGGGTGGTCTTCCGGCTCCTCTAACAGGTTTTTCCAAATATTATGGTAAAGATAATTCAATTGGCGCTCGTACTTTTTTTGGTTATCCTTATAAAAAATTATTCTTGCAAGGTTATTTGACCTATTTTTATAGTCAATTTTACCAACCAAATTACCTTGTTGTTTATCCAAATCAAAACGTGATTGTTCCCGAGCTAACCACTAAAATTGGAACTACGATTGAGCATGCCAGGCTCTACTATCAGGTAAGTGAGCGTTTCTCCCCATTTGTGAGTGGAAGTTTAATTCAGTTGTTAAGTCGCTCATTTAACAGGCCGATAATCGATCCGGCTGTGACAGCTGTTTCTGCACTGCCTGAAGTTCTTTTATCGAAAAGTGGATACAGTGTTGGAGCTGGTGTGGATCTTAAATACAAAAATTTACATTTGACTCCGGTTTATGTTTATTCGGCACGTGGCTCAACTTACACAGATAATTACGTAGGGATTACGATTGAATTAAGTGGGATAGCTTAATTAATTTACTTAAATCACTTACAGTTGGGCTGATCTGCTATTGGAACAGTGGTTATTTGTGGATTTTTACATTATATTTATTTACGGGATGTTAATTTAGATTTTATTTCATTAACTGCAGGAAGCTTATTATGATCAATTATAAATCAATAAAATGGGGATATGGCCTCATTGCAGTGTTTGTTTTAGGAGTATCAGGATGCTATCTTGACGGCACAAGTCCACAAGAAAGAGGTTATTATTCTCAAAACAATAACATGTCTGCAGCGGGACAAACTGCAACAAATGAAACCCAGTCTCAACAAAAGAGTTATGCTGCAAAAGATCCTGTTCAAAAATCAACTCCAGGACCAAAACGTACAGCAGCACCTCAACTTCCAGTAATTCAATAAATAAACTCTCTATTTATTACCCCTCAAAGTATTTTGCCTATGAGGGGTAGCTCATTTCATATTTGCCTGGATATATTTAATTTTTGCACTATGATTTTTATATGGAACTATTGTGCATTAAATGCAATGGTTTTGCATGATTTTTTAAATTACCAGTAAGTTCCTATTAACTAATGGAGTAGTATGTTATGAAAAACTTTAATTCATATCAGTGGTGTTACTGGATAGTGCCGATTTTTATTATAGGAATGATAGGATGTACAAGTACCACAAAAAATACAGGCAAAGAAACAAATGTTTCATCAATTAGTGAAATTCAGCGAACTAACGTTACCGAGCAGCAAAATATAAGTAATGTGTCGTCAAGTACTGCAGTTGTTACTCCCCCTCGTCCAGAAATTCAGCCCGAAATAGTTCCACTAACACCTATAGAAACTTCTCCCCTAACACCTATAGAAACTTCTCCTCCTCCTTCTGTGGAAGTTCCTATGTGATGGATTTGGCATAAGGATTAATTTATCGCTTAACAGTACAATAGGCTCCTTGCTCTAAAATTAGGTGGGTTATGCAGGGAGCCTATTGATTTAGACAAAAATTTATAATGGTTATTTAGGAGCAATCATTTCTTCCGGTTTCACGTACTGTGCAAATTGTTCAGCAGTTAATATTCCTAATTTGACGGCTGCTTCTTGCAGCGATATATTGTCGTGGTGAGCAGTTTTAGCAATTTTTGCTGCATTATCATAACCTATGTGTTGATTAAGAGCAGTCACCAGCATTAGTGAATGGTGTAAATAGTAATCAATAACGGGTCGGTTAGGTTCTATTCCTTCCGCACAAAACTCCTGGAAAGAATGGCAGCTGTCTGCGAGTATGTTTAAGGAGTGCAACACATTAAATATTATGACTGGTTTGAAAACGTTTAATTCAAAATTGCCTTGGCTGTCAGCAATTCCAACGGCGGTATCATTGCCTAATACTTGTGCACAAATCATGGTCATCGCTTCGCATTGAGTTGGATTCACTTTGCCGGGCATGATGGAGGAGCCTGGCTCATTTTCAGGAATGAGTAATTCACCAATCCCGCAACGAGGTCCTGAAGCCAGCCATCGTATGTCATTGGCGATTTTCATTAGGGCGCAAGCGAGAGTTTTCATGGCACTGTGAGCATGGACTAGTGGCTCATGAGACGCTAAAGCGGCAAACTTGTTAGGGGCTGTCACAAAAGGTAGCTTGGTTATTTTAGAGATGTGTTCGGCTATTTTGACAGCAAATTGAGGATGAGTGTTCAACCCGGTTCCAACGGCAGTACCTCCGGCAGCCAGTTCATATAACTCAGGTAATACTTCTTCCAGACGGTGAATACAGGCATCCAATTGAGTCACATAACCTGAAAATTCTTGACCCAGAGTTAATGGAACTGCATCTTGTAAATGAGTTCTCCCAATTTTTATGATGTCTTTGAAAGCTTCCATTTTGGCAGAAAAAACGTCACGTAAATTGCGTACGGCCGGCAATAATTTTTTATTAAAAGCGATTGCTGCTGCAATATGCATAGCTGTTGGGAAAGTATCGTTGGAAGATTGAGACATATTCACGTGATCATTAGGGTGAATGGGGGATTTGCTTCCCAGTATGCCGCCAGCTAATTCAATCGCACGATTAGAAATAACTTCATTGGCATTCATATTGGATTGTGTACCACTTCCTGTTTGCCAGACATGTAAGGGAAAATGATCGTCTAACATTCCTTGGCTCACTTCATCGGCAGCTCGAATAATTAAATCCGCCTTGTCTTTTGGCAATTTGCCTAATTCCAGGTTGGTCAGCGCTGCCGCTTTTTTTAAGATGCCAAAGGCGTGTGTTACTTCTCGTGGCATAATGTCTTTGCCTATATTGAAGTGATGTAAGGATCGCTCGGTTTGCGCTCCCCAATATTTATCAGCTGGAACTTCAATTTCACCCATGCTGTCTGTTTCTACGCGTGTTTTGGCCATGTTTTAATTCCTTAGCAAGTTAATCGATTGAATATATTGGCTTTGCAACCCTCTCAGCGAGTATGGGGGCTGCTAATTTTAAATCAGAGCTGCGACCGTGAGCGAGCGGGCAAGAAACAGATGCGCTTATGTCCGCTCCCTCACGGTTGCGGCCCTGATTTCTTAAAGTAATGGCTGTCCCTAACCTCCTCTCCCAAGGGGGCATGGGAAGTAAGGGGCATTTGATGGGCTAAGGCCCAACCTACAATAGTAATTTTGGTTTTGTAAATATATACCCCCAAATACCGTGGGTATGTACCTTCCTCTACATGAAAGGAATAAAATCAATTGTCAAAATTCTAGCATAGCAGACGTAAATTAGTAATTTTTGTTATAGTGTCTTATCAAAATTATTGGTGGTTAACTGTGAGAAAAATACGTATCTATCAGCCTGGGGAATATCAACCAGATCAACTGTTGGAGTTATCTCCAGAGGCAGGACAGCATGTGGCTATTGTTTTGCGTATGCAGCCTGATGAACGATTGACCTTATTTAATGGAGATGGTCGTGAATTTGATGTGTTAATCAAGAGTGTAAAAAAAAGACAAGTTCTTGTATCAATTAGTTCCGTCACTGAGATCAGCAGAGAATCTCCATTAAGCATACATTTGGCACAAGCAATTTCTAAAGGTGATCGTATGGAAATGGTGATGCAAAAATCGGTTGAGCTAGGGGTATCAAGTATTACCCCTGTCATCACGGAGCGATGCCAAGTAAAACTGGATAAAGAACGAATGACTAAAAAAATGCATCAATGGCAGAGTATTGTTATTGGAGCATGTGAGCAGTGTGGTCGAAATAAAATTCCGGTGGTAAACCCACCGATACAGCTGGAACAATTGGTCAGAGACGCAAAAGAACGTTTAAAGTTAATTTTACATCCTGCATTTAATAAGACATGGCGTGACTATACTATCGAATTATCAGACATCGTATTGATTATTGGCCCTGAGGGTGGTCTGAGTGATGAGGAAATTAAATTGACTGCTGAATATGGATTTTTACCCTTATCATTAGGGCCTAGAATTTTACGCACCGAAACTGCAGCGATAACTGCTTTAAGTGTGTTGCAAGCTGCCGGAGGTGATCTATAATAGACTCTTTCCAAACTCTACTGCGGTGGGAAATTGCTTCGTCGATACGGTGCTCGAGCCCCCATGTACTGACGCGTACACTCCGGTTCTCCTCGCACTTCCCTCACCTCAGCGAATTTGGAAGGAAGTCTAATAGATCGCTGTATAACCTGCGTCTTTTGCTTTATAGCTCTATTGCATGTATTTTGTAGTATTATAGTAGAGTACTCTTCTTGAAAATCTTGTGCTTGCTCTAAAACAAAATACACAGATTATGCAAGAGATCTGGATCTGGTAGAAAAATCTGGTCTTGGATCAGAAATTTATATTTCTAATAACTGAGGTATATTCATGAGTGATCATATTAAAACAGTAACCGATGCAAGTTTTGAACAGGATGTAATTAAATCATCCAAGCCTGTGTTGGTTGATTTTTGGGCTGAGTGGTGTGGGCCTTGCCGTGCATTGACTCCAATTTTGGAAGAAGTAGCTGCAACTCATAGTAAAGATATGACGTTTGCTAAAATCAATATCGATGAAAATCCTCAAGCCCCAGCCAAATTTGGTGTGATGAGCATTCCAACTTTAATTCTTTTCAAAAATGGTCAGGTTGAGGCCGTTAAAATGGGTTTGTTATCGAAATCTCAATTAAGTGCCTTTGTTGAAAGTCATGTTTAATTGTTGTGATATTTAAGATAATGTTAATAAGTCGGAGCACAATGAGAGATATTTGAAAGGTAGGGAGCCCTGAGTTGGATGTATTATGTACCAGGGCATATATCTTTCTTTGTGCAATTTGTGTTAAAATAATTCTATGAAAGGGATTTTTTCTTAAAATTTAAAAGTTAGAATCAAAAAAATCAAAATAACTTTTTATTTTTAGTTTAAAATGTTGGATCTTGTTGTAAAGCTGTGATAGCCTGTTAGCTATATGTGACATCCTTTAAAACAAGTGAGCCACATAGGCAGCGGATTCCTTAGCTGCTATTCCCTAACATAATTTTTTCTTCGGATATTCAATTCGTTTAAACAATAAATCAAGTGAGAAGTATGAATCTTAGTGAACTTAAGCAATTACCTATTGCCGATCTCGTTAATATCGCTCAAGAGATGGGTGTTGAAAATACCTCCCGTATGCGCAAGCAAGACATCATTTTCGCCATTCTTAAAGCCCATGCTTTAAAAGGTGAAGACATTCATGGTGATGGTGTTTTAGAAGTTTTGACAGATGGTTTTGGTTTCCTGCGCTCTGCTGATGGATCCTACTTGGCTGGCCCTGATGACATTTATGTTTCACCCAGTCAAATCAGGCGCTTTGGACTTCGTTCCGGGGATACCATTTCGGGTAAAATTCGCCCTCCCAAAGACAGCGAGCGCTATTTTGCTTTATTAAAAGTAGATCAAATTAACTATGATACGCCCGACAGCGCTAAGCGTAAGATTTTATTTGAAAACTTAACGCCTTTATTTGCTACTGAGCGTTTGGTTATGGAGCAAGGCAATGGCAGCACTGAAGATTTAACTGCCAGAGTAGTTGATTTGTGCGCACCTTTTGGACGAGGTCAGCGTGGTTTGATAGTCTCGCCTCCCAAAGCAGGTAAGACTTTGATGCTGCAAAACATAGCTCGTTCCATAGAAAAAAATTATCCTGAATGTTATCTCATTGTATTGCTTATTGATGAGCGTCCAGAAGAAGTTACTGAAATGCAACGCTCTGTTAAAGGAGAGGTTGTTGCGAGCACCTTTGATGAACCGGCAAACCGACATGTCCAGGTTGCCGAAATGGTAATAGAAAAAGCAAAACGTTTGGTTGAGCATAAACGAGATGTGGTTATTTTACTTGATTCAATCACTCGCTTGGCCAGAGCTTACAATACGGTAGTTCCTGCATCAGGCAAGGTGCTTACAGGTGGTGTTGACGCTAACGCACTGCAAAGACCTAAGAGATTGTATGGTGCTGCGCGAAACATAGAAGAAGGGGGCAGTTTAACCATTATTGCGACTGCTCTGGTAGACACTGGTTCTAAAATGGATGAAGTGATTTACGAAGAGTTCAAGGGTACTGGTAATATGGAAATTCACTTGAGTCGTAACATTTCAGAGCGCAGAGTTTTCCCTGCAATTAATATTAATCGCTCAGGCACTCGTCGTGAAGATCTCTTGTTGAGCCCAGAAGAATTACAACGTACTTGGATATTGCGTAAAATTCTGCAGTCTATGGATGAATGTGATGCTATTGAGTTCTTATTGGAGCGTATGAAGAATCATAAAACAAACGCTGAATTTTTTGATGCGATGAAGCGTCAGGAATAATTCCAATAAATTTTTGTAGCCCGTACTGGCGCAGCGTAATACGGGATGGGTGATTGATTTTTACATTTTTAATTCATTCATCTCCGGATTCCATATTACGCTGCGCAATACGGGCTACGGTTTTCTTCTTTTTGAGATATTTGTTAATGAAATATTCCGATCTGAGAGATTTTATAATCCAACTCGAATCACGTGAATTGCTAAAACGAATTGATTATCCAGTATCGCCTCATCTTGAGATGACAATAGTCAGCGATAAAGTGTTACGCTCAGGGGGGCCAGCTCTTCTCTTTACTAATACACCCAATTACGATATGCCGGTATTAACCAATCTTTTTGGTACAGTTGAACGTGTTGCTTTAGGAATGGGCGAAGAATCAATAGCTGCCTTACGAGAGGTTGGAAAGTTATTGGCCGCTTTAAAAGAACCGGATCCTCCCAAAGGATTCAAAGATGCGTTTAGTAAATTGCCTTTATTGAAGCAGGCGCTGAATATGGCACCCAAGTATGTTAGTGGGGCAGAATGTCAGACTCATGTTTGGGAAAAAGATGAGGTCGATTTAAATTTATTGCCTATTCAAACTTGTTGGCCTGGAGATGTCGCACCATTGATTACCTGGGGTTTGGTCACTACAAGTGGTCCACATCAATCTCGGGAAAATATGGGAATTTACCGTCAACAGCTATTAAGTAAAAATAAATTGATTATGCGTTGGTTATCCCACAGGGGGGGAGCCCTGGATTATCAGGCTTGGCAACAAGAATATCCGGATGAGCGTTTTCCTATTGCAGTGACCCTGGGTGCTGATCCAGCAACCATATTGGCCGCAGTGACCCCTGTTCCTGATACTTTGTCTGAATATGCTTTTGCTGGGTTACTTAGAGGTCAACGTACTCGATTGACTCGGTGTATTGGGAGCGAACTGCATGTACCAGCCAGTGCAGAAATTATTTTGGAAGGTTATCTTGAGCCAGGGTGTGAAGCACCAGAAGGACCTTATGGGGATCACACTGGTTATTATAATGAAGTACAATCATTCCCTGTATTTACTGTAGAGCGTATTACTCATCGAGATAAGCCTATTTATCATAGTACGTATACCGGGCGGCCACCAGATGAACCAGCGATTTTGGGTGTTGCTTTAAATGAAGTGTTTGTTCCCTTGCTACAAAAACAATTTCCCGAGATCGTGGATTTTTACTTGCCTCCAGAAGGATGTTCTTACCGTTTGGCAGTCGTGACTATCAAAAAGCAATACCCGGGACATGCCAAACGTATTATGATGGCTGTTTGGTCCTTTTTACGTCAGTTTATGTATACCAAGTTTGTGATTGTTTGTGATGATGATGTGGATGCTCGTAATTGGCAAGATGTGATATGGGCAATGACGACACGTATGGACCCTGCCCGCGATACAGTCATGGTCGAAAATACCCCAATTGACTATCTGGATTTTGCTTCTCCTGTTTCAGGACTGGGATCAAAGATGGGCATGGATGCTACCAGTAAATGGTCAGGAGAAACCCAAAGGGAATGGGGTAGACCCATTACGATGGATGAGGATGTGTTGGATAAGGTAAATGGTTATTGGTCCTTATTGGGATTAAATGAATGACGGATAAAGAAGTTCAAGCTCAGGTAGAGGACATTTCCCCTTTAACGGACAGTATCGTGCGATTAATATTAGCGCCAGATGAGTATATTGAATATCAGGCTGGGCAATATTTACAAATACTTTTTGCAGAAGATGCGTTGAGTTATTCGATTGCAAATGCCCCTTTAGGTTCACATCGATATGAATTGCATATTCGCCATAGCCAAGATAATTCTTACCATCAATTATTATTAGCGCATATCAAAAAATATGGTTCTGTGCAATTAAGATTACCATTGGGTGAATGTAGTATTGATAAATTACATTCCCAAAAACCTATTTTATTTATTGCTGGCGGAACGGGGTTTGCTCCAATTAAAGCAATGATTGAACAGTTATTAGCGAATTCGGATAACAGGCCATTTGAGTTATTTTGGGGGGCCCGATCTCAAAGTGATTTGTATATGGATGAAAAGGTAAGAAATTGGCGGTCCCATGCCTCTCACTTTCAGTATTTTTCACTATTATCGGATAAAAGTGATGATACTCTGGCTTCTCGAGTACTCGCCAGACATTCAAAAGATCTTAATGACTGGCAAATAGTTATTAGTGGTCCTTTCGATATGGTTTATAGTACTCGTGATGTGTTAGTTGGTCATGGAGCATCTCCTGCACAGATGTTTTCAGATGCTTTTGGCTTTGAACTAAAAGCAGAAAATGCCTCAAAAAGAACCGAGTGAAATGGAGTAGATTTATGGAAACTTTGTATCAAATTCTGGGCCTTATAGGTGCAGGATTAGTTATTTTTGTATTGTATCGATTTATTAAAGGAAGCCCAGAGCAATTCAGTAAAGAAAATATGAGCAAAAGTTTTATGACGATGGGAGTTTTAGGCTTAATTCTAATAGGTTTTATTGCTTTGCTGGTATTGATGTTAAGAAGCACTTAATGAAATATTGAGCTTCTTATTTACTCAATAGTTACTGACACAAGCTAATGGCTGGAACTGGCACTATGGTAACCCCCGCCTCTTTTTTTCAAATAATTTCTAATATTGGGGTTATTGATAGGTTCCTGGCTTGAGTCTGGAATTAATTGACATTCCTCAACGTAAGTCATTTGGCTGCTGCCATCCACTAATAAACGATACCAAGGATTTCGTGTTGCAAATTCATGTTGAATTGCTTGGGGATTGTATTTTCCTGACGCCTGAAATATGGGATCCACATCGATAACGATCGCTCTATAGCGAATTCGTTTGTGAATAACCAGGTCACCGATATTAAATTTGGCAATTTTACTCATATATTGCTCCTTTTGTGAGCATCATGATGAATGTATCGGTATTTTTTTTTTAAACTTGAGTTAGTGGACTTCTTTGGGAAACTGTTACGGTGAATGAAGTGCGAGGAAAAGCGGAGCGCAGAACTGGAGTTTACTCGCCACTACTGAGGGTTCGATCACCGCATCGACGAAGTAATTCGTCATTGCAGTAGAGTTTACGAAGAAATCTAACCAGTTACAGAAGAGCTGGTGGGTACGTAAAGCTTGGCTAAAATAATACCGGCTTCATAAAGTAAGCACAGTGGTAAGGCGAGTGTAATTTGTGAAAAGACATCAGGAGGAGTAAGCAACATACCAATAATAAATGTTCCGACTATAACATAAGGTCTGATTTTTATAAGAGTGCTTACTGTCGTTAAATGGCTTCGTACCAGAACAAGACAAATTAACGGAACCTGGAAGGAAAAACCAAACAAAATCAGCATGTGTGTAATAAAGTCTATAGCATAAGCCATATCAGGCATAAGCTGTACACCTTCTGGTAGCGCGCGGGCAAAAAACTGGAACATAAAGGGAAGGACAAGATAAAAGCAAAACAGTGCCCCAACTATAAATAGTGAAAGACTTAGAATGATTGTTCCTCGAATTTGTTCCTGCTCATCTTTATATAGTCCCGGGCGAATAAAACGCCAGAGTTGCAATAAGGCAAACGGAGCGGTTAGTAGTAAGGAGACATCAGCGGCCAGCTTCAAGGGAGTAAAAACAGAGGAAGTAATCTGAGTGGCAATCAAGCCTGTTTGATTGGGTAAGGATTTCAGTAATGGTCTTACTAAGGCATGAAAAAGCTCTTCTGAGATGAAAAAAAATAATAAAAATAAGATACCAAACCAGAAGAGGGTATATATTGCTCTGCGGCGTAATTCAATTAAATGAATTAGCATAAAATCAGTTTTGATTAAGTATAAAAATATAGAATAAACTATTAAATTTAATTTATCTAATGCTTTGGTAGAAAGAAATTTACACCCGTAAATTTTCTGCTTTAACCAACTGCCAAAATCTCTCAACTGGATTGTATAGTGATTTGAATTTTAAATGACTTATTTCGACGTACCGCTGCTTGTCAGCGGTATCCATAAATCACTCTGGGTACCTCAGGGGCTAGCCGAGGCATGAAGTTTTTTGAACAGGTCTTTTAAATTTTAATTTACTTGTATTACTGATTGTCTGAATCAATCACAGAGGTTAAACCAGCTGGGTACCATACAACATGGCAGACCCAACTTTAACAATATTTTATTCATAATGTGCAACTTATAATACTATACTAATTAAGTAGCTTTTAAAAAAACAGACTATTAAAAATACGACTAACGACGACATCACCTTGATGATTTTGGGTTCATCTCAAGATTAGAAAATATTGGAAGGTTAAGCAATGACCAGAAATAAAACAGAAAAAGACATTCAATTTGATTTTAATCAATGCTTGGAAAAAGCCAAAGCCAACGAATCGTCTTCATTAGATGTTTTAAATAATGTGGATACGTGGAATAGTTTATCTATTAAACAAAAACAACGTTTATGTGTGGAGTGGGTGCGCCATGGATTTTTAAGTTTTGAAGACTTTAACGATCCTGATACTACAGAATTTTATGGGTTATTGAATGAAGACATATATATTGCTGGCGTAAAACATGATCCTGTTTGTTTACAGAATATTCCTGACAAAATGCTGCCAACAATTTTATCCTCCCTCTATGAAGACGAAAATTTTATGAATGTCCTTATCGATAAAGCTTGTAAAGATATATCGATTCTCCAATGTTCTCAAGAGCTTCACGAAAAAGTAATAGAACTTGCGGCAAATCAGATATGGGGCGGGAAAAAATCTATACTCATGAGGAGGGATACTCCGTTTTACAACGACGTCGAGAAATTCATCGTAGAATCTATCAATCAGGGAACATTTGTAATTAACAATGAAAATACCTTTTTAGCTGGTCAATTTCACTCTTCTTCCGATTTTCTAGCGCATAGTCCCGCGATATGCATGGCCATACTAAGAAAAAATCCTGGAAAATTATTTATTGTATCGAAAGATATATTACCCCTAATACTTAACGATAGTGACACGATGGGGGTGATCGCGCAAGCCTTGCGTTTCGGGGAAATTGAAATGAAAACAATTCCCACCTCTTTGAAAAACAAGGATATTTGTTTTGCAGCACTTATATTCAATCTTAGAAATAATATTTTTGTTCCAGAGGAAATCCGGGAACAGCTTGATTATGAAGAGATTTACTATGAGGCAATGTTAGCGAATCCTGCCGCCTTAAAAGACATTCCTGACGATATGAAAAGTAAAATCATCAATCGATTTTCTCATGAGGAATTTTTTCAACTTATTCAAAAATACCATTTTAATTGTCTACCCTATTTGCCCGATGAATGGGTAGAAAAAATAAAAAGGGAAATATTGCCCAAAGTTAGTACCGTTGTCGTATATGACCCTGATCGTTATGATCGGGAAATACGAATGAGTTGTCAATTATATGCAAGCAGGCCTCAATATCAGGATCAAACGATCGTTATTAATAGCGAGGATTTAAATAAGTTATTAAAAACATTATCTAAAGTATCCGAGCATTCCAGTATAAAATTAGTGATCAATGGCCACAGCAGTTATAGGTCAGAGCACTTGGCTGGTTTGAGTAGTCAATCCATCGTGCATTATCTAGAAAAATATCCCATCATCCATGATCTCGTCCTATCAGGCTGTAGCACGGTAAAAATGGAAGTGACTGCTCAAGAGAAAGAGATAATTAAAGAATTTATTTCCCTGATAAACCAAAAGAGTATTGAAAATAATAAGTCACCAGAAGAAATTATCGATGAGCTTGTCATGAACGGTGTATTTGAAAAAGGTCATCCAGAGTATAAAGAATATAAAAAATTTGTACCATTCCTTCAGAGTATTACAGTAACCCCAGAAGAAATAGAAAAAAATTTAAAGGAATCGGTGATGAAGCTGGTCATTGATGAAATTGAAAAATCAGAAAAAATCACTCATTCCATTACTATAAAAGCTATTCCTGGTCCACTTAATGTAAATGAAACATACGAAAAAAGTACACGAGGCTTTGTCGTATGGAATAAAGAACTATACAAGGAAGGGAAAACCCGGCTTGATTCAGATTTAAGGAAATTGGAGTATAGAAATTACTTTTTTAATACAATCAAGCCACCAGTTATGGGAAAAATTTATATTGCTAATGAAAGAATTACCAAAAAGGGCGAGAACAAGCTAAATGGAAGAAATGAAAAGGCTTATATCATTGTAACTAAAGGAAACAGTGCGCCGCAACTTCATTATTACGATCCTGCTACAAAAATAATTAGCAAGTTGGATTTAAAAGAAAGTCATACTAATGAATTATTATCAATAGTGACGCAAACAATCGGACTGGAAAATATTAAACAAGGTATTAATTTATTTAATTTGAACGATCGTAAGCAGCAAGAAAAATTAGACGATATTATTCTTTCGACCCAAGATAGTACAAATAAACAAGAGCTAACGAGTGCTAAATCAATACGTTATCACTATACGAAGTAGCTTCTCAATGGCATTGCAACATACGAGAATTTTGTACTAGTCTTCACTTGGATAATCAATCTTATGCCGGGCAAGGTATTTTATTTTTGACTCCAATTCTTTCGGGTCTGATTTCTTTTAGTCGATTAAATTGATCAACAAAAATAACAGTAGGTTCATGCATAGCGCAATCATCTTCCAGAATTTGAGAAAAAGAGGCGATAATGACCAAATCACCTGGGGTTACTAAATGGGCTGCTGCTCCATTCACGCAAATATCAGTTGAACCTTTTTCACCGGTAATAGCATAAGTTTCAAATCGAGTTCCAGCCGTGATATTCCAAACATTAACGGCTTCATAATGCAGTATATTCGCAGCTTTTAAAAGCTCGGGAGAGATGGTGATACTTCCTTCATAATTCAAGTCGGCCTGAGTAACACAAGCCCGGTGAATTTTTGATTTAAGCATTTTTCTGTAAGCCATTCTTTACTTCCTAAATTTAAATCCGGAAAAACAGCTGCAAACTACTCTGCAGGTTTACTGCATTGATTTTTCCAGGTTGAACTAACTAAAAAACCGATAACATTATTAACCTTGGTCATTGTGGTTGAATTTTACCCCATGTTTTGGAGTTTATGCTATATAAATTTGCAAAATTGAGAAGGATAGATTTCAACTGATAAGAGTCAGGCTTTGCTGGCGCTTAGCATTAACCTACGGTAAAATTATTAAATCTATTATATTCTGTAGGTTGGTACTGAGATTTTCCTTCGGTTAGGAAGGTTAAATTCAGCGAAACCCAACAATACTGCCGAATTCATTTTCCTAGCATAGGTGATAAAAAGTGAGGCATAGCCCACGTAAACGGTTTGGTCAAAATTTTTTACAAGATAAATATATTATTGATGAGATTCTAAGGGCTATTAATCCCTTGCCAAATGATAATATGCTGGAGATTGGTCCTGGTCTAGGGGCTTTAACACAGCCTTTGTTACAAAAACTGAACAAATTAACAGCGATTGAAATAGATACGGATTTACAAAAATATTTGGCTCAATTGCCCATAGCTCAAGGGAAGTTGAACTTAATTGCCGCGGATGCTCTAACTGTCGATTTTAGTCAATTTCATTCTCATTTAAGAATAATAGGTAATTTACCTTATAATATCTCTACTCCTTTGCTTATCCATTTATTGAAATTTATAACTTATATTGATGACATGCATTTTATGTTGCAAAAAGAAGTTGTAGAACGAATGGCGGCAGTTCCCGGAACCAAAGCATATGGACGACTAAGTGTGATATTGCAGTATCATTGTGAGGTAGGACATTTATTTGATGTGTCGCCAGACGCTTTTGATCCTAAACCGAAAGTGGATTCAGCAATAGTCCGATTGACCCCTTATTGCCCCTCTCCGTTTGATCCCATAAACGTAGAGAAATTAGAATACATTGTTGCAAAAGCTTTTGCTATGAGACGTAAAACCCTTACAAATAATTTGAAAGGGATCATCTCATTATCTCAATTAAATGATTTAGACATTGATGGAGGTAAGCGTCCGGAACAAATTTCTGTTGCGGAATATGTCCAACTAGCGAAATTTATTTCCAATTAGTGTAAAATTATATGATAAGTAATTGTGGAGGTTGTCTTGTTTCATCGTCAACGAAAAAGCTCTTTGTCTAGCCAAGCCAAATCTTTAAAAGAGTTAACCCGTATGGTTACTGCAGAGCAGTTCCTGGGAGAAGAAAAACGGCAAATATTGTTGCAGAAAATGAAAGAGTTGAGCGGGCTTGAAGCGTCTCGCTATGACAGTTTATGTTCTGTTCTTATTGAGAACCTGGTGAACTATTGTCAAAATTTGCCCGAAACCTCGAACAGTTATTATTCTCAACCTGGCGGTTTGGTCGACCATGCCTTAAACAGAACCGAAGCCGCATTGAGCTTATTCAAGGAATTCACTATCCAGGAACAGCCTGACTTACTTTCCGAAGAACAGAAACTTTGGCAATATGCTCTTTATTCAGCCGGTATTTTATTAGGTATAGGTAAATTATTTGATGAGTTTCGAGTTAATTTATATGATCTCAATGGCCAATTATTAAAACAATGGAATCCATTGTTAGAAAATTTAATTAACACGGGTAGTTATTATGATTATCAATTTCAGAAAGAAGCGGATGTAGAGTTTCGTCGCAGATTGAATTTATTATTGGCCAGAACCTTAATGCCGGCTAGTGGGTTTGCCTGGATTGCGTCTAATCCTGAGGTTTTAGCTATTTGGTTAGCTTTACTGAACGAAGATCAGCGTTCCGCTGGCACTTTAGGCGCCATTTTGATTCGAGCTGATGCCATAGCGCTACAACGTTATTTAATGGAATTTATAGCCAGAAGTGGGGCAAGGCGTAGTGGTCGTTATGGAAGAGCCGTAACTTTTACTGGTGGTGTGCCAGAATCCTTGGTAGAAAAAGAACAAGCGATAGGTGTTGAGTTTATTCAATGGCTCATCAAGTCGTTGGATGAAGGCCGTATTATGGTGAATAAAGCACCATTGTTCATGGTGCCCGGTGGGATGCTAATGTGTCCAGAAATGTTCCAACTGTTTGTTCGAGAACATCCAGAATATAAAAATTGGCAAGCGATACAGAATGGATTTTTGTCCTTAGGTCTTCATAGCCGGGGAACGGCAGGCAATGTGACCAGCCGTTTTGAGCAGGCACATACTCAACAAATGTATAGTGGAGTTGTTTTTTCAGAATATGGTGTTGCCTTACCGGATTCCGTTCAGGTGCATCATTTGAATACAGGAAAAATAGAATCCATATCGGCACTGGAATTAATTCATAAATCGCAATTTACTAGCCAATTCACCCAGCAACAAAATGCCATTGTCGTTACTTCTTTACAGAAATTGGCTGCTAATGGCCAATGGCAAAATGTGGAGCATGATACGCCTAATTTGTCACCTGGAGCAAAACGCGGTGCCTGATTATGCGATAGGGGACGTACAAGGCTGTTATGATCCTTTACAACGTTTGCTGGAATTAATCGATTTTAATGAAAAGGAAGATTGTTTATGGTTTGTTGGGGACTTGGTAAACCGAGGCCCTGATTCATTAGCAGTATTAAGATTCATTAGTTCTTTGCCTGTCACGCCTAAAGTGACTCTAGGTAATCATGATTTGCATTTGCTAGGCTCATTATTCGGGGGAAAACCCTGGAGAGGGCATGATGATACTCTTGAAGAAGTCATGCATGCTGAAGATGGAGAGGAGTTGGGGCATTGGCTGCGAAAGCAATCCATCCTTTGTATTTCATCCGAATTGAATATCGTCATGTGTCATGCGGGTATAGCTCCTTTATGGGATTTGCCTGCAGCCATAAGTCTGGCTCATGAATTGGAAACAATACTTTCTGGTGATTTGTATACAGAGTTTTTAGCGAATATGTACGGCAATAAACCAGATATTTGGTCAGATGATTTAGTTGGAATGGACAGATTAAGAGTCATTACCAATTATTTTACCCGAATGCGGTTTTGTGATGCGCAAGGAAGATTAGAGTTAGGCTACAAAGGAACCATTGCCAAAGCGCCTACCCATCTTTATCCGTGGTTTGAAGTACCATGCCGAAAAGAAATTGAAATGGATATTGTTTTTGGTCATTGGGCTGCATTAATGGGACGAAGCACTAATCCCCGTATTCATGCAATAGATACGGGATGCCTTTGGGGTGGAGAATTAACGGCGTTACGTTTGCAGGATAGGCTGAGATTCGCAGTACCAGGATTTGGGGCTAGCCCTTTTTAGTTTAATAATGATGATCAACAGGCGATAAGAAAAGGTGAAATTTTCAAATAAAAGCACAATTTTATTGCAGGTAATTATTTTACTGAGCCTGATTAGCTTTCATGTTTGGGCTGCGAAGTCAACCTCAGCCTCCGACGGTTTCCTTTATTCATGGGTAGACGATCCTAATGCCGAAGCACAGAAGGTTGAGCAAGCTGGAAAAAGGTTACGAGAAGCCATAGCCAATCCAGAATACATGTTGAAAAACTGGATAGAATTACCAATATCTCCGGAATCGCGGAAGAAAACAATTCAGCATTTAACTATAAGGGAAGCGATTCTATTGGCCTTACGTTATAATCCCAATATTCAAAACGCGGAATTGGATCGAATTATACAGCGTTATCAATTGCGCCTGGCTAATAATGAGTTTGAATTACAGTACGCTCTCGGCGCTTCAGGAGTTCTGCAAAAAAGTACTTTTGAGGGGGTGGGGAGTGACACAACTCATTCTTTTTTAGCTAGCCCTGAATTGAATTTGAAAACTAAAATTGGTACCACAGCTTCAGTATCTATCGACAACAATGTTTCTACGAACAACAGTTATAATCCTGTATTAAATTTGTCAATTACCCAACCCTTGCTGCGCGGATTTGGCAAAGCCGTGAATGAGTCAAAGCTTTTGGATGCTATTGATAAAGAATGGTTGAATAAACTCGGCTTGCAGCAATCTGTTATAGATCAGATTACTCAGGTTATTATGGCATACAGGGCGTTGATCTTAAGTGGGAATAATTTACAAAACCAGCGATTGCAATTAGATGAAGCCAGGAAATCCTATCGTATTAACGAAAAAAAGATTGCTGCAGGACAATTAGAGCCGACAGGAAACATACAACAATCCTATCAAATAGAGTCTTTAAGTTTGATGGTAGAGCAGGGTGAAAATGATTTTAAAATAGCATCTCAGGAGCTATTACAAATGATAGGGCTCGACCCTGATTTGCACATATCAGTACCTAGTGATGTGACTATAAAAGAAATAGTAGTTCCTGATTTGCAGAAATCCATTGATATAGCGCTGAATCATAATACCCAGTATTTGGCGCAAAAAATGGCATTACGTGCTGATGAACGGGCATACACCGTTGCAAAAAATCAGCAACTTTGGCAGCTTGATTTAGCGGGCACTGTACAAGGAGGTGCAGTCAATGATGTCACAGGTACTAATACTGGCGTAAACAGTATTTATAATGGTAATAACGTTACGGAATCTGCTCGAATTACCCTTACTATTCCCTTGAATGATATCGGGAGGCGTAGTCAATTAATTAATGCTAAGGTGCAGTTGGAAAAAGACAGAATTAATCTTATTGCGACCAAAAGAGCTTTAATCACTAACGTAACCAACACCATTAATAACATTCAGAGTTTGGCCAAACGTTATGAATTGGCACAAAAACAAGTAAAACTGGCGGAGCAGTCTTACGCTTTGGAAAAGAAAAAACAACAGGCTGGAATATCCAGTGCTTTGGATGTCAATAACACTCAGAATCAGTTGATTCAAGCGCAATCGGGATTGATAGGGGCAAAGATTGCCTATCTCAATCAGTTGTCTACATTGCAACGGATTTTAGGAACTACGCTGGATTACTGGCAGATTAAACTAAGGTATGGCGGATGAACAATTATTTAAAAATATTCTCTATAACATCTCTGATTTTAATTCTGGTTTCTTGTGGTGGTTCTGATAAAACTCAAACCAGTTCATTAAAAACCTACGAGGTGAAACCTCAACCTTTACATAAGATCTTGCATTTTACCGGAACAGTGCAACCATTAAGGGAAAGCAGCCTGACAAGTCCAATGGAAGCAGTGGTTGAAACCATGAATTTTCATTATGGCCAGATGGTAAAAAAAGGGGATATTGTTTTAACTTTAAATTCAAATGAATTGCAAAAACAGTATAACGATACTTTGACGGATTACTTAAAAGCAAAAGACAGTTATTCCATTGCCAAGGCGAAATTTGTTGGTACAGAAGAATTGTGGAATGCAGGCTTAATATCCAAAAATAATTATTTAAGTGAAAAATCAGGGGTGGATACGGCACGAGTCACTTTGATGCAGGCGACACGCAAGCTTTCGGAAATGTTAGAAAAAATGGACGATAAAAACACTCAGAGCTTATCCAATCTAAGTCTGGCTGATTTTGAAAAGGTCCGAAAGATCCTTACCGCAAAGCATAATTTGATTCATTTGAAGGCACCTAGTGACGGAATTATGCTCTACCCTCCCAAGTCAGGTGAGGATAAAAACAATCGAGTGACTGTAGGATCAACCATAAAATCCGGTCAAGTTATCGCTTTGATAGGTGATCTGAAAGGAATCAGCGTAGAAATTGATGTTCCCGAAATAGATATTGATAAAATACGTCCGGGAATGGATGCAACCATTAGTGGTGTTGCGTTTGGCAAGCATCAATTAAAAGGCAAATTGGTTGCAGTGAATGCTCAGGCATCAAACACCAGCAATGCAGGGTTACCATCATTTACAGCAGTAGTAGAGGTTAGCTCATTAACTCCCGAGCAGCAGTCATGGATAAAAGTGGGTATGAGTGCCTCAATAGAACTGAATGTGGAATCCAATAACCAACTGTTAGTACCTATTGCGGCTGTCAAAAGAGAGAAAGGCAACAGCATTGTTCAAGTGCAATTAGCACAAGGCCCAATTCAGAAACGTATCATCACGACAGGTACAGCCCAGGCCGATACTGTGGTGGTTGAGAGTGGTCTTAAATCAGGAGATGTGGTGGTTTATGACTGACAAACCGTTAATCAAACTTTCTGATTTGGTGAAGATTTATCATCTTGAAGGCATCAGTACTACGGTATTAAAAGAAGTCTCTTTAACGGTGAATGAAGGCGATTTACTTGCTATTGTAGGGGCTTCCGGATCGGGTAAGTCGACTCTAATGAACATCATTGGCTTATTGGATAAACCCGATTCGGGGAGTTATACCTTAAAAAATAGAAATGTAGCCAGCTTAACGGATGATCAGGCCGCCGAATTACGTAATCAAAACATAGGCTTTGTCTTCCAGCAGTTTAATTTGCTTCCTCGGTTTACGGCAATGCAAAATGTGGGCTTACCTTTGACTTATAGAGGAGTCAGTCCGACTCTAATCAAAGAAAAAGTGGAAGAGGCTCTGAAGAAAGTTGGAATGCAACAGTATATGCGTCACAGACCAACTCAACTGTCTGGCGGTCAACAACAGCGAGTGGCTATAGCCAGGGCATTGGTCACTGATCCTCAAGTTATCCTCGCCGATGAACCTACTGGTGCGCTTGATTCAAGAACAGGTACTGAGGTAATGAATTTGTTTTTGTCCTTACATGGCGAAGGGCGCACCATTATCATGGTGACGCATGATGAGCACGTTGCCGCTCAATGCAAGCGAAGGATTACTTTAGCAGATGGAGCAATCATAGCGGAGTCCGGGCAATGAATTTTTTCAACCATTGTCAACAAGCCCTGGTTAATTTAACAGCCTCCAAATTGAGATCTCTTTTGGCTGTATTAGGAATCCTGGTGGGAACTGCTGCAGTAGTGGCTTTGATCAGTTGCGGGCAATTGGCAACGGAAAAAGCTTTAGAGCAATTTAAGGCATTAGGTACGGATTTATTAGCTGTTTCTGTTTATCAAAAGGTACCGAGCAAATCACACAGTGAATCGGATTCGTTATCGGTAGATCAATGGCAGCAAATTGCTGAACGCATCCCTTATGTGTTAAAAATTGCACCTTATAGTACGGCCTATCAAACGTTAAGCTTTAACGGGAAGGTGATGCAGGGGGCGATTATTGGGGCTGATGAAAATCTGGCCGATATCGTTCATGTTACTTTGTCACAGGGACATTTTGTTTCCTTTTTAGATTCCTTTGAGCATTTTTGTGTCATTGGGAATGGTCTGGCGCAACAAATAAAGGAAATCAGTCTCGATGACCCTATTGGAAAACAATTACGCATAGGGCAATCACTGTATACCATCATTGGTGTCGCAGATCGTTGGAAGGAAAATGGATTTTTTAATGAAGACATTAATCAGGCAGTCATTATTCCCCTTGCCGGAATGAGCCTGGTGAGCAAGGATGCCAAAATCAGTAATGCTGTGTTACTACTTAAGCCAGACAGCCCAATTGACGAGGTCATTAATGAAATAAAGGAAATCATTAATTCCCAGGCGCCCAAATTAAGTGTTTTTCCTCGCAGTGCAAAACAAATCATAGCCAGCATGGAAAATCAGGGTCGTATCTTTACCTTATTGTTAGCAGTAATTGGTGGGATCTCATTACTCGTTGGCGGCATCGGTGTGATGAACGTGATGCTGGTTTCTGTTAGTGAGCGAAAGAAAGAAATTGGTATTCGAAAGGCTGTAGGTGCCAAGAATAAAGAAATACAAGCGTTGTTCCTGGTTGAGTCGGTTATGTTGTCCTTATTAGGAGGCATACTCGGGGTCATTTTAGGGTTGATTTTTACAAGAATAGTGGCTTATTTCAGTGATTGGACTTTTACCATCTATTTACTTCCGCCTATCGCAGGCTTTCTGGTTTCCGCGGCAACGGGAATATTTTTCGGATTTTATCCAGCTCGACGTGCTTCAAAATTAGAACCTATGGTATCTTTGCGAAGTGAGTAGTTTATTGAAAAAATCTATAGTTTTTTTAAGCAAAACAGGGTACCTGCTCGTTCAATAGGTTCAAGCAAATCTTGAATGCCTATAGGTTGCTTAATCGATAAATCAACCTTCCAGGACAATAATAAATCATCAATTTTATTTTCAATATAAACAAAACGATGTCATCCTGAGCGAGCCGAAGGACCTCCTGAAGATAATTTCCGATGCTCAAATGAGAAGATCCTTCGTTTTACCAGGATGACGGTAATTTGGACAAAACAGGGCTGTTAAATTAACTCTAAATGGTATGATCTTGCTCTGTTTATCCAAATCGATTTATTGCATTGGATTTATAAGTATTTTATGATCATAAGCTATTCAAATAAATGGAATTTTATATGTTAAAAAGAGCTTTAGCCCTGGCCACGTTAGTTTCGAGCACAGTTTCACTGGTTTTTGCCGATACCCCTGCCCCATCGTCTTCAAACAATACCAAACCATCATTACCCTCAAGCTATGCTCCAGTAGTGATTAATGAGACCTTTCAGAGTATTTTGCAAAGGATGAGCGCAGCAAAGGATGGCATCAATGCAAAGCAGCAAAAGCTTTTGGAAGATCGATATGATTTAAGCAATAACCCTTCCAAAACGACAAAGATGACAGGTGGCAAACCTATTCAGGAAGGAGTCAGGATTAAATTGCCTGAAGGGATGACCTGGGACAAACTGTCGCAAATGACACCGGAAGAAATCAAAGCCAAGGGATTGTTCCCGCAAGGGTTTTTACCATTGCCTCATCCTAATCATGCGGAAGGAGGGATGTTATTTCCCAAGATCGCTATCGATGAAATTAAGAAACAGGAAGAGAGGGATTTAACTCGCTTTGATTTGGATTTTGATATTCCGGAGCATTTTTTACCATCCTTCCCTGCTCCAATTTTCTTAACGACCCGCCCTGATCTGGGTGATGTGTCCCAAGGCAAGTTGGTTACCATTGAGAATTATTATGAATTGTTTAATGGAATATTAAATCCCAAGCAGATTGAAGGATTAAGATTATTAGTCACTCCTTTCCCACAGCAACAATTCAACCAAACCAAAGATCGACGTACTGAGAAGCCCAGTCGAGGTGTGGCTTGCTTTGATTGCCATGCGAACGGACATACTAACAAGGCGACCCATTTGGTTGGTGACATTCGTCCACAAGAGTTTCGCCATCGTATTAACACACCCAGTTTACGCGGTGTCAACATACAACGTTTGTTTGGATCCCAGCGCGCTTTAAAATCAGTTGAAGATTTCACTGAATTTGAACAAAGGGCAGCTTACTTTGATGGTGATCCAGTCATTGCTACGAAAAAGGGTGTCAATATTCTGGAGCGTGGCAGCCAGGTTCATTTCATGGCTGAATTTCAGGAGATTTTAGATTTTCCTCCTGCGCCCAAGTTGAATTGGGAAGGAAAACTCGATCCGGCAAAAGCAACCCCGGAAGAATTACGTGGACAAGCACTGTTTTTCGGGAAAGCAAAATGCGCTACTTGCCATACTCCTCCTTATTATACTGACAATACCATGCATAACTTGCAGACAGAGAAATTTTACAAGCCGCAAATGATGAATGGCATGATGGCTGTAGGAGATGGCCCTATTAAGACTTTTCCCTTAAGAGGTATCAAGGACTCCCCTCCTTATATGCACGACGGCCGACTTTTAACCCTGGCTGATACAGTCGAGTTTTTTAATCTGGTGTTGCAATTGCAGTTGACTACTGAAGAGAAGTCGGATTTGACGAAATTCATGGAAGCTTTATAGTTTAATTCCCGATTAAATAAGCCTGTATTAATACAGGCTTATTTTAATTTGGGAAAAAACATCGGAGTTGCCTTTTGATAGTCAATATAGGCTTGGCCCCGTGACTTAATTGAACCTCTTTCCGTCATTGGTCCAGTGACCTGCGTCATGATCAAATAAAGGGTAAGTGGTGAGACGAGACCTATGAAGCCATAGGGTGAGCTCAAGCCAAATACGGTAAACCCACACCACACCAGCCATTCAAAAAAATAATTAGGGTGCCTTGAATAATGCCAAAGGCCGTTAATGCATACTGGAGCTATTGGATTTTTTTTGTATTGCTGAAGTTGATTATCCGCGATGGTTTCTCCAGTAAGACCTATCAGGACAAGAAGGATACCCGGATAATCTAGCCCTGCTAAATAATCCTTAGCTTCCATTCCACTGAAAAACCAGGGGATAGAAATCATTAAAATGAATAGCCCTTGTAATTGAAAATTGAGAAAGAACCCCAACGGTTTTGCTATTTTCCAGGAATCGCTTAGTGTCTCATAACGTTTATCAAGAAGGCCTATTCTAATCCGTGTTACCCAAAGATAAACCCCCAAGCGACATCCCCAAAGAAAAAGTAGAAAACCAAGAATCAGAGTACGTAATGAACAGGATTGAGAAAAAAGATAAATTAATCCACTGATAGTTAATCCAGATGCCCATCCGACATCAACAACAGAAGGGTTTTTTAAATATCGATAAAGACACCAAATCAGACACATGTGTAAGAACAAGACACAGTAAACGATGGCAATCCAAATCATAAAAATCCTTTTTAACGAAGAGATTGGAATTTTTCGTCAGCCCTGTTTATTTCATCATAGTTGTCAAAGCAATACTACCCTTGCCTGCGTGCAAACCAATAGCAGTAGAAACAGGTTCGATGAAAGAAGGCTGCTTTCCAAAAGCCTCTGTAGTAAGCTCAGCAAATTGGATAGCATTTTCAGGCACTCCGGCATGTACTATGCCGTATTGCTCTAGTTCCTGAGTTTGTTGTAATGAGTTGATATAACTGACTATCTTGCCCAAAGCCTTGGTTTTACTAAATGCTTTATCAAGCAGAACCGTTTTACCTTCTTTATTAAGGCCAATAATGGGTTTCAGATTAGCCAATTTAGCAATTTTCCCACTGAATTTGCTCACTCGACCACTGCGAATCAAAGATTCAAATTGTTCTACATAGATAACCAAATGAATTTTGGGGATTCTTAAAGACAATCTCTTTTTAATCTCGTTTATTTCAAGATCGGCATGAATTAATTGCGCGGCATGGCTTACCAGTAATCCCAAGGCACCCGAAGCAAGGCATGAATCAATAACATGAACATTAGGCAAATCCTCTGTTGCTTTGACTATGGCATCGTGTGTTCCACTTAAGGCTTGAGCAATAGGAAGAATAAGTACATGTTCATAGTGAGCCGCCAAGTGGCTGATTTGTTTAGAGATTATTGCCGTCGATGGAAAGGACGTTTTGGGGTATGTTCGCAGCTTGGCTAAATTGTTATAAAAGGTATTTTGATGAACGCCTATTCTATCAAGCAAATGATGCTCATCTATATGCATATTTAATTGAATGATATGAATTTGATTATTATCCAGGATTTCTTGAGGTATGTCGGCACTGGAATCGGTAACCAGAGCTACGGGATATTTCCGTCGGTGAAGAATTTCAAATTGCCTTAGCATGTCTTCGGCTTTCGCTTGAGTAACTGTTCCTTCATTAATTAACATGTCAAACACTTTGGAGGGTTGCATGCAGTGGACGTGAAAGCGACATAGTCGTTCATTGCCGCTGCTTACTATACTATCCCCAAATTGTTCAAGTTGTTTGGCGATAAGCACTCTATTAATAGATTCCCCTGACAGCATGATTTCTGTACAATACCTTAGTTTTGGCGGGGAACCATCAGGGGATGATTCGTGATGGGATTGTAAATCGTCTAAATGGATTTGGTTTATGTTGGTTGCTCTTGGATTAAACAGGTAATCGGTGAATCCACTGATGAAATGATAAAATCCCAAAGCGCCAGCATCGACAACTTGTGCCTTTTTAAGAATGGGAAGCGTGGTAGCTGTACCTTGTAAGGCTTGATTAACTTCTACCAAGGTTTGCTTGAGCAATGTTTTAAAACAGTCAATTTCTTGAGCTAATTTATTGATACTTGCTGACCAGGCGTCCATTACTGTGATAATTGTTCCTTCGACAGGATGTAAAATGGCAGAGCGTACGCTATGACAGGCTTTGGAAATCAGCTTGGCAAAGGTTTGGATATCAATGGATTCAGAAGGGAGTTGTGTTTCAGTAAGGCCATTAAAAAATTGTGAAAATATCATTCCAGAGTTACCTCGGGCTCCCATGAGCGCTGAATTGGCCAATGATTGAATGGTTTCACCCAAAGTAGGCTTTGCTGAAGAATGGTTTATGATAGCCATTGCTGTAGAGGACATATTGTCACCGGTGTCTCCATCAGCAACTGGAAACAGATTAATGGCATTGAGCTTGTCGCGATTTGTAATAACAGAATCACAGGCCGTTAAAATAGCAGCATAAAGTGTGTTGACATCCAGTCGTTGGATTTCCATAGTAGGCTAATTTGGAATAAATGAGCTATCTTATAAGAATACACATAGGCAATTAATTTAAGATAGTGTTTTTTATAAAAAATTAAAGAGAAATAAAAGTTGGTCGAAATTAGAAGTTAACGAATTATAAATATAAATTAGGGGAGAGCTATGAAAAAGTGGGGGCTCATTATTGCATTTATGCTATTCAATCAGTTCACGTATGCCAGTCAAAGTTGGAATCAATGGGTTGCAGGAGTTAGGGAAGAAGCGTTACAACAAGGAATTCCACCCAGTTTATTTGATGAAGCGTTTGCCGGGATTCATGAACCCAGTCGAAAAATAAAAGGATTTTTACGCTCTCAACCTGAACATCGGTTAACTTTCATGAAATATCGCAATACTCGCGCGGATAATTACCGGATTGCGATTGGACGGAAAGAGTACAAGAGAAATAAGGAAATATTAGAAGAAGTTGCCCAACAATTTGGAGTTAACCCTTGCTTTATTGTGTCTTTTTGGGGCATGGAAACCAGCTATGGATCCTATATGGGGAATTTCCCGGTGATTAATGCCTTAGCCACTTTGGCCTATGATTCAAACCGCAAGGATTTTTTCCGCAAAGAATTATTTCTTGCTTTACACATCCTTAAAGGCGGGCATGTCAGCCTGGCTGATTTCAAAGGAGAATGGGCCGGGGCTTCTGGCCAGCCACAATTCTTACCATCCAGTTGGGTAAAATACGCCGTCGACTATGATGGGGATGGAAGAAAAGATATTTGGAAAAGTAAACCGGATGTGTTTGCTTCCATAGCCAATTATATGAAACAAAATGGCTGGCACTCCGGCGAGCCTTGGGCTATTCAAGTGAAGCTTCCTTCCAAGTTTGATATGAAACTGGAAGGTAAAGGTATTGTCAAACCAGTCAGTGAATGGAATGCTTTAGGGGTGCGAACGGAAAGTGGTCAACCACTGCCCTATCAAAATTTGCAAGCCAGTATTGTACAGCCTTATGGCGGCCCGACTTTCCTGGCTTTTCCCAATTACAAAATGATCTTGCGGTATAACAATTCTATCTATTATGCCGGAGCCATTGGCTATATGGCGGATAAGATTTGCCAGGGACAATGATTTAAAGCATAAGGTAGTTCGAGCCCTTGCATAACTATCTATTGATGAAATCCACTGAGCTAATCGTTCAGTGGATTTCATCAATACCATAAGCATTTAAAATGATTTATAAATCATAGGTATCCAACTTAAATGAATCAAAAATCGTTTCAGTGGTCAGTTGTAGGTGCGGGGCCTGCCGGAATTGCAGCAGTAGGGAAATTATTGGATTATGGTATCACGCCTTCTGAAATATTATGGATTGATCCTCATTTTAAAGTGGGAGATTTGGGGCAGCTCTGGCGACACGTTTCCAGTAATACTACGGTCAAGCTTTTCTCCAGTTTTCTGCAGGCTGCGGACTCATTTTCCTATAAAAAAGTATCTCGAGATTTTCATTTAAGCCGCCTGGATCCTGAGAATACCTGTCAGTTGAGTGACGTGGCAGATCCTTTGCAATGGGTTACCACAGGCCTGTTGAATCAGGTCATTGCAGAAGAGACCGTCATTCATAACATGTCTCTGTCAGGAGGCTGTTGGTCTTTATGCTCTGATACCCAACGATATAAAGCAAAAAATGTTATTTTAGCCACAGGAGCCGTCCCATCCAGCCTCAATTATCCCGGTGTTAATATCGTGCCTTTTGAAGTGGCAATCGATAAACAGCGTCTTGCCAATTTTGTTGATACCAATGAGACTTATGGAGTCTTTGGTTCTTCCCATTCGGCCATCATGATTTTACGTTCACTGGTTGAATTGGGGGTAAAGAAAGTGATTAATTTTTATCGCTCCCCTTGCCGCTACGCCATCAATATGGACAATTGGATTTTATTCGACAACACAGGGCTGAAAGGTGAAACGGCCGCCTGGGCGAGGAAACATATCGACGGTGTGTTACCTGCCAATCTTGTCCGCTACTATCCGAGCGAATTAAATATTGCCCGTCATCTTCCAGAATGTGACAAAGTAATTTACGCGGTTGGTTTTGAAAGACGTAATAACATTGTCATTGATAATTACGAACACGTCACTCCTAACCCTCATGTGGGCATTATAGGACCAGGCTTGTTTGGTCTGGGTATCGCTTACCCTGAACTCAGTGTCGATCCATTTGGGACTGTTGAGCAACAGGTGGGCTTGTGGAAGTTTATGGTGTATTTGACTAAAGTATTGCCTGTTTGGTTTAAGTATCATACTTAGAAATCCCGTTGTTGATTTTCATACGGTAGCCATATGATCAATTATCACACAATACCAAAACTCAATAATAATTATTGCCATTCTTCATCAAATTATGGTGCCAGAAAATCATCTGAGAATTAGAATGTAGCATAACAATCGCCACAAGAAACAAACAATTCATTAAGGAGAAAAATGTGAGTACTTCTGATGTGGACTTGGTTATTAAGGCAGCTGAGAAATATGGATTTAATCTGGAATTTAAAACCAAGAATTTATTTCAGGCGAAAGGCTACTCGACTGAAATTAATAAATTATATCAATATGATGGTGAGCTCTTGGAACTAGATGTTCAAGCAGAGTTAAATGATCGCCTATTCATAGTTGAATGCAAGGGAACAGCAAGTAACTCAATGTTAATCTTGGTTAAAGATCCTGATAATTCAGAATCACTCTATAGTAGAAGAGAAATTGATAAACATAGCAGAATCATGGGGTTTGGTGGGACTGGCCTTTTTTGTACGTTTACAGGTGATTTCTTTACAAAAGAACAACACCAGTTAAAAAAATTATCAAAAAATGATACAGAGAATAATTTTTATAAGGCCCAGACTCAGGTTTCAAATGCTTTATGTGCAGTGTCTTCGACTATTCAAAATAGACTTAACTCAAACAATACAATACATATAATGCCACTTATTGTAACAAATGCACAAATATGGGTTATTGATTATGAACAAACACCAACATCTGCCACACTCCATAAATGGGTTAAACATAAAGCAATACCAAATACAAGATTATTAACCTTGTTGGGAGATAATCAAGTATTTACTTATCTGGTTAATATAGTGAATATAAATTATTTAAAAGATTTTCTCGATAAAAGCTTTAATATGAACCGATCAAAAGGTACTGTTGATAATTTAAACGACACTCTTAATTGAGTAGGTGATCTTGAGTCATATTGGTTAATTAACTCATTAAAATTTTAACTATATTAAGATAGATTAATTAACCAGATTTATTGAACTAACTTTGACTTGCTTTTCATCGTTATAAAGAAACAACCATTAATTTAAACAATTCCTCTGTTCATTTATCTCAATATTATTCCTAAGCTACATTGGCTAGAAACGCTTTTTAATATTAATAAAACATTGAACATATTCTAGCACCCATTAAAATAGACAAAATATGACCATTCATGGCCTAGATAGTTTAAAAAACTATGTTTAATTATACAAATTTCATTAAATCTACAGTTAGTTATTCAGACTTGATGCGGTTTTTTTCGGCTTGAGACTCGATCACGGTTACCGTGGATTAGACCTGCATCGCCTTTTTGCTCATAGCGTTGATATATTCTTAGTGTTTGCCGATAACTCAACTCACATTGCTGTGATGTCTGCACCAGACTAATCCGTCTTTGCTTTACCATCTCTAACACCGCCTTTCTCTGGCGCTCTTGCTTATTCATCATTAGTACTCCCATACAACCAGTCTCCTTTTAGTTCTTTGGGAACTTATAAGGTAACTGAATGTGACACTTTCATGGAGTTACGACACCCTAGAATAATAATGTTGAAAACCATTCAGTATTTTCTCTACTTATAAAGATACCTTTTGTATAAATTCTCTGATATCTTCAAGAAGAAGTTGCGCTATAACTCAAGCTAATGTTTCAAGAACGGAAAGGCGTAAGATTATGAAACTATTGACATTAAAACGTTATATTGATGCATTTGGTGATGAACTTGATATAGTAGGTCGATTTCCATCAAGTAAAGTGTATTTAGGTTTAAAGGAAATATAATTTTCTGCCTCGAAGGAATGTAGGATGAATTCAACTGAAATTGTTGCGTATATTGGCGCTCTAGCATGGATACCACATTTAGCGCAATGGATATACGATTATTTTACAAAACCTGCAATAAGAATTATACCGGACAGAATAGCAGAGATTGGTCATACAGTATTCGGTCCAATTTTTAACTTACGCTTATCTATTGATGTAAGTAAAAAAGATACAGTTATTGATTTTATTGGTGTTGAGCTTAAACATGAAAATGGTGCGACTTATAACTTTCATTGGATGGGTATGAATGAAGTATTTAGCGAGGTGATAAAAGTCGGCTCCAATCCGCCAAATGAAAGTCAAATAGTTCAAAAAAATGTCACACCAATTGCTCTTAAAATAAGCCGTTTATCATTAGCAGAAAAATATTTCAGATTCCAAGAAAAGGATTTTATTGATGAAAATAGGAAAAAATTTAATGCTTTGCTCAAGGAGATTGAAACAGCAAAAAAATTGAAAAAAGAAGGAAAAAATATTGACTTTATATGGAGAAATCTAAATGAGTATGAGCATTTTCTAAGAGAAAAATTCATTTGGAAGGCCGGAACATACTCGGTTAATTTTTTGATAAGATCTCCTGCAAAATTTGATTACATCCCACAAGCTGCTGAGTTCCATTTAACACAATCTGATGTTGATACACTAAATTCAAATTTTAGTGAGATAGGAGTATTTACTCAGAATATCTATAATAGTATTGAAGAACGAAATGAACCAGTAAAAGAGCCTACTTGGATTTGGATTAATCCTGAAATTCATAAAAAATAATTTTGCGATACACCTAAGGTCTGTTGTGTTAATTCATAAGTAAATGAAGCCCCACGGCATTGACCTCAAGACCCTCAGCATTCTCAAATGTAACAAATAATTTTTGCTTAACCCCCTATTTTCAGAATTGCAATGCAAAAGCTGCCAATACTGCTATAATTTTTGATCAAAGGATAAACCCAGATTGGCAGGATCTTTGCCGCAAAATAGTTCAGTAATGAACCTCGAGGTTGATGCCGTAGGGGAGTTCGGGAGGTTCTTTCACGGGATCGAGTTTAAAGGAGAGTAGGACATGAGTGATTATCTCGATAAAACCGCGAGCTTAACTCCAGCTGTCAAAAGGATCGTATGCGATAAAGCCACGGAATATCCTCATACTGGATCTTACAATCAAGTGGCGACTCATGGGACGTATTTATGCAGGCGTTGTGGTTTGGCTCTGTTTCGTGGTGAAAGCCAATTCAGCTCAGGCTGTGGTTGGCCCAGTTTTGATGGTGAAATAGTCAATGCAGTGGCAAGAAAGCCGGATGTCGATGGTCAACGCACCGAGATATTGTGCGCGCGTTGCGATGCTCATTTGGGGCATGTGTTTACAGGCGAGTACTTGACCCATAAGAATTTACGCCATTGCGTTAATTCCGCTTCTTTGGATTTTGTGGCGGATGATGAAGTACTGGATACGGAAGAAGCCATACTGGCTGGTGGTTGTTTTTGGGGAGTGGAATATTATCTAAAGCAGATTCCCGGGGTGTTAAAAGTGGAGTCCGGTTATACGGGCGGCCATGTTTTAGAGCCCACTTATGAGCAGGTTTGTGGTGGTGCAACAGGGCATTATGAGGCTGTTCGCGTCGTTTACGATTGTAAAAAAGCGAACTATTACGATATTTTAAAACGCTTTTTTGAAATTCATGACCCAACCCAGGCGAATGGCCAAGGGCCTGATTTAGGGCAGCAATATCTGAGCGCGGTGTTTTATTTTAATCAGGATCAATTCCAGGATGCGGCCTCATTAATTCAGTTATTAAAGAACAACGGCTATCAGGTCGCTACCCGATTGCTGCAGGCACAAGTATTTTGGCCTGCTGAAGATTATCATCAGGATTACTATTTTAAACACCACAAAACTCCCTATTGTCACAAACCTGTGGAGCGTTTTAGAGATTAGACCTCTTCCCGGACTCTGCTGCCGTAGGGAATTGCGTCGTCGATACGGTGTTCGAACCCCATACGCCAAGCGATACACTCCGGTTTTGTGCTTCGTTTCTCCTCGCACTTCTTTGGAAAGAAGTCTATTTATGGGCTTTGTGGCAAAAAATTGGCTATTGGGGTATGATTCGCTTTTTTGCAAGGCATTGTTAGAAGTTAAATGAAAATAACAAACCACGATATTATGTGGACAAATCAGAGGGTTCGCAGACGAAATAATACGCGGCGTTATGACTCATTAGAAGAGAAAGAATTCACCCTTGCTGCTGCGGCTGGCCTGTTTTTAATGTGGAGTCCTTATTCCCCATCAGATGAAATAAAGGAAGAATCGTCATTGGAAAATAAACAAGTTGGCCTCCCCGCTGAAATTGGCCAACTGATTGGACATTATCTTAACCGAAAAGATGGTGCTGGTATTGCTCAGGTTTGTCAAAATGCGAATAAATCGGCACTTGAAGCCAGAGACAGCTATGTTAAAAACAATGGCAAATCGTATGAAGAGGAATCTTATACCCCTTTAATGTTTTTTTACTAAAATTCTGAATGTCATAGGCAATTTATTTTTACGACATATCTTTTTTGACAGTACCATAAGAAGTTTCAGTTTATAGTTCCTTCAAGGTATTGCATACGGTTGGAACCACACTAAAAATCAAGTCAATTAAATTCACAAGTGAGGCGAAGATTGTTGCAAACAGGAATTGTATAGAAAAGCTCGCCATGTCTTTTGCTGAATCCATCATGTCACGATAAGGTCGATCATCGGTATCGGTCGGCATAGTGCACGCCATCAATAAATAAAAACCAGAATATACAGCGCTGCCTGCTGAGAGAAGCAAGCAGATTGGCGGGGCAGTAAAAATGGAAGTTGTTCGGAAAAAAACATCCTCTGGTGATTCATATGGTTTGAAAAGAACATAGCTAAGAGGTATTTTGTGATACCGTGCCCTCAATATTTTAGCCGTAGTTCCCACTAGAGCTTCAAAAAGGTCAGCTGGATTGTTGGGCATTACTTCCCCCAAGCACATGATTTTAAATTGGTCATCATGGTTCTTGTTTTGTCTTTTGTCAATATTTTGTTGAGTAAATCAAAGAATAGCTCGTGATCTGGTTTTGTTGAGGGGTGAGTTTTGAAGAGCAGCAAGATTTGTACAGACATTATTCCTGTCGCATCTCCACACGCAATTTATCAGTTGAGTTGCCGAATCTATATGAGGCTGCTTGCAATACCATTTAAGGTAGAAAAAGAATCATAAGTGCAATCATGATAAACATCTTACGCTTGCTTACCGAAAGGACATAATGAATAATATCAAGCGAGCTTGCAATGGATAGCACAGATGTCTGGAGGTGAAGGCGGCTCGCAGGCACTGGGATCAATTGCCAAAACCCCCAGTATTTTATCGAAATCAACAAGATGAATTGAGGAGTATTATGACTTACGAAAAATCTGAAAAATCTGAAAATGAAGATTTTAAACTAATAAGGATTGCTCAGAATGCCGTGGCAAGAAATTTAAGCCCGTATGAAACCAGTCAGTTATTAAGAGGGATGGATAAAACCCAACTGCAACAGTTTTTCATTTATTACACTGCGCTTAAAAAGGGAAAAGTCACTGACGAACATTATGAAAACACCGTGCAGGAATTTAAAACTCAATTTGATAGGGAAATGATAGAAAAACATACGCTATATGTACCTGCATTAAAAGAAAGTCTATTGGGCAAGGCTCTCCTGGAGCGGCTGGAGGAAAATGTTCCTTCTTATACAATCTGAGCAATAATTCGTTTAGGAAGCCGATTCATTGTTTTGTGATGGTGGCAATTCCGTGGATGCTTCTCAAAAGAATCTCGTTTGCTAATGATTATAAAAACTGGCCAATTAACGATTGTCATGATAATGCCCTGGAGTATCAGTCCCTATTAATAATTTCTTAATGAAAATTTAATATACTCTCTGTTCCATTTTATACAGGTCTGTTTTAGATAAAAATGCCTTATATTAATATTGAATTATTAAAGAGAATACCGCCCCATCTTAGGGGGATTATGGAATATTACCCTGATGTTCTTCTGTTCCAACTGAATCAAATACAGTATACCCATTTATGGTATGAACTCTCTTCTGCAAAATATCTTTATACCAATGGTTATGAGATAAAGTCTACTAACTGGTTTATGTACGCCTTTCAAACTGTTAAAGGTTGGTTTGGCTTTGATAACCATTGCCATCCAGAAAAAATCTCATACACGCTAAATAAGCTCGCCTATTATGGATATACCAAACAATTTCTTCAGCCCGATTTTTCATCCGTCAGAAATTACTCCATGTCACCTGAGATTTGTGCTCTGGCCGTTAAGAACAGCGATGACTTAACCACTGAGCAATTGCAGACTAAAATAGTGAATCACTATTTCAAAGTTGAGCCTTATCTTGGAATGGATTACTCCTATCAAAGGCTAAACTCTAATCATCGCTTTGGTGAAAGTTGGGTAAATGCGGGCGAATGGGAGCTGGTTCCGCAATTGGATCCTCAAGACGACAGGCTAATTGCAGAGGTGATTAGCGCTCTTGATCGGAAAGGCTCTTCAACAGGAGAATTGTTCTTTATACAAAATAGTAAATACTCTCGAGCGGCTGCTCAATACTATTGTGATAAGGCTAAAAATACGGTTGTACCTTCCTTCTTTTTAAGGATACTCTGGACAGACCCACGTCCTCGTTATCTCGCACTAGCCCTTGCATATGATTCTGAAATAGCGAAACGAGATGCTCAGAAATTTATTGAATATCATCTTGGTCAAAAGGAATATGAACAGGCGTTTAATTTATTGGAAATATTGAACGATTCTAATCTGGTTCTAAAGTTTTTGTTGGCGATTCCAGAAACAAAACGTTATTCTTTAATTCAAAAGGACACTCCAATAGCTGCTATCCTGGCGAAATACTATATTGAAAAACAGCAGTATCTTCTTGCAAAACAATTTTACTCTAATATTGAAGTAATTAGTCCCAATGCGGCATTTCATATTGAAATTCAAGAGCAACATTATGAAAAAGCCTATGATGTCTTCAAGAAACAAAAATCCCCTGACTTGTTTTCAATTTCTGCACGTCAATCACTGGCTAAAATATTTTTTGATGAGGCGGAAACAGCCTATGTAAGTGGTAAAACTTACAGAGGAAATAAAAATTGGGAAAAGGCAGAACAGTATTATCTCCAGAGCCTTGAACAAAAAAAGGCGGCTTATCATCTGTATCCATGTGATGAATACCTGGAGGATTTATACACTCATAAACGTTTATATGCTTTGCTATTAATTGATGCTGATATGGACTTACATAAATCAGAAGACAGCGATATTGCCCGAGTTCAAAAAGCAATTACTCTGCTACGAGAATGCCGCCCAAGCAATAAAGAAGAGCAAAAACATCATAAGCACGCCCTTGCAACCGGATTGATGCGCCGAGTGGATACTTTGCGTGAAAAAATTGCTTTTTATTATCATTCTTCTGATTTTGATTCTATCAGAAAACATAAGATCAAACGTCAGCAAGAAATATCCATTTTAATTAAAACATTGGAGGAATTAATCACTCTATTGGAAGGAACCCGAGATAAAGCCTTGCGCTTAAAACTTGGTAAAGCGCATTATCTGCTGGCCGATGTTCAATACTTTTTTGATATCAATGCTCCAGATATTAATCAGCATTATAAAATGGCTATGGAAGCGGTTCCAGAAAATCCGTTTTATGTACTGCGTGTGTCAGAGATATTCGAAAAAGGAAAAGAAAATCATCAAAATACTGGTATAACTCAGCTGAAAAGTATGGGATATCAAGTATTCGATTTTTATCACTGGTCTGATGAGCGTTGGTTTAAACGAGATGACATGATTCATAATATAAAAGATATTCATCAACCACCTTCAAAGCCAACTAATACTTCACAATGGAACTTTACATTTTAGCTAACGGCCACAGATCTTGCTGTTTAGTGAAAGTCACAATATCACTTTTTCAAATGATTAATCCGGAGGTGTTATTTTTGACTATAAGTTCAAATATTGCGGTGAAAAGTCATTTTTATAGCTGGGAGTAGTCTATAATTTATACGTTACTTTCTCTTTTAACAGCATAACTGATGTTTGTTTATGCAAGGAGTGCATTATGAAAATATTAGCCAAGTCATCCGCGTTAGCATTAGTTCTGACCTTTTCAACTCCGCTATTTGCTGAGGATCCTCAATGGATGACCGAGAATAATTTGGTAAAAGGAGTTATCACTCTGCAAGATGATTCACAAGTTCAAGTCTATGGTACTCAAGCTGATCTTGATAAATTGCAACAGAATCTTGCCAATATACAATCCATTGAAGTACAGCCAAGTCAAACCGATACAACTGGCACAACGACTCCGTCAGATCAACCCGATACGACTGACACGACTACTTCGCCAAATCAACCCGATACAACGGATACAACGACTACACCAAATCAATAAGGCGAACAATGGATGTTTTGTCCGGGTTAGATGCAGAGACTATTATCTCATTTAACTCGGACAGTATTACCCATACTGTAATTGCTTTCTAAGACAAATTCCATTTAGCTTAAAAGTTAAGATTTTCAAATCGCAGGCAATATTGGGTTTTGGCCATTTTAAGTAGAATTTGCAAACAAGCGGTAAGAGTCTTGGAGTAATTTTTTTCCCCAGTTTTAAATGTCATGTTGCTGACAGTTCATATTTTTAAAGTGTCTATTCACAACAATTTCAAAATTCTGGTTTTCGGTTAATTAAGCGGAATAGCTACTTTTTAAATTCTGTCTTATCTTCATGCTCTTTCTTATCTGCTTGTTCTTGTAAATTTGTGTTTGCAAAAAAGCTGTTCTTATTAACAGAAGGAGGTTTTTCTTCTTTCGCGGCATTCAATCTGCCTAATGCAGGAATAAGTTCGTGAATAGCTTTTAGAGATTCTGGCTTGTCTGCTGCATTATCCAAAATCGTATAACCCAGTGTAGCTTTAACCTTAACTGCGGCCAATCTAACTTGTTCAGGAATAAGCCCAAGAATGGTTTTAAGGGATTCTGTGTTATCTGCTGCCTTATGTAACACCGTATAACCCCATATATTTTCAACCATAACGGCATTCAATCTATCTTGTTCAGGGATAAGCTCAAGAATGGCTTTAAGGGACTCCGGATTGCCTGTTGCTTTATGCAACACCGTATTACCCCATCCATTTGCAACCATAACGGCATTCAATCTATCTTGTTCAGGAATCAGCTCAAGAATGGTTTTAAGGGACTCTGGTTTGTCTGCTGCATTATGCAACATCGTATTACCCAATCCATTTTCAACCACAGCGGCATTCAATCTCTCTTGTGCAGGAATAAGCTCAAGAATAGTTTTTAGGGATTCCGAGGAGTAGTCTGCTGCATAATGCAACACCGTATTACCATCATCATTGTTCACCTGAATTGCGTCCAATCTCTTTTGTTCAGGAATAAGCTCAAGAATGGTTTTAAGAGATTCCGGGGTGTCAGCGGCTATATGCAACACCGTATTGTCATTATAATTTTTAATCTTAATGGCATCCAATCTATCTTGTTCAGAAATAAGCTCAAGAATGGTTTTAAGCGGTGCCGGGCGCTTTGCTGCCCAATGCAACACAGTATTGGCATATTTATCTTGAAACTTAACTACATCCAATCTATCTTGTTCAGGAATAAGTTTAAGAATGACTTTAAGGGATTCCGAGTTATCTGCTGCATAATGCAACACTGTTTGACCATATTTATCTTCAGCCCGAAGTGCATCCAATCTCTGTTTTTCAGGTATGGATTCGAGAGCTTTGGTCACATACAAGGCATTATTGGTAAGCACTGCCCAACGCAGAATGTTTCCATTGGGGTTGAGTTCCTTGTAATAACCAATGACCGCTGAGCCCAGTGTATTCACTTGCTCTGCTGTCAGCCATTTTTGTTTGATTAACTCGGCCACATCGTCTAACGTATTATCGGGTTCCGTGAGTTTGATGTTTTTTAATAATTCCTCATATAAGCCAGGGGGGAAATTCATAATCAGACTGATGAATTCAAAGGAGTTTTTGGGTGCAATGCCTTGTATGGCTTTTTTAATGAGTTCTTCAGGCAGTTTGCGATTGCCTGTATCGTCTTGCAGAGGATTAATGTGTTTGTATTTTTTTATTAATTGCTTCAGGCTTTCTTTCGTCATACGAGCCGGTTGATTAAATAGCGTTGTGTTTTGATTGGCTTCTACGACAGCGCGTAAATGAGAGGCTGCTGTCTCAACACAAGTCCCTTTTTTTAGTTCATTATCGAGGATGCTTCCTAAACTGCCATGGCTGCCTTGAGCGTTTCTTAAATGATTTTGTGTTTCGGAAGGCAAGCTTTCCATAAAGGAGTGAAACTTATCAATGGCTTCAACAGCGGCTTGACCTGCGTATTCACTGCCCGTCATCCTCTCGCCGCCCAGTGTCAATCCTTTGATTAACAGTTCCAGGGCCTCTTTGGGCGTTGTCCCTTGATTTTTAAAAAGGGCGATATCGTCTTTCAAGGTTCTGAGCACATGATTATGTTCATACAAGGCATCACAAAGCTCGGGATAGTCTTTCTTTAAGTATTCATATAATTTGGCATGACTGCGTAACGGGATATTTTCTATATTCCGAACATCAAAAATCATCTCCCCGCTTATCACATAATGGGACAAATCCGATAGAAGGGGTTCTTTTTTTAATTTCGATGTGCTTTCCCTTGAATCCAAAACCGGCTCTATGCCTTCCATTTTCGCTTTTTTTAATGGGACCGAAATGTCTTGTGAAAGCGATACTTGACATTGTTTTTTTACACGCGGCGCCAGGATAGCCAGCATGTCGGACAGGGTTTGGGGTTTAAAAACAAGCTCTGCTATTTCCCAATAGAGTTGATTGCTTGCGGTAGACGATATTTGGTTAAAGCCAATGGCATCGATTGTATCTTTTTCTCTTTGAGCACATCGTTCTTTAAACCGGGCTTCGAATGTGTCGGGGTTTTCAAGAAGCTCGGATAAATAAGCTATCTCTTGCTCTAACTCCAATTGCAGCACACGCTGCTTCACACTGGCATAATCATGGGGTTCTGAAGACTTGGTGTGTACTAGTTGTTTCTTTTCTTCCAATAATTTTTTAATGGCATCGGTATTGAGAAAAGGCATTTTGAGTTCCCGTCAAATAGAATAATAAAAAGCGATTATATATTATTAGTGGCAATAAATTAACAAAATGATTGTAAATTGGACTTTCTCGGAAACTCTATTGCGGTGACGAATTGCTTCGTTGATACGATCTTTCGTTGGCATTACTATGTCCGTTTATTCATGTGTCTGGACATTGTCTTTCCCGGACTCTCTCTTCTCATATTGCTGGTCTACTTCTTCGGCTTTGCGTTTGTTTTCATGTAATTGAATTTCATTCATTTGCTGTTGCCAGAATGAGGAGATGTGTCCTTTTAATTGATTCATTTTCCTCACGAGCATACCGAGGTGAGTTGCTAACATGGGAAGTTTTGATGGCCCAAAGGCTATGATAGCAACAATGAAAATCAGTAAGAGCTCACCAAGGCTCATGATGATTTATGATCATCTTTTGGGGGCTCATCGGTGGTGTCACTATTCATTGCTTTTCGGAAATTTTTGATTGCTTCACCCAGATCAGAGCCCATTGTTTTTAATTTGGAAGTACCAAACAAGGCCACAATAATGGCCAAAATTAATAATAATGATAACGGACTTATTCCACTTAATCCCATATCAGTTCCTTATCTTTCGGTTTATGAGTACAAAAAGCCCGGCTAAAACAGCACCAGCTATCGATATATTGGTTAGATGATTATAATCAAGCAGATCAAAATAGCTAATCACCCCTAATGAGAAAAATGAGAAAAAGATACCTAAACCCAAGCTTTTCCATTGTATGGTTTGACTTTTATTTTCAGATTGCACACGTTCGAGTTCTTTCACTGATAATAACTGATCTTTTTTTAATTCCAGAAGGTCAAAAATCAGTTTAGGCATATGCGGGAGTTGCTCAGTAAAAAAGGGCAGATTTTGTGTTAAGCGTTTGATAACTGATTTTGGCCCCATTTGTTCACGCAGCCATTTTTCAAGAAATGGCTTCGCTGTAGCCCATAAATCCAGTTCTGGATACAGTTGTCTTCCCAGTCCCTCTATCGCCAACAAGGTTTTTTGTAGCAACATCAATTGAGGTTGTACTTCCATGTGAAATCTTCTCGCGACCTGGAATAAACGGAAAACGACTTGGGCAAAGGAAATATCCTTTAATGGTTTTTCAAAAATAGGTTCACAAACTGTTCTTATGCTGCTTTCAAATTCGGCAATTGGTGTATTACGGGCAACCCATCCGGATTCAACATGCAATTCGGCGACACGCTTGTAATCGCGATTAAAAAATGCGAGCAAATTCTCAGCCAGATATCGTTTGTCATTGTCTGTCAGAGTTCCAATGATGCCAAAATCAATGCAAATGTATTGAGGATCTTTGGGATTTCTATAGGATACAAAGATATTTCCCGGGTGCATGTCGGCATGAAAAAAGCAATCACGAAAAACTTGAGTGAAGAAAATTTCTACCCCACGTTCTGCCAGTTTTTTGATATCAATGCCGTGATCTCGCAGACTGGATATATCTGTAACAGGTATACCATGAATACGCTCCATGACCATGATATTGTGATGACAATAGTCCCAATAGATTTCAGGGATGTATAACAAGGGTGATTTATTGAAATTTCGTCGTAATTGAGTGGCATTAGCCGCCTCCCTCATTAAATCCAACTCATCTAATAAAGTATGCTCGAATTCTTTTACTATTTCTTTGGGTTTAAAACGTTTCCCCTCAGGCCAATAACGGTCTGCCAGGCTGGCAATGGTATACATAATACTTAAGTCTTGTTCGATAACTCGGCGCATATTGGGTCTGAGTATTTTTACGACGACATTTTCTCCTGTTTTCAGAGTGGCGGCGTGCACTTGAGCCATGGAGGCAGATGCCAAAGCCACTGGATCAAATTGAGCAAAAATATCATAAGCGGACTGTTTATAAACCTGCTCAATAATGTCCATAGCGATGTTGCTGGGGAAAGGAGGAACTTTATCTTGAAGTTTACTTAATTCTTTGGCGATGTCTTCCGGAAGTATGTCAGGTCGGGTCGAAAGGGCTTGACCAAATTTAATGAATATAGGTCCTAATTCTTCCAATGATTTACGTAACGCTTCTCCACGAGTCAATTTGACCTTACGAAACCAATTCCATGGATTTAAATAGACGATAAAGCGTAAGGGGGCGAATAGCTTTATTGACACTACGACATTATCCAGGCCATTTTTGGCCAGGATATAGTTGATGTGTATAAGGCGGATTAGTTGTTTAATCGATTTCATGACCGCTCGTCAGTTGTTGAATATGAGCTTCCAGTCGCTCAATGTTCAATGATAATTCATCTAAATCCTGAATAAAATCATCCAATTGATTTCGGGATGTAAAACCTTGTAACTCTTCTTGCAGGTAATCAGAAATATTGCACTGAATACTATCACTGATTTGGTTTTTAAATTCCAGTCCTTTGTCTAATAATACATTGATTTGATTAGCTAACTTATTTCCTGTGAATTGTGCGATGTTCATTTCACTCAATAAATTCTTAAGCGTTTGGCCAAGCTGTTCTGTGGCCGTTGGGATTTCTTGTTCAGTTACCCGCTGCTCAGAAGAGACAATAATAGAATCAGAAATCGTCGAATTGGTTTTGAGTTGGGGTTCTGAACAGGGGTTGATAATATTTGGTTCTGCTTTATTGTTATCCATAGATTGCATTTTATTTTGAACTTTGGTTAAAACCGTCGCTATTTTTTTTTCCAGCACTTCTGGTCGAGACGAAATAGTTTGCCCTAATTTCAATAAAAGAGGTTTTATGGTGTCTAGGCTATCCAGCCCGTTGTCCTGTTTTGTTTTGCGTGACGGACGCCGAGGATTGAGGAAACGCAAATAGCCAATCACTTTCACCAAAGTGACCATCATGAATAAGCCATGCCTTGCAACGACGTAGCTAATAGAAAAAAGACGAGCTACTTGTTTAATCGCCTTCATTACTGCTCATTAAATAATTGATGTGGGCCTGAAGGCGGTCGACACTTAATACTATTTCATCGACCTCACTGAAAAAATCGTCTAATTCGTTTCTTGATGGAAAAACGCGTAATTCCTCCTGCAAATATTCGGTAATATTTTGCTGCATGGATGTGCTGAATTGGTTTTTAAATTCCAGACCCTTGCGCACAAAGGAGCCAATTTGGTGAGCTACCACATCACCTGTAAAATATGCCAGGTGTCCTTCCCAATCAATATCCATCTCGTCAAATATTTTTTTTACCTTTTGTCCTAATTCGACATCGCCAGAGATACGTATCTTGTCATTAAATAAAGAGCGGGCTTTGGAGGCGGGTAATAAACTCAAACGAATTAATCCTATGGGATTACTATGAATTATGGTATCAGGACGACTATCAATTTGATGAAGTAATTGCATTTCTCCATCTTTAAACCGAATGTAGAAATTAACATTTAAAGGAGTAATAACCATTTCAATTATTTTTCCATCAAGCATTTGAAGTTTTTTCGGCATCTGTTCGTCCAGACACAATGCTTGATTAATGGCTTTTTGCAATGCTTTTAGAGAGTATTCTTTTAACATAATGAACTCAATATTTATAGGCAACATGCAGAGCAACTATGCCGCCACTTAAATTGTGATAATGGCAATCCTCAAATCCGGCTCGTTCAATCATTTCCTTTAACGTATTTTGATCGGGGTGCATTCTGATTGATTCCGCAAGATATTGATAACTGGCTTCATCATTTGCAACCAATTTCCCGATTTTTGGTAAAATATTAAATGAATACCAATCATAAACAGATTTTAATCCAGGGAGATTTGGTGTTGAAAATTCCAGGACCATTAACTTGCCGCCTGGTTTGCATACCCTATACATGGAGCGTAACGCCTCGTCTTTATCAGTGACGTTCCTGAGTCCAAATCCTATTGTGATGCAATGAAAACTATTATTGGCAAAAGGCAGACATTGCGCATTGCCTTGAACATAACCGATGTTTTTAAACAATCCTTCATCAAGCAAGCGATCGCGACCAACATTGAGCATGGCTGAGTTGATATCAGTCAGGATAACCTGTCCGAAATCCCCCACTTTTTTGGATAATAATCGAGTTAAATCCCCACTACCGCCTGCCAAATCGAGAACGGATTGTCCGGGTCGAACCTGACTTAATTCAATAGTAAATCGTTTCCAGAGGTGATGGACCCCAAAGGACATCAGATCATTCATTCGATCATAGTTTTTAGCAACTGAATGAAATACTTCCGCTACTTTTTTTTCTTTCTCATCCCAGTCTACTGATTCAAAACCAAAATGGGTGGTTTGTTTCTGATTAGTCATATTTGCCTGGTCAGTGTCATTAAAGTGTTCATCTTAACTGATAATCATCAAGATACCCAGTTAAAAATTGTATACTTTTTTTTATCCATGTACAGGTAGAATTGTGGGATTTCGCAGTGGAATAGCACTTGCCTGAGGCATAAACAGGCACTTCCAGGATAAAAATTACAAATTGTGCAATGTATTTAAATAATGGCTCTCATCTGGGGGAGTATTATTTTTTTGCGAAATCCATAAACACTCTGCCAATTGCTCCATGATTAAATGTTCTACAGCCAGAGGATCTTTGTATTTTTCTAGCAGTTTCGTATAGACAGCACTGATACCTATTGGCCTATTTGTTGCTGTTTGTTCCCTAACGGCAAGATGAAGTCCCATATGGAGAAAGGGGTTGGTGTCACCTAATTCAGGATAATAAGCATGATCCTGGAAAGAACGACTTTGATCCATTATTTTATGGTATTCCGGATGGTCAAGAATCACTTGCGCAATTGCATTTTCCAAAGGGGAAAGTACTTTTTTATTCTGGTATTTATCCCAGCTAGTAAAAAATAACTGTCTGGTTTCTTGTACTGTATCTCCGTAAAACATAATGACCCAATCGGTGTAAAAGAGATTATTTTAACTGAATAAAAAAGTTACAACAACCAATGGACGGCCAAATTCATACTTTGCTATAGGTAAAAATAATACTCATGTCCTGCCCAAACTATCGTCATCCTTCGGTTTCGCTCAGGCTCTGATGTATCCCCATGAAACTTAGCTGTATTTATTTGATTAAAATAGCTATTCCATCCTTTATTCTAATCGAAACCGTTCCTCAACTACACAGAGTTGAGGATAAATTATCCTGAACCCTGTGTAGTTAATTTATGTGGGGATACTTCGATCCTGGGTGCGAATGGTTTCGGGATAAATTCATTCTAAAATTCGTGTGGATACATCAGCTCAGAATGACATCGTTTTGTTTATATTACAGGTAAAGTATGATTTTGCCCTGGATCTTGCGATCTTGGGGATGGCAAAAATGTTGACATTAATGCTTGGAATATGAGATATTTCTTTTGCGAGGTTGGACTTGCTATGTGTCATTCCACTGGGTCAATTGGCGACACACTGATTGGCCCTTTCTATTATCCTGAAAATCACCTATCTCTAATTCTTAGGCATACTCGCTACAGATGCAATTGCACTTTTTAGGAGTACAAATCTCTTTTATAAGCTGCTTGTAACCAATTTGATTCCTATGTAAGCCATCAACAGACCGCTCAAAAGCTCTATTCTTTGCCACACCGTTGTTTTGGTTAAAATATTTGAAAAATAACGAGTGGTAATCGTTAATGAACTGAACCAAATCAGGCTTGCTGAAATAACCCCGGTCAAAAAAGCCAGTTTGTGATCAGGGTATTGACTACTGCCACTGCCAACAATGACTAAAGTATCGATAATGGCATGAGGATTAAGCAGGCTGAACCCTAAGGCAAATAAAATGATTTGAGGTCTGGTGTGGGCTTGAGGTGTTTCCTGTGTCGTTTGTTTATTTTTAGAAAACGCACTTCTTAAATTTTTTACTGCATAATAAAGCAAAAAAGCAGAGCCTAGCCAAATCATCCAGATTTGTAAGTATGGATGAGCCAAAAGCAGTTGATGCAGTCCGGCCACGCTGCCACAGACCAATAGGATATCGCAGAAAAAGCAGATGGCAGCAGAGAGCGCGGGATGGTTTTTCCGAGCACCTTGCTTGATAAGAAAGACATTTTGTGGGCCAAGGGCCATTATTAATGACAACCCTAAAAGTAGTCCATTTAAGTAAATCAACATGGCTATGTTACGACGTTAAAAACAAAAGGGAGATTGTATCACAATATTGAGCAGAATGTTTTAAAGCTTGCTCATGCAAATTTGCTCCAACGTTTTTTGCAAGATTGGAGCAACGTTTGTGCTTGAATAATGGTGTACCCTCTGAAAGGCTTTAAATGCCAGTTGCCTGGACATATTTTTATCTTTTATGAGACGTTCTAATTCATCAGCCATACGAATAGGATCTTCTGGTGGAACAAAAAGAGCACATTCTGAATTTCCCACAATTTCAAGTGGCCCTGATAACTGGGTTAGAACCATGGGTAATGAATGCATCATACTTTCCAAGACAACCAAACCAAAAGATTCTTCGCGAGAAGGCAAACAGAAAATATCAATACTTTGATAAAATGATTCTCTATCCTCAATCCATCCCAATAACGTTACTTCATTATCCAAATCATAATGATCAATCAATTTCACATACTGCTCTTTTTCCTTTCCATCCCCGGCAATTTTGGCTTTAAATGCAATGCCTCTTTTTTTTAATTCGGCTAAAGCATGGATAAATACATCGACACCTTTGATTGCAGCAAATCGGGCGCAGACACCAATAATTGGAATGGATGTGTCTTTTGGTTCTCTATATTTGATGTTGCCAGGAAGGTGGATAAGGTTAGGAATTGTAAATACCCGTTGTTCCTGTATTCCTGAATTGATAATATCCTGACGCATTTGTTCAGTGAGTGCGATGATGGCATCGGTACCAAAGTTATAGTGACCTTTGACATGGCATACAGCAACTGTTGGGACTGTCGTTTTAGTTTTTTTGAACAAGTACGCTGCTCTGTAACTATGAGTAATAATGCAATTCGGTTGATGAATGCGTATCAATTTTTTTAAGCGATGAACTGCAAAAAAATCATGTTGATTGAAATTGTGTATGGTTATCAAATGTTCCTTTGGGCAACTGTCCTTTATTTCTGCTTTGGGATGAATGATTGGAATAACCAGATTACCTTGAGAACTTAAAGCAGGAATATAATTTAAAAACACTTGTTCAAGCCCACCATTAACTTTGGAGAACATGGCATTAAATATTTTCATTTTAAATTCTCATTTTAAATATGGTTTTTATTACAAAAAAAGTTGTAATCAGCGCTATCCTACATCAACTAATACTTGTCCATTTTCAACTTGAGTCGGATATACTTTCAAATTTTTCTTTTTGGAAACTTTACCCAATAAGTTGCCAACAACGGGAGGCCAAGGCGACCAACATTTGGTTTCTCCTGTTTTCAAATCAAATTCGCTTTTATGAAAAGGGCATATGATAGAACAGGATTCAGTAATTTTTCCTTTAGCTAAAGGTAATTTTAAATGGGGACATTGTGATTGGATAGCGTGAACCTGGTTATCATGCCAAATAATCAGTATTTTTTGGCCGTCAATTACGGTAATCTCTCTATTATTTTGTTGTAATTTTTCTAATTCGATGGCAGGTTTGAAAGACATGTTGATTACCTTTATATTGGAAGTCTGTGGATTATATCAGTGATGCTTTTAATCTGTTAGGGGAATTTACCGTAAATCAATAATTTTGTAAGAGATCCTCGATTATGCTCGAGTATATCTTAATATTGTTGCATCAACAGTCAAATGTAAAGACGCTTTTTTCCAGGTTTATGCTTGTTTGCAAAAATACTGGAAGAGCTGTTTACAATTACTCTATAACCTCGACGTACTGTGGCTTGTCCGAGGTATCTGGGGATCTTATGGATGCTGTGGACAAGCCGCGGGACGTAGGACTTTTAGAATATTTTATAAAATGAATTGTCAACGCGACCGAAGGAATTGTGAAATGTTTATTAAGATCGGTAAGTTATTATCCAGGTTAAGAGTTAACTGAATTATTCCTGTGGAACAAAATTATAATTTTTAAAAAGAGCTTAATTGAAACGATCGAATAACGTTGCAACTTGACGAGTGAGGAGTATACAATGCGTCAATTATTCTGTCTCCTCATGAGAATTGAGCAAAATAAGAACAAATAGGAGGGAGCGTGGGCTCTTTGTTTATAAAAAAAATAATTGCTGCAGCCTCAATTGTTGCACTGGTTGTAGTAGGACAAACTGTACAAGCTGAAACGACACAAACAGAAAAGGTGCATGCCGAAAAACCACAAACAGAGAAAGATTTGTTTGCACCTGTAGAGCAAATATTTAATCCCTATTACTCGCCATATCCTCCGACCAAACCGGCTACAGGCGAGCAAGAAGAGTTGATTAAGCGCGGAGAATATTTGGCAAAGATGGGCGATTGCATCGCCTGCCATACCGATGTTGAAGGCGGTACCCCTGCTTTTGCGGGAGGTTTGCCTATTAATACTCCTTTTGGTGTGTTCTATAGCCCTAATATTACTCCAGATAAAGAAACCGGTATCGGAAATTGGACAGAAAAGGACTTTATCCGAGCGCTAAAAGACGGGCGTGATCCCAAAGGAAGAAATTACTTTCCAGTCTTTCCTTATGTCTATTTTTCCAAGATGACTGACGACGATGCTCGAGCCCTGTATGCTTATTTTATGAGTATTCCTCCTGTTAATTTAAAAAATAAATCTCTACCATTCCCTTTCGGAGTTCCTGGGGCAAGATTTTCTTTATGGGGTTGGAACTTATTATTCTTTTTCCCTGAAGAAAATTCGGTTGAATACGATCCTGAACAATCTTCAGAATGGAATCGCGGAAGGTACATTGTCGATACTTTAGGTCATTGCAGTATGTGCCATACTCCAATGAACATATTTGGAGCAGCAAAAAACAGGTATTATTTAACCGGTAGTTTTATAGATGGGTACTGGGCTCCTAATATCACCAAATATGGATTGGAATCGGCAACCCATCAACAAGTAGCTGACGTATTTAAAGAGGGTGAATTAATTAATAGAGCTGGTCCTGTTGCCGGTCCTATGGCTGAAGTGAATCATAACAGTCTTAGCCATTTGACGGAATCGGACAGACTGGCCATTGCAACTTATCTTAAAACAGTAGAAAGTGAAGAATATTTGGGTCTTTCTCCTTCTGAAATGCCCCCTTCTATTGCGCGTGGCAGACAAGTTTATTTGAAAGCTTGTGTCATTTGCCATCAGGATAATAAGATGGGTGCCCCAGTAATTGGTGATTCAGCCAGCTGGTACATGCGACTGAAAAGTAGTGGTTTAACTGGATTATATCGACATGCCATTCATGGCTATAACCAAATGCCAGTTAAGGGCGCTTGCGTCACTTGCTCCGATAACGACATTATTTCAGCGGTGGATTATTTGCTTAATGCTTCGCTGACCAGATCTCAATGGCAAGACCTGGCAACAGGCGGTGTCAAAAAATATCCAGCGAGCGGGAAGACTGTTTACAATGAAAATTGCGCGGTTTGTCATAACGAAGGCAAATTAGGCGCTCCTAAAATAGGCGATAAAGCCATTTGGAAGCCCTTGATAGCGCAAAATATGGATGTACTGATTGAAAACACAGTTACAGGTAAGGACCATTTAAAAAATGGAGGTTGCGATCGTTGCTCGACAGACGAAGTGATAGAGGCAATCAAATACATGGTAAGTCAATCTAAAACTGAAGGTAACTACTCTTTGTGGTAGGTTGTCTGCTTATTTGAACGAATGAACTGGCTTAAACATGAGTCGATTTCTTGGCTACTTGAAGAGATGAGGGAATGGGATGTTAAACAGGTTAAAAATCTGTAAATTGATAGTGTTAATTAGTGCCTTGATTTCTGCACAATCAGCATTGGCTGCAGCAGATCATTGGCAGTTAAATATGTATAAAGGGGTAACGCCTTTAAGCAAAGACATGTACTACCTCCATATGGTGGGCATGGCAATTTGTGCGGTGATTGGTGTTGTGGTATTTGGAGTAATGATTTATTCAATAATCCATCACAGAAAGTCAAAAGGATATCAGGCGGCCACTTTTTATGACAATCCAAAATTGGAAATAGTTTGGACTATTATCCCTTTTTTAATTCTAGTCGGTCTTGCAATCCCTGCAACCAGGGTGTTAATGCGTATGGACGATACAGCATTATCGGATGTCACTATCAAGATAGTCGGTTATCAGTGGAAATGGCAATATCAGTATTTGGATCAGGGGATTAGTTACTTTAGCAATTTATCAACACCTTATGATCAAATCCAAAATAAACAGAAAAAAAACCAATGGTATTTATTGGAAGTAGACAAACCTTTAGTGTTACCAATAAATAAAAAAATCAGGTTTCTGGTTACCTCAAATGATGTGGTTCATTCCTGGTGGGTTCCCGAACTTGGTGTTAAAAGAGATGCTATACCTGGCTTTATGCATGAAGCATGGGCAAGAATTGAAAAACCAGGTGTTTACAGAGGGCAGTGTGCTGAGCTCTGCGGGATCAACCACGGTTTTATGCCTATTGTAGTAAAAGCAGTCAATGACGATGAGTTTAATAAATGGGTAGATGAACAAACGAAAGTAGAAGATATCTATGCTGAAAAAGCGGTTAAACCAAGCGCGCAAAAAACAATGACTCGTGATGAATTAATGACCTTGGGTAAGCAAAAATACGATCTTATTTGTTCTGCGTGCCATCAACCTAATGGCACCGGATTGCCACCGATGTATCCTCCACTTAAAGGCAGTTCAGTTGCTGTTGGCAAGCCTATTTCACGTCATATTGAATTACTTCTCAATGGTGTGCCTGGATCAGCAATGCAACCTTATAAAGATCAATTGACTGATGAAGAAATAGCAGCAATCGCGACCTATGAGCGTAATGCTTGGGGCAATAATACTAATGATTTAATTCAACCCGCAGATGTTGCGGCACTGCGACATGGTACCGATATTAAACCTACCATGGTTAATAAAGCTAAAGCTGGAGGTTTGCAATGAAATACGCAATAGCGCATTCAGAAGATTCTCATGAAGATCATGGTCCCGAGCAAGGCAAGGGGTTTATGGGCTTTGTCAAAAGATGGTTATTTACTACTAACCATAAAGATATAGGTACTCTGTACTTATGGTTAGCCATGATAAGCTTTTTTGTAGCCGGAGCAATGGCTTTGGTCATCAGGGTTGAATTATTTCAACCGGGTCATCGATTTGTTGATCCCAATTTCTTTAACCAAATGACAACATTACATGGCCTGGTTATGCTGTTTGGTGTGGTTATGCCAGCATTTACCGGAATGGCAAACTGGCAAATCCCAATGATGATAGGTGCTCCTGATATGGCGTTGCCACGGTTAAACAACTGGAGCTTTTGGATTTTACCATTCGCCTTTTGTTTATTGTTTTCAACCATGTTTCATGCTGGCGGCGGTCCAAATTTTGGGTGGACGATGTACGCTCCTTTATCTACAACGTACGCACCTCCAAGTACTGATTTCATGATTTTTTCCATTCATATGATGGGACTTTCATCAATCATGGGCTCAATTAACATTATTGCAACTATTTTAAACCTGAGGGCTCCAGGCATGACTTTGATGAAAATGCCTTTGTTTGTCTGGACCTGGCTTATTACTGCATTTCTTCTCATTGCTATTATGCCTGTTTTGGCAGGAGCTGTTACCATGATGTTGGCTGATAGGCATTTTGGTACTACTTTCTTTAATGCAGCGGGAGGCGGAGATCCTATTTTATTCCAACACGTATTTTGGTTTTTTGGTCACCCCGAGGTTTATGTATTGGTGTTACCTGCTTTTGGAGTTATATCAGAAATTATTCCTACTTTTAGCCGTAAGCCCTTATTTGGCTACCATTTTATGGTTTACGCTACTGTGAGTATTGCCATATTGTCATTTATAGTATGGGCTCACCATATGTTCACAACAGGAATACCGCTGGGAGCTGAGTTATTTTTTATGTACACTACAATGCTCATTGCAGTACCTACGGGCATCAAGGTATTCAATTGGGTGAGCACTATGTTCAAAGGATCTATGACCTTTGAAACGCCAATGTTATTTGCTGTAGCGTTTGTATTTCTATTTACTATAGGTGGATTCACAGGTTTGATGTTGGCATTAGTTCCCGCTGATTTTCAATATCAGGACAGTTATTTTGTTGTGGCACATTTCCATTACGTTCTTGTGCCAGGTGTCATATTTGCACTGCAAGCAGCAACCTATTACTGGTTACCCAAATGGACGGGACATATGTATAACGAGCGTTTGGGGAAATGGCATTTTTGGCTTTCTGTTATCTCTGTTAACTTAACATTTTTTCCAATGCATTTCCTGGGGCTAGCTGGCATGCCAAGACGAATCCCTGATTACGCTTTACAATTCGCAAATTTTAATATGATTGTTACCTTTGCAGCTTTTGCTTTTGGATTGTCTCAATTACTCTTCCTATATAACGTTATTGCAACAGTAAGAAAAAGAGGTACTAACAAAGATGTGGCAACGAGCAAGGTTTGGGAGGGGTCACATGGATTGGAATGGACTTTGCCATCTCCACCTCCATACCATACCTTTACAACTCCACCTGAGATTAGCTAAAGGTGGGGTTTAATGAGTAAAGAAAAAAGGCAACAAAAACTACTTACTTTATTAGCGCTATTAGTATTAGGAATGTTTGCATTTGGTTTCGCTTTGGTCCCTATTTACAATAGTTTGTGTAAGAATCTTGGCATCAACGGCAAAACAAAAATGGAGGCTGTTGCCTATGATGAAAGCAAGGCAAAAATTGAATCAGACAGAGAGGTCTTGGTTGAATTTGTTGCAACTAATAATAGTGGTGTACCTTGGGAGTTCTATCCTAAAACTAAAAAAATTAAAGTACATCCTGGAAAAATAGTAAAACTTGCATTTTATGCAGAAAATAAAACCGATCATGCCATGACGGTTCAAGCAATTCCAAGCGTAACACCAGGAATCGCTGCAAAATATTTAAAAAAAACGGAATGTTTTTGCTTTACTCAGCAAACGCTAAATGGTCATGAGGCTATGAATATGCCCTTGCTATTCCATTTGGATATAGATTTACCCAAAAACGTTAATACGGTTACCCTGTCCTATACTTTATTTGATGTGACAGGTAAATCAACGAATTAGGAGCTGTTGGTATATTTACCTCTTGGCTGTCATGTCGTGATTCTGAGTGTCCATTATCCAGAATCAGGATGTTGTGATTCAAGTCAGTTAAATAACAACAACTCTCGAGTATCAGCTAGAGCTGAATGACTTATTGCTACAGGAGATAAAAATATAATGGGAGCGCATGGTACATATTATATTCCCAAACCCAGTCACTGGCCTTTGGTTGGCTCTATTGGTTTGACTACTACTTTAGTAGGAGCCGCATCTTGGCTTCACCATGACTGGTATGGACCTTACATATTTATAGCTGGCTTATGCATTTTGATAGGAATGATGTTTGGTTGGTTTGGTCAAGTCATTTATGAAAACGGTAAAGGCCTTTACGATTTGCAAGTGGATAAATCATTTCGTTGGGGCATGTGTTGGTTCATATTTTCGGAAGTCTGCTTCTTTGGTGCGTTTTTTGGTGCTTTGTTTTTTACAAGATATTGGTCAGTACCTCTTTTGGGAGGTGAAATGCACCCTATTACTCATTACACATTATGGCCTGAGTTTAAGGCTGTGTGGCCTTTATTAAGCAATCCAAATGATCAAACGTTCGTTGGGGCTCATGAAGCAATGGGTGCCTGGGGCCTAGCGGCAATCAATACAGTGATTTTATTAACCTCAGGCGTAACAATTACCTGGGCACATTGGGCTTTAAAATTAGGGAAACGAACACAATTATTAACAGGTATGTCATTAACAATAGCCTTGGGCGTTTTGTTCTTGATGTTACAAAGTTATGAATATCATGAAGCGTATACTGAGATGAATTTAACGCTTGGAGCAGGTATTTATGGTACTACCTTTTTTATGCTCACGGGGTTCCATGGTTTGCATGTAACGATCGGAACGATAATGCTCATTGTCATCCTGATTCGATGCAAGAAAGGTCATTTTACCCCCGAACGGCATTTTGCGTTTGAAGGCGTTGCCTGGTATTGGCACTTTGTAGACGTGGTATGGTTGTTTCTATTTGTCTTCGTCTATTGGCTATAGAGAGAAAGTTAGTCTATTTTCTATTACAACCGGGTGTTAATAAGTAACCCCGGTTGAAATTGAATTTGACTGATTTCCATTTTGTAAGTAAAACAGTAGTGTGAAAATTCTATTTCTCGAACGATGGCATGGCCTCGGAAATATTTTGCGAGAAAAAGAACATGGCTTTCCTTTTCAAAATAATCATTACCCTTTAATTCTAACTCAGATTCAGACAGACTGATCATTTGGCAATCATAGTTACATTGACCAATTTTGATTGTCACAACGACAGGCTGAACAGGTTGAATTAACACAATTTCCCCTTAGTCAAAAGACCTGATTTAAACTTATTTCAATAAAATTGTTGTATCCAGTTATGAAGAGTTTGAATCTCCATTTCAATTTTGTTCTATTAAAATCAAAATGATAAAACATTGCTCATATTGTAAATTTTAGTCTATTAGCTATTAAATTAATAGGTGTCGGTAAATTTTGATACTGCAACGCAGTTCTTGAAAAAAACGTTAAGAGTAATCCTGCCTGTAATATTCGGGTTATTAATACCGATAATAATTCAATTTATAATCAGGCAATTAAAATCAGTTCTTTTCGCGCCACAATCACAAGAAAAGCTCCATATTATCCTTTCTAAATATGAAGCTTCTCACTATTGTGTATTTAAGATAGGATGTTTCTTTCTACTTGCTCTATTGTGTCCATATTTTTAGTTATTCCACATAAAGCCAAAGTTTCCAAAACATTTTCGCATGAAAAAATTCGAGATCTATCAGGTAAGGGAACTTGACATATCGCAGCTGTAATTTTACTGGCCTTTGCCCAAGAACCACTAAAAAGACCAAATGCTTGTGATTTAAGATCATTAATAATTACCTTGATTTTTCCCATTTCCGGGGAAATTACTGCTTTATATACATTTATAACGTCTTGTAATTGAAGCATTAAAAAAAGGTAATCATCTTTATTCTTCTCTACCACTTGTGTCATTGCATGACAATAATTTTTTGTTTCTTGATCTGAAGTCCCCATGCCGTTCTTTTTAATCTCTTGAATTAAAAATTTAATTTGAGATCGAACTTCATCAATTCTGGTCTCTTCTGATAATACTTTTTTATTTTGAAGATAATTTTGTGCTATATCTTGTTTATTAAGTTCTAATAATAGTAGATAACTACGAGCATCATTCCAATCCCAACTGCTATCCTTAATGTGAGAAATCACGTTTTCCAGATGATTTTGACAATCATTTATGGGTATCCCTCTTGTCAGCAGGTGATGTAGTGTATCAATGAGCTGATCTAATTTAATCTCTTTGGTGTCATAAGATGCAATTAATGACATTATTTGGGTTGTTAATTCGACTCCTAATTGTTGATGAGACTCCAGAAGTAGTTTCAATGCAACTGTTTTGTCTGCTGCGAGTATCGCAGCATAGGGTTCCACATACTCTGGATGAGTACTTAACAATTCCATGAATTTAGTGAGCACTTGTCTATTTTCTTTATTTCTTGATGAATTATTTAATAACAATTCCCCTGCTTTTTGGGGTGCCAGTTCATCTAATTGAGGAATAGCAAATCTATTTTTAATTGAGTGATATTGTTGATTAAGGTTAACAAGAACCAATATATGATCTACTAATGTAGTTGGCTCAATATTCTCAATTGATTTGAGGCTCTCAAAACCAGTTTTTACCTCTTCAATTGTTTTGTGTTGAATTTCTAAAAACTCTTTCAAGGCCATATGACTGTTTTTTTCAGCAAATTGAATCGCTTTTTCCAACAATGGCATTGAAACTTTGAAACCTTCTTTGTCTAACATTTCCAGCACCAAAGAAAGGTGACCAAGAGCTGCCTGACGTAAGAAAAATTTTTCTTTTTGAGACATATTGTCTTGCGAAAAAATTTGCTGCATCAACTTGGTTTCGCGTGCCAATCCACCGAGTATATCCATCTTTTCTATTATGGAATCAATAGCTATCTCAATTACTTCCCCATCAAGCGTTTCATTAGGTATTATTTCTCCATTTTCAAGTTGCCCAATATTATCTAAATAAGATAAGCCCAGTTTAAAAAGATTGACTAATACTTCTTGTTGATACTCCTGGTTTTTTTCTACAAAAACTAATTCATTGTTCTGATCTTTTTTGGGCACCCGTTTACCGTTTACTAAAATAGCATTTCCCTTTTCATCCAACTCGTAGGCTTGATGACGAGTTTTATCATAGGGAAACTCTCCTTTACGTAATAGTGCATAAGCTTCTTTGAGATCTGCCTTGATCATCTCTTCTGTGTAGTTGTATGGAGCCTTATTTTGACTCACGACTAAAAGAGGAACATCGTAGTGGTATTTCTCTTTGATTTTCATTGCATGTAAGGCAAGATTTAAGCGATCAAATAACTCGTCTTTGGTGGCATAGAAGGCACGGGTAGCTCCCTTGGTATTTCCTACCAGGATTTCTGTATGGTTTTCAACGCCTACAGTATTTTGTTGTTGCTCAATCAGCTTACGAAGAGTAATAGCGTATTTGGGATGATTTTTTGCTTTCTCTTGTTCTAATCGATTATTCAAAATGTCATAAACTTCCTCAATTTTATTTTTTACCTCTTCATTGTCCTTAAATCTGTCGAGATAATTAGCCTTTTCTCTAGAAAGTAGCCATTTAAAATCCTTTATGATTTCCTTGGTTGGGAAATAATGCTTCATATCTAATGCTTCTAGAATTCTTGCTTTTCTTTTTTCCAGATATTCAACAAAATGAATAGGATCAAGTGACTTTGGATTAGACGACCTATGAAGTTTCTTTACATCAAAAATAACTTTATCATTCTCTAGATTGCCTAAATTATCCAATTTAGCATTAAATAATTTATACATTCTTTTATTAATAACTGAGATATCTCGAATCCAGAACTTGTTCACCGTGTCCATATTTTGAGCCCATACATAACGATAGTCTTTCGAATCCACGTATCGGATATCAGAAAGCACACCTATAGGAAAATAATTCCATTTTTTATCTGCATAACCAGCAAAAGGAATGACTTCACCATGAGGAGGCAATAAGGTATGAGCGCGTTTTTTGGTGTAAATAGTATTTCTTTCACCACCGGGTGTTCCAAGAATCCAACCATCACTCAATCTGTCTTCAAATTTGCGAGGTTCGGTAATCGGTTCCTGGTAGCGTAACTCGGGAGTGCTTGTAGGCACTCTTTGTCGAAGGTATAACATGTTGTTTCGTGGATCAAAGTATTTTCCTTCTTCAACAGGAGCATCTTTCAATTCTTTTATGGATGGCGTATATCGTTCATGAACCGGATCTTCTAATTCGTTTAAAAGATACTCATAATCAGGAAATGTTTCACCACTTAGAGGAGTAGTGGATACAAGTCGCACTAAAGCACGACTATTTTTTATTAAATTCAGTGTCTCCATCGTACCGTTTGGATCAATTAAAGAGTCTTCCCTTTTAATTTCCTGTGGAATAGTTACTTCCTTAAATTCAATCAGTTTATTTTCTAGTAATTGCTTATATTTGGTTCTATCAATTTCAAGAGAAAAGACTCCTTTTTTCTCAGTAATATCAGGGATCACCAAAAATATACTGGAAAATAAGTTGACATAGTTTTCTTTAAAAAGTTCTGCTTGTTGGTTGTCCTCAAAAAAGACAGTTACGGTATTTCTCTCTCTGTGGTGTTTTACCTTAGAGATTACAGGTAATTCAGGTTGAGTAAGTCCGCTCATTGGAATAACCGTTTGTAATGCCTGAATAAAACTAATGGCATTTTGATGATGATTTATTTTATGAGGATTTCCTTCTTCACTGTGTTGAAATTGAAACATGCATTTATTAGGCCTTGATTCGGGCGCATCGGTAAAGCACTTTACTGTAGCTTCAAGAATAAGGTGCTTGCGGTAGCTCTCAAGAAGGTTATTATCCTCTGCTCCTTCTAATTGGCTGTAATAATTTGGTTCTGTGCGAACCACTTTGATTTCATCAAATAAAGTCTTGCGGTTTTCATTTGAAATTGGTTTTTGAAAGCGTTGATTAATATCATTAATCGTTTGTAGCACATCGTGTTTTTTTATTTCAAAAGTTTCTTTTGAAATAAAACCAAATGTAGAACGTTGTCCAGTCAAGATCAAAGTGTCAAAGCTGCAACGCATGAGATTAAAAACCGACTCCAGTTTGGCTAAATCAGTGTTCTGATAAATCCCTGACCGAATCATATAAGAATTTAGAACGCTAATGCTTTTAGCCCCACCGTCTTTTGTGGGATATAGTGGATAACAGCGTGTTAGATCAATTGCATGCGCATCATTCATCATATTCAGTTTGGCATCAGCAAGAGCTCTAATATCACTATTATTTGGATATAATTTATCAAGAGTGTAGGTTTTTGTAGTAATTAATGTTATTGCTTGTTCACGAGTGACAGTACGGCCCAAGCTGGCTTCTTTTTCAATCACGTAGTCTATAAAAACTTCAGGGGGACTTATTTTTCTATCGATACAATCCTGAATAGTGGAGTAACCCATTAATTCCACAACAATAGCATCCCGATAGAGTTTGTCGAGATCATCACCATAAAGCACTTTTGCATTGTCGCGAAAATATTTAACGAATTCTCTTCCTGAAGTTGTCCTAAAACTTTCATAAGTAACACGTCCAAGAGCATACGGTCCAGTATCAGACCAACCGGTTTCGTCTTTCCGACCTACAACACTAAACAGCATCATCATTTGTAGTTTTTCGAGTTCTGAATCACTCAATAATTTGGAATCTTTATTGTGTTCTTGATTAAAGGCATGGAGTGCCGTGATTAGATACGCTACCCTAACAGAATGTGTTAAACCATGGTTGGGGCGATGAACAATGTGTTTGATTTTGGAACCGTATTCGTTTTCAAGACGTTCTTCATTTAATACAGATTGGCCTCTGGCAACAATATCATCATACAATTGTTTTGCTTTTAATTTATCTTCATCAAATTGTATTAATTTTTGTTCTTCTTCTTCAAGCTCTTTGCGTTTTAATTCTTTTTCAGAAGAGTCATCTGGTATACCGTTCAGGATTGTCGTAAGATTTTGAATTGTAGTTTCTAGTGTTAGCCTATCTATCTCATGTGTAGAATTTTGGGCATGAAATTTATGCACGAGTTCAATATCTTTTGGGTCGACCACCATTCCATCGAGAATAATGTCAACGAATTCTCTGGCTGCTTCCCCACTCAAATGAATTAATCTACCATTTTCAAGTTCAATCATAGAGAGTTGGTTAAACCAGCGATTTACTATTGGTGTTATTGAATAAGGTTTGGAAAAATGATTTTTACTTACATGCTCAATGGCTTTTAAAAAACGGCTTTGATTAATTACTGTTTTCATTACTTTATCTCACTACTTAAATAATTTGCCTACAATTTGGTAGAAAGTTAATTATACAGGTCAAATATTAAGCAATTATTAAGCGATAAACGGCTTCTATCCAGACACTTAGAAGAGACAAATAACAATTAACCAACTGATTTTAAATGTATTTTATTAAATTTTTTTGCTAAAAAAGTGGATTATATGGATAAGTCAGTGAGTTAAAGCAAATATAAATGCAAGGATTTAAATTAACAAAATAGCTTTATGTTACATGACCTATGCTACCATTAAGGGATTTCGAAATTTGAGGATGTTTAAAAAGATAGTTTATATTTTGGATGTAAGGCAGTTGTAATGACATGTTATTTATTAATCGAGTATTCATGTTTACAACTCAATTACGTTTGGCGTTTATCTTCCTGATGCCATTTATAATTTGCAACACTGCGATCTAAATATAATGATGATATCGATTAGCTTTTAATTAAAAATAATTTGTGTTCAACATGAAAAAAAGTGATAAGCCATACACTTCAATAAATATAGAGACATTAATACTCGTAGCAGTATGGACATCGCCTTTTATTTTTCAAGGTACGTTTAAGATATTTGATAAGGATAATGCTAATGAGCATTTGGTATTTTATAGATGTGAATGTAATAAGTCAGATAAAACAGATATCTTAGAAGATGAATTTTCCTCTTTTGATTATCAGTTTACTCATCTTTATACAGATACAATCCAGTTTCAGGAGAATTTTCTGAACGAATTATCAGAAAATGCCATTTATTTACTACAGTATGCACTGTATGTGGCTTTAACTAAAATGATAACTAATAATAAACAAAACTATATATATATTGATGAAATCGCACTTCTTTCTCTAACAAAAAGGATAAAGCAGGTATTTAATGAACGCAAAGATCTGGAAGTTGAGGAAGAAATTGGCTTTGCGGTTGCTATGGATTTTAATCCTCAAGAACATACTGGGTTGGAAGCAGTACGTAATTTGCTTTCTATCTTACGTAGTGAGTAATAAATTAACGAGAGTTTGACATAAAAGGCACAATGCCTTTTATACCACTAAATAATAGACCTCTTGCATAACCTGCCTTTTTTATTTTATTGCAATGCTTAATTTAACAATTGGTCTATAATATTTTGCAAGTTATTGTCATTTTCATAATGAATAACTAAAGTCCCTTTGCCAGTTTTTCCTTGCTTTAATTTAATTTTGGTTTGCAATTGCTTTGCCAAAGAGTTTAATTGTTCTCTAAACAGGGAATTATTTTCCTTAAGTGCTTTTGGCTCTGGTTTTCCAGTTTTTATCCGCTCAACCAATTGTTCTGTTTCTCTCACAGATAAATTCTTGGCTACAATCAATTGGGCTACCTGATTTTGTTGATCTTCATCCAGAGCCAATAACGCCCGAGCATGCCCCATATCCAAGTCTCCATTTTCCAGGAGCTTTTTTACCGGGTTTGAGAGGGAGAGCAAGCGAAGAAAATTGCTTACTGCCGTTCTGGATTTGGATAAGAGATCGGCAACTTGCTGATGAGTGAGGGCAAATTCTGTGGTTAGTCTATGCATGGCTCTTGCTTGATCCATGGCATTTAAATCTTCCCGTTGCAAATTTTCAACCAATGCCATAGCCATTGCAGTTTCATCATCTACCTGTTTTAGTATAACAGGTACTTCCGTGAGTCCTGCAAGCTGGCTGGCACGCCACCGCCTTTCTCCTGCAATAATTTCATATCGCCCACTTTCCAACTCTCGGACTAGTAAAGGTTGTAAAACACCCTGTTTTTTAATAGATTGAGCAAGCTCACTTAATGGGGCTTCTTCCATTCCACCGCGAGGTTGATATTTACCAGGCTGTAAACAAGTAACCGCGAGTTTAAGCTGTTCTGGTTGAGATTGCTCGTTAAAGAGAGTACTGCTTGATTGACTTAATAAAGCAGATAAATTACGTCCCAAACTACTGCGTTTTACTGTCATTGTTTACCTCAAATTAGCTTGCTACAGTTTGTTTACTGATCACTTCGGCAGCAAGTACCATATAAGCAGCTGCTCCTGGCGAGGATTTATCGTATTGTAAAGCTGGCATTCCATGACTAGGAGCTTCGGCTAGTCTGACATTGCGTGGTACTACTGTTCTATAAACTTTTGCCGGGAAATGTTCTAATAATTGTTTGGATACTTCCGAGCACAGTCTATTACGTCCATCGTACATGGTACGAAGTACTCCCTCAATATGCAAACGTGGATTGACCGTAGATTTAACTTGCTCAATGGTGGATAACAAAGCGGCCAGACCCTCCAAAGCGTAGTATTCACATTGCATGGGAATCAATACAGAATCAGCAGCAACAAAAGCATTGATAGTTAATGTATTCAAAGCGGGAGGACAATCAATTAAAATAAAATCATAATTTGATTGAATAGGCTGTAATGCTTTGAATAAGAAGGTTTCTCGATGATTGCGTTCCATCAGACTCACTTCAGCGACTGTCAAATCCGAGTTACCGGGAATTAAATCATACCCACAAGTCGTGGCAAGACACGCTTGCTCAGCCAGACAATCGCGTAATAAAACATCATTAGTTGTGTGAACTAATTGATTTTTATCCACTCCACTTCCCATCGTTGCATTGCCCTGAGGATCTAAATCAATCAACAGGACCTGCTGTTTTGATGCAGCCAGTGAAGCGGCTAAATTGATGGCTGTAGTTGTTTTACCTACCCCGCCTTTTTGATTGGCAATGGCTATGACTTTCGCCATAATTATTCCTTGTTCGTGTTATTTATAATCACGCAGCAACGCTCGCCTTCGACACCGTGTACAGTATATCGTTCAATTCGGTATTTTTGATGAATTGGAATTAATTCAGCATCAGGAAGTCGCCCTTTCATTGCTAACCATAACCCATCTTGAGCGATAAGGTGTTGAGTCCACTTAATCATTTGTTCAAGGCTGCTAAATGCCCTGCTTATTACTGTATCAAAACCTTGGTTTGGGTGGTAGTTCTCAACCCGAATTTGTTTTAGTTCAAGGTTTTTTAAATTAAGCTGACGTTTTACTTCACTAAGAAAACTAATTTTTTTTCCGTTACTATCCAATAATACAAATTGTATGTCAGGTTTGGCAATAGCTAAAGGGATACCTGGTAACCCTGCTCCAGTACCCACGTCTAAAATTCTGTTTCCTTTTATCCATGGTAAGATGGCAAGACTGTCCAATATGTGTTTGCCGACCATAGTTTCTATATCTCGGATCGCGGTAAGATTATAAGTCTTATTCCATTTCTTGAGCAGGACCAAAAAATGTAATAATGGCTCACAGATGGAATCCAGCTCAAATGATTCCAAACCTTCTTCCAGTAATAATTTTATTTTAGCATTATTTGTCATACTGGAAGCCGGCTCTTTTTCAAGTGCACAAGCAAAAGAGAAAGGGCTGCAGGTGTTACTCCAGAAATTCGTCCAGCTTGAGCTAAAGAAGTCGGTTTAATTCGGTTCAGCTTTTGAATGACCTCACTCGATAAACCAACGACCTCATTATAATCCAGGGTATCCGGAAGTATAGTATTTTCATGTTTGCGTAATTTCTCAATTTCTTGTTGTTGCCTATCGATATATCCTGCGTATTTATTTTGAATTTCAATTTGTTCCATGACCTCTTGAGGCAAGTCGGGCAAATCCAAATCATTTATCATTAACAGATGTTGATAGTTGATTTCCGGCCGTTTCAAAAATTCGGAGGCTCGGCAATCATGTTGCATTGGATTAAGTAAAGTCTCTTTAAACAATTCATTATGGCCTACTCTAACCCAATTTTTGTATAGCAAATTCTGTGTTGATTCTATGGCTTCACGTTTTTTGGAGAAGGCTTCCCAGCGATTTTCACCTACCATACCAAGTTCACGACCTTTCTCTGTTAGTCTTAAATCCGCATTGTCTTCGCGTAATAGCAAACGATATTCAGCTCTTGAAGTAAACATTCTATAGGGTTCTTGTGTTCCACAAGTGATTAAGTCATCTATGAGAACACCCATATAAGCCTCGTCTCGGCGTGGACACCATAACTCTTGATCTTGCACTTGTAATGCGGCATTCATGCCAGCGATAATCCCTTGAGCTGCTGCTTCTTCGTATCCAGTAGTGCCGTTGATTTGTCCAGCAAAAAACAGATTAGGGATTGCTTTGGTTTGTAAAAATGATGTTAATCCACGAGGATCAAAATAATCGTATTCGATGGCATAACCTGGTCTGGTGATGTGGGCGTTTTCGAAGCCTTTAATGGTGCGGACAAATTGCACTTGCACTTCAAAAGGTAGGCTGGTAGAAATTCCATTAGGGTAAATTTCTTCTGTTGTTAGCCCTTCCGGCTCAACAAAAATTTGATGAGAGGGTTTATCAGCGAATCGAACAATTTTATCTTCAATTGAGGGGCAGTAGCGAGGCCCAACTCCTTCAATAACTCCTGCATACATTGGCGATTTATCCAAATTATTTCGTATGATCTCATGAGTTGCCTCGGTGGTATGTGTTATATGGCATGGAATCTGCTGAGGATGATCATGAACATTACCCAGGTATGAAAAAACAGGGACAGGTGTGTCACCAGGCTGTACTACCATTTGGCTGAAATCAATTGTTCGTCTATCTATTCGAGGAGGAGTTCCAGTTTTTAAGCGACCCACTGGCAAATCAAGATCACGCAAGCTTTTAGCTAATGCGATAGAGGGAGGATCCCCGGCTCTGCCGCCTGCGTATTGGTTCATTCCGACATGAATCTTGCCTCCCAGGAAGGTTCCTACTGTTAATACCACGGCACGTGCTTTGAGGGTAAGACCCATTTGTGTTACAACACCGGTCACCAACCCTCCTTGAATCAACAGGTCATCCACCGCTTGCTGAAATATGGTTAAATTAGACTGAGTCTGGAGCAGTGCTCTAATTGCTTGCCTATAAAGCACGCGGTCAGCTTGGGCACGAGTCGCTCGGACAGCAGGCCCTTTGGAGGCATTAAGAATTCGAAACTGGATACCAGCCTGATCGGCCGCTTTAGCCATTACGCCGTCCAGTGCATCAATTTCTTTAACAAGGTGGCCTTTACCAATTCCACCTATGGCTGGATTACACGACATTTGTCCAAGCAAATCGATATTATGGGTAAGCAGCAGGGTTTGCACACCCATCCGTGCAGCAGCAAGGGCAGCTTCTGTACCAGCATGTCCTCCACCTACTACTATGACATCGTATAACTGTTCAAGATTCATTTTTAACCATTAGTTATGTCTGAAATTTAATTGTTGTTTGAAAAATAATTAAAATCCACACACATTAAAAAATGTGCAATTATACACTTTTTTTAGTAATTGTCCCAAGAGGTAATTAGGTTATGAGCTTGAACCATTATTGCCACTTAATAAAGGTCGCATACTACTGACATCATCAAGCGCATCCAGCTCTATAACTTCTTCAGTCACTGAGTTTTTCTTAATCGAGTCTTGAGATACGGTTTTCTCTTTGGATTGAAAGAAACCTTGTTTTGATTTGAAAGACTTTCCCCAATTATCAGGATTTTTACAAAAGGATTCATATTCTTTTTCATCAAAAGCTTTAATTGTATCTTTTGTAGGCTTGAAAATAGCATTGATCATTAAATTGGTGGCGATGGCAACTCCAATCGTTGCTCCGAGGACAGCGAATCCAATCCCCAAAGGTAAAAAAACAAAGCTGACAAAAACAATTGCCGGGATCAGTGATTCAATGAACACTGAACGAAATAAATGCATGGTTTGAAAAACAATCATTTGTTTTTGATAATCTGTTTCAGCTTTTAATTTTTTAATTTCCAGAAAGAGGAATTTTTTTTCGTTATCATCCAGGTCAGGATTTTTTTCTAATAGAAGTTTAAATAAATCAACTTTATTATCATATTCTTCTCGCGCCTCTTTAGCAGACATGCGTGCTTTGTAGATTTCTATGCCACCTTTTACTGCATTGTAAATTACGGTAAAGGCCAGGCAAAGAACAGCGCCGGTGATAATGATTGCTATCAAAGCAGGGCCAGAGAAGGGCAGGAAGGGGGCTGCCAGCAATGCAAAAGCCAGCATTAATCCAACGGCGTAAGCTATATTTGTGTGTAAACTAATCTTTTGCAAATCCCAATTTCTTACACATTGTTTTTGTACCCGTTCTAAACCAAGCAATTGCAATTCGTATTCTTTTATTTTTTTATCCCTTTCGTCATCCTCTTCAGATCCTTCTTTTGTTTTTCTAATTAATTTTTTCAATTGTTTAATATCGTTTTCAAAATCCAACATTTCCTTGTTGTGTCGAGTCTTTTGCTCTTCATAATCCCAAATGGCCATACTAATATCAAAAACCAAGAGCGCTAAGGTTAATACATCCCCCCAAGTACCTAAAGCCCCTTTTCCTGTAAGCCAGAAAAAGCAAACCAAATTTCCTGTTGCCCAAATGGAATCATTGAGCAAGGCAAATTTTCTTTGATCCCATTGGGTGAGAAATCGTTCTGTCCAAGGTGTTTTTTTCTCAGTCTTACTCATCCATGGGCCACTAATGGTATGTTTGAGTAATAAAAACATGTTGAGGGAAAAACGAAAATAATATAAAGCCCAACTAATTGTACCTGTATAAGGATCAGGGGCTGTCACTACTTTTGTTGCTTGATCGACATTAAAAAAATCAGTAGGTAAGGCTGCAAGAATCACTTTTAAGAGGCTTGAGCCCCAAACCCAATACAAACGTTTCTCATTAAACCATCCCATCGCTTCTTTGATTGTTTTGGTTTTGCGATCCAATGAATCTACAATCATTTCTGCCAGTTCTTTACCAAGAAAAATGCTTAGGTACTTTACGGGATTGCCATCAGTAGCATGACTATGTTCAGGGGAAGGGTTTCTTTTTTGCTCTTCACAAACCTTATTATAATTCAGGCAATCTATCAGTTCTTCACATCGTTTGATATGTTGAGCATATATTTTCAAGTTCTCATATTTTTGATGCTCTTTTTCGTATTTTCTTTCAGCCAATAAAAGCAAATAGGCAACTTGCAGATCTCGAAGAAGTTTATTTTTGTTTTCCTCGTTCATATAACGAAGCATCACTTCATCAGTATTTTCCAAGATGGCAAGATAAAAACTCAGAGGAGCCATTAAATCTCCTCCTTTGGCCTTTCTATTGTATTCGAGAAGTTCGTCAACTCTTTTGTTATAGCGTAGCTCGGTTTCCTTATCACTTTTGAAGGTTTTCAGATAGGATTGAAGAATTAAACTACTTGTTGCCATAAAATGATCTCAGCTTTTTCTAATTTTGTTAATTACCTATATAAATGATACTATAAAAAGCAAATTTGTTCTTTTTTATAACATAGTATTTATTTTGGATACAAGATAAAAGTAGTTTGTTTTACATTATTGATACTAAAATTTTCAGGAATTTATGTGCAGGAGTATTTGTAGGTATTTTTTCTTGCTTTTGTAGTTATAAATTAACGTGAGTATTGGGTTTACCCTACGTATCTTGGGATACACTTCGTGAGGTTCAACGATTTCAATTATTGCTTAATTATTAAAACCTGGAATTATAGCGAATACAATAGACCTCTTGCATAACCTGTCTCTTGGTTACATTGCTGCGTTGCAAACGTTTCTGCGGTGCTCATTTACTACATGTAAACTCCGTTCCTCAAAACGTTTGCGCGCCTTGCCCTAAAACAAAATAATCAGGTTATGCAAGCGATCCAATTTTGATTAGGATTCCATCTCAACCAGTTCAACTTCTCTTCTTAAATAGATATCATCAAAGCGTTTGATATCATCCTCACCCAGATAAGGGCCGCTTTGTACCTCAATAACATACAGTGGCTCACTATTAGGATTACTTAATCGATGCAAGGTATTTTGTGGTATGTATGTGGATTGGTTTTTTGATAAACGGAAGGTATTGTTACCATTGATGACTTCTGCCTCACCGCCAACAATGACCCAATGTTCTGCACGATGTTGATGCATTTGTAAGGAAAGTTTTGCGCCAGGCTTAACCATAAGGCGTTTCACTTTAAATGAAGCGCCTTCAGCTAACACTTCGTAATATCCCCAAGGTCTTGGGACTCGTTGATGATCTTGAGTTAAGTGAGGATGATCTTTGCGTAGGGAACTTACCAATTCTTTCACTTGCTGAGAGTAGCGCTTATCAGCAACGAGTACAGCGTCATTAGTAGCAACAATGATTTGGTCTTGAATTCCAACGGTTGTTACTAATATATCCTCACTATTAATCAGACAATTGTAACTATCTTGAGCTATGACGTTTCCAATTAGAGTATTTCCTTGTTCATCCTGTTCGTTAGCATCAGCAACAGCAGTCCAGCAACCCAGATCACTCCACTGAATTGAGATTGGTATGACTACTGCTTTATCAGTTTTTTCCATTATGGCATAGTCTATGGATTCTTCTTTACACTGGGAGAAGCAATCCAAATCAAGGCGTAAAAAATCATGATGAGACTGGGCCTTGTTTAATGCTTGTTTAGTGAGCTGATGGGTTTGGGCTTCGAATTGCTTTAATTCCTCAAGATAAACTCCCGCACGACAAATAAACATACCGCTATTCCAAAAATAATTGCCTTTACTAACAAATTGGTCAGCGGTTTGTGAGTCTGGTTTTTCTCTAAAACTCAAAACCTGTTTTATGCCATTTGATAGAGAGTGTCCAGCTTCAATGTAACCATATCCAGTTTTGGGACTATCTGGTTCTATACCAAATGTAACGATTGCTTTATTTTTTAAAGCAAATTCTCCACCAGCTAACATGGCTTTCTGCCAAGTGTTATTATCCGATATCCAATGATCGGAAGGTAAAACCAGCATGACAGCGTCTTCATCGACGATACTGGCTAAATAATGGGCTGCACAAGCAATTGCTGGAGCGGTATTTCTTGCACAAGGCTCCAGCAAGTACGTGGTTTGTGCATTAAAATCTTGTAATTGATCCTGACAGATAAAATAATGAGCATCATTACTTACTATAATTGTTTGACTACCGGGTAATCCCATTGCCCTTTTCATAGTTTGTTGAATCAAGGACAATTCACCATTTAATTTTAAAAATTGTTTGGGAAAATTTTGTCGCGACAAAGGCCATAGCCTGGTTCCAGAACCCCCAGCTAGAATTATAGGATAAAGAGAAGTCGTCATCACATTCCATATTGTGGCATAATTGGCTCACATTTTAGCAGGAATTTTTAAGAGCAAGCAATTGTTCCTATTTTTTGAGGTTTTGCATTATGAAAAAAGCAGTCGTATTGCTTTCTGGCGGTTTGGATTCAACTACCTGTTTGGCTTTGGCCAAATCCCAAGGGTTTATTTGTTATGCCGTAAGTTTTTCTTATGGTCAGCGGCATTCTGCTGAATTATTTGCGGCAACTCGCATAGCCAAATATATGAATGTAGCAGAACATAAGATTGTTACTTTAGACACATCCCTATTTGGGGGATCTGCTTTAACAGACTCATCAATTGAAGTACCTGAATTTAAAGAGAGTACTGAAATACCAGTGACTTATGTTCCTGCCCGCAATACTATTTTTTTGGCTATGGCCCTGGGATATGCTGAATCCATTGATGCCAGAGATATTTTTATTGGTGCCAGTTCTGTTGATTATTCTCATTATCCTGATTGTCGCCCTGAATTTATTGATTCCTTTCAGACTTTAGCCAATTTGGCGACTAAAGCAGGAATTGAAGGAGATCGTTTTACAATAAACTCACCTTTGCAATATCTTGGTAAAGTTCAGACTATTCAATTAGGAATGGAATTGGGTGTTGATTATCGATTGACTGTTTCTTGTTATCAAGCTAATGAAGCTGGAGAGGCTTGTGGCCAATGCGATAGTTGTACCTTTAGAAAGCGCGGTTTTAGCGGAGCTGGAGTAGAAGATCCAACTCTATATCAAAAATTTGTCCATATTTAACCCATAAAGTTAAATTAATGATATAATCCTCAATATTTTGGTTTGGAGTTTTGGAATGTGGGATAAAATCAAAGAATGGTATAAGCAGAACAAGGGCTATTTGACGACGCTCTTGATTGGATCACTTGTTATTGGTCTTGGTATTACTCTCTTGTCTTTTTTCTGCCCCCCAGTCCTGGCCGCTTTTGCCGGGATAAGTCTCTTTGGCATTACTCCTTTAGCTTTTTTAACAGCACTGCATCTTCCTGTTGCGGCACTAACTTTGGGTAGTATTGTCACCGGCGTTGCTTTTGCTGCGATTTTAGGGGGTATAGTGGTATGGAAACAGTTAATTGATATCGGAAAACATGTTTATTCGCACTTTGAGAGTAAAGAAGCGGGTAATGCCGATGTGAATGATCAGGAAACATACCATTATTTAATGGAGCATTTGGAAGGAGAAAAGTCTGAGTCGTTTGAAATGGAAGACGATGAAGAGTTTAATGATTACAGCACTTCTGATTCTTTTGAAGACGATAAACCGAAGCATCCAACAAAGTCGACTTCCCATGTTTTGGGTGAAAGTGACATTGTAACCGAGGGTCTTCGAATCTAAGGTAAAATTTATTGCAAAAGATTCGATATTAAAGTAGTTCAATGCTTGACAATATTCCAGGCCATTTTTTCTATAAAATAACAACCTGCATTGGAGAAAAGATAATTGTATTATAATTACTCAGTGCTTGTTTCTATTAGTATTTTATCCTTGTTATAACCAAAAATAGGGTTTCTTAAAGCTAATAAAATGAACTTACTTTACACTTTTGTAACAACATATTGCGCACTTTTGATTCACAACTGATAAATGGGTTGTTACAATTCGCTCCGATTTATAACCTTGGAGTAAAAAAAATGACATTGAAACAATTTGCAACTGGCGTATTTTACTTGCCAGCAGGTGTCTTTTCTGGCTTAACTAACCTGTTTTTAGGTTCCTACGTAAAAGACAATCGCGGTAACTATGTTACTGATGATGAAGGAAACTATATGAGAAACCGTGGCTTATTTGGTTTGACCTTAGACGCCGCTAAATACATAGGAACAGGTATCTCTAATTTCATTTCTAATCATAAAAAAGCAATTGCTGTTGCATTTTGGTCTTCTTTAGCTGTTGCCGGAATTGCTGCTCTAACTGTTGCTCTCTGGCCTGCTGCCCTGGCTGCTGTAACTGGCTTCACCGTTTTTGGTGTCTCAATTGCTTCTGTGGTAGGTACTGGCTTTGCTGCTCAAGTAGCTGCTACTGCTGGTGTTGCTGGTGCTTTAACCAGTGTTGGTGTTTACGTAGGTGCTACCGTAGTTAATGCCTTTAACGCATTGAAAGATTGCTTCACCAACTGGCGCAAATCTTCAAGCAAATCAGAGAATGAGTCTGTTAATGACGAAAACTTTGACGAAGTACGCAGAAACCAATTCGGTGGTTTGAATGACGGTAAAGACAAAAGAGTAGAACTTTCCAGCTCTCATTCAAGTTCTGAAGAAGAGCCTGTTCAAACTAAATCTGTATTCGTAGATCCTAATAAGAAATCAGCTCCTGTTATAGAAGAACAACAACCATCTTTAACTTCTTCTGTAAAATAATATGAGAATGAAGTGAGAATTTAAAACGCGGCCTGGGCCGCGTTTTTTATTAGACCTCTACTTTTCTCCCCATCTCTTCACTAATCCACAATCCAAATCAAATAAGTCGAGAGCTCTACCTATAGTGTCATTGACTATATCGTCTATGTTTTGCGGGTGATTATAAAAAGCGGGTACTGGTGGACAAATAATGCCACCCATTTGTGTGATGCAGACCATATTGTTCAGATGTACAAGGTGTAAAGGTGTTTCCCTGGGCAGAAGGACCAGTTTTCTGCGTTCTTTAAGAACCACATCGGCAGCTCGAGTTAATAGGTTACTGCTGATCCCATGAGCTATTTCTCCTAATGTTTTCATAGAACAAGGTGCTATGATCATGCCCATGGTTTTAAATGATCCACTGGCGATCGACGCGGTGAGATCAGTACATGGATGATAGACATCGGCCAGGGCCTTGAGTTCTGCAGCATTCATCTGTGTTTCATAAGCACGCGTCAATTGTCCTGCTTTACTGATGACTAAATGGGTTTCTATTGGTAATTTTTGTAAGACTTGTAATAGTCTAATGCCATAGATAATACCTGATGAGCCACTGATGCCTATGATAAGCCTTGGGTTATTAGTCATGTCAGTTCACTTTTTTAAATTTTAATTTAATATTAGGGTGTGTTAACAAGTCAATCTAAAATGTCAATATGCCGTGGTTTATCCGCGGCATCCATGGATCCCGCGCACAAGGAGCGGGACATAGACTCTAGCTTGAATTGTCAACGAACCCTGGCAAATTTACCATACTCAATTTATTACAGGGTAGTAACAAAACCCCATGCCCTATACATCACTACTTAATAAAAACCGATTCCTATTGCAGCATTTAACTCGTCTTTGCGTTATAATTAGTCGTTTTTATACTTAATGAGTATTCTATAACTATGACTAGTAAACGTAAAATGTTAGTGACTAGTGCCCTTCCCTATGCGAATGGGCATTTGCATTTAGGACATTTGGTTGAGCATATTCAAACAGATATCTGGGTTCGTACTCACAAAATGTTGGGCATTCAATGCATTAGCGTTTGTGGTGATGATGCTCATGGCACCCCTATTATGTTGAAAGCAGAACAAATGGGGATTACACCAGAGATCTTAACAGCTGAAATCAAATTAAGTCATGAAAGTGATTTTAAAGCGTTTGCTATAGATTATGATTGTTACCATACTACTCATTCACCTGAAAATCAGGCGTTGGCGACTACTATATTCGAACGGTTGCAAACAGGTGGAGATATCATTAAAAAAACAATTCGCCAATTTTATGATCCTGTAAAACAAATGTTTTTGCCGGATAGATATGTTAAGGGAACCTGTCCGAAATGTGGTGCAGCTGATCAGTACGGTGATAATTGTGAGGCATGTGGCGCCACTTATTCCCCAACAGATTTGATTGATCCGGTTTCTGTTATTTCTGGCGCCAGACCTGTAGAGAAAGAATCAGAGCACTACTTTTTTGATTTGCCTCGTTATGAAGAGCTACTAAGGGATTGGACAAGAAAAGGGCATTTGCAAACCGAAGTGACAAATAAACTCAGTGAATGGTTTGAAGCTGGTTTGAAACAATGGGACATTTCTCGCGATGCTCCTTATTTCGGATTCCCCATACCTGGTATCCCTGACAAATACTTTTATGTTTGGTTGGATGCTCCTATAGGATATATGGCTAGCTTCAAAAAGTACTGTGACGAACAGGGTGTTTCTTTTGCTGAATTTTGGAATAAGGATTCAAAGACGGAATTGTATCATTTTGTTGGTAAGGATATCGTTTATTTCCATGCTTTATTTTGGCCTGCCATGTTAGCGGCTAGTGGTTATAGGACCCCTACTGCGGTTTACACACACGGGTTTTTAACAGTTGAGGGACAGAAAATGTCCAAATCGCGCGGTACCTTTATAGAGGCGCGGACGTATCTGGCTCATTTGCATCCTGAATACCTACGTTATTACTTTGCTGCCAAATTGAATGGACGAGTAGATGATTTGGATTTGAATTTTGATGATTTTGTCAATAGAGTGAATGCTGATCTGGTAGGGAAGGTAGTTAATATTGCAAGCCGATGTGCCGGATTTATTAATAAACGCTTTGATAATCGCTTAAGTCAAGAATTGAGTGATCCGCAATTATATCAGGATTTGGTCAGTGTAAGAGAAACGGTGATTGATGCATTTATTGCAAGAGATTACGCGCGGGCTATAAGGCAAATCATGGATTGTGCTGACAAGGTTAATCAATACATCGATGCGAACAAACCATGGGTATTGGCAAAAGAGGAAACTCGATTGGCTGAAGTACACGCCATCTGTACCATGGGGATTAATTTATTCCGTATTTTAATGACCTATCTAAAACCGGTTTTGCCGATGATGGCGAACGCAGCAGAACAATTTTTAAATTCTGCCCCCCTAACCTGGAGTTCTATTGATAGTCCCTTACTAAACCATAATATTAATACCTTTCAGCCTTTAATGGTCAGAATAGAAAAAGAAAAAATTGAAGCGATGCTTGCTCAAAGTAAGGAGTCCTTAATGGTTACAGCGGTGAAAGATAATGCAAATGTTGAGAATGATAACTTTATTAGTATCGAGGATTTTGCCAAAGTTGATTTACGTATAGCCAAAATTGTCAATGCGGAGTCTGTGGAAGGTGCTGATAAATTAATGCGTTTGACGCTGGATTTGGGTGAAACCCAAAAGCAGGTTTTTGCAGGAATAAAAAGTGCTTATGATGCCGAAGAATTGGTTGGCCGTTTGACAGTGATGGTGGCTAATTTAGCGCCACGTACTATGCGTTTTGGCGTTTCTGAGGGCATGGTATTGGCAGCCGGAGATGGTCAGGGAATCTATTTATTACAACCCGATGCAGGAGCGCTTCCCGGTATGAAGGTGAAGTAATGGCTTCTGTTAAAGAAATCGATGCGGTATTACCACAAACTCAGTGTGGGGAATGTGGGTATTCTGGATGTTTGCCTTATGCAGAAGCTTTGGCTCAAGGAGCTGCTCCTATTAATAAATGTCCTCCTGGCAGCGCAGAGACGGTGGAAGCTTTGGGAAAATTGCTGCACATTGATGCTACTCCCTATTTAAAAGAAGCAATAGAAAATACCCGCTCTCCTTCAGTTGCTGTGATAAATGAAGAAGAATGTATTGGTTGTACCAAATGCATTAAAGCGTGCCCAGTGGATGCGATCATTGGTAGTGGTAAATTAATGCACGCCATCATTGCACATGAATGTACTGGATGCGGATTATGCGTGGACCCGTGCCCCGTTGATTGCATCGAGATGGTCGATGTGCCTATCGCTGAGTATGATAAGGATTTTGCTCGACGTCGTTACAATGCGAAACAGATGCGTCAATTGCGAGATGAGCATGAAAAACAGCAAATTTATAGAGAAAGAAAAAAACTCACGACTCATTCTCAAGATACTCAAGCGAAACAACACTATATTCTTCAGGCTCTCGAACGCGTGAAAGCGAAAAAATCTTATGAATAAAAAAAAATACCAAGAAATTTTCGAACGCTTTCAAAAACAGAATCCTCATCCTACTACTGAATTGAAATACAACACTTCCTTTGAGCTGTTAATTGCTGTCATGCTATCTGCCCAAGCGACCGATGTCAGTGTGAATAAAGCCACTGCCAAATTATTCCAGGTTGCTAATACACCGCAAGATTTATTGCACTTGGGATTAGATAAATTAAAAGATTATATTAAATCCATAGGTCTTTATAATAGCAAAGCGCAAAATATCATGAAGACCTGTAAAATCCTTATCGAGGAGCATCGAGGAGAGGTTCCCAATCAAAGAGACGCTTTGGAATCATTACCTGGTGTTGGACGAAAAACTGCAAATGTGGTTTTGAATACCGCGTTTGGCCAAGCAACTATGGCTGTAGATACTCATATTTTTAGAGTGGCTAATCGAATTGGTATAGCGAAAGGTAATACGCCACTGGCTGTTGAAAAACAGTTATTAAAAAATGTACCTTCTGATTTTTTACATGATGCACATCATTGGTTAATATTACATGGTCGCTATGTATGCACAGCGCGTAAACCACATTGCAAAACTTGTTTAATTGCTGATCTTTGTGAATATCCAGACAAGAATTTATCTCCATAAAAATACAGACAGTCGTACGTTCAACTCAGGTTAAAAATTCTACGAACAATAAACTCCCCAAAAGATCTTGCTGTCCTCAGGAGAAGAACCTGTCCTCTAATAGTTTGATGGCCGGAATAGGCATAGTAAAGACCTATTAAACCTGGGTCACACCACTTTATAGAATTAAAAAAATCATAAAGTTCAATTGGATACCTCTTATCATAAAATATTCAAATAAAGTTCAAAAAAAACACTTCGACCCTCTGGTATTTCTCAATTTTTACCCATAAAATAAAATTCGGCTGTTGCAGGAGAGCATTATGGGCTGGTTGTCATCGGTAGTAGATGGAGTTAAAGCTATTGGCACAGGGTTAAATAATGGGGCAAAATGGTTATGGAATAATGTCTCATTATCGAAATTAACTTTTGGAGCGGTCAGTTATACAGCCAATACAACCGTTCAGGTTTTAGAGCAGGGAATCGCTTTGCGTGATGCAGTGCCTACCTTGATCAATAATCCCCAAGCAAAAAAAATTGTTAATGGAGCAGGTTACGTTCTCGTTAATGATGTTTTACCCATGGTTGCCGTGAATTTTGCAAATAATGCCGTCCAAAATTATTTTAGTGATGATTATAGTGGGGAATCCGCCTGGTTTATGCCTTATGTGCTAGGTTTGTCCACTTTAACTGTCGTAGGTTGCCATTATCTTTCATCCTATCTCTGGCGAAAAGACCCTAAACCCCAGGGAGTTGTTGATACTTTTATCTCAAGTGATTTTTTGCCGTCGGTAACTGTCGATTTTACAAACAATGTTGTGCAAAGTTATTTCAGATATGGTTATAATAAGGATATCGCATGGTACGCTCCTTATGCACTTTTTTTATCCGGCTTAACTCTCGTTGATTATTTGGTTACAGGATACGGTTGGAGACAAGGTGCGCAAACTTTAGCGCATGCCGCAGTTCTTGACTCATTAGGACCTTCAGCATTTAATTCAAATAAAAAGATACTTCCCCCTTCAATATGTGACGAGTTGGATTGTAACTATAAACGTAAAATAAAGGGCTGGGGAAGAGAGCCTCTTATTTTAATGGGGAACGATGCTTTGACTTACGGAGTAAGTCTGATCCCCTATGTTGGTAAACCGCTCTCAACAGTATTAAGAGTCTATTTTAATGGACGATATATTATCCGCTTAACCACACCAGAGTTATGTGAACGTCATAAATATCTGGCAATGAAACCAGAGTCTGTTTTAGGATTTGGATTAACATCTGAAGCAACAAACCTGTTAATGGATAAAGTTCTGGAATCAACTGTTGGAATACCTCCTTATCTATATTACAGAGCACTTCGCCATTTATTAATGTTGTCACACGTTAATGTGGCTGCTCATATGACATTACCTCAAATGGATCCAAAAACCAGTTCACCTTATTCGGATCCATTTAATGTTTATGAGCGAGTTAATCGCCTATTGGTTGATATAGTATTCGATGGTGCGATGAAAAGAATTCCTATCGATTTTAAACCTGACAAAGACGCTGAACCATTAATTCCTTTATCTCCTGCCTTACAATTTGGAACTATGGTATTAAATATGGATTTAGAGCAGGAAAAGAAAGCTAAACCGAGCTTTTTTAAGAAAGTGGTGGATAAGGCTTTTGTATTTGTAGCTCCTTCTATTTTTAGAGGTCCCGACGGCTTAATTAATGATCCAATTGTATTTATGTATTGGCCTGCTATACGTTCAGGAGCTATCTCTGCAGCTGAACTCATAGAAGGAGTCGGGAAAACCAAAACCATGGCTACTTTGGCATGGGCACCAAAAACTGTAGCTGCGGCAGTAAATCTCAAATTTGGAATACCCAAAAAGGTAACTCGTTTTGTTTTGATGCTGAGCAAAGAAGAAGATTTTTGGAATTTGGTAACAGCATTCAAATTATGGTTTGAGAGACATAACATTAAAGGTGAAGCCAAAGCGATAACCGGTTCAAACTTGGCTTTAAATGGTATAACTCTTCTTGAGCCTACTCCACCACCTTCCGACAAGGTGGCTATCGTTTCTCAGCAACAGCTGGTAACTGAAAAAGAGGATGCGAAGGCAGTTGTTCCTGCAAACAGTTTAGTACCTGATAAGCCTCAAACACAGATTGTGCTTACTGTTATTAGTCCTGATAATTTATTTGTAACAAGAAAGCGCAGAGGACATAAAGAACAGGAAAGTACTTCAATAACCGAATTGAGTTTGACAAAATAGGATTCTGTATTTTTTATACAATTGGTCATATTATTGATATTTTTTCTGTATCAATACTGCGATTTCCCCAGCAAATCGCACAAAGTTTTTCGACATTTTATAAGTCTAATCTGTAGTCATCTTAAGCTAAGCGAAGGTTCTCCAAACGATTACCCTGTGCTAGCACAGGGAGATTCCTCATTAATTCAAGACGATACCTTTATAAATGACATTAGATTATTTACATTAATCTAGAATAGTTTTTTTCTTTTAAAAAAATACAACATAAGCAATGCCAAAAGGATCATACTTCCCAGAATAAAGGGGTAACCATAACGCCAATCCAATTCGGGCATGAATTTGAAATTCATACCATATATCCCTGCTATAAAACTTAACGGTATAAAAATACTGGCAAACAGGGTTAAAATTTTCATGGATTCATTCATGCGATTATTGATGGTAGACAGGTAAATATCCAGCATGTTGGCCGACATTTCTCTGTGCAAATCGATGGATTCTACCAAGCGGATACAATGGTCATATAAGTCACGGAAGTAAAGGCTATACTTTTTATTTACCAATCCTCTATCATCGGTCAGTAACAAATGAACTATGTCTCTTAATGGAGGAATGGTTTTTCTAAGCGTAATGGTTCTTCGTTTGATGGTGTATAAGGTTCTGAGTTTAATGGTTTCGGGGTTATTAATTAACTGATCTTCCAAAGATTCCAGTAATTGAGCTGAAGATTCGACAAAGTTGAAATAATCATCAACAATATAGTCCATAATAAGATAGGTTAAATAATCACTTCCTTGTTCACGGGTTAATGAATGCTCTCCATTAAGACGTTGATAAATAGAAGATAAATTATACTTTGGGGATTCTCTGAATGTGAGCAAAAGCTGATGTTTGATTATTAAACTAAATTGCTCTGTATTATAAGTTAGGTGATTAGGAGGAGATTGCAATAATTTAAAAACAACAAAAAAATAATCATCTACTATATCCAGTTTCGGTCTTTGCTTTGTATTGAGTAAATCTTCAATAACCAGAGGATGTATGTTGTATAATACACAAATTTTTGTGATTTTCTCGATGTCCGCGAGGCCTGATATGTCTATCCATACATTTTGCCCCGCTTCTTGTGCTTCTTTTATTAGTTGAGCATCGAAGGTGTCCGCCATTTTGTAATGATGCTTGTCATAAATATGTACCATAATTTGAGTGGGTTGTGGTGGATGCTCACCTATATACACCGCGGTTCCTGGTAATAGGCCTGTTTTTGCCGAAGCTTGTTTTTTATGATTGCTCATGAAGTCATCTCAGTTTTAGTGTTTTGGGGATCATTTTTATTAAGGACTTACGCAAAACACCAAGATTGAGACAAAAAATGTTTTTAATGAGGGAGTGTAGATAAACTAAATGACCGAATTAAAAACATTTTTTAACAAAGAGATTGGAGTTTTGCGTAAGCCCTATTATTAACTTATCATTTAGTCGTGGTTTAAGTCGACAGTTGACGATTTTTGTTTGTCTTGATATGACAAGCGCTATAATGCTATATTTGCGAGCTGATTAGCTTAATAACAGGCAAATGTTGCCTGAAGCTTATAGGGCATGAATCAACGTACCCTAGTAAATCATAAAATTAACTCCCTATAGTCAGTATCTATCATTAAGGTAGGATTGGTTGTTATACTATGGTAGCTTTCATCGCATGAATCAGTCTTTGTCCTTAAAGCAATCCCCGGGGTTCATATTCATCGCAGTGAGTATGATAACTTGTCTGATATTATTAATTAATGTTTCTTTTAAAATTATTCTGCTTGAGGGGCTTGTATTTGCAACAAACAGTTTGATTTGTCCTTTAATCGCGGCATTATTTTTATTTGCATTAAGAAATTGCACGTTTAAAGAGCAACGCCATTTACTTAACATTTGTTTGATGACTTTATATATGTTTTGCATTGGTGTGTATGTGCTTGTGAACTTGCCTGCTGCGGAATACATGCATGATAATCCGGCATATCAAATTATTTTTGAAGAAATACCTAAGAAATTTTTTGCCACCACTATTGCTTTTGCTCTGAGCTTTTATTTGCCTCATTTGTTATTTTGTACTAAGTCCAGCAGGGTCTTATCAACCCCAAAGCAATGTGTGTTACTGGCCCTGTTAGGAGGGGCGAGCTTTTTTTGTCTGGATTTTTACCTTTTATTTTCTGCTCCTCATGCGCATAGTTTCAAGCAAATTTTCATTGATTCATTCATGATTGCATCCCTTTTACTCCTTATCATTGGAGTGGTTTATTTAACCTTTGTGCTAAATGACAAACAACATAAAAGCAAGACCTTAATTGTCACAGGAGATTCCGTTTTTCCAATTTACCAATACTTGATTTGCTTTGCGGTTACCGTGATATTGATATGTTTAGCTTGTGAATATCGAATCATTGCGGTAAATAAAGACATGGTACTCTCCGCCAGTTGTGTTTTTTTCCCAATTACTATAGTGATTAGTACTGTGGTAGGTGAATTATGGGGCTACCAGGCCAATTTAAAATTGGTCATTGCTCTTTTTGCAGCACAATTTATTTTTGACGTTTTACTGATGGGAAGCGTTGCATTGCCTTCCCCACCCTTTTTTAATTTGAACCCTTTTTATAATTACATCATGCCAAGAAGGTTATCTGCGGCATCACTTTCTTTGTTTGTCACTTTTCTTGGAAATGCGATGATGCTGCACTATTTAAAGAATTCAAAATGGAGAATTAATAGATTCCTGCGAATATTAGTGGCTAATATATCAGCTAATTCCTTGTTATGTCTGGTTGATTACAGCGTGCTTTACGGCGGCATTTATCCTTATGAACAAATCATCAATTTAGCTATTAGTGTTTGGCAGTATAAATTATTAGCTACCTTTATTTCTCTTCCGATAATTTTATGGATATGCAAGATTTTAGAAAAAAATTATTCTTTCGTCGTACAGGAAGAAAGCGGTTGATATAATATGCGTTCGATTCGCTACATAGGCGCATTAACAAGTGCTCGATATCGAATTATTTCCTCATATCCTTTGAAGAAAATAAACGTAAATTAAGAAATTAAATAATGTGAGAGGAGCTCCTAAAATGATAAATTCTAGAAATCCAAATCCTCTAATACCGCGCTTTTCACTGTTTTGAATAATGATAATGTTACTGGCCGCACCCAAAATAGATAAATTGCCTGCAATGGTACTTCCCACCGCCAAACTCAATAAATTCATAGTGGAATGAGAATGACTCATTAATAGAGGTAAGTACAATGCCACCAATGGAACATTGGAGATGAATTGACTAAGAGCGATACTGATTACAAAAATCATGATAATGTGAGTCACATCAACATGAAAATAAATAATACTGGTTTGGAAAAAACCACTATTCCATACACTTTGCATTAAAATAAATGTACTGGCGAAAAAAATTAAAGTTCCCCAATCCAGTTTTTTTATGTAGTTCCATCGGTGCTTACTCAACAAAATCGGTATAGCGGATAAAAGCGCTATATAACTAAAATTCAATTGAAACAATGAATAATGAATGAAATCCATTAAAACTTTGATTATTATTAACGCTAGCATCATGACCAAACTTATTTTAATCAGTGTAACAGTCCGATAATCCTTTATTGTGGGCAAGACAGGCTTTTCAATTGATTCCTTTAATTCATCTCGGTATAAAAAGAGGATCAAAAAATAAGTTATCACTAGATTTAATAGTGTTGGTATGGCCAAATACTTGAAAAACATTAAGAATGGAGAGGTCATCTCGCCTTTTACAGCAATCAATAAATTTTGTGGATTGCCTATAGGGCTCATGGTACTTCCAATAGTAATTGAAAATGCCAGAGCAAACAGCAATGGTTTTATTAAATTTTTGTGGGATTGACATAGCTGTAGAATAATGGGCGTGCCTATAATGGCTATGGTATCGTTCATCAATAATGCGGAGCTCAAGCCCAGAACAAAAACAATCAACAATAACGCTTGTTTTCCAGTACTTGTGTAATAAAAGATTTGATCAGTCAAATAGGCTAAATAGCCACTTTCTTCTGCTGCCTGGGAAATTAAAAAAACACCAAATAAATAAAGCATTACGTCAGGCTCAATAGCAGAAAAAGCACCTAATGGTGTTATTTTCTGACAAAGCAAAACAGCAACGGCTCCTGTCACCATAATTGCCCAAATAGGAATGACCACTCTTACTACTCTACGCAAGGCAATGGCAATAAGGACAATCAGGAGAATTATGACGGCAACAGGCATTCAGTTACTCTTTCTTCAATCCTGCTCTTTTTTTGCTGGCCGCTTCCAACCATAAATAGTTTTTTGTCGTGACTCAGTTAAAGTCAGTTCGTCGGCGGGAACATTTCTGCGTATGGTACTGCCCGCTCCTATTGTGGCATTGGCCCCAACAGTAACTGGAGCAACTAATTGCGTATCTGACCCGATAAAAACACCATCCTCGATAATTGTTTGATGCTTGTTAACCCCATCATAATTACAAGTAATGGTGCCTGCGCCAACATTCACATGTTTCCCTAATTTAACATCGCCTAAATAACTTAAATGACTTGCTTTTGTGCCTTCATTGAAAATAGCTTTTTTGGTTTCTACGAAATTGCCAATTTTACAATGAGAAGCCAATTGCGTTCCTGAACGAAGACGAGCAAAAGGACCTATGTGACAGTCATTTGCAATATGACAGTCTTCTAATATGCTGTTGGCGTAAATTTCACACCCATCTCCCAATGTGACATTAGTTAAATTGCAGTTTGGACCAATTTTGCAGTTGTTACCTAAAACCACCTTGCCTGTAAAGACGCAATTGATGTCGATATATACATCCTTTCCACAATGCAACTCGCCTCTTAAGTCAAATCGATTGGCGTCAGCTAAGGTTGCACCTTTCTCCATGAGTTGATTGGCAGCTCTTTGTTGCCAGATACGTTCCATCTGTTGCAGTTGCAATCGATTATTGATCCCTTGAACTTCAAAACTATTTTTGGCGCTTAGAGAAGTAATTGGCGTTTTGCTGTTTACTGCCATAGAGATGATTTCAGTTAAATAGTATTCGCCTTGTGCATTGTTATTCGTTAATTGGGGTAACCATTTTTGCAGATTGCTTGCTGGAGTGCAGCAAATTCCTGAATAAATTTCTTTTACATTCTTTTCTTGCTCATTTGCATCCTTTTCTTCTACAATGCTATAAATTTCACCGTGGTTGTTTCTGATAATGCGCCCAAGACCACTTGGATTTTCAAGCTCGGCAACCAGGAGTGCTAAAACGGAATGATTTGTATTTTGAGGTTGGCTGCATTCAATTAATGATTGAAGTGTCTCCACTTGAATCAGTGGAACATCAGCAGATAAAACCAGAACGTGTGCATCGGCAGGGATATGGGGTAAGGCTTGCAACACCGCGTGGCCAGTTCCTAACTGCTCTGCCTGATGTACCCAATGAACGGGTAAGTCAGGGAGTGAGTTTTTTATTTGTTCACCACCATGACCATAAATAATATGGATTGCATCAGGATTTAGTTGCCGAGCGGCTTCTACTACATGGGTTAACATGGGTTTGCCTGCTAGGTGATGAAGAACCTTGGGGGTATCAGAGTACATTCTTTTACCTTGCCCGGCAGCTAAAATAATAATTTGTAAATTCATGAGATTTATGTTTTCCTAAGTTAAATGTCATAATCGGTGCTGATTTAAACAGTCTGCCCCAATGCTATGAATGATGTAAAGTGCTATATGATAATTAAGTTGCAGTTAAAGGAGTAGAGCAATGAATATATTTCTAAAGGTTTTAAAGAAATTAATTAAAGAAAAATTGAGTGAGTTATCATCCAATTTGAAATGGAAATCAGAAACATATGGCTATAATACAAAATTATCAATCGATCAAAAAAATGTGGTTGATAAACTGGAAGAAGATATTGTCCTCTTTAAAGACACAGGTAATGATGAAAATGATTTACTGTCAATCATTGTATTGATAGATACTGCCCGAATAAAAATTCAATCCATAAGGGAACACTATGGGGAACCAAGAGATAAAGGAGATTCTGTAACTTGTCTCAATAATTTGAAGAACCATTCCAACGATTTTCTTGGCAAACTAAAAAAATTTGAATTTAACTTATTAAACAAATCTTACTCAGAAACACCTGAAAACCTTGTTTATTATCATGCCGCCATCTATCTGGGTGATGAAATCTTTACTCCTAAAACAGGCATCGATTATGAAATCAGAACCAAGAAAGAAGAGCAATTAGCAGTAAGACTGCAAGCATTAAGTGAGCGAATTAACCCCTCGCACAATCTGGAAGAACAAAGAAAAAGAGCACTACAAGTGTTGCAAGACCTTGCCCAGGACAATCAAAACGCTATTAAGAAAGACAAGGGTTTCTCTCTTCCTGGTTTAAGTTTTTGGGGTGTTGGGGTGGTGACACCATCAGATTGGTTTAGTTCAGGAGAAGGACGATTTGGCGTTGAATTTAATACTGCTGTTCGCACAATTCAAGGGATGACAGAAACTCAGTTTGAAAAACCAGTGATAAAACAAACAGCGGTCAAACAAGAGGACACGAAGTCAACAGATACAAAGCAGCCAGTACCAAAGCAAGAAGATACAAAGTCTTCCGATCTAAAAAATACAGATGAATTTGAAGAGGAGGATGCAGAACTTTCGTCTGAACACTCCCCTACAATATAAGTTTTTTTTGTTGGGATATTTGTATATAGACGGTGTTTTGTATTTCAATTCTGCTGTCATCCCGAGTGTTAACGAGGGACCTCCAGACTCTAGCACATTGCCATTTATTGGAGGTCCCTCGTTAACACTCGGGATGACAGTCTTCAGAAAAAATTGTAGGAAGCTTTCGTAACAAGCTGATGTCGGATTTGAAAGGAATTTAAACCATTTCTTAATTCTGTAATTCCCCACACAAATTGGTTTCAATCAATTTTTTGATTTCAGGGATCTCCAAATTCTTGCTTAATAAATACAATAATTTGCAATGGGCAGCCTCTGGTGTCATATCATGGCCACTAATCAAGCCGGCTTCTTTTAAAGTATGCCCAGTTGCATATTGATTCATTTCCACTTTTCCCTGATAACATTGGGTACAATTAATAATAATGATACCTCTGTTACAAGCTTCTTTAAGTAAATGCAAAAATCTGGGATCGTTGTTCTGGGCATTACCTGCTCCATAGGTTTCAAGGATTAAACCTCGTAAAGGTTGGTTTAAAATGTATTCGAGAACATCAGAGGCAAAACCAGGAAACAACCTGAAGTTAGCGATAAAGTGCGGAGTAATGGTTTGTAAATGGAACGGTGCTTTGGGGTGGGGTAATAAACGATGTGGATGCAATTCTATCTCTATGCCTATGGATGCCAAATGGGGGTAATTGGGAGAATCAAAGGCATTGAAGCGTTGAGCGCTAATTTTTTGGGTGCGGTTACCACGGAACAAGTGCTGATTAAAATAGATGCATACCTCATGAATGGGTTGATGGGCACAAAGCCATAAGGAGGTTATGAGATTATCTGTAGCATCATTGCGGATTTCAGATAAAGGGATTTGAGAGCCCGTCACGATGACAGGTTTGCCTAAGTGTTCCAACATAAAAGACAAAGCAGAAGCAGTATAGGCCATTGTGTCCGTACCATGTAAAACCACAAATCCGTCAAACCGATCATATTCGTGGGCAATATCTCTGGCAATCCTGTTCCACTCAGTTACGGTCATATTAGATGAATCAAGCAAGGGCTGATATTCCTTTATAATGTATTCTGGCATGTTTTTATGTTTCAAGGCTGGAATTTCTGCCAAAGCTTTTTGAACAAAGCCAGGGGATGGTTCATAGCCATTCGATGTTTTGACACTGCTGATAGTGCCACCAGTATTTATGATTAAGACTTGTTTTTTCATACGGATTTATCAATGATTTGTTATTGTTTCGATAAGTATAGCGAAAACCTGGCTATACCCATAACAACTAATTTTCAGGACTTATGAAAAACTCCAATCTCTTCGTTAAAAAAAGTTTTTAATTCGGTCATTTAGTTTGTCTAAACTCCCTCATTAAAAACTTTTTTTGCCTCGACCTTGGGGTTTTTCATAAGTCCTGATTTTATAATTTGCGGCTGTTCTATTTTTTCTTTGTCTTAATCCACTCCCTAATGGTTGCGGCTTTGATTATGATCAAACTGAGCCGCAACCATTAGGGAGAGGATAATGTACGGACTTGTTAAGTATAATAAGACCAGACTCCAAGGAATTGGGAGCCATTATGACGAAATATTTTGCTCTATAATAAAACAAAAAAAACAATATAAAAACAGAGTCTGACTTTGACCAAATAATATTTACAGATTTAATTGTAAGCTCTTGTACTTTGTGGAAAAATCAAGTTATTAACGGTTTATTCTAAGCAGTGACATCATGGTGATCGATCGTGCCGGATATCGTTTGAACGTAGGTATTATTCTAGTCAACGATTCCGATAGAGTTTTTTGGGGGAGACGTAGTGGGCATGATGCCTGGCAATTCCCACAAGGTGGGTTAGCACCTGGTGAGTCGGCTATGGAAGCAATGTATCGTGAATTACATGAGGAAGTAGGTCTGGATAAAGGTGATGTTGAAATATTGGGTTCAACCAAACGTTGGCTAAGGTATCGACTTCCCAAACAATATTTGCGCCATGGGAGTGAACCTTTGGTTATTGGACAGAAGCAAAAATGGTATTTGCTAAAACTTATAACAAGTGACCAGAAGTTGAGATTGGATTTGAGTGACTCTCCTGAGTTTGATAGCTGGCGATGGGTAGATTTCCATGAGCCAGAACAACAAGTTATTTTTTTTAAGAGGCAAGTTTATATTCAAGCATTAAAAGAATTGGAACCTTTATTAAAAAAGGAACGCCGTACACCTTATGGCTTAAAACGTAAAAGAGGTAATCATAGAGCTTAGATGCTTAAAATACTTAAACGGATAGTTCAAGACGTTACCGCAGCCAGTGATTTAAAAGAAGCACTTGGCATTTTGGTACAACGTATTAATAAAGCCATTAATGCCGAGGCCGTTTCCGTTTACCTTATTGATAACAAAAATGCAGAATACGTGCTGATCGCCACGGAAGGCTTGAATAAGCAAGCAGAGTTTAGAGTCAGAGTAGCTCTTGATTGTGGACTGATAGGTTTGATAGGGCGTAGGGAGGAGCCTATCAATATAGAAAATGCACCCTCTCATCCTGATTTTTATCATAACCCCTTAATTGGTGAAGAGCACCTGAATGCTTTTTTAGGTGTCCCCATTATTCAACACAGAAAATTGTATGGTGTTTTGGTTGTTCAACAACTTGAGCAACGTCATTTTGATGATGCCGAAGAATCATTCCTTATTACTTTAGCTGCTCAATTAGGTGGAATCATTGCTCATGCAGAGGCAACGGGTGAGTTAGCAGAACTTACTCAACCCAAGAAGCCTTTGGGAATGGCCAAAATGGAAGTGGCTCATACCGCACTAACTGGAATAGGGAGTGTACCTGGTATAGGGATTGGTACTGCTGTAGTTGTGTATCCTCCCGCAGATATTGATGCTGTTCCGCGTAACCCAGTTGAAGAATTGGAAGACGAAATCAAAGTGTTTTATGAAGCTTTGGAAACAGCAAGAGATGATATGAGGCGTTTAAGTAAACGCATGAAGGAAACTGTTGCTGAAGAAGAGCATGCTTTATTTGATGTTTATTTAAGAATTTTGGATAAAGACAGCCTGGGAGCGGAAGTAGAGCATGTGATACGGGAAGAACAAATCAGTGCACAAGCAGCATTAGCGACGGTTATCAAAAAACACGTACAGCAATTTGAGAGCATGGGAGATGATTATCTTCGAGAACGTGCAAGTGATTTTCGTGATTTGGGCCGTCGAGTTTTGGCTGAATTACAACGGTCTCAGCGAGAAGAAATTGATTATCCCAAGCGAACTATTCTAATTGGTGAAGAAGTCACCGCAGCAGCACTGGCGGAAGTTCCAGAAGGCCAATTGGCTGGTGTAGTTTCTGCTAAAGGCTCTAATAATTCTCATGTTGCCATTTTAGCCAGGGCTCTGGGTGTTCCCACAGTGATGGGTTTGCGAGGCTTAAAGGTAGAATCAGTATCACGCCGTGCTTTAATAGTTGATGGTTATTATGGCCATGTTTATGTTTCTCCTTCCAAATCTTTATTAGCTGAATTTAAACAATTAGCACAAGAAGAACAGGAATTAAACCAAAGTCTCGTCAGTTTGCGAGATAAACCAGCCGAAACGACTGACAGTTACAGAGTTTCCTTGCAAGTCAATACAGGCTTGGCAATGGATGCGGGTTTGTCTATGAGCGTTGGCGCAGAGGGGGTTGGATTATATCGTTCAGAAGTGCCCTTTATGAGTCGTGATCGTTTTCCTTCTGAGGATGAGCAGACCATTATTTACAGACAGACTCTAAAAGCCTTTGCTCCACGTTTAGTGACTATGCGCACCTTGGACATTGGTGGCGATAAGATTTTGCCCTATTTTCCCGTAGAAGAGGAGAATCCCTATTTGGGATGGCGTGGTATTAGGATTACGCTTGATCATCCAGATGTTTTTTTGATTCAAGTTCGTGCAATGATGCGAGCCAGTGAAGAATTAGATAATTTACGCATTATGTTGCCTATGGTCACTACACTCAGTGAAGTAGAAGAGGCTGTTTATTTGATTGAGCAAGCTTTTGAGGAATTAGTAGAAGAAGACTGTAAAATAGTAAAACCCAAAATTGGTGTCATGATTGAAGTCCCTGCCGCTGCTTACCTGGCACGTGAAATGGCCAAGCGTGTTGATTTTATCTCCGTGGGGAGTAACGATCTCACGCAATATTTATTAGCAGTAGACAGAAATAATGCCCGTGTTGCCAGTCTTTATGATCCACTACACCCCGCTATGTTGCGCATGTTGCTAAAAGTTGTTGAAGGAGGACATGCAGCAGGTGTTGAGGTGAGCATTTGTGGTGAAATGGCCAGTGATCCTTTAGCAGTGATCTTGTTAATTGCTATGGGTTTTGACACGTTAAGTATGAACTCAGCCAGCTTGCCAAGAGTGAAATGGGTCATTCGTAATTTTGCCATTGCGAATGCCCGTAAAATTCTGGCAGAAGTTTTAGAGTTTGAACATCCTGCAGAAATACGATTCCATTTGCAAAAAGCTTTAGAAGATGAAGGATTAGGAGGACTAATCCGAGCGGGTAAGTCATAATGTCCGAAGGGCTATTAATTAATGGAGTCATTTACATTATTATTGGAGCTTTCGCTGGAATAATGTCTGGTTCTCTAGGCGTTGGTGGCGGTATAATTGTAGTGCCAGGATTAGTCTATATTTTTCAACACTCACAAGTAATTCCAGCAGATGTCATTATGCATGTAGCAGCAGGCTGTTCATTGACTGTAATGATTTTTACTTCTTACGCATCCTTAAAAGCGCACAACAAAATGGATGAGATACTCTTACCCGCTTTTAAGAAATTAGCACCTGGTTTAGTACTTGGTACTGTTTTAGGCTCCGTAATGGCTTCTTTCATTCCAACTTATTTATTAAAGATAATATTCGGACTGTTTTTGATTGGAGTAGCGATCAAAATGTTTTTGGATGTTCAGGTAAGTCATACTGATAAATTTCCGGGATATTGGTTCAACACTTTAATCAGTAGTGGCATAGGGTCAGTATCCGGTCTGTTAGGTGTTGGGGGGGGAGTGATCATTATCCCTTATCTAACCTATTGTGGGGTACCGGTTAGAAAAATTGCGGCAGTATCCAATTTAGGTACTTTTGTTGTTGGCATTGCAGGGACAATTATGTTTATGATAACAGGTACTTTCGAAATGCCAAAAATATCATACTCTTTAGGATATATTTATTGGCCAGCTGTGTTGGGAGTAGCAATACCCAGTAGCTTGATTGCGCCATATGGAGCCAAGTTAAATTATATTTTACCTGTAAAGTATTTAAAATATGGTTTTATTGTGATTTTATTCATAACAGCAATTCATATGTTATTGTAAGGAAATTTGAATAACCATGCTCATTTATCCAAATATTAATCCAGTCGCTTTTTCTTTAGGGCCATTAAAAATTCACTGGTATGGTTTGATGTATTTGGTTGGCTTTATTGCTGCCTGGTTATTAGGTTATTGGCGTATAAAACATTATAAATTGAACTGGGATACTGATCAGTTAAGTGATTTTATCTTTTACTGTGCTCTTGGCGTTATTCTGGGCGGCAGAATAGGTTATATGCTGTTTTATGATTTTAAGGAGCTAATCCATCAACCTTGGATATTATTTAAAATTTGGGAAGGCGGAATGTCTTTTCATGGTGGTTTGATTGGGGTGATTTTCGCTGTTTGGTTTTTTTGTCGTAAATACGGCAAAACTTTTTTAGAGGTTGGTGATTTTGCGGCACCTTTGGTTCCTTTGGGGTTAGCAGCAGGACGTTTGGGTAATTTCATTAACGGTGAACTATGGGGACGAGTCACTGATGTTCCATGGGGTATGGTATTTCCTCATGTTGATGAACAACCAAGGCACCCTTCTCAATTGTACGAATTTGGTTTAGAAGGAGTCGCTTTATTTATTTTGATTTGGTGTTATGCGTCAAAGCCGAGACCACAAGGGCGAGTTTCTGCTTTGTTTTTAATGGGGTATGCGATTTGCAGGTTAATTGCTGAAAGTTTTAGACAACCTGATTCGCAATTAGGTTTTGTGGCATTTGGCTGGCTGACTATGGGGCAGGTTTTATCTTTCCCCATGTTATTGATTGGAATTTGGTTATGGTGGGCTAAGCGATGAAAACATATTTACAACTATTAGATCATATTTTACAACATGGGATGGAAAAGTCAGATAGAACGGGTACTGGAACATTATCTGTATTTGGGTATCAAATGCGTTTTGATTTGACAAAAGGCTTCCCTCTTGTAACTACTAAAAAACTGCACATGAGAAGTATTATTCATGAGTTACTATGGTTTTTGCGAGGCGATACAAACATTTCATATCTTAAGGAAAATGGTGTAACGATTTGGGATGAATGGGCTGATAGCAATGGCAATTTGGGACCTGTTTATGGCAAGCAATGGCGCAGCTGGCCGACTGCGGATGGACGTATTATCGATCAATTGAGCGAGGTGGTTCAACAGATTAAGAGTAATCCTGATTCTCGTCGATTAATTGTAAGTGCCTGGAACGTAGGTGAGTTGGATAAAATGGCTTTAATGCCTTGTCATGCCTTGTTTCAGTTTTACGTCGCAAATAATAAGCTCTCTTGTCAATTGTATCAGCGATCAGCCGACGTATTTTTAGGGGTACCTTTCAATATTGCTTCTTATTCTTTGCTTACTCATATGGTAGCTCAACAATGTAATTTGGATGTTGGTGAATTCATATGGACTGGAGGAGATTGTCATTTGTATCTTAATCATCTGGAACAAGCACAAACTCAATTAGCAAGACAACCCTTACCTTCTCCTTCGTTAACAATTAAAAGAAAGCCCGCTTCATTATTTGATTATGCTTATGAGGATTTTGAATTTGTAAATTATCAGTCACATCCTGCAATAAAAGCACCTATTGCCGTTTGATTTTTATCGATATTGGATTTTTATTGCAACTTATGGTTTAATATTGCGTCAAATGTTGATTGGGAATCCAATATCGTGAAAAAAATTGTCGTGTTTGTTTTGTTGACTGTTATTTGTAGCACAGGTTTTACCAGTAAGCTGAGTAAGTTCCTGAATAAAATGGATGCTGAGCAAAAACAAAGAGATGCTCAAGAATGGCAACAGGATATGAATTTTGGGGATTATGCTTTTCGTTTGAAAGATCGTTATGTCGATGATCGTGGCCAACGTTGCCGGGATTATGAGTTTCGCGGTCGTTCCAACCCCTATAAACATGGTTATTTTACAGTGTGTGATGACCGTTGATTTGGATGAAAACCTTATCTCCGCATCTTAATTCATCATCCGCTTCCTTATGGTCTCTGCTCAGTTTTACTTATAATCCGAGCCGCAACCGTAAGGAAGCGGGTTCCAAATTAGCCTATGCTAAATTTCTTATAATATCGGGCAATGGCACTGATTTATTTTGAGTATAATCAACCCAAACTATTTTACTAACACCTTGTGCCATAAGTACTTCTTCTTGATACAAATCGTGATCCATAATCATGCTGGAATTGCCAAGACTATGTAAATTACTGCGTATGGTAACTGTGGCAGGATAAACAACTGGCTTTAAGAAAGTACAAGCAACATGAATGACAACAGGGCCAGTTTTACCTGTCATTTTGATATCAAGTTCTCTAAGCCAGTCGATCCTGGCTTCTTGAAAATAGTCAAAATAACGTGCATTGTTGACATGTCCTAATGCATCCATATCACCCCAGGCAATGTCAAAAGTTTTTTGATGTATCATTTTTTTTATTTCAGTCATGATAAGTCCATAGGATCGACATCAACATTCCAGCGAATGCCATTACTTAGTTTATTCATTGTTAACCACTCTCTTAATTGCGTCAATGAAGTTTTAAGAGCTTTTCTTGACGGAGATTTAACTAATAATTGCATGCGATGTTGGTTTGCTTTTCTAGGTAGAGGGGCAGGGGCAGGTCCTAGTACAGTAAGAGGAGGAATCTGAATTTGATCTTTGGTCGCTTTTAAGAATTGAGTCACTTTGTTAAGGGCTTTACCTTGCGCCCTTATCATTGCTAAAAATTGAAACGGAGGTAATTCAGCATCTTGTCTTGTAATTAATAAGGCTTTTGCAAACTCATCATACCCTTGTTGAATAAGCAAATTAAGCATAGGATGATCCGGTAAATGAGTTTGAATTAGTACTTGTCCGGGATATTCTGCCCTCCCTGCTCTCCCTGATACTTGTGTTAACAATTGGCCTAAATGTTCAATAGCCCTGAAATCCTGGTTATAGAAACCAGCATCTGCATCAACAACTACTACGAGGGATAAGCGAGGAAAATGATGGCCTTTGGCTAACATTTGAGTTCCTATAATAAGTTGAGCTTCCCCCTTATTAATTTTATCCAGATGGTTACTGAGAGAGTTTTTTTTACGGACTTCATCCCGGTCAATTCGCAAAATGTTCTTATCTGGAAAATGATTGCTTAAAAACTCATAAATTCGCTGAGTGCCGCTCCCCACGGGTATTAATTCATTGCTATGGCAGCTATTACAAACCATTGGTATTCTTTGAGTTAATCCACAATGATGACAAATCATTTGTCCAGTCTGTTTATGTAGTGTCAAATGACTATCGCATGCTTTGCAATCCACCATCCATCCACATTGATGGCAAAGTAATACTGGTGCAAATCCCCGTCTGTTAATAAAAACCAACACCTGATTCTCTTGTAGTAAATGGTCTTCTATGATTTTAAGTGTTGGTGAGGCTAATCCATGTTGCAATACTTGAGAACGTAAATCAATAAGTTGAAAATGTAATGGCCTGGAGGATAACGCTTTATGCGTTAAGCGTAATAAAGAGTATTTCTTCTGTTTACAATTATGAATGGTTTCCAGGCTTGGAGTGGCTGAGCCCAGAATGATAGGAATGTTGGCAAGATGAGCACGCATTAGGGCTGTATCTCGAGCAGAGTATCGCACTCCTTCCATTTGCTTTAACGAATTGTCATGCTCTTCATCTATTACAATTAGTCCCAAATCAGGCATAGGGGTGAAAATGGCCGATCGGGTTCCAATAACCATGCTCACTTTACTTTCTTTTGCCAGTTGCCAGGCTACTTGTCTTTCGGATTCATTTAGATTGGAGTGTAATACTGCTATGGGATGATTAAATCGGGCGGTAAAACGCGATAAAAGTTGTGGGGTTAATCCTATTTCAGGAACCAGTATCAATACCTGTTTTCCCTCCTCTAATACTTTGGTAATGACTTGCAGATAAACCTCTGTTTTGCCGCTTCCAGTAACACCCTGAAGCAAAAAGCATTGATAATGATGAAGGTGCTCCAAAATAGTAGTGACAGCAATAGTTTGTTCTGGATTAAGTGTCAAAGGGGGTGTTACTTTATTTGTGACTTTTTGTGGCAGGGCAGTTTGTTTTGATTGGGTAATTACCTGAGCAGTGAGCAATGCACTTATTTGTGTTGTGTTATAACCATGTTGTTTTAAAGCATGCTTTGAGACGGCTTCTTTTTGTTGACTCAAAAAATCAATCAATTCATGTTGTTTCTTTGCCCTTGCCGGGATTAATATTTTAGCTTCTTCGGCAGATATGGCCAATTGATAGTAATCGTTGGCAGGTAATAAACAAGGTAATCCTAAACGATACTTTTTGGGTATTACCAAAGGTATTACTTCAGATAAAGGAGATTGATAGTAACTGCCCACCCATCTACAGAGCTCTAACAGATCTTTGGAAATTAATGGTTGCTCATCTATTATTGAGATAATTTGTTTTAAAGAATAGTTTTCCTGTTTTCTTTGCACTGTATTTATTACTATGCCCAGTCGGGTTTGATTGCGAAAGGGCACCCATACTCTCCCACCTATATGTGGTACTATGTCAAGAACTTCGTAGTCAAAATAATCTTTATTAGTATGGGGGATACAAATTTGATAAATGTCTTTCATTTACTTTTAAGCCATTCATGACTTGCTGACTGTCCTGGTGCAGAAAACACTTTCACTACTACTTTTTCAATGCGATGCTTATCTAATTCATCCTTTTCTTTAATAAGTTCATTAACAAACCAACGTGATAACTCTTCTACTGTAATATTGGTTAATGGCATTAAAGTCACATCTTCTTTAAGAAATGGGATTTTTTTCTTGTTGAATGTGAAATAATAATATTCTTCATCCTCTGCATACTCTAAAAAAGGAGAGAATTGGGGCATAAGAAAAGTCTGGTTTAAGTAACGGCATAGCTTATGGATTCGTTCTTTATAATAGCGATAATCGAACGTCATGCCATTTTCTTCTACCCAGGTGGTCAGTGCTAAATAAACTGAATACATATGGCCATGTAAAGGCTCTCTTTCCGTTGCGGAAAATATAGTAGTATGTCCGGCAGAAAATTTCATGGATTCTTTTTGTAATTCCACAGTAGTCAGGTATTTTTTCATAATTATAAATTCACTCGTTTATCATTGATTAGAAAACCATTTAAATCAATTTCCAGATCTTTGGTGAGCGCGATGACCTTAAATAACTCTCCCATTTCGTTGGGTTGAGTTAATTGTTTAATCGCTTGTTTCGCTTCGAATTGCTCCTGCTCGTTATCTGGAATATTTATTAAGCTTAGCAAACCGTTGGCTAGCAAAAAAGAGGCTTGGTTAGTATAACCCGCGATATGAAAACCAGCCTGGTATGCTGCTTCGGCCACATGAGTAAAATCAACATGAGCAGTGATATCTTGTTCTCCTGGATTAACTAAGGGGTTAGGATGAGAGTGATGCTGGTAATGGCACATCAATGTGCCTTGATTTCGGTCTGCGTGATAATATTCGTGGCGAGGAAAACCATAATCGATGATGAACAAAGCCCCTCTATTTATTATGTTGCTGCAATTCAAAATCCAATCATCAAGAAACAAGTTCGCTTCTGTAAGATAAGGTGGTTGAAGAGGGGGTAAATTATTTTTGATATAGTTTAATAGGCGTTGATTGCTTGTTGGTTTAAATATTTCAGTTAATTGATCTTGCTTATCCAGAGTAACAAAGCTTTCCAGGATTTCTGTTTCAGATTGCATAAAACGATAAACTGGCATGGCATCCAGTACTTCATTAGCCAACATCACTCCATTAAAAGGGGTCTCAGGCCATTTATCAAGCCAATGAACCAAGCCTGCCAATTGTGGGATTTTTTGCAAAATAAGTTCTTGTTGGCGCTGACGTAAATTACCACTGACTTCCAGTATCAAATAAGATTCTGGTAAACAATTCAGTTGTTCCAGATGCAATAATATATCAATGCAGAGCTTTCCTGTTCCTGCTCCAAATTCAAATAAGACGGGTGATTCCAGCAAGGATAGGATCTGCTGACATTGGTTAGCGAGGGTTTTGCCAAACAAAGAGGTTAATTCCGGGGCAGTAATAAAATCACCGTATTTTCCTAATTTTTGTAATCCAGAGCTATAGTATCCTTCGTTCGGGGCATAAAGCGCCAACTGCATAAAATCTATAAAAGGCATTTCCTTTTGCGATTTTAACTGGTTTAGTATTGTTTGTTTTAAATTCATAATCGCTTAAACTAACGTGAGTTCGATGTAAACTGGGGAACATACCTTGAATCAGTCAAACACACAAGCAGCAAAAGTCGCTTTAGTTACCGGAGGAGCCAGACGCATTGGCGCAGCAATTATTAAAAAACTGCATACCTCGGGATATCGGGTTGTTATCCATTGTCGGTCAGCCTTACAAGAATCGGATGATCTTGCCAAACATTTGAATGAGCAACGTCTTGATAGTGCTATTGTTTTACAAAAAGAGTTTACGGAACATAACGCAGCAGACGAAATCATATCAAAAATAAATCATTGGGCAGGCCGTTTGGATTTATTGGTAAATAATGCTTCTGTTTTTAAGCGAACTGATGGTCAATTTGTAAATGAGGCCGACTGGCAATATCTTTTTACAGTGAATGTTCATACTCCCTTCCTGTTAAGTCTTGCAGCTCGTCCTTTATTAACCCAATATAGGGGAGCTATTATCAATCTCACTGATATTCATGCCGATAAACCACTTAAAGGCTATTCAGTATATTGCCAAACTAAAGCCGCATTGGAGATGCAAACCAAATCTCTGGCTCGTGAATTTGCACCAGAAGTCAGGGTCAATGCGGTCGCGCCTGGGGCAATCGCTTGGCCTGAGGATGAAAATAGCTTAAGCAAAGAAGCACAGCAAAAAATTATTGAAAAAACTCCGTTGAAAAGTCATGGTAGTCCTGAGTTTATTGCTCAGGCTGTTCTTGCCTTGGCTGAAAACGCATTTATTACTGGCCAGATATTGAAAGTAGATGGGGGTAGAAGTTTGATAAGTTAGAGTTGTATACTGGATTTTATTTCAAATAGTCAGCTTATTGTATAGGGATATCATTATGGCACGATGGGTTTTATTAATTAGCTCTTTTTTTCTGTTTTTATTTTCTTTCAATGCGAATTCCCGGTTTTTTGATAAAAATCAGTTAATTCAAAGATGTCAAATTCTTAATGAAGAATTGAAAGAGCTGGAGTCTCATCAATACAAGGCATTATGTCAACGTAAGCTTGGATCAGCTGCAAATAAAATAGAATTCGCACGAGTTAAAATTATTTATGATAATTATAAGGATGCACAACATTATTTGTCCACTTCAATTGAGGATCTGAAGTTTGCTGAAGATGTATCTTGTGCGTTCAAATCCGGGATTACTAAAGCCAAAATGGAAGCCAAAGCGATCAAAAAAGAGCTGTAATTTCCATTAAAGAAACTTGCAATCCTTGGATTATATGGTGTCATAATCCAAGGAGATTCTTGTCCTAAAACCCTAAATTTCTATGTAGAGTTCAGTTGGTCGAAGTTTGACAAATTAGAGTTGTATACTGGATTGAATTTCAAATAATCAACTTATTGTATAGGGAAATTATTATGTCAAAATGCATTTCATTTATAGGATTTTTGTTTCTGTCTTTGTACTGTTTAATTGCCAACTCCAATGCTTTTGATAAGGAGCAATTAATTCAAAGATGTCAAATTCTTAGTGAAGAATTAAAGGAGCTAGAGTCTGATCAGAACAAGGTAATATGCCGACATAAGCTTTCTTCAGCTGCAAATAAAATAAAAGCTGCGAAAACTAGAATTGTTTATGAGAATTATAAGGATGCAAAACATGCTCTGACCTTATCAATTAATGATCTGAGATTTGCAGAAGACATTTCCTGTGTTTTTAAGGGAGATATTACAAAAGCCAGAATGGATGCCAAAGCAATTAAACATGAACTAAGTAGTTCAGAAATTGTGGAGGTTAATTCCCATACTACTTTGTACTAATAATACAAAGGGGTATGTGAGGACATAGCTAAAAATTCTTTAATATCTATTAGTGAATCGAGTTGATAAAACTGTTGTAATTGTTGTTCATCAAGTTGTTTGTTGAAGTAATAGCGAACCAGGGATTTACTTTGCAATACGGCTTTATGCTTGTTTTCAAGGTGAGATAAACCTTCCAGATGTATTAAGAATAATTTTAATCTCTCGTAAAAAGAAACATGAGCAGTTTGTTGTTGCAATAGATCTTGATAAAGCCAGGGCTTACCTGTTCCTGCGCGTGAAATCATAAAACCATCGCATTTACTCGCTTCTAAGGCATTTTTTAAATTGGACTCATTGTTGATGTCTCCATTTACAATGACAGGGATGTTGATGCATTTCTTGATATTTGCAATATGATGCCAATTACACGGAATATCATAATCGTCTGTCCATCGCCTGCCATGAACTATGAGCGCATCAGCACCAGCCTCTTCTATTTGCTTTGCCAGGATTACATCTTTTTCATTATTTTGAATACGAATTTTAACTGTAAGGGGGATATTGATGGCTGCACGTACCCTGGAGATAATATCGATCAATTTTTTTGGATCTTCCAATAAAGCACTACCAGCTCCTTTTTTTCGAATTTTGGTTTTGGGGCAACCACAATTGATATCAATTATATCAGCACCTAATGATTGTAATTTAACGGCTGCATCTGAAAGCGTATGAGGATCATTTCCTGATATTTGGTAAGCAAGATATTTTTCTATAGGTGATCTATAAAGATATCGGGATTGAGCTGTGTGTTTGTGGAGAATGTCAACAGCAGAGCTCATTTCTGAAACACAATAGGCTGGTGGGGTATAGAGGTAAAATAGCTCTCTGAAAGGGGCGCAGCTATATCCTGCTAAAGGACCTTGAATCAGTCGATGAGGAAGTGTTAAGGAGCCGATTTGCAGAGGGCTATTAATAAAGGTGTGCATCATTAGAATTAAAAGATATAATCGCCTTTTATTTTAACATGATTAACCATGAAGAACCAAAAAAAAGGGAGAGCTTTACATATGGACAGAAGGTATTTGTCTCCTTTGGAACTACTTAGCATTGCAACGCAACATGCTTATACAGCGGATTATATGTTGCAGCAAATTTCCAACGGAATATATAGAGGTGGAGAGGCTATTGACGTTTTATCCCCCATTACTTCGTTAATGTATGTGGCGTTTCAGCTGACTTTTAAAGCCTATTGTTTACATGATCATAGACCAATCAAAGAATATAAAAACCTTATGGAATTAGTTGAATTAAATAGTCATCTTGGTTTATCCAGCAATGATATTTTTCTTTTAAAAACTTTATCAAGGCAGCAGGTGTTCAATAAAGGCATTGATTACGATCTTTGGGAGAACCAGCAGCAATTGCATGTTTTTTGTGAGGAAATTATTTCTTTGTATGAGAGGGTGCAATTGTTGATGCCTTTGGAGCTTCAAAGCGATTACCAAGAGTAGATCTCTTTCGAAACTCGCTGCAGCGAGTTTCGAAAGAAGTCTAATAAACAATATTGGGTGGTGTTTCTTTAGCGATCAGTGTATTTATATAGTTTTCCTATACCTTGTGTATTCTGTTTTTACACCTCCTTTGTGTAAATTATACAAACAAAATGAGTGATTTTAATAAAAACAAAGCCCGTCCTACTTGGCATCCTGACTGATTCAAGTTAGGATAATATTTTTTCTAAAGGGTAATTGTAATGGAGCAACTGGACGATAAAGTCGTGGATAATGTGCAACAACAAGTACTACAGTTAAGTCGTCACCTCAATTCGCGTATTTTAGGTCAAAAAGATTTGATTTCCCGCTTGTTAATCGCTTTGCTTGCTGATGGTCACTTATTAGTTGAAGGCGCCCCTGGATTAGCTAAAACCAGAGCTGTTAAAGAGTTGTCAGACGTTGTCGAAGGCGATTTCCATCGTATTCAATTTACACCTGATTTATTACCTGGTGATTTGACCGGTACGGATGTTTATCACCCTCAAAATGGTTCTTTTGTCTTTCAACCAGGACCTATATTTCATCATCTGATCCTGGCAGACGAAATTAACCGTGCCCCTGCTAAGGTGCAATCAGCATTACTTGAAGCGATGGCAGAAAGACAAGTCACCATTGGTGGTAAAACTTATCCTTTACCAGAATTATTTTTAGTGATGGCGACTCAAAATCCTATTGAACAAGAAGGAACTTATCCTTTGCCAGAGGCTCAATTGGACAGATTTTTAATGTATGTGAAGATTAGTTACCCTGAAGCGAAAGTGGAGCATGATATTTTAACTTTGGCACGGAAAGAAGCTTTAGGTAATTCAACAGAAAGCCAAACAAAAGCTCCTCAACTATCACAAAAAACTTTATTTGCAGCTCGTAAACAAGTACTTAAAGTACATACTAGTGAAGCTCTTGAGAATTATCTGGTGCAATTAGTCGTTGCTACCCGTAATCCTGGGGTATACAGCGAAGAGCTCGGTCGATGGTTACGTTTTGGCGCAAGCCCGCGGGCAACTATTGCCTTGGATAGATGTTCTAAAGCACATGCATGGCTTGCAGGTCGGGATTATGTGACTCCGGATGATATACATGTCATTGCTCACGACGTATTACGTCATAGAGTATTGTTAAGCTTTGAAGCAGAAGCTGAAGGAATTACCAGTGACGATTTTATAGATACTTTATTACGCTTGGTCGCTATCCCCTAGAGGTTTTTATGACTAATGGTGTTGTCGCAGAATTAAGTGAATTAATTGATCTGAGACGTAATGTTCATTCCGTTCATTATAAACCGGAAGGGAGGGCACTACGTTCTGGAAATCATATTTCTAAATTTCGTGGACGAGGGATGGATTTTGCGGAAGTAAGAAATTATCAGGCTGGTGATGAAATTCGTCACATGGAATGGCGGGTTACAGCCCGTACCGGAAGGCCACATGTTAAAATTTACCAGGAGGAACGAGAAAGGCCAGTTGTTATCCTTGTGGATTTCAATCCTTCCATGCTTTTTGGTACCAGGGTGGCATTCAAGTCAGTTGTTGCAGCACGCTTGGCCTCTCTTTTGGCCTGGACTGTAATAAAGCAAGGCGATAGAGTGGGGGGATTCTTTTTTTCCGCTACTGAACATAGTGAATTTATTCCTCGGGGAAGAGAGTCTGGTGTGCTTCCCTTGTTGGCTTCCTTAAGTCGATATACTGCACAAACAGAAACTCAACGCGAAGAAAAGCCACGTATGCTAAGTGATGCATTAATGAGATTACGTCGTGTGATTCGACCTGGCAGTATACTAGTGCTAATCAGTGATTTTTATTCTATGGATACGGAATGCGAGAAACATTTAAGCCGTTTGAGGGGGCATAATGACCTGTTGGCATATCATATTTGTGACAGAATTGAACTGATGCCACCAAAGCCCCAACAATATGCCATTAGCAATGGTAAGCAAGAAATCATATTAGACACGAGTCTAGAAACGGTTAATACAGCTTATCAGCTTTATTGTCAGCAGAGGGTAGACCAATTAAATGATCAATTGAAACGTTTGCAGATTCAGTATGTACAGGTGACCGCTGATACTAATCTAACTCAATTAGTACGTTTGACATTTCCCAGGAGGGTTCGTGGCTAAAACAGAACCATTGGCTCAATTACGAGATATTCACCTCCCCGAGTCTATCGGTTGGTGGCCTCTTGCGCCAGGTTGGTATGGTTTAATGGTTCTTGTAGTAGTGTTAATGATAGGATTTGCTTATTTTCTCTATAAAAAGCATGTTCATGCATTACCTAAAAAACAGGCATTAGGTTTATTAAAAATCTACAAAGAACAATATGACAAAGATAAAAACACTCAATTAGCTAGTGCCCGAATTTCTGAATTACTGAAACGAGTCGCTTTGGTCTATTATCCAAGAGCAGAAGTGGCCAGTATGCACGGGGAAGCATGGCTTGAATTTTTAAATCAAACCTGCAAAGGGGTTGATTTTAAACCAGTTAAGTCCATGTTATTAGATTCACCGTTTAAAACCTCAGAAACTTTGAATTTGAATCCTTTGATTACTCGTGCAGAAAAATGGATTAAACAAAGAGGTGTACCATGTTCGAATTAGCAACTCCATGGGCCTTGTTGCTTATTCCTATTCCTCTATTTCTTTGGTATTTATTACCAAGAGCTAAGGTAAAATTGCCGACCGCATTGAAAATCCCTTTTTTTGAGGCAATGCTAAATATTGTCGAACACGAGAAGCGATTCATCTCAGCCAAGTCATTGTTGTTAATTCCCACATTAGTTTGGCTACTGCTTGTAATTGCCTTATCTGGTCCTCGCTGGGTTGGCGAACCCAAACCTGTGGAACGGGAAGGATACAATATCATGATGGTGTTAGACCTATCGGGAAGTATGGAAATTACTGATATGTTATTACATGGTCGACCGGTGAGTCGTTTGATGGTGGTCAAGAGAGCAGCGGAACAATTTGTAGAAGACCGGGTTGGAGACAGAATTGGGCTGATACTGTTCGGTACACGAGCTTATCTGCAAACTCCGTTAACTTATGACCGACATAGTGTGTTAATGAGAATTGAAGATGCTACTGCTGGCCTTGCTGGCAAAACTACTTCTATTGGCGACGCGGTTGGTTTGGCTGTTAAACGGTTACAGGATGTACCTTCCAAAGGCCGGGTTATTATTTTGCTGACTGATGGAGCGAATAATTCTGGTGTATTAGCCCCTTTAAAGGCAGCCGAATTGGCCAAGCAAGATGGAATTAAAGTTTATACAATAGGCTTAGGTTCTGAAACCGATCCAAGAGCACTGACCAGTGATTTTTTTGCTCCTAACCTTTCTGCAGAATTGGATGAGCCGACGTTACAAAAAATGGCCAAAATGACTGGAGGGCGTTACTTTAGAGCCACTGATCCTGAGTCTTTACAAACTATTTACCAAACCATTAATCAATTAGAAACGGTGAAACAAGAACAGGCGACTGTTCGACCTCAAAAAGAATACTATCCCTGGGTTGTCGCTTTTGCTTTATTTTTATGTTTTTCCTGGTTGATTGCCAGAGCTGATTTATTGATGTACTTAAGATCTTTTTTACAAGGTAGAGAGGTGCTTAAGTCATGATGACCGAATTTCATTTTTTGAGACCCTTGTGGTTATTAATGATAGTACCTTTAATTACCTTAGCAATAGTTTATTGGCACCAAACACCAAAATTACATGCTTGGGAAGAAGTGTGCGATCGCTATCTTCTTGATCATTTGTTGCAGCGTAAAGGTCAGGGTAAACGCATGATTTCCTTGTCCTGTCTATTCTTTAGTATTTTATTTATGATTTTAAGTATTTCTGGCCCAACTTGGCATAAACTACCCCAAGCTACATATAAACCTATTCAACCAAGAGTTTTACTATTGGATCTGTCCGATAAAATGCTGCTTGGCGATTTATCACCAAATCGTCTTAGTCGCGCCAAATTTAAACTACATGACTTATTTACCCGAAAAGATGTAGGGCAATTTGGTTTAGTTGTTTTTACGGGTGAGTCTTTTGTTGTGTCCCCTTTAACAGATGATGGCCAAACGATATCGTCCTTATTGTCTTCACTAACACCTGATATTATGCCAGTCGGAGGTTATAATTTAGATAATGCGCTGGAAGAAGCAAGCCGATTGCTTAATCAAGCAGGCTATGATCATGGACAAATTTTAGTCCTAACCGCTGAAACACCTTCTTCAGAATCTATTGAAAAAGCAAAAAAACTAGCTGAATCAGGCATCTTTTCTTCAATCATGCCAATTAGAGCAGATAAAAATTTGAATCCCTTATTTCAACGTTTTGCTGACTCGGGTGAAGGGCAATTGTTAGTGTATTCACCTGATTCAAGCGATTTGGAAGGATGGTTGAATGCCTCTAAAAGTAAGGAGAAATTTGCCCTTAATAAAAATGATGACATCCCACTTTGGCGCGATGAAGGTCGTTGGTTTTTAATCCCTGCATTGTTTTTATTATTACCTGTGTTTCAGCGTGGTTGGATGCAAAAGGTGATAGTATGATACTGCGAACTTTAACCTTTTTGTTAGTTTCTTTCATTTCAATTGAAGGAAAAGCATTTAGTTGGTCTGATTTATGGTTTACTCCTGATCAACAAGCACAACATTTGATGGAAAAGGGACAGTTTGCAAAGGCTAAAGATACTTTTGAGAGAAGTGATTGGGCTGCTAGTGCTGCATACAGAGCAGGCGATTATGAACGTGCTGCGAAATTATTCAAAGCTCTTAAAACAGAACAAGGCTATTATAATCAAGGAAATGCCTTGGCACATTTGGGAAAATACGAGGAAGCGATACAAGCCTACGATAACGCTTTGGCATTGGATCCAAGTAATCAAGATGCTGTTTACAATCGAAAACTGATTAGTGAATTGTTAAAGAAAGATAAAGATAAAAAGAAAGACCAGGAACAACAGAACAAAGATCAGCAGAACAAAGATCAGCAGAACAAAGATCAACAGAACAAAGATCAACAGAACAAAGATCAACAGAGCAAAGATCAACAGAACAAAGATCAACAGAACAAAGATCAACAGAACAAAGATCAACAGAACAAAGATCAACAGAACAAAGATCAACAGAACAAAGATCAGCAGAACAAAGATCAGCAGAACAAAGATCAACAGAACAAAGATCAACAGAACAAAGATCAACAGAACAAAGATCAACAGAACAAAGATCAGCAGAACAAAGATCAACAAAATGAAGAGAAGCAACCTAATAAAGCGAATACGAATAAACAGGATCAAGATAACAAGAATGATCAGCAAGAGGGAGAAAACCAATCCGAAGCTAATCAAGAAAAACAATTGGCAAAGGAGCAATGGTTGCGTTTAATACCGGATGATCCAGGCGGATTATTGAGAGAAAAATTTTTACGCGATCATTTACGTAGAGAACGTGGGTGGTATCAATGAAAAAATTAATAATATGGTTTTTATTGAGTTTATTTTCATCATTAACATTTGCCGAAATACAAGTTCAGCTCGACCCTTCTCAGGTAACAATGGGAGAAACTTTTAAATTATCCATTACCCAGGAAGATCAACAATCCGGAGGTGTCCCTGATCTAACCGAATTACAAAAGGATTTTGTCATTTTAGGTACAGAAAGGCATGTCAACTATTCCATTATTAATGGCCAAGCCCAATCACAAAGTCAATGGATAGTTCTGTTAAGAGCATTAAAGCCTGGAATTTTTACTATTCCTCCGATAAAAATTGGTTTGGAGCAAAGTTCCCCGATTACTATCAATGTTCAGGAAAGCACTAAAACTCAAACTTTTCCAGATAACTCTATTCAAGAACAAGATGTCTTCCTGATTGCTGGTGTTGATGAAAAGAAACCTTATGTTAACCAACAAATTATCTATACAGTGAAATTGTATAATAGTAAGCGTTTATTAGATGCTGAATATCAAGGTCCTAAAGTGGATGATGCGTTGTTGATCCCATTAGGTGATGCAAAGCGTTATCATGAAGTACAAAACAACATAACTTATGTTGTAGAAGAACAAAACTACGCTATTTACCCTCAAAAAAGTGGGAATTTGAAGATCATTTCACCAACTTTTAATGCCCTTGTTTATGATTATAATCCTCAGCGGATTCAAGCTAAGAGCAAAACAATTAACTTATCAGTTAAACCAATGCCCAAACAATATCAAGGTAAATTATGGTTGCCTGCTAAACAAGTTAAATTGTCAGAGCAATATGAGAATAATAATCAGACTATTAGCCAAGGGAGCACTTTGACTCGCATTGTTACTCTGGAAGGCGTGGCCATTCCTGCCCAGCTATTACCCTCACTTACATTTCAAGAAACAAGTTCCTTTAGTGTCTATCCCGAGAAAGGTGCTGAACGCAATCAGGTTAAAAATGGTGTGCTAGTTGGCAGTGTTGAAATTAAGGTCACTTATTTATTTAACAAAGCAGGTAAAACAACGATACCAGAATTACGTCTTCTTTGGTTTAATACTGAAACAAGTAAAGATGAAGTAGCTGTTTTACCCCCAAGAAGTCTAGAGATTACTCCTTCAACCACGGCGAAAACAAGTACAACGGATGATTCTCAACGTGTTGATAAAGAGATGCAAACGAAACAACCTGTTTCAGACTCTGGATTAAACACCAATACATCAGGAGGTTGGGCTTTGGCATTAGCTATTATTTTTGCTTTGGCCTGGCTCATCACTTTAGGCTTATGGGTATGGCAAAAGCAATCAAGATATACCATCAGCAAAAGGGAATATAAAAGGGCTTTGAATGCATTAAATAAAGCCTGTAACGAGTGTAATCCTAAAAAAGCTCGGGATGCTGTCTTAAAATGGGCTTCGTTACAATGGCCTGATGCGCCTTTACTGAACTTAACCGATTTAACGCAATTGGTAAGGGATGCGCATTTAAAGAAACAATTACATTTGCTATCTCAAGTATTGTATCGAAGTCAGGAAAAAACTTTGTGGCGCGGGGATGAATTGCTTCGAGCCATTTATGCAGTAAAACGGAATCAATCAGGGAAAAAAAGAAAAAATAATAACTTACCCCCAATTAATCCATTTTAGGAATAAATTTGTATTCTTAAAGGATAACTTTTGTTTACTATTCCTTTGCTATAATTAACACATCAATCATATGGTTGTGTTACTAATTGTTCTTGCAATTCTCTTAATATCTTTAGTTACTGTTGTGGGCAGGGCAGTTTAAACAAAATGTCATAATTCGGTAGTAATACAGATTACGTAGGTAAACTCTACTTTTTTAGTACTAAAAGGAATGAGCTCCTTTTAAAGATTAGCTGACGATTAAGGAGTTTGGCATGTTCGTCGATGAATACATTCGATATGATGTGCATGAGCTGGCTAAGCTTATTAAAAGTCAGCAAGTGAATGCTGAAGAAGTACTGGAATGTGCGCAAACACGCTTATATGAAGTAAATCCTGTATTAAATGCCATAGTTACTGACTGTTTTGAATTTGCGCACCAATGTCTTGCCGAAATGAAAGGTAATGAGCCTTATTATGGGGTGCCTTTATTAGTTAAGGATTTAGGGCATGCCTTAAAAGGTGTCAGATTGACTGAAGGTTCAAGTTTTTTTGCTAATAATTTCCCTCAAACTAATAGCGACTTAGTTAACAAATTGATTGCATTAGGATTCGTTCCTTTTGCTAAAACAAACACTCCGGAACTAGGTCTTTCCTATGTAACAGAATCCACCTTATTTGGACCATGCCGAAACCCTTTTGATATTACCAGAACGGCTGGAGGCTCTTCAGGTGGCTCCGCAGCTGCAATAGTGGCAGGCATAGCCCCCATAGCCACAGCGAGCGATGGGGGTGGGTCGATTCGTATTCCCGCGTCTTGCTGTGGCTTGTTTGGATTTAAACCGACAACAGGTTTAATTCCATCAGGGCCATGGGTCGAGGAGTTATGGTCCGGGATGGCTACCAATTTTCTGCTAACTCATTCAATTAGAGATTCTATCGCATTATTTAGGAGTCTAATAAATCCAGCACAGCTACAAGCTTTGCCTAAAAAGAAAAAACAATTAATTATAACTGAATTGGAAGGTGCCTTTGCTAATGTTCCAGTCGCAACAGAATGTCTGGATGCTGTGAAGAAAATTAAAGTGATCTTAAAAAATGCAGGTCATAAATTAAATAAAATACGTTTGCCATTAGATTTGTCGTCTATTGGGTCTTGTGCACTCACTTTGATTGCAGCAAATACTTATGCAATGGTAAAAGCACAAGAGCAAATTATTGGTAGAAAACCGCAGATTGATGAACTTGAATCCATAACATGGGAATTTTATTATAGAGGTAAAACGGTTAGGTCTTATGAGCTAATTACAGCCAAGAACAAACTGTATCAATTACTGAGACCGTTGTATGAGTTGTTTGAAAAAACAGATGTTATATTAACTCCCGCTTTGGCCCAATTACCATTATTAATCGGGCAATTACGAACGGACGAGGAATTCAATAGTTATCTACAAAAGAATATAGAGTTTTCACCTTTTACTTCTTTGTTTAATCAAGGAGGACTACCGGCCATGACTTTACCAGTCCTGTTCGATGAACATCTGCCCATTTCAATTCAAATGGGTGCTGCAAGAGGGAGTGATTTGCTGTTACTAGAGTTAGCTAACGAATTGCAGTCTATGTTGCCGAATATTACTGCTCCTGTATCTGTTCAAAAGCTCTGATTTTTTTGATATCGAACCAAACTGGTTTGAAGTGGATCCCTTATCAATGCTACGCATCCCCGTTTTTGCTGGGGACAAGCTTTACGGGATAAGTTCGTTTAGCGATATAGAAGATATCTCCTTGCCTTTTATATCGAATTCACGTTAATTAGTTTTAATTCATCAATCCATATGGTAAGTTTACCTTAGCTTCATACATTAAAGGTATGAATGGTTACTCTTTATTATCATTTTGGCAATTGCAGGCAAAGTTCTATGCAACTAAAGATTGTCTCTCGCATGGTGAAGAGTAAGTTGTGAATGGATTTTACAAATGAGGCTTTCAATGAAACTACCATCCAAAGTAATTTTTATCGGTGCGGGTCCCAGTGGATTATTTGCTGCGCGCAAACTCAAGGAAATAGCAAAATTACAAAATAAAAAGGTAGAGTGCCTATTCCTCGAACGTGAATCCGTAGTGGGTGGTAAATGTCATACCTATTCCGATCCTTCTGGTCCTATGTTAAAAACTGAATGGGGAGCTGCATTGGTTGCCCCCAATTATGGTGTTGTCCTTGATGCACTGGCAGATCATAGTATTAAATTTGAAAAAGTGATGCCAACAGATTCAGAAACGATAGAAATCAAACATCTGTTTAATAATGCGTCTGCCTTGGAAAAAATAAGTATGGGAAAAGCGCTCGCTAAAGAACTATGGGCTTTTAACAATGATTACGATATTTATAAGGCAAAAAAACAAAGTAAAAAATCACTTCCCGAGAAATTATTACTTCCTTTCTCTGAGTATTGTGAGCTAAACAATATGCAGTATTTACCTCTTTTTTTGAAGCCTTTTGTACCGGGATTTGGTTATGGCGCATTAACTCATTGCCCTACTTATAGTATTCTTGAATACATGGGTAAGGTCACTATTCCTGATATTCTTTTGGCCGATAACCTGCTTAACAGACCTTCTCTATTAGCGATACATGGTGGTTTTCAGCTTTTGATGGAGAAGATTGCAGAGCAATTTGATGTTCGTTTAAGCGCCAAAATCACTCAGGTTAAAAGAGATGCTGATAAAGTGAGTGTCACTTATGTTCAGAATGGACTCGAGCGAACTGAAACAGCAGATACATTGGTTTTAGCTACTTCACCAAAAAACTGGACTTCCCTGGGCTTGGATTTAACAGAAGTTGAAAAAAATTGCGTAGAAAATTTGGAGTACTATCGATATCCTGTTGCCGTTTATAAAATAAAGGGATTGCCTCCAAAACAATATTTTTTCCCCAAAGCACTGGAAGAATCAGGTTTTGGACATCTGGCGCTTATTACAACAAGGGATAATAGGGATAATCCTGAAGATGGGCGTTTATGCACAGTTTATGTGAATTTACCACCTAATAGTAATGAATTTAAGTTTGATCATGACCTGATAAAAAAAGAAGTGGAAGCGATTTCAGGCGTAACTGAAGTGACTGTTGTAGAAGATAAAATTTGGGAAGATTATATGTCAACTCTTCCCTGGGATTTGCGATTGCAACTTGATAAGGAACAAAATCATACTAATACTATGTATCTTGGATCTTATGCTTTGGGAAGCTTTGAGGACGTTGCCTGTGTTGCAAATAAGGCAACTGATGCCATGACAGAACGTTATGCTCCGACTAATAGCTATGAAGAGGATTTTAGCTGGAAAAATATGCATAGGGCGTGGCAATTTTTTAGTTCACATCCTAAGTCGCCATTAGCCTCAATGCATTGTTCTAAGGAAGTGGGTAATCACTCTAAGCAACCCTAAGTGGAATATAAAAGTGGTTCATTTATAGAAAATATTGTACATAATACTCGCTATTTGTAGATTAGTGTATTATAATTACATTTACTTGTTCTATGAGCATTTTTGGTTAAAATCTTGTTTTTCATTAAAATCCTTCCTTATATAAATCTTGGTAGCGAATTTCTCTCGATGATTACACAGTATTTTTTCTCTGGACGCTTTGGACAAGTGTTTGTTTAATTTAATTTGGAATTTGAAATGTCTGTGAAAGAAACTGGCCACGTTAAGTGGTTTAATGATGATAAAGGTTATGGCTTCATTAGTCGTGATAATGGTCAAGATGATGTATTTGTACACTTCCGTTCTATTGTTAGCACCTCTGGTCGCAAAACTTTGCTAGAAGGTCAACGGGTGGAATTTCTTGTTACTAAAGGTGCTAAAGGTTTACAAGCAGAAGAAGTAACTGTTATCTAATCCTATATTTACTGGAATTGCCTTCCTTTTATTGTTTGCTAAAAGGCAGCAAAAAGGAAGGTGGTTTTTATAATGCAAATGAATGGCATGGATGTTTTCATTCATTGAAATCCTTTTTTATTGAGAATTTGCACCGATACCTGCTTGGTATAAAAGCTAGCAGTAAGATAACGATATTTTACTTTATTTTCTTTTACCCATTCTTGAAAGGCTTTGAATTCATCCTGACGCCAACTGATATTACCGATATATTCGTCAAACACTATAATGGTGCCAGGAACAATCTGTTTGTTTAATTCGTTGAAAACTAATTTAGTGGATGAATACAGATCGCAATCAATGTTAATAAAAGCTATGGGATCTTTATAATTTTTTTTAAAATCAGGCAAAGTATCCTTAAACCATCCGGCTACCAGAGTAACATTGCTTGCTACTGATGGAATTTGGCCATATGTGGAGTATGAGCCAGCTTTTTCATGGTGCCAATCTTCAGGCAGACCTTGAAAACTATCAAATCCGAAAATTTTACGTTTTGGGAAGATCTCTGCGATATGTGAAATGGTATAGCCGAATCTTACTCCAAACTCAAGTATCAATCCTTGTGATGAAATATGAGGCGCTAATAAATCAAATGTTTGATAAGTTGTACCGCTATGCAACATATTTTTATCAGCGTTCTTATGAAGATAAGCAGCAGCATCCAAAAGATCAAATCGTTTGAAGGATTGATAAGTCTCTATGGGTGTTTTATTTGAACCGTCGAGAATATCAATTGCAATACGTTGGCAACAAAAATAGTCATTATTAGGTATTCGTTTAATTGCCCTGTCCAAAAGGGTCTTCATTGCTTTTTTATCATTTAGAGCCATATACACGGCATGAAGCAAGGTGGTGATGTGTCCATCTTTATCCGTCTCTTCAAGTGGTTCTAGTAATAAGCGTGCTTCATCGATTTTATTCAGATCAAGCAAAATAATAGCTCTTGCCCAGCAGGTTTTAGGTATATTGATTTTACGTACACGTGGGAATAAGGCGTAAGCTTCTTTAACTCTTCCTTGTTGTCGCAGGGCATAGATGTAATAAGCGAGGCTTTCACCATCCATTTCTTCTATTTTAAATGTCTCGAAAAGTTTGCAGGCTGAAAAAGAATAATTGGCATGGGCTAGAGTTTTTGCTGTCATTAAGCCCATATCCGTTCTGAATTGACTGAATAAATAAGCTTGCCAGTACATGCTCGCAGCTTGTATCGCTTTACCCATTCGTAATAGGGCAGTTCCCTTTTGATAATAAGCCCCGGAGAATTGTGGATTTACCGCCAATGCGTCATCATAAAATTTTAAGGCAAGTGGCAGATCCCCTTTTTCCAATGCCTTGTCTCCTTCAGATTTAATATCTATAGGGTCTTTTCGGGTCATGTACTTTCTCCTTTCTTATCTCTATATCATAGTACTCCTTTGAGAAAGATGTTAAAGCATTAAAAAATCCTTATAAATCAATTCAATGTAAAAATAATTGCTGGAATTCATATGATACTTGAGTATAATGGACATACCAAACAATAGTCAGGATGTATTTATGATAAAATTAATCACCCTGCTTTTGCTTTTCTGTTCTTTAAGTCTTAATGCCTCAATTCCTGTCAGCGGTACTTTCGAAGCTACAAAATTATGCCCTGCTTATCTTTCTAAGAATCGTAAGTCAAACCCTGATAACTTAATGGTTCAACCAAATCAGCAATATCAATTAAAGGAAATTAATAAAAGCGCGCCAGATTGGTTGCGCATACAATTTTCAGAACATGAGCATAACCTGCGTTGGGTGAATGTTAATTGTGGAGTAATTGAGTATACCGAGCATCCTAGACAACGGTGCGATCTCTCTCCTGGTATGGCTGATGCTTATGTATTGGCCTTGAGTTCACAACCAGGTTTTTGTGAAACCTATGGTTATGAGGTAGGCAAACCAGAATGTATTAAGTTGACCAAAACAGCTTATCAAGCCGATCATTTGATCTTACATGGTTTATGGCCTAACCAGGATGCCTGCGGATATAATTATGGTTATTGTGGGGTAAGTCCTCGGAAAAGTCATTGTGACTATCTTCCGCTGGATTTTTCTGAAGACGTTGCTCAGAATTTAAAAAAATTTATGCCAAGTTATCATTATGGCAGTTGTTTAGAGCGTCATGAATGGAACAAACACGGAAGTTGTCAGACTTTAAGTACAGATGATTATTTTAGTCTGGCTATGCGTTTAACGACAGAAGTTAATGAAACAGAGTTTGGCAAATATCTAACATTGCATCGTGGCGATACAGTAAAACTGGTAACTCTGCGTGAATTAATTACAAGATCTTTCGGAGAAAATAACGCGGGTAAAATTACTTTAAGTTGCAAAAATGGTATTTTAGTGGATATTTATGTTCAATTACCAGCTCTAATACCATTTAAAGAACCTATAGAGTCTTTAATTAATAAAGCTACTGATTCGCAACATCATGATTATTGTAATAGCAATGTAATCATCTCTGATTTCAGTAAAGAAAAGTGGATATAGAAATTGAAGTTTAGGATGCAGAAATTTTATAAGGGGTTCCCTTAGAGCGTGTCGTCACGAGATTGTTTGGCTGCAAATTGAGGCTAATTTGATCAAAAATTTACTCTCGTCAAATAGGGCTGGCTATTCTTCTCGGGCAAACTGAAACTTGCTCGAAATTAACTCAATTTTCGCTTCAAACAATCTCGTGACGACACGCTCTAAACAATATAGGACTTACACAAAACTCTAAGGTCGAGGAAAAAATGTTTTTAATAAGGGAGTTTAGATAAATTAACTGAGTGAATTAAAAACATTTTTTAACGAAGAGATTGGGGTTTTGTGTAAGTCCTATAATATTGCATAATTTCCTTACGGGATACTGCCTTGCACATTACTAAAACTTCCTCTAATGTAGAGAGATTATTGATATAGGAATGAAGATTATGCTAAAGCGGTGCTACTTATTAATTTTACTAATCATTGTATTGACAAGTTGCGCTCATCATAACCCCAAAACACCCCAGGTCCAGTCTCCAAAATCAAGTACTGGCACAAAACAATATCGGCAAGTGTCATCGTTCAACCAAATTGTAGTGCAAGGACGACTGAATGTTAATTTGCATACTGGATATAATAAACCTGAAGTTATATTAAGAGGTGATCCCAGAGACTTGGTTCAAGTACGAACAATAGTAAAACAAAATACATTGTATGTGTCTTTGGGCCAGGGGTATCCGGATTACGGTGTTGTTAATGTGGATATTAAAACCAAATTCCTAAATCGTTTTCGTTATGAAGGGGCAGGGTTTGTTACTGGAAACAATTTGCACACCAGCTATTTGGATTTGCACTTGGCAAATGCAGGTACCACTAAGCTGGCTGGCACTATTGGGTTACAAAAACTAGTAGCGGTTGGTAGTGGGGTAACCCAAATCAATGGGGTGTCAAGCAGGAATTTGCAAATTGTTTTAAAAGGAGATCCAAAGGTACTAATATCTGGTTTTGTGAACCTCAGGACACTTGATATGGATGGGAAGGGTACATTAAGTTTGTATTGGGTAAAGAGTGATCATTTAACTATTAGAGCCAAAAAGTCAGAAAAAATCCAGCTGGCAGGAATTGTTAACAGACTCGATGTTGAACTATGGGGTTTTGCTCAGTTTCAAGGGAAATATTTACGGGCTCAACGTAGCTTTGTGAGGACGCATGATAAATCAGTAGCTGAAATTTCTGCAGTCAATCATCAAAGCAGTCTTGCGACGGATGCTAGTGATATTTATTATTACAATTTATCAAAAACTCGCGCTGATTTCATGGCATTCAATGGTTCTGTGTTGGATATGCGTGGTTGGAACCAATCTGATTTGAAAGATTTTGATCGGTATAATAAGCAATTTCCCTAATTTTTATTTAATGTGAGTTCAATATAAAAGGCAGGGAAATACCTTTTATTCTATGTTATCCCGTAAAGTTTGTCCCCAGCGAAAGCGGGGATGCATAGCATTGATACGGGATCCACTCCAATATAGTCTAGTTCGATATCAAAAAATAGCATCATTTTTTGATATCGAACTCACATTATTTAGCATGGCACTATTACACTTGAAATGGTATCCCAATATTTACTTCAAATTCCTCTTCGTTTGTTGACAACGGATAGTCAAGAGTACCCTCTACAAAGTCACTAAGAAAAGATGGCGATATATCTTCATTTGAATCTTCAGCATTATAATTTTCAATGATTAATAACGAAGCTATTCCGATAGCAAAAAAAGTAATTTTGGATATAGTTAAGCTATTATTTTTTAATGAGGAGTTAGTAAATAAGAACACAATTAACTTCCAAAGAACAAAATGAGCGGGTAAAATACATCAAATTGTTTTTTTATTCAATATACTGTTATGGCAGTTACGAAGAATTGTGTACTTCTCATAGTTTAGAGATACCTCCTGTTTACCTACTTCGATTAATACAATCAATAATTTCGTTTAGATCATTATCCAAAGGCAATACATGTGCGGAATTTTTCAACCAATGTATTCTTACATTAGGTAAATTGCAAAACAAATGTTCTACTTGCTGAGAGGCAACGACTTGATCGTGGGTTCCAAGAAAAAGATCCGCTGGACAGGTCGGGGGAACCCATTCATATTGCTGGGCTAAGGTAAGCATTTCAATTATCGCAGAAATGGGAAGTTTTCTATAAGCTATTTCAGCACGCTCATTGGTAATAAGGTTTCCTGCAGCATTACGGAGTTGACGAAACCCAAGGCATTTAAGGATTTGGGCTAATTTCAGCATAGCATTTATTCGCAAGTGTAACCTTAAAGCAGGAGCCAAGAGAAAAAGGTGATTAATTGCAAAGGATTGGCTTAATTTACAAGCCAATAACCCACCCAGCGATAATCCTAAAATATCAACTTTTTGATATTGATTAACCAGCGCTTCACAGGCATTTTTTGCTGATAGAAACCAATCTGTGGCATTAGATTTAGAAAAGGCTTCTATGCTTTCTGCATGTCCAGCCAGTACAGGGCAGAGGATGGCATCATAGTTTTTTAAATTAGGTATTAGATATCGATACACCGCTGGTGAGGAAGAAAAACCATGTAATACTAACAATGCACGATCCTTGCCAGTGCCGTGTTGATTTATTGGAGCAAGAAGATCAGCTTCTTCCACAGTCAATTCACTGAGGTGTTTCCCTCGTCGTATATAACGAAAATCATCTACTTTCATAGAGTCCCTGTTTGTCTTTTCATACTGCTTATTATTGATAGAATAGTTTACTTGATATTAGGCCGGCAACATTTGAAAGAGAACGGCATATTATCAAATATTAAAAATGTAATTATTAATCAGTCTATAATTAATTATAAGGTCAATTTTAGTATAAGCACCATATAATTTTGGATAAGGGAGCAATGGAAATCAATTCGTTCATAATATCCAATCTTCTTCTAAAATATTGCCAATTCATTGACTTAAGATAATCCAACTGTAATTAGCTCACTGGGAAATGAAAATGTATTATTATCAACATTTAGAATGAGAAGCTGTTTTTTGATTTAGTAAAAATTTTGTAAATTATTTGAACAATCATCAGAATTGGCTGCATTTCCTAGTATAGTAAAAATAAATAAAGATTACATTTCTGGATAATCTATTTTGAGTAATAACCTCGGACAAATTCTGAATGAGGTACTATAATTTAGATATAATTAATAATGGTAAAGTAACATGGCCGAAACTCCAAAATCTGAATCACAGACACCATCACCTAAACCTAAAAAAAAGGACGAACCTAAGGTTGAAAATCCTGTTGAGCCAATTTCTGGCCCTCAACAAAGTACGTTAGGTAAAGTCGGTAGTGTAATCGGAGGACTTGCTAAAAAAGGGGTGGGTAAATTAGTTGACAACATTGGTAAGCAGTTCGGAGCTAATGCGGGTCAACCTGGAGAGAAAAAGGAAGAGAAAAAAGAAGAGAAAAAAGATGAGAAAAAAGATCCGGCCATGGAGATGCTTGAAAGGTATATGAAATTGGTTGAACAATGGCAAGGTTTAGTCAATAAGCCATTTTATTTTGTCGGAGGTAAAATTTCTCAAGGCGCGAGTTTTCTGGTGGATAAGGCAGTTGAAGGCATTAAAAAGAAACTGGCTGGTTCGGAAGAATCTAAATCAAACCCTGAGTCACCAACACCAGAATCTAATAGTAGCAACGATAGCTCATCACCGCCAACGACAGACAGCAGCGATAGCTCATCACCGCCAACGACAGACAGCAGCGATAGCTCATCACCGCCAACGACAGACAGCAGCGATAGCTCATCACCGCCAACGACAGACAGCAGCGATAGCTCATCACCGCCAACGACAGACAGCAGCGATAGCTCATCACCGCCAACGACAGACAGCAGCGATAGCTCATCACCGCCAACGACAGACAGCAGCGATAGCTCATCACCGCCAACGACAGACAGCAGCGATAGCTCATCACCGCCAACGACAGACAGCAACGATAGCTCATCACCGCCAACGACGGACAGCAACGATAGCTCATCACCGCCAACGACGGACAGCAACGATAGCCAGCAATCATCACCCCCGACAACAGATAGTGGTAGCGGCAGTGGTAATGACAGCGATACCTCATCTCTACTAACTCCTCCACCAGAGTCAAATTCAAGCAGTTCAAGCCAATTTGATCTTGGTAGTAATTCAGCTTATGATGATAAAGTTAGCAGTGGAAGTGGTCAGTCATCTGACTCAGGTTCGTCCTCAGATGTTACATCACCCCAGTTTGGATCAACGTGATTAAAACAGCTCGCGCTAATTTATTGATTTATCTTTCCAATAATTTATGCGGCAAACTTTCTATACGTCCAGCCTGAGTGACAATGACATAGTTTAATTTTCTTTGTAGTTCACTGATAGAATCGGCTCCAGCATAGGTGAGGCCAGATCGTAATCCCCCTACTATATCGGCAATAATGCCATCAGGATTCTCTTTAAATGGAACTTCAGTTGCAACGCCTTCAGCAGTTTTCCATTCATGCATTTGTCCAAGGAATTCTTCTTGTGCTTCCCGGGATGCCATGCCTCTATAGCGTTTGACTTTAGTGCCGTCGTCTTTTTGAATGACTTCTCCAGGAGTTGGTGCAGAGCCAGCTAACATGCCGCCTATCATGACAAAATCCGCGCCGAAGGCTAACGCTTTGACGATATCGCCAGATGTTTTTATGCCTCCATCGGCAACGATGGAGCGATCTGCGCGTGAGCAATCTTGAATACAGGTCAACATAGGTACACCGAAGCCAGTTTTAATTCGTGTACTGCACACCGAACCTCCTCCAATACCTGCTTTTATGATATCAGCACCGCAAGAAGCAAGGTAATCTGCTCCTGCATAAGTAGCCACATTTCCAGCCATAATGCAGCGGCTCCCCAAGAGCTGACGCAAGCTTTTTAAAGTTTTGCCCACGTACTTGGCATGAGCATGAGCGACATCAACGCAAAAAAAATCCGCTCCTGCATCCCGTAATGCTTCAGCTCTTTGCAGTTCAATTTCGGTACAACCAACCGATACAAAGACATGTCCCTTGCATTTTTTAAATTCCTGAATGTTTTCTTCTATGGTCATAAAACGGTGTAACGCTCCCATGGCTCCTTTACTGTGCATAAAATTAGCCATATTGCTTTCGGTAATAGTATCCATATTGGAACTGATTACAGGAAGATTTAAAGTAAGTTTTCCTAACCTGTCTGTACTGCTGGTTTCAACGACTCGTCTTGATTCATGATGGTTGTATGATGGAACGAGTAGGATATCATCGAAAGTGATCGCTTGATCAGTCATTTTTAATCCTCATAAACAAATACTATAAATGCTCAGCGGCATAAAACGCCAGCCTTGAGCGCTCACCTCGAGTTAAAGTCATATGAGCACTGTGTTCCCAACTTTTAAACCGGTCTACTGCAAAAGTAAGGCCGGAAGTTGTTTCAGTTAAATAAGGAGTATCAATTTGTTTGATATCTCCCAAACAAATGATTTTACTACCAGGACCGGCTCTTGTAACCAGCGTTTTTATCTGCTTTGAAGTAAGGTTTTGGGCCTCATCAATAATGATGTATCGATTTAAAAAGGTTCTTCCTCGCATAAAATTTAATGAACGTATTTTAATTTTATTTTGCAATAAATCCTGAGTAGCTCCGCGTCCAAAACTGCCACCTACTTGAGAGCTATGAAGTACTTCAAGATTATCCATTAAAGCGCCCATCCAGGGCGTCATTTTTTCTTCCTCAGTACCTGGCAAGAAGCCTATATCTTCACCAACGGGAATCGTAACTCTGGTCATTAATATTTCATTATAACGATTTTGATCCATAACTTGAGTTAATCCTGCTGCTATGGTTAATAATGTCTTACCTGTCCCTGCTGAACCTTGCAAACTTACAAAATCAATATCAGGATCAAGTAACAAGTTTAAGGAAAAATTCTGTTCACGATTTCTTGCGGTAATGCCCCAGACTGAGTGTTTGGGCTGAGTATAATCACGTATTAGTTGAACTATGGCATTGCTTCCATCAATTTTTTTGACTAGCGCTTGAAACTGATCATCTTCTGTACTAAGGCAATCATTTGGATTCCATTGTGCTACTAATGGACCTGTTACCTTATAAAAGGTTTTTCCACTTTCTTGCCAGGATCCCATATCTTTAGCATGAGTATCCCAAAAATTATTATCCAGAATATGCAATCCTCGGTGAAGCAGGTTGACATCATCGAGCACTTGGTCATTGTAGTAGTCTTCGGCATGAATACCTAATATTCCAGCTTTAATACGCAAGTTGATGTCTTTTGAAATAATGACAACCTGTCTTTTTCCAAGATATTTTTTTTGTAGACCTAAGGCGGTTGCCAATATTGTATTGTCCACTTTATGGCCTGGTAATGTGGATGGGACCACTTGATCAAATTCATCAGTTTGAAAAAACAATCTACCACTGGATCTATTGTTGCTATTACTGATATAGGATGGAATAGGTAATCCCGAGACAATTTGCTCATGAGTCGCGTTACTCATCAGCTCAACCAACATTCTATTAGTTTGTCTAACGTTTCTGGCAAGTTCTGATGTACCTGTTTTATGACTATCTAATTCTTCCAGCACTACCATAGGCAAATAAATATCGTGTTCATCGAAATGATAGATGGCTGTGGGATCATGCATTAGAATGTTAGTATCAAGCACAAACAGCTTAAGTCCAGTATCGGTATTATCCATAGGTTCATCCTGTTAGCTAAAGTATTCTTCTTTTCATTGTAACCCGAGTTTGGAGTTTTTATGCTTTAAAATCTTCGATAAATCAACGATTATTTCGTTAAATACTCTAAAAATGCTCATATTAGCCCTGCTAGTGCTGCGTTTTTTTAGAGTGTTTGCCTTGTACTCGTGGATTTCCCCGATTTGAAAGCATAAAACTCCGAACTGGGGTTCAAGTAGAATTTGTTGCCTGCCCATGCAGGCAGGACGTTTAAATTCTTGAACTCCAGGTTCTATCTTCATTGTGATGAGCTATAGTAATTACGTCAAGAATTATATTAGGGGCTGTTTATATATAAATATAAAACCGCTTATTTGGTAAAATATTTTTCAATTTTTGCTTTTTTTGTTTCCACAACATTTTTATCGGGGGCATTTTGTGAAAATATACTCGGATAGCTCGGCTTGTTTAAAATTTGATTCTCATCACTTTTATCCAGGCTTTCATTAGTCGCATTGGTTACTTCCGTCGGCTGTTGATTTGATGCATTAAGTTTGTAGATGAAGTTGTGGTAAGGAGTTAAAAAGTTACCAAAATCTTCAATATATAGATCTGCTTCCCTAGGAGTATAATCTTCAACAATATGCTTCAGATTGATTGTTTTCGGGAATTTATAAAATTGGCCTTTGAATATTTCTGGCACAAAGATCAATGTCGACAATAGTATCGGTATTTTTGGTTGAACCAATGTTTAACTTAAATTTTGCCACTTAATTTTAATGCGGTATTAGTTTATATGTTAAATATAGCATGTTTAAATATTTGTTAAAGTGATATATGTTTGAGCAATGATTTTTACGTGTCCAATCTGAGTCTTGCCATCGTGAACAATTGGTTACCCTTCAGTTATATACGTCGAGGCTTTTGCCCGAGTTGTGCCGCAAAACGCATGGCAATGGACTCAGCTTGGCAAAATGTTGGATTTTGTTTTTAAGTTAAATGGTGGCTTCTCCAGCGAGTCGTTCTGTTTTTAATTCCTTATTATTGAAAACAATCAATGCAAACAAAGCCATAAAGAATAAAAACAACCCAACCGGGTAGAGGCTATTATGATTGACTAATCGACCCGAATAAGTGCCAAAAGCAGCAAAGCACAATAATATCAAACTGCGAATGGCGGATGCTGAACCTCTATAGTCATCAAAGCACTGTAGGGCTCTTGAGGTTGTTGCACCCCATAACAGAGCTGAACTCAGGATATAAATACCAATATCTATGGCGTTATAGAACTGATATTGACTCCAATGGAAGTATTCTCCTATCAGCAGCATCAGACTACTCATTAAAGCCAATTGGATCCCCAATGCAATGGTTTTATCGATCCCAAAGTGTTTAAATAGTCTTGACGCCAGTAATGAGCCGCTAACAAACCCCATTGAGGTAACCATTAATAAGATCCCCATTTTGTCGGGAGCAATATTAGCATGTGAATAATAAAATGGAGCTACAGTAAGGAAGCACCACTCACCACAGTTTAATAATCCAAATAAAGCGATGTAGGAAATAAACGTTTTATTTTTTATAATTCGAATATAAATATTTAGTTTTTCTTTTAAATTTGGGTTTCGTGAGTTTTGTACCGGGATATGCTTTGGTAAAAACAGCATAATCATACACAGAATGAAAGAGTAAAGTGCAATACAATAAAGGTTTGATCGCCAACCATATAATACATCTAATTTACCCCCTAATGCCGGGGCAAAAAGTGGAATGACAGCAGTAAGTGTTCCAATCCATGTCATGATGCGAGCCCCTTCGTCTTTTGGAAAGAGATCTTGAATCAAGGCCCAACCAGCAACAGGAACGACGACTGCACCTGTTCCTTGTAAAAAGCGACAGGCTAGCAACAGTTGTATTGAGTCAGCTCTTAAACTTAAGATTGATCCAATACAGAAAATCAGCATCCCCAACAACAATGTTTTTCTTCTTCCCAATTGGTCCGCAATGACTCCCCAAATAAGAACAGTAGTAAATTGCCCTAACATGAAAATAGAAATGAGCATCTTGGCTTCATTTGATGATACTGCGAGTGAGTGGGCAATATGTGGCAGGCTAGGTAATAAAATATCTGTACCAATTAAAACCAGTACACAGGAGGCAACAACAATAAAAAGTTGCAGGTTGCGGATAAACATAGTGAGCTCTTAAGAAAAGGGTGGATTTGGTGAAATTTACCCTCTGCAATAATAGCAAAAATTAATTAAATATTCTATAAAAAGTACTATTTTAGATCATATCAACAAATATCATTATTCATCACGCTAATGATTTTATCGTATTAAGAACTTCTTCCACGTGACCATTAACTGTCACTTTGCGCCATTCGTGAGTCAAGACTCCTTTTTCATTTATAAGGAAAGTACTTCGTTCTATTCCTCTGACTTGTTTGCCATACATGGATTTCATCTTAATGACATCGAACATCTGACATAATTTTTCATCACTATCACTGATTAATTCAAAAGGAAAATTTTGTTTGGCTTTGAATTGTTCATGGGACTTCAAACCGTCTCTGGAAATCCCGAAAATGATTGCGTTTAAATCTTTAAATTGCGGATAAGTATCTCTAAAATCTTGACCTTCGGTAGTACATCCCGGGGTAGCGTCTTTAGGATAAAAATAAAGTACGACTATATGTCCTTTATAATCATCGAGATGTGCCTGCAGGTTGTTAGTAGCATTAAATGCAAAATCAGGAATAACCTCACCAACTTTCATAAATTATTTCCTCAAGTGTTCTTTTTCATTATTCGTGAACGGTCTCTTTGCCACTCTCTGTCTTTGATAGTATCCCTTTTGTCATGCTCTTTTTTTCCTTTGGCCAGAGCAATTTTTATTTTGATTCTGTTTTTCTTCCAATACAAGGAAAGCGGAACTATCGTATAACCTTGTCTTTCAACGCTACCTATCAGATGGTTTAATTCTTTTTTATTCATTAGTAACTTACGTGTCCTTACTGGATCTGGAATAAAATGAGTTGATGCTGTTGGAAGTGGTTGTATTTGAGCACCTAATAGATAGGCTTCACCATATTTAATAATAACGTGCGAGTCTGATAAGTTGATTTTGCCAGCTCGCAGGCTTTTTACTTCCCAGCCCTCCAAAACCAGACCGGCCTCGTATTGATCTTCAATAAAATAATCAAAACCAGCTTTTCTATTTAAGGCTATGGTGGAATCCGGTTGTTTTTTGGTAGTCATAATTTATCTGGTTTATTGAAAAAAGCAGCGTAGCAGTATAACTGATGTGTTGTCATTTGACTGCTTTTCTGAATCGCTTGCTGATTTGAATGGTTTTTGGCAAACATAAAAAGTATTTTATACTATTTCCGTTCTCTTTCGTACTTATAATCCTGTGGTAATTGTGGATAAACACGCTCGAGCTTTTGATCAACCGCGACACGGTCATCAAAAACAAAACACTTTCCTTCCCATAGGGATTCACTTTCAGGAATAGACTCAATATAGTTCAGTATACCATCATGAAGTTGATAAACATGTTGGAAGCCTTGCTCCTTCATAAAGGCAGTCGTTTTTTCGCACCGGATGCCTCCTGTACAAAACATAGCTATTTTTTTGTCTTTTTTGTCACTTAAATTTTTCTGGACATAGTCAGGAAATTCTCTGAAATTTTCGATGTCTGGATTAATTGCATTCTTGAAAGTACCGAGTTCGTATTCATAATCATTGCGTGTATCTAATATAATGACATCGGGGTCTTGAATAAATTGATGCCATTCCTTAGGGTCTAAGTAGGTACCTGTATTTTGGTTTGGATCAACATTGTGTATCCCCATAGTGACTATTTCTTTACGGAGTTTTACTTTGGCTTTATCAAAAGGATTTTTTTTATCGTGGGTTTCTTTAAAATGCAGGTCGCCAAATCGTGAATCAGAACGCAGGTAATGATAAAAAGCATTTATTTGCTCGCTATTTCCCGCGAATCCACCATTGATCCCTTCATGAGCCAGGATGATAGTACCTTTTATACCGATTTCATGCATTTTAGTGAGCATGGGTTCTCTCATAAACTCAAAATCATTTAGCGGGATAAATTTATAAAAAGATGCAATGATAATTTCTTTCACTTTGCTACCCAAAATTAACAAAAATTAATCCGCAAAAATTATCATTTACTCACAATTTAATCAATAGGAATGAATTAAATGCATTTCAAGGAATTTGGTTTTAGTCATGTTAGTCAAGATTATTAAAAGTTTGTAGATAGGGATTTTGGTTGCTTCGTTAGCGTCGTAATGACTTGATTTCTAGTTTTGGTGTTGTGAAAAGATTTAAATTTAAAGAATCGTTGACAATCTTTAAATTACGATCATATTCTAAAGGTTAAGCTGCCGTTTTTTGTTTTGCTAGCTTTGATATAAGGAGATTTTTATGGTCCAAAACAATAGGATTTGTCGCTGGCTCTTTATTGCACTACTATCCCTGCCCTTAGCCGGATTCTCATCTACACCCGTGAAATCAATGGTGGTATTTGGAGATAGCCTATCTGATAACGGTAATACCACCCACTTGCTTAAAAGCTTGCGTCAGGAAGAAGATCCCGCATTTTTAGTAGCCCCGTTCAAGATTTTTGTGGTAAACAAAATGATAGAGTTTGCTAATGAATATTATGTCCCACAAATAGTACTTGATGCAGGAATTTCAGCAGTCACTGATTTTTTTGATCATGATTTAGCTCCTTATATTGCAAACTTGGTAAGCAAAGTAAAATTAGTTCCAGTTCTACCCGGTAAACCATATTGGAAAAACCGATTTTCTAATGGTCGTGTATGGATTGAGTACTTGGCTGAAATGTTATCCATACAGAAAAGTGATGAAGAAGTTTATCTAAATAAGGCATTTGGTGGTGGTTGGGCAGCAACTTATGATTATCAATTAACAGTTTGGAATTTGATACGCCATCCATTGGGAACAATTAAAACTTTAATAGTAGGAAAATTAATTCCTCCCAGCCTTGGTTTAACTGTTCAAGCTTATTTGTTAGAGCATGGGCAATTAAGTGATGAAACACTTTATTTTATTTATTCAGGAAGCAACGATTACATTAATGTTTTGTTTTTTGAAGACAATTACAATACTGAAATAATGAGCACCTATATTGACAACGTCGTGGATGGACTAAGTTCTGCCGTTCTGAAACTGGCTAATGCAGGAGCAAGACGCTTTGTAATTATGGGAATCCCTCATGTCGGAGATACCCCCAAGTTTGTGAGAACTACAGACCGTGAAGTGTTAAATGCTGCGGTGGATCTACATAATGAGCGTCTCGCAAAACGGGTTGAATCCTGGAAAGAGCGATACCCGACCGCTGACTTCTTGTTTGTAGATACAGAGCAATATCTGAAAAAAGCATTTGATGATCCTGAAAAATATGGATTCTTCAATGTGAAAGATGCTTGTATTGATGTTAAATTCCCTATGTTTAATGCATTTATTCACTCGCCATTTGCTCGCAACTATGTATTGCAATACGCGCAGGTTCTACAATATCGAGATAAGCAATTTGCTCCAGGAGAAAATAACTATCATATGTGTAGTGAGCCAGAAGACTATTTATTCTGGGATGAAATTCATCCGACAACACGGGCACATAATTATCTTGCCTATGAAGTTTGCTCAGCGATGGAAGAACATGGTTATGAAGTGACTTGTAAAATGCCAGAATCTGCATAATGATAAATGTTACTTATCACCTGAATCACTTTAAGTGTCTTCAGGTGATTTGATCAGGACTTACGATAAACTCCAATCTCTTCGTTAAAAAATTATTTTGTCTCAGCCCTGGAGTTTATTGTAAGCCCTATTCATATGTGGTTTGCCAGTTTTAGTTGTCATTTGAGTAAGTCCGAAGTAGTTTGCAAGTTGCTTTGGATTACCGAAATGCTGGCCCAGCTCAATTTGTCTTAGTGATTTGTAAATGTTTATGTCATAATTCCCCTTTTTTATTGATATACTTCATTCATATGAGGGAATATTATTTACAAAATTAAGAGCGCTAGGTACTTAAGAAATTAGCTCTATTCTTATGCATTTCTTCTTTTCTATTGTAGATAGAAGACAGTATTAATGAAGTTAGCTGATTTCTAAAAAGCGGTTGCTGAAAAGAGGAGCAGGTTATGTGCGGGATTATGGGAGCAATTTCAGAAAGAGACATTAGTAAAGTTCTACTGGAAGGTTTGCGCCGATTGGAATATAGAGGATATGATTCTGCAGGTATTGCTGTTATAGATAACCAGGCACGTTTAAAACGTGTAAGAATTCAGGGAAAGGTACAAAATCTGGCTGATGCCATGCAAGAGACAGCCATTGCTGGAAATACTGGAATAGCCCACACCCGTTGGGCAACCCATGGCAAGCCCTCTGAACAAAATGCTCATCCCCATTTATCTCATGGAGAGATAGCATTGGTTCATAATGGAATTATTGAAAACCATGAGCATTTACGTCAACAACTCATTGCCAATGGTTATCAATTCACATCTGAAACTGATACAGAAGTTGCTGCCCATTTAATTCATTATCATTATCAACAGCACGAAAATTTACTACTGGCTGTACAAACAGCGGCCGCAGAAATGCAAGGGGCTTTTGCTTTAGGAGTTATTCATCAGCAAAGACCAGAAGAGTTGGTCGCTATTCGCAAAGGGAGTCCTTTGGTTTTGGGATTTGGTATTGGTGAGAATTTTATTGCTTCAGATGCATTAGCATTAAGATCTTTTGCTCAATCTGTTATTTATATGGAAGAAGGTGATAGCGCTTGTATCACTACACATGAGATTCAAGTATATAATTCAAGTCGGGTGTTAGCCAAGCGACCAATCCATACATTAACTAGTGATTCCGAGATAGTGAATAAAGGCCCATATAGGCATTTTATGCTGAAAGAAATATTTGAACAGTCCAAGGTTATTACTGACACCATAGAAAGTCGAATTAATAGTTTTGAAGTGCTGAGGGCAAGCTTTGGCGAACGAGCGTCACATATTTTTCCAAAAGTGAAACAAATACATATTGTAGCGTGTGGAACCAGTTATCATGCAGGCATGATAGCCAAATATTGGCTTGAATCACTGGCAGGGCTGCCTACTCAAGTTGAAATTGCAAGTGAATACCGATATAGAGATGTTGTGGTTCCAAACAATACTTTATTTGTAACCATTTCCCAGTCAGGGGAAACCGCAGATACTCTTGCTGCATTATTTAAAGCAAAACAATTGAATTATTTAGCGAGTTTGGCCATATGCAATGTTGCGACCAGTACTTTGGTCAGAGAAGCAGATTGTGTGTTCTTAACCAGAGCAGGAATCGAGATTGGTGTTGCATCTACCAAAGCATTTACCACTCAATTAGCAGCATTTTTGATGTTGGCGGCATCACTTTGCAATGATGATCGTGCACAAGAGGTTCTAAAACAATTACAGGAATTGCCTGCAAATTGCGAGCGTGTCTTACAGATGAATGAAGAAATTGAATCTTTGGCTTCTTTGTTTGTGAATAAAGCTCATGCCTTATTTTTAGGTCGTGGTGTTCAATATCCCGTAGCTCTGGAAGGAGCTTTAAAACTTAAAGAGATCTCTTATATACATGCCGAGGCGTATCCTGCTGGTGAGTTAAAGCATGGTCCTTTGGCTTTGGTTGACAAAGACATGCCTGTGATTGCCGTAGCTCCAAATGATGAGTTGTTAGATAAATTAAAATCTAACTTACATGAAGTAAGTGCAAGAGGAGGTCAATTATTTGTATTTGTTGACGATTCTCAAAGTTGGAAAGCAAATGGTGCTCGCTTAATTAAAGTTCCATCTTGCGGTGTTTGGATTGCACCTATTGTTTATACTATACCTTTGCAATTGCTGGCTTATCATGTTGCTGTGGCTAAGGGTACCGATGTAGATCAACCTCGGAATCTTGCGAAATCGGTGACTGTGGAGTGAATAAAGGTCAACTTTTTTGGACTGAATTATGGCGTGAAGGGCGAATTTCTTTTCATAAGGAAGAAGTAAATCAGGATTTGATTAACATCTTTCCAAATCTAAATATACCTGCCAGAGGAAGAGTCCTGGTCCCTTTATGTGGAAAAAGTCTGGACATGCTTTGGTTAATTCGACAAGGGTATCATGTAGTTGGTATAGATCTTATTGAACAGGCCATTCATCAGTTTGCTCAAGAACATCAAATTGCATTTCAGCAAGAAATTATAGGTCAAGTAAAGCATTTCTTTACAGATAATATGGATTTATGGGTTACTGATATTTTTGCTTTAAATTCAGAATTGATACAGTCAGTTGATGCGATTTATGATAGAGCAGCTTTAATTGCATTGCCAAAAAAACTGAGGTCAGAGTATGTAGATATTTGCCTCCAATGGCTTAAGCCCAAGGGAAGCATTTTGTTAAAGACTTTGGAATATAACCAAGAGGAAATTCAAGGTCCTCCTTATAGTGTTTCTCCTGAAGAAGTCGCTTTATTATATCGGCAATGTGCAAAAATAGAATCATTAAAGTCGCAAATACGTGAACCAAACCGCAATGATCCTTTGTTTACGAAAGGCATAAGTCGAGCTAATGATCATGTATGGTGTATTAGAAAAGAGTAAAACTTAGTGAAACGATATACACTAGGGCAGGTTGTTTGGATATTTGGTCAATTTCTATATCGCATTATGGTATGTGATAAGTATATAATAAGACGATTTTATCATGTTTTACGGGGATATGAATGGCACAAGTAATGTTGGCGTCAGCCGCAATTATTGCGCAAGAACTTAAAGTCAAAGTATCGCAGGTAGAAACTGCTATTCGGTTGTTGGATGAGGGTGCAACAGTGCCTTTTATTGCTCGTTATCGCAAAGAGGCAACAGAGGGGCTTGATGACGTTCAATTACGGTTTCTTGCCGAACGGCTAATTTATTTGCGTGAGTTGGATGAGAGACGTGGAGTCATTTTACAATCTATTCGTGAACAAGAAAAGTTAACACCGGAATTGGAAAATAGCATATTAGCTGCTGAAACCAAAACACGTTTGGAAGATTTGTATTTACCTTATAGACCGAAACGTCGTACAAAAGCGCAAATGGCAATTGAAGCTGGATTGGAACCATTGGCTCATGCTTTATGGAAAGATCCTACTTTGGAGCCAGAAGAACAGGCGACACAGTTTATCAATGCTGAATTGGGAATTGAAAATACCCAGGCCGCACTTGAGGGTGCACAACATATTTTAATGGAACACTTTGCTGAAGATGCTGAGTTGATTAATGAGCTACGAGAGTATTTATGGCAACATGGCATAGTCAAATCAGTAGGAAACAGTAAGAAAAAAGAACAGGTCAATAAATTTTCCGATTATTTTGATTATTCTGAAGCCATTAAAAAGATTCCATCCCATCGCGCATTAGCACTGTTCCGTGGTCGACGTGAAAGTATTCTGCAAGTAGGACTAATTTTACCTGAGCAAGACGCTAATTATGGTGAAAACAAAGTTGCAGCGTATTTTAATATTACTGATAATCAAAGAAAAGCAGACGGTTGGCTTTTAGATACTGTCAAACTGACATGGAAAATTAAATTATTTACTAAATTGGAACTCGAGTTATTGACTCGTCTACGTGAAATAGCCGATGAAGAGGCAATCAAAGTGTTTTCCAGGAATTTACGGGACTTGTTGCTTGCTGCTCCTGCAGGCCCGCAAGTAACAATAGGTCTTGACCCGGGCATTAGAACTGGAGTCAAGGTGGTTGTAGTAGATTCTACAGGAAAACTGTTGGATTACTCTGTTATTTTTCCATTTGCGCCTCAAAATGAATGGCATCAATCCATTGCGGATCTGGCCAAACTTGCTGTGAAATATCAGGTTAATTTAATCAGCATAGGAAATGGTACTGGTTCACGTGAAACAGAGCGTTTGGTAACAGACTTAATTAAAATGTACCCTGATTTGAAATTAATAAAAATGATTGTTAATGAGGCGGGGGCATCGGTTTATTCTGCTTCAGAAATAGCGACTAATGAATTCCCGGATTTAGATGTTTCTCTAAGAGGCGCAGTATCCATTGCACGAAGGCTGCAAGATCCATTAGCTGAATTAGTAAAAATTGAAGCCAAATCAATAGGTGTTGGTCAATACCAACATGATGTTAATCAGGCAAAATTGGCACGATGTCTGGACGGTGTTGTTGAAGACTGTGTGAATGTAGTTGGTGTTGATGTGAATACCGCTTCTGCTGCTTTGTTATCACATATTTCTGGATTAAATGATACTTTGGCTAAAAATATTGTGCAATTTCGAGATGAAAACGGTGCTTTCATAAACAGAGCTCAATTAAAAAATATCAATCGAATGGGTGAAAAGGCCTTTCAACAAGCGGCTGGATTTTTGCGTATTATGAATGGGGATAATGCCTTGGATGCCTCGTGTGTTCATCCTGAAGCTTATCCTTTAGTAGAAAAAATTATTTCAGATCAAAATGTTAGTATTAAAGAAATAATAGGTAATAAAGAGTTGTTGCAAAGTATTAATGCCGAACAATATGTGGATGAACATTTTGGTTTGCCAACAATAAGGGATGTTTTACGTGAGTTGGAAAAACCGGGGCGAGATCCGAGACCAGAATTTAAAACTGCCCAGTTTAAAGAGGGAGTTGAGGATATTAATGATTTACATGAAGGAATGATTCTTGAGGGTGTTGTAAGTAATGTTACTAATTTTGGTGCTTTTGTTGATATTGGGGTGCATCAAGATGGTTTGGTACATATTTCAGCAATGACTAATCGGTTCATTACGGATCCTCGTTCTGTTGTTAAAGCAGGTGATATTGTAAAAGTGAAAGTGGTTGAAGTGGATAAAGAGCGTAGAAGGATAGGTTTAAGTATGAAGCTCAGAGAAGAGCAGGATTCCGCAACACCACGGAAGGTCAACAAACAACCAGCAGCTAAAAAACAAGTAGAACAGAAACAACCTGAATTTAAAAATAAGCAAGAGATTAAGAAAAAACAAGAGAAGATAAAAAAAGCAGAACCAGTCAGAAAAACGGTGTTCAATACTGCTATGGCTGATGCATTAGCCAAATTAAAGCGTGGTGGAGAGTAAACATGTTAACACCCAAAGGAGAGCTAACTATCCAGACTCTGGCTATGCCCCTAAACACTAATGCCAATGGCGATATATTTGGGGGGTGGATAGTATCACAAATGGATTTGGCTGCAGGTGTTTTAGCAAAAAGAATTTCACAAGGACGTGTTGCTACCGTTGCAATCAATTCGATGACTTTTTTAAAACCAGTTCATGTGGGCGATGTGATCAGTTGCCATGTTGAGTTAGTTAAAGTGGGTAACACCTCTATGACCATCCGTGTTGAAGTATGGGCTTTCTCATCGATAAAAATGGAAAAATATCAGGTTACTGAAGGTGTGTTTGTTTTTGTTGCAATTGATGAAAATGGAAAACCAAGGCAGGTACCAAAAACACAATGACTAATAATACTCAAGAATTGCAGCGAGTAATTGCTGACATGGCTGTGCTGATTGAGCAAAATGCAGAACCCGACCCTCAATTGTATGCCTTTTTTTTTCAACATCCAGAAATCGGCTTTGAATTAATACAACTAATTAATAATTTGGGTGAAGAATGGGTTCATGATGGCCCTCCTATATACTCAGCATGCGTTTTCGCTCTGGATATTTGTATCGCCCAATTGCAAGCTTCCACAGAAGCAAATAACAAAAACGCAGCAAAATTATTATCTCAACTGATGAATTACTTAGCGGAAGTAATTGATACTCACCACCATAGTTTAAGTTTTTGGTTGCCTGTATTGAACGCCTTTTATGAGGTGCATGTTGAATTAACTGACGAGTTGAAAGATGCTTATTATGATTTAGCGAGTCAAGAAGATAATACGAGCGAAGTCGATGATCACTTTGATCATTTGGATTCAATAAAAGATCTAATTCATGAATTATCTGACTTAACTATTTTTGATATAACAGAGAATTTTTTTGCACAAAGTTATGCTATGCCGCCTGATTTTTTTGCAGATTTGATAGTTGATTTATACAGTATTGAAGAGGGGAAAGATATCGCATTACTGACTTTGCTGCATCCTAAGGCAGAAGTACGGGAGATTGCAGTAACTACTATAGATCAATTAATGAGTACAATTACTCTGACATCAACATCACTCTCCAGACTACAAATTATAAAATATTGGTATTCTGCCCATTATCATGCAATTTTTGATCGATGGATTAAAATTCAAAGAAAAAAGGGAGTTGTATTTGAAGCAGAGCCTCTCCCAGCAAAAATGGCTATCAAAGCAACAGAAGTGGACGGCAGCGGTTCGCAAGGTGTTTTTATTCACGGACGAAAAAATAAAAAAAACAGACTTTGTGGTTTATTATTAAAGCATGAATTAGGGATAAAAGATGCTTGGATAACTCCAGATATTCCAGCGGCAGAAGTGGCGGATTATTACAGTAAAGCTTTTGAAGACAGTGTGACATTACGTGAAGTAGATCTTCCCTATCTTCAAACCATAGCGGAGCATTTTCTAGCGATTACAGTTGAAAAGGGTGATATTCCTAGTTTGCATTTTTTAGAGATGTTGGAGTTTTTAGGAATTCGTTTTAGACCTAATAAGATTGATTTGGATTATTTGTTTGAGCAATTGAGCGTTCAAATTATTCCTTTTACCCAAGAGAAAATAACGGAGTCTTTACAACGCTCAAAATCCTGGCTTAAAACCAAACAATTTACTGAGTCATGGTATATTGAAAATCCAACGATTGATAAAATTGTTAACCACAACAGTAGCTTTGTTGAAGGGGTGAAAGTATGCCGTTTGGCAGACGCGATGGATGCGGTATTTTCTGAGGAAATGGAGTTAAATAGAGATAAGTGGCAGTTTCATTTTTTATGGATAGCGCTTTGGGTCAAAGCAAAACCTAGGAAAAATGAAAAGGTTTGGCAAGACAGTTTTCTGATAGCTTATGCTATTCATCAGGGATATCCCTTAAAAGATATTCCTGTCATGAAAGAGATATGTTATCAAACAGTTATCAATAGTGTAGAAACCATGCAAGAAAGAAGAACACATTTGAGCAAGGAATGATTTTAATCCCTTAATTCTTTTATTACGATTTCCTTTTTTAACATTTTTCTGCCATACACTTATATAGCGTGACTAAAACTAATATAAGCACATGATAACTATACAGTTGCGTTTTTATGAGGAATTAAACGATTTTTTACCTTTAGAAAAACGCAAAAGAAGTTTTCCTTATACTGTTATTCATCCATCTACAATTAAAGATGTGGTCGAATCACTAGGTGTTCCACATACTGAAATAGAGCTAATTTTGGTAAATGGTCGATCAGTAGATTTTGAATACCTTATTCAAAATCAAGACTATATTTCTGTTTATCCAGTTTTTGAGTCCCTGGATTTAAGTCATGTTGTCCACCTTCGCCCTAAACCTTTAAGACAACTTCGCTTTATACTCGATGTTCATTTGGGAAAGCTTGCAAAATATTTACGATTACTTGGTTTTGATGTGGCATATGAAAACAACCTTTCAGACGAAGTAATAATTCAGCGTAGTCAAAAAGAAAAGAGAATTGTTTTAACGAGAGATGTGGGCATATTAAAGAATAATAAGATAACTCATGGTCATTGGATGCATGATACAGATCCTGAGAAACAGGTGATAGAAGTATTAAAACGATTTGACTTAACAAAACAATGTCATCCATTTACTCGTTGTTTGACTTGCAATGGGTTGCTTAAAAAAGTGGAAAAAAATGCAATTGCCTCAAAAATACCACTATTAACCCAAAAATATTATGAAATATTTATGCAATGTCAATTATGTCAAAAAATTTATTGGGAAGGATCTCATTATAATAAATTGAAGCATTGGATTGAAAAAATTATTCCTGAATGTTAAGGAATTAAGTCAACATCTAACCGTATTAAGTATCAATGTTTAGAAATTGTTTTTCAAAGACCAAGAATTCATCATTGCATAAAATAGTACTAAACTTTAGTTTATCCCCCTCTTGGCAAAGCTTCATTAGCTATTTGTTGTAAAAAATCTAAGATACAATATTCCCTTATGAAAAAGTAAAATTGATTTATTAGCTTAAGATACGATATGAAACAACAATATCCTTTTTTTGTTAGTCAGAATGAACAGGAATTTTTTCCAGAGGTCAGTTGTGTGGTACAGCTTATCTAATGATGCTTTTAAAAGCGTCAAAATTTAATAATATTCCGAATTATTGCTGTGATACAGACAGGGGCTGAACTTTTCTCTAATCCACGTATCGAACATTATAAAGTTCTAATAAGCAAATTTGGTTTCGAAAGTATCAATTAATGTTTTTAAACGTCCGTCCATCAAGGCTATCCTCTGAAAAAAACTTAGCTGAACAGGAATCCCTTGAATCCCCTGTTGTATTTTTTCAGCGGCTTCACATTTTGTTTGCCCAGAAGGTGAAATGGGAGAGAATCTTGGGCGCGGATCTTCTTTACGATGTATTTTATATTTTTCTAAACAAAAGTAATAGAGGGCATCATGGACTATTTTTCTTTCTTTCTTTGTCAGGATAATGGTCTGAGTTTTAAGTATGTTAATGGCAAATTTCAAGGCTGAGGGATATGATTTATCAGTTTCTGATGCGAAATCAACATCTAATAAACGTACTGTATAGTTTAGCAAATCATGTCTGGAGTTTAAGGCATCTGTCCTGCTTTTTTGGATAAAGAGATATATCCACCGATCTTCATTGGTTTCTTTAATAAAATTCTTACGTGCCGTTGGAATGAGATGACATACTTGTTCTAAAGCACTAATTTGCTTAAATGACCTTGTGTCAATGTAATATTCATTGGCGCTAAAAAAATCAAGGCAACCTGTCGTTTTTTTTGTTAACCAGTTAAAAATAGCTAATTCAGAGCGTCTTTCTTCATCAGTAGTGAAATTACGAAAATAAATGAGGTAAGGAATTAAGGCTAATTGCTCAATAGTGCAAAAATGATAAATTAAATAGAAACTGGATCTTAAAAGACATATGATATCTTTTAGTTTTGTTAGTTCCTGAGGTCTTTTCGCTTTGATTTGTTCATTCAACCGTGAAAAAGGATAATTACTAAGGTCTTGTGGATCTTTATTAGCATAGCCTGTCATCCGACTGCTGCAAATCAGCAACGGCATTAACCTATCAATTCCCAATGGACTGTTGCCAAAATTTTCATATTGACTCTTTAAGCGCTGGTATAAAATAGGGTGGTGAAAATCTTCCGGGAGTATGTCTGCTTCAGATAATGAACGTTGGAAAGTGACCCAGGGAGCAACTTGATTGTCATTTTGCCATTTTTCGTAAGGTAATGTATTACTAACTAATCTCCAGAAATCACAAATTACTTCTTCTATTTGGTGTATGAGTTCAGTGCCAACATCCTCTTCTTGGTTAAAACGTTCAATGATTTCCGATAAATTGGCAGCTAAAGTAATTATGTCCACAGAGCCGGTTTCCAGTAAAACCTCTTTATTTAACTCAGTAACGATTTTTTTTAATTCACTAAATTTCATTGTAACTCCATGTCTGAATAATTAGTGTTTTAGAGAATATCTGAAAGGAAATTAAACTGGTAGAAAAATTTTTTGAACTTTTATTTTAATAAAAAATCTCCGCCATCATACATCGAGTACTTCCGCCTCCGATAGCTTCTATTGTGGGAATATCTATTGATAGTAATTTTGAATATTGTTGGATGATTCGTAGCTGCTCATGTGTAAAGTGTCGTTTCGCTTGTTCTGATAGAATTAAAAGACTATCACCTCTTTTATTATAAAGCTCCAAAACATTGCCGCACATGTGCTGAACCTGATCCCAACTAATATCTATAATTGTTTTTCCCGCTTTTTTGAAACTTTCTAAAAGTATCGATCTTTGTTGATAATCATTAATAGAATCTAAACAAATAATAGCGTAATGCATGCCAAGACTCATTATAACATTCGTATGATAGATGGGCTTGTTCTGCTTATCTAAGCTACTAAACAGGATTGAAGTATATCCTAAAAAGTTAGCCACTTTGTTTACCAAATTTGTGGAAGTTCTTGGGGATAATGAAGCATAAAGAAGACGGTTTTCTCTATCCAAAACCAGGCTGCCAGTTCCTTCAAGGACTTCATTATTATCATTTCTTAAATCTACTATTTCATTGACTTCAAATTGAGCTTTCTTCAGTACTTCTATTAATCCTTTAATGTTTACTTCTGCTTGTCTGTTTTTAGTTAATAAAGGATAAATAATCAGGATATTATTTCCTTTGGAATCGATGTGTGTTGAAAACCAGTTATTTGGAAAGACTGCATCTGGTAAATCCTTGCTTTGGGAGAGGGTTAGTACCTGTATATCTTCTTTCTTTAATTGCATTACCATGTTGGTAAATTCTTCTAATGCTTTGCTACTTATATCTTTGATAGGAATTAGTGATTGGAAGGAGTTGCTGCATGCAGTTTCATAATTAAAGCAAAACCCTTCCGGAGGAACCATTAATACGGTAGAGCTTTTTAGATTCATAAACGCGTCTGAGGAAAAATCATTTTGCTTAGAATACTGATAGTATTTCCAAAAAGCCATATCCAAGAGGTTCATTTTAAAGGAATTTTCATTCCTGGCCCATTAATTTTTATTCTTTATTTTTTGCAAAGTGATTCGCTTGGATTTAATGATGCTATAAACTGCTGGCAAAACAAATAATGTAAATATTGTTCCAAGACAGAGACCTCCAATGAGTACAGTTCCTATAGCATGTCGCGATTCAGAGCCTGCATCATGCGATAACACTAAGGGGATAGCACCAAAGACCATAGCTCCTGTTGTCATTAATACGGGTCGTAAACGTAAAACGGCCGCCTGTTGTATAGCATCAAGCAACGAGACCCCTTCTTTGTGGAGTTTATTAGCAAATTCCACTATTAAAATACCATGTTTGCTAATGAGACCAATTAAGGTAATAAGACCTACCTGAGTGTAAATGTTTAAGGATTGTCCGAATAGATAAGTGAATATTAAGGCGCCTGAGCAGGCTAGTGGTACAGTAAAAAGAATAATGAACGGATCGGTAAAATTCTCAAACTGTGTGGATAAAATGGCATAGATGAAAGCTAAGGATAAGAAAAGCAAAAATAGCATGGAATTGGATGACTCATGGAGTGCTTTGGCTGCGCCTGTCCAGGTCAGTTTATAGTGTTGGGGCATCGCTTCTTTGGTTATGGTCCATAGTTTTTCAATGGCCTTAGCCATGGAATCTCCCTTATGTAATTGTACGTGTAGAGTGGTTGAACGCATTTGCTGGTAATGATCCAGGGTAGCGGGTTGAGCTTTGGGTTGCATTTTGGTAATGGCACCCAATGAAACAGGTTTTCCGTCATTGGTTGTTAAATAAAGTTCATTCAAAGTCCAGGGGGATGAATCTCCTCTAATCGATAAATTATAAACAACCCCATCCTTTTCAAAGGTTTGTGATTTGTCACCACTGAAAAATACTTCAATAGTTTTTGCAACCTGACCAGCTGTAAGTCCTAGTTTTGCCAGTTGATTATAATCGAGTTCAATATTATATCCCATGGTATCAAGACGAAGGTCATAACTCACTGTTTCAAATAATTTGCTTCTGTCCAGAATTCCTTTTAATTTTTCGGTTTCATCAAATAATTGCCTGAAGTTATCTGGTGTAGAAATCACCAAGGTCAGTTCTGAGCCATTGCCCGCATCATCAATTCCTGGTAAACCAGTATCCCAACTCCATACATGAGGATCCATGGAAGGGAAGTGATTAAAAGAAGGTTTTAATTTATCAACAATCTGACTGGAAGTTTGATTACGTTGAGAATGAGGTAATAATGGTAGTACTATTGATCCGCCCCAATCACCAATAAAAGTCAGGCGATTAGTAGACTCGTGTATGGCATTAAGGTTTTTTTCAAGTTTGGCTGTTTTGTTATCCAGTATACCTATGTCTTCTCCCGCTACGGGTGGGATATAAATACCTACTAAACCTCGATCTTCTTTAGGGGCAGTCTCATGATTAATTAAATTATAAAATCCGATACACGCTACAATGGAAATCAGAGCCATTATAAAAGTAATCTTTTGGCGTTCCAGAACGAATTGCAAGATATTGGCGTATTGTTTTGTTATCTTTTCAAGAAAATTATCAAATTGCGGCCACCAGTTTTTAGAATCTTTACTTAAAAAATTGGCGCACATCAATGGTGAAAGAGTGAGGGCAACAATGCCTGAAATAAAAACACTACCTGCGAGAGCAACTGCAAATTCAATAAAAAGTTGTCCTAACATACCTTGAATAAAGGCAATAGGTAAATAAACGCTGGTAAGGGTAAAGGTCATTGCTACAATAGCAAAACCAATTTCACGTGCTCCTTTAAGTGCTGCTTCAGAAGGAGATAAGCCGTCTTCAATATGACGCCAAATGTTTTCCAAAACAATAATCGCATCGTCTACAACTAAACCAATTGCCAACACCATAGCCAGTAATGTCATTAAATTAATGGAAAAACCAAATAATTTAAGAAAAAGCAAGGATCCTAATAATGAAATTGGAATAGTAATCAGAGGAATGATGGTCGCTCGAATGTTACGCAAAAAGAGAAAAACGATGATTAAGACTAAAAAAATGGCCTCACCTATCGCCGAACGAATATTTTTAATCGATGCATTAATAAAGTCAGATTGATCAATAATTGTATTAATTTTCAGGTCGTCTGGTAACCCTTGTTGTAATCCTTTAATGACTTTGCGAACTTCTTTAGAGACTTCAAGAGGATTCGCATCGTTTGCTTTATTGATGGAAAGTACGACCCCAGCATGACCATTGACACGAACACGCATTCGTGTGTTGTCGGTTTCCAAAGCAATTTTGGCAAGTGATTTGAGCAAAATTGGGTGCCTGGAATTTGTTTTAACTAACAGATTCTCATAATCCTCGCGAGTTTTCAGATCGGAATTAAGAGTGCTGGGAATTTGATTTCTATAATGACCAGCTGGCAGTGAAATACGACTTTTTACAAGTGCATTCACTATTTCGTCAACATTAACCCCAAAAGAAAATAATTTTTCGGGTTGAAGAAGAATATTGTAAGTATAAGGTTGTCCCCATACTTCAACTGAAGCGACTCCTTGCACACTGCGAAAGACATTTTTTAAATTAAGATTAGTGTAATGAGTCAGTTCTCCAAAGTCTTTAGAAGTTGATTCCAGTGAAATTCCAATAAATGGAAGGCCATTCGATTTGCGTTGGCGTTCGACCGAGGGAGATTTAATTTCTGGGGGCAGGAGAGCTTTTGCCATCCCAACTGCATCTTGAGTGGCACTAAGTGCTCTATCCATTGATGTGCCAGGGCGAAACACCAAGGTGATTTGTGTATTGCCAGCGCTTGATTGGGAAGTAATCGTTTCTAAACCTTCAATTCCAGCCAGATGGTCTTCAAGTACATTCGTCACTGTTGTTTCTACTAAATCAGGACTTGCATTCGGATAGTTTGCTGAAACAGTTATTGTAGGAAAACTGATATCAGGATATTCTCTAACGGATAAGCTATAAAGACATAACAACCCCAAAACAACAATCATAGAGTTTAAGACAATAGCAATGACAGGGTGTTTGATGAAATAGCCAGTTAGTTTCATAATATTAGCTGCTGGTAGTAATAGCTGGATGATAAATATCAACGGCCATTTCAGGATATAAACGCTCCTGTCCTTTTATAACCAGTTGTTGCCCAGCGTTTAATCCTTCAACAATTTCAATTTTGTCCTGTTGCTGGAGTCCAGTTTTTACTGAAACCAGAACAACTTTTCCTTTTTTTACGATATAAACAAAAGGTTTACTATTTCTCAAAAACAGAGCTTGAAAAGGAATTACAATAGTGTCGTTTTTTTCAGCAACAACAAGCTCAACATTCGTTGTGGCGCCAATAAGACATTCTTCGCATTGTATATCCACATCGGCAGGGCACATATGAGTTTCTTCGTCGAGCATTTTTTGTAAATGACTTAATGAATACTGTTTTTCCATTACATAAACAGGTTGGCCTTCATTAAGGGTAGTTAAATTACTGCAAGGAATATCAAAATCGACAACTAATGAAGACGGATCGTAAATACTTACAATGGGTTCACCTGCATTGACCTGTGAGCCTTCTCGCTTTTTGTATGCTCCAATTATTCCATCAAAGGGGGCATAAAAACGTAAGTTGTCTAACTCAATTTTAGTTTTTGACAATTCTTTTTGAGCATCAATCCAAGCTTGTTTTTTTTCCTCTACCTCCTTAGTACTTACATATCCTGATTTAACTAATGGGTTTATGCGCTCATATTGAGCTTTGGCTAATTCAACTGCACTTAATGAAAGCAGTAGATTTTTTTCCAGATCGGGGTTGTCAATTTTTGCAATAAGAGTCCCTTTTTTGACTTTTTGACCCGTTGGAATAAGAGAGTCTAACATACCCGCTTCCTTGGCAATTAATACCGTTGTATGTTTTGGATGAATAGTACCTAATAAATGAATGGTTTGTTGTAAACGTTGTTTTTTAATGAGTTCTACTTCAACCAGCTTATTGGGGGTGCTTTCTGATACACTCTTTACGTGGAATAATTTTTTACTGATGAAAAACAGAACACTAATAAAAACTAATATCAGCACTGCTATTTGCCAATAATAGTTCAAACGCCATTTATTTCTGCCGAATCGAATTCCCAACACGTTTTTCCACAATCGAATTGAACGATGGCACAAATTTTATCATATAATTGAACCTATCTTAACCAAAATTTGCTAAAGCATCTTCTTATTGAACTGGATTTTTCTGTAATGTAGAAAAGAACTTGGGGATTAACGCACTTTAGATAAAAAAAGCCCTGTTTCCTTAAGAATAAAATTATCCTTAAAGAAGCAGGGCTAATATAAATAAATTAGACTACTTCAACTTCCTCAGCTTGAGGCCCTTTTTGACCATTGCAAGCTTTGAACATTACAGTAGCACCTTCAGCCAGGGTTTTAAAACCGCTGCTTTGGATTGCACTAAAATGTACAAAATAATCTTTACCGCCACTTTCTAAAAAACCGAAACCTTTGGACTCATTAAACCACTTGACTGTACCACGAATTTTTTCTGACATGTTAATTTCCTAAATTGTTACGTGAGTATTGTAGCATTATTTTATTAATTGTGCTGTTTTTTTATTAATTTTTTTTAAAAAAATTAAATTTATTTAGATTATATATAAAAAAATTAGCAAGTTCATCATTAATTGGGCTAATAAGGCTACGGATTGGTTATTAAGATAGTTGCTCATTACTCAAAAATAAAAGCTCTTTGGCATGAGACAGGGTTTGTTCAGTTATAGTGAGCCCACCCAGCATTCTGGCAATTTCCGCAATTTTGTCGGATGATTTTAGCAAAGTAATGTTGGTAAACGTTTTATTTTTATCACTTTTTTTTGTGACAACGAAATGATTATGTGCTGAGGCAGCAACTTGAGCCTGGTGAGTAACACAAAAGACTTGCAACCTTTCGCTTAGTTTTCTCAGCATTTGCCCTACTAAGGCTGCTGTTGAACCTCCAATCCCGACATCTACTTCATCAAATAATAAGGTAGGAGTTGAACCTTTTTGTGCGGTGATCATCTGTATTGCAAGACTAATACGTGATAATTCCCCCCCAGAGGCAATTTTGCTCAATAAATCAGGCTCCATACCCGGATTGGTACAGACCTTGTATTCCACTCTGTCTAAACCATATGCTTGCATTTTCTCTAGAGGAGTTATTTCAATTTCAATCCAACCTTTGGGCATACCGAGTTGTTGAATGCTGAGAGTTATTTCTTGGGCTAATTTTTTGGCATGAATTTTACGTGATTCTCTCAGTTTTAACGCAGCACTTTCGTAAGTTTTATTGATTTGGGCCAATTGTAAATTTAGATGAGCTAATTGGCTTTCTGTGTTTTGCAGGCTCACCAATTCATTTTGTAATGTTTTTTCATGCTCCGAAAGAGATTTGCTGTCAAGGTGATATTTCCGTGCTAATTGATGAATAGAACTGATTCGTGTTTCCACTGCATGTAATCTTTCGGGATCCAGTTGAATTTTATCAGCGAATTGTTGCATTTCACTAATCGCTTCTTCACATTGAATTAAAGCAGAATTAATTAATTCAATGGTGTTTTTTATTTGTGTTTGTTCTTGGGGAAGTTGCTGAATAAGTTGACGTACATGATTTAAACCTGAACAAACATTGGGCTGATCTTCGCTGTTCAATAATTCATTGATGTGTTGACTTAACTCCAGGTATTCTCTGGCATGATGTAATATTTGGTGCTCTTGATTTAAAGCCTCAATCTCCCCTTCCTGGATATCCAGAGCTTGTAATTCATCAATTTGGAATTGCAATAATTTGATTCGGTCAGTTTGTTGCTCCTGATTTTGCAGTGAATTAATTTCTTGCTGTATTTGCTGATGCTGTTTATAGAGTTTATTTACATCATGTAACAAGAGATGGTTATTGCCATAACGATCTAATTGTTGTCGATGTGTGGCATGTTGCATGAGTGTTTGGTGTTGGTGTTGGCCATGAATATGTACCAGTTTTTCACTTAATTCTTTTATTTTGTGTAAGGGAAAAGGTTGTCCATTAATATAAGATTTGGAGCGGCCTTCTGCGTATATGATACGTCTCAAGTAGATTTCACCGCCATCACAAGGGACGTCGTGTTCCGTTAACCACTGGGCTGGTTCAGAGGATTCATCAAAATGAAATCCTGCTGTTATATCGCATTTTTCTTCACCCGGGCGAATTACGGAAGTATCTGCCTTTTCACCCAATGCCAAGAGTAAGGCATCAATCATGATTGATTTGCCGGCACCCGTTTCACCAGTAAAGGTGGTCATGCCTTGTGTAAAGTCTAATTCGAGTTGTTTAACAATAGCAAAATGTTCAATGCGCAGTGTCGTGAGCATATTTTATCCCTGATGCTTTGATTCCCAACCAAGTTTGCTTCGTAATGTATCATAATAATGGTAATCAAGGGGGTGTAGCAAACGCAATCGATTACCGTTTTTTTTGACAGATACTCTTTGCCCCGGTTTCACTATTCTGGATTCATGGCCATCACAACTGATGCGTAAATCGGATTCATTAAACTCACTGATATAGAGTTCAATTTCTGCCTCCCCACCAATGACTAGTGGTCTGGAGCTTAGACTATGTGAAAACATGGGTACCAGGACAATAGCATTGAGCTGTGGATGCATTATGGGTCCCCCTGCTGATAGGGCATAGGCCGTAGAGCCTGTTGGGGTGGATAAAATCATTCCGTCTGAGCGGTAATGACTAACCAGCTGCTGATTGATGTAAACATCGAACTCGATCAAATGTGTTTCACTACCTCTTCCTAATACCACATCATTAAGCGCGTCCCCTTCAAAATAAATGTTTTCTTTATCATATATTTTGGTGTGCAACAAAAACCGTTCTTCTTCGTTATATTGTCCTCTGAGAACAGGACCCAGATGGGATTCAATGTCTTGTGGCAAGATATCAGTTAAAAAACCTAACCTTCCTCTATTAATACCTATTACTGGTGTATTAACTTTTATAGCCATTCGTGACGCGGAAAGCAAACTGCCATCACCACCAACGACAATAATCAAGTCGTGCTTTGCCCTCATATTTTCTCTTGGCAATACAGGGATTTTTAATTCAAAACTAGCCGCAGTATCTGGATCCTGATAGATTTCTATGTCTTGAGTATTTAAAAAATCAACCAATCGATGCAAGCTTTCACTAACCCCCTGGTTGGCTCTGTGTTGGCGGGCATATAAGATGGCTCGTTTAAATTTTTGTTTCATAGTCTTTATTATTCTTCATTTGTGGTAGTTCGAGAGGCTTTTTTTCTATCGTGTTCCTTTAAAAATTTCTTACGCAAACGAATAGATAAGGGGGTCACCTCAACTAACTCATCATCATCAATAAACTCCAGAGCTTGCTCAAGAGATAATTTTACTGGAGGGGTAAGTATGATGTTTTCATCCGAACCCGAAGCCCTGATATTGGTTAATTGTTTTTCTTTGGTGACATTAACAACCAAATCATTATCTCTGGCATGAATCCCTACAATCATTCCTTCATAACATACTGATTGTGGCTCAAGAAATAACCTTCCACGCTCTTGTAAATTAAATAAGGCAAAAGCACGGGCTGTTCCTGGGCAATTCGCTATCATGACACCATTGATACGTTTCCCTATGCGTCCTTTAATCAAGGGGCCATAATGGTCAAAGACATGATACATTAATCCTGTGCCCGAAGTACAAGATAAAAATTCATTATGAAAACCAATTAATCCTCGAGTAGGTATGAGGTAATCTAAACGTACTCTGCCTTTCCCATCTGGCACCATGTTTTGCATTTCTCCTCGGCGTTCACCTAATTTTTCCATTATGGTGCCTTGGTGGTTTTCTTCTACATCGACCGTTAAATGTTCATAAGGTTCTTGTTGTTCGCCGTCTAATTCACGAATAATCACTTCTGGTTTGCTTATGGCTAATTCATAGCCTTCACGACGCATGGTTTCAATGAGAATAGACAGATGTAATTCCCCTCGCCCTGAAACTCTGAATTTGTCGGGGTCGTCACTGTCTTCGACACGAAGTGCCACATTATGTAGTAATTCTGTATTTAATCGCTCACGAATTTTTCTGGATGTGACAAATTTACCTTCTTGCCCGGCAAGTGGAGAATCATTGACCTGGAAAGTCATACTGATTGTTGGTTCATCTACTAAAAGTGCGGGCAATGCTTCTACTTGATTGGGATCACAAATGGTATCGGAGATATTAAGACTCTCAATTCCCGTTATTGCTATGATATCTCCTGCGCTGGCCCCTTCAATTTCAACGCGTTCGAGACCTTTAAAGCCTAATAATTGTAATAGCCGTCCGCTGCGCATATTGCCGTCTTTATCAATAATTTTAACGGGAGATTTTGCTTTGATTTGCCCACGTGTAACGCGGCCAATGCCTATGGTGCCTACATAAGAAGAATAATCCAGAGAACTGATTTGCATTTGGAATGGGCCATCAGCATCGACACAAGGCGGTGTTACTTTATCTATGATTGTTTGCAGTAAAGCCGACATATCTGATGTATTATCCTCTAATTTGAGTTTGGCGTAGCCATTTAATGCAGAGGTATAAACTACTGGAAAATCCAGTTGTGTGTCATTGGCGCCTAAATTATCAAATAAATCAAAAACCTGGTCCATTACCCAATCAGGCCGTGCTCCTGGCCTGTCTATTTTATTAATCACTACAATAGGATTTAATCCACGGGCAAATGCTTTTTGGGTAACGAATCGAGTTTGCGGCATTGGTCCGTCAACGGCATCAACCAGTAGTAAAACGCTATCTACCATAGAGAGTATACGCTCAACTTCCCCACCAAAATCAGCATGACCCGGGGTATCTACAATATTAATTTGATACCCTTTCCAGTAAACACATGTATTTTTGGCTAGAATAGTGATCCCGCGTTCTTTTTCAAGTGCATTGGAATCCATTACTCGTTCAATTTTGGGTGCTCTTTCATTTAGCGTTCCTGTTTGCTGAAGGAGTTTGTCCACGAGTGTAGTTTTGCCATGGTCAACGTGTGCAATGATGGCAATATTGCGAATTTTTTCAATCATAAAAAACCTTTAGTTGGGGAATAGCGAGATTTAATTATTTAAGGTAGTAACTGACGATTGTTCATAGATTTAACATTATACACTATTCACTCATTAAAGAATATCACCTCAAGAATTTAGGATTGTCTTGAATAGTAAAAACCTTTTACATAGAATGCATTCGAGTTATCTAAAGGGATTTATCATGTGCTTTAAGGGAGTTAAGGTTGTACTTTTAATATTATTATCGATACAAGGTTATGCATCCAAGCAGGCTTCTTCCAGTATTTGCGATTCAACTACGGAAAACCCATGCATTGTTCAAGACAGTAAAACTCAATTTTCACCTGTAACCAGATTTCGAGACGCCTCCTTGATTGCTGAGGTTTACAGCGGTAATACTAGAGGGATCAAAGGTTTTCATTTATCAGGTAGTGAACAACCCAGTGAGAAGGGTTGGGGAATGATCACGGATTATATTGCTAAAAAAAGAAATTCTGACGCACAAAAGGTCATAGTAGTGGATCTTCGACAGGAGAGCCATGGTTATTTGAATGGTAGGGCAATTACTCTGGTTAATTCTTATAATTGGATAAATTTAGGTAAGACAAACACTCAAAGTGCTCTGGATCAAGAAAGTTGGTTGGCTGCTTTAAGAGGCAAGAAAATTGTGGCTGGAGTTTTAACTGTACCTCAATATGTAGCTAAAGAATATTCTCAAGGCAAATCCATGGTGGTCAGTACAATAAAAAACGAAGAGTATTACATTAATAAAAAGGGATTTGACTATTATCGTATTTTTATCTCCGATCATCGAGCTCCTTTAGATTCTGAAGTCGATGCACTTGTGGCATTAATAAAAAATAATCCTGAAGACACCTGGTATCATGTTCATTGTCGCGGAGGGAAAGGTCGCACTACAACCTTTTTCGCTATGTATGATATGTTAAAAAATGCGGATAAGGTTAGCTTTGAGGAGATTATTGCACGACAGGCCTCTATTTCACCTTTTTATAATTTGATGGTAACTAATCGAGAAGTTCCTGAATTAACCCCTTATTATGAACAAAGACTTCAATTTTTAATTAATTTTTATGAGTTCGCACGTCAATCTCGAATGGGATATTCAGGTACCTGGACAAAATGGAAAAAACTAAATACATAGGGCAGGACTTACGAAAAACTCCAATCTCTTCGTTTAAAAAGGTTTTTAATTCGGTCATTTAGTTTGCCTAAACTCTCTCATTAAAAACCTTTTTTGCCTCGACCTTGAAGTTTTTCATAAGCCAGCAGGGCTGCAAATAGTCAATACGGCGTGCCTTCAGTGCCAGGTAATATTATATACCATTTTGATTTAATTTAACCCACCTGTTCTGCCCAAATTATCGTCATCCTGAGCGTAAAGAAGGATCTTCTGGTGAAAATTTCTTATGTCCAAACGAGGGGATCCTTCGGTCTCGCTCAGGATGACATCGTGTTGTTTATATTGTAGGCAAAATATGATTTTGCTCTGCCCTCAGTGCTAAGAAACTTGAATAAATTATAAAAATATATTACGAATTAGTTATTAGTCATAAAAACAATTGGTATTTGTTTGCTAGACTAATAGTAAGAAGTAAACAAGGGGGATATTTATGAAACAACTAATATTACATCCCACCGATATTAGCCAATGGCACGCCTTGGTTAATGAAGCACAAGCTGCTACGAGGCTGGTATTGAATGAAAACACGGAAAGTTATTTAGTGTTTTTACTGATGCGTTTCTCACACGGTCCGAAACTTATAGAGTCCGTTGTTGCACTTGATTTTCTTGAGTCCATGCGTAAACCTCGCCAATTACAACTAGAATTATTACGGGATGTGGGCGACAAGAGCTTGTTATTTTGTGGCTTGTTTCCCGGTATTGCTGAAAAGCGTCATGTGAGTTTGAGTTATTTTTCTGACATGGGTCAAGCGGCCTATTTGACAGTGGGAGAGCTCGAAGAGAATCAGACAGCAGATTTATATTTTCAATTAAGTCAACAATTTATTACCTTGCAACAAGTATTGCAGGCTATGAGAGGAGAATATTTCCAATTTAGTCAGTCTGATTGCGGGATAATAGCGGATCCTGATTTGACTTTACAGTAAATCAGGACTTACGAAAAACTCCAATCCCTTCGTTTAAAAAGGTTTTTAATTCGGTCATTTAGTTTGAACTCCCTCATTAAAAACCTTTTTTTGCCTTGACCTTGAAGTTTTTTGTAAGTCCTGTAAATATAAGTTTTTTTATTTGTGAAACAGCATAGCAACGTCTATTGAATCAAAGGTGTATTTTTGGTTACAAAAATCACAAGTGATTTCTATTACACTTTTTTCTTTAATTAAATCTTTGGCTTCCTCCTCTCCCAAAATAGTAATGACTTGTTTCATTTTTTTCTCATTACAACGGCATTGGAAGCGAGTAGTACGACTTTCAAATATTCTTATCTCTGTTTCATTATAAAGACGATACAGTAGTGTTTGGTTGTCTATGGTTAGTAATTCGTTTTCAGTAACCGTTTGCCCCAGTTGGACGGCATACTCCCAAAATTGTTCTCTTTGAATTGTATCTTGGCCTGGCATAAGTTGTAAGAGCATACCTGCAGCCATATCTTCGTTGACCGCCAACCAGACGCGAGTAGCAATTTGTTCCGATTGTGCAAAATAGGTCATCAGGTTTTCACTCATAGAAGTGGATTGAAGCGGAATGAGACTTTGATAAGCCTGGGTTTGGTTGTCTTGGTTGATGGTAATGACCATTCGACCTTGCAGAAAAGCTGTGGCGTAATCCGTAATTTCAAGACCTTCAGTAAATTTGGCAAAGCCCCTTATATTTAAGTTATGATCGCACTGAACAAGAAGTAGTGATAATCTTTCATCACTTTGAAATTGTAGACTCAAACTTCCTTCAAATTTGATACTGCTTGCCAAGAGTAGACAAGAAACCAGAGCTTCACCTAAAAGATTTTTTACCATGGGTGGGTATTCGCGTTGGTTCATGATGTTTTGAAAGGTTTTTTTAATATGAACTATTTCGCCACGGATATTCGCATGTTCAAAAATAAATCGTTGTAAGGCGTCCGCTTCTTTCATTTCAAACCTATAATACAAAATTATCTATTCTATCATAAAAATGTTCATCTATACGTGATCATTCAAAATGATTGATTTTTGGTTTGTAGAAGATCATATTTGTCAGCATACAAAGAATTTACCTGACAGAAGAAAAAAAATCAGCCTTGGAACAGTGTCATATTGCCTATACTAATTCAAAGGAAAATGACCATATAAACACAGTACTATTACGTTCAGAAGGCTGGATAGTCCCGATAATATTCCTAAGTATTTTGTCGTCATGAGAGTACGATTAAACACCATTTACCCTCTACTGTTTGCTCTTATTGAGAGGATATTTTCAGAGCGATTGGAAATATCAGGATCAGCCTTAAAGAAACCAAATTCAGTATTTTGATAGAAACTTACTTCACCTGTTGAAATATCATGATTGCCTCCAACAATTCCACACTCGCCTGTTTCAATAAGCTCTTTTAAAATGGGACTTCGCTCCATGACGGCATGCACCGTTCTTTGTACATTAATAGCTGTAACCTTTTCCACAAATTCATCGTTGCTTGAAGTGCGATTTTCGATTATGGTTTTTTCAGCACTAACTGCCGGTTGTATTTTACTTAACAAGGCCGTCAAACTACCCATCTCCACGTGATCGCATGCACCTTTTATTGCGCCACATTTTGTATGGCCTAAAATCACTATTAACTTAGCCCCGGCTACTTTACAAGCGAACTCCATACTGCCTAAAATATCTTCATTAATGATGGTTCCAGCAATGCGTGCACTAAATACATCTCCTAAGCCTTGGTCAAAAATCAACTCAACAGAGGTCCGCGAATCAATGCAGCTTAAAATGATTGCAAAGGGATTTTGTTCATCAGAGGTTTCATTAACTTGTTGCAGCAGGTTGCGATTAACTTTCAAGTTATTTACAAATCGTTTGTTACCTTCTTGCAATAGATGCAATGCAATTGCTGGTGTAATCGCTTTTTGCATTTCTTTAGTCAATGTTTTCATTTTTCATGCTCCTAAGTAGGGTTTGAGTATTAAGCCGGCTCAATAAAATCGATTGTTTCAACAGCAATATTTTTCAGTTTTGCGTTTACTCTATAATCACGTATGTATTCAACTACATCGTAGGCAATAGACTTAGAGTTTGAGCAATCAATAATCACTTTTGAATGAGATGGGATAGCATCAAGAGCCTGAATGATGCTTGCCTTATTAAAGAAAGATACCTCTTCTGCCAATACGAGATGATGAACTGCATGCTCATTTTCCTTGGTGATTATATCTTTCATATAATAGGCATTGCGATAACTGTGGCGTAAGGTGTAAAAAATACCAAAAGCCATACCAATACAAATTCCTTTAAGTAGGTCAGTTGCCAAAATGCCAACAATAGTAGCCATAAAAGGGATAAATTGCTCGGAGCCTAATTGATACAATTGTTTAAACAATACAGGTTTAGCTAGCTTATAACCTACCATAATCAGTATAGCTGCAAGGCTTGCAAGAGGAATCAAATTTAGAAATTTAGGGATAGTGGCAGCACTGATTAATAAGAAAATACCATGAAATATTGTAGAAAGTTTGGTTTTTCCACCAAATGCAATGTTTGCAGAGCTACGAACAATGACTTGGGTAACAGGTAATCCACCACACAGTCCCGATACTATATTACCAAGTCCCTGAGCCTTTAGTTCTCTATTTGTCGGCGTTACTCTTTTAAAGGGATCTAACTTGTCGGTGGCTTCTACACAAAGCAGAGTTTCTAAACTTGCAACTATGGCTAAAACAATAGCAATTTTCCAGATCTGAAGATGGGTTATTGCAGAAAAGTCTGGGAAGGTAAACTGTTTGAAAAATTCGATTAAATTATTCGCAACAGGGATCTTCACTAAATGGTCTGGGGCTAAACTAAAATTTAATATATTCGATTGAAACATCAGGTTCATTGCAATTCCCATTAAAACAACCACTATAGGGCCTTGTATTAATTGAAAAACCTTATGTTTTTTGGCTAAAACAGTTTCCCAAAATATCAGTATTACTATTGATAAGGTAGAAATTAAAATTGCCCCTGGCGTAATGGCATTGAATGCGCTGCTAATCGAGGTAAACGTGGTTTCGCCATCCGTTTGAAAGTATGAAAGGTCTCCAACTAAATCATTATCATAACCTAAGGCATGGGGGATCTGTTTTAAAATAATCAATAGTCCTATACCTGTAAGCATCCCCTTTATGACTGAAGAAGGAAAAAAATAAGCAATAAATCCGGCTTTTGCAAAGCCCATAATAATTTGAATAATACCGGCTAGAATCACGGCCAATAAGAATGCGGGCCAAGACCCCAATGTATTGATGGCCGTAAATACAATAACTGCTAATCCCGCGGCAGGTCCGCTAACCCCTAGCGGCGAGCCACTCGCTACCCCAACTACAATCCCACCAACTATCCCTGCTATAATACCGGCAAACAAAGGGGCGCCAGATGCCAGGGCGATACCAAGACATAATGGCAGAGCTACAAAGAATACTACGATACTTGCCATAAGGTCGCTTTTAAATTCTTTGAACATATCATATATCTCCACAGGTGAACGCATGTTGCTTGCTAATTGTTGGAAAGCTTAGATTTTTTAAGTGTCTAGAGCATGATATTTCATATATTTGATTCACTATCCTTAAAGGGATTATCTGGAGTATGACTCCAGATAGTCTTTACTTCATTAACTGCTGAGCGGATGGCTTCATCAGACTGCAACCCACCTTCAAGATAGGCTAGCCCTTGAAGTAGCCAGTTTGCTAATTCTGGTTGAGCCAGTTGATAATAAACCTGGTTCCCTTCTTTGCGTTGTTTGACTACCTTTTTGGCTCTTAAAATAGACAGATGTTGTGATACTACCGAGTGACTCGTCCCTAAAATGGCTTGCAGACTGTTGACGTTTTGTTCGCCTATATGCAGTTCTTCAATGATTCGAATGCGATGTTGGTGAGCTATCGCACTTAAAAATTCTGCCATTTTCTCGGAAATTAATTTTCTAGCAGGCATAGTACATTCCAATATTATTACATTCTAATATATTAATATATATATTGTTCTTTGCAACTTAAAGTTAAAACTTTCGTATTTTTTCTTGCTAATACAGAGGTGTGGTAACTACTTAACCTACTTATTGGAAATACACTGAACGATAGAACTAACGACAATTTTCAAATGTTGAAAACTTAGCATTTTGAAGTTTATTGTGTATATTTCAGATTAGATCTCTTTCAAATTGGTTATTTTGAACAAGCTCTCGTATAAAGAACGATGTTTTTGTATCGAATTTATGTTAATTATTTTTTCAATTTCCCTGGAGAAATTTATTTCATGGACTATTCTTAAAAAACCCCTTTTAAAAATTCTAAGGAGTTATTATGAAAAACAACAGCTTACTTCTCCCTTTGTTTAAAACAATAGATAAATTACTGTTTGGTATTGAAGAAATTAATGAAATAGAAAAAGAACCAGAGTACATCGTATGTGACAATGAAGAGGAGTTTGATGTAGAGCGCTCAATCAATTAACCCTTGCGTAAAAAAGTGAGCCTGGGCGATAATGCCTTTTTTTTGAACGAGAATAATGTATGTTGAATAGCCAACAAATGGCTGCAGTAAAATATATTGATGGGCCTTTGTTGGTGCTTGCCGGTGCTGGAAGTGGCAAAACTCGAGTGATTACCCAAAAAATTGGGTATTTGATCAATACATGCGGCTATGCTGCTAAATCGATTTGTGCGGTCACTTTTACAAATAAAGCGGCTAATGAAATGCGGGCCAGAGTGGCGGCTTTTTTACCACAGTCCAGCAGGCGGGGATTAAAAATTGCAACCTTTCATACATTAGGTTTGAGTATTGTGAAACGTGATGTCGAACGTTGTGGTTTAAAGTCTGGATTCTCGATTTTTGATAGTGAAGATTGTTTGCAAATTCTGCGGGGTTTTCTGCCTGTAAATAAAGCAACGGACAGAGATTTTATCCTAAGAATTCAACAGCAAATTTCATTTTGGAAAAATAATTTATTAAGCCCTGAATCAATACTTCAAAATCCGCCATCTGTGCTTTCATGTGAGGAAGCAGTAATGATTTATCCACGCTATCAACAGGCATTAAAAGCATATAATGCTGTTGATTTTGATGATCTCATTCGCTTGCCCGTCAGTTTATTGAGTGATTTTCCTGAGGTGTTAGAGTATTGGCAGAATAAAATTCGGCATTTGTTGGTGGATGAATATCAAGATTCAAATACCAGCCAGTATCTCTTGGTTAAAAAATTAGTCGGTGTCCGCGCCCATTTTACTGTAGTAGGTGATGATGATCAGTCAATTTATGCCTGGCGTGGTGCCAAACCAGAGAATTTGGCACAGCTGCAAAAAGACTATCCGCAATTGAAGATTATTAAATTGGAACAGAATTACAGATCGACCAGTAGAATTTTACATGTTGCAAATCATCTGATTGCCCATAACCCGCATTTATTTGAAAAGAGATTATGGAGTGACTTAGGGCATGGCGAATTGTTAAGAGTTATTAGTTGTAAAGACGAACAGGAAGAAACTGAGCACGTCGTAGCTGACCTGATAAGTCATAAATTACGCGCACGTACCAATTATCGTGATTACGCCATTTTATATAGAGGAAATCATCAAGCCAGAGTTTTTGAAAAGGTATTAAGGCATTACGGCATTCCTTATCACATCAGTGGAGGCCAATCCTGGTTCGCCAAACTGGAAGTGCGGGATGTTTTTGCTTATTTGAAATTACTTTGTAATGATGCCGATGATGCGGCTTTTTTACGAGCAATCACCACACCTAAACGAGGGGTAGGAGATAGCAGCCTGGATGCTTTAGGTCGCTATGCTCAATCCAGAGGAATAAGCCTATATAATGGAGCAGATCATTTGGCTCTGTCGGAGTTAATTGCTGATAAGCAAAGAATCGCTTTACATAGTTTTAAATCATGGCTGGAAGACATTAAAGCACGCATCAGTTCAGGTTTTGCCTTGGAGCATTTGAGACAAATGGTCGAAGAGAGTGGATATGAAGCTCATATTTACGAACAAAGTGATGCTCCTGCCAAAGCGCAAAAAAGAATGGATAATGTATGGGAGCTTTTAGAGTGGATTGATCGTTTGTATAGCAAGGAACCCGAGCAATCACTAGCGGATGTAGTGAACAAATTGATATTAATCGATATATTAGAACAATCAGAAGAATCTTCAAGTGATGTCGTTCAATTAATGACACTTCATGCATCAAAAGGATTAGAGTTCCCCTTTGTCTATTTGGTAGGAATGGAAGAAGAGTTATTGCCCCATCGAGTCAGCATTGATGATGATCAAATTGAAGAAGAAAGACGATTGGCTTATGTAGGGATTACCCGTGCACAGAAGGGTTTATGCTTCACTTTGGCTAAGCAAAGACGTCGTGGTGGGGAATTGCAGGATTGTGTTCCAAGCAGATTTTTAGATGAATTGCCTCAAGATAGTCTGGAGTGGTATGGAAAAGGAACAGAGCGTTGTGAAGAGCAATCAAAAAAACTGGCTAAATCCCACCTGGATGGGTTGAGGAGCTTGTTGACTTAGAAAGAGGTTATATTTTGATTTTCAGATCGATGTGATATCAAAAAAAACAAATCGTTAATATTTTGTTAATATTGTTGCTTTAAAATATTTCCCATTAATAATTAGACCAAAGGTATTATTATGGGAAAAGTTATTCTGGTTCATGCCAATTGTCATAATCCAAAAGCAAAAGGAGATTTTACTTTTGCTGGAAATATCGCAAAGGATATTATGCGCGAGCTCACTAGTCAGTCGATATATGATATCGATGTTATTTTAGTAAGTACGCTTGATGGAGTTAGCAAATTTGAAAGTTTGTATGGTAGAGATGGGCCTGACCGTGTAGACGTGGAAGGTACTAGTATTGGCCTTTCTTCTCTGGAAGAGTTTGACTCTGTGGAAAATACTGTTATAGCTTTTATTGATGCAAATCGCTGTAAGCATTCACCAGGGGATATTGTAAAACGAGTGCTTTCTCCTGACAGTAAATTTTTATTTGTGGGGAATGTAAACCAACAGGCCTATTCGGACCTATTCATACAAACTCTATACCGTATGCAAGTTAAGAAGGATCAACCTGGCGTCTATGATTATTTCGATGATAACGATATGCTGATTGGTAGTTCCGGTTTTGGTATTGACAGGCTAGGATTACCCACAATTACCAAATCAGAGGATTTGCCTGAATTAAGTCAGACACAAAAGCAAATGGTTCCCTCAGGCCAATATGGTTTTATGTATGTTAATGCAATAGATAGTTCGAAAGATTACAAATTGATAGCGCAGTATATTAAGTTGACTGGCCATGATCAATATATTCTTGTAGGAGATTTCAGTGGCAAAAAAACCGAAATTCAACAAGCTTATGGGCTGGATACTACTTTGATGACCTCAAAGTCTTTTCCGCAAATTCAATATCATCAGTCATTACCTAATGGAGTGATGCGTAGATCAATCGCAAACACAGAGGGTCCTTTGGTTTTAACAACAGGGGTCACGAGTACTTTGGAAGCGATGCGAGATAATAAGCTGCCTTATTATCAAGACATGTCTAGCAATGCCGAATTTGTAGCGGCTTACCTTATCGCAGTAAAATCCATTGTTTCAAGCGACAACTCCTTGTTTGGAGCTATGCCACAGTTGATTATGGAACTGTCCAACTTGTTATTTACAAGCAAACCACTTAATAAGACAGATATGCAACGAACCCATGATCTCTTGGAAATGTCTTCCGTAAGTTCAAGATTGGTTAGTACAAACCAAACCATTATTGACCAATCAAGCGGAAAGATCTCGACAAAACTTCTAGGCTTTATAAGTGGTTCACGAAGCACTAACGACCAAATTCAATTAGCTACTGTTTGTGCTTCGTTACGTAAAAAGGGTGAGCTTGGTAGTCCAGTTCATGATCAAGCTTTAAGAAGAGCTGCTGCCTGGGGGCGATTATTTGAACTGAAGGTATTGATTAAATCCATGCCGACGGTTGATCTAAATAAAAAGGATTCAAATTTAGAGCGCACAGCATTGCATTGGGCTGTTGTTAGCAAGCATTTAGATTGTGCACGTGCTTTAGTAAAAGCGGGTGCTATTCTGGATGAGCAAGATAAAGAAGGTAGAACACCCCTGCATATGGCTGTCAGTCTTGGTGACAGAGCAATGATTAAAATGCTGATAGAGGCAGGCGCTTCTATAGATATTCATGATAAAAGTAGCCAAACTCCTAAAGATTGTTCTCAGGATCAAGGTCTAATATTGTATGTTCAGCAATGTCATGATGAAGTCATTTCAAGAAATTCTTTTTATTAGTAATATGAAAATATCGGGCTTTGTCTTATAGCCCGATATTTTGTCTCGCAGTTAACACGTATAGCTGCAGTGTATTATCAGTCTTAATAAAACAACCAATAAATTCTAACCATGGGCTATAAGAACTTTAATAGAGTCAAATCCCGGCTTCTTTGTTTCTGGATCAAAAACCTGTCTGGGGCTATTATTTACAGACAGGTATGTTGATACGCTCGGGTAGTTCTTCAATAAAGTTTTGAGTACAGGTTTTTTCACCTTTTTGTCCGAATAGTCGATGTTGATTGTAGACTGATTGTTTTTTAGCTTTTTCCAGAGTATCACTCAATGTGTCGCCATGTTCAGGATAGCGTATTTTTTCTTTTAATTGATTAAGCGCAAAGATCTTTTTATCTGCTAATTCACGGCCAACAACTACTTCTTTAAGATGCTTTCTTTCAAATTTTTCTATTTGTGTAACAGCATGTTCAATTCGCCATTCTTTTGAGGGGCGCTTGGCATTTGGGTTTATCTCAACGTTACTTTCTTTTGCAATTCCCCATTGTTTATTCCAGGCTTCCTTAAGAGTTAAAACTTGAGGTTTTTTGTTAGATGGTAAATCTTTTGTTTCAGGTTGATTCAATTGACTGAACGAAAAGTCCCAGAGTGCTGCCAAGCCATATATTGGTGAAGCGATAGTTTTCAGGAGCCAGGTAGGAATATCCATATTATGCTCATGGCCTGAATCAGGATCTAGTCTTTCTTTTAAGAGTTGCCCAAAATTGTGATGGTTATGGTGTCCATGTTCTTCATCATTTTCCTCTCCATGGCCGTGTCCTACAAAATAGTGAGCATCTTCAAAGCCTTCACTAATAATGGCAATGAGAGCGGAAAGAATTTGAGGTACCCCAGGCATGCGATCTGCTGTTACTGCAACACTAATCAAATGCCCCATAAACAGAAGAATTCGTAGTGGGGTAAGCGTTAACTTTAAAATGATGCGAAAAGGGTTAAATATTTGTAACCAATTTTCCGTTTCACGTAAGTGTTGATATCCACTGGTGATTGCGTCGTAAATTGTTTGGAATATATTTTTATTGCTATGTGTTGCCTCATCGACCATTTCCAGTGATTCAGCGGAATTTTGTATGTTAAAAAATATGGCAGAAGCACCAGTTATGATGGGATTGATAACACCCATAATAAAACTGGGCATTTTTTTCATCCAGTCAAATAAAGGACGAGCATTTGTAGCTATGGTCCACCATGTTCCCGCGGTACAAATAGTGAGTGCTATAGCTAGCCCAACAAGAAAAACTGCTGTAGTTGCTATGAAAACATTACGTATTGTTAAGCCTTGACTTAAGTCATTACGAATTTTGTTATACCATTTGATAATGGTGTTATTGTTGATCATATCCGTGACGGCATTATAGGTCAGCATTCCATAGGCTGCCCCAGCAATGACTGCCATTGGAAGGATTAGAATTGGCCAAAATGTGAATGGAATGGCTGCAAAAAATGGGATTACTGTGAAGGCTTCAACAATGAGATAGGTGCTTCCCAGCCCCATGAATAGACCGGCAACAATGCTGAAACCTTTGACGATGTTAAATTGAAAACGGCGCTTTTCCCATTGCTGTATCCACTTACTCTGTTCATGTGAGGCGAGCCAATCAAGCAGGTCTTTCGTGTATTTGGATTCTTTAATAGTGGGATTCTTTTTTTCTTTAAATAATTGTAAGGCAAACCACTTTTCCATATCCGAAAGCGTTTTTTCAATTTGTTTTTTTCTTTTTTTACTGTCGCTATTTAATTCCTTATGTCCGAATTCACTCAACAGGTTCAGTTGTCTTTTATAATCCTTGAAAAATTGTGGGCAGTTTTCTTCTTTGGTGTCAGGGAAATGGGCCAATAAGTATTCTTTGGCCAGGTGATTTTTCAGGTAGTTAAATTTAAAAAGTTTATTAAGTGCGCCCTTTATATTTTGTAAATAGATTTCACCTTCATAAGTAACAGACAATGCAAAAGCTGCAAAAGCTAACGGCAGAGCAGGTAAAAGAGCGTACATTCCGCTAAAGCTTAAAAAGCCAAGAATTAGGCTTGCACCCATGGTAAGTAGAAGGAGAAGCAGATAATAAGGAATTTTTTTGGGGTTGATAGGTATATTTTTTATATTCATTGTAGTATATTTGCTCATCAATACGTAATGCAAAACTTTATACCAAATGAAAATGATTATCAATAGCATTGATGGTCGATTAACATTTTTTATTTTTTTGTTTCAATTCAGCAATAAAGTTTGTTTGCAATATTCGTTTCATCAGGTAGTATCAAAAACGATTTAAATTAACTTAGGAGAGGATATGCGTTTTAACCAATGGATGACCTGTATCGCATCAGGATTAATACTCACTAGTAATTCAAGTTTTGCAAGCCCTGCCCCGGTTCATGAACAATTGCAAGTTCCACAATGCCTTGCTGCAAAACTAACCGTACCTCATACAGTTCTAGCAGAGAATAAAGAATTTAAGATTATTGATGTACTGTCAGCTGATGTAGAAAATCTCACTCTTCTTGCAGATAAGGTAAACTGTGGTCATTTTGTGAATGTAAGCCATAAGCTAACAGGCACATTGCAAGAGACTAAACAGCAATCGGCTCAACAATTACTTCAAAAAAAATTAATTAAGCCGTTCGGTATATTTAAACTTCGAAATGATGTTTATGAAATTAAACATGAAGAAGAAGTCAATACAGCATTAAAAGAAGTCGTTGCTGATAATATATGGCAAACTCTGACACATTTAACTTCCTACTATAATCGCTCTGCCACTAAAGACACTGGAGTTGAAGCCGCAAATTGGTTGAAATCCAGATTTGAAGAGATGTCAGTTGAGTATGGACGTACTGATACTTCAACTTTTTTTGTAAAAACAGGGTGGTATAAACAACCTTCATTAGTTACCGTGATAGGAAAGGATATTCAAGCACCTGCTGTTGTTATTGGCGCTCACATGGATACACTTGATGGTCGTATGCCTGGTGCTGGTGATGATGGCAGCGGTTCATCCAGTGTTATGGAAGCGGCAAGAGTCTTATTGTCGTCCAAAACTACTTTTAAACGTCCCATATATTTCATTTGGTACGCCGCGGAAGAGAGGGGTCTGGTCGGTTCTCAACATGTAGTAGAACACTTTCAGGAGCAATCAATTCCGGTAAAGGCCGTTGTTCAATTTGACATGACAGGCTATCGTAATGATGCAAATGATCCAACCATGTGGGTATTTACTGATTACACGGACAGAAATTTAAGTAATTATGTAGCCAAATTAATTGATCATTATATTCATGTCCCAGTGGATTATTCACGATGTGGCTATGGTTGCAGCGATCATGCTTCTTGGAATGAGGAGGATATCCCAGCAGCTTTCCCATGTGAAACCAGCTTCGCTGATCATAACCCTTATATTCATACCTCTTCTGATAAAATGGATTTAATGAATTTGGAACATATGACCAATTTTTCTAAATTAGCAGTAGCTTTTGCGATTGAATTAGCTTCTGAGTAAGTTTTTATGCTTCCCTGGATGTTTTTTTCGGGGAAGCAATTATTTTCTTGGTTTATGGTATTTTATACACATTTGTTTTCTTCCTGCTTTCTCCCAATTGATAACATCTTTTATTTTCACTTAATAATGTCTTAATAGTGACCATATATACTTGATATTATTTAACAGAGTTGATGGTTATCATGACTAAGAAAGTAATTCAATCGTTAAAGGATTCTGATGTTCCTCATTTGTATTTGTTAAACGTAGGATTAGCGCAAGACGAATACAACGATACCGCAAAGATGAGTAGTGAAGAGAAGCAGAAGCTGGCTATTAAAATAATAGATATGGCTTCACACGAAGAAACCCTCAGAATTATTAATGATTTGATGGCACTGGAGCTTTTCATCGAATCCAGTGATCCCATCCGAACAGGTAACCGTCTGATAGGACAATTAATACTTGCTTATATTACTAAACTTGATCAGGACAACTTCCTTCACTTTTATGACGAAGAAGTAAAAGGTAAAAATAAGACATTGGCAGATTACATGATTCCGGATCCAGTAAAGCAAATTTGGATGGTTATAAAAAGCGCGGCGGAAAAATATTTTACTGAAGCCAAAAAAGAAGAAGATTATAGAGGGTTCTTGGGGAAAGGCTTTAGAATTATGCCATTATTTTACTATCAACAACAATTCCCTGAAATTACCCCAGAACAATTTATGAAAGGTGTAAGGCCAATTGAGTTAACTAAAGCAAGTAAAGAAACTATAGATGCATTCCATAAAAACCTTGCAACTGGCGCAGCAGTTCCTGAACCAGTAGAAAACAAAGATTTAATGATTCGATTAGAACAGCTGAAAGAGCATATTCTGGTGACAGAATGGAAGGTAGGAAATTATTTTTTATTTAAAGGTGGAGTAATGCATGGGGACAAACGTTTACCACATCGAGTAAACGATATCCTTAATTTAATTGAAGATGTTGAAAGCAATAAGTTACAGCCTAAAGCCGCCTATGCACAAATTATTGAGAAAGCAAAAGAAGCCATAGATAACCCACGAACAGGAAGAGCTTCCCAAACAACGGATTTTTATCAAGATATTTATAGTCACCACATCCTTCACGAAAGCTATCTATTAAATAATTCGGAATTATCAACAAGTGTACATTCGAAGTTATTATAGGCTATCATTGGATAGCTAATTACATTTCGTTAGTGCTCGTTTTATTATCCGTAACAGGCGGGCAACTAAATTCCTCAATGATTTTATTTTCAGTATCCACGGCCTGTAAAATGACTGGAAATTGCCATAAGGAATGCAAGTGTTTTAACACTTCATTGGTAGTATTTCCAAGCGGAACTCTGCTTTGCTGTGAATATCTTAGGGTCAAAGAGCGATTTCCTTGTAAGTCCACAGAATAGACTTGAATATCAGGCTCCAGGTACCCTAGATTATATTGTCTTGATAATGCCTCTCTTATTTTCTGGTAGCCTGAATCATCATGAATGGCATTCACATATAATTCTGGATTTCTATCGTCATCAACAATATGAAATAATTTTAAATCGCGTATTAATTTTGGAGATAAATATTGAGCGATAAAGCTTTCATCCTTGTAGTTGCGCATGGCTGTATCAAGACTGGTTAGCCAATCTGTATTGGCAAGATATGGGAACCATTTTTTGTCTTCGTCAGTAGGATTCTCACAAATTCGTTTGATGTCTTGCATCATGTGATAACCAAGAGTATATGGGTTTATGCCGCTATAATAAGGACTGTTGTAAGGAGGTTGCATAATAACATTGGTATGACTTTGCAACACTTCTAGCATAAATTCATCAGTTACCAATCCTTCATCATATAAAGCATGCAAGATAGTATAGTGCCAGAAACAAGCCCATCCTTCATTCATGACTTTGGTTTGTCCTTGAGGATAAAAGTATTGAGCCAGTTTTCTTACAATTCGTACTATTTCTCTTTGCCATGGTTCTAATAAGGGGGCATTCTTTTCGATAAAGTATAAAATATTTTCTTGAGGTTCTTCGGGGAAGCGTTTTTTTTGTCCATTTTTATCGACTTGCTTACTAAAAGGTATAGTACGCCATAATTCGTTAACCTGTGATTGCATGTATACTTCACGATTTTGTTGACGTATCTTTTCTTCCTGAATGGATAAGGGTGTCGGATGCTTATAACGATCAACTCCATAATTCATAAGGGAATGGCAAGCGTCTAATATAGATTCTACCGCATCTATGCCATGACGTTCCTCACAATCACTAATGTATTTTTTAGCGAACACTAAATAATCAATAATGGCATCAGCGGAGGTCCACATTTTGAATAAGTAGTTGTTTTTAAAAAAAGAATTATGTCCATAGCACGCGTGAGCAATGACTAATGCTTGCATGGCAATGGTATTTTCTTCCATCAAATAAGAAATACAGGGGTTGGAGTTAATTACAAGTTCATAGGCCAATCCCATTTGCCCTCGCTTGTAACTTTTTTCAACACTGACAAAGTGTTTTCCAAAAGACCAATGATGATAGCCGATGGGCATGCCCACCGAAGAGTAAGCATCCATCATTTGTTCTGCAGTGATAACCTCTATCTGATTCGGGTAGGTATCCAAATTAAAGCTTTTGGCAATACGTGCAATTTCGCGATCATAGGCCTGTATTAACTCGAAAGTCCATTCTACACCAGTTGATATAGGCTTTTTCTTCATACCGTTTTCCTCTTAAATAATTCGCGAAATACGGGATAAATATCAGCAACATTATCAATGTTTTCCATTGCAAAATTAGAATAATGTTCTTTGATTTGTTGATATACTTCCCACAGACTTTGATGATGGCGAGGCATGATTTCAATATATGCAAAATATTGCAATAAAGGCATAATCCTTTCCTGCAGCAATTCCTGACAATAAGGGGAATCTGCATTCCAGTTATCACCATCTGATGCTTGAGCAACATAAATGTTCCATGCTTGGGGAGGGTAGCGTGTCTCAATGATGGTATTTAATAATTCAAGAGCGCTCGAAACAACGGTCCCTCCAGTCTCGCGTGAATAAAAAAATTCTTCTTCGTTGACTTCCTTTGCTGATGTGTGATGACGAATAAAAACCAATTCAATTTTTTCGTAATTTTTTGTAAGAAACATATAAAGTAAGATAAAAAAGCGCTTGGCTATGTCTTTTTTCGCTTCATCCATGGATCCTGATACATCCATTACACAAAACATCACTGCCTGTGTAGAGGGAGATGGCACTCGTACGCGATGATTATAACGAAGATCAATGGTGTCTATAAATGGTACGGTTTGTATCTTTTTTTTAAAAAACTCAATGTCTCTTTCCAGCTTTAAAATGGCCATTTTATCTGGATTTGCCAATTGCTTCAGGCGCTCAAGTTCTTCTTCAGCTTCCTTCAACTGTTTTTTATAAGGAGAGGCTAAGGCCACACGACGCCCTGTAGCTTGTTTCATTGAGCGAAGGACATTGATATTATTTGGTATTCCACTGGTAGTTACACCGGCTCTTACGGTTTTATAAGTGCTGATTCTCGCCAATTCTTTTTTGACTAAATCAGGCAGTTCAAGATCTTCAAAATAAAGTTCTAAAAATTCTTCGCGAGATAATTCAAAAACAAAATTGTCTTCGCCTTCACCGCTATCGCTGGCATTACTTCCTTCCCCTCCAGCACCACCGCCACCTGGCCTCTTTATTCTATCTCCGGTGATGAAGTTATCATTTCCTGGCAATATTCGTTCGATATGTCCACCATGGCCTCTGTGAAATTGAGGTTCAGAAATGTCTTTGGCTGGGATAGTAATTTGTTCACCCTGATCTATTTCCGTGATACTACGTTTTCCCACGGCATCAGAAACAGCCCGTTTAATTTGATTTTTATAACGGCGTAAAAAGCGTTGGCGATTAACCGTACTTTTTTTCCCGGCATTTTGTCGTCTATCAATTAATTGCGACATAATTGTTAGCTCCACACCTTCTACAAGGTCAGTATTCTTTGAGTCAAGGCCAAGTTGTGTCCAACTTTTGTTACCTACGCTATTCCTTTAGCAGTCACTATAACCTTGACTATTTTCATAACGCATGGCGTTATGGCTTATACTATTATTGTGACTTCCTAACTCTCAAGTACCATTCACAAAGTAACCGAACTTGTTTTCGTGTGTAGCCTTTTTCCACCATTCGAGAGATAAACTCTTCATGTTTTTTCTTGTCTTCTTCAGACGCTTTGGCATTGAAAGAGATAACAGGTAACAAGTCTTCGGTATTGGTAAACATTTTTTTCTCAATGACCGATTTCAATTTTTCGTAACTATTCCAGACAGGATTTTTACCTCTGTTATTTGCTCGTGCCCGTAGTACAAAATTGACTACTTCATTACGGAAATCTTTAGGATTAGAGATACCTGCCGGTTTTTCAATTTTTTCCAGTTCCAGATTTAAGAGGGCTCTGTCAAATATCTCTCCTGTATCTGGATCTCTGTAATCCTGATCCTGAATCCAGAAATCGGCATAGGTAATATAACGATCAAATATGTTTTGCCCATACTCAGAATAAGATTCCAGATAGGCTGTTTGAATTTCTTTGCCTATAAAATCTACGTATTTGGTAGCCAGATATTCTTTAATAAAATTCAGATAGGTTTCATGCAATTCCTGAGGTAATTGCTCTTGTTCAATTTGACGCTCCAATACATACATTAAATGAACCGGATTGGCTGCGACTTCAGCATGATCAAAATTGAATACTTTAGACAGGATTTTAAAGGAAAATCGTGTGGAGATACCGCTCATACCTTCATCAACCCCAGCAAAATCGCGATATTCCTGGTAAGATTTTGCTTTAGGATCAGTGTCCTTTAAACTCTCTCCGTTATAGACACGCATTTTTGAGTAGATACTGGAGTTTTGAGGTTCTTTTAAACGAGTTAATACTGAAAATTGAGCTAACATATCCAAGGTGCCGGGTGCGCAAGGAGCCTTGGCTAAAGAACTGTTATCGATTAGTTTTTGATAGATTTTTATTTCTTCAGAAACCCGCAGACAATAAGGTACTTTTACTATGTTTATTCGATCTATAAATGCTTCATTATTTTTGTTGTTTCTAAAGGATTGCCATTCTGATTCATTGGAGTGTGCCAATATAATTCCTTCAAAAGGTATGGCTGACAATCCTTCTGTGGCGTTGTAATTTCCTTCCTGGGTGGCAGTCAATAAGGGATGAAGAACTTTGATCGGTGCTTTAAACATTTCAACGAATTCCAGAAGTCCTCGGTTAGCTCGACACAAGCCACCAGAATAGCTGTAGGCATCAGGATCATCCTGGGAAAATTCTTCCAATTTACGAATGTCTACTTTACCAACCAAAGAAGAAATATCCTGATTATTTTCATCACCTGGTTCTGTTTTAGCAACTGCAATTTGCTTGAGGCGAGACGGTTTGACTTTAACAACTCGAAACTTACTAATGTCGCCGTTATATTCTTGTAATCGTTTAACAGCCCAGGGTGACATTAAATAGCGCAAATAACGTGTTGGGATTCCAAAACGTTCTCTGAGCAATTCACCATCCTCCAGGGGATTAAATAAAGACAGGGGGGACTCGAATACCGGGGAACCTTTTATTGCATAAAAAGGTATTCTTTCCATCAAGTCTTTCAATTTTTCTGCAATTGATGATTTACCACCACCAACAGGGCCTAAGAGATATAATACCTGTTTTGTTTCTTCTAAACCTTGAGCGGCATGTTTCAAAAAGCCAACAATTTGTTCTATAGGCTCTTCCATCCCATAAAACTCTGTAAATACTTCATAATGATGGATTACTTTATTTGAGAAGATACGTGACAAAACAGGATCATGTCGAGTATCAATTAGTTCTGGTTCACCAATAGCCATAAGCAAACGTTCTGCTGGGTTGGCATAAGCTGTCGGGTCCGTTTTGCACAACTCCAGATACTCATCCAAACTCAAGTCTTCTTCCTTGTTATCAACAAATCGTTTGGTATAACCCGCTAAAAAATCTTGTGTATTCATGCGCCATCCCCTTTTACTTAACCCTGAGAAGGATATAATGTGATTCTTTTTATTTTTCCTGATAAAAGCAAAAATTGCTTCTTTTAATTCATAGTATAGTAGACTAACCACTTAATTAAATACATAAATCAATTAAACTTATTGGTTTTTTTTATAGGAAAGCAATGACTATGCCAGACACAACCATTTATTTGAAGAATTATCAAGCTCCTTCTTTCACAGTTGAGACAGTAGAGTTAAATTTTGATTTATACGATGACCATGCTTTGGTAAATAGTACTCTTAAGTTGACACGTCAAAAAGATGGTGCATTGCATTTGTATGGTGAAGAACTGGAATTGATTTTATTGACCTTAAATGGTCGGCAATTAGAGGTGTCTGAGTATGTTTTGACTAAGGATACCCTTATTATAGAGCAATGCCCTAATGAGATAGTTCTTAACATTGTGACTCGCATTAAACCACAAGAAAATACACAGTTATCAGGACTTTATCGCTCAAACCATTTGTTTTGTACTCAATGTGAAGCAGAAGGATTCAGACGAATTACTTATTATCTTGACAGGCCGGATGTATTGGCAACTTTCACCACACGAATTACTGCTGATAAAAAGCAATATCCAATTTTATTGTCAAACGGTAATTTATTGGAGGCGGGAGAAAGTCATGATGGTCGTCATTGGGTAGTTTGGGAAGACCCTTTCAAAAAACCATCTTATTTATTTGCTTTGGTAGCAGGTGATTTAGCTTGTGTTAAAGATAATTTTGTCACTTGTTCCGGGAGAACTGTTGATTTACGTATTTATGTTGAACCAGGGAATGAAGATAAGTGCTCACATGCGATGGAATCATTAAAAAAAGCCATGAAGTGGGACGAAGAGGTTTATGGTCGCGAATACGATTTAGATATTTATATGATAGTCGCTGTAAGCGATTTCAATATGGGTGCAATGGAAAACAAAGGATTAAATATATTTAATTCCAAATATATTCTTGCTCGTCCTGATACAGCCACTGATCAAGATTTTGCAGATGTTGAAGGTGTCGTAGGCCATGAATATTTTCACAACTGGACTGGAAATCGAGTGACTTGCCGTGATTGGTTTCAATTGAGTTTAAAAGAAGGGTTGACTGTATTCAGAGATCAGGAGTTTTCTCGAGACATGAACTCTCGCGATGTTAATCGAATTATGGATGTTAAAGTATTACGTACTGCGCAATTTCCAGAGGATGCAGGAAGCATGGCGCATCCTGTAAGACCTGAATCCTATCAGGAAATTAATAATTTCTATACGGCAACAGTGTATAACAAAGGTGCAGAAGTTATTCGAATGCAACATACTTTGCTAGGAAAAGAAAAATTTAGACGAGGCATGGATCTCTATTTTAAACGTCATGATGGCCATGCCGTAACAATTGATGATTTTGTTGCTGCCATGGAAGATGCCAACGGAGTCGATTTAACACAATTTAAATTATGGTACAGTCAAGCCGGAACTCCTGAAATACAGGTGGAGAGCCATTTTTCAGAGGGGCGGATGGAAGTTATTATGCAGCAAAGTTGTCCCCCGACACCTGAATGTCATGATAAAAAACCGTTTCATATACCAGTTCGTATTGCTTTATTTGATTTGAAAGGTGAAATGATTCCTATAGAAAATGAGCTTCTGGAATTAAAAGAGAGTGAGCAACGCTTTATCTTTTCTGGACTCAATGAAAAACCTGTTTTGTCATTATTGAGAGAGTTTTCAGCGCCCGTAAAAATTTACGATGATCTCAATCAGGATGATTTGTTATTTTTATTACGATATGAAACGGATGGGTATGCCAAATGGGATGCAGCACAACGCTTGGTTCTTAACTGTCTGAATGAAAATTTGAAATCACCTGCGAGCACATGGCAAGTGCCGAATGCACTCATTTCTGCTTTTCAGCATGTTCTGTTTGACGAGTCACTGGATATGGATTTGCGGGCTGAATTGCTTACTCCTCCAGGATTTGAGGAGATTGCAGCCACTCTGAAATTGGTTGATGTGAGCAAAGTTGAGAAAGTTCGGGATCATTTTCGTCAACAATTGGGTTTAGGTTTATATGAAAAGGTATTCCATGTTTATAAAACATTATGGGAGGCAGAGGATCATCGCATGCATGGTCAAGCTTATGGGCGAAGAAAATTAAGAAATGTTTGTTTATGGTTAATGATGAAAGCGAAAGAGACTGACGCTTTAGAAGTATGCCTGGAACAATTTAAAACTTCTCGTACTATGACAGATCAAATTGCCAGTTGTAATTTGTTAGTGAATTGTTCTAGTGAATCTTATAGGGGTGAAGCGATAGAAGGATTTTACAAGCAGTGGTCTCATGATGAACTGGTTCTGGATAAGTGGTTTGCTATGCAGGCTACTTGTGAGTTACCTGAGACATTGAGTCATGTAAAAGAGTTAACTCAACATCCCGCTTTTAGCATTAAAAATCCAAATAAAGTTCGATCAGTAGTTGGTGCTTTCTGCATGGCAAACCCTCGAAATTTTCATGCTCTAGACGGCAGCGGATATGCTTTTTTAGGTGATATATTGGTTAAATTGGATAAAATAAATCCTCAGGTCACTGCGAGGCTTGCGACCCCTTTTACCCGTTGGCAAAGTTTTGATGAGCCAAGACAAAAGTTAATAAAAAATCAGTTGAGTCAACTTGCGAAACTGGATTTGTCACGTGACTTGCGTGAGGTTGTGGATAAGTGCTTGGCAAGTGAAGAGAAATAAATAATTTGAATATTAAGAAGACAAATGGTAAAGGAGGGTTTTGTGCTTAGTCGTTTTGCAGTGATAGGTAATCCAATTGCACATAGTTTATCTCCAGCCATTCATCAATTGTTTGCTCAAGAAACCCAAATCGATTTGATTTATGAAAAAATACTGGGGAATGATATTGAGTTTGAACAGCAAGTATCGGATTTTTTTATTCAATATGGCAAGGGTCTAAATGTTACTCTGCCATATAAACAACGAGCATATAATCTGGCTAAGGTACATACCCGGCGATGTGCCTCAGCTGGTGCAGCTAATACTCTTTGGATGCAAGAAAATCAATTACATGCTGATAATACAGATGGTATTGGCTTGATACGTGATTTAGCTCGATTTATTGAGTTAAAAGGTAGAAACATTTTGGTGCTAGGTGCTGGTGGAGCGGCACGAGGGATTATTTCTCCTTTATTAGAAAGCAGACCTTTAAAGGTAACTATTGCTAATCGTACATTGGAAAGAGCAGAGGAGCTACAGCGTCAATTTCCTCAAATTAGTGTCGCAAGGTTTGATGAATTATCAGGAGCATTTGATTTAATCATCAATGCGACTTCAGCGAGTTTATCAGGTAATTTGATTTTATTCCCTGCGGAGATGTTGTCACAAAAGCCATTTTGCTATGATTTGGCTTATAGCCAAAAAACAATCACACCTTTTGTTGAGTATGCTCGTAGCATGGGGTGTGATGCTGTCGATGGATTAGGTATGCTAGTAGAGCAAGCTGCTGAAGCATTCCATATTTGGAATGGCGTCATGCCGTCCACTAAAGAAATATTAGAGCAATTGCGGTTATTTTGAGGCTGGTTACCTATAAAAGCCGTCGCGTGCTTTTTATATAGGACTCTCGTTAATCAAAAAAAGCGCTTACCTCGGCCGCTGCAGCAATTGTATCTTGATAACCTAGTTCTAACAATTCACGGGTAAATTCTTTTTCAAAGAGTAAAAAACTAAGCAAGTCTCCTGAATGACTTCTGGCCCCCATAATATTTAATAGAAATCGAAGAAGTACGGGCATGCTGGTATAATGGTTTTGTGCTACTGAAGCCATTGCCCTGCTTGGACGTAAATGCAATGTTGAAATAGGTCTCCAGGGAGAGCGTCGTTTTTTCCACATAGATAGGAGGGTAGCTATTTCATTCATACGATTGACCATTTCAATGTCCCTATCCAGATTATCCAAAAAGAGTCCATTCATCATGTTTCCTAAAATATGTGCAAATGCAATTTCACCGTTACGCAAGGTTTCTGGATCAGTAAATTCTGGTAATTCTCTGGTGCCTAAAATAAGAATTCTATCGACTTGAAATCGAATGGCGCCACGAAGAGGGGCGACTAAGCCTATGCTTCCATCACCATAATGAAATCCATTCAGACTTACAGGAGGAAAAAAAAGAGGTAAGGCACTTGATGCTAAAATATGTTGAGCCTTGATAATTGCACGTTGACTGCTATGTCTTGGATAATTCCAATCTTCAAATTCTGATTGGTTGTGAGCATAGAATGAGATAGTTTGATGTGTTTCATAACAGGCACTTAGAACCTCAAAGGAATCCAGATATCCTTCATCTATATTTTGCTCAATTCGAGTAAAATCAATGCTTTCATCTAGAAATTGCCTTAATGGAGTTGTATCAAGCAAATGTCCTGATTGACGTTGTTTGATAATCAAGGTACTTAGATTACGCATGACCGATTTACTTAATTCATAATTGCTTGCTTTATAGATTTGTTGGCAATGAATCTCACTCCAAATAGCTTCCAGCTTATCCAGAGCAGCAGGGAAATCATTAGCATTTTCAGCGAGAACAGCAGCATTAATACTCCCTACACTGACGCCACTTACTAAGTTGAAAGGCAGAGTCTTTGTTTGAAGAATATGACCGATTGCTTTGAGTACTCCGGCTTGATAAGCACCACGAGCACCACCACCGGCTAAATATAGAGCTTTTTTAACCATCATGTTTTATTTTATTTATTATACTTAAGAATATAGTTGAACTTAGGCCTAATTAGCAAGAAAGAATTACCGACGTCATCTTTTCTTAATTTTTAATTGATATATTTATTATATCAGTACTTTTTTGAGAGTTACTATGGGAATGACAAAAGACGAAATAAACAAGAAGTTTGAAATCGAAAAAAATCTTCAGCTTTTGCAGTCCATGCAGGATACTGTTAAATACTCCATAACGCCTTTGGATAAACCTTCTTTATTAAGAATTGCTGCGAATCGAATCCCATGGCTTTCAAAATTTTTACAAGCAGTTGATGATACAGGGGACTCTGTTGTCAAAATAGGAGAGCGAGTAGCTAATTTACCGGATATTCCAGGTAAAGAATCCTTATCGCAAGGCTTCAGTTTTGGAGGAATCGCGATGGCTGCTTTCGACTTTCTTCGAGTTCCGATAATTTATTTATCAGCTTATTTACTAGGTCAAGAAGTACCTGTTAATTTGAATAACAATGCCAGATGGCTTTATTCGGCGTTGTTGTTAGCACTGACAATAACTGCCATTGCAGCACCTGTAACGGCACCATACATTGCGTTTATTGCAGCAGGTATCAGTTTGACAGTCGGTGTATTTTTATTGGGAAAAACTCTTTATGAGAGATATCGGTTAGGTAAAGAAAGAAAAAAAATAGAAACGGAGATACGAAGCGAAGAAGAAGAAATGCATACGATTCAAAAGGAAGTGAAGCGTTTGAAGTCCCTTTTGGAAAAGGCCACAGAAGAAGAGCAAATTGCAAAGATTTTATTTGAAATTGCTGTAATCCAGGAGCAATATAATGCTCAGAAAAAGCAAATTCAGGATTTAAAAAATAAAGAATTTCAATTAGAACAGCAAATTAAAGAAATAGGGGTAATGCAGGTTGTTGACAGAAGCATAGCAATTGGCTTGGCAGCGCTAACTATTATTAGTTTGGTTGTTTCATTATTTTTTCCACCCGTAGGTTTATGGATGCTGACTGGAATAGCCATTTTTGGCGGTGCCTATCTGGCGGCCAGACTAGCTACCCCCTTTATTAAGTCTCTAGGTAGTTGGATCTATAATAAATTAAATCCTTCAACAGAAGAGAACCCCCAATCTGAAGAAATAATCAATGCTCCGTCGTTAAGCAATCAACATGAGAAGCAAAAAGATGCTTCTGCTCAAGTTAGCTCCGATTTGGTTTCACATAAGAATGTCGCAGAGCCGATAGATGTTGACTCTTCTGCTTCGCATACGGATGAACACGTCCATGAATCTACTCAAGATGTATTAACGGGCTTATCAGGTAGCGTTGATACATTAAAGAAAGACGAGGAGGAAATAATACCATCGAGCAATGTTAATTATACATCTCCACTTGTATTTTCTCTTACTCCAAAGCCACATTCCAAACAGTTATCCAAAAAGGAAAGTGATGAAAAAGGTGAAAGAGAATCAAATGACAAGTATCCAGAACCCCATTAAATTTAATTCCGCGTTGCAAAAAGCAAAAATTTCCTTTAAGTTAAAAATTTACTATCAAGGAATGACAATTCATGCTGAATTTATTTCGCGAACAACCCCGCGCATTTCATATGATTTTTATGTTGGAATTGTGGGAACGATTTGGGTTCTATACGGTTCAAGGAATTCTTACCCTTTATTTTATTCGCTATTTAGGTTACAGCGACATGGAATCTTACTATACCTTTGGCGCTTACTCTGCTTTAGTATATGGTATGGTGGTTATTGGCGGATATTTAGGAGACAGGATTCTCGGTACGAAAAGGACTATAGTCCTTGGGCTTGTTGTTTTGGCTTCAGGTTATTTTTCTTTAGCAATTACTGACAAACAGCATGTGTTTCTTGCTTTAGGTCTGATTTGTGTTGGTAATGGCCTGTTTAAAGCGAACCCATCCAACTTATTATCCAAATGCTATGATGACAACGATCCACGATTACATGGTGGGTTTACCCTTTATTATATGGCTATCAATTTGGGTAGTATGGTTGCTTTATTTGTTGGTCCAGCAGTATCAAGCGCTTATGGTTATTCTTATGCTTATATGATTAGTGCGATTGGCTTGATCTTGGGCATCGTGAATTATTGGTATCAACGTCAACATGTAGCTCATATCAACACAGAAGCAGATCTTCGCAAAATAACATTGCTTCATTGGGGAATGGTAATAGTAGGTGTTTTAATTCTTACAGAAATTTCGGCTTATCTCTTACAACATGTGATGCTTGCCAAAAATTTATTGTGGGGTATTACCCTATTAGTGATAGGTGTTTATGTTTATTTAATGCGAAAACAAGGCCATGCTTCTTTCATGAGAATGTTAGTCGCTTTGGTTTTAATGGTTGAAGCAGTAATATTTTTTACTTTATACCAGCAAATGCCTACCTCACTCAATTTGTTTGCTGTAAATAATGTAATACCTACTTTCTTTGGTATCACTATCGATCCACAAAGTTTCCAGGCTTTAAATCCAATATGGATCGTATTAATGAGTCCAGTGCTGGCTTATTTCTATAGAAAATTGAATCAACATAATATTTTATTTGCTATACCTTATAAATTTGCATTGGGTATGACTATGTGTGCAGTGAGCTTTTTAGTGCTGTATTTTGCCCGTTATTTTTACATTGGAAATGGGATGGTTTCTTCCTGGTGGATGATTATCAGTTATCTCTTCCAAAGTCTTGGTGAATTACTGGTGTCGGCTCTTGGTGTTGCAATGGTTGCTGAATTAGTTCCAGCTGCTAATGCTGGGTTTGTTATGGGAATGTGGTTTTTAACCTCTGCTGTTGCTGGATTTATTGGAGCAACCGTGGCTTCTTTTACAGCACTTCCTGAGAACATCAAGCCAGGAGTAGAATCTTTATTAATTTACTCAGATGTGTTTGCTTGTATTGGTATTGTTACTTTATTTATTGCCATAATTATGTGGTTACTATCACCCAGGTTAAGTCGTTATATCGCCCCTCCTTCCTTGAAAACAGATAATGATATAGAGACAGTGGAATATTCTACAACTTACATTCCTAGTCATTGAGCTGGTTGATTTTTTTTCGGCAATCGGATTCATTTTGATATTACTGATTGCCGTTTTTCTTTTTATTTTTTATCGTGATCATGACCTTAAACATCGTGAAATTGTAAATAATTGAGCATGATCATTGCTCTATTATCTGACTCTTAATGTTAATTTAATGTAAAATGTATAAACTATAGACTTATGGCCAATCTTTTCCCTAAAGAATAATGGGTTGATCCTTCCTAATTTCAAGGAATTAATTTGAGTGGAGTGAAAAGTGGGGTTGGGAAAAAAAATTGAGTTAAGTCCGCGCTCTATAGAATTATTAAATGAATATTTAAATTTGAGTGGTTCTAAGTCTGCTAGCTTTCAGAATATTAGTTCACCTATTGATTTTTCAGTTCTGATTCAATTACTAACTGATTCTGAATCTTCCAAGGTTTCAAAAAGAATACAAAAGAAAAGAGAATTTATTTTAGCAGCTATACATGCTGAGTTGTTGCGTGATTTAAATATCTCATTGAATAGAACGAAACAAGAAATTAAGCCAGCTGAAAAAAAACCTTCTGCTTTTACCAGGATGAAGTTTTTTCTTTTGGCAATAGCGGGGACACTATTAGCAGCTTGTGAAGGTTTTGACAGCATTACTACCATGATGGCCGTTTTACCTTTTCCTTCGTGGGTTGTGCTTGGTGCAGGTATTTTATTCTCTGCTTTATCAGTTGTTGTATTTTATGGATTTGATTTAGTCCAGGTCTCTCAAAATTTGGGAATAAAATTAAGCGATGCTCCCAAATTATTAGATATATACCTACTACAAATGGCAGAGATCAAAGCGATTAGAAAAAAAATTAATGGCTATTGTCTCGCATCTATGTCAATTGATGAGCTGGGTGAATTACATGATGCCATTAATATGTTGCAAATGCGTGTTAAATCATTGGACAAAATTGGTCAGCAATTTGATTCAGCCGTTAATAATAAAAAAGTGAAAGTTGCCAAAACAGTTGTTTCCGGGATATCAGGAATACTTTTTTTTGGAGGTGGTTTTTTTGCTGGGCAATCAGTAGCCACTTTCTTGTTGGCTCTTGTTATGACTTCTGTTACTCCTACTTTTTGGCCAGTGATATTATTCAGTACTGTTATTGGTTTGGCTGCTTTTAGTTTGTACTGGTATGTACAGCGTGTTGGAGTGACTAAGCTTGTTAGTGGGTGGTTTGGGCTGGATGAAGATAAAATGGAGAAATTATGTGGAAAGTCCAATATGGATAAAGAATTAAAGGAATTAGAAAGTTTAAAAGAAAAGGTAATGACCACTTCCAACTTAATTTCAAAGGTGACTCGCTTAGAGAATAAACTGATAGAAATTGATGCACAAGCTACCCATATTCGTTTACTTCAAGTTTCTGAAGAGCCAGAAAGTGTTGTTCTAAAGACAAGTTCTAATGTCCATTCTTTTCATTTTAATTCCTCAAGTCGGAAGAGTTTCTCTTGCGATGAGACGGTACTTGATGTCGCTTCTGGTTATGGCATGAGATAGCGTCATAACGATTTAAGCCATAACTGATATTGGCTAAATGCAAAGGCATATATACTAATAGTGAATTTCCTTGTAGATAATCCGGGTTAGCTGATATATAAAACTCCTTTAACTCGCTGCTTTCTTCATTAACATTTGAAAGCTGACTTCTTATTGGGATTAAGGGAGAGTTTACAACCATAGGGTGGTTGTTTGTTGAAATCCAGCTGTTTTGATTTTTAAAGGTATTAAGAATATTCAATATTTGATCTGGAACTCTTTGCGATGGCTTAGGGTATATGAGGTCACTCAACTGGTAGATGAATTCATAAGTTAATGGATTGTTAGCAAAAGCTATATAAACCAGTTCTTCTTGCGGATTAGCTAATTTGTATTTTATTGCCTCGGTGATGCCAGCACTTTTAATGGATGCTTCAATTTGGTACTCGGGATTCAGATAAACATAAGCGATATAGCAAGTAACTTGTTTTTTTCCGAGATCGATAGATTGTCTGCAATTACGGCTAAAACCGGCAATTTCTTTATTTTCTCCATAAAGAACTGTTAATTCACCATACAAATCAGGTTGGATGATTAAACGTAAGAACTCTTCCTGGTTTGCCAGGTGATAGTATTTGGAGAGGAAGAGATATAGTTTTTCAATTAACTTGGGTGAAATTTTTTTATCTTCTTCATCCACAACATAAGAGTGAATAGCTTTAACATCGTGTTTTTTCATTGCGCTCTCCATGAAACATTTTTCTCGCTTTAATGATTCGCTTCTTAATTTATCCATAAATTATCTAATAGCGAACAGCAGATAAAAAATTGTGCAACTATATAAATATAGACTCATTTTCATTTTTGTCAAATGGACGTCAATGCGACGTAAATGTGTGTGCGTTCATATAATTTGACATGAATGCGTAGCTATTTTTTCCTGATTGGCTGATGTAGTCAATTCCTCGGAAGATTTTGCCGGCTGGTTCTTCTTAAAAAAGGTATTGGTATAATACCCTTGCTCGCTGCGCAGAGCAGGAATAAGCTCAAGAATGGTTGTCAGGGATTCCGGGGCGTAAGCTGCCTTATGCAACACCGTCTCGCCATGTTTATTTTTAACCTTCACCGCATCCAATCTCTCTTGTTCAGGAATCAGCTCAAGAATGGTTTTAAGGGATTCCGGGTTGTATGCTGCATAATGCAACACCGTATTACCATCTTTATCTTGAACCTTCACCGCATTCAATCTATCTACTTCAGGATAGAGCCCAAGAATGATTTTAAGGTATTCCGGGTGGTATGTTGCATTATGCAACACCGTGTTGCCATTTTTATCTTGAACCTTCACCGCATTCAATCTGTCTTGCTCAGGAATGAGCCCAAGAATGATTTTAAGGGATTCCGGGTGGTATGCTGCCTTATGCAACACCGTGTTGCCATCTTTATCTTGAACCTTCACCCCATTCAATCTTTCTTGTTCAGGAATAAGCCCAAGAATGATTTTAAGGGATTCCGGGTGGTATGCTGCCTTATGCAACACTGTGCTACCTTCATCATCTTTAACCTTAACGGCATCCAATCTATTTTGTTCAGGAATAAGTTCAAGAATGGTTTTAAGGTCTTCCGGGTTGTCTGCTGTTTTATGCAACACCGTGACACCATGTTTATTTTCAACTTTAACGGCGTCCAATCTGTCTTGTTCAGGAATAAATTCAAGAATGATTTTAAGGGATTCCGGGTTGTATGCTGCATAATGCAACACCGTATCACCATATTTATTTTTAACCGTAACGGCATCCAATCTGTCTTGTTCCGGAATGAGCTCAAGAAGGGTTTTAAGGGATTCTGGGTAGTTTGCTGTATCATGTAACACCGTATTATCCCATTCATTTCCAGCCTTCACTGCATCCAATCTATCGTGTACAGGAATAAATTCAAAAATGGTTTTAAGGGATTTTGGTTTGTCTGCTGCATAATGCAATACCGTATTACCCTGTTTATTTTTAACCTTCAATGCATCCAATCTATTTTGTTCAGGAATCAGCTCAAGAATGGTTTTAAGGGATTCGGGGTTGTTTGCTGCATTATGCAACACTGTTTCACGCGAATAATTGTCCACCTTAACGGCATCCAATCTATCTTGTTCCGGAATAAGCTCAAGAATGGTTTTTAGGAATTCCGGGTTGCCTTCTGCAGCATGCAACACCGTATTACCATTAATACCTTTAACCTTCACTGCGTCCAATCTATTTTGTTCAGGAATAAGCTCAAGAATGGCTTTAAGGGATTCCGGGTTGCGTACTACTGTATTATGCAACATCGTATTACCCCGCTTATCTTTACCCTTAACCATATCCAATCTTTGCTCTTGAGGTATGGATTCGAGAGCTTTGGTTACATACAAGGCATTGTTTGTAAGAATTGCCCAATGCAGAATATTGCCATTGGGGTTGAGTTCCTTGTAATAAGTAATGACGGCAGAGGCCAGTGCGTTCACTTGCTCTGCTGTCAGCCATTTTTGTTTGATTAACTCGGCCACATCATCTAACGCTTTATCGGGTTTGGTGAGATTGATGTTTTTTAATAATTCCTCATATAAGGTTGGCGGGAAATTCATAATGAGGCTGATGAATTCAAAGGAGTTCTTGGGTGCGATGCCTTGAATGGCTTTTTTAATGAGTTCTTCAGGCAGTTTGCGGTAGCCTGTATCGTCTTGCAGGGTAGTAGTTCCGTGTTTGTATTTTTTTTCTAATTGCTTCAGGCTTTCTTTAGTCATGTGGGCGGGTTGATTGAATAGCGGTGTGTTTTGATTGGCTTCTACGACAGAGCGTAAATGCATGGCTGCTGTCTCAACACAAGTCCCTTTTTTTATCTCATTATCGATGATGCTACCTAAACTGCCATGATTGCCTTGAGCGTTTCTTAAATGGTCTTGTGTCTCGGAAGGCAGGCTTTTCATAAAAGAAAAAAACATTTTAATGGCTTCTTCAGCAGTGTCACTCGCATATTCACTGCCTGTCATCCTCTCCCCGCCCAAGGTCAATCCTTTGATTAACAGTTCCAGGGCTTCCTTAGGAGTCGTCCCTTGATTCTTAAAAAGAGTGATGCCATCTTTTAAGGTTCTGAGCACATGGTTATGTTCATACAAGGCATCAGCAAGTTTGGGATAGTCTTTCTTTAAGTATTTATATAATTTGACCTGACTGCGTAACGGGAAATTTTGTATAGACCGAACATCAAAAATCATCTCCCCGCTTATCACATAATGGGACAAATCAGACAGAAGAGCTTGGTTTGTTAAATCCGATGTATCTTTTTTTAAGTCCAAAACGGGCTCTATGTCTTTAAATGCTGCTTTAAATGAGCCTGAGAATGTGATGTCTTGTGGAAGCGTTACCAGAAGTTGTTTTTTCACATGCGGCACCAGGATAGCCAGCATGTCAGTCATAGTTCGGGGTTTAAAAACAAGTTCTGCTATTTCCCAATACAGTTGATTGGTTGCAGTAGACGATATTTGCTTAAAGCCAATGGCATCGACGGTATCCTTTTCTCTTTGAGCACATCGTTCTTTAAATCGGGCTTCGAATGTGTCCGGGGTTTCAAGAAGCTCGGATAAATACGTTATCTCGTTCTCTAACTCCAATTGCAGCACGCGCTGTTTCACGCTGGCATAATCATGGGGCTCTGATACCCGAGTACTGATTAATTGTTTCTTTTCTTGTAATAAGGTATGAGCCTCATCGAAAACAGTCATTTTGCAATCCCGTCAAATAAAATAGTAAAGCGCAAATTTTACATTAAAATCATTAACAAAAAATTAACAAAAAGATTTATTATTGAGCAAACAGTTTTATAAAAGAATTGTAATATACCCTACATATGTAAGATATTTTTAACAAAAGGTATGGTGATTTTACGATGAGCCTCCAAAGAGGCATCATCTAACCGGTTGAGAAGTTGATATAAATCATGCATGTTTCTAGAGCAACGGTTTAATAAAAAATGTCCCACACTCTCAGGGAGTTCAAATCCACGTTTTGTCGCACGCATTTTGAGTGTATTTATTTTTTCATCATCGTTTAATTCATTCAACTGAATCACTAATCCCCAGCTTAGCCTGGAGCGCAAATCTGCAAGTTTAATATCGCATTTTATTGGTGGTTGGTTTCCGGAAATAATTAAAAGCGATTGTTCAGAGTCTTTTATTTTATTGTATAAATGGAATAAAGCCTCTTCCCAGGCCGAGTCGTTAGCGATGGCATTAATATCATCGATACAAATTAAGGTTTGATCTTCTAATCCTTCAATACTTTGTGGTCCCCATTCTTTTAAAAAAGTTAAGGGAAGGTAAATGGCGGATTGGGTTAAATTGATGGCTTGGCAACATGCTTGCAGTAAATGAGATTTGCCGCTTCCTCTAGGGCCCCAAAGATAGAGCAACCTATCCGCTTTGAAAGTAAGCATTTCCATTAGTTGTTGTTGCAACAAGGTATTATTTCCCCAATTAAAATCATTCAGGGTTGCTTCATCATTTAATTTTATTGCTAAGGCCAGCTGCTTATTCATTTTAATGATTCTTTAGGAGACCAGGCTTTTCTTCCCCAAGTCCAAATATAATCAATATAGGAGGTAGCTGTGGTAAAGGCAGTTAAGTAGATGAGTATGTCAACTAAATCGTAAGGAAATTTGAAGTAGGCTAATTCAAACAAACATAAAGTCACTAAAGTTAATTGAAAGCCTGTATTGAACTTGCTTATAAGGGTAGGCTCGAAATCCAATTTGCGTTGGATAAAGTAATACCAGGCCAGTACCCCCATTGAAATAGTGAAGTCTCTTAAAAAAACAAGCAGGACTAACCACCACGGTAAAGAGTCTAATAGAGCCAGGGAGATGAAACTGGAAGCAACTACCAGTTTATCAGCAAGAGGATCGGCAAAGGAGCCAAAAAAACTTTGCCAATGAAAATGCCTGGCTAGCCAACCATCCAAACCATCAGTTAATCCTGCTATGATAAATATATAAAATGCTTTAACGTATTCATGATGAAATAAATACATTAAAAATGGAGCTATTAAAACCAATCTTAGCAATGTTAAGGCATTAGGAATATGTTTTAGTATCATCTGTCATACGATAATTAATGCCTCCTCTTAAATTAATAGAGGAGGGAATGTATTAAGCCAACAACCACTCTGTTATTTGAGTGTTTCAGATGGCATAGTATAAGTTAGTTTATACAATACCATTGTTTCTGTCACCTTATTGAGAAATCAATCTGAATTTATCCCATTACACTAATTGATCTTGGCATGGTTCTGATAGGGTTAGATTTTAGTATTGTTGGGGAGACTTTGTAGAGGATTCGGCTCCTTTATCGTAATATTGGTATTTGGATTTGAGTGTAAACTTAATGTAAACGTAGGTTGGTGTTCCCAATCATCATGCAACATGAGATGCTGTTGCCAACTTAGAATACGAGGATCGATGTCTTTGGATAATTGTTTAAATATAGTTTGTATTATTTGACGAACCAAGCCCCATAATTTTTTCGCAGAGATCTGATACTCATCACACAAACAGTTAATCAAATGGTACAAATTATTTTTTAGTGTTCCCTGAATGACGAGTGCTCTGGCATTATTGAGATCTTTTGTATAGATAGACAGGTGATCTGGCAAATCAGGTTTTTGAATATTTTTAAATAACTCATGATTGCATATTGTAAGGTTGCTTAGATCTCTTATTATTGTTCCCACCGGTTTATTATCATCAAAGATTATTAGAATATTGTGATGTTCTACTTCTAGCGCCACTCCATATTTTAGTAACAGATGCAATTGCCCAAATAATAATTTATGGCAGTATTGAGCGAAAAAAATCATTGGTTGTAGACCACTTGCCTTAATGATTTCAATAACTAATGGTTTATTAGTACAAGCCGAATTAGCAAATAAACTTGGTAACGGTACTACCCTTTGGTTTTCTGTTATTAGATGGATTGGATTTTGATGAAGACCGACTGATAATTTTTTTCGATTGTACTCAGAAATGCTTTCATCGTATACGCTAATATTCTCCATGTGTTTACTTAAAAACAAGGTATTTTCATAATAATTTGTTTTAGTTAACAATGAATCGATCCAACGGCTCACCTGAACCATATCATTAGAATTATCAAATTTTTTGGTAGAAGAAGATCCTGAAGTTGTTGTCAGTTTGAATAAGCATGAAGCGGAGTTCATGGGCATCATAACATTATGAGATAAAGAAGGGATGAGTGTTTGGTGATGTGGTAACAGGAGGAGTGATTTATTATCAATTAAAGGCGAAAAAGCCATTTGTACTTGATTTCTCCATTGCCACGGGTGTACAGGAATAGGATAATAATCATCAGGATTTATATGGCTAAATAATAGCCTTTCTCTCCAAAAAAAATATTCTCTAGGGAATTCTTCTGCAATTAATTGGGCGTAATCAATACTGTGATTTTTGGCTTGGATTTTGGCTTTTCTTAATGCGCACCAGTGCACACTGATTTTGGCCTGGAACTCTGGAGAATTTTGTAGCACTTCCCTTCGTGTAAATCCCATCTTTGCCCTAAATGCCGGGTGATATGGATGTCCTATGCAACCCCATTGATCCAAAAATAACAATGTTTGATAGGGTGATAGCTCATGGTTTATCCAGGCCCATAGGCTTTTGTATGGCATTGCTTCATTTCGTAATTGAGTGTTCCAGTTTTGTCTATAGGCTTGAGCCAAGGCTTCATTGGCAATGGATTCATCTAATTCTTCCCTGATTTTGCTCCATTGAAAGAATTGACTTTCCGGCATTGAGTTTTTCAATTTTACTTGCAATTGGTCAATAAAATCATGAACGTGGTGACTGGCAATGGTCGACTTTATTAATTTCTCATTGAAGGATGCTTGTTGCAAACGGTTCAAGGTGTTTTTATGAGCTAAAGTAATAAAATAATCAATACTATTTTGTGGCAGTCCTATGCCAATTTCAAATAATAAAAAGCGTAATTGATGGCTGAGTTCATGAAAATTACCATACGCTAAGGCCATTATTATCTCCTGAATAAACTAAAATACATTGTTTTTATCAATATAAATGATAATCATTCTCATTTGCAAGAGGTATTCAATAAATTAATGGATCTAATTGATTGGGTTTGAATAAAAGTTTCTGTCTTTAGAGTTAAATGATATTATTTTAAATTTTGATTATTTTAATGAGTAAAAGTATGAATTATAGACCGGATATTGATGGACTAAGGGCCATCGCAATCCTATTGGTCTTAATTTATCATGGTAGCCTCTCACTTTTCCCATCAGGATTTGTGGGGGTTGATATATTTTTTGTTATATCCGGTTTCCTAATTACAACTATCATTCATGAGTCAATCAATACGGGCAGTTTTTCATTTTTGGATTTTTATAATCGCAGATTATGGCGCTTACAACCCGTTTTTATTGGCCTTATTTTTGCGACTACATTATTAAGTTTACTATTTTTTTTACCCGAGGATTTAATAGAGTTTAGTCGGAGCGCGCGAAAAACATCACTATTTATTTCCAATCTTTTTTTTAATAAAACAACTACGGGGTATTTTTCACCTGATACTCACCAGATCCCATTATTACATACTTGGTCGCTTTCAATAGAGTGGCAATGTTATTTGATTTTGCCAATAGCCCTGTATAGTTTCTCTAGAGTCTTGAGTAAGCGACAGGTTATATACCTTGTGTATGGTTTGACTGTTTTATTTTTGTTACTGACTCTGTATAACTCAAAACACAATCCTGCTCAGACTTATTATCAATTTTCCAGCCGTATTTTTGAGTTTTTAATAGGTTCCTGTATTGCTTTAAGCCCTCGAATTGAACTTTCAATCAATAAACAGTTTTTAGAGATTTTAGGTTTACTGGCATTACTCTTTATTTTTTGTATTGCTGCGTTTGATCACATTCTTCTTGGATATCCTAATGGGTATGCTTTTTCTGTGTGCATTGCGACTGGTTTGTTGATTGCATTAGGAAAAAATTTTCCCTCGCTTTCTATAGTAAATATTCTCTCTCTTCGACCATTAGTTTTTATCGGTGTTTTATCTTATTCTCTCTATGTTTGGCACTGGGTTGTATTTTCAATTTTAAGATACCAAAGTATTGAAGAGCGTCCTGTGATTTTGTTTTTGGCCTATGGAATTACTTTTGTTTTAGCTTATTTATCGTGGCGGTATATCGAAAAACCTACAAAACGCTTCAAGAATATTCCATTTCGATACACCTTCGTTATTTTGTTGTTAGTACCCATTTTATTTTCCCATTTCAGTTCATTTGTTATTAAATCTCACTCTGGATATCCACAACGGTTCAATCAGGAGCTCGTTACCATATACAATCAATTGAAAAACCTCGAAAGTCCCAACAGAGCATTATGTATTGGCAATAATAAGACAGCTACTGATTTGAATTGCAGAATTGGGTCTAATGCTGAGTACAGTAAAACAGGTTTTATGATAGGAGATTCTTTTTCTAATCATTATTGGGGGTTTATGGATGTGATGGGGAAGGCTGCTAATGTTTCAATATTAGCTTTGGGAACCTCCTCGTGCATCACTTTACCTGACATATATCTTTATGATTGGTGGTACTTTAAAAATCAAATATATCAAGAATGTTATGAGCAAACAGAAAAATACTATCGTATGATTCGGCAGAACCATTATGACTATGTGATCATTGGTCAGGTATGGAGTAATTATGTTTCCGCTCATATTATCAATCGATTAGGAGATGAATATTCTGCGAAATTAACTAAAAAGCGTTTGGCGACTGCTTTGGACAGAGCACTTGAGATTATTGTATCTTCTGGAGCTAAACCTGTATTAATTAAGTCTACTGCACAGGCTCAAAAAAATTTGCATGATTGTTTTTTTAAACATATTAAGTTGAGACAGAACTATAATTCGGAACAGTGTCGCTTTACTCTGACCTTATCAGACAACGAGATTTGGTTAAACCACTTGTTTGATAGGATGCAGAGAAAATATCCTCAATTGGTAATAATGGATCCTAAAAAAGTGCAATGTCAGGATAATGTTTGTAATTCTGATTTGAATGGCATCCCTGTGTACAGGGATGAAGGACATATTACCGACTACGCGTCGTATCAATTTGGTTATTTATATTTGCAGAAATTTGGGAATCCGTTAGGGTAATGCTGATATTAATTTGATTCTTCATTTTTTCGGTACAGAACAAGCGTGTTGCCTATCATTTGTACTAGTTCGGCATGTAATTGTTCACATAACTCCTGAGCCATTTCAATTCTATCTTCCTTTTCAGCACCATTAATTTTGACTTTAATTAACTCATGAGCTAATAAGGCTAGGTTTGTTTCCGCTAATATCGCTTCTGTTAATCCTTTAGCACCAAGGAGTACGACTGGCTTTAAATGATGCGCCTTGGCTTTAAGGGATTGTTTGAAAGATGTATCCACTGTGATGTTCCTGGATGATAAAATGGTAAATTATTGCACGTTTTGCTGGGAAAAGGTAGCAAAATTCGGTATCATAATGAAAATTGTTTTATATACATAATTTATGAGTCGTACTAAAAGTAGTAAACGTTGGCTGCACGAGCATTTTGATGACGTTTATGTAAAAAAAGCACAAGCTGAAGGATATCGTAGTCGCGCCGTATATAAACTTAAGGAAGTAGATGACAAAGAATCTTTGATTAAACCGGGGATGACTGTGGTGGATTTGGGAGCGGCTCCTGGTGGATGGACTCAATATGTTTCGGAAAAAATGAGAGGAGAAGGCCGTCTTGTAGCATTAGATATCTTGCCTATGGATGCCTTACCTAATGTAGAATTTATTCTTGGGGATTTTCGTGAAGATAATGTTTTGCAAGAATTAATTAATTTAATTCCTCAAAGGACTTTGGACTTGTTATTATCAGATATGGCCCCAAATATGAGTGGAAGCTCGGCGATAGATATTCCAAGGGCGATGTATTTGGTAGAGCTGGCTTTTGATTTTGCTGAGAAAATGTTAAGACCTGGTGGTAATATGTTAGTTAAAATTTTTCATGGCTCAGGTTTTGATGAATTAGTGAAATTGGCTCGAGCATCTTTTGAAAAAGTAGTGATTCGTAAGCCATTGGCATCACGATCTCGTTCAAAAGAAACCTATTTGCTGGCAAAGGGCTATAATTTATAGTAGTTTTATATATATTTTTATAAGAATATTTAGCATTGTTTAAGATAGTATAACTGGGCAAGGGCTGTTTTTGGATCTCACAACAAAATTGTAAGTAACTAACGAGGTTAATACATTGAACGACATGGTTAAAAATTTATTTTTATGGCTGATAATTGCGATAGTTCTTGTCTCTGTTTTCAGTAATTTTGGTCCTCGTAGCTCGGTCGCCGAGAAAATTTCTTACAGCCAATTTTTGCAAGAAGTGGATCAAGGGATGGTTAACTCAGTTACAATCGAGGATAACAAAATCATCAAAGGCGTAACCAAAAATAATAAAAGATTCGTCACTTATATGCCAATGCAGGACAATGCTTTACTAGGTGAATTATTGAAAGGTAAAGTGGATGTCAGTGGGCAAGAAAAACAACAAGAAAGCTTCCTCTTGCATTTATTTATTAATTGGTTCCCTATGTTGTTATTAATAGGGGTATGGATATTCTTCATGCGGCAAATGCAAGGTGGCGGTGGTCGAGGAGCTATGTCTTTTGGCAGGTCAAGAGCTCGATTACTAGGTGAGGATCAGGTTAAAGTAACCTTTGCTGATGTAGCTGGTGTTGATGAAGCCAAGGAAGAGGTGAAAGAACTTGTAGATTTTTTACGTGATCCGACCAAATTCCAAAATTTGGGAGGACGTATTCCTCGTGGAGTCCTATTGGTTGGCTCACCCGGAACTGGTAAAACCTTATTAGCCAGGGCTGTTGCTGGCGAAGCGAAAGTCCCTTTCTTTACTATTTCAGGTTCTGATTTTGTTGAAATGTTTGTTGGAGTGGGGGCGTCACGAGTTCGTGATATGTTTGAACAAGCAAAAAAACATGCCCCTTGTATTATTTTTATAGATGAAATTGATGCAGTTGGTAGGCACAGAGGTGCAGGCCTTGGTGGCGGTCATGATGAACGTGAACAAACACTTAACCAATTACTTGTAGAAATGGATGGATTTGAAGGTAATGAGGGAGTGATTGTAGTCGCTGCAACTAACCGTCCTGACGTTCTGGATCCTGCACTTTTACGTCCCGGTCGCTTTGATCGTCAAGTAGTGGTTCCTCTGCCTGATATTAGAGGTCGTGAGCAAATATTAAAGGTTCATTTACAGAAGGTTCCTGTTGATACCCATGTAGAGGTAAAGGCTATCGCTCGTGGGACCCCTGGGTTTTCAGGAGCAGATTTAGCTAACCTTGTTAATGAAGCAGCCTTATTCGCTGCCAGAGCTAATAAGCGTAAAGTCGGTATGATTGAGCTGGATAAAGCGAAGGATAAAATTATGATGGGAGCTGAAAGACGCTCCATGGTGATGGATGATAACGAGAAAAAACTAACGGCTTATCATGAAGCAGGACATGCTATTGTTGGTTTGTCGGTTCCCGAACATGATCCAGTCTACAAAGTATCAATAATTCCTCGTGGACGCGCTTTGGGTGTTACTATGTTTTTACCAGAGCAGGATAGATATAGTCATAGTAAACGCCGCCTTGAAAGTCAGTTATGTAGTTTATTTGGTGGACGAATTGCTGAGGAATTGATTTTTGGTCCTGAAAGTGTGACTACTGGTGCCTCTAACGACATTATGCGATCCACAGAAATTGCTCGCAAAATGGTTACAACTTGGGGATTATCTGCTTTGGGCCCTCTTACTTTTGGTGATGAAGAAGAGGAAATATTTTTAGGACGTTCGGTGAACAAGCATAAAGAAATGTCAGACAGAACTGCTCAACAGATTGATGATGAGCTTCGTGCAATCATTGATCGAAATTATCAAAGAGCTAAGGAAATATTAGAAACCAACATCGATAAGTTACATTTAATGGCTCAAAGCCTTATTAAATACGAAACTATAGATTCTAATCAAATTCAGGAAATTATGTCTGGGAAAGAACCTACTCCTCCAGAAGACTGGGGATCAACAAAACCCATGGATAAGACTGAACCAGTGAATGATGTGGCAGCAAAACCTGTTAACGGTGAAACAATAGAAAAGCCAGCAGAAGGGCATTAGTTTTATCAGTAAGTTATTTATCGAGAGAACCCAGTGAAGTTCGAACAATTTCTTGGTTGGCTTGACCGAAAAAGCCAACCCAATTCCCTCCCTACGTTTGAGAAACCATTGATTATGGGAGTGCTGAATGTCACTTCAGACTCTTTTTATGATGGTGGCAAGCATTTGTCTATGGATAGAGCATGTGAGCATGCTTTTCAATTAATTGCTCATGGAGCCGATCTTATTGACATTGGCGGAGAATCAACCAAGCCTGGCGCTACCCAAGTTCCTTTGAATGTTGAGCTATCAAGAGTTCTTCCCGTAATAAAGCAAATTCGCAAGAATACTGATATTTGTATTTCAATCGATACTAGTAAACCCGAAGTAATGCATGCTGCAATAGAGGCGGGTGCGAATATCATAAATGATGTTTATGCTTTACGAAGGGAGGGTGCTCTTGCTATGGCTGCAAAATTAAATGTACCTGTTTGTTTGATGCATATGAAAGGTGAGCCACAAAATATGCAAGAGAATCCTTCTTATCCGGATGGGATAATGAGAGAATTACATCATTTTTTTGAAGAGCGCATTCAAGCTTGTCAAAAAATGGGACTTAATAAAAAACAATTAATTCTCGATCCTGGTTTTGGTTTTGGAAAGCGTGTGAAAGATAACCTGGAATTAATTTATCATCTGAATGAGTTGAATTCTTTTGGGTTGCCAATTCTTTTGGGAGTTTCTCGTAAAAGTACAATTGGCGCAATATTGAATAAAGAGGTTGAGCAGCGTTTAATTGGTAGTATAACCTTGGGTGTTTATGCTGCTCTAAAAGGTACAGCGATAATTAGAACACATGATGTTGAAGAAACAAACCAGGCATTCACTATGATTACTGAAATTTATCAGGCAGGTAAAGAAATAAATTGATGAAATCAAAGGATTGATGAAATGATGATTAGGCTGAGAAGATTAAATAAATTAAGGTAGGTAAGGATGAGTCAACGCAAATATTTTGGTACTGATGGCATACGAGGCCACGTTGGATTGTCGAATATTAACCCTGAGTTTGTTTTGAAATTGGGTTGGGCAGTTGGCCGTGTTCTTGCAAATGGTGAAAGAAAGAAAGTTGTAATTGGTAAGGATACCAGGGTATCTGGATATATGCTGGAATCTGCTTTAGAAGCAGGATTATCCGCTGCCGGAGTGGATGTTGCATTATTGGGTCCTATGCCTACTCCCGGGATAGCTTATTTAACGCAAACTCTTAGGGCTAATGCAGGTATTGTCATTAGTGCTTCTCACAACTTATTTGAAGACAACGGAATCAAATTCTTTTCGTCTGATGGAGGCAAATTGCCTGATTGTGTGGAGCTTGCAATAGAAGCTGAATTGGAGCAACAATTGCAAACCGTTTCTTCAGCCAAGTTAGGTAAAGCAGCACGAATTAATGATGCAGCGGGTCGTTATATAGAGTTCTGTAAATCTACAATTCCTTCCCTGTCTCGCTTATCCAATTTAAAAATAGTCGTGGATTGTGCCAATGGAGCAACCTATCATATTGCTCCAAATGTATTTTCTGAATTAGGTGCTGATGTTGTTTCTATGGGGGTAAAACCTGATGGTTTTAATATCAATCAAGATTGTGGTTCTACAGCACCGGAAGCATTAAGAGAAAAGGTCATTAGCGTTGGCGCTGATATTGGTATTGGTTTGGATGGTGATGGTGATCGAGTTATTTTAGTAGATTCCTTTGGAAATCTCGTTGATGGTGATCAAATTATTTATATGATTGCTAAAGACAGACATCAACGAGGTGTATTGAACGGGGGAGTAGTAGGCACCTTAATGAGTAATTATGGTTTGGAGTTAGCAATTACATCGTTGGGAATACCATTCCAGCGTTCTAAGGTAGGGGATAGGTACGTTCTGGAGGCGCTAAGAGAGAAAGATTGGAAAATTGGAGGGGAAACTTCTGGCCACATTGTTTGTCTAGACAAAACGACAACAGGCGATGGAATTGTAGCAGCACTACAAGTGCTTGCAATTATGGTGAAGCAGAATAAAACTCTGCATGAACTAACCGAGGGTATAAATTTGTTACCTCAAACTTTAGTTAATTTAAAAACTAATAATGCCGCATTATTAGCTTCCAATCCTGATGTTATTCAAGCAGTTAAAAATTTGGAAAGTAATCTGAATGGCGAAGGTCGAGTGTTACTCAGGCCTTCTGGCACTGAACCACTATTGAGGGTTATGGTCGAAGGCGCTAATGAGTCTGTTGTCAGACAACAAGCACAAATGTTATGTGATGATATCAGCCTGATTGATAAACAATTAACTGAGAGCCAGCCTTCCATTTAAATATCAGCTTTTTTAGCGTTGATAATATTAAAACCGGCTAACAATTAATTTGCCAGGATCTATAAAATTGTATGCACCATAGTTTTCGTAACTGTTCACGCTGTATCACTGGAATGTCATATGCGTTCAACCTGGTCATAAATATGGAATTCCACCAGGATTCAAGATATATACCCTGAACGGTTACTGGTTTTCTGCGGTATCTATGATGAACTCTCTGAGAATTTATTTAAGCGCGTCAGGTTAATGCTGAAGAGGCTTGTCAATAGCCTCTCCAGTTTTTTAGTTTCAATTGCTTATTGGAATCATGGAGTGAATCATTGTATCAGCCTCCTCGAGTAACTTGTCAGATCTTGTTTTGAAAAAACAAGGTCTTTTGGAGTACTCATATTCTTCTTGTCCTCTTAACTTGCCGATTATCATTCTGAAAAAATCTTCCAAATATTCCCATACTCTCATAAACCCTCTATGGCGCTTTAAAGACTCATATCGGGGATCTTTGGTAATAAGAGGTATGTTCTCTTGATTTGAAATTTTAGAATTAGGTTGCTCCATCAACTGTTTAATTGAAATAAGCGAACGTGTCGCTTGAATGAATAATTCAGCCTCTAAGGGGTGTTCAGTTTTCAATTTTATATACTGCTGGTGAAGTTTTTGTAATTCTTCGGGCCAATTAGTGAATTGTTGCTCTTCATCGATGGGCTCATCAAGAATAGGCAGAGCAGGTTTTAAACTGAGAAGGTTATTTAGATCTTGTGCTGGATTAGGACACAGACGCTTATAAGCCAGTAATACGGCTAAGTCCTTCTTATTTTTTAATTCAAACAAGATGTCCTTTAAAAGATGGAGTGCCTTAAGCCTTAAAATCTCATTTACAGAAGAGCTCTGAATTGTCTCATGTAAGTCCTTATACCACAGCTGTATTTCCTCTGGATGTTGTTTTATACATTCCAAGTTTTGTATATGGAATGAATTTAATTTTTGTTTGAATAGGTTAGAGGAGGGGGGCAATACCATGATTTTGGGATCAGGGCCAAAATGGGGGTTTACTCTTTTCTGTTCATTCTCAATGGTAAGCAACTCAGAATCTTCTTCTGAAGAGATACTAATTTGATTACCTGCCTCATCAAAAAAGGATAACAAATTGTCTTCTGATGATTCATTATGGCCTTTGGGCTCTGAGTGCGATAATGGTAAACCTTTTGGTTTCCTGGAGGTAACTACTTCAGGGGTTAATGGTCTTAATGGATCAGACTGCGTTGATTTTACATCAACTTGCATTATTTGCTCTTTTTCTATTTGTTGTTTTTCAACTAAAGAGTCAGTACCTTTCTGAACCAATTGGGTAGGTTGAGTTGATTTCACGACAACGGGTACTTCCAGTTCTTTCTTTTTTTGCTGTTCTTTTACGGGAGAGTCAGTCCCTTTCTGAACTAATTGGGTAGGTTGAGTTGATTTTACGACAACGGATACTTCCAGTTCTTTCTCCTTTTGCTGCTTTTCTATGGGAGAGTCAGTCCCTTTCTGAACCAATTGGGTAGGTTGAGTTGATTTCACGACAACGGGTACTTTCAGTTCTTTCTCTTTTTGTTGTTTTTCTATGGGAGAGTCAGTACCTTTCTGAACCAATTGGGTAGGTTGAGTTGATTTCACGACAACGGGTACTTCCAGTTCTTTCTCTTTTTGTTGTTTTTCTATGGGAGAGTCAGTACCTTTCTGAACCAATTGGGTAGGTTGAGTTGATTTCACGACAACGGGTACTTCCAGTTCTTTCTCCTTTTGCTGTTTCTCTATGGGAGAGTCAGTCCCTTTCTGAACCAATTGGGTAGGTTGAGTTGATTTCACGACAACGGGTACTTCCAGTTCTTTCTCTTTTTGTTGTTTTTCTATGGGAGAGTCAGTCCCTTTCTGAACCAATTGGGTAGGTTGAGTTGATTTTACGACAACGGGTACTTCCAGTTCTTTCTCCTTTTGCTGTTTCTCTATGGGAGAGTCAGTATCTTTCTGAATCAATTGGGTAGGTTGAGTTGATTTCACGACAACTGATATTTCTTCGTTTATTGTTACTGTCTGTTTTTCCACTGAAGAGTCAATTCTTTCCTTAACTAGACTAGGTAGAGGTAATTTATTTAATTCAGACACAAGTGGTTGGATTTGATTTTCAAGAGAAGATAAATCCTTTTCAATAGAGGTTATGTTTTCTTTTTTTAGCAGTTGATTTGAAGACAATTGCAATTGCTTAATAAGAACTTTTGCTTCACTGGTAGCCAGCCCATGGTCCTTAAGCAGAAGATCAATTTGTTTCGCAGCTTCAATATAGGATTGGCATAAAATAACTTGCTTTTGTAAATCATCTTTCAGCGGATCTTCAGTATTCAAAGAATCCTTATTTTTTTCGGCTTCTTGTAGATTTGGAAGCTGGTCATCCATAGTTGTTAACAAATCATGTTCGTTTCTTAATTGGTTTATTTGTTTACTAAGGGAAGACAACTCTCTATATTTACTCAGTGCCTGTAAATTTAAATCACGCTTTTCCAAAACACGAGGCATGTTCATGAGTAGTGATAAATAAAAATCAGCAGCTGAAGATTCATAAGAAAGATCACTGGATAAAGAAAATGTTGGTATATCATTTATTGGTATATCATTGATCAGACTAATAGCATCGGATACCAATTTTTGGAGGTTTTGTTTATCTTCTTCATTAGATGGTGCTTCGGGTAAAGCTTTTACTAATAATTCTTGCTGTCTTAAAAAATCTTCGTGCTTTACTTTCAAGGCTTTTTGTTGTTCCAATAATTTCAGGTAGCTGACGGAGTCCTTAAATTTTTGCTGCTCCTCATTATATTGAGGATTCGAATACCAGGCACTCCAACCACCCAGAGAGAAAATTCCATCAATTTTGCTTTCATGTTGCTGTATTAGCTCGGGCACATTACTGCTGTCTTGAAACTGTTTGGTTAAATCCTCTTTTAAATTTTGAGCGATGGGGTGGGTAGTTATTGCAGTTTCAATACTCCTTTGAACTTCAGTTGAGTTTTCAATTTCTTGATTTAATTCAGATTCCTTTTTACTAATAGCCGATGCGGATAATTGTTTGGCAAATCGTTTTTGCAATTCATCCCAGCTTTCAGAGAGACGAGTTAATTTTGCTGTTTCCCGTTCAACTGAATTTATAATTTCTTGAAAAGAATCTAATGTATCTTCTGTACGGCATTCGATACCTAAATTAGATAAATCTTGTATCAAACCATCAAATTGATTTTTAAGTAGCACCAGCTTTACTTTTGCTTTGTGAGTGTCTATTTCTTTAATGGATTTGAAAAGGTAACTATAGTGGTTAACTACAACTGACTTTTGCGCTCCTCCATATTCTGGAAAGTTATAAGGAACAGCCAATGGATCTTGTCTGGACAAACCTTCGTTGGCCTTTGGTTCAATTTCTGTATACAGAGGTGCAATCTCTTTTTTAGCTAGTTCAATTGCTTTGGCTATTTCAGAAATTTTTCTTTGAAGCTCATCCCCTTTTTTCATTAATTCATCAAGTTTTAGCTTTTTCTCTTTGTGTTCTTCAAGCTCAGCTGTTAAATTGGAATATTCATTTGCATATTTTTTAAGTGATAATAACAGATTAAACTGGAGTTCAAGTTCTACTGGGGCTTGTTCTTCTGGTAGCGGGGTAGAACTAAATATTTGTTTTAAATTTAAAGGGTTGATTGGCGGAGTTAAGGTAGAGATTTCATTCATTAAATGCAGTATGATTTCGTTCATTGTAAAACCCTCCTGGTTAAGTCATTTAGGATTCTATCGAAATAAAGCGACTAAGCAAGTAGAAAAATGTAATTTATGCAAAAAAAATGAATAAATAATTCTGAAAAAAAACATAAGATAAAGCTACACATCTGAGTGAAGTTTCGGTATAGTCCACAGCGGCTTACCATAGGCTGGTATTATAAACCTTCGTAATAAAAAATAGATTGATGCCTGTGTTGAAAACTATTGGAGGAAGTGTGAGACAAAAGATAGTTGCTGGTAATTGGAAAATGAATGGATCAATTCAACAAGTTACCCAATTAGCTTCTGAAATGAAAGCGCTATTTAATTTTGATAGTGCTGCTCAAGTTGTAGTGATTCCTCCTAGTATATATATACCTCTGGTAAAAGACAGTTTTGGTCAGGGAAAAATAGCGGTGGGCGCACAAAATGTCTATCCAAAGGATTTTGGTGCTTATACCGGTGAACTATCGGCACCAATGCTAAAGGATTTTGGATGTCGATATGTATTGGTAGGACATTCAGAGCGCAGGCAGTATTTTCACGAAGATGAAAATTTTGTAGCACAAAAATTCCACCATGCAAAAGATCATGGTATGATACCCGTTCTTTGCGTTGGTGAGACGCTGATTGAAAGGGAAAGTGGCAGGACAGAACAAGTCATTGCAAGACAGTTGCTTGCAGTGAGTGCAAGAGGAAAAGATTGTTTTAGTGATTGCGTAGTAGCTTATGAGCCTGTATGGGCTATAGGTACAGGTCAAACTGCAACACCTGAACAAGCTCAAAAAATTCACCAGTTCATTAGAAGTCTGGTTAGAGAAATAAATGATAGTGATGCTAAGCGTTTAACACTCATATATGGTGGCAGTGTTAATGAAAATAATGCAAAAGCATTATTTTCCATGCCCGATATTGATGGAGGGTTGATCGGTGGAGCATCATTGAATGCAAAACAATTTGTGGACATCGTGAAATGTATCAACTGATATTAATGATTCATGTGTTAATTGCCGTAATTTTAATTGGCTTGGTTCTTATTCAGCATGGAAAAGGTGCTGATATTGGTGCTGCATTTGGTTCTGGAGCATCGAATACTTTATTTGGAAGCCAAGGTACTGGCGGGTTCTTGTTTAAATTAACAGGCGGTTTGGCAATGACATTTTTTGTCACTAGCTTAATGCTGTCGTATTTAGTTTCTACACAGCACCAAAAAACAGAACAACTAGCTATCCCTCAACAAACTAGTGTTCCTGTAAATTCAGTTCCTGTACCGGTTGAAAATAATAAAAAATAAGCTATAAAGAAGTAATGTCTTAGGGGTGCTATTTATGATGAACTATAGATAGCAAGGTAAGAATCAAATTAATTATGCCGAAGTGGTGAAATTGGTAGACACGCCGTCTTGAGGGGGCGGTGGCGCAAGCCGTGCCGGTTCGAGTCCGGCTTTCGGCACCATGTTAAATCGAGCAAGGAGAACTGATGCTATTTCAATATCTACCCGTTCTCATTTTTATAATCGTTGCCTTGGTTTTAGGAGTGGCAATGATAGGAGCTGGATCACTGCTTTCCAAGCATAATCCTGATAGTGCTAAAAACTCTCCTTATGAGTGTGGGTTTGGTGCATTTGAAAGTTCTCATATTCCGTTTGATGTGCGATTTTATCTGGTCGCCATACTATTTATTATTTTTGATTTAGAAACGGCATTCTTTTTTCCATGGGCTTTGGCTTTACGTAAAATAGGATGGTTTGGTTTTTGCGCTATGATGTTATTTCTTGGGTTGTTGGTGATAGGTTTCATATATGAATGGAAGAGAGGCGCTTTAGAGTGGGAATAATTTTCTTTCATTCCTTTAAGAAATTTGATGGAATTTTTGGTTTTAGCCACCATTAGGGTAAATAAAAGATGTTTTACAAGCCAGTATAAAACCTCAAACTTTTGAGGACAGCATGATAGTCTTGGCTATGTTTGCGAAACCTGGTGGCTTGCTGGTAAAACGATGATCAATGTCATGCTTTTATATTGTCATGATGATGGTTACACACGTTAACAATATTAATATTTAACTGCTTAGAGGCGAACTATGGCGGTTGCAGAACCACAAAAAAAAGGGTTTGAGTTGACTACGGTCGAAAAACTGGTCGGATGGGCGCGTAGTGGCTCCATGTGGCCAATGACCTTTGGTTTGGCTTGTTGTGCTGTGGAAATGATGCATGTTGGAGCAGCACGCTATGATTTGGACAGGTTTGGTGTTATTTTTCGCCCTAGTCCACGGCAATCAGATGTCATGATTGTTGCAGGAACTTTATGCAATAAAATGGCCCCAGCTCTCCGAAAAGTCTATGACCAAATGCCAGAGCCGCGCTGGGTTATTTCTATGGGATCTTGCGCCAATGGAGGAGGATACTATCATTACTCTTATTCAGTAGTTAGGGGTTGTGATCGCATCGTACCAGTCGATGTGTATGTTCCTGGCTGTCCACCGACAGCAGAAGCATTATTATACGGCATTATCCAATTACAGAATAAAATCAGGCGGAAACCTGTTTTAGAAGCATAAGCTCATCATCAAGGGTGCAATTAGATGACAAAAAATGACTATTTGGTTAAAAAACTACAAACTGATTTAGCAAATCACATAACCGAATTGAGTTCCGCTTATGGTGAAGTAACCATTGAGTGTGAAGTACAAAATTTATTGCCTATAATGCTTGAATTGAGAGATAGAGAAGAGTTTTCTTTCAATCAATTGATTGATCTATGCGGTGTGGATTATTTGCAATATGGTGACTACGACTGGGAGACTGAGTCTGCTACAGAACATGGTTTTTCAAGAGGAGTAGAGCGTCAAGAGGCAAAAGCTTATGCCTTAAATAAACCTCGATTTGCTGTAGTTTACCATTTGCTATCAACTAAAAAAAATCATCGTCTACGTGTCAAATTATTTGTGGATGAAGCTCATTTAGTTGTTCCCTCGGTTCACCATTTATGGAAAGCTGCTAATTGGTTTGAGCGAGAATCTTATGATCTGTATGGTATTTTGTTTGAAGGCCATCCTGATTTAAGACGTATATTGACTGATTATGGATTTATAGGTCATCCATTTCGTAAGGATTTTCCACTCAGCGGGGAAGTGGAAATGCGATATGATGCAAAACTGCAAAAGGTAATATATGCCCCTGTAGATATCGTGCCAAGAATTGTAGTTCCCAAGGTTATTCGCAACGATAACCGCTACATAGGTAATGAGGGTAGCGAAAAATGATTGAATTAAAAAATTACACCTTAAATTTTGGCCCGCAACATCCCGCGGCGCATGGTGTTCTACGGCTTGTACTTGAACTTGAGGGTGAAACCATCGTTCGAGCCGATCCCCATATTGGGTTATTACATCGTGCTACCGAAAAACTGGTTGAAACAAAACCCTACATCCAAAGTATTGGTTACATGGACAGATTGGATTATGTATCCATGATGTGTAACGAACACGCTTATGTCATGGCGATGGAAAAATTATTGGGAATTGAACCCCCATTGCGAGCAAAATACATACGCACTATGTTTGATGAAGTAACGCGAATATTGAATCATCTCTTGTGGTTAGGCGCTACTGCACTGGATATTGGTGCAATGACTGTATTTTTATATTGTTTTAGAGAACGAGAAGATTTGTTCGATTGCTACGAAGCAGTTTCAGGGGCTCGTATGCATGCCACTTATTATAGGCCAGGGGGTGTAGCAAGAGATCTCCCGGATACTATGCCCCAATATAAACCATCAAGATGGCATAATGAAAGAGAAGTTGAAAAAATGAATTCCAATCGTCAAGGAAGTCTTTTGGATTTTCTTTGGGACTTTACTGAACGATTTCCTCGATGTGTAGATGAATATGAAACTTTGCTAACGAACAATCGCATATGGAAACAACGTACGGTAGATATTGGTGTTGTTTCACCTGAAAATGCGCTTCAATGGGGATTTACTGGACCAATGTTAAGAGCTTCGGGCATTGCATGGGATTTACGTAAGAAACAAAGTTATGCTGCTTATGACCAGGTTGAATTTGATATCCCGGTAGGTAAAACCGGAGATTGCTATGATCGATACCTTGTAAGAGTTGAGGAATTGAGGCAATCAAATCGAATTATAAGACAATGTATTGAGTGGTTAAGACGACATCCTGGACCAGTAAAAGTTGATGACTATAAAATAGTCCCGCCCCGTCGAGTAGTAATGAAACATGATATGGAAGCATTAATACATCATTTTAAATTATTTACTGAAGGCTTTTGTTTGCCTCGTGGTGAAGTATACTCTGCTGTCGAAGCTCCTAAAGGTGAATTTGGTATTTATTTGATTTCAGATGGTGCTAACAAACCTTATCGCATGAAAATAAGAGCTCCAGGTTTTGCTCATTTATCAAGTTTTGATGAAATGGTAAGAGGCCACATGTTAGCTGACGGTGTAGCTATATTAGCCAGTCAAGATATAGTATTTGGAGAGATAGATCGTTAAATTAACGACATGTTTATTGAGAGTGCGTAAGAGATAATAAACGAGATAAAGGTTTCAAAATGTCTGATAATTCAGCAAAAATATTACATCAATTTATGCCAGCAAAGCGTATGCGAGAAATTAATCTCTGGATAGCGAAATATCCGGACGATCAAAAGCAATCAGCAGTAATGAGTACTCTTCGAATAGTGCAAGAGGAACATGGCCATTTAACAACTGAATTAATGAATGCGGTAGCTGAATATCTTGATATGCCGCCTATTGCGGTTTATGAAGTAGCGAGTTTCTACACAATGTATGAACACAAACCTGTTGGGAAACATCTAATTAATGTTTGTACGAACATATCTTGTATGTTGAGAGATTCAGCAGGTGTAGTTGAGCATTTAGAAAAAAAATTAGGCATTAAATTGGGTGATACAACAGAGGATGGTCGATTTACTTTAAGATCTGTTGAATGCTTGGGAGCTTGTGTTAATGCACCAATGATGCAAGTCGATAAAGATTATCATGAAAATCTGACCACTGAATCTATAGATAAAGTGTTGGAACAGTACCCATAGAAAATAAAGGTGGTTGCCATGGTTGAACTAAATCAAGTTTGTTATCGAACATTTCATTTACCAGAACCCTGGTCGCTATCAGCTTATGAAAGTATTGGCGGCTATAGTGCCTGGCGAAAAATTTTAAAAGAACAAACATCACCTCAATTCATAATTGAAGAATTAAAAACTTCTGCCTTGCGTGGACGAGGAGGCGCTGGGTTTCCAACTGGCTTAAAATGGAGTTTTATGAATAGAAATTCTCCTGTACAGAAATATGTAGTATGTAATTCTGATGAGGGTGAGCCAGGTACTTGCAAAGACAGAGAAATACTTGCTTTAAATCCTCACCAATTGATCGAGGGAATGGCTATAGCTGGTTATGTTATGGGTGCAACCGTTGGGTACAACTATATTAGAGGTGAGTTTTGGTTGCCTTTTGAGCGTACTGAAGCGGCATTAAAAGAAGCATACAATGCCGGGTTGCTCGGTAAAAATATACTGGGATCCGGGCTTGATTTTGATCTCTATAATCATTTGGGTGCGGGCGCATATATTTGTGGGGAAGAAACGGCATTACTGAATTCTATAGAAGGTAAAAAGGGAATGCCTCGTTTTAAACCACCCTTTCCAGCCAATTATGGGCTATATGGTAAACCCACAACGATAAATAACACAGAAACATTTGCTTCTGTGCCAGTTATTATGGAAAAAGGTGGGGAATGGTTTTTAAAATTGGGTAAGCCTAATAATGGCGGGGCAAAATGCTTTAGTGTCAGTGGGCATGTTAACAAGCCAGGTAATTTTGAAATTCCTTTAGGTACTCCATTTAAAACGTTGCTTGATTTGGCGGGCGGCGTCATTAAAGGGCGAAAAATAAAGGCTGTAATTCCAGGAGGTTCTTCTATGCCAGTGCTCCCAGGTGATGTGATGCTTGGGTTGGATATGGATTATGACAGTATACAAAAGGCAGGTTCAGGTCTCGGTTCAGGCGCAGTCATTATTATGGATGAAACCACCTGTATGGTGGACGCTTTATACCGTATTTCTGAGTTTTACATGGATGAGTCTTGCGGGCAATGCACCCCATGTCGTGAAGGCACTGGTTGGTTAGTAAGATTATTGCATAGAATTAAAAACGGTCATGGTGAACCGGGAGATGTGGAGAAATTAGTTAATGTGGCGAATAACATAGAGGGAAGAACCATTTGTGCGCTAGGTGAGGCTGCAGCTTGGCCTGTACAGAGTTTTGTTAAACATTTCTATGATGAATTTGAATATTTCATAAAGCATAAACGCTCGATCGTCGCAGCATAATTGAGAAGGTTAGACCATGGCTACTATTGAAATCGACGGTAAAACATTTGAAGCAGAAAACGGTAAAATGATTATAGAGGTGGCAGATGAAGCCGGAATCTATATTCCACGTTTTTGCTACCATAAAAAACTATCAGTGGCTGCAAATTGCCGTATGTGTCTAGTTGAAGTGGAGAATGGCAGAAAACCTGTTCCTGCTTGTGCAACTCCTATCACAAATGGGATGAAGGTTTTCACCAAATCAGAACAGGCTATACATTCTCAAAATGTGGTAATGGAGTTTCTATTGATAAATCACCCATTAGATTGCCCTATTTGCGATCAAGGCGGTGAATGTGAGCTACAAGATATTTCAATGGGATTTGGTGAAGACAAATCAGAATATACAGAAACCAAGCGCGCAGTCGATGACGAAAATTTAGGAACCCTGATTTCCACTGAAATGACTCGTTGCATCCATTGTACACGATGTGTTCGTTTTGGTGAGGAAATTGCGGGTGTAAGAGAATTGGGAGCCACTGGTCGTGGCGAAAAAATGCAGATTGGTACTTATGTACAGCACAGTATGACATCGGAAGTATCAGGGAATATTATCGATCTATGTCCTGTTGGTGCTTTAACTTCCAAGCCTTATCGTTTTAAAGCCAGAGCTTGGGAATTGGTTCAACATGATAGTGTAGCACCGCATGATTGTTTAGGTTCGAATATTCATATTCATACTAGAAATAATAAATTAATGCGTGTTGTGCCAAGAGAAAATGAAACAATTAATGAAACCTGGCTTTCCGATAGAGATAGATTCAGCTATTTAGGATTAAATGTAAGTTCCAGGGCAAGCAAGCCACAAATTAAAAGAAATGGCCAATGGGAAACAGTTGATTGGGAAACTGCATTGAAATTTGCTGCAGAAGGAATCAGCCGAGTTATCAAACAATCTGGCCCAGAACAAATGGCAGCTTTCGCTTCCAGTTCTTCTACTTTAGAAGAGATGTATTTGCTACAAAAATTGATGAGAGATATTGGTGTTCAAAATATAGATCATCGTTTACAACAAACTGATTTTAGAGATGAAGCACATCTCCCTACAACACCAATAAGTACACTGCCCTATGCGGAAATAGACCATCAACATACTATCGTGTTAATAGGATGCAACATTCATAGAGAAGTGCCTTTAGCTGGAACCAGAGTAAGAAAGGCATTTCGCAATGGGGCAAAAGTTTATGCGATTAATCCTGTAGACTTCGATTACCATTTTGATTTGACTGATCGCATTATAATTTCTCCTATCGAAATGCCCATGCAATTAGCTAAATTAGCATTAGCCCTTACAGCCGATTTAACAACTCTTCCAGAGGAAGTGCAAAAATTATTAATAGGCCTGGAGGTTGATAAGCAAACCAAAAAAATAGCTAAATCGTTAAAAGACGAAAAAGCTTGTTTGATCACAGGTGCAATAAGTGAAAATCATCCTGAGTCATCATTACTACGTACCTTAATTTCGGTCATTCAAAAATTAAGTGGAGCCAAACTCGTACGATTGACTAATGGAGCAAACAGCGCCGGTGCATGTGTAGCTGGTATGCTGCCACATAGAACAGTAGCGGGAAAAACAGTTATCGAACCTGGCTTAAATGTGCAAGAGGCATTAAATGCTAAATTAAAGGGCTATTTTCTTATGGGTGTCGAGCCTGGCTATGATTTTGCAAATCCATACGGGGCTAGGCAATCTATGTTAGCTGCTGAATTTGTTGTGATGTTATCAGCATATAATCACGAATCCATGCATGATTATGCGGATGTGATTTTACCCGTTGCTCCTTACTCCGAAACATCAGGGACCTATATCAACATTGATAATACTTGGCAAACGGTAAAAGGTGCTATGCCACCATTTGGCGAATCTCGGCCTGCCTGGAAGGTTTTAAGAGTTTTGGGGAACTTATTTCATTGTAAAAAGTTTGATTACACATCGACTGAAGACATTTTGTCTGAAATAAAAGAGTGTGTGGCCATGACAATGGAGCATGAATATAAACCTTATTACCCGCAATCATTACCTGTTATTAATCAATCATTAGTAAGAGTTGGAGAGTGGCCTCTTTACAGAATAGATGCTATTGTAAGGAATTCAAAAGAACTACAATTATGTGCCGCATCTGACTCAGCTTGTATAAGGATTCACCCTTCAACAGCAGACAAGTTGAAATTAGAAGAAATTGCTACTGTATCTCAGGGAGATATTGAGATAACATTGCCGCTAAAACGTGATGAGCGCATTGCAGCGGATGTTATATGGGTAGCAAATGCAATGCCAGAGACAGTAGACCTCGGTCACTCGTTTGCAGCAATAACAATAAAGCGCTAGAAAGGTATAAAAATGCTTCATAATATTGGCATATTAATTTGGATTATTATTAAAATTCTTGTGATAGTAGTACCTTTACTCCTTTGCGTTGCTTACTTAACCTATGCAGAGCGTAAAGTTATTGGCTATATTCAGGTCCGTATAGGCCCTAATAGAGTTGGCTTAAAAGGTTTGTTACAACCATTTGCTGATCTTCTCAAGTTGATAACCAAGGAAATAATAGTTCCTACCCGATCAAACAAATACCTTTTTATTATTGCCCCTCTTTTTGCATTAGTGCCCTCATTAGTGGGCTGGGCTGTAATCCCATTTCAGGAAGGTGTCGTTTTGGCAAACATCAATGCCGGTGTTCTGTACTTGTTTGCTATGAGTTCACTAGGGGTATATGGGGTTCTTATCGCAGGTTGGGCATCAAATTCTAAATATGCTATGTTTGGTGCATTGCGAAGTACCGCTCAAACAGTCTCCTATGAAATCGCTATGGGTTTTGCTTTGGTCGGTGTGTTATTGGCCGCTGGAAGCATGAATTTGAGTGATATAGTCTTTTCTCAAAAAGGCGGTATTTTGCACTGGTGGTTTATACCATTGCTGCCTCTATTTTTAGTATTCTGGATCGCTGGTATTGCTGAAACCAACAGAGCGCCTTTTGACCTGGCAGAAGGAGAGTCAGAAATAGTCGCTGGTTTTCATGTGGAATATTCTGGTATTGGTTTTGCTTTATTTTTCTTGTCTGAATACGCTAGCATGATCTTGATTTCTACAGTTTTGGCACTCCTGTTTATGGGGGGATGGCTATCACCTTTCGAGGGTATTTCGTTTCTTGATCAAATCTTTTTTGTAGTACCGGGATTTGTTTGGCTCCTTCTAAAAATTAGTTTCTTTCTTTTTGTGTATTTGTGGGTAAGAGCCACTTTCCCTCGATATCGTTATGACCAGCTTATGCGTTTAGGCTGGAAGGTACTTATCCCTGTTACCATAGTTTGGTTAATAGTAACTTCCTTGATGGTGGTTGCTCATGTTAAACCCTGGTTTTGACGGTTAGAAGAGAAGCCAATGAAAAAAGCATATCACTATATAATTCATTATGTTCGTACATACTTATTGTTGGAACTGTTAGCAGGCTTATGGGTAACAGTGAAGTATTTTTTCAGGAAAAAAATAACAGTGCAATTTCCTGAAGAACAAACGCCACTTTCTCCCAGATTTAGAGGATTGCTGGCATTACGCCGCTATCCAAACGGTGAGGAGCGCTGTATTGCATGTAAATTATGCGAGGCAGTATGTCCCGCTTTGGCTATTACAATTGAATCTGAGCAAAGGGAAGATGGGTCTCGACGCACTACTCGCTATGATATTGATATGTTTAAATGTATTAATTGTGGATTGTGTGAAGAGTCCTGCCCTGTAGATTCAATAGTTGTAACTCCAATCCATCATTATCATATCAGTGAGCGTGGCCAAAACATTATGACAAAAGAAAAATTATTGGCAGTGGGCGATTTAATGGAACCACAACTTGCAGCGGACAGAGCTGCCGATGAAAAATATCGTTGACGGGGTGATTTATGCATGATTGGCAAATACAAACAATTTTTTACATATTTGCATTATTGACTTTGGTGTCTGCATTAATGGTAATAAGTCAAAATAATCCAGTCCGTTGTGTTTTGTTTTTGGTACTTACCTTTTTTACAAGCTCCGTGTTATGGATTTTAGCTGAGGCTGAATTTTTAGCATTAATTTTAATACTGGTCTATGTCGGTGCTGTAATGACTTTGTTTTTATTTGTTGTCATGATGTTGAATATTGATGTAGAAAGTATGAAAAGTCATTTAATTAAGTACTTGCCATTTGGTTTAATCTTAGTGGCTTTATTGACTGGCTTATTAATGATTGCTATTCCTGGAGATTTGTTTAAAGCCAGTGTTCAAAGTCAAGAAAACCCCATGAGTGCCAGTTCACAATTGATGGATTTATCGGTTCAAACCGAATCAATTCCAACTGAAAGTACTATTTCAAATACTGAAGCATTGGGAATGGTTCTATATACAGATTATTTTCTTGCTTTTGAAATAGCAGCAGTTCTTTTGTTGGTAGCAATTGTTTCAGCAATTACTCTGGTGCATAGAGGTGCTATACGATCTAAACGACAAGACATTACTCAGCAGATTATGACTCGAAGATCAGAACGAGTAGAGTTAATCAGTATGAAACCAGAGAAATAGTTATTGAGGAACATCCTTATGATACCTGTTTATGATTATTTGATATTAGGCGTGATTTTATTCGGCTTGAGCCTTGTTGGTATTATGCTCAATCGCAAAAATATTATTCTATTACTTGTTTGTGTTGAATTAATGCTACTGGCAGTAAATACAAATTTTGTTGCATTTTCTCACTACTATAACGAAATAGGTGGGCAGGTATTTGTCTTTTTCATTTTAACTGTAGCTGCTGCTGAAGCAGCAATTGGTTTGGCCATAGTGATGTTGCTTTATAGAAATAGAGGCAATATAGACGTTGACAAAATGAATCATTTAAAAGGTTAAGATCGTGAGTATTCAACAAATTTGCTTAGTAATTGTTTTGGCTCCTCTTATTGGTTCTGTTATAGCAGGATTTTTTCGCAACCAAATAGGTAGGGTGGGCGCCCACACAGTAACCATTTTAGGTGTGACAGTTTCATTTATATTTTCAATTATTCTTGCGTGGGGCGTATTCTCTGGGCTGATACCTAATACAAGTAGCCTTGTTTATCAGTGGGCCAGTGGCGGCACTCTTATTCCTTATGAATTTAACATTGGTTTCTTAGTCGATCCTTTAAGTGTGGTCATGCTGGTTATAGTCAATTTTATCTCCTTACTAGTTCATGTTTATAGTATTGGCTATATGGCTGATGATGATGGTTATCAACGTTTCTTTAGCTATATTTCGCTATTTACTTTTATGATGCTGATGTTGGTTAGTGCAAACAACTTTTTACAATTGTTTTTTGGTTGGGAAGGCGTAGGACTTGTCTCATACTTACTAATTGGATTTTGGTATCAGAAAGAATCTGCTATAGAGGGCAGCCTGAAAGCATTTCTTGTAAATCGTGTAGGTGATTTTGGATTTGTATTAGGAATAGGATTAATTTTTGCTTATACTGGAAGCCTCGATTATGAAAAAGTATTCGGTAGTGCAAGCTATTTAGCAAGCCAAAATATAGAACTATTCAGCGGTTACTCATGGTCATTAATTACTGTAATCTGCTTGTTGCTTTTTGTAGGTGCTATGGGGAAATCGGCACAAGTTCCATTGCATGTATGGTTACCTGAATCCATGGAGGGTCCTACCCCTATTTCTGCTCTGATCCATGCGGCAACCATGGTGACAGCTGGCGTTTTTATGGTTGCCCGCATTTCCCCATTAATAGAACTGTCAACGCCTGCATTGAGTACTGTATTAGTGATAGGAGCAACAGGCGCATTATTTACCGGAATACTTGCTCTGGTCATGAATGATATTAAACGTGTAGTAGCTTATTCTACCTTATCGCAATTGGGATATATGATGGTTGGAATGGGCGCTTCAGCATACAGTGCCGGTATGTTTCATTTGCTTACTCACGCTTGCTTTAAGGCTTTATTATTTCTCGGCGCTGGCTCGGTTATTATAGGTATGCACCATGAACAAGATATGCGAAAAATGGGTGGTTTGTGGAACAAAATGCCTATTACTTATGTAACCTTTCTTATAGGTGGTCTGGCACTGTGTGCATTTCCACCTTTTGCTGGCTTCTATTCGAAGGATACTATCATCGAGGCGGCACAACTTTCTCAGATACCAGGAAGTAGTTATGCCTATTTCTGCGTCACAGTCGGTGCTATGGTTACAGCTCTATACACATTCAGATCATTGTTTATGACATTTCATGGTAAACCACGAATGGACGAGCATAACCTGAGCCATATTCATGAGTCTCCGTGGGTAGTCTGGTTGCCTTTAGTTTTGCTGGCTATTCCATCAATAATTTTAGGATATATACTTTACATGCCGATGCTGTTTGATACACCTAGCTTATTAAGCTCATCAATTTTTGTTTTGCCTGAACATAATGTTTTGGCGGAGCTTGCTCATGAAGTAACCTCCCCATTTGAAAGTGCAATTCACTCCATCTATTCAATAACATTTTGGATTACCGTGTTAGGAGCAGTTATTGCCTGGGTTTGCTACATCGCCTTTCCAGCTTTTCCAGGTTTCCTAGCTCGGTATTTTGCAATAGTCTATTCAATTTTAGTAAATAAATATGGTTTTGATCGCTTTAATGATTTGGTTTTTGTGAAAGGCGCAAGAGGGTTAGGACAAACCTTTTACAAAATTGGCGATCAGAAATTAATTGATGGTGCGGTAGTCAATGGTAGTGGACGCCTGATTCGCTGGTTCTCTGGAAAGGGGCGAAATATACAAAGCGGCTATCTCTATCATTATGCAACAGTAATGGTATTAGGATTATTAGCTTTTCTGTGCTGGTTGATCCTGGGCTGAAGATAAGGTGAAGGTATGCATTATTTGCTCAATTTATTAATTTGGTTACCGATACTTGGCGGGGTTTTTGTTCTACTGACGGGTGATGATAAAAATCCTAATGTATCGCGTTATTTAACACTGTTCACCGTGCTTCTATGTTTGTTGCTTTGTTTGCCATTAGTAACAGGATTTGATTTGCAATCTTTTGGCATGCAATTTATGGAAGAAATTCCTTGGATGCCAGCATTAGGTATTAATTATAGCCTTGGTATTGATGGGCTATCTCTGTTACTAATAGTTTTAACCATTTTTACTAATTTAATAGTAATACTGGCTACCTGGGACAGCATTAATAAAAGGGTTTCTCAATATTTGTCAGCCTTTTTGATTATGCAGGGATTATTGGTCGGTGTGTTTTCTGCAATGGATGCCATCGTATTCTATATTTTTTGGGAAGCGACTTTGATTCCAATGTATCTGATTATAGGTATTTGGGGATCTGATAATCGAGTTTACGCTGCAATTAAATTTTTCTTATATACTTTTTTAGGCTCGGTTCTTATGTTAGCGAGCTTTTTGTATATGGGCTATATTGCGGGATCATTCAAGATTGAAACTTTTTATGCCATTAAACTAGGCATGACTGCGCAAACATTGATTTTTATTGCTTTTTTCTTAGGGTTCGCAATAAAAATACCAATGTTCCCTGTTCATACATGGTTGCCAGATGCTCATACAGAAGCCCCAGCTGGAGGTTCAGTAGTCCTGGCGGCAATTTTGCTAAAACTGGGTGCTTACGGATTTATTCGTTTTTCTCTTCCAATAGTGCCAGATGCTTGTAGCAAATATGCTCCGTTGATGGTCGCACTATCTTTAATTGCAGTGGTTTATATAGGATTAGTGGCCATTATTCAGAAGGATATGAAAAAGCTTATTGCTTACTCTTCTATTTCACACATGGGATTTGTAACCCTGGGTTGTTTTGCAATATTCACCATCGCACATCAAACTGGATTAAGTAATGCTGGTTTGATCCTGGAGGGTGCGATCGTAGTTATGATATCGCATGCATTTGTTTCAAGCGCAATGTTTGCCGGGGTAGGATTTATTTATGACCGTATGCATACAAGACTTCTTGCTGATTTCGGTGGAATAGTTAACACTATGCCAATATTTGCTTCATTTTTTATGCTGTTTGCTATGGCTAATGCTGGTTTGCCAGGAACATCCGGATTTGTTGGTGAATTTATGGTTATATTAGGAAGCATAAAGGCTGGTTTTTGGGTCGCTTTCTGGGCCGCAACAACCCTGATTGTTGGAGCAGCATACACATTATGGATGTATAAACGAGTTATATTTGGCCCAATCGCCAATGATAAGGTAGCTGCTTTAAAAGATATATCAGGTTTCGAGTTAAGTGCTTATGTATTGCTTGCGTTAATGGTTATCGCACTGGGAGTTTATCCAAAACCGATGTTAGAGTTTGTGCACCAAACTGTAAGTCATACTTTAGCATTAGCAGATAAATCAAAATTGTAACAAAGGACTATGAATGTATTTAATTGCAATCAGGCTCCGTAGCAAGGTTAAATATGATGACATTACTTGAAAATACCCATGTAGCAATTCCAGAAATGATTATTTTGTTTACAGCGTGCTTGGCATTGCTAGCTGATTTGTTTTTTCGTCATAAATTCAAATCAATCGCTTTTATTATCGCATGTACCGGAATTGTGATATCAGCATTAGTCAGTTACCTCTTTATAGGCACTTTTAAAGTACTTATATTTAATAAACTATTTATAAGTGATGACATAAGCCATTTGATGAAATTATTCATTGATATCACAGTATTACTAAGCTTTATATACTCTCGAAGCTATCTTGATGAACGTCAGATGCCTTCGGGTGATTACTATGTTTTAGGACTTTTTTCAACTTTAGGTATGATGACTTTAGTATCAGCTCATTCCTTGCTATCTCTTTATTTGGGATTGGAATTAATGTCATTACCTTTGTACGCTATGACAGCGATTCGCCGAACAGATAGCGATGCCTCTGAAGCCGCAATGAAATATTTTGTGATGGGTGCCATTGCTTCAGGTATGTTGCTGTACGGAATGTCGTTAGTTTATGGCGCTACAGGGAAACTTGATCTGTTAGATATAGCTAATGCAATTGCTGTAAACTGGCAACAACAAAATACGCTTTTTACCTTTGCGATGGTATTTATATTGGCAGGAGTTGGATTTAAATTGGCAGCCGTTCCATTTCATATGTGGGCTCCAGACGTGTATCAGGGTGCACCAAGTTCCGTAACCCTATTCATTAGTACGGCTCCAAAGATTGCTGCTTTGGGTATGGCACTTAGATTGCTTACTATTGGATTAATTGATATTACTTCTCAATGGCAGCAAATTATTTTAGTCATGGCTTTACTATCCACTGGTTTGGGTAATTTATTTGCAGTAGTGCAAACCCGAATTAAACGTTTGCTAGCCTATTCAGCCATTTCACATATAGGATATTCTTTGTTTGGGGTATTAGCAGCGAGCACTGCTGGCTATGCAGCCGCTTTGTATTATATTTTGGTATATGCCATCATGTCGGCTGCAGCCTTTGGCTTGGTGGTATTAATGTCAAACCAAGGAATGGAAATTGATAATATTGATGACTTGAAAGGTTTGAACAAAAGGAATCCATGGCTGGCATTTATGATGTTGTTGGTTATGTTTTCAATGGCTGGGGTTCCACCAACCGTTGGTTTCTTTACAAAACTACTGGTTTTAAAAGCATTAGTTGATGCACATATGACCTGGATAGCTGTAGTGGGTTTGTTATTTACTGTAGTTGGAGCTTATTATTATTTACGTATTGTTAAAGTGATGTATTTTGATCAGCCAGAACAAGAACAAACAGTAACGATTAGTAAAAGTAATACCATAGTGTATTCTCTTAATTGCCTCTCTTTACTCTACTTAGGAATTTTTCCAGGCGCGCTTATTGCCGCATGCATCAATGCATTTGCGAATTAATTCATAAACTTTGGTAAAAGTACTTGCTTAGGAGCTCAAGTCCCAGTATACTTGGCCTCAGTTGACGCGGGGTGGAGCAGCCTGGTAGCTCGTCGGGCTCATAACCCGAAGGTCGTAGGTTCAAATCCTGCCCCCGCTACCAATATTTTAAAACCCCATTTATGGGGTTTTTTATTATGTTGAATTGGATACTGTCAGAATCTAAGTCAGTTATCAGGCTTGGGCGAGTGCGCCCTTTTTTTGTTTGTAAATACTATGATTAAAGATGAGTTGATAAAGCTCTTAGAGCCAACAATTAATGCTATGGGGTATGAACTTTGGGGTTGTGAATATCTTTCCCAGGGGAAACACTCATTATTACGAATTTATATTGATAAAACTGATGGAATAGGAATTGAAGACTGCCAGGAGGTTAGCAAACGAGTTAGTGCTTTACTTGATGTAGAAGATCCTATTCCGGGCCATTATAGTTTGGAAATATCATCTCCCGGGATACCACGGCCATTGTTTAGTAGTTGGCAATATCAACGTTATATTGGCTATGAGATTGAGGTTAAAACTTTTAAGCCAGTAAATGGAAAACGTAAATTATCAGGTATTATTGTTTCAGCAACTGAGAGTACAATAGTATTAGATATTAATAATGAACATCAAGAAATGCTTTTATCAAATATTGTGAAAGCGAATTTGACAGTCTAGAGAGGCGAACGATGAGCAAAGAATTGTTATTAGTTGCTGAGGCATTATCAAACGAAAGGGGTGTTAGTAAAGACGTTATTATACTTGCCATTCAGGCCGCACTGGAGTCTGCAACTCGAAAAATCCTTGGAATGGATATAGGCGTCCGCATAAAGATAGATTCTAAAACGGGTGAATATGAAACTTTTAGATATTGGGATGTAGTTAATGAGGATGAATTAGAATATCCAGATCACCAATTGACATTGGATCAAGCAAAAGAACGAAATCCCTCAGTAGCTCTTGGTGATCGAATTGAGGAAATTATTCCCTCTATAGAATTTGGAAGAATTGAAGCACAAACGGCACGACAAGTAATTATGCAAAAAGTGCGTGAGGCTGAACGTGAATTGGTAATCGATCAATTTCGCACTAAGCTTGGGCAATTGGTTTATGGAACTGTTAAAAAAGTAACGCGCGATAATATAATAATTGATTTGGGTGGCAAAGCCGAAGCATTCTTGCCTCGATCTGAGATGTTGCCTCATGAAATGTTTCGCCCGAATGATAGAGTTCGAGCCTATCTGTACGAAATTACCCCACAAGCCAGAGGACCACAACTGTTTGTAAGCAGAACTCGGAATGAAATGCTTGTTGAGTTATTCCGAATTGAGGTTCCAGAGATTGGTGAAAACATAATAGATATCAAAGCCGCTGCTCGTGATCCTGGAAACAGAGCGAAAATTGCTGTGAAAACCAATGATGGACGCATTGATCCCATTGGTGCCTGCGTCGGTATGCGCGGTGCAAGAGTCCAGGCTGTTTCAAGTGAGCTAGGTGGTGAACGAGTTGATATCATTTTATGGGATGATAATCCCGCCCAATTAGTTATCAATGCTATGGCTCCAGCAGATATAACATCGATAGTTGTTGATGAAGACACCCATACTATGGATTTAGCAGTGACAAAAGAGCAGCTATCACAAGCAATCGGTCGAAATGGACAAAATGTGCGTTTAGCCAGTCAATTAACAGGATGGACATTAAATGTGATGACCGCTGAGGAGTTTGAAAATAAGAATCAGGAAGAATCCGGTAAAATAGTTAATCTATTTACCAACGCTCTGGAAATTGATGAAGAAATAGCATCATTATTGGTGGCTCATGGATTTTCTTCCCTTGAGGAAGTCGCTTATGTTCCAAAGGAAGAGCTGTTGGCTATTGAAGAGTTTGATGAAGAGATAGTTGAAGAGTTAAGGAATAGAGCAAATGATAAACTATTAACTATGGCGCTTTCTTCAGGTAAAGGTTTATCAGGTACTCCAGATGAATCACTGTTAAATATGGATGGAATGACAGAGGATTTGGCAAATAAATTAGCAAGTAAAGGAATTACGACAATGGAGGAACTGGCAGAGCAATCTGTAGATGAATTAATGGAAGTCGATGGCATCACCGAAGAAAAGGCAGGTGCTTTAATTATGAAAGCAAGAGAACCATGGTTTCAATAAAACATGGTTATCATAAATTCACTAACATGGTGTTAGACGTATTTAGAATATATTCAGCTTTATAAAAAGTTGCTGAGAGGGGATTAAAATATGGCGGATGTGACGGTTAAACAATTAGCTCAAGTCGTTGGTATCCCGGTTGAACGCTTATTGAACCAGTTACAGGAAGCAGGATTATCTTTTACTGATGATCAACAGACTGTGAATGAAGAGCAAAAGCGGATCTTACTTAATCACTTAAAGGGTAGTTCCAGCCGTGATATTAGTGCTGCACCCGAAAGAATAACTTTAAGACGTAAAAGCCTGTCACAGGTAACTGTCGGCCATGATATTCATAGTGGGAAAACGGTAAATATTGAGGTTCGTAAGAAGAAAACTTTTATAAAAAGAAGTTCGCTTCCTGAACAACCCGAGATTGAAGAGTCTGTAGCATCTCCTGTTGTCGAAGAGCCGATTCATGAAGAGATTCCTGAAGTTAGCGAAATCCCTGCTGAAACTCCCGAGTTGAAAGAGACTGAAGAAAACACAGTGACGGAATCAGTTGCCGAGGAAGAGGTCAAAGAAACTCCAAAGAGTGAACAGGAAATTAACGTAGAGGAAGAAACAGAAAAAGTAGAGTCCTTAGCACTATTAGACTCTGATGTTTTAGTGGATATTGCTGAAGTTTCTGAAATTGTGACACCTGCTTCTAAAAAAGAAGAAATTAAATCTGAGAAACCGAGTAAAAAGAAACATTTGGAGCAATCCGACTCAGATATCTCCGAATTCAAAAAAGGTAAGAAAAAACCTAAATATCAAACATTTGATCGTGATGATGAGGAACAGGATACACACAGACGCGGTGGGCGCAGCAAATTCAAAAAGCGCAAGGGTACTGAAAAATCTGATAAATACAGAGAAGCGGAAGAATCATTAACTCATGGATTTGCATTACCTACTGCTCCGATAGTTAGAGAAGTGCATATTCCAGAGACAGTAACTGTGGCAGAACTGGCAAAGCGTATGTCAGTAAAAGCAGCTGAAGTGATTAAAATTATGATGTCCTTGGGTGCCATGGCAACAATTAATCAGGTAATAGATCAGGAAACAGCCATAATTGTTGTAGAAGAAATGGGCCATAAGCCAGTAGTTATCAAAGAAGATGCCATAGAGGTTGGTTTAGGTGAAGCCATTTCAAAAGGTACTAAAACCGAATCAAGAGCGCCAGTTGTTACAATTATGGGGCACGTAGATCATGGTAAAACTTCCTTGCTCGACTATATTCGTCGCACAAAGGTAGCGGCAGGTGAAGCAGGTGGTATTACTCAACACATAGGTGCTTACCATGTCAGTACACCAAAAGGGAATATTACTTTTTTAGATACTCCAGGACATGCGGCATTTACCGCAATGAGAGCTCGTGGTGCGCAAGCAACTGATATCGTGATTTTGATCGTAGCCGCTGATGATGGTGTTAAACCTCAGACTATAGAAGCTATTCAACACGCTAAAGCTGCAAAAGTTCCAATTATTGTTGCGATCAATAAAATGGATAAGCCTGATGCTGATCCAGAGCGAGTTATGAATGAATTATCAGTTCATGAAGTGATACCTGAAGCATGGGGTGGTGATACCATGTTTGTTAATATTTCAGCAAAAGCAGGTATGGGTATTGATGACTTGCTTGATGCTATTTTATTACAGTCAGAAGTGTTGGAATTGACTGCTATGACAGATGGTGCTGCAAAAGGGGTCGTTATTGAATCACGTTTGGATAAGGGACGTGGTCCTGTCGCTACTGTTTTGGTTCAAAGTGGAACTTTGCATAAGGGTGATATTTTATTAGCAGGATTCCAGTATGGACGTGTTCGAGCATTAGTTAGTGATAATGGTGATTTAGTTGATAGTGCTGGACCCTCTATTCCTGTCGAAGTGTTAGGGTTATCAGCCATTCCTCATGCAGGAGACGAAGCAGTTGTTGTTTCTGATGAGAAAAGAGCCAGAGAAGTTGCATTGTTTAGGCAGGGCAAGTTCCGTGATGTTAAATTGGCAAGACGTCAAAAAACATCTATTGAAGGCATCATGGAAAACATGACAGCCACAGAATCCAAGGTATTGAATATTGTTCTAAAAGCAGATGTTCAAGGATCGCTAGAGGCAATTTCTGATGCATTGATTAAATTATCAACAGATGAAGTCAAAGTAGAGGTAATATCAAGTGGCGTAGGTGGAATAACTGAATCGGATGTTCATCTAGCTATAGCTTCGAATGCTATTTTAATAGGGTTTAATGTGAGGGCTGATGGCACAGCCAAGCGTTTGGCTGAACAAGAGTCCGTATCGATTCATTATTATAGTGTTATCTATGATATTGTGGATCAGATAAAAGGCGCCTTAACAGGTATGCTTGCCCCTCAATTTAAAGAAGAAATCATTGGTATTGCCGAAGTTCGCGATGTATTCAAATCACCCAAAATCGGTGCCATTGCCGGATGCATGGTGGTTGAAGGTAGTGTTAAACGTAATAATCCTATACGTGTATTACGCTCAAATGTTGTGATTTATGAAGGAACATTAGAATCATTAAGACGATTTAAAGATGATGTTTTGGAAGTACGACAAGGTTTTGAGTGCGGTATAGGTGTAAAAAATTACAATGATGTAAAACCTGGTGATTTAATTGAAGTGTTTGAGACAGTTGAAATTCAGCGTGACTTATAAAAAATGAGTAATAATTTTAAGCGAACTGATAGAATTGCTGAGATGATTCAACGCAAATTGGCTTTGATAATTCCTCAAGAAGTAAAAGATCCTCGTTTAAAAGGATTTGTTACCATCTCAGCGGTCAAAGTGACTGCTGATTTAGGTCATGCCAAAATTTATTTTACTGTTCTTAATGACGATAAAATGGTTATTACCAACATTTTAAATGGTGCATCCAGTTATTTAAGAAGTGCTTTGGCAAAGAGCATTACATTACGAACCGTACCTCAACTTCATTTTATTTACGATGAGTCTATAGAATATGGAAAACGGTTGAGTCGATTAATTGATGAAGTAAATCCACCTGATTCAGATGACAATGACAACAGTTGAATCACAATGTTCTATTGACGGGATTCTGTTACTAAATAAACCAAAAGGGATGTCATCGAACGCCGCTCTTCAGAAAGCAAAGCATTTGTTTGGGGCTAGAAAAGCTGGTCACACGGGTAGTTTGGATCCTTTAGCAACTGGTATGTTACCTATATGTTTTGGCGAAGCAACCAAAATTTGCCAATATCTTCTAAATGCGAATAAATGCTATGAAACCACTGGGAAATTAGGGATAAAAACAAACACATCAGACTCTACTGGCGAAGTGATATTTCGTTGTGAAAACTATGCCGTTAGCAATGAACAATTGATTGACGTATTAGAGAAACATAAGGGTAAAATCAAACAAATTCCATCTATGTTTTCGGCTTTGAAATACAAAGGTACACCTCTGTATCGGTTCGCCAGGGAAGGCATAGAAATAGAGCGTGAAGCGAGAGACATAGTAATAAGCCAATTAAAGTTAGAAGAATTTGATGGTGAACATTTTTCATTAACAGTGACCTGTAGCAAAGGAACCTATATACGTAATTTAGTAGAGGACATTGGCGAAGCTTTGAATGTTGGGGCTCATGTGACTCGACTGCATAGACTTTATACCGAAGGCTTTCAAAATAGTCTGATGTATTCATTTGATGAATTGCAAGATATGTCTTTACCCCAAAAACAGAATTGTTTAATCGCAATGGATCAAGCAATCAATTATTTGATGTCAGTAATTCTTACAGAGTTTGAAGTGATAGCAATTCGCCAAGGCAAGGTAATTCCAAATAAAATGGATGATATTAGAGAAGGAAGTTATTTGCGTCTCTATGATGAGAAATCTGAATTTATTGGGATTGGTGAAGTTTTAATTAATGGTGATATTAAAGCAAAAAGATTGCTATCGTTCATATTGTGACCCCAATTATTAGATAAGTTGATGTCTATTTAGAAATAAATATGAATTTTTTTACACAAATTAATATTCACTACTTGTTTCATTTGGCATGCCTTGGTAGAATGTTTGCCTTTAAAAGAATACTTAGCTTAGTTCCAGGAGTAAATAATGTCGCTAAATAGCGCGGAAAAAGCAGAAATTATTAATGAGTACAAACGTAATGATAAAGATACAGGTTCACCAGAAGTCCAGGTTTCTTTAATTACTAATCGTATTAAATATTTAACTGACCATTTTAAAGAAAACAAAAAGGATTTTCATTCCAGACGTGGCTTGCAAGAATTGGTTAATAAGCGCCGTAAGCTACTAAAATATTTGAAGCGTAATGATCAATCTCGCTATCAAACATTAATCCAAAATCTGGGATTGAGAGATTCCTATTGATTGATGAGATCATTGTCCCTATAGGGACGTGTCAAATTAATAAATACAGTTTTAAATTAAAAGGCGCAGCGTTCTGCGCCTTTTTTTTCTTTATATTTACTTAATGAGGAACATTACGTGGCAAAAATTATAAAAGAAATAGCATTAGGTAACCACAAATTAATATTGGAAACCGGTGAAGTTGCACGGCAAGCCGATGGTGCTGTAATGGCAAACATGAATGGTACTCAAGTGCTGGTTACGGTAGTTTGGAAAAAAGACGGCGGTGAAAGCAATGACTTTTTCCCATTAACAGTAAATTACCAAGAAAAATTCTACGCAGTTGGTAAAATTCCTGGTGGATTTAATAAGCGAGAAGGTAGGCCAGCTGATAATGAAACCTTAATTTCGCGTTTGATAGATAGACCGATCCGGCCATTATTCCCAGATAACTTTTTTAATGAAGTACAGATAATCGCTACTGTTCTATCTTTAAATCCTGAAGTGTCTCCGGACATTATTGCAATGATTGCGGCGTCTGCTGCACTTTCAATTTCTGGCGTACCGTTTAATGGTCCTATAGGGGCTGCTCGAGTAGGCTATAAAGATGGGATTTATTTGCTCAATCCAAGTAGAAAAGAGCTGGAAGAGTCCAAGCTTGATCTGGTTATTGCAGGTACAAAAGATGCCATTCTGATGGTAGAGTCAGAAGCGCAAGAATTAAGTGAAGACATTATGCGTGGTGCCATGACTTACGGTCATGAAATGATGAAAAGCGTTATAAAAGCAATAGAAGAAATGGCCAACGAGGTTGGTAAAGCCAAAGTCGAATGGAAAGCACCTGGGGTCGATACGGTATTGCAAGCACGAGTAGATGATGTAGCGCGAAACGAAGTTGAAGCAGCTTATCTTATTAAAGACAAACAACAACGATATCAACGATTAGATGATTTGAGAGAGCAAACTATTGCTGCATTACTGGTTGAAAATGACGAATTAAAAGCAGAAATTATTGCTAACATGTTTGGTGAATTAGAGCGCTCCATAGTACGCAATCGCATTCTTAATGGTGAGCCCCGCATTGATGGTCGAGACCATAGAACTGTTAGGCCAATTTCTATTCGTACCAAATTTTTAGAAAGAACACATGGTTCCTGTTTATTCACCAGAGGGGAAACACAGGCTATTGTTGTGGCCACTTTAGGTAACGAACGTGATGCTCAAATATTAGATGGGATAAGTGGTGAAAGTAAAGACCGATTTATGTTGCATTATAATTTCCCTCCTTATTCTGTTGGAGAAACTGGACAAGTAGGTAGTCCTAAACGCCGCGAAATTGGCCACGGTCGTTTGGCAAAACGTGCTTTGATGGCTGTACTACCTGAATCCAGCGAATTTCCTTATGTATTACGTGTTGTATCCGAGATTACAGAATCCAATGGTTCCAGTTCCATGGCTACTGTTTGCGGTACTAGTCTGGCATTAATGGATGCTGGTATTCCTTTAAAAGCTCCAGTTGCTGGTGTCGCTATGGGGTTAATTAAGGAAGGTGATCGTTATGCTGTTTTAACGGATATATTGGGTGATGAGGATCATTTGGGTGATATGGATTTCAAAGTAGCAGGTACAGAAAAAGGTATTACCGCTTTGCAGATGGACATCAAGATTTCCGGGATTACCAATGAAATTATGGAACAGGCTTTGGAGCAAGCTTTAGAAGGTCGTATCCATATTCTTGGCGTCATGAACAACTCACTTTCAGAGCATAGAACTGAATTATCTCAACATGCACCAAGGATCTCAACTATGAAAGTAGCTGAAGATAAAATTCGCACTATTATTGGAAAAGGCGGTACAACGATTAAAGGACTTATCGAAAGTACTGGCGTATCTATTGATATTGATGATTCAGGTGTAATTCAATTGTTTTCACCAGATAAAATGGCCTTGGAAGAAGCACAAAAACAAATTAAGGCTCTAATTGCTGAGATTGAAGTAGGACAAACTTATCAAGGTAAAGTGAGCAAAATAGTTGATTTTGGTGCTTTTATTAATCTACTGCCTGGTAAAGATGGGTTATTACATATTTCTCAGATATGTGCTGATAGAACGCAAAAGGTAGAAGAAGTATTGCAGGAAGGTCAAGATATCGAGGTGTTTGTTGCAGGAGTTGATAAACAAGGTCGAGTCAAGCTGGAGTGGAAAAACAAACCACAAACTGAAACCAAAGATGACAAAGGCAATTCAGACTCAGCCTCCTTCCCTGCAATAGAAGAACAATCCGAAGAAATTAATACGGATACTAAAATCTCTGAAGAAGAGGAATAATAGTACTTTGGATTTCTGTTAATTATAACTCGCAAGAGGCTGGCTCCGCTTGCGAGTTATAAGTGTATATTGCAAAATTGTATAATTCCAGGATGTGGTTATTCTTTTGAGAGGACTCTCGCTGGATCGCATACCACAAGGGTACTTTTCCTCTTCACTAATATTATGTTTTATGAGATTTCTATAGCAAAAAAGCAAGTTTAGTATTGCAATTGAAAGCCTAAGTAACAAAGAAAATTAAATTGCGAATGATTAGATAAACCAGTTGTTATTTCCACTGAAATTGATCTTATATATTAGGAATTATTTTTAAATAATATTGAATAATGAAACGGATATTTTTCTTTTTTGCATTGATAAGCTCTACCAGCTTAGGGCAAAACTTACCTTTGAATCTCTTAAAATATCCCGCTGGATTTACTGTGAGTATTTATGCGGAACCCGTTGTTGATGCCCGTGAAATGGTATTAGGTACTAAAAATATTGTCTTTGTAGGTTCAAGAAACGCTGGGAAAGTATACGCCATCATACCAGATAAACAAAATCCTCATGGTACCCGAGTTCTAACTATAGCCTCAGGATTGAATATGCCAAATGGAGTTGCATTTCATAAAGGAGCTCTTTATGTTGCTGAAGTTGGACGTATTTTACGATTCAATAATATTGAAGCCAATTTAAATAATCCACCGAAACCAGTTGTAGTTACCTCAGAATTGCCAAAAGAAAAGGCTCATGGCTGGCGTTTTATTCGATTTGGGCCCGATGATAAGCTTTATATTGGAGTGGGCGCTCCTTGCAATGTATGTTTAATGAAAGATCCGCGTTTCGCTACTATTATGAGAATGGATGCCGATGGTCAAAATTTTGAAGTTTATGCTAAAGGGATACGCAATACAGTTGGATTTGATTGGGATCCTGTTCATCACAATCTTTGGTTTACAGACAATGGACGTGATTGGTTAGGGGATGATTTGCCTCCAGATGAGCTAAATGTTGCCCCAAAAAAAGGTATGAATTTTGGTTTTCCGTATTGCTATGGTAAAAATATAGCAGATCCTGTTTACGGCAAATTATATTCTTGTGCTGAATTTACTTCTGCTGCTTTTGAATTCCCAGCTCACGTAGCTCCTCTCGGAATGTCATTTTATACTGGCGAATTGTTCCCATCCGATTATCAGGGACAAATTTTTGTTAGTGAACATGGTTCCTGGAATCGCAGTCATAAGATAGGCTATCAAGTGATGACAGTAAAAATTAAGAATAATTATGTAACCGAGGTTAAACCATTTATCAGTGGGTGGTTACAGGGTGAAAAAACATGGGGAAGACCTGTTGATACACTTGTAATGCCAGATGGGTCATTATTGATCTCGGATGATTATGCTAATGTAATTTATAGAGTCGGCTATAAACAATAAAGTTAGCAAATGTTTGGCGTAGGTTGAATTGAGTACCAACCTACGATGAATGTTTTAATTTTTTATAAATGGGTTAGGGTCTGTTTATATTACTACATCTCGGTGCTTTTAGACTAAAGTCAGCGAAACGACAAAAGACCCAATTCATTCTTTAATGAACTAAATTCAAAAACTCCATACGGCTACTTGGGCTGTTGCGCATTTCACCAAGCATAACTGAGGTCGTCATTACGGAATTTTGTTTTTCAACACCACGCATCATCATGCAAAGATGTTTTGCCTCAATGACTACTGCAACTCCACGAGCTCCAGTAATCGATTCAATACAATGGGCAATTTCCCCTGTCAATCGTTCTTGAATCTGCAGTCGTCGTGCGTAAAAATCAACAATACGAGCAATTTTAGATAAACCTATTACTTTACCATGAGGCAAATATCCAACATGGCATTTACCGAGGAAAGGCAATAGATGATGCTCACATAATGAGTACAGCTCAATGTCTTTGACGATAACCATTTCACTCATGTCAGAATCAAACAATGCACCATTAATGATTTCGTCAAGATTCTCATTGTAGCCCTTAGTCAAATAACGTAAGGCGTTAGCTGCTCTTCCTGGAGTGTCTTTTAGTCCTTCGCGATTTATATCTTCGCCTAATTCTTTAAGCAAATTTGAGTATAATTTTTCCATAGCAAGGATTCCTAACCTGGCGGCCAAGTCATTTGACGTCCACCGAGTAAATGTAAATGAATGTGGTAAACTTCCTGCCCTCCACCGGAATTAACGTTAAAAACCAATCGATACCCTTTTTCGCTTAGACCTTCATCTTGAGCTAATTTTTTTGCTCTTATTATAAGATTAGCAACAAGATCACTATCACCGTCATGCACATCATTGATGGTTGCAATATGCTTTTTGGGTATAATCAATAAATGAGTTGGCGCTTGAGGTCTAATATCGCGAAAAGCCAATATATTATTGTCTTCAAAAACCACTGTTGCAGGAATTTCACCCTGGGCAATTTTGCAAAACAAACAATTCATAGGTAATCCGATTGTTAGATTCAAAATGATATTATACATTTCCTTTATTATATTGCGAACGCTTGTCTTTGCCTTTTGACGTGATTTTTCGCATAATACCTCTTTTTTATTATTATAAAGGTGCGTAAATGAGTTTAATGGAAATTCAGAGCGGTCGTGATGTACCCAATGAAATTAATGTGATCATAGAAATTCCTATGCATGGAGAGCCTGTAAAGTATGAAGTTGATAAAAAAACTGGTGCTTTATTTGTTGATCGATTTATGACTACTGCAATGTTTTATCCAACCAATTATGGATATGTACCTCATACTTTATCAGAAGATGGTGATCCAGTAGATGTATTGGTTATCACTCCCGTTCCGTTGATTAGTGGAGCTGTGATTTCATGCCGTGCGATTGGTATGTTAAAGATGACGGATGAGTCTGGGGTGGATGCCAAGATATTGGCTGTTCCAACTACGAAATTGAGCAAAATGTATGAATCCATGCAAACTTATCAGGATATTCCTCAGCATTTGTTGTTATCCATTGAGCATTTTTTTAAACATTATAAAGATTTGGAAGAAGGGAAATGGGTTAAGATCGATGGTTGGGTAGGACCAGATGATGCTCGAGAAGAAATACTATCTAGTATTAAACGTTATAATCAAGTGAAAAAATAAGATAGTTACTACAAAATTAAGTTGAGTGTTGAGCATCGCTCAGCACCCACTCTATTCTATAGTCATAATGACTCTCTTTTTTTATCCTACTCCCAAATGACAAGTTCTATTGTATAATTTGTCATTCCTCAAAGCATAAGGATATTAAGTGCAATTCCCTATTTCTACTCTATTGATTTTATTATTTTTCCTAATATGTTTATCGGCTTTTTTTTCTGGTTCAGAAATAGGCATGATGTCTATCAATAGATATAAATTGCGGCATTTAGTAAAAAGCAATGATAAGCAAGCCATTAGAGTTAACCACATGTTGTCTCGACCTGATAAATTGCTAAGCGTAGTCCTAATCGGTAATACTTTAGCAAATATAGTGGCATCTACTCTAGCTACTTTAATTGGACAACGTTTTTATGGAGATGCTGGCGTTGCCATAGCGACCGCCCTACTGACTATGCTTGTCCTGGTGTTTGCAGAAATGACGCCTAAAACACTAGCGGCTATTTACCCTCAACAAGTAGCTTTTGTTACTTCATTGCCATTGAGCATTTTGCAATGGATTTTTTCTCCCTTAGTACATTTAATCAGTTTTATTTCTAACGCCATCTTAAGGTTGTTTGGGATATCTGTGAAGCGGATTCAAAAAGAAATGTTAACTGGCGAAGAATTAAGATCGGTGGTTCATGAGGCGGGTGGCTTAATGCCTGTGGAACACAAAAGTATGTTGATTAGTTTATTAGATCTGGAACAAGCGACTGTTGAAGATATTATGGTTCCTAAAGCAGATATCGTTGGAATTGATTTGGATTTACCATGGATTGAACTTTTGGAACAGCTAGAAACGGCGCAACATACAAGATTACCTATTTATCATGGTTCTATTGAGCATTTAGTTGGGATGATTCACGTCAGGAATATTTTGAATTTGGCGTTAGAAGATAAATTGAATATTGATAATTTATTAAATAGTGCAGAAGCCCCGTATTTTATTCCTGAAGCAACGCCATTAAATATTCAAATATTAAATTTCAGGAAAATGAAAAGACGAAGTTGTTTCGTTGTGGATGAATATGGCGATATCCAGGGGCTTGTCACTATGGAGGATATTCTTGAAGAAATAGTTGGAGAATTTACAACAGATATAGCAGCCTTGAGTCGTGACATTGTTCCTCAACACGATGGGTCAGTCATAGTTGATGCCAGTATAACTATTCGTCATTTAAACCGTATGATGAGTTGGAGCTTACCGTTAATAGGGCCAAGAACTCTAAGCGGCTTGATCATTGAACATTTGGGATACATCCCTCCCCCAGATTCTTGTGTCGCCATCGATCATTATCGTATTGAAATATTAAGGGTCAGCGATAATATCATTAGAGGAGTGAAGATGATTAAAAGCAATAAGAAAAGAATATAACATCATAATCTGGCTCTAGTATCAGGATGTTAGATAAAATATTTTATTATCCTGATTAGAAGCGTACCAAACACTGTAAGGTGAGTCGTCATTAATAAATGGTAAAGGTTTAGCGGTTTTTTTTAAGAAAATAAAGTTTAAATCTATACAATCCATTTACTATGATTCTGTCTTGCTAAAAAAGAATTAAATAATTGACAAATTAATTTTTTAAGCTAATCTTGTTTTTGTGCAATGCAACATATGGAGAGTGTAATGAAAGAGCAATTTTTTCAGCAAAAAAATTTAAATACTATGGTTCGTTCTATTGAAAGACCGATGCAGGATTTATTAGATCTGAATCTTAAAACATTGCAAAATATGTCTTATGTGACTCCTGTCGAATTTTTAAATGTTTTAAAACCAGAGCAGATCCTGGAAAAAAATATGAATGTATTAATCCAGAATAGTCAGAAAGCCATGAATTACATGTTGAATGTATTTCAGATAATGGAACATCATTGGATTAATATTTTTGATCAGATTGCTGAAAATCCATCTGAAAAGAAAAGCAGTCTGCCGATAGCAAAATCAACTCATTTGGCTGATTCCAAAGTAAAAAAAGCGTCAGCCAGTAAAGCCAGTTCAGTTAAAAGTAAAGCAAAGCCTGTTGCTAAGAAGACGAAGACAAGTAAAGCAAAACCTAAGAGTAGCAATCAAATAAAAGCGAAGGAAAATACCCAAAGCTCGCCAAGCGTAGCCAAGCAACAGCCTCAAGCATCGTTATCTTCTTCGCAACAAAATGTAGAAAAACAGGGTGCTAATGATCCTGGCAATTTGAAAAAATCTGTTCTTTTGTTAAAACCAGAATCAAAGGATATGGGGTCACCAATTAATAAACCTAAATAATTGACATCTCATCTTGTCTATTTTTTATACTTCTATAAAAATCACAGTCAATATAAGTGTGATTGAGAGTACGAAGAGTAGAATGATAATGTACATGAGACAGCAGCAGTTCACTCCCTATCTCCGGAATGCCATAGCTGCGTCCAGTCTTCCAACCTGGATGCAACTATGGTATTCCACCAAGATATCAAGATATACACCCTAACGATTACATGCGGTATGGCATCATGCCGGCAAAGCAATTGTCTATTACATAATGAGTATATTTCTATTAATCAGGGAAGATAATTAGAATGTGGCATCACTTTCTTTAAGGGTTACAACTCGGGCGGTGAACATATAACCACCATTGCGAATGGTTTTAATTAAAGCTGGCTTTTTCTTATCTATTTCAATTTTTTGACGCAAGCGACTGATTTGAACATCGATTCTTCTATCAAAAGGAACCAAATCTGTGTTTTTGGTAATTTGTAATAAAAACTCCCTATCCAAGACACGTTGTGGTTGTTGAACAAAAGTGAGGAGTAAATCATATTCACCAGCACTTAATTGTAATTCCTCATTGTTGTCTCCAAATACTTGTCGGGATGCTGGGTAAAGTCGCCAATTTGCAAACATTAATACTTCTTTGCCAAGATCTATCTTTTGTTGTGCTCTTACTACTCGTCGAGAGATAGCCCCAATTCGTGCATGTAACTCACGGGGGTAGAGAGGTTTTGTCATGAAATCGTCAGCTCCAGTCTCAAGCATTGTAATACTTGATTCTTCATCAGGCTTATTATTAATAACAATTAATGGTACTGGATACAGGTTGTAAAATTGCTTAATTGTTTCTGGCTCAGTTTTTAAAATGGACCAATTGATTAAAATTGCAGTGGGCATTCCTTTTTCAATGTGAATAGGAAAAAGATTTTTCTGTTGTACAATATCCAGATTAAATTTTTCAAAATAGTCTTTCAGGTCTTCACTGACTGTTTCAGTATCAATAAATAGCAAATAGTGGCGTTTTGGCATCAATTTGCCTCAAAGGTCAAAAAATACTTTGCTTTAATTTTGGCAAGTTTATTAATTGCTTGCAATTATTTTTATACATTTATGATTAAATCACTAGAAACAGGGAACAATTTATTTTGTATCGATATTGATTTGGCAATAAGAATTAGGCAAATTTTTATTTTCAATGTAACAAGACCCATGAAACGCAACAATCTCATCATTATACCAGTTTTTAGTTCAGTGACTTAGTTTGTCTAACCTCCCTCATTTTAAAAATTTTTTTGTTTCAACCTTGGAATTTTTCGTAAGTCCTGTGTTATTGTTAAAGTTCGAGCTTCAGGATGATGCTTGAGGAGAAATGGATGACTCAAAATACACCTACCTTATCAAATTGGTTTGTAACGGATAATTATAGAGCCAAAGCACAAATTAAATATAAGCTAAAACACTTAGAGAATCGACTTGGCAAGTGTTTTGATCAACAAGAGGGTGATATTTGCCCTGTAAAAGACATACATTTACTGTGCATGATTTTATCCAATAAATATTGGGATTATTTAAAATTAATAGACGCTCACTCCAAGTTTAAGCATTTGGAACTGCCTGAAGTACTTAATGAAATAAGTTGGTTAGATGCTTATAGCCGAATTGAAACACTAAAACAAAAACTTTCCAAGGTAGTCGATTCATTAGAAGAAGTTCAGGTTATTGTGGAAATATCGCTACTGTATAAACATATTGCGAAATCAATTGAATCCAAAGATTTTTCTGGGAAAATAAATGATTCAGTTGAGGAGTATATTGACGAATTCAAGCAGTTATTTAAGAAAGAAAAACTTAGATTATGGTTATCTAAGTTGGTTGATATTTGGAATCAAAAATCTATTTTATTCAAGGAACCTGCAAAATTGTTTCGTAGCTGGACAATTGAGGAACAGTCGGAGGCTTTGGAGTTTTTTTCTGAATCTGAGTTAGTCAATTTAGTCAATGCTATCTTTTTCTATAAATTGTATCCCGATAAGTTATTTAATGAATTGATTCATCCTGAAAAATTAGTTTCAGTAAGTATGCGTTTGGGTTTTTTGCACGAATTCATCGAAGTTCTACAAAGGCAATTACATAGCAATGCACATCAGTATGGATTAAATCCTGGTATTGATTTTTTATTTCATGGGGATGAACTTCCTCAAGGAATTATGATTGAGGTGAATGAAGTATATAGAGAAATAATCCAATTAGCTGTTAAAAATCTTAAAGTATCATGCACACCTGAGAATAATGAAAAAGTTACTTTAGAACGTTTGCATGACTTGGGGCGGGCTTACAAATTTTGGTTTAATCCTAATAGGTTGATAGATGCTGTGATGGTATTGCAGCAGCGTTTGGTTACAGAGGGTAAATCTCACGAGGAAGATTTGGCAAAATTTCACCAGGAAATGCTCATTCTATATCGCCAACTTACTACAACAGAATGTTTGGATTTATATGGATATTTTGCTAATAATGACAGTCGATATCTACTTTATACTTTGTATTCCATTATTAATGGGTATTCTTTAGATTGGTTACCATCACTAAATGAAACTGAAAAAAAAGCTATAGACAGAGTGTATAACGCATTAAAGTGTGTCATGGAAGCATTACGGGTTGAATTAAAAAACAGATGTGTTACAACCGAACCTTGTGCATATGATTTGGGAAAAAAACATGTTCAGGTGGGGCGGCGTAATCGAGAAGCCGTGTTTCGAATCATTGCAATTTATGGGTGTGAAACAATAACAGTCAGTGACACATTAGAAAAATTGTTTAGCTTCATAGAAGAGCCAAACAGAGAGCTTTAGATTTTAAGCCAAATTACCTTGGAGTATAGGGGCGAAGTATGGTTTATGCAGATTCCATGAAACAAAAGTAAGCAACTCTTACTGAACCTAATCTTTTCTTAGGTTACAGAGGGCATTTATTGAATAGGATAAACCAGTTTTTTACCATAGAATTTTTGAAGTTGTTCCTTTAGTTTTTCTGCAGGGCTTGATTTGGCAAAATCGCTTTCTAAATTATCAATCCATTCTCCAGTTGAGAGGTTCAGAATGACAGGTATATAGATATTATCATCAGGGTATAAAGCTAAAATCCAATTTCCGCTTATGACCCCATACAACTTTTGATTATTTACATTGATTAATTCGTTTGGTTTTAACTCAAGCTCACCAGTATCCGGGTTAACTTCGTAGATTTTTTTTCCTAATTCAATGGCTTTTTCTTTAGTAAAATCTTGATTTGGAAACATGCCACTTTCAATAAAAAACGTGCGATTTGGTAATGGCGCATTCGGGTGAATTATCGCTGGTAACAATGATATACCATCCATTTTTTGTTTATTGGTAATATTTAGGAAGTCAAGAATAGTTGGTGCCAGATCAAATAATGCTATTCTCGTTTTTATTTTGCTTGTTTTTGTAAGTAATCTTCCATTCTTGTAAATATTAAAAGCCAGAAGACTATGATATTGCATGGGACTTAATATGTCGGAACCATGACCAGCGCTTTTATCCAATTCAGTTGCGGTTTTTGTTTTAAAGTAATCTGCAAGTTTGCTGGTTAACGGGCTTTGATATTTCTGATAACTGGTTAATCGTGTGTTTGGGTAATAAAGTACTTCTCCATGGTCACTTAATATAATGAGCAGGCTATTTTTAAAATAATTATGTTGTTTTAGATATGAGAAAATGGCTTTAAATTGGTTGTCTACTGCTTTCAGTGCACTTTGATAAAGAGCATCGCGTTTACTGAGGCTGAATTCGTTGTTCACTTGATTCGGTAATGAAGCTGCCCAGGCATAAGGCCAATGTGGAAGAGCAAAATGTACAGCAAGAAAAACAGGGCGTTTTTGCTGTAAAGACAGTTCTTTTTCTAATTGGATAGTAAAGGTTTCGGGGTAGTATGATATGAAACTGGCTCTATTACTGTAATTGTAGGGGAATAACCAGGAGCCAATTCGAAAGTTAATCAGTAAATTCCCAAGAGGAAAATCATTATAGGAACCTAACATGACATCATTCACACCTGTTTTAGGTCCAATGATTTTTTTAAAACCGAAATCTTTATCTATACTATTAAATCGTCTGTCATCTGTTGCGTATATTGTGTTATACCCTAGTTTTCTCAATTTCCATACAATACTGAACTGACTTTTAACTCGATTTCTTTCTACCAAATTTTCTTCTGCAAGATGGTGTTTAGGGTATAAGCCAGTCAAGATAGAACTCCATGCTGGATAAGTTCTGGCCAAAGGACTGATGGTGTTTGTAAATTGAAGGCTGTCAGTGAGCACTTGATAAAGAAACGGCATGTTTCTGGAAGTGACACTTTCTGGGCTTAAGCTGTCTATCCCCAGGATAATAATATTAGGTGACTGGTTAAGATTTTGGTTGGGAGTGGGTTTCAAATAATGATTTAAGATAATAATACAAACTACAAAAGGAAGCGCTATTAATAATATGCGAATGCTATACCGATAAAACAAACAATTTAATAATAAAATACTCAGGCAAAACAAAGAAAAATAAAGTAATGTTAAAAAAATAAATGCAGGGATCGGTGGTGAAAATAACTTGCTGAAGACACTAAGGGGAAAATAATAAGCGTTGGCACTTAATATAAAGCAAGCAAATAGAGACCAAATGATGGTTTGCCATTGATCAACAGAGAAATAATGCCATGAACGTTTTAAAATTCCGACAAGCATTATTGTTTGAACCAAAGAGATAATAATATACAGGCTGAATTGAATAATTATTGTTCCAATAATTTCAAAGTAGATTGTCCAAGGTAGTTTGATGGAACTGATTAAGCTTTCAGCGTGGGAATAAAGAAGGAGTAATTGTAAACCAAAAAAACAAAAATTAAATAATAAAAACTGCCAAAAATAAGAAAAGATGGAGTGATTTTGTTTCATGACGGATTGTCTGCGGGACAGTTGATATGCCAGTTATAAATATAACTATCAATAGTATTGATATGTTTTAGTTGGCTGCGCAAAGGTTCCTGTGAGAATTGTAGTAAATGTTTAATGACATATTTTTTAGTACCACCAAAATCATCTTCATACCAATCATATAGCTTAGAGACAATTAATTTACCTTCAATGACTTGCACCCCTCTAAGAGAATTAATATATTTAGAAGCGGCATTGTTAAGCTGTTGCTCTAGTAATTCTCCTTGGTAGGCCTGCTTATTAAGATTGGGGGCACCTATTGTTGCATTATTTAATGCGTAATGTGTTCTAGGGTCATTCCAAATTGGGCGAATAATCCTGTTATTAATATCATCTAAAGATAAGCTGGTATTTTTGATAGTAATAATATTTGCTCCCCAAGGGCCAACACTGAATAAACCAGGGGAAATATTGATCTCCTGTATGTTCGCGATAGGATAATAGTTTGCTACTGTTAATACAGTAAGAGCATTATATAAATTGATCCAATACGCTAATTGTTCTTGACGATTATAATTATCGATATCGATTTGTGATAAAGTTTTTATATATTCTTTTAGTGAAGTTAAATCCTTTTCGCTTAGGTTAGCATAGTCGACTAAGTTGATGTCCTCTTCATTGGTGATTACATGGTGATCAAGAAAATTTTGCCATACCTGGTGAGAAATGACTTGTTTAGAAAGGGGATTATTGACTAACCACTTGGGCCATAAACTTCTGTGAAAGGAAGCATGGGCTGTGCTTGTCATAAGACTTATAGATAATAAGAATAATATGAGTATTTGTTTTCCGAGTAAAATGAACGTGGACTTAGATTTAAACATTAAGTACTGCTCTATTCTTAAGGGCGCTGCTTATAGTATTTCCATCTAAAAATTCTAATTCGCCGCCTGATGGTATCCCATGCGCTAATTGACTGATGTTGACTGCTTCATTTTTTAGTAATTGATGAATGAAATGGATTGTGGTTTGACCTTCAACACTAGGGCTTAATGCAAGAATAACTTCCTGAATTTTTTCTTTGATAATGAGTTCCTTAAGTTTTGGTAGTCCTATGTCATCAGGCCCTAATCCATCAAGAGGAGAAATTTTTCCCATCAAAACAAAATAATTACCTTGAAAGGCGTTGCTTTGTTCTATAGCAGAAACATCGGCTGGACTTTCCACCACACAAAGTAATGTTGGATCTCGATTGGGATTTTGGCAAAGAGCACATAGAGCTTGTTCGGTGTAATTATTACACCGCTGACAATGGCTGATGTGTTTCATCGCTTGTTCTAAACAGGAAGCGAGGTGTAAGCCTCGCTGTCTTTGGTGTTGCAATAAATGAAACACCATTCTTTGTGCCGATTTTGGTCCTACACCTGGAAGGCAGCGAAGCGCTTCTACCAAGCGGTTTAGAGCATCCATAGTTAGGCTTACTCTCCTTCTTTGTCACCCATTAAATCAGTTGGAATATTAAGGCCAGCAGTTAGTTGGCTAATTTTTTCTTTGGATGCTTTTTCAATTTTGCGCACTGCATCATTGACTGCGGCAGCAATTAAATCTTCTAGCATTTCAATGTCTTCATCCATTAAGGTTGGCTTGATTTTAACTTCTGTTACATCATGACGCCCGTTCATCTTAATGGTAACCATGCCACCACCAGATTCGCCACTGACTACCAACTGGCTTAATTGTTGTTGCGCTTCTTGCATACGTTGTTGCATTTTTTGCGCTTCTTTCATTAAATTACCTAAATTTTGATTAATATCCATTACAGCCTCGTTTGGTTATGGTTAGTTAAAGTATTATAAGTCATCTTTTAACAGGACAATAGAATTTTTGACCAATTCTGCTGAAAATTCTTGTTGTAACTGTTGAAATACAGGATCAGTATGTAAGGCAACCTCGGCTTTTTCTTGTTTTTTTTGGGTAGCCTTTTCTTTTTGTTGTGCTGGAGATGCATGCACTGCATCTTTACAGTTTAAAATGATTTTTACTGGACTTTTATAATAATCAGTCAGAGAGGACTCAATTCGGCTAATTGTTGTGGGGGTGAATAACGACTGATGTCCTTTATTAACTCCCAATGTTACTTTTTGCCCTTCTTTACTAATGAATTCGGCATTTTCTATGGCATTGAGTGCCAAACCAGACAGTTTTAACTGGGGTATTATGTTGGTCCAGTCAATTGACTCAGTAGTGAAAGTAGTATTATTTTCTTCGATTTGCATTGATTGAGATAAATTAGGAACAGAGTCGCTTGTTGCCTCTCTAACGACAGGTATTGCTTCAATTGCTGTATTAGTATTTCGCTCATTCGTATTGTCAATAATGGGCAAGCTGGTTGTGTTATTTTGCTCGAACATTAAAGGTGGCCTTGTTGTATGGTGTGCTGGTTTAAAAGTGTACATGCGAAGTATTGTCATGCTAAAACCAATGGCCAGAGTTGGGGCAAGATGAATTTCCTCGCGTCCTTTAATGCCTATTTGATAAAATAGTTGGGTATCTTCAGCGGAGAATTGTTTTGCCAGCTCTTTAATTCCTGCTATTGGATTAATTAAAGGATTGCTCTCAGTCAGGCATTGATAAATACTAATTTGGTGCAGGTAATTAAGTATTTCATCAAGAACATATTGAAAATTTCCCCCTTCAACAATAATTTGCTGACTTAAGGCCAGCATTGCTGAAGCATCTTGTTTTGCTAGTGCTTGCAATAGTAGTAATGCGTAATCTTGTTGGGTATAGCCCAAGATCATTTTTACATCACTGGCCAGTAATTTCATTTCACAGCTGGTAATTGCCTGATCGAGCAAGCTTAATGCATCACGCATGCTCCCACGGGCTGCTTGAGCTAATATATCCACTGCTTGAATCTCAAAATCCAATTGCTCTTCATGGAGGATTGATTGTAATTGTCGGCTTATTAACTCGGCAGACAAATACTTCAGATTAAATTGTAAACAGCGGGACAAAACAGTAACCGGTAATTTCTGTGGGTCAGTTGTCGCCAGAATGAATTTCACATGAGAAGGAGGTTCTTCTAAAGTTTTTAATAATGCATTAAAACTATGCTGAGACAACATATGGACTTCATCAATCAAATAAATTTTGAAGCGGCCATTGGTTGGTGCATATTGTACGTTGTCGAGCAAGTCTCGTGTGTCTTCAACTCGAGTTTTCGAGGCACCGTCAATTTCAATGAGATCAATAAACCGACCCTGCTCAATTGCAATACAAGTATCACATTGGAGACAGGGTTCTGATGTGATTCCTTTTTCGCAATTTAGAGCTTTGGCTAAAATACGGGCGATGCTGGTTTTACCGACACCACGGGTACCAGTAAATAAATAGGCATGATGCAATCGTTGCTGGTTCAGCGCATTGATCAATGCTTTATTAATATGTTCTTGGCCAACCAGTTGGGAAAATGTGCGTGGTCG
>NZ_AP039388.1:662500-3315000 GCF_055389095.1 Legionella sp. JM-2024 | reverse complement strand
AGGGTGTGACGCCTGCCCGGTGCCGGAAGGTTAATTGATGGGGTTATCTTCGGAGAAGCTCTTGATCGAAGCCCCGGTAAACGGCGGCCGTAACTATAACGGTCCTAAGGTAGCGAAATTCCTTGTCGGGTAAGTTCCGACCTGCACGAATGGCGTAACGATGGCCACACTGTCTCCACCCGAGACTCAGTGAAATTGAAATCGCTGTGAAGATGCAGTGTACCCGCGGCTAGACGGAAAGACCCCGTGAACCTTTACTATAGTTTTGCACTGGACTTTGATGATGACTGTGTAGGATAGGTGGGAGGCTGTGAAGTGAGGACGCTAGTTCTCATGGAGCCACCCTTGAAATACCACCCTGTTGTTATTGAGGTTCTAACTTGGTCCAGTAATCCTGGATGAGGACAGTGTATGATGGGTAGTTTGACTGGGGCGGTCTCCTCCCAAAGAGTAACGGAGGAGCACAAAGGTACCCTCGGTACGGTCGGACATCGTACCAAGAGTGTAAAGGCATAAGGGTGCTTGACTGCGAGAGTGACGGCTCGAGCAGGAACGAAAGTTGGTCTTAGTGATCCGGTGGTTCTGAATGGAAGGGCCATCGCTCAACGGATAAAAGGTACTCCGGGGATAACAGGCTGATACCGCCCAAGAGTTCATATCGACGGCGGTGTTTGGCACCTCGATGTCGGCTCATCACATCCTGGGGCTGAAGCAGGTCCCAAGGGTATGGCTGTTCGCCATTTAAAGTGGTACGCGAGCTGGGTTTAGAACGTCGTGAGACAGTTCGGTCCCTATCTGCCGTGGGCGTAGGAAAATTGAGAGGAGCTGCTCCTAGTACGAGAGGACCGGAGTGGACGAACCTCTGGTGTACCGGTTGTCACGCCAGTGGCATTGCCGGGTAGCTAAGTTCGGACGGGATAACCGCTGAAAGCATCTAAGCGGGAAGCCTCCCTCAAGATGAGTTTTCCCATGAAGCCCGTTGAAGACTACGACGTTGATAGGCAAGGTGTGGAAGCGTAGTAATGCGTGAAGCTAACTTGTACTAATTGGCTGATTGTCTTGACCATATAATCTGAGTGACTTCAGATTGTAGTAAGCGAACTGAATACCTAAACAAAATGTGTGACTCGAATTCTTTACCAGACCAAAGGCTTATTGAAAATAATTAATACATAAGCCAATGGCAACCAGTTTTCCTGGCGACTATAGCGATTTGGAACCACCTGATCCCTTCTCGAACTCAGTAGTGAAACAAATCCGCGCCAATGATAGTGTGAGGTCTCCTCATGCGAAAGTAGGTCATCGCCAGGGTTTTATTCCTAAAAGCGGCTTTTATGCCGCTTTTTTTTTATCTATTCAAGATTGTCGTTACACCAACAACTTATTGAATAATTTATAAAAATAAAATTATTATGTAACACACCTGTTTAATGTATTATTGTTCAACGCATTTTTGTTGGAAATGCTTATAGATTCAATTTTGGTTTAAGGATAGGCTGAAGATTGTAATGTTAGTACAACACATTCGTAAATTTATTAAAGAATTAGGGGAATCGAAATCCCCCATCCCCTGCGATAAAAAATTCGTAACTATTTTGTCAGAACGTTTTAGTCACAGGGATGATCCGGAGACATTAACTCATGATGATATTCAATTCATTTTGCAGTGTTTTAGAGAGCGATGGATCGCAGATACTGATACTGATTATCTGATTAATCCTTCTGCTGTAAATCAAATATGGATTAAATTCGCTCATGAATTGGAGCCATTTTCAGAAAAAAATTATTTGCAAATCTTGCTGCCTCATATAACCAATCAAGTTGATTTTAATAATTTAACTCCACTGAGTGAAACAGTTCGATTGGAAAATTTTTATCTTGGCTATGATAGTAAAACTTTATATAGAAAAAGAGGATTATGTGAACATTTACTTGATAATCAATTTGAATTGTCAACTTGTAGAACCTTATCAATTAAAAAATTTGAACCCTTTACTATTGAGGAGTTAACGAGATTATATAGAAGCAGCCAATCTAAAGCCGAATTTTCTATTAGTGAGGAAAGGTTTGATAATTTTTGGGATTTTTTAAAGAAAAAGGTTTTTCCTCGTATGCAATCGAAGGGGCAAGTTCCATTGGAAATATTGCCACAGTTATTTGGGTTAATTGAAAATTATTATTCTTTAAAAACTTCTCATGCTGATATTCAATTTTTTAAAATGGAAGTGCAAAAATTTTTTAAAGCATTGTATCAGTTCGATCTGGAGAGTATTAATTTTCTTTATGGGACTAAAATTCCATACCAGGGTAGAGATTATTATCTATTAGAATTGCTTATTTCAATTAATATGATGCAATCCTATGATGTGGATGAACAAATTGAAGCCATTGCTGGTTGGATGTTTCAATTTAATCCCAGATTGAAATCTGCAAGGAAAGAGTTAATACCTTTTTATCATGAATTAAAAGCTGTGAACTTGCAGGAGAATAGTGTAGCAAGTAATAGAGATAATTTATTATATCGGGTTAAAACTTTGCTGGTTTCATTGTTGGTTGTACCATTCGAAATTTTTCCTTTTTCGGGGAAAGTAATTAGCCTGTGGGATATCAAAAATACAGTTTTTTCAGAAGCTCAAGAGATATATAACCAGTTTGCTCCTTATTTGATTTCAAATAGGGTTGAAGAGTTGCTATCAGTCTATAACAAAGTATTGAAAGAAAGTATTAAACACAGCCAAAAGGACAAAGATATTTATACTTGGCTGACACATTACAAATCAACACTTGATTGGTATCAGCTTGTTGAAGTCGGTGATCTATCTAAAATGGATGTTTATTGGTTTGAACCTGAATTGCTATTACATGTTTTGTCACACCTTAAAGTGGTTAATAAATCATTGAACGCTAAAATCGTTAATTTTTTGGATGAATTGATACATACTTGTTCTCAAAACAATAATGAGTTGCTGATTCAACTAAGAGTTAATATTTTATTTACTAAGTTTTTAAAAAGTCTTAATGAGCAACAGAAAAGAAATTTAATTTTAACCCTTCAAATGTTTGATCAAGTCGATGCTAAAAATAAATTCTTAGCTAATTGTATTGATTATGTGGCAAACCGCTTATTGTACATTAGTACGTATCTGACGGAGACTTCAAATAATTTTTTTGGAGCTTACCGGAGCATTGAGAGTAAGAAACTTTTCATTAATAAAGCAGATGTAAAGCAAGTAAGCGATATTTTAGAGAGTTTTAAAGAAATATTGCACTCATTAAAAGAGAGTTACAAGGGAGAACAACTGGAAAATATGCTTATTTATCTAAGAAAAATAAGTCGCCCTATTTTAACTGTAGCAGAAGTGGAGGAAGCACAGCAATCTGCAAGAACGTTAGACTATATTGGTTCTCCAACTTAAACCAGGTAATAAAGGGCAGACTAATATTGCCCAGGCATGGCAATTAGATTATAATTAGTCCAATTTGATAATTATTTGTTTTCTGAAGTGCAGTTGTAATATGCCTAATATAAGAGATCTAGCCTTAAGAAATGCGGTTCTTGATAGAACAAAACTTTTGAGTCATGCACAAAAAATTAAATTTTTAAATCATTATGATGAAACATTTGTTGAGGGATTAACATCGTTAGATATGATAAACGAGATTGATAGTTATGTCGCTTCCTTAACCTATCTTGAAATGACTGATAAATACACTCAGGAAGAAAAGAGGCAATTAGTAGGCATAATCTTATCAATTCACAATGATCGTTTTATTTCATGCAAACATTTACATCCTCAGTTATATCAAAAATTGATGAAAGAAAGATTTTTATCAATTTTCTTTTCAAATCTGTACATACTTCCCGACATCACTGCAGGATCTGAAAAGCTGGCCTATGTGACTGTAAGTACCAACAATAAAATGAAAATGGAGCCATCAAAGTTATATGGCCATTATGAATATTATCAATGTTCTATAGCACTAGTAACAAAAGTTGATGGCTCTCAATATTTTTATCATTTGAATCCTAATCGTATTTTTGGTGATTATATGGGTAGCATACCCTTGGAATTATCCGGTAAGGAACTTAACGACATACGTGATGTTGTATTCATCCTCCATCCACGCAGTATGATTGCCTATCGAGAATTTCAAGAATTGCAAGAGAAGAGTATTCCATTTAAGACAATTCGCCTACCTGTTGGATCAATGTCAGTGTCACTTAGTTATGATACAGGTAAAGACGTATTAATCATTAATAATATTGAGGGAGGGCAAATGGTAACTTATAACAATTTGTTGCAGCCTCCTAAATATAATAGATATCAATGCACTCCTGAACAATATTTTATTAGTCAACTAAATAATGGCAGAACTTGGTCTGAAGCACTTGATTGTGCTCTGGATAAATATATTGCTACAAGGAAAGAAGGAGCAACGTGGTGGGATCTTAGACCATTATTTTTTAATACGACCACTACAAAAGCCAATATGATTGCTGCAGCGAGAATCAAAAAGGAAATTAAGGCAGGAGCTACAGAGTTTGATTTTGGAGAAGTAACCAAGAATGGATTGTTGAATCAATTATTATCAACAGCACTTGGATATCAGTCAGAGTATCGGAAACTCATGCTAAATGATGAAGCTCTAACTATAGCTCCGTATATGAGAACTTCATTGCACTGATAGTATCTCATTAGCTTGATGGGAATCCTCGGATTTTCTCTTTTACTTTATTAAATTGCGTACATAATTTTATAAAATTTTCATATCTGTGGATTGAAATTTCCCCTTTGCTTACAGCAGTAATAACACCGCATTGAGGAGTATCGATATGTGTACAATTACGGAATTTGCAAAGAGATAAATAGGGTTTGAATTCTTTATATCCCTGAGCAATTGTGGAGTAATCAATATCCCATAGGCTAAATTCCCGAACCCCCGGCGAATCTATCAAGGCACCACCACTAGGTAAATGATAATAACGTGAATTTCTTGTGGTGTGTTTACCTAATTCAGAACCAGTTGATATTTTATTGATTGTTATATTTTGTTCATGAGGTAATAGGCTTGAAATTAGTGAAGATTTTCCTACCCCGGACTGACCAACAAAAACACTAATTTGGTTATCTAAGGCTTTTTTTAATGGCTCTATAGTATCCGGTATTTGATTACTGGCCATAATGACAGGGTAGCCTAACGAATGATAATCTGTTGTTAGTCGTTCCTGAAGTACTTGACCAGGGAGATCGATTTTATTAAGGATGATCACCACATGCAATTGAAGTATCTCAGCCATGATCAAATAACTATCAAGTAGTGGCCAACTGACTTCAGGTTTTGGGGCAATTACTACAACCATTTGAGTGATGTTTGCTGCTATTGGTTTCTTTAGACCTTTTTGACTCGGCCTTGCGAGAACACTTCCTCTGGGGTAGATGCTTACAACCACACCTTGTGCCTCTCCTTCCATCTGCCAAATTATTCTATCACCAGCAACCAGCGTATTGAGATTAGGCCGGATAGAACAAAGAATTCGCTTTCCTTCGTTGTCTTCAATCTCTACATGTCGACTGAATCGAGTAATTACCAAACCATCAGCTAAACTATCAGAGTTGTTTTCCATGTTGTCATGATAGGTTTTCTGGATTTTGGCTATACGGGCAGATTGCTGCTTATTGATTCGTCTTTTACTCATAGTGTCAATCTATACTATAATTGATGCGATTAATAATACAGTATGAAGGTAAATCTTATTTAATGAAAGTCTACTTAGTCGGTGGTGCAGTTCGTGATCAATTATTGGGAATTCCTGTTCTGGAACGGGACTGGGTAGTTGTTGGGGCAACACCAGAAGAGTTATTAAAGAAAAAATACAGACAGGTAGGCCGCGACTTCCCTGTTTTTTTGCATCCTGAAACCAACGAAGAATACGCATTAGCGCGGACAGAACGTAAATCTGCACCTGGATATTATGGTTTTACTTGTGATTTTAGTAAATCAGTTACCTTGGAGGAAGATTTAGCAAGACGGGACTTAACAATTAATGCAATGGCGATGGATGAGCGAGGGCATTTAATTGATCCTTATCAGGGACGTCGTGATATTAAAGAGAAATTATTACGTCATGTATCTCCAGCTTTTATTGAAGATCCGGTTCGAGTTTTACGTGTTGCTCGTTTTGCCAGCAGATTCCACCATCTTGGGTTTAGAATAGCGAAAGAGACTCGTTTATTAATGTATTCTATGGTAAAGCGAGGTGAGTTATCTCATTTAGTCCCTGAGCGTGTCTGGCTGGAATGGCAAAAAAGCCTTGTAGAGAAGAATCCAGAACAATTCATTCTTTCTTTACGGTCTTGTGATGCCTTAAGAGTGGTTTTACCTGAACTTAATTCATTATTTGGAGTGCCTAATCCTTATCGATATCACCAGGAAATAGATAGCGGCATTCATTCTCTAATGGCATTACAAGTCTCATCCAAGCTAAGCCAAGACCCATTAATACGATTTGCTACTTTAGTTCATGATTTAGGCAAAGCGTCCACACCAATGCAATCATGGCCTAAACATCATGAGCATGAAGAGAAAGGTGTTAAACTAATTCAGACTTTATGCTCTCGTTTGCATATCCCTAATGATTATCGTGATTTAGCAATTATTGTGTCACGGGCTCATTTAAATATTCATAGAATATCCGAGTTACGTCCTAATACTGTTGTTAAGATTTTGGAACAGGTAGATGCTTTTAGACGACCGCAATTATTTTATAAATTATTAATCGCCTGTCAGGCAGATGCCGAGAGCTGTGGAAAAACGGTTACGTATCACCAGAATCGTTTATGGAATGAAATATTATCTCAATGTGTTAAAGTGTCACCACAGACATTTATAGCGCAGGGTTTCGAAGGGAAAGCCATTAAGGAGGCCATGCATCAAAGTCGCGTGGCTTGTGTAGAGCAAATTTTGACTTCTTGGAAATCAAATGAAAAATAATCAAAATTTAATTTGGATTGATTTAGAAATGACGGGCCTTGATCCAGAACAAGATAGAATTATAGAAATTGCTACGATTGTAACTGATCCACAGCTAAATATTATTGCAGAGGGGCCAGTATTAGCAGTATCACAATCTAAAGTTCTTCTTGGTAGTATGGATGCATGGAATACAAAACAGCACAATCAATCAGGCTTGGTCAAACGAGTGTTGGAAAGTGACGTCAGTGAGTCTCAGGCAGAACAATTAACAATTGAATTTTTAAGACAGCATATTGATAAAGGAAAATCCCCTATGTGTGGTAATAGCATTTGCCAAGACAGGAGATTCTTATATAAATATATGCCCGAGTTAGCGGCCTATTTTCATTATCGGAATTTGGATGTCAGTACATTGAAGGAACTAGCGCTGCGCTGGCGCCCAGAATTAATGAGTGGAGTAGTTAAGGAGTCAAAACATCTTGCCCTGGATGATATAAAAGATTCCATTAATGAGTTGGGTTATTACCGCCAACATTTTATTAATTTGCCGGAAGTAAAAAAATGACATTTAGAGAACGGTTAGAATTACCTAATGGTGCAAAAAAATTATTACTACATTCCTGTTGTGCCCCTTGCTCAGGCGAAGTGATGGAGGCACTAATTTTTTCCGAGATTGAATTTGCCATATTTTTCTATAATCCCAATATTCATCCTCTTCAAGAATATGAAATAAGAAAAGAAGAAAATATTAAATTTGCAAAAAAACATGGTGTCTCCTTTATCGATGCTGATTACGATAAAGAAAATTGGTTTGAACGAGCTAAGGGATTAGAGTGGGAGCCTGAACGAGGAAAGCGTTGCACCATGTGTTTTGATATGAGATTTGAACGGACAGCATTATATGCTCATGAGCATGGGTTTCCCGTTATCAGCAGTTCTCTAGGTATTTCCCGTTGGAAAGATATGAACCAGATAAATGATTGTGGGGTACGAGCTGCAAGTCATTACCCAGAGTTGACATATTGGACCTATAACTGGCGTAAAAATGGTGGTTCCGAACGAATGTATGAAATTGCCAAAAGAGAAGAGTTTTATAAACAAGAATATTGCGGATGTGTTTATTCTTTACGAGATACAAACGTCTGGCGTAAACAAAAGGCACGAGATCGAATTAAAATTGGAATAAATTATTATTCTGAAGGTAAAAACGAAGGAGAGCTATGAGTAAGCATTCGCATGATGGTTCGCATCATCATGATCATGGCGAAGTGACTTATGATAAAGCTTTTATAATTGCAATTACTGCAAATGGCCTTTTTGTTGTGATGCAAATTATTTTTGCTTCGTTGGCGAACTCTACCAGCTTATTAGCAGATGCTTTTCATAATTTGGGTGATGTATTGGGACTGATTTTAGCATGGATAGCAACAGGGCTAATGAAGAGAAAACCTACCCCAAAAGCGACTTATGGGTTTAAAAAAACCACCATTTTAGCGGCATTGATGAATGGTGCACTGTTAGTATTTACTTGTGGAGTAATTGCCACTGATGCTATGTATAAGTTATTTGCACCCGTTGAAATTAAAGCAGTATCTGTGATGATTGTTGCCGGGATTGGTATAGTTATAAATTCTGCGACTGCGGTTCTGTTTATGAGAGGTTCGGATGATCTCAATATTCGTGGGGCCTATTTGCATTTATTTTATGATGCATTGATATCAGTAGGAGTAGTTTTATCAGCTGCCATTTTATATGTAACAGGATGGATATGGATAGATCCGGTTGTCGGCTTATTAATTGCAATAATCATTTTAAAAGGCACTTGGTCATTATTTGCAGATAGTTTCAGATTAATTATTGACGGTGTTCCTCGCGATATTTCATGGATTAATGTGAGTAATTTCCTCTTGGGTATACCAGGTGTAAAATCTATACATGATTTACATATTTGGGCAATAAGTACGAAAGAAAATGCACTTTCGGTTCATTTGTATATGCCTGGGGAAACCTTAACCGATGCTTTGCGCAGAGAGTTGGTTGAGAAACTGAAAAAAGATTTTAGTATCCAGCATGTAACCATCCAGGTTGAAAAAACAGAAACGGAATGTAACGACGCATGCCATAATCCAAGAATAATAATTTAATCAGGGCTCAAAGACTTCTTTCGAAACTCTGCTGCAGCGAATTTCGAAGTAGTCATTCACGAGCTTAATGTTAGCATTAACTAATTTATTAGATTAATTATGCCATATGGGATTCATCAGGCCGCGACCATAAGGAAACGGATATAGTTGACACGTAAAATAACCGGTTATGTTGCACAGTATATGAACTCTATTTTTAAACACGGCCTGTGAACGATTACATTTCGAAAGAGGTATAATTCCCTTGCTTCCCCCCTCCATTAATTTGCTTTTTGAGATAATTCATCTTTTGTTATTAATTCCAGACCTTTTTTATAGCAGACTCCCCCAGATAAGGGGTCATTCAGTTTCTCATGCAGATTACCAAGCGCTATAAACGCTGTGGGGGTTGGGTTAAGCTCAATGGACTGTTCAAGATAGTGCTTGGCTTTTCCCCACAAATGCCGAGCAAGGCAGATACGTCCTAAACATAAATACAATGCTGCAGAGTGAGGATTTTTTTTAAGTAATGATTCAGCAAACAATAATTGATTTTCTTCACACGGAAGCAGGCTATAAAGTTCAATTAACTTATTATCAAATTCCTTGCGAAGACATCGTCTTAGATTATATTCAGCTTCCTCAAACTCCTGGTTCTTAATTAAAAAACGAGTATATTCTGCAACAATTTTTGCATTATTAACCAGGGATTTGGGTAGAGAGTGATAAAGATTGGTAATGTTCTCTGATTGGTTGTGTTTTTCTAAATCAATCATGGCGTGCAAATAAGTGTTTTGTTGTAGTTGTTCAAAAGCTTGATCAGAAATTATATGGTTTCTTTTTAAATCTGGTAAAAGAGCAATGAGTTGTTGCCAGTCTTTGATTTCTTCGTAAAGACTCATTAATAATTTTAATACATAAGGATGGCGAGGCGCCAAATCTTGAAGATGTTTTAATGTGGCCAATGCTTGTTCCCATTGGTGATTGGCAAGTTGTAATTGCGCTTGGGTTAATTCGACAGCAATTTTTGCTTCTGGCATGGATTGTTGTGCTTCTCGAAGATAATGATCGCGAAGTTTACTATCCCCCATTTTTTGAGCAGCCCTGGCTGCTGTTAAATAATTTAGCAAAGGGGTGTCGGTATTGGGTAGGGCTTGTATTAAATGATTTTTTGCTTTTTGCCAATAACCTTCACTGTATTCTATTAAGCCCTTACGAGTAGTGGCTTGGGCTTTTTGTGTTAAGCGACGAGAATGCCATTTGTTTATCATACTGGGGGTTCTTGTAATTTTATTACAAAATTGGACAAAACCATAAGTTAAAACAAACAGAAAAAGTAAGCCAAAAACAGCAATCCATAAGGTAGTTTCTATAGTCCAATTATTAATGGCTATTAATACATAGCCCGGATCCTTATTAAGTTGGATACCCAGAAAGACAGAGAGCAGTAAAATAATAAAAGCTAACAGAACACGTATCATTCTCAATTTTCTCCTTTCCCACTGTTTATTTGATCGACAGGTAATTCCTTATTATCAATCATTTGATTGAGCAGTGAGATTGCTTGCCCAATGACAGGTTTTTCTTGAGTTAATTTTATATTTTGGAGGTCATTCAATTGCTTAATTAAAGCAGCAGTGTTATGAGAAGTTACATTAAATGCTCTTTTAATGTTAGTAATAGCCTGATTTAACGCAAGCTGATAGACTGCGGGATTATTGTTTAGAACTGCCCATTGTGCTTCCTGAAGATTAAGACGAATACTTTCCTTTAATGCAGATTCATACAAAGGAGATATTAAAGGTTGGATATTTTCATTGTTACGGCGAATAACAACTAATTTCTCCAAAAAGCTCATACTATCTTGCATTCGACGACGCCACCCGGTTTTGCTGGACTTTTCTGGCGTTGAATTATTGTTTTTTACTTCATGCTGTTCAACAAGGGATTGGATAGACAGAGTATTAATACTCAATTGAGCAGCATCTAATTGACTCAGGATCCCTGCAATATCAATGATAGGGATAGACTTTAATTGAGCAATTTCTTTGGCAATGGCTTGGCGAATTGTAAATATTTTGGAGGCGTTTATGTGCTTTAAAAGTTCATCAGCTTGCTGTAAAAGTGCTACAGTAGTGTTAAAATTGTCACTCCAATGGGCATTAATTTGAGCCAGTTCAAGGCAATATCGTACCTTAAGAAGTAGCCAATCATTATTTTGATAAAGTTTTTGCTTCATGGCGGTTTGCAATTCTTTATTTAAGCCATCAATTTTTTTTATGAAATCATTTTGGACTTGTTGTAGGCTATTGGCATTCGTATCTACCATCTTTTGAACATTGTTTTGCTCTTCTTTTACTTTATTTAATTCAGAAGCTAATTCTTTGTTTTCAATAATCAGGTAATTTTGAAATTGTTTGTTAAATTGAATGGAATAAATAGAAGTGGCGATAGCAATAATGGCAAGAAGTAATGCCAATCCGGTTATCAAGGATTTATTTTTATCAACAGAAGAAGGAGTCGTAGTTTGCGATTGGATACTGGTCTCCACTTTAGGTGTTTGTTTCGTTTGAGTAGTTTTTTTTTGTTCTTCATTGCTATTGGCCATGGATTAATCCTTATAGTCAAATAACGTACTTATCATCCTTTCTGGATGGCTAATGAGAATCTTTTTAATGCCGAATAAAGTAGCGACTTTAGCAAGACGGTCACTAATGACCAGGCAAGGTTTGTTTTGTAACCATTCTTGCCTTTCACTGCCAAACATTTTAAAAAGATTATGTATGGATTGCTCACTTGTTAACAGTATAATGTCCACCAAGTCATCGCGCCACAAAGAATTAATAAATTCTTTGTCGATTATTGGCATGGCACGCTTATATACTGATAGAATACATGCCTTTGCTCCTTTAAGCATTAAATATTCCTCAACCAGTTTTCTTCCTCCTTCTCCTTTTACTAAAAGGATTTCCTGGTTTTTTATTTGCTGCAACGAATCAAGAGTCAATAAATGCTCACTGTCAGGTAACTCAGGCACATCATTAACTTGAATATTTAACTCATTGAGTACTCTAGCAGTCCCTTTACCAATAGCAATCACTCGGATGCTATTGGGCCAATTAATTCCTCTTGATGTCAGTTCCTTCATGCAACAGCGAACTGCGTTTGGGCTGATGAAAATCGCTTGGGTTACTGAATTTAAGTCAGGTAATTTGTCTATCCAATTGGTTTGAGAAGGGATTATTTCCAAGGTAGGGCAATCAATAGGCATACCACCAGCCTCAATAATTTTTTTATTAAGTAATTGGGCTTGTTCTTTTGGTCTTGTGTTTAAGATACGCAAACCATTCAGTGTTTCAGTCATGATGATATAGTATCGAGTAGATTTGTTGCTCCTTTGGCGAGTAAGGCTTGAGTACATTTATCTGCAATGCTTTCAGCTTCCTCTATATTTCCTTGTTGCTTATCATAAATTATTTGGGTTCCATCCAGATTAAGTATTTTTGCTCTTAAAAAAAGTTGGTTTTCTGCAGTAAGCGAGCAATAAACAGCAAGGGGGACATGGCAATTACCGCCTAATTTGGCATTGACTCGTCTTTCTGTGTGGACACAAAGAGCGGAGAGAGGGTCATTTAAACCATTAATGAGCGCCTGAATCTCTATGTTGTCAGTTCGGCATTCTATGCATAAAGCGCCCTGGCCACAGGTCGGCAGCATAATGCCATCGGGTATGACTTCAGTAATGAGATGTTCTAACCCCATTCTTTCCAAGCCTGCGGCAGCAAGAATAATGGCTTGGTATTCTCCAGATTCTAGTTTGCTCAATCTGGTGTTGATGTTTCCTCGTAAGGTTTTGATTTGCAGATCTGGTCTAAATGCTAATAATTGAGACTGGCGTCTAAGGCTTGATGTGCCAATAATTGCATTTTGAGGTAAAGTTTCCAGATTTTTAAACTCTTTACTTATTAAAGCATCAAAAGGATTGTGTCTTTTGCAAATTGCAGCTAAGGAAAGGCCATCTGGAAGCTCTGCAGGCATGTCTTTAGTCGAATGGACTGCTAAATCAGCTCTTTTATCTAATAATGCCTCTTCTAGCTCCTTAACAAATAATCCTTTTCCTCCAGCGGCTAATAATTTGTCTTTAAGAAATTGGTCGCCTGAGGTTATCATGGGTAACAACTCAATGGTTAGATTTGGCCATAGCTTTAAAAGCATTTCCCGTACATGATTGGCTTGCCATAAAGCGAGTGGGCTTTGTCTTGTTGCAATGCGTATGATTTTTGAACTCATGGAATACAGGGTATTTGTTGAATAATTAAGAATCATAACATTGATTCCGCTTTAAAAAGAACCCTGTAAGGAAAGATACTGTAATTTGGCCTGATGATTGGTTTTATAGGATTAAGCCGTATCGTTTTGACAAGATCAAAGTATCCTATAATTATTACTCATAAATTTTATGATAGGTTCTCTTGGATATATGTTAAGGATTAAAAATGTGGCAACTAAAAAAATAGTGAAGCATTTAGACGAATCAATGCAGCGTAGTTTGTCCAATTCGGCTCATCAATTGGTTGCAGTCGGAGCCATAGCCTTTGTGGGGTTTCCGCTGTTTTATATAATTTGGGCTTTCTGGTTACCTCAACCCTATGAGAATCTTCCCTTACGTCTTATAGGAAGCCTATTAGGTTTGGGTTTGATGCTCACTCCCTTCTGGCCATTAAAATGGAAGCAATATTTATCTTGGTATTGGTTTTTAACCCTCTTGTTTACTTTACCGTACTTTTTTACTTTTTTGTTTTTAATGAATCAAGCAAGCGTTATTTCGGCAATGTCTTTACTGTGTGGGATATTTTTACTGGTTTTGCTCGTTGATTTATTGAGTTTAACCATTGTATTGTTATTAGGGGCTAGCTTGGCACTGGTTAGTTACTATCTTTATTCTCCGCAAATGTATTTTGGAGAAGAGCATATACAAATGACCTTGGTTATTGTTTTTACTATCATTGCGGGCTCTACCTTAAATTATAAAACGGCTATGTTACAACAACAAAAATTAGCTGGCATGGCAGCTGCTGCAGGTATGATTGCGCATGAATTACGTTCACCATTGTTGGGAATAAAAAGTGGTTCTCAAGCTTTAGTGCAATATTTACCAAGGTTAATCGAAGGTTATCAACTAGCTAAAAAACAAGGGTTGATGTCATCTCCTTTACGCGAGAGATTGTTGTTGCAACTTGGAGGAGTCAGCAATCGAATAGTGAGTGAAATTGATTATGCGAACACGATCATTGATATGTTATTAATAAAAGCAAGTCGCGATAATATTTTACAAAATTGCATTTTAGAGATTTGTTCTATAGCAGAGTGTTTATCCGAAGCAATAACCAGGTATCCATTTCAGTCACCAAGAGAAAGAACATTAATCACTTGGACTGGGAGCTTTCAATTCAAAGGCTCCAAGCTGTTGATGCAACATATTTTGTTCAATTTGATAAAAAATGCACTTTATGTCATTGCAACGGCTCAACGTGGCGAAATTAAGATTTGGACTGAGTCTGGCGACAGGTATCATTATTTATATTTTAAAGACACAGCCAAAGGAATGACTAGCCAACAATTAAGTCGATTATTTAATCATTTTTACACAACAACGTTTATGGGGACAGGAATAGGTTTATCCTTCTGTAAATTGGTTATGAATGGTTTTGGTGGTGATATTGTTTGTGAGTCCAAGGAAGGAGAGTATGCCCTGTTTATTTTGAGTTTTCCTATTTCAGAGTGAAGCCGATTATCTGAAACAGAAAAAAAACAGAGCTATTCAATCCCCAATATCTTAAGTATTTTCGTTGCAATGCAATGCATTTTTTAGGTTTAACTAGAGTTTGGCTGTTTTAACTGAGATAGCAATAAATATATAAGTCCAGCCGGTGACGATCAATTCAATCGCAATAAAAAGGCCAATTACCCATAACCCACTAATAGGCCACTGAATTAAAATTAGTATGCCAAGAATTATGGCAGTAACTCCTGCTAATAATAACCATCCCCAACCTTTAGAGTCTCTTAAAGCAATAGCCATAATAATTCGTGTGAGCCCAATCACAATCAGAACTGCTGCAAGAAATGCGGTGATTAAAGTAGATGCTAAAAATGGGTCATATAGAACAATACAACCAGCAGCAATATACAGCACTGCAATGAGTGCTTGCCATATCATTCCTTTCCATTCTTTATATTTGAACACATCTATAACATGACTTATTCCGCCAATGATTAATAAAGCACCAAAAAAGAACATGCTTACTAGAGTTAGGCCAACCACCATTCCAAGACCTATGCAGCCTAGAACAATAAAAAGTATTCCAAACCCTAAAATCCAACCCCAGTTGCGTTTTAATTCATTAATTGGTGGTTGGTAAAATTCTTGAGAATTGGCCATATCAATATCCTTATTAGATTTGGTAGCATGAGATTAGGTTCTTATTTAATAATATAGACTTACATTCAATAAATTGTCTAATTTTGGGGTTTAAGAGTAATACTTTTGAGATTGGCTTCAAAGCCTAATGTATATAAAACGTAAATAATTTGGTTATAATAGGCAATCATGATATTTTATCATCAGGTTAGCCAGGTTCGGTTATTGGATAAAGGACCGTCGCTTATTAATGGTTCACATAAGGGATATATAACATTGGAACGTTTTGCTCAGGAGGAGCTATGCAACATTTCTCTATACCTACCTGTTACTTTCCAAGTACCGCGGTTTTTGTAGACGACAGCCGAGATTTTTTGCTTAATTTCGTTTTACAGTTAGATGAAAGTTTGGCCTACCGTGTATTTGATTCGCCTTTCGATGCTTTAGATTGTATTAAACAAAAACGGTGTGAACTTGAATTATTGAGCGAGCGCTGTATCAGTGAATACACTGAGGCGAAAAACTGTCCATTAACTAATCATACTATTAATCTTGATTTAGCAACTATTCATGCGGAGGTTTATAATTCTCGGCGATTTTCTGAAATTTCTGTGGTGGTTGTTGATTATGCGATGCCTGGCATGGATGGGTTAGAATTTTGCAGGCGAATCGAAGATACAAACATTAAAAAAATTTTGTTAACTGGACAAGCCGATGAGACGCTTGCAATAGCGGCTTTTAATGAAGGATTAATCCACAGATATATTAAAAAGAGTGATCCAGATGTTGCATACCTCATTACCCAGAGTATTCATGATTTGCAGTTACAATATTTTCAAAGTATGTCAGATATGATTGTACGAATGCTCTCAGTGACGTCCCCGAATTGTTTACATGATAAAAAGTATGCGGAGTTGTTTTGGAATTTATGTAAGGAAAAAGGAATAGTTGAGTTTTACCTGGCTGATAACTCAGGCAGTTTTTTGATGTTAGATGATGATGCCAATATTAGCTTTTTAATTGTGAAAAATGAAGGCGATATGCGTCTACATTATGATTTGGCTTTAGATAATGGAGCCAGTGAGGAAGTATTGGATCAATTGTATAATGGAGAAAAAATCCCTTGTTTTTGGCAATCTAATTTAGTGACTCCCCAATGGAATGAGTGGTCTCATTGTCTGGTACCAGCAAACCGATTTGTTTCTGATGAAACCTATCATTACGCCTACGTTCAGGGTGCTGTTTTGTTTGATCTGCGTTTGGATAAAATTCTTTCCTACCATCAATATCTAGAGGAATTGGATGCAGAAGAAATGTTTCTTAACTAACGTGAGTTCGACATAAAAGACATTTATGACTTTTATGTCGCTAAACGAACGTTATCCCGTAAAAAAGCGAAGCTTTTTGTACGGGATCCATTCAAAATATCCAGTTCGATATAAGCAAAACCTTGGATTTTGCTTATATCGAACTCACGTTAATTAACTTCCAAATAGGCCATTTCAAAGCAAATAATTCCTATTATTAAGGGGGCAAACTCAAAAGAAGCGAGTCCTTATTTATTATAGGTGTTGCGATATTTTAATTATTTCTTAAAAAGTGGAATTTCAGGCTTTTTTCTTGCTAGCTTAGATAAGCAATCAATGACCTGGATTAAATCTGCTTTTTCGTGATTTGCAGTAATAGATAAACGAATCAGATTTTTGTTTTTTGGTGTTGCCGGTGAGCAGAATACAGCACCGAAAATATCTGCCTTTTCTAATTCATTTCTTAACCAAATAGTATTGGCTTCACTTCCGGTTACCAAAGGGATTATTTGAGATTGGCTATCACCTATGTTAAATCCCTCATTTAACAATGAATCACGTAAAAATTGGGTATTAGTCTGTAATTTTTTTCTTCTCCATTCTTCTTTAGCAATGATTTCCAATGATGTGCTAAACCCAGCTAAATCATGAGGCATCAAAGCGGAACTGAAAATAGAAGGAAGTGAAGAGTACCTTAGAAATTCTATCATTTGCGCATTTCCACTAATGATGCCTCCTCGCCCTGAAAATGCTTTGGCCAGACTTGCGGTTATGATATCCACATGCTCCGATAACCCCAATTTAGATACTAAACCTTTGCCATGAGGGCCATGAGTACCTAATGAATGAGATTCATCGACAATAAGTAAGCATTTGAATTTTCTTGCGATTTCGGCGTACTCAATCAATGGACTAACTGTTCCTAAAGTACTGTAAATGGAATCTATAGCAATGATTCCTGGACCATAGCGTTTAATTCTTTTTTGGAGTGAATCAATGGAATTGTGTTGAAAGGGTATTGGTTTAGCTCTTGCCGCCTTTACTCCAGACCAGAATGACATATGAGTATAAAAATCCAGGTAAATTGGCACATCATGTTTTGACAAAGCTTGGATGAGGCCTGCATTAGCACTCCATCCTGATTGAGTGAGTAAGGTCGAAGAGTAATTTAAGAAGGAACTGAATTTTTTTTCGCATTGAGTGAGTAGCAAACTATTGTTGCTTAAAAATACAGCTGATTGCATTTGACCATTACCATATTTTTTCATGGTGGCTATCTGAGCATTAATTAATTGAGGATGTTGACTGATGCTTAAATAATCGTTGCTAGAAAAAATCAGAGATGTTGTAGTGGGTATTTTCCCATTAAGTATGTGTTTTCCTTGCCAGGATTTATTGACTCGCTCTTCATAATATTTTTCGATGGTTTCTTTAATAAACTCTGGATAAACATCTCCCTGATTGGTTTCCTGATCATTTTCATATGGAGTAATATTGATATTTTTTTGATATTCTTTTGCGCTCATCCATAACTCAGATTTTTTTCCATTGTTTGCATTTTAACACAATCATTGACAATGAGAGATCCAATCATAATTTATGGTTTAATTGTTATTCAATTGGTTGGATATATTGAAATCTTTCTGGAAAAAAAACTCACTTATCGGTATGATTTTTAAATAGTTATTAGAGGATGGATAAATATGAGGTTGAGTATTGTGCTGGCGTTGTCTTTTATTTCATTCATACTTTATGCGATGGATGATATGGATGAGCAACAAATTTTACAAAGAATTCAACCTGTTGGAAAAGTAAGAGTTCAAGAGGAAAAGAATAGCGCAGTCGAAGTTACTAAAAAAACCACTGTTGTTACAGAGGATAAAAAAGAACCTGGCCAAGAAATATATGAAAAATATTGTGTGGTTTGTCATAGAGATGGTTTGGCTGGAGCACCTAAATTTCAATCTGAAGCAGATTGGAAGTCTCGTTTGGCTAGTAAAAAAATAGACGATTTACTAGCTACGGCAATTAAAGGGTTGAATGCAATGCCGCCTAAAGGAACTTGTACAGAATGTTCTGATGCCGAATTAAAAGATGCCATACAATATATGTTGCCAAAATCATGAGAAAGCTTGCTTACAGAAAAATACAATCCTTTCAAGCAATTATTACTGTATTTGTACTATTTGCCTCTTTTTATTTTGAATACGCTATGGGGTTACAGCCCTGTCCTTTGTGTGTGATGCAACGAATTTGTGTTTTTGTTCTGTTGGGTTTAATGGGATTATCTCTAAGGACTTTGAAAAAAGCGCATATTGTAAGCTTTATGCAATTTTTAGTGGCTTGTGCAGGATTGTATTTTTCATTAAGACAATTATGGTTGCAATCCTTGCCACCTGAGCAAGCTCCGGCCTGCATGCCTGGCCTTGATGTATTAATTCAATACTTCCCATGGCAGACTATTGCTAAAGCACTATTTTGGGGTGCTGGGGATTGTGCTGAAGTAACGTGGACTATGTTTGGAATTTCAATGCCAGGATGGACTGCAATGTATTTTCTATTTATGGCGATAATGGGCTTGTTTTTATTTTTTCGTACCCGAACAATGAATTAATTTCTGGCAATAAATTATTGCTTTGGTTATCATTAGCCGTTTTATCCCATTGTTTACTATGAATGAACACTTTTTCATGTGAAGTGCTTTATCAGCATTCAAGTACTAAAGCACGTGTTACACGTGTTATTACCCCTCATGGTGAATTTATCACGCCAGTATTTATGCCCGTAGGAACTCGTGCTGGTGTAAATAATATGACGCCGCCCGAGTTGTATGCGGCAGGGACTCAGATTATTTTGGGGGGCAATACCTACCATATGTTATGTGCACCTGGTATGCAAGTAATAGAAAATGCTGGTGGTATGCATCGTTTTATGGGTTGGCATGGCCCTATGTTAACAGATAGTGGTGGTTTTCAGGTCTTTAGTTTATCTAAAAACAAAGAGATTTGCTCCATAGATGAGCATGGGGCTCATTTTAAATTACCTGGCAGTAAAGGCATTATTCATATGACTCCGGAGATGTCTCTTGAGACTCAGAAAATAATTGGTGCGGATATTATAATGGCATTTGACCAGTGCACTCCGGATAGTTGTTCTAAAGACGAAGTAAGTCAAATCATGATTCGTACACACCGATGGCTAAAACAATCCATTGATTATCATCAGCAGTCACCTGATTCACGATATGGGTACAAACAGGCTTTATTTGGCATTGTTCAGGGAGGAGTTTTTCAGGATTTACGACGCGAAAGTGCTGATTTTGTTACTTCAATGAGTACTGATGGTATAGCTATAGGCGGAGAAACCATTGGTTTTGATATGAATACTACGGTTGAAGTCATTCGTTGGGTGCATGAGTATCTTCCTGAAAATAAACCCCGTTATACTATGGGTGTCGGAATGTCGCCCCAGGATCTATTGGATGTTGTGGCAGAAGGTATCGATATGTTTGACTGTGTAGCACCGACGCGCAATGCTCGGCATGGTGCGCTGTATTGTGGTCAATTAGTAAGAGAAGGGGATTGGCTAAGATTTCAAAGTGAACATGACAATGAACGAATTCAAATTAAAAAATCATGTTTTGCTGATGATTTGGCCCCTATAATGGAGAGTTGTTCTTGTTATACTTGTCTTAACTATTCAAGATCCTATTTACATCATTTATCAAAACAAAAAGCAAATGTATTTACTGCTCTCGCAAGTATTCATAATGTTCATGTTTTGCATGATGTTTGTGACAAGATGCGTCATTTGATAATAAATTCTTAATTAATGTGAGTTCGATATCAAAAAATGATGCTATTTTTTGATATCGAACTAGATTATTTGGGAGTAGATCCCGTCTAAATGCTACGCATTTTACGGGATAACATTCGTTTAGCGATATAAAAAGCTTTTCTATGCTTTTATATCGAACTCACGTTAATTATTTGAAACTAAGAGGTGAAATAATGGTTTTAATTTGTACATCAATGGGTGATATTCAAATTAAGTTGGATACAGAAAATACTCCTTTGACTGCAGAAAACTTCCTAAATTATGTTCGTAAAGGTTTTTATAATGATACGATTTTTCATCGTGTCATTGACGGTTTTATGATTCAGGGTGGTGGTTTAAATGCAAATATGGAGCAAAAACCAACAGATTCTCCAATTGAGAATGAAGCAAAAATAGCGAAGCCTAACAAACGAGGAACCATTGCCATGGCAAGAACTATGGATCCGCATTCCGCAACTGCTCAATTTTTTATTAATGTTGCTGATAATGGATTTCTGAATTATAGCGGCGATCATCCGCAAGGTTATGGTTACTGCGTGTTTGGTGAGGTGGTTGAAGGAATGGATGTGGTTGATGCTATTGTTAAAGTGAAAACCGGCCAACGACACGGTCATGCTGATGTTCCTTTAGAAGAAGTAAGTATTACCGAAGTGAAAGAAGTATAAATGATATTATGGGAGTAGATTGTCACTGAATATTTCTTTTGTCAGGGGCAAATACTGTGAAGTCTGGCACTTCGAGGACATATGAAACACTCCATGGTCGAGGCAAAAAAGATTTTTAATTTGCTTATTTAGTTTGTCTTCCCTCATTAAAAATCTTTTTTGTCTCGACCATGGAGTACTAAGTTCGAAACTTGTTTCCTTTATTTTTGTCGTTTTTTTATGCTTTCAGAGTAATCAAAAATTGGAATTTCAATATGGAAGAAAATCGCCAATAACCGGGCAGTAAAAATACATAACAAAGTAATAATAATGTTCAGGTTATGAGGAACAAGAAAATAGTCAAGTGTTATAAACAGCAAAGCTCCTAAAAGAGCAATAACAGCATATAATTCCTTTCTTAAAACCAGGGGAATATCGTTACATAATATATCTCGCAACATTCCACCACAAATGCCAGTTATCATGCCACTAATTATTGCAACACTAGGAGACATGCCATGGGAGAGAACTTTTTGAGTACCTATAATAACAAATGTCGAAAGCCCAAGAGCATCAAGAATTAAGAATACTTTCATTATTCTGACTAGTGAATGAGCAATGAATATAGTTAGAAAAGCGCATATGGAAGTATATAACAGGTATTCGGGGTGAGCTACCCAGGTCAGAGGATAGGTATTAAATAGAGTATCCCTTACGGTACCCCCTCCTAAAGCGGTGATAGAAGCGATAAGTAGGACTCCAAAGAAATCCATTTTTTTACGACCAGCTGCCAGTGCTCCTGTAATAGCTTCTACACAAATGCCCATGATAAATAGATAATGGAGTAGCATATGATTTACTGTTGTTTAAAAAGGCAATGATAACACTAATAATACAAATGGAGAAATGCTGTACTTTGGCTAGAATTTAATAGTAAGGTTCCAATTATTTGATGGGAGTATATTGATGAACAAAAGTAACGATAATCAATCACAAGAAGCATTAACTAATTTTGATGAAGATACGCCTGACAGTATTATTCAATTAGATAGGAAGTTAAGGGATATGAGAAGCGAAGTTGAGATGAAATTAAATGATCCCTCTTTATATAATGGTGATAATAAAGAAGTTTATTTTCAAAAATTGAATAAACTTTCTGAGGAAATAAATGAAGCGATTATAAGTTTGGAAACTTTGGTTCAGATGGTTGATACACAAGATGAGGAATTTAAAAAAGAATTTTATCAGAGTGATTTGATGAAGGATTTTAATGAATCTGTAATCAAAAGTTTCGAGAAATTACCTGACATGTAAATGAGTCTCAGATTGTTTCTTGATTTTAATGCTATAGAAAACCTAAATAACTGCATTTTAGGTCATTATTTGCTCCTGTGTGAGGTATTATCTGTCGCAAGAATACTCTAATAACTCTAATGCTTTTTCCAGGTAATATGCTATGAGTGGTTTAGAAAACAGATAATCTGTTAAGTTAGGTAACAAATTATTTCTGGCTTCCTTATAGGCATTACTCCATTCAGACACCTCAAAATCTCCCCTCCCTATATACATTAATGTTAATAAGTCAGTTTGTTGATCGGGATCAAGACTCTCTATGGCTTTACTAACTTCCAAATAGGATAGGTCATCGGCATGATCAGCTAAAATCTGAGACCAATCGTATTCATACTCTGAGTCTGGAATTGGTTCGCTGAAGGTAACTTCTTCTTTGGCATGAAATTCTTTCGCCTTAGCAATAATAAAACATACAGTTTCAGGGTTAATATTCAAAATATCCGTATTCAGCATAGGTATCTCCTATAAAGATTATTAATGTTTTTTCTATGCCTCTTTTCATCATATTGGGTAACTTCAAGCTTCAATTTGTAATTATTTGATGTTTTTTTGTTATTACTCGAATCTTATAATATTAAGATTAAACAATATATATAAAATTTCAACATTTGAGGGGATATTGCTCTAAGTAATTATGAGCATCCGTTATATTGACATATCGAGATAATCCGATATAATAGAAATTATGAACATTTTAATTATATTAAAAGCGCTTTCTAATGAAAAGCGATTACAGATTGTTAGATGGCTAAAAGAGCCTGATAAACATTTTAGTTCCTCACATTGTGATGTGAGCAAGGATGGTGTGTGTGTTGGTTTGATTGAAAAAAAATCCGGCTTATCGCAGTCTACCGCGTCTCAATATCTATCTCAATTACAACAGGCAGGTTTGATATCCACTGAGCGTAGAGGACAATGGACTTATTGTAAACTGAATACTAGTCTTATTAATGAGTTTATAAAAGAATTGAAGGCTATTATTTAAAAATTTTTACCCAATTAAATCGAATATTTGCGATATTCCAATATTCAATTGTAATGAAAATGAAAAGGAGATTACTTATGTTTGGTACTGATCTTATTTTAAGTCCTTATCAGCTTAATGAAAAAATTATATTGAAGAATCGGGTTATTATGGCACCGATGACTCGTAATATGGCTAATAACGATTTTAGTCCAACAAGACAGATGGCAGATTATTATGCTCGACGAGCAGATGCGGGATTGATTATTACTGAAGGGACTATAATTAGTCCTGATGGCCAAGGTTACAGTAATGCCCCTGGAATATTTACTCAAGCACATATCGATGGCTGGAAAATGGTAACCAATGCTGTGCATGGACATGGAGGCAAAATATTTTTACAAATTTGGCATGTCGGAAGAGTGTCGCATCCGATTTTTTTAAATGGTTTATTACCAATTTCTGCTTCAGAAACAATGATGACTGGGAAAGTTCCGCGTGCGAATGATCTTTATTATGGGAAAGCAAGAGCAGCAACATTAGAAGAAGTTAGTGGATTAGTCCAAAAATATGCTTTGGCTGCAACAAGAGCGATGGAGGCTGGATTTGATGGTATTGAAATTCATGGTGCAAATGGATATTTAATTGATCAATTTTTGCATTTTCATACCAATCAGCGTAATGATTCTTATGGTCAACATCCGGAGAATATGGCTCGATTTGCACTGGAAGTGGTGAAAGCCTGTATACAAGAGATAGGTGCGCAATCAGTAGGATTAAGACTTTCTCCAGGCACTTATCTGAATGAAATTGTAGGTGATCCCAGAGATGCTTCAGTATTCCAATACTTATTGGAGAAATTGAATGATTATGGAATAGCTTACGTTCATACAGGTAACTTTGATGATGGTGTTAAATTTAAAGAATTGGGATATAAAACAATGACTGAGTTTATGCGTATTCACTATAAAGGAACATTAATTGCTAGTGGCAGTTATACACTTCATCAGGCAATGCAAGATATTCAAGATAAAAAATATGATTTAATCGCGTTGGGAAGACCTTTTATAGCCAATTCTGATTTAATAGAGCGTATAAAATTAAACTCTGATTTTATACCCTATGAGAATAAAATGTTAGAAACTTTATTTTAAATACCAAACGCACATTCTTAATTTAATTTTTAATAAAAGGCGGTTCAAAAAATTATTCTATTAAATGTTAATATCCTGAGAAGTAATTTTGATTTCACCCTCCACTTGATTGGCGAAAATCAAAGTATACTCGGGAACTTCAAGCCAGGTGGTAGTATTTTCTGTCAATGGCTCAGAAGCAATAATAATACTTGAATTAACTGAACCTCCTTTCATTTTATATTCATTTTCATAAAAACCATATCGTTCTCCATAAGTGTACCATAAAGAATGATAGGTAAAATGTGTCGATTGAGGCGCCTCTTTGGGTTTCCAACCATAATCCAGACAAAATCTGGTTGCAGCAATAAAATCACCGTTGGTTAAGAAGAGATTGACTGGTGAATTGATTATAATATTGTTTTGCTGGCGTACCTGCTTTAAAATTTTTAAAGTTGCAATCACAGCATCAATAATTTCAGATGCATTGAAATTACCCTCAGGGTTTTCCAATTGGGAAAGAAAAACAGCGTATATCCATTCACTATCCGTCGTGCCTTTGATGTATTTTCTATAATCCGTTTTAATGTATTTAAGCAACTCATATCGCATGATTTCGAAACTATGGAGCATACCATTATGTGCTAAAGCAATATTAGTTATGGGGTACAGAAATGGATGTACGTTTTGATCGGTAACTACTTGTTTATCGTGATAGGAAACTCCACGTAAATGAGCGAGAAGACAGTGTGGAGCGATTTTTGCTGCTAAATTATGTAAATTTTCATCATAAAAAGGGAGTTTTGATGTTTTATAGACATAAGCTTGTAAGGGGTTAATAGAACTGCGATCCCAAGCAGCCATACCAAATCCTGCCAAATTCAGCAGATAAGGCAAATACTTTGGATGGTAACTCTGCTTAATGAATGAGTTATCCGGTTTATAAAGCAATTCTTCGACAATTGTAGGTTGTCCAAGGTAAGACAATATTCTGCACATAACACCTCACTGATTGTATTTTTCTATGTTGAGTCGTATGTCCAATTTATTTAAGGAACGAGCAAGTGAAATGATCGATCCACATATTAAATTAAATAATTTGTACCAGATTATAGGTTTGTTTTTTTGAAAATATTGGAGTTCCTCTTCGGATATTTTTAATAAAGTTGCTGATTCACAGGTAATAAATGTGATTGAAAATTTGGTGTCTCTTAAAAAGCATGCGGTACTGGCAAATAACGAGTCAGGACCAATAACAGACAATTTGGCAATTTTACTATCTTGTATGACACTGGATTGCACGGCTCCGTAAATGACTATATAACACATGGGTATTGTTTCATTCTCACGAATTAATACACAATTTTTATTGGCAGTTAGAAGCGTAGCATGTTGCAGCAATTCATTAGTTTCCTCTTGAGTAAAAGCGTACAACAATATTTTTTTGGGAATGAGATCGCTATCAATTTTATTTTCCGCCAGGGTAAATGTTTTAGGTTGAGTGAAAGTATGTATGAAGCGCCCCAAAAAAGACAAACTTTGCATATCAGAGCGAGAAATAAAAGTAATTATTATATCGTGTAATCGTTTTAAACGCCCACAAACCTGATACCCAATTCCTTTTATGATTTTATATTTTGCTTCGGGAGAAAACGCGGACATGAGTTCAAAATAGGTGGAGGGAATAAACAAACATTTCACATCATCCTTAGCAATAGCCGATGTTGAGCTAGGTTCATTTAGTAGAAAAGAAGTTTCGCCCAAAAAATCACCAGCAATACATGTTTCTATTTTGGTCACTCCTTTGCCTAACGTTCTAGCGATCAGTTCGACAGCTCCTTTTATAATAATATAAATGCCCTTTATTCTATCTCCTTGATGAAACACAACATCATTCATAGAAAATGGAACAATCGTACAGATTGCCAGCATATTCTCCAGTTCTTGATATCCCAGAATGTTACCGAACGCACTTTCCATTAAAGGTTTGATTTCCTGGATTTTTTCTTTTGTGTTTAAGAAGGTTGAATTATCCATTTCTTATCCTTTGAATCACTTAACCAAATTTCACACTGTGCAGCTACTAGTTTAGAGAATGAGTCAACTTGTTTATAAATCCTATTTAAGAGAACACTATCATTTCGTTTATTGATGATGTCCTGATGGAGTTCCTCAATATATTCAGAGTTTCCAAGTTTATTGCTGTACTTTTCTATTATTTTTATTGTCTCAATTATGTCTTCCATAATGGATATATGCTTGTCATTATCCGTGTTAATTATTTCTCCTTCCAGTCCATGTCTGCTGGCTTGGAATCTGTTGTAATTATAGACATAATATAAATCGTGAGACAGTTGAATTGGTTTTTCTTCCAGAAGATAGAGCGCTAATGTCTGAATATAGGCTGTCATGAGAATTGATTTTCTAAGTGTTAAAGGGGTATCACAAACTCTTATTTCAATTGTACCAAGTTCTGGTTTTGGCCTAATATCCCAATAAAAATCCTTCATACTTTCAATAATTTCCCAGTGATACATTTTGTAGTAATAATCAGAGAACTCCTTCCAATTTTTGAGGTAAGGAATCACTCCACTTAGTGGAAACGCATTAAAAATAGTGGAACGTGATGAACAATAATTTGTATTAATGCCTTGGTAAAAGGGTGAAGAGGCACTGATAGCAATAAAATGGGGAACATACCTCGCAAAGGCATGAATTAGATAAATGGCATCATCTCCTGTTGCACAACCTATATGGATATGTTGTCCAAAAACGGTTGCACGCTTGCTAAGATAGCGATATTGATTAAATTTCTTTTTGAACCGTTTTGACGGAAAAATTTTTTGCATGCTCCATTGTTGAAATGGATGAGTCCCTCCTCCACAGAACATAATGTCAATGGGAGTCGCTGCTTCAATTAAAATTCCTTGTAATTCCAATAGCTCATCATACATTTTTTTCGGTGTATTATGAATTGATGAATTGATTTCTATCATGCTTTGAGTTATTTCTGGTTTAATTCGCGTACGATAACCCATGTTTTGCAAGGATCTCATAAGTTCTTTCGAGCGAGAAATCAAAGAGAGTGAGTTGCGATCAATAATCTGAAATTCCAGCTCAGTTCCAATTGAAACAATGTTGGATTTTTTAAAGGATAATAACCTCATTCCATTCTCTGATTATTATTTTCCTTGTTTAAGTATAGCAGAGAGGGTGTTTTGTCAGCCGATAATTAATTTGAACTTGGTATAGAAATTTTTTGATTTTTCAAGACGTAGCGTATCAAAGCATAGTTTCATTTCAGCACTACGTAATTTATTCTTCACCTTTAACGTTAATTGCGTTAATTTAATACACTTAATGTGGTTGCTCAGGAAGTTAAAATTTGTTATTTCCCGCCAGGAGTATATTTTTTTCTAATAGGAATATTTTTTCACTTGCTAGCGTAATCATTAAACCTCTTAGGAAACTCGCCATAGCGAGTTTCGAAAGAGGTCTATTGAATGGATTAATCAATGACAAAACGTCTTATAAATAAGAATGTGGATATATATAGCTATCCTAGTGAATTCGAAAATAATTTAGGCTCCATTTCATTAGGAGATTTGCATGGCAATTCAATAAAACTGATTCATTTTCTTTTTCGTCATAAAATAATTAAATTTAAACAAGAAGTTACAAATTTTCAGGAGGCTTATCAACAATTTTTAACAATTTATGAACAATATGGTGATATTGTTCAAGAGTATTTAGAAATTCGCACTCTTCTCCAGCTTGCAGAAGTAAAAAAAACAAATACAAAACAAAAAATTTTGAGTATTGATAAAGAGTTGTTGCTTGAAAAGGGCATTGACACAGAGCGTTCTCAATCAGTATCGCAACTCAAGAAACAACTGGAAGTTAATTTACAAACAGCTCTAACTAATGAAATGAGATTGGAGCACCAATTAACTGAGCTGAAAAAAAAGTTACCTTTATGCCTCGATCAATTTAATCAGTTCATGATTAAGTTAGAAGTTAATGATATTAAAACAGTTCTCCGATTGATTGGTGATGAGGTAGCTGATCGGGGTAATTGTGATTATTTTACTTTAAGAATACTGGATTTTCTTTATCAAAATCAGGTACCAATGAATATAGTTTTCTCCAATCATGGGTATGAATTTATATACGCTTATGAAAAACTCATGGTTGGTCAACCATTTAAACCCAAGGGTAATATTGGCGACATTCAAACTAAATCCATTTGGGGTATTCAATTATTATTGGAACAAGGTGTTATTAGTCAGGATGAATTAATAAGGATAATCGATCGAACTTATAAACCGACTTTAAAACTGATCGATTATTCTTTAAGTGGGGATGGTATTACCCTCTATAGTCATGCTCCCATACGATTTGATAGTATTCGATTGGTAGCCAAACACTTAGGGGTCACTTATGATGACTCAACCCAAGAAGCATTAGCTGCAACCATAGACCAAATTAATAACCATTTCCAGGTTTTTATAAAGAGTAATAAGCTTCATTTGTTATTCGAAAATAATGAGATCAAAGATCTAACCAATATGAGCGAAGAAGAAAGAGTCAAATGGCCATTAACCTATCTAATATGGAATCGCTGGAATGAGAGTAAAGAGACGGAGGATGCTCGACCAGCAAAACACAATGGCTATAACCTCACTTATGTTCATGGTCATGACCCCTTTCAAAGTCCATTACCACATATTTACAATCTAGACACGTTGTGTGGTAAAGACTCGAGAAAAAACGAAGAGGAGCAAATCAATAGAGCATTTCAATTTTTGGCTGAAAATCGAGATACAATCGTTGATAAAACTGCGAGTGAATACCTGCTTCGTAATATATCCAGGTATAAAGTACTTGATTCTGATGAGTGTACTTTGAATCACAAAGAGGTTAGTAAGCTAAAAAAATTGTTAGCGGAGACTCTTCTGGAAAGTAAAATTAATGACAATTTAAGAGAACTTGGCCTGTTTAAAAGGCCAGATGCGGCATCTACCTCAGGTCGGGATTTTTCTACTGCTAATAAGGGGGTGTCTGGAGAAATTATTACCTCTCTCCATCTATAATGAAGATAAACTGCTTCTTAGCACATTATTTTTAATCTGAGGCTTAAAAGAATTTTTGACTTAAGAGTCCCGCTTATAATCTTAGGAGGCACCCCTAATCGCCCAGTCGAAAATGTTTTTAATTTGCCCATTTAGCCCATCCGAAATACTTAATTAAAAACATTTTTTGCCTTGACCTTGGATTGTTGTGCAAGTACTCATAGATAAGGGCTAATTATAGAGTTTACAAACTTTTTGCTTTGGATAAAATTTGACTCTCATAAAAATTAAGGGAAATAAGATGTATGATCTTATCAAGCAACCAGCTTATAAAATTGTTGAATTAATAAAAACAAAAGTAGTTTCATCAGAAGAGGTGACGAGAGCATTTCTTCATCGTATTCAGGAAATAAACCCTTCTCTGAATGCGGTTATACAACTCGATGAAGAACAATCCCTACAAATTGCCAAAAAAGCTGATATGGCCATTGCTCGGGGCGAGGCATTGGGATTATTACATGGGTTACCAATCACAATTAAGGATACTATTAACATTTTTGGTTATAAAAACACCTATGGCTCTCATTTATATGATGGTTATAAACCGGAACAAGAAGGAACCTGTATTACTCGACTTCGCGCAGCAGGCGCAGTTATTTTGGGTCTGACTAATAGCCCTGAACTTCTCACTGCTTACGAATCAGATAATCTTATCTACGGAAAAACGAATAATCCATACGATCAAAACCGTTCATCAGGCGGAAGTTCTGGTGGAGAAGCTGCTATTATCTCTGTAAATGGATCACCGCTAGGACTGGGTACTGATGGTGGAGGTAGTATTCGGGTACCGGCTCACTATTGTGGAATATCAGGGCTTAAACCAACTCAGGGATTGATCCCCTTAACAGGTATTGCTTTGCCGGGCGCTGGAGCTGGATGTTTGCAAGCCTTTGGTACATGTGGTCCAATGGCTCGGTTTGTTGACGATTTAACGTTAGCATTATCGGTTTTAAGTGGGCCAGATGCTTTTGACCCAACTTCTCCACCGGTAGTAATTGGTAACCCGTTTGAAGTTGATGTTAGTCAGCTCAAAATTGCTTATTTTACTGACAATGGAATTGTTACTCCAAGTCAAGACATTGTTGAGACAACATTAAATGCTGTACGTGTGCTAGCTGATTTAGGAGCCAAGGTAGAAGAAGCAAGACCAGAAAACATTGAAAGAACTTTTGAACTTCACTGGGAGCCTTTTTTCACAATGTGTGATGGCGGGGAAAGCGTTAACGGATTTTTAAAGTGCTTGTCTGATGACATGATCTCCCCATTAAGAAAACAATTTAATCGAGATGCCAAAAAATACAATTTAACAAGTGCTCAATTAAATCAACGTCTTGCTGAAATCGCTAAATTTAAGTGGGATACTTATCATTTTTTAAATCAATATGATTTGATTATTTGTCCGCCCTGTGCAACAACAGCCAAATTACATGGACAATGCTTAGATGAAATTAAAGACTTTACTTATACAATGTCATTTAATAATAGTGGTTCGCCAGCTGCAGTTATACCATTTGCCATTTCAAAAGCGGGTCTTCCTATCGGAGTTCAAATCGTTTCTAACTTATGGAAAGACCATGTGGTTCTTGCTGTAGCAAAAGTATTAGAGAATGACTATCTTTCAAGAGCTAACATCAAAAGTCATCTTGTCTATCCGCTTGCATGACACAAATGCTCCGCTTATGCCGGAGCATTATTATTCCAGTTCGCATTTGCACTGTTTCAGTAATTTAACTCATCGATGATCTATTCAGATGTGGTAAATTTATTTGTGTTGTACAAGTGAAAAAGTTCATTGAGCCATTGCTTGTTTTAAATTATCAAAATGCCTTCTAATGTATAAGTTAGCTTATACTGAAAATAAATGTTGTGGAGGGGAATCATCGTAATGACTAAAAAATGGGTTCAGCATGTTGGAGCAGTATTGCCCAATTTTGTAAAAATCTTCTTGATGGGTAGAAAATAGTTCGCGAGTATAAGAACAGGATTTATGACTTGCTATGGAATAAATGACATAATGGCCATTCATCTTGGTTGCAAGAGATAAACCAATTGGGAAACCATGTTTAATTTGTTTAAGATAATACAACTCATCGTAGCGTTTTTTTGTATATAGGGTTTGCCAAGAATCCTGGGCACATAATGTAAACCATTTGGGGTTATAGGTTAGGTCGTATTTCCAAAGAAAACTGTTAAATAAATTAAATTCCATGGCAGGGGTAGAGGACAGTGTCAGCAATTCATTGTGCTTATTAATACGTGTTAAGGCAATATGATGAATTTCATGTATCCCCAATACATCCCTAAACACATTGGAAACCTTACTTTTAAAAGTGAAGAGAATCTCCAAAAGTTGAGTGTGGAGTACTAAATTTTTATGGCTGTTTTCCATGAATACTTCTTATTCTACGTTCCCTGTGGATGGCTAAAATGCTTCACTGAAGCGATAGCCAGGTCTATAATTTTCTTGGTTTGCTCTTCGGTAGCATTGATTAGACTGATGTCATTAATCAAATCTATCAAAAAGTCAGGCACTTCATTTTCCATGAGCTTGTGATTATATAGACAAGCAGCTTTTGTGAAAATATAGTGAAGTAAATTTTTGCTTATTGTTAAACGATCGTGAGATTTTCCGTACTCATTATTAGCGTCTCCGAATAATAACCATCCTGGTGAAACATTCAGTTTCGATGCAATTTCTACTAATTTGACCGGTTCAGGAATGGCTTCACCACGAAGGTATTTTCTGCATATTTGTACAGAGTAGCCTGTCATTTCAGCCAATTTATGAATACATACTCCAGATGTAGAGCGTTGAGAATTGTATCCTGCAGCTATCATTGCATCACGCAAACGGTAAGCAAACTGTTTTGTTAGGTTAACTTTTTCCATTGGGGTGCAATAATCTTAAGTATTGGGGATTGGCAAAAGTGTAACAAAGGGCAGTTAAACCTGCAAATAAAGACATAAATGGAAACTATATGTTTCTATTGGAAATTAAATGTTGACATTATGCCTCATATAATTATAATAACTAATGAAGCGTCCTAAAGCGTTTCATTCAGTCCAAACTGGACATTGAAGTGACCTGATGGAATAGGTACTACAGTCCAATCAATAGGAAAAGTGGTTTAACCATAGTGGTTAACCTCGCACTAACATGGCTTGAATGACCCCCTTCATTCAGGCCATTCTAAGTAACCCTCAAGTCAGAGCGTTTACTGAAAACTGTAATTTATTAAGGTTATTTAATGGCTTTCATCTAATGTTCTGTATAAGCTATCCAAGTGTTTTTAAGGCAACCACAAGGGTTGTCATTTAAGAAGTTTACAAAGTTGGCTGATTTAAAAAACAACAAACCTTTTCTGATAAAGGCAGTTTTATTAATTTGTGTCGGCTATTTTTTCCTTTAATTAATTCTATTTGGGTTTTGGGAATTTTAAAAAGTTGTGATATAAAAGTTAAAAGCTCAATATTCGCAGCACCTTCGTGAGGTTTGGCATGGATGGCGATATGTAAGGCATTATCGGTGATAGCCACTAACTGGGTATGTTTGGCATTAGGCTTGGCATAAATAGCAATCTCTACACACTCATTTATAATTTTGAACCACATGTTATGATCCGTATGCTCCATGAATATGACATTATAACCGTTAATTTTATATATTATGTTGTATATAGTGTAAATTCCTTGATAAAAATCAAGTCGTCTAAAACATTGCATTTTCTGTGAGCTTGGGTATATAATTCAAGCCAATTTTCATTCAGATTGAATTATAGGCACGTAGCTCAGTGGTAGAGCACCACCTTGACATGGTGGTGGTCGGTGGTTCGATCCCACTCGTGCCTACCATGATATTTGAATTTCCAGTAAGATTATTTACTGCACTGAATTAAAAGGTTTAAACCCTGCCCTGCAGGGTTTTTTTTTAAACAAGAACCTGACTGAAGGGAAGACGGATAAGATTATGCCAAGCGTTAAATTACCGGATGGAAGTGTAAAACATTTTGAAATGCCCCTCACTATTTATGATGTGGCACATCACATTGGTCCTGGATTAGCTAAGGCAGCTATAGCAGGCCGAGTTGATGGTCGTTTGGTGGACACCTCCTACCTTATTAAAGAAGATTGCTCATTAATTATTCTTACTGATAAAAATGATGACAGTCTTGAAGTGATTAGGCATTCAACCGCTCATCTACTAGCTCAGGCGGTGAAATCTGTTTTTCCATCTGCTCAAGTGACCATCGGTCCGGTCATTGAAGATGGATTTTATTATGACTTTGCTTTCGAGCGCTCTTTTACTCCTGAAGATTTGAGCTTAATTGAAGCTAAGATGCATGAACTGGCAAAGGCTAACTTACCAATTACGCGTCGGGAATTACCTCGAAACGAAGCAATACAATATTTCATGGCGCTAGGGGAAGAATATAAGGCGAAAATTATTGCTGATATACCTGCGAATGAAGTTCTTTCCCTTTATAAACAAGGTGATTTTGAAGATTTATGTCGTGGTCCTCATGTTCCCTCTACTGGTTTTTTAAAAGCGTTTAAACTGACGAAAGTGGCAGGTGCCTATTGGCGTGGCGACTCAAATAATGAAATGTTGCAACGAATTTATGGTACTGCCTGGCCTGATAAAAAATCATTGGAAGATTATTTATTCCGTTTGGAAGAAGCAGAAAAACGTGATCACCGTAAGTTAGGAAAGGCTTTGGATTTATTTCACTTTCAAGATATTGCTCCAGGGATGGTTTTTTGGCATCCCAAAGGATGGACTATTTATCAAGAATTAGAGCATTATATGCGAAATCGCTTGGTAGACTTTGGTTATCAGGAAATCAGAACACCACAATTAGTCGATAGATCTTTGTGGGAAAAGTCTGGTCATTGGGCAAACTTTAGGGATGAAATGTTTGTTACTGAGACAGAAAATCGTCACTATGCAGTCAAACCTATGAGTTGTCCCTGTCATGTTCAAGTTTATAATCAGGGTTTAAAAAGTTACAGAGATCTTCCACTAAGATTATCTGAATTTGGAAATTGCCATCGCTGTGAACCCTCGGGGGCTTTGCATGGGTTAATGCGTGTTCGCAATATGGTTCAGGATGATGCTCATATTTTTTGTACTGAGGATCAAATTCAGTCTGAAGTGGCTATGATGCTGGAGTTAGTACAATCCGTATATAAAGACTTTGGCTTTACTGAAATAAAATATCGATTGGCTTTGCGTCCTGAAAAACGTGTTGGTTCAGATGAAGTTTGGGATAAAGCTGAAACTGCATTGAAATTAGCAATGCAAGGAAGAAATATTGAGTGGATAGATGCACCCGGAGAAGGTGCATTTTATGGGCCAAAAATTGAATGTTCTTTATCAGATTGTTTAGGTAGAATTTGGCAATGTGGAACGATCCAGGTCGATTTTTCAATGCCTGACCGATTGGAAGCAAGTTATATTGCTGAAGACGGAAGTAAGCAAACCCCTGTGATGTTACATAGAGCAATTTTAGGTTCTCTAGAACGATTCATGGGTATATTAATAGAACATTATGCTGGAAAATTGCCTTTATGGTTGTCGCCTATCCAAGCCGTTGTGCTTACTATTAGCGAAAAGCAGAATGAATATGCAGTAAAAGTGAATAAAACTTTGCAAAAAAGAGGGATTCGTGCCAATTTTGACTTGAGAAATGAGAAGATTGGTTTTAAAATTCGCGAGCATACTTTACAAAGAATTCCTTATTTATTGGTTGTAGGCGATAAAGAAGTTGAAAATTGTCAAGTAGCTGTTCGCTCCCGTGATGGCGTTGACATGGGTGTGATGACATTAGATACAATTTGTGATACCTTAACGCAAGAAATTATCCGTAAAGGATCAATATAAAACGAACTGGAGGATTAAACCATTAGTGCACCAACTAAGCGTGAAAATGATCGCGCACGAATTAATGAACAGATCACTGTACCTGAGGTACGCTTAATTGATGTCGATGGTAACCAGGCAGGAATTGTATCAACGCGAGAAGCATTACGGGCAGCAGAAGAAAGTGGACTGGATCTGGTGGAAATATCTCCCACAGCCAAGCCTCCTGTTTGTCGTATTATGGATTATGGTAAATTTCTCTTTGAACTGAGTAAAAAACAAGCTGAAGCTAGAAAAAAGCAAAAACAAATTCAGGTCAAAGAATTAAAATTCCGTCCAACGACGGAAGATGGAGATTATCAGGTCAAGCTACGCAACCTGATCCGTTTCCTCAATCATGGTGATAAGGTCAAAATCACGTTACGTTTTCGTGGTCGTGAAATGGCACATCAAGAACTCGGTATGAAAATTCTTGAGCGTTTGCAAGCTGATACTGCTGATGTAGCAATAATAGAACAGCATGCGAAGCGTGAGGGAAGACAATTACTGATGGTATTATCACCCAAAAAAACCAAGTAACGAATGCGGAGTATATTGTTATGCCGAAGTTAAAGTCACATCGTGGAGCATCTAAACGCTTCCGAAAGACAGCAAGTGGAGCGATTAAACGTCGCGGCGCTTATAGAAATCATATCCTCACCAAAAAATCTACCAAGCAAAAGCGTCATTTGCGTGTAGAAGCTGGTACTTTGAAGCCATGCGATGCGCGTTTGGCTGAACGTATGTTGCACGGTAGTTAAAGAGGAGATTGAACAATGCCAAGAGTAAAACGTGGTGTGACAGCGAAAGCACGTCACAAGAAAATTTTAGACCAAGCAAAAGGTTACTATGGTGCCCGTAGCCGAACCTATCGAGTTGCTAAACAGGCTGTCATTAAAGCCGGTCAATATGCTTATCGCGATAGACGGCAGAAAAAGCGACAGTTTCGTGCTTTATGGATTACGCGCATAAATGCTCAAGCACGTGAGTGTGGGTTGTCTTATAGTCGATTGATTGATGGTTTGAAGAAGGCTTCCATCGAGCTGGATAGAAAAATCCTGGCCGATATGGCGGTTCATGATAAAGTTGCTTTTGCAGCGGTTGCTGAACAAGCTAAAGCGGCTCTAGCAGGTTAATTTTAAGCCCGCTTTGTTTATTGTTATTTCTTCTTTTACAACACGAAATTTGGAATGGCAATCTAAATACAAATAGGCTGTAAAATAAATGATTGAGGAGGCTAAGGCCTCCTTTTTACTTGTGGGTAGAATTATGCTGGTATTTATAGACACCATACAAGAACAAGCTTCAAAAGCAATCAAGCAAGCCAAGGATATAGTTGCTCTTGAGCAAATTCGCGTTGATTTTTTGGGCAAAAAGGGCAAACTTACAGAAATGTTAAAACACCTTGCCAATTTGCCTGCGGAAGAAAAACCCAAGATAGGTCAAGTTGTCAATCAAGCAAAACAGGGAATTAGTGCTTTGATTGAAACCAAAATGGTTGAGTTGAAAGAAAAGCAATTATTAGATAAATTGGCATTTGAGCAAATAGATGTCACCCTTCCTGGTCGCAATCGTCATACAGGTTCTTTACATCCTGTTACTCAAGTAAAGCAAATCATTAATGATTTTTTCAGTCGTTTAGGTTTTGATATTGTTGAAGGACCTGAAGTTGAAACAGAATTTTATAATTTTGAAGCATTGAATATACCAGGACATCATCCAGCACGAGCCATGCATGATACTTTTTATTTTGGAGATGGACGTTTGCTAAGAACTCATACTTCTCCTGTACAAATTCGAACAATGGAGCAGCGTAAGCCTCCATTTCGTCTGATTGCCCCTGGCCGAGTTTATCGCTGTGATTCTGATGTAACGCATACACCAATGTTTCACCAGGTAGAAGGATTATTAATTGATAAACAAGCTACATTGGCTGGATTAAAAGGTTTATTGCAAGATTTCTTCGCTCACTTTTTTGGCAGAGAATTGGCCTTGAGATTCAGACCTTCCTATTTCCCTTTTACAGAGCCTTCTGCCGAAGTGGATATAGAATGTACTCAATGTAGCGGTAAGGGCTGTCGTTCTTGTAAATTTACTGGTTGGCTTGAAGTATTAGGTTGTGGCATGGTTCATCCTAATGTATTAACAGCAGTTAATATAGCACCAGATGAATATCACGGATGGGCTTTTGGTATGGGTATCGACAGGCTAGCCATGTTGTATTATGGCATAGATGATTTGCGTCTATTATTTGAAAATGATTTAACTTTTTTACGACAATTTTGACATTATTCATAAAATAATTTGTCCTGAATTTTACTTTTTATGTTTTTTCAGGTTGGTCTGTATCATATAGCGAATCATTGCAGTCCGGATCAGACGAAGTCAATCTGGAAGGGGTGTGGGTTGTCCCCCGTATTATGATTCACTAATGCAGTACGTAAATCATTTTATCTTTATGATAAGGCTGAAATCAGCATTAGAAACTATTGAGTCAAGTGAACAGTTACAGAGATGAGGACTTTAAATGAAAGTAAGTAAGTTATGGTTACGTGAATGGGTTAACTTCTCATTAACTGAAAAAGAGTTGGCTGATCAATTGACTATGGCTGGTTTGGAAGTCGATGCAGTAAGTCCTGTAGCAGGAAACTTTACTCAAGTAATAGTTGCTGAAGTTTTAAGTACCAAATCTCATCCAGATGCTGATAAATTAACTCTATGTGAAGTGAATGCCAATAAAGACAAACCTTTGAAAATTGTTTGTGGTGCTACGAATGTAAGACCAGGTTTGAAAGTTGCCTTGGCGATGATAGGCGCACATTTGCCCGGCGATCTTCAAATTAAAGAATCGAAGTTACGAGGAGAATTATCTCAAGGTATGCTATGTTCAGCAACGGAGTTAGGGCTGTCTGAACACTCAGAAGGCATAATTGAGCTGGATAATGATGCACCAATTGGAATGGATTTACGTGAGTATCTGGCTCTTGATGATCATGTATTTGACATTGATCTCACTCCTAATCGTGCCGATTGTTTTAGTGTTTTAGGTGTTGCCAGGGAAGTAGCCGTCATCAATAAACTGCCCTTGATAGAGCATCCAGTCACTACAATACCTCCGGAAATCGACGATATTCTTAGTGTTAATTTGAAAAATCCTGATGCCTGTCCAAGATATTGTGGGCGTATTATTCGAAATATAAATCCCGAAGCAACAACGCCTGTATGGATGGTCGAACGGCTTCGTCGCGGCGGAATCAGAACTCTGCACCCAATAGTGGATGTGATGAATTATGTGATGCTGGAGTTGGGCCAACCTATGCATGCCTTTGATTTATCGAAAATTAGCGGCGAAATTAATGTACGATTTAGCAATTCAGCAGAACAGTTAGAGTTATTAGATGGCCAAGAAATTACCTTAAATGAAAATGTTCTGGTGATTGCTGATAGTGAAAAGCCGCTTGCTATGGCGGGAATAATGGGGGGGCTTGCTAGCGCAGTTCAAGAGAGTACTCAAAATGTATTTTTGGAGAGTGCTTATTTTAATCCTGTTACAATCGCAGGTGTCGCCAGGAAATATGGTTTATTTAGTGATTCATCGCAACGATATGAGCGAGGAGTAGACCCTTGCTTGCAGACTAAAGCATTAGAAAGAGCAACAGAATTAGTTTTATCTATTGCAGGAGGAGTGCCTGGCCCAGTTATAGAATCTTGTGACAAAAAGTTTTTGCCAGGAACAGTTTCATTTTTATTTGACACAACAAAGGTTAAAAAATTAACTGGATTAAGCATTCCTCTGAGTGAGATGAAAAAACTTTTAGAAGGGCTTGGTATCGTAATCACAAAAGAAACAAATCATTTTTTTGAAGTAACGATTCCTTCTCATCGAGTAGATTTACAACAAGATGCCGATCTGGTTGAGGAAACTATTCGCTTGTATGGCTATGATAAGTTACATGCTCAGCCAATGAATACATCGATACAAGCGGGAGTAACCAGTGCTAAAGAAAAAATTACAGCACGCGTTTCATCCTGGTTTAGTGCGAAAGGATATCATGAAACCATAAGCTATAGCTTTGTAGATCCAGAGTTACAAGAAGCGCTTTATCCACAAAAAGAATTTATGAAACTGCTTAACCCGATATCTTCTGAATTATCACAAATGCGAGCAGGTATGTGGCCAGGGCTAATCGCATCTATGATTTATAACGTCCATAGACAACAAACTGCAGTTAAACTTTTTGAAATAGGTGTGGTATTTGACCTGGAAGAAGGACGTTTAAAAGAACGTCCCTGTGTTGCTGGAATTTTAATGGGCGATCAAGGTCATTTGAATTGGAGTGAACCCACTCGGTTGTTTGATTTTTATGATTTAAAAGGAGATCTCCAATCTTTATTTTCATTATTGAAGTTGGATAATGTTGAATTTATACAATCGCCTCACCATGCTTTACACCCCGGTCAATCAGCCCAGATTGTGATCAATGGTAAGCACTCTGGATGGATTGGAGTATTGCATCCTCGGCTATCAGACGCTTTTGATCTTCAGCAAGATGTAATTCTGTTTGAATTGAACCTTGAATCATTAATCAATCCTACTACACCTTTATATAAATCCATCTCTAAATACCCTCAAATAAGGAGAGATTTGTCTTTCTTGGTTGATAGGCAAATCAGCGCAATGCAAATTGAGCGTGTTGTCAGAAATACAGTGAAAGAAGATTGGCTAAAATCGTTTGACGTGTTCGATGTCTATATGGGTAAAGGTATTCCAGAAGGTAAAAAAAGCCTGGCTATATCTATGACACTCAAGGACGATACCCGGACATTGATTGATACTGAGATCAATTTGGTAATTAGTGCTATAATCAAGAAACTGGAAAATGAATTTTCAATCCTTTTGAGGGAATAATCGTGAACGCATTGAGCAAAGCAATAATGGCAGAGACCCTGTGTGATGAGTTGAAATTACCGAAGCCAATAGCCAAGGAAATGGTTGAAAATTTTTTTGAAGAATTACGCCATGCCCTTGAAAACGGTCAGCATGTAAAATTATCAGGTTTTGGTAATTTTACGTTAAGAGACAAACCGCAGAGACCGGGAAGAAACCCAAAGACAGGTGAAGAAATTCCTGTCGAAGCCAGAAGAGTTGTCACCTTTAAACCAGGTTTGAAATTAAAAACAAAAATTGAAAAAATAGGAAAGTAGTTTGTTGTCTCATTATACCAAGCATATATTTATATGTACAAATCAGAAAGCTCCTGGAAAGCAGTGCTGCGCTAACTCTGGGGGAGAAGAATATTTTGCTTTCATGAAAGCAAAATTGTTAGAATTAGATCTACATGGCCCGGGAAAAATTCGAGTTAGTAAATCCGGATGTCTTGGCCGATGTAGTTCTGGTCCTTGTATTGTTATTTATCCTGAGGGGGTTTGGTATACTTATTCCTCCTTTTCCGATATTGAGCAAATTATCAAGAGCCATTTAATTGATGGCGAGATAGTCGAGCAACTTTTACTTGATATATAACTATTTTGGGAAAATAAATCCTTTAATGTCTATTGGCATTTAAAGGAATTAGACTTCTCCGGAAATTCTAATGCGGTGACGAATTGTTTCGTCGATGCTGTGCTCGAATCCTCATGTACTAGTTGTGTACACTCCGGTTCTGCGCCCCGCTTGTCTTCGCACTTCGCTCACCGCAGCGATTTTCCGGGGAAGTCTCTTGTAATTTTATGGATTTCGCGTAAGGCAACTTACGCCAAAATAATGATAAAATTTTTCACATTTAGTCATTAATTTGATGTTTTTATTGAGATTTGATTAATTGTACATATTTTTTTATCCATTATACTTGTAGGTTGTTTCTGTTTTGGTTAAAATCGCCCGTCCATGATAGAAAGATTACCCATTGAGGCGGTTCGGAGTTTATTTAATGAAGACATTTAGTGCAAAAGGCAATGAAGTCAAGCGTGACTGGTTTGTTGTCGATGCAAGTGAAAAAGTTTTGGGTCGCTTAGCAACCGAGATTGCCCGTCGTTTACGCGGCAAGCATAAAGCTGAGTATACCCCCCATGTTGATACAGGCGATTACATTGTAGTTACCAATGCGGAAAAAGTTATTGTGACTGGCCGTAAGTTTAAAAACAAAATGTATCATCACCACACCGGGTTTCCTGGAGGAATCAAATCGACTTCCTTTGAAAAATTACAGGAAAAAAATCCTATAAAGATTATTGAGATTGCTGTAAAAGGCATGTTGCCAAAAAATCCATTAGGTAGAGAGATGTATCGTAAGTTGAAGGTATATGTTGGCAGCGAGCATCCACATACTGCGCAGCAACCGAAACAACTTGAGATTGAGGAATAAGTATAATGGCTGAAATCAAGCAATATTATGGCACCGGCCGTAGAAAAAGTTCAATTGCACGAGTGTTTTTACGTCCTGGAAAAGGCGAGATTAAAGTAAATGATAGAACTTTGCAGGAGTATTTTTGTCGTGAAACTTCCTGTATGGTTGTCATGCAACCCTTGGAAACAGTCGACCTTCTTAGTAAATTTGATATCTACGTTACTGTAACAGGTGGTGGTATATCCGGTCAGGCAGGAGCTGTTCGCCTGGGAATAGCCAGAGCATTAGTTGCTTATGATGAGGATGGATTAGCAGAGGGAGCTGAGCCAAGTCCCGATTCTTTCCGTCGAAAACTTCGTGCTCGTGGATTGTTGACTCGTGATTCCAGACGTGTGGAAAGAAAGAAAGTGGGATTGCACAAGGCACGCCGAGCTACCCAATACTCCAAACGTTAATCCTATTATTTTTGATAAAGCCTCGTTTTATACGAGGCTTTTTTTTATTTTCCAAGAATAGATTATCCAACCATTTGAAAAATTGTTATTCTTTGTTATAACTAACGTGAGTTATAGAATTTGGGGAACTGAATCCAGTTCATTAATTATAATCAGGATGATAACGCAGTGAGCGAAATGACTGATCTCAATCAGGATGTAAGTGATAATAATCAAGACGATCAATTAGATGAAGAGAGACGTCGATTTTTGTTAACTACTACTTGTGTTATAGGTGGTGTAGGCGCTGCTTGCGCATTAACTCCTTTTATCTCCTCATGGTTACCAAGCTCTAAAGCACAAGCAGCTGGTGCTCCAGTTAAAGTAGATGTCAGTAAAATGGAGCCAGGTGAGCAAGCCATCATTGAATGGCGTGGTAAGCCAGTTTGGATCATCAAACGTACCAAAGACATGCTTCACCAATTACAAAAAGAAGATGAGTCTCAATTAAGAGATCCAGATTCCCTGGTGGATCAACAACCAGAATATGCACAAAACCAATACCGCTCTATTAATCCGGAGTTTCTGGTTTTAATAGGAATTTGCACGCATTTAGGTTGTTCACCTAAATACAAACCTAATCTTGGTGAGTTGGGCCCTGATTGGCCTGGAGGCTTTTTTTGCCCATGTCATGGTTCGATGTTTGATCTTTCAGGCAGAGTATTTAAGGGCGTTCCAGCCCCAATCAATTTGGAAGTACCTCCGTATCACTTTTTAGATGAACATACTATTGTGATAGGTGAGGATGCGAAATAAGGATTAAGGCATGAATGGGTTAGGCAATTGGTTAGATGAACGTTTCCCTCTTGTTAGTACTTGGAAAGCGCATTTTAGTAATTATTATGCACCTAAAAATTTTAATTTCCTTTATTTTTTTGGGTCCCTGGCATTGATGGTTTTGATTAATCAAATCATTACTGGCTTATGGCTTACCATGTTTTATACACCAAATGCAGAACAAGCATTCTCTTCCGTTGAGTTTATTATGCGGGACGTCAATTTTGGCTGGCTGCTGCGTTATATGCATTCTACAGGCGCTTCTGCCTTTTTTATTGTTATCTATTTACATATGTTCCGTGGCGTACTTTATGGTTCATACCAAAAGCCTCGAGAGTTAGTTTGGTTGTTGGGTATGTTTTTGTACCTTTTGTTAATGGCAGAAGCATTTTTTGGTTATTTACTGCCCTGGGGACAGATGTCTTACTGGGGTGCGGAGGTAATTACTTCTTTGTTTGGCGCTATACCATATATTGGCAAAGGTTTAGTTGTATGGTTGAGAGGGGATTATTCTGTTGCTAATGCAACCTTACAGCGCTTTTTTGCCTTACATGTCATCGGTATTCCTCTTTTAATGATCATTATCGTGTTTTTGCATATTGTGGCTTTACATAAAGTGGGCTCAAATAACCCAGAGGGGATTGAAATTAAGAAGGTGCTTGATGAAAATGGTAAACCCTTGGATGGTATTCCTTTTCACCCTTATTATACAGTAAAGGATTTTGTCGGTGTTATCGTCTTTTCAATTTTATTTTTTGCAGTAGTATTTTTTGCTCCTGAGATGGGCGGATTTTTTTTAGAACATGCCAATTTTGTTCCTGCTAATCCTATGGTGACTCCAGACCATATTGCTCCAGTGTGGTATTTGGCTCCTTTTTACGCCATTTTAAGGGCTATTCCTGATAAATTAATAGGAGTTGCATGTATGGCAGCTGCTATATTATTACTTTTCTTTTTGCCTTGGCTAGATAAAAGCAGGGTTCGTTCCATAAGATATAAAGGGATATATTCCAAAGTAAGTATCACTTTGTTTGCTATTAGTTTGCTGCTTTTAGGTTATTTGGGTACAACTCCAGTGACACCTGTGAGATTGGCATTAGCACGTATTGCTACTGTTATTTACTTTTCTTACTTTGTCTTGATGCCTATTTATAGTCGTTTTGAGAGAACTCGACCAGTACCTACAAGAATAGGTGAAAAATGATGAAAAAGAGAGGATTATTAGTTACCTTGGCATGTCTCATATTAACAACTCAGATTGCATTTTCGGAAAATTTACCAATGGAGCATGTATCGGTTGATGTAAGTGACAAAGAGAGTTTGCAAAGAGGGGCAAAAATATTTATGAATTATTGCTCTGGGTGCCATTCCCTAAAATACATGCGTTACAATCGCATGGCTCAGGATCTTGGTTTAATTACTTTTGATGGGCAGGTTGCTGAAGATTTATTAAAAAATAATTTAATATTTACTCAGGCTAGTATTTATGACCCTATCCAAATTGCAATGTCTCCTGAGGATGCAAAACAATGGTTTGGTATGGTTCCTCCCGATCTGTCTTTAAGCGCGCGTGATAGGGGTCCCAGTTGGATATATAATTATCTAAAGAGTTTTTACAGCGACCCGTCAAGGCCTTTTGGTACAAATAATTTGCTAATCCCTGATGTGGCTATGCCCAATGTTTTAGAACCATTGATTGGAAAAATTATTTTAGTTAAAAACAAAAATTCACATTCTGATCCTGGTCGTTTATTACTGGTGAAACGAGGTGAAATGTTTGAAGGCCAATTGGATAGTGCGTTGAGGGACTTGGTGAATTTTTTAGTTTATGTAGGCGAGCCTGCCAAGTTGATTCGTTATAAATTAGGTGTGTTTGTTATTTTGTTTTTCTGTATTTTCCTTGTAGCAGCATATTCACTAAAGAAAGCTTACTGGAAACAATTAAGATAATCGGAATCTACTAGTCTTTTGCTTAACCAATTCTTAACTTGGAAGTTAAGTATTGTGTTTTGCTTTTTTGGTCCAATTTATTTTGAGATAAATGGAATTCTTTAAACTCTAACGATTTATTCTTGTGTTTTCGTCAGAGAGTTCATCAGTCGAGCTACTGCTTTTGTCGCTTCTTTGTTCTACCTTCCCACTTGTAAATTTTTCAAAGGGTGTGTTATCCAATTTACTTTCGAATGCGTACGCTTTTACTTTACGAGGTATTCTTCCAGTGACAGATTGTTTTCTGTTACTCATGATATGCTCCTCTGATTGGACATATTCTAATTGTAGAACAACGCCTCTACATGATCAAAGTAAAACACTGTGATTGTTATTTTTACTTCTTTTTTAATGGACATCGTTATGTAAAAATAACACTATTTTTATACGAGTTCTAATTCAAAATAGCCCAGTTTGACATAAGAAAATAGACCTGGTTTTTTATGTCAAACTCGCATTAAAATAAGAAGATTTGACACAAAGTAACCCAGAAGATTAAAAATATGGTAGAATATCTGCTTTTGTACCATAGAATATCTCAAGCCACTTTAATAGGCTTAAATGAATTGATAGGAGTAGGTAATGGCAATCGTTGCAAAGCGCACCATAATGTCTTTATTTTCTGATGTAGATAATGTTTATAGTCACCAAGTTCGTATCGTTCTAGCAGAAAAAGGTGTCAATGTTGAAATCCTTGCAGTAAAGCAAGATGAACCTGGCTCTGACTTATTGTCTATTAATCCTTATGGAACTGTACCTACTTTAATTGATAGAGAGCTTGTATTATATGAAGCCCGAATTATTATGGAATACTTAGATGAGCGCTTTCCTCATCCTCCTTTATTACCAGTTTATCCAGTTGCTCGTGCTGAAACCCGTAAAATGATGCATAGAATTGAACAAGATTGGTATTATTTAATGAACTCTATATTGCAAGACGAATCTGCTGAACAGGCGAGGGCTAATTTACTTGAGAGCTTAACGAGTTTGGATCCTGTGTTTTCAGATAAACCGTATTTTTTAAGTGATGAGTTTTCATTATTAGATTGTGCCTTGGCTCCTTTATTGTGGCGATTACCTAAATTAGGATTGGAAATTGCCCCTAATTTTAAAGGAATAATTTCCTACATGCAGCGTGTGTTTAAACGTGAATCTTTCCAAACCAGTTTGACTGACGCTGAGAGACAAATAAGAGCAGCATAAATTATGGCAATGACATCAAATAGACCTTACTTGATTCGTGCTTTCTACGATTGGATTGTAGATAATGATCTAACTCCTTACATCCTGGTAGATGCATCATATCCTAATGTGCAAGTCCCAAATGAGCATGTTCGTCATGACCGGATTGTATTAAATATTTCTCCATCGGCGACGCGCGGGCTATTATTGGAGAATGATCGTATAGTATTTACGGCGCGTTTCTCTGGGCAAACAGAGCAAATTTTTGTTGTTCCAAACGCAGTATTAGAAATTTATGCAAAAGAAAATGGTAGAGGGATTGCTTTTTCAATTGAAGAAGGTGATGAGCCACCACCTAAAACTTCTTCACCATCTGAAGGTAATAATAAAAACAAGCCGTCTTTGAAGTTGGTAAAGTAGAGGACTTATTTATATTGCACTGGATCCTGTCTAAAAAGCAATGTTTTATACAGGATAACATTCACTTGGCGATATCAAGAAAAAATAGAGTATCCTTTTTATATCGAACTCACATTAATTTGGAGCTAAAAGGTGGACAAGTTAGAAAATGCTCTATATCGTTGTGAACAAATCAGAGCTTGTGAGCAACAGGCAGTAAATTTGTATCAAAAAGATGAGAATGCACTCATGGCTCAGGCAGGAGCAGAGGCATTTTCTTACTTACAAAAACTCTATCCTCATGTAAAACATATAGCAGTCTTCTGTGGCTCTGGAAATAACGCGGGCGATGGTTATGTTTTGGCCAGACTGGCTCATGAGCAAGGATTCTCTGTTACTGTATATCAATGCAAATCTTTAGAAGACTTACCTTCTGCGGCCAGGAATGCTGCACGCTTAGCTTTGGCAGCAGGGGTAGATTGCCAATCGGCAGATGAACCCCTGGATAGTGAAGCCGAATTAATTGTTGATGCTCTGTTAGGTATTGGTATAAAAGGGCCAGTTCATGGAATTATTGCTAATGCGATTCATCAAATTAATGCAAGTGGATTACCTGTTTTATCGATAGACATTCCATCTGGCCTTAATGCTGACACAGGATTAGTTGAGAATTTTTGCGTCAATGCGACTGCCACAATAACCTTCATAGGCCTTAAAACAGGCATGTATACTTTGGATGGTCCAGATTATTGTGGTGTTATACAGTGCAGTCATTTAAATTTAGAGACTTGTAGAACCAAATTAACACCTTATGCTTCTCTGTTAAGAGACTCCACTTTGCCCTTACCTCTAGCATCCAGAAAAATGAATTCTCACAAAGGAGATTATGGTCATGTTTTAATAATAGGAGGAGGACCAGGGATGCCAGGGGCAGTAAGTTTGGCGGCAAAAGCAGCATTGAGAACTGGAGCTGGCGTTGTAAGTGTAGCAACTTGGCCGGAACATGTGAAAGGTGCTTTGCCATTGACTCCTGAAGCAATGATTTGGGGTATTAAAACAGCAAAAGAATTGATGCCTCTGTTAGCAAAAGCTACGGTTTGTGTTATTGGACCTGGGTTGGGAGATAGTGATTGGGCCAAGAGCTTATTTTTAGCTGCAATCACATCACAGTTACCAATGATTATTGATGCTTCTGCGTTGCGATTGCTCGCTCAACATCCTCAAATGGATGATAATTGGATTTTAACGCCTCATCCCGGTGAGGCTAGCAGTTTGCTTGCGTGTTCAGTAAGAGACGTTCAAATGGATAGGTACCATGCTGCGTCCAATCTACAGCAGCAATATGGTGGTGTTGTAGTGTTGAAAGGGGTAGGAACAATTGTTCAAACGGCCGAAAGAAATATTTTTGTTTGCCCTAAAGGCAATCCCGGAATGGCCACAGCAGGTATGGGAGATATTTTAAGTGGTATTATTGCCGCTTTTTGTGCCCAAGGCTTTTCCTTGTCAGATGCAGCAAAATTGGGTGTTTGGGTTCATGCTGTTGCAGGAGATAAAGCTGCTGAAAAGTTAGGCGAGGTTGGATTATTGGCAAGTGATTTACTGGATTATATCCCTGATATTTTGAATTGCAGATAGTGTGAGGCTCAAATTCCTAATCGTAAATGGGGTAAAACCATTTTAGTGATCTTTGTTAGTTGATTGTTAATCAATAAAAATTGTTAATTAAATTTTGAAAAGCTGTTGTTCAGAATTGCTTTGCTACTACTCCCTAAGAAGTTGTGATTTCCGGGAATGGATCTCTTTCGAAATTCGCTGCAGCGAGTCAAGTGTTGGAAGGTGCCAGCGCGTAAAATCTAAGTGTACATATTATAAGTACATGAGGATTCGAGAGCTGTCACAATTTCAATAATTGACCAATACAGCAGTGTTTCGAAAAAGGTCGAGTGTAGAAATCTATCACAAATTGGAGTGTGGTGTGTCTCTAAGGATGGACCCTCGTATTTATGGGGATGACAAATTCTTTTCTACTATGTTAGCCCTTGTAGAGGGATTAAGTGTTTGCAAAAATACCCTCTGTATTTATTTAAAAATGAATAATCCTTTTTCTAAACAGGTTCATTATAAAGTGTTCTTAATATGACAATTGATGATGGTGATAAATTAATAATCTTGGATTTGGCAAATGAGCAGGCTAGTGAACAATTTGCAAAAAAATTGGCGTATTGTATAACAGCACCTATGGTGATCACATTTAGTGGAGATATAGGAACTGGAAAAACCACTATTATTCGGGCCATGCTCAAATCATTAGGGGTGGATTCTGCCATTAAGAGCCCGACTTTTTCATTAGTTGAGAGTTATGTATGCAATAAATTACATATTCATCACTTTGATTTGTATCGTATTCATCAAGAGGAGGAATTAGATTACTTGGGGTTTAGAGACTATTTTTCCAAACAGAGTGTTTGTTGTATCGAATGGCCAGAGCATGCTGGAAAAACATTGCCTCCGGTCGATATTCGGTTTAACTTAATAATGAAAGGTACTGGGCGCCTAATGCAAATGTCCGCATTAAGTGTAGCCGGTAAAAGAATTTTGGCTTGCCTAGGGTGAATCATGATCAAGCGAGCATGGGTGTTAAGTCTAATATTGTATCTATTAAGTTCTTTTGCTGTGTTGGCTGCACAATTAAAAAATATTTCTGTGTCGCAGCAATCGGGTATCACATCTCTTTATTTTACTATACAAGGGCCATTTACCCATAAACTGTTTATTTTAAGGAATCCTAATCGAGTGGTTTTGGATTTAAGCGATACCCATTTAAATGTGAATATAAACCAATTAAATTTAATCAATTCACTTATTCAACAAGTGAGAAGTGGTACTCCTGTCCAGAATACTCTTAGACTTGTTATGGATGTTCAGCAACCCGTCAAAGTAAGTTCTTCTCCATGGAAACCTCAAGGAGGGTTTAATGGGATTAGAATTGATCTTGTTAGTGATGGTCCTCCGATTATAAATAGCCATAATAAATCAGACAATTCCATTAAATATCCTTCTCCCCAGAACCAAACAAAAGTACTTGGCCAGCCATCAGAACATAGAATAGCACATACAACTCCTATTCAAGTGCCGCATAATCCTTCGAATAAGCCTTTGCGTGATGTAGTGGTTGTATTGGATGCAGGACATGGAGGTAAAGATCCGGGTGCGAGAGGCCCGAGACGTAGCAACGAAAAGGATGTGGTGTTAGCCATTACTTTAAAATTAAAACGACTAATAGACAGGCAACCAGGTATGCGTGCCGTCTTGACGCGTTCAGGCGATTATTATGTTGGACTTAGGCAGCGACTAAATATTGCCAGAAAATACAATGGAGATGTATTTATTTCTATTCATGCGGATGCATTTAATAATCCTCATTCTAATGGCGCTTCAGTATTTGCCTTATCACAAAGAGGAGCTACTAGTGAGGCTGCTCGCTGGCTAGCTGAAAAAGAGAATTACTCCGAATTGGGCGGGGTGAATTTAGGAGAATTGGATGATAGCAATGGAGTTGTGCGCTCGGTTTTGATTGATTTATCTCAAACTGCCACTATAAATGCCGGTTTGGAAATGGGCGGGAAAGTATTAGGACAATTGGATAATTTCACTACCTTGCACAACATCAAAGTGGAACAAGCGCGTTTTGTTGTTCTAAAATCTCCCGATATTCCTTCTATATTAGTTGAAACAGGGTTTATATCAAATCCTCGAGAGGAAAGGAATTTGACTAATCCTGCCTATCAGGAGCGGTTAAGTCAGGCGATATTTCAAGGGCTAAAAGGCTATTTTTGGGATCATCCACCTCATGGGACACGAATCGAGGCAATGACTTCCTCTAATCTTCATATAGTTAAAAGAGGTGAGACTCTTCCTGGAATTGCTGCTCGATATCGAGTATCTGTCAGCGCATTACAATCTATTAATCATCTGAACAGTAGAGTAAGACTGATGCCTGGGCAAAAATTGGTGATACCCAGCACATGGTCATGAGAATACATCAACTACCACCAGCAATAGCCAATCAGATAGCAGCTGGAGAGGTTATTGAAAGGCCTGCTTCAGTGGTTAAGGAATTGTTGGAAAATTCTTTAGATGCAGGAGCGAGTGTCATTACTGTCGAGGTCAATTATGGGGGACTTCTTCAGATTACAGTTAGCGATAATGGTTCAGGAATAGTTAGTGACGACTTGCCTTTGGCTATCACCGCTCATGCCACGAGTAAAATTAGAACTCTCAATGATTTGTATGCCATTAATAGTATGGGTTTTAGAGGAGAGGCATTGGCAAGTATTGCTTCAGTAGCTAAAGTTACTATTATTTCCAAGCCGGAAGGGCAGGAAAACGCAATGATGCTGCGAGTTGAGGGATCTGATATAACGCTTTCTCCTTGCGCACGAACTATTGGAACTACCATCGATGTTTCAGATTTGTTTTATAATGCCGCAGTGCGCAAGCGATTTTTAAAAGGTGAAAAACTAGAGTTTCAGGCCATTGAAATGGTTGTTAAACGCTTTGCATTAAGTGCACCAATGATTGGATTAACACTTAAGCATAATCAAAAACCGATTTTTTCTTTACCGCCAGCCTTGAGCGAACAAGCAAAAGAAATTCGCATGAATCGAATTCTTGGTAGTACCTTCATGAAAGAATCAATATTTCTTGAAGTGGCACAAGGAGGTATGAGTCTTTATGGTTGGATCAGTGGACGGAATTTGCAACGCAGTCAAAACGATAGGCAGTGGATTTATGTTAATCAAAGAATGGTTAAAGATAAGTTGCTTCAGCATGCGTTAAAGCAGTCTTACGATGGATTACTGTATCCAGGCAGATTCCCGGTTTGTTTATTGTATTTTTCACTACCTAGTTCTGAAGTGGATGTTAATGTTCATCCTACAAAGCATGAAGTAAGATTTCAGCAACCACGTTTGGTACACGATTTTTTTATTTCTCAATTAACTAAAGCATTGCATTCAGAGCCTGTTAACCCTCAATCAGGAGAATATGAATATGCAACTGTTTCTAGAAATGAACAGACGAAGGTTGTTTCTGAACCTGCCATTTATCAAAATGATACGGGTTCTAATAGATTTCGAAGCAATTTATTTGTTAATGAGAACTCATTACAACCTATCAAAACCAATAAGACCCAGGATTCTTGGAGTAGGCCAAGCTCTGTAAGCTCCTCTGAAATAGAAACATCCTGGATTGTATTGAATGAGAAGTTTGTTTTAGTATTTATCAGTCAACAACCCTATCTTGTGGATGCTATAGCTGTTTTCCAAAAGTGGATACAAAAACAATTAATTAGCAAGGTATTGCCTTTGGAGCACAGGCCTTTACTGATCCCTCTCCACTATCCTTTATCTGAAAAATGGAAGCGCAATTTAGACGACTTAAGTCATGGGTTAGCTCAAGTAGGGATACAAATTGAGTATTCAAAGGCGGGTGACTTGTTAATCCGCAGTATTCCTTTGGGAGCACCTTATTTAGATATCCGTCTTTTTCTGGCCTCTCTTCAGGATTTAGAGTCCTTTCAGACTGATAAATTGTTGGAATTGGTCAGTTGTTCACAAGTTTTTGATCTTAAACAATTAACAGTTGAAGAACGAATTGAGATGGATCAATTGATATTTGAGCTGTCTTCTAAGAAAGGCCAACAAAAAAATATATGTAAAGCGTTAACTATTAATGATTGTCGGATGTTATTGCATGAATAATATGGTGTTTTGTTTGATGGGGCCAACCGCTTCAGGAAAAACTGGCTTGGCGTGTGAGTTGGTGACTCATTTCCCTTTTGAAATTATTAGTGTTGATTCTGCAATGATTTACAGGGATATGAATATTGGCACAGCAAAACCTTCAGCCCAAGAGTTAGAGGCAGCCCCTCATTTTTTAATCGATATTAAAGATCCAGTCGAATCCTATTCCGCAGCTCAATTTTGTACTGATGCCTTGTCTTTGTGTGAGGCAATAATTCAGAGAGGCAACATCCCTTTGTTGGCAGGGGGAACTATGATGTATTTTAATGCATTGCAAAAGGGCCTGGCTGTTTTGCCTGAAGCGGATGAGACGATTCGTAAGCAGCTGGAAGAGGAGGCTTCGTCACATGGTTGGAATTTCCTTCATCAAAAGCTAAGCCAGATAGACCCGGTTGCTGCTGCTCGTATTCATACTCATGATACACAAAGAATTCAACGAGCCCTGGAAGTGTATTACTTGACTGGCTCACCATTATCCACTTATCTGACAGAACACATTGATCGGCCTGACTATTATTTTATTAACTTTGCTCTTTTCCCCGAACACAGAGTCTGGCTGCATGAACGTATTGAAAAACGCTTTGATTCAATGCTTTTAGATGGTTTCATCGAAGAAGTTCAACAATTACAAGAAAAATGGCATGTGCAAATCAATTTGCCTTCCATGCGTTGTGTAGGCTATAGGCAAATTCTGGAGTATCTACGAGGGCATTATGATTATGAAACCATGCGGGCAAAAGGTATTGCAGCAACAAGGCAATTGGCTAAACGGCAATTAACCTGGCTCAGGCATTGGGATGGGGCATTATTTTATGATTCGCAAAAAAAGAGTTTTAATACAGATATTATAGCGAAAATAAAGGAAATATTAGATAATAATGTCTCTTAATGACATCATGCCGCAAAGGAACAACATGAGGAAGACACAAAAAGAAACTGCAAGTACTAAAAAAAATTATGTAGTACATAGAAATGAATTACCACTGAGTTGCCCAACGGATGATATGGAATTGTGGAATTCCCATCCCAAGGTTTATTTGCCGATAGAGAAAACTGGTGTAGAGGTATGCCCTTATTGCGGCTCTCGCTTTGTATTACAGAATGATTAAATCGATTTGCATTATAAGACTTTCTGCTTTAGGGGATGTTTTGATGTTGGTTCCCTTGATAAGAACCCTGCAAAACAAATTACCTGGTATTCAATTGACCTGGATCATTTCTAAACCCGCTTTTTATTTGGTAGAAGGAATGGAGGGGGTTGAATTTATCGTCATTGATAAGCCCAAGACTTTTGCAGATTACTGGCAGTTCAGAAAAAGAATGCTACCCCACCAGTTTGATGTATTATTAGCGCCTCAAGCTAGTTTTAGAACCAATTTGTTGATTCCATTAATCAAAGCCAGGCGTAAAGTGGGGTATGATGCTCACAGGGCGAATGATGGACATCGTTTATTTGTTAAAGAAAATATTACTCCAGGTCTTGAGCATACGCTGGAGGGTTTTTTAAAATTTGCTGAACCTTTAGGTGTCAGTGAAAAAATAATACGTTGGGATCTGCCAATTACTCAAACTGACTATGAATGGGCTCGGAATCATTTGTCAGAACAACAAGAGCCAATTTTGGTTGTTAATCCTGCGGCCAGTAAACCTGAGCGCAGTTGGTTAGCTGAGAGATATATTGAGGTTCTGAGGCAGGCTCAGACCAAGTGGAATGTCAAAGTGGTTTTGACCGGTGGCCCTGGCGAGCATGATAGATTGTTAGCTGAACAAATAATGAAAGAGATTCCGGCTGTTAATTTGGTTGGAAAAACGAAACCAAAACAATTATTGGCAGTGATTAGTAAAGCAAAAGCGGTACTGTGTCCTGATACAGGGCCATCGCATATGGCAGCTGCAGTAGGAACACCTGTTGTAGCCTTGCATGCGGTAACTAACCCATCTATTTCTGGCCCCTATACTTTTCAACATCTGGTAGTGAATAGATATCCTGACGCTGTTCAAAAGGTATTGGGAATTGGTTTTGAAAAGAATGTCTGGGGTACCCAAGTGCATGGAGATGAGGCGATGAAATTAATTACTGTTGATGATGTATTGGAAAAATTAGCGAAGATATTTTGATTTTTTAGGGACAAAGAATGCAGCTTTCTAGTGATCAATGTGATTTTTTTTTCACAAATGGGTATTTGGTAATAAACGATTTCTTTCCAGAATCTGTTTGTAATATTTTAAAACAAAGAATAGAGACTCTTATTAAAGGTAATCAGGAAACTATCCCTAAAACCATATTTTCTACTCAAACGAATGAGCATGCGAAAAAACAATATTTCCTGGATTCTGGGGATAAAATTCATTATTTTTTTGAACCAGGGGCATTTGATGAAAAAGGGAATTGTACACTGCCTTTTGATCAATCGATTAATAAAATAGGACATGGCCTGCATGAATTAGATCCTGTTTTTAGAAAATATTCCCGAGATCAACGAATTAAAAACATAGCTCATCAACTTGGCTTAAAGAACCTTGGTTTGGTTCAATCCATGTATATTTTTAAACAACCAGGGATTGGTGCTGAAGTGCTTTGCCATCAGGACAGTACCTATATTTTTGGAGAAGACAGTGATGCTTTAGGGTTCTGGTTTGCTCTGGAAGATGCTACTTTAGAAAATGGTTGTTTGGAAGTGATACCTGGTCCTTATACTACAACTCCTTTAAAACGAAGGATGTTTCGCCAGGGAAGTGAAATCTATTTTGAGGATTATGACGCAAGTCCCTGGCCAGAAGAAAACAGTATTCCTTTACCTGTTAAGAAAGGTACGTTGATTGTACTGCATGGTAGAGTCCCTCATAAAAGTCAGGCCAATTTTTCAGAGGCATCCAGACATGCTTATACTTTGCATTTGGTTGATCTTTCTTTACCTTACCCTGAGAAAAATTGGTTGCAATGGCCTAACGGGATTCCCGGTTTATAACTTCTATACTTTATATATATAGGACTTTTGAGTAAAGAATTTAGAAAATCAGGACTTACGAAAGATTACAATCAACTGATTAAAAAGGTTTTTTAAGTCGGTCATTTGGTTTTTTTAAACTCCCTTATTTAAAAAATTTTTTTGTCTCGATCTCGAAGTGTTTGTAAGTCCAAAGTAATGTAGAGATATGAAATGGATAATAACAGTTTGCTTGCCATATTGAATAATTGGTCAGCCACACATTATGCAAAAGGCAACTATATCCTGAAAGAAATATCGAATAGGTTTCTTCAGAAAATACCTGTCCATTCAAGTCATTATTTGCTTGATGCCGGTTGTGGTGATGGCAGCTTTACAGCAATCATAGCAAATCTCGTCCCAAACGGAGGTGTTCTCGGTTTGGATAGATCAAAAGCCATGATAGATTATGCGAACAAACATTATAAGAATGATCACCTGCATTTTGATATAGGGGATATTCAAGAGTCTATCATTTATGGGCCATTTGATAATATTTTATCATTTTGGTGTCTCCATTGGACGAACTTGGAAAAATCCTTATCTAATTTATACCAAGTCTTAAAACCTGGTGGAAAAATTTATGCCATTTTTTCTTCAGGTAAGCAAAGTACGTTATTTGAGGTATTAAACAGTTTACAATATCAAAACGAGTATCCGGATATAGCTCAAAATGTTGTTCAATCGAAAATGAGGAGAGAGCATTTTTCTATAGGATGTAAAAAATCACTGGAAAATTTGTCATTTAAAAACATTTCTTACGTTGTGGAACCTTGCCAGGTTGAATTGCCAAGCATGGAAATATTTGAAAATTTTATTCATGGGGCACCTTTATTTAAGGATCTTTCTGTCAATATTTATCAGGATGTCGTCAATAGAATGGTGCAGTTTTTTTGGGAGTATTGTAAAGAAAAACACGGAAATAAATTAGTATACGAGACTACTCCTTATTTTTTGACAATAACCAAGGAATAAAGCTTAATTCTTACTGAAATAGTTTTTCTTTAGTTCGTTAGTTAGGCTGTAATGATAAACAGTTACACAATTTTAGCCGCAGTCTCGAAATCAGATTTCCTACCTACCTCATCCAAATCGATGGTGATTTTATTGGGAACACTTGGAGTAAAACAAGATGCCAGGCATTTGGCAATTTGTTTATTAAGGCAAACACCAGCACATATAGAGAAACAAATAGTAGCAGGTATAGTACAGATAAAAGTCGTTTGGACTGAAGGGTCAACATCTGCTGCTTTCAGTATGTAATAAATTCCTACATGCACTCCACTTAAAAATGTGGCAAGAGTAAAACTCGAACATTTAGCGAAACAACTATCGGAGCTAAGAGTTGAACTGCATTTTTCAACTTTTTCCTCTCTGGCTTCTACTTTTATTTGATATTCTTTTGTGACTTGATTAGTCAAGGTTTGTAATTTTGGATCAATGAACGCTTTTTTTATTTCTAGATCAGTTTCAAGTGATTGCAGTCTGAAAAATAGATTAGGGTTTGATTTTTGAATTTCTCTGGCTGCTAAAACTTTTAAAGATGGTACCTTCGATGTATTGATTGGCATTTGTCGACCTATAACTGATATTAGATTTCTCGGAAACTTATCAAAGTGAGTTTCTGAGAAGTCTATTTTTTAATTTTGACAATTTGACCATATTATTGTTTTTTTGTCCATTAAATAATACTTATGACTTGATTGATTTTTTATCCAGATCTGAGGTTAATTTAAATTATTTTTAACGGCTCAGTGTTGGGTACTATTTGAGTTTCCTGAGAAGATTCTGGAAAATCACTACTCCAAAAGGAATGAAATTTGCTTTTATTCTCTCTGTTAAGGGAGTCTTTTGAGACCGGCCGCACATCGGTTCGGTGAATTTTAAATGAACTTATCAGCTTACGACCTAATGAGAGAGGTAAAAGTCCTTGCTCGAGGAAAGTACGAGCCAAGTTCTGGTTGCCATTTCAGTTAAGCGCCAGGATACTCCTTAAATTTAAAAACAGTCCATTAGTGATGATAATTCAATCAATATAGGTTATATTAAGGCATTTTATTGGTTGTTGCTATCATGCCAAAGAATCTTATTTTTCAAAAATCCTTTCTAATTTCAGGAATTATGTGTTTCGATGGTTGTGGAAACACCATTCAAGGATTTCTTAAGACTTGTATTAGTGAATGTATAGAAAAAAAAGTTCTTCCTTCTGATGCCAAGCTTATCGTAGACGCCGAACCTGGCGGTTTAGGTATTCATGAGTTAACCATTTCAATTGAAAGTGAAATGGATGATTTTATTCCCATCAAAGATTTTCATTCTATTCTTTCTGCCAAGATTAAAGAGGATATTATTTTCGAGGTTATTGATGAGCAAGAAGAAAATGAGAATAAACCAGACCAAAAAAAGAATTGGATTAATATACTAATCAATTTGCTTTCTATGGGACTAGTACTAACTTTATCCCTTATATTTCCACCATCCATATTCTTAACTATTGGCTTGGCCTCTCTTACCTTCTTATCAACCTTGTTCACTTCTAGAGAATACCTATTTACGTTTTTTCAAAATTTTCGTACCAAGAACTTTGCAAATATGGCAACCACGATTAGCCTGGGATGGTTTTTATCTATGGCACACACTCTTTTTCATGCCATCAGCATGCCGTTGGCAAGCAATTTTTCCATGATTTTTATGAATTTTATAATGCCTACGATGTTAATTACTTGCATTAATGGTATGGATGAGATTAAGCGTATTATTATTGAAAAAGCCAAAAAAATTCAATTAAAAGGAATTAAGACATTATTTCCCCAAATGTCAGAAACTTATCGTTGCTATAAACTCCCTCAATCTGAATTAGAACTCTTGTCTAATGCGATTGAGTTCGCACTCAAATCATCTGGTTCATCAGAAACTTGTTCGCCCTTGAGCCAGGAAGAAGAGGAACGCTTTCATCGTTTGTTAGATCTTCAAGAAGTATCTGAAGAAAAAAGAAAACTTTTAAGAGAAGGACTTGTTATTGATGTAAACGCTGGAGAATGCTTTCCAGTTGATTGTATCTTAATTAAAGGAAATACGGTCATTGATGCCTCTCTTCTAACTGGTGAACCGCATCAATCAAAAGGATTATGGCAATCTATTCCTGCGGGGGCTATTAACCTCGGGCAAAAGGTTTCTGTCTATGCTGTCAAAAATTCCTATAACAGTACGGTGAATACATTGCTCTTTCGCTCAAATAGGGCTAAAGAATCCTCTGTTGGTAAAGAAGCAGTTCCCACATTCGCTTATTTTTATACAGCACTTATCATTGTTGGTCTTTTGGGAGCAGTTTTTACACCCATTGGGTTGGGTATCGCTACTATTCCTTTATTGATGCAAAACATCATTGGTATTTTGTTTTCCGTATGCCCTTGCACTATTGCCATTGCGCATCAATTACCACAACTGATTAGCCTCCATCATCGCAGCAGTAAAGGCATTCAATTACGAGATGATAGCTTAATTAGGCCTCAATCTGATGAGATTCATACGGTGGTTTTTGATAAAACAGGAACATTAACGACAGGGAATTCTATTGTTGAGTCCTCGGATATTCCCATTACTTCATCGCTATGGCAGAGAGTTTATCTATTAGAAAAAATTTATGGCAGAGAACATCCTCTTGCTAAAGCAATTCAAAAATACTACGAAAGCAGTATCAACCATGAATTGCTTTTTGATGAAGTAAACGAATTTATGAGAGACCCTAAAAGCCGAGGATTCTCTGCTCGAGTGCAAGGAAGAAAAATTCACATCGGAAATTTCGATTATTTTAAGGATAATGGCATTGCACTTCCTAAGCCTGAAAAGTCAAAAATTGAGCAAGGATTTTCAGCAGTCTGCGTAGCGGAAGATGGTGTCTATAAAGGGATTATCTATGTGAAGCATGAAGTAAGAAAAGGTGCTCTGGAAGCACTCACTCGGTTAAAAAAAGAAGGGAAAAAAATTATCATGCTAACGGGAGATAATTTTTTATCAGCCCAGGGCTTTAATAAGCAAATGAGCTCTATTTTTGAGGAAGAGGATATTCATGCGGGTCAAACACCGAAAGATAAAGAGGCGTTCTTATCAAAAATTTTGCATACAGGAGAAATCAACCCTAAAGGCGTGTGGTTTGTAGGAGATGGTTTAAATGACGCGCCATGCTGTCGGATGGTTTCCGAAAAAGGTGGGGTTAGTTGTGCTATGAATTCGAATGATAAATCAGCATTTTTTACTGATATTACTTTAAATGGCTCATTAGATTATCTATTCAAACACAATAAGCTAAATTATTCGCTACAGCAAAATATCACCCAGAATAAAAGTATACTTATTTATAGCACGGTTGCTTTTCTTGCTTTTATCATCAGTTTTTCTATAGCAGGCATAGCTGTTTCCCCATTAATTCCAATGGCTATTATGCTATCAACAACACTTTTTGTGCTGTTTAACTCTTACCGAACGCAACTTAATATCGATACAACCTTAGACAAAGAATGTGCATGGTATAAAAAACTATTAAGTTCCAATTTCTCTATTGGATTACTATTGGCAGCAAGCACTCTACTCATTGGTGCTACTCTAGTAGCCACTATTGCCACTGGAGGATTAACCTTGCCAGTTATCGCATTTACAGCAGGTGTGTCTGTGGCATTTAGCAGCGTATGTACACTATCTGCAATCGCTTTGTTAGGTATATTCGCTGGTATTCTATCGGCTTCTTTATTATCAGAACACTCTTTACAGAAACCAAGTGAGATCCCATCGAGGAGAATTTCACGTACCGATGAACTTTCTAAGCCAGCGCTAACTGATGCAGCCGTCTTGGGAAATACTAATGATTTTTTCCTTTGTAGAGCACGTAAGACAAAAGACCTTACTCTAACGGACATTCCGGTGGAAAGCGATGAGAGTTATTCCCCCATTCTTTAGTTATAAAATTCAGTGGTAGAACCAAAATATAAGCGCACTAACTCTAAGATGGTAAGTGCGCAATAAATAATTATAATAATGCCTATATTAAATTTTTCGTCCTGATAGAGGTTCTAGCTGTAATCGTTTTTTCATAAGTCCAGTATTATTTCATTGAGGATATTTCGTACGGTTTCTTTAGTTGTTTGGGCTCATACCATACCAGTTATTTTTTGCATCATGATTTAGAGAGCTAGTCGACATTTTATGATATTGTGGATTAAAAAGATTTTTGGGGGTCCATTATACCTTGAATTATTTATTATCCAGAAAAAAAACCATTTTAACAATTTTGATAGCACTTTATTGCATTTATGACTTGATTATCTCTCTGTATACAGCGTGGGATTTTACTACAGATGATGCTTATATTAGCTGGTATTATGCAAGACAGTTAGCAAATGGAAATGGCTTATTATGGCATACGACCCTAACGCCGGTAGAGGGATTTTCCAATTTTTTATGGGTTATGATTGCTGCATTAGTCATTAAGTTGCAGTTACCTCTCGTTGCAACTATGAAAGCGATTTCCTGTTGTAGTCTGGGGTTGTCATTATTGTTCTTATATCGTTTGGCTAGACTTTTTTTTAGTTCCTTGTTGTCTATTATCCCGGTTTTTTTGTTTAGCCATTATATTGGAGTTACTTGGTGGACTGTGAGTGGGATGGAAACTCTGTTTTATTGTGCCTTATCTTTGGCGCTAATATGGCAGTGTGCCTTAGCATTTGGTTATAAAACTGAAAATAAAAAGCAATTCATTAATCAAATTCCTCTTTATTCAACCAAGTATTGGATAATAACCAATCTTCTTCTTTTATTACTGAGCTTGACTCGATTTGAGGGATTAGTATGGATGATCCCTTTGATTTTTTTTATTGGATGTCAATATTTCAAATACAAACAGAACCTCATTTTCAAAGACTTAAAACGATTGTATTTATGGATTCTAATTGCCCTTATGTGTTTCGTATTGCCTTATCTTGTGTATTTTGCTTGGCGATTATTCTATTTTGGACATTGGATTCCGAACAGTTATCGCTGCAAAGCGTTAACCTATGGGCAAATTTTTGTGGTAGATTTTGATTATTTGATCGTTATTCTTCCTTTTCTTGTTTTATCCATACCTTATTTATTATCTGCCAATAAAGATTGCCGTCATGTTTTACTTTGGCTGCCCTCTGTTGTGTATGGTTTATTACTTTGGAAAGCAAATCCAGTGATTGCTTATTGCCTGCGATTATTTTTAGCTCCCTTTGCTCTTTTTTCTATATTGCCTGTTCTGGGAGTTAATCACTTGATAAAGTATATTGCTCACTTTAAGTGGGATCGAGACTATTTGGTAGCAGGGATAATGATATTTATGACCTGGTTTTTTATTCCAGGAAATGATTTAAACAATTTATCTAAAAGGGTTATGGAATACAAAGAGCGGACTCAAAACCGGATGTATATCGCTGATTTATTAAATTATCGGGCTAAACAGGACGCTAAGGTTCTTTTAAATGACTGTGGAATTATTCCATTTTTTTCTCGGAGAGACATTCGATTTATTGATGCGCAATGTTTGAATAATGCCGATTTAACTAAAAGTCCATTTAATAAAGATATGAGTCTTTATGCCAATTACCTGGATTCTGAATTGAAACCCGATTGGGTGATTATTAATTATTATCCCGAGGAATCACGTGGTGATTATTTGACAGATCTGCTAGAAGAAAAGGGTTTCTTTAAAAATTACCAATTAGTCACGGTTTTAAAGTCTGGTTATTATTTGAATGAAAAAGCCCCTGAAGAAGAAAAAATGATTGATTTCGTTTATCGAATTTTTAAACGTAGTCATTGATTTCTTACCAAACTACTACTGCTGTAGAGTTTGGTAAGAAGTCTGATGAAGTATTGAAATAGGCTCCAGGAATTAGCCCCGGGAGCCCAAGTGATAAAATTATTGCTCAGAAGGAGTACCTTGACTTGAAAAATCTGCGCTAGGTTGAGCGGCTTTTAGATTTTGCAATAACATGACACTGTTGGTCATTAAAATACGCTCTTGCAGCTGTCGATCCAGGTACATTTGATAATTAATTTCGGCAAGTAATATCGCAATTTCTTTTTGGACTGTCGCAGGAGACGCATTATTAATTTGTAGAAGCCATTGCGAATTTGGTTTGCCTGGATCATTAGAGGCATTGGGATCAAATAATCGTCGTGTAGCCATATTAAATTCATTCAATGCTTGGCTTGGTAAATCGGCGCTTTGTCCTCCTGAGGCCGATTCCAGTTTTTGGGGTAGTCTTTTTGATAAAATATAATAAAGATTACTCACTCCTACGGAGGTTTGAGCGGCGTAGACACGTAAGTTATTAAAATAACCGCTCAAAGTCGCTACGGCTTGTTTTTGCTGAACTTCATTATAACCTGAATCACCGGGTTTAGACTTTGCCTGATTATATAAGTTGGCGTAAGCAGTAAGCTTGGGAAGTGATGGGGGGGTAACCTGAGCACTGGCGTACCTAATAAAGTTAAGCGCTTGTTGAGCCTGACTTTTTGCCGTCAACCCTGATTTTTGATCGCTGGACACAGGAGAGGTATCTATTAGTAATGGAGCGATTAAAGAATTGCTGTTCAGTTGGCTAATCAGTGGTTTATTGTATTGATAGGTATAAAATGCTTCCTCGGATTGGCCGCCGGGGGGTATGGTACCTACTACTTGCTGCATTACCAGGTTTTGATACTTGTAATTACAATTGGGTAACCAGGATTGTTCATCATTAGCCATGCAAAAAGTATAATCAGGTGTTCCCAGAATATTGAATACTGCTTGACTGACTGGATCATCCAGATAAGATCCAGACGGTGTGGGTTGTAGGGCAGCAAAAACTCCAGTACCTCCCGTTGCTTGAACAGCGGATGTTGATTGATCAATTATGCCATTTGCGGATACTGTTCCATCTTGACCAGACGAAGGAGTACTGTATTTTTGAGTTTTAAAAGTGTTGTTAGCTAAATTATTGATCAATGAATTGCCCTGCACATTACTGGTTACAAAATTCATTAACCCTTGGGACATGGCATCCACAGGGATTGAGCCTAAAAAGGTATTAAAGGCGTAGTTTTGAATAAGCTGAGAAGCGTTAGAATTGAATAATTGTGAATAAGGCGGGTTAGGTGCTTTATCAGATTTAGTGATGTCGTATCCTAAATACTTTCCCAGATTGGTCAGGTAAGTGACCAGGTTGGAGGTATTCGTGCTGGTCTGTTGTCCAGTGAGATCAGGACCCTGAGCTGAAACAGATAGAGCGGTAAAACAAAACAGATTGGCCAGAGCCAGTTTAGGTAATACATTCATTATTCATCCCCTTCGAGTGCTCGTAAAACGAGTTTTAGGCGGTATTGACAAAAAACCCGCGATAATAATCTTAGTCTTTCAAATACAATATTCCGCTTTAGAAAAAAACCTGCTGGATCGTTACTGCTCAAACTTGTTTCTTCGGCATGGATTAACACACGAGAAGCGCTACCTGGATGAACTGTGTCTATAGCCTGTAGCAAGCGTAAGCCTCTGCCTGATTTAATATTACCAACGATACGAATAAATTTGTCTTCCTCTGCTAATAAGCCTAAATCAATTTTTTCAATATCATCAAGTTCTTGTCCTAACTGTTTCATGGCTTCTTCCAGCTCTGGATTTCCATCAAGAGTCCAGTTTTCTACACTTTCCATAAAAGTAATGACCCTGTAAATCATGGGATCAAGGTATTCAAACCAGTACTTTGCGGAGGCTTCATAGCTTAAATCAGGCATTATTTACTCTTTTTTTACTGAGTTTCGGTGATAGACGAAACAACTACATAATACTATAGTATATTATGATATATAAAAGTCCATTATTTAAAATTATGAAAAAGTAAAAAATATGAAAAAGAAGCCGGGATCAAGAATAGTAAGAGTGTTTACAAGGATTATTAATGTTCGTAAATGGTTCGATTGGGAACGAATGAAGGCATTTACTATGTATTTAGTAAATGGCATCAAACGTTTATTTGTGCCGCAAAATCCAACCCATGTTGAATCCTTTGATGAAGCAGCCAAGAAATTAAAATTAAATGAAACTGATTTGTTACTAAAACAGAATGCTTTATTTAGGCTTAGTATCATTATGCTCATCGCTGCTTTTATAATATTTGGCTATATGGGTTATCAACTGTTTTACGGCACATTCAAAGCAACAATAATAAGTTTAGTGGTAGTCCTGATCGCTTTGGTACTGGCCTTTCGTTACCATTTTTGGTACTACCAGATTAAACATCGCAAATTGGGATGTACTATTAAAGAATGGTACAGGCAAGGCTTATTGGGTGAGAAAGAATGAATAAATTAGCTATTACAATTCTCTTTTGTTTGTTTCCAGCTCTTGCTCTGGCTGATAATGGAGCCTTAAGCTTCGCTCCGCCACCAAGTGATTTATCTGTGATTTTCTTAGGAAATCTGTTCGGCGTGGTGGATGGGGTACTACATGGTACCGGAAGCCAAATAATGGGTAATATGTTTGGGGTTTTTAACTCTGCTGTTTTGGCCTTGGGTGGAATCATTATTATGTACACCCTCTTGGTTTCAACCATGAATACTGCTCATGAAGGGCAAATGCTTGGACAAAAATGGTCTTCTATCTGGATTCCTATTCGCTCCACATTTGGTTTGGCTTTGTTGATACCCAAAGCATCTGGCTATTGTATGATGCAGATTTTTGTGATGTGGGTGATTGTGCAAGGCATCGGGGCTGCTGATAAAGTTTGGGAGGCCGCCCTGAGTTATTTGAATCGCGGAGGTGTTATAATACAAGCCCAGGCAAATCCAACAGAACAGTATCAGAAAAATGATCAGTCTGAAGTGGCAACTGGGGCTATGACAATCCTCTCTGGCCAGGTTTGTATGTTAGGTTTGCAAAAACAGCTACAAGCTAAAAGGCAGAGCTATTTGGATGCCAAACAAAATAATAGCCCTCCTTGTGGCGGGAACCCTACACCTGAAATGGATACGTTTTGCAAATCTTCAATTCCTGATTTCTTAAGCACAGTGAATATTGTTAAAGCACAAAATGATGCTACGTCGGATAAAACGAAACCGCCCCCTGCGTATTATGATGTTTCAATGCCAAATTTTGAGAAATCATCCCCATTTTATTTTTTAAATGGCATTTGTGGAACTATCCATTGGAACAATATTAATGCGTTAAACAGCAATCAACAAGGCGGTAACATAAACCAGGGAAAAGTTGGTAAAATTAGTCTTTCTTCTTCAGAGTTAGATACTGCTCGATTGTCTCGCGCGATCGCTATTCAGCAAATGTATGTTACTTTGTCTTCTGTTGCTCAAATAATGGTTAATAATGATCCAGCCTTTTCCACGACAACAAGTACTGGAACTACCAACAACAATTTTTCTAAAATTGCAAAACAGCAATTTGGTGTTCCTTATACAAAAGGGGGGCAACCTTGCACCATATATAATCAGGTTTGTGAAACTTGGGGTGCTTCAGCGAGTGATACGGGAACCAGTTCGGCAGGAGTATTGTTTAGTGGATCAGAATTTTTAGGGGCCGTTAATGACTATAATGGCATCATGATGCCCACTCTAAATCTTTTAAACCAAGCCTTAATTGAAAAAAATGACGGTTCCTCACGAGCGTTTATTGCAGAAGCTAATGCCAAAGGTTGGATTATGGCAGGTTCCTATTTTTTTGATTTGGTTAAATTAAATGGCAATGCCGTAACGTCTGCAAATCAATTTGATTCTAATACTGGCTTGAATAAAAGTACATTTGATGAAACCAATCTAACCCAACCATTTGGAAAGGCCTGCCAAGGGAATCGTAAATTATTATGCACCTGGTTTCAAAATGACAGCTCTGGTCTTTCTCAAGTCCAGTCGTTAATTACTGGTGTGCCTGCTTTAGGTCAAGATGGAGTTCAAAAACCGGATTTAAATCCTAATGCTGATCGCAAATCAGATAATCAACAACTTTCTTCAACAGTGTATGGATTTATTAACAACTCTGTGATGATACAATTACCTGGTCAACCAGGAATACAACCGTTGACCTTTGCCAACCTCATTAATTTTAAAGTGGATACTTCTCTGTATTATATGAAGCATCAGGATTTCGATTGCGGCAGGGTTAAAATTATGTTTTTCTCTTTCTGTCTTGGTCGGATGATGGGAGATTTATTTTATAATTACATCTTTAGATACATATATAACTTCTTCCTGGCCATATTTGGAGAAATGATCAATTCCATAGTAATGGCATTTTTGATGATCCCTCTGCAAGGTATGAAAGATATTTTTGTAGTAGGTGTTAAAACCCTTTCAGAGCCTGGAGTTAACCCAATCGTAGCATTAGCTAATATGGGGACTATGTACATTAACTTTTCTGGTACCTTGTGGCTAACGCTATTGAACATGGCAGTAGTCAGTTCAATCATACCACTCTTTGGTATATTTATCTTTGCTTTAATTATGATGGCAATGCCGTTGTTGATGGCATGGATAGGAACCATGGTATCTATAGGATTTATTACAGCGTATTATATACCGGTTTTGCCCTATATGATTTTTACTTTTGGATCAATTGCCTGGTTGATTGCAGTCATCGAAGCTATGGTTGCCGCACCTATTGTTGCTTTAGGTGTTACTCATCCAGAAGGTCATGAAGCCTTTGGTAAAGGTGAGCATGCCATTATGATTTTGATCAATGTCTTTTTAAGACCCTCTCTGATGATAATAGGTTATATTACAGCAATTGCCTTGTCTTATGTTGGAGTTTGGGTGCTGAATGCCGGATTTGATCATGCCATAAGCTTTATCCAAAGCGATCAGGGTAAGGATACTTCAGGAACCGATTTTGGTGGATTTAAAACAGATACATCTCAGTGGGATAACTTTAAAGATAAATTGACGGGTGAGTATCAGACTCAGTCACTGCAGAGTGGGGCAGGGTACCATGGTTGGGCTGGGGTATACGCCTTCTTCTTCTCGATATTAATTTACACCACAATGTATTTGGTTATAGTTCAAAAAGCATTTACTTTGATTGCTGTTTTGCCAGATAAGGTGTTGAGATGGATTGGCGGTAACCCAGAGGGTGCAGGTCAAGAAGCTGCTCAATGGGGTGAGGAAGCCAAGGGTAAAGTAGCAGAGGCTGGCAAGGAAACTTATGGAGCAGAGAAAGCTATGGGTGACAAGCTGGGCGCTAAAGGACAACAAATGCTTGGTAAACTGGGACCTCAAGCTAAAAAAGTGACAGAAAATCAAGGTCAAGTTGAAGGGAAAGGTAAAAGCAGTGGTCAGAGCCAGACTGGTCCCAATTCTACTCAGTCACAACCACAAAGTACTGATTCTCCACTTGGCAGTAGTGGTGGTAGTACACCTCTTCCAGAATAGGATTCTAAACAGTAAAACAAGAAGGGCTCAAATGAGCCCTTCTTGTTGTTAGAAATTAATTGTAATGATGATAATGATTTTCTGTGTTGTCTGGAACACTAAAATGGGTGATAACCTAGGTCGTGTTGACAATTCAATCTAAAATGTCGACGTATCGTGGTTTATCTACGGCATCCATGGATGCCCGCGCACAAAGCGTGTGACGTAAGTTTTAGATCAAATTGTCAACAGGATCCAGGGATTTACAAAAAATAAGGATGAATGTGTTAGTAACTGAAGAAATAAAATACGAAGATGGCGATACAACTTGCAAGGGGTTTCTGGCTTATGATAACAGTTCCTTAAAGCCACTACCCTGTGTTATGGTTGCTCATGATTGGGGAGGTCGTGGAGAGGGGGCTTGTGATAAAGCGATACGAATTGCCGATATGGGCTATACGGGATTTGCTATTGATATGTATGGGAATGCGCGGATAGGGCGCGATAAAGTTGAAAAGAGGGCTTTAATGACTCCTTTCATGCAAAATAGAGAAAAATTAATAACTCGTATTAATGCTGCTTTCACTGCGGTGACACAACTGCCTCAGATTGATAGCGGAAAAATTGCAGCAATGGGATATTGTTTTGGTGGATTGTGTGTGTTGGACTTAATGCGTTCAGGGGCTGCTCTTAAAGGGGTAATCAGTTTTCATGGGGTTCTATCAGCCTTGGAGGGGGAAAATAACAAGCCATTAAATGCCAGGGTCTTGATATTACACGGTTATAAGGACCCATTAGTACCAATGGAACAGGTGAATCAATTTGCTGTTGAAATGTCAGAAAGAAAAGTGGATTGGCAAATACATGTTTATGGTCAGGCCGCTCATTCATTTACTGATCCTAATGCCAATGACGATGAAATGGGTTTGCATTACAATGAGTTGGCTGATCGTCGCTCTTGGAAAAGTACGCAGTTGTTTTTAAAAGAATTATTTGATTAATTTGTTGTTAGTAGAATAGACCTCTTGCATAACCTGTCTCTTTGGTTTTATTGCTGCGTTGCAAACGGTTCTGTGGTGCTCATTTACTATAATGTAAACTCCGTTCCTCAAAACGTTTGCGCCTTGTCCTAAAACAAAATAATCAGGTTATGCAAGAGGTCTAATTTTATAAACTTAATAATTTGATGGCATTGGTTAGGAATAGTTCTTCCTCGCGCTTTTCAGATAAATCCAATTCATGGAATATTTTCTTTGAGAAATTAAACCAATCCGGGATATCCATTTGGTTGGGTTGTCCAAGGTCAGAACTATAGACCACTCGCGGGAGATGCGTTAGTACTTGAGAGAAATCTTGTTTATCCTGGTGCCCAAGGATGAAGGTTAATGCGGTTTGTTCCACCCATAGCCATTCATTTTTAACCAGTTCACTGAGTTCGGAAAATTTTAAACCAGTTAAAGGATTTGCTGGCTGGTTTAATAATAATGAGGGAACATTGTATTGGTTACAAGCATCGATCAGTCTATAGACCTCCTCACGTGATGCATGACCTGAAGATAAAACGATAGGGTAGTCTTTAGTCATTTTTAAAATATCTATAGCTTCCTTACGTAGCTCTTGTTTTGAACTAAACAGGGTTTCACCCTTTTGGGTATATTTTTCCAAATCATTATGGGTTAACTGTCTTGATAGTTTTGATTGAATTTTACGTCCCGTGATGGTGGGAAAATGAACAATCATTTTACTTGCAATCTGCGGTTGATATTCACTTAAGGCATGGATAACTACCCTGTAATTTATTCCTCCACCAATATGATTTAGCACGAGAGAGGGTAAAACGGGGAGCCCCATCTCTTGTAAAAGCGTTGCCTGAATACTGGTACTGCCAGTGTGGCATTTTAATACGACTGCGCCATTTAAAGATTGATATAATGTTCCTGCTTCCATTGCATTCCAGCGACGAGTATAAAGATCGGGGTTTGCGTGATAGTGAATGTCTATGAATTTAAATTTTCCAAGTGAAAACACTATTTTCCCCTGTTTTTATTAAGACCTAACCAAGGTTGGTCGTAATGATAATCCTTCCGTGCTTGTTCCAGTGTAGAACCCGATTTAATTGCTGATTTAATACGTTCTTCAGTTAATCTTATTGATTGAATCTTACTTATTATTTCTGGAAGAAAAGAGCTAGGAAATACTAAAATACCATTATCATCACCAAAGAGAATATCCCCAGGATTTATAGTGATCCCATTAATGAATAAGGGACATCGTTCATTTGTTTTGTAAACCCGGTTTTTACCTGAACGCATATATACCCCCGTACAAAAAACAGGGTAGTTCGTTGCGCGAATTGCTTCTATGTCTCTGACTGCTCCATGTACTACAGTGCCTGCGATATTATTTCTTAGTGCAGTTTGCGTTAATATATCCCCCCAGACGGTACAGTCATTCTGACCATTGTTATCAATCACTATGACCGAATGTTCAGGTACCATATCAATATAATTTGCTGCATTATGGAAGGTTGCTTCTTTTTCCCTTCTGGGTAAATATTGGACAGTATAAGCTGGCCCAACAATTTTCATTCCTTGTGATAACGGTTTAATATTTAATAATCCACCTTCGACTCCACAAGCGTCCAGGGCATCAGAAATTTCTGCAGAATTATAATTCTTTAATTGCTGAAATAATTTTATCATAGTGTTACAGTCCATTAATTCTTCTTTAGTGAAAGGATTACGATTATTGGCCAATTGAGAAGAAGCATTTCGTGTGCAATGTTCAATAACTGCTTGAGCCATATCGGTGGTAGATGCCTGTCCTCCTATATCATAAGTAATAAAACGTCTCTCTTTAATGACCTGAATGACGGCATTACCAATTTTTTTTGCCTCGTCATGGTAACCAAAATGTTTGAGTAGCATGCTAATAGTAAAAAACATAGCGGATGGGTTGGCACAATCTTTTTGTATCCTTGGGCCACTTCCATGTACTGGTTCAAAATAGCTCCCTTTAACCCCAATATTGGCGCTGGGCGCAAAACCTAAACCACCCATGACTCCTGCACCAACATCCGACAAAATATCACCAAACATATTTTCAGCAACGATTACGCCAAATTTTTCTGGACTTCTTATCAACCATAATGCTACGGCATCAACGTTTAATATGTCAGCCTGGATTTCCGGATATTTTTTTGAGATGTCTTCAAACACTTTTCTTGCGAACTCTCCACTTTCTCTAAGAACATTGGGCTTATCAGCAAAAGTGACTCGATTCATGCCAGTTTGAACGGCATGGCTAAAGGCAAAATCGAATAAACGTGTTAAACCTGATTTTGATTGCAATCTTAATGCACAGCTTGCTTCATTGGCTGGAATAGTTTGCCAGTGCTGGCTGTCTGCTAATAAATCTTGTATTGCTCTTGGCAAAGGGAAATAATCAAAACCAGAATATAATCCTTCGGAATTTTCTCTAATAATACAAAAATTAAAAGGTTTCGTTTTTTCATCTAGAGCAAAACATGGCCTAATATTGGCAAAAAGGTCTAAACATTGCCTTAATTGAATAACGGGAGACACATAATATGGATTATTCTTTCTAAGAGCCTTGCTCAGTTCCTTTTTTGCTTCACGTTGCGGTTTGCTTGTAATCGCTCCTAATAACACAGTGTCAGAAGAAGCTATTAGTTGCCATGTTCTGGGAGGTATTGCTGTTCCTTCCTTTTTCCAAAATTCCCAACCAATGTCACCGTAACTCAAGATTGCAGGAATATTAAGGGCTTCAAAGATTGGAATTGTGGCATGGGTAACATCAATACCAATACCATCACCGGGGAGCACAGCAATTTTGATGGGTTCAACTGGGTTCATTGTTTAGACTCTCTAATAGGACTTCTTTGCAAAAAGTGAGATTGCTTTCCAGAACTCTCATACTCGCATTGGGAACTGTAATCAATTGACCACATGATGGTTTTATCACATTGTTAGCGTTCACCAATTGAGATTTTTCACCGATTAAATGAAGATGATACGTATAGCAATTGTTTAAAATGGCTTTGGAATCGGTCTCCAAAACTTTGGTTAAGCCAAAAATAAGTCTCTTGATGGCTAGTTCCCTATTTAAGCATTCTTGTGAAAAAGGTGGTATGGGATTAGGAGAATAAACGGCTTGATAGAGAGAAAATAGACCATCCTCCAATTTATTTTCAGAACAAAGAGTAATTACTTTTTCAAGTTTTTCTCTTAAGGAAAGATCTGCAAAAGTTGGTGTTGAAAAAAGAATGATTGGTTTGTTTTGCTTGCTCAATAGGGAAAAGCATTGTTGAAGGATCACGCCTCCAAACGAAAAACCAATAAATACATCATAAATTCCTACGCGTTGTTTTAACTGATTTTGCCAAATTTGATAATATTTTTTATTAGAACACTCTTGCATATCCGCAAGTGGGTCAATGTAATCAATAGAATAATAGGGGTTAAGAAAAGATAAATTTTTGCCAAGATGATTTAAATCAGATGCTTGAGGTGAAACTGGTCCGATAACCAATAATTTTTTTTTGGGGCATTTTACTCTCATTTCATATCATCCCAAGAGTTATTCACATTTCGTTAGCTTGAGCTTTACTCTCCCTTGTTTTTAAGCACCAGGTGCTGAAAATGAAGGTGTTGTGGCTCAAGATAATGGAAACGACAGCAAATCTCTAGAAATTGCCTGATTTATAGGCTTTCAGGTCAGCTGTTGATAGATCAGAAATTCCTCTTATAAATTCATTCATTTCAATAAGTTCATGACCTATTTTCAAGGTATCTCTTACATAATTAGCCGCAGTCAACACATCTTCTAAATTGTATTTTTTTATATTGTTTGCATGCAAATAGGCTATGAAAAATTCAGTTTTTAAATTACCTGTTCCTTTACCCATACCGGCAAGTGAGGAGTCAATAAAATGAACTCCTGAATGGACTGCCGCAAGAGCATTAGCTTGTGCCAAGCCAAGGTTATCATGAGCATGAAATCCAAAAGAAATTTTATATTTACTGGTATATTTTTGATATAGTGTAACGATCTTATCGGGAAATAAACTTCCATTAGAATCAGCAAAATAGATCATATCTGGTTCATGCTTGCATATTTCCTCAACCAATGTATCAAGTTCATTATCCGTGTAATAAGAAATATGGATTACATTGATTGATGTTTCTAAATTTAAATTTTTGGCTAGTTTAATGATGGGTATAGCATTGGCCATGTCATTTTTAGCAATACATATTCTTATTAATTTCACGCCACAGTTCTTTAATTCCAAAAGATCCTGCTCGGTTACATTGTTTGGGTGAACCATAACTGCAATTTTTGCTTTTTTTATCAGAGACTGGCAATAAAGTAAGTAGTCTTTTGGACAAATTCCAGCCTTTCCTATATTTTCAATAGGATGAAGAGAGCCATTACGATAGCCAATTTCAATGTATTCAATACCAGAATTATCAAGAGGAACCAGTATTTTTTTTAAATCATCGTCCTTGAAGTGAAAATTGGTCCTGTGTCCACCATCTCTTAATGAGGCATCTAAAATCGATATAGAACCCATTTAATACCTCTAATGTTAATAATTTAACCTCATTATTAATAAGTATAAACCTTAAGAGAGTACTTGCCAAAAACGACGACTAAAGTATTCTTTATAACATTACCAGACCGTTAAATAAATTAATCCCATAATCGTGATTAGAATAAAGCTTCGAACATAAAAAGCAGTATGCTGGTTATGATAGATTGAGTATAAATACGCTAGAGGATGGTGCATTATAAAACTACGCATAATTTTTTTAGTCACTCTTTGAGGAGTTCCTCTCATTGGGAATTCATGGATACGAATACTTGGTTTATGATTAACCTCAAGTATTACACCGTTTGATTGTTCTATAGGGGTATTGATGATGTCAGGGCACTCCACATCGATACCAACTAATTGCAAATTGAGTACTTCAGCTACATCAAGCAATAATTTACGATTTTGTCGACACATTTTTTTGTTTAAGGTGGCATATGAGCCGCCTCTTGTGGCATTACTTGTGTAACATAAAACAACCTGCTCTCCAAATGCCGGGATATAATTCTCTGTGATACCAAGCTCTTGAAGTTTGATTCGAATTTCATCATCAATAGTTATATCCCCCAAGGCTTCATTTATTTTTTTTCTGTTTAAATTTTCTAATTTAATTAGTTCCTTAATTGTGTGCACTCTGTCACCAGTTATAGTTGCAGGGTAACGTTGAACTATACCTATGATACGTTTATTGAAAACCAATACCCTATAAGAGTTTAACTTGCCATGAAATTCTTCTACTAATAAACACGGATAGGATGAAAAATATTTTGTTAAATGAATTTCAAGCTCATTCAGTGTTTGAATATTACATAAAACATCTATTCCTAATGAACCATCTATTGGTTTAATGACCAATGGAAAGTTCAATTGTGCTATTTTATCTTTGTGTAAGTTTTGTTGGAATTCAGTCCTGTTTAAAGAAATTGCTTTTGGAACGGGTATACCGGCTTTTTCTAGTAATTTAGAGGTGCAATATTTATCCACAGCAATATTAGCACTGCAGCTGTTATTAAAGGGTGTTTCATTTTTGCAAAAATGGTAATTATTCTTACCTAACTTTAGAATAAAGCCATCAATCTCAGAGATTGGTTTTACAGACAAGAACAAATCCTTTGCGCTTTCAAAATATTGCTGAGCATTCCTCTCTATGGCGGCTCCTCCTTTAATTACCAGATGCAATAGTAAACGAATATAGCATCATAATTGTAAAAATCGCTATATATTTAGCTTTGAAACACGTAGTTTACTTTTTTTATTTGTAAATTATCCATGATAAATTAGCTTTTTATTTTATAAATTGTCAGGAATTATTTTATAGTTCATAGTAACCCAAAACCATCGTTATTCTGAAAAACAGGAGTTTTTAATGAAGCAATCTGTTTATCTAACTAACCAATTTATTGAGCCAATCGTTCCTAGGCTTATTCCTGATTGGAATATTTTTCGTGGTTGGACATTCGTTTCAGAAATGGATAAATGCCAAATTGTAGCATTAGCTACAACAGTATGGGATACCATTGATAATTCGTTTTTAATACAATTCCCTAACTTAAAAATAATTACTCATTTAGGAATCGGAACAGATAATATCGATATTCATTTTTTAAAACAAAATAATATTGCTCTTCATTCACAGCCTAACGCCGGTGTTCACGATACAGCAGAGCTTGCAATTGCTTTATTGTTAACACTTTCTCGAAAGATAATTCTAAATGATCGCTATACTCGAAATAATGATTGGTCCGAAAAAAAAGCACGTTTTCTAGGAAATCATTTATTGGGGAAGCAATTGGGATTGGTTGGATTTGGCCAGATTGGTGTGAAAATTGCACAATTTGCAGAGCCTTTCGGCTTAAAAATTGCTTATACGGCTCGAAACAAAAAAAATAATCCTTATTTGTATTGTCCGACAGTCGAAACACTGGCATCTATTAGTGATTTTTTAATAATTTGTTGTTCTGGTGGCCTTGAAACACAACATTTAATTAATAAGCAGGTTTTAGATCATTTAGGCCCAGAAGGATACCTAATTAATGTTGCTCGGGGTAGTATTGTGGATCAGAATGCGATGATCCATGCCTTGCAACATCATACTATAGCAGGCGCAGGTTTGGATGTTTATCAGTCTGAACCAGAAGTGCCTTTAGCTTTAAGGCAACTTGATAATGTAATATTATCACCTCATATGGGTAGTTCAACCAAAGAAAACTTAAACCAGATGTTTGAATTGCAGGCAAAACAATTAAACCAATATTTAAATCAGGCATTGCGGCAAAGAAATACTCATCAAGCACTTATTGAAGAACAATAATTATTTTTTCATTATATAAGGATATATTATGACAAGCACTTACATTTTGAACACTAATGACAAGGCAAGAGAGCGTCTTTCTCTGCAGCATCAATTGTATGCTAAAAGTAGTCTGGATTTACTATATGAGATTGGACTTCCCAAGAAAATGTCTGTTCTGGAGATGGGATGTGGTTCTGGTGCTATGACTCTTGAATTAGCAAAATTAGTTGGCCAGGATGGCAATTTGCTTGCTATAGATTTGAGTCAAGATCAATTAGATCATACTCAACTACAGACTAGAGCGTACAACAATATCAGATTCAAGTTATGGGATGTTAATCACCTGTCAGATCTAGGGGAACAATTCGATTTAATCTATTGCAGAATGGTCTTACACCATGTTGCTGATGCCCGCTCTGTAATTCTTCAAATGAAAAACTGTCTTAATTCTGGTGGTTTCATTATATGTGAAGAGCCATCCCTATTTGATTCCACATTTTGTTCTCCACCTTCATCAGCCTATGAGCAATTTACTCAATGGGCCAAGTTATGTTTTAGTAAAAATAATCGGGATTTTCAGGTGGCTCATCGATTAGAACAAGAGTTCGCGGCCTGTGGCTTTGAAATAAAACATCATTCTTTATTTCAACCAGTGCTTAGAACTACTAAAGAAAAACTAATCTATTCAATGGCTCTTAATGATCTGACTCCACAGCTTTTAGAACTTGGGATAGCTGAAAGTGATGAGATTGAGCAATTAAATGATGAGCTTGAGCAATTAGCGAAAACAAATTCTACTATGTCCTGGATTAGGATGCATAGAATAGTAGCAAAAGTTAATTAATGTGAGTTCGATATCAAAAAATGATGCTATTTTTTGATATCGAACCAGACTGGGAGTGGATCCCGTATCGATGCTACGCATCCCCGCTTTCGCTGGGGCAAGCTTTACGAGATAACGTTCGTTTAGCGATATAAAAGGCAATGAATTGCCTTTTATATCGCTAAACGAACGTTAAATAATAAAAAAATGGGGCCGCGGTATGACATGCTTTGTATGTGCGACCTATATCGGTAACTGTTCAATCTGGACGCAACTCTGGTATTCCACCAAGATTCAAGATGTATATCCTGAAGGCTACTCTTTACTGTAGATATATTATCCAATTTTTTTTATCCTTCCATCAATTGACGAGTGGAATGGCTGAGGTAGGTTTTTGATGTATGCAATCACAGTATCATGATCACTTTTACCTATATTGATTATCTTTCCTCTTTTCATAACTGAAAACACACCATTCCCGCTCGCAAGAAAATCCGAAGTGGCTATAGTATAAATTTTTTCCTTAACTAACGGTTTATTTTGATGCTTAATTTCTATTATTTTATGTCCCAACGGTTTGCGTGAATCGTAGGTGTAAGTAAAACCAGAAATTTGCAGCATATTGATATAAGAACCCATCCATTGTTGCTCTAATAAGTCATAAATATCATTTCCGGTTAAAGTGACTGTAACTATCCAATTGGAGAATGGCAAAATGGAATAAATATTCCCCCAGTTCACTTCTCCTGATTTTAAATCATCACGAATACCGCTAGGGTTAGTCATGCCCATCTCTGTATTCATTACTGTTTTAAATGCATCCGCAACCAGGTTACCTAAGTTAGACTCTCCATCGTCATTTTGTTTTCTTAGTAAATCATATTGTGATGTTCCTACATGGCTGCTTATTATGGGTTCAATTTTATCTTCTGCCAATTTAACAATTTCCATGGCTTGTGCATCTGGATTTGTTCCAGGCCAACGATTGGCATACGTTGTAACAATTTTAGCAGATTTGCTTTTTACTTTATGATTATTTGCATTGATTTTGAGATCGATCTCGGCAAAGGCAGCACTATAACTATTGGCTTGGGTCACCAATATCTTGTGACCATTACGATTTGGGAGATAAGTATTTAAAAACTGATGCGTATGCCCACCCATCACTACATCGACCTCATCGTCAAGGTAATAGACTACTTCTTTAATATGCCCTTCGACTGTTCTTCCAGTTTGAGTATCTCCTTCATAAGGGGATTGATTTCCACCTTCATGAATCAGAACAATTATAATATTGGCCCCTCGTGCTTTAATTTCTGGTATGTAGTGATTAATACTTTCAGCCTCATCTAAAAATTTAACACCTTCTGCATTAGCAGGAAACATGGAGTCTGCGGCATTTTTTAAAACAGCACCTATAAAGGCTACGGGAATGTTATGGATTAGTTTGATTGTATAGGGTGGGAAAAGAGGTTGCCCTGATTGGGCATCAACAATGTTTGCAGAAACATAAGGATAAGATGAACCTGGATAATAGGGTAAAGGGAACCATGAGTCTGTAGGAGGGTTATTTGTACCATAAATTAAATCAAACATTGCTTTTTGCCCTTTATCAAATTCATGGTTTCCTACTGTTGCAACTATATTGCAAAGAGGATCCATTCTTGACTCGGGTTTGCATTGGTTGTTACCTAAGCTATTGATAAACAGAATACTTGGTTCATCATTAAGGAGTCCAGAAGAAGGAGGAGAGGCTCCAACTAAATCTCCCATGATAGTAATTACTGTGCGATCTTCCATTCCGGACTGAGCTTCTTTAAGATAGGCTGCAAGAACAGCTGCGCCACCAACAGGCTCATTTTTTACCGTTCTACCACTACTGATCTGACCATGAAAGTCGTTAATACCTAAAATTTTGATGTCGATGGTAGGTGAGTTAGGGTTTTGTTGATCAGTTGAAGCAAAACTTAGAGTGGTGCTAATGAGTAAAATAAATAATTTGAAATAATAATGTAGATTTTTCCTTTGGAACATAGTTAATCGAGTCCTTGATTTTGTTTATTTTATTAAGGTCTGTTTACATTTCTACTATCTTGGCCAAACTGGCTTGATTTTCTGCGTTCTGATGCTCACATACTATGTGTAGGCTGCGCTCCAGTACTCGAAAATCAACTCATTTTGGCTCATGCTAGCGTAATGTAAACAGACCCTGGGACATGTTGACCATTGTTTGAGTAAGTGCAAAAAGAGTACTCTTGATTATTGTTGATATTCTTTGGCTCCAGCAATGATTAGCTTATAAACTCGCTCACTGATAATGCCTTGTTCAAATTTCATTTTTGCATCCCAAGTCATGAGCTGGCCTTTTTGTCTTACCAATTTACGGGTAGCTGAAGTGACTTCGTTTGGATCGCCTTCTAAAAGTATGTCTCTAACTTCTTCATCGAAGACCAAATATTCTCTTAAAGCCACCCGTCTTTCATCTACGGTAGGAACCAGTTTTTGCCAAATGCAAAGTCTAATCGTTTCGAGAATATCAATGGTTCGGCCCAAGCGTTCCTCACCGCTAAAAGAGGTCACCAGACGTCGCATGGTTTCTGCTACACCCGATGTGTGCAGGGTTGTATAGACAGGGTGTCCTGTTAAGGCTGCTTCAAGAGCGGCACTTATGGTTTCTGCATCACGGCACTCACCCACCATGATTAATCTGGGCTTTCTTCTTAATGCATTTCTGACGCCATCGGCAAAATCTGGCAAATGTCGCGGAATTTCCGATTGACTGACTACTGCGGAAATGGTTTCAATTTCATCATAAACAAATTCTATCGGTGATTCGTAGGTCAATACCTTACGGTTGGAATCTGATGTTTCAATAAGCTCACGGATAATAGAGGCCAATAATGTTGATTTCCCTGAACCTGTCGCCCCTGTAATGAATACGATTCCTTCCTGGGGGGCTATTGCCTCAATAATATTATCAGGAAGGTTCATAGTACTAAGTTTTGGGGGGGTGGTTGGGATGGTTCTTAATGTGATTTGAATAGCATCATGTCCTTCAACCAGGCAGGCAGTAGCATTTACCCTGTATCGATAGCGTACACCGCGATTAGGTCGAAATTCATAATGAGTATCTATATCTTTACCAGAAAGTAATTGGGTTGTGGCATTCGGACCATAAATGGAATTAATAAGATCACCTAACTCAGTATTTGACAGTCGTCGGTTGGTAATTTTAAGGAGCCTGCCGTAAACCTCTGCAAAAATTGGTTCCCCAGTCTGAATGGTAATATCTGAAGCATTCAGACTCTCCGCATGCTCTAGCATTCTATCCATGAAAACAGGAGTGAAACGGGTTGGTTCATCAGGCATTAAATTAATATTATCCATAGACTCAACTTATTGGTGCTATAATGGGTTGCCAAGATTTGTTTGTTATAACAATTTTAGCCTGATTTGCCAGTTTTTCCATATTTTTGAAGCGCTCCAGAGCATTTTCATCCTTGGCTACAGCAGCCCTCCATTCCTCGCTGTTTATGTTAAGCGCAGGTAAAGCGGTAATGCGTAATACCCTGTCATCAATGTGAATTTCAGAGCCGTCTCCTGTCACGCCCAAGTCAGTATGAGAAACATAGGGAGGAGATACCATATTCATCGCCAGTAGTTTTCTATAAAGAATCATACCGCCGAAATCTTCTTTAATACGCGCAATGTTTTCTTCCAAAATAATATTCGCCTGGTCTATACCATTTTTCCATCCTCTTTCGGTATAGATACACCATATTTCCTTTTCGGCTTTGGTTTTAGGGAGTAAGGTTACGTTAGGAGCTTCAGGCTTTACATAATCCATCCACAAATATTGTCGCCAGGTGGGTGGCGCAGTAATAAAATGAGCTTGTTTCGCAACTTTATAAGTGCGATCTGAAATACGGATGCTTTGAGCATCTGCAAGATTCAGAGTATTTCTTCCTTCCAGTAACACAGGAGGTAAAATATTGTGCTCTAAAACCAAAGAGTTAAAATCATAAATTGTGTCAAGATTTCTTGCTTGTTTATTTAATTGAGCATCAATTATTTTGGCTCTCCATGCCAGGCCTGCCTGGGCCCCAACGCTTAGTGCTGTTTCCTTAAGAGCCATCTCGCGAATCTTACCCATTTTTTGTTTCTTTTGAGCTCGGGTGTATTTTGAATCAGCCATAGCTTGCAGTCCTGCCAAGGAACCTGTATCCCCGTTATAATGGCGAGCAGAACAAGCTATCAATAAGATAGATAGCAAAATAGATAAACTAAGAGTACATTTTCGCATAGCGTAATTCGACAACCTGACTGTTAGGATAAACATGGATGCTGGCTTTTACACCAGCTTGATAATCAATATTTCTAAGTATTTCAGCTAAACTTTGGTCCTTGATACTTAAGCTAATTAAAACTGGAACAGAAGGAGCTTTTCCTAAAATATGAATCCTGTAATGTGCTGCTTTAGCTATACGTGCAGTTACTTCTTCAATGGGACCAGACCAATCAACACTGGCTCTTGCCTGTAAATTATAGGCATTAGGTATGGTTAAAGTGTTATCTTTGCCAGGTGGAGTAATTACTTTTTCAACTTTAGCCATTTCAAGCATTGAGTCACTGACTGAAACGGCAGCTTCAGCTAACTTAATAGTTGCATCGTCGCTAGGATTATTGATAGGTGGCTTTTTAAATATTTTTCCAGCGCAGCCTACAAGTAGCACTGAAGAAATAAACATTATGACAAGCTTATTATTGTTCATCCAATGTTCTTTATAATTTAAGAAATATTAGTTTGATTGAAACAGGAGGAGGGCTTATTGTCAAGATATTGTTGGCTCGAGTTTTTCAAATAATCCATAGATGACTTGACCGGCTTGTTTTAATTTGAGTTGTTTCCAGGAGTCTGTTTTTAATTCTATGGGAGTTGATGATTCAATGTAGATAAGCCCCCCATGGCTAAGAAGATTATTTTTTACTATATAATCAAGACATTGAGGAATATAATTGAGTGTGTAAGGGGGATCTAAAAAAATGATATCGAATTGTTCAGTGTTTTGTTTAAGATAGTTTAACGTATCTGTTTTTATAAGTTTTAAGTTGGAACTATCAAATTGATCAATGATTTTTTGCAAGTTGGCATGAGCTTTAGGTGATTGCTCAATAAAAACAACTCGCGATGCTCCTCTGGAATAGGCTTCAAATCCCAAGGCACCGCTGCCTGCAAAAGCATCCAGACAGCGAGCATTTTTGATGTCGTTCATTAACCAATTAAAGAGTGTTTCACGAACTCTATCTGGTGTAGGTCTTAAGCCTTCCACTTCGGGGAAATGTATTTTTTTCCCTCTATACAATCCTCCAATAATGCGTATTACTTGTTTCAAGATTGCCCTACCGTCACAAGTAGCAATTTTTCAGGATTAACCTGTTGTTTGAACGCTTGTTTAATTTCAGCATCTGTTACCGCGTTGATTCTAGCCACGTAGGTGTCCAAATAATTATCAGGTAAATGGTAAAATGCCATTCTTAATAATAGATTTGCAATACTACTGTTACTTCCTAGAGAAAGAGGGAAGCTGCCAGTAAGGTATTGTTTTGCTGAAGATAATTCCTGTTGATCAGGCCCATTATTTATAAATTGTATCAAGGTGTCCTGTGTAATGTTTAGTGCATTTCTGGCTTCGGAATTTTTGGTTGATAAACTAATGATAAAGGGTCCCTCACCTAACATAGGAACAAATTGACTGTCTATACCATAAGTTAAGCCTCTTTTTTCCCTTACTTCAGTACCAAGCCTGGAAACTAAAGTACCTCCACCTAAAATGTAATTACCAACCATTAAAGGAAAGTAATTTGGGTTGTGATGATTGATTCCTATTTGTCCCAAACGAACTATAGTTTGTGAAGAAGGGAACGGCACATTTATTTTTTCTGCATCTGCTAGTTGGGATGCTTTGGGAATTGTTTCAGCCGGTCTCCCCTCGGATAGGTCCTGGGTCAGTTGCTCCGCTAATTGATGTGCCTTGGGACTATCAATGGCACCAACCATTACTAATATACCATTTTTAGCCACAAAATATTGCTTATAAAAATTAATGACTTGTTTTTCATTAATTGTCTTCAATGACTCAATTGTACCATGGACAGGATGAGCATAAGGATGTTCATGATATAAGGTTTTGAAGAAGTTCTGGATGGCTACATCATCAGGAGATTCTTCCGTTTGCTCAATAGCCATCAGCAGTTGATCCTTTTCCCTTTCGAAAGCACTTTTAGGGAAATCAGGATGACTAATGATTTGGCTGAAGGTTTTTGTTGATTGTTCCAAAGCCTCTTTGCTGGTAAGAGTTCTTAGATTAAGCACAATCATATCTCGACTTGTTTCTGCATTAAATTGTGCTCCAGTATCTGCCAAAGCTTCTGCAATAGCCGTAGCATCTTTTCCTGAATTTCCCTGGTTAATCAAATTAGTAGTTAATGCACTTAAACCAAAGTATTTGCCGTCATAAGCAGAACCAGCAGCAAATGCCAAGCTAATATCAAGCATCGGTACTTCCATTGCTTGATAAAAAATAACGTGTACTCCATTTTTCGTCTGCCATTTTTCTGTTTTGAACGAATTAGCTAACGAACTATGAGAAAAAATTACTATTAAAGTGAATATAAAGATTCTTAAAATGTTCATGGTCTTACCTCTTCCTGCCCGTTTGGCCTTAATTCAGCAACAGTCATGTTATTTTCTTGAAAATATCGTTGAGCAACTTGCTGAATTTGCTCAGGAGTTATTTCATTAATAGCTTTCGTGTATTTGTCTGTGTTTTGCCATCCAATCCCTATTGTTTCTAATAACCCCAGCTCCATGGCTTGGCCAAAAATCGAGTCTTTTTCAAAAGTTTTTTGTGCGATGATTTGATTTTTAATTCTTTGTAATTCTTTATTGCTAACAGGAGCTTTTTTCAAGGAATCCAATTCAGTAATTAATGCTTTTTCTAAATCCTTTATTTGATGATCTTGACTAGGTGCTCCATAGACAATGAATTGACTTTGATATCTTGAATAGAGGTTATAATAGGATTCAGCACCTGTAGCCACTTGATTTCCTCGGACCAGGTTTTTTGCAAATCGAGCACTTTCTCCGGCATCCAGTATTCCAGCAATAAGTTCTAATGCATAAGGTTCCCAGGCGTTTTTGGCGGTTTTTACACTGGGCACAGTATAACCAATCAGGAGTAACGGCAGTTTTGCTGGCGCATTCACATAGATCGTTTTTTTGCCTAGTGCCGATGGTTCTTGCTGGGGTTTACGAGCTCTAATAGGGCGTTTGCCTAGTGAACCAAAATATTGCTCCGCCAAAGCATGAACTTTTTCTGGATTCACATCACCTACTACCACCAATGTGGCATTATTTGGTGCATAATAATTTCGATACCACTTTTTTAAATCGTCTACTTTCATTTGCTTTAAATCATTCATCCATCCTATGACTGGATGATTATAAGGAGCGGTTAAATGGGCTGTAGCTAGAAAGCGCTCGAAAGCAAGGGCCTGAGGATTGTTATCAGTGCGTAAGCGTCTTTCTTCCTGAATGACTTTAATTTCTTTGGCAAATTCATCACTATTCAGGAGCAAGCCATTCATTCTGTCTGCTTCCAACTCGAAGCTTGTCGCCAAATGAGACGCATCCAACTTTTCATAATAGGCGGTATAATCGTTATTCGTAAAAGCATTTTCTTGTCCACCTAATGCGGCAATCGTTTTGGAAAATACCCCTACAGGATATTTTGCGGTGCCTTTAAACATCATGTGCTCAATCGCATGAGAAACACCAGTTATTCCTACAGGCTCGTCTGCTGACCCAACATTATACCAAACCATGGATACGGCTATAGGTGCTCGATGATCCTCTTTAACCAGTACTTTTAAGCCATTGTTCAAAGTAAACTCATGGATTTGGCTAAAAGCCTGAAATGAGAGCAGCATCATAAGAGAAATGAGTAATTTGTGCACAATGTCACCTCAAAGCTAAAAAGATGATAGAATTTCATATTTTTAAGGAATTGTACACTAAAATGATTAAATGGTTTAAACGAAATCAAAATTCCGGTTCAAATTCGGATACTGAAGAACAAAATACTCATGCTGAACAAAATATCGAATCCATGCCAGAAGAACCCCAGGAACTGAATGTCAAAGAAACCGGATCAAAGGAAAACATTTTTACTCGGTTTAAGAAAGGATTAAGCAAAACACGCCATCAACTGGGAGAAGGCATAAGTCGTTTGTTATTAGGTAAAAAGGAAATTAGCCAGGATTTACTGGAAGAGCTTGAGACTTTATTGATTAGTGCCGATTTGGGTTTAGATACTACTCATGAGGTACTAAAGCAATTAAATGAAGGACTGGAAAGAAAGCAACTGTCCAATGGTGAAGCAGTTTATCAGAGTCTAAAAACAAATTTGCAGAATCTATTGATTCGGGAAGAAAAACCGCTATCCATAGAAATTGAAGAGGACTCCCCTTTTGTGATTTTAATGGTGGGTGTCAATGGCGCTGGTAAAACAACTACGATCGGTAAATTGGCCAAACAATTTCAGAAGCAAGGTAAGAAAGTCATGTTAGCTGCTGGCGATACATTTCGTGCCGCTGCCGTTGAACAATTACATGTGTGGGGTGAAAGAAATGGTATCCCAGTTATTGCTCAACATACAGGTGCTGATAGTGCATCAGTGATTTTTGATGCTCTTCAGGCTGCCAAAGCAAGAAAAATGGATGTTTTAATTGCTGATACTGCCGGACGTTTGCATACGCAAAGTAATTTAATGGAAGAATTGAAAAAAGTAAAAAGAGTAATGCAGAAACTAGATCCTAAGGCACCTCATGAAACCATGTTAGTATTGGATGCGAGTATAGGTCAAAATGCTTTGGTTCAGGCAAGGCAGTTTCATGAAGCAATACAATTAACTGGAATTACAATGACCAAGCTTGATGGAACAGCCAAAGGCGGGATATTATTTGCTATAGCGAATGATTTGGGGATACCATTTCGTTATCTAGGAGTCGGTGAGGGCATTGAAGATTTGAGGCCCTTTGATGCAGCGCAATTTGTCAGTGCAATATTTGATGATGATCACATTTGACCAGGTTAGTAAACGTTATCCAGGCGGCTTTGAAGCATTAAGCCAAGTTAATTTTTCTTTACAAAAGGGCGAAATGGCTTTTCTTACTGGCCATTCTGGCGCTGGGAAAAGTACTTTTCTCAAATTAATCGCCCTACTTGAATGGCCTACTTCGGGTCAATTGACCGTGAATGGTTTGAAATTAAATCATCTTAAAAAGCGAGATGTCTCCGCTCACCGAAGTCAGTTGGGGATTACATTTCAAACGCCTCAATTGCTTAATGACAGAACTGTTTTTGATAACGTAGCTTTGCCTTTGCAAATACAAGGAGTAGCATACCCTATGATCGCTAAAAGAGTGCATGCTGCTTTAGATATGGTTGGACTGTTGAGTAAAGAAAAAATGTTACCAGCCCACTTATCTGTTGGCGAACAACAAAGAGTAGGTATTGCTCGGGCGGTAGTTCATAAACCCTCATTGTTATTAGCGGATGAACCCACTGGTAACCTGGATCCAAAACTTTCTTCTGAAATAATGAAAATTTTTGAACTGTTTAATCAGGTTGGTGTAAGTATACTAATTGCAACACATGATTTGGCGTTAATCGCAGGTATGAAACATCGCATAGTAATGCTTAAGGGGGGGAGACTGTGTTAAAACGCTCACAATCACTTCTTGCTTATCATCTGCAGGCCGCCACTAATAGTTTGAATCTTTTCTGCCGTAAACCATTAGCTACGATGATGACAGTTGCTGTCATCGCTATCGCTTTAGCTTTACCCACACTGTTTTGGGTGTTTACGGATAATTTAAGCGATTTAACCAATAGCTGGCAGCGTGGTGGTCATATTTCCCTGTTTCTAAAGTCTTCACTAACAGAAGCTGAGCAAAAGCTTTTCCTTGAAAAGGTGCGTAATACGGAAGGGGTTGGCCAGGCCAATATCAAATCTTCTGAGGATGGGTTATCCGAATTAACCCAACAGGAGGGAATGGAGGATATTATGCGATATCTTCCTGAAAATCCTTTGCCTGCAGTCATTGAAGTGGTCCCTGCAGTAACAATTGATTCACCGGCAAAGCTGGATTTATTATCTCGTAAATTCCAGGCATTTCCTCAGGTAGCAATTGCGAAGCTGGATATGGAGTGGATTAGTCGATTGCACGCTATTTTGAGTTTTTCAGGTAAAGTAGCCAATGCTTTAATTGCTTTGTTAGCTTTGGCTGTAGTGTTTATTATTGGTAATACGTTGCGTTTGGACATTCATAATAGACAAGAAGAAATTAAAGTTTTAAAACTTGTTGGAGCAACTGATCCCTATATCATTCGTCCTTTTTTGTACTCGGGTATTTGGTATGGAGTAGCCGGTGCTCTTTTAGCAATTTTTCTGGTTAATATTTTTATCCTGACTTTGGGTGTTGCAGTGAATCAGTTAGCGAGTGCCTATCAAATGCACTATCCTTTAGCTTGCTTATCATTAAGGCAAATCTTGCTACTTGTATTATTTGCCATTATACTCGGGTGGCTAGGAGCTCTATTGTCGGTAAAACGACGGTTGGCTTCTATAGAACCCTATAGTTAATGTATAATACTAGTAGGTATAATAGTATTTATTTTAACCAGTATTCTAATAATTTCAGAGTGTTCTATAAAAGGGTAGAAAACCATCTATGGATTTCGAATATTATAAAACATTGAAGGCTTTTGAAATAATGGCTGAAACTGAATTATCGCTATAGTGGTGTTAAGTTATGAGTTTTTACCTAACTTACTGTGTTTGAAAATTCATAACTTAGAGTTCATTTTAGTGAATCACTATCAGTTAAATTAAGTTGTGAATTTTAATACTATTTCAGTGTTAATGACCGGAGGAAGAAGTATGAGTCAACAATTGCAACTTGCTGCAATGAATCTACCTGTTGGTAGTCTTGATTCTTATATCCATCGAGTAAATCAGATTCCAATGCTGACTTTGGAAGAAGAAATTGCTTATGCCGAGCGTTTTCATTCTGAAGGAGATATAGAAGCAGCACGACAATTGGTTCTTGCCCATTTGCGCTATGTAGTTCGTGTAGCCCGAGGTTACCTGGGGTATGGGTTACCTTTGAGTGATTTAATTCAGGAAGGTAATGTGGGTTTGATGAAAGCAGTGAAGCGTTTCGACCCCAAAATGGGTGTACGTCTTGTTTCTTTTGCTGTTCATTGGATTAAAGCAGAAATCCATGAGTTTGTTTTACGCAATTGGCGAATTGTTAAAATTGCAACAACCAAGGCGCAACGTAAATTATTTTTTAATTTGCGCCAAATGAAAAATCGTTTAGGTTGGTTTAGCAATGAAGAAGTAGATGCTGTAGCTAAAGATTTGGGTGTAAGTCGAGAAGATGTACTGATTATGGAAGAACGTTTAAATGTTATGGATTCTTCTTATGATGCTCCGGATGTTGATGATCATGATGAGGCTTATAAAGCGCCTGAGCGTTACCTTTTTAATGTGAATGATGATCCCGCCGTTTTGTTGGAAAAAGAGGATACTGGTGATCAGGGACGAGAGAAATTGATGTTTGCTTTGGAACAACTTGACGAGCGTAGTCAGGATATTTTACAACAACGTTGGCTGGCTGAAGAAAAGCTAACTTTACATGATTTGGCAGAGAAATATGGTGTTTCGGCTGAGCGAGTCCGGCAGTTAGAAAAAAATGCCATGAAAAAAATTCGCCAATATATGGAAGGTTGACGGGAAATATTCAACTTGTTTACAGTTCCTTAGTGTCTGTTGACATTTCATCGTAGACTCTACACCCCGTGGCTTGTCTCCAGGTACATGCCGTGGACAAGCCACGACACCTAGGCCTTGGCAAATATCAACAGGCCTTACTGCTTAAAAAATCCAAGGCAATTTGTTCGACACGTTCATCCATTAATACACTCACATGATCAGCATCAGGCAAAAGAGATAAGCTGGCGTTTTTGTAATTTTTGCAAAAGTCTATGGATTCTTTAGGATTAATAGTAGCATCCAATTCTCCATGGATGCATAAAAAATACGTATCAGGTTCCTGGGAAATAAAATGGCTTAAACGAATCCGATTAGGGTCAACTGGGGCTTGTTGGCGGATTAGTTGGCGCAGTTGCAAATAACCGTGTCCACTTAATTTAAAACGTCTGGCAATTTTATTAACAGGAGTTCTCATTTGTGTTGGAGATGCAATTAAAATAGCTCTTTCAGGTTTATAATTTAATTTCCATTCCGAAAGTTGGCCCGCCAGATTCAAAGTATTTAATATCATAGAGCCGCCAAAAGAATGGCCAATGACTCCATAAAAAGGCCCGAATTGGTTGATTGTTTCTTTGATGATGGCAATGGCATCAGTCCACGGAAGCTGAATACCTTTTGCTTCACCATGAGCAGGAAAATCTATCGCATACACTTCATACCCTTCTTTATGAAGAAGTCTGATTAAGCGGACCATATAAGCAGCACGAGACATCCAACCATGAGTAATCAGTATTTTTTTTGCGTTTGACTTATTGACTGGGCTAAATCGATGTAAAACATGATGGCGTGGGTATTCGCGATGTATGATCTCATCTCGCCTTCCTTCTATGAATTCACAAGCCATTTTGGCAAATTCTCTATATTTCCTATCTATAGGAAGATGGATAGGAGTAATAAACATTTGATAACAAAATTGAGCATGTAACAAATCCCTTATGTATATTAGCGAATCAGTCATCATGGCAATATTCCTTACAGAATTTATTTTTATTTTAGACCAAATTAATTACTCACGTTAACTAATGAGTAAGTTGACAGTTTATACAGAACAGATTAGACAAGATGTGTCAGAATATCATGCTAATATTATTTATCTTTCTTTTATTAATGAGACATTATAATGAGTCTATTCGGGCATATTGGTTCTTATTTTATGCTAGCTGTACTTTAATGCGAGCACACCCGAAGTGATGGCTGTCGTAATACGGTTAGTTATTTCCAAAGCAGCATAAGATGAATCATCGGGGGGTTAAAGTCAATAAAGCAGTACTGACTGCAAACATTCCGCGATAACTTCCTCTGTCCAAATAAAAAATACATTGAGATTGCCAATCAAAACTGACGTTAATGACTGGACTTTTAATTATATTGCCCTAGACTATTTTTAAATAAGTTATGGAGAGATTTTATGTATTCAGCAAATTATATTTATCATCATGATGACCAAGAGTTGCACGGATTTTTAGCCCACAAAGAAGGTATGGAGCGGTCTCTCCCTGCGGTAATTGTGGCTCATGATTGGACTGGACGAGGTGAGTTCGCCTGTCAGAAAGCAAAACAACTAGCTGAGATGGGCTATGTCGGTTTCGCCTTAGATATGTATGGGCAAGGACAAATTGGTTCTAACAATGATGAGAAGATGGCGTTAATGCAACCTTTGTACAGTGATCGCTCTTTACTTAGAAAAAGGTTGCATGCCGCATTTGAGGCAATTAAAACAATTCCAGTAGTTGATAACAATCGTATAGCAGTTATAGGGTTTTGTTTTGGGGGTTTATGTGCTCTTGATTTGGCAAGAAGTGGTGCGGACATCAAAGGAGCAATAAGCTTTCATGGGTTGCTTAATAAACCTGAACATCTTAAATCAGAGAAAATTAAAGCAAAAATTATGGTTTTGCATGGTTACGATGATCCTATGGTGAAACCAGAGCAGGTTCTTACTTTTTGTCAGGAGATGACAGAAGCCAATGCCGATTGGCAAATGCATATGTATGGTCAAGTAAAGCATGCTTTTACTAATCCCCAGGCGCATGATGATAATTTGGGGTTGATTTACGATGAGGTTGCCGCACGTCGCTCCTGGCAAGCAATGAGCCAATTTTTACAAGAGATTTTTTAATGTTTAAAAAAATTCTGGTAGCCAATCGAGGGGAAATCGCACTGCGCATTGTCCGGGCTTGTAAGGAGATGGGAATAGCAGCAGTCACCATTCACAGTGAGGTGGATAGATTTGCTTTGCATGTAAAGAGAGCTTCACATTCACATTGCCTTAGTAAAAAACCTCTGGATGCTTATCTTAACGGGCGACGTATTATCGAGTGTGCAAAGGTTGCCGGGTGTGAAGCAATCCATCCAGGATACGGTTTTTTATCCGAAAATGCTGAATTTGCTGAGGATTGCAACAAGGCGGGGATAGTATTTATTGGTCCCTCTTCGTCAGTGATCGCAACTATGGGTTCCAAGATTGCAGCAAGAGAAGCTATGATAAAAGCAGGTGTTCCTACCATACCTGGAAGTACGGGGAATTTGGAAACCATAGATGAGGCTCTGAGTTGCGCTGACTCTTTAGGGTATCCTGTGATGCTTAAAGCGACTTTTGGGGGAGGTGGTCGAGGGATCAGATTATGCCATGACGCCAGTCAAATAAAACAACAATTTGCTCGAGTGCAGTCTGAAGCAGAAAAATCGTTTGGGGATGCACACGTCTATATGGAAAAATATATTACTAATCCTCGTCATATAGAGGTGCAAATTTTAGCAGATCATCATGGAACAGTACTTCATCTTTTTGAGCGTGATTGCTCAATTCAACGACGCCATCAGAAACTAATAGAAATAGCTCCATCCCCACATCTAGATAATGCCACTCGTAAAATTCTTTTGGAGTATGCGATCAAGGCAGCAAAGGAAGTGGGGTATACTAATGCGGGTACTGTTGAATTTATTTTGGATAAAGATAATCATCCTTACTTTATGGAAATGAATACTCGATTGCAAGTCGAACATCCTGTTACAGAACAGATTACAGGTATTGATATAGTGCAAGAGCAAATTCGTATTGCAGCTGGCGAACGCCTTACCATGTCCCAAGAGCAAATTAATTATAATGGCTTTGCTATAGAGTTTCGTATTAATGCGGAAGATCCTCAAAACGATTTTTTACCAAGTTTTGGTAGGATTACCCGTTATTACGCACCCGGAGGACCTGGTGTAAGGACAGATAGTGCTATATACACGGGATATCAAATTCCGCCTGATTACGATTCCTTATGTGCCAAACTTACTGTGTGGGCACTTGATTGGCCATCTGTCCTTAGAAGAGCCCGTCGTGCACTGGAAGAAATGCGTATGTTTGGCGTGAAAACGACCATTCCTTATTATTTGGAAATGATTAAATCTGAGGAGTTTCAGCAAGGGTTATTAAATACAGGTTTAATAGAGGCACATCCTGAATGGTTAAGATATTCCAACAAATCGTTACCTCAACATAAAGCAGCTGTCATTGCTGCAGCAATCGCTCTAAAATATAAGACCACTCATTAATATTCCCCTACATTTTATGTACTGCAAAGCGGGGTAGTTTCATGCACTATTAACTGACATGAGATAAAATAATTTCTAATCGTTTTTCTATAGAGACTGCAGGCAGTTCAATAATTGGGTAGTTAAGGTCAACATAGGCTTTATAAATGTGGTCGCTGATTTTCTTCGCAGTGACATCATCTTCATCTCTTATTAAATCAGGAACAACTGGTAGTGGATGACAGAAAAAAATCTTTTTGTAACGTAAATGTTGGCATGCTTTAATAACATGAATTTCATTCAAATGATGAAAACGAAAATAACCTATACTGTCAGGAGTGCCTCGGTCAAAGAAAATTAAGTCACTCTTGGGTAATTCTCTTTCACGCCTTAACATAATGTTAAGAATTTTTCTTTGTAACCAAAGAATATCCTGTTTCACTTCTTGCAAAGTCTTTTTTTGGTTATGTGCCAAAAGTTGGTTAATATAGAGTCTGGCTATTTCAGGTGAGGTTTTATATCCCAGTTCTGACAAATGGTTAATTAAACTGGTTTTACCCGAAGACGGCCCACCTGTAATGACACACCAATTGGTTTGAATCATAGTAAGTAATTATCGATTAAACGAATATCTCCAATTTTCACCGCAGCAAAACGCCTGCCTTGAAACTCTTCAACATATTCTACTGATATCCCCAGGTTTTCCAATTCTTTAGTTATCATGACACTGGGTTTGTTTTGATGAAATATTTTTGCAAACTCATCAGCAATTTTTCTTTGCTCTGGAGTCAACCTATTATTGCGAGAGCTGTAGGCCAAACCACTTTTTTCTCTTACCGTAGGGCAAGATTTTACTTCAATATTCATGAATAAGGCTTTCACCATTCCCTGAATTAATAAAAATTGCTGGTAATCTTTTTCGCCGAAATAGGTTCGGGTCGGTCTTGTCAAATTAAGGAGTTTCAGGACGATGGTCAGTACCCCATTAAAATGCCCAGGCCTGTATTTCCCTTCCATATGTTGAGAAAGTTGGTTTTCCTGAATTTGGTAGGTATATCCCTCAGCATAGATCTCTTTCTCATTAGGAAGGATGCAATAATCGACACCGCTCTGAGTCATTAATTCGAGATCAGCATCAAGTGTACGTGGATAGTGAGTAAAATCATCAGAATTATTAAACTGAGTAGGATTAACAAACAAACTTGAAATCGTATAATTATTTTCTTTGCTACTGGCCAAGAACAATGAAGCATGTCCGGCATGCAAATTACCCATGGTCGGAACAAATCCTAAAGAAAGTTCGGAATGCAGAGTATTTCTAAAGTTAATCCACTCATTTAAATTATGAAAAATTTGCATCAGTAATTTTCCTAAAAAGCATGCTCATTGGTTGGGAAATGCATTTGTTGTACTTGTTCAGCATAAGTGTTTAAAGCGTCGATAAAATGATCTTTGGCCCTAAAAAATTTTTTTACGAATTTGGGATTAAACGAAGTTTGCAAGCCTAACATATCGTGCCAAACGAGGACTTGTCCATCGGTTCCTGAGCCTGCACCAATTCCTATAGTCGGAATGGTCAAAGAATCAGTGATAATTTTTGCCAAACTTTGTGGAACACATTCAATGACAACCGCAAAACAGCCTGCTTGTTCCAGGGATAAAGCTTGTTGTACCAGCATTTCTGCTTGTTCATCATTTTTTCCCTGTACTTTATAGCCACCTAATTGATGAATGGCTTGAGGAGTTAAACCGATATGTCCCATTATCGGTATTCCGGCGTTAACCAGATGAGAGATGGTTTGACAAGTGTCTTTATCAGCACCTTCGATTTTTATTGCTTGAGCCCCTGCTTGTAGCAGTTTTTTAACGTTTTCAACCGTATTGGTTTGAGACGATTTATGAGCTAAAAATGGCAAGTCAGTGATTAAAAATTGTTTATTTAAACCACGGGCTACTGCTTGGGTATGTAATTCCATCATTTCTATAGTAGCCATTATCGTTGTGGAATGACCGTGTACCGCCATGGCCACTGAATCACCTACTAGAACACAATCGATATTTGATTCAGCAATAATGCAGGCGGAAGGATAATCATAGCAGGTCAACATGGAAATCTTGCTTTGTTCTTGCTTTTTTTGTTTAAAATCCTGGATTTTCATGCTGCTCTCCCTAAACAGGGAAAGTGGTTAGGCATCGATACGAATAATAGTAACACAGGTACCTGTCTCATGGATCAAGTCCTCCTAGAAAGTTAATAAGTCGCCGCCAACAAAATACAACCTTTATGCAAGAGGTCTATTGGGGGTCAACGCATCCATTGCTATAATATCCTAAGTCTTTTAGTTAAATCCACCTTAAATTTGAGTTATTAAGGGTTGTTATGTATTTTACCGACAAATTAAATAGCCCCGGTGAGCATGAGTTAATGCTTAAAGGATTGGTTGGTTCATTGGAAGCAATACTGACTGTGCCACAGGAAGCTAATACCACTTATGTTGCATTTCTTGGTCATCCACATTCTTTACAAGGTGGGACAATGAATAATAAAGTGGTCACTACTATGTCCAGAGTGTTTAAAGACCTTCATATTCCTGTATTGCGGTTTAATTTCAGGGGAGTAGGACAATCTGAGGGGCGCTATGATAACGGTATTGGTGAGAGTGAGGATATGCGCAGTCTTGTAAAACAATGGCAATCTGAGCAACCCCATACCAAATTTATTTTTGCAGGCTTTTCATTTGGATCTTATGTGGCATACAGAACCGCATCGCAATGCGAACATGTTATGCTAATTACCGTAGCTCCTCCTGTCCATCACTATAATTATAGAGAATTTGAACCAGCTCCTTATCCTTGGCTTATTATACAAGGCAAAGAAGATGAAGTAGTTCCATTTAAATTAGTTATAGAATTCGCCAAGCAGTCCTCACCAGTATTACCTGTCATTGAGTTTGATGAAACGGGTCATTTTTTTCATGGTAAATTATTAATATTAAAAGAGAAACTAATGGAGAGTGTTCGTACTCAGGTTTTTTTATCATGAATTTATTAGCACATTATGACGCAGCAATTCATAGAGGTGAAATAGATAACAATTCTGCCCAGAGAGAAATTCTCGAACATATGCAAAGGATTACAGAAGATTTAAAAAAGGCAGACAAATCATGGTTTCCCTGGAAGAAGAGATTCCCCATTAAAGGGTTATATATTTATGGTCCTGTTGGAGTTGGCAAGACTTATTTGGTGGATTTATTTTATCAATACGTTGAAGAAGAAAAAAAAGCAAGATTTCATTTTCATCATTTTATGCAGCAAATTGATGTTCAGTTAAGACGATTGCAAGGCAAAAAAAATCCTTTGCACTCTATTGCCAAAGAAATTGCCAAATCGATTCGTATTCTCTGCTTTGATGAGTTCTTAGTCCATGATGTTGCTTATGCAATGATTTTAGCGGAGTTATTGCAAGCACTGCATAAATACGGGATTGTTTTAGTTATTTCTTCTAATACTATACCAGATGAGTTGTATTTAAACGGAGTGCATAGAGAGCGATTTATCCCCGCTATTGAGATTATTAAAAAAGATTGTGAAGTATTAAATCTTAATTTAAAACGTGATTATCGTTTAGGGCGACAACCTCTATTGGAGGCCTATTTATACCCCTTAAATGAGCAAACTCAAGAAGCAATGGATCAACAATTCGCTGCGATAACTCAAGAGGAGGATAGGAAAGGCTTTATTACTGTACAGAATCGCGATATTCCTTATATTAAATATGGCACACGTTCCATTTGGTTTGCTTTTGATGTGATTTGTAATTTTCCCCGTAGTCAATTGGATTATTTAGAAATCGCTGATCGATTTGATAATGTTTTCTTAAGTGGTGTTCACAAGTTAACCGAGAGCCATACTGCACAAGCCATTATGTTTATTCATTTTATAGACGTTATGTATGATAGAGGAATTAAACTCATTATCTCTGCTGATGTACCCGTGGAAGAGTTGTATGTTAAAGGTGAAATGAAAGAAACATTTAAACGCACTTTGAGCCGATTGATTGAGATGCAATCTGTGGATTATCTAAGTCGGCACCCTCGGCGTCTGATAAAAGAAATGGCTTAATTTTGTATAAATTTTTTTCTGGTGAGAATGATTCTCGATATCATTTGTGTTAAAATTAATTTAATGAATTATATTTTGTTGCCCTATTATGCAAATTAGTGAATTAAAACAAGGAGATAAAGTGCGGTTAGTCGACTTTGGGTTGACTGATATGCAGTATAGACGCAGGCTTTTATCTCTAGGTATTACTTGTGGAGTTGAGTTTTCTATCGTGAGGATTGCACCATTAGGATGCCCAGTACAAATTGAGGTAAGAGGAACATTTTTAACTTTGCGTAAAGATGAAGCGAGTCAATTAGTATTGGAGTACATATGACTCATGTCTTATTAGTAGGAAATCCTAATTGCGGTAAAACAACCTTATTCAATGCCTTAACTAATGCTAATCAACGGGTAGGAAATTGGCCAGGTGTCACTGTTGAGAAAAAAACAGGGGAGTTTTTATCAGGTGGTCGTTTAATTGAGATCACTGATTTACCAGGAGTCTATTCACTCGTCGCCAATGCTGAAGGAATAAGCCAGGATGAGCAAATTGCCGCTCAGTCAGTGATTGATTTGGAATTTGATTGTATTATTAATGTGATAGATGCTTGCCATCTCGAAAGACATTTATATTTAACCAGCCAATTATTTGAATTAAGAAAACCCATTATTGTAGCACTTAACATGATGGATATTGCTCAGCAACGGGGTATTTCTATTGATATAAAAGCATTGGAAGAAATATTAGGTTGTTCCGTTATTCCCATTCAGGCGCATAAAAAGATTGGCATTCCTGCACTTCAACAGTCATTACTTCATTTACCTCGCGAGATTAAACCATTAGAGCTTTCTCTACCAGCCTGTGCGCAAAAAGCTTTGGATAGTTTGCAAAATCGTTTGATCGCTGAAGGCTATGAAGAGTCGCGTGCGTATTATTTCTCGCGCAGACTTGCTGAAGGGGATACTTTGATAGGGAACGAGGCAAGTAAAGTGGGGCTTGTGGAAATAAATGAAACTGACCTGAATCTTGATGTGCTGTTGGCAGATGCACGTTATCAGAAAATTCATGAAGTCGTCGCCTTAGTGCAACAAAAGCGCAGTGATGCCAGTGAACATTTTACTGCTAAGCTGGATAAAATTGTTTTGCATCGTTTTCTGGCATTACCCATATTTTTCGCTATGATGTATTTGATGTTTTTGTTTGCCATCAACATCGGCGGAGCATTCCAGGATTTTTTTGATATTAGTACAGAGACTATATTTGTTCAGGGTAGTGGTTGGTTATTACAACAACTGCATGCACCTAACTGGGTGATTGCTCTTTTAGCCAACGGAGTAGGAAAAGGGATTAATACTACCATTACTTTTATCCCTGTTATTGCTTCTATGTTTTTCTTCTTGTCTTTATTAGAAACTTCTGGATATATGGCAAGGGCTGCCTTTGTAGTAGATAAAGCAATGCGAGCTATGGGTTTGCCCGGGAAATCGTTTGTACCTATGATCGTTGGTTTTGGATGTAATGTTCCTGCAATTATGGCAGCACGTACTCTTGATTCGGAGCGAGACAGATTATTGACTGTTATGATGAGTCCATTTATGTCTTGTAGCGCGCGATTGGCTATTTATGCCGTGTTTGTTGCGGCATTTTTTCCCTCCGGAGGGCATAATGTTGTTTTTTCGTTATATCTAATCGGTATTTTAATGGCAGTGTTTACCGGATTTATTTTACGAAAAACTACATTGAAAGGACATGCCTCTCCATTGATATTGGAATTACCTGCTTATCACAGACCCTCCATCAAACGACTAATTAGAGAAACTATGATGCGATTGAGGTTTTTTGTTTTTCGTGCCGGTAAGCTTATTATTCCTATTTGTGTGATTCTGGGAGGGCTAAACGCTATTACTTTGGGGGGCGGTATTAGTTCCGGGGAGGCGAATACTGATTCTTTATTGTCATTGATTGGCCAGTGGATTACGCCTTTGTTTACCCCAATGGGAATTCATCAAGAAAATTGGCCGGCTACTGTTGGTTTATTAACTGGTATGCTAGCTAAAGAAGTAGTAGTTGGTACTTTAAATTCACTTTATGCTCAAGTAGGTCATTGGGGAGGGACGGTGGCTAGCCATTTTGATTTTTGGAGTGGCATCAAATCCGCTCTATGGTCTATTCCAGAGAATTTATCAGAATTGGGTTCCGCTTTGTGGAATCCTATTTCTGCCAGTGCTGCCGATAGCGACTTATCTCAATCGGTTTATGGCATTATGTCCCAACGTTTTGACGGTGCGATAGGGGCTTATGCTTATTTGCTTTTTGTCTTGCTGTACATCCCTTGTGTTTCAACTATGGCAGTGATTCGTCAGGAGGCAAATAAGCAACTTATGTGGACCTCCATCATATGGTCATTTGTCGTAGCCTACGCTACAGCAGTTGTTTTTTATCAAGGTGCTAAATTTTTAGAGCATCCACAACAAAGTATTATCTGGATTGTTGCTATGTTACTGAGTTTAGTACTGGTTTTAACAGTATTCCGTTATAGTGAGCATAGTATGGAGAAGCAAAATGTTGCTGCAAATACGTGATTTTATCTGTCGGGAAGGGGTAGTAAGTACCCAACAGTTGAGTAGAGAGTTTCGGTTGGATTTGACAGCATTGCAACCTATGTTGGATTTATGGGTTAAAAAAGGCGCAATAAGACAATGCGAGGGAGGAACCAATTGTAAAAGTGCTTGCTTTAAATGCCGTATTCCTCCTGATTATTATCAGTACGTCGCGTAACATTCATAGTAACTGTTCACGCTGTATCGCCGGAATGCCATATTTGGTCTGTCTTAAACAAAAAATTAGTATTCAACCAAGGTTCAAGATATATACCCCGAACAGTTACCATTAATATTCTGATGCAGAGAAGAGTCTAATAATTTCTTTCCAGGGCAAATTTAGCTAAATCGATTAGAGCTTCTTTATAAATGGACTCAGGGAGTATTTCCAGAGCGGTTAGTGCTGAGTCAACTTCTTGAGCAGCAATTCGTTTGGTAAACGGTATTGCTTTTGTTTGCTCAATAGCAATTAAAATATCAGGCAGGTAACTTAGGCTGCCTTTCATTAAACTCTCTTTTATTTGCTTTTGTTGAGTAGCGTTACCATGTTGTAATGCATGGATAAGTGGTAAAGTGGCCTTCCCATCTGCTAAATCGTCACCAATATTTTTGCCTAAAGTAGTAGCATCCGAGCAATAATCCAGGGCATCATCAATTAATTGAAAGGCATTTCCCAGGTGCAAACCATAGGTATATAGACTATTTTGAACATCAATAGGTGCATTAGTAAGTATTGGGCCTATACAAGCAGCAGCAGCAAATAAAAGTGCTGTTTTGGCTCGGATTACATCGAAGTAATCATCCAGATTAAGGGCAGGATTATGACGATTAGCAAGCTGTTTTACTTCGCCGCAGGTAATCTGGTGGGAAGTATTGGCTAGTAGATTAAGAATCTCGGTAATACCAACTTCTACCATTAGTTGTACGGATTGAGTAAAGAGATAATCACCGACTAAAACACTGGCTTTGCTCCCCCAAATACTGTTTGCGGTCTGTTTTCCTCGTCTTAAAGTAGACTCATCAATAACATCGTCATGCAATAAGGTGGCAGTATGAAAAAATTCAACCATAGCTGCAAGTGAAATATGATCTTTTCCTTGGTATCCACAAGCATTACTTGCCAAGAGTACAACCAGAGGGCGTAGACGTTTTCCACCACTTTCGACTATGTGTTGTGATAAGTCATGAATTAAACCGACTTGAGATTGAATTTTATCAATAATTAAATTATTAACCGCGTTAAAGTCCTCACTAACCAGCGCTCGTATACGGTCAATAGTCATTCATTTATCCCCTGATGTTTAATCAATGCATGCTAAGGTCGTATAAGTTAATTGTCAAGTGTGAGGCAAATTGCTTCGCATAGTGAATAGTAAAATGATAATCAAATAATACTTGTAAGGAATTAGGCATATTGACTAAGAGCTTTGTTTAAGAGTTGCATATTTCTTCTTTTTATTTTTATACATTATTTTATCAGCCAATTTTAATAAATCCTCAACACTTTGCGCATTAATGGGGTAGTTTGCCATTCCAACGCTAATAGTACACTGTATTTCCTGATTTTTTATTAGAAAAGGTTGTTTAAATTCCTGCTCAATTCTTTGAGATAAAGCGGTAGCAATTTTATCCTTGGGTTTGTGGATGATGGTTGCGGTAAATTCATCACCTCCTAATCGTGCTATGAAGTCATTTTCCCTAAAACAGGATTGCAGGCGTTTGCTTGTTAGCAACAAAAGAAGATCACCAATTTCATGCCCGTATTTATCATTAATCGATTTGAAACCATCTAAATCCATAAAATAGAGAGTGACGGCATTGTGATTAGGATCTGTTGTGTCCAAAATAGTTTGGAGATAGGTGTAAAAATAAGCTCGATTTGGTAAATTGGTTAGCGAATCATGTTGTGCCAGGTAATGAAATTTTTGTTTGTCGGCCAAAAGTAAATAATTTTGCTCTTTCAAGAGAGATTCGTACCGTAAATTCTGAATTAGAAAATGATAAAGAACTGTAAAAATAAGCAAAAAAATAAATAAATGATTCGTATTATCCAGGAAGAATATGTATTCTTTAGAAACTGAATAAATTGGGATATAAAACTCAAATACAAAAATAATCATTGAGCTAATAGCTAGCAAGCCATATATTAGTAACCCATTTAATCCAAGAGTTGCAAAAGCTATAATTGGAGAAACATAAAACCACCCCAAATAAGACATGGTAATTTTCCCGGCAATAAGATTTCCTCCAATGATTATAGACAGCACAAGAATATTCAAAACGTGCCCACTAAAAGTAAGATTGTAATTTTTTTTTATTAAAATTAAATTTCCAAGTAGAATTAGGATACCAGCGGTTAACATCCCGATTATGAACCGTATTTTTAATAAGTAGATGTTTGTTATTATCAGTAAGATACCCAATATTATAAGTTCTATCGAAATAGCGTATAGTAAATGATATTTTCTTTGTTGGTCAGGAGATATCACTTTTGTCTGTGAATCCCGCTCTTTTGTTTTCATTTGCAATGACATCCACCACCTCAATAATCTCAGTCGGTAAAGAATGAAATTCATTCCTATTATCAAGTATAGAATAATATAGTCACTTGAATTTTAAATGACCGATTCTCTACGTACCGCTGCTTGACAGCGGTATCCACAAGGTGCGCTCTGGATACCTCGGACAAGCCAAGGCGCGTAGGCTGTTTAACGGGTCATTTAAAAATCAAAGAACTATATAATCTTATATTGTTTCATTATGTCTATCTGAAGCAATTATTGTATGTTGGGTATTGCAAAATGTTCGGCACATTCATTGATGCAAACAGATAAGAACGATTTAAATGGAATAAACAGCTGCTATCATTACGCTCGTTGGGAGATCTGCATCGGTTGGGCAATCCATAACCGATTGCCACACCAATTCATTTCCAAATTTGGATTACTTTGTCAAAACTCGTAATGACGAAGTGAGTAATTAAGTCCCTTTATTACAAGATATTAGTAAGGCTGGACATGGATCGCAAACAATTTAAACATTAAAACGAAAATGCATGACATCTCCATCACAAACTACATATTCCTTACCTTCAAGACGTAATTTGCCAGCTTCTTTAGCGCCTTGCTCCCCTGAAAAGCGAATAAAATCATCATAAGAAATCACTTCAGCTCTGATAAAGCCTTTCTCAAAATCCGTATGAATTACACCAGCAGCTTGCGGCGCTGTTGCACCTTTATGGATGGTCCAGGCTCTTACTTCTTTCACTCCGGCGGTGAAATAGGTTTGTAACCCTAATAATTCGTACCCTGCGCGGATGACTTTATGTAATCCGGGTTCAGTAAGTCCCAAATCAACCATAAATTCTTGTCTGTCTTTTTCATCCAGTTCTACCAACTCCGCTTCCGTTGCCGCGCAAAGTGCTACTATGCTTGCCTGTTCCTGGACAGCTAAAGCCTGGACTTTATCGAGTAAAGGATTGTTCACATACCCATTATCGTCTACATTAGCAATATAGAGAACTGGTTTGGCGGTCAATAAAAAAAGGCGTTTGGTCGCTTGTTCTTCTTCAGGAGAAAGCTCGAGTGTCCTGACAGGAGAACCGGCATCAAGATGTGCTTTAATTTTTTCCAGGGTTTTTAGTTCAAAAATGGCTTCCTTATTTCCACTTTTGCTATTTTTCCCAACCTTTAGTATCGCTTTTTCCAGAGTTTCCATATCCGCTAAAGCCAATTCCGTATTAATGACTTCTATGTCACTTAAAGGGTCAACCCGACCTTCCACATGAACAACATCTGAATTGTCAAAACAACGAACAACGTGAGCAATCGCATCAGTTTCTCTGATATTCGCCAGAAACTGATTGCCTAGTCCCTCTCCACTCGATGCTCCTTTAACTAATCCGGCAATATCGACAAATTGCATGGTGGCATGAAGAACTTGTTGAGGCTTGACTATATTACTTAAAGCATCCAGTCTTGAATCAGGTACAGTGACGATACCTATATTGGGCTCAATGGTACAAAATGGGTAATTGGCTGCCTCTATTCCAGCCTTAGTCAATGCATTAAAAAGAGTTGATTTACCGACATTAGGTAATCCTACTATTCCACATTTAAATCCCATGAGCCGTACCTCATTCTGTTAAGCATTTAATTGATTCATTGCCCGGGCCATATCCCCAGACAATACCATAGGTATTATTGCTATGCCTCTATCTATTGCATCATAAATTTGTTGTCTGTCATGCATAGAGGGTTTGCTTAGCACATATTGATGGACCAAATCCTTATGGCCAGGATGACCTATACCAATACGCAATCGATGGAATTCTCCTGTTCCCAATTGAGCTGTTATGTCTCTCAGGCCATTATGCCCACCATGGCCACCGCCTGTTTTTAATTTGAGACGTCCAACAGGTAAATCCAGTTCATCATGAACTATTAATATTTCGCTGGGTTCAATTTTATAGAATTGACTAATTATTCTTGTGACTTGCCCGCTATGATTCATAAAAGTTAAAGGCAGTGCAAGTCGGCACAGCAGACTATTAATATTCAGTTCAGTTAATTCAGCTTGCATTTTTTTGTCAATTTTAAAATGCGAATTATGTCTTTGAGCCAAAGCGGTAACCAACCAACCTCCAGCATTGTGCCTGGTTTGTTCATAAGCAGAACCGGGATTGCGTAAACCGATAATGAGTTTAATGGCCATAAATTATTATTATATTAAAAATTGAATTAAGCAGGTTATAGTTGAATATTCTAGCATTAGATTTTATGCCAATATTCAGATTGAACTCAGAATATTGGCATGAGTATAAAACAGGAGAGTACTTATTCCGCACTTTCCTCTTGATCTGTAGTTGGAACAGCTGATGCTGGAACTTCTGGTGTTTCTTCTAGTTCGGCTGAGCTCACTTTGGGGGCATGTATACTCACTACTGGAGCATCATGACTACCATCTGAGAGGTCGACAGTGAGTTGAGCGCCTTTAGGAAGTTTTAGATCGGATAAGTGAACTACGTCATCCATGCCTATCTTGGACATATCGACTTCAATGAATTCAGGCAAATCTTTTGCTTGGCAACGTATTTCGACTTGGGTCATTGTATGTTGTACAATTCCGCCGGCTTTAATTCCCGGAGATTGTTGCTCATTAATGAAATGAATAGGAATCAATTTAACCAGAACATCCTTCCCGGAAACACGCTGTAAATCCATGTGCATCACAATGGGTTTGAAGGGATGACGTTGTAGTGCTTTTAAAATGACATGTTCTACTTTACCGTCTACTGTAATATCAAAAACACTGGAATAAATACTTTCTGTTTCCAGAGCTTTAATTACTTTATGGTGGTGAAAATGGATTGATACAGGTTTTTTGTTTCCACCATATAAGACAGCAGGGACTTTATTTTCAAGTCGACGTAGGCGGCGGCTCGCACCTTTCCCCATATCCGTTCTTGATTGCGCTTCTAATTGAATAGTTGACATTATAAATAACTCCAAAAATTTAAGGGTTCCCTTTAGGGCTATTGAAAGTCAATAGTTCCTAATTAATCCGCGACCAGATTAAAATTTACCAGAGAGCTTCAAAATACTAAGTCAATCAGTAAAGGGTGGTGAAGTATACAATATTTTAAAATGAACTTGAAGTAATAGTCATAATTTCATAGAATATGGCACTTTGTTGGAATTGTGATAGCCAATCAGGCGAATTGGAGAATAGTTATGTATGCGGTAATTAAGACTGGCGGTAAGCAATATACCGTGAAAGAAGGTGATGTTTTAAAAATTGAAATGCTGCCTGAAAATGTTGGCAATGAGATTAAGTTTTCAGAAGTATTGATGTTGGCTGATGGTGATAAAATCATTTGTGGTACGCCTTTCATTGCTAAAGCAACGGTTAAGGCTGAAGTGCTTGATCATGGTCGTCACAAGAAAGTTAAGATTATTAAATTCCGTCGACGTAAGCACCACATGAAGCAAATGGGGCACAGACAATATTATTCGCAAGTTAAAATTACTGCGATAGGTAAATAAGAGGGGATAGCAATGGCTCATAAGAAAGCAGGCGGTAGTACTCGTAATGGCCGCGATTCGAATCCAAAATACCTTGGTGTGAAACGTTTTGGTGGTCAATTTGTAAATGCTGGCGAAATTATTGTAAGACAGCGTGGCACACGTTTTCATCCTGGACCTGGCGTAGGTTGTGGTCGCGATCACACATTGTATGCTTTGGTAGAAGGTTTGGTTCAGTTTACTATTAAAGGCGAAAAAAATCGTAAATACGTCACTATAGTCCCTGAGCAAAGAGAAGAGGCTGTAAGTTAAGTTTTTAAAATTAAGGCTATTTCCAATAGCATCATAATTCGATTTGTTTAACCCCGGTAACGGGGTTTTTTTTTACAGGACCTACGCAAAATCCCAATTGCTTTGTTAAAAAATGTTTTTAATTCGGTCATTTAGTTTATCTAAACTCCCTCATTCAAAACATTTTTTGCCTCGATCTTGGAATTTTGCGTAAGTCTTATTTTATTCTAAGGTTAGGCATGAAATTCGTCGATGAAGCAATTATTACGGTAGAGGCCGGTAAAGGTGGAAATGGTTGCTTAAGTTTCAGGAGGGAAAAATTTATTCCTCGTGGTGGCCCTGATGGTGGTGACGGCGGTGATGGTGGAAGTATTTATTTTGAGGCAAGCAGTGATTTAAATACCTTGATTGACTTTCGTTATACTCGCCATTATAAAGCCAAGAATGGCCAACCAGGTATGGGTGGAAACTGCACTGGGAAAAAAGGAGATGACTTACTTATTAAAGTGCCTGTAGGAACTATGGTTTATGATACAGATACGGGTGAGTTACTGGCTGATGTCAATAAACCAGGAAAACCCGTGCTTATTGCTCAGGGTGGATTTCATGGCTTGGGTAATACACGCTATAAAAGCAGTGTTAATCGATCACCAAGACAAACAACACCAGGCAGCCCAGGTGAGTCTAGAAATTTGCGCCTGGAGCTCAGGGTTTTGGCTGATGTTGGTTTATTAGGACTTCCCAATGCAGGAAAATCTACTTTAATAAGAGCCGTCTCAAGTTCAAAAGCAAAAGTAGCTGATTATCCTTTTACAACCTTACATCCTGGTTTAGGTGTGGTCCGAGTTTCTCAGTATAAGAGTTTTGTCATGGCGGATATTCCAGGTCTTATAGAAGGAGCTGCTCAGGGCGCAGGATTAGGACATCGGTTTTTAAAACATCTTTCACGCACATGCGTGTTGCTACATGTTATTGATATTGCCCCATTGGATGGGAGTGATCCAGTAGCTGACGCAAAAGCGATTATTAATGAGTTGGCTCAATATAATCCAGATCTACTGAACAAACCCAGATGGTTGGTATTAAACAAAATCGATATGTTGCCAGATGAGAAAAGCAGGCAAGAGACGATTCAAACCATAATAAAAAGTCTTAATTGGAAAGACAAAGCGTTTGCTATTTCGGCTATAGAGGGTAAGGGGACTCAAGATCTTTGCTATGCTTTAATGCAATTGATTGATGAGATGAAAGAGTCGGAAGCTTAGCCATTCAGCAGCATAATACACAACCATAGGACTTCGATAAGGAATCTGATGCGTTTCTCGACCTTCCTGCAGTTGATTACTGTAGTGAATAATTAATTTGGTTGTGCCTTCAGACGGTAGTTGTGACCAATAGTCTTCTAAACCGCTGAGATGGAAATATAATCTGTTCTTACTAAGATTATGAAAGTGTAACAAATGATAATTTTCTGGTTTAACCAATATGGATTGCAACAATCCTCCTGTGACCTCATCAATAATGGTCACAGGTTCATTAATACGTAATAGAAGATCTCTTAGTTGATCGGATGCTTTGGCTTCTACCGGTGAAATAATATGTGGTTCTACAATCGGATCTATTATGGATTGAATTTTTTCAACTAATTCTTTTTTGCATCGAACCTTGAATTCAAGATAAGGAGTTTCCAATCGATATCCAGTTTGACAGTCTATCCCTTCCAGTGCCTCTTCAAGGATTTGAGCTATTTCACTTTCAGCCAAACCAAAAATTCGCCATTTTAGGATTTGTTTATTGCTATGTCTGGTTTGCAATAATAGAGGAAGTACATAATGATTAAACATAGGTAGGCATTCACGTGGAGGTCCAGGTAATAGAATAAAAGTTTTACCTTTCCATAAATAAGAGCATCCCATCGCAGTGCCATAAGGGTTAGGTAGGAGTCTGGCATTGGCTGGAAAGAGGGATTGCTGCAAATTACCTTGATTTAGCGATATTTTTGCTGCATTTGCTTTGTTTTCTATATGATTCAGCGCCTCTGCATGTTGAATGAGAGGCTCTTTTGTAAATTGTGCTAAAGCAAAGCGAGTAATATCATCTTTTGTTGGCCCAAGCCCGCCAATCGAAATGAGGATATCATGACGTTCAGTCAGGAAATTCAGGCTATCTATAATCTCTTTTTCCTTATCACTGCATGCTACTTGCAATCCAAGTGGTAATCCTTCAGAGCAAAGGGCATGAGCAATATCATGAGCATTGGTATTGAGAGTATCTCCATGTACTATTTCATCACCGGTAGCCAAGATCGCTATTGTCATTTTATGTATTCCAATATGTCATTTCTGAAATGAATTTTATAGCAGAATCTGTAAAATAAGTAATAATTAAATATATAAGGTATTAATGTTATCCGTTTTATCTGTTATTTTTGCGATACTTGAAGTGCTTTGCAAACGTCCATAAGGCAATTTTACCTTTTCCAAAGGCTAACAATAGCTTTCTATGGTTTATAAAACAGTCCAGATATAGCAAAGATGATTAAAACCAGGTTGACATTTAGTTTACTGTTAGGTAATTACTAAAACAAGCTTAGAGGATTTAGTTAACCATTGAAGCCAATCTGAAAAAATGTCTTAGCAATGGTAGTATACCCAAAAATAAAGCAATTTTTAGACAATATTCTTTTTGACTTTATAGGTTAACTTAGCGTGAAAATAGACGTTATTATCCTGAATTACTGGTTTTTGAATAAATACGAGTGAAGGAGAAATTATGGAGTTTCGTAGCCGATATGTAGCACATGTTCCTGACGCTCAGGGTTTAGTCAATTATTCGGCAGAGGAAAACAGAGTTTGGAGTATTTTATTTGAGAGACAACTCCAATTATTACAAGGAAGAGCTTGTGATGAATTTATGTCTGGATTAGAGACCTTGGGTCTTAATTCATGGAACATTCCACAACTTCCAGAAGTAAGTCAACGGTTAAAAGCCAAAACTGGATGGCAAGTAGCACCAGTAGCAGCTTTAATTTCTGCTCGAGAATTTTTTGAATTATTAGCCAAAAAATATTTTCCAGCTGCGACTTTTATTCGGAGTGAAGAGGAACTGGATTATGTGCAAGAGCCAGATATTTTTCATGAACTTTTTGGTCATTGCCCAATGTTAACAGATAAGGTTTATGCTGAATTTGTGTATGATTATGCGTGTAAGGTATTAACTTTTCCTGAGCAGGACTGGGCTCTATTACAAAGGATGTTTTGGTTTACAGTAGAATTCGGGTTGATTAAATCATCCAAAGGGCTTAGAGCCTATGGCGGAGGTATCTTATCTTCTATTAGTGAAACTGTTTATTGTGTGGAGAGTGACATTCCTGTTCGGATTTTATTTGATCCAGTTGTAGCATTTCGGATGCCCTATCGGATTGACCAGCTACAACCAGTTTATTTCGTTATTGATAGTTATCAGAACTTATATGATTTTGTACTTTCTGATATAGGTAAATTAATGGATCGTGCCCGAGAGTTAGGTGAACTTCCGCCTTATTTTAAAGTGGATCCGGATAATCCAAATATTCATATAAGAGCTTGTTAGTGTGTAATTTTCAAAATAGTGGGAATTAGTGGATTAGAGGTACTATGTATTGTAATGATTATCGAGTCTTGTTAACATCAACCAACACAGTTTGTTCATTGACTGTTTGGTCAAGGAGCATCATTTGATTAAGGTATTAATTGTTGATGACCATGCATTGGTTAGAATGGGTATTCGACGATTGCTTGAAGATATGTCGGATGTAGATGTGGTTGCAGATGCCGAAAGTGGTGAGCAAGCTTTGGCATTTGTAAAAACTCATTCCCCGGATGTTGTATTATTAGATATGAAAATGCCCGGGATAGATGGGTGGGAAGTAACACGCCGTTTAAAAAAAACAAACCCAAACATTAAAGTTATTGCTGTTACAGCAATTTGTTCAGATCCTCTCCCTACACGAGTATTACAATTAGGCGCCATGGGTTATCTAACTAAGGAATCCGGAGCTGAAGAAATGGCAGCTGCAATTCGTAAAGTAGCCAAAGGCGAAAAATACCTGAGTGCTGAAATAGCGCAAAAAATGGCAATTAATAGTATCCAGGAATCCCAGGACTCTCCATTTGATCTGTTATCTGAAAGAGAAATGCAAGTCATGTTGATGATTACAAGTGGCATGAATGTGCAAGATATCGCTGATAGATTATTTTTAAGTAGTAAAACCATCAATGGTTATCGATACAGGATGTTTGAAAAATTGGGAATTAAAAATGATGTAGAGCTTACCTATTTGGCTATGAAGCACCGCATTATTGAGCATCCCAATGATTTGTCGCAAGATGATTAGATGTTAATTTCATGAATGATTTACGGCTTTCCGCTGAACTCGCTTTATTTCTTACCAAACTCCCAAGTGATCCAGGTATTTACCGGATGTTGGATAGAGAGGGTACTGTGTTGTATGTGGGTAAAGCAGCCAATCTCAAAAAAAGAGTCAATAGTTATTTTAATAAACAAAATACGGGGGTTAAAACACGTTCATTAGTAAGTCAAATTTCATCTATAGAAATTACAGTGACCAGATCAGAGACAGAGGCCTTATTATTAGAGAGTAATTTGATTAAGGCTTTAAGGCCCAAATACAATGTTTTATTGCGTGATGATAAATCTTACCCTTATATTCATCTGTCAAATCATCCTGATTTTCCAAGAATCGAACTCTACCGTAGTAAAAAGAAGCCGCCCACTGGTAATTTTTTTGGTCCTTATCCTAGTGTCGCTGCTGTAAGAGAAACAATAGTAACAATTCAAAAAGTATTCAAAATTCGCAATTGTCGCGATAGTTATTTTAATGCTCGCTCACGTCCTTGTTTGCAATACCAAATAAAGCGTTGTACCGCACCTTGTGTTAATTATATTTCTCCTGAAAACTACAAGCTATCTGTAGAGGATGCCATGCGTTTTTTACAAGGGAAGTGTCAGATAATTCTTGATGAATTCGCTGAACGTATGACCAAAGCAGTAAGTCAATTGAATTTTGAGGAAGCTGCTATTTTGCGAGATCAGATAAAAAGTTTGCGCCTAATTCAAGAACAGCAAGGAGTTGTACAGTTGCGTGGTGATGCTGATGTCATTGCAATAGAAGCTCGTCCTGGTTTTGCATGTATTCAGTGTGTGACTATTCGTGAAGGGCAAATATTAGGCAGCCAAAGTTTTTTCCCTTCAGTTCCTTTAACGGTATTAGATGAGGAGTTTGATACGAACGCACTCTGGCAGCAGACTTTTGAGGCTTTCATTGGCTTTTATTACCTGGATACACCTGGAAGGATTCCAGACTTGATTATTGCTAATCAACCCATTAAAGAGAATTGTTCATTAGAGGATATCTTATCACAGCAACGTGGTAAATCTTGTAAAATTCAAGTTAACCCAAGAGGAGTGAAATCCAGATGGATGGATTTTGCTGTTAATAATTTACGAATTTCGATAGCAGAATACGTCAATAAACATTCTACTATACGCTCACGATATCAGGCATTAAAACAGCTGTTATCACTTGATAAAAACATAGAGCGAATGGAATGTTTTGATATTAGCCATACTCAAGGAGAGGCAACTATTGCATCTTGTGTTGTATTTGATAAAGAGGGGCCCTGCACTAATGAATATAGGCGTTTTAATATTGAGGGTATTACTCCTGGAGATGATTATGCTGCAATGGAACAGGCTATCTCTCGCCGATTCAAAAGATTGATTGATGCTCAATCATTGCCAGATGTTTTGATTATTGATGGTGGTAAAGGTCAGGTTTCTGTTGCAAAACGAGTATTGATTTCTCTGAATGTGACAGATGTTACTCTATTAGGGATAGCGAAAGGCCCGTCCCGAAAAGCAGGCTGGGAAAAATTAATATTAGTTAATGAAGGCAGAGAGTTTGTCTTACCTGATGACTCCAAAGCACTCCATCTTTTACAGCATATTCGTGATGAGGCTCATCGTTTCGCTATTACTGCTCATCGTAGGAAGAGACAAAAAGCACGTGTTGAATCAACTCTTGAAAGTATCGAAGGGGTTGGAGCTAAGCGACGACAGGCATTGCTTCAGCGTTTTGGAGGATTACGAGAGTTGGCTAAAGCTCCATTGGAAGAAATATCTAAGGTTCAAGGAATCAGTGAGCAGTTGGCAAAAAGAATTTATGAACACTTCCATGCTTGACTGAAATTTGAGTTTTGCCATGCTTAAACCTAAATTCAGCAGTTTAATCTTCTGCACATTAGTTGTTCTCGCTACGATTTAACTGCCGAATTTAGGTTAAAAGACTCTTACCGCGCGGACAGCTGCGGTTTTATTTTTGCCAATATCTTTAATTTCCCCAGTTTTAAAATTAAATACCCAACTGTTTGCAGATGATTTCTCAGTTGAACTCCAGTAATTGCCCTGCAAGAAATTTCCGAGCTCATTACGCATCATATAAATTAAATTCAATTCAAAGCGAGAGGGAATTCTCCAGTCAGAATATAATTTGCCGTCGTTGTCAAAAAGAGCGGGGTTAGTTATGGAATCTTGGGCATCCCACCAGTTGCTTGAGTTATCTTGATCAGAGTTTGCTACTATAAGTCCATGGGTACCTAATGCATTAACATAGATAACAGTACCGCCTAGAATTTTATCACCTAATTGCCGCTTTATACCAGAATTTGCCGGATCCACCCAAATTGTGTTGAAATCAAGATCATTTGATTTAGCGAGTACTTGGCCAACCTCACCTCCTGTGGGTACTCCTCGACCATCAGCACCTGTTTCGCCTTTAGGCCCCGGTATACCTTGAGGTCCTACTGCCCCAGTTTCTCCTCGTGATCCAGTATCACCCTTAGGACCAGGTAATCCTTGAGGCCCAGCCTCACCTCTATCGCCTTGAGGTCCGGGTAGACCTTGAGGCCCAGCCTCACCTCTATCGCCTTGAGGTCCGGGTAGACCTTGAGGCCCAATTTCACCTCTATCGCCTTGAGGTCCGGGTAGACCTTGAGGCCCAATTTCACCTCTATCGCCTTGAGGTCCGGGTAGACCTTGAGGCCCAGCATCACCTCTATCGCCTTGAGGTCCAGGTAGTCCTTGAGGCCCAGTTTCACCTCTATCGCCTTGAGGTCCAGGTAGTCCTTGAGGCCCAGTTTCACCTCTATCGCCTTGGGGTCCAGTTAGTCCTTGAGGCCCAACTTCGCCTCTATCGCCTTTAGGTCCAGGCAGTCCTTGAGGTCCGGATGGGATGCTGCTAATTTTAGCGGTTAATTCATTTTTTAGTTCAGATACTTTATTATCTACATAGGCTTGGGATGCCGGATTACTTTTAGCAAACGTTACTTGTCCCGAGAACAAAACTAATAAAATACTAATGAGGATTTTATTTTGATTTATCATTTTTTTGTTCCTGCAGTCAGCTAATTTTTTAAATACCCAGAAAATTAGCTAAATCATTAAAATAATACCCAATAAAATAGCATGTTGAACAGGAATATTTTGCACATGCCCAATACCACTTTCCAGATCAATAGTGAAGTCTGGTTTAGATCCAAATATACCTTGATACGATAAGGTAATACTGGCGTTTGGTGTAATGGTATAACCGCAGCCCACCATTATTTCACCTGCCAATTGAGAGATGTCGTTAATCGTATCTCTATCCATTTGCCATTGTCTATAAACACCACCAGCCTTAAGTTGAAGAAATACTGGTGCAGTAAACTCGGGAGTAATGCGGACAGTAGTCAAGGTATCTACCATAGGTTTCAAAGTGGTTTGCACCAGAAGGCCTCCAAGGGCATTGACCTCTTCCTCCGTCATTTGCAGTCGCATTTGGTTTCCACTTTGTAAACCTAATTCAAGTCCAAATAAAAAGGGACCTTTTTTTAATAAATCTCTTCCTATAGCAAACCGACCCATTGCAGTGATATGATCGCCTCGGTGTACGTATTGATAATCGGCATAACCCAAACTGGCAGAGACTGTCCAGGGATAATTTATTGTTTTTGAAAGACTCGCATTGCTAAAAAAGAAAATAAATACAAGTATATTAAGAATAAGAATTCTATTTAAAATGTTTGATTGTTTGGAAAAGCAAAAACACATAAGTTAACTTCCACTGCAATTAATGATTGTTGCTTCGTTTGTTTATACCAGTACTTTTTAAATCAAGTAAATGTAGATTCTGTTGAGATTTCTACTATCTTGGCTGAAAAGCCTTGATTTTTCTGTGTACCGTTGCGTACATACTTCCATTTAAAAATCGAATAGAATCTTATAGGATTATTTTATGTTAAGCTATAAAAATAAGTTAGAATTATTAATTGATTAGAGAGTAATTTTTATAAAATGTTGTAATTCTTTCGTAAACTTGGTGTCATTAAAGCTGCATAACTTCATAGCCTATCAAAGGCAATTCTACTATCTTGAGAATCTGTAAATAACCTTTCAATAGCATTTTTCCCTATACGTGACAAAAAATTCTGTCATATGTATAGAGAGAATTTTTTATGGCTTGAGAGTTGATTATATTATTGGAATGCTTTGATTTATTTCTATTTTTTAAATACCTCATGAGTGGTTAAGCCAATCAGTACTGATTTAAATATAGTAATAATTTCAAAATTTTGTTTTAGGTCTAAACTTATATTAAAAATGACCGAAAAAAAGATAAGCAGAATGAAATTTAATTTTTAGCACAAATTTTGCATGACATTATAAAAAATAGGCATGAGGGGGCGGCACCATGAGAAAAATATTATTAACAACATTCATGATGTCAATGGTGACTGTACTTAATGCGGGGCATTTTTATGGAACGGCATTATGTGGTTATCCTCAGTATGAATGTATTAAGGTAACAGGAGGACAAAGTTGGGAAAAATTATTTCCTGATCCAGTTCAGCGCGATATCGTTCAGAGAGTCAATCGTACTTATAATTATCTTTGGTCGGGACGAGAAATAGCCATACCGAAGAATTTAGCCAATATCAATATTTTTGATGTCTCTCCTTTTCCGCTTAAAATTCAAAGTGAAAATGAAAAACAAATTATTGTAGACCAAGAGAAGTTAGCCTGGGGAGCATATGATGCCGCGGGCAATTTAGTCTGGTGGGGACCTATTTCTTCCGGAAGTGATAAATGTTCAGATTCAAATAAAGTTTGCCGTACTTTGACGGGAATTTTTCGTGTATTTAGTAAGGAAAATGTTCGTTGTACTTCGGATGTTTTTCCTATAGGCAGAGGCGGTGCCAAAATGCCTTATTGTATGTATTTTCATAAGGGATTTGCTTTGCATGGCTCCGATGATATTCCTGGGGTAAGGGCTAGCCATGGCTGTGTGCGCATGTTTATCCAAGATGCCAAGTGGTTAAACGAACATTTTGTTGAGTTGTCTAGTGAGCGTAATAATTTTATGGGGACAAAGGTTATTGTACGTCCCTTAAATGACAGTGAGAATAAAAAATGAACAAAATAGCTAGAAGTTCAATAACCATAATCGTGTTGGCGCTCTTAACTGGCGGGTTAAATATATCGGCCTATGCAGCCAAATCTTATAAAGCAAAAACTTCAGAAGATAAGGCTGAAAAAAAAGACAATGGAAAATTTCCACTAGGTTGTACTGCCGTTGGATATCAACAAAATTTAAAGGTTTTGACTCTTTTACCGGGTAAGGAGGGAGCCTTGCAATCAATGTATTTTATTTATAATAAATTACCAGAAACAATTAGTTTGTATCAGATGCATGATAAAGAAAGCCTGTATTCCTATTGGCTTAATCATTCCATAAGGGGTAGTTCTTGGGCTGTTTTAGCAACCGGAGAAAAAGAAGTGAAATTCATCTGTACCTTAGGTGATGGTAAAAAATCTTATGGACGAATATTGGATTGTGCTGATGTGATCAAAGTATGCGAATATGTTAATGTAAAATTTGGTTTGAATAATAAGGGCAATTTTTGGATAGTTGACAGCAATACAAGAAACGGGGCAGTCAGTCAAGTGGTGCATTATGGCATTATACCTGGTGTATAAATGACCATGGAAAGAGGGGAATCTTCATGAAATCACTAGTACCTTTGGTGTGTTTTTTCGTCGCATCTGCCAGCCAACAGGTTTTTGCCGATGATGCGTTCAACGCTTATAGATTAGGTAATTATAATGAAGCGGTTGAACCCCTAATCAGTAAATCAGGACAGGATGCCGTTGCCGAATACTATTTGGGACGACTCTATCTTTATGGATATGGACAGCTCAAGAACAATCGTGTGGCAATGCGTTACTTTACCAAATCGGCAGAGAAAGGATATTTACCTGCTGTCCAGATGATGGCTAAATACAGCTTACTCCATGAGAAAAATCCAGAACAGGCGATTCACTGGTTTAAACAAGCTGCTTCAGTAGGGGATGTAAGCGCACAAATGTTTATGGCCGCCGCATACCTATATGGTGTGGGGGTAAAGAAAAATACTGACGTTGCCAGACGTTATTATATTGATGCTGCAAAAAATGGTAATGCCATAGCCCAATATACCTTGGCTGAGTATTTCCTGGATAGCAAACATGCGGGTAATAAAAAATTAGGAATGATTTGGCTCACGAAGGCGGCTGATGGAGAGAATCCTAAGGCATTAACTGAATTAGGTAAGTTTTATGTGAACGGTCAAATGGTCACTAAAGACGTTCTTAGGGGAGTTGAGCTGTTAAATAAAGCGGCTTCAGAACAATATGTTCCTGCTATGGTAGAACTAGGTAAAGTGGCAGTACTGCAAAATCGATACGATGATGCTATTCAGTGGTTTAATAAAGCGGCCAATCAACATAATACAGAAGCTCTTCTCCAGTTAGCGAATGTTTATTTGCTGGAAAATAGTCCAGTTCATGATACCAAAACAGGTTTCTTATGGACTCTGAAAGCGGCTCAAAATGGTTCAATTCAAGCTCAAAAAGAATTGGCTAATTTATACCAAAAAGGGATTGGAGTAGCTGCTGATGAAGCGTTAGCAAAACAATGGTCTCAGCAAGCAGCTGAGAATGAGAAGAAAAAAGCAGAGCCACCAGCTTTAGCACAAGTAGCATTATGGTTAAGTAATGATTCAACCGACCGATTGGAAGAGACTCCTTATCAGATGAGTGGAATATTTAGTCCATGGAACAATGGAGCAGTATTAAGGAATAATAGTTACAATCAGGCACCTAAACTCGAAACAATAACACGTCAGGATATTTTCAAACCACGATTTGAATTGACTCAACCAAATAATATACCTATAAGCAATTATTATGATGCTTTGATTAGTAAAGAAGTTGAATTTCAAGCCAATCAATGGGCTTATCCAACCTATAGACTGAATCCATATATAGAAGCACTGCAGAGAGCATACAGCCCTGTTGTAGAAAAACTCAATTTACCAGCACCCTATATCGACGCTAATTATTATGAGAACAATGAAACTGCAAACGTTGATTTAATGGATATTTGGACTCCAGGCTGGCAACAAACAGTTAATTATATGTCTGTCGTGAACTATTTGTATTTCAGAGCAATACTTGGAAATGCTCAAACACAATTTGAAATTGGACAATTGTTTCAATATGGCATTGGTTTAATGCAAGATGATGCGTCTGCCATTGTTTTTTATGAAAATGCCGCGGAACAAAAGCATTTAGGGGCTGAATATAATTTGGGAATACTATATTTGAAGCGTGGAAAGGATGAAAATGATTATCAACAGGCTTTGAATTGGTTAACAGACTCGGCATTCAAAGGTAATAAAAGAGCGCAGTATGTATTAGCAAGAATATTGCGGCAAGGAATAGTTGGTCCTGATGGAAAAGAGTACATTAAAGCGAATGATGAGCAAGCTATGGCTATGCTTTATCTTTCAGCAGCGAATGATTATGGTCCAGCAGAATATGAGTTGGCTGAATATTTAGCAAGAGATTATAACAACGGTTTAAGTGTTGACGTCAGAAAACAGAAAATTGCATTAATCAGGAAATTATATCAGAGCGCTGTGAAGAATAGGGTAGCGCAGGCCCTGTTACCTTTAGCATTTTATAATGCGATGGACGCTGATAAACAAAAGCAAGAACAAGCATTTAAAGTAGCTGAAAATCAGGCTGAAACTGGTAATGAAAAAGCGGCTCTGTTATTGGGAATACTCTACGATCGCGGTATTGGGATAAAAACAGATCCTGCCAAAGCCTTGTACTGGTATCAAAAAGCAGGTGAAAATCCTGTAAGTCAGTTTATATTGGGTACCTATTATACAGAAGGAAAAGGGGTTGCTCAGGATAAAGAAAAAGGGTTGGCGTTATTGAAACAATCCACGGATGCCGAATTTTCATATGCTGATTTTAACCTGGCAGTGCTTAAACAACAATCTGGAGAAGAATTTTTACCCTATTTAATCGATTCTTATAAATTGGGTAATAGTCATGCTGGAATAGTATTGGCTGATTACTATTTATCTGAAAGTAGCGATTTGGAACAAATGAATCAAGCGAAGGAGATTTATAAGGGCTTGGCTGATAAAGGTGATCAATATGCGCAATTAAAATTGGCTTATATGTTACAAAAAGGCTTGGGGGCGGAGCCTGACCTTGTTGCGGCTCAATATTGGTATACTGCTTCTGCTGAACAAGGCAATCCAGAAGCACAGTACTTATTAGGTCAATTTTATCAGGTAGGTGAAATAGGAGAGCCGGATTATAATTTAGCGAAACAATGGTATCAAAAAGCAGCTAAACCATTATCTAAAGCTGATGTGGCATTAGGTTTTATTTATGAAACCGTGGATGATAATTACGGTAAAGCTTTGAAAGCCTATGAACAGGCTGCAGCGAAAGGGGATGTGTTAGGTGCTTATAATTTGGCCTTAATGTATGAGTATGGCAAAGGGGTGCCTGTAAACTACTCGAAAGCACTGATTTTATTTAAAGAAGCTGCAGAGAAAGGCGTTCCTGAAGCAATGAGCCAATTAGCTGGAATGTATTTTTATGGTTTAGGCAATCCTCGAAATGAACAAGAGGCTTTGGTATGGTATAAAAAAGCAGCAAATTTAGGTAATAGTAATGCTTTGTATGCCCTCGGTTTATTATCTGAAACGGGTGTTGGTGTTAAATTGGATTTTCCTGATGCTCTAAGGTATTACCAGGAAGCATCTGATAAAGGCAATGAAAAGGCAATGCTGGCTTTAGCAAGAATGTATCATTATGGCTTGGGAGTAGAAAAAGATCATAAAAGATCAGCCAGTATTTATGAAAAATTAGTGCAAAAACAAAATGCTTATGCTCAATATCAATTGGGTACTTATTATATTGAAGGGACAGCGGGAGAGAAATTACCTGAAAAAGGTCGTCAATTATTAGAGCAAGCCAGTGAAAATGGTAGTTTACAGGCACGGAGAGTACTACAAAGATTATATGCACAAACACAAGATAAAGTGAGCTATGTGGAGCCTGTGTTATTTAACAGCGTCCCTAAGTTTGATGGTCAAAGTGCGGATATGATCTATTTCGATGCTTTGAATGAATGGAATCATGGGGAGGAACTTTTATCCAGGATGATTTTACATCGTTTAGTCACCCAGTATCCTAATTTCATACCTGCGAAAAGAGCCTATGAACAATTGAATCAGGCAAAATTAATCAATAATTTGGGTTAAAGCAACGGATTTGCTTCATGGAGCTGCTTTTAATGTAACCAACCAGATGACTTTTCTGGACTACAAGGCCTGGGTTGCTTTTTTGATCGATGCACATTATTGATTAGATTCTTGCATAAGCGGCATCTTTTATTTTATTGCTGCGTTGTAAAAGTTTCTACGAAGCTCTATATTATAAACTCCATTCCTCGAGACCATCGAGCCTAACACCAAAGCAAAATACACAGATTATGCATGGGTCCAATTATTTTAATCGAATTCAATTTTGTTCTAAAGAGATTAAATTTTGGTTTATCTTACTCTTTACGAAAGTGTATTCATATCTTATTGTGATTTTAAGAATAATATTCAAGGGCTATCCATTCGTAATTTATTCAGGGTCAAATAATTTGGGGTAACATTATTAAGGATTTTGATATGAAGTATGCTGTTACTTTTTGTACCACCGATCGGGAAGTAGGTAGTAACCCATTGTGGCATAGTTGTTTATTGCTTTCAAAGCTCGATGAAACCAATAAAATGCTGGAAGTAGTTGATAACTGGGGATTTTACGGTTTGCCAACAACAACACGAAGTAATTCCTGGTTGGATCAATTAAAAATTAAAATTGGCTTGGATGTTGATTTGGTTGGTAATCATGGAATGTTGAAGCACGAAGAACTCAGGTTCCTCGATCGAGGTTATGGTTTGCATGGGGTTACTTTCGAGTTAACGAAAGAGCAGTTCGAATTATTACAGAAAAAATGTTTGCAGATGGTAACTGATCAGGACACGGCGATAAATGAGTTTGTCGAAACCCAAGGCATCAAGGGAAAGCCGCCTGAGAAAACCAGAATTTATCCTCACGAACAATTTTCAAGATTAATTTATGAAACAGAAAAGATAAAAGCCGAACAGCAAGCGAGAGAAGCCAGATTAAAGCCTTTTGAGCTGCGTTTGACCTGGGGATTATTTGGGCCTAGTTTAGCTCTTTCCAAAAATTGTAAAACTCAAGCGTTGTCATTGCTGTCTTATGTGTTATCGAAGGAGCAAATTGATCGGCTCACTGAATATGACGAACATCCCACAGTGCCAAGGCGTAGCGGCCCAATGGAGCCAATTTTTTTACACAGTACAGGCCCTTTACGAAAGCATAAGAAGTCTTCTGGAGACATGGTTCACTATCGTGATTTAAAGGATCCGGAGGTGAAGACCTATTGGACGGTTCCTCCTCAAGAGATCGAAGCGTTGTCAGAGGATACAATCAGGTTATTGCAAGTCGATGAAGAATACTGTGATGAAGTAAAAACCATTGTCAGTAAACTACAACGTTTGGAATGGTTATTGAGAAATGCCAAACTACCTGAAAAATATCGGCTTTATCAAGAAGAGTTAATTAATAAAGTCATTGAGTGTTATAAAGCCTTCTCTATCATTGAGCCTAAGAAAGAGGAGCCCAAAATCGGAGGTTGGTATGGCTGGACGCTTTCTTTATTTTCAGCCCCAAGAAATGATGAGGAAAGAACATTACAAGATAAAATAAAAAATGCAAAATGGCTGTTTAACACCATTTACATGGCTATTGTTGATAATTATCAAATTGATGATGATTTCCCTATGGAAAATAGAAATGCCCCTCAAAATGAAGAAGTTGGTGAAGATAATTTTAAAAATATGGTTGAATCAGTGGCTTCCTATTTATACAAAGAAGATAAAATCAATCTTTGTAAAATTATCGGGCGTACGTATTGCGAAGATTATTGTGAAGAAGTTCAAGGAAAAGAAATCCCCGGGATACTTCCACATTTGTCTTGAGCAAAAGATAGGAGATGTACTAATTTGACAAAGAATGAAATAATATGTTTTTGGAATGGGAAGAATCTCACCCAGTTATTTATTTAATATTCTTTTTCATTGTGGCGCTAAGCAATTTAGCCTAGCAAAGATTTTATTTAAAAAATTATCTTTTAAAGGTTCATGATGAGTATCCCATTGAAATATAAGGGAATTATTTTTATCCTTCTAAGTAACTTAATTTTAAGCGCTGGTTCTCCTGTAACAGCAAAGCTTATTAATATTGGCAGCCATCATCTTGAGAATGGCAGAAATCCGATTTCTTTTTGTAACGTACTTTTTGCCGGTAATTTGATCGCACTTCTTACACTTCTTTTAATTCACCAAAATCAACTGAGGACATTTACAATAAAAAAAATGACTATAAGTCGTTGGCTGTTAGTTTTTGCCGGAGGAATAGTTTCTGGAGTTCTTACTCCAACATTTTATTTCTTTGGAATTATGTTCGCTAATGTAATTAATGTGATTTTAATTTCAACGCTTGAAATTCCTATTACTTTATTTTTTGGATGGATTTTTTTTAATGAAAGCCCTTCAGCCCGCATGTTAGTTAGTGCTTTGTTGACTATGATAGGTATTGTCTTAATTGTTTTGTTGCAAAGTTTTATGTATCAGGCTTTACCCGCAAGTTCCTTAGCTGCAATTCCTGCTGGCCCCCTGTATTCTTTTTTAGCCTCATTTTCATATTCGGGTGAAGTTTGTATTTTATTAGCTGTTATTGCAACTTCTTCTTCCACTGTCATTAGTTATCATACTGTACGTGTTGTTCCTGCCGGAATTTTTACTATTTTTCGTATGGCAATTGGCGTAGTCTTTTTCTTTTTTATCGTGGTAGTATTGTATGGTTTTAAACATTTCGCTGATCTTTTTTCTCCCTTTCTCTGGAAATGGATGCTATTTTACGGAAGCATTATTGTCGCAATAAGGATTTATTTAAATTTTGTAGGGGTGCAATATGCCAAAGTAGCAGAAGTAGCGATTGGTGCTGCCATTGTCCCTGTTGCGTCTGTTTTCTTTGCCTACCTCATTTTAGGTGTAATACCTGGTTACGCACAAATTATAGGTGGAAGCATAATTCTTGTTGGAATTATTTTAGCTCTTTCAGATAAAATTGAAAAACCCAAGGTATCACCTGTCCTGGAAAAACCCCCGGCATTTTCCGGAGTATAATAGCAAATAAAATCTATAACCTCCTTTAACTAATAACCAGGTATTTGCATGGGAAAACATTCTCGTCATTTAAGAATACAAGATCGTATCCAACCATGAGTATTTATTGACTGGTAAATCGATACTGGGATAGCGAGTGATTTAAGATTTCATAAAGCTACAATCTATAGAGAATTAGAGTGTAACAGCAGTCGACAGGACTACCGACGTGATTTTAACTGGATGGTTTCCTCTACAATTTTTTCTGGCTTTTGTTCAGTTCTACGCAGTTTGTGTAATGTTTCCCGATGAATTTGGACTGTTGATTCACGAGAACTCTGCTCTGTAGTCTCTAGCGAAACAAGACTATCTGATTTTGTAAGAACCTGGTTATTCGTCGTTGGGCTGCGAGTAGTTTTCCACTTGGCAAGTTTTTCAGAATGCTCTAAATCCGGGTTTCTTGTGCGAGTAAGATTATCATTATCTTTAGAATTTGATGGAACCCTTGATGAAACAGGAGGTGACGGTGTTGATTCTGAGTGTTGAAATGCGGATTCAGAAGGGAGTGTTTTCTCTTCCAGTTCCACTTTTGAATTCAAAAGTGGGAATTCCTTATTAAAGAAATCAAGAAAATCTTTGGCTTTTTCTGATGTAGTACTTTTGGTAATTCCCAAGCGTGCAAAAAGATTAAATATTTGTTGCTCATGACGAACAAGAGCAGCCTCTTGAAGCTCTTTAAGTTGAGTTTGCAGCTCTTTTATTTCATTACGAGTGGGAAGATGGGATTCATTGAGACGGACATTGACTTTGTTTAAATTAGAATTTATATCATGTAATATTCTTCTTTCTTTTTCTATAGATTCCTCTGCCCCAAATATCCGGTCTAGCCATTTAAAAAAGAAATTTTTGGGAGGCTTTTCTGGAAAAGCTTCCTTCAGAGAAGTTATTATTTCAGTGTATCGTTTCACCTCACCAGTAATAAGGTCATCAACTTGCCCAGATTCTCTGTCAATCATTTCATAATAACTTTTGGGATCTGACGTTTCACTCTTCTCTTTAATTTTACCAAGAGCTTCTTGTTTTAAATTTCTAAATTTAGTGAATTGTTCCTCAGAACCGGCACTTTCTAACAAGACATCATATTTTTTTGACATCTCCAGTTCTTTTACAACACTTTGCGGTAAGGCGATAGGTGGACTAAATTTTAACAGAATCTCGGGATTTTCTGATAAGGCTTTTCCGGGGTTTTCTTTATACCAATCATTTATCTTTTGTCTCCAGCCAGTGTCAGTCCCTCCCTTATTAAACTTATAATTATAAACATATAACCATTGATCTCTTCCGTATACTCTATATTTACTGTCGGTATCCTCTTTATTATGGTCTGATAATCCCTTATCCAGATCGATGAGCTTTATACCGTCTTCTGTGAAAATCTCATTTTGAAAACTTTTATGAAAAGGGTCATTAGAGTAATCTGGATGCGATAAACCTAACTCATTAGCTTTCTTGAGAGCTAGAATAAATTCATTGAATGCCTCAGGATAATCCTCTTTTGAATAATCCCTTTTAGTTACCCTGGGCATGAAAAAATCTTTGCCTTCTCCTTTGGTATTCCATAGGCCAAAAACAAAATATTTTTCAATATGATGCTCGGAAAGAAGAAATTTTTGTTTTAAGATTTCAATATTTCTATCTGTGTTTATATTTGGATCTTTGCGATCTTTGGGCCTTTTAAAAATTCCCCGCTTAACAACTTTGTCTGGTGTTTCCTCCCTAACAATACCTTCCACTCCCCTACCTAAAACCTCAGCAGCTTCTCTGTTTTTTTTTATGTCTTCACCTTTGTGACTACGCCACATTTGAACAAAACTAAGTGGTTCTTGCTTATCTTTATTATAACGAACAGCATAAACATTTTTTTCATAACGAAAAATTTTAAATTCATTCTGATCCTTCATCAAATAATCATGAGTGATATCGTCTCCCTGAATAATCTTGGCAAGATTTGGCATAGTGTTTTTTAGTCTCAGTAATTACTCTTAATTTAAATTATAAGACCAGTAAAATATTAATTCAATTTGAGCATAAATTGGTTGTTTTCCTCAAAATAAATGTTAGCAAGGACAAATAGGGGGCATTAAGATGGAAAATTCTCGATGAAGCTTATACCTTGAGAATGTCAGGAGTTTAGCTCCTGCTTTATTTTCAAGGTGGAATTTAACCAAAGCTCCAATTTGCCCCTAATTTAATCTGTTCTAAAGTAGGGTTTGAGGCGGTACGAAAAATAGCATAGGAATTTCCTAAAGAATCTCTTATGACATTGTTAAATACGTAATCTTCCATTTTGTTCCAATCCCATTCAAGACGAATATTTAACCGAGGTATCACTTGAATTTCCATACCCAGTCCCAGTTGGAGTCCTTCCGAATCTACAGGTCGGTTAAGATTTCCACTGAAAGAACCAAATGGAGCAGTACCGGTTTGTATAATGTTTCCATTTAACCTAACATCACTCACGATGTAGCCTGCTCGTCCATAAAAAAGACCTTGCGGGATGAGGTATATACCCGGTCTTATAGCAACACCAGCCAGCCATTTTTGTTTAAAGGAACCGATTAATTGACGGGTATAAAATATATTAGAGTCTAATAAATTAAAATCTGCAGAATGAGAGCTTCGATTGTAGAATCCTTCAAGTGCAATAGAATACCTGGTTAACAAAGGATATTTATAACCTAAATAGATTTCCCCACCAACTCCTGTTCCATTTAAAACCGAGACATCTTGGTCAATAAATGATAAGGGAGGAGTTAAATCACGGCGATTAAAATTATAATAACCGGTGTCTTTGCTAATTGAAGCTCCCAAATAAACTCCTTGCCCGGATAATGAATTTCCTTGTGAAGTCTTTCCATAGAAAATAGATGGTGTGATGAAGAATAAAAAGAAGAAAAAAACGGATATGAGTTGTATTCTAACTCTGGCAGGGACACACACACAAAACTCCTTTTTCAACTCAAAATATTCATATTTTTATGAAAATACAGCCTTCTATTGAATATTGTCAACTTATTTGAAGCTAATTATCGTGTGAGCTATCTTGATTGAGGTGATCTGTGAATTTACCTCAAATATTAAAACAATATCCAGTTAGTAATCATTTGACCTAATTAAATTAGATGTACTATAAGTTTATGTAATATATATAGTTAAGGTAAAACGATATGCCTATTATTTTGCGGATCTCATTGTTATCTGTTGCGGCAATTCTTGTCTTATGGGGTATAGGCTTATTAACTCAGGATACAAGGATTCTAACTTACTGGCTTTGGCCTGATGCTCCTTGGTTGAGTCATGTATTCATGGCGAGTGCTTTTTTTGCTAGTGCTGGCTCTTATGTATATTGTAGTATTTTTAAGCGACTAGCTGCTTTGCGTGCTGCCTCGCTTAGTGGGGTCATCTCTTATGGGGGTTGCAGCATGTATTTACTGCTTCAGTCTACTCAGTCTACTCAAACCTACGATCAGGGGCGTTTATTAATGTGGGGTGAGATAGCTCTTTTTCTCCTAATTATAAATGTTCTTTTTTTTATTGTTGCACGTCGTGGTGAATTTCACTCGCGCAAAGAGTTCCCTGGTCTACTTAAAGGGATTATGGGTTTAGTTATCGTTGCTAATCTTTGGGTTGGGTTGAGATTAATTGCAAATACGGATGCTTTTGCTTGGGTACTCGCTCCAGAAATGGCCATCATTTATGGTTGGATTTTGCTTGGAGCAGCTATTTATACTGTGTTGATTTTACTTGAGCCTTATTGGGAAAATATTGGTGGTTTATTTTTAGCTTTTTTGGGCTATGATCTTGTTTTAATTTTTCCATTAATTTATTTATTATTTTACCCGGAAATAGCTCCCGTTCATTTTGCCCGAGTTGTCGTTTATTTTATATTGGTTCTCTTAACCCTTCTAACCACTTTATGTTACAGCATAAAGGCTTTTCGTTCGGTCTTTCGAAGTGGACATTCTGATTATTAGTATCATATTTTTGAGGAAGTATTCTCACTTTAAAATACATATAATTATGAGTATATTTTTTTAATTGAAGTATACACTTTAGAATGATAAATTATGTTCACGCAAGCAAACAAGTGAGCATAAAAGGATGTTTTTAACCATAAATGATTTACAAGGCCAAATTCAATTGGCTAAAAAGAGATTGTATGTTTTGGCCAAGAATTGGCTGGAAACTCAAAAGGAAGTAATAAACTCAAAGGATAGAGTGAACTGGCTTAATGCATTTCAAGCATCGACAAAAGAAGAAATGCAGCAGATATTAAAATCGACGGGTTTCCCCCTGATACGCAACGTAAGCTTGGTTAATCAATCAGAAGAGGCAATAGAACAAGAAGGCTTGGATCAATCCTCCTCTTTAATTCTCTCAGAAAATCAATTCGGGCAATCCCATTTGAAATCGGTTCCTAAAGTTGTCTATGTATGTAATTCATCAAAAGATAGTGAAGTGCTTACGAGATTATGCCAGCTGACTACTTTAATGGAGCAATTGCATACATTAGAGGAACTGACTTCTGAAGTTCAAACGAATGTCCATTTTAGAGGTTTAAATTTGGCTTATCGTATGGCACGTAGTATCAATAAAGAGTGGCGTGATGTTGAAAAGGGTCGTGAAACCATAGACTACTACTCGGGTCGTTTACAGGTAGCTGAAAGCCAATATCAATTGGCATCCGATTTTTGCAAAGAGTCTTTAAAGATTTATCGTGAGCAATTAGAAGCACGGATAATGTATTTCAATGAGACGCTAAGTTTTTTTGTTGAATGTTTGTCCGAGTCTTTTGCTTCTGTAAAAGATGAAAGATATTGGATAACAAGATTTTTACTTTCTCCTTTGCCCTGGCATAGCATGCTTAATGAGGTGGCCAGTATATTGTTTGCAAAAGATGGTTTCATTAATCCAACAGCGGATACTCTCCAAGTGGGATTCCCACGATTGAAATCGATAACAGAAAGATATGCTGGTTTGATGAAGATGCCTTACGTTGCTTTGGAACAGGAATTGCAAACAAAAATAGAAAAAGCGGAAAATGAACAACAAACAGCCAGAGAGAATTTGCAATCCATGTCCGGAGAATTGGATATAGTGATACATATGCAGTCTCAAAGGCAATTAGCGGCGTTGTTGTTCCCTACGCAACCTTTAAGTATGTTGGGATTTTTCCAGGGAATAGCTGCTGCTATGGGACGGAATCAATTTTACTCAACTTTTGTTGGGAGAAATCTGGAACAGGTCTCTAACAGGTTGGAATATGATCAATCAAACCTTGAGCCAATTAATTATTCAAATGAGTTAAGCTAAAGAGCCGAACCGGTTAATTACCGGTTCGGTTGTTTCGAACTTAGAGCGACGGAAACTCCGGATTAGGCAGCCATCGCCTTGAGGCGAGCGACCAGACGGCCTTTAATACGTGCTGCTTTGTTTTTATGAATTAAGCCTTTATTGGCAGCTTTGTCTATCACTGGTTGTGCTTTGGAATAAGCAGCACGAGCAGCTTCTTGATCCCCAGACTCTACGGCTTTCAGCACATTTTTAATGTAAGTGCGGTACATGGAACGCGCGCTGGCGTTATGTTGGCGCAATTTGACGTTTTGACGTGCACGCTTAATCGCTGATTTGATATTTGCCACTTAAAAATCTCCACTCAATCAGATATTGCAAAAGATATAGATCTTGCACAATGAGTTAGAATTTGTCAATAGACCTCCAGAGAACCTTTTTGCATTTATATATCTATTTACTATTTAATATTGAAATCGAACTGGATTAGTTTAGAGTAACCTCTATATAAATGCTGCATATTTTGTTCATCTAACTATATAAAAAGCTTTTCCACACCTTATATATCGAACTCATGTCCGTTTAGGTATATCATAAGGAAAACTATTTTATTTAAAACGCCATGCCAACGATGGATATTATGGTACCCAAAAAACAAAGCTTGATACGATCCACGACCCTCGTCTCATTAATGACATTTATTTCAAGAATAGTGGGATTTGCCCGAGACATGGTTCTTGCCAATTTTTTTGGGGCTCAAGCTGGCATGGATGCTTTTTTTGTTGCTTTCAGGATACCGAATTTTATGCGGCGTCTTTTTGCTGAAGGGGCTTTTTCTCAAGCATTTGTCCCGGTATTGGCCGAATATCAAAAGACCCGTTCTCCAGAAGACATTCGTACTTTTATTGCTCGTATTTCAGGTTATTTGAGTTCGATATTGGCTTTGGTTACTGTCGTGGGGATAGTCGCATCTCCAGTGATTATCTTTTTGTTTGCTCCGGGTTTTAATCATGATAGTACTCGGGCTGAATTGGCAACCCAGATGCTTCGTATCACTTTTCCCTATTTGATGTTAGTTTCGTTAACGGCAATGGCAGGAGCAATACTGAATACTTATGGTTATTTTGGAGTTCCGGCATTTACTCCAGTGTTGCTTAACATCAGTATGATATTATCTGCAATGTATTTATGTCCCAGTTTGCCACAACCTGTTGTTGGTTTGGCATGGGGAGTGTTAATTGCTGGCATAGTCCAATTACTCTTTCAATTGCCATTTTTATATCAACGCAACTTGCTTATCAGACCTAGAGTAGTTCGGGATGATCCAGGGGTAAATAAAGTTCTTAAGTTGATGATACCTGCCTTGTTTGGTGTTTCAATCGCGCAACTTAATTTGATGGTGGATAGTATTTTTGCTTCTTTTCTAAAAATAGGGAGTGTCTCTTGGTTATATTATACTGACAGATTGACTGATTTTCCTTTAGGTGTTTTTGGCGTTGCCATTGCAACGGTTATCCTACCCCATCTTTCCAGAAAACATGCGGAGCAAAGTATTAGCCAATTTTCCCGTGCTTTGGATTGGGGGCTGCGTTCGATTTTATTAATAGGAATTCCAGCGGGTTTAGGGTTGTCTCTTTTCGCCTTACCATTAATTGCCAGTTGTTTCGCTTATGGAAAATTTACTGCTTATGATTTGCTGCAAACTCAAAAAAGCTTGATTACACTTGCTGCAGGTGTTCCAGCTTTTATGATGGTCAAAGTGTTGGCTTCCGGTTTTTATGCTCGCCAGGATATCAGTACACCTGTGAAAGTGGGTGCTGTTGCCATGCTGGTTAATACTGTTTTATGTTTTGTATTTGTTTGGCACCTTGCTCACGCTGGATTGACTTTGGCTTCGGCTTTAGCAGGATATGTCAATTGCGGTATTTTATTGTTTTTGTTGATAAAAAGAGGATTATTCAAACCTTCTCCCGGATGGTTGAAATATAGTCTCCAGCTGTTGGTAGCTAACTCTGTGATTAGTGTTTATTTATATTTTATGAGTGGGACAACGACTTATTGGCTTAGCTTCCCTCCTATGATGCGTTTGAGTTTGTTGTTGGCTCATGTGTTTGCCACAATAGTCATATATTTATTGGTTTTAGGTATAATAGGGGTTAGACCTAACCACTTTCGTGGTCAGATGAAGGATTAAAAATGATGCAAGCTGATGTATTTTATAAAAGTCGTGGTGATAGAGTTGTTCCTGTATACCTTATTTCTCAAACACAATGGGAAGATGGCATTGAAGAGCTAACCCCTGTGGAACGAAATTGTTTTTTTGTTCGACAATTTAAGGGTAAATTGGGTGATCATTGTTTTATTCTGAATGCTGATGGCGTGATAGAAAAGGCATTTATTGGCTCAGGAGCCGGTAATCAGGAAACTGCCTTGGCTAATGCGGCTCTTTTGTTACCCCCAGGAAGCTACCAATTGCAAGATGAGTTAATCCATGAAGCAGCTGTGGCTTGGGGATTAGCGCAATATCGATTTGATGAGTATAAAAAAAATGAATGGCAGGTTCGAGTATTAATCGTTGAAGAAAATGAAATTACTAGTATTTTAGCTTTAACCAATTCTTTATTTTTAGTGCGTAACCTGATTAATAAACCAACTTGTGATATGGGACCGGAAGCATTGGCTTGTGTAGTAGAGCAACTGGCTAAAACTCATAAGGCTCAATTCAAACAATGGATTGGAGAGGAACTTATAAAGGATAATTTTCCAGCCATTCATGCTGTTGGGCGAGCTTCCGCTTCAGCACCTCGATTGTTGTCTTTGAGCTGGGGCAATGAAAAGCATCCACGAGTGACCTTAATTGGGAAGGGAGTGTGTTTTGATAGTGGAGGTCTTGATATCAAACCTTCATCAGGCATGCGTTTAATGAAAAAAGATATGGGAGGCGCTGCTCATGTTATAGGGCTAGCACAATGGATAATGATGAGGCGCCTTCCCATTCGATTACAAGTGTTGGTTCCTGCTGTTGAAAACTCTATTGGTCCTAATGCGTTTAGACCAGGAGATATCTTAACCATGCGCAATGGATTAACTGTAGAAATTGAAAACACGGATGCGGAAGGACGTTTGATTTTGGCAGATACCTTGGTGAAGGCATGTGAAGAAAAACCGGATTTAATAATTGATTTTGCTACTTTAACAGGCGCTGCCCGTATCGCATTGGGTACTGAAATAGCAGCCATGTTTTCTAATCATGACCAACTGGCTCAACGATTAATAGACGCATCTAATAAAGTCTCAGACCCTGTTTGGCGCTTGCCTTTGTTTTCATCTTACGAAGAGTTATTGAATTCCAATATCGCGGATATATCTAACTCCAGCTCTTCTTCTTACGCAGGTGCCATTACTGCTGGCTTATTTCTTCAACGATTTGTGACAAAATCAACTCCTTGGGTTCATTTTGATATCATGGCTTGGAATAATGCAAGCAAACCAGGAAAACCTGAAGGTGGTGAAGCAATGGCTTTGCGAACAGTTGCTGAGTATTTGTTGCAGATTTATGGATAGGAATTTAATAGGAGTTAGCTATGTTTGTCACTTTTAGTTGCGATGCGTATGAGAACATTACATATTTTAATGATGTGGCGAAACAATTGTTATTGTTAATGGGACATGGTGGTGCAATTCCCGGCGCTATTAAGTCAGAAAATGTATCAGATGCTTTGAGTCATTTACAACAGGGATTAGAAAAGATTAAAAATCAAAAAACACCAGTGGAAGATGAGGATGATCAAGAATCCGAAATTAGCTTGGCTAAAAGAGCAATTCCATTAGTTTATTTATTACAAGCCGCTATAAAAAAAGATTGTGATGTGCTTTGGTCTTATTCAAAATCACCAGGTTAAAATTTAACTGCTTATTTAATGTGGCAAACTATATCCGCTTCCTTACGGTCGCGGCTCGGTTTTGCGCCATTATAATCCGAGCCGCGACCGTAAGGGAGCTGATGTGTAATAACTTCTGTGAATAGTATAATTAGCCGAATAAATCAGGTAGCTAACATTAAAAGACACTATATTTAACAAGGTTTTGAACGATTACAACTTATTCAATAGAATGAGTATGGAGTTCACATCCTTTGCTTCGATATTCTTTGTAATGTAAGCGGCTTAATTCTTTCTCAGTTTCTACATTACTAACCAGTTCAATGATTCGTTTAAATCGAGTGTAAAAAGTTGGGATGTTACTCGATAGATTTAATAAAATATCAGTAAATCCTCTAGGTTCTTTGTTATAGCCAATTTGTACTGGAGGTGGTGGCTCTGGTCCTTCTCCTTGCAAATTATGTGGAATAAAACTTTCGTCCTTAAAGGTCCATAAAAATTCATCAAGGTATTCTGCTTGTTGTTGATTATCGCAAAAGACAAAAATTGTATGGCCCCTGGTATAGGCTTTTTCGATTAGACGACAAGCAACCAACCAACGGGATTCAGGCTGGTTACTAGCTAATAAATAAAAATCAACGCGAATTGGTGACATGACGTAATAATTGAGTTAATAAAGGAACAGGTCGTCCTGTTGCATTGCGCTTCTTTCCAGAAATCCATGCCGTGCCGGCGATGTCCAAATGAGCCCAACGATATTTTTCAGTAAATCGTGATAAGAAACAGGCTGCAGTAATACTTCCTGCAGTGCGATCAAAACTGGCATTGATCATATCGGCCAACGGACTATCCAATGCCTCTTGGTAGGTATCATCCATAGGCATGCGCCAAACTTTATCCTGGCTTTCATTAGCGGCACGTTCAATTGATTCGGCCAGTCGATCATCTTTAGTCATATAACCGGTAGCTACATTGCCTAAAGCAACGATTATTGCTCCTGTTAAGGTAGCAATATCAATCACAAACTCTGGATTATATTGCTCTGCGTAGGTTAAGGCATCAGCTAACACTAGCCGACCCTCTGCATCGGTATTAATAATTTCAACTGTCTGTCCGGACATGGTAGTTATAATGTCTCCTGATTTTACAGCTGAACCACTAATCAGGTTTTCAGCGCTCGCAATAATTCCAATAAGATTGATGGGTAATTTCAGTAAAGCACAGGCTTTTATGGTTCCCAGGACACTGGCAGCACCAGACATATCGTATTTCATTTCATCCATTGCATTAGCTGGCTTTATTGATAAGCCCCCAGAATCGAAGGTAATCCCTTTACCAACAAGAATTACCGGGGCTGAGTTTTTGTCGCCCTGATAATGAATATCTATTAATCTTGGCGGTTGGTCACTGCCTTGAGACACTGCCAGTAATGCCCCCATACCCATTTCCCGCATTTCCTCTGGCCCTATAATTTTGCAGCTTATCTGGTCAAATTGCTTGGATAATGAAATGGCTTGTTCACCAAGATAAGTAGGTGTACAAATATTTGCTGGCATATTGGCTAAATTACGGCAAAATTCAACTCCGTTAACAATGGCATTGGCCATCTCAAGACTTTTTTCAGTAGCCCCCGGCAAATGGAATACAACAGACTCTAATTTGTGGGTTTTTGAATTTTTAGTTTTAAAATCAAGAAGTTGGTATCGTAAATTATCAATTTGAACTATCATTTGTTCTAATTGCCATTCAGCCGACTCCTGGTTTAACCGAGGCATACAGAGGGTAGCAGAAGAAAAACGCTGTTTAATTAGTGCTTCTGTTATTTCCCCCACACGTTTTTGAAGGGCATTGGCACTGAACTCTTCTTTCTTGCCACACTGAATGATTAATAGGCTATATCCCTCAACATCAGTTTGCCATACAATATTACCTGGCTCAGGGGCTCTTCGACAAAGTTTCTTAATCAGCCCTTGCTGTTCATTATCTATGGTGATTGCAAAATCTGGTAATGCTAGATCAGAAAAAATACCCAGTACCAGACATTCACTTGTGATTAATGAGGGGGTATGAGTTAATCCATAATTCATGATATTTTCCTATACCTCTTAAATTAGACGAACAGTTTACCTAAATTGAACAAGTATTTGAATGAAAAGTTCTGTTTTAATCATTTGTTTTAATGGTATTCAATTTTTTAAATAGTCAGTCTTGAATTATCATGATTGATTCTTTATTTATGTTATTCTGAAAAAATTGAATTAATTTATAGCATCCTCTGGGGTATTGAGTAGTGATTATTTTTCGTTATTTGACTAAGGAAGTGTTTCTCACTTTGATCGCATTAACTGCGATATTAGTTCTTATTTTCATGAGTAATCAATTTATACAATATTTAAATCGTGCCGCTTCTGGCTCAATTCCAGGCTTTATTATTATGAAGTTGTTGATGTTGGAATTGCCCAATCTGATGGGTTTACTACTGCCCTTGGGATTTTATGTTGCGCTATTATTGGCTTATGGCCGGTTATATGCTGAAAGCGAAATGACTGTACTCCGAGCTTGTGGTTATGGCCCCAGGCAGTTATTAAAACATAGCTTTATCATGGCAAGTATTGTGTTAGTCGTTGTCGCAGCTGTGATGGTTTGGGCTAGCCCGGTGATTGCTGTTGAACGCACCAAGTTAATACGGTCTACTGGAATCAAGACTTTGATCCAAACTATTATGCCAGGGCGTTTTCATGCAATTAATAGTGGTCAGCAAATCTTTTATGTTCAATCGATGAATCGTGATCACTCACAAGCAGAACAAGTATTTTTGGCAAAGCACACTGTAGAGGATAATAAATTGTTATGGGACGTCTTGTGGGCAGATAAAGCATTTGCAGAGACTAATCCTAAAACAGGTGAAGAATATATCGTGTTGCAAAATGGCAAAGAATATCAGGGTGTTCCTGGCCATGCGGATTACCAGGTTGCAGAATTTGCCAGCTATAAATCAAAATTGCCTAATCCAACTATTGTTATGAATAATGATGCTCGGACTGCTAAAACCAGGGACTTGTGGCCTTTGAATAATCATGATTTGAAAAAGGCTGCTGAATTACAGTGGCGTATTTCTATCCCTTTAATGGTATTAACTTTGACTTTAGTTGCTGTTCCCCTTAGTCGTGTTAATCCACGCTCGGGAAAATATTCAAAACTTTTACCGGCCATTATTATTTATATTTTTTATGCCAATTTTATTTTTGTTTCTCGTGATGCCATTGCAACCGGAAAAATTCCATGGTGGGTAGGTATGTGGTGGGTGCATCTTATTATCGCTATCCTGGGTATCATATTAATTTGGAGAAATCAGGTGAAGCTTGCATGAGCAGAAAAATACTCAATCGCTATATAGCCAAAACGGTTTTATCTGCTATCGGATTAGTTACTTTGATGTTAGTAGGATTGCAGATTTTTATTTTGTTTGTTAATCAAATAGACGATTTGGGTCGAGTGGATTATGGTATCTTGCAGGCGAGTGTTTTTGTCCTATTACAGATGCCATATCAAGTGTATCTGTTTTTCCCTATCGCAAGTTTACTTGGGTGTTTGATTGGACTTGGGGTATTAGCCAACCATAGTGAGCTCGTTGTGATGCGATCAGCGGGGATGTCTATTGCTCAAATAACAGCAGCCGTATTAAAGGCTTCTCTGGTGGTCATTTTATTGATCACGTCTTTAGGTGAAACGATTGTGCCAATAATGGCTCATTATGCCAATGAATATAAGGTTTCCGCATTAACGGGGGGACAGGCTTTGTTGACCCCAAGAGGAGTCTGGGTGCGCCATGGTAATGATTTTGTTTCTATAGGTTCAGTAACGCCAGAAAATACTTTGCAATATGTGAATCAATTTCGCTTTGATAACCAACATAATTTACAATTAGCTCGTCAGATTAGTGAAGTGAAATATGTCAATAACTCATGGATAGCTTATGATGTAAAACAAACCGAATTTGCTCAGGATCATACCAAAGCATATCATTTCAATACTCTTCCGTGGGATGTGGCGGTGAAACCGGAAATTCTTAAAATTACCGGTACCAATCCTGATGAAATGACATTGCATGAGTTGAACCGCTATTTACGTGAGCAAGAACGTAACCACCAAAATGTATCGAGTTATAGGTTTGCTTTTTTTCAAAGAATTACCCAGCCTTTGAACACTATGGTTATGATGATTCTTGCTATCCCTTTTATTTTTGGTCCTTTACGTTCCTCGACTATGGGCTCAAAATTATTGGTAGGTGCCATGACAGGGTTTGGATTTCATATTCTGAATCGTTTTTTTGGCCCGGTGAGTACCGTATTCCAGTGGCCTCCTGAATTGGCTGCTTTTGGCCCCACTATCATATTTTCTTTAATCGGGGTTTATTTAATGCGAAGAGTCAGATAATGGCATTAATTAGACATATGCTTGAATACTTGATTAATCCTTTCTTTTTGTGTGTATTGTCATTAGGTATTTGCATTTTTTTGCTATACCGGCGAGTTTTTCCGGTTTTAACTAAAGTTCTATTATTTAGTGTATTTTTGGTCTTGATTGTGATGAGCACTGGCTGGTTACCTGGTTATTTGACTCATCGATTGGAGTCTCAATACCCTGTAGTGAATCAGATCGATACCAAAATTAAATGGGTAGTTGTTCTCAGCGGGGGGCAAAATCAAGCGGAAGGAATGCCTGCAAATGATTTGCTGACTTCAGCGAGTATTAAGCGATTGGTTGAAGGTATCCGATTATTAAGTGCACTGCCAGATGGAAAATTGCTTTTATCTGGGGGAGGAACTGCTGGTGAACAACCAGAAGCTTTATTATTGGCACAATTAACCAAGTGGTTTTCAATTGCTCCAGAAAAAATTGTTATTGAACCCGTTTCTATTAATACGGCAGAGCAGGCGCGTGAATTAGTTGCGATAGTACATGATCAGCCCTTTTATCTGGTTACCTCGGCTGTCCACATGTCTCGTTCAATGGCATTGTGTCAACAGCAAGGATTGCATCCCATAGCGGCTCCTACTGATTTTACATTTTTTTGGTCTACGGATACATGGGTAAAAATGGTAATACCTAATCCTTATAACCTAGCCTATACCTCAATTGCACTTCATGAAATATTAGGAAAAATTTGGGCTTTGGGCTTTAAGAAATCCATCACACCTTGAGAAAATTAAGTTTTTTGAATTCAATGTTTATACTACTTGCCCTGCAGCCCATCCGGAAGACCATGCCCATTGGAAATTGTACCCACCTAGCCATCCCGTTACATCCAATGCTTCGCCTATGAAATATAGGCCTGGTACTTTATTTGCTTCCATGGTTTTTGAGGAAATATCATTACAATCTACTCCTCCTATTGTAACTTCTGCTGTACGGTAACCTTCTGTACCATTGGGCTTCACTACCCAGTTATGCAGTAAGTGCGAAATGTTTTCCAGATCTTTATTGGAACTGTCTGCCAGTTTTTTTTCGCCAAGCTTTTGAGGAATGAATACTTCTACAACTCGTCTGGGCAAGTATATGGATAACACAGAATTTAACTGTTTATTCGGGTTCTCAATTCGAGCAGATTTTAAAATTTCCAGGAGGTTTTGTTCAGGTAACAAATTAATGCATATATTTTCACCTGGATACCAGTAAGAGGATAGTTGTAAAATAGCCGGTCCACTTAGCCCTCTATGAGTAAAGAGGACATTTTCACGAAATCGGTTTCTTTCATTATTAACCAAACTATCAATGCCTATCCCTGATAATATAGACAATTTATCTTTTTCCGGGACATCCAGAGTAAAAGGTACAAGCCCTGCTCTGGTTGGCCATATTTTAAGACCAAATTGTTCTGCAATTTTGTATGCAAATGGACTAGCTCCCATGGTTGGGATAGAGAGTCCTCCACTGGCAATTACTAGAGAATGGGAATGAAATTTCCCTTTTGTCGTGTTAATCTTAAAGGCATGGTTATCGGCTTTTTGTATTTTTTCTATTACAGTATTTAAATAAATTAATGCACCTTTTTGTTCACATTCTTTAAGCAGCATATCAACGATGTCTTTGGATTTATTATCACAAAATAATTGCCCTAACGTTTTTTCATGAAAGGGAATCTTATGTTTGTTAACGAGATCAATGAAATCCCATTGTGTGTAACGAGTCAGGGCTGATTTGAAAAAATGAGGGTTGTGAGAAAAATATTTGTCTGGTTCAATAAAATAATTGGTGAAATTGCAGCGTCCACCCCCAGACATTAATATTTTTTTCCCGGGCTTATTCGCATGATCAAGCACAAGTACTCGTCTTTTGCGCTTACCTGCTTCAATAGCACACATTAAACCTGCAGCCCCGGCTCCAATAATAATGACATCAATTTCTTGCATAGAGAGTAAGTTGGTTATAAAAATTCAGTCTAATTTGATGTAAAAAATAGTATCATTTTTTGATATCGAACTCACATGAAATATATGCTATAGATCTTATAGCTAAGAAAAGGAATTTTTTATGAATGAAATGGATATTTTGTCTTTATTTTATGATGAAATGATTGAAAGAAGTGTGACCAGAGAGCAAGTATCTTTGAGCATTGAGGAAGATGCTGCAGCGGTACTTACCCATAAGATGGGCAAGCCAGTTTCAGTGGAGGAAGCGCAGAAATTAACAGATATATGTATTGCAAACGAATGGCTTGAGAGGACGACCGCTGATCCCTATTATAAATATTTGTCTTTGACAGAAGCAGGTTTGCAAATACTGCTTTCTACTTTATATAAGTGATTTTATGTCATTCTATAACTTGCAAATACTTAAATAGATAGCTGAATAAGCTAAAACATGCCATTGTAGGGTATAATCTTTAGGCAAAACTCGGTAAAATATATCACTTTATTCTTTTTTTATTGTCATTATGCCAAAACGAACCGATATAAAATCTATCCTAATTCTTGGAGCAGGGCCTATTGTCATTGGGCAGGCTTGTGAGTTTGATTACTCTGGAACCCAAGCACTACGTGCTTTGAAAGAAGAAGGATATCGAGTGATACTAGTAAACTCTAATCCAGCAACCATAATGACTGATCCAGAGCTTGCTGACGCAACATATATTGAGCCTGTTCAATGGAAAGAAGTAGCTCGTATTATTGAAATAGAGAGGCCTGACGCTCTATTGCCCACAATGGGCGGGCAGACTGCCTTAAATTGTGCTTTGGATTTGGTAAGAGAAGGGGTTTTAACAAAATATTCTGTCGAAATGATAGGAGCCACACGCGAAGCAATAGACAGAGCGGAAGATAGAGAAAAATTCCGTCAACTCATGATTAAAATTGGCCTGGATATGCCGAGATCAGCGATTGCTCATAGCTTGGAAGAGGCGATTCAAGTACAAGCTCGTTTGGGCTTCCCGACTATCATCAGACCCTCCTTCACCATGGGTGGTAGCGGAGGAGGTATTGCTTACAACCGTGAAGAATTTGAAGAAATTTGTATTAGAGGATTGGAGCTGTCACCAACTCACGAGCTGTTAATTGATGAATCAGTTCTAGGTTGGAAAGAATATGAAATGGAAGTAGTCCGGGATAAAAATGACAATTGTATTATCGTTTGTACCATAGAAAATTTTGATCCTATGGGGGTGCATACTGGTGATTCCATTACAGTGGCTCCGGCTCAAACATTAACCGACAAAGAATATCAGCGCATGCGAGATGCAGCAATTAAGGTGTTAAGGGCGGTTGGCGTGGATACAGGAGGCTCTAACGTTCAATTTGCCATTAATCCTGAAGATGGGCGTATGCTCGTGGTAGAAATGAATCCACGAGTCTCTCGAAGTTCTGCTTTGGCATCAAAAGCCACTGGGTTTCCAATTGCAAAAGTGGCAGCAAAATTGGCTGTAGGATACACCTTGGATGAGTTAAAAAATGAAATTACTGGTGGTAAAACCCCTGCTTCTTTTGAACCCAGCATTGATTATGTAGTGACAAAAGTACCACGATTTAATTTCGATAAATTTCCACAAACTCCAGATACTCTTACTACGCAAATGAAATCAGTTGGAGAGGTCATGGCGATTGGTTCTAACTTTCAAGAATCATTACAGAAAGCCATTAGAGGTTTGGAGATTGGACGATGTGGATTGCATTCGCTATTTCAAAAAGAAGATATGGCTCGTTTGCGTGGGCATTTACGTGAGCCAACTCCGGATAGACTTTGGTATATTGCCGATGCGTTTAGGCAAAATTTGTCACTTGAGGAAATTTATCTGGAAAGTCGAGTTGATCGATGGTTTTTAGCTCAAATTCAAGAGTTAGTTCTTTTAGAGCGCTCTGTAGCTGGAAAAGCCATTCAGGAATTGGATAAATCTACCTTGCATTTGATGAAGCACCGAGGTTTCGCAGATGCGTATCTGGCGGAATTTTTGGGTTGTACTGAGGCACAAGTACGGGCAAGACGTATTGAGCTAGGGATCTTGCCTGTTTATAAACGAATTGATTCTTGTGCTGGGGAATTCCCTAGCGATACGGCATATCTATATTCTTGTTATGAAAGCAGTTGTGAGGCAAGACCTGAAATTGATAAGAAAAAAATTATGATTCTAGGTGGTGGTCCCAATAGGATTGGCCAAGGCATCGAGTTTGATTATTGTTGTGTACATGCTGCTTTATCGCTGAGAAAAGCGGGTTATCAGACTATTATGGTGAATTGTAATCCCGAAACAGTTTCTACTGATTTTGATACCTCCGATCGATTATATTTTGAACCTGTTACTTTAGAAGATGTACTATCAATAGTCGAAGTTGAGCGGCCTGAAGGCGTGATTGTGCATTATGGTGGGCAGACACCATTAAAATTAGCCCGTAGTCTGGAAGCTAACGGTGTGAAAATAATAGGTACTTCGCCTGACGCCATTGATATGGCTGAAGATAGGGAACGATTTCAGCAAATGGTTAAAGAATTGAAATTGCATCAGCCTGATAATGGAACAGTTCGAAGTGAAGAAGAAGCAATTGAGTTGGCCAATAAAATTGGCTATCCATTGGTTGTCAGGCCTTCTTATGTGCTTGGTGGCCGAGCTATGGAAATTGTTTATCAAGAAGATGATTTACGATACTACTTATCACATGCGGTCGAAGTATCCAATGATTCACCCGTGTTGCTTGATAAATTTTTAAATGATGCCATAGAAGTAGATATTGATGCGGTTTGTGATGGTAAAGAAGTATTAATCGGAGCCATTATGGAACATATCGAGCAGGCTGGTATTCATTCAGGTGATTCCGCATGCACCTTACCTCCTTTTAGTTTGAGTGTGGTAGTCCAACAGGATTTGATAGAGCAAATACGACAAATGGCATTGAAATTAGGCGTCGTTGGGTTAATTAACGCGCAGTTTGCTATTCAAGCGGATGATATTTACGTGTTGGAAGTTAACCCCCGTGCGTCAAGAACTGTACCCTTTGTCTCAAAGGCTACTGGACTACCATTGGCTAAAATCGCTGCTCTATGTAAAGTAGGAATTAGTTTGACGGATCAAGGGCTGAGTCAAAATCATCATATGCCTTCTTTTTATTCCATTAAATTGCCAGTTTTTCCATTTATTAAATTTTCCGGTGTGGATTCGATTCTTGGTCCAGAAATGAAATCTACAGGAGAAGTGATGGGTATTGCCAAGCGTTTTGGACAAGCTTATGCTAAAGCTCAATTGGGAGCAGGATGCCATATTGCTAAACGACGACGGGCTTTTGTATCAGTACGTGATGCTGATAAAACCCGCGTGGGGGAGATAGCTAAGAGATTGATAGAATTAGGTTTTGAAATTATTGCTACACGGGGCACTGCTTTGGCATTACAAGCTGCTGGCGTAGACTGCAGGAGAGTCTTTAAAGTGGCAGAAGGTAGACCACATGTGCTGGATTTTATAAAAAATAATGAAATTGACTTTATTGTAAATACAACTGAGGGCAAACAAGCGATTGCGGATTCTTTTGCTATCAGACGCAATGCATTGCAGCATAAGGTTAGCTATACTACAACCTTATCAGGTGCTGAGGCAGCTTGTTTGGCCATGAAGTATGAAGATAGGGAAACTGTAACTCGCTTACAAGATTTGCATTAGAGGTAGATATGAGTAAACATCCTATGACAGTTCAGGGTGCGGAAGCCCTAAAATTAGAATTGCATCGTTTAAAGTTTGTAGACCGTCCTCGCATTGTAGAAGCTATTGCGACAGCAAGAGCTCATGGCGATTTGAAAGAAAATGCGGAATATCATGCTGCTCGAGAACAGCAAAGTTTTAATGAGGGACGTATTCAAGAACTTGAGGCCAAGTTATCCCATGCACAAATAATTGATATCAGTAAATTACCGAATAATGGCAAGGTAGTGTTTGGCTCAATCGTGACTATTTGTCATGTATCGACAGGGTCTGAATTGACTTACCAAATAGTTGGTGAAGACGAGGCGGATATCAAATTGAACAAAATATCATACAGCTCTCCTCTTGCACGTGCTTTGATAGGTAAGGAGCTTGATGACAGCGTAACAGTCGATACACCCGGTGGCATGGTGGAGTACGATATTATCGAGGTGAAGTATATAGTAGATTAATAAAAAACGAACACTTTATATTCGAGCATAGCAATTGCTTTTTTAAAAGAGTTGCTATGCTCAAAACCTGCATCAGTTATTATGGTTGATATACTTCTTGCTGAATGCCTCCAACAAGCCATTCTTTACTGTTATCAAATTGACGGAAATGCCAGATTTCGTCCAAGTTAGAGGTTTCACCATTTTCTTTAATAGAGCCAGTAAATTGCACACTTGCGATGGTTGACAAGGATTGCTTAGATACATCAAGTAATTTCGCATCCAGAGAAATTACTTCAGTTTGGTTGGGAACATCACCACGTTCGTCCAGTTGCATTTTAATTTCTGCGAATACTTCAGGCACAGTAAAAGTTTGTAAATCATGAAGATTTTTTTGATCATAAGCTGTTTGCAAGCGTATGAAAGTTACCTTGGCATTGCGAATAAAATTGTCTGTATCAAAATTCATTTCTTGTTGTGCGAACTGAGTACTGCTGCCTCCGTTGCTGTAATTTTGCGTAAACTGTTGGAATGAATTTTGTCGGAATGCTCCAGTCCCGGATTGGGCTGATTGCATCCCTGGCTGCATTTTTCTACGTAAGAAGCTTACGATAAAGAAAATAGCTGAACCAAGAATTAACCAGGTTATTAATCCATTAGCCAAGCCATTACCCATAAATAGGCTGGCTAATAAACCCCCTACTAGAAGACCACCTAATACACCACCCCATCTATTTTTATTGGTTTTTTGTGCCAGTGAAGACGTATTGTGGGTTTTATTGGATGAAAAAAGACTGTTGTGAGAGCGTTGTACACCAAAACTACGTCCACCACCAAAGCGTTTAGCTGAGGCCTCATTAATAATCAAGCCAAAAGACAGTAGGGTGATTAGGAAACATGACAATAGAGTACGCATATTAAATATCCTCTTTTTTAGAATCAGACACATTATATCTGAACTCAAGTCAAGTTGCTTGTTTTCTTAATTCAAATTTGGTTTGTTCTTGAGTTGCCAACAGTAGTATTAAGTTATTTTTGCGATGATGGTGTTATTTTTATTTGGCTGCGATTCAAAATGTCGCCAGATTTTAAAATAACGAACCAGTTGGTATAGGCTCTGCAACAATAACGATGCTGATTTAAACGACTTATAATGAAAATTTTGTAATCAAGCTTTGTTTCTTCTTTGTTGATAAAAGATTTGGTTTGTAATTTTATTCTCATAATTTGTTGCATTTAACTTCTCTCTTGATATGATCCAAGAGGGTTAATTATAGGGACGTATTTTATGAGTAAGTTAATTAATTTTGCGGTATTATCTTTATCTTCTTCGCTAGCTTTTGCAGGTCCTTTGACTTTGAAGGGAGAGGTTGATGTTCACATCACTCCTAAAAATCCAAGTGGCGTTGCTCAAAGTTTAACATTTAAACTACCCAAGTATGAATTATCGGCAGAAGCAAAATCTTATTTGCGTGAACAGTTGTCACAATACCCTAAAAATGCAATAAACACAGCCAGTTTCTCTTCAGAATTACCAAGAAAAGTGAAATTGGGAATGCAATTAACACCAGTCCTGGATCAGGGATATCATGGCAGTTGCGTTACTTTCGCTGTGACTGCAGCGATTAATGCTGCTTTAGGTGCAGGTGATTATATTAGTCAATTGTGTAACCTGGAATTAGGAAGTTATTTAGCCATTCATGACAAAGCGCAAGCCAGTGGTTGGAATGGTTCTTTTGGGTACTGGGTACTTCAACAGATTTCTGAATACGGCATCATTAGCCAGAATTACCAAAAATTAAATGGTTGTGCTGGTGTTCGAGAATATCCTCTGGAAGATGAAAATAATGAAGGCAAGCCCATGTCTGATTCTGATTTCCTGGCTCATAGTGTTCCTGTTTCAAATTTAATTAGTTGGGAAGCTTTATTAAAGGATGAAGAATCCTTCTCAGTCAAAGCAGATATGAATCAAATCGTATATCAGATCAAAGAGGAGTTAGCAAAAGGTAATCGCTTGACTATTGGTATGTTGTTGGATGTATACGTTGGTGATGCTGGAGCTGTAGGTACCAACCGTGCTTACAATGATACCTGGATGTTAACACCTGAGATTGTATTGGATGCAATGAATGGAATGATTTATGCTGGCCATGAATTAGTGATTACTGGATATGATGATGATCTTGAAGTGATGGATGAAGAGGGTCATATTAACAGAGGTGTTTTCACCTTACGTAACTCCTGGTCTAAATTAGCTGGAGATCAAGGGGATTATTATGTTACCTATGATTACGTCAAATTCCTGGCTATGGAAGTCTTGGCAGTTCGTATGAAAGAAAAGGTTGCTTAATTACGAATGTCTGTAAAGAACCTCGGGTCATTGTGCCCGAGGGATAACAGTTTTTTAAATAAAGTCAATTTATCTTATATGTCTTACAACGTGTCACCATTCTGCATTTTGTTCTTGTTGATAGCAGAGATAAATTTTTTGACTTTTCACCTGAAACTTAATAGACAAGTCTCGGAAATTAAGTGGTCACTTTTTATAAAAATATTTATAAAACAACAAAGGCGAGCAATATGTTACATCCTCTAAAAAAATTATTTTTGGCGTGGTCTTTTTCTGTGGTACCGTATATTGCCTTCGCCTCATTCTCTGGCTTGATTGGGGTCGATTATGAACCGAATCATTACGCGGGCAATGTTCCATTAAACAACCACGATGTGTTTATTGTGGGTAATAATGCGGCTGGTACGCCTATTAGCAATGTCTATGTCGAGTTAGTTCAATTGAAAGAAGCCGGATTTAATACCGTTCGCTCCTATCAAACAACAGATTATTCATGGATAGACATTATCAACCAGGCTCACGCTTTAGGAATGAAAGTAATTTATGAGGCAGTTATTCCTCAACAGCCCGCTGACTCACCATACAGCGGCGGATGTCCAATCCCTCCTGCCAATCAAAACTATATCCCCTGCGCACAAGCACTTCTTAATGCCATAATAACTCAAGTGACTGTACCGGTATTTAACGATACTGTTATTCTCGTATTCGCAGGACATGAAAACTATTGTGAAGCAGGTAATACAACTCCACCATGTAACAATCCTGTCACATCCAACGTGGCTTACTTAACTTCTGCTGTCAATTCTCTTCAGGGGACATTAGCTGCAGCAGGCCTTGCTACACCAGTAGGCTCCGCTTTAGTCAGCGGTAATTTGGTTACACCAAGCCCAGCTATCTCTGCAGACATGGTCACATTAATCAACAGCTATTCCCCCGATGCGCCATTAGCTTTTGATCCTTACCCTTTTCAATGGGGAGTCGTAGCCAATCAGGCAGTATGGATTACTCCTTTAGCTCCACCCACTGTGCAATCAACGAATTCATTAGCCTGGGATTATATCAATGTTGTTGGATCGGCAAATCCTCCTGCCTTACCTGTGGCTCCAACACAACCATTTTATACTGCCGGCCGAGTACTTTTGGCAGCAGAAACAGGCTGGGCAACTGCAGGAGCAACCACAGGATACGCCTGTAATTCTCCAGGACCATGTGTTCCATCTGTTGCCAATGCTTCTACGTATTTTCAAGCACTATATCAATCCAATACTGCCAATTTTGTTGCTACTTCAGGATATTCGATTGGAGTTCTGGCATTTGAAGCATATGACGAACCAAACAAAGGGAGTAGTCATGCCGAAGGACATTATGGACTTTTTGACTCCAACTGCAAGCAGAAAGCCGCTGGACTAGTTCCTAAAAACCAAATGGTTTCTGCACTTGGTTGTCAAGGATTTTCGAATGGCTCCTTGTTAACAATAGTAGGATTTGGTCATCCTTATACGCTTGTAATTAAGCAAACAAATCCATCTACTGGTAAACAGATCTCTACAACAACGAAGAGTACGGGTAACCCAGGACCTTTAGCGGATGCACCATGGCCGCAATATTTGGTATTTCCCGGCGCAACAATTACTATCAGGGGCAATCCTTCTTGTACAAAAACGGTGAGTTCAATTGATAGTGCCGGGCATATTACATTTAGTCCGTCTAATCCTACAGGATGTAATTGCCCAAATGATGGCAACAGTAACTGTTATTATTAGACTTTTATCAACGAGAGTGAGTTTCACTGCTATTTCATTAAATTAATTTTCACGGGGACTTACGATGAAACATACTGGATTGCTACTATCTGCCTTAAGTCTGGCCATTTCATCAACTTTTGCTGGTAGCGGTGGAACGGCTTCTTCTACGCCAACCAATCAAACAGGGTTCTTCCTTGGTTTAGGCGGAGCTTATAATATGGCTCGAGTCAATTCAGACACATCTGGAATCCTGAATGCCATTAGTGGTTTTCCACCCACGGGCTTGTTTTGGGGTGCAACAGGATCATACTCTGATACGAAACAAGCTTTTGCACCCGAAGGTCAGGTCGGTTATTTTCAACCATTTAAGGGCAGCAACTGGTTGTGGGGCATCGAATTTTTGTATCAATACTCCCGAATAAAAACGACAACCTATGGTGGTTCCATGGCTCCTGGTACCTACATTAATTTGATAAATCCAAATGAAAATATAACTAATGAAGTGAATATAAGCGCTATCCGATCAAAAATTCATGACGAATTAATGTTGCCAGTGTTTATAGCTCATTCATTGACACGCAGTTTTATATACTTGGGTGTAGGACCTTCCTTGTTTAGAGCACAACATGATATTTATCCAAGTTCTGATGCTCTTTCTGGATTTTATATGGGTGATATTAATGGTTTTTCCAACACGAAGTGGGTATGGGGTGGTGCAGTTCAAGCAGGCATTGCCTATTACATCAATCCTGCTTGGTTCTTGAAGTTAAATTACAGCTATGCGAGAACAGGACATTACAAGGAAAGTCACTTCGCGCCTTTTTCTCCTGAAGTTAATGGAGGACTTAATGCCGGAATTGTATATTTTAATACATCACATCGAATTATCGCGCAGGAAGTTGCAGTTTCAATCAATAAGGTATTTTCATTATGAACAGGACTGGCGAAGCACTAACCTCGAAACACCTCTGCTATGGTAAGTAGTAAAATGGATTTGGGAGCTTAAATCCTTTTTTAGCGTATCCTCCTTGGATATCACTGAGTTGATCACCAATGCTGGCAATTATAGTATATCCTTTTTTTGCTATCATTTCTCTAGCCTTTGATTTAAAAGGGATAATCGAGGGTAAGGAATAATCATTAGGTCTTAGATAGAGTCCTGACCACTTGGTGTACCCTGCCTTAATTAGATTAATACGAGTTGCTTCGCGTTCCGACTCTTGTCTTCCTGTAACGAAAAATATTTTGATACCTTGTTTTAAGGCATTTTTATAAAGCGTTAACATGGGTTTGATCGCAGGAGAATTTGCAGCAAGTATTTCTTTATGAATTAGCTCTTTGCTACCAATAAAATCCCGTTTTACCATTTTATCGTAGTTCGATAAACTGGTTTCATCAATATCAAGTATTAATGCAAGTTTTTGTGGATTAGTATTGTTTTTGTTGATTAAATATTGTTCGTTTATGTATTGTTGAGCTAATCTTATAGACCGTTCTAACTCGTGCTGATATAGCCCTATATCATAATAGTATTTAACTTCTTTTCTAGCTAAACCAAGATTTGGGGGCTCCGAGTAGCTTAGAGAGGACATTACAATGGTAAGGCAAATGGTTAGTAGAACTTTGGGTAATAAATGTAATGACTGTTTCATTATATACTTGGTCTTGTTAGGGGAAGATTGCATTATAAAGGGCTGGCGTTGTTTGTCAATTGCTCACGTTGTCCTTAACTACCGCAAATTCTGTTATGTAATATGCACTAAAATAGTCATGGTGCACTTCCTACGTTATACTAGCGGATTATAATTTACAATTCGCAGTCAAAATGCATTTGAAGCAATTAAAATTAGCTGGTTTTAAATCATTTGTTGATCCATCTATCGTGCATTTCCCCAGTCAATTAGTCGCTGTGGTAGGTCCAAATGGATGTGGTAAATCGAATATTATTGACGCAGTTCGTTGGGTTATGGGAGAAAGCTCTGCTAAAAATCTCCGAGGAGAATCCATGTCTGACGTCATCTTTAATGGATCCTCCAATCGCAAACCTGTGGGACAGGCTTCAGTTGAATTGGTATTTGATAATAGCTTGGGGAGATTGACGGGGCCTTTTGCCAGTTACAGTGAAATTTCTGTAAAGCGAGTAGTAACTCGTGATGGGGAGTCTTTTTATTATTTGAATGGTGGCCGGTGCAGACGAAAAGATATTACTGATATTTTTTTGGGGACAGGGGCAGGTGCCCGAGGTTATTCAATTATTGGGCAAGGTACAATATCACAATTAATAGAAGCCAAACCCGAAGAATTAAGGGCTCATCTGGAAGAAGCTGCCGGGGTTTCAAAATATAAAGAACGTCGCCGAGAGACTTTGCAACGTATTGAGCACACACGAGATAACTTAACTCGCGTCGCTGATATTAGAGAAGAGTTGGATAAACACTTGCAACGCCTTGAACGCCAGGCAAAATCGGCTGAGCGTTATACCCTGTTAAAAGCAGAAGAAAAAATATGCCGTGCTGAGATTCAGGCGCTTAAGTGGCAAGAGTACTCAGAAAAGCAAATAATGAAGCAGCGCGAGTTGCAAGAGTTAGCAATTAGTTATGAACAACAACAGAGTCTTTTGACTAGTTCCAATAAAGATCGCTTTGTTCTAAAAGAACAATTACAAGATGCTATTGATCAATCTCAAATAATTCAGGACTCACTCTATCATTCAGGAACTGAGATAGCTCGGCTTGAAGAAACAATCCAGCAACAGGAGAGAGAAAAAAGGCGTTTGGAGAATAACAAACAACAAATGCAATCCGATTTATGCCTTATAGAAGACCGACTGAAACTGGATGATAATGAATTGTTCAATTGCAAGCTCAAGGCTCAGCAGTTGGAAGAGAGATTACATGATTTAAGAACTGAATTTGGAGAAAAAGAATCTTTATGGCAGGAAAAGCAAAATGAACGATTAAATTGGGAGAAGATTTGGCAAGAGGTGCAAATGACTTCCAATACAATTAAAAATGAATATCAACTCTCACAAACCAATTTGCAACATTCCAAGCAGAAACGACACCAAGCTCTATTAAGGCTGGAAAAATTGAATTTAGAACAATCATCTATTTCTCTTGCCGATTTACATAAAAACATAACCGAATTACAAGAAAAACAAAACCAATTGAAAGAAACACAGCAGTTCGATGAGGAACAGCTTAGACAAACGAATGAAACTCAAGCTACATTACGTAGCCAATTACAAGATACTGAGCAACAGCTGCATGCATTACAGGATGAGTTTCATCGTCTGAATAGTGAGCTTGCAGCACTAAAAGCAGCTCAAAAGGCAGCAAAGCAAGGAGCCAGGTATAATAAAGAAGGGATTAAAGAATGGTCAGATAAGCCAAGATTAATGGATATCTTACATGTGGAACCAAAATGGCAACCTGCTTATGAAATGGTATTGGGAGATAGTCTAAGCGCTTATGTATTAGACAATTTTTCCGAGTTATGGCCTCAGTGGTCCTTGTGTGAAAATCATAGGGAAGACGTAGTAACGATGAGGCTTCTTGACGGTGAAAAACAAGAGCGGCCAAGGCTTGCCGATAAAATCCAAGGATTAGTTCCTTCTGCAGCGAATCATCTTGAGCACATTTATGTCGCGGAGAGTTTAGACGAAGCGATGAGTTGGCTACCTGATTTATTAACTCATGAGTCCATTGTTACAGCCAATGGTGTTTGGTTAGGCAAAGGGTGGGTAAAATTATCCCGCCCAACAGAACAAGATGAGATCGGAGTTCTTGCCAGACAACAAAGGATTGTCGAGCTGAATTTAAGTGTCAGTGATTTGCAACATAAAATAGAATCCATTCGTTTACTTAGAGACGAGTATCAGGTTCAGTTACAGGACAATTTGGATTTGATAAAGTTACACCAGTTGAATTTAAATGCCAGTAATGAGGCACTACGAAACAACACTATTGCAATAAACAGTCAAGAACAAGCTATTTTTCACGCTGAAAAACAGATGGATTCAATAACAAGCGAGAAAGTAGAGTTGGAATCGTTGCTGGAAGAACTGAATGTGGAGCAGTTAAATATTACTGAAAAATTAAGTGAATTAGAAAGTCAGTATCAATCATCTGAGTTGCAATACCAACAATTTATGAATGAGAAAGAGGCATGGAATAATGCCTTGAATGAACAAAGTAAACAGCTGGAGAGTATTCGTGCTTTATTGCATCATGCGGAATTGGAGCATGATAGAGAGGTCACGAAGATACAACAAACATTAGATAGAATTAGTAGAGAAAGAGAGCGTTTACAACTCGTGCAAACTCGTTTGGAAGAATTAACCCATCTTTATACTCAATCAGTGGCACCAGAAACCGAACTTAAAAATCAGTTGGCAGCATTACTGATAAAACATAGTGAAGTGGAATCGACGTTAACTATGAGTCGAGAGAAAGTATCACAGCTCAACTTACAACTTGAAGATCAAGAGAAATTAATTTTAAACTACAATCAGGAAGTAAAGCGCGTCCAGGAAGTCATCAGTCAAATCCAAATGGAAGAAAATGCTCTTTCAGTTCGCGCCAGTTCAATACAAGAGTCTCTGGATGAAGAAAATTTGCAAGTACAGGTTTTATTAGATCATATACCCTCCGGGGTTACCCAAAGTATGAAAGAAGATGAATTGATTGCGATTTCGGAGAAAATCAAAAGGTTGGGTGCTATAAACCTGGCAGCGATAGAAGAATTTGCTGCTGAGCAACAGCGCAAAATTTATTTGGATGAGCAATATAATGATTTGTGCCAAGCGTTATCCACTTTGGAAAAGGCAATTGAAAAGATGGATAATGAAACAAGAGCACGTCTTGAAAATACGTTTGATGAGGTGAATACTTCTTTTAAGGCTCTTTTTCCGCGATTATTTGGTGGCGGGAGAGCACAACTTGAATTGACTTGTGATAATCTGTTGGAAGCAGGTATCTTGGTAATGGCCCAGCCACCTGGAAAACGTAATAGTTCCATTCATTTATTGTCCGGTGGTGAGAAAGCTATGACTGCGGTGGCATTGGTGTTTGCGATTTTTCAGTTAAATCCTTCACCATTTTGTATGTTAGATGAAGTGGATGCACCTTTAGATGACTTAAACATAAGTCGGTTTTGCGATTTAGTGAAAGAGATGTCACAATTCATACAATTTCTGTTTATTACCCATAATAAGGTAACTATGGAATTGGCTGATCATTTAATTGGGGTGACCATGCGTGAACCAGGAGTGTCTCGTTTGGTTGCGGTTGATGTGAAACAAGCTTTGACTATGGAGTAATGTATGCAGGCAAATTGGAGTTTAATTCTTAATGTCCTGTTGTTAATCGGTGTTCTGGTCGCAATTGGCCGTTTAATGAAAGCGAGAAAACAGAGCTTAAATCAAGAGCACTATCAATCTTCTGTTGGTCAAGCAGAAAATAGACCCTATGATCCACAATTGTACAATGATGATATTATCGCTGTGCGTAAGGTTAATAGAGAGGTTTCTTTGGATTTTGAAAATACTGAAGAGCCTGAGGTACGGCAATCAATTAAAAAATCTGCTGTAAAAACTTCACAACCTCAATTGATGCCACATGAGGAAGAATTGGAGTTAACAGATAAAAAAGAATCAAGTGGAGGAAACTCTTCTACTGTAATGTTGTTTTTGTTGGCCAAGGAAAATCGTCAATTTGCTGGTTATGAATTGCTTCAAACTGTTTTGGCAGCCGGGTTAAGATTTGGAGAGAAACATTTGTTTCATAGACATCAATTTGCTAACGGCCAAGGCCCAGTACTTTGTAGCTTGGCAGCGGCTACTGCAACAGGTGTATTTGATTTGCAGAATATAGGCGCTTTTAGCGTAAGAGGATTGTGCTTATTCATGCAAGTATCAAATCACCCGAATATTGATGCAGAGCGTTTTTCCATTATGTTAGATACAGCCAGGCAATTAAGTGAGGGAATGGATGCATATCTGTTAGATGATGAGAGGAAGCCTTTAACTGAAGAGCGTATTGCTCGGTATCATCGATTATTGAAAATTGAGCACTTGATTGATGATTGTACAACAGTGTCATGAGCATTCAAAAATACTGGTTAAGATAGTGGTAATCCTCTTTCGTCAGGATAAGTTCTAGTGAGATCAACTGCCGTGTTGCTGAAAGATGCTAGTTGGCGTTACTTGTGTTGCATGTAAGATTATAAACTTAAAATTCTTGACTTTTAGCTATATTTCTTATCTATCTCTTATCAAACCATCTTGAACTATGAGTGTGAGTGTTAGTACACTACCCTTTTAGACATCTCAGAATATTATGAACCTAATTACAATAGCTTCGCTTCTCTCTCAGTCTTGTCAGATTAATGCTGATATTACTGGTGTTAGTATTGATACCCGTACTTTAAAGCCAGGGAACTTATTTTTCGCAATTGTGGGAGAACGTTTTGATGGTCATGATTTTATTAAGGAGGCGGAGGCGAAAGGTGCATTAGGAGTGGTAACCAATCGCTCCGTTGAAGGCGTCCATATTCCTCAATTTATTGTTGCCAGTCCTTTAATGGCTTTAGCTAAGATTGCAGCGGTACATCGACAAGAAATGACTTGTCCTATCATCGCTTTGACGGGATCAAATGGAAAGACAACCGTTAAGGAAATGATTGCGAGCATTTTACCTCAACCATCATACGCCACAAAAGGAAATTTAAATAATCATATAGGTGTACCCTTAAGCGTATTAGGTTTGAATAGTCGGCACCGTTATGCTGTTTTTGAACTTGGAGCAAACCATCCTGGAGAAATAGCTCATACTGTCGGGATAGTACAGCCTGATGTTACTTTAATTAATAATATTGCTCCAGCCCATGTAGAAGGATTTGGATCAATAGATGGGGTTGCCCGTGCTAAAGGTGAGATTCACCAGGGTTTATCCCAAACAGGGATTGCCATAGTTAATGACGATGATGCTTATGCTCATTTTTGGGATCAGTTAATAGGCGATAAGAAAGTATTACGTTTTTCATTTCTTCATTCTGCCGATGTTTACGCTCAGGATATACGTTTGGATACGCATGGACGAGCTCATTTTTCATTAGTGTTACCTAATAGCAGAGCAGAAATTGAGTTACAAGTACCAGGTTTGCATAATGTGCGAAATGCCTTGGCTGCTGCAGCTTGTTGTTATGCAGTAGGAATATCAATCAAGGATATTCAAAGAGGTTTGGCTCATTTCTGTGGAGTAAAAGGTCGTCTAACCATCATGCAAGGTCAGAACCAATCGACTGTAATTGATGATACTTATAATGCTAATTTACGATCAGTCTTGACTGCGTTGGAAGTATTGGCTGAACGTCCAGGGAAAAAAATCTTCGTATTTGGGGATATGGGAGAGTTAGGGGATTGGACAACACAACATCATCAGGAGGTTGGCTTGGCTGCTCGCCAGTTTGGAATAGACAAATTAATGAGCTGCGGTTCACATAGCGAATTGGCATCACAAGCGTTTGGTGAGGGAGGACAGCATTTTTTCAATCAGGAAGAATTGGTTCAAGTGGTGAAGAATGATTTGACACCTGATACCACAGTGCTAGTTAAGGGGTCTCGCTCCAGTGCTATGGAAAATATTGTGCGTAAGCTGGTTGGAGCAGAGGGCTAACCTCTTCATTGAGTCAGTGTGAATGTGGTATGCTTGGTCACTTTTTTACCCCATTAAAAGATTTATGCCCAATAAATGAAATTGATCATAATTTCTAAAAAACAAGAGGAATAATTATGCTCTATTGGTTAACGCAGTTATTGCAAGGACAATATCATGCGTTTAGAGTTTTTCAATATTTGACGTTCAGGTCTATTTTAGCTTCATTAACTGCACTGATAGTAGGTCTATTATGTGGACCATTAATGATCCGTTGGCTAAGAGGGCTGCAAATAGGTCAAATGGTTAGAAATGATGGCCCACAAACGCACTTATCAAAAGCAGGGACCCCTACTATGGGTGGGGTTTTGATTTTATTGGCTATTACAGTAAGTTGCTTGCTTTGGTGCGATTTAAGGCAAACCAGTTTATGGCTGGTACTCTTGGTTACCTTAGCCAACGGTCTGGTGGGTTGGGTAGATGATTACCGTAAGTTGGTATTAAAAAATAGTAAAGGTTTGCCTGGTCGCTGGAAATATTTTTGGCAATCGGTGATTGCCATAATTGCTGTGTCTTATCTGTATTGGAATGCTAGTTTACCGGTACATACCCAACTAACAGTTCCTTTTTTTAAAACAGTTACTTGGGATTTAGGTGTTTTTTTCCCTGTACTTGCTTATTTTGTTATTGTTGGAAGCAGTAATGCCGTTAATTTGACTGACGGATTGGATGGCTTGGCCATTATGCCAATAGTGATGGTTGCCGGTGCATTAGGGGTGTTTGCCTATGCATCGAGTAACGCTGTATATTCTAATTATTTAGGCATACCTTACGTGCCTAATACTGATGAGTTGACCATTTTTTGTTCTTCTATTGTTGGTGCAGGGCTTGGTTTTCTTTGGTACAACAGCTACCCCGCTCAAGTTTTTATGGGCGATGTTGGCTCTTTAGCGTTGGGGGCTGCTTTGGGGATAGTTGCTGTAGTAGTCAGGCAAGAACTTGTCCTGCTCATTATGGGAGGATTGTTTGTAATTGAAACACTTTCTGTCATATTACAGGTAGGTTATTTTAAATACTCACATGGAAAAAGGTTGTTTAGGATGGCCCCATTACATCATCACTTTGAATTAAAAGGGTGGTCAGAACCTAAAGTTATCGTCAGATTTTGGATTATTACGGTTGTATTTGTGTTATGCGGATTGGCCACTTTAAAACTACGATAGGCAAGGTGCATTCATGAATCATTCCTTATATTTAGTCGCAGGCTTAGGTAAGACGGGACTCTCTATAGCAAGGTACTTGAGGAGAAACAATAAATCATTTGTTGTTTTCGATACACGTAAAGAGGCTCCTGGATTAGCAGAGTTCCAAAATGAATTTCCAAATATACCGGTTTATTTGCAACAGGTCCCAGATGAAATAATTAGCCAACTAACCGATGTCATCACCAGCCCTGGCCTGGCGCTTGAGACGCCTGTTTTAGAGCAGGCACGCCAAGCTGGAGCAAACGTTTATGGAGACATAGAATGTCTGGCCAGAGAGATTAGCGCCCCAGTGATCGCTATAACTGGAACTAATGGCAAATCTACGGTGACAACTTTGGTCGGTGAAATGGCTAAAACAGCCGGATTTCGAGTAGCTGTTGCTGGGAACATTGGTACTCCTGTTTTGGATATGTTGAATGATGGGCATCAATATGATTTGTGGGTGTTGGAGTTATCAAGTTTTCAATTGGATTTAACTTATTCTTTGTCGCCAGTGATTGCAACGGTTCTTAATGTAACACCTGACCATTTAGACAGGCATCATACTTTGGAAGCTTATGTTCACGCAAAACAAAGAGTTTATCGTGGTGCCAAAGTCGCTTTGTTTAATCGCGAGGATAATTACACTATCCCCGACCAGCAATATCAATCTGATGTGCAGTGTATTTCATTTGGTAGAGATGCTCCTTCAGTTGGAAACTGGGGATTGATCCAGCAAGAGAATAAAACTTATATGGCCAGAGGAAGTGATTGTCTTTTGCCCGTTGAATCCATTTTGATTAAGGGAGTGCACAATTGGATGAATGCTCTTGCTGCTTGTGCTTTAGCTGAACAAGCAGGGATTCCTTTGCAATATATTCTTAGTGTTTTAAAAAGCTTTCCCGGGTTACCTCATCGATGCCAATGGGTAAGAGAGTTGGATGGGGTGAGCTGGATTAATGATTCGAAAGGAACAAATATTGGTGCTACAATCTCTGCTATTAATGGAATAGGAGGTTCTATGCAAGGGAAAATTGTTCTTATTGCGGGTGGACAGGGAAAAGGTGCTGATTTTCAAGAATTGACTCAACCAGTTGCTGAATTTGTTCGTTCCATTGTTTTGATTGGCGAAGATGCTGATAAAATGGAATCGGCTTTGGCCAAGGTAGTTCCTGTCGTGCGCGCTTCCTCTCTGGAAGGTGCTGTAGCGATTGCCAAAACGTGTGCAAAACCTGGTGATGTTGTATTGCTTTCTCCTGCTTGTGCCAGTTTGGATATGTTCCGTGATTTTAATCATAGGGGCGATGTGTTTACATCTTCAGTTGGCGGATTGTAAACAAGATGCGGCCAAGACATTTAAACCAAAGAGGGAAGCCGGTCAGTAAACCCATATCACTTTATGATAAATGGCTAATAGGAGCTGTTTTTGGTTTGCTTATAATTGGCTTGATGATGGTGGCATCAAGCTCAGTCATGATTTCTACGAAATACTTTCATCAGCCTTTTCATTTTTTGATTCGCCAAGCATGTTTTTTGTTTGTTGGTTTATTGTTGGCATTGGTTGTAGTAAGGACTGACAGTAGTTTCTGGGAAAAAATAAGTATGCCCATGATGATTGCTTGTGTGTTGTTATTACTTGTGGTGTTAATTCCCGGAATAGGAAAATCAGTCAATGGTAGTCGGCGCTGGTTAGCCTTAGGTCCAATTGGTATACAAGTATCAGAATTAACTAAGCTGGCGATGATATTCTATCTGTCTGGCTATTTGGTGCGCCAACAAAAAGCAGTCTGTGAGAGTATTTTTGGATTCATTAAACCCATGACAATTCTGGCTGTTGTCTCAGTCTTATTACTTCTTGAACCAGATTTTGGAGCGACAGTAGTTATTTCGGGTACAGTAATGGCTATGTTATTTTTAGCCGGGGTTAAATTAAGATACTATTTTGGTTTAATGTTGGTGGTAGTGACTGCACTGGCTTTATTAGCCGTATCCTCTCCTTATCGAGTTGCGCGGCTAACAGCATTTTTGGATCCATGGGCTGATCAATACAATAGTGGTTACCAGCTCACTCAGTCGTTAATTGCTTTTGGACGAGGTGGATGGTTTGGTACTGGTTTGGGTGAAAGTATACAAAAATTACTCTACCTACCCGAGGCGCATACCGATTTTCTATTTGCTGTGATTGCTGAAGAATTAGGTTTGTTTGGAATTTTAGTAGTAATGACATTGTATAGTATACTGGTCATTAGAGGATTAAGCATAGGGTATACTGCCTATACCCAAGAAAGGTATTTTGCATCATATACAGCATATGGTTTGACTTTTTGGTTGACTTTGCAGGCTTCTATTAATATGGGTGTTAATGCGGGGTTGTTGCCCACTAAGGGATTAACTTTACCTTTATTAAGCTATGGTGGAGCCAGTATGGTAATTAATTGTATCGTTATTGCACTGTTATTACGCATAGATCATGAAAATCGTTGGCAGTCTCTTGGATTGCGACCGCTGACAGCTTAAGGGGGAATTTTGAATAATTCAGAACACTTTTTATCTCCACGAATGGGACGTGTAGAACAAATTCATTTTGTTGGTATTGGTGGTGCCGGAATGTGTGGCATTGCTGAGGTATTGCATAATCAAGGCTACCGGATCACCGGTTCTGATATAGGCGAAAGCAGCACTGTGCAGCGTCTAAGGTCATTAGGCATTCAAGTATATATCGGTCATAGGGTGGAAAACATTAAGGGGGCTGACGTTGTAGTGAGGTCTTCTGCAGTTGATCTCAATAACCCTGAAATTTTGGCGGCACAAGAATTAATGGTTCCCGTTATTCCCAGAGCTGCCATGCTTGCTGAGTTAATGCGATTTAGACATGGCATTGCTATTGCCGGGACTCATGGGAAAACTACAACAACAAGCTTGGTAAGTAGCTTGCTTGCAGAAGGTGGCTTGGATCCCAGTTTTGTTATTGGTGGAAAATTGAATAGTTGTGGTGCTAATGCTCAACTTGGAAAATCCGCTTATTTTGTTGTAGAGGCCGATGAGAGTGACGCTTCATTTTTGTTTTTAAAACCTATGATGGCAGTTGTTACTAATATCGATGCTGATCATATGGATACTTATGAAGGTGACTTTGCAAAGTTAAGAACAACGTTTCTGGAGTTTTTACATCATTTGCCTTTTTATGGATTGGCTGTGGTTTGTTTGGAAGATGAAGAAATTTGTCGTATCCTGCCGGCTATTCAAAGACCAACCCTGACTTATGGTTTTAAGCAAGAAGCCCATTATCGAGCCATCAACTGGACTCAAAAAGGCATGCTAAGCGAGTTTGTAGTCGTCAGACCCGCTCCTCATAAACAATTAACTATCCAATTCCAATATCCTGGCCGTCACAATGTATTGAATGCCTTAGCTTCAATAGCCATAGCCACTGAATTAGGCGTTGATGATGAGTCCATAGTTCGAGGCTTGAAAAAATTTCAGGGGGTGGGACGTCGCTTCCAAATGCTTGGTGAAAAGCGGTTTGAAAAAGGTGCAGCAATCATTGTCGATGATTATGGACATCATCCACAGGAAATCTTATCCACGATCGATGCTTTTAGACGAGTCTGGCCTGATAAGCGCCTGGTTCATGTATTTCAGCCACATCGTTATACCAGGACACAATCTTTGCATAGGCAATTTGTAGATGTTTTAAGTTTATCAGATGAGTTGTTATTGATGGATATCTACGCGGCCGGAGAAGTAGCTATTCCAGGAGTTACCAGTGAAAGCCTGGCAAATGAAATACGGTCCAAAGACAAACGAGTGACCATGGTGAATGAACAATCTTTGAAAGCGACATTAGATGAATTTATTAAAGATGGTGATGTTATTTTAATGCAAGGAGCTGGAAGTATCGGCCAAATGGCAGTGAATCTGATGAAAAGCACGTGAGAATGACTATGAGCATAATGGGAATAGATGATGGCCTTGCAACAGAGTGTCAGGGTACTTTGCTCTTCAATGAACCTTTGGCTGATTATACAACCTGGCGTGTTGGAGGCCCTGCGGCTAAGCTTTATAAGCCGGCGAGTACAGCTGATTTAGCTTTGTTTCTTAGCCAGCTCCCTCCAAATGAACCGTTATTATGGTTGGGTTTAGGATCTAATTCTCTAATTCGTGATGGTGGTTTTTCGGGCACTGTCATTCTCACTCAAGGTTGTTTAAAAGAAATGGTCTTATTGAGCGAACGATGTATTCGGGTTGAGGCAGGAGTATCTTGTGCGAGCATGGCTCGTTTTTCTGCTCGCAATAATCTATCAGGAGGCGAATTTTGGGCAGGTATTCCTGGTACTATGGGTGGCGCTTTGCGAATGAATGCCGGGTGTCATGGGGGAGAAACATGGCAATCTGTAATTGAGGTACAAACGATAAATCGGCATGGTGAAATCAGAGGCCGTAAACCGGAAGAATTCGAAGTAGCCTATCGGCATGTTGCCGGTTTAGGAGAGGAATGGTTTGTTTCTGCGTTGTTTCAGTTGGAGCAAGGCGATAAAGACAAATCGCTGCAATTAATTAAAGATTTATTGGCTCATAGAGCAAAAACCCAACCGACTAATGAGTATAACTGTGGCTCTGTATTTAGAAATCCCCCTGGGGATTTTGCAGCGCGGCTTATTGAATCTTGCGGCCTCAAAGGGTTCAGGATAGGAGGGGCGGTTGTTTCGGAGAAACATGCTAATTTTATTATCAATCATCAGGGTACAGCGACAGCAGCCGATATTGAAGCCTTGATTCATTTAGTGCAAACTAAAGTTCGAGAGCAAACATCTATAGACTTGATGCGCGAAGTACATATCATTGGAGACTTCTAATGTCCAAATCCGTTAATCTGGTTTTACTTTATGGTGGAAAATCCGGCGAGCATGAGGTGTCATTAGTTTCAGCAGCATCGGTTTTAAGACATTTGAATTCCGAAAAGTATACCATTATCCCAATTGCAATGGATAAAGGTGGTCGATTTCATCTTCATGCCTATAAAGACTTACTTGCCTATCAGGACAAATTACCAGTAGTCACTGAAAAATCAACACCCTTGGAAAGTTTATTAATTAACGGAAGCCTGGCAGTTGACGCTGAAATTGTTTTTCCAGTGGTTCATGGTCCTTTGTATGAAGACGGTTGTTTGCAAGGCTTACTCGAGCTGGCTGGTGTCGCTTATGTAGGGTGCGATGTGTTGTCCTCTGCCATAGGGATGGATAAAGATATGGCAAGACGATTAGCGTGCATCAATGGACTTAAATCGGCGAAATATAAATTATTATCATGGCATGCCACTGCGTCTGAGAGACAACAATTTTGCCAAGAGGTTTCTTCAGAATTAGGTTGGCCTTTATTTGTTAAACCTTGCTCATTAGGTTCCAGCGTGGGCATCCACAAAGCAAATAATATGGATGAACTGGTTTCTGCAGTGGCTGATGCATTACGTTATGATGAAGAAATTCTGGTCGAAGAATTTATTGCAGGAAGAGAAATAGAGCTTGCTGTTTTAGAGAATAGCATACCTTGTGGGAAGCCAAGAGTTAGTGTTGTAGGTGAAATTAAAGTAAATCATCCTGATGGTTATTATTCTTATACTGCTAAATATTTGGAAAGCAGCCAAACCGATTTGATTATTCCAGCTCAATTAAATAATAAGCTTGAAGAGAAATTAAAACAGGCTTCGGCGGATATTTTTAGGTATTTAAAATGCAAGGGCATGGCTAGAGTAGATTTTTTTGTGAATGATAAAACAGAAGAAATTTACTTTAATGAAATAAATACTTTACCTGGATTTACCTCCATAAGTATGTACCCTAAATTATGGCAGGCAACGGGTATGGCGTATCCTGATTTGCTTGATGAATTGATTCGTTTAGCAATGATTCATCAGAACTGCCGTCAGCATTTGGTGACTAATTACTTGTGAATGAGAACACTAAAATTATGGAAGTAAACTCTGGTGGGTTCCGTTATCTGGGAGTAATGGGTGTTTTAATACTTAGTGCCTTGCTACTGGCTGGTCGGTTGAGCTATTTTTATCTTGCAGATGCAGAACGTTTCCCAATTACTACTATTAAAGTGGCAGCGACCTATGAGCATATAACCCATAAAGAATTGGAGAATGTGCTAGCGAAGTACTTGAATGCCAGTTTCTTTTCATTATCAGTAAAACAATTACAAAATGAACTCAATTCAATTAACTGGATTGATACTGCGTATGTAGAAAGAGTTTGGCCTGATACCTTAAAAATAAAGCTGACTGAAAAAAAGCCTATAGCGATTTGGGGTGATGCGTTAATGACGGAGGATGGAAGATTGTTTAATCAAGGAGCTGTTCCGTCAGATCTGAATATTCCTAAATTAAATGGCCCACAATCTCAGCAATTAGAAGTCTTACAAGTTTATGAAAAATTGAGTAAGATATTATCATCATATGGTTTAAATGCTTCAGGATTGTACTTAAGAGATAACCAATCTTGGGTATTACGACTTAACAATGATGTAAAAATATACTTGGGAAAGAAAGAGTTAGAAGAGCGATTGCTGCGTTTTTGCAAAGCATACCCTGCAGTTTTTGCTGAAAAAGCAGATCAGTTGGCTAGCGTGGACCTGCGTTATCCGCGTGGCATGGCTGTGCAGTGGAAACAACAAATGGGACGATAATGGCTAAAAAAATAGAAAAAAATATTATCACGGGATTAGATATTGGAACTTCAAAAATCATTGCATTGATTGGTGAAGTAACATCAGATGGATCGATAGAAATAATAGGCATTGGCCGTCATCCCTCTCGCGGTTTAAAGCGTGGAGTTGTAGTAGATATAGAAACAACCGTTAATTCAATACAGCGCGCTGTACAAGAGGCTGAACTAATGGCGGGTTGTGAAGTAAGAACCGTTTATGCAGGTATAGCAGGCAGTCATATACGCAGCTTAAACTCTCATGGTATTGTGGCGATTCGTGATCAAGAGGTATCTCAAGCAGATGTTGAACGTGTTATTGATGCAGCAAAAGCGGTAGCAATACCTGCTGATCAAAAAATACTCCATATATTGCCCCAGGAATTTATAATCGATCATCAAGGAAGCATTCGTGAACCAATTGGAATGGCTGGTGTGAGACTGGAATCCAGAGTCCATATTGTTACCGGTTCTGTTAGTGCTGCTCAAAATATTGTGAAGTGTGTTAGACGTTGTGGTTTAGAAGTGATTGATATTATTCTCGAGCAATTGGCTTCAAGCCATGCTGTTCTTACTGAGGATGAAAAAGAGCTTGGAGTTTGTTTAATAGACATAGGCGGTGGAACTACCGACATTGCAATATTTTGTGAGGGCGCTATTCAACATACGTCAGTCATACCTATTGCAGGGGATCAAGTGACCAACGATATTGCTATGGCCTTGCGTACTCCAACTAAAGCGGCAGAATCAATCAAGATAAGTCATGCGTGCGCTTTGCCCGAATTAGCCAATTCAAACCAAATGTTAGAGGTTACCAGCGTGAACGATAGGCCTGGAAGAAAGATTTCAGCCAAAGCATTGGCCGATGTTGTTTCTGCTCGATATGAAGAATTATTTTCTTTAGTTCGTAATGAATTGCGGCGTAGTGGGTTTGAAGATCGTTTGGCTGCCGGCATAGTTCTTACTGGTGGCGCTTCTAATGTGAGAGGGGCAATTGAATTGGCCGAGCTTTGCTTTGAGATGCCAGTAAGAAAAGGATGCGCGCATTATGTCTCAGGCCTGGCAGAAGCTACAGAAAATCCTTCATTTGCTACCGGGGTTGGCTTATTACTTCATGGCTTTCAACAGCAATATGAGGGAGGATATAATGTGCCAGCAATGAATGATAATGGTAAAACCATTTGGTCGCGAATGAAAGAATGGTTTCAAGGAAATTTTTAACTTTTGAAGTGAAGCATTATTTACAGATGTTGAAATGATGCTTATAGAGAGCATGAAGAGGATCAGGGGTTGCATGATTTCATGCATTATAACTCGCGATTTTTACCCTTTTTCATGTGGTGCGCTTATTAAAACTCGAAAATAGAATTCCCTAGGTCTTTAGTTTTAATAAGTGCATTACATAAGGAAGGCTTTACCAGAAAACCGCAATTTATAACTGTGTGAAATATGAAGTGCAATAAGTTCGAAACTGTTTTAACTTATTTAAGAAGAAAAAAAGCAGCACATTAGGGGAGACAGGGTTATGTTTGAATTAATGGAAAGTAGCCAGCAAGTAAATAATGCTGTCATCAAGGTTGTAGGTGTTGGTGGTGGCGGTGGTAACGCTGTCGAACATATGGTCGCTGAAAATATTGATGGTGTAGAATTTATTTGTGCCAATACTGATGCTCAAGCCTTAAGAGGTTCTAATGCCAAAATTCACATTCAATTGGGAGATGAATTAACCAAAGGGTTAGGAGCAGGGGCAAATCCACAAATTGGAAGAGAAGCAGCAGAAGAAGACAGAGAGCACATCAAAGAAATACTTAGTGGTGCTGATATGGTATTTATTACAGCAGGTATGGGTGGTGGAACGGGGACTGGTGCTGCACCAGTCTTTGCTGAAATTGCCAAGGAACTGGGTATTTTAACTGTTGCGGTAGTCACTAAGCCATTCTCTTTTGAAGGAAAGCAACGAGCCTTAGCGGCAGAGGAAGGGATACGGCGTTTGGCAGAGCATGTGGATTCATTAATTACTATTCCAAATAATAAGTTATTAAGCGTTTTGGGGAAAAATATTAGTTTGCTTAATGCGTTTAAAGCTGCAAATAATGTTTTGCTTGGTGCAGTGAAAGGTATTTCGGACTTAATTACTCGCCCTGGTTTGATCAACGTTGATTTCGCCGATGTGCGAACCGTTATGTCAGAGATGGGAATGGCTATGATGGGTACAGGTAGTGCTGTTGGTGAGCAAAGGGCACGCCAAGCGGCCGAGGCCGCTATTGCATCTCCTTTGTTGGAGGATGTCAATTTTTCTGGTGCTCGCGGAATACTTGTCAATATCACAGCTGGACTTGATATGTCCATAGGTGAATTTGAAGAAGTTGGCGATGTAGTAAAAGAATTTATTTCCGATGATGCCACTGTTGTTGTTGGGACTGTCATTGATCCTGAAATGACAGACGAAATGCGAGTTACTGTGATTGTGACAGGCTTGGGAGATGCTAGACAACGACACCAACAGCCACAACAACAATCTCTTAGAGCACGCTTGATTGAAACTACAAAAAGTGATGGTTCACTTGATTACCAACAATTAGAGAGACCTGCAGTGATTCGAAAGCAAGCCCAGACAAGTACAACGGCTGCACCGACTTCAAAACAGGCTAATAATGGTAATGAGAGTGTCCCGGATGTGGATTATCTGGATATACCGGCATTTTTACGTAGACAAGAAGAAGCATAATAAGCTTAAATGCGATTCTTAAGAAATGATGTGTTTTATAAAAGATGGGTTAGCCATTCAGCTTTTACCAAGCATCCCTTCTTAAGATCGCATAAATTGGTTTGTATGGTTTTATATTTTGCATTTTTTATATTTTGGTTTTCAAAATTATAATAAGTAAAATTAAAAAATTAGACTAATCAATAAATTGTTGCTAAGATCTTAAGGTTTTTGCGTGCAAAATAAATATAAGAGAGAAAGGTGAGCACTGAATGATAAAACAAAGAACTCCAAAAAAGGTAATCCAGGCTACTGGCGTTGGATTGCATTCCGGTGAGAAAGTGCTTTTAACCTTAAGACCAGCTCCTGTTAATACTGGCATTGTTTTTAGACGGGTAGATCTGTCGCCCGTTGTTGAAATACCCGCATCATATGAGCATGTCGGGGATACTATGCTTTGCACTACATTGCACCACGGCAAGGTAAAAATCGCAACGGTGGAGCATTTATTATCTGCACTAGCTGGGTTAGGAATAGATAATGCCTATATAGACGTCAATGCTCCAGAGATTCCTATTATGGATGGTAGCGCTGCACCTTTTGTATTTTTAATTCAATCAGCAGGCATTAGAGAGCAAAATGCGGCAAAGAGATACATCCGAATTCTTAAGCCTATACGAGTTGAGGACAATGGTAAATATGTTCAATTTCTTCCTCATAAAGGGTATAAAATAACATTTACTATTGGCTTTGATCATCCCGTTTTTAATGATAGACCGCAAACCGTAAGCTTTGATTTTTCTGGTACTTCCTATGTAAAAGAAGTTTGTCGAGCCAGAACGTTTGGTTTTCTTTCCGATTACGAAAAATTGAGAGAATGCGACCTGGCAAAAGGAGGCAGTTTAGACAATGCTATTGTAGTAGATGATTATCGCGTTCTGAATGAAGATGGTCTTCGTTTTGAATCAGAATTTGTCACTCATAAAGTATTGGATGCTATAGGCGATCTTTATTTATTGGGTTCCAGTTTAATTGGAGCATTTGAAGGGTATAAATCAGGTCACGAATTGAATAACAGATTATTGCGTGAACTTATGATAAGGCAAGATGCTTGGGAATATACCTATTTTGATGCAGAAAATTACCTGCCTGCAATTCACCCTGAATATTGTCCTGTTGAAGCCTGACAGGAATACTTTCTTTCCATATAGTGAGGTATTCCTTTACACTAAATTATCATTCCAGGTGAATTATCTCTATTAGGTATAACCACTTCAGCAATATCCTTCTTTAGAATTTTTATTTATGCTTAAATTAAGGGGATGTCAGGATGAAATTTAAGATTGGGATTTGTATTGTTACAATGTTGTCCAGCACTATAGTATTTTCTTCAAACTCTAATACCTCAGTTAGTAGCCCCACCGATCTTCTGCATCTTAATTGGCGTGATACCAGTGTCTCACCAGCGATTGATTTTTATAAATACGCTAATGGTAATTGGCAAGAAGATAATCCTATCCCAGCAGATTATGCTTCTTGGGGTAGTTTCCATATTGTTAATGAAAAAGTGCAAAATATTATTCACCAGATGTTAATCAATGCGTCTAAGAATACGAAAGCCAAACCTGGAAGTATAGAGCAGAAAGTAGGGGATTTTTATTATAGTGGAATGGATGTTAAAAGCATCGATAAATTAGGCATTAACCCATTATTACCAGAATTTACCAAAATTAAAGAAATTAAGAATCATGAAGAGCTGCAGAATGAAATTGCCCATTTGCATAAAATAGGCGTGGGTGCTTTGTTTAATTTTGGTAGCATGCAGGACTTTAAAGACAGCAGCTCTATGATCGGTGCTGTTATCCAAGGAGGTCTGGGTCTTCCCGATCGAGATTATTATCTTAAGAAAGATGTCAAATTTAAACAAGTAAGAGAAGCCTATATCAATCATCTTACCAAAATGTTCGAGTTGTTGGGTGACAGTCCTGAAACAGCGGCGAAAGAAGCAAAAATCGTAATGGATATTGAAACCAAATTGGCTAAGGCTTCCATGTCACAGATTGAACAGCGTGATCCGCATGCTATCTATCATATGAAGACGATAGTAGAATTAGATAAAAGCACACCTAATTTTTCTTGGTCTAAATACCTGCAAGCTCGAGGTCAGGGAAAAATTAAAAAAATCAATTTTGCAATGCCAAATTTTTTCAAAGAGATGAATGAATTATTGCAAACAATCAATCTTGATGAATGGAAAATTTATTTTCGTTGGCATTTGATCGATACTTTTGCTTCCTATTTATCTAAACCATTTGTTGATCAGAATTTCAAGATGGTTTCTGCTATAAGTGGTGCAGAAAAATTATTACCAAGATGGAAAAGAGTAGTAAACACTGAAAATGCTGCTTTAGGTTTTGCAATCGGTAAGCTTTATATACAGAAATACTTTTCTCCTGAATCAAAACAGAAAGTTTTGAATATATTAAAAAATATCAGAGCAGTGCTGCAAGAAGATATGAAGACTTTAAGCTGGATGTCACCCAAAACTCGCGAGGCTGCTCTGAAAAAACTGGATTTAATGGAAGAGAGAGTAGGTTATCCTTCCAAGTGGTGGGATTATTCCACCCTGAAAATAGATCGAGGGCCTTATGTTTTGAATGTCATAAGAGCCAATGAATTCTTAATCAATAGGGATCTCAACAAAATTGGTAAACCCATAGATAAAAGTGAATGGGCGATGACTCCTCAGACCATCAACGCTTACTATGATCCCTCCATGAACAACCTCAATATACCTGCTGGTATATTACAATCGCCTTTTTTTGATCCGGATGCTCCTGCAGCAATCAATTATGGAGCAATTGGGTTTGTTATGGGTCATGAAATGACCCATGGGTTTGATGATCAAGGTGCTCAATTTGATGGTTATGGAAATCTGAAAAATTGGTGGGCCCCTAGCGATTTATCCAAATTCAAAAAAGCAACACAATGTATTGCAGATCAATTTTCAAAATATGTAGTAGATGGTGATCTTCATGTGCAAGGACAGTTGGTTGTAGGTGAAGCTGCTGCGGATTTGGGTGGGATTATCTTAGCGTATAAAGCCTTTCAACGTTCTAATGAGTACAAAAATGCTAAAACCATTGAAGGAGTCACACCTGATCAACAGTTTTTCTTAGGAACAGCACATGTTTGGGCAATGAATATCAGGCCACAACAACTTCGCAATCAAGTCACTACGGATCCTCATCCACCAGCTGTATTTAGAGTAAATGGTAGTTTGGCCAATATCCCTCAATTTCAAGCCGCTTTTAATATCCCAAACAGTAGTCCCATGATGAATGCCAATAGATGTGTTATATGGTAAAGGAGATCGATTCATCGTTATCCTGAGGAGATTCTTGAGCGAAGGGTCTCCCGATTTTAATTTTCGTACAACGAGTCTTTCGCTCAATTCAGATGAAGCTCACAGAGGTCAGACTCAGGAATAGTATATAGTATAAATAGGATACTACAGCAGTAGTTAGAATTGGCTCTTTGATAAAGAGGAGGCTATTATGTGTCGGTTAGTTGCTTATTTGGGGCGCCCTACTCTATTGGAAAATGTGTTGGTTAGGCCTAAGAATTCAATCATAATGCAAAGCTTGCATGCTCGTGAAACGAAATATCGAACTAATGGTGATGGGTTTGGTTTGGGATGGTATTCACCAGAAATTAGCTCAGATCCCGCTTTGTTTACTTCTGTTTACCCAGCATGGAATGACAGAAATCTCTTGCATTTGACCGCAAAAATTCAATCTTCCTGTTTTTTTGCCCATGTCAGATCGGCCAGTGCAGGAGGAGTAACCAATTATAATTGTCATCCTTTTATTTATGGTGATTGGATGCTAATGCACAATGGTGAAATTAATGATTTTATTGAAGTAAAAAGGCATATAAGACATTTATTAGATGATGATATATATCACTGGGTTAAAGGCCAAACTGATTCCGAGCATTTGTTTGGGCTATTTTTGCAATTAGCCAAAGGAAGAGACATTAATCAAATTTCTGTGGCTGCCGATGTGCTTCAGGAGACAATAGGCAAGATATTAGAAGTGATAAAAGAATTTGGGAAAAGTGGGCCTTCCTATTTTAATGTTTGCCTCACAGACGGCAAAAAAATAATTGCTACCCGATATTGCAGCCATGAAAAGAAAAAACCTTTAACTCTGCATTACTTGACGGGCTACGTATTATCCACTCAGGGGTTATGGATCAAGGAGGAGGGCAACCCTGCTTATATAGTAGTTTCTTCTGAAAGATTAAATGACTTGGATGAAGGCTGGGAAGATGTTCCACCGCAACATATGATCTTAATTGATGAAAATAAAAACATTCAATTGCGTCCTATGTAAACATTGGGCTAAACTTGAATTATTTTAACATTAAGAGACAATTATGACTAAAGAAGAAATGATTTGTAGAATAATAAGCTTTGTTACTCAGAAGCCAAGTAATAAAAAATCCTGCTGTGGGCGTTAATGAGTTCCACGTTATCTGAGTTACTAAACTATAAAAATGATAAAATAGTCGCTCATTTTTGTTATACCCATCCAGAATATTCAGTACCAGAAGGGCAAAAGCTCTTTGATGATTTATTAGGGTGGATGTGGCTTAACAAGCAAAGGAATCTTTTAGGTAAAAAAACCTATCTTTTTGGCCCATTATTAATCATTGATGAGATGTGGCATTCTTTTATTTTACATACTCGTGATTACATCGATTTCTCTATGAAGTATTTTGGTGAGTATTTTCATCATGAGGTTGAGCCTTTGGGTTTTGAGCATATACTGGATGAAGAAGAGTTGACAGACTACTTGGAAGATTGCTTTAAATACCTTAATAAAGAGTGGGTTGCAAGACGATTTTCAGCGGTTTTCACTGAATCGATTGATAGTTAACTCTTAAAAGTATGTAAGCATCGTAACGCAGAAAATCAAGTCAGCTTGGCCAAGATAGTAGAAATGTAAACTGCCCCTAAACTACTTAATATGTTTATTTCCGTTATGAACAATAGTTTAAGGCAAATTGAATAATTTCTTTAGAGAAATTGTCTGCATTCCATAAATCATTATGTTCTTTGTTGTCAAAGGAGATCATTTTCTTAGGCTCATTCGCCTCATTAAAAATTTTGAGCCCTTCTTGATAGGGGACAATATGATCCAATTTACCATGCAGTACAAGTATAGGAGCATTAATTTTTTTCATACGCTCAATGGAATTATATCGATCCCAGGGTTTAAGAAAACTCAATGGATAATGGTATTGTGCCAGGTTAGTCAAAGACGTGAAAGGTGATTGAAGAATAACGGCACATACAGGATATTTTGTGGCAAGTTGAGTTGCTACTCCTGTACCTATGGATTCTCCATATAAAATCAGGTGTTTTGATGATATCCCCTGCTGAAGTAAAAACTGGATTGCTGCACTGCCATCGTCATATAGTCCTTCTTCATTGGGTTTACCGGGATTACCTCCATAGCCACGATATTCTAATAAAAATACTCCTAACCCTGCATCAATAAATTCACGTACTAAAGGCATTCTATAACCTATATGCCCAGCGTTACCATGTAAATAAAGTATCGTTGGATGATGTTTACTTGCAGGTTTATACCAGGATTTTAAATGTAAATTATCTTTTGTGTGTAATGACACTATGCTCATATCGCTTGCATTGAATTCCTCTAACTTTGGAGTGTGCCTATTGGGGAAATAAATAAGATGCCGCTGGAAGAGGTACATTAGTAGAACAACAATACTTATAATAGTAAGGCCAGTCAGTATAATTTGTTTCAGCATGATCATCTTTAAAAAGTATTGCTAATTAATTTGATTATAATGCATTTTAATCGTTCCAAGATGGTGAAGATATATCACAAGCCAAATTCATGATATAAGCAAGTCATTAATAGATGACTGTGACTTCGAATGGATGTAAGAACAATAAATTCCCAAAAGAAACCTTGTTGTCCCACATAGGCTGAGAACCATTCCTTTAAGAGTCCTGTAGAATTGGATGAGTCCATAGACGCTTGAGCGAGAAAGACCAATTCACTTGATGCATTAATCCAAGGACACAACCTAATGAATTGAACGCTAACTTGGCAGCATTTTCCAGGATTATTCGCCTTTAGCTAAATGAAGCAAAGCTTTTTGCAGCGGTTCGTAGGTGCAATGTTGGCTTTCACTGATAATAGTCGCTTTGGCTTTCTCTGACAGAACAACAGAGTTTTTTTGTACAGTGTTTTCCAATTGAGAGGGAGGTTCGATAATGCTAATTTTAATAGAAGACAATTGATACAATCCTGCTTCTTTTCTTAATTTATCACGTAAATCGGGAAGTAAATAACGTATTTGGGATGCAAAAGCAGAACTGGTTGTTGTTAAAACCAAGCTCCCTTTGTTAAAACTGCCGACCTGAAACTTGGAGGTTAAATTGGCAGGAAAAAACTGGGAAATTTTAAGCGATAACTCTTCCAGTTGCATGGAGCGCTGGCAAATTTCACTGAGCTGTTTGTTTAGGCATTGATTGATGGATTTCATGATTTTTGCCTTAATTATTAGAGGTATGTACCAAAGAGTTAGCTATACTTCGCACGGTCACAATTTGCGGTTTTTACCTGGTGCTTTTTGCCCCAATTTGGTGATTAAATCTTGGCAATAGTCCAGCTATTGCGCTGCGATTTAATCACCAAATTGGAACAAAAATCACCGCGTCAAAAAACCGCAAATTGTGACCGTGCGAAGTATATCGAAAAAAAATTAGATTTATGTATAGAATAGCAAATTAATGCTAAGTGCAATATTATATTTTTTTAAAGCATATAAAGGTGATCAATGGCTGAAAATACTACTGAAAGCAATGTAATTTATTTTACCAGATTGCACTGGATCATATTTTTTGGTCCTTTCGTTGGATTAGGTATTGCTATGGCAATTTATATTTACATTGTGCAATTACACGAAGTCAGCCTTTTTTTAGGATTTTTTGCACTGGTTTGGATATTGATTACTTGGGTTACTTATCATTTTTCCTCTATTACCATAAAAAGAAAACAAGTGATTTTACGTACTGGAATAATAGTAAGGCAAACGGTTGATATACCTTTAAATAAAATTGAAACGATAGACATACGCCAATCTATTTTGGGCAGTATTTTGGGTTATGGTACTTTGATAATCACAGGCACTGGTGGAACTCGCTATTTAATTAACTATTTGCATAAACCGTTGACCTGTAGACGGTATATCGAGCAGCTTATGAATGAGCCACAATAAAATAATTCTCACTAAAAGAAAATTATTGTGATATAAATCGTAACTTTCAAGTTGTCGTCTTTTGAGAAGTAATAAAGAGTTCCGGATGATGATAAGATTAGGGCTGTTTACATTTTACTATTCTGGCGAACAGATTAGTAGAAATGTAAACGACGCCTAGAATAAATCAACCATTATTTTTTATGGAAATTGTAGTGTGAACTATCGTTCAGATATTGATGGCTTAAGAGCAATTGCTATTTTATTTGTTTTATTTTTCCATGGAGGGTTGACCCTTTTTCCGTCTGGGTTTATAGGCGTTGATATTTTTTTTGTTATTTCAGGTTTTTTAATTACCAGCATCATTCAAAAATCTCTGCAAAATAATCATTTTTCTTTCACTGAATTTTACAGTAGGCGATTATGGCGATTGCAGCCGATCTTTATTTGTCTGATTTTAATAACCACATTAGTGACGCTGTTTTATTATTTACCTGATGATCTGATGCTTTTTAGTAAAAGTGCTCGTAAGACTTCTATTTTTACATCAAATGTTTTTTTTAAAAATGTAACGAGCAATTATTTTTCTCCCGAAAGTAACCAGTTGCCTCTTCTCCATATGTGGTCTTTATCCATTGAATGGCAATGTTATTTTATCTTACCTGTTGGAATTTATTTACTTTATAGGTTAGTTAGTCAACAACATAGATCAAAAATAATCTATTTGCTAACTATCAGTTTTTTTGCCTTGTCTATGTATTATTCATGGAGTAATCCTGCAAAAACCTACTATCAATTTTCCAGTCGTATTTTTGAGTTTTTGATTGGGTCTTGTGTTGCCTCAGGAACAAATCGTTTTTTAATTAATAAATATTTACTAAATTTTCTAACGATTTTTGCGGTTATAACGCTATTTTATATAGCGATGCATGATGATATTAATATAGGATTTCCTAATTGGTACACCTTAATTTTATGCCTTGCGACCGCTGTATTGATTGGTGCAGGAAAGCAAGATCCGAAATCAATTATGACTCGTAGTCTTTCATTAAGACCTTTGGTATTCGTGGGGTTAATTTCTTATTCTTTGTATATTTGGCATTGGCCTGTATTTGCGGTAATTCGTTATTTAAATATTGAAGAGTCCAGCCCAATATTATTATTTACCTTTGGGTTGGTGTTTATTATCGCTTACCTTTCCTGGAGATTTATTGAAAAACCGGCAAGGCAATTGGCTCGAATCAGGTTCAGTTACACAGTGGCTTGTTTGTTAGTGATGCCTATTATTGTTACCCACCTGAGTGATTACTTAATTAAAAAGAATATGGGGTATCCTCATCGTTTTAATGAAGCGACTCAAGTTTATGCGGAATTAAATAAATACAACAATGTACTGAGGCCTTTGTGTCTTGAACGAAAGAATACTGAAGTTAATAATCAGTGTGTTCTGGGCGCAAAAAATTTGGATAGTCGAACAGGGTTTATGATTGGTGATTCTTACTCCAATCAGCATTGGGGATTTATGGATACGCTCGCAAAGGAAGCGAACATTTCTGTTTTAGCACATGCCACTGTTGCGTGTCTTGCTTTGCCCGGAATATATCAATTTGATTGGAATATTAAAAATAAGATTTACCAGGAATGTCATGATCAAACCAGTCGTTATTTTAATATGATTAAAACAAACCATTATGATTATGTCATTTTAGGCCAAAATTGGAACGGCTATTTAGGGGATAGAATTATTAATCAATTGGATGATGAGCGATCACAAGAGCTTACTTTAAAGCGTATCGAAAATGCTTTGGATGAAGCCTTACAAATTATTGTTGCTTCAGGAGCCAAACCTGTACTAATCAAATCAATAGCACTATCTAAAGGAAATCCTTACAGTTGTTTTTTTGAGCACATAAAACTACGTAAAAAATATAATCCTGAGCAATGTGATTTTAAATTGGATGTTAGCGAACAAATTTGGAGTGATGATTTATTTGCAAAAATGCAAAGAAAATACTCTCAGCTAATTATTATTGATCCTCGAACGGTCCAATGTACCTCAGGAGTTTGTAAAGTAGATATTCATGGCATTCCTGTGTTTCGCGATTCAGGACATATCACGGATTATGCTTCTTATCAGTTGGCCAAGTTATACTTACAGAAAAATAACAATCCCTTAGTGAGTTGAGATAATTTGATGAATTAATGGATTACGAATAACACAGACAGATTATTCGCAATCCAATAGTCTGAATCTGGATGGCTGTGTTAACGGACATCCGGGATTGTCAATCAGCTTTTAAGAAGTTTCACCGAAAACCTAATTGTCGCTTGCGCCAATCAGGCGTTTACTACAATCAGAGCAGCACGAGAAAGAAATGAATACCTACCCTTGGAATTTGCTAATTATACTTTTCGGACATGGTACATGAAGTGTTTGATGAAGAGACTTCACCACCGCTGGCGTTAGCAAAAAAGCCGCTTGTGCCAACACTTACTTGAGGTTGAACACTGCTTTGTTCTGTCTGATTATGCTGCAAAATCGTTTGCAATTGCTCAACTATGGCTTGATTAGCCATGGCTTTTGCTATCTGTAAGGCTTGTATGATTTTTCCATGCGAAAAATCATTTGCTTCCTCTAATAGTCGTTGTGCGATGTGATTGTGCCCAGCAATGATTGCTATATCAAGTGGAGTAATGCCAGGGATGTGCTCAGGGAGAGGGGCTTGAAATTGGGTTTCCAACCAAACTGTTAGTGCACTTTTGCAATGAAGTTTTTCTGCTAAAGCCAGTAAAAAGTGAACATCGGCCTGCATTCCTGATGCAACAGAAGCTTTATTAGCCAATAAACAATTCACTATTTCATCATAACCATTTTGTGCTGCTATAAATAAAGCAGTAGCGCCATCTGTACGAGCCGCATCCACATCCGTTTTACTGTGAACGAGCAAGCATTTGACCACTTCAGCATGACCGTTTTGTGCTGCAATAAATAAAGCAGTAGCACCATCAGTTGTGCAGACAGCATTCACATTAATTCGATCATAAGCTAACCAACGTTTGATGGCTTCAGCATGTTTATCATAAGTGAGTAAGAGTTTGACCACTTCAGCATGACCGTTTTCTGCAGCCATATATAAAGCAGTGGCGCCATCATTTGCACGGGCAGCATTCACCTTTGCTTCATGACGAGACAGCAAATATTGAACTACTTCAGGATCTCCTGCTCCCGCTGCAAGATGTAAGACAGTGACTTGATAAGGAGAAACAGCATCAAAACTAAACCCCAGATTCTCCAGTTCTTTGATTTGCTTAAGCGATTGACGACAAAGAATCGCCCAATGCAGTAGTGTATAACCTGCTTCATCGGTTTGCTTAGTGTCAATTTTCTCATCCTGGTTTTGATAATAGGGTACGATTAGATGTTTATAAATATAATTCAGGGTACTCTGATTGCCTGTTCTATAGACCCAATCATATAAAGATACTCCATCTTTATCATAAAGGTATAAATCAGCCAATTGAGTTTGGGATGAGGGTAATAGCTTATTCTGCAATTCATCTTTCGCTTTCATAAATACAAGTAGATAATTAATAAGACAATGAGAGTGATTTTAATGTCTGACGACATGCAATAAAAATTGATTGTTTGTATATCACATATATGAATTTTTTATGGGCTTGGTTTCTTCCAAAGTTGGATATGTAAGCTGATTTAACTATATTTATCTGAATTCAAATTCTCTCTTCTGTGCTTATATATAATAAATTTATCAGCACAGGGGATTAACATGGACACCGAAAAGAAATTGGAGGAGATGGAGCAACTTTTACGTGGCATCGAATATAAGATTGATGAATTGTTAAATAGAGATCAACGGAGAAATGTTAGTATTCTATATAATTTGGCTTGTTTTATGATCCACTCACTCTCAATGAGTCGCTGAAATTGTTATTCTCACAAATTGATTATTGTCTTGCCAAGCGATGATTAAATCCTTCACCAAAATTTGTGGTGTATCTCCGAGGGTTAATATCAACACCACCACGGCGAGTATATCTGGTAGTAACTAAAAGTTTATGTGACTTACATTTTCTTAGAACATCAAAAATTCGCTCAACTCAGTGTTTATGAAACTCGTTTTGGTTGATTTGGACTCAAAGATACGAGGCGAATCTGCAGGAACACATAAGTAACAAATTACCTTAGTCTTCTTTGGCCGAGTAATCGCAACCCTCACGAGGACAAAGAATTTGGCGACCAAATTTTTTGCTGTCTTTTATGGTTAAGATTGGCCAAGCGCATTTGGGACAAGGCAAATCAATAGGTTCATTCCAGAGGGCATAATCACATTTAGGGTAATTTCCACAGGAATAGAAGATTTTACCTTTTCTGGATTTTCGCTGCAGAATTTTAGCCTGATGACACTTGGGACATGTTACACCTGTATCGGCGGGCTTTTCCAAGGGCTCTATATGTTTGCATTGAGGATAATTACTGCATCCAATAAATCGTCCATAACGACCTGTTTTAATGTGCAAAGCATTATTACATAATGGGCAATTTCGACCTTCAACCACTTCAGGTTCTGATTTTTCTCCCTCAGGACCGCTTATATCTTGGGTATAATCACAATCAGGATATCCTGTACAGCCAATAAATCGTCCACGTTTACCAAGTCTTATTGACAAAGGTTTTTGGCACTTGGGGCATTTTTCATCTAATAATTCCGTAGTGACATCTTTTCTCTGAACTTGTTCATCAATATTTTGGATTTGGTGAACAAAGGGTTGCCAGAACTCCTCCAGGACAGGAATCCAATCTTTTTCTCCACGTGCAATGGCATCCAGAGTATCTTCCAGACCAGCTGTAAACTGATAATCAACGTATCGAGTAAAATAATTAGTTAAAAATCTATTCACTATTCTGCCAACATCAGTTGGTAAAAATCGTTTTTTCTCAACTATCACGTATTCACGTTGTTGTAATGTATGAATGATAGAGGCGTATGTCGAGGGGCGGCCTATATCATATTCTTCGAGGGCTTTAACCAAAGTTGCCTCGGAATATCTTGGGGGTGGTTCAGTAAAGTGCTGATTAGTTTCAATATCCAGTATTTTTATTTTTTCACCCACACTAAAAGCAGGCAAAATTTTATCTTCATTGTCTTCGTCCTTAGAATCATCCCGTCCTTCTTCATAGACAGAAAGGAATCCGGAAAAAGTTACTGTTGAACCGTTAGCTCTGAATAAATGACCTTTACCACAACTAAAATCTACGCCCACTGTATCCAGGATAGCATCAGCCATCTGGGAGGCTATGGTACGTTTCCAGATTAAGCTATAAAGTTTAAATTGATCACTAGTCAGAGAGTTTTGCACTATTTCGGGTGTTCGTTTAATAGATGTTGGTCTAATTGCTTCATGTGCTTCCTGAGCGTTTTTAGATTTCGTCTTATAAACTCTGGGAGAACTTGGGCAATTGTCGGCCTTATAACGTTGAGTAATATAGTCGCGTATTTCTTCAATCGCTTCATTTGCCAGATTGACTGAATCAGTACGCATATAAGTGATTAAACCAACTGTTCCAGTACCTATATCTATACCTTCGTATAATTGCTGTGCCACCATCATGGTTTTACGTGCAGTAAAACCTAATTTTCTAGCGGCTTCTTGTTGTAAGGTAGAGGTAATAAAGGGAGGTGATGGTTTGCGTTTACGCTGTTTCTTTTCAATTTGGGTAACTGTTAAAAAGCCTTGTGCTTGAGTTATCAGTTGATTTTTTATTTCATAGGCTTGTTCTTGTTGAGTGACTGAAAATTGTTGCAGTTTCTCTTCGTTATAATGCGTCAGTCGTGCCTCAAACTCTGAGTTTGTATGAGTGCATTTTGCGATTATTTTCCAATATTCTTGAGAGATGAAACGTTCAATTTCCTCTTCTCGCTCAACAATCAACCTCAGTGCAGGGCTTTGTACTCGTCCGGCAGATAACCCTCGTCGAATTTTTTTCCATAGTAAAGGGGATAAATTAAAACCGACCAGATAATCAAGCGCACGTCTGGCTTGTTGGGCATTTACCAAATCCATGGATATTGATCTTGGATGATTGATTGCTTCTTGGATTGCTGCTTTGGTAATTTCATTAAAAAAGATTCTATGTACCGATTTGTCTTTTAAGAGGTTTCGTTCTTTCATTAATTCAAAAATGTGCCAGGAGATCGCTTCTCCTTCTCTATCAGGGTCTGTTGCTAGCAATAGAGAGTCTGATTTTTTAAGTGTTTTTGCTATGGTATCAATATGCCTTGAATTTTTTTCAATAGGAACATAAGTCATGGAAAAATGTTGGTCAGGATTTACTGAACCTTTACGGGCAGGCAGATCACGTACATGACCATAGGATGCTAATACGTCGTAATCGCTTCCTAAATATTTTTGTATTGTTTTAGCCTTAGCAGGAGATTCGACGATCACCAAATGTTTACTCATATAAAATAAACCTTATCCTTTATTGGTTGTGTATGCTCACTAACAGTTCATGAATGTGTTGTTATATCAGTACAAACATTATTAGTGAATTGTTAATTCATCTTCTGTTTGGTATAGCACAAGATCAAGAAAAGTTAATTGCTCTTCATTCAAAGTGGATGCAAGGGCATTTCTTATAGTCCATTTGGTTTCTTGCAAGGTTACAATACGAGATTCAGAGAATTGTAATTGATTGATTATTGATTCAAAGAGATCTATATCGATGATATTCCACAATTTCATACGCATTAGAAATTGATAACTGGCTTTGGTCAATTTCATTTGCTCGTCATAAGTAAAAATACGTGTTGATTTTTGATGAGCAGATTTGATAAATAATGATTGTTCATCAGGACTTAAAAGATCTTCTTCAATCAATTGATTTTGGGCATCCTGCTCATTGGATTTATGGCCTTTCTGGAGTTGATTAAGACTTTTTTCAAACAAGTTCAATAACATTTCAAATAAATTATCTTTCATATTCACACCTTATGTAGCCACCAGGAACTGCTATAACAGCTCCTTGCAATTCTAGTTTAGCCAGTTCACTCGTGACTTGTTCCACATTATATCCACTACGCACAATAATTTGATCAATGGTCGTGGTTTCAAAACCAATGAACTTTACTAGGTTTTCCTTGCCACTGGCAAGGGAAAAAATTGGTTTATTAGCAGAGACATGGTGATGCTCTATTCTCAGTTCGTCGAGAACATCAGTCACTGAAGTTACTAATTTTGCACCCTGTTGTAATAAGTGGTGGCAGCCCCTGGCTAATGGGTTATGAATGGATCCTGGTATGGCCAATACATCTCTGTTTTGTTCCAGAGCCATTCTTGCTGTAATTAAAGAACCGCTTTTAATTGCCGCCTCGATAACCAAAATGCATAATGATAAACCGCTTATTATACGATTTCTGAGTGGAAAATGTCCAGCAATCGGTGGACTTTTTAAAGGAAACTCGCTTAATAACAGGCCATTCTCTGTAATTTGATCAGCCAGTTTTAAATGTCGTCGTGGGTAGATGCAATCAATTCCTGTTCCTAAAACTGCAATTGTTTGTCCTCCTGCTTCCAGACAACCTAAATGAGCATGGGCATCAATCCCTAGAGCCAAACCGCTCACTATGGTTATCCCGTGTTCTGACAGCTCTTTGGAAAATTCTCGAGCATTTTCATTTCCTGTAATAGACGAACTACGACTACCTACAATAGCCAAGGTGGGTTGTTTTAAGGCAGATAGTTGACCTTTGGCATACAAAACAAAGGGAGGATCAGCGATTTCTTTGAGCAATACCGGATAATGCGGGGAATCCCAAGTTACAATATGATGATTTTCATTCGAATTTAACCAATTCAAATCAACATTTATAAGATCGAGATCAAAATTTTTTATGTTTTGTGCTAGCACAGGTGGTAAGCCTGCCTGTTCTAATTCAGAACTGGAGAGTCGAAACATCGCGTTTAAATCTGGCCATTTTTTTTGTAATTTTAATACAGTTCGAGGCCCAATTTTATTTATCCTGTTTAAGGCAAGTAGGGGATGTAGATTACTCATGGGTTCGTTACTGTATCCAATAATTGAATGGCACGTGTGGATCTCACAATCAAGGCATAACTGGCCTTGGTGAAAACACGGAATATCATGGCTTCACCGAGGCGTTCCTGTGGCAAGGTAATTGGTCTAAGATGATTTTGGGGATCATTGACAATACGTTCCTTGCCATAGATAGCAAGAACATCTCCAGGTTTCATGCCAGAGGTTTCTCCAAGGTTAATTATTATAACTCCTCCTACAGCGCCTTGTGTATTTCCAACTGGCATGTTGTCTGGCATTTCAATAATGTATCCTTTGACTTGCCTGGAAGGAGTTTCTGGTTCGAAGTATAATTCAAATTCAGGGTGGTTATTAATGAGTACCTTATCATTAATTTTAATGCCCTCGTTGATGCTGGTTAATAAAACTGTCGCGGGCTCACCGCCAGCCATCAGTTCTCCATAACCTACTAAGACGGCTTTATAACCTAATAATTCTTTGGTTATTGGATCTATGTAATTTCTTCCACCTCGGAAAATAGAATACCCTATAGTAGCTCCTTGAGGCATTTCTTTGGATGGATGTAATCCTCTCACATACACTTCATCCCCTTGCCCCCCAAGCATTCTTTCACGCATAAGTGCCACTATATATGGAGCTCGGTTTAGAACATCAACATCCAGAATTAATGACTCATCCAAAAAAGGCTTGATATCACCTAAGGGTATTGGCGGAACTGGATCCTCAGTGGCGGTAACTCTTACTCTGGGAGAAAGCTTGATGGTTCCATTGGATAGAACTCTAAGGTAGGGTACATTTTGATAATATTCCAATGCGAGTATTGCTCCCGGATATAGGCGATCTGGATTAGGAATCTGGGGGTTAGCACGCCATAGAGCTTTCCACTCCCAGGGATTATTCAGATAGCGGCTGGAAATGCTCCATAATGTGTCCCCAGGCTGTACTACATAACGAGTTGGGGAGTCTGTTCTTAAACTTAATGCATGAGTAAGGGAGGATATTATGAAACAGAAAATGAGGAGGTAATATCTCATGTATCAATCCTTTAGTTAAGCCCTGGCATCTTGCAGCATTACCGTATATCGGGGATAATATCACGATTAATATGTGGAGAACTAGATAAACAATGGCGATTCGTAAGATTCTTTACTTACCTGATGAACGGTTAAGAAAAATAGCTAAACCTGTGGAAACTTTCGATGAGAGTTTGCAGACATTAATTAATGATATGTTTGATACCATGTATGATGCTCGTGGAGTTGGGCTTGCAGCACCGCAAATAGGTGTCAGTTTGCGTTTATCAGTAATTGATATTGTCGGGGATAAAAAAGAGCAGTTAGTTATTATTAATCCTGAAATAGTTTCTTCTCATGGTGAAAAAGAATTTGAAGAGGGCTGTTTGTCAGTACCCGGCGCTTACGACACTGTAATCAGGGCTGAAAAAGTAACAGTTAAGGCATTGGACCGGTTCGGTAAGCCTTTTGAAATAACTGGTGAAGGGTTGCTTGCCGAGTGTTTACAACATGAAATTGACCATTTGAATGGTAAATTGTTTGTGGATTTATTGTCCCCGTTGAAAAGAATGGTAGCCCGCCGGAAATTAGATAAGTTCAAGCGCTTGCAAGCTCGTAAATCATGAATGGCTTAACGATTGTTTTTGCAGGAACCCCTGAATTTGGATTACCCTGTCTGGATGCTTTAATTCAATCAAAACATGAGCTTAAAGCTGTTTATACTCAGCCTGACAGACCTGCAGGCCGCGGTCGTAAACTGCAAGAATCGCCTGTAAAAGAATGGGCAATAAGTCATGAGATACCAGTTTATCAACCACTTAATTTTAAAAATCTGGAAACTATAGAAGAGCTTTCAGCATTAAAGCCTGATGTACTGGTGGTGATAGCCTATGGATTGATATTGCCAAAGGCTGTTTTGGAGATTCCCCGTTTGGGTTGTATTAATGTGCATGCTTCTCTTTTGCCTCGTTGGCGCGGAGCTTCCCCAATTCAACATGCTATTTTACATGGTGATGCTCAATCTGGGGTAACTATTATGCAAATGGATGTTGGAATGGACACAGGTCCTATGTTGTGCAAAGCGGTGTGTCCTGTCACTCCGTTGGACACTGCCGGTAACTTGCATGATAAATTAGCAAAAATTTCAGTAAAACCGTTATTAGATACTTTAGATTCTTTCGCTTCCGGGTCAGTACAATTTGAGTTACAAGACAATGAATTAGCTACTTATGCTGGTAAAATTAATAAAGAAGAAGCCCGAATTAATTGGCACGAATCGGTAGCGGAAATCGACAGAAAAATTCGTGCATTCAACCCTTGGCCTATTGCATATACTTTGGCTGGAGAACTGATGCTTAGAGTTTATCAGGCAAAAGTGACCAATATTGAGAGCACTCAAACACCTGGTATGGTATTAAATATTGATAAAAATGGGATGTTGGTTGCCACTGGCAATAACGCATTGCTGGTAGAAAAAATACAATTTCCTGGAGCAAAAGTCATTTCTGTTAGAGATTGGCTAAATTCTGGTAAAACACAGTTGCACCCTGGTTTAATGTTGCAATGAAAATGAATGACAGATTCCAAGCCTTAAAAATATTGATCGCTTTGATAGAAAACAAAAAATCCTTATCTTATTCGATGTCAATCGAAGACCTCTCTCCAATGACCAAAGAAATCTGCTATGGATTTTGCCGGCATTATTTTCGTTTACAAACTATCGCAGAGAATTTATTAAATAAGCGACCTAAGGATAATACCGTATGGATAGTATTATTGATAGGTATTTATCAATTGCAATATATGAATAAGCCGGATTATGCTGTGGTAAAGGAAACGGTCTCATTGCTTGGACAGACAAAAAAGGTTTGGGCAAAAGGGTTGGTTAATGCGGTGCTAAGAAACTTTTGTCGTCAACAAAGTAACATTCTGGAAAAACTGACAGAAAAACCGGCTTTTATATATGGTCAACCGAACTGGTTACTTCAACGCTTGCAGCAGGATTGGCCAAACGATTGGCAACGCATTGCTGAGGCTAATGATAGCCATCCCCCGCTGACATTGAGGGTCAACGTGCTGAAAAATTCAGTTGAAGAATATCTGGATGTGCTAAAGGACTCTGGAATTGATGCTTTTAAGCACGCTGTTGCACCCGATGGCATTACTTTAACAACGCCATGCGACGTGACCGGTCTTCCTGGTTTTACAGAAGGTTGTGTGTCAGTGCAAGATGGCGCGGCTCAATTAGCGGCTCATTTGTTGTCCTTAAAATCCGGGCAGCGAGTATTGGATGCCTGTTGCGCGCCTGGGGGTAAAACATGCCACATTCTGGAGAGAGAGCCTAATCTTGCTTCGTGTGTTGCATTAGATTTGGAACCTAAAAGGTTACATCGAGTTAGAGACAATTTAAATCGATTAGATTTGAAGGCGGCTGTAGTGGAGGGAGATGCGCTGGAACCTGGGCAATGGTGGGATGGTTGTCCGTTTGATCGGATTTTATTAGACGCCCCTTGTTCGGCAACCGGGGTAATCAGGCGTCACTCAGATATCAAGTTATTGCGAACAAATGAAGAAGTTTTGGCGGTTACTCAATTACAACATGCCATGTTGGAATCATTGTGGCCATTGCTTGCACCGGATGGTTTCATGATTTACGCCACATGTTCCGTTTTTAAGGATGAAAATGAATTACAAATCGCTCGATTTGTTGCAGCTCATTCCGATTGCCAAGTGATCGATGGCAAATGGTCTTGGGGGAGATGGACTGGCTATGGCCAACAGATTTTGCCTGGGGAACAGGAAATGGATGGGTTTTTTTATAGTGTATTAAGAAAGGATGAAAAATGATAATTAATTGGCCCATAATTATTGTCTTATTTTGTTTATCCATTCCTGGTGTTTTAATCTCAATGCATCGATTGGTTTATTTCTTATTAGCCAATAATACTGAGGGGTTAAAAAAAAGATTCAGCCGCTTTGTGGTGCTGCAAACATTATTTATGGTGTTTGTCATGAGTTTTTCGGGTTCGGTTTTATCTTTACGTACTGGGTTGGGAGATCCTTTATTGGAGGGGGTGTTGCAAGGTAAGGCGAGCTTTGACTCTTTCCAATCGATTTTATTGCCTACTTTTTTATATGCTGTTTTGGGGTTGGTTGTTTTTTGTGCACTGTATTATGGCTTAGTCGGTGCCATACTTGATGAAAAAAGCTTTAAGACAATGGCAAAATTGCGAACTACTTTAGGTCTTGATGGATGTGTGCTTTATGGCGGCGTTGTTGAAGAAGTGATTGCGCGATGGGGCTTAATGAATGTAGTGGCTTTTTTCGCTTTGCTGTTTAGTAAACAAATTAATGCTGAAATTATTATTATCTCAATAATTTTGAGCGGATTTATTTTTGCTGTGGGTCAAATTCCCGCTTATATTGCTGCAGGATGTTTATCAAGCCGACGTTTTGTTTATTCTTTCGTAATTTTAAGTCTTTGGCAGTCTTTACTCTTTGGTTTTTTATTCTGGCAGTATGGATTGGTTTCTGCGATTTTGGCTCATATGCTCTTTCATCTGGGTTGGGATCGTTATGACAAATTGTAAAGCTATTTAATATGGTAATGTAGAAAGGACTTGGCATCAAAAATCATGCGTAATCCCATTCTGATGAATTCAGAATGGGATTTCTTTATTATGATTTGAACATGGAAGTGTAAAAAAATTGTAAAATGGTTCCGCCTTAATTATGCCTTAATTTTGAACATTTATTCTGATAATAGTCGTTAAAGTAAAAGGTTGGGGTATGGCTGCTCAATTAGACCCAAGTAGTGAATTCGCTGCTTTGGTAAAACAATTACACCGAACACCTAATGATCCGCGAGTAAAGCAAGCGGTTGTCGGGCGTTTACCTGAAATGCGTGCATTGGCTAAAACTAATCCTTTAGCGTTGTTTCGCTTGGCTCAGGTTTATTCACCTTCTTCATCTCAGTATAAACAGATGATTATGGAGTCCGCTGCCAGAGGTTGTACGAATGCTATGTTGTCTGCATGTCAGTTGTTATTGAAATCAGAAACTTCTGAGGACATGATTACAGCAGTGCATTACATGCGCATAATACAGAATTCTAATGATTCTTATATCACTAAACTCAGTAAAGAATTATTGGATAACTACCCCAGGTTTGCTGAAGAGTTTAACTCCCGATCCAAAGAAAGTGCTTATCACTCCAACCTTCGTTTCTTTAGAGTCCAAGATGAAAATAATTCTGTAGGAACAGCTGAAGTAATCAAGGGGCCTTCTGTGTAGAGCCAATTAGCCCTATTTTACCGATAACCTTGGTTAAGATTCTGTTCCATTCCTGCTCTGATTATGAAACAATTCCTGGTCCTGTTATCTATTATTTTGGTTTATGCAATCTCAGTTTTCTTATTTACCTATTGAAAGCCTCCAGGCAGGTCATTATCAACCCAGACAAGATTTTAATCCCACTGTGTTGCAAGAATTGGCGCTATCAATTTCTTCACAAGGATTGATTGAACCTTTAATCGTGAGGCCGATTGCAAAACAACGATATGAGATTATTGCAGGAGAAAGAAGATGGCGTGCAGCCAAATTAGCGGGATTAAATGAGATTCCATGTCTAATAGGCGATTATACTGATAAACAGGCTTGTGCCCTGACTTTAATTGAAAACATTCAACGCCAGGATTTGAATTTAATTGAAGAAGCTACAGGTTATAGACGCTTAATAGATGAGTTTCATTATCATCAGGATGAAATTGCTGTTTTGGTCGGTAAGTCTCGAAGCCATATTGCAAATATTCTCCGTTTGCTTGCTTTAACAGATAAAGTGAAGCATTTGATTCGAGATAAAGTGTTGTCTCTTGGACATGCTCGCGTGCTGGTCGGGTTAAGCCCTGATCAACAAGAGATGTTCGCAAGTCAAGTGATTGAAGAAGAATGGTCAGTAAGACAATTAGAGCAATCAGTTAAATCTTATAAAAATAAATGTGTTGATAAGCCAAAAAATCCCAGAAAGGACAGGGATATTGAGAGGTTACAAACAATCTTGGCAGAACAAGTTGGAGCTCCTGTACAAATTATAAACGATAATGAGGAAGGAGGTTGGTTAAAAGTAAAATTTTTTGATAATGATACCCTTGCAGGGCTTTTGGAGCGTTTAGGCTTGAGATATGATTAGCTCATCGAAATTAAATCTGAAATTACCTAAATGTATCAAACGACTCAATCTATTTTACATATTGAAATTCAATATTAAGGAAAAAGTTTAGATGAAAAGGACGTTAACTGGAGCATGCTTATGGGCAGTATGGTCAATATCAACCCATGGCGCTAGTATGCAACTTGAGGTCGATAAATTAATTAATAGATTAAACCCTCATGTTAACCTTGGGATAGTAGTTAGCGATTTAACTTCAGGCGAGACTTTGTACAAGCGTAATGCGATGCGTTTGTTTATTCCTGCCAGCAATATGAAGCTTTTTTCTGAAGCAGCTGCACTGATGGCACTAGGCCCTGATTATCAATTTAAGAATCAGCTCAGTACAAGTGCCACCCAATTACAGGGTGGAGTTTTGCATGGAAATGTGTATTTGCATCTCAGTGGAGATCCTTCATTCAGTCGAGATGATTTAAAAGCTTTATTGGCATCGCTGAAGGACTGGAATATCAATACTATTCAAGGCAATGTGATCATTGACAGTAGTTTAACCTCCATTCCAGCTTATCCTCCTGGTTGGCTGACTGCTGATTTGTCTTATAGTTATGGTGCACCTATCGCACCTCTGATGGTGGATGCTAACAGATTAACAATCACTGTAAACCCGGGAGCCAAGGTGGGCGATCCGGCTATTGTAGAAGTGGATGATGGTGGTGGCACCATTAATTTAAATAATCAAGCGACTACGAAGGCAAGCGCTAAAGGATGTGGTGTAGGACTTTATCTGGATCCTGAGAATAACTTAACGGTCAGGGGTTGTGTCGGGCTAGGGCAATGGGCAGTACAACAACGTATTGCAATCAAAAATCCATTTATGTATGCCCAAGGAATGATTGCAAGTACACTCGAAAAAGAAAATATCAAATTGAACGGGCAAGTTTTGCTTGGAAGGGCTCCTTCAGGTTCTCTATTAATCGCAACTCGTTATTCAAAGCCAATATCGCAGCTTATGGCGGATACCTTAAAGCCTTCCGATAATTTGTATGCTGATAGTTTATATTTACATGCGGCGGCTAAAATTAAAGGGTCGCCTGTTGATTGGAAACAGGCGCAACCTGTGATTAAAAGCTTTTTACAAAAAGAAACAGGAATAGACTTAAAAGATTCCATCTTTACTGATGGCTCTGGATTGTCACGTTATAATTTGGTAACACCTGAGCAAACCATTTCATTATTAAAATTCTTGTATCAACGTTTTCCATTATCTTATGAATACATAGCAGCTTTACCTATCTCTGGGCGTGATGGAACTTTGCAAAAACGATTTAAAACCCCAAATCAGCAAGGATTTGTCCGAGCCAAAACGGGTACTATGACAGGAATGAATAGTTTGTCAGGTTATTTGTATACTGCTAATGGCCATACTTTAGCTTTTGCCATGTACATTAATCGACTACCTGGTAAACCAGCTGGCCCAGGGCGCCCTTTACTAGATGCATTATGTACTTTTTTCTTACAACAAAGCCCGACGAGCAGTCGATTAGCTCGAGTGTTTTCTCCCCATGCACGAATCAAGTTTCAATTGAATCCTACGCAAATTGAGCTACAAAGAGCACATCAAGCCAAGTGGCGGCATTTGGAAACTGTAGTAAGGCAGGCTCTGAGGGGACAAAATGTGAACGTAGTTTACAGAGGCAATGAATTAATAGTGACCGATAATCAATCCAATGCGAATAGTGTTTGGAAAGCACTCCAATCTGTTGGAAAAAAATATTCTTTCGCAGTGGCCTTGTCTGCCAAAATTTTACCTGTTGTAGCCTCAAGCCGGCCATTACTTCTCTGGATTCAAGCCCCTTGGTCTGAGAACAAGACAGAAAGGACATGGATAATTCGTGAAGCGATTTAGAGTAATAGTCCAAATCTAACCGCTTCTGGATGATCTTGATTTGTGGCAAAAGCCATTAGAATGAGGACTCATTTTTAAAACTCAGGTATAATTCCAGGTAGTTTAAACTACCTGGTTGAAAGTTATTAATTAGCATATACCAGTGTAAAGTATCAATTGATTTAGAGTAGTAGGAGTAGTAATTGAGTTGTATCATTCGAGTAGTCCTGTTGTTGTTATGTTCAGTTTCTTCAGTTTTTTCCACACCACAATTTCTAACGATTTCTGACATTCATTATGGCGCAGAAAATATAGCGAAAGATGGTCAGGATACTGGAGATGAGTTTTTAGCGGTCACTTTAAAACGGTTTGGAGAGTTAACCAAAAAAGCGGATTTTATTTTGCATTTAGGAGATCTTCCTACACATTCATTATTTGTTACTGCTAAAAAAGAAGAGTATGAATCAGTGGTATTTCAAGGGTTGTTGGAAGCAAATCTTAATAAAAAGCCAATGTTCTATATTACAGGGAATAATGATTCATTGCTTGGGAATTATCAGCCATTCTCTTCAAATAATAAATCACCCCTGAATTTTGCTTTGGGTTGGTCTGGTGCTTGTGCTTATTGCGATGGATTAATTATTGATGATACCCATATGCACCAGGATGGGTATTACTCCAGTTACGTCATACCAAATAATAAAGATATTATTTTAATCGCGCTTAATTCTGTTCAATGGACTAAGACCCCTATATATTTACCTAAATATCCTAATCAACATAAAGATGCTTTAGTCCAGTTATTTTGGCTTGAGCAACAATTAAAAAAACATCATGCAAGGCAATTGCTATTGGCTATGCATATTCCCCCTGGTGTAGCCTATAACGGAAGCCAGTTTTGGCATGAAATTTATTTGGATAGGTTTTTGAAGTTATTAGACAAATACCATCATTCTTATGATCAAATTACGCTCCTTTTTTCTCATTCTCATATGGAAGAATTCAGGAAAATAAAATTGTCTGATGCTACCAGTATTTATGCTTTTTCAACGCCCGGAATCAGTCGTGCTCATCATAACAACCCTGGCATGAAAATTTTTAGTTTAGATAACGAAATGAAAATTAGAAATTTTACCACTTATTTTACTCCAGATTTATATGAATGGAGAAATGACCATTATTCTGCGATGGGTACTCCTGAGGCAATTTTTCCAATTTGTCAAAACGAAACACTGTCTCAGTGTTTGGAAACTCTCAGTCCTGAACAAGTTTGTCATGATCTTGAAGAAGGATTATTTTATGGAGTAAAAAGCACTCGTGTTCCCTATCAGGGATGTATTAATACCTATCAAGTCAACTAGAGTGTGGTTTAAGATTAAGGTATCAAGCGAAAAGGAAAAAATGGAATGTCAGTCCTCACACTTTGTTCGGGATCTGATAAATCCCCACGAAGTTTAGAATGAATTTATCCCAAAACCGTTGAAAATGATTGGATTTCTTTCCAAACTCGCTGAGGTGGGGGAAGTGCGAGGTGAAACGGAGTGCAGAGCCGGAGTGTACACGTTCCGTTAGTACATGAGGATTCGAGCCCCCACCGTATCGACGAAGCAATTTCCCATTGCAGTGGGTTTTGGACAGAAGTCTATTGTTCTTACATCAATTCGATGTCATCCTGTCGATTAAGTGAAAATCTAAATTTTCAGTTAGGACTGGCAAGAGATGTATCAGAAATATCCTCTTCGGCAGCTTCTAAATGAGTTTGAACTGCTTTTTTCAAAGCAGCAATATCCTCTTCAGTCTGGGTTGTTTTCTTATTTCTAAAGAAATCAATAATTGGATTCTGATGTGTTTTTAATATCCTTAAATTATTAGGCTCCAGGGTAAATGCCGAGATTAGCCCACGGATATTCTCTAAATTGCCATGTTGGCATTTGACTTCAAAAATAAAATATTTTAATAAGTCACCCTTTTCTCTTCGTTGTGGATCAGTGGATTGACACATTAATTTTGCTCTTGTATGAATGGTATTCAAAATTGATGTGATATCTTCAGGTAATTTCCTATTGGGTTTGGGTGTTCTTTCTATTGAGTCCGTGGTTTTGAACTGAATATCTGAAGTTTCCTTATGCTTTCGTTTAATCAACTCAGGTGGCTCGAATTTAAAAACTTTGCCGTAGTATTCTTCCTTGAAACGTTCTGCTAACCAGGCATGCATGGTGGCCGTTGGGTGAACATCATCCCAGAACATATATCCTGGGGCAGGTGAGATATGTTCTTTCTGGTCAATTGGATTTTTCTGGTTTTGTTTAAAAAGATCCGATTCGACATAAGGTGATTTTAATTTGTCTTTTTCAAAACCATACTTTTCCGGATTGGAGTAAGCTTCCTTAAATTGCTCATTAACGTCAAATACTGAGAGATTGACAGGAATTCCTAACCCTTTGTATTTTTTTATTAATTCAAGAGATTTTTCTTGCAGCTTTTGATTAAAATACTCAGAGCATTCGGATGCATTACGTTGTTCTGCTTTGTTTTTTCTTTGATATCTAGGAGTTAATGAAAGATCAGGTAAATTAAATAAAACAAAATTTCTATACCCGTTACGGATTAGAGATTCAACATTTTTTATTCGGTCATTAACAGCGTTATCTGCCTCAGCATGAGTAGGTTTTCCATTGGCCGTAATTAAGTCATTCGCTCCTGACCATTCGACTACTAATGTTTCTGATTTTTCAAGACTAGAAATATTGTATTTTTTATCATCAGCTAATAATTGAGCTCGTTTGCCGCCCAAGGTTGCAAGAATTAATCTTGTAAAAAAGAGAACTAGATTGAAGGTAAAACTAAAAGAATAGTCATGAGAAGTTAAGCCACCTTCACAATAAAAACGAGCAAATCTTGTTCCTTTAAATAAAATATGATTGTCTTCATTTAGGCTAAAGGATTCTTCATTTTCTCTTTTTATTCTGCTATTAGTCAGTAATTCATCGCCTATGTCCGCATTACTTACCGCGTTATTACCTAATTTCAGTTTTTTTCGAATATGATCAATTTCAAATTGTTCTGCGGTAGTAGCGCCTACATAGTCTCCCCAAAGAAAACCATTTGTAAATCGGCCTCTGGGTGATTTACCTCTTAAACCACTTAAATAACTCATGGGAATAAAACCAAGTAATTCCCGTTTATTGAGAGTTCCTTTATCGGATAAACTATCACCTAAAACAACTAGATGGGTAATTTTGGTGGGTTGATTAGACATATTATTTATTCAAAAGCCAATATGTAAATATTATACACAAATTAGTGGTTAAATGAAATTGTTTGAAATATTTTTAATGGAAATTTTGCATCCCAAAATGAATGAAGCGAAATAATGAAGCCTTGAAAAACTTTGTTTAGGTAAGGTTTTGCAACTCACTCCAGTTTTTGGTTTAGAGAGTCCCCGCTAAGGGACTATTCTATTTCGAACATAAAATGACAGGATATTCTCAACACGGAACTGATACGAGCCAAATTAAGAAAGAATCACAATTTATTAGGCAGTTGCTGAATGTTCTTCAGAATTGTCATTGGTTACAGTTCGGATACGTTGGGCTTCTATAGCTAAAACTTTGAAGTAATCATAGGACATGTAGAAATTACCTTTGTCTCCAAATTGCTCACCCCATGAGTTACGTAAAGTAAATAATCCTTTGTGTTCACGACCTGATTCATCAACTGAAACAGCATTGTCGTCATAACCAGTGATAATCATTTCATGGCCACCAAAAATAGGACGTAAATAAATGTCACGAGCAATTTCAGGGGTTAATACCCAGGTATCGAATTTGGCCTTGTTTGTACCCACTGCACCCATGACTCCCAGATCAAAATCCAGTAACAATACTGCAAAAGTAACTCTGTCCTTTTGATTCAAAGCTGCTTTTACATCACTAATGGTTTTATTGGTGTCCGTTCTGTCCAGTATAGCCTGGTAGACATCAAGAATCGGTGAATAAACAATAGGATTGTCCTCTGAATCTTCGCTCATTTCATGGAATTGCTCAAGGGACATAGCCGTATCAGGAGTAGGTTGTTCCTGGTCAGGATATTCAGTTAAACCACCACATCCCAATGCTTTTTGTTTTTCTTTGCTGATTACACCAAAGTTTTCCATTTGACTCAATACGATTCGTCCTAATGAGCCATCCCAACCACTTGGAGAATGGCCATTTTTTTCAAGGTACATGCCCAGTTGTAATTGACATAATTGGCTGATGTAATCGCCTTTATTCAATGCGGCATCGACAGCTGCGGTGGTTGCAAAGGTGACACATGTTCCGAAACTCCCTTGGTTTAGAACTGGTACATCATTCATGCCTAATTCTACTTTGGATGGTAAATTGGATGATTTAACTATGGTATTTTGGTTTTTGATGGCGATGTTTGTTTTATTAGTGAGTACCTGGATTGCAGAATTAGATAATTGCATTTTAAGCAATTTGATTTGTTGTGTAATTGGTTTTGTATTTAACGTTTTATTTTGAGGCGCTTTTAATGTTTGACTTAATGTTCCTACTACTTTGATATCCTGAGCAAATACATTGAAACTCAATGCCAAGGTTAATAAAAAGAATTTTGAGACACGCATCTATTACTCTCCAGTGCCGTTGTAGTTTAACAAAGATAGCAAGGATATCTTATGATTTAATAATAATCAATTCATGGTCATTATGACCATATATTTTTAAATATGATCACATTGGTTTGTAGTTGACTTTTAAGGTGAATATTTCTGTATTACTCTGGGTAATACAGGATATCGATTTATTGGACTGGAAAATTGAAGTAGGTGTTTGGATACGGTTCATTTTTCAGGGTAAAGTGCCACCATTCATAGTAATAGGGTTTAAAACCAAATCGAGTCATAAGATTTTGTAAGAGTTTGCGATTCATTTTCTGGTCTTTACTTAAATTGGAATAATCGATATTTGCTGACACATCAAGGCAATCAAAACGAGTTCCCATGTCTATTGAATCATCATCCAGATAATTTGGGGTTTTATCGTAGCAGCGAATTAAGTGACTATTAGTAGAGCTTTTTTCGCGGGATGTTCTTAATTTTACCAAAGTTAAGTCCAGAGTACTTCCTCGAGTGTGACCAGATGTCAGATCAATATAGTGACGTTTGAACAAATCTTGTTTCCTTTCGCGAGGGTAGAACTCAGGTTTCATGCGTTGATCTTTAGTGTTCTGGCTCCATTTGTAAAAATAATTCACAGCCTTTTGTGGTCTATAGCAATCATATACTTTAAGTGTGTATCCTTTGGTCTTGATGTATTCTTCCGCTTTTTTTAATCGTTCGGCCGCTTTTCTGGTGATTATGCAAACCCCACGTTGGTATCCAGGTATCGGATTTCCTATGAAATTATTGTTGGTAGCATATCTCATATCTTGAACGATGTCGGGTGCCACATCGTGAAGATAGACAAAGCCTTTGGGGAGAGAAAAACTTGTCGTACTTATTAGATAAAAAAGAATAAAAGAGCTGATTTTTTTCATTCTTGTTCTTATAGAAGTTAATTGGAGTTCTGATTATACCATGTCGATTTAAATCAATAGCTCAGAACTTATGAAAAATTCCAATCTCTTGTTAAAAAAGGTTTTTAATTCGGTTATTTAGTTTTACCCAAACTCCCTCATTAAAAATCTATGTTGCCTCGATCTTGGAGTTTTCCGTAAGTCCTTCAGCTCATTTTCAAAATTTATTGCAGCAAAGTGTCGTAAAGAACACTTAAAGCGCAATTTTACTCTTTATATTTTGAAAGAAGTGTCTTCTACAACAGGGCTAGTTATTTTATCGTCATCAAGCTTTGCAGTGGATTTTACCGGAGTAGCTACTCCTGATACACTATTAGTGTTCACTTTTACTACTTCCTCCTCTTCGTTTTGTGACAAAGAGAAATCTTTAGGTATTCCTGACAAAGATTTTGTTGTTTTGGAGAAGGTTTCCTCGAATTGAGGATCATTGCTTGAAGTGGAGTTAACTCCTTTATCAAATTCCTCTTTGGCCTGACTGATTTTTTCCGTGACTTCAGATTTTCTTCGAGAGTTATCAATGGAATTATATATGGCGACTCCGGCACTTATAAGTAGTCCTATGCCTATGAGGCTCGAAGCAAGGGCCAATATTGCCCCCGCTTTGCCTAATGGACTTGAACCCATGCGTTCCCACCAGGACTTGGGATAACCATCCCACGCTCCTTGCATTTGTTTTGTCAGATCTTTATGAGCTTGCATTTTTCCTGCTTTTGTTTGATGCAAGTTACTCATAACAGAAACGTCCTCTTCCGCATAGTTGCGAGATGTGAAAGGGGTGCGAGCACCATCAATACTTTCAACTTTTGCGGAAGCTCCCTGATCCATCAGACTTACAATAGATGGAGCCGTTTGCAATCCAGATTGGTTGTATTCTGTATCAATGGCTAACTTTAATTCTTTTGCCAGATCGGATACGTTTCCTCCCTTAGCCAGATTGTCCAATACTGTTGAAATTTTTTGCATCCCTTCTGGCAAGGGTTTTTTATTATTCAGACTATCCAGAATAGCTACCCGTCCATTAATTGCCTGGGCACGCTCATTTCCACTTTTGCAACCGCCAATGGAGGCTTCTTCCACAAAAACAGACAAGGCCTGGAAGGTTTTAGAGTATTCATGGGTCATATGGAGATTATTTGCCATTAATTGTTTTAATGCGAGTTTGGCATTATCTACTGTATTCTTTTCTTTACCTTCTTGGGCAGGCTCTGTTTTCCATTCGTTTTTAACTTGCTGTATTATTTCTATTGTTTCTTTGCCTTCGACAGAGTTGGAAAAGAATGATTCACGGTTTGGTGAACGGTTCAAATAATCTTTGTATTTATTAAAAACCTGAGTTATTTTTTCTTGTTGTTCTGGCGTGGCAGTATCATAAAGAGTATGCATTAAAGCCATCTCTGCCATCAAAGTGGTTTCTCTGCGTAATTCATGTTGACTCTCTGTTTCGAATAGTTGGGCGTCGTAACCCAGGGTATTCCCAAAACCATTAACAGACATATTTTGCACAAAACAAAAGACAGGTGTTTCGTCTTCACCTCTTAATTGATTGACATTGTACCGATGTGCCCCTCTTAAAATATGTTGGGCACTTTGAGTTTGATAATTTTTAGTGATGAGGTCGTCCATGTTATCATTGAATGCAGTGTAGCTGTTGTAGATAAACGCTCGAGGTTTTTTATCATCGCCACTCAAACGGCTTTTTAAATCGTATTCTTTGGTAACTGTTGCGAATTTGGTTCTTACATCAGAAATATAGGCTTGATCATCTTCAAGCCCTTCTTTAACAACGGGTGATGGAGTGCGAATCTGAATCCGATTATTATTATTGACCTCTACAGTTCCACCTTCTTTCAATGAATGTGTTATCAGTTGTCTATGGCCAAATTGCTCTCCTTCAGTTCGGTTATGAGCGGTATTTTCTGAGCCTTTGATTAAGGTAACTAAACCAGAGGCAACGTCAGTATGTATGACGTCATTGGGTGTTGAGGTAGTGGCTTCAGCCAAATGTTTTAACGATATTTTTGCTTCTTTCAAAGCTTTTTTATCTAATTTAAATCCGGTATTTGCGACAATGCGTTGCATTAAAAGAGTATGCGCTTCAGGCATTATCTCTTTTCGTGCTTTATCCAGGGATTTGTTTAATTTTGTGATATCCAGAGTACCATCTTTTCTCATTGCGTCTTTCAGAGATTTAGCATAAGCCTCCATGATTCTTTCGTTAAGGACTTTGATCGTTTCCTGATGCGCTTTTTCAATTTGTTTTGGATCCGCTTTGCTAATCTGTTGGTAAACGCGTGAAGCGAGAGCCAAATGAAAATGAAATTCTTGTTGAAGGGCGATGATGCTCCCTTTCGGTTTTCTATCCAGTTGCTCTATTATAGTATTTGGGTCTTTTGCTCCAACTTTAATTAATTTGGCTTCTAATGTTGTCTTAAATTTTTCAATCAATTCTGGTGTATTGTTGATGTCCAGGCTTACTATGGTTTTTGGGGATATTGTTATGCCTATAACCTTGGCTAAATCATCAGGATTTTTCGCAGTAATGGGAGGTTCACTTTTAAGCCCGTTATTTAATTCTTTAACTATTTCATTAATATCTGGGGTCACATCAATCAGAAGACGCCCTTGGGGGTCAAAAGCAGGTTCTTTACTTTGTCGTGCCATCTCTTGCGCTTTTCTAAGCATATAGCTCATATAAATGGCTTGTGCTTTCGCCTGATCCTTTGTAAGTTCTGTTAGCATAAAGACACCCTATATATAAAAACCCCTTTATTTTATTATAGGCATACTTATCTTAAGGTTAGATTAAGGCATCAATGAATTACATTGATTGAGCTTGGCGAAATTTCTCCTGATAAAGAAAATCACAATGTTTATCACAAAAAAATAATAGAAAAATCAATGTCTTTTTAGTAAAAATCTATTGTTGTTGTGGTGACATCCAAGGGCTCAGGATCGTCCACGTCTAAAATAACTGGTTCAACAACGGGGGCTGCGACTGTCACTTGTTGGTACTCTACAACTTCTGCTGTAGTACAACAGCAACCGGCAGCAGTTAAAGTAATTACGATCAGCATTATCCATTTCATAGTGAAACCTCTCGCCATTCACTTAAACAAATTGTAGATTATTTGGTCAATAATTACCAATTTATTCGAGAATATAGATAAAGGTACTATTTGGGAGAGGTCTTTCCATCCAAGTGATAGAGGAACGCCAAAACCTGGGCTACTGCTATATAAAGATCTTTAGGAATTTCTTCATTGAGACGAATATTAGATAGTAAAGTTGTTAATTCAGGATTTTGTTCGAGAGGAATACCATGTTCTTTTGCCGTGCTCATGATTTGCTGAGCAGTTACCCCTTCTCCTTTAGCAGTTACCCTGGGAGCGGATGTGCCGTCATAGCGTAAAGCAACAGCAAGTGGTTTTTTTCTTTTCATATTTTAATATCCAATAAACGTAAGTTTGCGACATCAATGTGGCTATTTTCTAGTCCAACTTGCAGTTTCCACTCTCTTAAATTAAGGCCTGACTCAAAGAGAATTTTGCTTAATTCTTTCTGACGTTCACTAAGCACTTGCAAGGTAGAGGATTGCTGGGCATTAATTTTAACATCGATATTTTTTGCATGAATTGACACAGTGGCTTGCATACCACCCAAATTGGGTAAGTTTGCTGCAAATGACACAGACCATTTAGAAAGTTGCATAGGCTCTGCTTTATGTTGTTTAATCATAATGGGAATGACTTCTATTCCATCGGGAGTTTTTAAAGGAAGATCCAACATGATAAGGTACCCATCTTGATTCTCTTGAGATAAGTAGTTAATTTGATTCGCAGTGATACGAGCTAACACCTGAGTTACTTGCTCATGCAAAATATGTTGTATGGTTTCCGTAGACAACCCGCTAAGATTTAATATTGTGTCTTTAATCAGTGGTTGTGGAATTGCTCCAGGTAAAGGGAGAGGTGCTTGTAGAAAATCCGATTCAAATTCGTTTGGCAGATTCATTTGATGTTTATTGTCAATGGATAAGCTATTTAATAATTTAAAATACAATCCTTTGAAATCTGATCGTAATTCTTGTTGTGACTTGCCTTTTTGCCATGCTAATAAACCAGATTCCAGGAATATTCCACTCCGGTAAATCGCTTGAATTAACTGATTAGGTAATTGGTTCAAAATAGGAATATTGCTTAAAATTGCTTTTATCACTTGATTCGCTGGGCCGGCTAAATTATTTGTTGTTACTAATTGAGTCAGTGTTTGTAAAAGATTGGTTGCTGGAGCCTGTTTGGGTAAATACTGGAGTAAGGCATTTTGCAACACAGAAGTTGAGGATGTTTTTTGTTGAACTGCAAGAATTGTTTCAGGATGATTCGCCATGACTTTTACTTCAAGTAGTTCTCCTGGGAGGAAATGATGAGAGGCTTTGGCATTAAGATTTTGGCCATTGATATTGATAAGGACCTGATCGTTGGAGAGAGCTGTGACAACCACTGTTTTCAGGATTTGTCCTACATAAAGTTCAGTAGCAGGTTTTGCTAATTTAATTTCTTGTCCAGGTGTCATCCTGACACTGGGGGCTCTGCTCATTTCTACAGACATTCATCATCCTTATATTTAGACTGATTTCTTCTTAGCATTGTCCTCCAATGGACAGTTCCGTAAGTTGTTTAATAAGTATATACTCATCGTTTTAGTTATCGGCATAATAATGAATTTCTTTATAATTTATTAGGAAGGGATACCAGGCATTGATATAGGAATAATCATTACCTAAGTGTAATTGAAGACAGCCTTATTCATCTGGTCATTACGCAATTTCAATAGGGTGTGGTGATGTTAGACAGAGCGAGTGTAGTGGATGAGCAATTTCTAAAAAGAGTATTACATGGGGATTTTCCGCAACTCAGAAGCAACATGAGTCCGGATACAGCAGAACTTGACAAGAAAACTGCGATAGAATTTTTTGACTCACAAATTAAGTCCAGACTTCTTGATATCATTGCCAGGCAATTAAAGGAGAAAGGCTTATCTTTTTATACCATTGGCAGTAGCGGGCATGAAGGCAATGCGGTATTCGGTCAAGTTTTTAGAGCCAGTGATATGGCTTTTTTGCATTATCGCAGTGGCGCTTTTTTCTTGCAAAGAGCTAAGCAATTATCCGGCATAGATGGGGTAAAAGACGTATTATTTTCATTAGTAGCAGCAGCATGTGATCCTATCTCGGGTGGACGGCATAAGGTATTTGGTAGTGTGCCTTTAAATATTCCACCGCAAACCTCAACTATTGCCTCGCATTTACCGAAAGCTCTAGGTGCTGCTTTATCAATTACCCGAGCCAAAGAGTTAGGGTTGCAAAATAAATTAGCATCCGACTCCGTGATCCTTTGTTCTTTTGGTGATGCCTCAGCTAATCATGCAACGAGCCAAACCACATTGAACGCTTGTTCCTGGATAACCCAGCAACATTATCCTTTACCTATTGTGTTTATCTGTGAAGACAATGGCATCGGTATATCAGTCCCTACTCCATCCAATTGGATAGAACTGTCCATCTCGTCGCGTCCCGGTATACATTATATTGCCTGTGACGGGTTAAACATTGCCGATGTTTTTGCTAAAGCTCAAGAGGCAGAATATTTGGCAAGAACTAAAAAGCAACCAGTTTTCTTGCATATGCGTTGTGTGCGTCTGTTAGGACATGCCGGTTCGGATATCGAATCGCAATACAGTACCCAGGAAGAAATTGAGCGTCGAGAAGCAAATGATCCTTTATTACATACTGCAGGTATCTTGCACAGAGAAGATTGGATGAGTTTGCAAGCAATGGTTGAGCTTTATCAAGATAATAGAGCTTTAATCGAAGCAAAGGCGCTTGAAGCAATAAGAGAACCCAGAATGAGTTGTGCTGAAGAAATCATGCTTTCTTTAGTACCTCGAATTGAAAAAAAGCAAGAATACCCATTACCAGACGACAATAGACGAGCTCAAGTATTTGCAGGGGTATATCCTCAACTCACCTTAAAGCGTAATTTATGTCAGCAAATCAATTTCGCCCTTACTGATCTGATGATGCAATATCCCAATATGTTGATTTTTGGAGAAGATGTCGGAAAAAAAGGAGGGGTTTACCGAGTTACTGCTGATTTGCAGACACGTTTTGGGCAACGCAGAGTATTTGATACGCTTTTGGATGAAACAACCATTTTAGGTACAGCGATTGGTTTAGCGCATAATGGTTTTATCCCTGTTCCAGAAATTCAATTTCTAGCTTATTTGCATAATGCAGAGGATCAGTTACGTGGCGAGGCATCCACTTTGTCCTTTTTTTCGAGTGGCCAATATCAAAACCCCATGGTGCTTAGAATCGCTTCTCTCGCCTATCAAAAGGGGTTTGGCGGTCATTTTCATAATGATAATTCAATAGCGGTTTTGCGAGATTTGCCAGGAGTTATCGTAGCTTGTCCTTCCAATGGTCCGGATGCAGCAAAAATGTTGCGAACTTGTATGAGACTTGCTTATCAGGAAGGACGGGTTGTCGTGTTTTTGGAGCCAATTGCCTTGTATATGACCAAGGACTTGCATAGCCCGGGAGATAATGGATGGTTATTTGAATACCCATCTCCTGAAGAGATGATTGCTCAAGGCGAAGTGGGAGTTTACGGGGAAGGCGAAACAGTTATTTTAACTTATGCTAATGGGTATTATTTATCTCGTCAGGCTGAAAAGGTTTTACGAGAAACTCATGGTATTTTTGTGAAAATTGTTGACTTACGATGGCTTAGCCCTTTGCCCAAAAAAGCCATTTTGAAAGAAATTTCCAAAGCAAAACGTATTTTAATTGTCGATGAGGGTAGACAAAGCGGCTCAATTAGTGAAGGATTGGTTACATTATTGGTGGAAGAGGCTTCACCTCGTTTAAGAATCAAACGTATTACAGGTAAAGATTGCTTTATTCCATTGGGAACTGCCTGGCAATATTTATTACCAAGCCAGGAAAGTATTATAGAAGCGGTGATCGCATTACAGTCAGATAAAAGGGAGAAGGAAAGTGGACGACTTGTTGTTTCTTGATGAGCAATTACATGATGATGAACGAATGATACGAGACAGTGTCTCGCGTTTTGTCAGCAATGATGTAATACCTTTGATGACTGAATCCTATGAGCATGCCCATTTTCCAAGAGAGTTGATAAAAAAATCCGCTGATTTGGGTTTATTGGGTCTAACTTTACCTGCCCAATATGGAGGCGCTGAAGCTTCTTATGTGGCTTATGGTTTAGTCTGTCAGGAATTAGAACGGGGCGATAGTGGTTTGCGCAGCTTTGTTTCTGTGCAAAGTTCTCTCTGCATGTATCCTATTTTTAAATTTGGGAATGAGGAACAAAAAAAGCGGTATTTACCTGAAATGGCTGCAGGGAATTTAATCGGCTGTTTTGGATTAACAGAGCCGGATTCAGGCTCAGATCCTGCCAGTATGCGTACTAATGCCAGAAAAGTTGAGGGCGGCTGGATTTTGAATGGTGCCAAAATGTGGATTACTAATGCTCCTATTGCCGATATAGCAATAGTATGGGCTAAAACTGAAATGGGAATTCGTGGGTTTATCGTAGATACCAAATCAGAAGGGATGAGTTGTCCTGAAATTAAGTTAAAAATGTCTCTTCGTGCTTCCATAACCGGGGAGTTGGTTTTTGATAATGTTTTTGTTCCTGAGGAAAATTTATTGCCAGGCAGTGAAAAAGGTCTTGGAGCTGCTTTAAGTTGCTTGAGTCAAGCACGTTATGGCATCGCATGGGGTGCCATGGGAGCCGCTATGGCTTGTTTTGATATCGCTCGCGATTATTTGCTAGAACGTAAGCAATTTGCCAAGCCTCTGGCTTCTTTTCAGTTGATTCAAAAAGATTTGGCGGATATGTATACAGAAATTATTAAAGCTCAATGCCTTAACTTACAAATTGGCCGATTGAAAGACCAACATCGAGAGACACCCACTATGATTTCCCTGGCTAAGGGAAATGCATGTCGTGAGGCATTGAAAATTGCGCGAAAATGTAGGAACCTAATGGGCGGAAATGGAATTAGTCTTGAGTATCATGTCATTAGGCATATGCTTAATTTGGAATCGGTCTTCACATACGAGGGTACCGATAATGTGCATACCTTGGTACTAGGAAAACATATAACGGGAATTAATGCTTTTGGTTAAAGATTTTTCTGCTTTTATCGAGTTAGTTCTGAATACCACAAGATAACTATTCTTAAATTGTAACTATTACAATTCGAGTTCTTTTTTCATATTGAAAAAGGAACTCCTTGAGTTTTGTATTTTATTTTAGGAACTAAGCAAGTACTCATTTGATTATGATACCGATTTGAATGGTTATGTATTCACCATTTATTGTTTAATGGATATTCAATTTAAAACGGTTTTATACAAACAATTACAGGAGTTTAATATGATTAACATGAAGTTAAAAGCAACTTTGATAGTATGTTTGTCCGTTCTAAACTTAAGCGCTTTTGCGAATTCAACCTTAAGTAAGGAAACCATTATACAACAGTGTCGTGACTTATCTACAACAGTGGCTTCATTAGTTTCCAGTCAGGAAAAAAAATCTTGCACAGAAAAATTGGCACAGGCTTCAATGCTAATTGACATAGCTGCTGATTGGATCGTCGACGATGTTTATTCTGCAGCAAAGCGAGAATTAGATAATGCCATTTATACTTTGCAATACGCCGAGTTGAATAGTTGTAATCGTTATATCCAGATTTCTCATTCCAAATTTGAAGCACAAAGAATAAAAAGTCTATTATAGAAAATTATTTTTATATTTTTTTCACAAAAAAGTCTTTTTGGAATAAGCGCCATGAGACTTTTTTGCTATTTTTACTTGCACTTTATTTAAACAAAAAACATTTTAAGCCACATTTCAAAACATAGTGGAATAAATAATTATCAACTGCACTAAAAAATTCATAACTTGTTTAATAATTATTTTTTTTGTTATCATTGACCGAACATGCAGGAATTCTTCATTTGCAATTTTAATGTGTGTTTGACATAAGAAAATGGTTTTATTTTCTTGTATCAAACCTAAGTTAATTGAGCCTTGCCCTATATAAATGCTCATCTCCCGTTTTAGCAAGGGAAAAGCTTTACCCGATAACGTTTGTTAAGCGACAAAAAAAGGTTTTCAATCCCTTTTATGTCGAATTCATCTCCGTTTGATAAAGGATTGTAATCAGAATGATTAAGTGTTGAGTATCTGATTACGCGTAATGGCGTTTTTAGTCCAACAAGTTCTTTCTGAAAAGCTCCGACCTCCGAGCAAGATTAAATCTATTTGATTTTAATTGATGCACAAGGAGGACATCGCCATGGTTAACGTCGTATTGCAACGAGTTACACTAGCTTTTCTTCTTATTCTGTCTTTATCAACCAGTTTTGCTGCCCCACCATTGACCTTCGGTACTGCAAAAAAAATTGCCTTTGAGATATTTAACCAACATCAAATTACCCTGTATTGTGGTTGTCGGTATGATAGTAATAAGCAAGTTGATTTAAGCAGTTGTAATATGAGTACAGCCGTTCCTGTTGAACGAGCAAATCGCATCGAATGGGAGCATATGATGCCAGCAGCCAGTTTTGGCCGATATCATAAATGCTGGACTGAAAAATTGTGTGTGAATGAGAAAACAGGTAAAGAGTATAAAGGACGAAAATGTTGCGCCAAAATAGATCCGGAATATAAAAAAAAGGAGGCTGAGCTTTATAATCTTTGGCCCGCTGTTGGGGCTGTGAATCAGGAGCGTTCTAATTTCGGATTTGGAATTTTGGAAAATAAAAGAGGCTTTTATGGTTGCGAATTTGAAGCCGATAAAGAGTTAAAGCTGGCAGAACCTCCAGATCGCGCCAAAGGTATCGTTGCTCGTGCCAATCTGTTTATGGCAGATAAGTACCAGGTTGAGTTAAGCACTGAGGAAAGAGAGTTGCTTGAACAGTGGAACAAGCAGTTTCCCCCTGATTTTTGGGAATTAGCATGGGCTGCTGAAGTGGCTGATATTGTAGGATATGAAAATCCTTATATTAAGATTGAAGAAACTGCTTAGTTTAAAATGAAACTGTATATGACTGGGCTGCTCTTTTTACACCTTTTCCCATTTGGTGGGAAAAGGTGATGTGGTCAGGCAGTAAAGAAGATTTGTAAAAAGTTAGGTAGGTTTGCCAGTACCACCATTTATAAAATATTTATGTTAGTCTGCTGAGTAGCAAATTTTGGTTTTGTACTATTCAGTCATATCCTTCTACCAATCAATTCCCTCTATCTAATAATATTGAAGATTTATTTCAATTAAAAATGAAAAGCTTAAGGATAATTGATATTAAGATTTGCTGTGTTATATGGCAAAAAGTTAGGATTGATCCTATATTTCCTGGAAGTGAAAATTAATTTTTGGATGAGGAAGCAGGATGATTTTAATTGATGAAAAGGATGCTTTTGCTATTGTTAAACAATTTAATTTTCTAAATGCATCCCGTGCACCCATAACAAAGTTTATTGAAATCCTTGACGTTGAGAACTTTGAAATTAGATTACGAGGATCTGATATTGTCTTTAAAGGAATTGCAGGGTTTGCTGATCATCAAATAAGTAAACTGATTTATTTTGATCAAAAATTTGACTGCGAGCTTCAAAAGAGCACTCAGGAAGGCAATGAGATTATACTTAATACAATAGGCGTCTGGTATGCCAGAACCTGGAATCCACCTGCAGCCTACAGTCAGCAATTGATTGCGGATATAAGCCATACCTGGCGTCTGGTAAAGAAAACTGAAAACGCTCCTTTAATTATTGTTTCCCATATTTGTGAAACGTTTGCCTATCGTGAAGGACATTCACCTATAGAAGTGGCAAAAGAATTTCATTTAAAATTATAAAAACTGGAGTGGTTTGTAAGTGGATTACATTTTATTGACGTTTGGTCAATCCAGTGACATTACCGTTTAATAATTGCTCTGATGAGATTCACAGCCAATCACCTCAAATCACTGCTAAACTTAATATAAGAAAACTATATTTTAGGGTATCAACATGATTGAGCTAGAGCCAGAACCAGATACCGTATTAGATCCCAAGGATCTTTTAACTGAAGAAATGAAACTGGAAGGATCAGACAATGATATGGATCACAATCAATTTACTCGTGGCGATGAAGTGGATTTAGTGGGCGATGGTGTTCCTGGATATGAAACAACAGGACAAGACGGTACGGACGATGAAATTGAAGAGCAAAGAGAAGCCCAATATACCCCCACTCTGAATCCTAATCCCAAGAATGTTCCATGAGTTATTAGTTAAGACTCTTTTTTTGCCTTGACCTTGGTGTTCTTCGTAAGTCCTGATTGTAAAGTTTTTGCAAATTTCACCAAGTCATAATAAAAAACTTAGAAATTTTGAATTATCATTTTCCTGGTAGTCATTTCAAGGTTTAAAATAATGGTAGTAGCAAAGAAAAGAGAAGAAACGAAAAAAGATGAACGCGCGCGTGCTGTTGAAAACAATCCTTGTAGCATCTGTCGATCATTAGGATTGCCCATTTGCCGAGGTCATGGTGGTGGCTCAGGTGGAGGCGGATCAGACGGGGAGTCTGACGTCAAAATGGATGAGAGCAAGTTAAACAATGATTATAAATTACTCGCTCCAAATGTTTCGACAGTGGAGCAACTTTTATTGAATAGCGGTCTATGGCATTTGCCTGTGGATGCTGATTTTATTTTTAAATTTAAAGACCCTCTTGCTTTAGTCAATATCACCCTGAACATGGAGCTTGGCTCATTAATGTTTCAAGGCAAACGCGAACTAAGCACTGAAGAGCAAAAAGCCTTGGATGAATTGTTTGATGCCATTGAACAGGAATTTAATCTTTTTAAAAATTCAATAAAGGACCCACAGTTTCCTCTGGAAACAATGACGCTTGCCAGAGAAGGTAATAGTTTGACGATAAAGATACCCAGTCCTAAATATTATGATTCGTTTGTGCAACAGCTGATGGATAAAAATTTGCTACCCAGCAACGCACCTGTTTTGCAACATCAAAACAAATCAGCAAAACATCCAGAAAAATCAGAAGCGGCAAAAGATCCGGCAATGGAAGAATATAAATCGTCCCTTCCCAATCCGTTTGATATTAGCCGAGGACCTAAATTACCTGATTGGGTATAAGATACTCGTCAGGTAATGATTAGCAGTAAAGTTTCTCCGTCATGCTATTCTTAATAAAGGCGTTACTCTAAAATTTTTCCAATGATAAGGATGACATAGTATGACGGCGTCTAAAATTACCTTATCCAGAGTTTATTCTCCGCCTGAGCATAAAGAAGGGACATGGATACTTGTGGATCGATTATGGCCTCGTGGAATAAAAAAAGACAGTATTCCTTTTGATATGTGGTTGAAAGAAATTGCCCCAAGCCCGGCCTTAAGAAAATGGTTTCATCAAGATCGTGATAATTGGCCTGAATTCGCAATGAGGTATGCACAGGAATTAAAAGCGAAACCCGAATTAATAGAGCATGTTTTGACATTAGCAAGAACTTCACCAATAACCTTGTTTTATGCTGCAAAAGATCTTCAACATAATCACGCACTGGTACTTCAGAAAGTTCTAAAATCCTGGCCAAAAACACCAGAAATTGAATAGAGGCCATAGTAGACAAATAAAAATTAGATGGACTACGGCGCTCTATACACTTCAGTCATGATCTGGAACCTAACCCTTGTTATTTTAGCCTTATTTAGATATCATGCCTAACCAATCGGGGCGTAGCGCAGCCTGGTAGCGTACTAGCATGGGGTGCTAGTGGTCGAAGGTTCAAATCCTTCCGTCCCGACCAGTCTCAGTAAGGGTTTTATAAAAATCCCCAAAGGCGCATTTTAACTCCAAGTGCGACAATCATTTTTAAACTGCTGTATAAACAGTTCTTTGGGTGTTTTATAGCCGATACATTTCCTAGGACACCGGTTCATTTTATCAGCTATTAAATCAAGTTCTTTTTGTGTTATTAATTCAATTTTAGCATTTTTAGGTAAATAGCGTCTTAATCGACCATTCATATTCTCATTACTTCCTTTCTGCCATGGTGAACGTGTCTCGCAATAATAGACATCACAGTTCATGTTTTTTTCGATGTATTGATGGTCTGCGAACTCACACCCTTGATCAAAGGTAATGGTTTTAACCATTTTTTTAGGGAGGTTTTCAAATTTAGTTTGTATCTTTTCCATGACACCTCTGGAATGCTTGCTCTCATTTTTTAGCAAGAAAACCATTCTTGTTTTACGTTCAACTAGTGTGGTAACAACTTTGCTTTTATTGCCTTTGAACTCAATGGTATCACCCTCCCAATGGCCAAATCGTGTTCTTGTATTAACTTCTTCTGGTCTTTGAGTAATAAGATAGGGGTTACCATAGCGACAAAGTCGATGCTTTCTTCCAAAATGTTTACGCCTTCCAGGCTTCTTGTAAGTTAAATAATGATAAAGTGATTTATTATTGGATTGATAGATGTGTCGATATATTGTTTCCGGACAAACATAAAAACTCAGTGCTTGATGTTTCATGCGTCCAGAAATTTGCTCTGGACTCCAGCCTTTTTCTAATGATCTAATAACATAGTCTCGTAAAACACCATTACTTTTCAATTTAGTGGTACGTCCATTTCTGGCTCTTTCTAATGCTTTATGTTGCGCAATAATTGGCAGATACAACCCTGAATCATGATTTCTACTAATTTCTCTATATATAGTTGAACGATGCCTGGACAACTTAAGGGCTATCGCTGATACAGGTAATCCCATATCAATAAAAGTATATAAACGACGTCGATCAGTCACTGATAATTGAGTATACTGTCCCATGTGGCAGTCTCCTTTGCTGTTTTCAAGTTTCCCAAAAACATGATATCAGCTTTTGTGACTGTCGCACTTCTAATTAGAATTGGCCAAACCCCGTCAGGAATATTTGGTACCAGTTTTGGTACCTATCAAGATCTTCTTAATTCCCATAGCACTAATCTAGTATTGCAGTAGAGCTTAACTTGATAAAATTTACAAGATTATTTCCTAAATAAGAATCAATACTATCTTGATTATCAAATTCGGTGCCGATTGTTCCATCTTTAATTCTCGAACCAATAGTTTGGCCCACCAAGACTTGCCATGGCTTAGTAGCAATTATTCCAGTGATAATGTTAATGATCTCTTTAATAGGAGAGTTTTTTCTGTTAAATCCACTATCTTTAAATTTCAACATTTCATTATGTTTTTTATGAGATGAATTATTTTCAATCCACTTTTGTAATTCACTTTTAGTTTCTTCCCACGTGGAGTTTAGATATTGCAATACGTTATCTGATAAAAAGAGATTTTCAGAGCAACGACATGAAAGCATGAATCTTTTTACTTTGGATAAACTTATCGGAGTATCAATATCTTCTGCAGGATTATCATCCTTATCGCGAAGTGAATATCCCATTGCTTCCTCAGAATCATATACTGATAAAATTAACTCATTAACTTTATTTTCATAAGTGAGCAAATTGCCTTGGCCATCAACACTACATGGGTATAATTTCAAGTTACCAGATGTTTTAATTGCTTGTTGCCAAATCCAGACGTCATCATCTCCCTCTACTAAAAAAATCGGAGTTTGACAATATATGTTAGAAAGTGGATGTGCACCAAATATAGGTAAAATACTTTTATATTCTTTTGATGCGACGTGGAAGCCTATTTCTGTATTTCCTTTAATAAAAAAATTGAAACCTATATGCTCATAATTTTCTAATGCTCCGATCATTGCTGTGCTGTGAGTTGCTATGATAATTGTGAATTTTTTTAATGAGACTAATTCCTTTAAGAAATGCATTAACCTTACTTGTAAATCTGGGTGAATATGTACATCAGGTTCATCCAAAAGTAAAAAATTATCTTGTCCTTCTTCACATTTTGCTTCATAGGCAAGGCACTCAATTGCAAGTGAAATTAATTCGGATTCACCACTACTAATTGCTTCAGGGGGCACAAGTGTATCAGTCCCTTTAGAATAAATTTTAAAAGCAGATTTATCTGCTCTAATTTCAATATTATCAAGTAATGAATTTATTTTATTGATATATTTTACAAATAGCCGATCATTTAAATCAGTAGTCTTAATGCTTTCATCAGATGATGAGCTTACAATAAACTCTTCAAGCTGAGTGTTAATTTGTGCTTTAAATTCTTTAAAAACCACTACAGATTGTTCTTTAAATTGACTAAATTGATTAGTTTTTCTTGAGCTTAATAGCCAATCTTGGTTTTGCATATTTTGTTCTATTCCCGATTGATAAGTTAAAATACCACCTCGTTCGGGTGTGATATACTCAACTAGACCCCTTTTCTCTGATTGAAGGGTATTAGTTATTTCTTTGAGAGTAGTACTTTTTCCACAACCATTTTTTCCAAATAATATGTTAATGCGTTGATATTCTTTAATATAAAATTTTCCTACTTGAATGCTAGCCATATTGCTCTTGATCCCCTGCTAAGTTTCTTATTTGCTTTTAAGATTTTAAACTCTAATTAAAATTGTAAATTTAATTTTTTTTACTATTTTGTTTAATATAAATAATAAGGGTATGAGGTACCCTTATTATTTATATAAGAATTAAACTGAATCCCCCAAATATTCTTCCAATACATGCTTGAATGCCTCACATCTTGGACAGGGGGTCAAATTAGGAAAGCGATATAACTTCAACTTTTCAAGGTTATTATTTATTGTGCATTTGATAATCAATAATTCTTTGTTATCTTCTTGCTTAGTAACTTTCAAAGTACATACTGGATGTTTTACTTCATTCAAATCTAAGCAAACATGAGCACTTTTATAAGTAGTGAGCTGTTTATATAACTGGATGATAACTTCAAAGACCCTCTGATCCAAAGAATCTATATCGATGTGATTATAATGTTCGTGATAGAACAGCTTAATCTCATCAATAAAATCCAACAACCATTTGCGATAACTTACAGGGTACTCTACATCTGCATAATTCATTAAAAATTCCTTCTAAAAACTTGATTTTTAAAAATTAGTGAATTATGATTGACTCTATCAGTTAAAATCGTATTTTTTTGTCAAAAAATTCACTTAATTTTAGTATGCTCGCAAAATCCGGGTGTGTCAAATGATTGCGTAAATTTATTGTAAATTATTTTGACAAAATGGGCTTTTTTGTGCCATAACTATAAGTTTAAGCCTCTGTTTTTAAATGAAGTAATAGATAACTAAAATTAATTTTACTATCTTTTGAAATTAGGAATTTTCATTAAGATTGACCAATTCTAATCTCCAAAAACTTCGAACATAGACGGTCGGCGAAGTTACTACGCTTGCTTTATGAAACCATCCTTTCCTGCTTTATGCTGATTTTACTCTATTTTCTAAGTTCATTAATTAAGAAATTCACCCAATCTTGTGAATATAAGTAACCATCGAATCCCTCGATATAAGCAGCATATTTACCTTTGAATTTTGAGACCCAAAGGGGACGGTCCGGGACGGACCCCAACTGAAATCATACAGAATGTTTAAAGTATTTTAATAATTAAACTTATACTCTTCTTACTCTACAATTTGAAAAATTTATAAAAAAAGTATATTTTACATTCGAGTCCAAAATCGATTAAAGGAATAGCGATGCCTAGGCAAGCAAGAGTTGTCATTGCAGGACAACCACATCACATCATTCAACGCGGTAATAATAGACAAAATATATTTAATGAGCCAAAAGATTATTATTACTTTCTACAAAAATTATATGAGACTTCAATTGAATATGACTGTGATATACATGCTTATGTATTAATGACAAACCATACACATCTGTTGGTTACCCCTAAAACGCAAGAAAATCTTAGCAAAATGATGCGAAAATTGGGAACCTGTTATGTTAACTATTTTAATCATAATTACGACCGAACTGGTACACTATTAGAGGGGCGTTATAAATCATCTTCTATCACGGATGAAGCTTATTTTCTTATTTGTATGAGATATATCGAATTAAATCCTGTTAGAGCTTATATGGTAAAACATCCCACAGACTACCTATGGTCTAGCTATCATGCTAACGCTACGGGAAAAACAGATAGAATAATTTCACCTCATCCTTTGTATTTATCATTAGCAACAAGTGAAACTGAAAGAAAAGAATCGTATAAAGACTTATTTACAATTGCACTTTCTGAAAAGGATATCAAAAAAATACAGTCCGCTTCTAATAAATCAGTGCCTTTATTATAATTATCTTTATAACTATTTGTTTATTTTTTAATAGGGTCCGTCCCGGACCGTCCCCCAAGCATCCTTCAAGTTAAAAATCAATTTCCAGGTAATGCTCAAGATTGGTCGCTGGGCTTTACAGCTCAGACTACCCTTGCTTCTTGGCAATTTCAAACTACTTCAATTTCAACAGGAGCAATGCCTTTTATACCGAGTTTTTTAGCGGCAGCAAAGGATAAATCAATTAGCCTGTTTGATACAAATGGACCTCGATCATTAATTCGAACCACAATCGACCGCCCATTACTCAGGTTTTTGACCCGTACTCGTGTAGCAAGTGGGAGTGTTGGATGAGCTGCTGTCATCGCATACATGTTGTAGCGCTCTCCGGTTGATGTTTTTTGATTCCGAGCGTGTGACCCATACCAGGAAGCAACTCCTTTTGCTTTGTAGTGTTTGGCAGACTTCATCACATGATATGTTTTCCCCCTGATCACATAGTGATCAGGACCATTTGATTGCTGATGCGTACAAGCAACCAGTAGTATTGGGAGTAAGCCTATAATGAGTCGGTTAATGGTCAACAAAATCGCATAATAGTTCATAAAGTTATCTTCTACTTCCGCTACAGATATTTTAAATATAAGTTTTAAATGTTATCGAGATGACCTTTATAAATAACTTAATTTTAAATATACGTAATTAATAGATCACGAGAGACAAAGATATTTCTTGCAAAGAAAATCGTCAATGGGTAACACATTTTTATCATTTGCCTTCATCATTGATTAGATTGATTATATATTTTTTGGATGACATGTAACAACAAATTTTGCTGTATAACCTCTTATCCTATCACATCAAGGATATCTCTATACCCTAGGGGCTTTTCATGTGGGGGAGGCGGAATTAATATTAAAAATATGGCTAAAAAGAGATTTTCTACTTCGTCTTGATTTTGAAACATATGTTGTGATGCAAGATACTAAGTATTTTAATCATGTATCTTTTGTTAGATTTTTATTCCCAAAAAATCGAACTTTACAATTATTCGGGCAAAAATTAAGTTCATAAGTGCGGGATTAATTTTGATTACGCTTTACAGAGAGAGCTTTATTCGCAAAACGATGGGTTTGGTGCTCTATCTGAATTTGAGCGTAATTTAATAAAAGAGCGAACTCGTGCTGGCCTTGAAGCAGCGAGAGCCAGAGGTCGACAAGGCGGTAGACCGGATAAACTTAGCAAGCGTAGGCTGGGCTGAAAAGCCCGGCAAATGATTTAATGACTGGATTGATGCTTGAATTAATATTCTGTTTTCGAGTTAATAATCAATTTCCAGGTAATGCTCAAGATTGGTCGCTGGGCTTTACAGCTCTTGCTTAATAAAATCTTAATAAATTTAATTTAATATATCCTCCGCCTGAAATGGTTTAAGTGGATGTGATTGAATTTATTCATTTTTAAATTAGATCAGGCAACAGCAGGCATTTCAAAATAATATTAATTCTTTTTGGGGTTATATCAAATGCGTAAATTAATTGTATCGTGGTTATTTGTTTTATCTACCATTTTCTATCATGTAGCTGTTGCTGGTGTTCATGAAGATCATCCTTATGATTTCGTCGTCACAAAAGATATTTATAAATTCTCTGAAGTCTATCAAATTAAATCACCACAAAAAGAAACCTATCCAGGTTCTATTAAGAAAAGCGCATTTCGTATCCGTACAAACTATGATTTGTCCAATAAAGATGGATGGCAGGCAACAGGTATTACACGAGTCCTTTCTTTAGGGTCTTTGTACCATTGGGCTAAGGAAATTGATATTTATGATACTCGTGGCGTACAAATAGGATTTATTGATGGAAATTTGGCAACACTTGAATCCGCAAAATTTACAATTTATGAATATGATGAAGCAGGCAAAGCTACTGCAATTGGTGTTGCTTATGCAAATCGAAATTTTGATCGGTTTGTAATTTTAGAATCAAGCGATAGCCCTCATCCTATTGCAGATTTGAATCGTAACCTGAGTAATAACACCTGGAGTGTGTCTGTTCATTATCCTGAAATAATTGATGATCGTATCATTCGTATTTTTGCTGGTTTCGTCATTGATCATGAAAATAAGTTTTTATCCAATGCCGACGATGATTTTGATGATGATTTAATCAGTAATCAAAATACTGAAAAAACACGACAATAATGTAATTATTGATTTTTATTGAAAAAATAAAGATAAGAGCCCATATTATATATTCATTGTAAGGCCAAGGGGTCGGATCTTGCTTTTTGCTTTCTCTAAAATGAAACTACTTTGATAGGCAAAAGGCAAGAGCTGACTCTTTAGCTTTATTTTTCTTTATTTTTCAAGGCGTGCTTTCAAAATCACTGCACATAATATTTTCAATGATTGAGAGTATTTACTGCAACCATTTATACTTCAACATCAAACGAATGATAAACACTATTTTTAATCTAAATTAGATTGGATAATTATGACGAATAGAGATAACCAAAATGCTGATCAACTTAAAAAATGCTTTGCGTAGGCTGGGCTGTGAAGCCCAGCAAATGTTCTGATGAATGGATTGATACTTGAATTAATATTCTGTTTTCGAGTTAATAATCAATTTCCAGGTAATGCTCAGGATTGGACGCTGGGCTTTACAGCCCAGCAAATGCTCTGATGAATGGATTGATACTTGAATTAATATTCTGTTTTCGAGTTAATAATCAATTTCCAGGTAATGCTCAGGGTTGGACGCTGGGCTTTACAGCCCAGCAAATGCTCTGATGAATGGATTGATACTTGAATTAATATTCTGTTTTCGAGTTAATAATCAATTTCCAGGTAATGCTCAGGGTTGGACGCTGGGCTTTACAGCCCAGCCTACGCTCGCTCAAATTATTATTTGTATTTTTATAAACCATATAGATATACATTACATCATTTTGCTATAATTTTAATACAATAATAGTTGATATAAGCTCTGAAGATATCTTTTTCAACAGAAATTAAATCATGTTTAGAGGGTAATATCATGGAAAATGAAAATGAAACTAAGAAATATACAGAAACATAAAGAAATAAATCATATTTTAGAACAATATGTTGATGTAATTTTGAAACTAGACATTTTAAGTAATGGACTTGAACTAACTGTAGAAAATTTTCCAAAGTTTTATAATCTATTGGATATAGGGCTAACAAGTAAAGAAATTGCTAGTGACTTCGAAAAATATGGTATTTTCAGATTGAGAGAGTTAGAAAATAATAATCATGAGCTTGTCATTGGTTGTGGTAATAAGCCATTACCATTTCATGGTGGAGACATGAGCCGCAAATTTGCTGAATATGAAAAAAACTACGATACTGAACACTCACACGAAGGGGCTGACACTATTAATCCTGATATTACATATAACCCCACGGTAGTGGCCCTATTTGGAAAACAACCAATATCCCCATTATTCAAGGGCAAGAAATATGATGTCATTAAAATAGAAGGTATAGCCATTTTAGAGCCATCTCCTTATATTATGGATCACCATAGAGAAATGGCATTAGACGATTTGATTGAATTATTATCTCAAGACGGAAAGCTTCAAATTTGTTATGGTGAGCCATGGGAAGAACCTAACTATATTATTCCTCTTAGTCAACTGAAAGAATGGAGAAAAGATTTAAGCCTAATAAATGAATATCCATGGGAAATCAAATGGAATCAACAAGAAAAGACTAATCAAGATATAAAAGAAGGAGCAAAAACTCAAACACCTATGAGTCAAAATTATAAAAACCAATTGCAATCTGTTATACATACAAAAGGGCGTGCCATCTATTGGTCAATTGGACTCCCTAAGAATTTAGAAGATTTCAGTGGTAATTATCTTTTAATAAGCACAAAGCTTCAATCAACAGATGAGCTTGAATACACATTATTGTATATAGATGAGCAAGGAATGGATTGGGATGTTGATATTAAAGATCTAAATGAAATAGTTGGCTGGTTTGATAAAAACACATCTGAAATAGAAGAATTTCGCGGACAAAAATTCCAAAAAATTGATTTGAATGAAGATGAACAAAATACATTGGATGAATTTAATCAAAGCCTAATACAAAATTTTAAATATTAACATGAGGGTCTGTTGACCATTCATATTAAAAATTACACTTACACAAATTTAGCAAGCGTAGGCTGGGCTGTGAAGCCCAGCAAATGCTCTGATGAATGGATTGATACTTGAATTAATATTCTGTTTTCGAGTGAATAATCAATTTCCAGGTAATGCTCAGGATTGGACGCTGGGCTTTACAGCCCAGCCTACCCTTGCTTGCTGGAAGCTCAGAAAATAATATTGAGCTCGCGTTAAATATAATCAAAACTCATAGAACCTGAAATATCTATTTCTTCAGGATTGTTTGGATTAGCTCGCCAAAATGTTTGGAAATTTTGATCTGAGTAATAGTTGTCCTGGTAATAATGTTGCCAATATTGTTGACAATAGGTTTTGTGTTCCTGAATCAATTTTTCTGGTAATAGTGTTAATAAAAAATTATATGATTCTTGGCAATCTTCAAGAATACCAGTTCCTTTAAATGATTCTTTACAAGACCAATTCGTATCGATTTTGAAAAAAGATTTAATTGGTGCCTTCTTATTAAAAATATGTTGATTGAAATTAACAGAATCTAATGGATAACATATCTGAGCCCAAGGATCGCATATAACATTGTTTTCAATAAGGATGAAGAAGTGGCCTGGCTCAAAATCCAAGTATTGAATCTCAATACTTGGAAAGTATTTGTCCGATATAAATCCACTCTGAGCAAGTTTTTCTATAAGCATTGTGAATGCGAGCATCGCCTTATATTGGCAATTACCAATGTTATATTTTTGTATAAGCCCAGAACTAATTTTTATTTTTTCTAAGGGGGAAATTTTATTTGAGTTTAATATCTTATCAATCTTTTGTTGGAGGCCTAAAAGTAATACTTCTATATATTCTGCGTCTTCTTGAGGTTCAATTTTTAGATTAGATGAAGTAACCTGCATAACATAATTAATTTCATTAATTATATCTTGAGATATATTCAATAGGCTGACAGTATATGGATCAAGTGTTTCTATGTTTACTTGTTCTTGTATCGCTTTATTTATTGTTGGGAATGGGGTGTTATTTTTTGGCATAATGAATCAAATTAGCTCCGAATGGGTTTTTATTATACCATTACAGTATTGAGCGTCAAGGCTTTGTTTCTTAGAGAATATCCGAAAGCAAGCGTAGATTGGGCTGAAAGCCCAACAATCTCTAGAATAATACTCAAAAACCGGCTATAAAAACCAAAATGGAATTTTAACAAATCAACCTTATGCGACGTTACCGTAGAGTACTAGCCCCTAATGCTACTCATTTTTTACACGATTTGCTTGTCCGTAAAATTGATGTTTTAAGATCTGCTTTTAAAAAGATTCAAGAGAGGCATCTGTTCACACACCGTATAAGCACAAGAAATATACTTAATGTTTTTTAATGCCACATGTCTATACTAACTACAAAGAGTAACCAAATTTACTGATTATTTATTTGAGGTGAATCATGACGCACTTCAAAATCGAAAAATCTGATGTAGACATTTATCAATGCCCAACAGCAGAAATAACTAATGCAACTCAGCTTTCTATAGGCGATCTGCACGCTAATGCAATGTTTCTGATGCATTTTCTGGTAACTAATGGTGTTGTTAAAATTAGTGATGAAAAATATAACCAATTAAAGGATATCTATCTTAAAGCAGAGCTAACAAAATCTGATATTGATGAGTTTAATAAAATTATAGATGAGTTAGAAATTGGTGAAAAACCACTAATTCGGTTTATTGGGGACGAAATCTGTGATCGCGGCCAAAATGATTATTTTATATTTAAAATTCTGAATAAACTTAAAAAATCTGATGTTAAAACCGAAATATTGCTTTCGAATCATGGTATTGAATTCCTGATTCCATATGAAAATAAGGAAGAATTATATGCTCCTAATATTGGTTTTATGGGGCAATCCAGATCCATGGATAATTTGCGAGGTCTTATAGAAAGAGGTGTAATCACTAAAGAAGAAATAGACGCTTTGGTTAGCGATAGTTATTTGCCTGACTTAAAATTAATTTCTTATTCTCTGCATGATAACAATATTACTCTCTATAGTCATGCAGGAACTGGATTAGAAACAATTCTAGCGTTAGCAGAAAAATTTAAGGAAGAAGGCGTTGTTTATAAAGACAATACAGCAGAAGATTTAGCTCAAACTATTGAGGCTATTAATTTAGCTTTTGCTCAGCATGTCAAAGCAGGAACAGTTCATACTTTAGCTGTGAACATTAGAAATCCCCATGACCTTCAAAATGATCCGGTTACCTTTTTAATATGGAATCGTAGTTATGAAGATTTAAAGAGAGACAAAGAACATAAGGGATATCAACTGTATTTTGCTCATGGACATGACTCAGGTGAGCCGTCAAGTGATAATCTCTTTAATCTTGATAATCCTTCCTTCAAAGGAGCTGCTAATAATAAAGGAGATTATAAAGTATTGGGAAGTCAGGTGGTTCAGTCGCTGAATTTAAAGTAACTGTTGGTGGGATTATTGTTAAGCAAGCCAAGCCAGAAGTAACCGTTGATTAGCCAGGGGATAAAAAAGAAAAAGATAGAGTCAAACCCAGTCCTGGAGTCCCGAAGGAGAATGACGATTAGTAAGTCCTTTTCATAGTGAATTGTCTAAACTTGAGGCTAAGGCCAAACAACTGCTAAAAGATAGCCACACTGATGCTTCACATATATCGATGAATACTTGAATAAGGCCATTCACTTGCACCCAACAGGCACACTTCACTCTATTTTAATTAATTTGAAAAATTGTGGCAATTCTGCTGCAATAAGTGGGTCAATTTTTGCAACATAGGGAATATTATCAAATGCAGTTCTTGGATAAACTCTGTCATTGACCCAATGACCTGACCAATTGAAAGTGGTTTTAATGCAATCCCTTGCAAAATTCTTTAAATGATATTTTTCTTCTAAACCAAAACAACCTGATAAAAAAATATCTACATAAGATTGCACAATAGGATAATCACTGGAAGGAGCAGGAAGTTGTTTCGTATTCGTTGTATAAATCCAAAACTGTCCTTCAGGAAGATTAATGGAGCCTAAGGCTTGAATATCCTCTCGTGGAACTTTAATTCGGCAATAAGTGTTTTCACGGTTGTCATAATTCTTAATTTGAGACGGATCATTTAACTTAAAATAGACCGCATTTATCATACTATTTTTTTTAGGCACTACCCCAAGATAAATAGTACTAAATCCTATTGGGGTGCCTCTCTCAATCCATCCCCTTTGAAAGCCCGATACATAAATAGGGAAGTTTTCCCCCGCCATTGGGCTGTCTTCTTTTTTGGATTCTTCTTGCATTAACGATCCATAGCCAATGATAAAGTGTGGCAGTTTTGGATCAATATCAGGCCTGCAATGCTTGGGCAGCGTTGCAAATTGCTGAGTTGAATTTTCATCGGTTGCTAAATTTTTAGCATAACAAAAATAGCTCAATTTAATTAAAAAAATAAAATAGAAAAATCTTACCAGGGTATTTTGACGTTTCATTTTTGTGATCCTGTTAAAAATGCGCCCGTTGCCATATCATTCAGCAACCTTTCCATCAATTACTTTTTCTATCATAAACAACCCTATCACGACTGATTTAATAAAGCGAGGTAGATGTTATGTAGAAAAAAAAGCCACACAAATCGAATAATAAGCTTTAAATTTATTTGGCATTTTAACTTACGACGCTGGAACGTAAATGGTTCTATCAAAGATGTCGTATTTGCTCTCTCATTGCTAATATTATTCCCGTAAAAATAATACAACCTCCAATAATCTGAGCAAATCCAGGAACTTCTCCAAGAATTAAATAAGAGAAAAAAATGGAGGAAAGGGGCATCAAGGAGGACGCTATCACATCATCTGCCACTTTAATACTTTGCAGCCCCAGATAGTTAAAAAACATTCCCATACCTACAATGACAGGACCATATAATAACATCCACTTCCAAAGAAAAGGTGATAAAAGATCGGCAAAATGACCCCAACCAAACATTGCTAAAGCAATAAAAAAGAAAAAGACAGATCCTAATCCCATGCGAAAGGTATTAAAAATCCCGCCGGGTAGTATTGTAACAGCATGAAAACTTATTAAGGTCGAAATTGTACTTGAGACAACTCCTAAAAATATGCAAATTTCCCCAGAATGTGGCGTGGCTGCAAGGAAATCATAAAGAGGTCCGGTTGATGTGATGTGAATCATAGGTTTCTCATGTGTAGCTGTCCATTGCTGAATAAGAACAATAGATAAACTACCTGAGACAGTGATTAATGAAGCTAAAATTAGCCGTATATTAGGTTTTTCAGAAAAAATAAGCCATGCAGCAAATAAGGTCAATGGAGCATGAAGAGTTGTGAGCAGAATCACGTTAATAATATTCGCATACATAATACCGAAAAAAAATAACGTAGGTGTTAAAAAACCTATAAAAAAAGCACTGGTAAATAGCCATGCCCAGTCTTTGCTAGTTAATTTCCTGAAATTAAATGTTCTAAAATTCTTATACTGGGTTAGTAAGAGTGTTAGGGCACCAATTAGACTTCCTACAAAGAGAAGATTACAAAATGAGATAGGGTTACGTCCATGGATAGTAAAGCTATTACCAAGTTGAATAAGTTTGGCAATAACCGGCTCATCCGCACTTAATATAATATAGCTAATTATTATAAAAACTATTCCTTTACTTCTGGCTGTTTTCTTCATTATTCCCTGCATTTTAAATTTCCTTAGAGTCATTGTATAGATAAATGCAATGAAATCCTAAAATCATTGTAGTGTTCTACCCATCACAATTGCTAACAATTACTTTTGCGGACTATACTCTTTTTCTTGATAATAAAAAATTAGATTGACCTCTCTAATATTGAATTATAAAGGATTTGTATAATGAAAAATACCTTATAATATCGTGCCTTGGGCTAATGCTAATATTAAGCAGCAATTGGTCGTCCAAACAATCTGGATCAATACTTTTTATAAAAATGAGATATAGAGGTATATGATATGGATTTTATATTCATAATATTGAAATTAAAGAGAAACGAATGTTTCTTCTTCTATGCCTGCCGCTAGAAGAATTGTTTATCTTGCTATAATAGAAAAGAAGAAAAAAACCATTCATTATGATTATATTCATGACAATCCTAAAGCTGTTTTAAAGCAGGCTGCTGAAATGGGGTACTTTAAATTAGGCTCCACGGTCATTTTACTTTTTACTGGCGATGCAATAATGGATTGGCGGGCGGATTTAACGGTAGGGAGTGTCGTCAAGGTTGGTGAAGAAATAGCGAACAGGATTCGTGTAACCTCCCCATAAAATAGAACTGGTTAAGCAAGCAATGATATGGATTCATTCTCCCTTTTATCCAACACTTGCTGATACTTTATTTGCATTGGCAATACTAATTTACTTATTTTCATGCTAACTATTAATATATATAAAGGACTTGTATTTTTTATAGGGAAATGGAATGCAAAAAAATCAAACTGGTTCAAACACTGAAAAAGTGCACGATAAGCTAAGTTTAAAAATCCATATTGTATTGGGTATTATTTTGCTCTTGTTAGCTTTTCTGGGAGTCCTTTTAACCAGTTGGCAAAATCCCTATATCCATGCTTATTGGCTAGGTTTGGTGTTCGTTTATGCTCTTTCATCTCTTGGATTAAGTTGGTTTTCACACAGTAATCATTCCTTGACGTTATCAGAGGCAGGGCGTGAACTATTGCATTGGTTCGGTTTGATAGTCACGATATACTTAGTGGAACATTTTAAACAAATGGGATTATTTAGCACACCCATTTCAAGTCTTGTCGAATTGTTGTTGTTGGCTTTGACCACTTTTTTAGCGGGTGTTCATTTCAATTCAATGTTTTTACTGATAGGGCTATTTCTTGGTCTTATTGCATTACTTTCAGTAATTATTTTCGAATATTTAAGTTTTATTTTATTACCCATTTTGATTGTTTTCATTGTAGTTCTATGGTGGCAAATGTATCGTAAATACCCTCACAAAAAAACCTGAATACTGGAGTTGGTTTTTATTAGGCACGCTTACCGTACGATCCCCTGAAAATTTACTCATAGCCCGTAGTCTTCAGTTGGTTCGCGGTACGTCAATAAAACAAGGTAGATGAAGTCTTTAGACCCAACCAATCTAAGCTGGTTAGTATGGATAAGTTACACATAAAAATCATGATATTTTCTTTTCATAAAACTCATTTTTCATTTAAAATGTAAAAATCAATGTCAATTTGGTGGATAAATGACTTTAATCTTAAGAACGAAAAAACTTAAATTGATGGATAAAGAGCAATGTTTTGCCTTTATAAAAAACGCTGTTAATGTTTCTATGGATGACGTTATCTATAATAATGCCGGTACGAATAAAACTTTCATTACCGATGGATTGGCTACCTGTGCTGCTGTTGTCATGTATGGCAGTGATAGCGGCTGTTCCACTGCTTTTACTCATATGTCCAGCGAAGCTACCGAAAAGGATGATAAACGAAAAGAAAAAATATTAAATGAGATGTTGGAATATGTCTTAAAAAACAATTCATTATCTGGGGTTAAATTAATTATTTCGCCATCCCGAATTCTAGAAAAACATTTGATTGCTTTTATTCTGGAATGGGCAAAACAAAAAAAAATTGCCTGTACCATGGTGAAAGACGGGGGCGATTCGGCAGTATTTAATGTTGATGAGGAAGGTCATGTATTAATGCTTTCAACTTCACTGCAATTAAAACAGGAGGTGACTGATAAATCATGGCATGGCTACGGCGTTATCATTGGTCAGAGTGAAGACAATATAGTGATTGAGTCGCAGAAAAAACACCATGTATTCTTTAAAGAGGAAACCTCTTCTGAAATTATGAAACTCTCCGATTCCCATAAAACAGTTAATTCTGCAGTAGAAGTTTCTGCTTAGCAAGCAATGATATGGGAGTTTTGAAAATTTGTGGAATTTAACATAACGCTATTTATTGTATTTCAATTTTAATTCGTGAAGATTGATGACTTACCCATTGCAAATAGCTGATGATCGATTCGATTTCTTCCTGGGAAAAGTTTTTTCCTATTGGCGGCATGCCGCCTCGACCATTTCTTATCAAATTGGTAATGTTATCCGGAGCTAAATAATTCGTTACCATCCCTAGATCGGGAGCTCGTCCTTGCGCTCCTTGATAATAGAGCGAATGACAAGGTGAACAGTTGGCAATAAATAAGGCTTGGCCTTTTTTCACGGACGTAGATTGATTCACTGGATTTAGAATCTCATATAAAACCAAGTGATTTTTATTAACCACATGCATTGAGATCACCTGATAGGGCCAACCAGTAGGGTAGGTTTTAGTGTTATCCCAGACGATATAAAACGGGCCGGGATTCACCTTTTTTTCATATTTAGAAATATACGACCAGAGATTATCTTCAGTTCGATATTGTTCTGCAATGGTGTTTGAAGCCTCACGATAAGCCAGATAAGCTTGACCCTCTGTGGTAAAATTTTTGAGTGGTATTTGTGATAAGTAATGATCAAGGGTATCCACTATTAATACTTGATCCTTATTGACTTTTGTAAAATCAACAGCAAGTAGCTTGGATAGGATCTGATTGAGATTAAACGCATCATATACTTTTTTTGCGCTCCCATATGCAGGATTATGTGCAACTACCACTTTGTAGGTTTTAAACTGTTTTTTTAGAAGTGATAATGGATAAATCTTGTCTCCAATTTTAATTTTCGGATCCTGGGTTGCCGCGTAAGCATTGACACCATACAGGAGTAATATAATAAAGAAGACTCTAAATATCCCAAGCAACAGCTTTCTTACGTTATAGATCATATTTTTATTTGCAAGCTGACATTCTTGATTACAATAGCATGAGTTATATTCAAATCCAATTTCATGGGAAGCAGCATTTGACTTTTTGCTCAGTTAAAAAAGTTATTAATAATACCTGGTTTAGATATAACATTCACTGTAATAGCTTGGGAGATGGTGATTTTGAAGGACATTAAATGCGGAATAAATACGAATGGAATAGGATTGGAAAATCCTAATTTCATTGAAAAGGGGGGATTTTTTTCAGAGCCAGCAAAAAAAATTGAAGACCGTTCACAAGTGTCTGAAGATGATTGTATTAAGTTTGTATTATTCGATGTATTTGGAACAGTTGTTAACCTTCGCAAAACAATGATTAATGAATTTGCTGTGTTGTTTGATCAAAAAGGAATAAAAAATGTCAATTGTGAAGAATTTGTAGACGTTTGGGCAAATGCGTATTCTGAAAACATGAAGAATATTAGTGAAGGTAAAAATTCTTTTGCAACAGTGGATGAGTTAAATAAAATTGCTTTAAACAAAACGTTAAAAAAATATCAAATTTATAATAAACTTACAGAAGTAGATCGAGACTACATGTGGATGGTCTGGCATCGATTAGAACCCTGGCCGGACTCAGTTTCTGGTATCAATGAGATAAAAAAACAATTCAAAGTAGGTACTCTCTCAAATGGAAATATCCAATTGTTAAAAGATTTATCAGAAAATGCAAACCTTGAGTGGGATATCATTTTATCGGGAGAATTATTTCGTTGTTATAAACCAGATCCATTGGTCTACCAATATGCAGCGAGAGAATTAAAATTGAAACCATCTGAAATATTGCTTGTAGCCTCACATAAATATGATCTTGAGGCAGCAAGACAATGTGGGTACAAAACAGCTTATATTTTTCGCCCTTTAGAATTTAAAACGGTTAAAAAAGGGCAAATACCGCATGATAATGAATTTGATTTAATGGCGGACGGAATAGATGATTTGGCAGAAAAATTAATACAGAAGATTCCTGAGCAAAGAGACAGATTTTCATTCTCTGGTTATTAAATTGTATTTAAAATTATACAAAACAGAGTCGGTATTATAGAATCAAACAATCTTGAATAGGTAACATACTGTATGGCTGGAATTGTGGTTAAGCATGCGCTCTGCTTAGCCCAATCTACCTTTCTTTTCTATTTCACTTTGGTTCAATCACGGTAAGATTACCATCGAATGTAATAACACCAAGCAGTATCGCATTAATCAAGCGATTTATATTCACTTTATAATAATTACTACGAAACGCTGGATTTCCACCATAAGGATCAGCAACAATGACGTGCCTCCTCTTGGAGTCATAACCGCAAAGTATTACGAAATGCCCACAAGGAGTACCACGGATATCATCGTATACTGATTTGCCTGCAGCATCAAAAGTCTCTCTTGTGTGCCAATATAAATTGGTGGAACTTAAACCGGATATAACAGGAATATTTTTTAAAAAAAATTTTTGTAATAATCTTGCACTAAGGGGGTGAGCACAAATTTTTCCACCTAATTTTAAATACTCCACAATTGCCAAGGTGGCATTGGTAATATAAGGATCATTTTTGGCTTGCCTCTGAGCCTCTAATTTATCGATTAGTAATTTATTATCAGCTTCTCCATTAGTAAACCAGCTTGGATCAAATATTACTAAACTGTTGATATAGATGGTTGCCTGGAAACCGTGTTGCAAAGCATGCTTTCCAATAGAAATACAAAATGTTCCTCCGGAGGGAGACCTGTCAATTGTTTGAATTATTTCATTTAGTGGGATGTTTAATCCATAATATTGATACACTGCATGTAAACAAGTTGGGCCACAAGATTCATCATCAGGTTGAGTTGCTATTTTTATTTCCATATTGTATTTCCTATATTCAAGATGTGATATTTATATGCAGATAATTTTAAATTAGAACTTTATTGACGTTTTGTCAAAACACCTGAGAGAGTCGGATTTTTAACACGAAAGACCTGCACATAGGTAGCGAGCAGGTCGAGTCATTTTTCCCTGATAACTGACGGTAACGCAGGTCAAAATAACTCAACTTATCAGGAAATGGTAATGACATAATCCACTGTGTTTTGTACCAAATCTATAGGAAATGTATGAAGATAAAAAATATTTTTGTTATTACGTTTGTTATTTTTCATTTCGGGTGTATTCCTTTGACAGACAATCATAATAAAACGCCATCTACCACCGCACTCGAAGAGTATCAGGATGACAATTTTCCCAATTTATATGAAAAAGATCGCTCATTTCAAGCATTAGAAACAGGTGTTAGTGCCATTTTGGATGGTATATTGATTTCCTCGAGCGATGATGCGCATCTCAGTAAAAAGAAGTCGAAACTTCTGGAAGAGTATGTCCATCAAAATAGACTATTCTGTCAAAAAGGGTTTGACCAAAAATGGATGAATCAATTGAAGAAGAATTTGGCTTTGTTAGAAAAAACTGAAAATAATCGGATCGCAACGGCTGTAAATAAAAAAATGCAGACTCTGTTTTACGAACGTCAATGTAATACAAGATAACAGGGGGTTCATACTTTTTTTACAATGAAACCCGATACAAAAAATATAGGGCACAAAATTATTGTTCAAATGATTAACATATTGATCGCCATCGATTATTTTTATATAATAAACAATTTGATTAAATTGCAATTATATTGTCTATTTTTTGAGGTTCTCTAATGGAGTTCGAAGATTGGTTATTGGAACAAATAAATACAGGAAAAAAATGCATCCTGATAGGGGAAAACCATTATTCATTTGCAAGTGAGGACTGTCTGGATTGCATTTTAAAACTGCAAAAGCAAGGGAAAATAAATAAAAAAATAGTATTTTTCGATGAAAATTTAACTGCATTAGAGCATTCAGGGCCTTATACTCTTGACTCTTTAAACCAATTAAAGATCGTTGAGCCTTCTTTGGTTTCATTAATTGAAGATAATGTCGAAGTATATGGATTAGAAGATAATTACAGCAATCCCTTTAAAAATCTTAAATCAATAAAAAAAATTACTGAATGCTCAAGTGAGTTAGGTTTGCAACAAGGACACAGGGAGTATAGAGATATTGATCAGTGTCTTTATTGGACTTACCATCTTTATGGGCAATCATTGATTAGAGTACAACGGGGTAATGAAAGCTTTTGTAATCAAATTTTGCATAAAATCGATGAAGATACTTTAGTAATTGCCAGAGTAGGAGGCAAACATATTCCTACGGTTAGAAAGGGTGGGATAATCATTGAGGAAGGAATGTTAGAAAGATTAGGCAGAGAGATTGCTTCAGCCTGTTTTATTACACACCGTCCTAAAAATCAGAATTTTTCTGAACCAAAAAATTATCAACCAGAGTCTGATTCTTTTGGAGATTATGATGCTATAGAATGTTGCATGATCTCAAAAAGGATAGTGCAGCAACAGGATTTTACTCTATGGTCTGAACAACAGAAAAAAAGAAATAATAATGATGATAACAGAGATACTAAAAAACAACGTTGCACACTCTTGTAAGTTTAACGCCTGTATCTAAAAACTATTTTTTATCATAACAGTCTGTAATCAGGGCAAAATCATACCATTTTGAGTTAATTCAATGCCCTGTAATCGTTCACAGACCATGTTTAAAAATAAAGTTTATATTGGGGCATAACCGTTACTCTACGTGTCAATTGAAAAACAGGAAATGTTCTGCGAATATACATTTTAATCGCTTAACCTAATCGATAAGGATGTCTGATGAGTTTTCTGACAGAATTCAAAGAATTTGCCATGCGGGGCAACGTGGTTGATTTAGCCGTTGCTGTTGTGATGGGGGTTGCTTTTAATAAAATTGTCACCGCTTTAGTAGATGGAATTATTATGCCTTGTGTTGGTTTATTAGTAGGGGGCATCAATATTGCTGGATTAAGTTTTACCGTGGGGAAAGCTCAAATCAAGTGGGGGAGTTTTTTACAGAGTGCTATTGATTTTATTCTCGTTGCGTTCGCCATTTTCCTGCTTATCAAATTGATTAATCTATTTGAGAGAAAAAAAGAAGCTGAATCAGAACCACCAACCCAAGAAATCCAATTGCTCACTGAAATTCGCAATCTGCTCGCAAAAAAATAACCAAAAGTAAGCACCAATTAATTTATTTAGATTATTTTCAAAGAGACAAATTTTGAGGGATCAGAGCGAAATTCAGTTATACCTGCTTCGGTGTTTTATATTACAAATTGTTTATAGCGTCATGTGGCGGTTTTGATAGAGTTCGCATCATTCAATCGATTATTTAATTTAATCTGGTTATATATGGATTTCTCGTAATTTAAAATATACTAATGGGCTTGGCTTATTTTTAGTTAATGGTCACCAATGAAACTTATAATCAATAAAAAAAATAGAGCGGAGTCAATAACACTGGATATTGAAGCAACAGGGTCAGTTAACGAGTTGCTTATAATTCTTTACACTTATAGAAGTAAAAGTTATGAACATCTGACTTTTCGTGATTATCAAAAATTTATTTCTGTATACCAATGTTTATTATATGGCGATCAATTTAAAAAGAAATTACTTGCAGGAACCAATTTAGCTGATTATCAGCTTGAAGATCCCTGTTATTTGACCTGGGAAGAGTTCACTGAGAATCAGTGTCTTTCAACTCATCTTGAAGGCGGTAGAATTTTTCTTTGGCAAGCGAATATGGAGCAAGCAGATAAACCTGAGATTGAAAAGGAACCGTGTCAGTCGAGAGCAGCAGTGCCTTTTTTATAGAGACCTTCGGGGTAATTGTTTTTGTATTAATTCATAATTCCCGGTTTTGATATTAGATGCAATTATTTTTTCGATGAATAAAATTAAGAAGAAAATCATGATAATCGGCAGGCCGGGAAGTGGTAAATCGACTTTTGCTGTGACTCTTGGCAAAAAATGGAATATTCCTGTTTATCACTTGGATAAATACTTCTTTGAGTCTGGCTGGAAAGAACGAGATTATGAGTCTTTTTTAAAGGATCAACATGATTTAGTTTCTCAAAACCAATGGATTATTGATGGAAATGCCATCAAGTCTTTTGAGGTGCGTTATTCAAAAGCAGACTTATGTTTGTATTTTAATTTTTCAAGGCCTCTTTGCTATTGGCGAGTATTGAAACGATTATTCAAAAAAGACGCTGATATCGATGATCGCGCTAATAATTGCCAAGAGAGGGTGAGATGGTCATTATTAAAATACATGTGGCATTTTGAGGATCGAGTCTCTGCCGGATTAGAGGAACTAAAAAAAAATTACCCTGATGTAAGATACATAGAACTCCATAACGATAAAGAAGTCATGAATTTGTTTGATGTTCTTTAAATAAATTAATAGGTAATGCCATCTGTGGATGATTTAATGAATTGTTTTCGCTGCTGAGAATACTGGAATATACAAAAAAAAAATTAAATACCTATAAATTTCTTTGGGCAAGCAAAAGACCAAATAATCCTTGAATCGGTCTTCCTAATTCATCTTTCTTGTGTAGATGCCCTACTGATTCTTTATATTCCAGTATGGACCAGCCGCTGTCCTGGTAAAAATGATATAACTCCTCTTGTTTCGGTAAAAAAGTGAATGAGGCTGGGAGCGAATACAGTTCTGATTGAACGGGAAAAACCAGAAAATGATAGCCACCTTTCCGGGTTGCATCCTGAAGCTCGGTCAATAATGCAGGGATACGTGCAGCCTTTAAAAATTGGAGGGTAACTGTAGAACAGATGAAATCATAATGATCTTTTGCAAAAGTTTGAGGTTGGTTTAAATCCTGTAGCAAGGTATTGACTTGAGTCAGATTTTCTTTTTGGGCAATAGCTTGAATGTTTTCTAATGCCAATTGATTGATATCAACTCCAGTAACTGGATGCCCAAGTTGCGCCAAATACAAAATATTCCTTCCTGAGCCACAACCAACATCCAGTGTGGTTAATGCTCCCAAATGACACAAATAGGTATGATACACCTGCAATAAATCACTATGTACCTCAGCTAAACTGTATTTTTTATTAAAATAACGATGAGGTTTGCAATAAAACTCAAGCTGAGCATTGAAATAGGTGCCAATTGGATTGATTTTATGCCACGAAGCCGGAGGAATAGATAATTGCTGATTGTCTTTATCAAGCCGTATACGCGAAAGCTCATGGCCTAAACCATCTTGGAAAATAAAATCAATTTCACCTTCGTTAAGAGTGAGTTTACCCCATGTTCCTTCTTTCGTGCTGTGTTTTTCAAGAAAGAAATTGAGTTTTCCATAGCTGTCGATGGGTAATTGTTTGTAACAGATTAAATGATTGTATTCTTTCAGCATAATTCCTCTTTATCCTGATGTTTTGATAAGTAAAATAATAGTTTTTTATCTTACTGTCGAACAGTTTGACCTTATAGAGATTAAATTATCTTTGTCATCAGCTCTTCATAACTCAGAGGTTTGTTATTCCCAGACTAAAAATTTAGTTATTTATCAGGAATGACAAATCGTTATAGAGTCATCATTTATGGGGATGGCTCAGCGATGTAACCATTGCGCCAGTGCCTGGATGCCTGATTTCAAATCGTCTTCACTTCCTCCAAAAGACAATCGAACATAACCTTCCTTCCCAAAAGCGGTTCCTGGTACCAGGGCAACGTTTGCTTCTTCCAAAGCTTGTTTACAAAATTTCTCGGAATTTTGATTTTTGAAGCCGAGATTATCCAGGGAAAGAAAAACATAAAGTGACGAAGCGGGTGGTGTTATCTTTAATCCTAAATATTCATATAAAGCATGGATGACGTAATCTCTTCTTTTTTGCATACATTGTTGGACCCAGGCATTCACCTGATTTATTTCTTTTATTGCCTCAATGGCTGCCCATTGACTTATGGTAGTGACTCCACTGGTACTTTGACTGACTAATGCACTTAATGGTTGGATCATTGTTTCAGGAGCGAAAACAAAACCAACTCGCCAACCAGTCATGGAAAAGTTTTTTGAACAGCTTTGAATAATAATGACGCGATCTTGAAATTCGGAGAAAGAACCACAGGATATGTAAGTATGCTCATCATAGGTTAGTGCGCTATATACTTCATCCGCGATAACTAAAAGATCATGATCCTTGGCAACTTGTAACAGGTTAGCCAGTTCAGATTGCGTATATAAAGCACCTGTCGGATTCGCGGCGTTATTAAGAATCAGTATTTTACTTTTGGCTGTACACGCTTTTCTGAGGGAACGAGGTGTCAACTTCCATCCTTCTGTTTCTCTGGTTTCAACCATCACGGGTATACCACCAAACAGACTGGTTATGGCAGGATAGGAGACCCAATACGGGGAAGGAATAATGACTTCATCGTTTGGTTGTAATAATAATTGCATGAGTAAATAGATTCCAAATTTCCCGCCGTTAACGACCAGACAGTTTGCATTTTTATATGAACAACCATAGGATTTATTCATCCATTCACTCGCTACACACCTTAGTTCAGGAACTCCCGATACAGGAGGATAAAGGGTATGTCCTTGTTCCAGTGCTTGAGTAACTGCAGTGATGATTGATGAATGTGGCGGAAGCTTGGGTTCCCCGGCGCTTAGATTATAAATTTTAATGCCGGCATTTATTTTCTCTTGAGCCAGTGAATTAATAGCAACGGTTGCGGAATCCTTGGGTAAAATCTTTTTTTCAGAATAGCTCATTATTTTTGGACCTTTTTAGAATTTAAAATAATTATTTTGAACAATCGATTAACAAATTCCTGTTGTAAGTGGTACTCTTTGGATAAATGCTCATAATATTCAAACAATTTTTTTTCGCGCAGACGATCTACAATTTTTTTCCCTTCCTTCGATTTTAACGCCCCGATTTGTTTTGATAATTCTTGGCGTTGTGCCAGTTTTTCAATGATGTAAGCATCTGTTTGTTCAATTTGTTTTCTTAGCTCTTCAATAGTACTCATGAGGAACTCCTTACTGGACAAGGTCTTTATCACAATGTTTTTTTACCAATATAAAAGCCGTTTTGTTTGGATGGCTGTCCTGAATATTTCTGGCTCTTATTTCCAAATCATAAAGTGGTGCACAACGAGCTGAGGCAATGACAGCAGAGCAAGGCGGTAATACTCCTTGTGCCAAATCCTGTGCCGCTTTGGCTGTATCAATCCATTCTATTTGTTCAATATTCTTGAATTGTTTCAATAGAAATTGTCGACATTGAGCAAGCCCCTGAGGGTGCGATACTATGCTCGTAATTTCATGAAGTTGGGTACCTGGCCTAACCAGTAGGCATTGATTAATTTCATGCCAAAACTCATCAATGGGCATAAATAAATGTTTCCCCATCGCCTGAAATGCCGGTTTTACCAATCCCCCCAAAAGATTCATGACCGGCAATATACCGAGATCGATGGTTTCATTTTCAATGCCAGCCAGCACACCTTCCATATCCAGCAAATGAACAAGAACAGGATTGAGCCCTTTCTCCTCGGCATAGAGCATTGCAGCTTCTTCGGAAAAAGAGCCTGCTTCGCCTGAAACACCGAAGCGAGAAGTCATAATTTCTTCTCCTTTTTTAACGATTTTCTTCATAAAGACCTCAGATCTGCTAACTCCAACAGAAACGACTCTGTCTGTTCCCAGCTTAAACAAGGATCCGTAACGGATAGCCCACTTAAATCAAGATTTTCAGGATTGATAGAGTCTACTTTTTGATTCCCTTCCTTTATGAAGCTTTCTACCATGAATCCTTTGACCAGTTGTTTTAAATCAGGTCTATTTTTAAGATTTTCCAGAACATTTAAAGCAATGGATGGCTGCAATTGATGATTTTTTTTCCCATCGACCAGACAATTATCATGACTAACATCAATAATGACAGAAGGGTTAATTATTTGATGCAAGCCCATGTAATGCATCACTTCCTCAAGGTGAGAAATAGAGTAATTGGGAGTATGATTTGAACCGCGTAGAACGAGATGAGCATGGTGATTACCATGGGTTTGCACTTCATAACCATCGAAAACAGCGACATGAGGATGCTGTGATGCAACCAGGCTGTTTACTCCAATAGCCAGTGAGCCATGTGTAGGGTTTTTTAATCCTACGGCACAGTCGAGGGCGGAGGCAAAAATTCGATGTTCCTGATCCTCTGAGCTACGCGCACCAATAGCGACCCATGATAGAAGTTCAAGAAATCCCTTGGCATTATGAGTGAAAAGGGCCTCATCAGCGATAGGAAGCCCCATTTCAATGACTTTTATCATCATATCCCGAGTATATTTTATTCCTGCTTCAATATCGGGGGTTGAAAATAAATCGGGTTGATTAACAGGTCCTGTCCAGCCCTTGGTGGTTCTGGGCTTTTGAATGTACACCCTCATGATTAATTTTAATGAGTGTTTTACTTCATCGTTTAGTCTCACTAAACGTTCAGCGTATTCCAGAACCGCTTTTTTAGGCCAGGCCGAACAAGGGCCTACTATCATCAAGAGACGGTTATCTCGACCTTCCAAAATCGCTTTGATTTCTTCTCGGTCACGAAGAATTTGCTGATAGGCAGAATGAGGTAATGGCAATTCCTCAATAATTTCTTCTATTGGTGGTAGTTTTTTTAAGACTGAATAACTCATCGTGTCCTCCTACAGCTGGCAAACGCTATGGATGGATGATGAATTCGAGACGGATGGCACATCATTCACACTCCTATTTTGATTTCATCCAACTCCCATGTTTTTTATTGGTCTGGGGATGTCGGGTATCAAAAACCCCCAGACTAAGCTGGGGGTTGGAGTGTTATTTTCTTCTACCTACCACCCAGCTCGGGGTTAAAAAAGCTAAAATAAAAAAAGCAAGCAAAAGTCTGTACAAGACTTGCTTTTTTATTTAACTGATTTTGTGTAGTAGAGTAGAACATGAATAATCACAAAAAATTAATTTGTATATTATGTATACAATACTGTAACAGCCCTGTCAATACCCATAGCTAAAGGCCAGTTTTATAGCAAATCCTTTCGTGTGAATTAACTAAATAATTTATATGGAAAATATTAACCTAATATTAATCGTACTCACTGATCGGAAAATGATATAAAAGTATTGCATGAATCATTTTGATCGTATAGATTGCATTTTATACCAAATAAAAACTAAGGGATTAAGGTTGTGTCAATGTGTTGGGATTTATTCATAAAAAATGACACTCTGCAAGATGCGAATATCTACAATCACTCGATTAAAATTAATGACTCCGAACTGATCCTTAAAAGAATTTTTTCTGCTTTTGATAAACAATCAACTCACTTGACTAATGACGTAACCAAATACCCGTCTATCAATAATAGACAATTCATAAGCCTTTCAAATATTAAAACACAAACCAAGGAGGAGAACTAACCAACAAAACTATTAACGCTGTAACGTTGTAAGGATTTTGAATTTACAAAAAAGGAGTCAATATGTTTCATGTGGATAATAGTGGTAAAGGCAATTGTTTGTATTATGCATACAGTATTTCATTAATGTATTATTTGCGGGCAAAAAATAGCATCGGACTTACAGATGATATTTTTAATAAATTAAAACTAAGAGAAGAAGATCGGGCTCGTTTAAAAAAACTATTATCCAAGGAAGTCGATCAGGAATTTACGCGCGAAGAAATCAAAACGATCATAGAACCAATTCTTGGCAGGGCAACCAGAGATTTGGCCGCAGAACATACCAAAATAGAGTTTAAATCCTCTTCTAAAGATACGCCATTATTTACATCTCTCCACTATGCATTGGAATTTGGGTTCAAACGATCACTGGAGATAAATAGTTCAGATTTGTCGAAGCTGATTGACAATAATTTTTCGAATCCAGATTATACTGAGGCAGAGGTATACAAGGTAAGTGGTATGCTGGATGCTCTTCAAGAGTATATTTTAACAAAAACCCCTGGTGTCTTGGAAGAATTCAACCGTCAGTGGGAAAATAAAAAACTAGAGCTTAAAGAACAGGAGTTAGATGAAAAGGAAATCCAACGTTATCAAGTGACTATTTTAGATAATATTCTGAGAAATGAGACGGTGGAGTTTTTTTTATCCAGTGATGAGAAATATCTTAATTTATATCGGGATCATCTCCAAAAGGAGTATGTTTGGGGTACCGAAGAAACGCTCATGGTTTTACATCGTGCGATACAGGGCGAACGTATGGTGCGTAATCATAAAGGAACTATTGATGTCGTCTATGATAATGAAATAGTTTTACATATTCATAGAAATGGTATAAGTCCTTCTTATGAAGCTGGAAGTCCAGAAATGATCCTAAATAATGAAGGTAACTTTCATTGGACTTCTATAATTCCCGAGACCATATTTATATCAAAACTGAATGACAAAGAGCGAAAATTTTACGAAATACTGGAAAAGATGGAGGTAGAATGTGGTAGTAAATCCCTCGGAGTCGATAAATATTCCCTGGTGAATGACTGGATTGGCGATTTAAAGAAACAAATTGATGTTATTAAAAATGGGTCAACTCTTGTAATGAAAGAGAAAGAAATCGAGTTTTTCTTTCAACTTTTAGGCAAAGCGACATGTAAATTAGCATCCGATCCGTCTTTGAAAATGTCTTTGAATCACATTTTTTCTGCTTTTCTTGAATGTGTTCCTACCTTGTTGGTTGAAAATAAAGTCAGTACAGGATTGGTTCAATTTGGATTGTATAGCCATGCTCGAAGTCCTGAAGTAACTAATAAAAATGTCGTGTTATCAGCAGAAAGTTTAACCAGGGATGAAGAGGCTCCAAAACCATCGCAAAAAGGGGTGTTGAGTCAATTTTCCAAGCATACTCTGCTTGCGACATCAGTTGATACGACCCCAAAAACATTTCCTCGAGAAATAGCTCCTTATGTTCGAGAACGCAAGCAAACTGGTCCAAAAGTAGCATGTGCTCTTAGACAGATGTACCAAAAAGGGCTGGATGGGGATGAAAGGTATTCTCCTGAAAAATGTAAAGATATTGCTCAGCGATATGTAGAATATGCAAAGTATAATAAACGCAATTTTATTCTGACTGATGTGATGCTTTTTCAACAAGAAATGAAGAAAAACATTAAACAAAAAGAAGAAACGAATGAAAGCTTAGGTAAAATTGCTTCACTATAAACACCATATTATTTTCTTGAAATACATGGAAATATAAGGTCACTTGATACGTTTTGTTTCCTTATCAAACTCGTGTCTGAATTGGTAAGGGAGCAAAATGTTGTGGCTGATATTAGCATTATTTTTGATATAGATGGATTCTTACAAATCAGGACGGAAAGAAGCCCCTAAAGGCTGAAAGCTATTTGAATTGGTTTAAGTTGTTTCCTGGTACTGGATTTTCACTTGACGATTTTTTTTCTTGATGGTCCTTAAAAAAATAAGGAGATTTATCACTCATGGATGAACCGGATTTAATAACATTGCTCTCTTTTTTCAACTCGGAAGATGCGTTAATCGAACCACATAAATAAATTGTCTGAGGTTTCACCTGTTTTTCCACCGTATCATTTCGTCCGTTGGCAAGCATTATCTCGCCAAGATCTTTTTCGGTTAATACTACTTCTTCAGATGGATTGGTATTCGCCACAATAACAAAAGAGGTTTCTGTATAACCCCAACCCTGGTGAATAATAAACGTCACCAAATCAGGATGATCTGGCAGAAAGACGCGTTGCGCCCATTCAGGGAAATGAGGTTCGGGCAATTGGGCCAGGATTGTGTTGACTTCACATATAAAGCCAGAAAGATCAAATCGTCGCAGATTGTCTTCTTGATGATATTCAATAGGGGTTGGATCAAAAACATTAACCGGTTTTGTGGCACCGAATTCATCGCCATACTGTAAAATCCAGCCTCCATCAGAGCAAAATGCAGTAACAGCTAACTTTTCGCGCATGCGTTTTGCAAGTACAGCATTATCCTCGATGCCTTTATCAATTAGTTGCTGAACATATCTCGGCTCATCATGAGACCCGGGAAAACCAATCGTTGGGCCAACTTGTTGTAACAGTCCTTTATTTTTGGTAAACCAATTATCATCCTGATGCCACAAATCAAATGGATAGCCATACCCACCCTCAGGGCCTGGCATCCAGAATACACTGTTCATCGTGTGGGTTACGATACCTTTCAAAGCAAGGTTTTCCTCCATATAACCCCTGCCGATAGTTTCTGCAATAATAAGCGGATCACGCTGAAATTTGCACTGGCAGGCTTTCTTTGCGATTTCTGTCAAACGAGACAATACTTTGTTATTCACCATGGCCGGAGCGTCGATACGAATTCCCTGAAAACCAAGATATTCGATATTATGCTGGATAAAGGGTTTCCAATAATATTCGATGATTTGTTCGCAAATAACCGGATCATCATAGTTAAATGTTGCAACATCACACCAGGGGTTGTCGGTCAATGGTTTGTAATTTTCATCCATATTATGCATAACCAAATTTCCATTGGGGTGACGCTTAAACCATTTTTTAGTATCGATGTTGTATTTTTCAAGAAAAAATTGATCACCATTCACAAAACGATGATCAACTGCTATGTGTCTTGCAACTAAATCAAATACTGGTGTTAATCCTAACTCATTGGCTTTTCCAGTATATTGCCTGACACTGCTATCGTCCTTGGCATATCGGGGATAGATCGATTCATTTTGCATGGCATATGGACTATGAATACGATTAGTCATATTAGGAATAGGGTTATATTGGCAGGGTGTGTAAAATGGGTTTACCCAAACCTGCTTAAAGCCCATCTTTTTGATTCTCTCCAAATCTTCCCGCATCGCATCAAAATCCTGATACAACCCAGGGTATTGATTGTAACAACGAATACGTGGAAACATGCCCGTGCTCATTTTTATTTCTTGGTATATGAATTATAGTCAAATATATTTTCATTGCTCTAAAAATAATCACAATTGGTATCTTGACCTATTTAAGTATAAAATAATTGTATATATTGTGAGTTGAATGTAAAATATAAAATCAGTTTTCATCAAGATTATTCTAGAGAGTTAAACAATGCCTAATAGCAATATCTCGCTGGATAGATTGGGTTTACAAGTGCCTACGATGACTTTCCAGGATGGTAGTCGACTTGTAACAAGACCCATTACTGATCATCCTCCCATCATTCAAAACACTCTATGGGGAGCTATAGGAACGATCAATATACTACATCCAGGTTCTGCATTGGCTCCTCCAGCTCAGATCAATGGCGTAAAGAATTTGCCATCGGATGGTAAAGTACAAATGGAGTTAATGGCTGAATATATTTTTAAGATGTTTCAACAAGGTGTTGGAGTACTTGCGCTACAAGAGTTGCCTGACCCAAATTCACAAAATTTCAAATTTTTGAAGAGCAAACTGAAACGTCTTGTCGGCGGTTCAAATCTTATTGATGTTGATGCTTTGGAAGAGCAGTGGTTAAAAACAGGTACACATGCTTTTGGAACATCTGTTTTATTTAATCCCAATCTGTTTAAAATTTCTAAAAACGCACGGCCAGATTTGCATAATCGTGCTGCAGTGTATGAACTCATTGCAGCGAATGGAACACGCATCCCTGTCGCAAATATTCATGGAGACTTCCGTACACAAAAGGAAACACAAGATTATTTAAACCATTTTGACGGTTTATGTTTGGGCGATTTAAATATATCTCGTCATTCCATTAGCGTGGGTTCAGATAGTAATAGCATACAATCAATCGTAATACCTCATGCAGAAATTGAAGGAGTAAAGGTCGAAATTAATACTGTTGATGCGATTCAAGATACCTATAGTAAAAAAGCAAACCCTTCTTTTACTCCTGATTTGAATCGAATACCTCTGATGACAGTTACCCCCATGGTTAAAAAACCAACATTTCATCCTATTGTCATTAATATAGAAGCGGATAAAGCGAAAAAATGGTTGCAGGATTTTTCGAATTATTTATCAAGAGCCAAACCTCACCTAATTGATAAAGGGGCGATTATTGGCATTAAATTAAAAACGCCGCACCCCTATAAAATTGCTCATATCACTATCGATGAAAAGGAGGTTTATGAAAGTTATTTACAATTTGCAAATACTTCTAATGTGAATGTTGTGTCTGGAACACCAACTACCCCAATAACTCAAAAGCCAACATTTCATCCTATTGTCATTAATATAGAAGCGGATAAAGCAAAAAAATTACTCCAGGATTTTTCGGCTTACTTGTCATACGCTAAACCTCACCTAATTGATAAAGGGACAATTACTGGCATCAAGTTAAAAACACCACCTCCTTATACTACTGCCCAAATCACTATCGATAATGAGGAGGTTTATCAAAGTTATTTACAATTTACCCAATTCGAATTGAATAAGAAGAAGATTCAAGAAGAATTTATCAAAAATTTAGATGAATTAAGGACTAAATTGGAATCTCATTCATCGTCTGGTACACGTTCTCGTCAAAAGGGCGAGGATCTTTATAAAACGTTGTTCGATGCTCAAAAAATATTTTTTAGTCAATTGAGTCCAGCCGCAGATTCAGCCCAGATTAGCAGGAGTCTTATCAATTTTCGTAAAATCTGTGAACAGAATGTTAAGGATGCTGATAGAATAATGGGGCATGGCTGGTTGTATCGAGTAGCTGAAATACTTATTAAAGCAGTCGTTGGTTTATTTGCGGCAATTGGCATGACAGTAGGGGTGATTGCAGGCCAAGGCCTGCTAAAATCAGAACATCGTCAAGCATTTAAAAACACCTTTTTTACGTTTAACCAAGCTGATTCAACTAAGGCTTTAAATACATTTAAACAAAAGGTACTGGGTGAGGATGAAAAAGATCAAGGTTTGCTTGATGAAAAAAACATCTCTCCTAAAAAGAAGTAATGTGGCAAAAGGAATAAATTTTTCCAAAATGTCTAAACTAATGCGAGTTCGATATCAAAACTGTTTGCAAATTTGAATAATAGATTAGAAATAGAGTTCATTAAATATTCCTATTAGGAAGTATGGGGTTCAAGAGTGTCAATATTAATTAACTGTTAAAAGCATGCGTATTATATATGGCTGTGCTTACTTTCAATCCACATCCGCTCCCTAATGGTCGCGGCTCGGATTTGGTTTATTTGCTCTGAATTGGCATTAAAGGTTTCTTCGGCACTCATAACTCTATGTAAACTCCGCGCTCCCCGAAACTTTACGCCTTGCACTAAAGCAAAATATACAGCTTATGCAAGAGGTCTATTTATTGATGTCGGAGACTTCAAACTCAGAATTGTAGCTTAAGTTTTACTTAAGATATATGTGCTATATTTATACCCATGTTGTATATATTTGGTATTTTTCTCTGTTGTATAGAGAACTATTAAGATTCTAATCAACCAGGATAAAGTTATGAAAGAGCAGCAAAAAAAAGTTTTTATTGAAAACATCGCATTAAAATGTCAAACAGATGAGCAAAAAGCTAAGGAGATAGCTGAGGCATTGATTGAAATTCAAGAACAAAATGCAATTGCTGAGCAAACACTTTTAAATGATGTTTTTTTAACAAAATTTGCACTTTATCTTAAAGTTGGGAGAGAGGTTGCTTTAGATTGGGTTCGCAAAAATAAAGAATTGGATACACCGTTTCCTGAAGATGTTGTTGAACCTCAACACGTAGAGGAAAAGAAGAAGTCAGGTGAAGAAAAGCCCGATGTGCAAATATATGGTGCCATGACAGTTGGTTCTTCCAAAGTTAGAAAACAATTACTGGATTTAAAAGCAGATCTATTAAAAGAGGTTGTAGAAAAGGGATCAGTGAAGAAAGCTCAAAAGTTAGGGGAGTATATATTTGATCAGCTTGCAAGACGCTTGGAAGAAGCGCTTGGTAAAGAGCAAAAAGAAGATTTATATAACAGGATTCGAGGTGGTAAAGATCTGCCATTCTCAGAAGCCCAGCTACAAATTTTAAATGATCAAATTATTCCAGAATTAAAAGATGAGCTTTCAAATCCGGATAATGGACATGTCAATATTTTAGGGTTAGATGTTAGTCGTGAAGATAAGTATACCTTCGATACGACGGATGTATTTTCTGTCTGGTTTAGCAATAATCCAGCGCTTTACATGCCGGAAAAGGTCAAAGCACAAGTAGAAAAAACAGCACAGCTTAACCAGCCTGGCAAAACCAGAATTGTTTATAGCTCTTTGTGCCTAAATGAAAAAGCACAGCTTGATTTTCAACAATGGGCAAAAGAAAAGAATGTTGAATTAGTTGATATTGATTCGATAGATTTGGAATCAGTTAGCAAAACAGATGCTCAAATGCTCACTCTTGCCAAATATGAACTCGAGTCAATGAGAAATGGCAAAGGAGGTAATCCTGCTGCTGCATCGGATTTGGTCCGTTGGGTCGAGTCGGTAATTGGTAAGAGCAGTACGTATATTGATATTGACTTGCCAATGAAAGATAACAAAGTGACTGCTGAGGTTCAAGCAGGTTTTCCAGTATTGCTTAATATGGGGTCAGCACTGACGAAACAAGGTGCTCAACCCGCTATGGAAAACCCGGCCTTTAATACAGACATGATTGCTTATAGTACTGATCACGAAGCTCGTCGTCAGGTAACAGAAGGAGTTGCCAAAAATATTATTGCGCGTTATGAAAACTGTGCCAAAACTATTGAAGAAAGTAAACATGAAGATTTGGTTCGTTTAAGAAACTCGCCTGGTTATCAATTACTTCATCAAACGACAGCTGGTAAATTTGATTTATGCACTTTGAGATCGGCGGTTGCTAATGCTCATAAGGATGCTCTTACATATGCTACTTTTTTTGGTGCGGAGAATTTTGCTAAAATCTTCGCGTCACAAGAGCTTCTTCCTGTGATTCAAGAAGCGATTAAGCATCAAAACCAAGAGTTACTCACATCTATTATCCAAAGTTACATTGAAAAACGACGCTCTGAATCGCCAACCACGGCTCCAGAGAATATTCAACAATTATTAAAATCGCTTCAAGGTAACATGTACAAACCATTAGTGATGGAGTTTTCAGGTCCTAGCGCCGTATCATCCTCTTGGATAGAGGCGATATCTGGAAAATCTATGCCTCGGAATTTTGAATTTTTAGCTGAACCAATGTCTCAACCATTGCGGGTGTTGCAACATCATGCTTGTATAACTGAAAAGACCAATTTCTCTTCGGATAATATCCCTGCCTGGTGTGAGTTACAATCTGAGGTAGAAAAACGACAACAAGAAAGAAAAGACGGGCTTTCATGGCTTCCAGCAGCTCAAGAAGCAATAAAAAAAGAGAAGTTAGTCGGTTCAGAGTCTGAGGTTCCAAAAGTTGGCAAGGTCGAAGTTGAGCAAGAATCTACTTCTGAGGAAGTTCGCGGAGCAACAATATACCAAGAGCAATCTCATGCTATTGATCTTATTTTAAAAGATTTTGAAAATAAGATTGATTCCATTGGAACTCATCATGAGCCTGCAAAACAAATCGCCTTAGATTTATTAAAGACTCTTCGAGATCATAAAGCTGTGGCATTTCATGAGCCGAGCAACGAAAAGTTGACATCTTTTGCCAAAAAGGCAAAAGAGGCCATTCGAGAAGCAACCCCAATACTGCAAAAAGATTTAGGATGGGGTGATTACTTAGCGAATCTTGCAAAACAATTGGTGAATGCGGTTACCACTGCTGTAGCCTACGTGGTTACCTTGGGGGCTTCTAAACATCAAGGCTTTTTTGCTGTAAAACCTTCTGATGCCGTTAAGAAATCTCAGGAACTTGAGCAGCAACTGGATGATAAGTTGGTTAAGACAAATCCCAAGGTATAGATTAAATGGGTTTTTATCGCAATTGATAGCGTCATTTATAATTGTGAAATTAAAATGGCACATTAATTAGACCTCAAAGTGGAATGCCAGGAAAAAGTTGTCGAGTGATACTCCTGCATTCCCTTTCAATGTGTTTATACTTCTACAATCTCTCAGGCCCAAGGCGCAGGACATAGCTCTGATCTAATATTATGATTGATTTATTATCAGGACTTATGAAAAATTCCAATATCTTCGTTAAAAAAGTTTCTAATCCGGTCATTTAGTTTGTCTAAACTCCCTCGTTTAAAACTTTTTTGCCTTGACCATGGTGTTTTTTGTAAGTCCTGGTTATTTTTGAATGAAATATTAAATGGAAAAAACAAGATTTTTGTGATTAAATTATGGGCACTTTGTAATACAACCAGGAATTATTGATGCCTCCCAAGAAAAATCACAAAAAGATACCGCTGCCATATTTTGATAATTTAGTTTCTAACCTTGAACCTACAGATTATTCATCCAACCTTGAATTTACCGGAGACCCCAACACCAATAAGACGAACAAAAATAAAAAGAAAAAAAAGCAGGAAAATATTGTCCGTAAAGAACGAATAAGGGTGTTGGAACAATTACTTTCCAGTAATGTGCAAGAAGCAGTTGAGTCTGATGACAATTCTTTTGCCGCAGTAGAGTCTGATTCATGGAGACCTAGCAGATTCTTGTATCGTTTTGTGAGTGAAGGAGAATATTTGGTCATTCTTGAAAATTTAAATCAAGGAACAGGTATATTTTGTAATAAGCGTAAAAAAATCGATGAAGACGTTGAGGAACAATCTACTCTGGCAAAAGGTGAAACTTTTTTTGCTTTCGATTACAAGTATGCTCAAAATTATTTTAATAAAGGCACTCGGCGCAATGGTGTGATGCTTGTTTTAGAGTTGCACGAAGACGCGGATAGTAAGCTATTATCAAATAATGAAATTATAAGAAGAATTGGGGATGACCCTGGTATGGCCTGTGGCAGATGGTCTAAGTGTAAGAAAGTAAAAAAAGGCGAAAGGGGGGTGGTAGTTGTTAAATGCGAAGGCGTTAGCACAGGTAAATACCCTTATACCTTAGGTTTTAGGGATGGCGGAGAAGAAATGAATCCGTTTGATGTATTATTTTCGGTTACACGTACGCTCAAGGTATTGAGCAATGAGGGAAGCAGTAAAACACTTTATCACTATCTGGTTAAGGCGCCACTAGATAAAGAAACTGTTCCAGTTACAGCAAAAGTAAGTCGATTAGAGGAAGCAGGTAATGTTCCACTGGATGAGTCCTTAGTAAAAAGCGCAGACGTTCGTCCAGAGCGATATAGTTTTTTTGCTACAAATAAAGAAGAGATCAAGACTGGAGTGAATAATAGTTCCTTACAAATTAACTTGCAGTGATTCATTAGGACATTGATCATAATTGACCTACAGGAATTTTCTGTACAAAGGAATAGGATCCGTTGACAATAACGGATCCTTATACTTGGATCTTTGAAGATCCGAGGCACATTCATTTTATCCTTTATCAAGGCGTGGAGATTGATTTCTGCTTATTTTTTTTCGTGGTAATGGTAATTCCGAGACTGTCCTTTTAATAAGTTCAGTTAACCATTCACTGTCATCCCACAGGTCACCTGAGATTAGTAGATAGGGTTTTGCTCCAGTATATGGATATCCTTCAATATAATTTCCAATAAATGCTTTGCCAGTTTGAGTGGGTTTGACAAATAGCTGATCATCACAAACCAAAGCAACTACTTTTTCATTACAATAGATTGCATATTCACCAAACATTTTTTTGGATAAAACGGTCCCGGCGTCGTTGATTTGCTCAAGGATGAAATTAACGGTACTTTGCTTTGATGACATCACAAAATTCCTAATCTAATGAAGGTGAATATAATATACCAGGTATTCCTATTCTATAAATTATTTGTCAATTCTCCCTTATAACAGAAATTTTTTGATAAAATCCCTAGTAATGAATTCAAACCGGATAGGCCGGGTTAATAAATGATAACAGTTGATCTTCTTAAAAATCATCAAAATGCTATTCCACGGTTAGCTCAAATTTGGCATAACGTTTTAGGTCGCATTTGGGTCCCTGATGTTTCCATTGAGCGTGTTGAACAACGCTTTGCTGATCATTTGAATGACGATAAAATACCATTAACTTTAGTTGCCCTATATGAAGACAAACCGGTTGGTATGTGCAGTTTGCGAGAAAATGATGGCATCCGCCCAGATTTGATGCCTTGGCTTGGTTCCCTTGTAGTTGACCCTGATTATCAAAAGCAAGGCATCGGTCAATTGCTGATAGATGCCACGAAACAAAAAGCAGAACAATTGGGTTTTGCAAAACTCTTCTTATTTGCATTTGATCCCACAATTCCAGATTATTATGAAAAGCTCGGTTGGCAAAAAATAGGTGGGGATCAATTTAAAGGCCATCAGGTTACTGTGATGGAGATCTCTTTAGATCCAAATAAGTCCTGTAAGTAGTACTAAACTAAGGTTTATTGACTATCGACAGAGGTTTGAATTTTTATTTCAGAGTAAAACCAAACATGAAGTTACAATTATCTTTTGAAAAGAACCCTCATCCTGATGATATTCAGGTTATTGGTGATGGTATCATGACTTATGCCAATCAGGAAAAAGGTTTTCAGCCACTGGATTTTTTTGCTTTTTTTATTCGTGATCCAAATCATCTCATTATGGGGGGGTGTAATGGCAGCACACTCTATGGATGTTTGTATATCGACCAGCTCTGGGTCAATGATCACATAAGAAATCAAGGTTGGGGTACGAAGCTTATAGAGGCAGCACTGCATTATGGCAAAGAAAAAGGTTGTACTTTTGCTGCAGTGAACACCATGGATTGGGAGGCACTAGACTTTTATCAAAAATTGGGATTTAAGCTTGAATTTGAACGACAAGGGTTTCAGAAAAATTCAGTTTTTTATTTTTTACGTAAAGATTCTTTAGAGTCTGCTATATCAAATCAAGGGCAAGAAGCAATAAAAATTCGATCTTTCACAAAAAAAGATATCGACGTTCTGGTTAATGAGTTCACCAAACATAATTGGCCTAAACCAAAATCTACTTTTGAACAGTATTGGCAGGAACAAACCAATAATGAACGGTTGATATGGCTTGCTCTATACAAAGAACAACTCGCAGGCTACGTTACCTTGAAATGGGACTCTTTCTATGCTCCTTTTCTTGACAGGAATATCCCGGAAATCATGGATTTAAATGTCTTGCCTCCTTATCGGAACAAAGGAATTGGCTCTCTGTTATTGTGTACAGCCGAGAATGAGGCAAGTACTCGGAATAATAGCGTTGGTCTTGGTGTTGGACTTTATAAAGATTATGGAAATGCTCAGCAACTATATATCAGGAAAGGATATATCCCTGATGGGCTTGGTATAACATACCAGTATAAATCAGTTGAGCCTGGAGCCAATATTCCTCTTGATGACGATTTGATCCTGTGGCTCACAAAAAAATTGAAATAACCTAAACTAAACTAACTATCTAAAATGTAAAAAAACAATTTGGATGAGGAAACACTGAATTATGCCATCAATGTTTTTTGTCGAGCTGTTTTGTTTCTTGATGTTTTTCCTTGTATTGTTCCTTAATTGCTATTAAATCATTAACCCAGTTCGGTATAGATTCTTTGGGTCTGCTATCGTAAGAATTTTTGTTATCTTTTCGTTGTCTTTTTTTCCAAAAAACACCTCCGCCAACCAATTCATGACTATCCCAAGGATTTTCTAATGTTTTAAAAAGGTTCTTCCTTGATTTTTTTTCAGTCATTTCTTTTAGGAAAAAGGTGCCACGCATGATTTGTTTTATGTCATTATCCGGAATTTCTTCCATTAATTTATAGACCATTCTTAATTCAGCGCTGGAGTAATGTTTGTCAGCTTTGTTAATAACTGAAGAAAGATCTGGGTAAAAGCCTTTATCATCCTTGCTATGTTTTATAATAACCATTTCAATTGGGATTAATTCTCTCCCTTCATAAAAGCGCATGATATTTTCTTGTAATGTATCAACAATTATTCTTTTACTTGCGGATAAATTATGATCTTTCTTATTTATTTTTGTATTAATCTGTTTTATGCCAGATACGATCTGCTCATGAAATTTATTTAATATATAAGGTAGATCTTCATAACCGCTACTATGTAAAAATTCTTCTAATGAAAGGTTGGAGGAGGAGCTTTTCATAACTAATGCGGTGATAAAATCTTCCAGGGGTACATTTTTGAGTTGACACATAGTAACCAGGTTATTATTTCTTTCGGAAAAGTATTCCTGGATAGATTGGATATCAAACTGTTCTCCTCTCATTTCACAATACGAACACCATAAAATGCAATTTAATTCGCTGGAAAACTTTGGAAGAAAAGGAGTAATTTGTTCGATTAGAAGTTCTATTTGATTTTTATAATTTAAATCAAATTGTGCTTTTAATAATAATAAAGATTGTAAATCTTTTGAATTTTCATATAGTCGATATGCAGATGCAGCATCTCTGCGTAATGGATTAGAACTCCAGCCATAAATCTTGGTATAACGAACACCTGCATCCTTTATTAGTTCAAACCAACCTGATTCAGTAATTCCCAAGATGGTTGCTTCTGATTTAGATAAAGTAATTTTAGGCATTTATTTAATCATTTTGTTTACATATAGATATTATAGACGGAATTCAAAAAACAGATTCACTCACATCAGAGCTTAAGATGTAGCTTTAGAAAATCAGAAAATTACATTATCTGTTCAGGTCAATTTAAAATAGATGGGATTTAATCGTTAAATCGATCTCTCTGTCTTGATGTTCTCGTATTTTTTGTTCAGATAATTCGATACCTTTATCTAGTTCTATCTTGGAGAGTGGGGTCCCCGCGACAATTTTTTTTCGTTTAGTGAGATCTTCAAGATATTCTTTAATGGATTGCTTTTTGACACGCCATTCTTCTTTCGTGTTGCCAAAACTTAAATCATAAATATGTTTGTCAGCTTTGTTATAAATGAGCATATGACTGACTTCTCGGTTGTCATTTGAAATGGATTTTCCAGGGTTAGCTTCAAAGAGGATTTGACTCTCTTCAAGATTCTCAAAATCTTCAATTGAATTTAAAGATTGCCTGTTTTCAAAACCAAGAGCAACATGGAAGGTATCCAAATCGTCTTCTAAAGCACAGGCGGAAAAAAGGGTTGCCAGCTGCTTTTCTTTAATTAAACCAATAGAGCATAATGCAAACGCTACAAATTGCTCACAATTCATCACTGCATTCTCTGAATGTAATTTCATGAGGGCTTTAAATTGATCATTCAGTGATGTTTTGGGGGATAAGTAGGTCATAAAAGGAGAATAGACTGTTTGCAGCTCGTTTTTATTTTCTCCAAGTTTACCTGTGATTTCAAAATGCTGAGCGACTTCTGCTTCTTTGGCCTTTTTAAAGAAACGATGATTTAGTACATTAGACCGGGAAACATTTAAAGACTCATAAGTTCGTGGATTTGAAGCCCAGAGATGATACCCTATTCTGGAATGTAAAAACTCAGATAAAACCCGATCACGTCTTTCAGTGTAATTATCAAACCGTCTTGAATAATGGTAATGATAATGCATGGACATATAATCAATAAGTCCACTTTGTTTCCCTTTTTTCCATGCGGCCTTAAGTGCGTCTTCCCATGATGAGAAATGGTATTGGCTGTTGTTGCTGCTGGCCATTCCATTTAAGATCGACAAAAGAACTTCCAATTCCGAATAACGTTTGGCAATTTTCTTGGGGATCTTTGAATAGGGTTGAAAATAGCCGCCTTTTTCACTGTAGACGAATAGCATTTTGCGTTTACCAATAATAATTTGGTTGTGGTTTATTTCTATTCATTATAGCAAAAATCATAGCTAAATTGATATAAAGAAGACTGTTTTGGTACAGTCGTTTTTAAATTATCCACCAAGTTTTCTTAATTTAATTCCTGCATGAAGTCTCTTTTCAATTGATTCAAGTGTTTGATTTTTGGTTTCAGGGCAAAACAATACACAAATTCCCCAGGTTATTGTACAAACCAGAGCAAAACCAAGAAATAATTGACCCATCCCTATATATTCAGTGAGCAAAGGAAAGGCAAATGTCACCAATGCATTAATTCCCCATGCCGTAGCGGAAGCTATCCCTATCCCAAGAGTCCTCAGGTGGATAGGGAAAAGTTCCGTCATAAGAACATAAGGAATGGGGCCCATACTCACTGCGAAGGAAGCAACAAATACTAATAACATCAACGCCGTTAGCCATTTAAGTACTGAGTAGGTGTCCACATAGGGTTGAAAGATACTAAATCCAATAAGACTTAAAGTCATGAATAATAGACCATAAATAGCAATTGGTCTTCGTCCTAAATGGTCGATAAGCCACATTGATAAAAGCGTAGCGAGAATATTGATAATGCCAATGAAAATGGCTGCTCCAAGTCCGCCCTGAAGACTGGTAAAACCGGATTGAGTAAAAATAGTAGGGGCGTAGTACAAAATGGCATCGATACCGCTTAAATTTTGGAAGAAGAATAATCCGGAAGTGAATAACACGACAGGAAAAATAAAGGGATGAAGGAGTGTTTTAAAATGACTATCAGATCCTGATTCCGATTGAATGGTATCGACCTCTGCCCAATGGAAGCCATGCAACTTAAAAAAAACGATTTTTGCTTCATCTGTTCGTTTTTTAAGGAATAACCAACGTGGACTTTCCAATTGCAATGGAACAATCATTAACAACAAAATAGCGGGGAATACGCCGATTCCGAACATCATCTCCCAATTTTGAGTTGGTGCAAAATAATAATTGCTGATATAGGCCAGTAGGATACCGATGGTGATGGCTAATTGCACACTAGCTACTAAAAATCCTCGAGAATGATCGGGTGATGTTTCTGCTACATACATAGGGCCAATGACGGTTGTTGTCCCCACGGCTAATCCTGTAAAAAACCTGGCGCTGATAAGAGACCAAAAATTGATAGACAGCGCACTCCAAATTGAACCAATTATAAAGGTTAAGGCCACCAACATTAATGTTTTTTTATGTCCTAATGAGAAGATAATTTTGTTGCATAAAAACGACCCGCAAAAGCCCCCGACCAAAATAATTGAAACCAGCAAACCTTGATGCCAGGGATTCAGATTAAGAGCTTTATTGATCAAGGGAAGCACGCCAGCAATCACTGCTGTCACATAACCTACAAGGAGTCCTGAACAGATGGCTATTGTCAGAATACCGTATGTACGCCATGTTGTTGATAAAACGGGGTTCATTTTAGTACTCGTTTTGCTGCTATTTTAAATGCGGAGACGATTTGTTCACAATCTTCGGCCGTCAAACGAGATGCAATAGTTAACAGGGCTGCTCTATCATGTAATTCGTCACAAATTGGCAATGTGCCATGGTTATAGTGAATTTTCTGAGCAAATTTATTTTTTGGATGAGTCCAGGGAAATCCATCCTGACAAAGTGACTTTTTCTTCACCAGGCTAATATTATTAAAATACCAGTGTAAACCCCATTCACGCATGGTAATGCATGCTAAACCGCCTGGTTGTCCTTTTATACCCAGGTTATGCAATTCCTGAGTAAACATTCGACATGATTCCTTATCAGGGTAAATGCTAATAAGAAATGGACCAGTATCACCTTTGGGGTCTGGTATTTCACGAAAGGTTAATCCATTGATGCCACTTAGAGCTTCACGAATATACCACTTTGAACGCCGCATTGATTCTGTAATTTTATCTAATTTTCCTAATTGCGCTAAAGCAAAAGCAGCCGTTAATTCGGACATTCTGGAACCAATGCCCCAAAGCTGAAATTCTTCATTTAAAGTATCAAGGCGTCCAGACTCATTACGCGGATAGCCAAGATCATGGATAGCAAAACAACGTTGATAGATTGTTTTTTTCTTGCAAACTATCATACCTCCTTCACCACTTGTCATGTTTTTGTTTAACTGAAAACTAAAAATGGCCAGATCGCCGAAGCTACCAAGAGGTTTCCCATTGGAGTAACCTCCTGCTGCTTGCGCGCAATCTTCCAATAGATAAAGATTATTTTTTGCTGCAATGGCTGCAATTTTATCAATGTATCCTGATGCACCACTCATATGAACACACATAATCGCTTTGGAACGAGGGTTAATTTTGCGCTCCAAATCATTAGGATCCATACAAAAAGTGTGATCAATATCGACTAAAACAGGGATGGCTCCAAGCCTGACAATCGCAGAAAGGCAACTGACCCACATATAACCTGGAACTAAAACCTCATCTCCTGGACCTACGCCAAAAGCAGCCATTCCGATATGTAAAGCAGCCGTTCCTGAATTAACGCCCAGAGCGTATTCAACTCCAATTTTCTGACAAAATTTCTCTTCCAACTTATCAACCATATGTTGCAAATCAGGACCATAATAACGAAAAGGGCTATGCGCTTTTATCACGTCATCAACCAAGCGCTGTTCTTCCTCATCAATCCAGAGCGCTCCAGGGAATTCCCAAGGCAATGCTTTGGTACGAACGGGTTTCTCCTCACTCATGTCATTGTCCTCGTGTCTGAAGTTCATTAATAAGATGTGTGGCTAACCGGTCGGCCAGTGCCATAATAGTTAGTGTCAAGTGCTTATCCGGTAAATGAGGGATTACCCCGCCATCACAAAGATATAAATTGTTATGAGCAAAAGTCTTGAGGTTGGCATCCACAATGGATTCTTTATCATTAATACCCATACGACATGTCCCCGCATAATGAATGCCTGTGCCATCATTACTGAAATCTTCCACGATATGGGTTGCTGAAGCGCGGCGCAGTATCTTACGCCCAAACTCGGCCATTTTTTTCATACGAGCCAGAGTGGTTTCTGAACTGGTGTAATGAATGTCTACTTGGGTAATCCCATAATCATCCCTGGTATTGGATAGTTCGATTCGGTTCGAAGCCATCAAATCGCCTTCACAAAACAGTCCCAGGGTAACAAAGGAATTAAACATGGCTTTGACTATAAATGGTTTTATAGGTCGAGGGATCCAACGTATATCTGCAAGATAGTAAGGAACATCCGGCGGTGCTGAAATGGAATGACCTATGAAACGGAAAGGATCGCCGTTAGGTAAATTGGCTTTACCAAGTAAAATAAGCAAATCACCATACCCTATATCAGAGGGTCTTTTGCTGAACCATAATTTATAAAGTGATGTAGCCTGGACTACCTTGGGATTATCTTGTAAATACCAACCTAATGTACCATTTTGATTAGCCAGACCTTGTTGAAAGTGCGTATCATGTGAATTCAATAAAATCCGAGGGGTTTCTATGGCTCCCGCACTGAGAACAAAAAAACGGGCGCGAATTGTTTTTCTCTCATTTGATTGAAGGCAAAGATACTCCAACGATTGAATTTGATTCGTTTTCTGATTACCTATTAAACGAATAACTTTCGCGTTGAGTAACAAGGTATAATTAGGCAAATCACGGATTAATGGTAAAAGCCGTGCAGAAAATTTATAGACAGCGCCAGCGGCGCAACCAAAAGTGCAAATGCCTGTACTTACGCAATGATTTGGTTTATCCATTCTTGTTTCAATGGCTTTTCGATTTGGAATAGCATGACAATTTGGCCAACCTAAACGCTTTACGGCTTTAATGACCAGATAATCGGCTGGTCTTAAGGGTTTGGGGGGAATATAGTCTCCATCGGGCAATTCAGCCAGGCCCTCCTGAGTGCCACAAACACTAATCCGTTTCTCAATGGCACTGTAATGTGGTGCTAAATCCTGATAACTGATAGGCCAAGTAGACAAATCAGTTTCACTAAAACGAACAGACACCGCATTCCACAGATTTTGCAAGCCATTCAATGCATAAATTTGAAATTGGCGAAAAGCCGCTTCAGATTGCTGATTGCTGGATCGAGTATGGCAGTCAGCAAACAGCTCATGAATAAATAACGCATCGGCTACATTAGGAGGAAAAGTAGTTTTTGGTTTTATACCATACCATTTTTTAATGCCAGGAGGGTTTTTTTCACTAAAATAATCCGCTTGAAGTTCCCCCCCTTGCTCTACAGAAATGACATTAAGTCCGGCAGACGCCAGCCGGTGTGCAAGGATCCCTCCTGCAGCCCCAGTGCCCACAATGCAACAATCGTATGTTTTAGTATTCAACCTACGTCCTTTAGAAATTGTGGTGAAGTAAAATATAGATAATCAAAAAAACAATTAATTATTTCCCGTTCATCCGGGTTTAAGTGAGACCAGTGTAATTGATGTTCGGATAGAAAATTAGTTTTATTAGCTATTTCTTCCAGTGTTTGTCGCAACTGTTCATTCTGGACAATAAAAGAAGTCAGTCCAGAGATTAAAGGGATTATTTCTGCGGCATAATAATGCTTAGTGACTAACTGGCTAAGCATTTCTACCATTATTTCACCTGTTATTGGCTTATTCATTGGTAAATCATATGCAATCACTATAAGTTTATTATAGTATAGCTTGGTCAATTTATAGGTTGAAAAACGCTCTGGTTCGATAGCTTAGAGTTAAGGATGACAATATGGCTTGGTTAGTTGCAATAATAGGATCACTGGCTGGCTTTTTATTTGGCTATGACGAAGGCATTATTGCTGGTTCTCTTGAATTAATTAAACACTATTTTCAGATGTCTCATACGAGTATAGGTATGATGACTTCAGCTCTCCCATTTGGTGCCTTATTTGGATCAATGTTGATTGGTTCCGTGTTGGCGACACGCCTTGTCAGGCATTTTGGACGCAAACTCTGTCTTATTTTTGCTGGAATTCTGTTCCTGATTGGCGCTTTGGGAGCTACTTTTTCTTTTCATGAATGGGTTTTGGTGTTCTCACGTTTTGTTCTAGGAATTGCCATCGGCGTAGCGGCAGTGACTACACCTTTATATTTGGCTGAAACGGCACCCACTCATTTAAGAGGTGCAATGGTTGCCATCTATCAATTGGCGATTACTATAGGTATTGTTTGTTCCTACAGTGTTAATTATCTGTTGATTGATTATGGTTCCTGGAGAGCAATGTTTGCTTCTAGCACCATTCCTGCATTGATTCTTGTGATTGGTATTTTGTTTATGCCAGAGTCACCGCGCTGGCTTCTGAATGAAGGAAGACGTAAAGAAGCGAAAGAGGCATTAGATAAATTACGAGGAGGCGTTGGGGTTGATGACGAGTTGAGTGAGATTCAAACGGCCTTATCCCAAGAACCAGAACAAAAATACTGGCAATTATTATTTAAAAAGCCCTTATTGCCAGCACTGTCTTTAGGGGTAATTCTTTTTTGCTTGCAACAGTTAAGTGGTATCAACGTGATCATTTACTATGCACCGGAAATTTTCAAAAATTTAGGATTTTCCACCGCTCATGGCCAGATTCTGGCAACTATGGGCATCGGTCTTGTCAATATGCTGGTTACTATTCTGGCTGTGTTTTATGTTGATAAAATCGGGAGGAGAAATTTGTTATTACTAGGTTTTGCCGGAACGAGCATCAGTTTGGCTGCTATAGGAATTTTTTCTTATTATCAAGTTGCCTGGTTAGCTTATTTGTCCGTCACTTTTCTTACGCTTTATATTTTTTCGTTTGCTATTAGTCTGGGACCAATTCCCTATATTGCAATGGCCGAAATTTTTCCCTTATATGTCCGAGGTGCTGGCATGGGATTATCTTCTATTAGTAATTGGGGTTTTAATGGTATTGTTGTTTTCACTTTTCCTATTTTGTTTAGTGCAGTAGGCCTTGAGTATACTTTTTTGATTTATGCCGGTATTTGCTTTTTGGGACTTATTTATACCATTATTTACATGCCAGAAACCAAAAATTTAAGTCTTGAATACATTGAAGAATATATTGTTAGTGGTAAATCACTGAGGTGGCTAGGCAGAAAAAAACATTGATTCTTGTAGAATCAACATAGCTTTTATGTACTGAAGAGATTAAGTTACTTACCTGAACATATAATTAGTATGCAGTGATTTGGTCATGAAGTGGCGTTAGCTGTCTTCGGTACTTTTGAATCTTGAGGATGAGATAAAATAGCCAGGAATGATAGTAAGGCACAGATTAATAAATAGATAGAAGGCCCCTCAGCCACTTGCAATAATTGTATAAGCCATGTGAATGCAAGCGGAGCAATGCCGCCAAATAAAGCAATCCCTAGACTATAACTCAATCCAACACCTGAATATCTAATCGATGCAGGAAATGATTCGGCTATGAGAACTACATAGCTCCCGTTAATTATCCCTCCCAAAATAGCAAATCCTAATCCAAATACCCAAACGAATGTTTCACCTGAAGTAACCAGGCAATGGAACAAAGGATAACTGAATACAAATAATAATAATGCTCCCGTCGTCAATAATTTCTTTCTATCTACATAGTCAGAAAGCCAACCAAATAGTGCTGTCATTAGAGCAAAACAAACAAAAGTAACTAAATTAATCAAATAAGAATATGATATATCGAGTTGGATGATGTTGGATAAATAAGTTGGTAAAAAAAGAAAAAGAGAAATAATGCTGGAAGATGGTGCTGTTAATAAAAATCCTTTAAGTAATTGTTTTCCAGATGATTGAAATAACTTGGCCAGGGGATTTCTCTGGATTATTTGTTTTTCCATTATGGCCATGAATTCGGGTGTTTCATGGGTTTTTTTTCGAATGATGTAACTAATGATGCCTAAAAGAAAGCCAATAATGAAAGGTATACGCCAACCCCAAGACATCATTTGCTCCTGATTGAGTATTGAGGTTAAACATATTCCAACCAAAGCACCCAGAGAATTTCCCAAAGTAATGCACATGAACACTATGCCAATTGAAAAACCTCGCTTATTTTTTAGAACATGTTCCACAGTAAAAATAGCAGCGCCTGGTATTTCTCCACCAACCGAAAAACCTTGCAATAGTCTAAGTCCTATTAAGCCAAGTGGAGCAATGATCCCAATTGATTGATAGTCAGGCAAACATCCAATAAAAAAGGTTGTAAAAGCCATCATCAAGACGGTTAACGAAAAGGCTGACTTACGACCAAATTTATCCCCAATGTACCCAAATACAACTCCACCCAGTGGGCGAGCAAAATATCCTAAGGCAAATACCAGAAAGGTATTCATTAATCCAAGAAGAGAATTGGAGTTGGAGAAAAAATGGTGGCTGATATAAGGGGCAAATAAGGCATAAATTGTAAAATCATAAAACTCTAAGGCGCCGCCAATAGCGGTTAGTCTGACGATTTTATATTGATCCTTAGTCATTATTACACCCAATGTTTAAAAATAATGCTTTAGGATTTAGGCAAAATTCCAATCTCTTTGTTAAAAATGTTATTAATTCGGTCATTTAATTTATCCAAGCTCCCTTATTAAAAACATTTTTTGCCTCAATCTTGGAGTGTTGCGTAAGCCCTAACTTTAAAAAAAGTAGTATAGTTAACAGGGATAGTATTTTAATGGAGATTTAAATTATGGCAAACATAAGTAATTTAATGTTGTGAGTTCGATATCAAAAAATGAGACTATTTTTTGATATCGAACCAGATTATCTTGAGTGGATCGTTCGTTTAGCGATATAAAGGTATTCCCTTGCCTTTTATATCGAACTCACGTTAATTTATGGCATATTAAACATTATAAATAGATTGTCCAATGAAAGAAAAATATATTGGAATTAATAAGACTGAATTAGATACTCCTTGTCTTGTCATTGACTATGATGCTCTGAAATACAATTTAGATGCCATGCAACAACATGCTGCAAAATATAGTATTGGGATAAGACCACATTGTAAAACACACAAATGCACTCAGATGGCTCGTTTACAGATAGAATATGGAGCCATAGGCATTTCTGCTGCCAAACTATCTGAAGCGGAGGTCTTAATATCAAAACAAATTCCAAATATTCTGATAACTTCACCTATTGTATCGGAAATCAAATATTCAAGATTATTGAATTGCATTAAATCTGCACCAGATTTAATGTTGGTTGTTGATAATAAAGAGAATATTCGAATGATCGACTCTTTGGGTAAGTCACTTAACCAACCAATTAATGTACTACTGGATATAGATCCAGGCATTGGACGAACGGGTGTTGCTCCTGAGGTAGCAGTAGAATATGGCCATTTTATCAATGGAATGAAGTGGCTTAATCTGAAAGGAATTCAGTGTTACGCGGGTAATTTACAACATATTCAAAATTATGAGGAAAGGAGAGATTCCTCATTACGTATTATGGAAGTGGCCAGTGACATAGTCAGATGCTTTAGATCGGCTAATCTTCCTTGTGAGTTATTAACGGGAACAGGCACAGGTACCTTTGATATTGATGTGGAAGCCAGCGAAGTAACAGAAATTCAGCCGGGTTCGTATACTGTTATGGATGTAGAATACGAATTGATTGGTTCAAAGGCTGATCCCTTCAAATTTTCCATGTTCAAAAACTCGATGACTCTTTTAACATCTGTAATAAGCAGTAATCGTAAAGAGCATGTCACGGTTGATGCTGGAACCAAGTCGATTTATTTTGATTCAAATAATAAACCACGGATTATCAGTCATCCGGATCTGATTTATGATTGGGGTGGTTTTGGAGATGAGCATGGCAAAGTATTTTCCCTTAATAAAAGTAATTTGCCTCAAAATGGTGATGTTTTAGAACTAATCGTTCCCCATTGTGATCCAACGATCAACTTATATGATAAGTTTTATGTGACCGAAAATAACCTCGTTGTCGATATCTGGGATATCGACATGCGAGGAAAATCACAATAATCTATCTATATAATTTACATTTAGTTTATTATCGTACTTGTTATATAGGGGGCGGAGGCCCTCGACGGCCAAGTAATCCCATAATAAGAAATACAACAAATATAACCAAAAATATAAAGAACAATATTTTTGCAATTCCTGCGGCAGCAACAGCAATACCTCCAAATCCAAAAGCAGCTGCGATGATTGCAATTATAAAAAAGATAAGCGCCCATCCTAGCATAAGATACTCCTTGTTTTGTTTTTGGTCGATTAATTTAATTATAGCCCAATTAATGGGCTACAATTAAACAAAAGATGGTTCATCATGGAAGAGTATGAAAACCATAATATATCATTATTGCGGCAAACTATTTTTTGCATTATTTCTACTTATCTATTGGGGTGCAAGCGAAGTATTCGCTTGTCCTTGCTTTAATATGGGGTATTTACATTCGGCATTTGTAGATGATAAAGATACGGAGTGTCGGGTGTATAAAGAAGGAAGTGTTATTTATAAGATTGAGATTTTCGACAAAGAAAAAATTGCATCAAGTACCCATACTCAATGTACTCTTAATACAGAGCATCATGATGTTTCGATGAATTATGATCTTCATTATTTTGATGATCATATGGATTGTATTAGAGAAATTCTGGATGCCTGTAAACAATTGAAAATAAATTCTTTGCATATGGATGAATAGTTATTACAGAGCAAGGTGGAGTAACATCTATTAAGTTTCATTATCGTAACAGGTCAAAGTCATACTTTGCCTATAAACAAACGACGTCATCTTTCGCGATACTCAGGATAACATAGGTTTGAACTGAGCAATGGTTCTAAATCAACTCAATCGGATATGATTTTGTCCTGATTATCATAATCACCCGGATTATCGCTTGATGTAATCCGGGATGCTTTTTAATTATTAGTTTTATTGAATTATTACATATTATGTACTAATTGAGAGTCATTTGTATATTCCTTTTTCTTTTCCTCAATGATGCTGTTTAATATTCTTAATTCTGTAAAGGCCCAAGATTTTTTGGTATTCAATGAGGAAATTTGGCTATTCAATCGCTCTATTTCTTGGGTTATTCTATGAATTTCATTATCTAGGCTCAGAGATTTTTGATGATAAGAATTTAAAGGAGACATTCCAAGGGCTTGGAGTGCCAAGTATCGTTCTGCTCCGTTAGAATCACTCATAATAGCTTCAAGGGTATTCTTATATTCTTTTTCCGCTGCTTCAGCCTTTGGGTAGTAATTTGAAAGATCTTCCTGTTCACTTAGAAGGTTATTTTGTTTTTCTGTTAAAGTTTCCAGTGTTCCAGTGATTCTCTCAATACTATTTTTAATGCTTATAAAATGAGGGTCATAGGAACGGCGGATTTCTTGGAGTTTTTCCAAGCTTTGTTGTTGGAAATATTGACGAAGCTCACTAGTAGTTTTATTTGGAAATTTCGACATGTTTTTTGCCTTTTTGAATCAAAAAGAGCTATGCTATCATTTTGTTTTAAACACATCAAACATAAATGAAACATGTTGGATAATTGAAGGCTCGTACTGTAAAAGCCACACAAAGGACTATAACGGATAAGTTTGAATTAATACGGTCACTTTTAATTTTATGTGGATTAAAAGTGACTACATACCAGGCTGTTTGTGTCCAGGAATTTTTCCATAAAAATTATCTGAAATTATAAGAAAAATAATTATCGTGATCTTGGGTTGATTGAGGCCCGCATAAAGCATCGCCAACTATGGCAACAGGATAAGTTACAAACATACTGGCAACAGCAAGAAGCATTGCTACTGATGACAGGGTAAATGTAAAAGCACATAGAACTGGTAGCACAGGAACAACAAAGGTAAGAATTCCACAGACAACTGTAGCTGCAAGAGTCTTGGATAGGCAATCCTCGTTTTCAGTTTCCTTGGAGTTAACAATGGATAGGAAAGTATTGGTATAGGGTGAAAAGGCAAATTTAGTACATCCCCAAAAAAACGAACCGTATTTTTGTCCCAATGAGAGTATGAGTGACATTTTTACTCCAATTTAATCTTTATTAGGGCAGCGATTATAATTTAAATTCAGATTAAAACATATAAAAATAAGCATTAATTTGACGATTTCGTTATATTTTTGTTCGTTTCTAAACGATATTACTTCATTCAATGATTGTAATAAGGTTGGTGCTGATTGAGAAATAAAATTTAACATTCGATTTTAAGATCCATTAGATTATATGATCTAAGGGAAGGGCGGTTGTATCGCAAATATTGCGCAGTATAAAACTTGAGTGAACACTGCCAATACCATTGATGCGTGTTAATTTACTTAATAAAAAGGATTGGTAAGCATTTAAATCCGGCACAATGACCTTTAGTAAATAATCTGCCGATTGGCCTGTAATCAAGTAACATTGAACTACTTCCGGGAAAAGCTGAATCGTTTTTTCAAATTGATTCATAATCTCAGGCTGGTGACTGTTTAATCCTACTAAAACGATAACAGTTAATTTTAATCCTACTTTTTCTGGTTCAAGGAGAGCAACTTGTTTTTTTATATAGCCATTGTCAGTCAATAGCTTAACACGACGCAAACAAGAGGACGGAGATAGTGCTACCAGATCTGCTAATTCCTGATTGTTGATTTCACAATTTGATTGCAAAATTTCAAGAATTTTTTTATCAATACGATCAATAATCATAATTTTTGGTAATTAAACCAGCATTAATATTGGATATAATAAAATTATATTCTAAAAAATCATTATAAAATAGAATTTCAGTTCAAAATTAATTCGTTTATTTAAATTTTTGCAATACAATTTCATTGAAAGTAAGATAAAATACTATATGCAAATAATTTGATCTCAATGAGTTTTTCGTCTGCTTTTTTCGAGGGTTACTATGTCTGCTTCACGTGTCGCTGCCTGGTTTGTGTGGATTATTGTATCCATATTTTACGCATATCAATATGTCCTGAGAGTTATGCCTAACATTATGTTGGATGATATTACTCGGCAATTTCATATTGATGCCACTGTTTTTGGACAATTTTCAGGTATTTATTATATTGGATATTCTTTAATGCATTTGCCTATTGGTATTATGCTAGACCGCTTTGGGCCAAGAAAAGTGATGACAGGATGTATTTTGTTGACAGTGATTGGATTACTGCCCATCTTGTTCTCTGACAATTGGATCTATCCTATTATAGGAAGGGCCATGATTGGCATAGGTTCCTCTGCAGCAATTTTAGGAACATTTAAAATAATACGCATGACATTCAAGGAACAACATTTTCCACGAATGCTTAGCCTTTCAGTCATGATAGGACTTATAGGTGCTGTGTATGGTGGTGGTCCCGTCAGTTATATGTGTCAACTAATGGGCTACAAAATGGTAGTGGAAATATTTGTAGGTATTGGAATATTGTTGGCTGGCATGACCTATCTTATTGTTCCCGATGCACAACCTACTCACCAGGCTTCCGTCGTTTCTAATATAAAGACCGTTTTTCGCAACAATAATGTGATTCTGTTGTGTTGTTTTGCAGGGTTGATGCTGGGTCCTCTTGAAGGTTTTTCTGATGTATGGGGGTCTGGGTTTTTAAAAATGGCATATGGTTTGAACACAACCACTGCTAATTACCTTCCCTCAATGATTTATATAGGTATGTGTTTCGGAGCTCCTGTTTTAAGTTTAATCGCAGAAAAAACGGGACATTATCTTGGTACTATTATTGCTTCTGGTATTGTTATGTTTTTAATTTTTGCCTTGCTTATTGGAGGGATATTGACAGTTCCCGGCATAACCATAAGTTTTATTTTGGTTGGGGTTTGTTGCGCTTATCAAATTTTGGCAATTTATAAAGCGTCCACTTATGTGCCTGATAGCCTTGCAGGACTTACTACTGCTATTGCTAATATGATTATTATGATTTTTGGCTACGGTTTCCACTCTGTGATTGGTTATGTCGTTAATATTTATGGAGGTACTCAGGCAGCTCGTGCTTTTGTTTATGGGATTGGTGTTATCCCTGTGACATTAGCTATCGGCGTTATGGGTTTCTTATTTCTGGCCTATCAAGAGAAAAATTTTACATCTAATGCGACCTTAGCGGCACCTGAATTACAATAATGAGATTTGAGGCATATAAAAAAGGAGGCAATGCTAATGTATATGTTGTATTTTCATGTTCCGGAAACTCATCTTGAAGTGGTAAAAAAAGCCGTTTTTTCAGCAGGTGCGGGAAGTGTTGATAATTATATTCATTGTGCCTGGGAAACTTTGGGAGAAGGTCAATTCATGCCCATACAGGGTAGCCAGGCATTTATTGGTGAAATTAATAAATTAGAAAAAGTACCTGAATACAAAGTAGAGACAATTTGCACTAAAGAGAGAATCAAAGAGGTTGTTGCGGCTTTAAAAAATGCTCATCCCTATGAAAGTCCATCTTATCAGGTCATGCGTATTGAAACTGAATTCTAAAGAACTTATAAAGATATGATAGTACTGGAAGATTAAGCAAGTATTAATAATTGTTTTTTAAGGACACTTGTTCAATTGAGTATTCATAGATAATATCTAATGATTGATGAACCAATAGTTCAAATCCATCCTAGACAATATCTATGAGCCGTTTTTGAACAGATAGGGAAATACTGGTATACATGTTAAAAATTCTTACTATCTTTTGTTGTTTGATTCTAAGTTCCTGTCTGGTCGGGCCAAATTTTAAAGAGCCTAAAAAAGATATTGCTAACTATTGGCTTACTTCAAGCCCAACCATAAAACAATCTTCCTTTCAGAATGCCAATTGGTGGAAGGTTTTTAATGATCCTACTTTAACTGCATTAATTGATAATGGTTATCATAATAATCTTTCATTGCAGATTGCCGGAGTCCGCGTTTTGCAAGCCAGAGCCCAACTCGCTCAGTCCGTTGGAGAGCTTTATCCCCAGCAGCAAGTCATGATAGGAAGTTACAACTATAACCGTATTGGGGGCAGTCAATTACAAGGTATTCTGCCGCCTGATTTTTTAACTGCCAGCCTTGGATTTTCTGCAAGCTGGGAACTTGATTTTTGGGGAAAATACCGGAGAGCCATTCAATCTAATGATGCCCTTTTTCTTGCTTCTTTAGCCGCTTATGATTCGGCATTAGTTACTCTTACTTCAGATGTAGCCAGTACTTTTATTAAAATTCGTACCAGTGAAGAATTAATCAAAGTAACGAAAGCCAATATTCAAGTACAGGCCATGAGCCTTAAAATTGCGAAGGATCGTTATTATGGTGGTCAAACCAGTTTACTCGATGTGGAGCAAGCGGCAACAGAACTTGCTGAAACTCAGTCAAAACTTCCTCAATATGTGAGTGATTTGCAACATCAAAAAGATGTTTTGGCTGTTTTGCTAGGAACTACACCCGATAAAATGAATGTCTTGCTTAAAAAAAATAAAGGAATACCTAAAGCATCGGCCGTTGTAGAAGTTGGAATCCCTAAAGAAGCGATAGTTCGAAGACCTGATGTTTATCAAGCCAGAATGGAGGCGATAGCCCAATCAGCCGCAATTGGGGCTGTTAAGGCGAATCTTTTTCCTTCACTCTCATTAACTGGAACTTTTGTTTTCGCTTCCAATAATATTGGTAATTCATCTATCAGTGATATATTTGATTGGTCTAACCGCAATATAATAGCAGGCCCTTCCCTTACATGGCCTTTATTAAATTATGGACAAATCACTAACGCAGTACGTGCTCAAGATGCGGCATTTCAACAGTCCTTACTAAACTATCTTAATTTGGTATTAAAGGTGCAACAGGAAGTGCAGGACAATATAACCCGTTATGTTGAAGGACAAAAAACGGTACGCTCACTTAAAACAGCGAATGCCGCTGCTATTGAAACGACAAGATTGGCTTTAGTCCGCTATAAGGAAGGAGAGGCAAGTTATACCACTGTACTGAATGCAGAACAGCAACAACTCAGAGTACAAACTTCATTAGTAAATGCTACTGGTGAATTGGCAATATCTTTAGTTGCTTTATATCGTTCGCTTGGAGGAGGTTGGCAAATTCGAGGCAAGAATGATATTGTTTCAAATCAGATAAAAAGTGAAATGGCTGCTCGGACTAACTGGGGTAGTTTATTGAAGCAAGAAAATCATCAGCCACCTGATTCCAATGAGCAACGAATAAAACAGCTTTATTTACCAACCTGGTGATGAGAATGAACTCTCAAAATAAACAAAATTTAATTAAAAATGTAGCAATTGGATTGTTTGCTATTGTTTTTATTTACTTAATATATGAACACTTTTCAAGAACCAAAGTGACAGGCCCTACTCCACCAGTAGTGATCGTTCAAACTCCCAAGATAATGGAAATGACCCAGTATGTTACCCAAACAGGCAATACTGTCGCATTTCTATCTGTAGATCTGGTGGCTCGTATTGAGGGTTATTTGGATGCTATAAAATTTACTGACGGTGCATTCGTCAAAAAAAATCAGGAATTATTTATTATTGAACCGGAACCTTATCTTGAACAGCTCCGAGCGGCTGAGGCTACGGTGGCAGCCCAAAAAGCAAACTATATCTATGCCAAGTCAGAATATGCCAGACAACAACGAATGTATAAACAAAATGCCACATCCCTTAACAACGTTGAAAAATGGGAAGCCAAAGTAGAGGAGGCGCAGGCGGGGGTGGATAAATCCGAAGCTGATGCCAAGAATGCAGCCATTACTTATAGTTATACCCATGTTTCAGCCCCTTTCGATGGTCGTATGGGACGACATCTGGTTGATGTAGGTAATTTGGTTGGAAATGGTAAAGCGACTGATTTGGCTACTATAGAACAAATTGACCCTATTTATGTTTATTTTAATTTAAACGAACTTGATTTAATCAAGCTTAGAAATGCTGCCCACAAGAGAGGTTATAAACCAATGGAGCTGGTGAAAATCCCTGTTGAAGTGGCTCTGCAGGATGAAAAAGGATTTCCTCATAAAGGAACATTGGATTTTGTAAATACTGGCTTAAATGCTTCAACTGGAACCATGGAATTCCGAGCTCTGCTGCCTAATAAGGGGTATCCTCTGGTACCCGGTTTGTTTGTGCAAATACGGGTGCCTATATCAGAGCCTTCGCCAAAATTAACAATACCTGATACCTCTGTTCAGTATGATCAAATTGGTCCTTATGTACTTGTGGTTGATAAAGAGAATTATGTTCTTACCAGGCGAGTAACGCTTGGTGGACTAGAAAATGGAATGAGAGCTATTACTAAGGGGCTCGACGCTCAGGATAGAGTGATTGTTTCCGGGCTGCAAAATGCAACACCTAATCATCAGGTTACTCCTAAAACGGAGCAATCAAAGTAATGAAGACCATAGGAATTATAAGAATAGACTTCTTCGGAAACTCTACTGCGGTGACGAATTGTTTCGTCGAGGCATTGCTCGAATCCTCATGTACTGTCGTGTACATTCCGGTTCTGCGCTCCGCTTCTCCTTACACTTCACTCACCGCTGCGAGTTTTTGAAGAAATCTAATATAAGACCCGTTATTCAGGGAGCGAAACAACTGAAATGATTTCCAAATTTTTTATCGAAAGACCAGTTCTGGCTAATGTCATCGCCTTATTTATTGTGTTTATAGGAATAATAGCGATTGCCGTTTTGCCTGTGTCGCAATACCCTGCCATTGTTCCTCCTACTATACAGGTTACCACCACTTATCCTGGTGCTGATGCAAAAACTTTAATTAATACAGTGGCATTACCAATTGAGCAACAAGTCAATGGTGTAGAAGATATGTTGTATATGCAATCCACAAGTACCAGTGGTGGAACTTATAACTTGATTGTGACTTTTGCGATAGGAACTGATTTGAACTATGCTCAAGTGCTTGTACAAAATCGGGTACAGGCGGCTATGGCTCAATTGCCCGAAGCGGTGCAAAAACAAGGGGTCGTTGTTCAGCAAAAGTCTACCGCAATTCTTCAGTTTATTACGTTGACTTCAAAAAATAATGAATACGATGGGGTATTCCTCGATAGTTATGCCACTATTAATATGCAAGATGAGTTATCTCGGTTACCTGGAGTGGGTAACGTGGTTGTTTTTGGTTCGGGAAGTTATGCCATGCGGGTTTGGTTAGATCCTAAAAGAATGCTAGCCTTTTCTTTGAACCCAAGTGATGTTTTAAACGCTATCAATTACCAAAACAAAGAAGTTTCAGCCGGCCAACTTGGCGCTCCTCCAACTATAGGTAAACAAGCTTATCAATTTACTGTGAATGTACCCGGACAACTTTCTGATCCTGAGGAGTTTGGTAACATTATTATTAAAACGGCTGATACAGCACCAGATCAAAATTCTTCTGCCAGCAGTTCAGCTCAAGTAGTGCGTATTCGTGATGTAGGGCGAGTTGAGCTGGGTTCGGAGAGCTATAATCAATTGGCTAAATTAAATGGCAAATCAGCAGCGGCTATAGGTATTTTCCAACTCCCAGGTGCTAATGCTTTGCAAGTTGCGAAAGAAGTTCGCAAGGCCGTAGCTAAAATGGCAAAACAATTCCCTCCTGGCCTTGAGTATTCTATACCTTTTGATACCACGGTATTCGTCAAAGCATCCATTACAGAAGTATATAAAACCCTCTTTGAAGCAGGAATTTTGGTTTTAATAGTGATTATTGTGTTTTTACAAAATTTTCGTGCCTCATTAGTTCCTGCTACCACTGTACCGGTTACTATTATCGGAACTTTTTTTGCCATGTTGCTGCTTGGCTATAGCATTAATTTGTTAACCTTGTTTGCATTGGTGCTGGCTATTGGAATTGTAGTGGATGACGCGATTGTTATTGTTGAGGGGGTAACTCAACATATAGAAAAAGGTACTTCACCCAAGGAATCTGCCATATTGGCAATGAAAGAATTGTTTGGCCCTATCATTGGTATTACCCTGGTGCTGATGGCTGTTTTCGTACCAGCTGGATTCATGCCTGGATTGACAGGGTCTATGTATGCTCAATTTGCTTTGGTAATTGCAGCAACAGCTTTCATAAGCGCGATTAATGCGATGACCCTGAAACCAACTCAATGTGCTTTATGGTTAAGAGCTCCTGATACCAGCAAACCCAAGAACGTGTTTTTCCGGGCGTTTGATCGAATTTATAATCCTATTGAATCAACTTATGTTCAGTTTATAGATCGACTTGTACATCGCAGCGGAAAGGTTTGTTTGATTGGATTAGTTTTAGTTGCTTGCGCTATTTATGGTTTAACACGTATTCCAACCGGTTTTATTCCAATCGAAGATCAAGGTTACTTGATGTTAAGTATACAGCTACCCGATGGAGCCAGTTTGGGGCGTACCGATGAAGTGGTGGGTAGATTGGCTAAAAAAGCATCCGAGGTCGGGGGGGTTGATAATGTAATTGCCATTGATGGTATTTCACTATTAGATAACAACTCTCTCCTTTCTAATGCCGGTGTAGTATACGTCATATTTAAAGATTGGAGTGTACGAGGAAAATCTGAAAATTTAAGGGCTCTTTATACTAAGTTTAATGAAATTGCCAAAGAAACTCTTGATGCAAAAGTGTTAGTAGTTGTACCGCCTCCCATTCAAGGTTTAGGGATGTCTGGCGGCTTTCAAATGCAGGTCGAATTACAAGACGGTACTTTTGATTATAGAAAATTACAACAATCTACTGATCAAATGATCAATCTAGGAAGTCAATATCCACAATTGCAAAATCTTATGACAACCTTTCGTTCTAGTGTACCCCAAGTTTCAGCGCCTATTAATAGAACTAAAGCGGAATCTTTAGGAGTGCGTATTGAAGATGCATTTGGTACTCTACAAACTTATTTGGGTTCTTCTTATGTGAATCTGTTTACCAAGTTTGGCCAGGTATTTCCAGTCTATGTTCAAGCGGACGCTTCTTCGCGAATTAGCAGTGACGATTTAAGGAATTACTATGTAAGAAATCAATCTGGCTCCATGGTTCCGTTAGGTACTCTCACAGATGTAAGTCCAGCAGTAGGACCATCAATTATTACTCTATATAATCTTTACCCTTCAAGTAATATTAATGGCGTTGCTGCAAGAGGGTATAGCTCAGGTCAAGGAATTCAGGTTATGGAAGGATTGGCAAAGGAACAATTACCTCCAGGAATCTCTTATGAGTGGACAAGTACCGCCTATCAAGAAAAAGCAGCTGGTAATTTAAGTTATTTTATTTTCGCATTGTCTTTGGTTTTGGTTTATTTAATTTTATCTGGCCAATATGAAAATTGGCTTATTCCATCTGCCATTTTATTGAGTGTACCTCTAACTTTAGTAGGGACAGTATTAGCTCTGGGGAGTTTGGGTATGGATAATAATATGTACACTCAGATAGGTTTGTTACTTCTAATTGCATTAGCCACCAAAAATGCGATTTTGATTGTTGAAGTAGCGCGTGAGCAGCACGAGATTCATAATAAAACGGTTCTTGAAGCAGCGGTGATTGGTGCAAGAACACGTTTTCGGCCTATTCTGATGACGTCTTTTGCATTTATTATGGGAGTAATGCCTTTGGTTTTTGCGACGGGGGCTGGTGCTAATTCTCGACGATCAATTGGAATAGCTGTTAGTAGCGGTATGCTTGCCTCAACCTGCTTGGCAGTTGTTTTTGTCCCAGTTTTTTACGTGTTATTACAAACTTGGCAGGACAAAAGAAAAGCTAAACGTCAGCAAACTAAAACCTAGTACAAGGTTAGACAGCAAATTCTAGTAGTGATACATATGCGGTCAAGGAAGAAAAAAATGGGGCAAATAATACTTTTATATTCTAATGAAATATGATGAAATAAGTTTTTAAATCAAAAAATCAATAATATTTTATTGAGTAAATGTTATCCAGATGGTATAATGTTTAATTATTTTACTAGCTTTAATTTATTTTGTGCGAAGTGTGAATCATGTATGAAGACATAAGCATAAGCTTACCAAAATCACTCAGCCATTTTCTTTTTCAATCGGATTTGGATTATAAGAATTCACTTAAATCGATCCGTTTATTTCATCCTGAATATGCTACTTTATGGGATGACAATTTAAAAAAAATGTTCGCATCCATCTTTTATCATTTAAGAGGGCATTTTATAAATTTTGCCTGGTATATCGCCAATTTTTCAGATAATGAAGCTGCAAAACAGGTTATCATTAAAAACATTCATGAAGAAATTGGAATTGGCAATCGTTTTTCTCACGAAAAGCTGTATGAGCGCTTTGCAAAAGAATGTGGTGTTGATATTCATGATGAAATAGTTAATGAAACCAACTATATGCCTTTCGCTAAAGAGTTTAATAAAACCCATTTGTCTTGGCTATCACAACGTGACCCTAAAGACCATTTATGTGCTTTTGCTGCTTATGAGCGATTGGATAATCTTGATTATCCCCTGCTTGTTGAATTGGCTCAATCGATGAAAATATCCCAACATGCTACAACATTTTTTAATGTGCATACTCACGTTGATCACTTTGATACCATGCTTCAATTGATTGTGCCCATATGGGAAGAATCACCTCAACGCCTGATAGAATCATTTCATTTTATTCAAACCCATCAATTGAAGATGTGGGAGCAGTTTTCCTATATATTGTTTAATTAACGTGAGTTCGATATAAAAGGCAAGGAAAAGCCTTTTATATCGCTAAACGAACGTTAATTAATATTGGTTTGGCATAAGAAAATACAGTAATTTTTATACAGTATCTGAACGAACAAAATTTAATCAATTTTAGGGAACTTTAAAGTGAAATGAGCGAATTCATTTCTTTTTCCTTTGCAAGAAATGTCTCCTCCTGCCGCTTGCATCAGAAATTTGCAATACGCCAATCCTAAACCTGTTCCTTCCTTACGGCCAGAATAGAAGAAATCAAAAATTTTCTCATAGTCTTTGTTGCTTAAACCTATAGCAGTATCTTTTATGTGGAGGTAGTTAAAATTTTCCTTTTCCCAACCTTGCTCCAACCAAATGGTGATCTCGCCTTTACTGGTTTCCTCTATAAGTTCCAGACTATTTTTTAGCAAATTCCACATCATATTTTTAAAGCCCACTTCATCTATCCATATGGAAAAATCATTCTTATCATTTAAATTAATCAAAGATTTCTGATTGTCTTTGAACGGGTACTCGTCTAAAGAGGCTTTAAGTAATTTTTTAATTGAGTAAATTGAAAAAGTACTTGTATCTAATTTGTCACGTTGAATATTATTTAATTGCATTCGGATTAATTGATTACTCATTTCTATTCCACGAGTAATTTTGCTTAAATTCTCCTTTAGATCCTTTTGCACTTCCGGATTATTTAATCGCTCGACAATCAATTCCTGTAATTCCGCTTGCAAATAAATGCTGGCCAGTGGAGTTCGTAAGTCATGAGCAATACTTCCTGCCAACATGCGCATGCCAGATAAACGACCTGCATAAGTCAGTTCTCTATCTCGGGCAAATAATGCACCAATAATGATTGCTGCAATATAAGTCACTATCAAACTAAAAAGTGATATTGTTCCTGGATCATAGATAAACAGGTGACTGGATAAAAAGTAAAAATGAAAAAAAGCGAGGCCAACACCGATTATTAGCAGTACCAGCGCTCCTAAAACACTGGAGACCAACAAAAGAAAAAAGATGGCAGATACACAATTCATCAACCATAGAGTTGAACCGCTATTAATAAGTGTCAAATAGGCGAAGAAATACGGTAAACAAAAAAGCAGGACTACATACCAAAAAACCGGTAGACATTTTAATAATGATTTAGGCCAAAACTGATTAAGTGCTAAACAGACACACAGTAGAGTAGCAGTGATACGTAAAACAAATTCTTCTGTCAGTTGAAAACGCTCCAGTTTCCAGAAAACTCCGAAAAGTGGATAATTAATCATCATTACTACACCAAATAAAGTAATTTGATGACTTGCATCTTCAGTTTCTTTCAACAAGTATTGATAAATTATAGAGAATATATTTTTTAATCTTCGCATTATTTACTAATTATTTGAGTATATTTTAGTATTAATTAGGTATTAATCCATAAGCCAAGAGCATTGAACAAGTTGGCATAGAATTAGATACAATTATAACAACCCAGGGGAACACCAAGGATGAAACCCTATATTTACCCAATTCTACTCGGTGCTATGATTTCAAGATTTCTTGAACACCATTCAAATAACTGGGCTCCTAATTAAAAACAAACAGCAAGAATACCATAATCTCGGGTTTTTAATACCTAATATTATCTTTTCTCTAAGTAAAAGCCCATGTTATACGGCATAATATCTCCTTGTTATGGAAATATTTCTATATGGATAAGACCTATAACTATAGTAGCAGAAAATTTACTTAATTTTGGTTTTCTTTTATCCGATTCAAAATCCAGATTTTCTTCAGTTCATAACCTATAGAAAAATTTTGCTTTCTACAAAAAGTTCTTCTAGCATCATCACTAGGGCATTTGGAGAGAATTTATGAAACGAATATCCAGAAAACTAGGTTATTGGGAAGAATTATGCCAATGGGGAAATGATAAAGATCATGGAAATGGTTTAATTGTCGCCGTCGCAGAAGTATCCGAGCCTAGTTTGGATTTAACACGTTTTGTTAATGCACTTAGGCTCTTGCAAGCTCAGCAACCCTTGCTTAGAACTAAAGTGATCAAAAGTAACAAACAGAGTGAGTTTTGCGTAGAGGAGGGAGAAGCGGTTTATTTACCATTCCAAGTGATTAGGCGAACTTCTAAATCAATCTGGCAAGAAATAATTGAGTTGGAATTAAATCGGCCTCCTCGTAATCAAGATTATCAATGGCGATTGGTTCTTATTTATGATCAAGATGGTGATGATCATGAGATCATATTAATCGCCGGGCATAATATTGGTGATGGTGTATCTATCGCTTATTTTTTTAATAGCCTTTTTAAAAATTACCAACAAGGTGTTGCAAAGACGACATTCCCTCTCTATCCTCCTGTTGAAGAATTAGTACAACATAAATACGGGCAAAAATCTTCTCTACCCTCCGGGTTTATATCTACTCCAATTTATTACCAAAGTTATACCCCATTAGGCGAGCGAATAACAAAAAATCATTATCACTGTATCAATGTGGAACAAACCAAAGCGCTTTTATCTTTTAGTAAAAATAAAGGGTTTTCTCTTAATGCATTAGTTAATGCTGTGTCTTTAATTACCCTGGCGAAAGTTCTTGGCCAACCTTTGACAACAACATTACATACCCCGGTCAACTTAAGGAAGTGGTGTGAACCTTCTATACCTGAGGATTACTTTGGTTGTTATGTATCAGTGGTTACTACTTATCATCAACAGATCAATGCAGAATCAGACATTATACAGCTTGCTCAGGAGTACGATCATCAACTAAAACAGGAACGATTACCCTATGATGCAATATTTCCTGTTAATCATAGCAGACAGGATATTATCGATGCCTTGTCGTTATGGGAAGGTCATAGGGACCGGTTTTCAATGGGTGTTACAGTAACAAATATTGGTTTGTTACCCTTTGATGCTGAGTACGGGAATTTGAAATGGAGACGAAGTTATTTTTGTACCTCACGACAGAATGCTGATATACCTGTATTACTTAATGTTCTTACTCTTAACAATCAACTCATGTTGTGTTTTACCTTCACGGAACCAATGTATAATTGGGCATTTCAAGAGAAATATGTAGAAAATTTTATATCCTATATGAGATCTGCAATTGATTATTAAGTCAATGCTTCTTTGCTATCCATTTCGGAGTCTCTGGATTGATACGTTAATCGACTGAAATGCCAAGAAAAAAAGAGGGCGCCGATTCCTGAACCTATTAGACCTAAAGGAAGTGCATCAAGATTTCTCATTAACAAATATCCGGTCAGGATAGTTAAAAGAGAAGGACCAAGTAAACGTATGGTATTCATGAAAGCCATGGCTATCCCGGCGTTTTGTTTAAAATCACTCAGAGCTATGGATATAGTGGGGGCTGCACTCACACTGATACCCAGGTTAGAAATTAATGAAAAAGCCAAGGCTAAAAGACTAAATCCAAAAAATTTGGAAGTGATCAGCATGGCTGCGCCGCCAAGGATAATGAATCCATTTCCCAAATAGATAGTGGTCATAATGTTCAATCGCTCACGAAGCCAAATACCAAGATAGTTTCCAAAAATAATATTTAAACCATTCAGTATAAAAATAAATCCATAGGCAAGAGGAGAGTAATTGAGGACTTCGATAATGAGATAAGAAGAATTGATTATGGTAAGCATTACTGCTGAAATACCAAACATCAGAATAAATGATGCGCACCACAAAGAAGGCATATGGAGTATTGACTTATACTCATTAAGAACCTTTTTTATTGAAAAAGCCCCTTGAGGCGGCGTCCAGAAAGGGGATTCTAATAGAGAGAGCTTGGCTTGAATCAGCAAAACCAGAGCCACCACGGCCATCACGATAAAGTTAGCTTGCCAACCAAAATTATGAAAGATAAGAGCGCCAATTACGGGAGCAATAATGGGCGAAATTGAAACAGTCATGGAAATATAAGAAAGTACTTTGGCACGAACTACTGTGTCTTCAAAATCACGTGCTGCAGAATATGCAATGAGGTTTGCACAACACAAAGCAAAACCTTGTAAGGCACGGCCACAAATAAGCATAGTGATATTGGGTGCCAATGCGCACATTACGCTTCCAATGAAGGCTAATACGAGATTGCCGGGGAGTAAGCGTCGACGTCCAAAATAATCAATAAGTGGTCCCCATATGAGATGAGTGACGCCATACACCAATAAATAAATGCTTAAGGTTAATTGGCCTAGACTCGGGGTGATATTGAAGTAATTGGTGATAAAAGGCAGTGACGGTTGATAGAGATCAAAGGTTAACAAAGAAAATGCCGAAAGCAGGCCAAGAAAAATAATGGAATTGTGTGGTTTCGGCATAATATTCATTAACAAAAAAAGTGTATATTCTAACTAATTTTCGCTTGATCTTGAAAGAAAATATTAAGGCATGGTAGCAATTGCCACCATGCTTTAATCAGGAACAGAACGTTTTTCCTCAAAAAAAATCACTCTGCCTGTTTTGATATCATGCACACCCGCTACAATCCCTATTTGTTTACTTTTTACTAATTCATTTAGAATAGGGCTTTGCTCTAATATGTTTTTTACGACACGTAATGCATTTGCTTTAGCAATGGCATCGATTAGTTTTGGATCGGAGCAATTATCAGAACCTGTGCTTTCCATACTGGGTTTCACAACGGGATGGATCTTATTTAAGACATCCGTTAAGTGGCCTAACTTGACGTCTTTACATGCTCCTGCAACAGCACCGCATGAGGTATGAGCCAAGACTACCACTAAACGTGATCCAACTACTTTTGTTGCATACTCCATACTTCCCAAAATATCATCATTGATCACATTACCAGCTATACGTAAGGTAAATAAGTCAGCCAGTCCTTGATCGAAAACGAATTCAGGAACACTTCGCGAGTCCATACAATTTAATATGACAGCAAAAGGGTATTGACCGTAAGATGACTGTTTTGCTTGTTGTAGATAATCTCTTGCTAATGGTTTATTGCTCAGAAAACGCTGATTTCCATCTTTTAAACGTTGTAATGCCTGTTTCGGTGTCATTTGTTGTTGTTTAGCTTGGCTCAGCGTTTTCCCAAGTATTGGCACTTCAGTTGAGGAAGCATAGGCAAGATGACTAGGGTTCCAAATAAGATTCACTAAAAAAACTACTATCAATAGCTTATTATGCATTGATTGGCTCCTTGTTATATTTTGATTCATTCCCTGCTGTTATTTACTATATCATATAAATTTTCAATTAATGTATCTGGCGATTGATTTACAATTATCGTATTGCGAGCAGTCGGGTTTAAAAAGCCTTGGTTCACCGCATTGTCTAAAAATTGCAATAGGGAGTCATAGTAGCCGGAGGTATTCAATACACAGCAGGGTTTTGTGTGATATCCCAATTGTGCCAAGGTAAACATTTCAAAAAACTCATCCAGAGAACCTGAGCCACCTGGAAGCAAGATGAAACCATCTGACAATTTGCAAATCAATACTTTTCTTTCATACATTGAGTTAACAACGTGTAACTCTGTTAATCCGTCATGCGCTATTTCAATATCCACTAGAGATTTGGGAATAACTCCAATCACTTTTGAACCGTTTTTTAGCATGCGATTAGCAATGACTCCCATTAGACCTATTTTCGCCCCACCATAAACTAAGGTAATTCCAATACTGCTTAAGACGTCAGCCATATTTTCCGCAGACTGTCGATACTCATCAGAGTAACCTGTGTTTGAACCACAAAAGACGGCTAATTTATTGATTCTATTATTATGGAGCATTTTAAAATCCCAGATCTAGTATTTTATTTATATCATGAAATTATAAAAGTAGCTTATTTTTTTAAACGGTTAGAGACAGAATCTCTCGATTAAAACTTACTTTAGCTAGTTTCATTTATTCATTTAAGCGCTCCTTATTCACCTGCTTGAAGACACTGGTTTTTAGCATTTTCTTCACAGGCCTGAGTACAATCACCATAAGCTGTTTCTTCACATTTACTAATACATTGTTTATAAAATTGTTGTGCGCAGAGCGTCTGATCAGATTGTTGATCTTGTATGTCTACTTCTGGAATATCACCCGCTAAAACTGGAAGAAAAAATAATATTGATACAACAAATACGAGGAATTTGCTCATGATGTCGTTTTCCCTGGTTCATTAGACTTCTTTCCAAACTTTACTGCAGCGAGAAATTGCTTCGTCAGTACGGTGCTCGAATCCTCATATACTAATGTGTACACTCCGGTTATGTGTACCATTTCTCCTCGCAATTCCCACACTTCATCGAGTTTGGAAAGGAGTCTATTTAATCCAAAAAGAGATTAAAAGTTATACTGTAAATATAATTTTTTTTAGAAATATTTCCAGTTTTTCAAATCCATATCATGACAAATTGTTTCGATTAAAAACCGTTTTTCTGCTTTAATAAAATTAAAAAGAAACAGGAATACCAGGGCAAATTAATGAATATTGATAAAGTTGAAATTACCCATCCGGATAAAATGCTATTTCCTAAAGCCCGAATTTCAAAAAAGGAAGTAGCTGAATATTATAATAAAATAGCAGGTTTTATTTTACCTTGGATAAATGAAAGACCAATAACATTAAAATGTTATCCGAATGGAATTGATGAGGATGGTTTTTTTATAAAACATGCACCAGATTATTTTCCAGCCTTCATTCAGCGTGCCACTGTTCCTTTGGAAAAAAAAAACACTACGATGGAAATGATCCGGATTAATGAAGCGAAAGATTTGGTTTATTTGACTGAACAAAACACTATAGAGCTGCATATACCGCTGGCGAAAATGGCAGACATTAAAAAACCCGATCAAATTATTCTGGATTTGGATCCTTCAGATGATGATTTTGAGAAGGTGCGGTTTACTGCTTTCGTATTAAAGGGGATTTTGGATTCATTACAATGGCCTTCTTTTGTTAAAACTACTGGTTCACGAGGGGTACATATTCATATTCCCATAAAAGTTTATTATTCTTTTCATGAAGTAAAAGCTTTTGCAAAACAAATAGCAGAACGATTACACAAGGAATGTCCTGATAAAACGACTATCGAGCAACGTAAAAATAAACGTGGTAATAAGGTATTTATTGATTATCTGCGAAATGACTATGGGATGACAGCAATTGCTCCTTATTCACTAAGAGCTCTTGAAAATGCTTCTATAGCAACTCCTATTGATTGGAATGAATTAAAAGACAAGTCTATTGGCCCACAAAGCTATCACTTAAAAAATATATTTTATCGATTGGCACAAAAAAATGATCCTTGGGATAACTTTCAGCGAAGTGCTATTGCAATTCAAAGTAAAGATATTTTAGACCATTGATAAGGGTTTTATTGCATTGACTGAGTTTTATGCAAATGTAGTGTTTGAGTTGGCAAGGCACATTCAGCATCGTTTTCAGAGTAAATACTTAGAATATTCATGAATATTTCATGCTGTATTGTTTGAAAATCTACCCAATTTATTGTTTTGGTAAAAGCATACACCATAATATTTAAGGATGATATGCCAAATTCAACCAGATGAACTGCCACCGTTTGAGTGGTATCAATTCCTTCATGATTTAAAAGCATTTGTCGAATTTGTTTGGTAATCGTATTGATTTTATCAGCGTCTTGATATCGAACTCCGATATTGGTTTTGATTCTTCGATTTAACATTCTGGATGAGTTTTCAACGCTAATCGTCAAAAATACTCCATTGGGGACATAAAGCGGTCTTTTCTCAAAAGTACGAATTCTTGTAACTCGCCAGCCTATGTGTTCAACAATCCCCTCAATGTTCTTATCAGGTGAACGAATCCAATCTCCCACTTTAAAAGGTTTATCCATGTGGATAATAAGTCCACCAAAAAAATTAGCTAAGAGCTCTTTGGCTGCAAAAGCAATTCCAGCACCACCAATTCCCCCAAAAGCTAATAGTCCTGCAATGGGGATTCCTAATATTTGCATGATGACCAACAATCCAAGCACGAACACAATAATATTTAGAAATTGAGCTAAAGCATGAATAAATGTTTTATCGATTTCTTTTTGTCGTTTGTTATTCGAACTAAGGTAGAATGCTTCAATTTGTCGGATAAAGCGGATTGATATCCAGCATAGAGCAAAAGTAATCCCTGTATTTTTAATTTGAGGGAGGTAGTTAACTATAAAAAACTCTGATTTGTAACTTGAAATAAGAGAACAGGAAATGATTATGCCAAGAAACCATATCAGGAATGCAGTTGGGGTTTTTAAAGCATGCAGAAGAGCTTTATCATAAATAAAACTTGTTTTTTCAACACGAATAGTAACATAACGAATGGTTTGAGCGACTACCGAACGAATTATTCCCGTAGAGAACAGAGTAGCTATAACATACATTATCCACATATTCGATTTAACAAACTCTTGTATGTAGTACATGTCGTAGTAATTTTTAAAAAGAAACCGAAGTTATCAATGATACAGGAATCTCAATGTAATAAAAGTGTTAACGAACTAATCTTAATTCAAGTTTTGGTTAACTTTTTGCTCCCAAACCTCTAGTTTGGTATAATTTACCCCATTGTTTTTATTATTGTATTAATTCTCAGAAGATTAATGCTACTTTTTGGGCATGAAAAATTCTAATTTAACTATTTGTGATGCAACTATCCATCCTGGAGAAACAGCAAATTTGGCTCTTCCTCTCCCAGAGTTATATTCATGTGCCTCATTTTACATGCCAATTAAGGTTGTTCATGGGAAACAAAATGGACCATGTCTGCTTGTATTCTCCGCTCTTAAAGGGGATGAGTTAAATGGCCTTGAAATTATAAACCGCTTATTACATTCAGAAAAATTAAAAAATATTCACGGAACACTTATCGCTATCCCGGTATTGAATGTATTGGCGTTGGTTAATTATTTAAAACCTATATCTCAGGGCATTCCTCTTGAGCAATGTTTTCCAGGGCAAGAGCATGGGACATATGGAGATAGAATGGCTTATATTTTGACGAAAGAAATTTTGTCGAAAGCTAATTATTGTATAGAGTTGCAAACAGGCTCATTGAACCATGATATTCTGCCTCAAGTCTATTGTGATTTGAATGATAGACAAGCCAAGGAATTGGCCCGGCATTTTGCTGCTCCAGTTATCACTAATATGGGAACCAAACGTAATTCACTGTTACAAACAACAGAAAACATGGGTATCTCTTCATTGATATATAAGGCTGGTGAAGCTTTGCGCTTTAACGAACCAGCCATTTCTTTAGGTATCAGTGGTATCTGTAATGTTATGTGTGCGCTTGGAATGTTACCTAATGAAGTAATTGATAGTAGTAAGCAAATTAAGCCTGTGTATTCCCAAGATCAAGACTGGGTTCATTCACATCATAGCGGTGTATTAAGCATACAAGTTGAATTAGGCCAGTATATTCGCAGAAAACAGATTCTTGGATTGATCAGTGATCCATTAGGTGCTGGAAGTGCAGAGCCAGTGAGAGCTCCTCTGGATGGCATTGTAGTGGGCATCAATCGGCATCCTCTAATTCATGAAGGGCAAACAATTTTTAAAATTGCTTCATTTATTGATAATAATCGAGCCGAATCAGCCTTGGAAGTTTGGAGTGAAGCACAACTAGAAGAAGGCTTATGAGCGATACCGGATTGACAGCTCAAGGAGTGCTGGTTTGGTTCATTTGTGCTTTTTTTTTCATGTACGAATTTTTATTACGTACCGTGTTAGGGACTTTTCAATTTCCTATTATGGCTGATCTGCATTTGTCGGCAGTTCAATTTGCAATAATGAGTTCAACAGTTTACCAAATAGTATATGGGTTAATGCAGTTACCTGTTGGGGTTATCGCTGAAAAAATAGGATTAAAAAAAACCTTATTATTGGCAGCTGTTATTTGCACTGTGGCAAATTTAGGGTTTTCTTTAACACAGCAATTTGAATTGGCTTTATTTTTTAGAATTCTCATGGGATTAGGCTCTTCTTTTGGTTTTATTTGTCTTTTGCTTGCTGTTTATAATTGGTTGCCAGGAAAAAGATTTGCTTTTTTTGTTGGTGTTTCTCAGTTTATTGGTACTATGGGGCCAATGCTGGCTGCGGGACCATTAAATGCTCTTTCTGAGCATCATATTTTAGGTTGGAGGGGATTGTTTTTATCGCTTGCTGTTGTTGGTGGATTCATTGCGATTTTAATTTTTTGTTTTGTGAGTCAAAACAATAAAACTGCGAATAACTTTTTGGTATTATCCAGACCCTCTTCTCTTTTTACAAATTTACGCTTGTTGATGCGCCAAAAACAGGTTTGGTTAATAGGAATTTTTTCCTCAAGCGTGTATTTTTCACTGGAATATTTGTCAGAGAATGAAGGAACGGCTTTTCTGATAAGCAAAGGATTTTCTTCTGTTTTTTCTTCCTATCTTATTACCATTGCTTGGCTGGGATATGCGATAGGTTGTCCTTTTATTGGTTATTACTCAGATAAACTGAAACATCGTAAAAAAATAATGTGTTTTAGTGCCTGTCTGGTTTTAATTTCTTTAATTAGCCTCATTTATTTACCACTGAACAAGTTCCTAATTTTGGTTTGTTTTTTCCTGTTAGGATGTGGGGCAAGTGGACAAAGTATAGGGTTTGCAATAATTAAAGAATATTGTCTGGAGAGTTATCTTACCGTAGGGCTTGCTTTTAATAATACAATGATAATGATCTTCGGAGCTATCAATGCCCCTTTATTGGGCTTCATGCTGGATTATTCCAGCAGTAGTTCAAGCTATACTCTTGCGGATTATCAGATGAATTTTATAGTAATGGTCGCTTTTGTATTCGTAGGGGTATTGATAAGCGGAGTATTAATTAAAGAAACTTTTTGTAAACAAGTACATGAAAATACAGTATTAACCCCCAGCTCCTCTTTCCATTAAACAGAATACTCCAGAAAAGTAGATAATTGATAGAGTACCCTGAGTTTCGATTCAGTTGGATTAAATAACTCGTTCAATGACCGTAATATCATGTATTTCTATATTGGTTGAGTTGCTAGTGAATCGATGGGCGTTGTATCTTCCACTTTCTCTTTTTTAGCAAAAGGTGAAAACCAAAGTAATGCGCATTTGTCTTTATATTTAATATAGCTTGCCTCCTCAATTCTACTCAGATACTTTTGATTGGCATAGGAATTATAATTTCTTTTAGTAGATGCCGCCTCTTCAAATTTTTCTCGGAAATTGTTTAATTTGGCAGTTAAAAATTGTGCGGCTTCTGAGTCATCCCATTGTGATGACAAGGTTTGGGTAATAGTATTAGGGCAGGTAAAGATAGTTTCATCAAATGCATCAAAAAGAATGCTCCACAAACTCATCGATTCAAATTCACCGTGAACTTGTGAGATTTTTTGAATAAATTCACAGACGTTTTTGGTGTGGAGTTTTAATTGCCCATCTTTTCTTGCTTCTTCTAAAAGAAAAAATTGAATGGAATGTGCCCATTTACCATGAGCTGGGCCGGCTCCAATATCCGCAGATAAATAGCCCTGTTTTAGAAGAACATTGTTGAACAAATCTGCAGTTAATTCGCCATACAACACGGGGGTGTGGTTGGGATAATGAAAATTGGAGCTGGTTTCAAAAGGTATGTGGCTATCAGACTGGGTGCTTTGATTAAAATGATTTTTGCTTCCCCAGTCATCAAAAAATTGGCGTAATGTTTTTTTTTCTGGTTGGTTAAATTGATAAAATTGTGTAACAAATTTTTTTAAACCTTGTAAAACTAGGGCGTGTCCTCAATTTAAAGCCATTAATTGAACAGTTTTGGCACGTGGGAAACCAAATTTGTTCGGTCTTAAAACAACTCCTCAATTCAGCTTGACCCAAATTAGCGAACAAGCCAAAAACAGCATTGATTTAAAGTTGCGAGCTAATTTTTCAAAACGCATAGCAATACTTCTAAAATGCTTCAGTCTGGCAAAAAGGTTTTCTACTAAATGCCTCAGTTTATAAAGGTATGAATCAAATTCTGGATTAGGTTTTTTACTGTTTGATTTTCGCGGAATAACAGGGTTCATTCCTGCTAACCGCGCTTGCTCTCGAATGGTTTCGGAATCATAACCTTTATCTGCTATGAAGTGAGTTGCCTCTCCAACTTTCTCAATTATCGCTCCTGCAACTTGGGAATCGTGGACTTGACCCCCAGTGATTTCAAAATCGATCGGATTTCCATGCGCATCGGCGCACATATGAATCTTTGTAGTAGCTCCTCCTCGGGACATTCCAATGGCACGCTCTTCTCCATGCCTAGCTCCACTCGCATGTTGGTGAGCGCGGACATAACTTCCATCGCTGAATACCCATTCCGTATCAATTTCGCCTCGTAAATCAAAAAAAAATTCTCCCACAAGCCTTTTTCTGCCCAGCGGTTGAATCGGTTGTAGGCTGTTTTCCATGGGCATAGTTTTTCAGGGATATCACGCCAAGGCGCCCCTGTACGTAATTTCCATAAAATGGCCTCCATAATATTTCTATCGTTATTCCATCTATGACAACCAAAAAAGAGCATCGTTTTTTGAAGCTGTGACCATATCTCGTCTGTGAGAACCTGTCTTACCATTTCTACCCCCAAAAGGGAGTATAAGATCAGATCGCAAGATCTGTGTCAAGCTGAAGTGAGCGGTTGTTTTAAGACTGAACAAATTTGGCTTCCCACATGCCAAAACTGTTTAATTAATGGCTTTAAATTGAGGACACGCCCTAATTCTTCATTACAAAAAAATTTCCATACAGAAATAGCATCTTCTTTGAGGGATTTCTCCAGATTCTCATACCCAAACATGTTTAAATCTTCCTCATAATCATTGGTATCTATTTCTCCAATACGGATAAGTTTTATAGTCATAGATAATGCCTCCTGCAGTGTATGAGTTATTGTTGAAATACCAATTTAAGAGTTATTAATAGTGAGAATCACCTCTTTTTTTGTACTTAAGGATTGTTAATTAAACATAAATTAATAAAAAAAGATAGTAAAATCCTTGTAATTTTGAATACTATCTGAGTCATAAAAAGTTATTTTGTAGTCCTTCGTTTGCGGACTGTTCATTTCATGATAAAATAAGAACCCTACATTAGGGGTGCCATATATTTTCCGGCTGAGAGGATACTCCAACCCTTTGAACCTGATCTCATTAGTCTGAGCGGAGGAAAATGTGTCAATTGTTATGTTTTCGGGAATAGTTGCTTTTACTACTTCTTTTATTGGGCTGTTACCGCAAATTGTTAAATCCCTAAAAACCCGATCAACCCAAGATCTTTCTATGATGATGCTGATTAATTATCTGATTTGTTCCATAGCCTGGATAATTTATGGAAGCAGTACAAACTCATTTTTCGTAATAAGTTCCAATGTAGTAGGTCTGATAGTTAGTATTCTGCTTATTTTATTAAAAAGACATTATGATGCTCGATGTCATTAATTTTAAAGGTTATCGATCTATTTTATGTCTAAATGGAGAATTGCCAGATCCTTCATTTTTTCATAATTGGAGTTTACCAGTCATTGCAGCTGATGGTGCAGCTAATGCGTTGTATGATCTTGGTGTCTTCCCGGATTTAATTACAGGTGATTTGGATTCTGTCCGACCTGCAATTCTTGAAAATCATTCATTTCTTCACTTGCCCGATCAATCCAGTACGGATTATCAAAAGGCAATGCATTATTTAAAAGCTCATGATTTACTGCCTGCAATCGTTGTAGGGATAAATGGTGGTTATTTGGATCATATTTTGAATAATATTAATATTTTTATGGAAACAAACTGCCTCTTATACTCACCTCCAATCAGGGGGGTTGTTGTAAAAGAAAAATCCATGGTCAATTTCTTATTGCCTGCCCAAACCAAAATTTCATTAATAGGAATGCCAGAAGTTGTTCTCTCTTCAGGTGGCTTGAAATGGGAGTTAAATCAATCTCATCTTTCTTTTCCTGGAAAAAATTCCTGTTTTAATCGGACACTATCACCAGAAATTATCCTGGATGTTCATGAAGGTGCGGTGTTAGTTTTGATTTATGAGAAATCTATTGAGGATGCTGGTATTTCTCTATCTTATAATCCTTCATAACTTTAAAGCAGAAACACTCAGATAGTTTATAATTTAAAAAAATACATAAAGGAAAAATTATGTCCATAACAGTGTTTTTTGAAGAAGAGCAAAATTCTTATCTGAATGAATACAATAAAGATAAAAAAAGATTTGAGAGAATTCCTCTTATAACACGTAATTATGAAACGGGATGGCCTTTACTGCAAGTCAGTTTATTTACTCCTACAGTATCAGAAATTCCTATGTATGAGCATGCTTTAGGTGGGGGTAAATGTCATTATTTTTATATAGGAGCTTTTAATTTTGCCTGTTTGCTCGCTAAAATTCCTGGAAAAATGGAAATACTTGGAAGTTACGGCCATAAAGCTGAACCAGAACATTTGAAAGTAGATAATGTTGGAATGTTTTTAGATGGATTTGTATTTCATCATAAGGCCATAGGTATCAAAATAAGTTCCGAATCAGGGGCCTATGGTAAAACACTTACTGTTGAATGCCCTGAAGGGGATTCTTCAAAATTGAGAGAAGCACTTGATAACTCCTTCTCGTTTGCATTGAAGAAGGGCGCTCAAATGTCTGCTGTTGGTGGCTGGAGAGATTCTCCAGCATTGAGTGCTAGTGCAATAAAAGACAGCCTTGACGATGATGTGGCAGTATTTTCTAATGGTCAAATTTTTGTAGATTTAGGCCAGTTGATAGACCGTGTTGTAAAAGATCCTGAGATAAAAGAATATCTTGCGACTGTATTTAGGGTGAACGAATTTTTAGATTTAAAAAATAAGAATTCAGAGTTTAAACCATCGGCTCCTTTGGTTGAACGGGATGTCACTGTACCAGAAAACATTCAAAAAGAGTCTGAAGACGTTCATAAAATTGAAGTTAACCCCATGTTGGTCAGTTTATATTTTAAAATAAAGATAATGCGAGATTATGGGGATACTTTATCAAAGAAAGATAAAAAGAAAGGTGAGAGTGTTATTAAGTTAGCAGACAAGTTGAAAGAGAAAGTGGATTGTTTTAATGAGACTGTGTCACAAAGAAAACCTGACAATAATGAAGTCACCCTTTTTCAGTCAGAGTTTAAGAGGTTATTGCATAGCCAAGATGAGCAAATGAAAGAACACCGAGAGATATGGAAACCAATTGTTGCAAATATTCTCATCAGTTTAACCATTTTTGGACTGTTAGCAATAGGTGTTAGAGCTGGAATAAATGTTATTAATGCATTGAGAAAAAATGAAGAAGTGGGACTAAGTGATGTATTATTTTTTGCAAAAACTAAATCAGTACGTAAAGCGGATGCCATTGAGAAAGAAGTTGATTCTATTGATTTTAATAAAAAAATAAAATAATTCATAACCGTAATTTCTTATTGATTAGGTTCATTCTGAATAATAGTAATACATGGTGCTTTGCTATTATCTGCCAGTAGACACTGTATATGTAAATAAATCGAACAATATTCTACTATAATTTCATAAATAATGGAGTCTACGCTGGGTTGGAGAAGACTATGATCTTCATTGATAAGAATACAATTCGTACCCTTTTTTCCAGAGCCATGTCTGAAATGTATCAAAAGGAAGTACCTCAATATAGCACTTTACTGGAGCTTGTTGAGAAAGTGAATCGGCAAACACTTGAATCAAAACCTGCTTTGTTAGCCCAACTAAAGGAAGCAAATGATCTGAACCGTATTAGTGAAGAACGTCATGGTGCAATTCGCTTGGGAAAAGCTGAAGAGTTAAATACCATGCGTCAATTATTTGCAGTAATGGGAATGTATCCTGTCGGTTATTATGACTTGTCTATAGCAGGGATGCCTGTGCATTCGACTGGTTTTCGCCCGACTGATGATAATGATTTAAAAAGAAATCCTTTTCGTATTTTTACTTCTTTGTTGAGAACAGAACTTATAGCAGATAAAAAAATCCGGGAAATGGCTGAAGTGATATTGTCATCGAGGGATATTTTTACCAAAAGAGTAAGGGAACTCCTAGTAATTAACAAACAACAGGGAGGATTAACTTTCGAACAAGGCCATGAATTTGTGAGCGAAGCTATTGATACCTTTCGCTGGCATAAAGAAGCGATCATTTCCCATAAAAACTATGATCTTTTGAAAAAAATTCATCCATTAGTGGCTGATGTTGTCAGTTTTAAAGGTCCTCATATCAATCATTTAACTCCAAGGACTTTGGATATAACAACGGTGCAAAATGAAATGACCAGTATGGGTCTAAACCCAAAAGCGATTATAGAAGGTCCTCCTGAAATGGATTGGCCGATTTTGCTAAGACAGACTTCCTTTAAAGCATTGGAGGAACCCATATTATTTCCAACGGAAAGTGGACAATTGGAAAAGGGGACTCACAGGGCACGTTTTGGTGAAATAGAACAGCGTGGGGCGGCATTGACTCCAAAAGGGCACCAATTATATGAGAAACTACTATCCGAGGTGCACTCAAAGATTTTACCGCGCCTCGATGGTAGTAATGGAAAAGAATACTACTCAATACTGGAACAAACCTTTAAAGATTTCCCAAAAACAGTAGAGGAAATGCGGCGTCAGAAACTAATCTTTTTAGAATATCGTTTAAAGGAAAACAAATCTAATCATTTAAAGGACTATTCGGATAATCAATTGGATAATTTGATTAGAAATGGTCATATCGCCTACTATCCTATTGTTTATGAGGATTTCTTGCCTGTGAGTGCTGCCGGGATTTTTACTTCCAATCTCGGAGACCTGGCCCCTAAAATTACTGCCAGTTCAAATAAAGCTGCCTTTGAGAAAGCCTTGGGGACTAAGGTGATTGATCCTTTCCAATTATATCGAGCGAAACAAGAAAATTCTTTAAAAACTATTTTTACCTACTTCTAATTGACAGCTTTTCTAAAGAATAAAGAATCATAAACAGTTCTATTTTACTCATTATTAAAAAAATTTCGTAAGTACGAAAATGAAAAGGAAGCCAATCGCGATAGCGAACGCAGAGGATTGTTGGTAGTGACGCTCCTCTGCTTCAGGTACTAATTTTGTAATTGTTAAATAGAATAATCCCCCTCCCGCTGTACCAATCAAAAATCCAAGGATTGATGGGGATAATCCTCGGAGAAAGTACCATCCACCCATTGCTGATATTAACAGGGCTCCTCCAATCAGACTCGTCCATCCAAGAATCCTCTGTATGGTTCCGTGTCCTAGAGAGTTTTGCTCATGACGAATAAGTTCTCCAACACTCAAGCCTTCACTGAAGTTATCGACCACAATAGCTAAGGCAATTAGAATCCCCAAATTGGGATTGATGGCAGCTCCGACGCCAATACTTACCCCTTCGATGAGCTCTTCGGCACTGGTGCCTCCTGCCAGGACTGGCACTTCACTTTGTCGGATTTTATGCCGTCGATAAAACTGTCGAACCTTTGGATATTGTTCTGACTCTTCTCCGGCAAGTTGTCCATGATGCAACAACAGATCAAATAGATAAACCGCTATAAAACCTACAGAAAATCCTCCAATGGTAATTGAGAGTGAGCTTAGCTCCAACGCTTGTGGCAGCATTTCGAAACCGGAAGTAGCCAGGAGAACACCACTGGCAAAACCAAGTGCTAATGACATAACGAAAGTGTTTGGTTTGTGGCAAGCCGCAATTAGACCTCCAATGGGAGAGGCTATTGCAGCAGCAATAGCAATAGCTAAAATCGTTATGAAATCTTGCATCTGCTATCTCGGTGTCATTTCAAGAGTTACATGATGAAATAGTTTATGGGAGATGTCTATAGACGTTACTACGGCGCATATTAGTTTAATTTAGACGTACTTACGAAAAACTCCAATCTTTTCGTGTAACAAGGTTTTTTAATTTGGTCATTTAGTTTGTCTGATTGGAGTTTTTCGTAAGTGTCTTGTTAGGATGATTTTCGTTCAACCTATTTTTTACTATCCCATAAGGTATAACCTTCTCTCATGGTCTGTCTGTCATTTTGGCAAAAAAATCAAAAATACTTACATAATAAAGTCTATTTGTCTCCATGCTTCATACAAGATGATTGCTACGGAATTTGATAAATTGAGGCTACGGTTATTTTCTCTCATGGGAATATAGATGGTAGAGTATTGATTGAGGATTTCTTGAGGCAAACCACAGGACTCTGGGCCAAATAATAGCATATCATCCGCCTTGTAATCGATCTTACTATAAATAGCTTGCCCTTTTGCACTGCAGCAAAATAGACGTCGTTGCGAATGGGCTTGCAGAAACTTTTGCCAATTCTCATAGTGTAATATAGATGCCCATTGATGATAATCAAGCCCTGCACGGCGCATTTGTTTGTTTTCCAAGGTAAAACCTAAAGGGTGGATCAAGTGCAACTGTGCTCCACTATTGGCACATAATCGAATGATGTTTCCAGTATTAGGGGGAATTTCTGGTTGGTAAAGTGCAATATGGAGCATTGGTCTGTCCTATAGAATTCTAATTCCAATTTTAATGGATTCATCAATGAGCATAAATAGAAAAAAGATTGTAATCTTGACATATTTTTGGAAATTCGGGTTGGAGGCAGCATACAGTTATGCTCAGTATTCTCATTTTCAAATTAAAAAATTGTTCAAGACTCTTACTATACTTATGAGAAATACTGTAGCTTGATTAGGTGAAATTATAATAAAGAACTTTTATATATTGTTTTTTCACTTAATATTCTGTGTTAATTCGGCATGGCAACTACAATATTAATATACCAATGAAAATTTTTGGTGGTCTTTTGCGTGCGATCCTTTTTAAATATTATTTGTCGGGTACTTGAAATATGGATTAAATTCGGTCAGAAGTTAAGGATTTATCATGAATAAAAATCAGAATACAAAAAAAATCTTGTATAAAAATCATTTTGTTTTATTAGGCTTTGGTTGTATTGGTCAGGCGTTATTACCTTTAATTTTTGAGAAATTTGATATACAACCATCACAAGTCACGATCATTTCCGAAGATGATTCAAGAATTGAGATTGCACAAACATATGGAGTGCAATTCAAATTACAACATATTACCCTGAAAAATTATGTTGAAGTGATTGGCAGTACTCTGGAAGAGAATGATTTTTTAATAGATGTCTCAATTGGCATATCAAGTACCGATTTGATTGTATTGTGTAATCAAAAAGGGGCATTGTATATCAATGCTGCCACGGAGCCTTGGAAGGAAGATTTTGTGCTTGAGAATATATCACTAAATTGTCGAACCAATTATTCCTTGCGAGAAGAAGTGCTTCAATTAAAAGGTAAAACCAAAAAAACTGCAGTAATTACTCATGGAGCTAATCCTGGCCTGGTTTCTCACTTTATTAAACAGGCCTTATTGAACATTGCAAATGATAATGGGCTCACAATGAACAAACCGCAAAAGGCCTCGGATTGGGCTAATCTTGCTATGATTTTGGGAATTAAAGTGATTCATGTTGCAGAGCAAGACTCTCAAGTCACCTATCCACCTAAATCACCAGGTGAATTTGTTAATACCTGGTCAGCTAATGGTCTTATTCTGGAAGGATTACAACCTGCTGAAATCGGGTGGGGTACTCATGAAGTCCATTGGCCCCACGATGCCTATTCCCATAGCAATGGATCTCAATGTGCAATCTATTTGTCTCGCCCTAGTGCCGGTGTGATGGTTCGTTCATGGACTCCAACCTTAGGCGCTTTTCATGGTTTTTTAATTACTCATGCTGAAACTATTTCAGTAACAAACTTTTTAACTTTAAAAAATGATTCTGAATTGGTTTATCGACCAACAGTTCACTATGCTTATAATCCATGTCCTGATGCGAGACTCTCAATTTTTGAATTAAAAAGCAATGAATGGAAACATCAGGGAAAAAATCGCCTGGTTTTAAATGAAATTATTGATGGTAGTGATGAATTGGGTGTGTTGTTGATGGGAAATAAAAAAGGAGCGTATTGGTACGGATCAACTCTTTCTATTCACGAAGCCAGGCAAATTGTTCCATATAACAATGCCACAAGTTTACAAGTGGTTTCCAGTATGATTTCAGCAATAATTTGGGCAATTGAGCATCCTGACAAAGGGATCATAGAGCCTGAGGAGATTGATCATCAGTACATCATTAATATTGCTTCACCTTATCTTGGAAAAGTGGCTGGTTATTACACGGATTGGACTCCATTAAAAAATAGAGGGGAACTATATCCCGAGGAAGTGGACTTATCTGATCCCTGGCAATTTTTAAATATTCGTGTGAGTTAATATGGAACAGATATGCTATAGTAATTTTTAATAGACCTCTTTCCAAACCCTACTGAGGAGGCGTATTGTTTCGTCGATGCGGGGCTCGAATCCTCATGTACTGGCGTGTTCACTCCGGTTCTCCACTCCGCATCTCCTCGCACTTCGCTCTCCTCAGCGAGTTTGGAAAGAGGTCTAATATTCAATGAGATAGGAATTATACTATGAGTCCAATTAGTTGAACCGGGGCTTCAGTAGCGTTGATTATTTTCCATGGTAAGGCAAGAGTCCACGCACCAGTTGGTGGCAAGAGGTTGGCATTAGCAACATTTTCAATAATGTATTTACCGGCCTGTAATAACAATTGATGAACGGGATAACCTGATTCTGCTGTATCAGGAGAAAGTGTGTCGATCCCGATGCCGGCGATGTTTCTTTCAAGTAATAATTTGGCTGCATGGGCATTAAGACTTGGAAAAATCAAATTATTGTGATATTTGGAAGGATTAGACCAATATTTCTCCCAACCAGTATAGAAGATCACGAACTGATTGTTCTGTAATTTCCCATACGTTTCTTCAAAATCAAGAATATCCTGTTCAGATATTTTATAGCGTTCATCTAATTGATGGCTGACATTGATTACTACACTTTGGGTGAATAGATGATTGTCTAATAGGTCAAGCTCAGTAATACAGGCTGCTCCACTAATACAATGGGCTGGAGCATCCATATGCGTTCCTATTCCTAATGGCGAGCTTATTTGTTGAGCTCTGAATTTTACTTTGCTGGTACACTCTTCATAATCAAGAGTATTACTGTGAACAAATCCGCATTCAAGATCCCAGGAAGGTGAGTCAGGGGAAAGCGGGTGAGTTAAATCGATTATTTGAAATGGAAGTTTCATTTTAATTGGAAGAGTAACTGGATTATTCAGATTACAGTACCACAAAAGGATTTAGGATCAATGGTCTCAATTTCTTGAGTTTGGTTCGATATCTTATAAAACAATAAACATAATCCATAGATTATGGTGAATTATCAGGTTTTTGAAATGATTTTTAAATTCTTTTTGATTTTGAATTTGATGCCGCTTGTGGCATGAAAGAAAAATGAGATATGCTATTTCGATAAATAACTAAGAGAACATCATTTAACAATGAGTATCATTAAAAGAATAAAAAAGATTATATATAATCCTAATAACTACATTGCAGTAGTTATTGGCGCACTTGTGGGTGGGGTAAGTGGATGTGCTGTCGGCCTTTTTTCTGGTGGGATTATCGGTTATGAGTTTAAAATATGCAGCGAATGCCCTACTCATTTATTTGGTTTTAACATAGGATTTGTAGATCTGAATACGGCTATGGGGGCTATTATAGGTGGTGTGATAGGAGCTGCTGTGGGGGGTGCCATCACTGGGTTAGTTACTACCTTTCATATTTATAGAAAACCTGATTTTCCTAAAATACTCACTAATGACAACATAAAGGAAGTATTAATCGGATCCTTATGGATCAGCTTTGAACTAGCTATTGGAATTATTTTAGGTGCTATTATAGGAAGTTTAAAGTCACCTGGCATTGGTTCAACCATAGGTGCTCTTATAGGCATGGCTCTTATGTTGTTAATTACAATATGGGAAAATAGAACTAAAAAATAATGTCGAGAGTCTGACTCCATGGGTTTGGAGTCAGACTCTAATAATTAATCGATTATTTTACCTTTTCTATTTTGATCGTTTTCACATTTCCCCTGCTCTCCGCTTTTTTCGGGATGGTTATCCATAACATGCCTTTTTTAAATGATGCTGAGGCTTTACTCACATCAGCTGACAAGGGTAAGGAAATAGTACGTTCATAACGACCATAACTAATTTCCCGGCTGATGTAATTTTTATTTTCATCTTTTTTAGAAGTTGATTTTTCACCCTCAATGGTTAACCTATTCTCACAAAAAGACACTTTAATGTCTTCTTCTCCCATCCCGGGCATTTCTGCTTCTATTTTGAAATTATCCTTGTCTTCAACTATATCTAAAGACGGAGTGAGATTTATATGCTCAAATTGGGCAAGATTGGCACTTTTTTGAGGTTCAAATAAATTGTAAAAATCGCTCATAGCGTGATTTACTTCTTGTTGAAGCCTTAAAAAAGGACTCATCAGAAGATCGGATGTACTTGGTCGATGTTTTTTTAGACTGCTCATGATGTCACCTCCTTATTCCTAATATTGCTGTATCAAATTATCTGTTGGACATTTTCCAATTTGATATCCCTGAACTTATCAATGTAAATATAGTACCTGATCATATTATTTTCAATAATATCAAAATTATTTCATAGTAATCTGATTTTGTTATTTTTGCTCTAAATCGTGGAGGTCAAATGATGTTTAAACCAATCTTTAGCAAGACGCGCTACTTCATCCAGAGTTCCTGGTTCTTCGAATAAATGAGTTGCGCCAGGGATTATTTCTAATCGTTTAGTACATTTCAATTTTGCCAGGGCTTGTTCATTTAATTCAATCACTACGGCATCATAACCACCGACAATGAGCAGGGTAGGTGCAAGAACAGAAGGTAAATAAGTTTCAGCCAAATCAGGTCGACCTCCACGGGATACAATGGCTTTTACTGTGTCTGGGGCTTGAGCAGCCGCAACAAGAGCTGCTCCTCCTCCTGTGCTTGCACCAAAATAACCGATTTTTAAATGGAATGACTTCAGTTCAGTGTTACACCATTGAGTAGCATCTATGAGGCGTGATGCAAGCAAGGAGATATTAAAGCGGTATTCACGAGTATAATTGTCAATCACATCCTCTTCTGGCGTTAATAAATCAAATAACAAGGTTGCCAGATTGGCTTGATTTAAAGATCGAGCAACAAATTGATTGCGGACACTAAATCGACTGCTCCCGCTGCCATGCACAAACAAGACTAATCCTTGTGCCTTCTCAGGAACGTACAACAATCCATTAAGAAAATAATTACCACTTGGAATGTTGACAGAATGTTCGGTATTTGTTGCTAGAGTGTTCATGATTTATTAGATTCCTTTAATAGACATCTTGCATAGCCTGCCTCTTTTATTTTATTGCTGTGTTGTAAAGGTTTTTGCGGTGCTCATTTACTCTATGTAAACTCTGCTTCTCGAAACCTTTACGTCTTGCACTAAAGCAAAATACACAGGTTATGCAAGAGGTCTAATCAATCAAGTACTCCTCAATTGGGAGTTGATGGAGCTTTTAATAAGTATAGTTTTACTTCATAACAATAACACCAGCACCCCTATATCGGCCATTTCTTAAGTCATCCAGTGCTTGATTAACTTCACTAAGAGGATAGGTGTGGACTTCTGTTTTGACCGGGATTTTGGGAGCTAAAGACAGAAATTCTTCCCCATCTTTTCGAGTTAAGTTAGCAACAGAGCAAATGGTGCGCTCACCCCAAAGAATTTCATAAGGGAAACTGGGAATATCCGACATATGTATACCAGCACAAACAACGGTGCCCCCCTTCACTGTATTGCGAAGTGCAATAGGTACTAGGGCACCAACCGGTGCAAAAATGATAGCGGCATCCAGAAGATGTGGCGGTGATTGTGTTGAATCCCCTGCCCAGACAGCACCTAATTGGTAAGCAAAATTTTGGGATTCCTGGTCACCCGGATTTGTGAACGCATACACTTTTCGTCCTTGTTGGCAAGCTACCTGGATCAGTATATGTGCTGCTGCTCCAAATCCATAAAGGCCTAAATAGGTTGCAGTATCGGCTTTTAACAAAGCACGATAGCCAATTAAACCAGCGCAGAATAATGGTGCTGCTTGATGATCTGGATATTCCTGTGGAATTGGAAAGCAAAAACGGTAATCTGCAACACAGAAATCAGCAAATCCACCATCAATCTGATATCCCGTAAAATGGGCTTGATCACATAAATTCTCTCGTCCTGAAACACAAAAATTACAGACGCCACAACTCTTACCTAACCAGGGAACTCCAACTCGTTGCCCAATTACAAAATATTTTACAGCTGCCCCAAGTTGTTCAACAGTCCCTACAATTTGATGTCCAGGAATAAGAGGGACCTTTGGATTTTTTAGTTCTCCATCTATAACATGCAAATCGGTTCTGCAAATGCCGCAAGCGGATACTTTAATTAAAAGTTCATTTTCATTCGGGATAGGTTTATCTACTTCCAGATATTTTAATTTGCAATTTGGCTTTTCCATGATCATGGCATGCATTGTATTGGCTCTGATTTCATCTTATGTCTTACAATTATAGTAGGGTAGGTTATACTTAAACAGGCAGGGCAGGTTTACAAAAGTAATGATAACTAAGGGACCGTTATTCAATTGCGTGCTTGGAGGCATTATGCGAATTGGTGAATTCTGTAACAGGGATGTAGTCGTAATGAATGGTGATGAGTCTGTAAAACAAGCCGCTGAGCTTATGCGTACACATCATGTAGGAGATATCGTATTAATTGAAGAGCTCGAAGGAAATCGAGTCCCAGTTGGTATAGTAACGGATAGGGATCTGGTTGTTGAAGTCATGGCTCCAGGAGTCGACCCCGATGAATTGGCAGTTCAAGATATAGTGACACGATCGGTGTTAGTAGCCAGAGAAGATGATAGCCTCATTGATTCTTTAGAACTAATGAAAGAAAAAGGAGTTCGTCGATTACCTGTTGTAGACAGTGATCATATGCTCATTGGCATCATTACTATAGATGACATAACTGAATTGTTAGCAAACATGATGCACAAGGTAGTAGGTGTTGTTGATAGGCAACAAATTGTTGAGAAACAACAGAGGACCGGATGATTAAGGCTAAAAAAATTCAATGGAAGCATCGGTTGGTGCTGAGTTATTTCGTTAAGATACACTCTGTAAAAATCAACCGAAGGCCAATAGTCAGTTGATCCTATGAACGCAATACGTGCTTTTTTCGCCATCTCACTTCCCGGATCAGTTCAGAAAAATATCTGGGATATTTTAGAGCCAGTGAGAAAATCAACTTCTGCATGTTTCATAAGATGGACAAAGCCGGAGCATTTGCACATTACCCTTCAATTTTTACAGAAGCTGGAAGCAGATCATATTTCGTCCTTGATTGAGGGCGTAAGAAATAAGCTTAAAAGTATGGAGGAATTTCAGCTTGATTTGGGTACTTTAGAGTGGTTTCCTACACCTAAGCGTCCAAGGCTTATTTCTTTATCCGTAGGTCCACAATGCCTATTAAGGGATTTGTCGATGGCGATTGGACAGGTGATAGGTGAGCTAAATTACCCTGTGGAATCACGTCCTTTCCGAGGGCACTTGACTGTAGGTCGGGTAGTCAATTACAGTTCAAAACTTCAACAATTGCCACAAATGACATTGCCTTCTATTCCACCTGTACCTATAGATGAACTTTATTTAATTGAAAGTAAGCCTGATAAAAATGGGAGTAATTATCTTTCCCTGGCACAATTTAATTTAATTCATAATAGATAACCGTTCAAGGTCGCTTGCTGTATTCTCTTTTAGAGTAGGTTGGTTCAGTGCCAACCTACGTTTAAAAAAATATTATCCATAAACCAAGTTTGCCGAGCTAGCGGAGGAAATTCTTTCTTCCAATTGTTCCAATTTACTTCCGCTGTCGGTTTTACTAAAGAAGGTGTAATTACCAGTTGTTTTTTTGTTGATTAAGATTGCGGCAAGGTAACCAACTCCAGCCAAAAGTATTCCTAAAGTCACATTCGCCAGTATGTATTTCCATTCCTCGCGATGTTGATTTAAAACCTTTTTGGATTGATTGATATGCTTTTTGGCATTTGTTTTAAACGAATTTAAAGCAATTGTTTCATCGGATTCACTATTGTCGAGATAACTCTTTATCTCAGAGCGAAGATTGAACGCCAGTTTCTTTGCTGCTTTAAACGCATCTTCTTCTTTTCTTTCTTCCAGTTCTTTGGCTTTTTGTTCAATCTGTTGTATTTGCAGAAAAATAGGAGACATTCTTTCCATTCTGGCAAAGTATATCCCTTTTTTCTGTTGCATAGCCTGTTCATATCGTTTTTCAGCATCTTCGCTTTGAGAGATGGTAGACTGTAACTTTTTAATATTTAATTTTTGCTGTTTAATTTCTTCTTGTAAAAGCTCAATTTCCTCTTTCAGTTTTCTTTGAGCTGATTGAGTTGACACATCCTCTTCCATACGTTGAGGTAATTTAGGTTCTGTTGGCTTTTCCTGTTTTTTCGCTGAAGAGACCTTGGCGAGTTCTTCTGCCAACTTCCTGATGGTTTGTTCCTTTTCATTCAACGCTTGTTGCAGTTGCTCTAATTGCTCATTTAATTGATTTAATTTCTTTTTAAGATCCTCAACGAGATTTCGATTATGAGAATTTTCCTCATTTAAAGTGAGTTTTTGCTTTCCAATCTCGCGATTTTCAGATAGAAGATTCTGGATATTTTCTTTTAATTCCAATATTTGCTTTTTTTGGTCTTGAACGAGCTCTTGTAGAGTGAGAATTTGCTTAGACTGCTCGCTTATCAAAGAAGAACCTTTTTCTTTCTCTTGAATTACTTCTCTAAGTTGTTGTAATTGCAATTTTAAGTTACTTACTTGTTCCGTAAGAGAGATTATTTCGCGCTTGGCAGAAGATTTCTCAATCTCACTTTGTTCAACTCGCTTGCCTTTTTCATGTAGTTGTTTTTCTAACTCATGAATTTGGATTTGTTTTTCTTTGAGTTGATCGCCAAGAGAGTTTACTTGTTTAGTTAATTGGAGTTGATTTTCCTGTGTTTTTTGAGTTAACTCGCGTAAGTCTCTGCGAAGTGACTCATTAGAAGATTCAACTAAAGATTTTTCTTTGGTAATTTTTTGAATTGTTTCTTCATGGAGTGAATTACTTTTCTTTTGTTTTTGTAATTCTTCATTTAGATGCTCTGCGAGAGATGCTTGTTCTTGTATTTTTTCTTTAAGCGATTGTAATTGAGATTTTAAAGATTCCTGTTCTTGTAATTGTAACTTAAGTTTGTTTAGCTCTGAACTCAGAGATTCAATGGTAGTGTGAGTAGAAGATTTCTCATGCTTACTTTGCTCCACCGTTTTTTGCAGAATTTGATTTCTTTCTTCTTTTTCTAGCAATTGCTCATCCAGTCGTCGTATTTGTAATTTCTTTTCCTCAAGTTCTTTGCTAAGAGATTCTGCTTTTTTGGTTAATTCCAGTTGCTTCTCACTCGATTTCTCGGTTAATTCTTGTAAATCTCTTTGCAGAGATTTTATAGTAGATTGTGCCAGAGATTTTTCCTGCGTAATCTTATGAATTGTTTTTTCTTGCAGAGAGTTATTCTCTTTCTGTTTTTGTAGTTCTATCTCGAATTGCTTTGTGATAGATGTTTGCTCTTGAATTTTTTCTTTCAGGGATTGTAGTTGGGATTTTAAAAGTTCTTGCTCTTTCAGTTGTAATTTAACTCTGTTGAGCTCTAAAGACAGAGATTCAATAGTAGAGTCGTCAAGAGACTTTTGATGCTCCATTTGTTTGGAGCTTTTTTGTAGTTTTTGATATTTTTCTGTTGTTTCTTTAAAAAGGGAACGTAATTCCACAAGTTCTATATTTTGTTTTTTGAGTAGCTCTTCAAAATGGATTATCGTTTTTTTCAGCCCATCAATGTGTTCACCTGTTCTTATTGCGGAAATTTGCAATAACTGATGCCATTCCTGGATTTTAGCTATCTTTTCAATTGGATAATCCATACGACCTTTAAATACCCCGCTTTCAAAAGCAGAATTGATACGTTTCCAAAGCTTTTTATTACTGAGGATTCGTTCAATTAAAGGAGATGGTTTGGATTCATTTAATTCTTCCAAACAAATCGTAGCGAGCTGATATCCACTCATTTGAGTTAATGCTTTTTCATCAATAGGATAGAAAAAAGAGCTTTCTTTATTAGGTAAGACTTCCACAATGGAAGGTTTTTTTAATAATTCTTTTAAATCAAGTTCTGCGAGTTGAAAAGCAACTAATTGTTCTTTAAGTGCTTTTAAATTCTCACTCACAGCCTCGTCTATCCCAAATTCCCGGGCTTTTTTTATTACTTTAAGGGAGTTAATAATTCCGTTACCTAAAGTCAACAAAGTTTGAGCTTTAACCCAGGCAGAGTCTTTGTATTCCTTGCTATAGAGTTGACATGGTCCTTCAAAAGCAGCAAAACGAGATAAATTTAAAGTATTAGGGTCAACTGAAAATAAGCGGCGTAATACAACACTTTCTTTGTAGTAAGGAACAAAAGCATGCCCATGGATTGCTTCACCGCCACTACTATCATAGGGAGCAAAAAGATTATGCTTGCTTATTAATCCTTCTTTTGCCCAGATGTTGTTCACTTCACATGTGGTGGCCAAGTCATCAACGTAACGATTAAACTGTTTCGCTAATTCAGACAAATCCAATGGATCGCTTTCAAAAGGGGAATGTTCAATGTCTGAGGTTTTTAGAATAAGTGACCATTGATTGATGGTGTCATTAAAAGATATTGAAGAATTAACAGTCAGTGTTAATGGTTTTAATTCGATAATACTCTTATACATATTCTCCGGGTTTATTAAGGGTGACATGTCTTTTAGAGCAGAAATTTTTCCTAAGCGGTTTGCTAATAATGTTGCCATTGCGATGGCAAATTCTTCACAATCGCCTTTTGGACCAAAGGTAGTGCTTTTCATTGAATCCATACACATATATTTGGCAAGTTGTATTTTGGTCTCTTCTTCTATCAGATCGGGTGGGATGTTTTTCAGTGCACTAGTCACTATTTCAACCAGTAATTTAGGGTTTACTCTGGATTGCAATTGCTGGGCTTTTTCAGCCATAGAGGGAAATAGTCCATTGATATTTTTATAGTTCAGGAAATAATCTTTAGTCAGTGATTTATAATTAAACCATCCACGGTTTTCATAAGCGTAAAGGAGATTGTCATTATTATTAGGATGCGCAAAATAACGGAAGGCATCTCCCCAGTCTATTCGGCCAAATTGCTTGCTTTTTTCTTTTTCTTCGCCTGTAAGTACGACGATATTGCCGCTGTGGACACTATGGGCTCCTAGTAGCAAAGAAAACATAAGAGCCATAGAAAGCCCAAAATATTTGTTCTGTTTCGTGATGCCAACGTAGTAACTTGGACCAAAAAAGGTTTCTTTCATTCCATTGCGGTCACCACGATAGCTGGTTCCAATGACTTTATGTAACTCATCAAAAGAAACCAAAGGTTGTATCAGACCATAGGACTTGTCTTCAAATTGAATAACATCGGCGCAAATTAATGATGGGAAATAACTTTCATCAATCAATCCTCGCTTCATAAACTCTCTTAAGAGCAAGCCTGCGAATAGTTCAGTAAATAATTCGCGTTGATCCCCTGGTTTTTTTATAAAATATTTTTGTCCATCAGTGCTTTTATAAAATCCATCAACATCACTTTTATTTTTACCACCGCTTTTTTCTTTAAAGCGAACTATTTCTTTGCCTTGATAAGTTAACATAATCAATATGATCAAAAATTAAACCTGGCGTTATTATATCAATCAAGAATTAAGTGAGTATTAAGGGATGTTGCGTTAATTTTTTCGTCGTGATTGAGGTCTGTATTGCTCGCTAATTCGTGCTTTAATGGTCGTTTTTTTGCGGTTCATTAGATAATAAAGAGCAACAGAACTTAAATAAGGTAGCCCAAAGAGAACAATCACATGCTTTATTGTTTCTGCTGTTACGATATCAAAAATTAATCCCGCGATAAGAATGAATTGGAGCGAACGATTTTTAATAAAATCAGGGATGAATGGTTGCATCATTTTTTAATCCATTAAATTAATTCAGGCAAGGTCGCATGATTGGGTTAATTACATACCCATTTGTTCTCAGCAATAATGGAATACACCTCATTATCACCGATTACAATATGATCAAGTAATCTAGCATCTACTAATTCCAGCGCATCCCGGATGCGTTCAGTAAGGGCTAGATCTTGATGACTGGCGTCTGATACGCCTGATGGATGATTATGCGCTAGAATTAAGGCTGCTGCATTTAATTGAAGTACGCGTTCCACAATAGGCCTTGGATGTACTGTTGCAGTATTTATGGTTCCAGAAAATAATTCTTCATAGGCAATAATACGGTGTTGGTTATCCAGAAAGAGAGCAGCAAAAGTTTCATTTTTGTAATCTCTTAATCTTTTTTTTAAAAAGGCATAGGTTTGTTTGCTATTAGATAACTGGATTTCTTTTTGCAGCTGAATAAAATCACTCCGACGACATATTTCCTTGACGGCTTGTAATTGCAAATAACGCACTGTCCCCAATCCTTTGATTGATTTAAAATTCTGTATGTCAGAATTAAGGATGTTTCGCAAATTTCCCAGTTGATTCATGAGCTCGTAAGCTAAGTGGAGACAAGATTTTTTACCGCTTCCAGAGCTGATAAAAACTGCTAGCAATTCAGCATCTGAAAGGTTTTGTACTCCATAGGTAAGTAATTTTTCACGCAGGTCTAACTGCCGTGTTGATTGGACAACCGTCATTTTGTATTCCTTTTATATTCCTTTATTGCGAAGTTTATGCTTTGATCAGGGTTATTCTTATCAAAAATGGCTGGTCATGCAAGATTTTATTAATAAAAAAATTCTTCTCGGAATTTGTGGGGGCATAGCTGCCTATAAATCGGCTCATCTGGTTAGAGAATTAACCCGATTGGGTGCTGAGGTGAGAGTTATAATGACCCAGTCAGCCCAACAGTTTATTACTCCTTTATTGCTGCAAGCCTTGTCAGGTAATGAGGTAAGAACCGATTTATTTGATACACAGGCTGAACGAGCAATGGGGCATATTGAATTAGCACGATGGGCTGATTATCTGTTAATTGCACCAGCCTCAGCGAATTGTCTTGCTAAAATGGCACAAGGTATTGCTGACGATTTGCTTTCTACCTTGTATCTTGTTGCTGAAACACCCGTTATCGTTTGTCCCGCGATGAACAGAAGCATGTGGGCCCATCCAGCTACAAAGGCAAATTGTGAGTTATTACAAGAAAGAGGAGTTGTTTTTGTTGGGCCTGAAGAAGGGGCTCAAGCCTGTGGAGAGCATGGATTGGGGCGGGTTAGTGAGGCAGATCAAATTATTAATACCTTACGATTGCTTGACGTCAATCAACTATTGTTAGGGAAAAAAATCGTAATTACAGCAGGTCCTACTCGTGAATTGATTGATCCAGTTCGTTATTTAAGTAATTACAGTTCTGGCAAGATGGGATTTGCCATAGCTGAAGCAGCAGCTATAGCGGGAGCGCAAGTGACGTTAATAAGTGGTCCTTGTAATCTGCAAACTTTTTCGGATATCCAGTTAGTAAAGGTTGAATCAGCTCAATCCATGCTGGATGAGGTAAAAAAGCATTTACAAAAAGGAGACCTGTTTATCGGTACAGCAGCTGTTGCGGATTATAGAGTTCAAGCTCCAGCCTCTGAAAAAATGAAGAAAAATGAGAATTCCGAATTAACTTTGAAACTGATGAGAAATACCGATATTCTTTCTGAAGTGGCTAATAGTGGTAAAGCCTCCTTCGTTGTTGGATTTGCAGCAGAGACAACGGATTTGATTTCTTATGCAAAAGAAAAAATGAAAAATAAAAAACTGGACATGATTGTTGCGAATCAAGTAGGTAAGGGGATAGGATTCGAAAGCGATGTAAATCAAGTGACAGTTATTACAAAAAATAAACAGATAGATCTTCCGTTAACCCATAAAACCCGCTTGGCAGGGCAAATTATTGCAATCCTTGCAGCAACTCTGCAAAATGACGCTCGATAAAAATTACCGAGAATCATTATGCATCAAGTTATTCAGTTAAAAATTCTGGATTCAAGGATTGGCGATACCATCCCACTTCCTGCTTATGCTACAGATGGATCCGCTGGGCTGGATTTAAGGGTTTGTACTTCAGAACCCATGCAAATAGCACCTCAGCAAACCGTATTGTTGCCTACTGGCATTTCTATTTACATTGCTGATCCAAAATTAGCGGCAGTGATTTTACCAAGATCAGGACTAGGTCATAAAAACGGTATTGTTTTGGGTAACTTAGTGGGATTAATTGACTCAGATTATCAGGGAGAATTAAAAATTTCTTGCTGGAACAGAGGTCAGGAGCATTTTACTGTTAACCCAGGAGAGCGAATTGCCCAATTGGTTTTTATTCCTGTAGTGCAGGCTGTCTTTGAGGTCGTGCATCAATTCACAGAAAGTTCCAGGGGTGATGGTGGATTTGGAAGCTCTGGGAGGCATTAAATGATCTATCAACAAAAACAAATACGACGCTCTGTTTTTCGTGCTTATGATATTAGGGGAATAGTTGGTAAGGATTTGGACGAGGATTCTTTTTATAGCATAGGGTTAGCGATTGCCTGTTATTTACAGAAATTAAATCGTCAGCAAATTTTTGTGGCTCGAGATGGGCGTTTGACCAGCTGTGCTTTAACGAAGGCATTAAAAAAAGGATTGTTAGACAGCGGAATAGATGTCTTCGATCTTGGTGCTGTAGCTACCCCCGTTATGTATTACGCTACTCATACTCAAGGGCTGGATTCTGGTCTAATGGTTACCGGTAGTCATAATCCGGCTGATTATAATGGCATCAAATTGGTATTGGCAGGTAAAACATTAACACAAGAAGGAATTGATATACTTTATGGCTTACTTAACGAAGACAGACAAGAAGCTCCTTGTGGTAAAGAAAAGACTGTAGATGTGATAGATCATTATATTCAGCGTATAGTAAGTGATGTCAAACTGAAACGACCTTTGAAGGTTGTTATTGATTGTGGTAATGGTATAGCCGGACCAATTATCCCGAAAGTTATTTCTGAATTAGGCTGTGAAGTGATACCCTTATATTGCGATGTGGATGGGCGCTTCCCTAACCACCACCCCGACCCGTCAATAGAAGAAAATCTGGTTGATTTACAAGCAGCAGTTGCAAGACATAATGCGGATATTGGTTTAGCTTTTGATGGGGATGCCGATAGGCTTGGGCTGGTAACTAATAAGGGAGAAATTATTTGGCCCGATCGCTTGATGATGTTTTACTCAAGGGAGATTTTAAGTCGAAATCCAGGAGCTACTATTGTTTTTGATGTGAAATGCTCCAGTCATTTGGAGAAGGAAATTCAGGCTGCTGGTGGAGTAGCTAAAATGTGCCCAACTGGCCATTCCATAGTGAAAGCAATCATGAAGCAAGAGCAGGCTGTATTAGCAGGTGAGATGAGTGGGCATCTCTTTTTTAAAGATCGTTGGTATGGCTTTGATGATGCATTGTACAGTGCCTGTCGGTTATTGGAGATTATTAGCGCATCTCATTTGACTGTAAGTGAACAATTTGAATTGATTCCTAATAGTGTGAATACCCCTGAAATAAAAATTGCCATTACCGATGAAGAAAAATTTCATTTTATTAAACAGTTTAGTGAACTGGCTCATTTTCCACAAGCTCGAATTTTGAATATTGATGGCTTACGTGTTGAATTTTCTAATGGGTGGGGATTATTGCGGGCATCGAATACCACTCCCTGTTTGGTTGCGCGCTTTGAGGCAACAGATAAAGATAATTTGGAGCTAATTCAGGATCTATTTAAGAAACAAATTCGGCTATTGAATTCTGAATTGGATTTGCCATTTTAACCTGAAAACTCAGTTGTATTCATAGTAGGATGCAGCTGAGTTTTCAGGTTTAATCCTTATAATTTTTGTATGGCATACAACATGACTTCCAAAGCTTGTTTGTTTTGCATGCGAGCAGGTATTTTTACCTGCTTGGTGAGTTGAAATTGGTATTTGTTTATTAAGTCATTAATATATTCAGGATGGTGACTAAACCGAGCGCTGCTTTCCAGTTTCCATGGAGTTGTTGTATTGATTTCGGTTGTGAAAATAAAATATCCTTTCGGGTTCAAGAATTGATTGACGTAATTAAAAATACCATCCAAATCACCAAAATAAGGTAAAACATCTGCGGCAACAGTCAAATCGTAATATTGTGTATTTTGTTTTAAAAAATCAATTAATTCGGAACACACTAAGACATCATAAATGTTTTTTTCTTTTGCTCGAGCAATCATTTTTTCTGCTATATCTACGCCAGTTAGGTGTTTACTGATTTCACGAAGTACTACACCGGTTAATCCAGTGCCACAACCTAAGTCTAAAGTGTTACTGACTTGTAAGAGTTGAAGCTGATGAATGATGCGGCCAATGTGATGAGGAATGGTATAGTGTAACGCACCTTGCATATGCTGGTCGTAATATAGTGCATAATTATTAAATAAATTTTGAGCATATTTCTCTATGGTATTAGCACGAGTTTCTCCTGTGATAGCGTTTAACATATGTCTGCTGACAATATCTTGTGGATTGATTGCCAAAATTCGTTCAAGATATTCGCGTGCTGTCTCGCGCATCTCCATTTTTAGATAAATAGCAGCCAAATTATTCAAAGAAGGAATGTGATCTGTTTGTAAATCCAAAATTTGCTCAAATAAAATCATGGCTTCATTGAGATGTCCCAAAGCCATTTGAGCTACTCCAGAATTATATAAGTACTCTAGATTATTTGGTTCTTTTTTAAGTAACACATCATAATGCATGAGTGCGTTTTCGAATCGATCATGATGCATGAATGTGGCAGCTAAATTGTTGCGTGCATCAATATTCTCATTATCCAGAGCCAACGCTTTAGTGAAATAGTCAACAGCCAGCTGGTTTTGCTCTCTTTTTAAAGCAATCACTCCCAAATTTATTAAAGATTGGATATGTTCATGATCTTGTTCTAACACTTTATGAAAGGCGTGTTGTGCTTCTAACAGTAAATTATCTTCCAAATGCAAAATGCCCAAATAAAACTGTGCTTCTGTGTGGTGAGGATTTAAAGCAATCACATTATTAAATTGTGTTTTTGCTGCTGATAATTGGTGATTTTGAAGTAGTAACAAACCTAAATTAAAGTGTGCTGCACTAAAGTCAGGTTCTGTATTCACTGCAATTATATAATGATGCAGTGCTTTTTGGTAATTGTTTTGTAGGACATAGGCAGTTGCCAGATTATTATGAGCTTGAGCATATTCGGGTTTAATCGCAATTGCTTGCTGGTAGTATTTAATCGCTTCCTCTAATTGACCTGTTTTTTTGTAGGCGTTTGCAAGATTATTTAATAGACTAACGTCATTGGGATTGATTGTGTGAGCTTGTAAAAAATACAATATGGCACTTTCCATGTCTCCCAGTTGGGCATAGGTTAAGCCCAGAAAATGCAGGGTTTCCTTGTGTCTTGGTGATTGGATAAGTATTTGTTCGTACAGGCTAATCGCCTGAGGTAATTGACCTTCGTATTGTAGCTTATAGGCCTGCGCAAAAAGAGTTTCTACTTCACTGTTCATATCAATCTGGGAGAATAGCGCGTAACTTGCTTAAGGCTTTTGCGCGATGACTAATTCTATTTTTAATTTTAGCAGGTAATTCAGCGGCTGTGCATTGATATTCATTAACATAAAAAACAGGATCATAACCAAAGCCGTTTGTTCCAGAGGATTTCATACGAATTACGCCATGAAATACACCCGTAGCAATTAATGGGGTCGGATCTTTAGCATGTTGTATCAGAGCTATAGCGCAATAAAAATAAGCAGCTCTTTGTTCTTGAGGTAAACCAGACATGTTTCTTAATAATTGTTGGATATTGTCTTCATCATTTGCTTTTATTCCAGCGTATCGTGCGGAATAGATCCCAGGTTCCCCATTTAAGGCTGGTACTACAAGACCTGAATCGTCAGCCAAAGCAGGTTTATTGGCTAAAGTGCTTACATGTCGTGCTTTGATAATGGCATTTTCTATAAAGCTTAATCCTGTTTCTTCAGCACTGGATATTCCTAAAGCAGTTTGTGGTATACATTCAGCAGGTGTTAGTAATTGCTCCAACTCCTTTATTTTTCCGGGGTTACTGGTTGCCAAAATAATTTCTTTCATTCCTGTTCCATGTTATTAATCAGATCTTTTGAATAATCTGAGTATTGTGCTTTAGCGCAAGGCGCAAAGATCTATTCAGTATTTGCAAAAAAACAATTATGCATGAGAATTTCAGAAAAAAATATCAAGAATTCTCCATGGTATTTAAAATCGTCTTTTGGATTCAAAAACGAAAATATGTCCAGTAAATTTAATAGTGTTTTTGGGATTAAGGCACAAGGCTTTTGAATGGATCCCATAAAATGCTACGCATTTTACGGGATAACGTTCGTTTGGTGATATAAAAGGCGTTTCCCTGCCTTTTATATTGAACTCACGTTAATTTACATAGAACGAGAATATGAAGAATCCTCGTTAGGGGTTATATCCACAACTTTTCGTTGTTGTTGTTCTTCCGTAATAAGATCTACTACAACACTAAAGTCTTCTGCTTCTTCTTCAGTAATAGTTATTGAATCAGAGGGTTGCAAGTAATGCAGCTTATTCAAATCTTCCTGAATTTCTTCAATACTCTTTTGTGGGTGTTTTTCTATGTAGGCATCAGATCGTGTAATAAACTCATTAACAAAACCTGAGTACACAGATTGCCCATCCAACATCTCTAACTCACAGATATCAGCAAAATGAGCATTGACCCTTCCAAATTTATCTACACCAAATTTAGTAGCTAAACGTTCTTTAGCGCTCTCTTTGACACGTACATAATGCTTTTGATCCAATTCATCACGGTCTTTTCGATACTCTTCTGGGCAACTGTCAGTCATTGGAGCTCTTTTTGTAGACTTGGTTTGACCAGTCTTTATTTCATGTTGATATTTGCTCACTTTACCGGACAATGTTGAAGATTCTAAAGTCTGATCTCCAAGGTGTTGAATGTGGCATTGGTAAGGATCAGCATGTTTGTATTTTTTTCCAGGCGTTACATGCCAGCCAGTAAATTCTAACAATCTTTTAACTATCCCTTTTAATATATTGGGTAGCCAGGGTGATTGGGTAATCATATCGCAAACGGCTGCTTTAAATGACTTAAAAACATTATTCATTATTGCGCGAACTTTGATACCCGCTTGATCTTCTAATTGTTTTTTTACTTCTAATCCGATAGCTGCCCCATAGCAATCACCCTGTAATATAATATCATCTGGGTGAACACCCTGTTTGATTAAGGAGGAAACTACTGAAATTCCAGCATTGATTAAGTCATTTGACTCTCTAACTTTCCCAGAACTAAGTCCTGTTCCCGGAAAGTTAAAAGCATGTACCGTTGCGCCTGTTTCTTTACAAGCCGTGCTAATATCACGAAAACATGCTTGGTAATAGGTATTTGCTCCAGGGAAATAAACAATATGTTTCCCAGTGCCTGGTTTTTTAGGCTCATTAGATTCTGGTTGACATTTCATTACTTCCAATTGGCATGATTCACCAGAGACTAATTTTGTTTTTACTTTAGTCAGACTCAAATCCAAGCCTTGGAATTCCTTATAATAATGTGATTTTTCATCAGTTTTTTGTTTGTGGACGAAATCTCTAAAAGGGGCCTCGTCATCAACTTCCTTCTTTTTTCCGTAGCCTTTACTTTTATACCAATCACCAGATCCGGCTGGAAAAAGAGCATTCGCTACAAATTGTTGTAAACGACTATGGAAAAAACTGTCTTTAGTAATGGTTCTAGCCATTTAATTCCCCAATATGAACAATAAAAAAGAAATTCTTGTTTTAAATTTAGCATAAAAAACTTAAGGAAGTATTAATAAGGCACATTTTGAGTCTTATAAAAGCATAAAAAACAAACTAATTGGTTTATTTTTTTTGGGGATAGTGCTTCTGCCTTGTATTTGTTTGATTGTTATTTAATCAATTATTAGTATTTCTTAGCAATTTTTCTGTTTATGGGTTAAAATAGATCGAATTCTAAATAAGTTGAATCGATATGCCTTTCGCACATCTTTTATTAGCGTTATTAGTAGTTTTTGTATGGGGAATTAATTTTATTTTCGTCAAGCTTGGTCTTGAGGAAATTTCCCCACTGCTTCTTTGCGCTGTAAGATTTCTTTTAGCGAGTGTACCCGCTGTATTTTTTATTAAACGCCCGGCTGTCCCTTTTAGGATTATAGCAAGTTATGGATTAATCATGTTTGCCTTGCAATTTGCATTGCTTTTTATTGGATTGCGAGTTGGCATGACTCCTGGAGTAGCCTCTTTGCTAATGCAGGTGCAAGTATTTTTCAGTATGTTTTTTGCAGTGATGTTCTTAGGAGAACAACCTCGAATCGGGCAGGTAATAGGCGCCTTGATTTCCTTTATGGGCATTGGTGTGGTTGCCTTACATTTTGATCACAATGTTTCATTAATAGGTTTTTTATGCATTCTTGCTGCAGCCGCCTCTTGGGGAGTTGGTAATCTGATTACAAAAAAAATTAATTCCGCTAATCTGATAGCTGTTATTGTATGGAGTAGCTTTGTTGCCTGTTTACCCATGTTTCTTCTTTCTTTACTCTTTGAAGGACCATCAAGCGTTGTAACAACCTATGAACACCTCACTTGGAAAGGTATTCTTTCCTTGCTGTATATTGTTTATATTTCAACATGGGTAGGTTATGGGGTATGGAATTGGTTGATTAGTCGTTATCCTGTTGGCATGATAGTACCTTTTACTTTGCTGATTCCAGTTGTCGGTATTTTGAGTTCAGTTTTGGTTTTGGGAGAGCCTTTTTACCTCTGGAAACTGGTTGCTGGATTGCTGGTCATTAGTGGACTTTGCATTAATCTGTTGACCACACGTCTTTTTGTAGCGAAAACTCGGCGGCCTGAGGTGGCATAGTTTTTTTGCTGTAATTATATTTTTTTGCGGTTAGCCGTTCTCTTTATATTTTTATAAGAGTAAGAGGTTTGAATGGGTCCTTTAAAAAATATTCTATTATGTGCCGATGATTTTGGTCTTGGCATAGGCATCACCCAGGGAATTTTAAAATTAGCTCGTTTACGCCGCTTATCGGCAGTAAGTTGTATCGTTAATACCAGTGTTTTTAGCGATCATGCCAGAGATTTATTGACTTTGAAAAATCAGATTCAAACCGGTTTGCATTTTAATCTCACTGAAGGTTATTTATTATCTGACCCAAACACACCTTGTTTTAGTTTAAAGGAATTGTTAATTAAGTCTCATTTCAGGATTTTATGTTCAAAATTAATCCTTGATGAATTTAATGCGCAGTTGGATCATTATGTGAAAGTCACAGGAGAATTGCCTGATTTTATTGATGGTCATCAACATGTTCACCAATTTCCTGTGATTAGGCAAATTATTCTTGATATTTATGCACAGAGACTAAAGGGAACTAAGGTTTCTATTCGCTCAACTTATCCCTATATCAATATTTCGCGATATCAATCGAAATCCAAAATTCTAGCAATAACAGGGGGAAAAGCTTTAAATGTCCAGTTAAAGAAAATAAATATCCCTCATAATCCTTGTTTTGGGGGAATTTATGATTTTTCTGAGGAAATGAGTTATAGATCTTTATTTAGACAATGGTTAAATGATGCTCCGGACAATACTTTGATTATGTGTCATCCAGGTGAAAACGATTCGATTAGCGATGTTATTGCAGCTGCTCGAAATAGAGAGCTGGAATATTTTTTAGATGATGGATTTATATTGGATTGTGAGGAATATCGCGTCAGTTTAACGACAGGCCCAAAATCTTGAAAGAATGTAGTTGTAAACTGCCACTATCCCTAAAACAAAAATCAAGGCAGCGATATAATTAAGCGTAGTATAGCGTAATAGTATGTAATACAGTGTTTCATTAAGTAACCCAGCAGAGGAAGCAACCAGAAAAAAATGAGGGAAACTTAATTGCTTTTCATCGTGAAGTTGAGAAAAAGTGAAATACTTGTGGCCCAAATAGCTGATATTAAATGCGATTAAAAAGGCAATGACATTCGTTACAAGAGGTTGCAGATTTAGAAAATTTACTAAATTGAATACAATAAAGAGATGTACAATGGCGGCACTGGCGCCAATGCCTGTAAAATAAATTAATCTATGGGATAATTTAAGAGCGACCGTCGTCAAAGCTGGATTCCTCATCGATAATATAGTGGGGTCTGCGTTTCACTTCATCAAAGACACGCCCTATGTATTCTCCAACCACACCTATCGCAAATAATTGCAGTCCACCAAAAAAGGTTATCGTTGTTACTATGGTTGCCCAACCAGGGGTTTGAATACCAAAGATTAACGTGCTTAATACAATCCAGGCAGCATAAAAAAGTGCTAAAGCAGCTACTCCAATCCCGCCTAAGGCTATCATTCTTAGGGGAAATGCCGTAAAGGAAGTAATGCCAGTAATTGCCAAATCCAGTAAGGAATAAAAACTCCATTGCGAAGTCCCTGATTTACGTGGCTGCACATTGAATGGCACAGCAGTTTGTTTGAAACCAACCCAGCTGTATAACCCTTTCATAAAGCGATTACGCTCGGGAAGTTTTTGTAGTGCATTGACAATTTTTCTATCAAGTAATCTAAAATCACCCGCATTTGCCGGAATGTTGACTCGATTTATTTTTGAAGTCAATTGATAAAAAGTTTTGGCGCAGGTTCTCTTTAACCAAGACTCATCAGAACGATTTTGCCTAACTGCATAAACCATATCATAGCCTTCTTCCCATTTGGTAATAAATTCGCTCAATAGTTCGAGAGGATGCTGAAAATCTCCATCCAATAATATCACAGCATCCCCACGCGCATGATCCAGACCTGCGCTGAGTGCTTTTTCTTTGCCAAAATTTCTACTGAAACGAATGTATCGAATAGGGTATTCCTTTCTTAATTTTTGAATAATTGCAAAAGTATTGTCTTGACTTCCATCATCTACCAGGAGAATTTCATAAAGATAAGCTATTTCCTTAAGAGTTTTGTCCAGGGCTGCTATGAATTCAGCAATATGTACTTCTTCATTAAAAACAGGAACAACACAAGAGATGAGTTTTTTATGTCTTACAGTTTTAGGCATAATGAGCGTCATTGATATATAACAATAGATGACCTTATATGTTAACCCATATTGGTAAGTTACGTCCATTTTCAATAACTAACTTGTCAAGTCAATTTTTATAATCAATATTTATAAAAAATTTTAAAGTGCAGGTATATTGGTAGTAGTACAGATTATTCTATTAACAAACACAATAATGGATCCTTCCAATGCAAGATTCGGTATGGTTTTTGGTTTTAACGGCACTATTGCTTGGTATTCGACATGGTTTCGACCTGGATCATTTGGCAACCATTGATGCGATGACACGGTCCATTCGCAATAAGAGTTTTTTGTCCCAAATGGTTGGTTTTTTGTTTTCATTGGGGCATGGTTTGGTTGTCATTATTGTGAGTTTGATTATTGGTGGAGGTCTTATTTCATCAAGTACTCCTGAATGGTTAAATGAAGTGGGAGAAGTTGTCTCAATTACTTGTTTATTTTTATTTGGTTTTTTAACCTTATGGAATACGGTTAATTATTCTTCCCATTCAAATATTCCAACCAATTTAAAGAATTATTTGTCGCGTAAATTGGTTCACAACAATGCACATCCTTTGCTTATTCTTCTTATCGGAGCACTGTTTGCGCTATCTTTTGATACGATTAGTCAAATTGCTTTATTTTCGCTTTCTGCCAGCGCTTTATCAGGATTTCTATTTGCAGGTTTACTAGGTCTTATTTTTATGCTGGGTATGATGCTCTCTGATGGGCTAAATGGAATATTTGTGGCCAGATTGATTCGACGTGCTGATGGGATGTCATTATTTTTTTCAAGATTAATCGGGATGATTATTGCTTTTTTTAGTTTGGGTATTGGTATAATCAATTGTTGCAAATTGCTTTAAACAGGCCAAAAATGCATGAATTATGGTTGTGTAATAGTATTCTTGATATTATCAAACAACAGACCACTGATAAGAAATGTCAGAAGGTAAAAAAAATAGTATTGGAAATAGGTCAGCTGGCTGCAATCGATAGAGATGCATTGAGTTTTAGTTTTGGCGTTATAGTTCAAGGAACAATTGCTGAAAATGCTGAATTATCAATTATAGAAATACCAGGTGAAGCAAGATGTGATTCTTGCCAACAAATTGTGCCAATGAAACAATATTATGAAGAATGTCAGCTCTGCGGCAATTATTCTTTATCGTTGATACAGGGTAATGAATTAAAGGTGAAATCAATGGTGGTGGAATAATGTGCGGAATATGTGGATGCTCTGAAAACACAAGTCATGTCATGGATCATGAACATCATCCTAAGCATCATACTCATCATAGTCATGGTGAGCATTTGATTGAAATTGAACAAAATATTTTAGCTAAAAATAATCAGTTTGCTTCCTATAACCAAAATTATTTTCTCAAGAATGACATCCTGGCTTTAAACTTGATGTCAAGCCCTGGATCAGGTAAAACAACACTGCTTGCCAAAACAATAACCGATTTAAATCAAGTCGTTGATATTGCAGTAATAGTCGGTGATCAACAAACCAGTTATGATGCTGATGTGATTAAATCCAGTGGAGGTCATGCTTTACAAATTAACACTGGAAAAGTGTGTCATTTAGATGCCCACATGATTAGTCATGCCATAGAAGATTTCTCTTTAAATAATCAATCGCTGTTATTTATTGAGAATGTTGGTAATCTCGTTTGCCCGGCTTTATTTCATTTGGGTGAGCAATACAGAGTAGTGATTCTTTCCGTAACGGAAGGTGAGAATAAGCCAATCAAATATCCCGATATGTTTCATTCTGCGGATTTACTTCTGATAACTAAAGCGGATTTGTTACCCCATGTGAACTTTGATTTAGACTTATGCAAAGAGTATGTTCGTCGGGTTAATCCTTCTATAGACATCTTGACGCTGTCAACAGTCAATGGTGATGGATTAAATGATTGGTACGATTGGTTGTTAAACGCTTTAAAGACCAACGTGCAGGTTGTTTTATAGAAGATAGTCGATGGTATTGGGACGAGTACAAATCAGCATTCAAGGACGGGTGCAAGGAGTAGGCTTTAGACCATGTGTTTATAAGCTTGCCCAACAATTGGGGTTAACCGGGTTTATTCAAAATAATTCATCAGGTGTTTTAATAGAGATTCAAGGTGAGTGTTTATCAGAATTTATACCCAAATTGAAAGAGCGTTTACCACCCCTTGCAAAAATTAATAATATTCAGTTAATTTCACTACCAAACAACTCCAATGAAACTACTTTTAAAATTCTTGATAGCCAGCAAGGTAAAGTGAATACCATTATTGCTCCAGATGCTTGTATTTGCTCTGAATGTCTCGAAGAGTTGTTTGATCCCGATAGCAGATATTATCGTTATCCTTTCTTGAATTGCACCAACTGTGGCCCAAGATTCACAATTACCAGAAATCTGCCTTATGATCGCAGTCAAACATCAATGAGTCTGTTTCCTCTTTGCCAGTCCTGTCAATCGGATTATTTAAATCCTGATAATCGGCGCTATCATGCACAACCTACCGCCTGCATTGCCTGTGGTCCGCAACTTTCTGTGTCGGTTAATGAGATCGCCCAAAGAATTTTTGATGGGGAAATCATTGCTTTAAAAGGATTGGGGGGATATCAATTAATCTGTGATGCTCGTAATGAAGAAGCTATTTCAAAACTGAGGATAAGAAAAAACCGCGAATGCAAACCATTCGCTTTGATGGTCGCTAATATTGAAAGTGCGGAAAGACTCGTAGCGGTAAGCTCCAAGGCTAAATTGGTATTGGAAAGCAAGGAAAGGCCAATTGTGCTGCTAAGAAAAAGAGAGACATCCTTACCTGATGTCATTGCTCCGGGGTTAAATCATCTTGGTGTCATGCTTCCCTCTACTCCGTTACATTACTTGCTTTTTAATTCCTTCGCCGGAGGCCCGGATTATTGTCAATGGTTCAATGAATTTCATCCAATGATATTAGTGGTGACCAGTGCCAACATTGGGGGTGAGCCTCTTATCATTGACGATCAAAAGGCGGAGCAAGGATTGACTTCCATAGCAGATAAAATCGTTTCATATGATCGGGAGATTATCACTCGTGCCGATGATTCCGTAGTACATTTTATTAATGAAAGCCCTGTATTAATTCGCCGATCGCGTGGGTATGTGCCTGAACCTCTAAAATTACCGTATGCAATACCCCCTACTCTAGCAGTTGGGGGGCATCTTAAAAATACCTTTTGTATTACTCGAGGTGATGAAGCTTTTGTTTCACAACACATTGGTGGCTTAAATAATAAAGCGACCATTGAGTTTTTTCATGAATCATTGAATCATTTATTACGATTTCTGGCTGTGAAACCGGAAAGAATAGCTCATGATTTACATCCTGATTTTTATACCAGCCGGTTTGCGCGGGAGTATGGTATACCTTCGTATGGAGTACAACATCACCATGCACATCTCGCTTCGGTTGCAGCGGAATATGGTATTCAGGAACCTGTCTTAGGATTAGTTCTGGATGGTTACGGACTAGGTTCGAATGGTGAGGCATGGGGTGGGGAATTATTACTATTAGAGAAGGCTGCATCGAAGCGTATTGGACACTTTTTTCCTATTCCTCAACCAGGCGGGGAAATTGCTTCTAGAGAACCCTGGCGTATGGCGGCGAGTGTTTTGTATTCTTTAGGAAGAGGCCATGAGATTTCACAACGATTTAAAGAACAACCTCAGGCTCCTTTGCTACTCCAATTATTAGAGAAAAAGATAAATTGTCCTGCAACCAGCAGCTGTGGACGACTATTTGATGCGGTAAGTGCTCTTTTAGGAGTTGAATTGCTATCCCATTTTGAAGGGCAGGCTGCCATGCGGTTGGAAAGTATAGTGACTCAACCACAAACACTACATAACGGTTGGGTGATAAATGATACTGTTTTTGATATGCGCCCTGCTTTGGAATTTATAGCAAACACTCCAGATCCGCAATTGGGAGCTAATTTGTTTCATGGAACTTTAATAGCCGGCCTTACAGAATGGGTTATGAGAATTTGTCGTGAAAAAAGAATTCACATGATACTATTGAGTGGCGGTTGCTTTTTGAATCAGATCCTTGCGGAGGGATTAATGAATTCATTGATCAAATCAGGAATTAAACCACTACTACCCAAACTACTACCGCCGAATGACGGAGGGATTGCATTGGGTCAGGCCTGGGTTGGTGGAATAAAGTAATGAGGATGGTGTATGTGCTTAGCTTTGCCAGCGCAGATTGATCGGATTTTGGAAGATAATAGAGCCGTCGTTAATTTAGGCGGTATAACCAAGGAAATTTCCACGGTTCTGTTAGATCAGGTCTTTGAAGGAGAATACGTCATTATTCATGCGGGATTTGCATTAACAAGATTGGACGAGATGGAGGCGCAAAAAACATTGAGTTTGTTTGCCCAGATGTTAAAGGATGGCAGCAAATGAAATATATAGAAGAGTTTCGTAATGGCGCTTATGCTCAAGCCCTTGTCAATGAAATTAATGCTATAGTAAAACCACACAGGCATTATCAATTTATGGAGTTCTGTGGCGGCCATACTCATGCGATTCATCGTTATGGGATTCCCAGCTTGCTTCCCAAAAATGTTGAAATGATTCATGGCCCAGGTTGTCCTGTTTGCGTATTACCTATTGCGAGAATTGATAACGCCATTACCCTTGCTTCACTTCCTGAAGTCATATTGTGTAGCTATGCTGATATGTTACGGGTCCCAGGTACCGGACAAAAAAGTTTGTTGACAGCAAAAGCATCTGGAGCTGATGTCAGAATGATTTATTCTGCGAATGATGCATTAAAAATTGCTCAGGAAAATCCAGATAAAGAAGTTGTATTTTTTGCTATAGGTTTTGAAACGACAACACCGCCTACCGCTTTTGTTATTAAACAAGCCAGGAAGCTTAATATCACTAATTTCAGTGTTTTTTGTAATCATGTCTTAACACCCATTGCTATGGAAAGTTTATTGCAAACAAATGAAATTAAATTGGATGGGTTTGTAGGGCCTGCCCATGTCAGCATTGTGATAGGGAGTCATCCTTATGAACAAGTTTGTAAAAAGTACCAAAAACCGATAGTAATATCAGGTTTTGAACCTTTAGATGTATTGCATTCCATTCTTATGTTAATTCAACAATTGAATGAGAATCGCTGTGAAGTTGAAATTCAATATACTCGTGCAGTGAATCGTATGGGTAGCCTTTTATCGCAAAATTTAATGAATGAGGTCTTGGAAATACGCGATCGTTTTGAATGGCGTGGTTTAGGTTTTATTCCTGACAGCGCATTGAAAATCAGGGGATATTTTTCTGAATTTGATGCCGAACAACGCTTTGAGTTACCTGCCAGTACAGGACAGGAGCATAAACAGTGTCTTTGCGGAGAAATATTAAGAGGGGTAAAAAAGCCAACTGATTGCAAATTATTTGCTAAAGCATGTCTACCAGAAAATCCCTTAGGATCCTGTATGGTTTCGTCTGAAGGCGCTTGTGCTGCTGTTTATGCTTATGGAAGGGTCAATGCTTTATGAACGAAATTCTGATAACTAAAAAAACAAAAGGCCCCAAACTGAATTTTAAAGAAGGAGCTATTAATTTAACCCACGGCAGTGGTGGACGTGCCATGGCTCAGTTAATTGATCAATTATTTTTAACTGCGTTTGATAATGAGTGGTTAGCTCAGAAAAATGATCAAGCCTGTTTTACAGTTTCTTCGGGTCGTATGGTGATAACAACAGACTCACATGTCATTTCCCCTCTTTTTTTTCCTGGTGGAGATATTGGCTCATTGTCAGTCAATGGAACTATTAATGATATTGCCATGTCTGGAGCAACGCCTTTATATTTGACAGCCAGTTTTATTCTTGAAGAGGGTTTCCCTCTTAATGATTTGCAAAAAGTGGTTTATTCCATGGCTCATGCGGCCAAGCAAGCTCATGTTGCCATCATCGCTGGTGATACGAAGGTTGTTGAACGAGGAAAAGGAGATGGTCTTTTTATCACAACAACTGGTGTTGGTATTGTTCCGGAGGGAATTGATATTTCTGGCGATAGAGCCAAACCTGGAGATAAGGTGATTGTAAGTGGGTTTATGGGCGATCACGGGGTTGCTATTATGGCTTATCGCAATAATTTACAATTCCAGACCAATGTCCAATCCGATACCGCTTCTTTACATGGTCTTGTAGATAGTATGATAAAAGCTGTCCCTGAGCTTCATTGCTTGCGTGATCCTACTCGTGGAGGTCTTGCAACGACACTTAATGAATTGGCTTTACAATCAAAAGTTGGATTTGTAATTGATGAAAGTAAAATTCCAGTTCGTACTGAGGTTGCCAGTGCGTGCGAATTATTAGGTCTTGATCCTCTATATGTAGCTAATGAAGGAAAATTAATAGCAATTTGCCCTTCAGAGAAAACAGAGGAGCTATTAGCTGTTATGAAGGCACATCCACTAGGTTTGTACGCCGAGATCATTGGTGAAGTGATCGAAGATCCTCGATATTTTGTCCAGTTAAAAACAAAATTAGGCGGGATGCGAATTGTAGATTGGTTAGCTGGGGAGCAATTGCCGAGAATTTGTTAGGTCCTGATTATCCGCTCCCTCATGGTCGCGGCTCGGATTATGGTGAGGTAAACCGAGCCGCGACCATGAGGGAGCGGATGTATCAAGCACTGCAACATATAAGGATTAGCAGGATGAATGATAAGAAGAGCTATTTTTTACCTTATGAGAAATTACAAAGCCTAATTGACTCTTTGCAAAACGCCGGTTATTCCTGCATAGGGCCTCAAGTGCGGGACGATGCGATTGTGTATGATGTGCTGACTAAAGTGGATCAATTGCCATGGGGGATTCGCGATCATCAATCACCGGGCGGATATCGATTAGAACATATTTCCGAACACAAAGCGTTCGCCTTTGCCAATGGTCCTCAAGGAATAAAGCCTCTTTTGTTTAAACCACAAGAAACCGTATGGAGAGTAGAGCGCAATGACGAGGGAAAATTATGTTTTAAGCCTTATCAACTGAATGAATCCCCTATTGCCATTATTGGTTCCCGTTCTTGTGATTTAGTGGCTATGAGTATTCAGGATAAGGTGTTTGTAGAAAGCAATAATCCTGATCCCCGTTATAAAAAAAGACGCGAGCAATTATTTGTGGTTGCCGTGAATTGTACTTATTCCTCTGAAAATTGTTTTTGTGTTTCTGCTGGAACTGGTCCGGAAGTGAAAAATACATTTGATATTGTTATGACGGAAATCGACGGCGGATTTGTGGTAGGAACAGGAAGTGATAGAGGGAAAGAGATTATTAATCAACTGCATTTATGTGATGCAAAAAATACGCAATGTACTGATGCCCAAAATAATGTGAAACAAGCGGCGGCAATGCAAACGAAGAGGATTCCTTTAGATAATAAACGAGATTTACGAGACTTGCTTTTTTCCAATTTAAATCATGCGCGTTGGGACGATGTGGCTGAGCGTTGTTTATCCTGTGGTAATTGTACTTTAGTATGTCCAACTTGTTTTTGTCATAGTGAAATTGAAAAACCGGGCCTGGATGGCTCCACCAGCGAACACCAACGAGAATGGGATTCTTGTTTTACAACAGGCCATACTTATTTAAACGGAAAAATTATTCGTGATGATACAAAAAAGCAATACAGGCAATGGTTAACTCATAAAGTAGGAAGTTGGTTTGATCAATTTGATACTAGCGGCTGTGTGGGATGTGGACGTTGTGTGACATGGTGTCCCGTAGGAATTGATTTGACTGAAGAATTGGCAGCGATTTCGGGCGAGCCCAATGTAAGGACAATAGAAAGTGAATAAGGCAGAGTTTGACCCCTATCTACCTGGGGAAGTTGAAATTATGAAACTCACCCGGGAATCTTCTACAATTTTTACTCTTCATTTGCGTTTTACTGATAAAGAACAACATAAGCAATTTCAATTTTGTCCAGGGCAATTCAATATGCTGTACCTTTATGGGGTAGGTGAAGTAGCAATTTCTATTGTTTCAGATCCCAAAAAGAAGACTCTTCTAAGTCATACTATTCGGGCAGTAGGGCGGGTAACCAAAGCCATGCAGAAACTGCAAGTAGGAGACCGCCTTGGAATAAGAGGGCCTTTTGGGGTAGGTTGGCCACTTCAAAAAGTAAAAGGCAAGGACATTATTGTATTAACTGGTGGATTGGGTTGTGCTCCATCGGTCTCTATTATTAATTATATTTTAAGGAGACGAGATCATTACGGTAAGCTCAGTATTTTGCAAGGAGTAAAACATAGTGAGGATTTTATTTTCAGAAAACAGTATGCCAAATGGCAAAAATCACCTCATACTCAGGTATATATAGCTGCTGATCAAGCTGGTCCCAAATGGCCCTGGGCTGTTGGCTATGTCACTGACATGATTGAGAAAATTGATATTCGGCCAGATAATTCAGTAGTGATGATGTGCGGACCAGAAATGATGATGAACACAGCGGTTAAGGTATTTGCCCAAAAGGGAATAATTGAGGATGACATCTATCTCAGTATGGAAAGAAATATGGAGTGTGGTATTGGGCATTGTGGCCATTGTCAGTACGGTGGTTTATTTGTGTGCAAAGATGGCCCCGTATTTGCTTATTCTCAAATTAAGGAATTATTTAAAGAGCCTGGATTTTAGATTGATTGAGGATATCTATGAAACCACGTGTTGCAGTACATAAATTGACATCATGTGATGGATGTCAATTGGCTTTTTTAAATGCTGGTGAGTCTTTACTTATCTTATCTGACCTGGTTGACATAGTGCATTTTGCAGAAGCTGGGATGGTGGATGTTGATGTGAAGGCGGACATCGCCTTTGTTGAAGGCAGCATTTCCACTCCTGCTGAAGAACATCGAATACATAAAATTCGTGAAAACAGTAAATATCTCATTACCATAGGTGCTTGTGCTACGGCAGGAGGTATACAGGCCTTACGTAATTTTGCAGACTCCAGGGAATGGATGGCGAGTGTTTATGCTTCACCTGATTACATTAAGACTTTAACGACTTCTACTGCTATTTCGTATCACGTTAAAGTGGATTGGGAGTTATGGGGGTGTCCGGTAAATAGTAAGCAAGTACTGGAAGCGATCCGTTTTTTATTATCCAATGCCACTCCAAAGATAAAAAGAGACTCTGAATGTATGGAATGTAAACGAAAAGGGAATGTTTGTGTATTAGTGACAAAAAAACAACCTTGCATGGGACCAGTAACTCAAACAGGTTGTGGCTCGCTATGCCCAACTGTGGGAAGGGGATGTTATGCTTGTTATGGCCCAAAAGAGAACGCCAATACCAATTCTTTGGGAAATTGGTTTTTGTCTATGGGATTAAGTAAAGAGGCGATTGCCAGGCAGTTTTTACATATTAATAATCAAGCGCCAACATTTAATAAAGCAGGAAATTACTTTAAGGGAATTAAAATCAGCAATGGGTAAAGACATTTCAATTAATGTTCCAATTTTGGCACGAGTAGAAGGTGAGGGTGCTCTCGAGCTTAGTATTCGGGACAGAAAAATTGAAACATTAAAATTAAAAATTTACGAACCGCCAAGATTATTTGAGAAGTTTTTGGAAGGACGAAGTTATAGTGACGTGTTAGATTTTGTGGCACGCATTTGTGGCATATGTCCTGTTGCTTACCAAATGAGTGCTACTCAGGCTATAGAGCATTGTTTTAACATAAGCCCTATTCCTTGGGTCCGTCATATGCGTCGCTTGTTTTATTGTGGTGAATGGTTGGAGAGTCATAGCATACATGTCTATTTTCTGGCCTTACCTGATTTTTTGGGATTCCAATCAGCACCTGAGATGGCAAAGAAATATCCCGAGGAAATCAAACGCGGGTTGCGTCTCCAAGCTTTTGGTAACGATTTGATTAAATTGTTAGGCGGGCGTTCTGTTCATCCAGTGGGCGCTTGCGTTGGTGGTTTTTATAAAGCGCCGGCTTGTTCAGAAATAAAATTAATATTAGAAAAAGCAAAAGAACGGATTTCCGATTGCGAAGCATTAATTCATTGGCTTGCTGGACTATCATTACCGGACAATTCTCATGATTTTACTAGTGTTTCACTCTATCATCCTACCGAATATCCCATGAATGAAGGAAGAATTGTTTCGGATCGAGGTTTAAATATCAATAAGGACGAATTTGATAGTTATTTTAAAGAGCATCAAGTGAGTTACTCCAATGCATTGCATTGTTTATTGCAGAATAAACCTTATTTAGTGGGGCCTCTGGCTCGTGTTAATAATTGTTTTGGGCATTTGCCCGTACCAATTCATCTTCTTCTACAACGGTTGGGTATCCAATTTCCTTCAAAGAACATGTGTCATAGTATTATTGCTCGTGCTGTGGAGATGTATTACTGTGTTCTAGAAGCTATTCGTATTCTGGAACAATATGAATTGCCGGAGAATTCCTACCCGGAAATCAGGCCTCAGGCTGGGGTGGGAGTGGGTTGTACTGAAGCACCTAGAGGAATGCTATGGCAACAATATCGATTCGATGAAACTGGAAGAGTTTTGTCGGCACGTATTGTCCCACCTACCAGCCAAAATCAAGCGCGGATTGAGGAGGATTTAAATCATTCCTTAATGCAGTTTGGTTTTGATCAGGATGAAGAAGCCATACGCTATTTTAGTGAAATGATAATCAGAAATTATGACCCTTGTATTTCATGCTCCACTCATTTTTTGAATTTAAAAATCAATAGAAAATGAATCTTATAAAAATTTTAGGTATAGGTTCACCCTTTGGGGATGATCAAGTGGGATGGGTAGTTGCTGACTCCCTTAAAAATAAACTGTCAAGGGAGCAAGAGGCTTACCAAATGGTGAGCATAGAATGTTACGATCGTCCGGGTGTTCGTTTAATTGAATTAATAAGTTCCGCAAAAACAGTGTTTTTAATCGATGCAGTAAAATCTGAATGCGCCATAGGTACAATTCATCGTTTAAAAAATGATGAAATTTATGAATTTAAAAATATGTTATCTACTCATGCAATGGGAGTGGCACAAGCTCTCGAATTAGGTAATAGTCTTAAGGTATTACCCGAGGAGATTATTTTATACGGGATTGAAATTGATGACATCGTGTTAAACGATTCTATATCAAAGTCAGTAAAAAAAGCGATTATCATGGTTGTTACCCAATTAAAGCGAGATTTAGACAATATGTTGAAGTACACAGGATAAGTCCGATTAATGCCTCTCAAGATTCAAGAAACACAGAGAGGTTTATTGTTCAAATGCTAAAAATAGTATGCTTTGTGCTAACATTAAAGATAGGTAAGCAGTTATTTTTACAAGATGTTGTATGTATCCACCTTATATGCTAGGTAAAATTAAAAAGCTTCAGAATAAGTCAAAATCAGTAAAAACAGGGCACACGATTTACAATATTGATTATGCACTTAGTAAGGAAGAAGTGATACCACTGTTTTATAAAATCAATAAACACAATAATCCTAAAGCCTCTGTTAATGAAGTAGCTTTTAGCGAGTTAGCCCGTTTGTTTATGCTTCCTGATTCAACTCCTATCCACCATTTAATGCAAGATAAGGAAGGTGGTGAAATAACAGGTGTTACCAGCCATCATGTACAACTTTCAATAGCCAAACGAGAGACTATTTCTGCTACGCAGTTCATGAATATAGATTTTTCTACAGAAAGCAGGAAATATCTTATAGAAGCCGTAGAGGTCAATACGCCCTCTGAAATTCCTTATAAATTTCTTAACGACACGCCTCATGGCTTTTTTGCCTATTTAATGAAACTAAGAAGTGATGATCAAATTTCTATAGACATGGATTCGCTTGCCAGTGTTTTAGTGGGTAAATACACTTTGGAAGAGGATGATTTACACAAGGCTAATTTTGGATTTTATATTACATTAAAAGAAAACAGGCCACATGTTTCTTTTTTCTCTATAGATCATGATTTATTGTTAACTGGCAGTTTGATGTCTCATTTTGATTCGCGAATTTCAAGTTGGGGAAATGTCGAGTCCGCCTTTAATATTACTGCTCTCGACTTGCTTTGGTTCCCTGATCTTCAGGACTCCAAGAATCATTATTGGCCAACTCGAAAACGATTTATGGTGCACTATGGTGATGATAAAGTGTATGGTGATCCCACAGAACGAGCTGCATTTAGGGATTTGAAATACGATAGGGAGTTTAATCTTGCAAAATGGAAGAGATTATTGAAAAGTGCTGTCGTTCCGAATGAATTAATCCATACTGCGCTAGCCCTCCACCTGGATAAAAGAAATCCAGAATCTGCTGCTCATACCCATTTGATCGGCCAAGCGATGACAGAGAGGCTGATGCAACTACGAGCCACGTTATTTTCCATCCCTGAATTTAGAGATTATGTTAGCAGTGATATCGGAAGAAAAGACATCCTGGGTATTCAACGTGAGTTGACCGATTATATTAAGGAAATTCTTCCATTTTGTGATAGGGATGGCAGTGATTTGGAAGCGAACTTATTGCAAGAAATTCATGGCCTTACTGACTCGTGTTTATATTATTGTAATTCACAAAATATCAATGCCGTTCAGGAAGGAGATTCGCCTTTGCATATCGCCATACGTATTGGCCAATATCGTTTTGAGCAAAGCCAGAAGGCTTTTGGGCAATATATGACATCTATTAATGGTAGGCATCAGCAGCCGATTGATATCGCGGCAGAATTAGCAGAGCACTATAAACCGGGATCCGAAAAAATTAATCCAAGCAAAGATCCATTCGCTGTTATTAAACACTTATTATCCCAAGGTTCTGAAATGACTCCTAAAGTGAGATGTTTGTTAAAATCTAGAAATATTGATATTGCCAATTATCATTTTCACTCCAGGTATTACGATGAAAAAGCAACTAATTATGCTGAATTAAAAGCCGTGATGACAGAGATTGGGAAAGACAATTATTTGAGTCTAAAAACCAAGAAAATAATTACGGAAAAAGTGGTAAAGCAGCATATTCATCTGCTTACTCCTAAAGAGTGCGAGCAATTCAAATTGGATTTGAACGGTAGCGCTCAGAAGCCTATCGCACCTGAATTTTTGTTTATCAGCCAGTTACGTAGCAGTTTATGGATTGTCAGGGCTATAAGAGGATTATATGGTCTTTCATCAACTAGAATGGAACTTAATTCCATGATTAATCAACAGGTAAATACTCTCAAATCGGAACATTCATTTCAATTTTTTTCATTAAATTGTTCAGTCAGGCCTTCTTCGAAGAAGTTTTCCTTGAAAGAGGACAAACTGGATTCTGGCTCTAAGAAATCAAAAAATATTCATTAAATTTAAATTGTAGAAACGTTAGTGTCCCACTAGCGCATGCCTAAAATATAATTTTTTACTCAAAGTGCCAAGGGTTTGACCTCTCCGCCGTGTTGCATAGCACGTTTCATCACTTTGCGACCATAAAAATGACGAGCGATGACATAGGTTACAAATTGATTGACCAATTGAGGTAAAAATGGCATGGGACGCAGCACGTCAATGATTAAGACAGCACGATAATCATCACTTGTATTTCTTACTTCATGCGGCCAGGAATCATCAAAAAGGACTGCCTCTCCTTCTTTCCAGGTATAGGGCTGATTATTAACAAAAATTTGTGGTGGATTGTTTTTGGGAACATGTATTCCTAAATGATATCTTAGATAACCAATATAAGGGCCTTCATGTAATGGAATTGATTTTCCTGGCTCCAAAATTGAGAAAAAAGCTTGTATGAGATGAGGTATTCCTTTCAACAAATTACAAAGTGTGGGGCATAATAAACGTGCTTCCTTGAGTTGATAACCAAGGAGATAAAGCATAAAGACATTCCAGTTTTTTTCTGTGGCATTAGATATAGCTGCTTCTCCCGGATCTATGTCATGATAACGTGGGAACTCTTTCACATGAGTTTGCACGTTTTCAAATTCCTTTTTGATATCGAGAAAATGATGCGTTATATGATTTAATTCAGGGAATGTTTGATCAATATCAAAAAAAACCGGGCGCTGATTATATCCTACATAGCGTTCATAAAAACGATTCAACTTACTTTTGAAATAATGATAGTCTACCATTGTTTATTCCTTTCGTTTATTTCAGGACCTACCCCCAATCCCTTCGTTATAAAATATTTTTAATTCAGTCATTTTGTTTGTCTATTCCCTCATTAAAAACACTTTTTGTCTCGATTGTCTTGGCCTTGGGGATGTAAGTCTTGTATTTGTGATAATCATTAAGTGCCAAATGTTCGACTATCCTCGGGAAAATAAGCTATTTTAGAATGAAGTTTGAGGAAATGGAAGTTTAAAAAACTCGTTTACACACAGAGAATATCTGGCTCTCAGGTACTGAAAGTTATTTTTGGCATTAGGATTATTCCAAACAGAGACATTATGCAAAATAAGGCACCTGCCAGGAATGTAAATACAGAGCCTAAATTATCCCAGAGTAATCCAGCCACTATGCTGGCAATAAGCATAGCAATCCCGCATATCAAATTAAAAAAACCAAAGGCTGTGCCACGCAGCTTATTTGGGGCTGTACTTGCTACCATGGCAGCTAAAAGTCCCTGGGTTGCTCCCATGTGTAACCCCCACAGACCAGAACCAATATAAATAAATACTAATGAGTTGCTAAATGCCAGGGTTAAATCGGCAGCAATCAAAATGAATAATCCAATGATTAATAATTTATTGTGGTTCATTGTATCGGCTAGTTTTCCAAACGGGTATGCACTCATTGAATACATCAGGTTCATGGCTACAAGGATTAAGGGAATCCAGGTAACAGACGATCCAACTTGTTGGGCTCGTAAAAGAAGAAAGGCTTCACTGAATCGTGCCAGAGTAAAAATGGTACCTATTGTAACCACCCACCAATAAGCGCCACTTAGTCTTTTTAGTTCTTTAAACTGAATAGGATTAATTGCTTTTGTGCCAATGGGCTTTGCAGGTTCATGAACAAACAAAATAAGAACCAGTACCGATAATATTCCCGGGATAACAGCCACCCAAAACACCGCTTGAAAATTATTATTCCATATTATCATCAGTGCTAAAGCTAAAAGAGGACCAAGGATGGCACCTATAGTATCAAGTGACTGACGTAAGCCATAAGCAGCACCATATCTAGTGATTGGTGCAATGTCAGCGATAAGTGCATCTCGAGGGGACCCCCTCATTCCTTTCCCTATTCTGTCCAGAAATCTGGCAAGAAAGACTAGACCTATATTGGTAGCTAAAGCAAAAAGTGGTTTGCTTAATGCGCTGAAACTATAGCCGAAGACTGCTAATATCTTTCTTTTGCCTAAATAGTCACTGAACATCCCGGAAAATATTCTGACTATGAGTGCAATGGCTTCAGAGACACCTTCTATTAGTCCTATTAGAAATGCGCTTGCACCAAATACTGACACCAAGAAGATCGGTAGTAAGCTAAAAATAAGTTCCGATGAAAGATCCGTTAACATGCTGACGAAACCAAGTGCCCAGATACTGGAATGTATTTGAGTCAGTGGTTTTTTTTGATTAGAGTTAATAGTCATGTTCTTTCAAATGATTATCGGTACGTTTAACTTGTATTAGTAAAGCGCTATGCAGGGATTAACTATGAATAGTGCAATATCTATTACTCGGGTTATATTGCTCGTTATTATTGAGCAATGATTCGTAAAATACATCTCTGTTGTTTATAATACCAAGCTTCAAAAGGAGATACCTAATGATGTATGGTGAATTATGTACAGAGTTTTACGATGAAGACAAACAATTTGCAAACAAAGACGAGTTGCAATTGTATCAAGAGGTATTTAAAAGGACGGATTTACTTTTTGAACCTATGTGTGGGTCGGGACGCTTGCTTATCCCATTAATGCAACTGGGTTATAATGTGCATGGTTTAGATAGTTCTGCGAGTATGCTTGCAAGTTGTAAGCATAGGGCGGTTGAATTGAATCTTAAGCCCATTTTGAGCGAATGCAGTTTTGAGAATTTTGTCAGCGACAGCAGTATCAAGGTATCATTATCCCCTTAGGTTCTTTTCAATTATTTTATCCTAGAATAAACGCTTATAAAGTATTAGAACGATTCAAATCACTTTTGGCTCCAGGTGGTAAATTGGTTATGGACTTGTTTATACCCTGGGAGGTCATGACTGAACAAGAAGAGGTCGATATCAGTACTCGACAAGTACAACTTCCATCTGGCGAAATCATTGAAATTATTAGTAAAACGACAGTAGATATTTTTGAGCAACATATGCTGAGTAAAACGCAGTATACCAAATATTTTAATAATAAAATTGTAGCCCAGGAAGATGAGGATATGGATATCCTCTGGTATTATCAGTATGAAATGGAATTGATGTTAGAAAAACATGGATTTAAAGAAATAAAACAAATCAATCGTTTTCTCAATGGTAGTGATCACATAACATTTATAGCGGTGGCTTAAAGGGAGACCCTAATCCTCCTACCTACTATTTTTCTGCTACTATCGTTGGGAAGATGTGCGCTTCGTCATACAAAAAAGAAATGTTTCTGAATCCTGTTGATTCAAGTTGTTCCTTGGTTTGTTGGGACGAACGGAAACATTGGAATTTTGCATTTAGAATGTCCGAAAAAACAATTCTTTGCAGTAATAGATCCTCTTGATTGATTTTATCGAGCACCCATTCGCACTGTGGGCTTAGGTGAGGAGGATATGTTAAAAAACTGGTTACTAATTTTCCTCCTTTTTTCAGGGCATTATGGAATTGCTGGTATAGATCCAGGATTTTGTCATCGTCTGGTTCATAAATATTTAATCCATTGCTTGAAATGAGGTCAAATTCATCTTGAATATTAAGTTCCCATGCGTTACCACAAAGAGTTTGTGTAAAACTGGTTAGATTAAGTTTTTCTGCTAAGGTTATGGCATCTTGTAATGCTGCAGGATCGTAATCTATACCAATTAGTTGAATGTTGCTGATGCCTTTAAAATCAAGATAGAGCAATTCTCCTAACATCCCGCAGGGGATGGATGCAACAGTTGCCCCATTAAATATAGTTTTTTGATTTTCTTGCAAAAAGAGCTCAAAACGTTGTTGTGTTGCTAACATTGTAGGTGCTTTGTCCAATATAAAACTTTCCATGGGGGATAACGGTTTTCCGCTATTATTTAGGCCTGTTTTTCTCCCGAACCATGGATGCGTCAACATATAATGGGTCCAATATCCATTGATGCCCTGATTTTTTATTAAGAATTGCCCAAACTCAAATTGACATAATTCCTGAAGAATTTTAAGCTGAGTTTCTACTGTGACATGTGGTTTATCACCTTCTTTGATTATTCTTTCTTTCATTTGCTGCATGGCAGTATTCAGATGAGATGAACCTGTGTTATGAGATATAATATTTTCTTGTTTAGGCATGCAAACTCTCTATGTTATGGCTCTAATCGGACAAAATTTTAAGTGTTAATTAGTGCGAGTTCAATATCAAAAATAATGTTATTTTTTGATATTGAACCAGATTATTTTGAAGTGGATGGCGATATAAAAGGCATTTCCTTGCCTTTTATATCGAACTCATATTGCTTAATATTCCTGAGGATTCGTATTCTTTCTACCTGGATTAATTCTTTGAACGCAGGTCTTGCTAATGTCCTATCAAGATGGGCTATCAAAAGTACTGTAAACATATCCTGATATTGGATTCTCCGGATCAATAAACTCAGGGTATAATTGAGTAACGGTGTTATGGACTTTCTTTATATCGCTTCTGAGCAAATATCCGCTACTTTTTTCAAACATTTTTTCTGCAGTAAATGAGCGGACTTCATCTTTATAACTGACCTGTTTTGAGTCTTCTGTTTCCCATTCCTCATCGTATATATCGGAATTTAAAAAATGACAGATTTCGTGGATTAATGTTTTTGCAATTTCTTCAACACTTTTTGTCGAACTGATGTAAATATGATTGTTATCATAAATAATTCCATCTAACTCTCCCTCAATTTTACGTACAACGGAAATTGTTGGTGGAAACGTTTGGGGAAGAGTAATATGATGGTTTTTTTTCATATCTTGCCTCATTCTCTGGTAATGATCGTGAGTGATTTGAAAGAAAGAACTGACTATGATTTGATTGGTGTAAATCGCTTGCAGTACAAGTCTGGCGACAAGAGATTGATTTTGTTTTATCAGATTTATTGCATCATGAAATTTTTGTTCAAAATTGTTTTCATCAAAAGCCTGGTTTTTTTCAAAAAAATTGAATTGAGACATTCCTTTTCTCCTATTATCCAGTATTAATGATTCTTCCATGCCATTTCAGATAGGACTTACGCAAAACTCCAATCTCTTTGTTAAAAAGTGTTTTTAATTCAGTCAGTTAGTTTATCTAAACTCCCTCATTTAAAACAATTTTTGCATCGATCTTGGAATTTTGCGTAAGTCTTAATAGTAACCTGTTTTTCAATTAATGAACAATACTGAGCGTAATTTTTCAATATGAACAGTTTTATCACTATGAGAGCTTATGTCATTTTGGAAAATTAATTTGAAAGCAGGGGGTTGATTACTCAAGACAAAGAGGAAAAAATGTACAGATTATGGGAATTTACTTTCCCGATTGATCCAAGTTACCAAGCAGGATTAAATATTGTCTAATTTCTTAAAAATAAATCAAATTAATATTCCCTTAATTATAAAATTTTATAATTGAAGCTTTATTGTAAAGTTGTAGGAACACTATGAGTTTTGAGCAATATAAGTTTCGCATAGAGAAAATGAGTGACAACCTGCAGAAACTTAAGAATGAGGATAAACAGAATGGAACTGCCTTTACCGATTCTTACGTCGCAATAATTGAGAAAGAATATTTGGGTCAAATTAAGGAGTTGATTAATCAGCTCAATGCATGTCACGGCAAAGATGATTTACGCAGAGCGGAAATCATTGCTCAAATTAAAGAAGTAGACAAGCTGTTTTTGGCAGCACAAGAAAAGAACATTATTAATCAGATATTGTTTACACGGCATGGTCAATGTGATTTCTGGGGGCAGAAGAGATTTGGTTTAAATCCTAATTCACCTCTTGCTGAAGAAGCACTGGAACACTTGGAGACAACCAATCAATACACTCAAAGTTTATTGTATTTTACCGATAAATCTCCACGAATTGCTATATCACCCATGACAAGAGCAATGCAGACTGCAGGCTTGCTCATTCCCAAACAACTTTCTTCTGCAGAAATATCAATTGAGCCGGCATTAACAGAAAATAGTAGTGCACCTTCTGGACATGATGTGAGATCTGTTAAGGACATGCAACTCTTAAGCAAAGAATATACTTTTTGGAAATCACCACTTAAAGCCATATTATTCTTCTTATCCAGTTTAATTTACGGCCACAAGGTATTTGAAGAGCATAAACAAAAAAGACAAGAAGCAATAAAGAATATTCAGTTACATAATGGTGGAGTATCAATTATTACTTCAGAGGGTGATGTAAAACAGGATTTACATCTTGATAAAGAAAAGAAAATCGAGCGAATTCAACAATTCATTCATGATGTAGATGAAGGTCGTGATCTTTGGTTGATAGGACATGGCAAGAATTTTACTGATTTTTTTGAACGTATTTTTAATATTAATACCGATTTTGATTTCGGGGACACCCAACCAGTTTATAAGATTGCTCAATCAGAGAATAAATCTTATCTTTTTGTTACACCTTATACTCTCATTGTTAATCAGGACACAGGAAAGCTTGAAGGCAAATACAAAGGGGTCATTGGTCAGGTCGAGGAGCAAACGTTAAATATCGAGCATTCTATGCCTTGTGAAGACGAAGGGGCACAACTGATTTCTTCTTGTTCTTATTCCGCAATGAAACAGCGTGGAATTGATTTTATTCATCCTGATAGGAAATCATCTTTCTCAGAACACACTATTCAACCTACAGTAGGAAGTATGGCTCTTACTCATAGTGGTCCAACTCTGAAAATCGATGATTTCGACTCGACTACCGAACTAAATAAACATGAGAATGAGTTGCATAAATCATAAGAAATCACAAAAATAGACAGTGATTACCTTTGGATGAGGCGAAAGAGCCATAGCTAAATTTTACATGATCGGCTCCTCTTTAATATTTCCGAATGCCTCTGCAGGTGCATTATCACCTTTTCCCAAGATAGCTGGTACGGCGGGTTATATTTTTGGATTTTTACAAATTTTAGGTGGTGCGCTTTCCAGTGCCTTGATTTCTTTGAGTAAAGAGGAGAATCAACCCCCAATGGGGATTGCTTTGCTAATAACCGCAATTCTGGCTATGTGGATTTTTATTATCACTAAAAATCATAATAATGTTTAGGTGAACTTTAATCAGGAAGCATTCTTCTGATTTTGCATAATCTTATTCGCAATAAATTTACAGCTATACTTAAAGTATTGTTCAATTGACAATACTTTTGGCTTATGAAAGGAATCTTGTTTAACGAATTTCTAAATTACGTAGAAGAAACCCATTCTTACACTATGGTGGACGAAATTATTGAGGAGAGTCAGCTAAGTTCACGTGGAGCTTATACCTCTCTAGGCACTTACTCCCAGAGAGAATTAATTCAATTAATTAATAGACTAAGTGATAAAATTGCAAAACCAGCTTCGATTATTTTACAAGAATATGGAGAATACTTATTCGCAATTTTTGTAAAAAAATACCCTCAATTTTTCAAGAAAAAAAAGTCTGTTTTTCAATTTTTAGAAGGACTTGAATCGCACATTCATATGGAAGTGAAGAAACTTTATGAAAAAACAGAGCTACCCCATTTCAAATGCACGTATATTACTCCGTCTCAATTTGAAATGATTTACACCTCATCGCGTCCATTAGCTGATTTGGCGGAAGGCTTAATTCGTGGCTGTATTGGTTATCACGGGGAAACTATATCCATAGTACGTGAAAATATACCGACTCCAAAAGGTACCAAAGCAAAATTTATATTAATGAAAGGTTAACTCAAATGAGTGACTATGACGTGTTGTTGCGACGTCTTGAGAGAGAGAGACGCGCAAGAATGGAAGCGGAAGAAATAAGTGAACGAAAAATATCTCAATTATATCTTCTTAGTCGGCGTTTAGAGGAAAGCTTGAAAACACAAAAAGAAATAAGTAGGAAATTAAAGGAGAAGACTAAAGCATTAAAGCTTCAAATAGCTAAAACTGAAGAAGAACGCTATGCAAAGAGTACTTTGCAAACCATTTTAGAAAGTTCAATCGAGTATTCAATCATTGCAGTTAATTTGAGAGGACTTATATTAGTTTGGAATGAAGGAGCCAAGCGAAATTATGGTTACGAAGCTCATGAGATGATTAATAAAAAAAATATACGGATTTTATACACCCCTGAAGACATTCAATCTGACAAACTAAGGCAATTTTTTCAAACTGCTCGCAGAAATGGCAAGGCAGAGGCAGTATTTGAGAGGGTGCGAAAAAATGGCTCTCGTTTTACTGCTTTTGTGACTATGGCAGTACGCCGTGATTCAGAAGGCAAAAAAGTAGGTTATGTTATTATTTCAAAGGATATTACAGAGGCTAAAAAATTTGAGGAGCAGCTAATTAAAAGTAACCAGGAACTTGAAGAGTTTGCCTACATTACTTCTCATGATCTGAAAGCCCCATTAAGGGCGATTGTGCAATTAGCAACTTGGATTGAAGAAGATTGCTCAGAGAAGTTGGATGTTATTTCTAAAAAGAATCTTCAATTACTTCGAGAACGTGCACATCGAATGAGGGGAATGATAGATGGCTTATTACAGTATGCCCGAGCTGGCCAAATCAATGTAGAGGCAGAATGGTTAGATACCAAAGAATTACTTCGAGAAGTAATTGATATTTTGAATCACGGCAAACAATTTACCATTGTGATTCGTGAATCGATGCCTCAATTGTTCGCTGCCAAATTGCTATTAAGTCAGGTTTTTTCTAACCTTATCGTAAATAGTATGAAACACCATCATCGCAAAACTGGAACTATCGAAATTGGTGTTTTTGATAAAGGGTCTTTTTATGAGTTTTATGTGGCTGATGATGGTCCAGGTATTGAACCAGTATATTTTGAGAAAATATTTAAAATATTCCAAACCTTAAAATCCAAAGATGAGCTAGAAACCACTGGTATAGGATTAAGTATTGTGAAAAAAATTGTAGAATCCCAAGGTGGGCAAATCCAGGTGCAGTCTGAGTTGGGTAAGGGGGCAAAATTTTCATTTACATGGCCTAAATATCCTTGCCAATAAAGGATTAGGTCTATAATTAATTTAGACACAATAAAAATAAAACGTTTCTTTCAGGGAGATTTGTGATGGAACCCACGATTGATAAAGTAGATATTTTGTATTTAGAAGATGATGAAGTTGATATTCAGTCCGTTCAGCGTGTGTTTCATAAAATAAGTTCGTTAATTAAGATTGAAGTAGCCAAAGATGGGAATCAGGCATTAGATATGCTTTATGGACGAAATAAAGAAAATAAAATTCACCCCAAAGTGATTCTCCTCGATATTAATATGCCTAAAATGAATGGAATTGAGTTCTTAACAGAATTACGAGCGGATTCTTCATTTACAGATATTGAGGTATTTATACTTACAGCAGCTTATACTAGCAAAGATAAACTGGTTTTAGAGCCTTTAAATATTCGTGGTCATTTGATTAAACCACTAGATTATGGCGAAGCAATTAAACTGTTTTGGGTTTTGCAATCTCTATAGTGGGTTTTTGACATAATGGGACAAATGAGAGAAAAGAGGTTTTTACATTAAAATTTTTAATAAAAAATTAACCAATAGATATATTGTTGAAATTCAGAATACAAATTCAACTGTCTGCAAAATTAATGTTTTCTTAATGAATGACTAAAGCATCTTGGAACTCGTTTGGTTTGGTTCGCTTAACGTCATGCCACTTCCAGGTTGTTTTAATGCTTTTTCTAATGGTTCTCTTAATTTGGGATTGGCGTTTGGATGTTGCTTTAAATATTCATTACCCAAAGTAATTAAATCTTTATCATGAGGGTTTTCTTTAATAGCTTTAGCCAATTCATTGACTTTTTCAACGCGCATATGGCCGGTAAATTCTTTGTATTCTTTTTTAACGGACTCTTTATCGCTTTCAGTTAATTTGTCAAAACCCCCTACCTCTAGGGCTTTTTTACACAGGAGTATACCTTCAATGTTGGAACGGGAATTGGCTATTGTGCAATTGTCATTTTTTTGTCCTTTTTGTTTGATGTGATGAATAGGTTCCTTGTTTCCAGCAACGGATTTAATTTGGGACATAATATCATCATGGGCAGTGCCATTAGAATGTCCGTTCATCATGTTGTTGATAAACTGTGGGGTAATTTTACTGGAATCATCAATGCGAAATATGTGTGTACCATGATTATTGCTGTTTGCTCCAAGACCACGATTGGTATATACCAAATAACCGGATTTGGAGTCTGGGCCATCTGGTACATAGGACATTCCCATAGCATGTCCTGAACAACTTACTGGGATCGTAGTGAGTTTACCACTTTGAATACGTGCCGAAAGATCATTACCTGCTTCCGGGTTTCTTTGTGGTGTGCTGAACTTAAATGCGGATGCATTATTTGAAAAATGAAATGCATCAGAGATTTCCTGAAAATTCTTGTTGTCAGGATGAGACTTGGCAAAATGGCTTACAGAATCAGTCATCAATTGATAGGTTGGTGCTATATGACCGAATTGGGAGGGGGTGCCGTCAACACTGGTCATGTTGATACCTAAAACCAAACCAAAGTTTTTAACAGGATGGAGTTTTTCTTTGGAAGGGGGTAATGGAGGGAATCCAAATTCTTTGGCCGCTTTACTATCCAGCGCAATCTCAAAAACCGCTTTTTCTACTGGGCCTACTTTTGCTCCATTATCCAAAAAAGTTTTTGCCAAAGCAAAGTCTTGGTTTTGCAGAGCATATTGCAAAGGGCTTTGTCCATTGGCATTCACTGCTTTATTTAATGCATCTTGTACGTTTTCATAACCACTTTCCCTGGAAATTTTGCTTAATTGTTCTTGAAATAATTCTCCCTGGAGTTTTGAAGTGATTAATTCAGCAAGTAAACGAAAGAACATATCACTGTCTGCCTTGGCTTTATTATGCATGTCCGCCTGCAATGACATTTTTTTTCGTAGTTCATCAAGTTTATTTTGTTCAGTTATTGATTCATTAAATTTATTAAGCATCTCCATAGGAGCATTTAATTCGCTTAAATTTTTATTAGTTGTAATCTTTGGTGAATCTGGGGGAGGAGTCAGCATACGGCACCTAATTTATTGACTGTACTATACGTTTATTATACATGACAACCTAAAAACTGTCTAAAAATGGCTCATAGCTTATCCTACTTAAAGGTTAGAAGAGATAGACACACTGTGCCCTGGTTTTTCCTGAGGCATTTTGCTCCTACCTTTACAACCAAAAATACTGTACAGAAAGAGGCAAAAACAGGATTTTTGTTGTGAATCGGGTTTATTATCTCTTTCATTCCGATTGATATTATCTCGCTCGTCAAGTAAGGACCTTTCTTCTGGAGGAATTTTTTTCCTGGGTTGTTTTTTGTACTGGTCAACAAAAAAATCTTCGGGAAATTTTGTGGTTTTTACAACAAAATCCAATAACTCTTTGGGACTCGGTGTCAGATATTGGGATATCGTGACATTCAAATTAAGTCCACCTGGATCGGCTTTATTTTGGGGGGATTTTGAAAACCATTTTACTAATTCACTTTTTTCATAAAGAGTGGTAATGCCTTCAGAGGTCGGGTAAAAGACAGGGTTTACTGGTAGCTCTAAACTAATCGCACAACATAGCCAATCCAAATCAACTACTTCAAGCAGTTTTAGTTTCTGCGCTAAAATTCTTAACATCATTTTAGCGTCCGGTTCAACGACTTTTATGTTTTTGGGGACACTAGCTTTATAATAGAGCATCTGATTTGGGTCATTTTGCAGATATACGATTTGGGTCATAAGTGTCTCCAGAAAATATTATTTTCAATCCTATCATTAGTGATTAAACACATGCAAAAGTGTCTTTTATTGTGGCATTAATGTCAATTTAAAAAATTGAATCAAAGTTATAATGAATAACCGGAAAGAGGTAGTCCTTGTTAATAATAACTGAAACGATTTCCTTCAATTTTTTATTGCCGGGTCTGTTGACAATTCGAGCTGGAACCTACGTCCCGTGCCTTGTGCGTGTGATACATGGATGCCGTGGATAAAAACTATAGCACGTCGGCATTGTAGATTGAATTGCCACGTTAATTAGGTCAGCAATGGCATAATTTAATGTAAGAGATAAAAAATAATCCTAACAAGGATGGAAAAACATGAAGCAGAAAAGCTCTCATCTCCTGGAATATTGAAAAAGGATAATTCTCGAAGAGCATTGCATTGTTTTGATAATATACGTAAAAACAATCAGATGATTGGACGGTTATGGGATTAGCTATTCTGGTAATAAGTTTCTTTCCATGGCTATATGCGGTATACCATCTTCTTCATAGATTTCACCATAGGTCTTAAATCCAAATCCTTCATAGAATTTTTTTAAATAATTCTGTGCTGAGCATTTAATGCGGACTCCAGGGTAGTTACTGTCGCAATGAATTAATAATTCTCGGATTAATTCTTTGCCATACCCCTTGGAGCGAGCTGATTTGGCGGTGACTACACGGCCAAAAGCAATATAATTTTCAATCTCAGTAGGAAGAAATAAGCGTAGGTATGCCACTAGCGAATTTTTCTCCAGGCCTAACAAGTGCATTGAAAAAAAATCTTTACCATCTGGATCAAGATAGGGGCAGTGTTGCTCTACTACAAAAATTTCTGCTCGTAATGCCAGAACTTCATAGAGTTGCTTGACCGTCAAGTCAGAAAATTTATACCAATAAAAATGAATCATGAAAGACCAACCTGGTTAGAGCAATGACTGCATTATGCTGAAGTTATGCTTCGAAAATCAAGTATGGTAATTAACACAGATTCATATATTATGAGCAAGATTTTTTAACAGGGAGTTAATATGTCGTTTAGTAATTTTTTAAAAACATTCAATGAATTTTTATTAGATCAATGTGGTACTACTTATGCAGCTTTTGATCATTTATTAAAAGGAGAGAAGAAGCCACTCCGATCAGTCTTTTTTGCTCCTTATCAATCCACTACTAATTTTTTACATAGAGCGAGTCATGTCATTGCTGCCCCAATCAGTCTTTCAATCATTGCTCTGGAGCTGGCTAGCACATCTCTTTATCTAAGCTTAAAGTCACTGAGCAGTTTAGTATATTCTGATAAAAAAGCAGCAAAAATTCATATAATAGACAGTGTGATACATTTCGCTTTCTCGCTTATTGCTGCGATTGGTATCATTGTAAGTCCTTTTGTTAATTGTATTGATTTAGTTGGCAGTGGAATATCGACTGTAAGAAGAAAAAATGAGGCTGAAGAACAGATGCGGCCATCTGTTCTATAGTTCTTTTTCCAGCTTATGATTTCGGAATAACCTACGTTTATATTTAGGTTGCTAATCAGAGTTTTGCTATGGTTAAACCGCAGCAGGACTCAGTTACCGAATTAAGGTGGTCAATTCCTGTTGCAGCACTTCGAGTTAGCAAGTACAGTGGATTAAAAATAAGGGACATGAGAGTTGACAGTAAGGCGATGCCTGCCATACCTGTAGCTACTACGGCCCCTGCAGCAGTCCCTTTAAACGAAGCGACGGTTTGTTCTTTTAAATCAGATTTTGGTACAAATATCGCTAAAAATAATGCAAAAGGCGACAGGACTATCGCTGCTAACAAGTGGATTATCGCTTTTAATAAAAAACCTGCAGTGTGAATACCAAGCCAAAGAGGTTTTTCAATGGGCCGAACTGCTAATGTAGCAAATGAATCGATTGAATGGATTGGTCTGAAATAATCTTTTTGTGGTACTGGTACCGCATCAGAGTATTTTTCTCGAATAGGTCGGTAATACTGCCAATCATCACTCACATGAGAAAAAAAAGATTTTTGATAAGGCACAGCTGGCTCCTTGTTATTGAATTGGTGAATATTAAAAAAACTGGCAGTGTTTGTAAATAATAAACAGTAACCATGGACTGTTGATTTCCCACTCGATCAATCGGAATCTCTGTATACGACAGTTTTTTTGTCATGTATAGAGAATCGGAATTAAAAAAGATGGAAAAAACTTAACTTTTAGGGTATAGAGAGTCTTTGCTTTAAGCTGCTAGCCCCTCTAACAATAAAATCAACAAAAAACCGATGAAAAAACATAAAGTAATCCATGGAGTTTCACGGACTTCATGTGCTTCGAGTAATAATTCCTCGGTAACCAGATAAAGTAAGGCAGCAACACCAAAAGATAAAATCGCATTTGTAATAGATTGTGGCAAATGAATTAATAAACTGGCACCCAGGCCAGCTCCCAAAGGAATCAATATCGCCAAAATGAAACTGGTTAATAAACGAATGGGAGTACTTACTTGCCTCGCTCCTAAGGTGGAAGTGGTTGATAATCCTAAAAAGAAGATTTCAATCGCAAGAGCTATGGCAATAAGAATTCCTCCTTGCTCACCAGCCAAAAAAGCGACTCCAATTAAAACTCCATCAATCAACAAATCGATTCCAACTGCAATTAATAATCCCCATGATATGCCAGTTTTTTTGTGTTCAAGCTCTTCCAGTTGGCTGGTCAACCATTTTAAGAATAGCATCCCAAGAACACCTAATGAAAAACCGATAAGAAGAGCAATGGGGTCATGGTAAGCGCCAATTTTTGGCAATAGTTCTTTGGCTACGGCTGCAAAAACAACGCCAGCTGCAAAATGTTGAGTAGCACTGGTGACTTGGCCGCTTGGTCGATAAATGCTCGCAATACCACCACCTATTAACATTAATACAGCAGGCATTAAAGAATATAGAGTTATAAATAAAATAGATGGCGTCATAAGGGATCTTATTAAGGGAATAGTGACAGAATAATCAAACAATTAGGTTGATTCAAGTCTGGCAAACGTGATTAAGAGTTTATTATTGCACCATAAATTGCCATAGTTTGTTTTGTCACATAAGCCCATAAACGGTCGCCATAGGAAAAATGCCACCATTCTCTCGGGTAATTAACAAAACCATGCTTGCTCATTATTGTAAGCAATACAATACGATTTTGCATAGCTTCTATGGAAAGAAGTTTGGAATAGGTTTCACATAAATCCGGATCTACGATGAGCCAGTCTTTTACAGCCATTCCAAGATCTACAAGATTACCTTTGTTATCAATGAGTTCAAGATCTACTGCAGCGCCGGTACTATGTGGAGGCACATTGGCTGTACCATCTAAATGAATTACTGGAGAAATTAAGCGACAAGCTTCATTAAACAAATCTTCATAAGAATCATAGTTCTTTTTTTGACGTAAATTGTCACACTGTTGATTAAATAGAATTTCCTGAACAGGAAGACTTCTAAGTCCTTCATATATTCTGAAACGCCAACCATTAGGTAAATCATCTTGCGCCAAACATAATTTTTGATAGACGGTTTTGCGTATTTTGGTATAGTCATTTGCCGTTAAAGGTGTATCTGGAGGAGTACCATAAACGATGATATTTTGATTTTTAAGATCGATCAGCCCTTCACCGCATTCGTTGATAGGGATAGCAATTATTTTGTCATCAGCAATATGTTGTATAGTTTCCATGGACTTCTTCGCAGAGCTATAAAAATTTTGTTACATTGATTCGATAAGTTATTTTACACAATAATATTATAATTTCGACAAAAAATAGTATTGATGATCATATTATTTAATGTTTTAGGTATCCCTGAATAGGATAATTTTGTGGGGGGGAGCCTAAGCTTTGAAAGGAAAAAATTTATTTAATCAAGTATAAACTTGATTTAGCGCAAGAGATTTTTTTCCTTTTCGATAGGGCGTGAGTGGCGACTTTGTTCTTTGATTTCATCAGTTTCAGTACTTAGTTCTCCCTCAGCATGAGTTGCAAACTTACTTGACTCACGAGCAGCTTCTTCTTTTTTAGCTTTGGCCTTATGCTGCAGCAAGCGCACAGGAATGTCTTCAGGGAAACTGATTTCCATTCCTTTTCCAGGCCAGGAAATCTCGATTCCTGCATCTTGAAGAGCGCCCTTTACAAGACGAATAACCGAGGATCTTACTTTCCGCCAATGATATTTACTCCCATCCATCCAAAAGTAAACTCGCATATTAACAATACCAGCATTCAAGTTCTCTACTAACACCCAAGGCTCAGGGTCTTTTAATACTGCCGGGTGTTTCTCAAGCAATTTTAGGGCAATTTCCTGTGCTTTGGAAATAGCATCTTCATAAGTAATACCAATTATAAAATCTTCACGGCGATTAGGGTTACTTGAAAAGTTACGAATGTTGCTCTTATAGACTGTTGAGTTGGGTATTTGTATTTGATGTCCTTCTTGTGTCATTAACAAGGTGGCTCGAATGGTTAATCCTTCTACATATCCAGTAATACCTTTTCCATCGAGATCACTGATTTGAACCAAGTCATTTTTATTAAAAGGTTTTTGCATGCTTAATAAGATGCTTGCCAAAAGATTTTCTGTGATATCACGTAAACTGATTCCCAAAATAATACCTAATACACCAGTACCACCAAGAACTGTGAGAGCAAAAGTTGTTAATCCTAAAACCTGCAAAATGATATATGCCCCAAAAAGAAAGCAAAGCAAGGCTGCTCCACGAGAAATGACATCGGTAAGAAGTGGATGAATTTTACGATATTTCAATGACTTACGTGTGGAAAGTGAGGCGAAACGAGCTGCTAACCATGAAATTAAAAGAACAATTAATGCAAAAACAAAAAAAGGCAAGCCACGTAACATACGTTGCCATTGCTCCAGTAGCCCTGTAGTTATTTGTTGGAAAGACCAGAAAGTGGCATTAGCTACTTCAATTTGATTCACCACCGCGACAACATTTTGTGTATGGCTGGCCAGATTTTCTGCCCATTTTTTATATTCCAGATTTTTTGTTTTTCCTTTGAGGAAAACTACACCATTTTTTACCTGTACTTCGGGCGCTATGAACCAAGGGGTTGTTGTTAAAATTTCTTCAATACGTTTACGAATCTCATTATCCTGGACTTCAGGGTTTACTTCTATTTTATCGGCAGGATCAGGTATGGTTTTGCTCGGGGCAGTTTTGTAATCATCGGATTTAGAGTTCTCTTGTCCGAAGACTGCAGTACAATAAAAAGCAGGCATGGAAAAAATAAGAATGAAAAGCCACGCGGTAAACCATGTATGGAATAACTTCCCTTTAATCATATTATTTATTTCCCTAAATTCTTTTATTTCCTTGCTTTTTTAAAGTAACAAGTAAAATATTAGTACACATTGACTATTTTTTCTAATTACATAGCAGAAAAGGGTAACATCGGAAAGGATAAATTTTTATTTATTTAACAATTTTTAGTTGCGGTAATAACCCGTATTAGCAACACTCTAATACGGGTATTTTAAAGAGATATAACTTTTAATTTTAGTTAAATTGTAATGAATTTTTTTCAGATGAATTGAGTATTAGAAGATTAATTGCGTTACGCAGTTCTTCGGAAACATTCTTTGAAAAAACAGGGATCACTTTGTCATTCGCTCTATCCAAAGCCAGTTGAATGTGTTGTGTTGAACCATAAATAGTTTTGTGGTACAGGTGATTTTCGTATTTTTCAAGTTCCCCTTTTCCTCTACCCTCTCCTACATAAGTAAAGCCTGCTTTTTTTATTAATGTTTCAATTTCAGTTATCATAATAAAACCTATCAAATAAATTGAGGAGCAGAGTATACAGATAAAAACCCTTAAGATCAATTAACGACCATGTTATTGTTTATTAATCCATGTTGTCTCATGATTTTTCATTTGGTTTTTGAGGAACAGGATATCCCACAAAATTTACAATCTTCCATTGATTATGCGAGTCTTTTAAAAAAACATCCAAGCCTTCATCCTGGATTTCGGATATTAGTTTTTCATGCTCATATACTTGCAAATACCAGGTAATCCTTGCTGCAGCAAGGTTGCCTGAGCGATATACCTGGTTTAACTTAAAATGATATTGGTAACTCTTCTCCGGCTCTCGAAATATTTTTTTAAACCCTTCACAAATCGACGTGTAATTTTTTTGTGGGGCAGCCTGATAATTAGCAATTAATGATTTTGAAAATAAAGCACAGGTTGGAGCTAATTTTTTTTGATTAAAAGCCACCGTCCAATCAGTAAATATTTTTTCAAATAAAGCAAAATCATTATTTTCATTGGCTGCATATAGATTGGAAAAGCCAGAAAAGACTATCAAGAGAAACAATAGAGAGCTAATAAAACGATTCATATTTATCCAGGAAATTTAAGGAAAAAATTAACTTAGCAAATCCCTCCAAATAATGACAGCAAAATCATAATGCTGCCTTTGATTTTTATGTTTATAAATTAGACACTAAATTCATTGTAAGAACAGTATGAAAGATTTAAGATCATAAAATGTTCTGCTAATTTTCGTTTTGTATTTTTTAGGCGCTTATTATTATTTAGGGAGGCTCAATATGGGGTTATCCGCTCTACAAAAAACTGCCATAAGATCTTACTTTGAATCTAATTATAATATGTTTTTTGGGATTCCTACTGAACGAAAAGAAGGAGATTTAACACCCAATGAACATGTGATGGTATTGCAACACCTGCAACTACACTTATTGAAGCTTCCTATTGAACCTTTGGATGAGGAATTATTGGAGAAACAAATTAATGGTGACGACACGGTGGCAGATTTATTAAAAGATTTTCTAGAGGACAGTCTTTCACCAATGAAACCAGATTCTTATTTAAATCATCAAGGTAACTTTAAGAATATAGGTAATGAAGAAGATCCAGCGACACTTGAAGAAATTACCCAACATTTAATAGAAGTAATAGAAATTATTTCACAACAAATGGAGCATGGCTATTTAAAGAAAGAGAGTGATTCCAGGAGAGAAACCAGCGATTCCTCTGTATCTAAAATCATAAAGTGGGGTATCTTTGGTGGTGTCGTCTTAGGCATGACTTACGTTGCTGCTAAATTGTCTGAAAAAAATAATTCGAATACTTTGTGAAATAGTAGATATTGAGTTATGGGTGTAAGCGCCCTGGGCCTTTTGATCTCCGATAACACCTGTCTCAGACAATCAAACAGACACTCAAACAGTACTATGATTAAAGTCGATGTCTATTGCCGTACAACTGGTATTATGAATTAAGTTTCAGCCAGGCAGAAAAAGAATTATTCTGTGAAGTGATATCCATAGTGAAGGAGGTCGGAGATGACAGGATACTTCGTTAAAGTTTTACTTTTGCTTATTGGGTTAATGAATAATGCTTTGGCTCTGCCTTGGTTTCATCCCAATAATGATTTGAGAAACAACTCCAAGTTGCAATTCAAGGCTCGTGATGAAATCACGGAAAGCCAGATCAATTTTTCTGGCCAATGGGTTGGGCGATGTGACAATAGTCCAGCTTTGGATCTGACAATAAAGCATACAAAAGATCAAATCTCTATTTCATATGGATTTATGGAAGAAAGATATGTCTTGGGTGAAGTCAGATCAGCAACATCATCTCGCCTGGCCATATCTGAAAACAGCAATACTACTGTTGGATGGAATACAGATAACACAGCATTAATTTTTATTCATCATAATTTATTTAGCAATGAGAATGGCGGGTTGAATGTGTTTTTTAGTAAAGTGTCCATGTCATTGCAGGAAGAGCAGTTAGTGGTAAAAGGACAGCATTTTTACACAGGTAGCAATGTAGATGATTTTAAACAGGAAACAATATCCTGCGTTTACGATCCTAAATGATGACATATAGTAGACCTCTTGCAAAAGCCGGCTATTTTGCTTTAGTGCGAGGCGTAAAAGTTTCCTGGAGCGGAGTTTACATAGAGTAAAGGAGCACACAGAAACCTTTACAGCGCAGCAATTAAATAAGAGACGCGAGCTATGCAAAAGGTCTGGTAAAGAGCCCGTATTAATTACACCTAATTTTAATACGGGAAACTAAAGAGCAGCTCAACATAGAGTTATAGTTCAATTTAATAATTGACCCTTTTGTATTTTGATTTCTATTGATTTAAGGGATAATTTAACATCCAATGTATGCTAAATTTATCTATTAGCATGCCAAAATGTGCACCCCAAAATGTATCGGAAAGCGGTTGTACTATTGTTCCGTCCTGACTAAGTTTTTTAAAGAGAGTTTCAATTTCTGACTTCGTACTGCAATCAATATTGAGATGCACATTGTTACCTGGTTTTGCTTCACTGCCAGGCCAATCAGATGCCATCAGAGTGAACGTATCTTTTCTTAAACAAGCGTGCATGATTTCATTTTTATCTGCTTTTTTATCACAAGCCCCTTCGGGAGAGTCGCCATACGTCATCAGCTCTAATTCTCCTGCAAAACAATGTTGATAAAATGTCATGGCTTCACGGCAAGTGCCATTGAAAAAAAGATAAGGAATCAGGGGTTTCATAGGTTCTCCTTGATGTATTGATTATTAGACCTCTTGCATAACCTGCCTCCTTTATTTTATTGCTGCGTTGTAAAGGTTTCTGTGGTGCTCATTTACTCCATGTAAACTCCGCTCTTCGAAACCTTTACGCCTTGCACTAAAGCAAAATAGCCAGGTTATGCAAGAGGTCTATTGTTCGGCTGCAGTTTTCAGCTTTGCTATATCTAGCTTTTTCATTTGTAGAAGGGCTTTCATTACCTTTTCTGTTTTTTGAGAATCATTCAACAATTCGGGCAAGATATTAGGAACTACTTGCCAGGATAATCCAAATTTGTCTTTGAGCCAGCCACAGGGGCCTTCTTCGCCATCGGCAGAGAGTTTTTGCCAGAAATAATCCAACTCTTCCTGGGTTTCACAATTGATTATCAGTGAGATGGATTCATTAAATTTGAACTCAGGACCTCCGTTGAGTGCCAAGTATTTTTGTCCATTCAGACTAAAACTCACTGTCATGATAGTCCCGGCTGTTTTTTTATGAATTTCAAACCCCTCTTTTCCATAATAAGTAATTTGTTCGATATTTCCATTTTTGAAAACCGAGATATAAAACTTCACTGCTTCTTCGGCTTGATTGTCGAACCAGAGGCAAGGAGTAATTTTTTGCATAGTGTTTTATCCTTCATGACTATTGAGAAGTTAATCTACTCTCTCTATATTACAACATCTATGTGGTAAAAGAATGTCAGATTTCATTTCGGTTATGTGGTTCATCTAAATTTAATTTTGGGCCTTTTGGAACAATTCCTGTTGGATTAATTGTTAAATGACTACCATAATAGTGTTGTTTGATATGATCAAAATTCACGGTTTCTTTTATACCAGGATATTGATAAAGTTCCCGTAAATAATTGGATAAATGTGAATAGTCAATAATCCTCTGTAAGTTACATTTAAAATGTCCGTAATACACCACATCAAATCGAATGAGGGTTGTAAACAAACGCCAATCAGCCTCCGTGAGTTGAGATCCAATCAAATACCGCTGTTTAGCTAATATTTCTTCTATTTGATTTAAGGCATTGAATAAGGCATCAAATGCTTCTTCATAGGCTTTTTGAGTTTTGGCAAATCCACATCTGTAAACACCGTTGTTGATATTTTCATAGACGAATTGATTTATCTCATCGATATTTTTGCGCTGATGTTCTGGATAATAATCATACTTTGTAGAACTGAATGCATTAAATTCACTATTCAGGATGCGCATGATTTCTGATGATTCATTATTGACTATAGTTTTCTTTTCTTTGTCCCATAAAACGGGAACTGTCACTCTACCTGAATAGTTTTTTTTAGCAGCTAGGTATAATTCCTTGAGATAATGTATATCATTTACTTCGTCTCTTGTTTCTTTGCCTGATTCACCATAACTCCAACCATTTTTTCCCATTAATGGATCTGTAAAGGAAACAGAAATAATTTTTTCTAATCCTTTCAGTTTTCTCATGATTAATGTTCGACAAGCCCAGGGACAAGCATAAGATACGTATAAATGATATCGATGGGGTTCTGCTTTAAATCCGCTCTCGCCGTTAGAAGAGACGTACTGACGAAAATCTGATTCAGGGCGGAGGAAGCGACCCTCTTTATCTGTGTTTAGATTATTTTCATCATGCCAGATTCCATCAATTAATATTCCCATTAGAATCCCTTATGTTAATGGCTTATTAACAGACATCTTTCGAAACTCTACTGCCGTGGAGAATTGCTTCGTCGATACGGTGCGTAAACTGCAGTTCTGCGCTCCGTTTCTCCTCGTATTTCTTTCACGGTAGCGAGTTTCGAAAGATGTCTAATGTTTTTATTGCATACTACTAAATATTTATTTGCAAGAATATGCCTTGTTAAATAAATATTTTTTAATGCATAATCATTGGTTAACAGATTAATTTATTTGTCATAAATAAGCTTAAGGAAACAATTTATGTTCAGGATAGCAGTAATTGTAGGAAGTCTTCGTAAAGAGTCCTTTAACCGCAAGTTAGCGTCTGCTTTAGAGAAGCTCCAGCATCCTGCATTCCAGCTTTCCCAAATTAAAATTGATGATATTCCTCTTTATAACCAGGATCTTGATAATAATTTGCCGAAATCAGTCATTAGGTTAAAAAACGAAATTGCCGAAGCAGATGCGGTACTCTTTGTGACACCAGAATATAACCGATCCATTCCTGGCGTATTGAAAAATATTATAGATTGGGGAACCAGGCCTTATGGAAAAAATGTATGGTCAAAAAAACCAATGGCTGCTATTGGGACAAGTCCAGGGGCTATTGGAACCGCTGTTGCTCAATCTCATTTACGCAGCATAATGGTGGCAATAGATGGAATGTATTTTGGACAACCGGAAATTTACCTGGTTTATAAAGAAGGGTTAATTGATGACAATTTTTCCATTACCGTAGAGTCCACGCGAAATGTATTACAAGGATTCCTGGATCGTTTTGCTAAAGAAATTCAGAATTATAAATCGGTATAATTGATCTCTTGCGAGACTGAATTTTAAAAATTATTTTAATGACATATTCTGTTCGTCAGTTTCTTTTTTAGCTAAACCGCCATCCTTACCCACTTCATAATTTTCCTTGTTTTTAAGATAATCTGTAACTTCCGCATGAGTACCATGAACGAATGTGCCTTTGCCATCAGAATATACGCGATGATCTATTCCTTTGTTGTACATATCAAAAGCACGTCCTTTATTAACAGCTTGATCTTTAAAAAATTCAACAGCTTCTTCCTTGCTATTAAAGGTTAGTGCAAATCCATCTTTTTGTTGTATAGGTTCTTTACCATATTGCTCTTTATAATCTTTTATAAGCTCAATGAGATCTGGTTTAGCACCTTCTGAAAAAACATAATTGAGTTCTCCTTCGTCTTTTAAAGTTTCAGGATTAGCAATGACGTTGTTTCGTAATAAGTTGAAAAGACGATCGTATTCATCCTGTTCGGCTTGTTGCCGTTCTTTTTGATGATGTAATTCCTTAAAACGTTTGATATTTGCTTGTTGTACTTTATTTTCTTCGGTTTCCATATTACCACCTAATGAATACATGAATAAGATAATATATATGCATATTGTATATTATTTTTCTATTTTTTGTTTTGGGAGAATTTTTCTTTACACTTATTTATCATTCCTTGGTTTGTTGAAATAAGAGTTGATTATTGATAAAAGCAAGAATATTTTTATTGGTTATTTTGTAATGTATGGTATAAATCTGCTACTATTAAAATCCATTTGTATTTTTTTTATCTTAAAAGCATTTAAATCAGGTCGTTATTAATTGAACCCAATACGCTGGACAGAAAGACAATCTCTTTTCCGTTTATTTCCACTCATTATCAGCATTTCCTTTGCTATGGATGTTTTTGTTCCGGCAATTCCTGAAATGTGTCGTTTTTTTAAAACCGACGGCACAACGATGCAGGCAAGTCTCTATGTATTTATGCTTTCTGTCGCTTTAGGACAATTATTGGTTGGTCCGTTGGCTGATCGTTTTGGACGCAGGCGGATGGCCCTGTGTACTGCGTTTCTTTTTTTGGCAGGGTCATTACTTGCAGCACTGGCACCATCAGTACCGGCTTTCATCGTAGCTCGAATAATTCAGGCGTCTGGAGCTTGTGGAACTTATTTGCTGTGTTTTATTATAGTGAGGGATAATTTTTCAACGAATGCGTGTGCTCGTCTATTTAGTATCCTGTCCGGAACTAATTCAATGGTTGCCAGCACTGCTCCAGTGATAGGAGGATTGTTACTCGATTGGACTCAGGATTGGCATAGCGGGTTTTATTTTTTAACCTTGCTTGGATTTTTGATGAGCATGGTGGCCTTTCGTTATATCCCTGACTACAATTACTCCAAACCAGATCCATCTCAGTTTAGAATATATAAGGCGATGAAGGGGATGATGGATAACTCTGATTTTCGCCAATATACTCTGATTGCGTCTGCCAGTTTGCTTGGTTTGTATTTATTTTGCGCCTTATCTCCAGGTATTCTGATCACACAACTGCATCTTAGTGCAACTGAATATGGTTTCTGGTTTGGCTTGAATGCGATGACCGTATTCATCGCCAATATGATTGCTGCACGCCTTACTTATTCTCACCCTCTGGAAAGGATAGTACGTTGTGGGTTGGTTTTGATGATACTGTCATGCTTTTTCATGATTGTTCTTAATATTCATCAATGCAGTATTTTAAGTTTTATGTTCCCCATGCTTTGTTTGACTATAGGTATTGGTATTAGTATGGGTACAGCAACAGCACTTGCTTTAAAAGACTTTGAACAGCAAGCAGGTGTTGCTACTGCTTTATTAGGCGCTTGTCAGTTTGGTCTCGCGGGCTTAATTGGAATTCTGATAGCTCAATGGATGCCGGGACCATTGATCTTGGCTATCCCGGTACTTTGTTTCAGTGCATTGGGATTTGTTAGACTTACCAAATTGGGTTTTAAGCTGCTTGGCAATTCTTAATTGGTTAAAAGAGTTGCTTTCGCATCTCCCCACAAAATATTTTAGGTGAACGCAAATAGCCTTGGATCGGTTATTTAAATGGACTCTCTTTTTAATTTGTTTTATATTGCTCAACCAAATTTTCAAATTTGATATTTAGGCATCAATGTGTTTTTGAAAGTCGAATATGCAAAAATTATATCTCGAACAATTGCCCTTATCTTCCTATAAAAACCTGGATATACCTATTTTTATAAAGAATAAAAACAGCCAATATCTTTGGGCCAATGATTTTTTTATAAAAAAATCATTGGGTTATCAAAATGTAGCTCAAATTTATAAAAAAGAAGATCATGAATTTTCATGGTTTCATTATGCTGATGAACTCATATCAAATGACAAGTTTTTGTTTCAATCAGAAGAAACTATTAGTGTTACAGAACATATTATGAGATATGACGGTACCTATATCAACGCACTCAGTCGGAAATCACCATTATACGATGCCAACCAAAAGGTAATAGGTCTTATCGGATTTAGCATTGGAATTCAAAAATCATCTGAAATTAATTCTCTGAGTAAACGTGAATATGATGCACTTTTATTAATCTCTGCGGGGTTAACTGATAAGGAAATTGCTAAAAAATGGAATGTTTCTCCTAGAACAGTAGAGTCCTATATTAACAATGCGAAACAGAAAATTAAGGTGAGAAATCGAGCTGAATTGATAGCAAAATTTAATCGGAGTTACCCGTGATTTCACGGAGATACAATAAATATTATATGTAATAAAGTAGTTTAACCAAAAAGATTATTTTTGGTGTTTTTGAACATTATTTAAGTTTCAGGAGTTATTAATGAAAATAAAATTGCTGTCTAGCGCTATTTTTGTAGCCTCTACGTTGATTAGTTTACCTAATTACGCCCAACAAGATGCTTTAACCTTTAAAAATACTCGTGGTTCAGTTTTAGAACTGAAAACTCTATCAGATAATAGAGTTGAAGGATATTTTACCACTGCAGTCGCTTCTAAAACTTGCCCACAGGCAATTGGTAAAAAAAGACCAATTACTGGATATGCTGTAGGTAACACCATAACATTTAGTGTTGTTTACCCTATGTGTGGCTCAGTATTGAGTTTTAATGGTAATTTCACAAAAAAAGGAAACGTGATTGATACCATTTCTATCTTGACCCATCAAGCTCAAGATATCACCCATGAAGGACCTGGTGCTCGATTCATTGGTCATGATCGCTTTAAAAAAATAGCAGCATCAAATTAGTAATGTTGATTGAGACAGGACTTACGAAAAATTTCACGCTCGAGGCAAAAAAATTTTTTAACGAAGAGATGGGAGTTTTTCGTAAGTCCTGTTAAAAATCAAAAGAAGCCTCCATTTTATATGGGTTTCAAGAAATCAAAAAATGAAATGCTTTTTAGTAAACTAGTGTACATCTCGTTTTTCAAAACCAACCAAACGGACAATAAAAATTAAATAGTAACTTCCAGTATATTTTGTCTCTTTATAAGTAAAAATAACCAGTTATATTTTGTATTGCCATCTTGGAGCAATCGATTTAATCGTGCTTTTGATTTAGTCCAGAAAGAGTTTTTTTTCATGAACCTGGAGTTATGTCATGCAAGTTATTACCGTACAGTAAGACAGCGATACTGGCAAGCCACAGGTAAAATCCGATTAACAACTTTTCTACAAGGATGAAAGGAGAAAATAAGGCAAGAATAAAAGCGATTGACCCCAAACGATAGGAGGTTTTGGAACCATACGTAATTAAAGCAAACACATAGAATGGATTTGCTAGCCAAGCAGGTTGCCATGCTATCAGACCTAACCATCCAGTTATTAATATTTCAAAGCCATAATTGGTTTGATGTATACCTCGTTCAAAATCGGGTATAATTGCAGCAGGCAAGCTTAATGCAATGATATAAAGGATTATTGATAAAAAAATACATAGTGTTTTTAGCGTGTTTCGAGTCATTGATTACCTACTTTCTCCAATAGCTAACATAATTACTCAGTTAATTCGAGAATGTCATTGAGTAACTTAATACGATCCTGGATCAAGAGAAATTGCCAGCTTTCTGCGCTAATTTTGGGACATTTTACTCGACCAAGTTGAACCCAGGCCTCTTTATATTTAATCCAGGCTAACTCAGTTTTTTTAATACCTTCTTTTGTTATCGTGGTGTATTGAAGGGAAGAAATATCAGACATCACTTTTTTATAGAGATTATTTAATTGATGGTCAGATTCTTCATATTGCTTTGTGGTTACTGGAGGTATAGCACATTGATTTGTTTTTTCTAGCAATTCAAAAAAACGTTGATTCAGACTTAATTCCGCATTTACGGCAAATGCTGTTCTGGCTGTCCCGGACAAATCAATTTCATACATGGAATGATCATGGATATACGTTTGAGCAGTTTTATTAACTTGTTGATATAGTATTTGTTCTTGTGGGGTCCATTTACTCACTAAAGCATTCATTTTTTTATTGCGTTTCACATCTTGGAAACGTTTATCAAGAGAAGAACACCAACCCATCATATACCCGCTGGTAATGTCATCACAAATATCAAAAGATGCTTTCTTATTATTTTTCTTTATCTGAGCAAGGTGAGCAATTCGACCATCCATTTCAGCAGGAGCTGCATCTTCCATCAGGCAAGCAAAATGCATTGCAAGATCAGGATTAAAAGGAACCCCTTTTCCATTAGCATAAGCCATTACCAAGACATTATAATCATTATTCATTAAGGCGCATCGAAAAGCCTTGGTATAATCTGGGGCTGTATTAAAGCCGTAATATAGATCGATGGAATCACAGTTTTTAAGTGAGGCTTTACTGGCTTCATCCAGCTGATTGTGACTAGGCACTGCCAAATGAGCTGCCGATTGGCAGAGTTCTTTTGTTTGAGGGGAGTAATTCTCCCAATTAATATTGCTTTGTTCTTCACTAGCTTCGGCGTGCGATTTACTGATATCGGTTATAAACAATAAGCCCGATAGCAAAATAAAGACAACAGGATTTACCCACATTTTTTTAATAAACATAAGCGTTTTCCTTTTATAATTATTTTTTAATATGGAATTCCATTTTTATGCCTAAAATGCCACTGGCTATCTGAACCAAAGACCGCAATCAGATCATCAGCAGGATAACTTACCTCATCGTCTTTTGTTCGATCGCCTACTTCAAGATAGACAACATCATCAGATGTTCGATTTACTAATTGATGTGCAGTACCATCCTGAGTAAATCCAGCGCACATCCCTGGATGTAATTGAATCTCGTCGGTTTCAGTTATGAGTGTTGGTTGACCTTCCAGGATAAAAATAAACTCTTCTTGTAACTTATGTTTATGAAGCAGTGCCGATTGAGCACCAGGAGCAAGTCGAGTCAAATTGACGCCAAAATTTTTTATTCCAAAAACGTCTCCTAATGGATGTTTTTGACGGCCTTCCATCATCGATGCAAATGGCTCGGGATAAATTGAGCGTTTTGCTCGTGGTGGCACATCTGCCGCTATAATAGCAAGTGATGTGTTATTATTTTTATTTGTCATGGTTTTGGTTTACTTTTTATATTTAAATTAATTAATCCATATTAGCATAAATAAATAGCCTTAAATATGCACTCCAAATTTCCAAAACCTTACTACAAGACTTGAGCAAAACCCACTCTCTTTGTTAAAAATATTTTTAATTCAGCTATTTAGTTTATCTAAACTCCCTCATTAAAAACATTTTTGGTGTCGATATTTGAGTGTCGTGTAATTTCTGTACTATTTTAAGAGGGGTAGAGGCTTATCAAAATCACATTCTAATATCTCACCCAATGAACGAGGAATTTTTATTGCCCCATTTTATTTGCCTCGGGTGAGTCAGTATTTGATTTTTGCTATTATACTGTACATTTATTGATTAGTACTTTGTAGATATTATGAATTGCGGTATGGTTGAACCCTTCATTTTTGATTTTGGTAGACTTTATTTTAAGCAATGGACAGTAGCATTCTTGCTAAAATGACATGATATCAACAATTAGTATATGTATTATCATGTTTCATTTTAAAACTGGATTGAGGGCAGAATTAGTGGAGCAAAAAAGATGAGTAATACCTATTGGACACTGGATGGTAAAAAGGCTTTAATCACAGGCGGAACGAAAGGTATTGGATACGCCATTGTTGAACAATTCCTGCAATTAGGTGCCGAAGTATTTATTGTCGCCAGAAATACTACACAAATAGATGAAACAATTAAGACCTTTCGCGCAAAGGGGTTCAAAATTTGGGGCAAAGCGGTTGATATTAGTAAAGGATATAAATCGTGTACTGATATTATCAGAGAAATAGATACGGCATGGGGTTCCCTGGATATTTTAGTGAATAATGTGGGTATCAATATAAGAAAATCAGCACAAGATTACTCGCCTAATGAGTACGCTGAGATTATGAATACGAATTTGACTTCTGTATTTGAACTCTGTCAGCTGACTTATCCTTTTTTAAAACGATCCAAGCAAGGAAATATTGTTAATATCGCATCAATTTCAGGATTGGTAGATGATGCCTCAGGCGCGCCTTATGGTATGAGCAAAGCGGGAATGATTCAGCTGAGCAGACACCTGGCTGTCGAATGGGCAAAAGATAATATCAGAGTAAATGCTATTGCACCGTGGTATATTGAAACGGAATTGACCAAATCGACTTTGGAAAATAAGGTGAAGTATGAAGCCATTTTGGCACGTACTCCTATGCGTCGAGTCGGTCAGCCTGGAGAAGTTGCAGCTACTGCGGCATTTCTCTGTATGCCTGCCGCTTCTTATATTACTGGTCAATGTATTGCAGTAGATGGTGGGTTTCTGGTGAATGGATTTGGATAATTTAATTGCTTAAGTAGTAAGATATAGGGTTTATAAATAAGATTGATATAGAAAATTGATATGATGGTAAAGAAACAGGAAAAATATGTTGTTTGAGAAGCAATAGAAAGCATATATAGAGAATTAAGGTAATAATGATTTCATTTCAAGATGGCATACAATTAACACAAAAAAGTGAATCATCACTTCAGGCAAGCGAATCCCAATTATTAAGCAAGGGATTTACCAAAAAGTTATTGATGGTCAATCAACACCAGGAGACTTTTCTTGCCAAATCCCCAGATCCGCTATCAGTCAAAGAGGTATTCAGAGGTTATATTCCAGAAAAGGAATTAGATAGTACTACTCTAGCGGCACAAAAGCATTTATTCAGTTTAGAATTTGAAATATCGTTTATTGAAGTTTTAATTCCCCGCCTTATGAAAGCACTCTTTGCAGATCAGTTAATCACCCCAGAGGTGTATTTGCATGTCGATAAAGACCATCATATTTTTGTGTTATCCAAATTGCTTCATGGGTTTGATGAATTTTTACATTCGAAAGTGGAGAATAAATTCGGCTATATATTAAACCATAAAAAGATTCCATCTCGCGATGATTTGGAGTTGACTGAGCAAGAAGCCTATCTTGTCGGTCAATTGTATGCAGCTGCACTAATTTTCAATCATTGGGATATATTGAATTCCAAGTTGCTCAATGCTGGAAAAATTGAAGTCAGAGGTCAATCTACAGCATGCATAGTTGATTTTGGTTTTTGCCTGCACTTAAGTTACAAAGGGCGACATACAGATAGTTTATGTTTAGATGATGAAAATTTTAAACACGGTAAAAAAATTAATTATCGCTTTTTTAGCCAAGATTATAATCGAGATTACCGACATAGGTTTGCCTTACCATTCAATACTATAGTAGGAGCCTTATTGCCCCATACCTTGATAGAAGATTTATATCAATTATCTGGACAGGATAAGATAAGTACTGCAATGCGTAATGGTTTTTCAGCAATGGTTAATCAAGCTGATAAAAGCATACGTACTAATCCCAAACTTTATGAGCAAGTATTCAAGGAATGCCTACAAAGAATTTCTAAAGAATCTTCAATTACAGCTGAAGATTTACCTCAATTTTTAAACATGAACTATTATTTAGGCAAGATTGGAGACGATAATCTTTACACAATCGTAAAAGGACGGGTAGAAGATTGTTTTCGATTGCTAGCATGCTTTGAGCAAGGAATCGATCCACGTGTTTTACATGAACAGGCGCGTGATACTTATTATGAGGTTAATAAACTGTAAGAAAGATCTGGCATTTTGAAAGATTCAGGAAAGCTCTATTTGAAACCCAAAGTAAAGGAGTAAATACAGATGTAACGAGTCAAACTGAGGATGAAAATCTTGTGCCTTTGTCCAGTTCTTCCTTTTCATTTTGCTCCATTTTCATCTCGGTAAATTGCTTTTTCAAATTTCTAAAAGTGGTTGCCGCTTTCTTATCATCAATATCAGTTTTTTCTTCATCTTTATAATAGATGTTACCCCGTTTTCCCAAGTAGCGATGAGAAGCCAGAGCTGCTTTTACTGCCAAAATTTCTTTGTTTTTGATAAGCTGAGGATCCTCTGAAAAAATTTTCCCTCTTAATTCTACTGGTACGTTGAGTAAGGCATTCTCTATACGTTGCGCTTTATTATTTTTACCAAGAGAAAATAATTCTTTTGCCCCCTCACGATAGTTTTGGATTATTTTTTTCATTTCGGCTACTAGCGGTGAATCGATTAATTTTAATTGTTTTTCTAAAGACTTTTTAAGATCGATTAACGAATCAAGATTGTCTGCTTGTGCAATTTTTTGTTTTAAATTGTCACAGTATTCAGACATTTTTGGGTCAGGATCGGTTATTTTATACTTATTAATCTTCTCAACTAACGCGTCACATTCAGATTTTAAGTGTGATATTCCTTGCTCTTGTAACTTAATTTTCACATCGTTTAAAGTGTCAGGATCTCTTGCTTTATCAATTTTCTCAGAAAATTCTCTTGTTAGATTATCTTTTTTATGGCTAGTATCAAGGGCAATACCAATTTTGTTTAATAATTGCAAACATGTTTGTTTAAGAGAAGTAACTTGTCGCTGTATAAGCATGTCTTCATAATTTTTATAAGACTGAATTTCATGTTCAAGTAATGCTTGCTCTACACCAGTTACTGCCTTTTTTATGCCTCTAAGAAAAACCGGGAGTTTCTGGTTAAACTCATGTCTGTCTTCTTTATTACTCATCAGTTGCTCTAATCTTGGTAGGGTCTGAGTATACATATTTGCGCCGAGGCATAGTGCTTCTGCTTCTTTAGCTGTAATACCTGTTTCATATGCTTTTTTCATTCTCTCAAAATCTTTGGCTAAGCCTTCTTTAATGGTTTGAATATATTCTTTGTCTTTTGGTTCTTTTGTTTTCTTTATCAAATTTTCCAGAAATTCATTGATATCGCTATAGTTTTTTTGATCCAAGGGCATGACGTCGGGTTTTACTTTCATTTGATTTTTTAAGGCCTTGTATTCATCGGAACTATAGCCCGACATATTTTTTATTTTTGCTTCTAATTGCAAACTTTCATCCTTCATCAATCTCAATTTGACTTCTTTAATCATCCTGGAAAATACCGGGACAATATCATTAGTGGCTTCAGTTAAAGCGGTTTGCTTCTCAGTGTCTTTGCTGTGATCCGCCAATTGTATAATGGCTTGTATTGTTTTTTCCTCAAGGCTTTCAAGATATTTAACCAATTGCCCATGATGAATAGGCATCCCCTCACTCAATAAACTATTTATTCGTTTAATTGCCTTCACACTGTGTTGGATTGTATGAATTGGTTTTTCATAGCGTTCTCTTACTTGTTGGCCTTTGTGAAGAATTTTTTTATCAAGTAAATCAGTCCCTTTATTTAAAGCATCGATATCACCTGCTCTGAGCGCATTAACTTCTTTAATGTACTGAAGCTCTTTAGTCATTAATTGTTCGCCCATTATTTCGGCGATTAATTTTTCACTATCAAGCTCTTCAACTACAGGGGGTTCTGGCTTTGCTGTATCTTTCATTTTGGTTGGCAGATGGGGGGTATCTTGTTTCTGAACAGATTCTATTTTTACTTTCTCTAAGAGTTTGACATCATACAAATTACTTTTAGCCAGCTTGGCTATAGCATAACCTGATTTATTAGGTAAGCCTGCATTTACTTTCATTCCTGATTCGCTTTGTTGTAATCCCCTGGCTCCATGAGCATTTTCATCACAAATATCTCGGCTAACAGAAAATTCGACTACTGTTTTAGCTAATTCTTGTTGTTCTTCTCTATCCTCTGTTAAGATTCTATTTTTGCCAAAATCATATCTTGGAAAATATCCTTTTTGGGCGGAAAATCCACATAACTCTTCAATAAAATTATTCAATCGTCCTGTTCTATCCTCTCCACTTTTACAAAACCAATCCACGGATTTACCCATAAGTTGATTCACTAATAAATAACGTGATGGAAACTCATGAGGCTGATCATTTTTACTGTAATACAAGGCTTCGGCTTGATGGTATAATTGCATAAATTGAAAGAATTTTTTTAATGATTTCCCTTCTCCGCTTTCCATTTTTTGCCGATTTTTTTCATCACCAAGATAGGCAATTAATTGATTTTGTAATTCGCTTAGGTTTTGTTTGTTTCCCAACCAAATTTTTTCTCTTTCATGTTCTACCGCCTTATAAGCCTTATGTAATTTGTTCTCAATTTTTCTTACCTTTTGTACTTGAGCGTGATACATCGATTCATTTGCAGAACTTTTATCCTTCAAATAAGCTTTTTGTTTTTCTTCCAAGTCCTTATAAGCTGAGGTTAACTCGTCTTTCTCAAGCAACTGATTTAGTTTTTTTTGTGCCGTTTGTAACCCTTTACTTTCAGCATAAGCTTTATTAATTTTTTCATAAAGGCTAATAATTTCTGTTGCGGATTTATCGTTATCTAATAATTTATTTCTTTTGATTTTTTCAATTTCATCATGGATGTGATGAGTTGCATCTCCAATAAACGAGTGCATTCCCTTGGTATTAATTGTTTCATCTAAATCGGAAGAAACCCCTAATTTATGCCAAACTTTATTCAATGACTGATTGATCTGTTTGAGCTTTAATCCATGTAAATTGGCAGGATCATTCATCAAATTAATTTGAGGTTTTACTATTACTTTTTTGCCATTAATGATTAATTCCAAAGGTCTTTGGTTATACATCATTAAAGCGTATTGGCTTTCTTTGAGCTGGCGATGTTCCGACTCTTCCTTCATGAAACTTTTATCTCCCTTGATAGGAGATAGAAGGGCCATGGAGGATAGATTGATAACTAAGGGGTTATTTATGCCAAATTCACTAGGGTCACGACCTTCCAGTTCTTTTCTTGCCAATTCAGAAAGCATGTCTTTGACCGCTTCACATGCCATTGCTCTTCGTTCAATTTTGTCTTTGACTTTTATCGGCGGGTATGAACTGTGCCTATAGCCAGTAAAGTCGATCTGACTTTCTCCCTTTGAATTAACAGATCCAGTAGAAACTTGAACAAAATTGGCAAGTTTTCCTTCATCACGTTTGGTACTCGGAATAATTTTATCGCCAACAACGCGTTGGGTACTGATTCGAGTCATTTGACCCAATTGATACACATTAATGAAATCAGGACGCCCTTGTTTTGCTGTCCATTGAGCCTCAGCGTGTTGAAATAATTTCACGGCCTCGTCCAAAGTAGATTTTGGATAAACAATAGGTAAGGCGTGAGCAATAAAAAATTGTAAATGTTCAGCAGCTTGCTCAATTTTAGCGATTACTTCTTCTTCTTTTTTCACAAGGTCTTGAAGAGGAATAGCCTCTATTTCGCATTCTTCCTTTAATTTTTTTGCGGTAAGCTCTTTGTAATAAGTAAGGTTTTTCTTAAGTTCTTCTTTGTTCGTAAGTTTATCATTATTGTCAATTTCAGATATGGCTGTATTGTAGATGGCGTCTAGTCTTTTTAAGAAATCCTCAAGTCGAGGGCCATTATAAGACTCTTTATTAAATACTCTTATTTTGAGTTTATGTTTTTGACCATGCCGTTCTCCAGGAGTAAGGATCCATTCCTCAAAATGGTATTTGTCATGAAGCAATTTATCTGATTTTGAATTGCTTTCCTTTTTTTGTTTTAATGAGAATTCTTGTTTAACCCAAGACTCTATCAGCGGTGATTCACCTACTTTATTTTTTGCTGCTGCCATATCGATGCGCCTTCTTACTTCTATATAGTAAGTATATGACAGTATTTCTAGCAAATTGCCTTTTATTTATCCAGTATAGGGGGAAGTAGCGATAATCTGGATCTAATGAAGCACTTGGTGAGCTTAACTGGTTTGGTGTAATAGGCAGATTGAAATGCAGAGGACCTTCTCCCGCAAGTGAAGAAGGATTGCCCATTGCTGTCGATTTTTATTAGAAGAAACTATATTCGCTTGCCACCAAATTCTAAGTGGATGGTACAAGGAGGATATCCTTTGTAGGAATAGGAATAATAGAGAATTCTTTTGCCTTCACTTGAGTATGAAAGGACAATCTGCCTGCTAAAGGTTTCAGAGTTAGAACGGACGGTTTTTTTACTATAGGTTCCAGAGTCGGAACTGATGGTTTTTTTACTATAGGTTCCAGAGTCGGAACTGATGGTTTTTTTACTATAGGTTCCAGAGTTGGAGCCGATGGTTTTTTTACTATAGGTTCCAGAGTCGGAACTGATGGTTTTTTTACTATAGGTTCCAGCGTCGGAACTGATGGTTTTTTTACTATGGGTTCCAGAGTTGGAGCCGATGGTTTTTTTACTATGGGTTCCAGAGTCGGAGCCGATGGTTTTTTTACTATAGGTTCCAGAGTTGGAGCCGATGGTTTTTTTACTATAGGTTCCAGAGTCGGAGCCGATGGTTTTTTTACTATAGGTTCCAGAGTTGGAGCCGATGAATTTTTTGCTATTGGCACAGGTGAAGATTGTTGAGCAGTAAAAAATCCGCATTGACCTGCTCCCACAGTGATTAGTTTTTTTGCAACCGGAGCAGTTACTATGTTGGTGCGTTGAGTAGAAAAACCCAAAGCGCCTAATGCTTGGGGTAAATTGACATCAGTTAATAGAAGCCTGGGTGAAAACCAAGCTTCAATTGATGTTTTTGTGAAAATCTTTGCTGCAAACAATTCACGTACCCCAGCATTTCGAGTAAGATTTTCAGTTTTCAAGCAATCAAAATAATACTTAATTACTTTTAGCTCAATCAGTTGTTTTGCCTTTTCCAAATTACAGCCTCGCACTGTGGCTTTATGATGAATTGCCCTGTTCATTATTAAAGTAAAAAATGCTGGATCTTCAAAGAGAGCACGGGTTGGTGAGTGTTCATTTTTCTTTGCCTCAAGTGCTAATTCAATGATAAGTTGCTCTGTTTTATCATTGAGAGGTGCGTTTTGAAGAATCGTTTTAGCCAGATCCATGCGAGGGACGTTCGTGATAAGGTGTTTTATGAATTTTTCTATGTCACCCTTGGTGTCTACAATACCTTGAATCAGTTTTTTTTGTTCATCTGACGTTAACAGATTATATAGCTTGGCCAAGTAAGGCATTTGTTTATGAAGATTGATACACGATTGAATGTTTTTAGTGTCTGACAAAAGATTCAGTTTTTGCATTCGGAAGAATATGTTAAACAGCTCCGGATTCGCAAATATATATTGTCCTTGTTCTATAGGATTTTTTAATAAAATACTCGTGAGCTCTGCTTTTTGCTGATTGGTAGAGAAGGTACAAAAACGACAATCTCGTTTTTTAAGCTCTTCTAAACTGAAGGTTTCCCGCTTTTGATTATCCCATGGGTTGACTAGAACAAAATCATAACTGCCATTTGTTTTAGTGATAACCTTATCTATCCTTAATGCGTGGCGATCATGAATTTTCCCATGTTCATCCGTGTCACCATAAGCCAGGCTGATATATACCGCTTCAGTGGGGTTCATCAATTTTAATTTAATGACTTCTTCCAAATCTTCACTGTCTTTTGCTTGAACACCTAATAACTTTCCAACAAAACGCGTGGAAGTTTCAATATGTCTTCGACTTATGCTATGGGCTGTAAGACTCGAAGAGAAATCAGTATGATCCCAATCGCCAGTGTAATAATAGGAACTAATTCGCTCTAATACCTTGATAGCTAGCGAATTGGTTTGTACCCCTTTTTTTGAATCATCAATTTCTTTCAGTTTTTGATTGCCCAGGAAAAAAACGTCTTCATCAGTATTTCGGTCATAAACATGAATGTACTTGCCTCGCATTTTCTCAGATTTAAGATAAGTACTCTGATTGTTTCGTTTGATTCGAACGGTAAGTCCAACTGGAGTTTTCGTAAATTTTGATTCCAACAATTGACGAGCCTCATCCCCTGAATTAAAAATACAATCTAAAGCGACTAAAAGATAGCAATCATCCACGGGCCCTTGTTTGATAATAAGAGGTGTGTTCTTTTCTGGAAATAAAGGCATCGATATGTTCCAAAATTATTCAATAAGTATTCGGTGTGATCATTTTATCAGAGAATTATTATGTGAATATTAAGAAAACACAAGCAGGTACTGGGTGTGCCTATGGCCCAACAAAAAAATATTAAATTCTGATGCAAGGTTGACAATAGACCATTTAATCCGCTTTTTTTTGGACATGATTGCAAAGTTCAGGGGATTTGCCATAGGATAATAAGAAATACCCTCTGAGCAAAGAGCAATGAACAGAGCACATGCAAACCGATTAAATCTGCAAATTATCATCGCGATAATCATGGGCATTATTGTTGGTATTTTTCTTAATCTGCTTCCTGAAACCAGCCTGGCTTTTGAGTATCTCGTGGAAGGTCTGTTGGATTGGGGGGGGCAAGTTTTTATTACTATTCTTAAAATGCTAGTCATTCCTGTTGTTTTTGTCTCGCTGGTCTGTGGTACTTTTAATATTAATTCTAGTCGGCAGTTTGGTCGAACGGCATTTAAGACTATTACTTTGTACTTGATTACCACTGCAATGGCTATTAGTTTGGCTTTAGTCGTATCCGGGGCATTCGAAATCGGTAGTAGTACCCAGGCACCGGTAATAAATCATCACAAAATCATTTCCGCTCCTACTATCAAAGAAACATTACTCAATCTAGTGCCCAGTAATCCATTTAAAGCAATGGCTGATGGGAATATGTTACAAATCATTATATTTGCTTTATTACTTGGTATCTCTATCACCAGCGCTGGAGAAAGAGCTCAAAGCATTAAAGAATTATTCAAAGCGGGTGACGTGGTTGTGATGCGCTTGGTGCATCTGGTTTTTCTAGCAGCACCTTATGGTATTTTTTGTCTTATATCTGTTATGTTTGCTCGTATCGGTCTTGATTTAATTGTTCAACTCGCCGGTTATTTTTTTACTGTTTTGTTGGTCTTACTACTGCATTTATTTATTGTTTATCCGTTACTGCTCAAAGGTTTTACAGGTTTATCTCCAGCCACTTTTTTTCGCCAAATGTGGCCAGCCATGATGTTTGCCTTTTCCACATCAAGCAGCAATGCGTCTATACCGGTAGTATTGAAAACTGTTGAGGAAAAACTGGGGGTTGATGAATCAATAGCTTCTTTTATCATACCCTTAGGCGCTACTATCAATATGGATGGCACGGCCATTATGCAAGGGGTTGCCACGGTTTTCATTGCAAATACTTATGGTATTGATTTAGGACTCAGTGGTTATCTGACCGTAATTTTATTAGCAACATTGGCCTCTATAGGTACAGCTGGTGTACCTGGGGTAGGTCTGGTCACTCTGACTATGGTACTGACACAAGTTGGCATTCCCGTTGAAGGAATAGCCCTGATAGTTGGTATAGATAGGCTACTGGACATGTCAAGAACGGTCGTCAACATCTGTGGTGATGCTTTGGTGGCCTGTATCGTAGGGCATAGTGAAAAAGCTCTTGATGCTAATAAATTTTATAAAAAAGGCGTGGTCGAAATTTAAGAATAGGCGCTTGATGAGCTATAAATTATTTTATTGGTGCAGAGCGATGAAAATCATTGTCTGAAGCAGAAGTAACTGGGCGAAATGAGTTGAAGTCCGATTTAAGGTATAATTACTCAATCAATTAGGATTTGGTTTTCGAATGGACTTGAAACTTAAGAATAAAACAGCCTTTATTAGCGGATCTGGAGCAGGTATAGGCTTAGCGATTGCCTTAGGATTGGCCGAAGAAGGTGCTATCGTCTATATCAATGCACCCTCTCAGATTTTGATTGATGAAGCTTTAAAGAAAATCCAAAAAAAACAGCTGGAAATTTATGGTATTTCTGCAGATCTTTCCACAGAAAACGGAGTGGAAACAGTAATCAAACAACTGCCAAAGGCCGATATCCTCGTGAATAATTTGGGCATCTATGAACCGCAGGATTTTTTTTCTATCAGTGATGTCGATTGGCAGCGAATCTTTGAAATAAATGTCATGAGCGGGATTCGCCTATCAAGGCATTACCTGAAGTTAATGCTGCAACAAAGCTGGGGACGAGTGCTTTTCATTAGTAGTGAATCCGGGGTAATCATTCCTAAAGAAATGATTCATTATGGCGTGACAAAAACCATACAAATTGCTTTGGCTAGAGGTTTGGCGGAATTAACTCGGGATACCGAAGTGACGGTAAACTCTATATTAGCTGGACCAACCAGTACCCCAGGAATTAAACGATTTATTGTTAATTTGGCAAATGAATGGAATATTCCCGAGGAGCAAGTTGAAAAAGAGTATTTTTCAAGAGTGAGAACCGGTTCTCTGTTAAATCGCTTTGAACTCCCGGATGAAATTGCGCATTTGGCTGTATTTTTATCCAGCCCATTATCTGTGGCTACAAATGGAGCTACGCTGCGGGCAGAAGGAGGAGTGGTTAAATCGATTTTATAAGTCCCATTTTGTAAAGAGCATAAATATTGTCTCAATTTTATCCCTTAAATAAATCGATTTACACCTTGTTTCTCTGCTTGAAAACCTTTTAAAGCAAGTTATTCTATTATATTTTTCCGTTTGCCTAATGTAATATTTGTCCATGTCTGTTTTTAATTGTGGCTGCGCCTAAAAAACATACTATTGCGCTGATAATTAAATAAAAACTTGGAGATAAAATATCATGGGTAGTATTAATTAGACCCGTGGCAATCAAAGGGGTAAGGCCACCAAAAAACGCATAACCAATATTGTAAGTGATTGCCATTCCAGTATAGCGAACAGAAGTAGGGAACAGTTCTATAATAGTGCAGATATACATGCTGGTGCAGGCACTCAGAATGGAAACAGTCAGCATTACAAGGATTACGTAAATAATTTGATCTTTTGCTAACAGATAAAAGAAAATATAACTGAAAACAATAAAGCTAAGCGATCCAATTAACAAAAAAATTCGACGTCCAAATAAATCGGAGAACCAACCAAAAGCAACACAGAGGAATGCATTAAGAATTAAAGCGGTAGTATTAAGTATATTAATTGTTTCTTTAGGATAATGTAAAATGGAAGTTAAATAGGTTGGTAAATAAAGAAAGAAAAGGCAAACTGTGACGGCATCCAGCCAAGTCAATGCAACACCCTGAAAGATCTCTTTTCGATATCGACAAAATACTTCCCGAATTGGAAAAGCGGATTGTTCCGAATGAGATGTGTTTGATTTAAAAAGAGGAGTTTCTACTAATCCTTTGCGTAACTTAAAACTCACGATTCCCAGTATCCCACCAATAAAAAAGGGTAGTCGCCAGCCCCAGGAGAGCATTTGTTCATGAGAGCAGGTTATAATTAGCAAGACACTAATAGCAGACCCCAGTATCAAACCAATATTGATCCCAAAAAAAATGATTGCGCAAGTAACACCCCGGTGTTTGGGATTAACATGTTCTCCTGCAAAGGTAACAGCACCAGGGATTTCTCCCCCTACAGAAAGTCCTTGTGTCAAACGCAGCAAAATAAGTAAAACTGGTGCCAAAATGCCAATACTCTTATAATCTGGAAGTAAGCCTATTAAGAAAGTTGGTAAGGCCATCAAAATCAAAGTGATAACAAAAGTTTTCTTGCGACCGTACTTGTCACCAAAATGACTAAATATTATTCCTCCTAAAGGTCTAATCAAATAACCTATTGCGAAGGCAGCATAAACCCCCATTAAAGAAGCCAAGTGATTGGTGGCAGGAAAAAACAATTCACTTAACTCACTCGCCAAAAATATGTAAATAATAAAATCATAAAATTCCAATGCGCCACCCAAAGAGGATAAGAATATAACTTTTCGTTCTGTTTTCGATAAATTAATAATCGCCATTAAGTATCCCTTTATGAAATATATGAATGCTGCGGATTAGCAAACTCGCTAATTGGTTTAAGAGCCGCGTGGATAGCTGTGCAAGCTTGTTTTAGCTGGCTAAAATTTTTAGCACACGAAAATCGTAAATAAGCAGAGTTTTCACTGATCCCAAAAGCTGAGCCAGGGACAACAGCTACTCCCGCGGCATGCATTAGATAAGAGGCAATTTGAATGTCTGTTTTAAAAGTAGAAAAGCCAATTTTATTTTGTACCTTCGTAATGGTGTAATTGGTGTTGTTGAGAGTCACAGTCAGTGTATTGGGAATCGTTTTACCAAGAAGGAAATTGGCTTGGGCTAAAATAAAAAAACCATTATTGCCTGGAATAATATTGAATCCAAATGATTCAAGCTGTTGAGATACAAAATTTTTATTTGTTTTGTATTCGTGCAAGGTTTGAGTTAACCAGGCTTGATATTTAAAAGTGGTATTTAATTTTTCATTAATTCCAGCTATTAATGCCTGTTGGGTCAGGGATGAAATGCCGCCCGTTGTTATCGCTTGAATGTTAATCATTCGTTCTATCCATTCCGAATTGGCAGCAACCATTCCAGCACGTAATCCCGGCGCACCAATTAATCCTTTTGATGCTGAGTTAACAACTATACAGCGATTTTTTAAGGAAGGATCAATATCAAGAACAGTCAGATGTTCTGATGTAGTTAATTCTCGGTATACCTCATCGAGAATAATGCAAAGCTTAGGGTATTTTGCCAAGACTGTGACCATTTCCAAGATGGTTTTCCTGCTCAAATCAATGCCAGTTGGATTGTTTGGATAATTAAGAATGATCGCTTTTGCTTCGGAGAATTTGGCAAGAGTTTCTTCCAAAAGTTTTCCTGATGGTTGAAAATAATGATCTTGAGTCGGGATTTTGATTAAAGTACCACCTAATGCTCGTATTTGGCTTTCATAGGCAGCAAAATAGGGTTCAAAAGTTAAAACCTGATCTTCGGTGTTGATTAATATACTAAGCGCATTCCAAATCCCTTGTGTTGCACCATTAGTAATCATCACTTCATTTGTTGAGTAATCAACAGAGGGATAGTACTTTTTATAAAGCCGGGTGATAAATTCAAGACTATCCTGGTTACCAGGGAAAGGGGAATAGGGCAAAACCAAATTAGTTTCTGAAGGATTCAAAAATTGATTGAGTGATTTAATCACATTATCGTTAATACCCAAATGCGGTTCACCAATGCTTAAGTCAATAATAGGTAATAGATCTCTTTCCATGCGTTCATGGTTAATAACAGGAATTTTTGAAAAAATTTCATCAACAGGATTACGATAGGTCTTGGCTCGTAATGCTAAAAAATTCTCACCATACATGTAATATCCAATAATTAGTATCAGTTTGTGTATTTTACAAATATCAACAAATATGTGAATTAAGTCCGATTTATCTTCGCTATAGCAAAAACTTATAATTTGCTATGGCAATAGTTCTTAATGGCTGCTGCGATTGTTTGAATTGCTTGAATATTCCTGCTTTCATTACGATAAACCAGACATACTTCTTCTTTATAACTAAGGCTGTTATCAATACAAACAAGATTATCCGGGTAAAGGGTATTGGCCATTAATTTTGGCAAAATTCCTAATCCGCATCCGTTGGCTGTCATGTTGGCTATAACCTCCAAGCTATTGATGGTGACAATGCGATCAAATAGGAATCCTTTTTTTCGTCCCTTATTTAACAGATCTTGTGTTTGTTTTAAATCTGGATCACATAAAACAATAGCTTGACCTGAATAAACATCATGTATTTTTCGTTTGTTTGGTATTGTCCAAAATGCCATTTCATCATAGCAAAGCTTTTTTATAATTAAATCGAGATGTTTTTGTGGATTAATAAGAATACCTATATCGATTTGAAAATTAATTATTTGTTCTATGGTTCGTCGTGACACATCTGTAATTAAATTAATTTCTAATTTTGGATATGTTTCTAATAAGTCAGGAAGGAAGCCTGTCACGATATCAACTGCTGTCGTAGAGTGGCATCCGAGAGTATAAGAACCTTGAACATCAAATTTTGAAGCCAAGGCAAATGAGCGGGTATCTTGCCAACAATTGATTAAAGTTTTTATATGGGCCAGCAATTGTTTTCCGCTTTGAGAAAGAGCCACTCCATGTGGGTGGCGAATTAAAAGCTCCGCGCCAATCAAATGTTCCAGTCTTTTAATGGCGAGACTAAGTGCTGGTTGACTAATGCCAAGTCGTTCTGAGGCTCGAGATAAACTTAAAGAATTCGCTACTTCCTGAAAATATTGTAAATCTGAAAATGAAGGAACCATAGATGTCCATATAAACGATATTCAAGCCATTTTATAACAAGACTGGTTATTTTCTCCAATGTTCTGCTTTAAAAATTTTTATGACAATTTTGCAGGACAGCTAATGTTTTTTTAAGAGGTATAAATATCAACTTAAAGAAATCCGCAAATGACTTATTCAAATCACTATAAATAAAAATTCAAACCAATTGGGAATAAAAATATCAGTTGAGACTTATGTACAAACACAGCATTCAGGTTTTCCAATAACTATGCTGAAAAGTATAAAAATATTTAAAATAATGTCATTGTCTTTCCGTCTTATGATCTGGAAGAAGAGATTAATTTCTTGAAAGAAAACAATATATTGCATTACCATTGGTACAATATTTAAATTCATTAATCATTACATAGGGAAGTGAATATGAGAGAAAAATATGCTGGCCGCTCAGAACCTATTATCAATAAGCCTTCTGATATTCCAAAGGGATTAGTTGCTAAAAGAAAAGCAGAGTTGCTTTTAGCAAAATTAGAAGAGTCTCTAAAATTACAAGAGTCTATAAATAGAGAATCAGAAAGTCATACAAAAGAAGAGAGTTCTGAGTCGCTCAAACCCAGGTTGACTCATCCAACTAACGATCGCCCAAAAATTAAGCACAGACCTCCTTCTTCATTTAGTTATACCAATTCAGACAGCACATTGTTTTCTTCTTCCAAAGATGAAAAGAATGAAGAAGAACTTCCCGCAGCCATGACCAACGATGAAAAAAAAACAGAAGACAAGGCTCCCACACCAATTTGGACAGCTCTGAGCACTGCTTTATCAAGTGCAGTTGACAACTATACTAAAAAAAGATTGGAAGGTACGACTCCCAGCGAGGCTTATGGTTGGCTTAGCTGGTTGCGTCATGGTAAAGCAGGAAAAGACAAAGCAGGTGGATTAAATAGTGAGGTGCAAGAAACAAGTACTGTTGAATCCTTGCTGGATGTACTTCATCTCTTCTTCACGGATTCCCACACCAGATACAAGAATCACTCACTGGCGCCTTATGTGGTGGATGAGCTCAATAAACTATTGGTTCAGCATGCCCTTAAACCTTTTGTGCTCAAATTGGGGGCACAATACGATATCAATAGTTGGTTGCATATCAAAAATCAATTAAGTCAATTGATATGGAAGGAAGAGCCTCAAGAAAAACAATCTCTTCCTGCGTCTATGTAATTTGTCGGGAGTCCTTACAGGACTCCATAATTCTTTTTGTGCTCAAATTGGGGGCACAATACGATATCAATAGTTGGTTGCATATCAAAAATCAATTAAGTCAATTGATATGGAAGGAAGAGCCTCAAGAAAAACAATCTCTTCCTGCGTCTATGTAATTTGTCGGGAGTCCTTACAGGACTCCATAATTCTTTTTCATCTGGTAGATGAACAATCAAAAAGTATTCTATAGCGGTAATTCAATTTGCAAAACTTGAGGGGATATAAAAATTATCCTAGACTTTGAGTAGTTGTCTTAACCTCTAAGAGGATAGAATGAATACAAAAGGGATTTTATCTACTATTTTATTTTCAGTTGTTATGATGTTTTCAGTGGCTAGTAATGCAGAATACAATGAAAATGACAATAATACTGTAACGAGCAATAATTCACAAAATACCTCAGAGCAAACTTCTCAACAAAACCTCAAGCGTAGCCCTTCAGGACAAAACTGTACTGGAACAAGTCCTAACTCATTTCCACAAAACCCGTCATCATCCCCTTTTTCAATAGGGCAATTAGGCGCATGTGTTAATCAAACATCGTGTAATACGACTAATGTTACTTTAAAAAGTAAAATTGCAGACAGGTATTGTCAAGACGCGAATAAAACCACTTGTGATGCCAATGACGATTGCCTGCCACCCCCTGATTGTATGGGCCGTGTGAATGGAACAGCCTCTAATATAGTGCTTACTAACTGTCAAAATGCAGGTCCTAATCTTTGCACTAATGCCGGAGGAGGGATTTATTGCCTTTGCGATGCAGAAATCGCAGCGAATGCCCAAATTAAATGTGGTTGTGAATGCACTACGACAACTTTGCCTTAACAATAATCACCCTGGATATTTTTCATGACATTTTGTTCTTTTAAAGAAACAATGTTTGAGTTGTTTGTGAACTGTTCTCATCATGACTAAATTACAATTTTGTTTTTAAATTATAAATATTGTTCTTTTTATATATTATATTTCTATGCTATTGTTCAATGTCTTGATTAATACAATCAAGATGTTAGGCAAAAATATTCATATTTGATTAGCTCTTTAACGTTACTTGGAATTTAAAAGATGAAAGAAATTATCGAGTTGTTAGCAACCCTGGATGAATCTCAAAATCCCTATATACATCGTGTCAAAGCCAAATTACATGAGTTTTTAAAGTTGGATGAAAAAGAATATGAGGAAATGCGAATTGAGCAATCAACCAGCCGATCCTGGGAAGAGGGGGCTACAACCGATTTAAGAATAGGTCCTATAAAAGCGAAAGAAAAAATAGATCAAATAAGGGCTATGTTAGCAGCATTGTCCGGCGCAAACGCGGTGAAATATGAAGAAGGGCACAACATGCAAGATAATGGAGTGGTCTTTATTGTCACCGCATGTGATGTTGAGAAACTGGAGAGTTTTATTCCACAAAATGAGGAAGAAAACCAAAAAATTACTCCTCTTACAACGTTTATTCGAATGTCAATTGCAGGCAATAGAGGTTATGTAAGGGGTATTTCGTTTGATTCTGCGAAAGTTGATGGTGCCGGCTTACTTGATTCTCTTAAAGAACGAGAATCATCCACGCCAACACAAGAATGGTTTTCTGTTCTTGAGTTATTAGATTCATTAAATCGTGATTCGGAAATTAATCTGATTGAAATCCAGAAAGATTTAAAATCACTTCTGGATCTCAAGTTTGATGTGTATTTCCATTCCTCCAGTGAACAATTTCCAGTGGATTTGCGTACAGGAAAGTTGGATCCCAAGGATACTGATGTTCAGAAAATACAAAGAGCGTTAGATAGCCTCACTTTACTTAATTGTGTCAAAGTAGAGACCAAGGATCTTGAAGATGGGCAGAAAGTATTCATTATCAAGCAAGTGAATCCTAAAGAGCTTCATGATTTTTCGCTGAAGAAAAAAGTTGATATAAACTCCAGCGAAGAGATGCTATCCAATATTATCGAACTTTTAAAACAGACATTTCCTAATAATAAAGTAATACAGGATCTGGTCGTTTTTGATGGCAGAGACGGAAGAAGTATGACACGTCCTTACCTGCATATCAGAACCCAAAACTATCATCAAGAATCAATAAAAGACTATAAAATGGCAATGACTATTTTCAGGAACATTTATGTAAAAACATCAGAAAGAATCGCTTTTGATCAAAGAAGCGAGATGGTTGGGATGACAAATCAAACGAGACCCAAATACATTAGAAGTATTGTAAACTCTTCCACAACCTCTCAATTAATCATGGATGTTCCTGTCGATTTAACGACAAAAGAATTATCCGTTCTAAAAAATATCTGCGCTGAAATGAGTCAATCTGAGTCGAAATACTCTAATCGACATAAGCTTTTCAAGCCTCAAGTTAAGGAACAGAACTCTGATGATCAATTGAAATCTTTGTTTTTGGGTTAAAATGAAATTCGACATAAAAGGCAAATCATGCCTTTTATGTCATTAGATTAGCGTTATATCTCGCTGTGTCTTATCCAGAGTATGATACAGGCGTTTTATTAATTGCATTTTGATATCAGGCCACTCTGAAGAAAGAATACTAAAAATAATGGTATCGGTTAAGGCGTTGTCATGAAGAATCATGTGTTGGCGTAACAGACCTTCTTCTGTCGCTCCAAGTTTTTTGATGGCGTTATAGGAATGAATATTGCGAGAATCGGTTCCAATTTCAATTCGATTCATATCCCAGCGCTCAAAAGCTTGCATTAACATAAGAAGCTTTGATTCAGGGTTGACCATGCTCCCCCATACTTCAGGACTATACCAGCTGTATCCTAGTGCAAGACGTTTATTATTTAATTGAATATCGTAATAGGAGGTGGCACCCAAAATCGTTTGGCAAGTTTTACGGCGTACCACATATGTCATTTGCTCTCCAGAGCACATCTTCTCAAGACAATCATCAAACCAGGGATTAAACAAGTCTTTTGTTGCTTTGTGTGGCATATATAACCATATCTCATCACAATCAGCAGCATTACGCAAACCCTCGCGATGTTGATTTGAAATAGGCTCTAACTGGATATAGTGCCCAGTCAAGAAATCATGCTCTGATATAAGTAACTTTGAATACATCATCATGTTCTTCAAGTATTCCTTAGTATTTTTTTACTCAGGCTACCACTTTATTTAAATATTTTGTATGAAAAATATTTAAAACAAATCCATATATTGGAACAAAAGCAATCAAGCTAATTGTGATTTTAAAACAAATATCGACCACAGCTATCTCTGGCCAATGCTGACTTAAAAATGGGTTCGTACAGTGATAAAACGCGATAGTAAAAAACAAAATGGTATCTACCACATTACCCATTGTTGTTGAAAGAGAGGGCGCCAACCACCAGCATGAGTTATTTCGATAGCGTTGAAAAACGAAGACATCAAGAAGCTGACCTATTGCGTAGGCGAGAAAGCAAGCAGAGGCAATGCGCAATGGCATCAGATGAATCACTAATAAACTACTCCAGTTGAAAGCACCAGCTATCTCAATGTAGCTGGCTATTAGATAGGAAATCAGTAAACCGGGAATCATACTGCGAAAAATGATTTTCCTTGCGATGTTGGCATTGGACATCCGAGTAGTCATGTCAGTCAATATAAAAATGGCTGGGTAGGTAAAAGCTCCCCAGGTTGTATGATAGCCAAATACATCGAAAGGGTATTGTACTAATAGATTGCTGATTGTTAGTAATAGAACATGACAAACAGATAATATCTTAACTGAAGAAAAACAGGGATAACTTCGAAACAATTACAATAGTCTCCTTTTTATCTGTACAATGATTGCAGTGTTGATATGGCTATTTTCTCTCTATTGCTAATCGTTTGTAAAATAAAATCAGCAGAAATATTGGATAATTTAACTAAAACTATAGTGAAATATCTTGGGTATATACTTTACCATTTACTCCCATATTTTATGTTAGCAAGAAAATTGGTCACCATTGCTTGGTTGGAGGCACGTAAAACCAATCCCGGTATCCGCTATTATTTTCCAACAGCAATAGCAAGGGCTATTCAGTATTATCAACGAATTGTTTCATAAGTCCTGTTCAAAGGATCTGGCTAACGCTGCCTTAAAACAAATTCAAGACAAAGACAGATTCCTTTACTTGTCTAATATTTAAATCTTTTTCTCAATCCAATTATTGATTCTTTTTATTCATATAAGTTCATAAGTAATTCATTTATATATTGTTTTTCCATATAGACAATAATTAAGTCTTTGTGTATAAGGAATATATTTTTATTTTACAAAGATATTGTTATGCAATCTAATAAAGCGATACGCAAGCTGCATCGTATTGATAAGCTCAAAAGATTAAGATGGCTAATTAATAATGCCTATCAAGAGGCAATAGATTTTACGCCTACTAACCTCTATGAGAGAGTGCAGATAAATGACGCGATCAAACAATTACCGGTTTTATACGATTGCTTAAATAGCAGGACAAAACTGAAACATTTTCTTGCTGCACGCTGGCAACAAATTAAAGGAACCTATCTAAGTTATACTTCGACACCTAATTCCCTTATGACGAAAATTTGCTGTGAAGTGGCGAATTATTTAGCTGAGCAGTCAAAACTGAGAGTCCCGGATCATCCTGTCCCTGCCTTAATGTACTTGATGCCTGGTATGAATTGTTTTTCAGAGGGTAAATATAACTACGTGGACATTAGCAGCTATGACAATGTGAGCAAATTGGCTCTGATTGATGTAGTAAAATTTTACATTACTATTACTAATGAAAATGATGAAGATTGGCTGGTTCCCATATCGTTGTTAAAGCATATTAATCTGGCCACATCAGAAGAGTTGATAGAAAAGATTTTAATAAACCCATTCACAGGCCAATGTCTTTCGGAAAAGGACATGGAACGTCTAACTCATCACTCGGTGATTACAGAAATGTTAATGAAATCATATTACCGATTTCATTCTCTTACCAACAAGTCTTCATCACTTTATAGCGCCGTTGAGGTTTTGATCGCTGGTCTACAAGGGGGAGGTGAGCATGCTTTTTTTCACGGGGGAACGAGGGGCTTTGCCGGTGTCAAAGCATACATTGCTTTAGAAGAATTTCGTAATTATTGGAAAAGGCTATCATTTGAGCAACAAAGGAAGGCTAGAGAAAACCGTGAATTGAATACGGCTTTAAACAAAGCGATCCTGAATCCAAACTGGAAAGACAGTTGCGTTGAAACGCTTGCAGAATCTTTAGCCAGGGCGCTTGCAAATGATAAAGGAGAATTGACAACAATTTGTTTGGAAAAGACACAAATAGACTCCCTATTGGAGATTTATAGGGAAAATTTCACTCTCTATAAGAAATCACTGGAAGATGCTCTTGAGAAGGCAATAGAATATGATGGCAAGGAGATTCTTCCACTTGGTTCTTCCCAAGTGATGGAGCTGGATGAACAGGCGATTCAAAGTCCTCATGATGTTTTAATATTGCTAAAAGACTTGAATCCACAAGACCTTGCGCTATTCTGTAGTCGATTTAAGAACAGAATAGCAGCATCAATTGGGAATCTAAATGGCCTCATTAATGTTTTTATCGGGCTAAATGAACAACAAATTAACACATTGACTCGAATAATGGCTCGTCGGTTTACAAGACTTATTAACCGTAATGAATTTATAACCCTCTTGGATTTTCTTAATGAAGAAAGAATCAACGCCTTTCTTCAAGGCTTAGGTAAAAGAATATGGAAATTTATAAACCTCACTGAAATGGCTATAAATATTCCGAAAAGTAAAAAGATAATCCTATGGAATAATATACAAAGAGAGTTGATCCCCATTTCAACCAATCTTTCTATCGTAAAAGAAGTAGTTAGCGCCTTTCCTCAACAACAAAGAGTGACCTATCTAAATAATATTGGGAACAAACTAGTTGAATTTTCAACGGACATCTATCATTGCATTCAGATTTTAGGTTTTCTCCCGGAAGATTGCCAAATGATCTATCTAAGCAGTGTGTGGGATAAACTGATTAAATACACAGATAATATTTACCATTTTATGATTTTATTATGTGCAATTCAGGGAAAAAATAAAGAAGATTATCTCAATAAAGTAGAAAGTAAGCTGATTGATATTACAACAAACCATGAGGAATTAGAGAAGATTTTTTGGGTTCTTCCTAAAGATAAAAAAGAAAGGTACTTAAACCATATGAAGGAGGACAAGGAGCAGATATTTAATGAATACATGAGATTAACCTGTTGCAATTTTCTTGGAAAGATTAAATCACTTCGAGTCTCTCAATCCGGTTTATTGCAGGAAATTAAGAGTGTCCCTTCATTCAATATTGAGTTATTCAAAGAAAAAATCAGTCATCTATTATCAAACCAAGATAAAAACTATTTTAATTGGTTAAAGGAAAAAGCTAATCATCTTTTCTCTAAATCTACAGGCTTAACTTTCTTTCATAGTAAACCTGATAGATTAGAGGAGTGCTTTTACGAAGTATTGGATGATAATCCAGATGAATTTTTAGCCATTAGAATGTTTGTATTTAATATTGGACTAACGAATTCTCATGTAGACTCTCTACAATATTGAGTGAGTATCATCCGTTAAATAATTATTTCTTCAAATCAAGAATCGCAATGGAATGGATTGACAATCAACAAACCCCAACAATTCCACAAAGAGAGCAATCCTCTACGTCAAAATATTCACTAATCAGGAAAAGAATCGTTTGAAATGGTTGAGAAGGGTTACTTTTTCTTTTTTTCTAACCTGGTTTATTCTGCGAACAGCGAACATTTATGGCCTGTTCAATTTTGGTGATTACAAAATTCCGTCAGGTAACGAAACTCTGAACTGGCAAGCCTACCTAAGTGTCTCCAAGTTTCCTCCTAGCCTTTGTTGTTTTCTTTGGTCGTGGGCCATTAATCTGGCCTGGATCCTCATGTGGTTTAAACTTGAAAAACACTTTACTTCCATTCTTGTCTTATTTAAACCACTGAAGGTATATGGGCAAAGCGCACTTTTCTTTTTTATTGGCCACTGGTTTGTTTATTTTGGATTGTCTTTGTTGTTGCCGGGAAAGCTGTCTTCCTTTCCGGGCCTTGCTATAGTCTGGTTAGTGGGTCTCATGATTTTATACCCGCTTTGCCGGGTATGGTATCAATTTAAAAGTCGACAGAATAAAGAGTCCATATGGCGTATGTTTTAGTATTCGTTGACATCTGATTGCTTGACTGATCAATGTTTAAAACCAAAAGTCAAATTGGTGAGAGAGCAAATGAATTCCTGGATATGATAGCTGAGGTAAAAATTAATCAGTTAAAGCAGTTAGAATCAGTGCCTGATGTTGTCCCACAACTGCAAGCAAATCCTAATGCCATAGCAGAAGCTATTGCTCAAAATGAGGAAGGCGACGGTACTAATGTACATAAGATCTTTACTCCAAAATAACCACATCCACATAAGAGATTAATTGGAAGGGTTGACTCCATTTTTAAGTAAGGAAGCATTGCGTTCATGAGATCCTGTTTTTAAATGGGATGCTTGCTTACTATGCGACCCAATTTTTAAGTGAGATGCTTGTTTACTATGTGACCCAATTTTTAAGTGGGATGCTTGCTTGCTATGCGACCCAATTTTTAAGTGGGATGCTTGCTTGCTATGCGACCCAATTTTTAAGTGGGATGCTTGCTTGCTATGCGACCCAATTTTTAAGTGGGATGCTTGCTTGCTATGCGACCCAATTTTTAAGTGGGATGCTTGCTTGCTATGCGACCCAATTTTTAAGTGGGATGCTGCCTTATCGTGTGAGCCAATTTTTAAATGGGAAGCCTTTTTATCATGCGACCCAATTTTTAAATGGGAAGCTGCTTTATCATGTGAGCCAACTTTTAAATGAGATGCTGCCTTATCATGTGAGCCAATTTTTAAATGGGATGCTGCTTTATCATGCGACCCAACTTTTAAATGAGATGCTGCTTTATCATGTGAGCCAACTTTTAAATGGGATGCTGCCTTATCGTGCGAGCCAAATTTTAAATGGGATGCTGCCTTATCATGTGAGCCAACTTTTAAATGGGATGCTGCCTTATCGTGCGAGCCAAATTTTAAATGGGATGCTGCCTTATCATGTGAGCCAACTTTTAAATGGGATGCTGCCTTATCATGTGAGCCAAATTTTAAATGGGAAGCCTTTTTATCATGCGACCCCAATTTTAAATGGGATGCCTTTTTGTGATGGGAGCCAAATTTGGTATGTGAGGCGCTTTTAGTATGAGAGCTGTATTTTAGATGCGAATACAATCTATCATGTGACCATAAACGGTAATGTGAATCCAATCGATAATGTGAGCCAAAACGGTAGTGGGAAAACAAAATATCATGTGAGGCATTGCGATAATGAGAAAATTGTTTTTGATGCGACCCAAATCGACTATGTGATTCAATTCGATAGTGCATCGGGGTTGAATAGTTAGATTTATTTTTATAATGAATACCAGAAATCTGGGTATTATGTATAGGAATTATGGCAGGCTGGTTGGCAGACTCTGTTGCTTCTTTTTTGGCGATCTCAATATCACCTATGTACGTTGCATCATTTTTTGCTGCTTCTTCAATTGATTTTGTTCCATCGGCTAAGAGATTAATGTCAGTATCAATAAGGTAAGCAGGAGTAATAATGTTCTCATCATCTCCTATGCTTTGGAAAGAGGATTTTGGCATGCCTTGCAACCCATGCACCTCATCCGAATCTGAAAACGTATTTGTGCTTGCGTCATAGCAGGGACCTTCCGGGGAACAAAGTGCATCTCCTGTCGCCCAAACAAATTCGTCGATTTGAGATAAATCAATCTCATATTGCTTCGTGTAACCATAGCCAAAATCAATACCACCTGCCGAACTATTAAATTCTGGATGTTCATCATTCATATTCTTTGATAAATTACCCACGTTATATCGCCCCATTTGAGACCAGATACCTTTGGGATTTAATTTGTATAAGTACAAGCTGGAATCAAACGGTTTTGAAAAAGGTTCATCCACATCCAAGCCGAGATTGCGTAATTCACCATTTTCAGCAATTAACATGTCCCCTTGTTTAGAAAAAGCGATGTCTGATACCTGCAATGCATTGTCTATCGATTTAATCGGCAAAATAAATTCAAGTTGAATATCATTTAAATTGAAACTTCCTTGCTGATCTAATCCAATCGACCAGATGCTGTTATTATTACCTTTATCATCGGACCATACAGCATAATAAAGCCTTGTTTGACCATTAATAGGGTAGAGTCCAAGTCCCCAAACTCTTCGACCTGGTTTGGCAAGATTCCAACATACTATAGTTTCATCAAATTTATTGGCACAGTTTTTTATATTAGCAGATGAATTTGGATCGAATTTTATGCTCTCTAAGGAGCCATGTTTCCCGGTTTGTTTATCCAAAAATCCTGCTCTTCCCGTAACACCATGATCAAAATACCCGAGATCTTCACCTGTTTGAGCATTAATACGATGAATCATTCCAGTTTCTAAATCGGAGACAAAAAGTTGTTTGTGCTGGACATCATAGACTACATTACCTAACGAGGCTCCTGTATTTTTTCTTCCGTTTAATGTTATTTCGGTGAATATTTTGGGTTGATAATCATTCTTGGCTTGTAGCAGGTATATTGTACCAGGACCACCGTTGATACCCCACATACCCTCCATCCAGCTGCTGTTATCCTCATTACGGTGTAAACCAAATTTTGAAGTTGCTGCTACATAAATATCACCTGAATCATTATTGATTGCTATTCCAAAAACTTGTCCAGCGTCGCTTGCTTTGATTGGTACGCGTTGGGGTTCGTCTAACCAATGTGAGCCATCAGGGGGTCTTTTGGGATAGCGTAAATCAATGATACTTCCAACTGTTCCGTTCGGATCAATTTTACCTTTCACCTGTCCTTGTTCATGAATAACGCCGGAAAAACGGGTTACATATCCTTCTCCTGGCTGAATCACTTGTGCTGTGAAACCAATCCCTGTAAAAAGAGATCCAAATAGTAATGGCATTAATGATTTGCAGGTTTTCATTTAATAATCCTCGCTTTCTGGATCATCAGATTGAGTGTTATCAAAACACGAATAATACGAATTCACATCTTTGGCTTTTTTTGTACAATCTGAATAATATGACAATTGTGATTCATAGGAATAATAGGTATATGGGGTAATTAAGACACGGCTGGCGCCGTTGTCTGTATTGCCAAAGCGATCAATTTTTCCTTTTAGTTCAGGTGTTTGATTGATGAAAGCTTCTCTTAATTGTTCTCCCTTAATGAAGTTATCAGGAAGCTGATCAAAGGGCCCATCAAAGTAGTTATTGACCATGGAGTTACCGACATAAACGCCAATCAATATCAAGCGATTTTTCTTACTGTCTCGATAGAAGGAAAAGCCTGTTCTTGTCCCTATCAAAATGTCGTCGCTATTTTTTGCCGGACTAAATGTTTCCGGGACATCCTCACTGTCATTAAGTACATAATGAAAGCGCTTTATTTTGGGGTTATAGAGTAAATAAAATTGAATTCCAGACTCATCATATACGGGTCCAATGAATTGTTCATCGCGACGAATTTTATTGGGGGGTGGTGCCACATGAGAAAGATCATTTAACTTAAAAAGGACGGATTTGTTTCCATAAGACACTTTATATTGGAGTGGGCCAAGCTTTTTTACCTCTACACCGTCGCGTGCTGTAAAGAGCTTATATTGATTAACCAGCTCATCATTCCAGCGATTATATGTGGAAAAATAGGCAAAATGTACAGCTCCTTTATCTCTATCAAGTGCATCAAGCCGTATGTTGCCGGAGAGTTCAATACCATTATGATAAAATGAATAGTAATAATAATTTTCTGTGGGATACACTATCACTTCATCAGGTAATTTGTTTAATACAAATTGAAAAACTTCGTTGACCGAGTTGATGTTTAATTTGTCTTGTTTTTTAATGTTTTCAATATAACTTTGATTAGTAAACAGTTTAATATCTGGATTCGCATAAGCATAAAAATTAAGCAATATGAAGGAAAGTATCAGGGTTATGCAAAATATTATTTTTTTCATGTTCTACCTATTATTTGTCTTATTTCATAAGTAATCGGCAGTGAGAGGAGAAACTTTACAAAAAACAATCAAATTGATTTATAATATAACTTAAGAATTAAAGATACCGTTCAATTGTGCTGCGTTATTTTGCTTGTTATGTCAAGAAGGTCCTTAACTTATCTGTTGTAGCGCCCAGGAACAAATGGACTCCCGGCATAAGGAGTTTTCTTCCATTCTTTTAAAGGTGTTTGGATGGAAAATAAATTGCCTGACAAAAGATGGGGTTACCGTTTTTGCAGGCCTTGTTAAGGCTATGGGTATCATGCCCTTCTTCGAATTTATACGGACATAACTGAAGATTGATAATCCAGATTTGAAGGTTCAGATGAGGATAGGTCTTGTGGATTAATGGCGAATTTTAAACGCAAATGACCAATCATATAATCTTGCATTGTTTTACTGCGAGTTTTTGTATCAATCAAAAAGCGACGTGGAGCGGAGTGAGTAGATGGATTTGTATTTATTTTGTTTGTTCTGTCTAGTTTAAATTCATGAGATTCGGCATCATCAGCTAACAATTGCTCTTCTTCCATTGTGAGTGGTTCATGATTCCTCTGCTTTTTTTTTATCTGTTCTTGATGTTGCGCCATAAGTGAGGCAATAGATGAAAAACTATCGTGGACAAGATCATCATCATCATACTGTTCCGGATTTTGATGGTTGCGTGCCACAGAATAATCTTTGTATTGAGGTGGAATTCTATCCCATGCACTTGCAGCATCTATATGCCATCCTATAAAACGAATGATTGGTGCTATTGTGATATAACATAACCCTACAACTAAATATTTGAACCAATTTATAGGATTCCAAGGGTTGCTATTGCTTGCCGGCATCACGTAACCAACAATTAATCGTATTAGTGAGCGGTATGAGCGTTCGTTATATAATTTGACTTTAAATCCTTTATCGTGCATTTCTGCTGCGGAAATTGTAGCAGTGGCTCCGCCTAAACTCATCCCTTCAAAAGCTATATTTTCGGGTTTAACGCCTAATTCAAGAAGACGTTGCGCTTGAGCAAGAGAGTCATTAACTATGGCATGATGTGTTATGGCGAAACCTTCGCTGTAATCAATTCCTCGATAATTAAACCCAATTACCGTGCATCTAATATTTGTTGCAGAAGTATAAAAGTCTTTAAGCCAAAACATGTAATTTTGATTTCTTGCCATACAGGTAATAATGAATTTTCTTTCAGACATTGGCTTCATCTGTTCATCTGGGTTTGATACTTGTACTGATTCAAGAATTGCTTTATCAGGTGTTTCTAAGGTATAAAAATCTAAGTTAATAGTACGAGGGCGCTCGAAAAAATCTGTCCCATATTTTTGACGTATTTGTTCTTTGAAATAGGTTCTTAATAGATCATCAAGTCGTTCAATCCCTTTTAGATGAATTTCCTCAATGGTAAATTGTTTATTTTTACACTTTTCTTGATTGGATTTTCCTTCGAGAAGAAGACCAATTTCATCAATCATCAAATCAACATAGGATTTATGCTTAGGGTTATTAAAAGATAATTGTCGCCGTTTTGACTTAGAGGGAAACCAGGACATTTTGTCAAAATAACTCGTCATTACTTTATTGGCTTTGCCAGGAAGAAGATTAACAATGACATTTCCCTTTTCCGTACGATCATCAGATAAAAACAAAACATGTACTGTTTTTTGAGGCCTGATTTCATCAGGTCCTAATGCGACATTGATAATCCATCGTGTTATGAAGGAGGGCATAGCCCAACTGAAAATTATAAATGGACCTCTAATATACTTTGACCATAGGCCTTCTTTTGGTTTCTTAAGAATATAGTAGCCGGGGGCAAGGGTTTTCATTTAGATTCCTCTTTCAGAACACAATTTACGTAATACAGTTTAATGATCGTATGCCTCATTATTTAGATACATTTTGTCTTTTTCATTTCTAAATTCACTTATCTATTGCAAATGAGAATAAGTTAATCGGTGATATCTAGGAGCCCTATACTTTTAGTCAATATTTTCGCAGTGTATAAACTCCTGAACTGTGAGGAAAATATGACTGTAATAAATGGTCAGCTATTTGTTACCGTAACGTCAAAGTAGTTTCAATTACATCTTCAACTAAGGTAGGTTCTTTGTTGAAGAAACTTGGATAACTCTTAGATCGCCTCAGTATTGATGTGGTTGGATGAACACTAGGTTCTTCTTGCCAAAACTTGTCGTTAAACTCCGGTTTATGTTTAATTCTTTCCTTCACAGAAAGAGGAGAGTCGATATTAATAGACTTTTCCATGGTTGGAACGAAACGGGTTGAACGTAAAGATCCCTGAGCAATAAATCCCCAAAAATGTAACTTAATTACTTGATTGTCATCCGAGTAACGGTGAAACCAATTCAATAACCCAGAGTTAGTGTTAGCATATTCAGGATCACTTTCTTTTGGACCGAAAGAAAAGCTTTTCAACCATGAGGCTAAACTTTCTTTCGACAAAGTTACTGTATCAATTAAATGCGCTCTGGAAATATGCATGGCATCTGGATGGATATAAAACTGAAAATCTCTAGGCTCAAAAAAGGGAGGATTAAGGAAAGAAGTTTTACTTTCAGCATAGGCTGTGCATGTCTTGGATAAAGTATTATGGAGTTCAGTGGTTGATTCCTCACTTGCATCAAGATTGTAATACCATATAGCTAATCTGTTTTTCGCGTCTTTGGGTAATATTTCTTGCCAATGAGTTCGCGCAAGCTCTTCGCTGGATGTAAGATGAAGCGATTCTGTGCGAAAGGTGTGAAGAGATTGGGCGCACACAATTAAATCAACATTAAGTTTGGGTGGTAAATTTAGCTGGTGGGCGGTGCCATTAATTACTATAAATTGCTCCTTAGGATATTCACGGAATACTGTGTTGGACAGAATATTTCTAAATTCTTCATTGGGTTCAACCCCATAAACAATACATCCTAATTCTAAAAAAGCACGGGGATCAGCACCCGTACCGGGACCAATGCAAACTACTACCGGTGTTTTACGACTACCTATTCCTGACCAGGTATCCGATTTGGACTCATAATGTATACCCAATTTTTCCAGGCTTGCCAATGCAAAAGAAGTAGGCCAACTTGGTCGATATTTCGTATAGGCCTCTTCTTTCCCTTTAAAAGAATAGATGGGTAACGTGGTTTTCGCTTTCATTATTAGGAACCTACTCAACAGAAGTTTAATGCAAATGATTTAGGGGGGATGGATTACATTTAGAATTCTGACTTCTTTTCAATCGGAATTTAATACAGCCACAAGAGGGGGAATCAAGTGCATCTTTTTATGCATTATAACTTTCATACTCTATGTATTCAATGGCCATTAACCCTCTAATATTTAAACCCATAGATCCTATCTATAATCACATTAATTAGTGCTTTCATCAGTTATCTTAATCCTTTGCGTCAATCAAAACCCCCAATAGTAAAGCAGGCTCTGTGCCATTATTTATCCAATAATGATTAGTTCCTCGCTGAACTACAGCATCAAAAGGTTTTAAAGTGACTTCTTCTTCATCGAGTAAAAGTGTTACTTCTCCTTTGAGAACAACCACGTAATCTATGGATTTTGTTGTGTGCATCATGGGATTTAAACTGGTATCTACCCTGCAGTGCGAAGCATGTGCAGCTGCAAACACTTCACTTGCCTTTTTGTTTGCTTCTTCTGGAGATAAACTGTGATCTACGGGTGGAATTTCAAAAAAACGAAATATAGTTCCATTGGAAGAAGGTTCCAAACGCGTGGGTTTCCCTTGCAGAGCATTTTGGCCTCTGGTGGGGGCAGGAATTTGATCGGTAGCCCAGAAATCGAAAATTCCTAAAGGCCCCATAGGGATCTTTTTGTTTTCAGAAATGAATGATTTTCCATTATCTCTTTTTTCTGTTACTACACAACGAACAGTATTTTTCATGGGCTTTCCTTAGAATCGATTTAGAGGCTACTAAATATTCTACTTCATGTTGATATTATTATGATGTTTCATAAATCAAGCACTGGCAACAGAGACAGGATTGTTCAATATATGACCTCTATTTGGGTCATCCTCAACATTCTTTTTAATCCAGTTTTGAGCAAAATCTTTCTCTCGGGATGTCATTTCGCAGCTAGAGAAGAAAGTATGTCCCATAGCTACTCTGCCTATACCTATCAATAAACCTAAACCACCACATAAGCAACTAATCACAAGTAATGCGTCTGCAACTAATCGTCTTGTGCTGTGGCGGTGTTGAAATTGATCATGTGCTAATTGTACCAAACGTTGTGATACCTCTTTAAGAGGTAAACCTGATTTACGAATCTCAACAGCCTTGTTATAAAAATTTATAACGGACTGATTGTACTCAAAACCGTATTGATTATTGACATTGAGGGCTAATTTTTTATCATGAAATTGTTTTAACAGCTTTAAATCATGATTCAGATCTTTGGTATATCCATCAGAATCAGTGTTCTGAATGTGAATTTTCTCTGGTATTTCGTCTACTTTAATGCCCAAAAAGTTTTCTTGTTTGTCCTTGTACTCTTGTGAGCCGTAATAAGATAGAATGTCTTTACTATCAACCTCATAGGTTTGTTCTTGAACACCAGAGGAATTCAATCTTTGAATCGCAAGTTTATTGGCTAGTGGAATCTTGGCTTTAATTAATTCAGGAAATACAAATTGTAATGAATCAAATGGTGGTCTAAAATCACCACTTTTATGATTGATGCATCGTAAGTTATTCTCTTCATCAAAAAAAACGTTACCTGCAGTAATGCACTTTGCATCCAAAGGCATGGTAGTTCCTGACATATGCCAATGGGCTGGAATAAGACCGCTGGGATAGCCTTCATGAGCAAACACAAGCTCACCGTTTGTTCTTAACAAAAAGCGAAGAACTTTATAAACCTTATTTCCTTTAGTTATTGTGTTGCAATGATTGTCCTGAAGTAATTGATTTATCTTATCAGGCCGTACTATAAGTGGAGGACCATTTTTATGTCCTCTGATGGTACCTGTCAGGTGAATAGATTTTTTAATATAGTCTTTATTAAACAGATTGAATGACATATAAAAAACATAATGAATAAAATTTAAACCATTTTACGCTAAAATTATTAAAATATTATTAAGATAAAAAAGCAAATTTATGCTTTTTATGTGAAACAATTTTTTAAAATAGCACTCAGAAAGTAAGTTGGGTTAAAAGCAGAGGTATATTCATTCATTTAGAATGCCTCAAAAACGGAATATATTCTGTTCTCAATGGTTTATAGAAGTAATGAGACATTTAACTCGCATTTTGGCATTTTATCAAACCATCAAGATCTTGCAGGGCCTTTTGATCTTGGATTGTCAATAACGTTGTCCAGGCAGCAATGATCTGATTGTAAATAAATATTCGCCTTAGCCATTGTTTTTTCTTTTCTTCTTCAGCCAGGTGCTCAGTTAAGGCCATTTGTTTCTTGTTTAGTTTTTCCAAATTTTTTATCGCATTCGCAAGAGAGTCATTTTTATGGATGAGCGCCCATTTATAAATAATGGCGTTGCGATTTTTTTGATAGGATACCAAGTCGGGGTCGTTATGTTTTTCTGATAGATATTGCAAATAATACATTTCAAATTGATAGGGGTATTTATATAAATTGTGTTTCACTATTGTTTGGTAAAACTCTTTTTCAAAAGCTTGTTGCTTCTCATTTAGAGTCTGGCTTTGTGATTGATTAACCGCTTTTTCCCAACTTGGCATGATGACATTAAGGGTAAGATTCATCATGCCTTCCCAAATGGTTTCCAATTCTTTACCTTGTTGCTCTAATCGCTTTTCAAGGGAGTAGATTTTTTGCTTTTGTTCCGTTAAAGACCAGGAGGCAAATTCACGCGCTTCAGGCATTAATTGAATGATTTTATCCTCAGAGGCACGTGCAACATTAATAAATTGAGAGAGAGCACTGTCGTTGATGGATGGAAGTTCTTTTTTATAATTCAGATAAATCGATTGAATCATTTTGTTATCATAATTGGTAATACGAGACTTAAAATGCTCTGAGGTAAATAATTTGGCCCATTGTAGTAAATAATAATCAGAGGTACTTAAGGGAATATCTACGGTCATATCCTCAATTAGTCCGTTTTGGTGAGCAGCCAACATATTTTTAGCGGGTTCTCTGATTTTTTTCCCATCGATGACGCTATGACCAGTGTACCATTCTGTAAAAGAACGTTCGTAACCTTGATAGGTTACGCCATTGGCATCAGCAGTACAGCCACTGGCATAGTGATCGTCTGTTGAAGAAGTAAATCCACAAATTTTAGGGTCGGCTACAGGATATCCTTCTTGTGTTGTAACAGATAATTGATGAAATCCACCTGAATAGCATTGGGACATAGCAAAAATGACGTGTTGGCCAGGTATTAGGGAAAGCAGGGATGATAACTCGTTTTTGGATAAACAAGCTTTACGAAAGTTCTTTGCGTTGGTGAAATTATTGATAAATGGTTTTTGATAATGCCACAGATCAATGCAGTTGTTACTATATGGTTTAGCACTTTTATCTTCTAAAAAACCATGAGGCATGCCATGGTCGCTGACGAAAAGCAGTAAATTATCATTAGGATTGATTTGTTGAATTTTGGAAGATAAAAAAAAGGCATCAATATTGTGTTTATTGGCTTGCTGGTTGTTTGCAATAATACCAGTAAACATGACATCCTGTTTGTTTTGTTTATCTTCTTTGGTATTAATGAGTTTGTGAACATCAAAGGGGGCGGGTTGTGTGTTTGGGTTATTGCCTCCTCCAAAATAGATACTGACCGTTTTAGGATCAAAGCGAGTGATTAAATGTTCGTAAAGGGTTTTTGTTTGCAGGTATTGGGTATAGTGGTTGAGGCCAGGATTATCTCCTCCAGATAGAACTAACACTTGTTGATTAGCATAGGATGAAGTGAAGCATAGAAAAAGTAAAATCGTTAGTTTTGTTTTCATCTTCACTCCCTGAATCTTTGCTTAAAAAATTTTTCATTATTAGGGGCTGTTGACAATTGCTCTATAGCCCCAACGTATCGCGGCTTGTCCGCGGCATTCGGAGATCCCATGGATGCCGCGGACAAGCCCTGAGGTATCCCCTCATAAATTATTAATACTAGTTTAAGTTGATTTTATCTCAAATTATGGGTGTCGTCCCGGACATTAAGTGCGTCCAAGTTCGAAAGCTCACTAAGATGTGCTAAATTCCGGGACGACACCACCAAAATTAGAGGATAAATTATCCTGAATTGTGTGTAGTTAATTTAGGGGATGCCTCAGAGACAAGCCGCGGCACGTAGACGCTTTAGCAGGCTCATGAAAACAAAATGTCAACAGACCCTAATAAAACTTACACAAAATTGCAAGATCAAGGCAACAAATGTTTTTAATGAGAGAGTTTAGATAAACTAAATGTCGAATTAAAAACATTTTTTAACAAAGATTGGGGTTTTGCGTAAATTCTAATTAAGTCAAGGGTAGCAATTCTTGTACTGTACAGCTAATGGTAATTAAAATGGCATGAATGAGGACTTTTTGATATAGAAAAAATCATAATCAGCCTGCGATATTACTTTTTGCCTATTAAGTATCTTTCTATTTTTGCTCCTAATTTGTACTCCATTTTTGTGCGAAACCAATCTTTTTTTGGAATTTATTTGTTTTATTTTTTTAATTTTAATGCATTAATAGCCCTTTTGGTTTAAAATATAACCAATATGGTTCTGTCATTTAATATTATGAGCACATCAGAAAAAGACGTTCTTGAAAAAAAAGTAAAAACAGTCGCATTAAGTTTTTTGGGTACAGGACAACATCGCGAAAAGACTCATCATATTCTTACCAGTTTTCATAACACAATCACGGAAGTTCATAAAGATGATCCTACAGTAGTGACCAGATTGTTTGATGGTCCTGGCTCAGAACCAAAGTCAATCAATAGTAAGGATCCTATTCCTGGTACTTATATTTATAATCCAACTGATAATTCCAAGGTATTAATTAATCCAGCAATTTCCCAGACTATCACTAATGCAATGCAAAAGCTGACAGGGAATTTGGCTGGAGAAGGTTTAGAACATTTATTGTTTGAGGCAGTGCTTTATCTTAGTGATATCATTGAAAAAAATGGAGGCCAACTACCTGAAACAGTAAATCTGCACGGATTTAGCCGTGGAGCAGACGCTTGTATGCGAATGGCTAATGTCCTTTATCAATTGTACCCTGATATCAAAGTTAATTTATTTCTCATCGATCAGGTACCAGGACCTGGACGACGTGATGATCCACCCTCTTATACTGTTCCGCCAAATGTGGAATATTTTGAGTCTACATTGATGTTGCATGAATACAGACATGGATTTGACCCTCAACATCTAGGAAGATATGTGTTTGCGGATCCGGAAAAGACTAAAGCGACGGTTAAAATTTATTATGGAGAACATAATACCGGCAATCGGATTACCGAGATCCCCACCACGAATCATACTGCCATTTTGTTACATGATGATCTGAATAGATTTTGTAGAGAAACAGGTTCATTGCTTCCTATAGAGATTTCTCCACCGATTATTGCCAAGGTAGGAGATAAAAAAGAGGAGATTAGAATGTCTCCTGATTTATCTCCAGAAAAACGCTTTGAGCTGTTATGCGGTATGAAAGAAAATGAATGGAGCTATGCCAAAGAGACAACAAAGTATCACGAACGAAGTATTTTGTCTAAACGTGAAAATTATGTACAAAATTACAAATTGTTTGTCAATCAGGAACATCGGGAATTGTTTAAACAATTTTATCCCAAGTCATTTAACTGGCTTTTTGAAAAAAATCATGGTGGCCAAACCAAAAAAGAAGAGGTTGTAGCGGAACTGGAAACGTTGTCAGACGATCCAAGGTATGAACATTTTTTTACATCATTCGCCAAACAGTTTCAAATTGACGAGAAAAATATTGAAGAATCATTGCCAGAACCTTCTGGCGTTGATCGAGATGAAAAAAGAAGCTTCCGTCAACCTTTGGTAAGGGACAGGCTCTCTTATTTGCAACATTCACTGAGTTCTATTGCGAATTATTACCACTATCATTGTGATCAAAAGAATACAACTAATGGTGCAGTTAAAAACCTGTTGCTAGAAAGAGTGAAGGAATCAAGAGAAAAACCGGATAGCGAGGCTATCAAATATTTGGAACAGACTATTGAAGAGGTAAAGCATACTCTAGAGTCCAAAAATGAAAAAGGTTTTCTCTGGCAACAGATTAATCATATTTCTCCCAATGCACGACAATATTGCGAACAAGTGAAAGCGGCACTACAGGAACATCTGCAACATAATGAAGTGTTATCGGATACCCAAAGAGGGGAAATTCGTAAAGCCATGGATAGAATGGATAGCATAGTCAATGATGGTAGCAAAGATAGCCAACAGCAATATCGTGAAATAAGAAGTGAGGTGATTGAATTAAATGCTAAAGTCACCAAACCGGAAGACGATAATCAACTCGCAAGAAGTTATTTACAAGAAGCCTACTTCGCATTTTCAGATGATCCGAAAAAAACCTTAAACTTGCAGTCCTTGTCTCGAACCTTGAATCAGCTCTCGAATGCCCATTATGGTGAAACTAATATGACTGATAAAATTATTCATCGATTAGATAGTTATAAAAATCGAAATTCGTTTTGGAACTCAGTCAAAGACGTTTTGAACTTTTTCAACATTCCTTTTCCCAAACTTCATTCAGAAATCAAAGAAAAAATTGCGGACACATTGCAAAAAAGGCTTATTGATCTCAATGAAAAGGGCATGGGCAATGATATCAATGCTATTACAAAAGCGCTAGGTAAAGCACGTGAAGACCTAACTAAGCATTATAAGGAAATATCCAAACTGAAAATTGGGGAATTGGATAAGATTATTAATAAATCAATGGAAGAGATACTTGTTTCACATAAAATATCTAAAGATCTTACCCATGAAGAAGTCAGCCAGAGCAGGTTAAATTAGGTTTTGTTAGATTTTTTAAAAGTATCCTTTGCAATATCTCCTGGTAAGCGTATCCACTCTACCATATTTTGCTTATTCAATGACGATTAGCTTCTCAAGTTTTTTATGTAATTGATATTTAAGTGGAATTTGCGTTATAACTCTTGGATCAATCCATTTAACAGACATTGGAGTCATAAAAATTATGAAAAAAGTAATATTAGTTACGGGGACTTCTTCCGGTTTGGGGTTAAGCGTATCGATAAAACTGGCAGAACAGGGACAGACTGTGTATGCCAGCATGCGTAATCTTGATAAAGCCAATCAACTTAAACAGGCTATGATCAATAAAAACCTCAAAATTCACTTAATCCAGATGGATGTTGAATCAACAGAAAGTGTCACACAGGCTGTGTCAACTATTCTTAATCAAAATGGCCGTATTGATTGCCTGATCAATAATGCTGGTATGGGATTCGTGGAAACTACGGAGCAAACCTCGGAAGAAAAGATAAATCAGGTAATGAATATTAATTTCATGGGCGTTGTACGAACAATCAAGGCAGTAATGCCTGCGATGCGTCAGGCAAAATCAGGGCAAATTATTAATATAACTTCTGTTGGAGGCCTAATCGGACAGCCTTTTAATGAGATTTATTGTGCATCTAAATTTGCAGTGGAAGGCCTGACTGAAAGTATGGCCAGTTATATACAACCCTTTTTTAATATTAAATTTACCGCTATTGAGCCCGGAGGGATTGTTTCAGAGTTTTCTAATAATGTTATAAAAAATAGTAATATAGAGCATGGTTCAGACAATGATGAATACGCACCAATATTTAAACGATATTTTGAAGAAGCGAGAAATCGCCTAAAATCCTCAACTGGACACAGTGTTTATCAAAGTAGTGATCAAGTTGCTGATTGTGTGGTGGCAGTAGTTAATAGTGACAATCCGCCATTGAGAATCAGAACATCGGAATGGGCAGACAATTTCTGTAAATTAAAAACGCAGTCTGATCCAACTGGAAATAGGTCTGTTGCAGCCGTCTATCAATTATTTTTGGCTCATGCAGAAGAAACTGATAATGTGATGGTTGATTAGTAGTTAAAAGCATTTGTTACCTAACGCGTAAGAGTATGGCCGTGCCTCTCTTACGCGTTATAATCGGTGTCTAAATCTAATCGATACTAGTGATTAGAAACTCAATGGTTATTGTATAAGGATGGGGGGGTTGCTCCATGTTCTAGCAATAATGCACTTATTTCTTCCATATTTTCCGTCTCACTAATGGTTGTTTTACAAATTTGCAAAGGAGTATTATCCTGATTATCTTTTGCGTTAATGTCGACATTAGTATTCTCAATGAACCAGCGAACCACTGCTAAATTACCAGATTTTACCGCATAATGCAGAATGCTAAATCCTTCTGAGTCAGTTAAGTCGGTTTTGGCTCCATGTGCAATAAGAGTTTGTACCGCAGAAAGTCTTCCCAGCTCCGCAGCGAGCATGAGAGGTGTTCTTCCAAGGAAATCAACAGGGTCTTTATTGGTACCAAATTTACAACACTCTTCCATAAGAGGCTTGTTCGCGAAACGTGCAGCATAGTGTAACGGCGTCCAACCATTACTGTCAGTAAGGGTAGTTCCATCTTTAACTTGCAGTAAAAGGATAGCGCTTTGAATTTTATTGTTTAAAATTGCAGTGTGTATGGGGTAATGGGTATGATTATTTTTTATATAGGCAAGATCTTCATTGGTTGCCAATGTTTCTTTAAGTAACTCATCGAAACCTTGAAGTGCCATCTGATGTAAAACAGTATTACCATTATCATCTCGATGATTTAAAGGTTGATTTCCTTTATCTTTTAATAGCTTAAAAATTTTGATTTTATTCTGTCTTTGCTGATCATCATGAAGTACTGGTAAAATTAGTGCGCTAAATAAAGGGTATTGATTTTGCTTATTAAGAATACAGGTATCAGCGCCCATAGAAAGCAAGACTTGTATGGTGTTTAAATGACCTTCAAGAGCAGCCAAATGTAATGGAGTTAAGCCATCTATATTTTTATCATTTAATAAAGATTGTTCTGGTTTTAAAGAGAAAAGAACTCGATCAAAACCCATCGATGCGAGAGCAGAAATGACACTTTCCCCCTCTAATACCGGGTTTGATTTTCCAATATCATGAGTTGTTTCGGGAAGAATAAGATCCAGGTATAACTCCGTTACTTCTTTGCATTGTTCAAATTGCTCATTTTCATCTCCCGAGAAATAAACATCAGTAGACACGTGTTCTTGAAACCACTGCTTTAGAAGTTCAAGATTTTTTGAGGATGATTGGTCAGAATTGATTCCTATCTCTGAGCATAATAAATTAAATTTCATCTTTTATTATCCTTTAATTAAAATTTATATGATCTTTCTTCTTTTTTAACATGTTCGTCTTCTTTCTGTTGTTTTGGGGCCTCCATTTGAGCTTTAAATTTACTTTTGAAATCTTTAAAGCTTTGAGCCGCTTTTTCTTGATCAATTTCTCCTTCTTTGGTGACATAAGTCTTTCCACCTTTTCCCCAATGGCGATGGGATGCGATGGCTTTCAACACTTGTTCTGATTTATCCGAGCCGAAAAAATTAGATCGTTCTTCTATAGACAATTTGCTCATTTCATTTTCAATTCTGGTTGCCTTGGCTTTCATACCTACCGTGAATAGGCCAGCTCTCTCTCTAAAACCATTAATTACGTTTTTTACTTCTTGGGTTGCTTTATCCTCTTTTAATTTACTAACGGTAGTTTCCAGTTCTTTTAAAATTTTGGCACGTTCGTCGGGATTTGTCGTGCTATTGATTTGTTTTTGCTTATCACGAATATAATCGTTCATTACTTTATCATTTTCACCAAATTTTAATTTCTTAAGATCAGTAAAAACATCCTTAAACTCGGGATTATTAATCATAAACAAACGATCTACCGCTTCTCTTACGGGCATGCGTTTAGAAGGGTCAGGTTTAATTAATCCTTCAATTATTTCCTTATATTCTGGCCCTTCTTTCGTTTTAAAAAATTGACCACTAAAATCATATTTGGACCCGTCATCTCCTTTGCCAAGCCTGCCAGAGGTATAATAGTATAAGTTTTTCCCCAAAATATAAGCATGGACTGAATCTGAACTCATTGAAGACGACCCATCAAACTCGGGAGGTCGAAAGCCCCCAGTTGATAGAAATCCACAATATTCATTTCCTGGTATATTTGAGTGGTACTTTCCATTTTTGTCTGTAAAAAGAAAACTCTTGGTGTCTGCCAGACGAATTTTATTATTTTCATCGACCAACCAGTTGGTGATTTTTGCATCAGGAAACATACATCCTGCTTCCTGAATATCCAGCATAACACTTGACATTTGTTCAAAAATTTTACCAGTACTTTCCACCAGTTTTGGTACAGTAGTTAGTTGATTTCGTTGTTGATCAACACTACCTCCTTTACAAAATTCGGTGACAAGAAGAGTTCTCTGTATAGGTTTCCCCTCAGAATCCTTGCTTATGGCTGTCCTCTCTGTGTCTATTGGAGCAAATTTATCTCCCAGTTTTTCTCGTAAATGAGACTCAACATTTCTGGGCATATTGAGGCGGTTATCTACCTTTAAAACGGATTCAGTACCGTCTTTGAGTCGTGTTACTTTAAAATTTTTAGAGTTACCTCCACCCAAAAAGCTAATTTCATGTTCTTTAAGAAATTGACGAAAGGCTTTTGCTTCTTCACTCTTATCAGTTGGTTGATAGAGAGCTTTGAGTTCATTGTCTAAATCTGCTTCTTTACCCTTATTCAAAATACCAAGAAGTTGGTTGGTCTTCTCGGGGGACATATTGGCAATCACTTCTGGTAAAGAGGAAGATTTCTTTGGAGAGTTGAAAGAGGAAACTCCCAGGCTTGAATATTGATACTGTATGTCTTTAAATAGCGAATCATGGGCTGATTGATAACCAGGAGACCTCGCCAGTTGACTTGGCCGATACTTATAATCTACTTCTTGAATTTTTTTTTGTATTTCTTTTAGAGTGTCTATTTTACTAGAATCTTTGTCTTGTTTATTATACTGATCAATAAGTCGATTGACTTCCTTGGTGAATTTATCCATATCCTCACGAGGTAATGCACCATGTTCAAAATCAGAAAGATGTGGCATCGGCTTTTTGGGAGGAAGTTTAGGTTCCTTTTTAAGTAACTTGGAAAGCTTGGAAAGCATAATAACCTCGCATCAGGTTAAGGATATAGTTTAATTATAGTTGACTGTGTTATTTCTTGTCCTATGATTGTATTTTAACATAATGTCTAAATATTGGACAATAGTGGATGGAATAAAATATGGGTTATGGTGCGGCGAAGATTGAACTCAGGGTTAATACACCTCGTTAAAACCGTAGTCTGATGACTTCCGTAGGATGACAATCGTTATATCGACTCTCACAAACTTCTCTCCCTCCTTTCCTTTTGTATATTCCATTTAAGGCAGAACTCAGTGTTTCAAGAGACATTATTTCAGCATTCATTTCTCTTGCAAGGCTTTTTGCCTTTTCAATGATTAACCCCGCAAAACCCAGGTTTCGCGCACGTTCATCAATGTACACATAGTCCAAATAAGCATTGGTTATCCCAGGTACTCCAGGGGAGATAGGTGTTTCTATACTTTCTTCCAGATGGAGTTCTTTTTCAAGGACAGCCAGCATCCCCACGGCCAGATCACCATACATGGCGATATAAACATGCTCACACAATTCCTGCAGTTGCTTATAATGGAATTGTTCGTCATCGGAATGCATATATCCCCATGCCTTCTTCGCCCACATTGCTGCTGTATCCAGATTCTCCATACATTCTGATAATCTGACAAATTTCAATTCGGGTCTTGCCATAGTAAATAACGTTAGATCTCTGCTCAAACTCACACCTCGTTCACGGATGAATCAGCTTTCCAAAAAATGCTATATGATACTGTTTTCATATGCTTTATCAACTCAAAATCCTGATGTTTTTAAAAATGAATTGACTTGAGTTAACGTGCATAGACTGTGTGGCTACTTAGAATTTACAAAAACCAAGTAAAATAATTCAAAATAACGTTTGAAAATGGTTCAAGTTTGTATTTTTTATTTGTAGCCGGTTTGGATAGGGCATAACAGGAATTTGATGAGTTTCTGACAACTCTCCAAGAATAATTTTCATAGCTAATGTTGTATGATAAAAAATTGAACATATACTGGTTGTTGTTTTATTTTGAACAATTTGTTAATAAATGGTTAATGTTGATCTATTATTATTATAAGTAAGAATGTTTATTAAAAAATATGCAATATGTCTTCTTCAAATCGTTCTCAGGGAAAGTTAATTGCTCTTATTAACCAATATTTAAAATGGAATAATTTGCCCATTGAATGGAATGTGGGTGGAGTTTGTCGTGGGTTAGCAATTATACACGCTCAATACACTCTCCAGGGAAAAGAGGCGCAATTCTATAAAATGCTGGATAAAATATCAGCAATGACTGAAAAAGATTCCTTAGATACTCGTGACTTGGATCCATCTGAAGATGTGGATCATTTTATCCATCAGGTGTTATTGGCATTCAGACCCGATTTATGGGATAAACAGTACAGCCAAGACGATTCTCACAAGATGATTAAGGTAGGTGACAAACCACTGGATTCTGATTTTCATCTGGCGATGGTTACCACTGCAGAGAATTGGGAAAAAATTATAAGAGATGAAATTAACATGCAGGAAAATGAAACCTTTTTGGTATCTAGCGGTGTGCATGCTGTTAGTGTGCATCGTAAGAATGGACAGTATACGATTTATGATCCTAATTATTCTAAGGGGAAAAAAACATTTAAAAATGAAAAAGATTTGGTGAATGAACTTAGAACAAATGTTTTTCATCAAAATGGGCCTAGTCTATTTCATCAACTTTTTCCAAGTAAGACTATTGGATTATCATTTCAAAATTTGACAAGATCAGATTTAAAACCAGAAATATCGCGTCGGTCAGTACAAGAGATTTATAAAGACTATTTTAAACCGGGAGATTTATCAAAAACTTACTTTACTTTTGGTAAAGAAATACCGGCTGCATTTATGTCTATTAAGGTAAATGATAAATCCTTCGTGGAATATCTCATTAATGAGATACAGCCAAGTGAAGAGGATTTGAATCTCATGAGGTATTGCTCACTAGATAGAAACCATGAGCAGGTATTTGAAGTGTTAAATAATCGTATACAACAAAATATGTCTCCGAAAGAAAAAGCGCAGGATATAGAAAATATGCTTATGCTTTCTATTGTAACTGGAAGTCCAAAAGTTTTTAATCAAATTAGTTCTCTTGATCAAGGTGAGCGCTACTTAAAATTTTTCAATTCTGAAGAAAAAGCAAAGGAAATCTTGGGCGCAGCGGCATCTGGGGGGCAACCCGATATCTTGAAACAGATAATAAGCGATATTAAAACGTTTGGTGTCTCTTTAGAAAAAGAGGTCTCCTCTAATGATATGTCATTTTCTCCAATGAGAGATACTCATGTTAGAGATATCATTACCTTATCCAACAAACCGTTGCCTGCCAAAAATAATTCTAAAAATGTTGAAAGAAATTACTCCATAGGCACACTAATTCTGCAAAAGGATGCCAGAGTCAGTGGTATGGACATACTTAATCAGGCCATAGAAAGCAATTCCCATGAAAGTGTATCAATTTTATTAAATGAATTACGAAAAGAGAATGTTAAGCTGCCTGCAGGAAATATTGCCGGTTATCTAGAGAGTGCTATTTCTAAAAACAATATCTACATGGTCGATTCTATTCTTGATCTGCTTGATAAAAAGGAAGCAAATTTATTATTAGGAAATATGTCCATGAGTGTTACCCAAGCGAAACAAACAAACATCCATATTCTTAACTCGTTGCAAGAAAAAGGAGCCAGATTCAGTCCTCAAGTGAATGACGTCATCAAAGAAAAATCATCCCATGAACTATCACCTTTTGAATTTATGGGCATTAAAATAGCGTCATTTATTGAGTTTGTTAAAGATCAGTTTGGTTTGCAAAAGCACCTCGATATTCAAAAAAACACTGGGAAATTGGAGCAATTTCAATCTGAAAATAATAAGATGAATGATAGAACTTCAATACATTCTTTCAAAGATTTCAAATCGAAACTAAGCGTTATTAAAACAGACTATACTTCTGAATCTGAAAACGTCCATACAACAGAAACTACGCATTACCAAGCGCCTAAAATTCGTTGATCTATCCATACGCCAGCGATGCTTCAATAGCTCAAATAATACTAATGGGTCTGTGAAGAGACTGGAGTTTGCGCTTTAATGCTTTTCTGGTACGCATTGAAATGCCTCTTTTGCAAAGTTTTCTGTGTGATATTTTTGCCAAAAAAAACATAAGTTGTTAAAGAGTAATGGCAAGCATTGAAGTGGCTTGAGATAGACTCTATAATCTCGCATTAAACAAATAATGGCAGGATATAAAATGAATTGGGATAACGAAAACACTCAACCAGTCGATACTTTAACAGCTGAAGATTATTCCAGAGCGATGAATTTTATAGGACAAAATTTACTGTCTTCATTGAATCAAACTGTGGAAAAGTTGCCACCTCATTTTCGTAATCGTAAAGTGGTATCACAGGCTTTGTCTGCCTTTTTGGCTAATGTTATATATAAGCAATTTCCAGATAATCATGAATTATGCCAACAAATGCTTGATGAGATTACCAGGATTGTGAAGATGCAACTAGACAATATTCCACAACAAGCCTAGCCTGATTGTTGAGAACCAGAGCTAGTTTGCCACCATTTGCGGATATAAGTATTATTCCTCATTTTTTAATACATGGAGGAATTCTTTCATCCAGGGAGCATTCCCTAACCAGGTGGCTCCGGTAACTAATTTACCGTCTACTACTATACCATCCATGCCGGCATCAATAAAATGACCTCCGGCTTTTCTGACATCCGGTTCGCAAAAACTTACTGTTGTGCACTTTTTATTTTTAAGTATTCCCGCTTTATTTTATTTCCCATATCCGTAAGGATTACGCTTTTCACCATTAGCTCTTTTCTCAAAATGCTGGTAATCCTGAACATCATACCAGTTTCCTGCCCAATCCCAACCGTGTTTTGTAAACTCTTGATAAACAATACCGCTTTTGACAATTTTTCCAGGGGCCGGGATTGACCTATCCACGTAAGGAGCTCCTTGAGGTGGTAATATGGTTTTGCCTTTAATATAAGGATTGATGAGAGGATTAATATCAATAGCGCGTCCATAGCTATGTTGGGAAAACTCTCCGGGTCGATCGGTTACAGGTCGGCAATTAAATGCTGAGGTATTATTCGCGGCCATGGCAGCAGTATCATCTCCTTTAAACTCATCCATCAGCTCCATACGTTCAATGGGGAATTGATTCTGGAAAAGAACTTTAAAAATCTCAACGACTTCATTTGCCAACTCTTTGTTGACAATTAAAGTGCCGGTATGAGCCTTTTTATCAAATCCCCAATAAGTCATTTGAATATAGGCCAATTGAGACAACTCAAGCGGGCAGTTTTCATGCCAGGTGTATTGACGCATTTTTTCCTGCACTGGTTGCGGAACAGGAGTAATACTGCTTTTAAAAACGGGTTTTATTGTATTGGCTATAACAAAAGAAGACAGTAATAGGCTAAGCAGAAGGAAATAATAAATTTTCATAGAATAGTGTCTCTATTTTTTTAAAGATGTTTTTTCACTAATTTTTTCATCTTGGATAATTTAAGGGAAATATTGCCACAATGAAAAGTTTTTTGATGGTCTGTTTTTTGTGACAATAGAATCAAATAGTCTACAATTTAAATAGTATGGCTGTAAATTGGGTAAATATTCTATTTTCCCAAGTGAGATGATTGCAAGGATAAAGAAGATATTGATGCCGTTCTGATGCATTAATTATGACAATTCAGTAAGCACACAATACCTCTTAAGAGATAAGGAGTGAATCATGTTATATTGGGCCTTAATTTTTCTAATTGTTGCCATTGTAGCAGGTCTATTTGGATTTAGAGGCGTAGCATCAGCAGCAACAGGGATTGCGAAAGCTCTGTTTTTCCTCTTTATCGTAATATTCATTATCCTTTTGGTATTCAGTCTTTTGGGTGGTACGCCAGAATCGACGGTTATTATAAATCCATAGCGTTATTCTCAGGATAATGGGTGTTGTTGCGGTTGTCTCTCATGAAAAATACAGTATAACCCTGTAAAATATGGCAATAGACCTCTTGCATAACCTGTTTCTTTAGTTTTATTGCTGCGTTGCAAACGTTTCTGCGGTGCTCATTTACTACATGTAAACTCAGCTCCTCAAAACGTTTGCGCCTTGCCCTAAAGCGAAATAATCAGGCTATGCAAGAGGTCTAATGTATAAAGACCATGGGGTTCATATTATTCAAGTATGCGTTGATATATTAAAAAGGGGTAGCGAGAACATAATTGTGGGGATGGTGAGAGAAAATCTCCATATTATGCTTCTCTAATATGAATTGCGATTCCACTATGTAAAAGTGCTTCTAGGGTCTATTTTATGCAGAGAGCCTCGATCATTTTTATGAAGGTATTTTTTAAATTTTTTGACATAGAAATACGCTGAGTTGCTGGTTATATCAACGAGCATATAAACACCCGCTATACCACAGGGTGTTACCGACGTTGAAGGATAGTCAGGATGATTGCCTAGAACAAAATAATAAGACCACGCTGAAAAAACTGTACCTACTAGTTCTAAATAGTAGGTGACTGCGAACATAGTCAAATAAAATAAAGGTTTCTTTCTCTGTTTGAGAATAACCAGAAAAAACAAATAACAAAGAAAACCTGCGATATCTTTCAATATAATCAACGACATAAAACAAGTGATAAAAGCAAATTTACGTAAAAAAATTTCAAAAGCAACATGGTAATTCCATATGAATGGCTGTCGGGATAGTTGGTATACTATGGCATAGGTAACAGCGTGTCCTAGTGGGATATAAGGAGGGATGTTATCCAGATGATATTGATATAAGGTTAAGATCTTTGATCCTATGACTTCAGCGCAAAAACTGGCAACTATCATGATTAACATTAGCCAGTGTAATCTGCGGTTAGAAAGAAAAAATATCCAGCAATAAAAGAGAAACATAAGTACATTATTTATATCTTGTCCCTGAAAAAGATGATTGGCAAACCATGGGCTATCGAGAAATACAAAAATCGGTGCGCCAAGTAAAACTAAAGCGATTTGCAATTGAATTATGATATTTTTATTCAAAATTTGATGATCCTTTTAGAAGAATACAAATTCCAATCTATCCAAAACGTTGAAAATACACTCATGTTATCACATGACATTATGCCAATAGAAAACTGGGCCAGGTTAATTTGTTATGAAATGTGAATGAAAGTCACAGTGTGCTTACGAATAGTATTGAACAACAATTAAGTCGGGTAATGCAAGGGGAAATGGTTTCGGTAAAGATTGGATTGTCAATAGATACTATCATTGATAAATTAGTCGTATTCAAATGTCAGGGATAATTGTTGAGCATGAATATTACAAGCAGTTTTCTAAATCTATTAAAAAATCCTAATTTATATATTGCAGCTGTCGTTGGAACAATTCCCGGAGTAGTTGCAGGCGGTGTTATTGGAGCTTTATCTGGTAGTTATATTGCCCCTTTATTTGGATTGTTTGCCGGATATAAAGATCATCAATTTGGCATCGATGTAGATTTTCTTATGGGGGGTACTGTTGGTTTGATTATTGGAGTACTCTTGGGCGGATTGCTTACCGGGAGCATGGCAATCTTTAAAATCTATAAGAACAAAAAGCAAATCGAGGTACTCTCGAAAGATAATATTTCGGATATTTTACTTCCTGCACTCGGGGTTAGTATTGAGCTATCTATTGGAATGGCTATAGGCGCTGTGATTGGCAGCCTAAAATTGCTTGGCATTGGGACAGCCTTTGGAGCATTCACAGGAGTCGTTCTTATACTTATTACTACACCGATAGTAAAAAAAAAGAAAAATAATACCAATGATCGTCTTTCCTAAGGCATGAATAACAAATGATATGGATAGTATAGGTACAGTCGAAGCTAGTATCTCGCCCCGCTTACTCGAAGATATCAATTACAAGCGAAGCAGATTATTAAGAGTTTGATTACCTGATACAGTGGCTTTGTTTCAGGACAAAGATAAGTAAATAAATTTATTTCAGAATGGATTTATTCATATGATTTTGATATTTTTAAACAAAATTATAGAGAAATAACTTATGTATTAACTTTGTGTGTTAGAGGTATACATGTGGTTACTCTGAATTCCATGATTTTCTATTAGGTTTAAATCTTATGGCTACCAACCAGCATGCTGGTGATTCCCATAAAATAAGGATGTTATTGTGAATAAAAAATTAGGCATAATTGCTCTTTGTGTTTCTTCGTTTTCTTTATATGCCGGAACCATGGGAGAAACTGTCCCACCTGCCTATCCATGGTTTGCTTCCATAGGTACTGGTTATTCCTGGACTGAAAAACCAGGTATTGCTAATCCTAATCCTGCTGTTTGGGATTTTTCATTACAGGGCTATGATTCTGATTTGGGAGATAGAGGATTCTATACCTTTGCTATAGGCAAACAAGTTCATAAGTATATTGATATGAGCTTAAGCTATCTTGATCATGAGGTTTTTAACTATCAAAAATTCCAATCAGCACCACCTGGTACTATAGGTACCCCTGGGTTTACAGGGAGTGCAAGAACTCGCTATTTTAGCCTTGATAACAAGGCGTTATTAGTAAACGGATTTTTACATCCGGCAAATGCCTGGGCTAATCTGGCAAATGTCGATTTGACACCTTTCATCGATGGTGGTATCGGTTATGCTCATAATGAAGTGCGAAACTTTTATACGGTAGGGACAACAACCATTGCTGGTGTTGCAATTGGTTCAACTTCAAGTATTGGTGAGCCTACTGATAAAAACAGCTTTGCGTGGCAAGCGTCTGCTGGGGTGAACTTTCATCCGGCAGGAAGCCACATGAGTGTCGATGCCGGTTATCGATACTATGATGGCGGTAAATTTAATGGGCCATCAACTGTCTATACCAATAGCAATGGATTTCAGACTGCAACGCCCTGGTCAGGTCGTTTGAAGGCAAATCAGATTTTTGTTGACTTTAAGTATACTGTCTAAGTAACCTGATTGTATTTTCATGGTCTGTGTATCATGTAACTGTCCAGGTTCCTGTTCAATGGGGATGGGAACGGTAGCTTTAATTATTTGATTGTCCAGGACATCTGGCAAGTACAGATTTGCATTTTTAAATAAGTCACTGAAACTTAATCAGAGAAATCCCTTAATAAGATTGAATAAACATAACCCTTATTAACGTGTTAATAAGGGCTTGCCAAGCAAAATGGTAACGATGGATTAATTTTTTAAACCAACTGGAAAAATGATATTGATCGAGTTACCAGATTGCCATTGGACAGCTCCGCCTTTACCGTTTGTTAAGGTATATGCTACAGCGAACCTGGGTTCTATTGGATTATTGCTTGCATAGCTGCAAGTGACTTGGCCAGTTGTGCTGTTGTAGCTGGTGGTTTCATTGTAATAATTTCCAAGTTGAGCAGGGACATCATGTGCCAGCGAAATGGATTTAAAATAAATTGGATTATTTTGCGACAAAATATTTTCCATACCGTAACCAGCAATGTAATCTCCAAAATTAGTAACTACATTTGGAGCGCTCTGGGTAACAGGACAATAGATATCCACAATGAGACCTACAGGACTTGCCTTGATAACAGGAGAAAACATAATTGCAGAAAGCATTAACAACGAACATACAGGATTAGATTTTTTCATTGAAACTTCCTTTTTCAGTTATTTGGTAATGTATTGATTCGACCTGAGGATCCGTTAGTCATTACTTCAGATTGAGATCATCTTACTCAATGTTGTAAGTAAAGGCGTACAGAGAAAGGTACGATATTAATCATGTTTCAGGATATTTTGATTGTCAATATTAATCAGTATGTCTTCTCAAACAGGGCAAAAATGTTCTTTTTTTGGTTACGATTTTTTATTTGTTGCATTTAGAAAACACCATTTTCGTTAGGAGAGTTTTTAACAATCGGTTGTCCTAAGTCCCAAAGCTCTACTACCTGACCATCCTCAAACCTGAAGATGTGAACAACCGCGCTACCAATGTCATCTGGGTTCTGTTGGACATGTGAAACCGTGATTACAATGTCTCCATCTTCAAAAATCTTTTTTATTTCCAATTTCTTATTTGGATTTGCTTTGCTGGCTTCTTTCATTGCCAACATTAAGGACTGGCGATCACCTTGAAAATACTGATTGTGATGAATGAATTTCATAGAGATAAATTTTTCATACGCATCTCTAATGTTTCCATGAGCTACCATCGTTAGAAATGCAATGGCTGATTCTTTTCTGGTCATTGTTCTCTTCCTTCTTCTAAAAACTGTTTTTAGATATTAGCATTCCGTTAGTATCGTAATTCTTTCTCTAAGTATAAAGGATCTAAATGGATTTAAAATACACTTAATTTTTAATAATTGATCAAATAGATTTATTTTTGTTAACATGTGGATCTTGTATTATACTTATAGAGATTTGTTGGCATGACATCTGGTATGTCTATTTTCACTTCATTTAGGTTTTGTCAACACATCATGGATGATTCCTTAATTCATCTAAAAGGACAGAAAGTATCAAATCACAGCCTGTCTTATCGTATCAATATGGAAAAGATGGAGGGTAGGGCAATGAAAGCTTTTCTCCTAAATATTGTAGTGGTTACATTGTTACTTTTTAATGTAAACGCATTGGCAGATAAAGTCGTGATAACGGGTAGCCCAATAGTTGTGCATGACGAACAAGGTACTTATGTGACAACTACTACAGCTGATCCGGGCCGAGATTATTATTATTTTACAATCGATGGTACGAATAGAGTATGTTATCAGCAAGTTAACCCATCGCTTGTGGATCTCAATGCGGCTATGTTCAAAGTGAAAATTGGTGATGATGTCGTTTCTTTACATTGCTATGATTACAGCCCGGACTATTTTGTTATTCAATAATTGTGATTTTAATTTACGGTTTAATTTTTAATTTGGTTACGAATAAAAATTAAACCGTAATTATTGATTTTTTCTTGAAATCCAAAAATTGTTTACTAGGCTTATTAAGCAGCATCAATTTATAACTTTAATCATAAGGAGAACTATGATGAATAGGGATATTTTTGAAGGCCAATGGGAAGAAGTAAAAGGAAAAATCAAACAACAATGGGGTAAATTAACTGATAACGAATTAAAAGAGATCGAAGGAGATCAACAGGAAATTTATGGTAAGTTACAAAAACATTATGGTTATACAAAAGAGCAAATTAAAAAGCAAATTGATCTAATTAATCGGCATTAGACTTCTCTCGAAACTTGCCATGAGAGAAGTGCGAGGAGAAACGGAGCGAAGAACTGCAGTGTGCACGTCAATACATGAGAATTGTAGCACCGTATCGACGAAGCAATTCTCCATGGCAGTAGAGTTTCGAAAGAAGTCTATTAAGTAAGGTGGGAATCAACGGTAATCCACCATTGATTCCTTTTTAATCTCAAATAATCCAGAATCTGGCACGAAAAAATGAAAATGTTGCCTGTCTTAATTTTTTAAGTCTTAAATTACGGCTACTTCATATATTCTTTGAGAGTAGTCGAGAATAGACTGGTAAGAAATCCAATGAATGCTATTGCCATCATGAGATAGGCAGGTACCATCATATTGTGAGTTTTTTCAATTAAGCTGGTGGTAAGTAATGGACTCAAACCTGCGAAAATGGCAAAGGCTAAATTATAGCTTACCCCTATACCAGAATAACGAACTGGGGTTGGAAACATTTTGGCAACCACTGCTGCAAAACTTCCTGTTGTCATACCTGATATTATCGCCATGATAAGGGAGAGGAGAATGACATTGTTATGGTTCAGCAAGCCTTGATAAAAGAAGAAGCTTCCTGGTATTAAAAATAAGGCACCTATTATTAATATGGTTTTATGCCCATAATAATCAGCTAACATTCCCCATAAGATATTAGTCAAGCAAAATAGACTAAGGCCAATGAGATTAATATTGGTGATTTCTTTCTCACTATAAAGCTTAGTCAATTGCATGAAACTGGTAGAATAAAGATAAATAATGCTTATTAATGTTGCTTGTATGGCAACGATGAGTGTTGCCACTATTAATGCCTCACGATGTTGCTTGAATAAGTCTATCAGGGGAATGTTATGCACCTTATGTTGGAAGCTTAAATATTCAGGTGATTCTTCCAGTGAAGTTCGTAAAAAGTAACTGATAATGGCAAGTAACCCACCTATGATGAACGCTATACGCCACGCAGGTACATAAAAAGGCAAATGGGGTATCAAGAGAGAGATGCTGGCATCAAACAAATGAGCAATGATAATACCTAAATTTAAAAATGAAAAAATGATACCGCAAGCCAATCCTGGTTTGCGTTTCACATGTTCTGTGACGTAAGTAATCGCCCCCGGGATTTCACCACCTATAGCGATTCCTTGTATGACTCTCAAACTTAAAAATATCAACGGCATGCTCAATCCATAATCATGGTAGGAAGGCAGTAAACCCATGCAAAGAGTTGTCCAGCCCATGATGATGATAGAGAAGATGAAAGACTTTTTACGGCCATATTTATCACCAAAATGACTAAATAATATTCCTCCTAAAGGTCTTGCCAAGTAACCCACAGCAAAGGCTGAAAAGGCAGCCATAATTTCAAACAAGGGGTTATCATTAGGAAAGAAACTTTGTCCTATGTCTAAAGCAAACACGGCAAAAATGACAAAATCATAAAAATCCAACATACCTCCAAGGCTGGATAAGAAAATGACTTTACGTTCTTGATATGAGACAGTTGAAGACATGATACGCCACACGTTTTAAAAAAAAACAGGATAAAACAAAACCTTGGATTACTCCAGTATCGTTTCAATCATTATTTCACATGTGTTTGATCGCACTTTTAGTATCCTTATATTTGAATAACTCACTGTAAATATTGAAACTATTTCATAAAAAACTGAATGAAGATACTTTTTCTATAACTTACAATGAGTTACTATTGGTCGCGATGGCTATCCCTACCATTTTGAATTCAATAATTGCAAAGATGGGTTTAGATGCTTATAAATACCTCATTTTAGGTTAAAGCAAATTATTTCAAGCTTTGTATCAATGAGTGCGTTATGAAAAATAGAATGGATACTCTGCTAAAAATAGGCGGAGTTTTGGGCGTGCTTTCTGGTTGACTAACAGAGAGATAGATAATGTGGATATTTAAAGTTATCACTGACCGCTACTGTAAAAAAATATTAGATACCTACCAATCACAGGCTGATGAGAAAACTTATAAAGGTAAGGAAGCTGAATTATTAATACAAAGAAATGAATTTGCCCGGTGTTTAGTTAAGACAATTGCATTGATCGATGTTAAAAGCAAAGAGAACTATTCTAATTATTTTAAACAAGTTTCTGATGAAATTAACTCGGCATTAAAGCAAGTGAAAATTGCAGTTAAAGAATATAATGAAGAATTTAAAACGGAATTCACAACGGATCTTTATGAGAGTTTTTTCACCTCCAGTTTGACAAATTTTATTAATGTAATCTTTGAATTGTTTCAAAAATGCCCTTCTATTATTACTCACTTAATGGATGAATCATTGTTTAGCAATAGAAGAGATGTTCCCTGGGTATACCAGCTTTCTTTTGTATTATATGAGTATATTCTTGATAAAGAATTGGAGTTTTCTATAAATAAAAGTAACAGAGATATTTTTGATACTAAAAAACAATTGGTTCTTAAATATATTCAAAAGGCATCTGATCTTTACTTACACTATGAAAAGGAGGATTTTTTTACCTATTATAACCTTGTGAATGACTTATTATTAAGCATGAGTTCTGAAGAAGATGATATCCAAAAACGCAGAACTCAGGATAGTAGTTCAAATAATGTGTATTCTTATTTCACAAAATCATTTTATAGTGCCTCTGAAAAACTAATGGGAAAGGGGCAATTGGGACAAAAGATAGATTTTTTGATAGAAGAATTTAATGGCAGATCAGTGAATAGGGGGCCATTGCATAGTTAACCGCTTGCGCCCCAATTAAGAGGATGGCCACCTATATTTAATTACTATTTAGGTTTGCTGATCAGAAGCTCCTTTTTATCTTCTAAAATATTCATTAAACTCGTAATATCATCCTTTTTAAGGAATTCAAGAATTTTTTTGGTATCGTGGCCTTCAAAATTCCATCGTCCATAAAATCTATCATCTGAATTTATCTGCTTTTTTCTAATTAACTCTATAGAATTATGCAGATGCTTTAAGTTTTTTAATAACAATGTAAAATCATTGTCGTCATAATGTTTTAATGCCGCTTTAAAAACAAATATCAAAAAATGCCCAATTTCAATCTCACTGAGCTTATTGATCAATTCCTTCATGCAAGTATGTGAAGCACCGACATCAAGTAATGACATACGAATTGTATTTAATATGTTGCTAATTCCGGAAACAGGGCACAAATTTTGCCAGTTTTGAATTAATATAGGGTATAGGCCTGTAAATATTTTAATTTTTAATTCTGGACTATCCTTTTTTAATAATTTGTCCTGGAGAGATGGAGCCTCAAAGAATGTCATTGAGAATCGTAGGTCCCTGTTATTATTTTCCATTGGAATTAAGCTCTTTTCTTTTGGCTTAATTTCAGATTCTTCAACATCAAGCTTTTCCGTGGAGCAGGGTGGATGAGTTGTCAGAATACTTTCACACAATTCGCATAAATAGTGTTTGTACCCTTTTTCTAGATATCTAGAACAGGAAATAGCTTGATGCAGTTTTTTTAGCAATTCAAAATTCTTTTGTTGAATACAGTAATCCAATAACTCTTCAGGGTTTTGAAATTTTTCATGCATCCACTCATCGCGGTCAATGTGTCCGTAGGTGTCGATACAATATCCATGGCAATCTAAATAAGTCTTGGCGGCTGTCCTGCCTGATTCAATCAGTGTTTCCTGTATGTCTTTACTCAGTGAGAGATTTGTTAATGAAATATTAGGGGTTTTTATTAAAATGCTTTGATGTGCATGTCTCCTAAGTATTTGAAGATCCTCATGCCAATTATTAGTAACATTGAGATGTCCCGTAACAAATGAATAGAATGTATTACTCAACCATGACCACTTATATACCGGGTTTTGACTATAAAGGGCATTCTCTTCAAGCCCATTATCAAATTGTAAGGCAAGTACACTAAAATCCACATCATTCTTGTGTTTCAAAAAGGTTATGTTATTTCCTGTTCCTGTAAAACAAGTGGCTGGCAAATTATTTCCAATGCCCCCATCACTGTATACTTTTCCTTGATATTTTATACGTTCAAAAGCAATAGGTAAGTTTGCAGAAATAATAATGGCGTCGGCAACGGCCATGGTAGGTGTTGTATCAACTGAAAATACTTCATGTTGTTGCGTACTTAAGTTGGTCCCAGTTATAAATAGTTTTTCCCCTAATTCACATTCAGGACATATTTCCTTGATTTTGGCTAAGGTTTGAAATGTGATACCTTCCGGGCAACTGTATATGTTTTCTTCAAGAAAGTCTTGGAATTTAGCAAAGTGGGTCTTGTATTTTTCATCCGATATAATATCCATTACTTTTTTTAAGATGACATAATTGGCTGCTTGACGCATTAATTTGGCTGAACTAAGGCCTCCTTTATTGAATATTTGTTTTATGTTATTGAGGTTAAAAATGAGAGGGCTATCTAGCAGTTTATCTTCATTAAACCAGGAAATAATTTGCTTGATTTCAGAGCAATTATAACCAAGATACGCAAATGCTGCGACCATGGCACCTGCTGAACTCCCGGAAAATTCAGTGAAAAGTAATCCTCGATTCGTCAGTTCATCAAGTGCACCTATATGAGCCAGTATTCTGGAACCACCTCCACTAAAAACAATGCGGTGAGGAATGGGGGCTTGCTCTGTAACGAAGAGACTAAAATCATAAGAATCAAAGGTAATATTTAAAGTATTAGTTGTTACCCATGTTTCTTTTGTTGGTAGTGTTGTAGAAGAATTTGAACCACTTAATTCGTCATTATGAGAAACTTCTTGCTTTGTTTTCATACCTATAATCCCTTATATAAAACAAATTCTAAGTTATTTTTGTACGATTCCCTCTGCTCTATCCCTCTCAATCAATCGAGTGTATAAAATGATTAGTTATTACGTTTTTAGATTTAGATATTCTCCTTTTAGAGCGGTTTGAATTTGGTATTTGGGTATTTTAAACCAAATTGAATATGTTAAGATCTTATGGATCAATTATTAACATAAATGGTCTTTGAGCAGACGTCAACCTGTTTCAATACTTGGGATGAACATTCGAGATCATAGGTAAGTTATTTGGAAGGATACCTGGTGAGCTGAAAGGAGCATTAGGGTAGGAACTTGATATAAAAGAGATTGTTATAACGGCTTACAAAGCTTATCTCTCAAACAATAAATGTGTTAATCAATTACTCTTCACAAGCCTTGTTATATCCAACTGCATTCTTGATGGATGTTACACTGGCTATGCTGGTTGAAAAATTAAAAAATATTTAAGTCTATAATTTTATAGCAGGAGAAAAATCTGAGTAAGGATAATTATCGTGCGCTCTCGCATCTGAAATTTGATTTTCAATCGTTAAGATTATTTCGTCTGATGAATAGCTTACATTGTCAATGGGAGAATACACTCCATGTCCTATCCTGGGTAATTTGGATTGAATACCCTGATTTAATTGCCCTTTAGGTTCCAATATTATCAAATCGCCTGTTCCTGTCATGTTAAAAGCGACACTATCGCCAAATAAAGGGGTGGGTTTAGCCTTTGCTCGAGTCAATATTTTGAATGTTTGTTTATAGCATAAACTGGGCTCTTCGGTATTGCTACCAGGACCTGCCAAGGTAACTTGACCTTCCAATTCTGACCAGGATAGTTCCATATTGGTAAGTTTTTGTAAGTCAGAAAGTATTCTGTCCAATTCTTCATTAATTGCTACTTCTGTTGTTCGAGCACCAGATATATGGTCTAGATAATAACAAGGTATTCCTCGCTCGTCTTCAGTAGCTACCAAAACACCTGTACAGTCTACAAAACCTTCAGTTCCTAATACGTCCAAATCTCCTTCTTTAAATCCTGCTCCCGCATCTACTCCTGCTCGATAACAATGAAGTCCCTTCATGTTAGAAAGCTGATGAGAATCAGGTCTATGAGATAGTGAAAATTTTTTACATTGTTGTAAGAGTAAATCGATTTCTGGTGCTTCAGAATCCAACTGTTTTTTCTTAAGGCTTTTTAATAGTATTGCTGCTTTCCAATTGGTTTTTTCGTCAATACTCGATAGCAATATTAAACCCTCATCGAGTTTGTTGTAGTGTGAAAGCTTTTTATAATATTCTGATGATTCACTTGGCTTGATGTGTTCTGTATCCAGCAAAACCACCTCATGGCTATCGACCATTACAATTATCTTTGTCATACTATCATTTTGTTGCTTTTGGGAATTTAATTATACATTTTGAATTAATTTTTTCAATTATAATAGCTATTATTCAATTCTAATTGTCCTTTTTAAACCAAAGATTGTCCTTTTAAAACCATTAAACTTAATTGTGATTAATTTATAATTAATTAGTTTGTTTTTTAACTGGTTGATTGATGCCTAATCTTGCAATTTATAATAAAGAAAATTATCAGCAGCATCCGCAGATACGATTGATCCCTTGGACAATATGGGTAAATTTATTTCGGTGTTTTATAAGTCCGCATGAAGTATCACTAATGACATTGCCTTATGAAGGGGCTGTTAGTGTCTTTTTGTCAAAATCAGAGTGTATGGAGCAAATGAGGCAGTTGGTATGTATGTATTATGCACACTCAGATATTAATACCCAACATTTTTTTCAGGATATTAGTAGTAAGGGTGCAAAAAAAGAGGCTGTTTTTGTGTTTGCAGCATTAACAGGGCGATTGGAAATTTTAAATACTCTGTGTGACTTGCTAAAGTCTTCGGAAGTAAAAGGGATGCTTAAGGCAGAGAATTACTATGCTTTTCGTAGTGCGGCTGCAAATGGTCACCTGGAAGTTATTAATCGCTTTTGTGAATTGATACCTACTGAGGTTGTGGTGATGATTAAGTCCTATCGTTACGATGCTTTTAGCAGGGCGGCAGAGAATGGACACTTGGATGTTCTCAATCGTCTGTGCGAATTAGCCCCAGCTGATGTGGTCATGAAGATGATTAATGCCGAGAACTACTATGCGTTTCGCTGGGCAGCAGGGAATGGGCATCTGGACGTTGTCAATCGTCTGTGTGAATTGGCACCAGCTGAGGTTTTGGTGATGATTCAAGCAGAGAATTACGATGCGTTTCGCTGGGCAGCAGGGAACGGACATTTGGACGTTGTCAATCGTCTGTGTGAATTGGCACCTACTGAAATCGAAGCGATGATTCAAGCAGAAAACTATTATGCTTTGCGTTGGGCTGCGGTAGGAAAAGGTCATTATGATATTGTCAATTTTTTGCTAGCTTATCCAGTTGTACTGGCATATGCAGAAAGGCATGAGTTTGAATATGGAGACAGATACGTCAATCCTTTTATTGCACAGTGTCTGAGTAAATTACATGGAATGCGAGATTCCTTGATGCAGGATAACCCCATGGGTTTTTTTGATTTTGCCACTGAACAAGAATGTCTACAGGGATTTTATGTATTACACAACTTAATCCGTCGTAATGACGAAGTGTTGTTGGATGAAATTCACTTTTTACTGGACATTCCAGGCATAAAAAAACTGGTACATAGTGCAGTAATTCCGTATGGTGACAATGGATTACTTCGCTTAGCTTTAAGACTGGGAAATCAGGACGCATGTGCGTTGCTTTTAACGATTCCAGCCGTACGGGCATTGGCTGAGACAAACAATTATTATATTGATGAAGCTGAAGGACGGTTTGACTTGCGGGCGGTAGCACAAAACACCGAATCTTCTATGCTTGCCTTAGGTTTAGTGAAGCCCAGGATGCTTAAGAATGCTGCATGAATCACTTTAGGGTAACTAGTCGTATTCTATTGAGCCCACGAAATTTATAAAAGAGAATTAAGTCATGGGCTATGAAAAAATAAGCAGATATAAAAATAAAATGCCAGAGACATTCTTATATTTCAGTTTCACTACTGCCAGGGAGTTTACTGATGAAGTCTGTACCCATTAGTTGAGAGGGAGTTGTATAGCCACCGTTTACTTTATTTTTTATTAAATATTCAACCACGGCTAAGCTACCACTTATAGTAAGCGCATATCCATTGGCTGTTGTAATTCGGGCAGTTTTACTTTCGCCTTTTGCGTTTTTTGCTTCGCCCCAGACATAAGTAACAAGGTGTTTTAATTGCTCTGCATTGGGACCTTTTTGCTTCGCGGCTTTCCTTTTTAGAAAACTCTGTATAGGATTGAATCGCAAAAGCCAGCGTATGTAATTGGCTCTTTTAAGGATCGATAGTTTTCTTTCAGATACGGGGATATACACCTCTATATTAGGTATTCCTGTTGTGTAATAAGCAGTACTCACATCTCCCCAAGGAATGGTTGTCGCTAGTTTTTCACCCTTACCAAAATCAATTGTACGGGTTTTCCAGCCCAAAGGTACCGTTTTTATTTGACCATTAATACGAACTTTACCTCCATGCGCTAAACCTTCTACAGCCGTTTTTGCAGTGCCAGGAGATAAACCAGAGTTGGTATCAAATCCAAGCGCTAAATAATTGGCGTCAGGTAGTGCTTGTTTTAATTTGGCTGCGATACTATCTGTTGGTATGACATCAAATCCGACTCCTGGACAAAGTACGATGTTGGCTGCTTTTGCTTGTAAATTTTGGTTATGTGCGTATTCAAAAACGGAGATTTCACCAGTAATATCCAGGTAATGGGTTCCTGATTGAATGCATGCTTGTATCATAGGTTGACTCGTGGAGGAAAACGGGCCAGCACAATTTAAAACCAATTGCACATCAGAAAGTTGTTTTACCAAATTTTTTTGATCAAGCAAGTCAAAAACACGACCAGAAAATCCTAGCTCTTCAGCTAATGATTTCACTTTATTCTGGTTACGTCCGGCAATGATTGGTGTGAGTCCTCTTGCTTTAGCTTCCCTTGCTATCAATTCTCCAGTATAACCATTCGCCCCATAGATCATCCAGTTGTTCATTACCTTATTCCTTAAAATCGCATAGTACTCTTATATGATTCATGCCACACAGGTGACGCTCGCTATATCAGATTGAAGCATACTGTAAATGATATTGATTTAATATCACTTTTAGCGCATTCATTTCCTCACTGTCTTGAGAAAAGATTAGACATTGAATGGCGGTTCTCATCACTTGATGTTGTCGAACCATTAACAAGAGCTTTGTTTTATCCTTCGATGGTGTTTGCAAAGTAGATCTTTTAGTGGTCCAGCTGCTACATAAGCGATCTCTGCATTATTTTGACAGGCCTGTAAAAGTTCGAGAATTTTTTCAAGATTAATTTCTGAATTAGACCAGGTATCTACAACTTCCCGCGCTCAAAAATCTGCGTCACTTTTTTTCTAAAGTAGTTTAGATAGTCAGTAATTACATTATCCATCACTTGTTTACCTAAAAAAATATTACTACATATTTATCACATTTTGTGTTCTATGAATTATAAAAAATATAAGCGTCAAACATAGCAACTATATTTGTTTTAAGCATGGATAAGCTTGCTCCAATTTGGTTTTAATACTCTAAAGAAGGAGCATCTTTTAAGATACTATTCTTTGCATTTAGTAAAAACCGGCTAATTTCATCAGAGTGCACCCAGGCTAGACAAGCTTGAAAATAAGGCTCAACCAACTAAAATTGAACTTTAAAATAAGTTGATTTTTAATGTCCACAAAATAAAAACAGGGGGAAGGAGCATTGAAGATTTTCACTGCATCCTGGTTGTAAAGGATGGGGGATTATCATGGGGAAGGTAAATTGGCTGTAATTGAAGTAACTACTTTATTCGTAAAATACACTTTATATATAAAGTCTTCAGGTGATGCATGATAAGTCCATACCTCAGTAAGAAAGGGAGTTGAACCATATTTTACACCTGAGGAATTGAATAAAGCTTGAGTGGTACTGAGGATTTTTTTAGCTTGAGGGGTACCGCATTTATTTATTACTATTTCCTGTGTATCCCCTTCATAGACTAATTGTCCGTTGCATCGAAGTGCCCAGCAGTAATTGATATTTAATATAAACAATATAAACGCAATTAATTCTTTCATATCTTCTAAATAATAATCTAATACGTAAAATATAGTATTGTTTTCAGAAAATATATATCGAATACCTCATTCGATATTCAATCAAGGTCTAAAAATAGCATATATCTCTGCTATTTGTTAAATATTAATTGCCCATACTTGAAATTTTGATCAAATAGAGCGAGGATTAAAAAAAATGATCAAAAACTAAAAAAATGAATTTATATGCTGCTGCTGCGGAGGTTATTCCAGTAGAAGAACAGGTTGCTCAGACAACTTCTCCATACTTCATGTCTCTACTTTTGTCTGTGCAAATTTTAAGCATATTGATTGGCACAGCCTTTCTTTTTATTGCATTTTATATGCTTCGCCCAAGAGAAGAAGAGCAAAAACGCATTCAAGATCAATTTTTATTTTATTTGATCCTGGGGCTTTTTTTCATTTTTTCCCCTTTTTTACTCGAATATCTTAGATAATTAACTTAGGGAATATTGTGAAGTTTTAAAGTGTTTCTCAATATCGAAATTGGAGTTTTTAGCAATTTGCAACATCTCAGTACTGGTTCCAATCTATACAGAAATAGTAATCTCCTCTAAAAATAAACCTTAAAATATTGACTGATTAATAAATGATGCACATAATTTATGTGCAAATGGAGTATAAATTATGCCTAATTCAAGAGTACAAATCTGGTTACAAAGACAAATTGCTTCCGGAGCTTTTCCAGCGAATAGAGAGGACTGGTATATCAAAAATGGCTTCGGCAATTCAGATATGTCATTGAAAGAACGTTTTGCCAGTTTTGAAGAGGCAATACGTAAAGAGGATTCTCCCTACTTTGAACAATTCTCCAATATTGAATTTGAGCGCTTTGAAGTAGAAGTTACTTTGGCTAACCAAACAATTTGTAGGACAGAAATGGTAGGCTTCCATAATAATTCTGATAAATCAGAAGAGTCCAACTCCTCTGGGAAGGGAAAACATATACTTTATTTCACTGGAATGGGATCTCTATATCAAGATTGCCTGACCGATATAGCAAAGGCTGTTCAAATAACTGGGGCACATTATTATGCTTTTGAATACCCAGGCATGAGTAAACTGGGCGGTGAAGTGTTAGAAGTCAATGATATGGTTAATACTGGAATTGCACTGACTAATACCTTGCTTCAAAAAGGAATATCAATTGATAATATACTTTTTCAGGGGGATTCTTTTGGCGCTGCTATAGCAAAAAAAGTCAGTGATCAGTTCAAATTGCAATCAGATGTCACAGTAAGATGCATTATGAACAATACTTTTTCCACCTTTCAAGAGGCTTTTGAAGGAAAGATGGGATCGTTTTCCACTTTACGTTATGCAGTCCGTCCTCTGCTTCGTTACACAGGTTGGGATATTCGCCCTGGAGATAGCTATGGTCTTGATACCCCTTACCAAACACACATCAATCATATAGGTGATCTTACTCTGGGAGCAGGGCATGCGACCCTTGCAGAAAAAGTGGAATCCAATTCACAACTTGAAAATGTCGTTGATCCATGTCCTGAAGACTATCGTGATAAAAGAGACTCATATAAGCACTTGCACTGGGCTTCACTTAGCGAAGAAGGAATAACTTATCTCGAAACAAAATATGGCCGAAACAGTAATGGACAATTAGATACGCATCTGGCCGATTTATATTTACTGAAATATGATAATGGTTTTGGTGTGTATGAATCGTTTATTTGTAAATATCTCGAAGACAGTAATCAATATGTCGCCAACCATCCGCAACAACTTTCTCTCGACCGATTACCCAGTCCTCTTGTGTCCGAAACAGTCTCACTGACCCAATTGATTACCTCTGTGCTACCATCAAGACCTAGTATATTGGGTTTCTTTAGATACACTGCTACAGATAATAAGGAAGTAGCAAATCCAGAAAATAAAGATCAAGAATCAATAAAGTTAAAATAAACCGGCTCACGACTGATTGTTTGACTTCCCCTTTTGCAGTACTGCAATCAACTTGAGTGAACCACATAAACTGCTATGCAGGGGAAGCTGCAAAATGCTTAATGAAATGTAGAATCTATCGTTGGTGAAATGTCGTTGGATGTTTGTATTGTTTCAAGTTCAATCTCTTCAACGATTACTTTGATATCCTCCATCTTATCTTCGATGATGCATTGAATATTTTTGGGATTACTCAAGGTTTTATCATTATATTGCAGAAGTTTGTCGATCTCTTTAGGCCCCATTTCATTCACGGCATCTTTGATTTGCGGGTAAATTTCTTTAGAAACCAGATTTTCCATGCGAGCAAGCAAATCTTCTCTTGCAATTTCTTCGCTGGATTTCACTTTGAGTTGTTGTAATTCACTTTTTAAGGAGAGCGTTTTTTCTACCTTCATATTTTGCAGTTGATACATTTGAGCTACATTTTTCTGGAAAGTTTGATGCATCTCAGGAGAAATTATAATGATGTTTGCCGTATTAATTTCTAGTGGATCTTTTAATTTAAATATTTCCATTATACGTTTTTGTTGTTCTTCAGATTGTGGTGTAATACGAAGAGAAAGAGATCCATCAGAAATCCATTTATAACCAATATCTGCGTGATCCATATCTGTTTTGACTAATGATACCAGATATGGGAAAGTTTCAAGAGTATAAGTTGGTTCAACTAATAATTTATCCCGTTTTGCATGATATTGTTCATTAACACATTTCATGGCTTCAGTCATTCCCTTTTGATCCAGTGTACAACTTAAGCCATGTTCAGTTTGTTTAAAATCAAGTCCGAATTTTTCTTTCAATTCGGCACTAATATTTTTATTTGTTGTGGTTATCGTATAATTTCCATCTGAATCTGTACTTAATTGAAACGGTATTCTTTTATTAATCGGATCGACTCGCATGTGATTAAGAAAAACGGTTCCATCGTGCGAAAGAACAGATGTTGGCGAAACCGTTTTTTCCAATTTATCAAGAAAGTCGACTTCCTCTCTGGTCAGCAACAATCGTTGTTCGAACACTTCCAGGATTGTTTGATTGTTTATTGCTGCTCTGTTTGACATAGTATCAATAAAAGCAAGGTTATCCTTTAACTCTTCCGTATTCATATTAGTTTTTAAGGCATTTTCGATTAAATCAATTTTTGTTTCAGCAAAATAATGATCATATCTTGATAATTTTCCTGAACCAATCTGAATAATTAATCCATCAATCACTGATTCCTGTTGTTCGTTGCTGCAGGCTTTTCTTAGTGCAGCAAGCCGATTCAACAAATCTTCGGTTGTTGGGAAACTAGCCTGAATGCGATTGAGTTCCTGCCTTAAGCCTGGATAACTTTTAATGACTTCATCACCAGGATTTTCACCAGTAATCATTTTCTTTAATAAATGAACACCTTCCATGCGTTCGGATAAGGCCGTGTCATAAAAAATGCTGTAATTGCGATACATAAAATGACGTGCCTGGCCCATGAAGCCAGAACCTTTGAACATACTGGGAACTTTGGCCACGGGATCTTCAAATGAGAAATCATCCTGCAAGCTTTGGACAACTCCTGCTCCTTCAAAAGGCTTTCCGTAATCAAATCCGTAAAAAACTCCTCCGGCAAAACCTTTATTCTGAGCTTCCTTGCCGATACCATCGCGGTCACCAATTGCGATACCAAAAATCAGGTTCTTGCCCAAACCAGGCACAACCATAGATTTCTTGACTAAGGCTTCCTGATTTTCAACTAAAATACCATTATAATCAGGTTCTTTCCCACCATGAAGAAATTTCTTGAATGGCCGCATACCGTTTTTCCAACCACAGGACAGTTCGAAGTGAGTACCTGTTTTACCTGCGACTCCTACCAGTTTCTGTTTTTGATTGTCCATACTAAAATGACGTGCCAGTTTAGTACCGGCAAATTCACGCAATGCTTCTTTATTGGTTTTTATTCGTGCTTTGTTGTCATTTTTTTCAGCCTGGTCAAGTTTATACATCCAGGCTTCTAATTTCGGGTTTTTGGCGACTGCTTTCTCGATTTCTTTGCAGAGGTTGGCAATATCCTCATCCAGAGTTTGATTTTTTCCATAAGGTTTCGGCGTCATTGCATTAATGAGAGTGGCGAATGTCCTTTGTTTATGCTTTAAGTTGTCTGATTCCAATGATTTCAGAACACCTTCGAATTTATCACTACTTAGTGTCAGTAGAATGGGTTTCAATGCCTTGAAAAATTCTTCGTTCAAATCAATTGCCACAAAGCCAGGTTCTACACCGCCTGGTTTAGGGGCGTAACAAAATTGAGTGGTTCCTATCATGGTTCCCACACGGTTTTGTGTATTATGACTACGTAATTCCAATTGGCCTGGGATTTTTTGACGACCGATAGAATTCTCGGAAAGGCTTAGCATAACGTCTATTTTTTTAGTACTGGACAACACGGGGGCACTGACCGTTGTTTTTTGTGATTCCGACGTGGTCTTTTTAGGTTCAGGCAGTAATGATTCTTCTTGTCCGGATTTTTTTCCGAATTCACCAACCATTCGAGCAATGAGGCCATCAGTTTTTATATGGTATTGATTGTCTTTATCAAGCTCAACACCAAACTGATCCTCACACAACTTTTTAAGTTGTTTGCCTAATTTGCTGTTTTTTCCTCCTACTGATTTTAGAATACTGTTGTATTCTTCAGAAATAGCATCAAGCAAAGCAAATATTTTCGCATCTGATGATAATTTTTCGTTTTTAATTATTCCATCCAGTTTATTCATTAATGGCTTTTTATCACGGTCAGTTTTGATTTGTTCAATTTTAGCCAACTCAGGAACGATTCTCTTATATTCTTCTTCGAAAGTCTCACTGGTTAGTGCCTCTCCGATTGGTTTTTCTTCTGCAAGTAAGGTAAAATATTGCATGAGAAATTCATCATCAATTTCATAGTCTTCTGTTTCCGTTAGCAGTTTTAATTTGTCTTCGTCAAGTTCCATCGCTGTAAAATAATCATGGTCAACGACTAGATGCTCCAGCAATACACGGTACATAGCGTTTCTCAGTGCTGTGGAATTATGCTGAGCGTTAATTAGAGTTTGCCAGGCTTCAGAGTTAGTATCTACTCCGTCGGTTGGAAAATCAGGGCTACTCAATAATTTGTATAAAGCGCGATAACCACAACTCCATCCGTCTTTTTGCAGATTGTCTGTATTCACATTAACCGTTTTTGTCTCAAAATCGGGGAAGGCTTCGTAATCTTTAACCACATTATTAACATTGGATTGAGCTGAGTAATTGATTGCATCTGTTAGAGTGGTGGTCACTGCTTCTGCATCATGGGTCATTGAGTCGCTGTAATCAATGGTGATCGTATTAGTTTCAGGATTAACGGTTACCAAAGCTTCTGTCCAATGTGAACCCTGACTACGTAAGGAGCCGCTGCTGCCACAGTTGATCAGCAGGGGAATAGTGTATGGTTCATCACTGTCTTGATGTTTTTCACGTTCAAAATGCAGAATCATACCAATGTCTTCAACATTCAAACGGGTAATATGCACCTTGTCACGTACACCTAATTGGGTCAGAGCACGTTCTAAATCAACATCACTCAGCCATTCATGCTGGCCAAGGTCTTCATTTAAAAATTTTTCCGCAATGCCGAGATTGGCACTTTGTGCATGTAAATCTTGTAAAGAGACCGATGAGGATTTTTGTTTGATTTCTATAGCCAGTAAGCTGGCTCCTTTTTCATCAAAAGCAAGTGTTACAGGGGGAACATCTTCCGAAAAAACTACAACTTTATCAAGCAGGTTGACCAGGTTGTGAAATTGTTCTCCATGTTCTTCACGCGTGACACTATTACTGCTTCCTATGGCATCAAGCTCCAGGTTTTCAGAGTTCAGATTATAAAAAAAATCAAATGCTGTAATTAAATGGGTATAGTTCTCAACAGAATTTAACCAATTTATTTGGAATGTATCTTTGAATTTTTCCTTAAGATATAATTCAAGTATTAGGCGTTTTTTATCTTCTTCTAATAATTTTGCTGTTTCATGTTGGTTTTTCATGTTATTTCCTTTGGTTGGCTAGCGGTATTGGCGTTAATAAATCCCTATTTAACATTCCGCTTTATTATGTGTTTATAATTTCAACTATACTCCCGCAACATTAAGTTATGATTAAATCAATATGTAAAAGACCTATCTTATAAGTATAGTTATCAAGCAAAAACCTTGCCAAATAAGTTCATGACAAAAGAAAGTTCAAATTGTGTAATTGATTTCAATTTTTACTGAAATTTGATATAATTACGTTTCATTACGTGATTCAATAACAGAATAATTGATTGTTTATATGGGAAAAATTAAAGGAAATGAGATAGATGGCACTCTTTTTCCAATCAAACAAAAAAACAGAGAAATAATCTATTTTTTTAGTGATTTTAAAGAGTTTCTAGGGAATGGTGAGGCCGGTGATGTTTATAAAGGGTATCGATGTATTCCCAAAACAACTAAAACAGAACCTTTTCCTTATCGGATTAGTAAAAATGAACTGACTATTCTGGATGATAAACCTGTTGCCATAAAAATTTACAAGGAAGGAAAATTCCCCTCTGATTATCAGATAACCAATGAAAGCATAGCTGTTGTTGACATAGAAGATAGAACAGTCCTTATTATGGAGTTCAACGATGGATTTCATATTGAGCCGGATTTTAAAAAAAATAAAGAACTCAAGGACTTAACCTTTTTACAAGCAGTTGATGTTGCCTGGCAACTGGTTATAGGGCTCAATCCATTACACTATAGAAATACCAAGGGACTTCCTGTTGTCCATGGCGATATTAACGGCTCAAATATTAAAATAAAAAAAGTTACTGAAAAGCGAACGGATGTTTTCTTTTTAGACTTTGATTACGCAAAACCAATTTTGCCAGGTTCACAGCATCCCCAGGGAACACCTGAATTTGTTGCTCTGGAGATTCTTGATGGTTATTACTCAGAATCCAGTGATTTTTATGCATTGGCTCCTGTGCTTCTTAGCCTTTTCGGCGCAAACAATCCACTAAGGGAAATCTTTAATTTCAGAGATACGCATTCTGAAATGACTAAGGAAAATTTAATAAGACAATATGCCCAAATAGGATTTTGTTCAGATGGTTTGTTTAGCCATTTTGAACCGAAACCTTCTCTTGAGATATGCAATTTACTGGAAAATTTTATTAAACGTATGGGAACTAAAGAGAAACCTCAACGCCCATCCTCCGATGCCATACTTGAATTTTTTACTTCGCTAAGGCAATGGTGTTTGGTTAAAGAAGATCCCAAACTGTTAGAATTTTATTTAGTGAGACTCTATATCGCTTCTAACAATGAAAGTTGGTTAAAAGAAGAAAGATATATCACTGTTTTCTCTGAATTAACAAAAAATGTACAAGACAGATTAATTTGTTTAATGAACTTTGACCACTGTATTCATTTTTATAAATGTTTACCCCGTAGTGATCAATACCAAGATATATTAACCAAGCTGGAAGATATCATAGTGTCTGCCTTAGCAGAAAAGAGTTTAACGCTTAAAAAAAGTCCCTCGTTGATCAATACCCTGTTTAAGGGAGAAATAACACAGCAGGAAATAAAATGGTTGCTTTATTGTTTTGAGAACCATGATCATATTGAATTTTTTGCACCAAAAAATGAGCAGTACAGGAGAAGATTGGAGCAGTGCAAGCAACTCGATATGGCTCCTTTAATTTCCGCCCTTATCTATGGACTAGACAAAGGTTTGCAAACTGAAAGAGCGACTCGTCTTGAATAGCCATGTTTTTGTGAAAAGGGTGTGACCTTGGATTAATGTATCAGGCGAACAGGTCTTTCTCGCGCAGGTGGGAATCCATTTTTATTCTGGGTACAAGCTTATTAGAGGAATGGTTCCCCACTAGCTGGGTCGACAAGGTCTCTTTGAGGAATTTATTGTTCTTTCATCAATTCGAGTTTATACCCTATTTAAAATATCGCTTGATCGCAAAATTTTTTCATGTTTTCAAATTATTCATGAAGATATATAATGCCTCAATTTGATTTGTACTGTGAATGAGGTTGTTTATGTTTGGTCAATTATTTGAAAACTCAATAATGCTTGGTTTTCAGTATTACTCTAATCAAGCTTATGAAGCTGTAGTGGGTTTTTTGCATCAAATAGAGCGATTTGGATTAGGTTACACTAGAGAATTTATTCATGATCCAAAATTGATGATCCAAGCATTAACTTCGAAAGCACGGAATAGTGAAGTAGGGTATAGCGTTATCAGTTTGGGATATTTGGGGGGAAACTACGCAGTAATTACTCCAAAGTCTCAAACTCAACTTGTTGAATTACTCAATCGATTTGACCAGGAAAAATCCGGCCGAAAAGGACATGCTTCCTTTAAATTTTTTTCTGGGAACGACTTTTTTATTATTTCAGATACCGGACATGCTGCCATGTCATCTCGAAAAAATCTGTCTCGTTTTCTTACACCATCCAGACTGGTTAACCCTACCATCACAGAAATAGAAAAAAGTGTAGATTGTGATACAGATATCCAACTTCGGCACACAATCTGTGGTATCGTGCGGGCTGTTATGGTAGAAAATTTACTAGGAATTAAGCAATTACCAGATGATACTTATGATGTGATGGCGTCTTATAGAAATGATGTAAAGCGTTGGGGCGCATTTCCTTTTCCTGAACTGCTTAATTTTATGCCGAGTTTAAGACAAAAACGAGATGTTTACAGGACTTTTTCGAGAGGTATTTTAGAGCAAGAATTTGAAAAACTTGTTGAAGTACTTCGTACTGACGATCATCCAGGAAACGCTAATTTAATTGCTGCTTCAGTAGTCAGTTTATTTAAAGACGAAAACCCAAACCTTTCCAATGAAGAACAGTTATCTGCCTTAAAATCTTTATCTATTGAAGACATTAGACGATATTTTGAAAATCCTATAGTTCAATCCCTTCCAATGATACTAAAAGCGGCTGACAACTTAACTGATGCGATTGTGCTATGTTTGGAACAAATTGCCTCAGATCCCAGAAAACTCGAAATACTTCGAGATGAAATGGATAGATCAGATTTGGTAATAGGAGAAGACTTAGATACCAGGGCTCTTAAATCTTTACCTATACTGGATGCTTTTTATAGGGAGTCAGTTCGGTTTGATTCACCAGTAGCAGTGCCCCGGTACACTCAAAGTGGGTATTCATCTGATTCAATGACCATACCACCCAATACCATGATTATATTTGATTTGCATGCTTTGGCGAAAGGTGAGCAATACTGGACGAATCCTGAAGAGTTTGACCCTACACGTTTTCTGCAAACTGAATCACAACGCGAGGGTGAAGAGAAAGAGACTAAAAATACTAGCCATACCATAGGTCAATTTCCATTCGTTCCCTTTTCAGTAGGCCTGCGCAATTGTCCGGCATTTGCAGTGACAGAGTCTTTATTTAAAGTGGCTATAGCCAAATTCGTTTCAGACTACGAACTACAATTTGTTAAAAAAGGTGATGATGATTCAACATTGCATATTACTTCCAGAAATAAACATCTTGGACTAACGCAATAATGCCTATCGGTTTAAATTCGAATTGCAGAGAAATTTATGATCAATAAATCAAGCACACACCGTGGATTCAGATAGATGACAACTGAGCTGATCTCAAATTTGAAGACACTATGAGTATATTACTTAGTCGTGTTTTTTATAAAAAACCGAGCAATTTCTTCGGTTAAATGAGTAAGGTTCGTATTCATACTCTGCACAAGCGTTTCAATACTGATTAAGGGGACTTTAGTATGGTAATAAGCATTTCCCTTGTGGATTAATTCTTCTTTTCGATAAATAAGGTATTCGGCCCTTAAAATACTGTTACCATGAATATCAATTTCAAATTGTGAAATCATTACTTGAAGATGGTAATCTGGGTGGAACTTATTGTCCCAAGGTGAGATCTGAACGACTACTCCTGGCATTAGAGTTGAAAGATTAGTAGCTAATACAAGAGTAATATTCTTATCCAAGGCCCCAGCCCATTGGTTAAATTCTTCAAGAGTTACGTGATGAGGCGTCTGATGAATCATTAATTGAGGTTTTTTCATATAATCAGGAGTACTTACTCCATCAACACCAATCTGTAAATGATTAAAGGAATTACGACTGTTTTTTTGAAGGGGAATAGGCGTTAATAAATAAAATTGAGTTTCTTTGCTTCGACCGCAATCGCAGAGGGTTAAGACAATGAGCAATATTAAGAGGAACTTCACAGGTTTCTTTCGAAGTTCAACATAGCCAGAAAAAGACGAGGATGTGATGCTCGCAAAGGAGGAATGTATAAAGGCGGTTCGAACACTACCTAGCCAACCCAGATCTCTGATGCAATAGAATTTTAAAAAGTGTCTATTGTTTTTCATCGCTTGCCTCGGAGTAAAGACTCAGGATATCGAGACAAGTAATCTGTCAAATTTTGAGTGGAGTAAGCTGCACTGGTAATTTGTTTTAAGCTTTGATTTAAATACGCGACAACACTGGGTACATCTTGGTTTAAGCTAGAGGATAGTTGCGCTAAACTTTCAGAAACTTTTTGTACAGCCTCTAAAGTATCGTGAATTTCTTTGGAACGAACCAATTCACTGATGTCTTCAAAAGTCTTTTTCGCTGCCTCAAACGCTTCTTCCATAGATGTAAATTTTTCAACCGCATTGTGAGTGGGGAAAATAGGATAAGAATGGTAGTATGTTTGTATGAATTTTTTAGTGGGAGTTGGCTTAATCAACTCAATTTCAGCAACGCCCGTTAACAAGTTAGGTTTGGTGATATTTCCCACATACCCATTATTAATAAGCAGGTGAATAGGGTCTTGGCTAAAACCATAGGTTCTCTCGACAAAAAACTGCACGTACACAGGAATAAGTACTTTATTGCGCTCTTTATTTTCAGTGACTTCTATGATCTTGACTTCACCAATCTTCACGCCTCGATAGGTTACTGGAGCAGTGGTTACTAGCCCTTTTAAAGAGCCTTTGAAAAACATGACAAACGTTTGTTTTTGTGCGCGTTTATATTCTATATAAAAAAAAGTACCACCCAGAATCATTAAACATAGAGCACCTACAACAAAAATACCCACTAATGTATAGAATCGTTCGTTATGCACGTCGTCCCTAAAACGTAAGAGTAATATACATACTAGCTATGATCAGCCAGAATGAGCCACGAGTTAAAATTCGAGAGACTGCTTTTCTCAAATAAATATGTCTAATAGATGCTTCATAATAATAATAACCAGAAGTCAACCCAACTATTATACATAAAATGAATGTCTTAAAGACTGAGTATATCAGATCAAATAAGGTTGTCGAGTTGACGACATAGGATAAAAATTCATTGTTTGTAAACCCTAACATAAAATGAAAAGTAAGATAAAAACTAAAAAAAATAGATGATACAAGATAAACATATAGCAGTAAGGAAGTGATATTCATACCTATAATGATTGGTAATACTTGAGCAAGGATAATTGCCTCTGGGTTCTCTTGGTAATGTTCCAAACGGGTGTTAATCAAATGCAAGGCGGCTTGGATGCATAAAATGAAGCCAATAAGGATAGGTAATATTTCATGGGTTAAAATATTTTGAACAATGGGAAGGACTCGTTGATGTAGGTGAAAGGGATTTAAGAGAACATAAACCGTTTGTGAAACGGTAATGCCTAATAATATACCAATAAAACTCAATAGAATAACAAGGCGTGCTCCAGAATAGTAAATAATTTCTACTGTGTTAGACCAGACGATGGACAGCTTACCAAAAATAACCTTGATAGTACTATGAACCAAATGACCTAAAAATCGAAAAGCGAGTGCAAGTGAATGGATAAAAGTAATAATATGCATCGAAAAATGGCGAAAAACATACATGGCTAATCCATTAGACCTCTTTCAAAATGCTACTATAAAAGAATAATAGCTTCGTTAGTAAGATGCTCCAATCCTTATATGTAGGGGATATCCTGGTTCTGTATTCTATTTTTCTCGGCACTTGTCTTTCTGTCATCAAGTGAACTATTTAAACATTTTATCACTTGTTCGCAAGATGTTTGCATCAGGCAAAAAGAAGTTGATTCTTAAGTTAATAGCAGTGAGACTTATTGCTCTTTTACTATAGTTAAGAATAACACGCTGCATGGTTAGTTGCTAGTGATATTCGGAGGAGCGGGGGATCAAAATAAGGTTGTATAATAAACACCGATTACTCAAATAAACCATCGTCACTTCAACGTTTAAATCGCGTATATATAAATGGTATGCGAGGTTCTAGAATAGCTTGGTACCTCTTTATTTCATAAAACTAACTTTGTTAACAGTGCCATAATATAAGAAGAAAACCAATTCTGAGAGGGTACAATTGTGATTCCTTTTAAACGAATTAACTTAAATTTAATATTGCATTTGGAGGCTTTGCTGAGCGAAAAAAGTGTGAGTGCTGCTGCTGCTAAAGTGTTCATAAGTCAACCTGCAATGAGTTCTTCTTTAAAGCAACTTAGAGAGTTATTTAAAGATCCGCTATTAATTCCTGGTAAAGGAGAGTATTTTCTTTCTCCAAAAGCAAAAGAGTTACAGCCTCAATTAGAGCAAGTGATGTTTTTTATGAGGAATATTCTGCAACCTAGTGAACGATTTGATCCCTTTCAAACAAGAAGATCATTTAAAATTGCTTTACCCGATTATGTCGAATTAATTTTACTGCCCTCCCTAATGTCAGCACTTGAAAAACTACCTTATATTACTATTGAAACAACGATTGAGGCCATGGCTGATGATCCTCATCTGTTTATTGATGATAATGTAGATATAGCAATCGGGGCTATTAATGAGAATTCTTTATCATCGCAGCTTAAGGTTGAGAAATTATATGAAGAAGAAATTATTTGTTTTGCCAGTAAGGCCAATCCACTTATAAACAAACCGTTGTCTTTAAAAGATTATCTAAGCAGTAAACATATTGCATTCAGTTTTAATCAGGAAAGATACAGTCACTCGGGTGAGTACTTATATAAAAGAAAATTGCAACGTAATGATATGGTCTTTGTAAAAAATATCTTGCCCGCCATTTTTGCAGTGGCAAATTCAGATGCTGTTATTTCCACTGCCCCAAATTTTTTAATCAATATGTTTTCCAAGCAGTTTAATTTGGGAATACAACCTTTACCTTTCAACTTGGAACCAACTCCTATTTATCTTGTGATGCACAGTAAGAGTCAATATGATGAGGGAGTTCATTGGTTAGCTCAACTCATAAATTCTGGTATCAAAAATCCTTTCTGAGACAAGGCTAATATTGATGGCCTTTTCAGGAGCTCTGTAAAGAATTATTTAGTTATTTTTTGGTGGGGCTGCTACAGTAACACTAGTGTTTTCTAATTGCTCATATTTTTTTATTTGTGTTAAAGTTGCTTGATACCCTATCGTCAATAAATCATAATCTTCATTGTGTGCCAAAATATATTCTTTTGCATAAGCAACCGCATTTTGAGCTTGTTCATAAAGACGAGTATAAACTTCGGGTATATCTTCTGCCTTTTTAGCCGCTTGAAGAAAAAGAGCTAATGAGTGAAGCATTCTTGCATAACGGACTGGGTAATTATTCCATCCATGTTTTTTAAGTGCCGTGATATACATATCAATTGAATTAATGTAGGTATCAGTGAATTGTTTGTCATGAAGTAAAATTTGAGCTTCAGTTAAATTGATGGAAGCATCATAGTTTCTTTGTTCCCACCTCCAGTTTTTTGGAACATACATCGGAAAAATCCACCAATCATAATGGTATTTTTTAGTGAAAAATTCATCCGGGTTTTTTTTAAATAGATGTTCAAATGTATGTTGTTGAATTCTAGTAATGATATTTAAACGTTTATTTTGGTTGAAATGTACAATTAGAATTTTTTCTCGCGAGGTTAATGCAGGATTTTCTAAACATTTTTCAGTATAGTCTCCTATGCTTTTTGGGTCTTTAAAAAATGAAATCGCTTTAGATATTTCGCCAGTCGAATTGGACATATACATCCCCTATAAATCCATTAACTCATTGTAGCATTGCTTAAGTAAAGTTTACATCTCGCTTCTTCAGCTTTTATTCTGAAGAAGTTAACCCTATATCAGAAAAATAATGTTGTACCTTTTCGGGATAATGTTGTTTTAAAAGATGACTCAAGTTGACTGTATCACCATGTTCTAATGCATGGTGTAATTCTTTAAATAAAGCTGGATTTTCCTTTTGAAAAACAATCTCATATTGATCAGACACATCAATTACTGGCGCTACAATTTCTATGCGTGGATAATTATTATCTTTAATTTCTCTTACAGTGACACATTCAGGATTGTTCCTTATCAGAGAAGCAAGCTCTATACGGGCATTATCATAAAAAGGATTCACTGCTACGAAATCATTTTCATTCGGTTCTTTTGGCTTCTGTCGAGATGTTTTTATAAATTGTAAATCTTCAAGCCGACATCTACAGGTAGTCTTACTTTCTAAGTCATGAATAGCTTTTTGAAAATGAACGGATTCTTTTTCGGTAGGCCATTCTCCAAGCAATAATTTTTTAAGGAAGAGTGAGATAATTTGCTCTGACTCAGAATACTCCTCATCTCCAGATACTATATCATTTTTGTTATAGACGCGTTCATATAAGTCCACAAATTCAAATGGGATTAAGTATTTGATCAGGCCATTGTCTATGGCGTGTGCTTCCAGATTTATCATAGGGATTAATTGTCTGGATTTTTCTTCGATGAAATATAGATCATAAACTGTTTTATTTGCAGTGTAATGATAAAGAGAAAGAGTTTGTCCATATTTGATAGCTAAAGGCTCTTGTTCTTCAATGATATCTATAAAATTATGATTACTGCTATCAAATCCAAAATAAAAATCCTCACCAAGATACAAATCTGGTCTTTGTGCCAAGAGTTCGAACCTATTGGATTGAGTTAATATTTTGGCAGGTGAAGAAGAATGAATACCTAATGGACTTATGTTGATTTTCATTGAAGACTCCTTAATTGAGCTGAAAAACATCTCCTTTGTTTTTCGGCATAAATCATCATTTTACTTTTATTAATCCCTTTTGTGCTTTATTAATCCATTCTCAACAATATGTGACCATCTAATTTAGAATCTTATTCAAATTATAGACTATCGGGGAATGCTTTCTTTTTTAGCGAAACGCGGTGAATTTATTCAGAAACCAGGGTGTGTTTACAATTCATCCCTCTGCCTGCGCGCCGCTGAGATGAATTGTAAACACGTCCTGGTACATAGGAAGTTTATAATACGAGTGTTAATTTATCTTGGATAGCGTGCTTTACCTAATCTAAATTAGTACGTAATGGATAAACTACCGCTGTTTTCCTTGATAAAACTATCCCAAGATTCTTTTATTTCACCATTTGCCTTTACGACTTCTTCAATATCAAATCCTTTCGTATCAAAAAATTTAACTCCATTCTCTTTAGTCAGTACGTTAGTACAAAAATTAGTTACTTGCTCGAAATTATTTAATATAAGTCTGCTGGTTGTGACATCGCCGTTTAAATTTTCAATTGCTTTCTTGGTTTCTTCAAAAGCGGATTGATAAATACGTAGTACCGAGGTGGGTGGAGGCGAGTTTTCAATTTGAAGAGTTCTGAATTCAGAAACCACTTTTTCTTCATATGCGGAAAGAGCCTGAAGTTGGGAATCTAATATGTTTTTATCCTCTTCACTAGTAGGGTTTGCTGATTTGGATGTTAATATCTTCATTGCATCTCGAATGGGTTGAAACGCAGTCATAATGAATTTATCAATTTTTTTGTTTCTTTCAATTTTAGACATTACTCTCTCCGATTTGATTCTTCTTCAATCTGAATCATAGGCTTGAACATTTTTTTTGTCAAAAAATTACACACTAAAGACACATATCCAAGCAATATATAAATAATAACTCAATTATTAAAAAGAAATCAAATTTTATAAATAAAAAACATAGAAATCAAAAAAGAGACTGGACTAAGTTGTTTTATGATCATAAAATATTCAATAACAGTATTTAAAGTACAATTTGATTTAGTGAGAATATCTAATGAGAACATTAATCAATCAAAATCGGTTTCTTAAGGCCATTGAGTATGTCAGTGAAAATCATTTTTCAAAGTCTTATTCCATATCTCCTATGGTTGATAGATGGTTTAACCAATTGTCAATGGTGCATCTTGCAAATGGGAAGATAGTACATCTATCAGGAAAAGAAGCAACCGCATTTGTTGATATTATCTTAGATGGAAAAGTAGTTGATAAAAAAGATTTGGCTATCGTGTTTCAATTTCATTCTCAACAATCAGAATATGAAAAGGAAAGAGCTGCTCTGGTAAAAAAAATTGATGAACTTAAAGAGGAACTGAAAAGCATTGTCCCTGAGGATAAAGAGAAAAAGGGTCAGCTGGAAGCAGAAGAAAAAAAATTAGAAGAGTTTGATGCCAATAAAGTAAAAGCAAAAAAATTATATGAGGATATCGTTGAGCGTGGCACATCCTCTTTAAATGAAGAGCGTTTGGAAAAAAAATATAATTCAAAGATAACTCAAATTGTTCATCGCCCAAATCATGGTTTAACACACTCAGTTAGAGTTTCTTATCTTGTGACAGGAATCCATGCTTTTAAACAGGAGTTTAATAAACATTCAAAAGCAATTAACAAAGATGCAGAACTTGAAAAATTGCAGATGATGATGCTATTCAGTGTCGTTGGTCGTCGCGATGAAACCGGTTTTAATGATACAGGCGATAATGTTAAGGGATGTGAAACGTATGAGAGTTTTAGAATAACTTCAGGAAGAGAGTTTCTTAAGTACTGCCGTGCCCATTTAACAGATTTGTATAAAGACGATCTGGATGCCATGTATCGGGATGCTATTGTTGTAGAACTCATGGGTTACTCCAATATTCAAGATCGAATAGATAGAAGATCAGACGGTCCACCACAAGTATTTATTGATTACGTTATTGAAAAAGAAAGGCAATTGGGGAATGATGTTTCGCGTGAAGAAGCGTTAAACTTGATAACCAAGCCACAATCTCGCAAGAATAAATCACCTAAATATAGCCTCGATAAATTTTTTCCTGGAGGTGCCGTTCGTGAACTTGCTGATGCCAAGTTAGGTATGATGAATGATGCCCATGGTATCGATTTAACACGTTGCTATCCGCTATATCCCTCAAAAAAAGGAGGTGCAAAGGCAATTGGTATCATAGAGGGCTATGTCAATTTATCGGGTCTTTCCGATTCGTTAAAAAGCGCCAATTTAGAAAAATTGGAATCCGTGTTTAAATTCTTACGTTGTAGCTTTGATACCCTTGAGTTAACTGGACAGAAATCCATGTTTGGCTTGATTTCTCAGGAAACCTTCGACAGTCAAAAAGACAGTATTCTGTTAGCTATTCAGGATATTAACAAACGATTCCAAACTCCTATCAAGAAAGAAACACGAGAAGAATTGATTGAAGAAATAAAAAAAGCGCGTGAAGCGGATAATTATTATAAAAATTTAGAAGGCAGTCTGGCACTTAGTAATAAAAGCAACTCGACTCTTGAAGCCTACCGTAAGCATTTAATTCTTCAGGAAATAGTAAAACATATAACAGCAGCCCCTAAATTAACAACTGACAAACGAATGTTTGATTTTCAAAACACTCAAGAAGGTAATCCTCATAAAATTGATCATCATAAAAATGCTGTCAGCTTAGTGAATGGATTGCAATCCATTACTCCAGTTAAAGGAGTAACCAAGTTTGATTTACCTGTAATTTCTGCTGTAAAACATGATAGGCTGGGTAATAAAGTTACTGTTTCTTTCGAGAGTCAGGAACAAGCCCAAGCTTTTAAAGAAACGTATGATACTCTTTTTGGTGCCAAGCTGGATATTACTGAACACTCGCCTAACCATTTTTCTATTGAAGCAAACAGGGAACATTACAAGCAATTACGTGATGATAAGTTGATTGAGTTTAAGCAAGTTACTGTACCTAAAGTGATTAATAGAGAAGAGTCTTTGGTTGATCCCGAAGGTAATATTACTGCTTTGGATATGATACAAAATAGCCAGGCTTTAGTACGTCTTGTTTCTACTACGGCATTAAGCGGCGAGACTTTTCCTGATTATGATTATCTTTTAAGAGCTTTTGAAGATCCGGTTCATGAGCGTTATACTCCTCCTATTCGAGAGAACATACATTTTCCAATAATTCATGGAAAATACACTGATCCAAGAACAAACAAAGTTTATGATCGAAAAGTAGTGACAACAACACTTCCTGATGTTCGTTTTCAAGAGCCTGTAACCGAGCCGGTTAAGTTTGAAGACAAGGTGTCCGATGGTTGGGTTGTGGGAAAACCAGGGGCTCCTCAAAATACTATTTTTACTAAAAAACTGGCTCATACTTTACTACCTCATCATGGTAAGGTGATACCATTTGCTGGTTACCCAGAGAAAAAATGCAATTATTTTCCTATTGGTGTTCTGTCAGACGTTCGTCAGGTTGATTTGAGAGATGAACGCTATATCTGGTCTGAGAATATGGATACGGTGACCAAATTTTGGGTAAAAGATCCTTCGATAACTGACAGACAGTTTTATCGCTATTTGAATGCCCAGATGGAGAAATCCGGAGAGCCTAAGCGTTATTCCAAAACCAACGTTATTGCTTTGGACAAAAGCAAACTTCTTAAAGAAGGCAGCACGAAAGAAGAGCTCATAGACCATTTACAAGAGCGGAAGAAAAAGATTTTTGATGTTCTTAATACTAAGGGTTACCGTCCAAGAGATGAAGCATTACAGGATTTTAAAATGTTACTTCGTCAAGAGCGAAAAATATATCTTGAGCGTTTTAATGGGAAAAAAGAAGTACAAAAAGAAATTAAAGAGCTCTATTCGGCAATAGAGGAACGTATTAATCTTGAGGCTGCAAGAAAAAGTTCGAAATATGCGATTAATCTTAGTCAATTAGTTGAACAACAGAAAAAGAGCATTGAGGCTGGGGGGCATAATGAAATTTTGGCAGGAAATACCAAAGGGGCTACACAAGCTCTCTACGCAACTCGTGATCAACTCTTTGATCGTCTTAACCTGGCATTTCATGCTCTGGAAATTAAAAAGAAATATCAATACGACGTGCCTCTTTTGATTCTAAGTCAAGATAAGCCACCATATCATTATACGGAGGCGATGATTAAGGAAGATCTTAAAGCCGCCTATGCTCTTTTACGCAAAGGAGAGTTTCCCTACGATAAAACTAAAAATATTGCTTATGAACTTGACTCCAAGGGAAATGCTCTGCGGGACAAAAATGGGAAGCGAATACGGAAGAAAACCTCTGGGGGTGAAGATGTTTATGAGGAAAAAAACCAGGTTTATCAGAAAGACTTATTAGTTAATCTTTTTAAATTAGCGTTGCCTTTAACCGATGTCGAACAGCTCGAGAAGGGACAAATTGATTCTGAAACACTTGATGGAGAAAAGATTGATCATGCTATCGATTTAATTATTGAGCGTATGGACGTTATTGGTGGTTTAGCCCGTGAACGCAAATTGATGGAGCAGATCTTTTCACAAAAAAATACAGAAAAAAAGGAACAGTTCTTTTTACGTCAAGTGGCATTAGGAAATCTTCCTTTGATAGAAGAAATGGGAAACAACCGATCATTTGTTATCTCCCCAATTTTATTAGAAAAAGCTGTCCTGGTTGCTGAAAAAAATAATCAGAAAGCGGTAAGAGATTTTCTTGCTCCTCCTAAACCATCGATTGAAGAAGTTCGAGAAGAAGTAGAGGTGAAAGAGCCAATTCAATTGATACCTGAATCAGTTGAAAAAGAAACTGTTGTTGTAAAATCCGATTTAAAATCGGAACTTGACGATCTAAAAAAACCTATTGATTCATTGGGATTAGAACATATATTAAAAACTCATAAAGAACGTATTTCCGCTATAGTAGAAATCAATCTACGAGATCGAAGTTCACTAAAGCTGGATGAAATACAATTACTTCAAAGGACAACAGAAGAGTTATTATTAAATGCTTCTTCAAATAATGAAAAAAATAAAAATAAATTAGATGAATTTATAAAACTACTAAATGCACATCCGGAGTATAGAGAAAGTTATGCTCATATCCTGGCAGCTTCAGATAAACCAGTTGCATTAAGCAGTATTCTAAAAGCTCATGATCTTTGGGGTGTTGAACTCACTGCACAAGCAATGGCACTTTTAGCCTCTCAGGAGAAAAACACATTTACTTTAGATGATCTTATTAAAGTATATGAGCGAATGAGCTCTGTTATATCGCCGGTCGTTTGTCAAAAACATTTGAAAAATGCAATGTCGCTTGTTGAGCGGCGTGGTATGGAAGATGCCAATAATTACCTTCTGCTGGTTGAGTTTAATAGAGAGACAGTTGCTAAGGTTTATTTTAAAGACTCGACTGCTTTATTACATCAACCTAGAATTGATGCATTATACTCTAAAGTTAAGGGATTAATTCAGGAAATTGAAGCAAATGGCTTTGGGCCAATGGATAAAGGAACAAATGATTATTGCAGTATCATGAAAAAATTGGTCAAAGAGAATAAAAATGATTATCTTTTCTTGTTGCTTAGATACCATGATCTGGTAAAAGTTCATAAAGTAATATCTTCACCGGAAATGCAAGATATTAAAAAAGAGATTGCTGTTCTTGATCGTAACGGATCAGGCTTTTGGGGGTCTCGAACCAGTAAAGAGAAAGCTAACACCCTGAAAGAAGCTATGGCCCAAATTCCATTACTCGAGCGAGATCATATTTTTACAAGTGATTCACATTCATGTAGAAATGTACAAAGAATTCTTTACTCTAATGGGATATTAGTTAGCAAACTCGATGTAGAAGAACTTTCTAAAGAGGAACCAACTAAAAAATTATCGAATTAATGTTTGCCTAGTATCTATTTATCATTCAATTTATTGGTAGTCCTATACACTTTGTCTATCAGTTAAAAAAGAGTAACTGATAGACAAAGTGTATTTATAATAAAGAATACTGGTGGATAGATTTTGTTTTACCAAAAGATTCATGGGGCTCAATTTGCTTTGATAATAATAGTTGTCCCATCTATTTTTTTTGCCTTAGCATGGCTGTTTCAATTGATACCTTAATTCAAGGGTACATCCCCCTCCACTTGGAATAAGTGAATCCTATGTTTTCTGCAAGTCTATGTGATTAATGCGAATGAAAATACGATTGACCTATATAGCAAGGTTTCAACACATCGATTTTCTTAAGTGCATGTAACTTGGTTGAACTATAAAGCAAACTACACTACATTAGTCGTTTTTCATATTTTGAAGTGCTGAGGCTATTATGAAAAATAGAATCGAATGTCTGCAATTGTTATTTAAAAAAATATTAGATGATGACTATATTGATTTAGACCATATCATAAAGGCGTTAAGAGAATTTTCAGGAGTTTCTGGAAATTCAGATATACAGCAACAAAACGAACTTTTAAAGATTAAAAGCTCGGATGGACGACTTAACATCATTCCAGATAGAACTGAAAGTATAGCCAAAGCGATTTCCTATATTGTGTCAGTAAAAATGCTGATGACTTTATTTTCAAATACAGAATTTATAAGGGCTATAGGCGGTGATATTTCTCCTGATATGCTTATCCTTTATAGAAGAAATCCTACTCAATTTTGTAAAGTCATGGATCAATGTTCTCATCTTGAATCGATTCGGTATTGGATGAGAGTGGAATTTGTGAAGTATTTCAGTAATCATTTACCCGATGAAAATGTTATTTTGGGTGCAGAAGTTTTGTTAAGTCTAGATAATATTTTTGATGATGTTTCGTATTACATGGACAAAGTAAAAGGGTTAAACTTAAAACTTATAACACGTTACATTCAAGATACACAAAGAAGTATTCCTGATGCTTTATACAGGTATTGTGTTGAGACTATAACTAACCCCATGTTTCCCGAAGAAGATTTCAAGGCCTTTTCCAAGCTTATCATTGGCAGATATAATTCAAGATTTTCAATACCGTTAACTATTTCTTCAGATGACGAAAGTTCCAAGAGTGAGATAGAGATGCTTAGGAAGGAAAACGAGCAGTTGAAGGCCGAATTAGCTAAATATAAAATAGACTCAAATAGTAGTATAGCCTTTTTTAAGCCATAACCAATGTGGTTTCGCGGACAGAGGTTTCAAAAAAACCTTTTTCCCACTTTCTTGCTGTATATTTTGAATTAAATAGCGTCTAACAAGAAGTAAAAAACCAATTAGCAGGCTACTGTTAATTGGTTAATTAAGAATGTAGTATTAAATCAACTGTACATCGATAGTCGGATTTCTTCGAACCGATCGTCATCGCGTTTTTTCATTTCTTCAGCCGCATGCAACTCCTCTTGCTCTTGTTCTTGTTGATCCTTTAATTTCATAAGTTCGAGCATATTCTGAGTTTTTAATTCTTGTAAAATGGCAGCTAATAAAATGTCAGTAGTAGTTTGCAGGCTTATTTCTTTAGTGGGTTGTTTTACTTCCTGTGTTTTTGGTGTTTCCTGTATTTCTGATGATGGGGATATTTGTTTTTGATTAAAAAACAGTTGTGATCCATGATCAGAATAAGGTTGTTTGGATTTATTATTTCCATTTGTTAGACGAGTATTTGTACTACTTTGAGCCATGGTGATCTCCTTTTCCGTGTGAGTCCCATTCAGGTTAATCTAAATCTTGAGTAAAATGCAAATGTTTTTTTCAAAATTCACAAATTTTGCGTTTTTGACATCAATATTAATCTAAGAAGTGTCTTTATTGATAAAAAGATCAAGAACTTAGCAAAATGGAACGATATCGGGACTTGAAAAATATTTTACAACCCTTTCTTTTTGGTCTAAATATTAGTTACTAAGGATTAATATTAGACAAATATGAGAAAATGGATTATTAGTTTGTTGCTGTTGATCATCATCGTCCTGGGTTCTTACCCTATCGTTGGCATGATAGCCGGAAGCACATTGAAAAAAAATGTCGATAATATTCCCAAAAATCCCTTGATCACCTGGCAATTAAAAAATTATAAACGTGGATGGTTCTGCTCTACCGCTGATTTGAATTTACTTATTAATCTGCCTGCCCAGAAGAGTAAAGACGCACAAGGTCATGTTAAAATACAGCCAGAACTTCATTTGAGTCTGGATTTCCCGCTGAGCGTGCGCCATGGTCCATTCATCTTGACCAATAATGGCTTACGTTTTGGGCTGGCTTGGGTAACCACCCAACCAGAAACTCATTATGGTGCCCTGATTAACTATCTTAACCATACACTTATCAGCTATAGCCTACCCTCGATTAACATGAAGGGCACGAGTAAAAGTGATCAAGGCAATTTTACTTTTGTTTGGCAAGGACTAAGTACAAAGCTAAAGGTTAACCCTAACATCGATAAAATCTCTGGTTATTTAACCATCTATGGTATGCGTACCCAAGTCAAAGACACCGATGTCAGGATTGGGAAAATCAGCACATATTTTGCATTGAATCGCTACATGGAAGGCTTATGGCTTGGTGACTCACATATTCTACTGTCTTCTGTTTCCACGGCCATTAATTCACAGACAGTGTTTGATCTGCAAAAACTGAGTATGGATGCCTGGGCTGGGGTCAACAACGACTTACTGGAATTTCATCTGCATCTATCCCTGGATAAATTTATAATGAACAATAATCGTTATGGTCCTGGCACATTAAAAATCGAGTTTAAGAATTTGGAACCCCAAGCCATGGCTAAACTCAATCAATTGAACTACGACTATCCCTTCAACCAAATGGCTGTTCTCTCTGAAACCTTTACCCTACTCTCCAAGGGTGCGACATTGAATCTGAGCCAGGAATTGGATCTGCCGCAGGGGCATTTATCTGCTTCTCTGAATCTGGCTCTGGCAAACAATCAATTAAGTAATCCAGTCGATCTCTGGAAAAATCTGAAAGGAGAGGGCAAGTTTAGAGCGCCGATTAAGCAAGTTAAAGATCTATTGCTTGAGTCAATCAAATCAAAAATAGCCCAGCAACCAGCGACCATGCCCCAACAACCCCAAGCTAGAGAGGCCATTCCGACCCAACCAATTGACATCGATGCTGAGGCCCAGAAGCAAACGGATGAACTTTTGCAAAAATTGATAAATAAAGGTTTCTTAAAGGTTGATGGTGATTACTATCAGGCCTCTTTTACTCTGGAAAATACCAAGTTCATGGTCAATGGCCATCCTTTTGATCCTGCTTTATTGAACTAAATTCAAGATTTGGTCATGGATCGAGCTGTGCTGTATGCAGCAACTGTACAATGGTTTATTTACTATAGTGGCTTATTTTTTTGAGTAAAATAAGCCTGTTTGCAAGCAAACAGGCTACATTTTAATTCATTCACAATAGTAATCCTTTCACTACAATAAATCAGAGAGGATTACAGTTGTGTATATGTTCTTTCAATTCTTCAGGGATATTCGTGTTAAACATGTTCTTTTGTTGGTTTTTGGCAAAAAAGATACATTGATTTAACAAGGATGGGACTTCTGGATTTCCAACACCAAGTTCTCTAATGAGATTAGAAACTTTGATTGAATGTGACGAATCAATTTCTTTGCCATTTCCATCGACCAAGGTGATTGTTTGTAGGTTGGGGAATACTGCTCTTAGTGCTTGCCTTTGTTCTTTTGACATGTCATTGACAGTATCATAGCTTAAACAAAGAGTTTGAATATGTGCGAACGAATCCTTAAGCCATACTAAACCATCAAGAGATATTTGATGCAATGGGTTAAAACTCAAATTAAGTGAAGTCACGTGTTTAGGGGTAACAAAATAAGTTTTTGTTAATCCAAGTTCATTGCAACTCAAATCAAGAGAAGTCACACTGGCAGGAATGGCGTCGGTGATTTCTAATAACTCACAACATGTTTGTAAACCCAGGTGGTTATTACTTAAATCAAGAGTGGTTATACCATCAGGGATAGAGGTAATTGCTTGTGCTGCGTTGTTGTCAGTTAATATTAACTTATAAATCATAATTAAAACTCCATGAGTATATGTATATTTTAATTCACATGGATTATAATATTACATAATTGATTATATTTTAAATAGATTGTTTATATATTGAGTATATGAATTTCCTATGTGCTCAATTAAAGTGAGGGGATCGTTTTAACTCAAGCAAAAGACATGACCTGACTAGAAAATAACTACAAGGGTGTTATTGAGTCATCCATGTTGGTTTGGGAGACGTTTGTAAAGGAGTCATTGAGCTGTTATTGACATTGCTCTCAATCTCTTCAGAAACAGAAAATTCTTTCTCGAATGTATCTGGTTTTTCTGATTCTTTTATTACTTCACTCAGATCCTGCTGAGTGGGGGTATTATGAGTGCTATCATAGCGGGCAGGGGAGGAATTAATGCCCAAATTAGTAGTTTTTCCTCCTAACTCATTCAGATTCCTGGCAAAACCCCATTTAGGAAAAAAGTAGTTGGCTGCGTGTTTCATTTGCATCGTTGAAGGGATGATTTGTTCAGCGAGAATATGTCCATTATGCGAGTTGGCGAAAAAAACCACAGCATTTTTCTTATCCTTATCCTGTAAATCTATCACAATCCAGGCTCTGTAATCATTCATATCACCTGAATGATAGGCTGTGATAACCTTCCCTTTATCATCTGTTTGCAGCCCCCAGCCTAAACCCCATGCAACCTGTTGTAGAACAGTATCAGGTATGTTGCCTTTGGCAACTCCGATAGCTCCTGCCAAACCTTTATCTTTTGTCATGAAGACATGAGGGACGAAAGGGTCTTCAACAGTACTGTCGTTTATCAGATACTTAACAAAATTGGCATAATCTCCTGCTGTGGTACGTAGAGTATTCGCAGCACAGGGTTTGGGTTCCTGGCATTCGTATTGCACCGTAATCGCTTTAATCAAATCCACACTATTTGAAGACTTACACACAGCGGGCAACATTTCAAGAATGTTTGGAACTACCCTTTCAGGGAATGATCGATTAACCATTTTTCCATTTTCCAGCCAATATGCTGTCAAGTGTTCATCTTCTTGTAGTATGACAAGCTGACCCGATTGCATTTCTTCAAATACAGGTTCTTTTTCAGCATGTAAAACCGAATTATAGACTCTGGGTACATAAGTGCTATGAGTCATGCCACAAGGTGCAAATACATGTTCTCTGGACAGTGTTTCAAGATCGGAACCAGTCAGTTTTTCAATCACTTGTTGTAAATAAATAATCCCAACGTTCGAATACCCATGCTCTTTTTCTTCAGGATTTGGCTTAAATTGAAATGTCATTTCCCCATGGGCTAGTCCAGTCGTATGGGATAACACCATCCTTGCAGTGAGTGCTTTAGAACTAGAAACGGTAGATTCATCCGACATATCAAATTTCATTCCATCTATGTTAAATTTTTCCAAGGGGAGAATATGAAAAAGGGGAGTATCCAAATCAAAATGTGTTAGTGTTTCTGGCAAAATAAATTGACCTGATCCTGCCTCTGCTTTATTGCTTGCATTCGCTTGTACCAATTTTTGCACTAGATAAGCGAATACTGGTTTGCTTAACGAAGCGGTACCAAAAACAGTTTCTGGTTTTACCTTTGTAGGTGGAATGCGACCCGTTAGAGTTGTGATTAATTCATGCTCATGAACATTCGCTAATTTATAGGTTTCGGTACATTTGGTTTGTAATGTTTCATAGGCTATTTTATTTGTTTCAGTTAATGGGATTTTCTGAACTGTTTTTGATGTGTGGTCAACATAATAAAGCTTAGTATTAAAGGAAACTACTGCATTTTTAGTTCCCACGCCCAATTCACTTTCAGATCCTAGAACTAATTCTTGAAATTGGCACTTGGTGGGGTCATTGGACAGTTTGACAAGACCACACCCATCTGTAAGTCCTATCTCTTGTGTGGAAATGACTCCTTCATGACTTACATAGGCAATAGAGACGCCAGGAATTTGTGCTTTTTTCATGGTATCTTTTAGAAGTAGTTCTTCTATTTTCATATAGGACATAAGTTTACTTAAAAATAATCTGACTATAAATTATACTTTTTGATATTCAAAATTCCTATTTCCTTGAAACTCACTTTTCGCAAAAATATAGTAAAAATTCTGCAATGAGCAAGCATAATCCAGTCAGAGAAGCGTCATACGGGTTTCGATGCTTTCAGCTTATTCTAGGAGTTTGCTTACCAAAACCAGTTTTTTTGTAATGGTTTAATGGATAAAATTACGATTATAATCAAATATAACCACCATTTGACCTGAACAAGAAAGGGAAAAATGAGCTCAGCAACACAAGATAAAAAGAACATGACGAGAAACAATAACACCTGTAAAGACGGAGAGTTGGATTTTACACAAGAAGAGAATTTAGATTTCAACTTATCTCCTGGCTGTGAAATCAAATGGATGATTAATGGAAAAACACAAACAATTATTAGTAATACATAGAACCACCAATCAATACTTCTTAAAGGAGGATAAATCGATACAATTAACAAACCAACAACAAAGTAAACTAACATAACCAAAATATATTCAGTTACATTAAAGAGACGCAGTTTTTCAGAAAGAAATGTTTCAGAAGACATGAGAGTATCCTTTTACATCTATCATCCTTATAATAATTATAAGACAAAATTCAGTCTTGATTGATCGAAGCACAATCAAGGTTTTCATTTTTCGATTATCACCTTCCCTATGTTCGTTCGGGCTGAGGAGGCGTTTACGCCGTCTCGAAGCCGCTGTGTCAAGACCAGTAAGGTTTCGAGACAGCGTTCAAGCGCTTCCTAATCCTAAAAGGATAGTGGATTTATAAGGGTAATCACTCTTAGCTTCACGGCAATGGGTGCTCCACTCAACTTACTATACTCCTGCCCGTTATCCAAATGTGAATGCATACGCTTCCAGACCTGGCGAATCGCATTGTATTTCCAAAACACCGTTACTGACATTTGGCAAGCTAATAAGCTCATATAACCGATCTTCATTTACCTTAATGCGTTGTTCATGCACATCTTTACCCGCTTGTGCAGGGCTGATTGGTTTACCGTTGAGTAAAATGGTCACGGTTTTGGGTTTATCATCATTCGATCCCAATACTAAGAACACTTTCTTGGCATGGAAATGCAACAGGATGCTTGCATTGGCTTTCAATGACGTAATATTCTGTGCGTTCACTTGCCATTGTCCCTGCAATGCCCAAAAATCTTGCTTCAACATGCCATGGAACTGATATCCCGACTCATCATCAGTCTTCGGATTGGCAAACCGTTCCGCCCGGTTGGAACCAAGATACGTTTCAGGTGTCACACCATAAGTAAGTGCTTGCTTTGGTAATGTGTCTGAGTGTTTTTTCTTGGATTTGGCTCCCAATAACACTTGAATATTATGTTCAGTGACCGCATACTGCCCTTCACCAAAATGGATGTATACCACCTGTCCTTGCTTATCAATCAGATAATGCGCAGGCCAATAGTGGTTACCATAATTATCCCAGGTTTGGAATTGATTATCCAAAGCGACGGGGTAATGAATTTGGTATTTCTCCACGGCCTGTTTGACATTCTGATATTCTTGCTCGAAGGCGAATTCTGGCGAGTGTACACCAATGATCACTAGACCTTGTGACTTATATGTCTGATACCAAGCTTTCAGGTAAGGTAGTGTTCGAATGCAGTTGATGCAAGAATACGTCCAGAAATCAATGAGGACAACGTGTCCTTTCAGCGATGCCAATGTCAGCGGTGGCGAATTGATCCAGGCTGTAATGTCTTTCAAAGGTGGTGCAGGATATGGCTGTTCCAGGCCATCTACCAGGCCCTTGGATTGCAATTGTTTGACGTCAGTCCCGTATATCTGCTCCGGCACATAAAGTTCTCCTCGCATATTGAGAATGACTGCCAAAAAGAGAATTCCCCCCAATACCTTACGAATACTTTCAGCATATTTCGTTAAAAATGCACTCTTGGTAAGAGCCTTTTTACCTAAGAGAATGATTAATAATAAGGGAATAGCTACTCCGATACTAAACACTATCAGTGTTAATATCGATTCCAGGTTTGTCTTGGCACGAATGGTCTGTAAAATGACAGCCGCAATGATAGGGCCGGCACAAGGTGTCCAAATCAATCCAATAGGCAGTCCAATCAAGAATCCACTGATAAAACCGGTGCCTTGCCGTGTACTGGAAAACCATGCTGTCCCTAAAGTGGACAGTTTTTGTGTCAGACGGGAAAACTGTCTGCTTAAATAAGAAGAGATCATCACAACAGCTAACAGGAGTAACAAAATAAACGAAATGAAGCGTACCCAGTCCAGGTTAATACCAGTTGACAGGATTAACGTTCTGGCGAAGAGAGTAAATAAACAAAAAGCGAGAATAAATCCCAGCATCACCCCATAGGGCTTCCAGCGTCCTCCACTCATCCCTGTTGCAAAAATGATAGGCAAAACTGGCAGAATACATGGCGACACAATTATTCCAATGCCTTCTACAAACGCGAGTAGTAGATTAAAAAGCATAAGCAGTACTCAGCCGATTTACGATAATAAAGAGTATAATATACAAAAGCTTAGATGGGCAAACATGAGTATTTCTAGTATCGAGTGTTCTATTGATAGACAATGGCATTTAAAATTTCTATCTAAATGCGTTTACAACAGATAATGTGTATCTTTCAAAAAAAGTATGTCAGGAGTTTCAGCAAGCATAAGTTATTTGTGTGATGTGTTTGAACTCCTTCAATATGAGTTTTTAGTAAGGGTATAGCAAGCTCGTGCCAAAGGCCACCAGTAATGCCCCAATCCACTGATATTGAGATATTGTTTCACCAATGAAGTAAGCGAATATTTGCGCAAATATCACTGAAGTATTACGTAAAGTCAGTGCTAGCCCAGCTTCCGAATGACGCAATCCAATTAAAAATAGCAAAAAGGATAAGGCACTTATCATTCCACCAATAGACGCCATTTTCCACCCGGATTTGATTTTCTTTCCGAATAGTTGTCGTTGTTTTTTATTCATTAAAAGAAATATTCCCGGTAAAGCTATCCATAACGCTGCAGAAAATAGAGCGGCTGGATTAGCACCGTATGCCAAAGAGCGGCCATAGCATAAATGATAACCAGCGATGCAAATGCCACATAAAAGCGGAAATAATAATTGTTTTGACTGATTAAGGTTATAAGTTTGACTGGTAAGCATCAATCCAGCTAATACGGATAATATACCAATGATATTGGATGAATTAAGATTTTCTCCAAGGAAGCAAGTAGAGATGCACCAGACAATTATCATGGCACTTCCTCGCATGATAATGTAGGCTTTTCCAAGTGAAGACTGTGTTAAGCTGATGGCTAAAGTGATTACATAGCCACCCTCAAATAAACCAGAGGCCAGCGCCCATAAAAAGGAATTGGATGTTTCAAACAATGGGGCAGGGAAAAAGGGGATAAAAAGAAGCGAGAAGACGGTTGCAAAACTCATAATTCCCAACACTTCATAGTATGGCGTTGAAGTTCTTTTAGCAAACGTATTCCACGCGGCATGGAGTATTGCTGATAAAATTATAAAGGTTCCTGAACCCACTTCTGTTTATCTCTAACTATACATCCCAAAGATTGTAGCATTAGAGTTGTCTTCTGGACTACAGTCTGGTCATTGGGTTTAGAATCAACAGAATATCATCTATTTGCTTCAAGAATCCTCTTCTATATTCGACTTCTTGTTTTATTATAAGGTGTTGTTGCCAAAAGAAGATTCAGAGGAAGACAAAAAGAAAGAATTGGTCCCATGGTGTGTGAGGAGGGGCATTACACCCTCCTATTTGAGATTTTTTAAGAATTTAATAAATTTTTAAGCCAGACCTTGGCCTCCGGGCTAACCTTATCATCATTTAAAGCGATCTCGTAAACAGCTTTTTTTCTTGCAATTTCTTCACCATACATATCATCTAACGCCTTATTCCAAAGTGATAAAACAGCAGGAGAAGATATTTTGCCAACTTGTTCAAGAATGCCATAAATCCGGTCTCTCCAATAGGCATCAGTGGCTTTTTCTATCCAGGATATTAGTTCTGGTGTTAACCCAATATCCTCAAGACCTTTTCCTTCTCCAAATCCTTTTTCCCATTTTTTTGTCCTTAGATGGGCGTATTTTTTGCCGTATATCCCATTAACCCACTCCATGTATTTCTTTCCTAATTGAATACCGATAGTTGAGTAAGGATCTTGATTAAGATTATTTTTCAGCTCATTCAAAAGTTGCTGCCATTGCTTTTCGAAAGCAGCTTTTTGCTCAGGCGTTTTATTGGCTTTCATTTCTTTTTCGAATTCAACATACTGTTTTAATTCATCAGGTGTGAATATTTCTTTAACCCAGCCATGTTCAAGATTTTCTGTCATTTTATATACCTCTATTATTTCAATAATGGTTTCCCAAGGAATGGATTTATTGCTATCAACAGAGCTAATAATGCTTCTCAGGGTTTTGGAGCCCTCAAGTAAAGCAGTTGCTTTTTTCTCCAACACTTGAGCTTGATTGCTAAAATGTTCGAGCGCACCTCTTTCTTCAGAAAGCAAGGTTTTGATTTGTGCTAACTCAAAACCAAAAAACCTCAAAGCAATAATCTGTTGCAATTTCAATAAATCCTTTTCGGAGTAAACGCGATACCCATTGGACTGTCGTAATGATGGCTTAAGTAACTGGATGCGATCATAATGATGCAATGTTTGCACGGTGACGCCGGTTAATTGAGCCAGATCTTTTACGAACCATTGAGTCATGATGTTTCCTCCTTATTGATTAAGGTAAGGTATATAGCAACAATAGGGTCAAGTATTTTACAGGACTTATTAATAACTTTGATCTCTTTGTTAAAAAATGTTTTGAATTCGGTCATTTAGTTTATCTAAATTCCTTTTTCAAAACATTCTTTGCCTTGACCTCAAAGTGTTTCGCAAGTCCTGTTTTATAGTCATAATCAATACATTTGTCTTAAGATTAAAAAATGATTCTGGTATAACCAATAAAAATCTATGAGTAATCACTTTTTAAATCAAACCACATGGCGTTGTGCGATTACCACCCCTTGAGAACAATATTTTTCAATATTGTTCTTGACATGATCATTGTGAATCACAATAATTCTATTGATTTTTGGAAATCACTTGACTGCAAGGATTGCCGGCCTTAACTAGGAAAAAATATGAAAAATAAAATAGTTATGTTGGCTCTAACCTCCTTATCGCTTACTTTTTCTCTCGATGCTTATTCCTCCGATTACAGTTGGAATGGGGTATCGCTAAGCACTTCTTTAGGAGTCCTGTCAGGTAAGGCTCACGAATATGTTTATTATCCAGACACAGCCAGTAAGTTAAGCGAGCTGGATTGGCGCATAAAAAATGCTGCGATAATAAAAGGGGAATTAAATTATGATTTCCTGGCATGGCTGAGTCTTAATGGTAGAGGCTGGACAACTTTGGCAAAAAATAAAGCCGCCATGGATGACTATGATTGGCTCAATCCAAATCAAGCAACCTGGACCGACTGGTCACATCATGACAATACACATCTTAATTATGCCAATGAATTGGATGTGAGCTTAAGAACCTGGCTGATGCAAAAACAAAATTACAAGTTTGGTCTGGCGACTGGTTATCAATGGGATTCCTTTAGTTGGCGAGCCGTTGGCGGCTGTTACCAATATAATAGTGGTGCCTATACAGGTTGTTTTCCTGGTGATCAGCCTGGAATTGGATACCAACAAAAGTTTGGAACCCCTTATGTTGGCCTGGCCGGAAAATATTTTATCAATAATTTTGAGTTCAGTGCTCTTTTAAAATTTAGTGATTGGGTGTCAGCGCGAGATTATGATGAGCATTATGCCCGCAATTTAACATTCAAAGAACGTGGAAACAACTCCAGGTATTATGCTGCAACGATTCATTCTGGCTACTTTTTAACACACAACACGAAAATTTTTGTTGAAGCATCCTACAATCATTATTCTAATGGGAGGGCTGATACCGAGATAATCGACAACGATACTGGTGAACACGACTATAACAGTAACTCAGCTGGTTTATCCAATAAAAACTATATTATCGCTCTCGGTCTGCAATATCTTTTCTAGAAAGATCGAACTCCCTGATTCTCAAAGAGCTAGTAACGGTTTTGAATTTTTAACTCAAAACCGTTACAGCAAGGCTACTGCCTAATTATAACTTTGCCGTTCCTGAATTTGATATCACTGAGTTGTCAATGGTTTGAGTTTTTTCATCTAATGTGGAAACAGGGAGATCCTTTGTAACAAAAGGGGCTTTGCTAAAATCCTGAGAAACTAAAGTGTGGTTGACTTGAGTTTCAGGGACAGGCAAAGGAGTTTTCAATAATTCACTCATATGTTTTGAATAACTACAGAAACCAGTATGACTGAATTCCTTATTCTGTTGATGCTGATAACAATCAATCGCTTCATTTAAAATACTGTCTTCTTGCCCCTCTTCTTTTTTTGTTTTAATGTCTAAATCTTCTACTTCCGCATATTTTTCAGCAACCCATTTTATAAGACTGAATGCTGCTATTCCAATTCCAAATCCCACAACCACTGGTAAGACAAATGGTGGGGCTGCAACGGTGCCAATTATCAATAATAAAGCCATCACTGAAAGTACAATACCAGTAGATGAAAGAGCAAGATTGGTATAGGATTGCGCAAGGTTTTCATTGCCTTTTAAGTGTGCGAGTTTGGTTGCTCTTGCAGGTTTGATAAGCTCGTCGATTTTTTTATTCGTTTCACCAATCTTCTTTTGCAATTTCAGGATATCATCTAGAATTGTCGGATCAGGTGTTGTTTGAGGATTTTTATTGATCAACGCAATTTTTTGGGTTAATTCTTTTAACTGTTCATCGTGCAAGTCATATAGTTTTTTTAGTTTAACAGCAGGTTTATAATCCGTAATAACAATATTCTTTTTACTAATTACATGCTTAACAAAAATTAATTCATTTATTATCTTTAGTTTTTCACCCTCAAGTGCAATAAGTTCTTCTAATAACAAGTTAGCAGGAGGTTTTTTATATTGATTTTTCAATTTCTTTAATTCATCCAGTTTGATGTCCTTAGGTTCAAATTTTGAATCAATATACGAGTTAACTTGAGTTTTTTTAATCTTTTGTTCTTGCTCTATCTCCGCAAGACGTTTACCAGCAACATAGTCTAACTCTACTGATCGTATTGCAAAATCTTGATTAAAATCAGTGCCATCTGGTATATTCTCCGGGTTTTCGCGACCAAGCTTAAGCAAGCCTTCAAATTTTTTCAGATGCTCATAAGTCTTTGTAGCATTCATTTTCTCAATTAGTTTTCCAAAGAAATCAAGCCCTTGCATTACGGTAGTAATAGAGGCTATTACTAAGCCAATAATTGCTGCTGTTGTTGCTCCTACAACAAATGCAGCAATGCTGAGAGCGGTTATGGCGGTAAGCACAACACCCGAAAATATTTTGGTGGAAATTGGGGATTTGGGATCAGTGAGGGTTGCGATTGACTGAGGAATTATCGCTACCATCTGCAGAGCAAAGCCAACAATTGGGAGATCTTTGTTTGCAGTCAGAATAGCCGAAAAGAGCCTGACTCCATTGTTCACTCCCTCTATTATACTATTTAATAAAGTACTTGTTTCATGTGCTTTTTTGGCGATTGATTTTTTTTCTTCTTTACGTTCTTTAAGCAGTTGCTTTAAGGTTTTCGCCAGACTCTCTGGAGTTTGCAAATGGTTAGCCATAAAGGTAAATTATTTAACCATAATAATGTAATTATAATACACTTTGATTAAATACCGTGGTATAGATTGGAGTAGAACGCACGCTCTATAAGTCAAGTCTTTTGATAAATAATTTATTCTTTATTTGATCTTTAAAATACATTAATCAAAAGATTTACCCACCTTTGATTTTTGTCTTTGGAATTATTTTTGTGATGAAATTCATTGTGAATTCCATGATAAACTGGAGTGTATAAATGGTCAGTAAAGGGAAGAAGTATGCCGTATTCGTACAATCCGCATAGACATGTCAAAATTTGGATAAGTAAGAACCCTGGTGTTTTTATGAACCTGGAAAATCAAATCCGTCTCATCAAAATGAGAATTAAAAATCCCAAAGATTCTATTACATTGGCTTATGATTCCTCTGTTTTAAATGAACAGGCAAGGGCGGACTTAAAAGCATTTTGCCAAGAAAATCATATTGAAGCTTATGATGTTCACCAGATTGCTCAGGGTCAGTTATCAGAAAAAGAACAAAGACTATATAAGCATTATAAAAAGGAATTGGCTCACATGAATAATGGCGGCAATTTAGCTGTGTCGAGCGATATTTTAAGATGGATTCGTCCTATATATGAATTAGGTACATATATGGATTTTGATGCGCCGGTCGATACGTCCAAACTTCCACCTACCGTTACTGTTCAATCTCCTATCTTGATAAATATGGGTAGTTTGAAGTTGGGTAAGGTGGAGTTAATTCTTTTAAATAACGATACTATTGCTATTATTGATGGAGACGCAGCGAAAGAACACATTGAAAAAATACAAAGTGCTATGCTAGAAGTATTAGAGCACTATGATTCAGATTTTATTGAAAACGGCGCTAATAAATTAGGTCAGAGCAACTTCTTTTATAAAAAGATTGTCGAAACTCTGAAAAAACGTAAGGAAATTGAGTATATTGAAAAGTCAAGCTCCATTAACGCAAAAGAAAAGTATTCATCCCTTGAGTTAAGGGCTCTAATAAATGAAGTTACAGCAAATCCCGAGACTTTTATTAAATTCAATCGCTCAGAAGATTCCGAAACTCACGAAGACATCATAAAAAAACTGAGAACGAAACTGTCTGAGCAGCTTAATATTATCAAGTGGCTATTTTTTCGTAAGGAATATAATAAAATTAAGTCCATATTAGCCCAGGATGATAAGACATTAATTCATTATTTAATGAAAAAAGAGCGATTTTTATATTTGAAAAGTATAGTACTTTGTACAACGGGTCCAGTTGTGGTTACCAAGGCATTATTTGATGGTTATTTTTTAAATAGTACTCTATTTAAAGAAAAAGCAGCTCCGATGTCATTTGGCTATTACGGCTTGGATAGCGCTTTCCAATCACCTAATTCTATCCCTTTATGCCAATCTCCTCTAGATTTGTTAAAATATCTTGATGTCGAAGATGGGGAATTAAATGATGCCTCTTGGCTAGAAGAAGGCGTTCAATTACAAAAGAAAAGAGAAAGTCAACTTGAAGCTACTCGTGCGAAGAGGATTACTGAATTGCCAGACAACCTTTTGGCAATTAAAAATCAGTTCAAGCAAAAAATTCAGGATATTGAAGAGGATCAAAAGCGATTCTTTGGATTATTTGGATTTTATAGAAAACAAGAACGGCGTGCAAAAATTGATGCATGTAAAGCGATTCTGGATTGCTTTCATGAGGATAGAAACGAGTTTAATATTGAAGAATTTAGGACATTATTGACCACCATCCATCTTAATAAGAAGGATGTATTTGCTTCCTTATTTGTGAGTCATACTCAAGAACTGATACAAAAGTTAGAACATCTTTGCACTGATGGGCAGCTCTTTAGAATAGCAATAGGAGGAAATTTGCTGGTTTCGTTGCAAAAATAATTCCAGATGTAAAATGAATTATTTAGAAGCAGGAACAACAACATTGAAAACAGCTGCAATTTTTAAACTGATTCAAAGTATTTTCGTTAGGTTCTTTAGCTAATACTTCAGTTTTTTGTATGACCTCATAGGCCATTTCATCAGTGATATGGCCATCAAGGATTTATCAACCATATATTACTTTGAAACCTTAGGTGGCGCCATGCCAGCTGGCCCTAATTGCGGAAGATGATGTCAGGATTACAAGTCTTACTGTTACTTGATATACTGTTTCTAAAGATGATAAACCACTTAGGGAGAGTGAAATGGCTTATTGGCATCAATATCAGTCCAATGCATCTACTCAAGGATTTGTTCCTTTTCTTACTCGGCCTGCTATTTCACCTAAGTGGCAAGTTGAAATTGGCCCCGTTTCTTTTGCTTCACCGGTCATTGGTTTGGATGGCACTGTTTACATTGGCAACTTAACTGGCGAATTACTAGCTATTGCTCCTGATGGAAATATTAGATGGCGTCGTCAACTCGATGTGAGAGGAAGTTTTATTTCAGGATCTGCAGCGATTGATTCAAACGGTAATATTTACTGTATCACTACTTATCGCGCTAGGGTGCGAGATCATAGAAACGGCCAAACAATCGTTAGCAAAGTAGCTCGTAGTAAGCTGCATAGCCTTAATCCCGATGGTTCGCTTAGGTGGACAATTCAATTTCCTGTCAGTGATACGGGGTATAGTACGGATGGCTATACGTTATCTTCGCCCAAAATTGTCGGTAAGCAAAATCAGGTTATTTTTGTGCCGGCTATTTTTATGCGAATTGCATCCAGATTAGATTTATTGGCTATCGATCTTTCAGGTAACTTAATAAATAGGATAACAGTATCGGATTATCCTACTCCTCCAGTCGTTACGACAGGTGGTGGAATAGGGGGTATTTTTGCCGGGATCTGGGATTTTTTAAATGGCGCTGAATTTTCCCCGCGTGGTGATTATACGTTAAAAGAACTATACGGCCAAACTGAACCCTCTTTAGCTATTGCTGATTTTGGTGCGTTTAAAGATCAACCTATCATTGTTATCGATGATAATTATAAGCAATTGGCTGCTTTTAAATGGGAATCTAATAGCATTTTTAGCCCTTTGTGGAAAAAAACCTCTTCTCAAGTTCGTCCTGCAGCCTCACCTGCCATCTTATTGAGCAGTATGGTTGCAGCAGGTCAAGCAGATGGTACCTTAGCTCTATACGATGTGTTAACTGGTAACGAGTTATGGAAGCCTTGGTATAAAGCTAAAAACGCCATTCAATCGCCGCCCGCTTCTTTTATTAGCCAAATATATTTAACAAGCGATACTAGTGTCATCTTATTGGATACGAATGGTCGGTTTTTGAAAGAATTTAAAATGAGCGAAGATTCGCTGGGCGCTGCATTGGGTTCTCCTGGTATTTCTGCAAATCATGTGTATGTTAATGCTCAAGAGGGATTATTTTCTTTTTCTTTGGATCTTAATTCTTTTACCAAAAACAGCATAATACCAGGGGGAGTTTCTTCTATTGCCATCGCAGATGATGGTACTGCTTACTTGGCCGATAGAAATAAAAGACTGTGGGCATTTGGTGAATAGATAACTATGCTGATGTTGCTTACTTCTTTTTTACACAAGTTCAATACCAATTGCTGATGAGTTATTATCTAATCCGTCTCATTAGAAGTTTTGTCTCAGTATTAATGTCACTATTAGGCCTACGAATACAACTATAGTAAATTAAAATTTAAATGACCTATTCAAAAAAACTACGTGCCTCGGCTTGACCTCAGGGGCTTGGCCGAGGTATCCAGAGTGATTTATGGATACCGATGTCAAGCAGCGGTACGTCGAAATAAGTCATTTAAAATTCAAATCACTATAATCTCTTTAATGTTGAGTTTTTAAAAAAAATTAGTGATGGGTTCTAATGTTAGCGAGTGAAAAATAAACACCTATAGTCTAGATTTGCAATGCTTGTTTCAATGTCCAAAAATTTTTCCAAGGATCTTCTTTGAGTGCTTGCAAGCGAGGAGGCAAAGAGAAAAGAGTAAAAAAAGTATCTCTTTTATCATGAGTCAATTCATCCCAATGGATAGGTGTCGAGATCGGGGCATGTGGTTTTGCACGAGTGGAATAGACTGCTATGGCAGTTGCACCATGCAGATTACGCAGATAATCCAGATAGATTTTATCGGTTCGCTTGTTTTTAGACATTTTTGTAACAAAATTATCCGGAGCTTGTTGTTCAATAAACCGTACAAAAAGTTCAGAAAACTGCTTAATGACCTCCCATTTGTATTCTGGTTTTATAGGGTTGTTAAAGCTTTTAAAACCCTATACAAATGATGATTTAGAATGTTATCCGGTAACAACCAAAATGAACAACTCTCGATTTAATGACCATCAAGCCATAGAGCCGTTATAAATTCCTTTTTTTATAAAGTCGCCATACTTCTTAACAAAAGGGCTATTACAACATTATCTTGAATTTAAACCATAATGAGCCAGTATAGGTCGAACCAAGGCCCGACCTATACTGGCTAAGTTGCTATTAGCTATTCACCAGAGTCACTCATATCTTCCTTATTATTGTTCTGTTTCACCTGTTTTATTTCTTGCATCATTGTATCTAGTTGCTTTTGTTGTGAGGGTGTTAGAATATGATAAATTTCATGTTTCATTTGGATTCTTAGCTTAAATTGAGAAGCAACTAACTCTTTTTTCTGATTAATTAAATCATCCAGTTTGGCATTATCGATTTTGTCAGATTTAATTAAATCATGCATGGAAGAAAGTAATTTTTTATACTCTTCGCGATTAGACTTCATTTGTTCTTTATATTTCTCCTTAATCGCGCTAATTTGATTTTTTTGCTCTTGTGTCAAGTCGAGTTTATCAAACATATTTTTTGCCTTCATCATAGAACATGGACATTTTTTCATGTCGCTTGGACAATTTGCCAATACGGGTTGGCTGATGGTGAAAGAAAAGAATAAAGTTGATAATAATAGAATGATTTTTTTCATGATAAATTCCATTTTGTTAGTTATTAAGCAGGCAAATAAAGGTATAGAATATAATTCTGCTTTTTTCAAAAATTATTAAACAATTCATTTTATTACAAATCAAAGTTTCTATTTTTAAAATGACGTTTATCCAGATCAAAAAGGAGAATCTCTGTGAAGGGGTACCGCAATGACGTTTTTGCAGTTTGAATTTAGAAAAGGGTAACTTATGCATCCAATCTATTTATTAAAAGAATGGCTTGATGAAGAAAAATCAAATGGTGCTCAATATGCTCAGCATGCCGTTTTATCAACGCTAGGAATAAATGGACATCCACATGGGCGTGTGGTAGCTATTCGTGAAATAGAAGAGGACAGACTATTATTTTTTACACAAAAAAGAACTCGCAAAGTTGAAGAAATTAATGCTTGTAAGTCAGTTGCTCTGACTTTCTGGTTTGAGAAAAACGCAAGGGAGGTCATTATTGAGGGAGAAGCTGAGTTTTTATCTGAAGCTCAGAACGAAAAATATTGGAAGACTTATCCTCAGTGGGCTCAAATTCGTTTTTATAGTTATGCTTCTACTTCCGGGTTACCCATTGATAACAAACAAGTACTGGAAAATAAAAGGATTGAGATAGAGCAGTATTGTCAAAATAAACCATTGTTGTGTTCTCCGGATTATTGCGGTATCTCAGTAAAACCAATGCGTTTTGTGTTTTATACCTATCGTTTGGATGAATTATCCGATGTGTGGGAATATCAGCAAGAAATGGAGAACTTTGTGAAAAAAATATTGTCCCCTTGATTTTTTAACATCAATGAAAATAAATACACCGTTATTTTGTAACCTGCCTATCTGACTTCATCACTAGACAATCCTTTTAATAAAGAATACCCGGATTATGATTTTGTCTAACCGGAGTTGACTAATAAGGAGTAGGGATTTCAATTTCTTATGATATTATTTGCTAGACTTATGAAAAAGATAATGCCTTTGTATTTTTCCAATTATCATTGTCAAAAATCAGTATAAAGATAAATTTTTTCAGTAATTACTAACAAGGAAGGAGATAAAATAAATGAAAAAATTTTATGCATTAACGATTAGTCTCGTCCTTTTTAGTTATATGACCATAAGTTATGCAGATGAACAAACTTGCAATAATAAATATGATCAATGTATGACATCTTGCAACAATCAATACGATAAATGTACTGAGAATAATGGTGCGAATTCTTGTAAGGATCAATATCAACCTTGCATTTTGGAGTGCAGTAATATTCGAGATAATTGCCCATCTCAGCCAAAGTAATAAGGGTAATAAATTAGACCTCTTGCATAACCTGCCTCTTTTATTTTATTGCTGTGTTGTAAAGATTTCTGCGGTTATGCAAGAAGTCTAGTGGGATACAGCATGGAAAAGAGAAGATTATCTAAGTGATTTATAAGATATAAACACAACGCTCCGAGATTTTTGTTGGAATTATTCTATACTTACATAAGGATAATGAGAGGTTATGATATGACATATGGAAGATCTGAATCTGAGGCAATTGATGAGGCTATCATAAAAACTCTAAATGCATTATTAGAGATCGAGATGGCGGGTGTGGTGCGCTATACCCACTACTCCTTTATGGTCTTTGGTTTTAACCGCATTCCTATCTGTAAATGGATGCGTGATCAGGCTCAAGAAAGCTTAAACCATGCTCACTTGATTGGTGAACTGATTACCCACTTTTCCCATCATCCTTCGCTTAAAATTGGCAAATTATTAGAGTCCCATGTACATAATATCAGTACTATTTTAGAAGAGTCTCTTGAGCATGAAAAAGAAGGTTTGAATTTGTATCATCAACTATTAAAACAATCGGAAAAAAAATCTGTGCTAGTCGAAGAATTTGCAAGAAAAATGATTCAAGAAGAAGAAATGCATATTGGCGAAATTTATAAAATGCTTAAGCCGCCTGAAACTTGGAAAGATTAGAAAGTAGGTTAGGTTATTTTGACCCAACCTGTCTCCACTCAGTATATTCCATAAAAAATATCTAAGAGCTGGCAATAAGGCGATTGCAAATGTCAAAGAATTTGACTTGGTTTTTATAAGGTGACTCATCTCATAACGAAAGTAGAAGAATTATGTCTCAGATTATAATAAGTGTCGTAATCGGGGCGAAACGGAGCAATACTATTTTAAATCCTTACTGAAGTTGGTGATGATACTGGGGGATAGCAACCAAGGCAACACTCAACCATGTAACCCTCAATTGCTACGTTGAAGAAAGAAGCTGGATTAGGAAAACTATCCTGGAAAGATGTATTGCATCAATCCAGGCATAGATATTATATGAGATTAAGCTGCTTGAGCGTTGGAATGATTAGCATAATCTGCGCTACGAGAATTCAGGGCTTTTCTTTTTGAGTCTTTGATGACAACAGTCATAGTCCAAATCCCCGTTATCATTGGAAGTATCGCTGTATACATACCTGGGAAGTAATGATATGGACCACCGGCAATGATTGGAAAAATAAAGTGAGTGACTTCTGCAATTCCCATGCCTATCACTAAAAAACTGGCGAAAAAGTTGGAGAATTCATTGCGAACAGCTAGACCTGCAATGACAAGGAAATAAACAATTGGACCTAACTGTTCAAATACAAGTAAAAAAGTTTGTTTACTGAAGTCCACTTGGAACAGAGCACTTATTGCTTGTGGGAAGTCCATGTAATATTCTTCCATAATGTGGATAAAAAGTGCAGCTAACATAATTGAAAAAGGTGGAATAAGTGCAAATGGCTCAGTGGGTTTGCCGTAGCTGTATTTTAGCCAGAAGAAGAACCCCACAGTCATACTCCCACCAACAATGGTAATTATCGGAGTTGAAAGATAAGTTAAACCCATTATCCAGACAAAAGCCAGAAAAAGGACGGCTAAGATTAAATTAAGTTTTTTCATTATATCTCCAATGAAACCATGTTTATTAGGGTCAATTTTTAAGATATCTAAAACAGGCAAGTTATACAATAAAATAGAAACAGAAACTTTTTTTAAAAAAACAAAATTGTGCATAAGTGTAAAATTGAAATGAAGACACACTTTAAGGATTCACGTTATGATAAAAAAACCATATGTTATATGCTCTTAAGGTTTACCTGGACTAATAATTTTTTTAATCCCTCAATACACAACTGCATTTTATAGTGTTGTTCTGGATACCAAGAGGCTATAAATTCTCCGATAATTTCAAAACCAGCCTTTTATAAACATGAACTGCTCGTTCATTTTTGGCGTCCTTAAAAACAAGAAACCATTTTTGAAAATTAAGACGTTTACTTTTAAAGTGTCTATGCCTGCTTTGAAATAAGCATCCATGTGGAGAGAATTTCATTTATGTGTTAGCTTTGTATGTGATGTGTAAATAAGATTTATACAAAAATCCATTTTAGATTTTATTATTTTAAAAAGAGTGCAGAGCGATCAAATTTATTACGGATAATTTATGATTAAAAACAGAATCGCTTCAATTTTTTGGAAAGGCTTTTTTACTATCTTACCTATTTATTTAACCTTTTATTTTATATATTGGCTTGTCACAAGCATTGAGAGAAATTTAAGCCAATTATTAAAAACTATCATCGGTACATGGTATTTCCCAGGTCTTGGTTTGCTAATGGTAATCGTTGTTATTTTTGTGATCGGGATTTTGATGCAAGTCTATATTGCCCAATATTTTATTCAACTGATAGAAAAAGTTGTGCAAAGAATGCCTCTAATTGGTGACTTATATTCCTCCCTCCAAAGTTTAACTAAATACTTGTCTTCATCGGGGCAAGTCAAGGGCAAAGAAGTTGTTATGGTTGAGTTTAATGGCGTTGAATTATTGGGAATAGTCACTCGAACTGATTTTTCTGAGGCGCCAGATGGTGTTGTAGAAAAACAAGATTTAATCTCTGTTTATTTACCCATGAGTTACCAAATAGGCGGCTTTACAATATATTTGCCCAACGACAAAATACGAAAAGTGGATATGACTCAAAAATCAGCTTTAAAATGGGCATTAATTGGCGGAATCGGAGAGTAACTTACAAAGAAAACTTTTGGAACCAGGGCTTGATGGATCTACAAGTTCTTTGGTTCCATAATTTATAAAGACAATCCACAAAGTGCATTATTAAAGAGTTTTCCTAATATCGTACTCTTTCTTCGCTTTGACCAAAGCTTATCTCTGAGCTCCGCCTGCTCTAAAAGCGCGCATGAAAATAAGGATTACCGGTTAAACATTTACTCAACGCATGTTAATGCCTCTTTAAAAAACAATTGTAATTCCTTCGTGTTCTTTAAATTTATATTTTTTGAATTGTTGCTTAAGAAAGGTAGATTATTTTATAAGTTATTGAACAAAAATCATTTCTACAATAATTTGTTTGTCACGGATAACGTATCTTGCCTCAGCATTGGGATTTAGAATATTTATTACTTTTCAGCTTGCTTGTGTTTGGTTTGCCATATTATCCAGAAAGCCAAGTACCCATAACTTATTATAATCTGGGACGTAATTCTTCTACTTTCGTATCGTAAGCAAGACATTCACCAACATCTCTAAAAAATCCTGGACGTGGTGGTTGTTTCGCCACAAATTCTTCCAATTTAATAACTACATCACGCCTACAATCTTTCTTTTTAACCTGTTCGGCATTTAATGGTTTTAATTCATTAATGACCGTAGCATATTCAAACGCCGTATTATTATAATCCTCACTATCAGGATGTTTTTTAGAGATATTAAAATAAGTACTTCCACTAATCTTATTGAAGGCCGATTTTAATCCATTTAATACAGTAAAGTACCCTGCAACTATTTTCTGAACCACATTATGACCGATTTTTATCAATGAATAGCTAATATTTGAGACGTTCGTACTCCACCACAATGGGCGTAAAATATGTGAATTAACTCGTTGTAGCATTTTAACGATATGCTGATTTGAATCGGCACTGATTTGTCCGGCAGTTGTTACTCCATTATTAATGCCCTGAATATAAAATATTTTTCGAGAAAAACCACTGAAGAATGTATGATCGCTACCTACTCTAATGTCGCGTAATTCTTCTGATACTCTAGCGATGATTTTAGGATCTGTCCCTCTTCCTTCTAACCCTTTTCTGTCTTGTTGATGATAATAACAATGACAATCCAAAACTTCCTCAAAAAGCTCCTGCATATGTTCTATCATTTTTTTAGCAGGCGACTGCTCTATATCAAAGTTTTCTACTTCTTCCGGGAGTACTAGAAACTGGTTAATTAACGCTTCTTTATCTTGTTTTCTAATTACTTTGATAAAGGACATAAACTGCTTGGCTTCTTCCACAGGATTTGGTTTATTCATAGCCTCAAACAATACTGTCAGATCTTGCTCATTAAGAAAACCAAGTACTTCATCAATAACAGCAATAAATTGTTTATGAAATAATATCGGTGTAATTGAATTACCCACCAATTCAATTACTTTCGTGTTATCCAGTGCATTTTCAATTTGTCCTAGCTGTGTAGTGAAATATTCTTTCAAAGAATTAATCCGTTCATCCATAGTTGCAATTGCATTAAGAGAAGGATCACTGGATTTAATGATGGTTAAAATGGCTTCCTTATCTAAGGAAGTAATTCCTTTTTCCAGCATTTGATCAACAAGCAAGGTTATGTGCTCTGTAGAACTAATGTAAGTCATTAACAAATTAAAATCCTGGGTATTTAAAATATCCTTCATCAAATCACGAAACGCCGTGCTGCTGATAAAAGTGGTTAAAACAGTTTTTTGTATCTCTTTAACCACTATCTCGGAAGAATGAGTTGCTTTCACTTTAGGATGAACAATATCTTCCAAAACTAATTTTTCTTCTTGTGGAACTAATTGATTAATTAAGGTAAACACTGTTTGTTTTAACTGCTCATCATCTTGTCCTGTAAGAGTAGGCAAAGTAGCTGAGTTTCGCATCATGAACTCATTTAATGTCTTGTCATCCCTTTTGATAGAAAGGAATTGCTCTTTTTTTCGATCATCATCGATAAAACTGGCCAGGATAGGGAGTAATCGATGGGATACTAATTGAGTATATTTACTGTGTATTACAGGATTTACTGCAGTGAAAGGATTAGCAACAATTCCCTTAATAAAGTCATCAAAAGCTTGAGCAGTCTGAATTGTAGCCTGTTGAGAACCTACATATTCAGTCTTAAATTGTTTATTCAATACCTCCACCAAATCTTCAGCAGATAGATCAGATAATTCTCCTGCTTTGATTTTATTGATTAATACACGAGCGACGGATAATACTCCTCCATAATCCTGATTCATTCTATCTTTTAATTGTAACCATTGGTTATAAGGCAACATGATTGAAATCGCATTAAGAAAACCGTCACTACGCAATAAATCGGCAACTGCTGTATCATATAAATATTCAGGTTTTAAACTCCATGATGATATGGAAAATAACTTCCCAACCAAGAGACTGGAAATACTTTTTTGCATCACTGCATTAAGTTGCTCTATAAAAAATTGTTTGCTCTCTTTGATTTGATGAGGGATATCAATAGTCGGTGGTAAAGGAGTAGAACAAAGTTTTGAAAAAATAAAACCAGGTAGTTGATCCCTGTTATTTTGCATTAAATCAAATAATTCATTTCCATGTACCTTGATTAATTGCTTAATTTTCAAAGGATCAGATGCTTCATTGAATAATTTATCTCGGTTTTCCACAGCATAATTATTTACAAGCAAAGGTAATAATTGTTGCTGAATTATGGTGCTCAATTGTTCAAGATGCGATTCATCAAGCGATTGAAACAAATTATTACCTGTTTCCAGTTGCAGCATCGTGAATTCGTGAAATAGTTTTTCGAACTCTTCATCAAGCCTGTTATATTCTTCTATTTTAAAATAACTAGTGAGTTCAGATAAAAACGTCTCTGGAGAAAATTCCAATTCTTTATTGATGATTTTGGTCAAACAATGTTGGACAAATTGCTGTGCATTCTGTTTTTTACCAAGAATATCCGCTATTCGTTTCACATTAGGGTATGTGATAAAAGCAGAAAGATGTTTGAGAAAGTCACCCTTTAAATAATTTCCTAATTTAATGGACAATTTTTCCTGTAATTTTGGATGATTGAGTAGAATTTTAGCTGGCTCATGAGCTAAGAGCTTCTTAATTTCCTCCATACTTTTGGGATAATTCACTATGTCTTGAACTACTAAATCCTCTAAACCCGGGATTTGTTGCAACAACGCAAGTAAGGTTGCTTCAAATTGAGCCTCATTACCCGATGAAACTGTCACTATAGTTTTTAGATTGGCTTTAAGTAAAGGAACCAGATGTGGGAAAGCAGCTAATGCAGCAGTAACTTTTTCTTTCCTGGAATCAACAACCATTTTAACCAGAAGTGGTTTTATACATTGTTTTTGATGGCTTTCAAACTCGTCATATACTTCTTTTTTAACATAGGATTCGATGTTATTTGCGATATGGGGCATTACTCCTTTCACTTTTCTACTTAGCCAATTCTTAAATTCCAAGGCAGAAGATAGATTCGTTATAATCTTTTTAAAATTTGTATTTGATAGAATTTTTATATAAACATCATCGGCATGTTTTGGCGCTACGTCACTTTGTTTTGCTGTTCTTGTTCCGAACCAGGAGTATTGAAACATCTTCCAGGCAGCAGGTATTCTTTTCACTGCGTAATAACATTCTGAGATAAAATTGAGCAAATGACCTAATATAGTGATGAACGTTGATGTCGTGTAAGGCTTATTGATATGTTCTATTTCTTTATTAATCCCTTTCATTACATAACTGATCATGGTGGTCAATTGTGCTCGACTAAGCTTAATTTGGTGGCTGTTTTTATTATTTATCTCACGAAGAGCCTGAGCGATATATTTTAATACCTGTCGTTTTAAACGATCAGGATTGAGTGTCTCGTCTTCATTCTTGTTTGCATAAATCCAGGCAATTATCTTTTGACTGACATTATCTCCCAAAATCTGGATATATTGTTTATTGAATTGTTTTTGAGCTTTGAATAACTCAGGATAATAATCATCACTTTTCAAGTGTTCCAGATCAAATAGTCCTTTTTGTTTTCGTCCCAAGCTATGAATGTAAGCTGGTACAATAGTATCATCCAGACCACGATTTCGGCCTATTCCCTGAATTTGTGTCTCCGGACTATTAGTAGGACTTAGTTTATGTTCTGCGATGTTAATTACCGTATGTAAGTTTCTATCGCTAAATCCTTCTGTTTTTTTGTTACTGACATATGCTCCAACAAAACCTAATCTAACATAACCGTCGGCAATGTCTTCTGAAATATTTAAGTACTTGGGAGTAAAAGCAGTTTCAAAAGCAGTGTCATTCAAAATTTCCAAGGAAGTGCGCTTTCGTTTTTTGGCATGGTTAACCAGTAGCCCATTATGGTCATATAACATATATGTATTTTTCGCCAATCCGGAAAATGGACGTGAGTCTTCTACTGGAGTTTCTGCATCAGTCATACCAGTCATCAACCCTATTATTAAATGGGAATTGGCATAATCTTCAAATTTTTGGGACAGGTTCCCATTTCTCCATTTTATTTTATTTACCAATTCATCGTATAAGGGCCAGTTATCAATAAAATCTCCTAAATCCCTATCATTTTCATCCCGAGAATTTTCAAAATTTCCGTTTATCATACTTTGCATGACATTAGATAAATCAGCGAGTAATTCACCTAGAGCATGAGCACCTTCTGCATCAATGTCCTTTGCTAATTTTTGTTGATAATAATCTGCAGTTCTTAATGCAAATTTGCTAATCACCATTTGCTTAAAGGTATTCATATCCTTCTTACGTAAACGGTTATGCTCTATTTCATCAAGGCCAGTAATATCAGTCAGAACATATTCAATCAGATTATGAAATATGTTATCCCGCATTTGTTCAGCTAGGCTTTTACGGGCGAGTCTATCGCCAATTTTTTGCTCATCTTCTTTTAATGAGTTCAAATAATTTGTTCTTTTGTTTTGCTTATCCTGGTGGATCACATCTACTTCAGCGTCTGGTATTCCAAAAAATCGAGCGACATCACCTCTATCAATCACATTTCCATTACGATACACATCACTTCTATATGAGGGGGCATGTTCTAAGGCATAACAAAAGTTAACCAGGTCTTCATTATTATCAATGATACAAAGCATTTTCCTGGCCGAAGGAACCTGTAAACGCCAACGTACGCTCTTTTCACCCTCTTTGCGATAATAATAAAAGGGTAAATTTTCAACCAAAGAAACAGCAGAAGAACTATGCTCTTCCTGAATAGAATTGGTTAAACTCAGTAAAAAACCATTGAATAAAGTTGTCCAAAACTCAATTGTCCAAAAACGGAAATCCTTCAATTTATTTCTATCAGAAACATTTCGGGCATTATGAGTCAACAATCGCGGAAATTGCCCTTGGCCGGCTTGTTGCTTTTGACCACTGGACATAATAGCTACTGGTTTATTTCCAGCTAATTTATAAGTTTCTTCATTAGGTGTGGCCGTTAAAAACATCGATAATTTTTGTTTAGCCAATTCGATTAAGCGAACCCGTCGGCGTTCCTCTTTCATAATCAAATGCTGTTCATCAAATACCAAAAATGTCTGATCAGAATTGGCATTCATCAAATCTTTATAATGTTTATCCAGAAGACGCTCAGAAGAACCTATAATAATATTCTTTTTACTCTCAGGTCGCGCGAAAGATTTAATGGCTTCTTCGATTTGAGGATTGTCCCCTTTTTCCCGCAAGACTAACATTCTGTTGACAAAATCATCGGGTAATAAACGTTTTAAATCTTTGACAAATTGACTGAGCAATTTATCAGGAATTGCAAACACCCCATTATTATCTGAGAGAGATATAATCAACATCCAAAGCGCTTGAACAAAGGTTTTCCCAGTACCAGTGGCTAAAGCAACCAGTAAATTACTGATATCCTCTCCTGACTGAATTTTTTCAATGATATTATGCAGAGTGACGAGGTGAGTACGATACAAATCTACTTTTCCTATCCCACCAATCACATAATGTTCATTAATTCTGTTTGTTACGGCAGGTTTACCACCTACATCGGGAATTTCCAAAGTAAATTCTTGATTGGCTAGCAAATTAAGAGCTTCTTCGTCTTCATAGAGAGCAATTTTTTTAACTACTGGATCGGTAGATCCCCCTATAGGACGAGAGAATTGAACCTTAAAAGTATTATTGTTCCCAGGGGTTAAAACTAATCGATAATGAACATTATTAATTAGTACAATTTGATCATACGTTTTGTTAGTCAGTGCCAGGTTACACAGCTCATAAAGACTCATCTCGCCGGAAGCAGTGTTAAATACTCTTGCTTTGAAAAAATCGAGTGCAGTATAAGCTAAATAAACCGTCTGAGCAGAGGATAATAATTTCTTTCGGCTGTTGTCTGTTAATTTCATAGTGCCTGATAAGTTATTTAAAATAATGCGCCAAATTATAACAGATTAACCTTAATAAAATCTTAAAGTTCATTAAATGATGCCTTAACGCGTATTCCCTCAAATTACCTCAATCTATCTCGCTAGTATCTCGCCTTTTGGCGCCGATTCGACTTCTCATATTTTTATCGCCTACTCTAACAAGAACCAATATTAGCGATCGGAAATATTTTCGATTGTGTTTAAAAATATCAAGGGTCTTAATCTCAAGGTACAAGTATTCTTAATTTACCCTATTGTTTCACTGACGATATTGGTCCAACGGACATAGGTAAGGGCAAGCTTTATTGTTCAAATATTGATCAATATCTGGGTAAATGCTATAATGTGTACAAATTATCACGCGGTTCCAATATGCCTTCAAAAGAAAATCCGACGCAACTTCCAGTGACACAGACAACACAGATGAGAAACCCATCTCTCTCATTCCAACCATCGGTTGATTTAATAACCTGGGGTAGTGTTGAAAATCCTGAACTCTTTGAAAAAGGCACTGTCAAAACAAAATACAGCCACTATATTGCACAACAAATGAAAAACGAGCCTGTTGGCCACACCTCACTTCGGTTTACAATACCGGCCGATCCTCAAGTCATTAAGAGATTAGAATTCTATAAAGATAAAGGGTTAACCTATAGGGAGTCAAAAGCATTTGTTGGCGTTCAAAATCCTGATGGTACTCTGTCCAGGCATACAATCCCTGTGCTAGAAATTTACTTCAGCTGGTGGCCAAAAAAATTCAAAAACAGAACACCAGAATTTGACATGTACAGTGAATTAAGTAATCAACTTAGTGAAAAAGATAAAGATAAGAAAGGGTCTTCGCTAGTCAACTATCAATCACTAATTACTCCCGAACATAAAGAAGTGATTGATGATAAGAATAAATTTGAGAAAAATCTTAGTTTAATTAATGAGTTGCGTAATAAATTGCAATTACGAAAATTTACTCCTTTTGATATTAATAAAATAGAATTCGTTATCCAGTTAATCGACCTATGTGAAGACTATAATCGTGTGGTGAATAGGGCAATAGACCTAAATGGGCTTTTTAAAGAGCTTCATTTTGAATTACCTAATGCCGCTAAAACACCTATGAATCCAAATTTGAGCTATGAAAATGGTGAGTTTGAAAAGGCAATAAAAATACTTGATAAGCTATATGAGCGATATAAAGATACGTATAACGAACAATTAATTAGAGAATTAGATGCTCATCAGCAAGCATTACAGGATAATTATGAATATATGGGACAGCGACCCAGTCATGTCTTAACTTTACCCCTTACATTTGATAGTCATGATGTGACTAAACTCAACGCTATGAAGATGCTCGACACGATTGAAAAGCTTTATACCAACCACGATTATCGTTTCCTCACCACAAATTGTGCAAGAACTGCACGCATGGTATTAGTTTCAGGGGTGAGTGACGAAATGAAAGATGAAATGTGTCGGTCAAACATTACTGGAAGAATGCTAAAAAAACCTAAAATTGAGACGCCAACATCCATTAAGGACTTTGGATTATTACTACAAAAAACTATCGCGAGTTTAAGTGGTGGTGCACCTCTTGAAGGGGCAGGGTATTATCTTAAGTTATTAGGCAATAAAAAAATGACGCCAGAGCATCAAGTATTGATAGCAAAATCCCTTCAATTTCTTAAATTACTTGATGAATTAGCTGCAAATAATCGAATTGCAAAAAAGCAAGCCACGAAACTGGCAAAATTAGCTTACGACCTGACCACAAATCCTGACTACCACATCCAGGCATTTACAAAAGAATGGTCGGCAATTAAATTGACTTATGGTACGCCAAAAGATCAGAGAATCGCGATAAAGTCATTGGGTAAGCAGTTGATATCGTCGGGGGAAGTGTTTGTTAAAGGTAAAACCAGCAGGAAAAATGAAAATTTAGGGACTATTTCCAGATACAGTTTATTTGGATCAAATACCACCAAGCCAAAGGATGTTGGCGATGTACCAGACAAAGTCATCAAGCCATGATTGCATTGACTAGAGAGTTACTTGTTGGACCAAGGCACAATCCCAGGAATGTTATCTGGCTAGGTTAGGAACGAATTATCTTTTCACATTCTATAGCAGTATAGTGACATAATAATGCAATGCGAAAAAATTAATTAATGATGTGCAGAAACAACTTAAAGTGAAGCAGAGACATAACTCTCAACGCCCTCTTTAATATCGATCAGTTCTTGTGATAAACCCTGGCGCTGCCCGGACTTGAGTGTATCAGGACCTGCAAAAAAGGTTAATCCAATCCCTGAAGCAGCAGCTACAGTAGAAGCAACCCCAAAAGCAACCTGAGTTTGGAGTAAACTTAACCCCAAGGCCATACTACAAGCACTTAATACAGAACCTGAACCCAGTGTAGCCACAAAACCAGCGACACTTGCTCCAATAAGTATTACTCCTAAAGCAATCAATAAACCACCCAAAACTTGTTTGCCTATAGAAGCATTTCCCGAAGCATGTTCAGCAATATCTCCTAAACGCTTTGCAGTGTGCATATCGGCAGGATTCGCTAAAGCTTCACCTAAGATACGAACTGTTCTACCATAGAAATGATAATCAATGGGTTCGTCTTTTTGTTTTTTCATGGCCACTTCTGAGTCAATTAAATTGGCCGCATGTACGATATGTCTTTGTAAGCTATTTGGTTGTAAAATGTTAATTTGCTTAAGTGAACTCAATCCATTATTAAAAATTTGTTCTTCTATACTTGGTAATTGAGCCGTTTGAATCTCAAAATATTGTGGATACGTTTGTTTGGATGTCTTAAACAAGACTTCTGCACTAAATCCTGTTCTCCATTGATCAGGCAAGTCCCCATGCTGAAGAACATGAGTACTGTCAATAAGCTCTGCTAAAATTTTTTCAAATGTTCTGTCTTGGTTTTCCAGTTTCACCCTGGAATGCATATCCCATATAAAGCCGCATAAACGTAAATAATTAGCTTTGTGTGTTGGGTGCAATACTTCAGGATTATATCCCCCGTTATAACGAGTTAACTCATTTAATCCGTAACGTGCAGCAATCAAGCTAATACGCACTTGTGGGGAAAGACCTGTAAGATGAGTATCCTCATAATCAGTAAATGTTTTTTGCAGCTTATGAGCTAAGGCATTCACTAATTCTAATGGATTTTCATCTAAAACGCGTAAAAATGATTCAGCAGCAGGTATATGTTGTTTTAAAAAGGACTCTCGAAAACGAAATTGATTCAGTTCGGCGCTAGCTTCATTAATTACTCGTTCATAGGGTTGCATTTGATTTTGGAGTGAAATACGTTCTGCCTGTAAACGCCCTAATTCAATTTGTAATTGACTTCGGTTCCATTCTCTTGCGAAATCATTTATATAATGCAGTACTCCATCTCTATGATGATGGTGGTGGTGGCCATGATAGTGATGATGGTCATGCATATGATGGATCATATCTTGCGTGGCGCTGATATTTGCATTACTCAGCTGACTTTGCGTGATTGAAATGAGTCTGTCTGTACTCTCCAATTGACGCTGGAGGGGACTAAGATGTCGCTTCTGATCTTTAATTAAGAGCACTTTTTCCGATATTTGTAACTGAACTTGGGATAATTCTTGTTGCCAGGATAGAAGATTGGCTTGATTGTAAACTACAGGATTAGGTGAGGGCATAACGATTCTCCAAGTGGATTACATTAGAAGCGCCGAACATTATACACGTTGCAAATAATTAATTCAATAATTGTATTTTATGAGCAAAAGAAGATACTTGGGAGAGTTATGGGACGACACCGCCATAATTTGAGATAAAATCAACTTAAAATTGATACCGCTGGCAAGCAGCGGTACGTCGAATTAAGTCATTTGAAATTCAAATCACTATAACTATGAGCTTTTATAGGATTGCTATTTTTAAATTTCTATCTGTCTTCCTATTTCAAATACTGATTCCGGTGGAAGATGAAAATAGTTACTCATTGGAAGAGCATTGCGATGCATAAAAGCGAAGAACGCTTTTATGTATTTTAACAGAGCATTACTATCATTTCGGATAATTATAGTTTCGTGACCGATATAATATGTAATATCTTTCAGGTTGATGTCATAGCCTTGAGTCTGTAATTTTTTGAACAACTTGGGAATATTGGGATGCTCCATAAAGCCATAATTGGCTACAGCATGCCAAATGCCTGGTGCTACTTCCACAACTTGTAATTGATCACTATGTTTACACCATGGAGTTGACAAGTTATTGATTTTTAAAATAATAATCTTATCTTGCAATACATGATTTTTCTTTACATACCAAACCAGGATTGGCGGAATATCCTGTTCTCTGGATGTAAGAAAAACAGCAGTTTTAGCTACACGTACTACCCCATCTTTTTGAATACTCTCCAGGAAGGAATCGACAGTCATATTTTTTTCTTTTTGTTTGATAGCGATGGCTTGATGGCCTTTATGCCAAATAAACATAATGGAATAGATTATGACTGCCAATGTAATTGGTATATATCCACCATTGGTAAATTTAGTGAGATTGGCCACAAAAAAGGATGCATCCACAACCATGAATAATCCGGCAACAAGCCCTGATTTGATAATATTCCATTTCCATATTTTATGTAGAGCAATAAACAAAAGAACAGTCGTGCAGAGCATAGTGGCTGAAACAGCAATGCCATAGGCAGCAGCTAATTTTTCAGAACTACCAAATCCAATAGTAAGTCCAAGTGTAATCAACATTAAAAGCCAGTTAACAGTTCCAATATAAATCTGTCCATAACCTTCCGAGGAAGTTTGTGTTACTCGTAGCCTGGGTAACCAACCCAATTGCATTGCTTGTCTCGTCATAGAAAATGCTCCGGTAATAATTGATTGGCTGGCAATAATTGTTGCGACAGTGGAAAGAATTATTAACGGTAATAACAAATTACCTGGGCACAGCATATAAAAAATATTATGTTCTGTGGAAGCGCCTTCCAAAACCAAAGCAGCCTGTCCCAGATAATTGAAAATAAGGCTTGGAAAAACCAAGCCAAACCAGGCACAGCGAATTGGAGCAGTGCCGAAATGCCCCAGGTCGGCATATAAAGCTTCTGCACCAGTGACACAAAGAAAGACCCCACATAGAATAAAGAATCCTGTTGCACCATTTGAAAATAAAAAATTTAGACCATAGATTGGGTTAATCGCCACTACTATAGAAGGGTGTTGTATAATTCCTCTTGCCCCTAATACACCAATGGTTAAAAACCAAAATGCCATCACAGGACCAAATGCATTCCCAATTGTGGTCGTACCTTTGGGTTGTATGGCAAAAAGAATAATTAGAATTATTATTGCAGTAGGTAAAACATAATGCTCAAGTGATGGGGAGAGGATCTCTAATCCTTCTATAGCAGATAGCACGGATATGGCTGGTGTAATTGTACCATCTCCATAGATAAGAGCAGCTCCCATAAGTCCAACTGCAATAATGAAGGGTCTTTCTTTTAGCTTTAAATTTAAAAGGGACATCAAAGCGAGAATACCCCCTTCTCCATCGTTGTCAATCCGTAATGCGAAGGAAATGTATTTAACAGAAGCAATTATTATCAAAGTCCATATAATCAATGATACTGAACCTATAATGGTATTTACGTCTGGTGTTCCTCCCCCAGCTAGCAATATCACTGTTTTAAAAGTATAAAGAGGGCTTGTTCCTATATCTCCGTAAACTATGCCTAAGGCTGATAGACTCAATGCTCGCAATGTAGGATTTGAGTCTTTATGATTTTCAATTTTATTTGTTGAGGGCATTTGGCGGACTCTTTATCTTAGCTTGGATGGTTGACAATTATTTAGGTTTGTAATCTTGTTATTTTCATTTGATTTTGAGATTTGTCATTGAGCGTTAGCCTTGCTAATAAAGTTGAATTGAACAAACTAAATTCATATAAATCATAGATAAAAAGACAAATTTCATAGTCATAAATAAATTCGAAGCTGTCAAGTCTTTCTTTAAGAGTTGGTGTAAAAGGTGTAATTATAACGGTGCTTGAGTCCAAACTTTTGGCTAACTTGTCAGGGACTCAACCACAGTTTCAGTTCAATTGATATTAAGGGAAGGAGGATTGCTTTCTTCATTTTTTAAATCATGTAGATTTTCCACTCGTTCGTCATGTTTTTCTTGAACGACATGGTTTCTGGGTTCCCAAAGTACCCAATTCCCAATTTTTAATCTAGTTGGAATTTGTCTGACTAATGAATTGGCATTAAAGACCCTTTCAGGGCCTTTAATGAAATCTTTACCCAGGGTGATACCGCCAAATTTAATTTTGGCATTTTCTATTATGGGCTTTGGCATAGGCCTTAAGTCAGACCCCTTTATTTGATAGACAATCGCTTTTTCAATTTTATCACTTGCAAAACCAAATACTCGAGGAACATAATGCGTCGATGAAAAAAAAGGGAAGCCTGTATTTAAATCTTTATAGGCTGCATGGGAGCCTTTAGCCAGAAAGATAACTGGATGCTTGTTCTCATATTTTAACTGGTCCCCTCGGAACCATTGGCCTTCGATTTCGCCGTGTGCGCCGTAATAAGCCTTGTAAATAGAATCTTCATACCCATTTTCATTATTAGATTTGCGAATATATAAATGAATGTGTTCAAGATCTCCTCGATGATCTCCAGCATTAAAGGCAAAATCAGGATCGTTATCGCGGTATAGAAAAACATAAGTTAAACGATAAAACTCTTCATCGACACCTTCGCTGTTTTTTAATGTAACGTCAGAAACCAGGGCGTGTACCGGAAGTGATTTTATGTTTTTCTTTTCATCAAAGTCCCCTTGCATTTCAGCAGCATCCTGATTGGGCATCAAAATAAGTTGACCGTTTGCAAAGGTTGCACGATTTTCTTCATTAGATTTTAACCAGTCTTCAATTATCTCCTGGGGGGAAGACGTATCGAGTTTTGATATATATTCTTTGGGTAATGTTTCTTGTTTTCCATCGGCACTGATGAGTAACTCACTATTATTTTTAATTGTTTCCCAAGCAATTGGGATAGATGTTTCATCACGATGAAACGCACAATAAGGCGCAAATTGCTCTAATAATTTAACATAATCCATGTTATTCCCCATTTAATAATGTCAATTCATCCCAATTTACTAATTATGAAAAGGAGTTATTTACTCTACTCGAGAATCAGTCGCATTTTTGTCAATGCCAACAACTATTTTAAATATAAAATTTGAATAATAACAAGCATATGGGTTTTGTGGAGAACCCTGAAAGTGCCTAATCCGGGTTAGCTTGACCCCGAGTATTTTTATTTAAAAGAGTCGTGTCGTACATTCCAGATTTTGATCAAGAGAGATCTCTATTTTTATTGGCAATGTGACTTGCTCAGCAAAAGGGTATTGTTGCAAAAGGTCAACTTTTACGAGCTGGAGAGAATTGGTCAGAGCACCATCGATGGCTTTATTATTATTTCCATATTCAAATCCTGCCATAGTGCCTGAACGGGGCATTACCATTGAAAATTTAGAATCTTTAAGGTCATTTCTAAAAAATATCTCTTCATGATTAAAATCTCCTAAAGCAATGACGGGAATATTTGTATCCAAGATCTTAACTTTCTCTAAAATGGATGATAATTCACTTACCCTACCCCCTGGATGATGAATAGAGCCAACAATAAAAGAATTTTGATTATTTAATGAGTGAAATTTAGCCAGGATACAAGGTTTTGTATATTGTTGTGTGGCTGAGTTAAAGGATAAACCAAAATATTCATAATCCTCTAAGAGATACTTATTCTGATCGTAAATGATCACGCAATTATCTTTGCTGTTATTTTCAACGGCATAGGAAATCATCGAAAATTTTTTGTCTAATTGATTTTTTTCAGACCAGTATTGCAATAAGTTCAGCATATCTTTGGGGTTAGTGCATTCTTGAAAACACAATATCTCGTGTGATACTAAGTTAGTAAGTAAACGTTTATTTTCTCTAATTTTATTTAATCTATTTTCCCATCGCACAAAACCATAATGAATAGAATAAGATAGTTCAATAATATGAATGAGTGAGTTTTTGAAATCATCATGTTGTGTATGCTTTGTATCGGTAAGCAATGCAACTAATTCCTCCGCATCCTTTATATTATTAATGGCTTTTTCTATTTTACTTAATGCTTGTTTGATATTATTTTCCCCAGAAATACTGTTTAGATGGTTTTGAAGTTTTTGAGTTCTTTGTCTCTGCGCTTCAACAAACTTGTTCAATAATTCGGATGTTATTTGTATTTGGTAAATATTTTCTTTATCTTTAAAACTATTTTCCAGAATGAAAAGTCCTAATTTTTCTAGAACTGAACCCCAACTGATTTTTTTTCCATCCGTACGCAGCGGGTGTTCAATAAAATGCTTTTTTCGACCAACATCCAAAAAGAAATTTGATGTATGTTCATCGGAAAGTAAATTCCAGCTTGCTAGAGAAGTCCCATCAAAATTTACAGTTATAGGAACATGGTCTGATGGGGCAAGTTTCATAATGCCCTGTATCGCGGGACTTATGCCTTTTCGGAAAGCAGATTGTTCTAATTTTTCTTTTAAAACAGCTTTGTTCTTAAGGAAATACAAACGTCTATCTTTACGACTATCCATATTAAAAATCCATTTTTATTGATTTATGCGAGTCTATTAATCATTGTCAAATAATACAGCAGAATGGGTCAAGTTTTTTGATAACAGTGTTTAATACGAATAACTGATTAAAATCCAATTAGAACCCAAAATAGATAATTATTTGTCTATTTGCTATTATTGAAATCATACATGATCAATTAAAGAAGGTTAACCCTATGGAGTCCAAGGGCTTTTTATATGAGAAAATTGTAGAGGATGAACTCGTCACCCTTCTGGATGTTGATGAAACGTTAATAGATACAGAAGCCAAGTATATTAATCTGGCATTAATTGAAGTTCTTCAGGAAGCCGATATTAAAAACCTGTATTTATTTACCAGTATGTACAGCTGGCAAGTCATCAGTGATCTTGGTCCAGATCATCCACAATATACCCGTCAGAAATTAATATCTGAACTTGAAAACACATACGGCTTTAAAGTCCAAAAAACTATAACTCCTTCTGACGTATTCCTTAAACGTGCAGGAGCCTATTATGAAGAATGCTGGAAGCCGGTTTTTACACGATGGCAAAAAACGCTGCAAGAAGGAGTCGATGTTTTTCATAGCAGTAATAAAAAAATTCTGGAACAAATGGACTCTGAAGTAAAGGGAATTGATGAGGAAGTGAATGAACAAGAATCCTCACTTCATACAATTTATAACAAACTTATGAATGAAGGAAGTAAAAAAGAAGCGAAACAGTTCATGGAACAACATAGAAAAGATAAAGGCTCCATGTTCCGACTCGTAAAAAAGGATATTCCAGCAAAATCATATCTATATTTTGATGATAAGGTTCGTGAAATTCAAAGTGTCGAAGAAGAAAACAATCAAAATCCTGTAGCGCTAACCACTGTTGAAGTGAGAACCAAAGGTCTTGAGAGTTCAGGAGATCTCCCAAAACCTCAAGAGAGTCAATCTGAATACGCTGTGCGAAAAGAAGAAATTAAACAACGATATCGTGCTAAATTAATTGAGCATTTTAAAAAAATGCCCGAACATGAAAAAACTTTAAAAAAACTGCAAAAAAATTATGAGGAATATGAAAAATTATCTCAACTGGTGAATGATATTAGAGGAATACAGTCTTGTTATGAAAAACTTGAAGGAAAATCATTAAAGCATGGACATTCTGAAGACATTCAACAATTACTGAAACAGGTTGATCAAATCCAACAGGATTTTTTATTGTCTACTGAAGCAAAATCGAGACGAATATCTGAACTTTTAATTGGTGAATATTTAACCACAAGAAAAAAATATGAAAACAAATCCGGTTTTTTAGGCAAAAAAAAACCTTTGTTAGAGCGTTTAAATACAGAACAAAAAGACCATCATTATGCGCGTATAATTGGATTAATCATCAATAGCGAAGCCATATCTGAAAAAATTATAAATAAGCATCTTAATATTAGATTAGAAGTTAGCAAAATTATTATACCTGATAAAGAACCCTATACTTGTTTTTCTTTTGCAAGCAGCAGAAAAGAACTAACCCCGGAAAAAAATTATTAAATACTATTTTAATTAGATTTTTTAGATACTGCGTATGCGGAATTTCTACTCACTTTTACCTAAGCCACTGGTTTGTTCTAATCTATATCTCCAGGTAAATACCACATAGTCTTGTTGTGACAATTATTTACACATCAATTATAATTAGTATACGAATCTAATTTAAGATAAAAATATTATGGCGATTACTCTTCAAGATATTGTTGATCCGAAAGCTTATGAGAATAACAGTTCGGGCAATGCCGATCTTACTGACCATTATTTTGATGTAAAACAGAAAGAATTTAAAATTTTTCGGTTCAATCACCATATTTATGCTGTTCGTTATGATTTGCAAAGTGAGCAACCCATCCATTTTATAGCCTTGTGGACCAGTAATAAAAAAACCGGTGAAAAACAATTGGATAGTAAACAATCAGAATCCAAATTACCCCTATTGGGTAAGGGTAATGAGGGATCAGTGTTTCTCGCTTCGCCCGAAAAGGTGATTAAAATGCTCACTATAGGGCACTTTAACAGGAAGATAAAAAATAAAGAAGGCGCAACTAGCACTACTGCAAATACAAAAATATTAAAGCAACTATTTCTTCTGGATGAATACCATATTGACAAGTATTTCGTGATGGGTTTATGGAGAAATCCAGCGAATAAGAATCATACCTATCAACAGAAATTTAACCTGGTGATGCCTCTGGTAAAACAAGTAGATTATGGCTATGAAGATCCAGTTCAAATGGAGAAATATAATAATGATCTTGAAGAATTTATTATGGCTTTAAAAATAATTAATGATCTTGATTATTGTCACCCGGATTATGGAACGCTTGAGTTGGGTTCTTATTATAACGAGATTTATACTCAGGAAGGAATTAAGCTGATCGATTTAGATACAGGATTGCGTGATTTAAAGGAGGCTAATCAGGATTCAAGAGTTGCTGGAAAGGATCAATGGTTATACGTATACAATTATAAAACGCATAATCCAAAGGATAAAGCATGGATAGAAGCGATACAAAATTGGTATAGTGATAATGTCGGGAAATCCTTGTCCGAAAACCTTGAGGCGCTGAAAGAATTGCAAGCCAATGGAAAAATACATCTACCTAAAAAATTAGTAGAGGAATTTCAACTGCAATCAACTAATCCAAATAATCCTGAAGTGTCTTCAGAGGTTACACTGACCGAAGTGTCAGATAGCAAAAAAGAGAGCGACCTGGTATTGTTTAAATAACTGCGTCATCTCTTATAACAAGTTGCTAACCTCTTGTTTCAACATATGATGGAAACAGTCGAGCTAACTTAATTAAAAAAACCTAATCGCTCACAACGTTCATTTAACAATTGGAGATATTTATCTTGCATTTGTTGAGACAAATAGCTGAAACCAATCAGTTGGCGCCATCCAGGTATTACTTGCTGGAATTCTTGCATGATTCCATCAATAACTTTCTGGTTTAATACGAGTTGTTCAACTGCGAAATATGTAAAAAAATCACGTTTCGTTAAAGTATTTTTTTTGCCTCTTAAAGGCAAAGCCATTTCTTCTTTGGTATTTTTTAAAACGATGGTCGAGTTAAGTAAATCATATGCAGGTGATAGAGAAATTTTTTTATCCTTTGTAATTAGGGAAAAATTTTTTAAATGCATATCTTCATTGCCGATTAGGAAGTTAAATAGTGTCAACTTGAATAATTTAACGAATTCAATTTTGGGGAATGTACAAAATTTTTCTATAACAGCGATCACTTTTTCCATAGAGCTCTGATATTTTCTATGGCGATCCTCACCAGATAACTGGGCAAAATCTTCTACTGCTAATTTTTTATTATGCCCTATTCGGTCAAATCGTTTAATGAAGTACGTCATGCTGTTGTCTTTAGAATACACTAAACCATGGACTGGTACTTCAAGGCCATATGAATTCATATATTTAAATTACCTAAAAAAATCAAAAATTACTGCCATGACAGTAATTTTATAATTTAATTCAGAGATTATTGATAAATGTTCCTGTGATATTGATGGTTGTATTCATTAGGGACGACACTAATTATAATTCTTATAAACAAAATTAGAGATCCAGAATGAGGTCAAGCCACTGTTTAGATAGCACAGCTGTTGTGAAGTTATGAAGTATTATTAAGGTGAGGTGTTTATGAAAAATTTTGAAATAAAACCCATTGAGGAAAGTCAACTGGAAGAATTTAATTCTTTAGTAGGTGTTGTTGCCAGAGAGAAAAAATACCTGGCTTTTTTGGATGCTCCACCAATGGAAATGACAAGAGAATTTGTTCAAGAAATTATAGAAGGAGATTGGCCATTGTTTGTTGCAGTGGCCAATAGCCGTTTGATAGGGTGGTGCGACATATCGTCTTTTCACCGAGATGCACTGGCTCATGGAGGATCATTAGGTATAGGGGTCCTATCTGATTGGCGCGGAAAAGGCGTGGGGCAAAGTTTAATGAAAGCTGCATTACAGAAAGCCAGGAAAATGGGGTTAACTCGAGTTCAATTGAATGTGAGGGAGAATAATCATCCGGCAATTTCTTTATATGAAAAACTGGGGTTTAAAATAGAAGGCCTGCATATTAATGCTATTAGGATTGATGGGATTTATGAAAATGAATACACCATGGCTCTTTTATTAGAATGAAAAGTCCGTCTAATTCTACAGATGCTCTATGGGATGTACGAAAATCTACAGCATCTCTTATGGCTTTTATACTAATATCGCCATTAGCGGGCTTACTATTCGGTATGTTTATTGCGTATCTCAATGACATACCAAACATTATTTTTACTCCCAATTTAGTTGCTATTGCATTAGGCATACCTTTGGCAATGCTGATAGGAGCCAGGATACAAGAGATTTCATCTCATTTATTACTAATGAATCGATCTTTGTCCTATTATAACCACTGATTGTCCGTCATTCACCTGTAATATAAAAGACAATAATGCATAATTATTGATCCATATGGTTTTAAACAAGTCTAGGTGATTTGATATGACAAGAAATGTATCCATGCCAATTATTCCTGTGCCAGAACAAGCTCAAAGAGATGCTTTGCCTGAAAAAAGTTCTATTCCTTCGGTGCTTCGTAATGGAGTAACTGGATGGCCTTTATTACAAATTTCTTTATTTGAAAATGCAATAACCCAAAATTTTGAAGTATTAGAAGAGTATTTTGTGCAATCGGTAGCAGGAGGAAAATGTCATGACATTAATTATCCTGTATTTTTTCTTGCCTGTTTGCTGGATAAAATTCCAGGAAAAAAATACGCCGAGACATTTGGGCGAGGTCGTAGGCTCGGCACCATCATGGACGCAACCTGTATCTCTAGTTTTTTTGGTGGATATATATTTTCCCATCAGAAATATGGCATTGATATTAAATTTGAAAAAACTGGATACGGATACAAACATGAGCTGCAAATAGCAGATTACTCCCGCTCAGAAATGGAAAATTTATTATACAGTATAGAGGAAATTGGCCGAGAAGTCACAAAGCCCTCCTCGACCATACTCGATCAGGGATGGAGTACTGAAAGTGCGTTGTACTCAAGCAATGAAATTATTGACAATCTAGCAGAGGGAAAAGCAATTTTTTATGAAGGTCAGATTTTTATTGATTTATTAACCGTTTTTTCTAAATGGGAAAAAGACCACCCGGAAAACAAAACAGTTATCGATTCGATTAAAGAGGTGTTTACAGGGATATTTAAAGTCAATGAATTTCTCGCTCTCCAAACGAATCATCCCGAATTAAAACCGATGGAAACCATCCCGGAAATACTCCTCTTATCAACTAGAAGAAGTGGACTTCCCCCCTCTTTTTTTACTTCCGCTCGTGAAGAAGATATGGATATAGATAATCCAAGAGCGACATGCCGTTAAATTGTTTTTAATACAGATAAAATTTTGGTCAGACCCCTATCACCAATTAAGACTACAGGTCTCAAATGCACAAAACTCTATTAATCAGTGATACCCACAGAAATTTGGATATCATCAATCAAATGGTAACTCAAACTAATACTGATATGGTGTTCATGCCGGAGACTTTGGGTTTTATGATGAGCAAAGCATTTATCGACTAAGCCCAAGAGATATTATCTTGCTGAAGACTTCTGGAACCTTTGAAATAATTTGTCAGCACGTTGCAAAATGATGCTGGTAAATGGGCTAGACGTTATGTTTTTTTGAATTTTGCTAATTAGATTCAAGACTTCTTTACATACTAGGGCACCAGATAAAAGAGCATCCTCTGCCATTTGTATAAAGTGACGTGGAAATAGATCATCAAAATCATATTTACTTCCAACTTTCATCGCCATTTTACTAGCAAGATTAGGATAATATACGGTTGAAATCATATCGTAGAAAGGTGCTAAACGAGTTTTTGATCCATGATAGAGCAAAGAGAAGTTTTTGCTATGTGCATCATTGTTGCCAATAATCACATTAAACAGAATCCCTTGTAATAATTCTTTTATGTCAAAGACAGGGAGACTTGATATCTCTCTTATCAAACTAAAGCACTCACTAATTTGGGGGCCACCTTCTCGCTGATATTTCATCTCAGGGTTAATGCCCATTGCCTGACAAAAATCTTCTTGATGAAGGCGTTGGATTCCTTGCTCTGTCTCAACCCGATCATAACGTTTAACTAACAGATAAGGAATATCATCAGCATAATGGATTGATGCGTCCACAGCATTTAATCCAATTTTTTGTGCCAGATTAAGGCAGAAGCACTCATTTTCAATTAAGGAAGGAAAGTCGCGATTGATTGGTTTTAAAATGTGAGTACTGGGTGCACCGTTCATTGGTATTGCGAGATTTCCTTCAATAAGAGCAACAGGGAGTTTATCCTGAGCTCCTGCAAGGGATAAACGGATTCCATCTTCACCAACTATCATTGGTCTTTGATGCATGGTTTGCAGGATTTCTAATATGTCCTGTTGTTTGATAATTTTATAGTCTGGTTTTAACTGAGCTATGGATATATTTTGAGGTAATATCATCACAGATCCGGCACACTCACCACCAATAGCAGCTAATAAGGCAAAATCATTTTTTTCACTAATACCCAATTGACGAGCAATAGCAGTGCGCATATGAGCTTCAGGCAAAAGTCCACTAAAAAAGGGACGGCATTGCTTCGTTGAGTAGGGGGCTTTTTGAACAGGAAGGGAGTGTGACAGGGGGAGATTTTTTTTGTTTTCCGAGTAGTCGTCATCATACACAAAAGACATATCGCCATGTGTGTCAATACTTAATTGCCCTGCTAGTATTTGGTTAAGATAGACATCCAGTTTATGATTTTTCATTTTCGAAATCAGTATGAGATAAGTTGAGTTGAATCCCAAGTACTTGTAGTACTTGCAGTGTTTTTCCAATTTGGCAAGTAGGCTTTCCATTTTCCAAATCAATAATAAAACGCAATCCTGTGCCAGCAGTTAAAGCCAAATCTCTTTGGGTAACGTCAAGTTCTTTACGAATTTTGCGAATATAACGTCCTATATTTTCTGGAGATTGAATCATAATTTTTATTTATGTGTTCCCGTACGGTAATTTTATACCTTATTTGAAGAAAATTCCATAAAATATTCCCGTTCGGTAATAAATTGATGTTTTTTGCATATTAAACAGAAATATTACCGAGCGGGAACATCGAGTTATGCCCTAAAGCGGCTGCTTAAACACTAAAATGGATAATGGCGTAACAGCAGGAATATAAGTCATGAAAGATGTTGAACGCTTGAGGAAACTCAAGCAACAAGTAACTAATTTTATACTTGAGTATATGATGGAGACGGCTGAGTTATGAAACTCAAAGTGTAATTATATATCAAATGATATTAACTTAAACATGATATCATTTGATATTAACATGGTGTGATATTTTGGTAATGATTTAATTATTAAGGTATTCATTATCATAGTAACGAAGCTTATCATCCAGAACTTTTTGTTCACTATCCAAGTTCGCGAATTGCGAACTTAGATAGTATAAGGGGGATATTTTCCGGTATCAATCAAAGAGTTCCAATGTTACGCTGCGCTAAGACGGGCTTGCTGTTCTTCCCTCTAAAGTAGGGCCACAATTGGGCTTAAGAATACAATCTTCACTCAACCTCGTATCAAAAAATCTTAGCCCAGCTTCCCTGATTTTAGAATTACCAGGTTTGGGAGATTTTTCTGATGTTGGTAATAGAGTATTATTTTGAAGTGCATCTGGAGTATGGTTTTGGCTCATTTTTTCTATCAAGGGCTTCTCCATCTGTGAAGGATCTTGAGTCGATTTTTTGCTATGAAAAACGGTAGGCCAAGTAAAAGCTATTGAGACGAATACTAAAATGACTGGAGACAATATTGCCATGGTAATGGTTAATGCAAGTTTTGCCCCTATTGCTTCTCCCAGCGTTTCACCAACATGAATTCCGCTTCGGATTCCACCGGCAACAGAATAGGCAAGAGAATCACCTATCAAAGCACATAATTTGAGCATATTGATGGCTCCATACTTTATCTTTTGTGCTTTTGTTTGGTGTTCTTCCGGTGGTTGATATATTGATTCAAATTTTTCTTTTAGATCGACATACGTTTTCGGGTTAAAGACTTTATATACTTGTGAAAAAGTATTAACAACCATGGTTGTCGAAGTACATATCATAGCAATAACATGTGCTAGAAGGGTATCAGGAGTCGCACCTAAAGCATTAAAAAGCTTATTAACCCCGGATACAGTAGTAAACCAGGTTAACGTCGCATAAACAGCTAAAAAAACCGTACTTACGATTCCTAATAAGACACATCGCAAAAGACCATAGGGTTTTTTATAATCTTCAATAAAAAGATTTTTAAATTTTGTATAATTTTCACGTATGCCTACGGCTTGAAACGAATAAAAAGAGATAGCTGCAACCAAAGATAACCCAATCGTAACTGCCAAAACCAGAGGGTTAGAGGCGAGCAGACCTGCCCCCAAAAAAGTGAGAAGTCCTACGAGACCAGCATACCCGGAAATACCCGCAGAAATACATGCCAACAATGTCACGATACCAAAAAATAATTTCTCACCTCTATCGAATATCGTTTTTTGTTTTATATTTTCTTCAAGGGTCTGAAATGTTTTTTGTTTTTTAGGATGAAAGCCAGCACTATCAAGCATGGCTTGCCCCCGACTTAATAAACAAACTATTCCGTTACATAAGGAAAGTACTATCGCTAAGCCGAGGCTAACGCCAAAGGGAGCTCCGAAAGTACTTAATAATCCAAGGCAAAATACCATACAAAGCGCCATGGAGGTAACGACTTTGCCAATGACTAATGGCACTCCTTTTATCAGCCTGTTTCTATTTTGAATGGGGGTTCTTGCAAATTCTTGGCCATTGCTAGAGTAGGTAGCAATTTGTAAGACCTCTTGCTTGGATAATCTTTTTCCACCCGAAAGTATCTCTCCCCACTTAAAGGTAAGGAAACTCCAAAAATAGTGGGAAAGCGGACGTTTTAGAAGATCTGTTATTCGAAGATCCCCATTTAGAATGGCTTGTTGGACTTTTTGCGATTCTTCTTCAGTAAATTGATATTGGTTGAAAGAAGCAATAATCCAATCTTTTTGAGTACGAAATTTTCTTCTTAAAACCATTATGATTTCAGGACGTTTATGAATAGCAAAATCAATTTGATCTTGTTCTAATAAACCAACTATTTCTTTCATTCCGATGAATCCTTTTTTAATACAAACTGTGTAGCTTATTTATAATTTCACAAGAATTCCATTTAAATTTTTAATTAATTATCAATAGGTATGATACCGCTATTATTTCATTAGAAAGATTTGACATACTTTGCGAGTTACATTCTAATCTTATTTTTTTATCATGGTGTGGATAATCATGACATTTTTGAGTTTTTTAAAACCTGCTCCTTATCTTGATGAAATTCAGGATAAAACCATTGTTAAACAGCAATATCGTTATTGGCGAATTCGCACTTTTTATGCAATGTATATAGGATATGCTTTGTTTTATTTTACGCGGAAAAGTTTTACCTTCGCGATGCCTGCATTACAAAGCACCTTGGGGATGACTAAAACTGAACTGGGAATGATTGCCAGCATTTTGAGCTTAAGTTATGGCATCAGCAAATTTTTGAGTGGAATTCTTGGCGATAAATCTAATCCTCGTTATTTAATGGCGATTGGGCTAATTTTGACAGGTGTTTTTAATATTTTGTTTGGATTGTCTTCCACCTGGTGGTTATTTGCTATTTTTTGGGGATTGAATGGTTGGTTTCAAGGGTGGGGATGGCCAGGATGTACTAAATTATTAACACATTGGTATTCCCAATCCGAACGTGGTCGTTGGTGGAGTCTTTGGAATACATCACATAACGTTGGTGGCGCATTAATTCCATTGATTGTTGCTGTGTGCGCGCAGTATTTCGGCTGGCGTTCAGCCATGTTTGTGCCTGGGATCATCTGCATTTTAGGAGGTGTTTTTTTAATCAATCGTTTAAGAGATACTCCACAATCGCTTGGTTTACCTGCGATAGAGCAATATCATGAAGATTTTTCCGGTTCAGCAAATCACCACCAAGAAAAAACACAGTTCTCAGTCAAAGAAATTCTTTGGAATTATGTGTTATGTAACCAATATATTTGGATACTGTCCATTTCTTATTTGTTTATTTACATTGTCCGAACGGCTATTAATGATTGGAGCATGCTGTACTTAACGGAAGTGAAGGATTACTCCTTAATCACAGCAGGTAGTTGTGTCATATGGTTTGAGGTTGGTGGTTTTTTTGGAAATCTGGTTGCCGGCTGGTCTTCTGATAAAATATTTCAAGGTAAACGCAACCCAATCAATGTTCTCTTTACTGCAGGTGTTTTTGCCACTTTGTTGCTATTTATGTTGACCAAGGCATATACACCATTCCTCGATTCTTTGTTTCTTTTTTTCTTTGGTTTTTTTATCTTTGGGCCACAAATGATGATTGGTATGGCGTGTGCGGAATTAGCACATAAAAAAGCAGCGGCGACTGCAACTGGCTTTGCCGGTTTTTTTGCTTATTGTTTAGGTGCTGTTCTGGCTGGCGCTCCTTTGGGTGCAATTATCAAAAATTACGGCTGGGATAATTTCTTCCTCACATTGTTTATTTGCTGCCTGATTCCATTATTTTTGATGCTGCCACTCTGGCATGTGAAAGTCAATCCAAAGTATCGTCAATCAGAATTTTCAGGCAAATCTGAGTTTGCTTAGTGATTGACTTCCCTGGGTGATCCAGTACAAATAAAGGGTTGTGCAATTAATGAAGTCGCCAGAATGTGGCGATTTAGCAAGCGTAGGTCGGGTCTTGGCCCGACATTTGTTATTGCTATTCACCCCAATTACTAGATTCAAATGGGTAACTCCAAGTCCAATCTTCAGATATTACTTCCTTTAGAATATAGCTATGGATGCTAGAATATTTCCAGTTAGAGGGTTATTGACATAACCATGTTTCACTGGATTGAAATGTATATAATTGACATGATGCTCGTAATCTTTTTCATCGCGATTATACCAGCGAATTCAAGAGGTGTCGGGCCAAGCCCCGACCTACGCTTGCTGGTAAAGTTAGTTAATAATTACTGTAATTTCAAATAAGGGAGGTGCACCCTTTTTATGCTTTGATTCGAGATCGCTCTCATCCTGCCCGCTGGCCTCGCTGTTCATGTGGGAAACAAAAAATCGATGGATGTTTTCATAATGTGTAGCCGACATGCTTTTTTCCAATTGATTCCCAAAATATGCGCACGAAGGGACGCCTATCAAAACGGGCGTAAAACTCATGGCCAGCATTGTGAGTGGGTTTGGAAAGAAAATTAAGAATGACGCCAGCCCCACAAACAGCCCCAAAGTAACGATAACTGAAACGGCTATCCCTATCTGGTAATAGAGTTGGGCTTTGGTCCGGTCACCTTTTGCCTTGTCTGCCAGTCTGGCAATTTCCTTCAGGTTGGCCTGTTGATTCTCCATGTCTTTCGCAGTAACAGCAGAGGGGGTGCTGATTATTTTGTGCGCCAGGGACAGGGTTTCTTTCAGTAACTTCAATTGTTCGTCTGCCAGGGGCTCGCCTGATAGCTTCTGATAAGAGGCTGTGAGGGTTCGAGCGGCCAGCGAATAGGGGGGATCACGTAACGATTTAATGTCATGATCAAGGACTTCAAGGAGATGATTAATTTCGGACGATAATTCTGGATTATTGGACATCTTTCACTTCCAAAAAAGCTAATTATATATAGGGCTGTCAAAATGAGCCAGAATAACTCAACAATTAAGATAAGAGCACAGAATCTAAATAAATTTGTTAATTGACGCCTATAGCCATATAATGCACTTCGAGTTTCATTTAATTATAAAGGAATAGATAGAATAACGCTATTAACAAAAAAACAAAGAGGTTTTGGATAAAGCAAGAGAAGAATACAAAAAAGGACTTCTGGAGTGGCCAAAAAATCATGCAAACTTTGATAATGTCATGTCATGTCATGTCATATTTATATCAATTGGAAAAAGTAAGCAAGCGTAGCCCGGATGAAGTGGAACGAAATCCGGGATGTTCGAAGCCCAATATCCTGGATTACGACTGCGCCTGAATCCGGACTATGCTAGCTATTCACTGTCAACATATAAAGTCGAACATCGAGTTATAGGTAATCGATATGCAAGACTGTTAAAGTTTTCTTAAGGTAGACTTTATATAATGAAGATTGTTTATATTTATTTCAGACCAGCCAAATGAGCACAGAAACCAAGAGGAACCTACAGAAGAATAATGCAGCCTTTGTCTACTTGCGCAGCATGGGGCTCGCCACAAACTCGCTGTCGAGCATTCTGTATTACATGACACGCATCATTGTACTTACGGAAAGCGCGGGCTTTGCCCTGGGCATCCTGGGAGTGCTTTTTTCAGTCATTGGCTTTGTGAGCAGTACCATTGCAAGAATATTTGATCCAACGGCCTCAAAGTTCAGTCGCGTGATGTCGGCTGGTATTCTCATTGCAGCTGCAGCAGGGGCTATACCACTGATCTATCTGGGAACGTTATTCCCTGCGATGTGGGTATATCTTGGTATCGGCATGATGGGGTATGGCGTACTCGATGCGGCCTACTACCTTTATTCGGACGTGCGTAAGGAAAATACACTCATAAATCAGTATAAAGATAACCCTGAACAATATGTGGAAAGCATTAAAGAAAAGCGACAAGCCAAGTACGAAAAGCTCCTCAACACACCGATCGACGATAAGCAAGCACGTGTGCTGCTGGTTTTTAAGCTTTACCAACTTGACAAGAAATTAGCTTTTGCTAAACAAGAGGGAGCAAGTAGACTTTACCACATCGCATGCGATAGCAAGCGCATCCGCAGTCTGGGGAGTTTTATTGACCTTGGCACTTCTCTTACCAGCCTCATTGTTGGTGCGGGAGGTCTATTTTTGGGAATCGCTGCCTGGCCAATTGGTCCCATATTGATTGGTATATCCTTGGCTGCATTTGCCATAAGCCTATCAAAGTCGGCGATACAGTTTTATAGAAAAGTTAATAAAAACAACGCGCTTTTAAAAGAAGCTCTCTCAGATGATAGATACATATCACTTATTGATGCGAATCTGGATAACCATTATGACATCCAAGAGACGGACACTGTGGAAAAAACACAAGAGAAGGTTTGTGTGCATGAGCTTTCACAAGAGTCTTCGCTCTCGAAAGACCACGAACATAAAGAACATTATACAAAACTCTTTCAACCTGTGAATGAAACCACTCTCAGGCCAAACAACGAAGAGACACAGGAACTATCCTGTAAGTCGCTAAATCATATTCAAGCAGGAATAGGCAGCTGAAATAAACAGGCTCTACCCCAAATGTAGGTATTAAGTAGGTTGATGATATTTGGTTAGTTAGCTTTATGAGATATGATCTCGGTTATTTTGATGAAAAGACATGTAAATTGGAGCCTTTACCCAATCCTTTTGGGGCTAAAGTGTTACCTATGTCTCCTATAATTTGTAACTAATGTCTCCGGAATAGACCCTACAAATGTCGTACAATGTATAACAGTGTCGTACTCAAGTACGCAAATCTCACACAGAATCTTTTAATTATTAAAGAGCAGCATGCGTAGCCTGGTTGCTTGCAGCCAGGATTTCCTGGAGCAATACTTTTTACATTTTTTAAAAAATGTTATGTTAATCTCAGCAAGATTCTATGGAAAAGGACCTCATGGTAAATTACAGGCGAGATAAAACGCGGGGCGGTACTTATTTTTTTACATTGACCTTAAAAGATAGAGCATCAAATTTAATCACGAAGCATATAGCAGCGCTATGGCATTCTTTTCGACAAGCTCAAAAGAACAATCCTTTTACTATACATGCAGTTGTGGTATTACCCGACCATTTACACTTGATAATGGAGTTACCTGAAAAGGATGCAGATTATTCAACCCGATTACGTCAAATAAAGACCTATTTTTTACAAGAAATAAAATCATCTGGAGAGTCATTATTAAAAAATCTACGAGGTGAATACAACTTATGGCAACGTCGATTTTGGGAGCATCGTATTCGAGATGAATCAGATTTTTATTCTCATGTTAACTACATTCATTTCAACCCTGTGAAACATGGGTTGGTAAAAGAAGCTATAGAGTGGCCTTATTCAAGCTTCCATCGATATGTTCGTGAGGGGCGATTGCCAAGAAATTGGGGAGGGCGTTTTTGAGGGGGCGTTTGGGGAATAATGAATCCTGGTTGCAAGCAACCAGGCTACGCTTGCTGGATGAGGTATAAATACAAATTAATTTTTATAACCTACAGCTAATATATGGGCGCTTGCTCCTAATAAGCTCATGTCTTTTTCTATTTTTTCGACAGTCCAATGTAAAAATGCTCTTTTCTTTGAATCATTATAAAGTTGTTCAAAATTGGGCAAGTTCCAAAAAGGACCTTCAACAGCAAGCATTTCTATCTTGTCAAACTTTGCTTCAATTAATTCTTGTTTAAGATCTTCTGGGTGATGAAAATAAGCTTCCGTAAAATATTCAATGTTTGATGGGGAATAGTGTTTACCTGTAGCGATATCCTTTTTAACCATTTCTTGAATTTGAGTATTTTCTATCAAGTTGCTTGCAAAACAATCTAAAGCAGTAGAAAGTCTTGAAATAGCCGCTGCTATAATTAATCCGCCAGCTTTCAATATGCGCCACGCTTCTGTCAGTGCTTTGATACGTTCGTTTCTTTTTGGTAAATGATAAAGTGGTCCCATCAATAATACAACATCAGCAAATTCATTTGGATAAGATAAGTTTCTTGCATCTCCTATGTGTAATCCTGCAAGTTGAATTGATTGTTGTTTAGCTTGCTCAATATGTAGTTTTATTGGATCAATTAAATAAACATTATGTCCTTGCTCAGCTAATGGAAAAGCGTATGCGCCAGCACCTCCTCCAACATCTAAAATAGTGCATGAAACATTGGGAATATATTTTTTTAAAATAATTAAAGAACGTTCTCTTTCAAAATTGCCAAGAGCATTGGAAAATAGTCGAGTATTTTCTTGTCCTTGAGTGTAAAAATTTTCAATATTTTCATTGAACATATTTAATCCTTAGAGGTTAAGTCTTATCCTCGAGATGTAAATTGATACACCAGTAGCCCCTCATGACCTTCGTAAGTTATTTTAGTTGGAATAATTGGTGCGTTTACAAACTTTTGAATGCTCTTATCCCAAAATGCATGGGCAATTTTATTATTATCCCAAACTCTTACTTGCCAAGTTCCTTTTTGTTGCTTCCATAAGTGATGAGCGATTACTTGCCCAATTCCTTTTTTACGAATTTTTCGCATCACGAAAAATTCCGCGACATCCCAAATGTCAGACTCTTTATTTATCGGTGAGCAAAATCGGCTAGATCGGTCATTTCATAGGTATATAATTCGTAAAGCTGAGCAATAATAGAGGATTGCTCTAAATTAGCCGCCATTATTTCAATATTCAGTCCTATCATAATGTGATAACTCTAGTAATCAATTTATTTAAGGCATCTAAATTATCAGTATAGGTCAGAGCTTCATCAAATAATCTGAATGTGTTTTGATCGTGCATTTTTAAATATTGGAATGCTTTTTTAGGTCCCTGATAGCGTAATTCTCTAAAAACAAAATAATCCTCCAAAAGTGTATAGAGTGACCAGATATGACGATATTTTCCTTCCAAATCTCTGATGGATGCTCTGGCTAACATTTTTTGATACCATACTTTACGTACTGTAATTTCATCAGGAGGAATGGATTCAGGGAGTGTTAGGACTGCGTTAAGCTTTTTTAATAACTGAGTACCAAAATGAGCCTCTTCAATAACAATGACCCCATCTGCCATGCATAAATGTTCCTCTGAAATTATCTTAAAAGCATTTTCTGGATAGATAAAAATATCATGATAAACTCGGTGTTTTTTATCAAAACGTGCGATACGCTGTTTTTCTCCTGTTTTAACAATCCCTGCTACATCATAATCACTCGTTGAAGTGAAATCTCCACGAGCACGTGAACCATATAGAATAATCGTATGGCAATGATATTGAGAAATTAATTCATCAGCAATTAATTGAAGAACTGAATCATTTTCTAATAATATGCTTTTTTCACTCATTTGTTCCGCATTATTTTGGGTATTAGGCTTCATTAAGAAATTTTATTATATCAAAAACAGAATGAACAATTACCTCATTGTAAAGTTAATTAATTATATAGGAAAACTAAACTACTTGGACGGAGTTGTCTTAAAATTAAAAACAATCATTGCATAGGGATTGGGTTTTTCTTCTGTTGCAAGTTCTGCGGGTGTTTTAAATACCTCTGTAAATTGACTATTTGAGACTTCGTTAATTATTTGTCGCCAAAATTTAATAGCAGCACTATTTTCTGACATCGCTGTAACTGTCCATCCTCCTAGCAAGCGTAGCCCGGATGAAGTGAAACGAAATCCGGGATGTTCGAAGCCCAATATCCCGGATTACGGCTGCGCCTGCATCCGGGCTACGCTAGCTGGAATTTGATATGTGATTTAAAGATCATTGTGTGCTTAATATTCTAAAACTACTTTATTGTTTTCATTCTTGAAAAATAAAAGATAAAACATCCTTGAACTTATGTGGGCAGTTAAAAGTGGAGGATTATCATATAAGTTACAAATTAAAAAAACGAGCAATTATTAAAAATATGAAGATTGCAAAAAACGGTATAAAAAAACAACCGTTCACAATTTTAAAAAACCAGCTAACTTTTACATCATTATCTGATTTTTCAAGTTTTGCGTTCCAATTTAAAAAAATAATTAACAGTGATAGGGTGATTACAACAAAACAAAGCCATAACTTATAAATATATTCGGGTGGGTTTTGCCATAAATTTGCAAAAGTATAAGTGCTTTTATCGCCTCCATCATAGGAGAAAAATGATGTTAAAAGATAAAAAAACTGGAGCGTGTATATTTGCCATAGTTGATTTGTTCTCATATTCTTAACGAGAATAAATGTTCCTAACAAATAATAACTACTTCTAAAAATATATTCCGGGATACCAAAAATAATCATTCCCCAGCCAAATACAAGAAGGCGAAATAAATATCCTATGAAAAAGGTCACGTCAAAAATTAGAAATAACCAATGTTCTTTTTTAGTCATTATTACAAAACCTTACTTAATACGATTTAAGGAGCCTTATAATTAGTATGCCTATTATTCGACAGGCTCACAATATTAGGCGTATAAGCACCCATGGGGTCAGGCCCTGAACGATCCCGTCAAATATTTGTGCAATCATAATTTTCCCAATCTAAGACATAATTACTGATATAAGAAAAAGCTTGAATCAGTTGTTTTTTGTTCGTTTTATAAGAAATTAAATTTCTTAAAATATGAAGGCCAATGAACATAATACTTAATACTGGAATATTACGAACCGTATTAGCCTGAATTTGATAATGCCATTTATTTGTTATCGCGATCTGGCCTGCTAACCATGCAACTACTGTAGCAATAAGCGTAATGAGGATTAAATTTTCTAACCGTTTGATACTTTTTGTACCCGATTCAGGAAGACGAAATCCATAGCGTTTATTTTTTATATCTTTAAAAGAGCCTTCAATTTGCATGCGTAATTTATATATTTTGATTATCTTTTTAGACGTATTTATGCCTTCTGAAAGAGATGTGATAATGGCCCATGGCTCATTAGCTCCTTTAGCATATTGCTTACTGTTGCTTGATTGGCATTTTTCTCCTTGAATCGTCTTTTTTATACGGCCTTTGCTAGGTTCTTTATAAATATAAAGAGAGGCATCTAATGGATTCCTTCTGGCAATGGTAGCTCCACTTAGATATTTGGGTGTTTTTGTCGCCTTTGGATATAAGCTCTTTACATGGACCCAGTCGTCATCACCAATTTTTATTAAGGTCTGAAACCTTACTCGTCCAATAAAATCCCATCCTAATTGAGTGATAAGCGTAAACCACGTATTTCTAAAACCTGCATCTGTAACAACAATAGGACGACAGTTCGCTGGAAGAATAGAACTTAATTTACTTAAAAATTCACTATGAATGTTGTGATTTGCATAATGCTTCTGAGCATGAACTTCTTCATAGATAGTCATCAAGCGACCTACTCCTGTAACCGATGCCCTTAGAAAATAATGCTTACAATCCGCTGAAACCGGGGACCAATCAACAATCACTATGGGTCGGGTTTTAGTGCCTATCCAAGTCGCTGCTATATATTTATAGATACACTCACGTTCTTCATGTAGTTTTTTGTTACCAATTAAGGAATCTACTTTCTTTATATTATGTTTTGCTGTGGTTTGATTTTTCAGACCTCGACCTAATGCACTAATCCATAACTTTCCGCAGTCTATTAATGAATAGACCACTTCAAATAAGCAATTAGAACGCTTTTTATGAATATTGGGGCATGACTTTTCTATATTCATTTGTAATAATCTTACTGCATGCATGGCTGTTCCTTTATCTAGTCTTTTTTCGCGAATCGAATTAGATCACGAACTGGCATGCATGTCTATTCCTTATAATTTAACCCCTTTGTTTTATATGCCTTTTTTTTAAAAAATTTGACGGGATAGCTCAGGGCCTGACCCCATTGATGTTCAGAGCCAGATCTTTCCCAGCACTTAAAAATACCAGGAAAGTCGAGCAAGAAAAATTACTAAAACAACGAAAAAAAAGAATGGACGATAATGAAGCAGCTTAAGTAAGTGCCATTAGGCTTTTCAGCCCAGCCTACACTTGATCCAAATATTTATTAATGATAAAAGCATTTAATTTAATATACGCCAGTTTCAAAGAGAAGGTCATGTGGGAATTTTTTAAAAAAAATAATAAGCCAGAAGAAAATAATAAGCCAGTAGAGGTACTATTCGACTTAGACTTCCCACTGACTCCTGACATTGACATTGTAGATAGTCAAACAACCGGTACGAGAGGAGTTGTTGCAAAAAAGGTCATGAAGAATTTTTTTGAAGAAAATAATAAGCCAGTAGAGGTACTATTCGACTTAGACTTCCCACTGACTCCTGACATTGACATTGTAGATAGTCAAACAACCGGTACGAGAGGAGTTGTTGCAAAAAAGGTCATGAAGAATTTTTTTGAAGAAAATAATAAGCCAGTAGAGGTACTATTCGACTTAGACTTCCCACTGACTCCTGACATCGACATTGTAGATAGTCATCAAAACGGTATGAGAGGAATTGCTGCAAAAAAAGAAGAATGTACAGGTTGCACAATCGTATAAACCAATTTAAATAAATGGTTCATTTTCTGGATAGTTGAATTATAGAGCTCATGTTAGCAAGTGTAGGCTGGGCTGAAAAGCCCAGCGTTTCATTCACCAAACCTGAGTTGAGTAAAAGTATCAATACAAGCCCAATTTTCACTTAAAATACCTTGCTTAATAAAACGGTGGATGCTTGAGAATTTCCAATCAGAAGGGTTAATGACATAGCCATGCTTAACTGGGTTAAAATGAATATAATTGACGTGGTGTTCATAATCTTTATCGTCAAGGATGATATGTTCCCAGAATCGTCGTTGCCAGATACCCCGCTCGCGCTTTTTTTCCCTGGAACGAGCTCTTGTTTCGATAGGTTCAATTTGCCTGGAGAAATTAGATTTTATCAAGCTGATGCGAGTAGAGTAATTCATATCACCTTGAGGTAAAGTCAACATCAAGTGGCAATGGTCGGGCAAGATGACAATCGCGTTTATGTGGAAAAGATGTCTCTGTTGGACCTTACGAAAAGAAAATCTTAATGCATCGATATGTTGAATGAGCAAGCTACTTTTTCTATTTAGAAGGTTTATTGTAAAAAAATAAGTAGCATTGGGTATCAGTACTCGACGGTAACGCATAAGGTTGGCCTGTATATCAATCCATTTAGGATTGTTGTTATAACTGGTTTTTGAGTGCTATTCAATATCCGATGCTGGGCTTTTCAGCCCAGCCTACTTGCTACCTGAGTCCCGGCTGTATGCCGGGATTTTTTTTAGTAGTTTGATGTAGTACATTGACACGCTAATTTTGTCGCATTAATTATCCGCTTGTTAACGCGCGCGGCTCGGATTTTCTGCTATCAGAGCCGCGCGCGTTAGCAAGCGGATTATCCTAGAAAAGTGCTGTAGCCTGTCTTCCGAAAAAATGCATCATCAATCCCTTGAAAGATCGCACTTTTCTGGCAATTTGTATATCAGTTTTTTAGTTAGCATGCATTAAACATAAACTATTAGATCATAATACATACTTGCTATTAGTTAATTTTTTACCATAATTGCAATATGAGTTATTTTTTATTATTCCATTCGACAGGAATTCAAAATGTCTTTTCCCAATACCGATGCCATTAAAAAATTATTAGAAGAAAAGAGGCAATTAGCACATACCAAGTCTTCAGAACCCCATGATTATGCTAGTGTGAAGCAGCGTGTGCTGCAATTGGAGTTAGGGCAAGAGATAGCTTACTTATCTAAGCTTCTTGAAAACCCGGACACATTCGAAGCCAAATTTAAAGAACGATGTGCCCAACGGGAAGATGGTACAGTCGATGCCATTGGCTTTAACCAACTATCGTCTACTGAAACCAATTACCTTTATTGGGAAATAGCCAGTCTTGTTTTTAAACCCCAAAGCCTGTCCGCCATGCTGGCTATCATAGCACCGCGTGTGAAAAAACAATTTCAAGCATCGATTTCAGAAGACATCGCATTATCAGGTTCATTTAAAGCAGCATTCAAAGGCATAGAGCCGATTTTGGATTTAAAGGAAAATACATCGAAATTAAAAAAAGAGCCGCTTCTGCATGATTTGTCTAATTATGTCATAAGCGGGGAAATGATTTTTGATGTTCGGCCTATAGAAAATTTCCCATTACGCAGCCAGGCCAAATTATATGACTACTTAAAGAAAGGCTATCCCGAGCTTGGCGATGCATTGTATGAACATAACCAAGAACTGAGAACCTTAAAAGATGGCATCGCCCTTTTTCAGAATCAAGGTACGACGCCTAAGGAAGCCCTGGAACTGTTAATCAAGGAATTGACCTTAGGCGGGGAAAGGATGACAGGGAGTACCTATGCAAGCGAATCTGCTGAAGAAGCAATTAAACAGTTTTATTCTTTTATGGAAAGCCTGCCTTCCGAAACGCAAGACCTTTTAAGGAAAGCCCAAGGCAACCATGGCACTTTAGACAGCATCATTGAGAAAGAGCTAACAAAAGGTGAGTGTGTTGAAACAGCAGCCTTGCATTTACGCTCTGTCGTAGAAGCCAACCAAAACACACCCCTATTTAACCAACCCGCCCACATGACTAAAGAAAGCGTGAGGCAATTAGAAAAAAAACACAAACAGGTTTCTCCCCTGCAAGACGATACCGGCTACCGCAAACTGCCTGAAGGGCTCATTAAAGAAGCTATTCAAGACATTGCGCCCAAAAACTCGTCTGAGCTTATCGGCCTGATTATGAATTTCCCGCCTGACTTATATGGGGAATTATTAAACAATATCAATCTCACGGAACCCGATAAGGCGTTAGACGATATAGCCGAGTTAATCAAACAAAAATGGCTGACGGCAGAGCAAGTCAATGCACTGGCCGCTGCAGTCATCAGTTACTATAAGACCCTTAACCCCAATGGCAATGTTTTGCATTGGGCAGTGCTTACCAATAATGCCTTGTATGTGACAAAAGCACTCGAATCCATACCTGAAAAGGAAAGATTGGATAGGCTTAAGGAGAAAGATAAATATGGTAATACAGTATTGCATAAAGCAGCAAACAATCCGGAATTCCTTAAAGCCATTTTTGGGCTTATTCCTGAACAAGATAGATTGGCTGCGGTTAAGGTTATAGATCAATTAGGTGATACAGTGTTGCATAAAGCAGCTGATAACCCCGAATCCCTTAAAATCATTCTTAAACTCTATCCTGAACAAGATAGGTTGGACGCTGTTAAAGTGGAAAATAGTTCTGGTAATACGGTGTTGCATTATGCAGCCAGCAACCCAGAATCTCTTAAAACCATTCTTAAGCTTATTCCTGCAAAAAATATATTGGATGCAGTGAAGGTTACAGATAAATATAGTGAACCAGTATTGCATAAAGCAGCAGACAATTTGGAATCTCTTAAAACCATTCTTGAACTTATTCCTGCAAAAGATATATTGGATGCTGCAAGGATTAAGGATAAATATGGTGATACGGTGTTGCATAATGCAGCATACAACCCGGAATCCCTTAAGGCCATTCTTGGGCTTATTCCTGCAAAAGATAGATTGAATGTGGTTAAGGTGAAAAATAATGATGGTAATACGGTATTGCATAAAGCAGCATACATCCCGGAATGCCTTAAGGCCATTTTTGGGCTTATTCCTGAGCAAGTTAGATTGGAAGCAGTTAAGGTTAAAGATAATTATGGTGATACGGTGTTGCATAATGCAGCTAGCAACCCGAAATACCTTAAAACCATTCTTGAGCTTATTCATGAACGAGATAGAGTGGATGCTGTTAAGGTTCAAGATGAAGCTGGTGATACGGTGTTGCATCAAGCAGCATACAATCCGGAATCCCTTAAGGCTATCCTTGGGCTTATTCCTGATGAAAAAGATAGATTAGATGCGGTTAAGGTTAAAAATAAATTAGGTGATACAGTGTTGCATCAAGCAGCATACAATCCGGAATCCCTTAAGGCTATCCTTGGGCTTATTCCTGATGAAAAAGATAGATTAGATGCGGTTAAGGTTAAAAATAAATTAGGTGATACAGTGTTGCATCAAGCAGCATACAATCCGGAATCCCTTAAGGCTATCCTTGGGCTTATTCCTGAGCAAGTTAGATTGAAAGCAGTTCAGGTTAAAAATAAAAATGGTAATACAGTGTTGGATAATGCAGCCTACAACCCGGAATCCCTAAAAGCCATTCACGAACTTATTCCTGCATTAGGCAAATTGAATACCGCTAAAGAAGAAAGTCCGCCATCTATTAATACTAACTACTTTTTTGCAAACAAAAATCCACAACCTAGTGAACCAAGCAAGGTTAAACCAACAGAAATAACTGAGAAAAAAAATACTGACTTAGAAGAAGGCGAAAAAATCAAACCCGATTTTTGAGAAATAAAAATATTAGGATATGTTGACATTCACAGTCTCAAATGCTGACGTGCCGTGGTTTATCCTAACCCCTCCGATTGGGAGCTCTCAAATATCCACCGGTTTATTAGGGTCTGTTGACAATTCATTTAATAAAATACTATAAAACATCTACGTGCCGCGGCTTGTCCGCCGGCATCCATGAGATCTCTGGATACCGCGGACAAGCCGCGGTACGTGTTGGGGTAAGTTTTGAAGACAGGCAAGATTTGCTCGGACATCGTTCCGGTCGAATCACCACACATTATTCGTCAGCTGAATTGCAGAATCTATATATCACTGCGAGTAAGGTTTGCGAAAAACAGCAAAGTGGGGTGGTGCTCACTTTACTGCGCAATCCAAAAAATAGGAAAGAAAAGATAACTGCACAATGTTCAAAGGTGGTGAGTCTATGACTTTGTGTCGTTTGTGCCCCACAAAGACCCCACTTTTTTCTATTTTCGGCCAATTCTAATTAGAAGTGCGACAGTCACAAAAGCTGATATCATGTTTTTGGGAAACTTGAAAACAGCAAAGGAGACTGCCACATGGGACAGTATACTCAATTATCAGTGACTGATCGACGTCGTTTATATACTTTTATTGATATGGGATTACCTGTATCAGCGATAGCCCTTAAGTTGTCCAGGCATCGTTCAACTATATATAGAGAAATTAGTAGAAATCATGATTCAGGGTTGTATCTGCCAATTATTGCGCAACATAAAGCATTAGAAAGAGCCAGAAATGGACGTACCACTAAATTGAAAAGTAATGGTGTTTTACGAGACTATGTTATTAGATCATTAGAAAAAGGCTGGGGTCCAGAGCAAATTTCTGGACGCATGAAACATCAAGCACTGAGTTTTTATGTTTGTCCGGAAACAATATATCGACACATCTATCAATCCAATAATAAATCACTTTATCATTATTTAACTTACAAGAAGCCTGGAAGGCGTAAACATTTTGGAAGAAAGCATCGACTTTGTCGCTATGGTAACCCCTATCTTATTACTCAAAGACCAGAAGAAGTTAATACAAGAACACGATTTGGCCATTGGGAGGGTGATACCATTGAGTTCAAAGGCAATAAAAGCAAAGTTGTTACCACACTAGTTGAACGTAAAACAAGAATGGTTTTCTTGCTAAAAAATGAGAGCAAGCATTCCAGAGGTGTCATGGAAAAGATACAAACTAAATTTGAAAACCTCCCTAAAAAAATGGTTAAAACCATTACCTTTGATCAAGGGTGTGAGTTCGCAGACCATCAATACATCGAAAAAAACATGAACTGTGATGTCTATTATTGCGAGACACGTTCACCATGGCAGAAAGGAAGTAATGAGAATATGAATGGTCGATTAAGACGCTATTTACCTAAAAATGCTAAAATTGAATTAATAACACAAAAAGAACTTGATTTAATAGCTGATAAAATGAACCGGTGTCCTAGGAAATGTATCGGCTATAAAACACCCAAAGAACTGTTTATACAGCAGTTTAAAAATGATTGTCGCACTTGGAGTTAAAATGCGCCCCCCAGCCTTAAAATTAACTCGTTGATTTTAAAGTAATAATTTGCAACGGGATACCACTACAAATGTCGTACAGAGTATAACAGTGTCGTACTCAAACACGCAAATCTCACGCAAGGATATTTTAGTTACTTAATTGGCATTTACTAGAAAATCCTTTCGGTTTTCATAAAAGTGACTATTTGTGACGTAATGGTAACAAGATAAAATGTAAAGTAATTTTGATACAAATATTCGTTATTTATTTGTAAGTAACGAAATTATGTATCATAATTTAAATATGAAGACAAAGGATAGCTATAAACAAATAGTACTCCAAATGGCTAGAAAAACGGGTGTAATCAAAATGTCCGATCTAACCAAACAGGGGATAACTAGAGCGACCGTTTCAAGACTTGTTAACGAAAACAAACTTGAAAAACTTGCTCCTGGACTATATTGCCTGCCCGAGACTGAGTTTTCTGAAAAGGAAAGCCTGATTATTATAGCAAGCCGAGTACCTCAAGCCGTGTTTTGTCTGCTAACTGCCTTGCAGCTCCATGATCTAACAACGCAGCTACCTCGAAAGGTATGGATCGCTATGCCAAAGGGAAGTCATGTGCCAAAAATGGATTATCCGCCGCTAAAAATGGTGCAATATTCAGATGAAGCCTTTAGTGAAGGAATTGAAATTATAGAATCAGATAATATTAAGCTAAGGGTGTATAACCTTGCCAAGACTATTGCAGATTGTTTCAAACACCGCAATAAAATTGGCCTTGACGTGGCTATTGAAGCACTCAAAGAAGCTTATTCTAAAAATAAAGTAACAGTTGATGAACTATGGCATTATGCGAAAATTTGTCGTGTTGCAAACGTAATGCGTCCTTATATTGAGGCAATTCAATGACAAAAAATATTGGTGAGTCTGTGCGCTCACGTTTGAAGAATATAGCTATAAAAGAAGGTTCTGATTTTAACGCGATATTGACTCGTTACGGACTAGAACGTTTGTTATATCGGATTGGAGAATCAGAATATTCTAATCAGTTCTTGTTGAAGGGTGCTTTACTTTTTAACCTATGGTATGACATGCCCCATCGACCCACTAAAGATATTGATTTATTGGGGTTTGGTGATAATGATCTAGCGTATATTAAACAAACGTTTAGTAAAATCTGCAGCATCTCTGCAGATGATGGAATAAACTTTTTATCTGAATCAGTGACGGTAGACACTATAAAAAAAGATGGAGGGTATACTGGAGCAAGAGTTGAATTATTTGGGGAATTAGCTAAAGCAAAGATTAAAATACAAATTGATATTGGTTATGGTGATGCAGTTACACCTGGTCCAATAGATGCCCATTATCCCGTTCTCCTTAATGATCTTCCTGCTCCTAAGATCCGTACTTATCCAATTTATACGGTAATCGCAGAAAAATTGCATGCTATTGCATTATTGGGCATGGCGAATAGTCGATTAAAAGACTACTTAGATCTTTATGTATTATTAAGTAATGAACAGATAGATAGTAAAGTCTTGGCTAAAGCTATACAGGCTACATTTACTCGTCGAGGTATGTCTCTTCCTGAAGCTTTGCCTATTGGTCTGACCGATGAGTTTGCTAACGACCCAAGTAGGGTGTCAATGTGGATAGCCTTTTTGAGAAAAAATGAACTAGAGCAGAAACCATTAACTGAAGTTATTGCTGTGATTAGAGATTTGATTCAAATGCCATATTCTTTGATAAAATAAAATATTATTTTTGCTGATGAATTTCAGATAATTGCAGCATATGCTGCCATGCCTCAATGATCATTACCATGGCTAAGGTATCTAATTCACAGTATCTCAATAATGCGTTTCTAAGTTCGTCTCGTTCAGAATTGCTCATATTGGTGAACTGTAACTTTGCATAAGCTATTGTTGCGGCACCACCTTCTTTTAAGTCTTCACTATCAAATAGAAGTTGAGCATTTTCATCAGTGATGTCTTTATTAATTGGTGGCAACAAATGATAGGGATCTTTTATTCGATGATTTTCTTTAACTATCCAGCATTGATTTATAAAGTTATGGCTTTGAATTCCATTTACGGATCCATAAATTGGTTGGATATATTTTTCTTGAAGGAAATCTGAACGATTTAAAATAGCAGGAAATACTTGTTTAATTGAGTTAGAACCATTGATAAGGGGATCATAATGAAAACGTTTGACTAACTCCAAGATATCAACCATGCACCGTGGTAGGTACCACCCCAGGAGACAGTTATCCCCTGGATGGTGATTTAGTACTCTGGCTTACAAAAAAATTGAGTTGATACAAAAAGTCATTGGAGTATTTACCAGAGAAACCTATTGCTGTTTCATAAAATACTACAAAAATTATTTGAGCTTTTTATAATATCAAACTCAGCAAATAACTGCTCATATAGGTTTTCATTTGGATGGTCACATCGGTATTCCTTGATAAGATAACCGGATTCCATATAATGTTCTCGAGCTATATATAAGAGATTGTATTCTTTCAACAACTGAAGACCTTTGCGTAAACTTCCTCCCCTCAGCCCATGTCCGAAGAACATCTCATGACCCACTTCATGCAACCATTCACGAAAATCCTCTCCTAATGTTTCTCTAATTAGGGCTAAAACTGAAGAATCAGGGTTTATCAACATAAATCGTAATATACTTATTTTATATTTCTTCTGCTGTTCATCTTCACATTCCAACACTTTTGTCTTAATAAAATTGGATGTTTCATCGCCCCAAAATTTAAAGAAATGGGTTAAAAACTGACTACTACCAAACCTTACCAATAAAAGTAGAAGCAATTTGTGCTGTTGAGTACCCTGAATTAATTCTTTATTATCGAAAAAGGTGAGAACCATTGCGAAATAGTCTACTTTATTATGTTTTATCATTTGAAATAGGCTATTATGAAATACATTATCATCATCACGATGCATAGTGAGCCAATTCATTATGAATTCACATAGCTTTTTTTTGCCAAGAATTTCTTCGAAAATGTTTAAACACTCTTGAAAACGCGCAACTGAAAAATTCACACCTAGAGTATGCCAAAATGATCTTGGTTCGATTAAGCTGGAAAGAAATGCAGCACTGATATACTTTTTTTGATCATTCCCATCTGGTGTGAGTAATTTTTTAAAGAATTTTCGTAATAACTCAGCATCTGCAAAATAAACAATGATTTCGTGTGGGAAAAGACCGGTATCTGAATCAATACCATGAGTATCAAAAGAGTACTCCATTAACTTCATCAATAACGACAAAGGTAAATCAATCCATTGTGATATAAAACAAGTCATATATTTTATAAGATCTTCTGCTGAGGGTGCAAAATGGGTCATCTCTATTTCATGAGACTGACTAGTATGCAGTAATGCATAAATTAATGGGATATTCTTTGTTTGGACTGCTTTGACCAGTTCCTTTGCTTCACATCTTGAGTATTGAGTTCCCTTTTCTTGAGCCATCACTTGAGTAAGCAACAATTGCTTTTGGTAACCGCTGAAAAAGGAAAAAGAATTCACTGGACTATCCCATACATAGGAAGTTGGACTATACGCAAAACGTTTAATAAATAGTGGTTCCCAAGTGGTATTCTTTCTGGAAATATCAAGCCAGCGCCGAGATAAACTCATTATAGTGAGAATATCTTTAGCTATGGAGTAGGTATGACCTCTTCTTGAAGTGATTTCTAGGATGTATTCTTTTACCATCTTTAGTTGTTTTATTGTTAAAGGGAATTGACAATTGAAGTTTTTCTTTTCGTCAAAAGGGATTTTATCTAATATATCGTATATAGAAATATTATCTTCATATAGAACTCCATCAGGGCTCTTAACAGTGTAAGCAAAGGAAACATTTGGATCATCTTGAGATTTTTGATCAAATTTAATATAAAGTATATTTCCTTTAATCTCCTTATGATCTGACATTAACTCGAGGTCATATTCCATGAAATCATCACTGAATAGAATTTTTGAAATTATTTCTTCTGGTAAGGGGTATTCCTGTTTTTCTTTCATAAGCGTTCCTTGAATGTTTAACCCGTATTACAGTTGAGTCTGTCAACTTATGACTTAATCTTTAATCATACCCCCATAATAATTCGTGCATGTTTATATTGAATGATAAACTCAGGTAATTCTGTAAGGTTTTTGTAATCATATCCCCCTTTGTCTATTTAATTTTTACAAAATATATTTAAAATAGACACAATGAATAATTTAAGGTGGTTTTTTTGTGTTGTCAATACCAATTAACACCATGAATTTTAATGAATATCAGCCAATTTTCTTCAAGGAGGTACATTGTGTTGAGTAAATTTTTTCAAAAAAGCAATAGCCAAGAGAAAAAAAGCTTCCTACTTATTTTCAAAACATCGGCCCCACATTCCGCAGTAAAGTTCAGAATTTCATAGGCTTTATAACTCGGCGTAAAGGAGAATCATCAATCCAGCCCCATTCTTTAACAGCAATGGTGAAAGCATGGGAAAGAGCTGCCATATATCGAACTACAGTAGAAGGAGAGCGGAGTTTGTTTCTTGTTGTTATACCCGAAGATAGTTTATCTCTTCGTTCCGCAATTAAAGCAGGTGATATGTCGGCTAAACAATATTGTCCAAGTTCATCTTTCCACCATCTAAGATGCAGAATAGTATTTTTATTGTTTTTGGGTTTAAGCGGTAGGACATCTTTGATGTAGCGGTCGATCATTTCTCCAAGAGTTCTACGTTTGGCCTCTGTAGTTTTAAAATGACGGCCTTCGCGAATAGCCGCTTCAGTTTGTGCTGCCCAATTGCGGGCATCAGTTTTTCTTCTGAAGGTAGCTTGCTGAGTGGGAAATCCTTTAAGTCTTACTTTAACGCGGTAGCTTGGTTTGCCCTCTTTATCGATTCTTTCTTCTATAGTGGCCATAAATAAACATCATTACACACAAGTAGCTACTATAATAAGTCCCAAATGATAGCAACATCAGTTAAGTAATCCGTTGAAAACATATATCAACGAGTTGAAATATATAGATATAAAAATTTAGATTCAGGGGAATGGGGCACTTTAGGGGCACTGAAATAAAAAATTTGCTGAAAAATGTATTTTTAGATGGAGGGTGGCACAATTGTCTTTAGCAAGTATTACATTCTATCAGGATGACATCCCAGCTGGTTGCTATAATATAAGGAGTATGAAAAAGGAATATTTCTATGCAATATCAAATGCTATTGAAAAGGATAAAGGAAGCAATTGCAAATAATAATATGACCCAGTTGCTAGATTTAACTTCTGAAGATTGGGTTATGATTTATCTATACACTGAGAAAATATTTCTTAACTCATTCGCTGTTGAAATGGATTACTATAATTCATATGACGATGAAGAAATTTTAAATCTAAGTTTTCCTATTAAACAATCTTCAGCTTCTTGCGTTGGTCATAATACTGGAGAAAAACTTCGGTGCTCATTGGAAATCACTCATGAGTCAGGTCTGGGCGATAGTCTAATGTGGCCTTTGCATTTTTATCGAACACAATATAAAAACGGAAAGTTATGCGAGCACTATGAGTTACTGCAAAATTTTGTCCATATTAGTGGAATATTCCTAAATGATAAAGATGGTACTTATTCCTTAACAAATGAAGAAGGTGATACAGAAGTAAAGGTGGTAACGGTATTAGATTCAGATATTAAGATGATACTTCTAGAGAGAAGGGCATTGGATTATTACCTTGGTTACTCGAACAATTTTTTGGTGAGGTTTTTTGAACTGAAGAAATTAGGGGAAGAACAAAGTTGGAAAATCGAAAGCTCTGAAACACATCATATAAAACGAAGAATATACCTTGAAGATGAACAAGGATGGTGCAAAGGTGCGGAAACTATTCTACCAATACATACTATTGAACAAATTGAGATGGGGGAGCAAAAAAAATATGAGAGCTTCACTATTTATGATTTTAAACACAAGCAAGTTGTCGAGTGTTCAAGCGATCCTAATGCACTTGATAACTATTTTGAGGACACTGGAAAACCATTTGAAATGAGTCCTGTATTTTTTAAACCGGAAGTTTTATCTGAGTATAAAAGCAATCCTGAGAGATATGAAGTTAATGAGAGGAATATCAAATGCTATGGTGCTTGGAGCCTTAAAACATACTCAATAAATGAGGAAGGGCAAGTACATACCTATATTTATTACTTGGGTCAATTGCCTCACAAAGAGCAACTCCACTGGAAAAAATATAATGAAGATCCAAAGGCTGGAATTTCAGAAGTTGCATATAATACAGACTTTTTAGCGGAGTTTGATGAGGCAGAATGTCCTCTTAAAGAAATCAAAAAGCAGCTACTTAACTTTCCTCCTTATGTTGCCAATGAAAACGAGTATATTATTTGGAAGCCAAAAGGAGGAAATATTGATGCTTTGTTTAATCAAACTCACCCAGTAATCACAGATATAAGCAGAGATTACAAAGACTTTCTTTTAAACCTATGTGTTTTAATGATTGATGGATTACAAGAAAAAACTATTTGTGATTTAGCTCAGGCTGATAAAGGTGCTAAGTCTCTTACTTGTTTAGAGATGCTTTTAAATAAGTGGGGTTCAGGCCATACAAAAACTATTCTAGACGCCATGAGAAAATTGCAAAGAAAACGAAGCAAATTTGTCGGTCACGGGGGTGGGGTGATTGACTTTGATATTAAAGAGTCTGCGCTGAGCTTATCAAAAGAGTTATCTATAGCTTTAAATTTGTTGACCGGTGAAATTATCAAGAACAGTGAGAACAAACTTAGTTGATTCTAGCTCACTAACTTATTGTTGATTGTTGTGATTTGTTATTTCTAAGTGCCCCATCAGTGCCCCGCGGGGCTTTGTTTTTCAAGGGCCAATTCTAATTAGAAGTGCGACAGTCACAAAAGCTGATATCATGTTTTTGGGAAACTTGAAAACAGCAAAGGAGACTGCCACATGGGACAGTATACTCAATTATCAGTGACTGATCGACGTCGTTTATATACTTTTATTGATATGGGATTACCTGTATCAGCGATAGCCCTTAAGTTGTCCAGGCATCGTTCAACTATATATAGAGAAATTAGTAGAAATCATGATTCAGGGTTGTATCTGCCAATTATTGCGCAACATAAAGCATTAGAAAGAGCCAGAAATGGACGTACCACTAAATTGAAAAGTAATGGTGTTTTACGAGACTATGTTATTAGATCATTAGAAAAAGGCTGGAGTCCAGAGCAAATTTCTGGACGCATGAAACATCAAGCACTGAGTTTTTATGTTTGTCCGGAAACAATATATCGACACATCTATCAATCCAATAATAAATCACTTTATCATTATTTAACTTACAAGAAGCCTGGAAGGCGTAAACATTTTGGAAGAAAGCATCGACTTTGTCGCTATGGTAACCCCTATCTTATTACTCAAAGACCAGAAGAAGTTAATACAAGAACACGATTTGGCCATTGGGAGGGTGATACCATTGAGTTCAAAGGCAATAAAAGCAAAGTTGTTACCACACTAGTTGAACGTAAAACAAGAATGGTTTTCTTGCTAAAAAATGAGAGCAAGCATTCCAGAGGTGTCATGGAAAAGATACAAACTAAATTTGAAAACCTCCCTAAAAAAATGGTTAAAACCATTACCTTTGATCAAGGGTGTGAGTTCGCAGACCATCAATACATCGAAAAAAACATGAACTGTGATGTCTATTATTGCGAGACACGTTCACCATGGCAGAAAGGAAGTAATGAGAATATGAATGGTCGATTAAGACGCTATTTACCTAAAAATGCTAAAATTGAATTAATAACACAAAAAGAACTTGATTTAATAGCTGATAAAATGAACCGGTGTCCTAGGAAATGTATCGGCTATAAAACACCCAAAGAACTGTTTATACAGCAGTTTAAAAATGATTGTCGCACTTGGAGTTAAAATGCGCCAAGGGGTGATTTCGTAACTACTTGATTTTATTGGTGGGCCCACTAGGACTTGAACCTAGGACCAACGGATTATGAGCCCGTCAATGCCAAAATAACTAATTGATTTTATTATAATTTTAATCGCAGGAAACCACTACAATTGTCGTACGAAGTATAACAGAGTCGTACTCAAATACGCAAATTCCCCACAATGGGTTTTTACGAAGCTATTTTAATATTGAAACCCATTTGACGTTATTGGGTTTTGATATTAAAATTATAAGTATGAAACTAAATAATGAAATGACATTGAAAGATCTGTTTGCAAGACCAGTCTTTTACGCCGCAGAGGCACGTGAAGCAGGTATCCATCCCAGCCGGCTCAGCTATTATGTAAAAACTAATAGGATTGAACGCATTGGTCACGGTGTTTATCGAGGTGTAGAATCCTCTATTGACGCGGATTTTCAATGGGAAGATCTGATTATCATTGCCAAAAGTATCCCACAAGGTGTGGTCTGTCTAGTCTCCGCTTTGGCTCTGTATGAGTTGACGGATGAAATGCCACGAGAGCATTGGATAGCCGTTCCTCATTCTACTACGGCACCAAAACGAGATCATACTCGTATTGTTAGAATGCGTGATATGGAAACGGGTAAAATCATGTACACAGTAGGGCGGGAAACAGTCGTCATTTTTGACAGAGAAAGAACGATAATAGACGCTTTCCGCTATCTCAGTAAAGAAATTGCCATTAAAGCGCTTAAAGCAGCAGCGAGTGGTAGAGCGTCCCAAAAACTGGATATTAAAAAGCTTCAACAGTATGCGAGACAATTTGGACTTAATCTTGAGCCTTATATTTTGACGGTGACAACATGAATGAACAAGCCTTAAAAGCACGATTAAAACATATTGGCAAAGCAAAAGGTAAGAATTCTAATGAAATCTGGAAGCTATTAGTTTTAGAGCGATTTTTAGCTAGACTTTCTCGTTCTGAATATTCTGATAAATTCATATTCAAAGGCGGGTTGCTATTATCCTATTATCTGACTATTGGCAGAGAAACCATTGATATTGATTTATTAGCTAGACGGCTAAATGCAGAAAAATCCAATGTAGAAATAATCATGCAAGAAATCTGTTTACTAAATCTGGATGATGGGTTTCAGATGCAGTTCATCAATCTTGACGATTTAGATCACCAACATATGAATTACCCTGGGTTTCAAATAGGGATCGCTGTTCAATTTGGAGTGATGAACGATAAATTTTTTGTAGACATAGGTGTGGGTGATGTTGTTGATCCAGTATTACTAGAGTGGCCACCTTTTAATTACAAAGAAAAGCCATTGTTTGAAGATCCTATTTCGTTGGAAGTATATCCCGTTGAAACCATTTTTGCCGAAAAACTAGAAACCCTCATTTCTCGGGGTGCAGCTAATAGTCGCATGAAAGATTATCATGATCTGCTATTGTTATGTCGCAACGAGAGTAAGCTAATTGATAAAATTCGGTTAAAGGATAATATCACCCAAACATTCCAAAATCGGGGAACAGTATTTTCTTTTCCAGTTCAGTTTCAGTCTGATGAACTAGAACGAATGCAGCTGCTTTGGTCAGGGCATTTACGTGTTTTAGGTGTTGATCGAGTTCAGGTGCTTGGTTTGCCAGAAAAGATAGAAACAGTTATTAAAGATCTAAATCAGTGGTTATTAACTATTCAGGCTGATTGAGACAGTTATTAAAATACTATCCTTGAAAATATATGCCATGCTTTAATAATAATCATAAATCATGGCAAAGGAATCGAGTTCGAAGTACCTCAATAGAGTTCTAATCTGCAAATAAATATAGTATTTATTTACAAAAGAGAATCAAACAAGAGCCAGCAAACAATATGGCTGATGACAACAATGCAAATCGACTGAATTTTTGCGTCTTTTGCATTAGGGAGTTAGCCTCAATTAATGAATCCGAGATCAATTTTTTCATAGCTTGAACTGATTCCCTAGTAGATCCTTGCAGTAAGATAGCTATAGCTTCTTTACTACTAGCTAATGCTGCATTAAGAGCTTTTTCAGCTTTTTCTTTGGCATCATTTTTCCATTGTGAGGAAATACCTTCAATTTCCTCTCGGAACTGTACAAGCAAATCCTGTTGGGCTTTTCGATTTTCCTCAATCAGTTGTTCATTCATAGTCTGAAGCATGAGTATGGGATCGTCTTTACCCAAAAGTACACCATGTTTGATGCTGATATCTTGAATAATTTTATCGAGTTTCTCTGACATTAGATCACCCTGGCGTTATCCAGCTGTCCAAACAATTGATCGCGGACGATCTTTAATCGCTGACGGGTCATAATGCTTTTCTCTGGCGTACCCAGTACTTCATCGAAGGTCAGCTTTTGTTGAAGCATTTCGGTTAAATCACGGCCGTAGGTTTCTTTTTTCAGGTCGGGGATTTGAATTATGGCTGATATTCTGTCTTTGTTATCTCGGTAGGCTTTGAGTTGTTCAAATGCTTTGCCTTCATGTTCAATTGCTCCCCAATAGGGATTGAGCCAGACGACAAACTGTGCTTCATTTGCAAACTGGTCAATCAGCTGTGCGAAGCCATTAATGGTATCGAATAAGGCTTGGCCTCCGGTTATGACAGTATGAATCACCATTTCATGGCCTAATTCCTTTAACAAAGCCGGAACTTGATTGCTGATGAGGTAGTGAGATAGCGGTACAAAAGAACTGGCACCGTTGTCAATGACTACATCATTAGTTGTGGAGGCAATTTTTTCAATGAGGGTATCAAAAAGACGGGGGTTAATTTCATCACCACTCATAACTTGAATATGATCGACATTTAGAGCTTTAAAGCCATGAAAGGTCGAATTGATGGGGTCGGTGTCAATACACAGCGGGGTGTGGCCTTTGTGTTGTTTGTATTGAGCTGTGGTTGCTGAAATAAATGATTTGCCGACACCGCCTTTTCCCTGCAGTGTGATATGTATCTTTGCCATTACAAGAGTTCCTCCAAGTTGGGTTTGGGATTAAAAGTAAAGCCGCGAATTTCGGTTTTTGCCTTACTTTTAGCCTTTTCATCATCCTTGGTTTTTTCCTGCATAGATGGCTTTTTTTCTGCAGCAATCAAACGTGCTACATAGCCACAAAAAGTTTTATATGAAAATGAGATTTTGCCTTCTTCAACTAAGGTTTCCCAGACAAGCTTTATAGACCAACCATCAGCTAGGGCTGAAGCGATATCGTTTTTTAAAGCAAGAAATGCCGCTTTATTTACAGATTTAGCAGAGGCTTTTCTTAACATTTGTTTTGCTGCGATTCGTTCGCTGAGGGAGTTTCCCATGTCATACCATCAACTTATTATTGTTCTCTTTCTGATAGTACAAATTATTTTGTTGCTGTGCAATGAGTCGAGTTATTTTATTTCCTTTTGGCGTAATTAAACCTTCTCTAAAGCGCATAAATATGTAATTTATCGTAATTATTGGTAATTATTAGAAATTAATTTGGTTTCAAAACAAATAGCCTTGTAATTACATAAAATTACCTGATAGTATGCTATTAGATGAACTTAAAACGCAGGGCAAGATAGGTGAAGTTAGCTAACCAGCAAGCTGGCTACCAAACCTCACAAGTCTTATTCGCACCTTCGGTGCTCAACGAAAACCCTATGTTCTGAAGTCAAATCAATACCCAAAGGATTGCAAACCACTTAATTAAGAGGTCAGCATCCTTATGGACGATAAACCCAAAACACCCACTAGAAAAAATGGTCGCCATCTTCGCGTACCTGTTTTGCTTTCCGAAGAAATTCAGATTAAATCGAATGCAGCCACAGCTGGGCTTTCAATTGCCGAGTATTTAAGAAGGATTAGTCTCGGTTATCAAATTCAAAGTAATGTTGATAAGGATTATATCATGCAGTTAGCCAAGATTAACGGAGACTTAGGACGACTTGGTGGACTTTTAAAACTATGGCTAACTCAGGATAAACGTGTTGCACACTTTGACCTCCAAACAATAAAAACCTTGTTAGCTCGTATTCAAACTACTCAGGATGCGATGTTTGAAGTAGTGAAAAAACTATGATTATTCGCCATATTCCTATGAAGAAAACAAGGCTTAGTAGTTTTTCAGGCCTTGTTCAATACCTATGTAATCAACAAAACAAACAGGAGCGGGTGGGTAAGATCAGATTATCAAACTGTACTAGTCTTGATCCCATTTGGGCCGTGCAGGAAGTATTGGCAACGCAAGCTAAAAATCAAAGAGCCACTGGAGATAAAACTTACCATATGCTTATTTCCTTTGCTCCAGGAGAAAACCCTTCGGCTCAAGTTTTACAGGAAATTGAAGATACAATGGCATCATCGATTGGATTTAAAGAGCACCAAAGAATCTCCGTTGTTCATCATGATACAGACAATCTTCATATTCATGTTGCGATTAATAAAATACATCCTCAAACCCTTAATATGATTGAACCTTTCAGGGCATATAAGATTTTTGCTGAGGTCGCATCCAAGCTAGAAATTGAATTAGGTCTTCAAATAACCAATCATCAAACCCGTAAAAACCATTCAGAAAATCTTGCTGACGATATGGAGCATCACTCAGGTATTGAAAGCTTAATTAATTGGATGAAACGCTCTTGTAAAGAAAAAATCGAGGCTGCCATTAGTTGGAAGGAGATTCATAGCATTTTGGCAGGACATGGGTTGATGATTTGTATTAAAGCTAATGGTTTTGTGTTCTGCGATGCCCAAGGGCTTACTGTTAAAGCAAGTTCAATTTCCAGAACCTTTTCTAAAAAAAATCTCGAATCTAAGCTAGGTTCATTCCTACTATCCTACCCAGAAGGTGATAGACCTGTATCAAATGTTTATCATTATGAACCATTAAATAAAAAGGTACTAGGCTCTGCGTTCTATGCCAAATATCAGGATGAAAAATCGCACAATAAATGTTTTGTTTCAGACAAACTTAAAAAGTTGCGTGAGGCCAAAACAAAACTTATTGAAAAGGCGAAAAAGCGAGGACGAATTAAACGAGCGACTTTGAAGTTAATGAACTTTTCTAAAGCACAGAAAAAGTACCTCTATCAGCATATAAACAAAACGCTGCTTAATGAGATTGATAACATAAGAAAAAATTATGCAAAAGAACGTAGCCAGTTATTAGATTCTCATACAAATACAACCTGGGCTGATTGGCTGAAACAAAAAGCACAAGGTGGCGACCAGGATGCTTTAATGGTAATGAGGTATCGTAATCGTAAAAATAAGCATGATTACACCATATCAGGATCAGGCTCTTCTTTTTCTTCCTCTTTAAATTTTGGGCAAATCGACTCTGTTACTAAAGAAGGTACTGAGATTTATAAAAAAGATAACAGTGTTATTAGGGACAATGGAAAGGAAATTATCATTTCTAAAGGCGGGTCTATTCCTGCGCTTAAAAGAGTCTTGGAAATGGCAAGACAGCGCTATGGTGATTGTATTTGTGTGAATGGGTCTCCATTATTTAAAAAGATTATCTTGCAGATTGTTATTCAATATCAAATGCCAATCACTTTTGCTGATTTGGATTTGGAAAATCAACGTCAAAAACTAAATTTTGAACAGGAGAAATCCCATGATCAATCAAGAGCAAACCGACAAAGCCATCGAGGAAGAACTTCAGGAGGCCATGAGGCTGCTGGTGCAGCCACTGGAAAGAGAAGGGGAAGTACAAAGCCCAACTCTTTCAGCATTAGACAAGGCTCGCCAGCCAAAGATCACGACAGCTTGCGAAACTTGTCCAAATGCGATCTGGTTCAGCTCACCGGAGGAGGTCAAGTGCTATTGCCGGATAATGCACATGATCACCTGGAGCGGAAAGGATTCAAATCTGATAACCATGTGCGATGGAAAATTTTTGGAATAAATGACAAAAGTAAAAGCCGCAAAAATAAATAAATTGGGGTTAATTTTCCATCTATCCTATAGTTATTAGATGGGGTAATTAAGAAAAAACACACTGATATTAGGAATAACCACGGTTTTAAGTAACTTAGGGAAAACTATGGACGATGATAAATTAATTTTGGATGCGGCTAATAGCTATGGTTTTAATTTAGAATTCCGAGCAAAAAAGATACTGGAAGAAAAGAGTTTTTCTGTTTTAATGAATCAGTTAATAAAGAATGAGGATGAATTTGTAGAGGTCGATATTAAAGCAGCGCAATATCAAGGTAGGGAATGGCTAATTGAGTGTAAAGGGGCCACAAACTCATCATATCTGATTTTGATTAAAGAAGATAATGGCATTGACCCCAAAATGTATAATACAAGGCGACATGCTATTAAGGATTCTAACTATCGAATTGCTCAATTCAAACCAGATGAAAATCAGTATTTTTTTACGTTTACTGGTGATTTTTTTAATAAAACAGGTACTCAACTGAAAAAAGCAGCTAAGAATGACTTTGAAAATAATTTCTTTAAGGCTCAGAATCAAATTTTGTCGGCTATAAAGGCTATATCAGTAACAGATGTAGATAAAAATAAATCAAGAGACTTTCCCATCATCATCCCCATTATTATTACAAATGCTAAGTTATGGGTTATTGATTACAATAATTCCTCAGCCCCACAAGTTAGCCAATATAAATGGGCTTTACATAAAATACCAACTAAAAATAATTTATATATTGCTCCCAAAAATGCAAGAGAATTTGACTCAATTTCAATACTGGTATTAAACATTGAATATCTGGAAGAGTTTCTGAGTAATTATTCATTTTGTGAAGACGGAGAAATAACAGTTAGTAATGGCTCATTGTAATAAGACAGGTAAAGGTTCGAACCTGATTGCTTGAACTTTTACCCATTATGTTGAATCTAGGAAATATGAATTACATTACTGTTCTTTGACAATCGCATACGATTATACCGTTTAGCAATTTTTTCAACCTTTGGTTTGATCTGACGTATAACCCCTTCGAAACCCAATTTGCTATGATTTGCCAAGTCATTAAAATCACTGAATTTTTTAGGGTTTGATGACTGCTCATTCGATGCGAAGGTTGGTAGCACAATAAAACCATTGACAGCATCAGCAGCTTCGCCAGCTTTTTCTTTACCGGGGTTGATACCCTTCGATAACTCCAGATGCTTGTCATCATCCGCGGCCAGGATAACTGGAGTATGTGGATACTTTTCATGCAATGCTTTTGCTACTGCTTTTAGGTTCCCTGAATCAAAGGCAGAAACGACAGCAGGCAGCTCACATGCTTCTTTTATCGTTGCAGCAGTAGCATAACCTTCGGCAATTATAATTACAGGTGTATCAGCAAGCTTTTCCAAACCACCTAGCACGTGGAAACAACCCTCCTTTTTGGAGTCTTTTGCAAAGCGTTTGGTTCCATCTTCGGCAATGTATTGAACAGTCCAAAGTGTACCTTGGCAATCTGTTGCTGGAATACAGGTTAGTTTTCTTTCTTCATCAGTATAGGCGCCAGAATGAACCTGAATACCTTTGGCCTGCATATAAGGCGTGGGTTCCAAAATCTCTGTCATCATCGATAATTTTTCTTTGAGTCTTAATGCAGTACTTTTTTGCTTAGCTTCAAGCTCACGTTGGCGAGTTTGTTGTTGCTCGAGTGCTTCTGCCTTAAGCGTTGTCTTCTGTTCATCAGTTAAAATGTAACCCTTACATTTCCAATTAAGTTCGGCACCAGTTCGATTATTTTTAATATATCCAGCCGGAATACCATCTAAATGGGCTACATAAAATCCTGCCTTTTCACCGTTTTTATCACCCTCTGTAGCTATGCGATGAGGTTTACCATCCATAATTGGATGCCCACCTGAAACAATAGCACCAAGGCTCACCAATGCCGCCTTAAATTCATCTTCTGGTATAAGCGCTTTATCCTGGGTTAGTATTTGATTTTCAGGAAGCCAGGCTTTGATTTTCTCAACAGGAACACCAGGATTTGCATACCAACATTTTTGAACTTTATCCCAGGCAATACCTGGTGTTCCATCAGTGAGTTTTCCTATTGTGGATTTAGCACTCTCTTTTTGTTTGAAGGGGATGCTTAACCAGACCTTTTCAGAAGTGATGTTGTCAGTTGCCATAAAAACTTCCTCTTTTAGTTTATCATCCTTGAGTTCAATAAGTTCTGACAGTTGATGGTTTTGGGTTTGCTCTAAAGCACAGAGGTGATTCACTATTTTCTCTGCATCTGCGGAGGCTCTGAATATTTCTAAGGGCTCATCATCCAAAACACGAATCCATGATTTGATATAAGCAGTGTGTTGAGAAGGGTCATGACCTATACCAAGTTCGGCACTTAACAGCATGCTTGCAATTTCTGCTCTTAATTCTTCTTTGGCATAAGCGTCTGAACCAAAGGGATGGTCTAAATCTCTATCCAACCTTGAGGGATGACCGCTCCAATGCCCTAGTTCATGCAGGGCAGTAGCATAGTAGTTCGCTGCGGATTTAAATTGCTCTTTCGGTGGAAGATGGATGCTATCAGTCGATAACCTGTAAAAAGCTCTGTCTGCTTCAGAATGCTCAATGTTAGCACCTGAGTTATGTAGCAGTTTTTCTGCTCTTTCAATTAAGGACCAGTCTGGCTCTTTTGTAATGAGTTCGGGCATATTATCAATCTGTGAGGCATGAAATACTGTTGCATAAAACACCTTGGGTCGTTCAAGATTCACCTGCACTTTTAATGGATTACCTTGCTCATCAAGCACAGGTTTGCCAGCATCATCTTGTTTGATTTGTTCTTCATGAAATTTCCAGTACTGAATCGTCGCGCCTTTTTCTCCCTTGCGTACTTGAGCATCGATACTTTGTGCTTGTTTGTAGGTTAACCAGCGATTGTCATCACTTTGATTCAGCATTAAATACAATGCATTAATCCCGCGATAACGTTTACCTGTTATTGGATTATAAGGAACTTGACCATTACCTGTGCCTGGTTCCCATGGTTTTAGCCAGGGTGCTGTTCCTGCTTTCAAGCTTTCAATAATTTGATTGGCAACGACTTGATGATAAGGCATTTTAGTCATAAATAGCCTCCATCGCATCTTCTTCATTGAGTGCCTCTTCAAAAAATGCGCCCATGATGTCTGCTTCTATCGGACTGACCTCGACAAGAAAGCCAGGGATTACTAAATCCTCGAACTTTTCTGAAATCACATTCATTAACTCGGTTTCATGACTCATGTGGTTTTCTCCCGTTTATTAATTACCCATATGGGTGTGATCATTCCCTTGATTTGTCTTGTGTGAACAAGACCATAATATCGACCATCGAATGACCATTCGCTTTGACTGGTCATCGTCATGATTTCATCTTCTTGAAGTTGATAATTCATTACCTGCCATTGAGGTAAAGTGCGCTTCATTCCATCCTGTAATTTTGGTTTTGAATAAGGAATTAACATTTGATTCACATAAACCCCTTCATTTGTCACAGAGAGGATATCGCCAGATACAGCCACTACTTTTTTCATTAAATAGCCATATCCATTACAATAAAGACCATGATCTATATAACCTCTGTTCTTGGCTAATCTGAAAGTTTTCCTATCATCTGGGCAAAAAATCACATAAGCATTTTTTAGCGGCTCTGTGCCGGTGATGCGATATAAGCCTATAGGAATGGATTCAGTAAGATTTATCCTAAAGCCCATAGAATGGAATAACATGCCTGCAGCAATAGTGCTTATCAGAAAAATAGTGATTATGACGGATAGTTTTTTCATAATCGGATCATCTCATCTTCACTTAATCGAACACGTAACATATCTGAGTGAGCAGGAGCTTCTACAGAAGCCCTAGCCATGAAGACTGGATCTTTAAAATAAAGCGGTTGTTTGCCATAAATAGCAGGGAAGCCCGCTGCATAAACAACCATGTCGCCTGCTTCAACAATCAAGCCATTAGAATCTTTTTTAGGCCCAGGCATACGCAGGCACTCATCAACGGTTAAAAGAGGTCTCGATATTTCTTGAATGGTTTTTGATATTTGATTTAAGAATGTAGAAAAGCGTTTACCGCTGGTGGTGATGTGTTCTTTAACAATCGTTGTTTGACCTGTTAGTTTGGAAAGATGTTCTGCCGTTTCAACTCGGTTAGGTGGATAAGCATTTTGGATGTGGCAATTAGAGGTGATGGTTTCATCAGGGCCATAACCACGTTCACGGCTTTTAAGCTGATTAATGTCCTGACAAATTAAGTAAAATTTTAAACCATAACCTGCAACAAAGGCTAATGACTCTTGTAGAATATCGAGTTTTCCAAGGCTTGGAAATTCATCTATCATGCAAAGCAGTCGATGTTTATACGTTTTTTTTGCACTCACATAAGATAAACCTTTGTCATCGGATACACGCTCAAATTCCATTTTGTCAGCCAATAGTCTTACTATCATATTAATCATGACTCTAACCAGAGGTTGAAGCCTGGCCTTGTCATTAGGTTGAGTAACAATATAGAGACTCACGGGATTTTCATGATTCATTAAATCGCGAATACAAAAATCAGAGGCAGAGACGTTATGTGCTACCACTGGATCTCGGTATAACGCCAAATAAGATTTTAAAGTAGATAGTACAGATCCTGCTTCTTCTTCGGGTCGGTCGATCATGTCACGCGCAGAGGCAGAAATAACAGGGTGGGTTTTGCCCTCTATATGTGGATATTGCGTCATTTCAATGAGCAGGTCGGCAATATTAATATGGGGATCAACCAGCATGCGGTCAATGTTGGGAAATGTGGCTGGTTCTCCCTGGTTGTTCAGTTTATAAATCGCATGCAGAATAAAACCAACCAAAAGGGCTTGAGAGGTTTTCTGCCAATGCGTTTCCAATCCTTTACCATCGGGATCAACTACAAGTGTTGCCAAATTTTGTACGTCCCCGACCTCTGATTCAGTACCGACTCTGATTTCATTTAGTGGGTTCCAGCGTGCACTTCCTTTTAACGTTGCAGGCTCAAATCGAATGACTTTGTTGTTAGCATGTTTCTGCCGCCATCCAGCAGTCATTGCCCAAAGTTCACCTTTTAAATCGGTAATGACGCAAGATTGTTTCCAGGATAAAAGGGTAGGGATCACTAGACCAACTCCCTTCCCTGAGCGTGTTGGTGCATAGGTTAAAACATGTTCAGGCCCATTGTGGCGCAAATAATGAATCTCACCTTTGTCATCTTCGAATGCTCCAACATAAACTCCTTCATCATGTCCAATGAGGCTCGCACTGTTTAAGTCTTCCCAATTAGCCCATCTGGCTGAACCGTGTAGGTAATCACTCACATTGTTCTTTTTAAAATATTTGGAAGCCAACACGATCATCATTAAAAATAGACTGCCAATCATGACAATCAGACCAAAGGCGGCATTAAAAGAATCCGGGTAATAGGCTTGATATTTAATAGCCCAAATAAAAATCTGCCAAGGCATATAAATATGGGCGAATGAAGTCCCTAAGACATCAGCATAGTGAAATTGATGTGCGAAAAACTGCGTGCCAATTTGCATGCTGATTAAAAAAGAAGAAATCACTAACCAGGTATGCGTTTTATTTGCCTTGCCATGATTTTTTTCTCTGACTTGAGGGCCTATGGCTTTATTCAGTTTGTTTAGGCTCATTTGCTTTCTCCAGATACTTTCTGGTTCACAAACTGACTGACCTCATCTGATGTATCAGTACCTGAACTAAAGCTACCTCCAGGAGTACCCATAGACAGAATATTTTGTGCGTTGGATTCTTGCGATTCAGAAGCAGATGAATCTACCTTGTTCTGAATTGCCTCAGCAATTTTTCCACCTGTTGTGTCAGCAATTTTTTCAGCAATGGCCTCTTTAACCGAGTTTGCTTTTTCACGAGCTACATCCATAGTACCTGATGCTAAATGGGAACCAAAAGAACCTGCAAATTTGGCAGCTGTTCCCATGGCTTCGGCTAAACCACCGGTTTTAGAGCCTTTATCCATTCCTGACAGTGCACTTGTATCGCAAGAGTTGGTTGATTGACTGGCTGCCTTAAACGCAGCATTAAGTGCGGATAATCCACCACCGCTTTGAGCAAGTGTGCTACCTACCGCACCCGCCATGGCAGCCCCAGCTATTCCTGCAGCCCCCATAGCACCGCCCAGGCCGAGCCCACCGCCACCACCAGCACCACCTCCTCCTGATACAATGCCTGCTAAAGCAGGTGGAATTTTATTAATAAGAACCAGTAATAGTACGGCAACTACCAGCATAACAAACATTTCTTTTAACATGATGTTTTCAGACATCGCAGCGTAATATTGATCTACAAAGGATTTACCAATACCAATAATTAAAATCATAGCAAAAGCTTGTAATGCAATCCCCAACACAGTTTTGTAGTAGTTAATAGCAATGTCCTGAGTCCAACGGCCACCGCCAAACCCTAATAAAACAATGCCACCATAAGTTAAAATCCATGCGGTGATTAAGATAATGAGCATATTGATACTGACCAAAGCCAATATAATCAGAATAACGCCTGCAACGAGTAATCCTACTGTGGTTGCTGCAGGAGACCAGATGGATGAGCTGTCTATGGCTTTTGAAACAATATCAAAACCAACATCCACGATATCTGAAGGAGAGACGTGCTCATTAATTCCAGAAGCCTTTGCTGCAAGTTGCCGCATGGAGTCTATTATTGCTTTTGCAATTGCAGGTCCATTGTCCAAAATCCAATAGAAAAAACCGACAACCACAAAAAACCGTACCGTTTCAGCTAAGAATTCTTGTATGTCTGCTTTGCGTAATGCCATCAAGCCGTAAGTCCACACCATACTGATTAATGCCAAAGACCAGAATAGATATCTGGCGTAATTCAACATGGTTTTGCTCCATAGCGCGGATGTGCTGGCAAACCGTTGTAAAATATTATCGAGTAAATCACGACCATCCATGCCATGCCCCTGAGCATGGCAGTAAGTGGAAAATCCAAATAAACTAAGAGCAATTAAATAGGGGATTATTTTTTTATTCATAGCATTACCACTTCTTGCCAGAGCTTTTGGAATAACTACCCCCACGGAAACACGCATCACCAATCACTTGGAGTTCTTCTTTAGTTCGACCCTCTCTTGAGCTGTTACATGTTAGAGAAGCCAAGTGTTCAGCCTTTTTTTGAGCTGTGGTTGCAGCACTGTCGCAACCTGACAGGACACAAGTAAGAACCATAATTGATAAACATAAAACTTTCATTTCCTCTCCTTTTTATGATGGATTACCACTTTTTCCCTGAGCTTTTATGGTATGCCCCTGATCTGAAATGCTCATCTCCTGCAGTCTGTATCGCTTCCTTATTGGCATTCGCTGCATCTTTGACGGCCTGGGCATTCTGTTGCGCCAATAACACACCTCTGATTTGAAGCAATTGATGGGATTGATTACTAGCTAGTTGAGAAGCTGCTTGAAGAGCCTGTTTTTGGCCTGCAGCACTTTGTGCCTGTGATTGCAAAGTGCGCAGTTTAGCAGAATCATTTTTTAAGCTCTGTTGTTGTTTATCAATCCCTTTGAGCATGGCATCATTGGAGCGTTTTTCAGCAACAGAAGCCGCTAATCTGCTTTGTTTGATTTTTCTAAGTTCTTCAGCAGAACATTGCCCCGTGCCATTAAAACATGGGGTCTTTTGGTAGTATTCCTGACTTTGGAATCGGTCCAAATATCCTTGGAGGCTGCCAGCTTCCTGTTTGTAGTAATCAATGGTATCAGTCGACTCAAGCAAATTATTAATAACAGAGTTGGCATTATCCCATTCAAAGGAAGTCAGTGATTTGGTGTTGTCTAACATGTTTTGATATTGGTCCATCTGATTCTTGTATTGATCGACTTGCGTTTTATATTCGCTAAGCTGAGTTGCAATCATCTTTCCATTTTGAATCCAGTTTGCAACGTCAAAAACAGGTGCACCACTTGCGAATGCTGGTAAAACAAAGCAATAAATAATCATGGATTTAAATTTCATAATGCTCTCCTTCATTGATAAGCAAATTGCCTATAGGGCTGCTTAAACGTTAAATCTTTCACTACGATGATATTGAAACGATAACCTGGACGGACATTGATAGTAGGAGCCACATTCAGGTTTTTTGAAACCAGTTGCGAAGTAACCTCGCCCAACTGTTGTCCTAAAGCCTGACTCATCACACTGCCAGCCGTGGGCTGGGCGTAACCGAATTGATTAGATTGATTGGTATTTTGGCTATAAGTAATACCAGCAATAATGCCTGACATTAAAAGCGCTGAACCATAAATTCGCGCATAATGATGATCTACTTGATCGCGAAAACCACCATATCCAGCACTATCAGCACCTGGCATAGAGCCGATATCCAGAGCTTTACTGTCTGGAAACACCAGACGTTGCCACGCCACTAATACAGAGTTCTGACCAAAAGGGACATCACTGGAATAAAGCCCCAATATCTTGGTGCCTTGGGGTATTAAAAGATATTTTCCGGTAGCGGTGTCATATACGTTTTGTGAAACTTGAGCGATGATTTGACCTGGTAATTCTGATGAAATACCGCTAATCATTACCCCTGGAATCACGCTGCCAGCTCTTAGTTCGTATCGACTGTTTGGATTTTGCAGCGTTGAATTTAAATGCCAGCGCATTTCATTTTCCTCACCACCTAATGTTTGTGGCATAGGTTTGGCCTGTCTTCCTTGTAATAATGCGAGTTGCTCTTTAAACGCTGATGAAGGGTCGATGTTTAATGTCATCTCATTGCTATTCATAGAAGTTTTAGTAGTGTCGCGATTATTTAATCGTGGGTTATCTACCATTATGGATGACTTAGCTTTGACAGCCTCTTCAAATTCTTGAGTTTTTTCCTGACGAATACGCTCGAGTTCAGCTTCAGATACCTCCTGTGTCAGAGTGTCTTCTTGATGTGGAAGTTGTTCAGGAATGGGCAAAGGACCTGCTTCTTTATTAGCTATCGTGTCACTCTGGGGCGGAATCACTGCTGTTTTATGATTTCCTACCACATCATTGGCAAGGTTCATGGTATTTTTCTTAGGGTTCTTAACCTTTACTATTTCTGATGGCTGGTTTTGCGCATTAGCCCGTTTATTGGCAACTAAGGCGATGAGCATCACAAAAAGAGTTAAAATACCAATTGCAATCATGAGTGGCACATTATTTACACGTTTTACACCCGTGGTTTGAAGCTTTTGCGGTGAATTATCCGGTGACAAATAATCATTATTTTGATTCATCGTTCTTACTCCTTATGAGTCCATGCGCTGACAGGAAAGATATTTTCATGGTTTTTTGCATATAGACGGCTCAATGTTTGTATTCCTACAAAAAGGCTTACTCTGTAACTTTGAGGTTTAAGCTCATCAAGCACATAGAAAAAATTAGCTTTATTCTTAGGGCATTGATTTTCATTGATGCCATAACCCTTTTTTCTCAAGTTTTGAATAAGACTTAATCCAAAGCCATCTGTTACTCTTTGACCAATACAAAATGTATTTTGAGCAGGTGGATATACTCGCGTTAATTGAGTAGCTGCATCTGCCGCCAGATAAGCATCTTTGCCCTGAGGCATTTGAGTGAAATTGCCATAACGCATACTGGCACAGCTTGATAACAAGACAGCGAGCAACAAAAAACTTAATTTTTTCATCTTCAGCACCTTGTAATAGTAATTTTTTCTTGAGAGGAGCCGCTGCCGATAACCAATATGGCTTTATCAAAAACCCCATCCACGATGTAACGACAGCCCTGAAGGCGATAATTGACCATCACGGACTCTGATTTTTTAAATAGTCCTCGACCTCTTAAAACTAGCAGCGCAGGCGCTTCACTTTGAGCCATGGTTCTTGGCATCTCAATAATCGTTTTGACACCATTGTTATAAACTCTCACTGGTTTAAATCGGGCATTGCCTTGAATTCGATAATTGAAGTTAAGATCGCCTAGATATTCATTGGTTTCTGGTAAGGCATCTACTTTTCGTCTTTCAGCCTGAATGCGTTGTAGTAACTGCCATTTGGCCTTTGCCTCATCAGGATAAGTAAATGAAATGTAAGGCATAAATTCGGTTCTATCTGACTTTAATCTAAAGTGATACGTTCTTCTGTCTGTGGTGACTACCAAAGAAGAATCAAGCCCTACATCTTTAGGTTTTATGAGCAGATGGATTTGTTGCATAGTCCCAGATCCTGTGATGGATGGTTCAACAACAAAGCGTGGGTCACCGACATTCATGTCGTTAAACTGCTCACCTGGTTGGAGGGCAATATCACACACTTGTAAAGGCGCACAAACTACCCTGATTTGCCCTGATCCATAAATAAAACTGACTGAACCATCAGCGGAAGCAAAGGGTTTACTTGTTTTTTCTCCTTTTTGCGTACGCTCTGCAATATCTAAACCTTGTTGTTCCTGACTCGATAGCTTGGGCACAGTATCCGAAAAATAATGCTCGGCCAGAATGGTGTTATCCAATGCAAAACTTGTGAGCGGTGTTAATAAACAAAATAGCTGCATTATTCTTTTCATTGCTGTTCTCCATGCTTTAATTCGTAGGACCAGTTAAAATCACGTACATAAATCAGGTGGGGATTTTTTAAAATGGACTCACTGGTGACATCATTGATTTCATTCTCCTGATACATCGTAACCATTGCTTTCATCATGCGAGGCTTTTCTTTAAGGGATCCATCACGATTTCTCACCGTTTCAACCCAGTCTACTTGCCAAGTCTCATCCGACTCTTGAAGTACTGAGCGAATGTCTATGCTCACAATCTCAAAGGCAGCTCTTTCAAAGGGATTAGATTGCTGTTTGTCACTATAGAACTCTTGAATCTTAGCTAAAGCCGCATCATTGGCATTTAAATAGGAATACACTTGAAAAACTGCTTTCTTTTGCAGTTCCGTATCAAGGCTTACCATGCGAACGTTTTCAATAAAATGGGCAGCTGCAGCACGATAATCATCAATGCTTGCCTCACCAACCTTATCAGCACGGGTAACTGACAAGGTATTGCCATTGGCATCTTGTTGAAACACCAAAGGGATAAATTTGGATTGACTACCTATCGCGATGAGTCCACCGACTGCCGCTAATGCAATTAACAAGCTACCTAAGCCTACCAATTGCCAAACTTGTAGTGATTTCATAAGTCCTGCGGTATGAACATTCCAGGCGCGTCTGGCGTTGAGGTAGGGGTTATTCGTTATACTTTTTTTCATGCTGCTTCTCCGTACTGAGCCAAATGAATACCTTTTTCTGAAAGCCATTGAGAGACCCACTCATCTTCATACTTCGACTCCAATTGCTTCATACGCGCAATCGAATCGGGATCTGTTGCACCAACAAATGCCAAGGCCAAAGGTCCTAACGCCAATTGATAAAGTCTCTGGCCTTTTTCACTGACATAGTAGTAATCACGTTTGGGTTGAGCAGATGCTATGATGTCTATCTGGCGTGGATTTAAGCCCATGCGCTCATAAATGAGTCGGGTCTCAGGATCTCTTGCATAAAGATTTGGTAAAAAGATTTTGGTGGCGGTTGATTCAACAATAATATCTAAGATTCCAGAGTTGGCTGCATGAGATAAATGTTGAGTTGCCATAAACACCACACAGTTTTTCTTAGCCATTGAGTCAAGCCATTCAGCAATCTTATTTTTAAACACAGGATGCGCCAGCATCAACCAGGCTTCATCAAGCAAGATTAGGGTGGGGCGACCATCTAAAGAAGTTTCAATACGCCTAAAGAGATAAAGCAACACAGGCAATGCAAATTTTTCACCTAAGCTCATTAAATGCTCGATTTCAAAGGTCATAAAGGAAGACAAGCCTAATCCATCACTTTCCGCATCCACTAAATGGCCCATCAACCCATCAATAGTGTATTGCTTTAATGTTTCTCGAATAGGCTCATCCTGAATTGTCATGACAAACTCAGATACGGTTTTAGAGCCACTTTGGTGCATGCTTAGAATGGCATGGCCGATTTCATTGCGCTGAGCTGGTGTGGTATTCAAACCATTCAAAGCTAGAATTGTATCAATCCACTCCATAGCCCAAGCCCGATCTGCTTTAGTTTCTAAAAACTGCAATGGCGCAAAGGCAAGGCGTGAGTCTTTACCTGCGATAGTGAAATGCTCCCCACCTGTTGCTTTACAGGTTGGATACATAGACATGCCTTTATCAAAAGAATAAATACGGGCATCTTTATATCGACGCCAGGATAATGCTAATAAACCAAGATGAGTTGATTTACCAGAGCGTGTCGGACCAAACATAATGCCATGTCCTAAGTCTCTGACATGAAGATTCAGACGAAATGGCGCATTACCGATAGTGACACAGTGCAGCAAAGGCGGTGATTGAGGGGGAAATAGTGGGCAAGGCGCTTTATTTTCACCCGTCCAAATGCTAGATGTTGGCAACAAGTCCGCTAGATTCATGGTATTCATCAGAGGTCGTCTGATGTTTTCAACACCATGGCCTGGTAGGCTGCCCATGTAGGCATCCATGGTATTAATGGTTTCTGTTCGTGCGCTAAAGCCTAAAGCGTTGATATTCTTTTCGATAAATAGAGCAGCTTTCTCAACGTTTGCTCTATCCTCATCCATCAACACCACGACGGATGTATAATACCCCTGACCCACCATTCCTGAATTGGTTTCGGCAATTGCTGCTTGCGCGTCATTAACCATGCTGAGCGCATCTTCATCAACGATACCGGAGCTGGTATTAAACATTTGGTCAAAAAAACCTCTCACCTTTTGTTTCCACTTTTTACGGAACTTAGTGAAATGAGCTACAGCTTCATGGGGATCCATGAATATGAAGCGAGAGTTCCAACGATACTCCACAGGTAATTGAGTCAACAGAGTTAAAATACCTGGGTAAGATTCCATGGGGAATCCTTCAATAGCAACACATTGAATGAACTTTCGGCCAATTTTGGGTGTTATACCTGGAATTAATTCCTGACCGCCTATGAGTGCATCCAGATAAATTGGATTTTTAGGCAGATTAACGGAATGGTTAATTCCCGTGACACAATATTGAATATGTCTTAAAAAGTTATCTTGAGTAATCTTATGGTTTTCATTGATGATTATTTCTGAGCCTAACCTTTCCAGGTGAATTGCTGCGCTCATACGTGACTCAAAGTTTCTGCATGATTGCTTGAAGGTTTCAATCAATTGATGGGTTTTTTCTTTGTGGTTTAACTTTTCCCCTGAATCATCAAACATCAATTCAACAAAACGCTTTTGTGCCAATACAGGTGGATACCAGGTTAGTGTGATAACAAAATAGCCTTCATACAAAGCACCAATACTTTCAAAGTATTGCCTTCTTTCTTCGTCAACAGCCTTCGACACAAGATCGGGAAAGTATGAAGCACCGCACTCACTGTAGCTAGGAGCAGCACGTCTTATGGCATCTACATGAATCATCCAGCCATTACCCATGGAGGACATTGCCTGATTGATTCGAAAAGCCATCATTTCACGAGCTTCATCGGTAGTGTTGGCAATATCTTCACCTTGATAAAGCCAGGCTGCCATAAACGATCCATTTTTACCGATAATCACGCCATCATCGACTACCGCAGCATAATTTAGTAAATCAACCAATCCTGCTGTATGACTTCGATGTTTTTTGACATGGTGTTTACGACTTTTCATTCTAGCAGCGCTAAACAACGTACCTAATAGCAACAGCCCAGTAATACTGATTAAAAAGGTAATGAACTCAATCATAAATAACCCCCTTTATTATTACGAAAAGGGGTTGAACGTGCTGGGTAATAGGCCTGATAGCCTCTTTGTCTCAGATAAACGGCTCTCATATAAGGATCGGCTTTTGCCATAAGCCTAAGCCCTTTTAAAGATAAAAACCAAAGGGCAAAGCCAAAAATAGCGGCAAGCCAATCTTGTGCTGCGAATATTAAGATTGCTGAAAGTAATCCTGAAAACATCACCAGCTCGCGGTCACCACCCAAAAAAAGACTTGGGCGGTTACCACATCTGCGTATAGGAATGCTACGAAGACTCATGGCTGTGTCTCCATAGCTATTTTTGAGACTGAAGGTTTAGCAATTTCGGCTCCTTTGCCTGTAATTGCTGTCATGGTATTTTGTGCTGCAACCAAGAATGAAAGTACCAGTACAATAAAGAGAAGGGTTCGCAAAAAACCATTCATTTCACCACCAAAAATCAGCGTGGCTCCTGCGCCAACTAAACCAATAATCGCAGCAGTAAAGGCAAATGGGCCGGTAATGGATTTTTGTATTTTGGTTAGATAGGAGTCAAAAGGTAAACCTCCACCTGCACTTGATGCACAAGCAGGATGTGTTATTAACAGAAGCAATAAAACAATCGCTCCCATCATCCATAGACTTCGATAATTTATATTAACTGCTTGGTTCATACCTATACTCCTTAGATAAGTTGTTCGATGTTGTAATGACCGTTTTCATAGCCTTTAACAGATATGATTTCTTCAACTCTGCGTCCTTGCGGTGTTCTTGTGATATGCACCACACAATGAACCGTTTCACCAATCAATGGTTCAATTTCAGTTGGGGCAGAGGGGTTACGTGTAATCAGTGATTTCAAACGATGAAGTCCTGCAAGACAGTTATTGGCATGCAAAGTAGCAGCACCACCCTCATGACCAGTATTCCAGGCATCAAGTAAATCCAATGCTTCACTGCCCCGAACCTCACCAACAAGGATTCGATCTGGCCGCATCCTTAGAGTGGTTTTTAAAAGCTGGGTCATATTGACATCAAGAGTGGTGTGATATTGAACGCAGTTCTCAGCGGCGCATTGAATTTCACCTGTATCTTCAATGATGAAAACACGCTCAGCTGGCGAACTACGAACCATTTCATTGATAATTGCGTTCACTAAAGTAGTTTTACCCGAACCAGTGCCGCCAATGACTAGAATGTTTCGGTGTGATATAACGGCCTTTTTAATCACTGCACATTGTGCTTCTGTCATAATTTCTGATTTTACGTAGTCATCCAGTGTAAAAACCGAAATGGCTTTTTTACGAATTGCGAATGTGGGTTTTGAGACCACTGGTGGCAGCTGCCCTGCAAAACGTGATCCGTCCAGTGGTAGCTCACCTTCCAGTATCGGATTAAAACGGGTTACTTCCTTACCATGAAAGCCCGCAACAGTTTTAATGATGGATTCAGCACGGGCGTCAGTGATACTACCTATGCAACGCATGGTTTCGCCTAAGCGTTCCTGCCAAAGTTTGCCATCTGCATTGAGCATGATTTCAACGGTTTTAGGATCACTTAGCGCCTGTTCAATCATGTCACCCAAATCACGCCTTAGCTTTTCACGGGCGCGGTCTTTAACCGTTATCCCTTGTTCTTCTTGTGCTTTCATACGAATCATCCTCGATGTTTTTAAGCTGACTTCAAGCCGTGTTTGAATTTGCTAATTAAACGGTCAACAATGCTTTCCTTATTGGAAGGAGAGTCACTGAACCATTGATCTTTTTGGCGTTCTCGATAAATGCGTCTTTGAATTTCATCACGGTGAACCGGGATAGATTGAGGGGCATCGAAAGCAAGGCGAACCTCACCATCACGATAACCCACTACAGTGCAGTAAACTTCCTCACTGATAACAACTGATTCACCAACTTTTCTTGTTAAAACCAACATAATGCGTCTCCTTTAAGTTATTTAAATAAATAGGCCTTGCACTGCCTGATATTCTCTTCAACCACTGCTTTACTGGCTGGTTGATATTTTTCTGATGTGACATAAAAAGCATTGCGCCTTTTGATATCACGACAAAAGCCAATCATTTGCGGCAGGGTAGGAGGCATTTCGCAATGATCACGGCAATCAATAATGACCTGATTCAAAATCTCATCATTGAATTGACTTAAGCCCTCCAACCACTCCTTCTTGGCAAACTCCAAAAAACCATCACTCTTGAACTGACTACGCCACAAATGTCCGTAGTAAACTGCAAAGCGGGTAAACAGGTTTTCAATACATTTTTTTCTACTGTCGGTAGCATTGCAGGTTGATGACGTTTGACTGCTTGTATTCGTCTTCATCGGTGATTGCTGCGTCTCCTGTTTCTGGGTTCCAGAATGGATCAATGGCTCCGCTCTTAGTATTTGTGCCGCACTTCTCATTCCGTTTCTCCTGCGTTAATTCGATTTTGACTTCATCTTCCCAACATTTTTGGGACAACCAGTTGGCTGGAAATTTCCATGCTGGAACCCATTCCCCATGAGCTTCTTTTGCTGTATGGGTTTTGATTTGTTGATCCAGGGCTTGCAGCATACTTTGCAGCAAAGGCTCATCTGGATTGATTTGTTTAAAGATTTCAAAGGCACGTTCACGTGACTTTTTCTCGGGGTACATACGCCAGAAATGGTCGAAGCGTTGTAATAAATAAATATAATTATTTTCTTTTATTAGAGGTGTGTCGGCTTTTAGGATTTCATCTGTGTCGGCTTTTGCTCTTACACCCTCAGAATACCCTGTATTTATAGGGAGTTTCGCATGCGGCTTTGTGTCGGCTTGCTGTGTCGGGTTTGTGCCGGGTTTATTTTGGACACAATAACTGATATCCGCTAAAAGACATTTTAAAATAAGATGTTTATCGAAAGACTGAATGACAATAAGACCTGAGCGTTCAAGCCCTTTAACGGCTCGTCGAATTTGCTGACGGCTAGGACTTCCAGATTCTGTAATCCCTTGATGGGGCTCAATATAAAGTGCCTCAGCCAGCGATTGGTAACTAATACGTCGCTTAATCCCTACTATGAAAGTATTGCGATCCATGTAGGGTCGAATCCCTCTTAAGTAGGTAATTTGTTGGATATATGAAAGCCCACAGAGCGCATCCAATTCCTTGTCATTCAGTGTAAAGTACATAAATAATCCGTTATTCCTTAACTAAAAGTCTTAGCTCCCAATGAAACATGTGATAACATTTTGAGAACTTAAGACAAAAAATAGCTCTTATTGAGCTTAACTACTCGAATCGAGTAGTTAATAAATCTCAAAATAACACATATTGAGTATTAGTCAATATGTAAATGGATTAATTTATTAACCAAAAACCGTGGAATGGGTATGAACATCAAAGAGAAAATCGGCCAAAGAATCATGAATGAACGAAAGGCCAAAGGGTTGACGAGAAAAGCATTGGCTGAGTTGACCAGTGAGTTGAAAATTTCACGTATTAATAATTATGAAAGAGGGGACCGTACCCCTGGCCCAACAGAAATTAAATTGCTTGCTGATGCCCTGGAAGTTTCAGCCTCTTATTTGATGTGCTTAACAGATAATCGTGAAGGGAAAATGACAAAATCCCTTGGCATGGGCGCATTGATTCCTGTCTTGGATTACAAACAAGTCATTGATCTATCTGCTTTTATCCAGAAAATTAAAGAGGATGTTGATACCAAAGTTGAGTTTATTCCTGTCAGTACAGCTGTCAGTGATAGCATTGGAAAAAATGCTTTTGCGCTGAAGATTAAGGATGAAAGCATGGTCCCGGAATTTCGGATTAATGATGTCATCATCATAGATCCTGATACAAGCCCCAAACCTGGCGATTTTGTAGTAGCCTTAATTGAGGGAGAGAAGGAAGTCATTGTTCGCAAGTATAAGCAATTATCGGCCTCCAAAGAAGTAAGGGAATTTGAATTGATTGCTCTTAATGAGGATTGGGCTGATATTCGTGTTGGTTCCAATGAAATGCAAGCCCAGATTATTGGATGCGGGATTAGTTTGGTCAGATCATTAACAGTATAGTCACTAATAGTTGGGGTTTTACTCTCTTAACTGGGTGTCCCTCAACTCAAGGAAAGATCATCCTAAACCAAACCCCATGGAGAAAAATCGCTGTTATGATAAGAAACGTAATTAAAATAATGTAAAAATGGATGGTTTTCTTCTTTTTTCGAAATAAAAAGCTAAGGGCAATCAATACGATGATTGCGATACCTAAAGAACCTAAAAACCATCCATCGGTAAACACTTTCATTTCTATTTAGTCACTCTTGGGTTGGTGATTGTGCCCTTCATTACCACCAAATCCTCCATCATAACCACTTTCGGGATGTGTTTGAGTGGACGTTGTTTTGGGAGTACAAGCTGACAAGCCAAAACTCAATAAACCAATAAACACAATCATCTTAAGTCCAATAGTATTCATTATTCCCTCCTTAACACGAACCACAATAACTTTATTCTATCTACATCGTAACATAATGAATAATAGAAGATAAATGAATATGGTCTATTCTCCAAATCTCAAGCCATATCCACTTAATGCTTGAACTCTAATAAATGTGAATGAATAAGAATACGAACTCCTAATGAGGATTCAATCACTAAAAAACATAAGAGCTGAGCACTATTTCGCTCATTCGAAACCAAGTCATTCATCATTTGAAGATACTATACTATACCTAATCCGATTGAATTAATATTGGCTACATATTGAATTGATGTGGTAATAGTATTGAAGCCACTGATGGGACGTATCAAGTGGACAGAGTGTCGCCGATGACCACGATTTAGGCAATCAAACCTGGCGCCCGTTATGGCGGCTGTTAATGCTAAGTCATTCAAAAACATTGACCGCAACAGTGGTTGTTCATCTAGTTTTTCCAGGAGATTGAAATGAAACCGATGCAGATTTTGTGGAAGCGCCTCGTAAAGGGCGGCGAGACTTGCACCCGTTGCGAGGCTACAGGTCGTGAACTCAAGGCGGCAGTGACCAAACTTGAGGCCGTCCTGCGACCTCTAGGAATCGAGCCAGTGCTCGAAACGCATGAAATCAACGAAGTTGCGTTCAAGTCTAATACCTCTGAGTCCAATCGTGTGTGGATCACAGGCAAACCCATCGAGGAGTGGCTCGGCGCCAATGTTGGCATGAACCGCTGCTGCTCAGTGTGCGGTGAGTCGGATTGCCGAACGCTCGAAGTCGGTGGCTGCTCATACGAGACGATCCCAGAGGAACAGTTCATCAAAGCTGGGTTGATGGCGGCAAGTCAGATGATCGCGTCGGAATCGTCACCGAACAAGACCGCATCATCGTGTTGCAGCAGTACCGCAGAAGCGAATCCATGTCAACCAACTCTGGGGCGAGACAAGAGTTGATGTGGTAACTGATCAAACGATTTGCAGGTATTAGCAGCCTCTCCCAACTGGAGAAATGGCGCGTCAGCCGACGCACTCCAGCGTTACTGCTCAAGAAGTTTCGGTCGCACATGCAGCGACAATATTGGGGGTGTGTAGGTAAAGTGATAAAAACTTGAGTTTTAGATTAAATTTTCCCAAAAAAGTGGTAGTTTCTATCATAGAGGAAGTATTTTAATTGAGAATACCATGAGCTGACTGGGTCCCACACGGAAATTACCCAGTAGAGTAAAGAAGGGCTTGATAATTACTTGATAATTAATGGAACAGCCATCCGATTTATCGGTATAGCATATGTTCTTTGGAAAAAATTAACGAATAAGGAGTGTAAATAAATGGGCTGCTCCACATGCTCCCCTAATAAAGAGCCAATGCCTAAGCTGTGGCATAATTCTAAAGTCATAACGGCATCAATAGCTGGTTTATTATTAACTATTGGTTTTGTAGGCTCATATTTGACACTACCAAGGATAATTGCTAATGGTTTTTACATAAGCGCGGTATTAATTGGTGGGTACTATTTTGCCCGCGAGGCAATAGAAGAATTTATTAAAGAACATGCAATTGGCATTGAATTCCTGATGTCTCTTGCAGCCATTGTTGCTGGTGTCATGGGGCAATGGGCGGAAGCAGCAACACTGGTGTTTTTGTATTCTATTTCTGAGGCCGCAGAAGGTTACTCCAGTGAACGAGCACGCCAAGCAATTCGAGCCTTGATGGATCTTGCTCCAAAAACCGCATTAGTCCGACGAAATAATGGCGAATTCCGGATACCTTTAGAAGAAATTCACGTTGGAGATGAATTTATTGTTCTTCCCGGAGAAAGCATAGCTACAGATGGAGAAGTTATTACAGGGCATTCGAGTGTTAATCAAGCACCTATTACGGGTGAATCAATTCCTGTAGAGAAACGCATAGGAAGTAAGGTTTTTTCTGCAGCTATCAACGGAGAAGGGACTCTCACTATTCGTGCAACTAAAAAATTTGCTGATAACACATTATCTCGTATCATTTTTCTTGTTGAAAAAGCACAAGACAAAAAGGGGCGCAGTCAACGATTTATAGAGCGTTTTGGCAATATCTATAGTCCTATTGTTCTGTTAATAGGGATACTTATAGCTACTTTGCCACCCCTGTTCGGTCTGCATTGGCAAGAATGGGTGATACGTGCAACGGTGTTTATAGTTGCTGCTGCACCCTGTGCCTTAGTGATTTCCATACCAATTACTCTTGTAGCAGCTCTTGGTACAGCAAGTCGGAATGGAATCATACTTAAAGGCGGATTATATTTAGAAAAATTAGTTAAAATAAAGGTTATTGCGCTTGATAAAACAGGAACATTAACAAAAGGGCAACCTAAGGTTACCGATATCATTGCATTGAACAATCATACACGGCAACACATATTAACTGCAGCAGCTACTCTGGAATCACGTTCCCAGCATCCTATGGCACAGGCTATTTTGCAACAAGCCAAAGAAGAAAATATTCAATATAGTCCTGTTGAGAATTTCAAATCACTGACTGGTTCGGGTGTGCTTGGTTTTATTAATGGGGAAAAATTTTATATCGGTAATCCAAAATTATTTACTGATATAGGTCTATTGACAGAAAATTTATCTCAAGAAATAAATCTATTACAGAGTGCTGGTAAGACAGTTGTATTATTAGGTACGGATAAAGAGATTTTCGGTTTAATTGCTATTGCAGACACCTTAAGGTCTACAGCAAGACAGGCGGTGGCTGCACTGAAAGTGTTGGGTATTGAGCGGGTAGTTATGCTTACAGGAGACAACTCCATAACCGCAGCCTCGATTGGCTATCAGGCGGATCTAGATGAAGTATTCTCTGAGCTATCACCAGAAGATAAGACACGAAAAATTGAAGAACTGGAAAGGCTATACGGAAAAGTGATGATGGTAGGCGATGGAGTAAATGATGCGCCTGCACTAGCAGCAGCTCATGTAGGAGTTGCTATGGGTGCTGCTGGAACAGATGTCGCATTAGAAACTGCGGATGTAGCATTAATGGGAGATGATTTATTAAAATTACCTTACCTTATCCAATTTAGTCGTCGAACCTGGAATATAATTTTACAAAACATTGGACTGTCTATAATTGTTATTAGCACGCTTGTTGTCGGAGCGGTATCTGGTTATTTTACTTTGCCAATAGCCGTTTTAGCTCATGAAATTAGTGAACTTATTGTTATTGCAAATGGTCTTCGTATGTTAAAATCTTAAATCATAGATGAGTCATCACAATGCGTTTAATACTCGCTCAAGTCGTTGCCTCACCTCACCCGCTACGTGAGTGATCTCAGGATTTCCGACTAATTCTAATACGGCGTTTGGATCCATGAATTCAATATACACTTTGCCTGTATTATCTTGGCGTACAACCACATTACAGGGTAGAAGCAAACCAATAGACGGCTCTTTTTCTAAAGCTTGATGGGCAAATTGTGGATTGCATGCACCAAGAATTTGATAGGGAGGCATGTCTTGATTTAACTTCTTTTTCAGAGTTGCTGACACATCTATAGTCGTAAGAACTCCAAATCCCTCTTTTTGCAATTCTTCAGTAACCTTCTTAATTGCATCATCAAATGAATACAATACTTTTTTTCCAAATCCATATTTCATTTTATTCATGTTTATTCCCAATTGTTTTTATAATTAACTATTTATTTCGTAATTGTTTTGCCCACCAAATAAGAGCTAGAGTAATCAGCGCATTGATAACAATTGACCAAGTATTTAAAGTGGGGGTCAGAATTATAAATTTAAAGTCCAAAGGAACTAAAAATGCAAAAAAGACGTGTGCCATCGTATGAAAAAATTCAAACCCCGCAAAAAATAGAACGATATCCCTAAACATAGAATCTGTCCTTTCAATCTTCATTCATTTGTTAATTATAGTATATACAAATAGAAAAATCTGACGTTGATTATCGATTATGTTTAAAAATAAGTTCTATTTTTGTAGGCGCTAATTTAACTCAAAGTGGTTTTACGACATTTTGTCCTTTGGAGATCATCCTTAAGAAAATTGGGGTTGGGAAAGCCAAATAAAAGCGATTTAAAAATAGAATCGCTGTTCAGATATGTCCAGGTAAGGTAAGCTAATTAGATAGTGATTTTTTTGAAGATAGCAGTTTATGGAAAACATACCAATATTGGCAGATTATCAAAATCCTATGGTGCAAAAGGTTGCGTTCGAGATAACTCAAACTGAATCTGATATTGTAGGAAAGGTACGACGTATTTTTGAGTTTGTTCGTGATGAAATTAAGTTTGGGTTTTCTCCCGATGGGGATTGGGTTTCCGCCTCAAAAACATTACAAATTAAAATTGGGCAGTGCAACACAAAAAGTACTCTTTTTTTAGCGCTATGCAAAGCACTCAATATACCTGCCAGAATTCATTTCTCTCTCATTAAGCGAGAAATTCAACATGGTGTATTTCCTGAATTTTTATACTTATTATTACCAAAACAATTATCACACTCATGGATTGAAATTAATATTGATAATAAATGGTTACGAATTGATGGATATATTGATGATTTAGTCTATTTTCGTGGAGCAATTGACCAATTAACCAAAAGTGGTTGGGATATTGGTTTCGCTATAGCTTGTGACGAGGAAAAGCTCAGCCCAGAATTTAACCCCAATGAAGAAAAATTTGAACAAATGTGCGCGGTAACGGAAGACCATGGAATTTGGAATGATCCAATAGAATATTATCAGTCAAATCTATATAGAAATCGTCCAAATTTTTTGAAGCAGATTATCTACCGATTATTTATTCCCCTAGTAAATCATCGTATAGAAAAAATACGGCGAATTTCAAAAAGAGCAGATACTTAATTCCGTAGTTTTTTTATTAAATGCCGAATTAGAAGACAAAGAATATCTTGAGCAATAACCAAATCCTGAATAACCGTTAGGGCTATCAAGTGTCGAGGCGAAAAATAGACTAATCCAATATGGTCAGGATTTACGAAAAACATATATATTAAGTCAATAGATCACCGCTATAATATCCATTAACTCTTCATTTCCTGATATTCAGAATGCCCTTTGTGTGAATTAAGCAAGCGTAGACCATTCGCAACAACAATTAAGCTCGCACCCATATCAGCAAATACTGCCATCCAAAGCGTTGCTAGTCCTCCCAAGGCCAGAATAAAAAACACTCCTTTTATGGCAAGTGACAAAGTAATATTTTGGCGAAGAATGCGCGCCGTTTTTCGACTTAAGGTAATATATAATGGGAGCATGGCTAAATTATCATTCATTAACGCCACATCTGCAGTTTCTAAAGCGGTATCGGTACCTTTTCCCATGGCAAAACTAATCGTGGCCTTGGCCAAAGCAGGGGCATCATTGATTCCATCACCCACCATTCCCACCGTTCTATACTGGTCTAAAAGACGATTAATTGCTTGTAATTTTTCGGTAGGTAGGACATTCGCTTGCACTTCATCAATCCCCACCTCCTTGGCAATAGCTTTAGCTGTCAGCGCATTATCGCCAGTTAACATCGCTGTTTTAAGTCCTTGTTGATGCAACATGTCAATCGCCCATTTGCTTTTAGCACGAAGCGTATCAGCCACTGCAAAAATCGCCAAAACTACTGATGAATTACTCAATATGACAGTCGTTTTTCCTTCCTCTTCCAAACGCTTGAGCTCCTGCTCTACAGCAAGAGAGCATACCTTATTATCCTCTGCTAATTGATGATTCCCAACGTAATATAGTTCTTGACCAATTGTGCCTTGCACCCCTCGGCCGGGCAGTGCTGAAAATTGCTCTACTTCGAACAAGGATTCATTAGATTGATTTTGCCGCCAGTATTCCACCAAAGCATGAGCAACTGGATGTTCCGAATGACTATCAAGGCTTGCGGCAAGTAATAAGAAGTGCTCTTTGGGTTGTTTTTTATCGTAAACGATAAAATCAGTCACTACAGGTTTTCCTTCAGTTAAGGTGCCTGTTTTATCCAGAGCAATTAATTTTAGCTGGTGCCCCATTTCTAAATAGCTGCCTCCTTTAATAAGAAGACCGTGCTGTGCCGCTGAAGCCAATCCGCTGACTACCGTCACCGGTGTGGAGATGACTAAAGCACAAGGACAGGCAATAACTAATAACGTTAAGGCCTTATATATCCAATCATAAAAAGGATAGCCAAACACCAAAGGAGGAATAAGTGCGATAAAGAGTGCAATCAAAACCATAATAGGGGTGTAATATTTTGCAAACTCATCGACAAAGCGCTGCGTTGGAGCCCGTTCACTTTGTGCCTGCTCAATGGCTTTACCAATTTTAGCAAGCAACGTATCACCTGAAACTTTACTGACTTTAACTTCAAAAGCACCATACTCATTTAAAGTACCAGCAAACACAGCATCACCTACTTGCTTGCTTACCGGCATGGACTCGCCTGTAATCGGTGCTTGGTTAACGCTACTTTGTCCCGATATCAACACCCCATCAAGCGGTATGCGCTCACCTGGTTTTACTTTAAACACTGCACCGACCGCTACCTCTTCTACAGGCAAAGTCTGCCATTGACCGTTATCCATCTTAATCTGGGCTACCTCTGGCGCAATTTGCATGAGACTGCGAATGGCCAAGCGTGCCTTATCCAAAGAATAACGCTCGATACGCTCAGCTAGGGCAAATAAAACGGTGACCATCGCGGCTTCCGGCCAGGCGCCTATAATCAGTGCTCCTGTGATTGCAATCAACATTAGGCTGTTGATGTTCATGGCTTTGGTACGTAACGCAAGCAAACCCTTTTTAAAAGTAGATGGGCCGCTTAATATAATAGCTAGCACCGCAGGAAGAATAACCCAAATTGATTGCTCTGCTGTCCATAAATAAGCAGTTAGCTCAGAGCAAAGCGCTAAAAACCCTGCCAAAGCAATAAATGGCCAAGAGGAATCAACTCGCTTTCTCTCTTCTTTTACAGAGGAAGTGCTGCCCTGAGCACGCACGCTCATGCCTAATGTTTCAATTTGTTTTTGCAAAACATCAATAGCAGGAAGACGATGGTGCACGGTGACTTCTTCTGCAATGAAATTAAAATCCATCTGCTCCACTTCAGGAATCATTTCTAATTGCCGCCTGATTAATCGCTCTTCAGTAGGGCAATCAAGGCCTGCAACAAAAAAAGTGGTTGAGGTTAAAGGCTTTGTCATAATGAGCTCCCACATTGGCCGCAAAATTTCGCACCAGCAGAAACAGTGGCACCACAAGTGCGTAAGCTATTCTCAAGTCCGCTGCCACATTGACTGCAAAAGCGAGCCCCAGGTAAAAGGGAAATCTTACAACGTGGACAATTCAATCCTGAAGCGGAAGGAGTGGTTGAGTAATTATCGTGTTGGTTTGTTTGACCATGATGAGAATTTCTGTTTTTGCCATGGTGACCGCCCAATGTCCCAAGCATTCGTTTTAAAAAATTCATGTTAATTCTCCATTTCTTCAGTAAAGTGTTTGAGTATATCCTCTAAAACACAACGAACATGCGAGTCATAAATGCTATCGTGCTCTTCATAGATGCCTTACCACTTACCTTAAAATGATACGATGACCAATAGGCTAGATTCACCAGAAATCACGAGTTATCGCTGGATTTTTTAACTAATGTTTTTTTATATCGTTCATGAAATAGGTAATACAAGCCAGGCAATACTAAGAGTGTTAGAAAAGTTGACGAAATAATGCCGCCTATAACAACCGTTGCCAAAGGACGCTGAACTTCAGAGCCAGTGCCAGTGGCTAAAGCCATAGGCACAAAGCCTAAAGAGGCCACCAAAGCAGTCATCAGAACCGGACGAAGCCTTGCTAAAGAGCCTTGCAATACCGCATCCTTTAAATACATTTTTTTCTGATCATGCAACTTATTGATAAAAGTAATCATGACCAGGCCATTAAGGACAGCCACTCCTGATAAAGCAATAAACCCAACACCTGCTGAAATGGACAGGGGAATACCACGAAGCCACAGTGCAAATACCCCACCGGTTAATGCTAATGGAATGCCACTAAATACCAAGAGCGCATCTCGTACTCGACCAAAGCTCATAAACAACAATAAGAAAATGCCTAATAAGGTGATAGGAACGACGATTTGTAGCCGTTGAGAAGCGGATTGCAATTGCTCAAATTGCCCACCCCAAGTCACCCAATAGCCACTTGGGATCGTGACATTTTGCTCAATACGCTGCTTGGCTTCATTCACAAAGGAGCTTAAATCCCGATTACGGACGTTAGCACTAACCACTATCCGCCGCTTGCCGCTTTCTCGACTGATTTGATTAGGGCTTTCACTCCGCACCATTTTGGCTATTTCACTTAACGGAATAAAATGCCTCTCGCCATCTTTGGCTTGTGGTAAAGGAATAAATACTTGGCGCAAAACATTAGGATCGGTGCGCAAATTCTCGGGCAAACGCACCACCAAATCAAATCGTTTGTCCCCTTCAAAAAGCTCACCACCTTTTTTGCCGCCTGTAGCGATGACAATGGCGTCTTGTACTGTCCCAATTTGTAATCCGTAGCGCGCCAAAGCATCACGATTGATTACGATGGTCAGAAGTGGCAAGCCACTGACTTGCTCTACTTTAACATCCGCAGCACCAGAGACTTGTTTTAATTGGGCACTAATAGCTTCTGCCACCTTTAGCAGTGTATTCATGTCATCACCAAATACTTTCACTGCGACATCACTTCGAACCCCAGAAATCAACTCATTAAAGCGCATTTGAATGGGTTGGGTAAACTCATAATTATTCCCAGGGACTTGCTTGACTGCTTCTTCGATTTCCTGGACTAACTCCTGTTTGGTTTTCTTAGGGTTAGGCCAATCTTTTCGAGGCTTTAACATAATAAAGGTATCCGCAACATTGGGCGGCATAGGGTCAGTAGCCACTTCAGCAGTTCCTAGTTTGGCAAAAACACGTTTGACTTCTGGAAATTGACTTATCCGCTCTTCCACTAAATGCTGCATGGTAATGGCTTGCGTTAAACTGGTTCCTGGGATACGCATCGCATGCATCGCAATATCGCCTTCATCAAGGCTTGGAATGAATTCACCACCCAATCTAAAAGCAAGCAGGAGACTCATTGCGACCAGAGCAACCGCGCCTCCTATCACCATCTTTCTGGCATGAAAACAACGGCGCAAGGCCTTCGCATAAGCAAGGGAGAGGTAGTGTACCAACCAATTTTCTTTTTCTTGTACGCGCCCATTTAGAAAAATCGCAACTGCTGCTGGAACAAAAGTTAGAGCAAAGAGCATGGAGGCAAGCAACGCTGTAATGACCGTTTCAGCCATGGGTAAAAACATTTTCCCTTCAACACCAGTTAACGTCAAAATCGGTAAATAAACGACGGTGATAATGAAGACACCAAAGATACTGGGCCGAATCACTTCAGTGGTTGCATAAGCAATGACTTTCAACCGCTCTTCTAAATTCAAGATACGATGAAGCGCATGCTGTTGCTCACCTAAATGCTTAATGCAGTTTTCAACAATAATCACTGCACCATCTACAATTAAACCAAAATCAAGAGCGCCTAAGCTCATCAAATTAGCACTGATTTTATTAGATACCATGCCGGTAATGGTAAGCAGCATCGATAAAGGGATCACCATGGCAGTTATAAGTGCTGCACGAATGTTGCCTAAAAAAAGGAACAAAATAACGCAAACAAGCAATGCGCCTTCCAGTAGATTTTTCTTAACCGTGTTAATGGTGGCATTCACCAACAAGGTCCGATTATATACTGTAGCCGCTTCGATGCCTTCTGGCAGTGATTTATTAATCTCTTTCATTTTGGCAGCGACTCGCTCAGACACAGTGCGACTGTTCTCACCCATGAGCATGAATACAGTGCCTAAAACGACCTCATTGCTGTTCTCCGTAGCAGCTCCTGTGCGCAACTCCTTACCTAAGGCCACTTCCGCTACATCACGAATTCGAATAGGTGTTCCCTCAAAACTGGCTATAACGATGTTTTCAATATCAGAAATATTTTGTACCTGTCCCGGCACTCGAATTAAGTTTTGCTCGCCATTGGTTTCGATATAACCAGCACCGACATTGGCATTATTACGTTCTAATGCTTCAACCACATCATTTAAACTTAACCCATAGCGAACCAGCTTCATGGGATCTGGCGTGATATGAAATTGCTTTTCATAGCCTCCAATGGTGTTTACTTCGGCAACACCTTCGACATTACGAAGTTGCGGTTTAATAATCCAATCTTGAACGGTACGCAGTTCCATAGGATTATAACGTTGACTGGTTGGTATATTGTGTTTATTTGTCACTGTGTACATAAAAATCTCACCAAGCCCTGTTGAAATTGGACCTAGAGTGGTTTCTACTCCAGGTGGGAGCTTGTCTTTTACTTCTTGCAGACGCTCATTAATCAATTGGCGTGCAAAATAGATGTTCGTTCCGTCTTTAAAGACCACAGTGACTTGTGATAACCCATAGCGCGATAAAGAACGTGTATAATCCAGATTAGGTAACCCGCTCATGGCTAATTCAATAGGAAAGGTAATACGCTGCTCTACTTCAAAAGGCGAATAACCTGAAGCCTGGGTATTGATTTGTACTTGTACGTTAGTGATATCGGGTACCGCATCAATAGGTAAGCGTTGAAAATTATATGCGCCATAGACAGCAATGACTGCCGTAAACAATAAGACAAACCAACGATGTGTTAGGGAAAAACGAATTATTTTCTCAAGCATCATTCATCCTTAGTCCTCATGACTTGCGCCGTCTTTGCCTAATTCAGCTTTCATAAAAAAGCTGTTTTTACTGACGTAGTGCTCTCCGGAATTAATGCCTGATAACACTTCCACCCATTGGTCGTCTTTTTCGCCCAGAACGACTGGGGTTGCCTCAAAATAATCTCCTTGTTGGACAAAAATGACATCTTTTTCATCCATGTGCTGGATAGCTGACAAAAGTATGGCAACTGGGACTATTTTTTCTTTAATAGTAATTGAGGCATTCACATACATGCCTGGCAACCAAACTCGTGGCTCATTAGGAAGAACTGCTCGCGCTAACGTTGTCTGGCTGTCTTCAATGCCTAAAGGCGCAATGTAGGAAATAATGCTGGTGGATTTTGGTGTTCCTTCATCTCCTGTGACCGTCACTTCCATGCCTTGTTTGATTAATGGCGCTTCCTTTCGATACAAAGTAAAATCGGCCCAAACAGTAGCCAAATTAGCTACCTCATATATGGGTTTGCTGTTTTGTGCCAGCTCTCCATTGGTCGCATATTTTTGCACAATGGTGCCAGTCATCGGTGCATTTATGGTGTAGTTTTGTAAACTTTCGTTACTCTCAATCGTGACTAATATTTCCCCTTTAGTAACTTCATCCCCTAAATTTTTAGTCATTGATTTAATAATGCCTGTATAGCGTGCATAGATGGGGGCAAGCGTATCTCGATTGGGTGCAATCTTGCCAACGACTTTAAGTTGCGTTTTAATTGTTTGACTTTGAGCCTTAGCTGTTTCAATACCTGCAGCCTTAAGAATGGCTGGAACCATTTTAACGCGACCCTCATAAGTAGTATAATGCCAAGTATAGTGTTTATCCTGCAGTTCCAATTGAATATTCACCTCAAAAGAATGGGGTTCTTCAACCACTTCACTACTTTGTAAAAAATTTTCGATAGGAATAAAAGAAATGGTCTCCTTTTTATCACCAAATCGGGTTAATTGAACGGTTAACTGTACTTTGTTAGGTGCTATGGACTCACCATTCTTATACAAATAAGCGCGAAAATGGGGCGGCATGCCTCGTTCAAAAATTAAAAACTCAAGAGCTATATCGCCTTCTTTAAACAGACGACCTCCTTGCGGGCCTTTTTCCATTTCTTGATGAGGGTCATGCGACTCTTCATTTGCTGCCCATAAAGAAAGGGAGCTTAATCCCAATAACACAATCACAAGGGGTATGCAGTAAATGAATGACTTTAGAAATTTCATTGACTCTCCTTAGTAGGATGTAACCCTAAAAGCCCGACAAGCTGAATTAATGCTTTATGATAATCAGCATGCGCTTGTTGGTAATGCCGCTCTTCCTCATACAGCGAATTAAGTGCTGTGGATAATTCAATGTAGGTGTAACGTCCCATTTGGTAGCCATCCTGTGCCAATTTGATTGATTTGCGAGCTAAAGGTAATAACGAATCCGTCACCTGACGGGCCTCGTAGTGACTTTGCTCGGCTTTTAAAAAAGCAGCGTAGATATTTTGACGTACATCAAGCCGTGTGCCTTGAAGCTCATGCGCCGTTTGTGTGTATTGTGCTTCGGCAGTCATGATTTTTCCTTGGTTTCTATTGTAGACCGGCACTTCCGCAAAAGCAGATGCCACTGCGGCATTGCTGCCATCATCGGAAAAATGACGGCCTCCCAATTGAATGTTTAAATCCGGCCACACAGACTTTTTAACCGCAGTAATGGTTGCACGTTTTGCTTGTAATTGCTGTTGTAGTTGCACTAACTGCGGGCTTTGCGGTAATTTTTTGAGTAATTGAGTCCAGTTCAATGAAACATCCGGGAGCCCCTTATCCACCAACTGCCTATCAACTCTCAACCCATCACCTAATAAGCGCGCCAATTTTGCACGCTGAAATAAGGCATCCCGTTCTGCTTTATTTTCTTGAATACGCGCTTCACCCAATCGCGCCTGAGCCAATCGCAAGTCTAATTCAGCACCAGCGCCTGCCTTAACTCGACGCTCGATAGCGCTGACAATATCTTGGTTGAGGCGAATGAGTTTTTTGGTGACTTGATGCCATTGCCCGGCATAGAGTGCATCGACATAGGCTACGCCCACTGCCACATAAAGTATCGCTTTTTGTACCTGAATTTGCGCAAGAGAAGCTAAATAATCTGCATAGGTTGCTTTTTTCAAATACTGTAATCGATGCCCTAGTGGTATGGGTTGGGTTACCGAAGCAGTTGTTTCTGCGGCCTCATAACTCGAATAACTCCCAGAACCGCCAAAATTTTCTGCAGTTAAAGTCAATTGTGGGTTGGGGTAGAGACCGCTTTGAATAAAATACCCGCGCATGGCTTGTGCTTTATCTATTTCGGCTTGTAATTCGGGATTATTCTGATAAGCAATGTCCAATGCTTGTTTAAACGTAAAAGGAGTAGCCGCAAGCCCTTCGTTCATCACAAAGCTCATTGCACTACAAAGGACTGAATAAAGTAAATAGCGCATTCCCTACCTATCAAGTATTCCATACCAAACTGTATTGTTTCAGTGTACCTTGATTTTCGACTTGAATACATCCTACTACTAGAGAATTAAGAAAATTGCGCATTAAGACATCAAAAACGATAGAATAGATCTGAGTGACAGAACTTAAAAGCGTTAATGTGCAATCAGCATGGTGAAATAATGAAAGAGGTTGTGTGCCTTCGCAGGTCCCAAAAACTCTTTTCCAGCCAACACTTGGCTGAGCACCAATGGGCTGGCTTCAAGTATTTGGGCTAGTTCTTTAAAGCTCAATTCACTATAGGACAGAATATAATCAATCAAATATTTTTGAGTATCTTTCTTTAATCGAAACTTAACATCAATAACAGGTTCTGCTACCTCGATATAACATTCCATGTAACATCCTCGCTTATATTATTACGGCATAGTCCAGCCAAAAAATAGTAAACCATAGCCGTGATATCGATAAAATTAGTTTTTTTACATGGAAAAGATCAGAGGTAAAATGCAATTTTGATCTATTTGGTGTCAATTGTTATAGATTGATACTCCTTTTTATGCGGTTGTTATAGCCTCCGACAGCCCTGAGTCTGTTCTTTGCTCAATAACAGGTTTAATTCTTTTGGCGATCAAGTAAAGAAAAACTGCACCTAATAGTGCCCACATTCCAAGCTGGTTAAACACATGCTGGTAATCGCCATTAGATAGCAACGGATTTGTGGACTCTCCTTTGGTCATGGCATTGGAAAAGTAATGTGACAACGATGCTGATACGCCTGATACCATCATCCAAGTGCCCATGAGCACGCCTTGTAATTGTGGTGGGGAAATTCTGCCGATCATGGCGTAGCCTACTGGCCCTATCAGTAATTCCGCAATTGCCTGCGTAGTAAAATGGAGCATTAACCAATAAACACTAATATATCCATGCTCATTGGCAGTGAGGATACCACTGGATAACAAGAAGAAAGAACCTGCCAGTATCAAAAAGGCCCAAATAAATTGTTTGGTTACTGATACATTGTATCCTTTTGCTTGTAGTCGTGTCAGCACTATTGATAATAACGGGGCGCCGATTATGATGACGATGGCATTGATATTTAAAATCCATTGGGTTGCCATTTCATAATTGAACAGGTGTTTATCGACATTGTTTTTAATGAATAGGGTTACGCCCATTGGGCCTGTGAAGTAGATCATCCAGAATAAGATTGATGTTACCGTCAGAATTAGAAAAGTCATTATCTTTTGTTTATCTAAAGTCGATTTTTGTTGGTAGCCAAGGTATAAAATGACAAAAAACATAATAACACTGAGGCCTACTACGACTCCATTACTGAACTGGGCTTTATAAAAACAAAGTAAGGTGAATGGGATAAGAGATAATATAATTCCACATCCAATAGTTTTTTTGTAATTCAGCGAAGCTTTGCTTTTAACTTTGAGTAATGGGGTATCACAATCATTCAAGTTCGGCCAGTAACCCCACATAAGCAAAAGTGTGATTACATTTGGAATTATGCTGGCATAGAGCAGAGTTTGATATTGATTGGAGTAATCAAAAAAACCGCTAATGATGTAGCCAGCACAAAAGCCTACGTTCATGGCGGAATAGCTCAAGAAAAAAGCTTTATCTCTGCGGTTATCATTTGGTGCAAAGCGTTGTGTCAGTATGCTGTTGTATGCGGTAGTATTTAAACCACAACCAACCAGAAATAAACTGAGACCAACGTAAAGCAGCGACTCAACTGAAAGTGCCAAAAGTAAAATACCAATCGTTTGTATGGCCGTGGTAATCAAAAACAAGGCTCGGTTACTTAAAAATCGTCCTCCAACTACTCCACCGAGTAAATGTAGAACATAGTTAAATGCTAGAAATAATCCAACAATGCTGTTTGAAAGGGTATAAGATAATCCTAATTGTTTAGTGAGAAACAGCGATAATGAGGAATATAGAATTGCATATGAAAAGGTTGAAAAAGCCTGTATTAAATACAGGGGCATGATTCCTTTTGGCATTTTTTCTGATAACAACATAATTTTTCCCTAAAACCATTTTGGAAGGTGACTCTACCATTAAAAATGGATAAACTTAATCCCTTTCTGCAATTATCCTGATATTCAAGGGATGATAATTGATATTTAATTGCTGTATGGGTGTTTAGGAATGAACAAAATTACTAGAGTTTCATGGGATGAAGTTAAGCATCAAGTAAAACAAATCAACGAATCGATATATGGTGTCATTGAAGAAATTAAACCTGACAAAAAAATACCATTCTTTGTAGCTCGTTATAAATTTGGTGAGCATTTTGGTATTAAAAATCATGCTTATCTGCCAACCCGTAATGGTCAAATGGAAAAGATTGACAGTAATCACACCGATAATGAGTTATTCAATCATCTTGGCTATGGCAAAAATAGTTTACCTTTGGGCTTAATACTGGATAAGTTTTGCGAGTGGCATTATTTTGGTGAAGATGAGCGCATCTTTCCAGACTGTGTTCAAGGGCCTGGTGCAATTTTTAATATGCAGGTTATTTTTGATGAGGCTCAGACCGTAGATAACAATGTTCTGTCTGTTTCTTCTGGCGCACTTTCATCCTTTTTATTACCGAATATCGGTTGCAAAAGAAAACATGCTCGAATTCAGAAATATTTTAATGTTGCTGTTCCTGCTCCTAAATCTCCTTATGAACATTACCTGGTATTCAAAGAGATATTGAAGGATAACAATACTTTCGATAACTGGCATAGCGAGATTCTTTATTTTTCTGAGCAGTTTATCAATGAAGTTAAACATAATGATAAATGGCTTAAGCTGAAACTATACTTCTCGGAGTCGTTAAGGAAAAAGCTGACGCAAAATACTTACGATGCTTCTTGTAACGATTTATTCCTTAGTGCCAAGAGCATTAATCGATTCAGACCAACACCATTCATCATGGATACAGCAAAATACATTTTTAATATTTGCATGGGTTCAGGTATTGGTGTGAAGCCAGCCATTGATGAGCAATACTTTCCAGTCAAGACGATTCAGAAAATTTATAATGAATGTTATGACTTAGAATACACTGCGACAGTTATGGTTCCGTCAACCTTGAATGGTCAGTCTGATAGTGTTTATTATCCCTTACAGTGCCCCTTTGCTAAGATAAATACATTTAAAACAAATCAAAGTAACAGCGCTTATAGTGAACTGGAAATGTTAAAAAATGTGCTGTTGGCTTATCAGTCAGAATTTACTTCAGATAAGAGTTCAGCGTTTGGAAGTCCGCTTTACCATGTAAGCAAACAAACGGAATTTTCTTTTTTCCACTATAAATCCTTTAGTAATAAGAGCATTAATAGTTCTGGGGAATTAGAAAGTACAGATAACAGATTTGCTTTTTCTTATTGCAGTGATAAAACGCAATTTGCCAGCGATGCGAAGTTATTTAGAGGTTGCGTTAGATTAAGAAAACAATAAGGTATTTATCATTTCAGTATTAAATCATCAACAGTCAGGTTGAGCAGTCTCAAGTATTTATTGCTAATAGCCTTATTTTCGATTGGTGGAATATATACTGTTGTTATTGAAGAAATAACTGATTGATCCATATGACAGAGCTGAATCCACTCTATTCTAGGGGAGCAAGTGGGCAGGGAGGGTGCCTCATAAAGACAGATTGAATAATCTGCTTGATAATAATCGCTTAGATAATCTTTTAGAATTGATAGGTTGTTAGCTTTTTTCCCATCAGTTCTACCAAAGTTTGCTACTTGCCAAAGTATTAAATGCGCATGAATATCAATGCACCGTTCAAATAATACCAGCTCTGTAGCTTCAATTGAAAAACATCCCTGATCACCTGGATCAATTTCAAGATCACTAAACAAGCAGTCTTGGGCAGATACTGCAGGTAAAATAATGGCTTCACCACCATCTTTTTTAATTTGTCTCACGGCATTAAGTGCTGAGTCTGCAAACACGGTAGGGTGGCCGTAAAAAACAACACATAAAATTGAAACTTTCTTATATTCTTCAATGATATGATTTGTTAATGCCTGATAAGCTTCAATCCGTTTTTCGCTGCTAAAGTAGATAGAATCTAATGATTCTGAATTTTTCGCTTCTCGTTGAATCCATTGTTTTAAGTTATCTTCATTGATAAGGTAGACTACCTTGTCAGCATTTTGAATAACTCGTTTAGTTTCTTCGGTCAGATGGGAAATCGATTTAATTCCCGATCCTACTACTATAAGCTTATGCATTAATTTGTTTTATACTCACAATTTTATTGCTATCAGGCTGGTGCTGTCTTTGTATTAAAACTATTTTATTAGAATTAGCCTGGCTCTTTTTGTTTTGATTTATGTCTAACAATAAATCTTTTTGGCTGATCAAATACTCATTTCCTACTGCGTGTTCAAGTTTGTCCATTAAACTCATTTGATGTCACCTTATATTAAACTTTGATAGCCATTGTACAAATAAAATTCTTATAGGTATAGCCTAAAAAAATATTTGCAGTGATGTGCTCAATATGCTCTAATAACTACTCGAAACGAGTAGTTATGATTTGAGTGTTACAGGAGTTGAGAAGTCATGAGCAATATTCACTTAATCCCCCGATTAATTCGCTTAAGAGATGCACCTACCTATGTAGGAATGGATCGCCACAGATTTAATAAAGATGTCAGGCCAAACTTGGTTGAAATTCCAATGGGAATTCAGGGAATTGCATTTGATCGACTTGATTTAGACGCATGGGTCGACGATTATATACAGTGTAGTGGTCGTCCTGCGGTAACCAAGCAAAGGAGTTTGGAACAATGGGACGAAAAAAATCGCCGGGTCTCTTCAAAAGAGGTGACTATTGGCACATCGATAAGGCAGTCTTTGGATGCAGAATTCGAGAAAGCACTGGTACGGGCAACCTCGAAGAAGCAGAAAAATACTTTGCAAAACGTATCGAAGAAATAAGGCAAGCGAGTGTGTTTGGGGTAAGACCCAAGCGTACGTTTATGGAAGCAGCCATTAAATTTTTGGACGAAAACCAACATAAGCGAAGCATTGATTCTGATGCTGGGCGTTTACGTGTTCTGGTTCAGTATATTGGTAAAATGCCTTTAGATTCGATTCATATGGGTACTTTACAGCCGTTTATTGAAGGGCGACGTCAGGATCAGGTTAAAACAAGAACGATTAATCATGGTCTAAAAATAGTGCGTCGTATCTGTAATCTGGCTGCAACTGAGTGGATTGATGAATTTGGACTAACTTGGTTGCTGAATGCACCCAAAATTAAATTATTGCAAGAAGATGATTTGCGTAAGCCTTATCCGTTAAGTTGGGATGAACAACACAGGCTTTTTACTGAGTTACCATCGCATTTAGAGCAAATGGCGCTATTTGCGGTGAATACTGGATGTAGAGAGAGTGAAGTGTGTCACTTACAATGGGATTGGGAAATTAAGATCCCTCAATTGCCATACTTAATGGTGTTCATCATCCCTCCTGAAATGGTTAAAAATGGTGAAGAGCGCTTGGTAGTCTGTAATCAAACGGCAAAATCGGTAGTTGATAGCCAAAGAGGGAAACATAAGCAGTTTGTGTTTACCTTTAAAGGCAATCCGATTACCCGTATAAATAATACAGGCTGGAAAGAAGCTCGCAAGAAAGCTGGTTTGGAGTTTGTACGAGTTCACGATCTAAAACATACCTTTGGTAGGAGATTAAGATCTGTCGGAGTGAGTTTTGAAGACAGGCAAGATCTGCTGGGACATCGTTCAGGTCGTATTACAACGCATTACTCATCAGCTGAATTGCAGAATCTATATGAAGCTGGAAACAAGGTTTGCGAAAAGCAACAAAGTGGGGTGGTTCTCACATTGCTTCGTAATCCAAATAATAGAAAAGAAAAAGATACATCTCACGGACGTAAGGCAGTTAGTTTATGAGTTTGTGTCTACTGTGCCCCACAAAATCCCCACAATGGTTTTTGAGGGGTTGGGATGGTAAATTGTAACTTATTGATTTTACTGGCTTTAATTGGTGGGCCCACTAGGACTTGAACCTAGGACCAACGGATTATGAGTCCGCTGCTCTGACCAACTGAGCTATGGGCCCGGAGAGGGGGTCATTTTAAACTTAATTTATTTAATGTTCTACTGTTTTTTGCATTTTTTAATGGCTGTTTTTAAAAACAGCCATTAAATTAACTTTCATCTCCTTCAAGGAAGCTTCTCAGCTTTTCAGAACGTGAAGGATGGCGTAATTTGCGGAGTGCTTTTGCTTCGATTTGGCGGATACGCTCGCGGGTTACGTCAAATTGCTTGCCGACTTCTTCCAGTGTATGGTCTGTGTTCATTTCGATACCAAAACGCATACGCAGAACTTTGGCTTCGCGTGGGGTCAGGGTTTCCAGTATCTCTAGAGTAGCTTCCCTTAAACCTTCTGCTGTAGCCATATCGATTGGTGAGTCGATGTTGTTGTCTTCAATGAAGTCACCTAAATGAGAGTCGTCGTCGTCACCAACAGGGGTTTCCATGGAAATGGGCTCTTTGGCAATCTTCAGAACCTTGCGAATTTTATCTTCGCTTAATTCCATTTTTTCAGCCAATTCTTCAGGAGTGGCTTCACGACCAGTTTCCTGCAGAATCTGGCGGGAAATACGATTGAGCTTGTTGATGGTTTCAATCATATGCACTGGAATACGGATAGTGCGAGCCTGATCGGCAATGGATCGCGTAATGGCCTGTCTAATCCACCAGGTGGCATAAGTTGAGAATTTGTAACCGCGACGATATTCAAATTTATCAACCGCTTTCATTAAGCCGATGTTGCCTTCCTGGATTAAATCAAGGAACTGAAGGCCACGATTGGTGTATTTTTTGGCAATAGAAATCACCAGACGTAAATTGGCTTCGACCATTTCTTTTTTGGCGCGTCTTGCTTTTGCTTCACCGATAGACATCTTACGGTTAATGTCTTTAATCTCGCTGATGGTTAATCCATATTCAATTTCAAAAGAAGCCAGTTTCGATTGCAAGCGTAATATTTCCTCACGGTTTTCTTCTATACGCTCAAGGTCAAGCTTTTTGGCATGTTTGCTAATGATGGTTTCTAACCAGCTCTGGTCGGTTTCCTGGCCTGGGAAGGTGTCTATGAATAACTTTCTTGGGATGCGTGCTTTCTCTATACAAAGTCGCATAATGCTGCGCTCAAATTCTCTGATATGGTTACGCAACTGGCGGAAATGGCGAGTTAGTTTATCGACTTGTCTGGAAGTCAATTTAAGTTTCAGGAACGAATCCGACATGACATCCAGTAATTCAATTGTTTTTTTATTCGTACGGCCGTGCTCTTTCAGGGCAGACATAGCTTTGACGAAATTTTCACGTAATTCATCAAAATAAATTTTTGCCTGCTCGGGATTGGGGCCGTCATCCACATCAGTGATGCCTCCCTCGCCGTCTTCATCTTCTTCATCCACATCGAGAAGAATGTCTTCCTGCTGATCTTCATCCAGCATAGAACCAATGGTGGTGGCGGGTGCTATTTCTTCATCCACATCAGCAAAACCACTAATGATCTCATTAAGACGAATTTCTTCGGCAGTGAAACGATCATAGTCCTCAAGAACTAATTGAACTGTTTCAGGATAATGTGCCAAGGACTTCAGGACCTGGTAAATTCCTTCTTCAATGCGCTTGGCAATGCGGATTTCGCCTTCGCGAGTCAGTAGTTCTACTGTACCCATTTCGCGCATGTACATGCGAACCGGGTCAGTCGTCCTGCCTGTTTCTTTGTCCACAGAGGCGAGAACCATGGCTGCTTCTTCAATATCTGGTACTTCTTCAGTATTTAATAAGAGCGCCAGTTCATCTTCGCTAGGTGGTAACTCGAAGACTTTGATGTTCATGCCTTCCAGCATGCTGATGATTACATCAAAATGCTCGGTATCCACAATGTTAGGTAATAAGTCATTAATTTGACTGTAAGTCAAATAACCTTGTTCTTTACCCAGGCTAATGACTTTCGTAATTTGTGAGCTTTGCTGATCTTGGTCATTCATGGTCATAGGCACTTCTGTTGGAACAATGGGAAATTACAAAAAGTCTTAAATTATAAACCGGGTAGCAGCAACATACCAGTAGTTCGGGTTTTTTATTTTTCAATTTCAGCTTGGGCATGTCTTTCCTTTAGCAAATTTTGTAAGCTTACTCGTTCAGCTTCTGTTAAACCATGTTGTCGAGATTTTTCCAAGTATTGTCGTATTAATATCTCACGATTCTGTTTTTGTAAAAATAATAAAATATCAATAAATTCTTTAATAAGCTCCTGCTCTGGCACTTGATGATCCCATGCCGCTAATTTAATAATAGACTCAAAATAACTGCTATTGCGCCAGGTTTCAATCAGTGAGGCTGTATTGGCGTTAGGGTTTAAAGCCAATTGTTGCAGTAATTTTAATAAAATATGATGCTCCTGATCATTGAGCAGATCTGGACTAATTTGCTGTGCAGCAACAGTATAAATTTCCGGATTTTGCAAGAGCAGGGCAATCGCGATGCGTACCGGTGATCGAGAAATTGTCGTTTGTTTCTCTGGTGTGCTTTCAGCCTGATCCGTAATCAAATTATTGAGTCGATGATTTTCAATATGAGTTAAGCGGGCCAAATCATCAATGAGCAACTGTTTATATGATCCTTCAACCATTTTTTGCAAATAGGGTTTCACCGCATTGATCAATTGTGTTTTCCCTGCGGGATTTAATAGATTAATGTCTTTGCCCATGGTGTCAAAGAAAAATCGATGCAATGGCGTTGCTTGCTTCAAGAGCGCCATGAAGTTGTCTTTTCCTTCATTTCTTACCAGGCTGTCCGGATCGTGTTCATCAGGTAAGAAAATAAACCCGGCATCTAATCCGGCATTTAAATGAGGTAAACTGCTTTCCAATGCTCGCCAGGCGGCTTGTCTGCCTGCGGCATCACCGTCAAAACAAAAAATGAGATGCTTGGTATGTTTTGACAGTAATTGAATATGGTATGTGCTGGTAGCTGTTCCCAAGGTTGCCACGGCATTAAAAATACCATGCTGTGCCAGTGCGATGACATCCATATATCCTTCAACAACGATGATACTGTCTGGATTTTTTTGTTGAGAGAGGATTTGGTGTAAACCATATAATTCCCGACTTTTTTGAAAAAGCACTGTCTCAGGCGAGTTAAGGTATTTGGGTTTTTGATCTTTATCGAGTACACGACCACCAAAACCGATCACGCGACCGTTTCTGTCATGGATAGGGAACATAATGCGATTACGGTATCTGTCATAAATCTTACCGTCATCACTTTTAATCAACATGCCTGTCGTGAGTAGCTCAAGTTGATTGTTAGGGAAAGCTTTTTCCAGGTTATGCCAGCCCTCGGGTGCGTATCCTAATTGATATAACCTGGCAATCTCTCCACTGAGACCTCTGTTGCGAAGGTAGTCGATTGCTACTTGTCCATTGTGTTTTAATTTTTTCTGGTAATACTGACTGACTTCCGTCATAAGTTTATACAGATTGAGAGACGATTTGTTTTTCTCACCTGTGCCGTCGCGTGGAATAGTTAAACCGAGGCGAGTGGCAAGGGTTTCAACGGCATCTGTAAATCCTTGATTCAGGTAATTCATCACAAAACTAATGGCATTACCTGAAGCACCGCAGCCGAAGCAATGATAAAATTGCTTTTTCGCAACCACATTAAATGAAGGGGTTTTTTCATTATGAAAAGGGCAGCAGGCAATAAAGCTGTTGCCCCTTTTTTTCAAAGGAACATAGCTGTCTATTAATTCCACCAAATCAGTTCGGTGCAATAGCTCATCAATGAATGGCTGTGGGATTAAGCCAGACATCCCGGTTCTCAGCTTAATTTAGCCTTTATCATGGCGCTAACCTGCCCCATATCAGCCCTTCCTTGTAATTTTGGTTTCAGGATAGCCATCACTTTGCCCATATCCGCCATTTTTTCAGCACCGGTAGACATAATTGCTTCGCTGACTAATTCTTCAATTTCACCACCTGTTAAAGGCTCAGGGAGGTATTTGGAAATAACATCAAGCTCGTATTGTTCCTGGGCAACCAAGTCGTCCCTGTTTGCTTTTTCAAATTGAGCAATAGATTCTTTTCGTTGTTTTGACATTTTGTCTAAAATGACTAGCATTCGCTCATCATTGACTTCGATGCGTTCGTCTACTTCAATTTGTTTTATAGCAGCAGTGATTAAACGTAGGGTGCTGAGCAAGTTTTTGTCTTTAGCACGCATTGCGTCTTTAATGTCATTATTGAGTTGTTCTTTTATAGTCATTTTTAATTCCTTAAAAAACAAAAGGTCACATACAATGTGACCTTAGGTGTAATATAGGACGAGCTGCGATTTACTACCGAAACTGCCGTGAAGGCCAATTTCAAATAAAAACATACTTCAAATAGACAGTTGTTCTCTAAAACATGGCACTCTATACGTGCCTTATTCAAACTTGCTTACAGTCAATTTTGAAAGAAAGTAGATTAAGTAGTACTTTTTTTACGTCGATGACCAACGCCTCGTCTTGAAGTAACATCACGAGATATTTTTTTCAGATGGCGTTTTACTGCAGCAGCTTGCTTGCGCTTACGCTCTGCGGTTGGTTTTTCATAAAATTCACGACGGCGTAATTCGGTTAAAATACCGGCTTTTTCACAAGATCGTTTGAAACGTCGTAGTGCATATTCTGGGTTCTCGCCTTCTTTTACACGAACGGTAGGCATTAAACTAGTCCTCTGGTTATTTAATCTTAATAGGTGGGCAATTCTAGTGCTAGATTTCCCACTCGTCAAGATTAATCTATATGTTTCTTGATATTTTAGCAAATTTTCAAACCAAATATTCTTGAAATTCGTGTCAGTTATGGGTAAACAATATACTGTTGTTCAGTTCTGTTTGGACTCTGATATCTAATTTTGTCATCCCTAGTGCCAGCGAGAGATTTTTATGTTTTGGTTCAATGCCATTTTGAGGAGGTCCCTCGCTTGGGTTCGGAATGGATGTCAATTAGGGAGTTCTGTTACTTATGATATAATTTGAAAATGGTTAAAATTCATTTCAGTTATTGAGGTTGTTCATGCTTGTATTGGGTATCGAGTCGTCCTGTGATGAAACAGGTGTTGCTGTATATGATTCAGAATCAGGATTATTGTCTCATGCCTTGCATTCACAAATTGCTACTCACCGTGTGCATGGTGGAGTAGTTCCTGAGTTGGCCTCAAGAGATCATGTCAATTACCTGGTGCCCTTGGTTGATGAGGTGCTAAATAAAGCACAAATTCAAAAAAAACAACTGGATGGTATTGCTTACACTTCAGGTCCTGGATTAATTGGTGCTCTGTTAGTTGGCTCCTGTTTTGCTAAAAGCCTGGCTTATGCATTAAGGATTCCTGCATTGGCAGTTCATCATTTGGAGGCTCATCTATTAGCCGCCAAAATGGAAACCCCATCACTGGAATTTCCTTTTACAGCACTGCTGGTTTCAGGTGGTCATTGTCAATTAATAGAAGTGACCAATATTGGAGAGTATGAGTTACTAGGTGATACCCTGGATGATGCTGTAGGAGAAGCATTTGATAAAACTGCCAAGCTAATGGGAATTCCCTATCCCGGCGGAGCAGTTTTAGCGGATTTGGCTGATCAATGCCCATCAACACCTTATCAGTTTCCTCGTCCCATGACCGATAGACCAGGCCTGGATTTTAGTTTCAGTGGTTTAAAAACATACGCCTTAAACACCTGGAATCAAAGTGCAAAAATGGAAAATGATCGTTCAGAAATTGCAAAAGCCTTTCAACAAGCAGTAGTTGAAACCTTAATCATAAAATGCAAAAGAGCGATCAAAGAATCCTCGTCGAAACGTCTGGTGGTAGCCGGTGGGGTAGGGGCCAACAAGGCTTTGCGTATGGCACTACAAAAATGGATCAAAGAGATTAAAGGAGAAGTGTATTTTCCAGCCCTTGAATATTGTACTGACAATGGTGCCATGGTTGCTTATGCGGGATGTCTCAGGATGATGCGGGGAGAGAGGGATTTGGGGTGGGGGGTTGTAGTCAAACCTCGATGGCCCCTCGCTTGAACGGCCATCTTTGGCGCATCTTGCCTGATCGTTACCCTAAAAAAATGCTCATGTACTAATGCGTACACTGCGCTTTTTTTAGGGTAACGATCAGACAACCTGCACTCAAATATGGCCGTTCAAGGTAAGCCGTCTTTGGTGCATCCTGATAAGATAAACATTCTAAAAAATGCTCATGTACTAATGCTTACACTGCGCTTTTTTTAGGGTAACGATCGGACAACCTGCACTCAAATATGGCCGTTCAATGTAAGCCGTCTTTGGTGCATCCTGGTAAGATAATCATTCTAAAAAATGCTCATGTACTAATGCGTACACTGCGCTTTTTTTAGGGTAACGATCGGGCAACCTGCACTCAAATATGGCCGTTCAAGGTAAGCCGCCTTTGGTGCATCCTGGTAAGATAATCATTCTAAAAAAATGCTCATGTACTAATGCGTACACTGCGCTTTTTTTAGGGTAACGATCGGACAACCTGCACTCAAATATGTCCGTTCAATGTAAGCCGTCTTTGGTGCATCCTGGTAAGATAATCATTCTAAAAAAATGCTCATGTACTAATGCGTACACTGTGCTTTTTTTAGGGTAACGATCGGGCAACCTGCACTCAAATATGGCCGTTCAAGGTTAAATTGTCTTTAGCGTGTCTTGTTGTCACTTGAATTACTATTATTTTGTTCTAATATATTACAATATGTTTATATATTATCATTAAACTCGTGTATAAATTTCTTTTAGTCACATGGATTACACTACTGTTTTTAACTCAAGTGGTTTTTGCGACTCCACATTATTTGGAGACTGATGAAATAAAAAATATGATTTCGGGAAGAGCGATGACTTTTTTCGGTAATTACGGTCCTGTTAAATTCACTGGGGCGGCTAAATGGGGGAGCAATGGTACTATCATAGGTTATACGAACTATCTGGGTAAAAAAAGGAAGTGGAAGGGTACCTGGTATGTGAAAAATAACCAATATTGCCGTACGCTGTCCGGAGAGGGTAAAACCGACTTCAAATGTCATCGAGTACAAAAAATCAATAGTCATACTATCCTGTTTATCAAGCCTGATGGTTCGGTCAGTAGTACAACTATACTTCATTAGGATCACACAGTTTGTTAGTAAGCCGTGAAATATTCATTATGATGGATAGAGTTTAAAATATTTTATTACCACGTTGGACAAAAACTTTCAAATCGGTGATATCCGGTAAAGGCCGATTAATTGAAGGATAAGAACAAGGATGGCTTCTCGACATATTTTTATTGCGAATAATAGTCAATGCGTCGATCAAAGCATCCATACTTAGTAAGCGCAAATCACGTAATAAACGATCCAGACTTCTTTCCGTAATTTCATAGCGATGAGTTGTGATAATGTGGCCAGTGTCTATCCCATCATCGACAAAATGAACGGTAATGCCTGTTTCATTATGTCCATCCGCCAAAGCCCAGAAAATAGATGCTCTTCCACGGTGTTCGGGTTTTATGCCAGTATGGACATTGATACAACCAAATCGGGCTAAATCTCGTAATGGTTTATGAAACAGAGAATTAACGCCAACTGCAATGAGTATGTCGGGGTTGTGACGTTTGACCTCTTCAAGAATTTCATGAGCATTGATGTCTTTTATTCTCTTTTTTACTGGTATGCCCTGTTCGAGAAATACGGAGGAGACCTTTTTAGAGTGTTTAAAACGTCCAGTAATGAAACGCAACAATGCCCTAATAAAAACTACTGGCCCAAATACTTTAAATACATCACGAATTTTGATTCGTCTTGTTGATGTGCGTTTCGTGTGAAAATAATTTAAAATTATGGCCAACGTGATGTCGTACCCATCAAGCTTTTGGGAAAAAAAATACCGAAACGCTTCCGCAAGATAGAACGGTTCGTCTTCGGTAATAATGATGATCTTGAGTTTCTCATTCATATCTTGTTTATTTATCGCATCACTATATTGGTGTCTCCCAGCCAAGCTACTTTTTTCGCCTGCTTTTTAAAATTCTTTTCGCAAAAAATGGCGGAAGAATTGGAGTTGTTAGGCATCATAATCTGGTGAGATCCAAATTAAAAAATTAATGCATATTCCGAAACATGGTCTATCTCATAGTCTAGTTGCGCAGATAACAAAATCAAGAATTTCTCCTCTTCATTTCAAAGAGCAATTGAACCAGTTCATAGGATGCACTTTTTTGACCCGTTATTTTCGGTACTTTATTGAAAAAATAAACGTTGGTATTTCTTCTTACAAAAGCCAGATGAAAATTTAAAATTGTGTGGGTTTTAACAGGATCGCAATATTTGGTAAACGTTTAAGTTTCATAATACCAACTGGAAAAACAAAATAATGCGATCCGATGCGGTAATTTTAATCATTTCTTGTTTTGACGTGCCATCGACAGAATCCAAATATGTGCATTTCCTTCTTACTCTTTTTCTTTGGCTGCTTTAGGTTTGGTTTTGGGTTTGGTTGATTTTGGTTTTTTAACAACTTCTTCTGATTTGGTTGCCTTTTTTACAGGATTAACTTTTTTGGCCTTTTTTTCCTCTTGGATAGTTGTCTCAACAACTTCCTTGCCAGGGTGTTCCAATTCTTCGGAAGTGGCCGGTGAGGCTTCCATTATTTCTTCTATGACACTGTGTTTGAATTTGATTTTTGGTTCATTACCATCCACTAAACGGGTAAAATTGTCTTTGTGTTTATAGAGAACCAGAATTGTGATGATGAATAAGGGAGGAAATATATTGAGATTTCCTATCAGGATTAGTGCGTAAAATGGAGCCAAAGACATGGAAGCTATTGACGCTAATGAGGAATAACGCCAGAGATTCACTACCAATAGCCAGGTGGCAGCTACCATGATTCCAATAACAAAGTGAAATGCTAACAAAGCCCCTATCGCTGTGGCGACACCTTTCCCACCTTTAAAGTCAAAGAATACGGGGTACATATGTCCAACAACTGCTGCCAAAGCAGTAAAGGCGATGGTTACAGGTGTGGCATTTAAATATTTGGCCAGTAATACAGGGAGTATTCCTTTTACGACATCAAATACCATGACTAAGATACCGTATTGTTTACCTCCCAGACGAAGTACGTTAGTGGCCCCTGGGTTTTTGGAACCCTCTGCTCTTGGATCAGGCAGCCCAAACATACGGCACACTATGATAGCTGAGTTAATGGAACCCATTAAATAACCAACTAATACAAGAAATATAAATAATAGTGCTGCCACCGAATGCTCCTTTTACGGGAATAATTTTTATTATCAAATAATCTTAATTTTCAAGCAACTTTATGATAGAAAAAGTGCTTGGGCAAGTTCAATCTACCCAGGCAAAATAATAAAATTCATTTGAAGTTATTTCAATTTAATTCATTTATTATTAGTGAAATGAGTTTTCAAATTGCCTTTTCTATATAAATTTGAGGCATAGTAGGTATATTGTGATCTAGAAGATTTGCCTATATCGCAAAAAAACTTACCTTCCATGTCATTTCAATTATTTGAGATCGTTTCAAAAATAGAGTAACAATTGTTACTATGATGTATTGTATGTTTTATTATTAATGCTTTTCATTATAAGGGAATTTTATTAAAGATATGGATGCCATTCATCAACTTTCCGCAACAGAAATTATTCGTCGTATTCATGTGAAAGAGCTCTCTGCTGAAGAAGTCATGTTGGCTCATTTAGATCGTATAGACAAAGCTAATCCTGTAATCAATGCGCTTACAGAGCGTGTTGACCCAGAGGAATGCTTAAGACAGGCAAAAGAAGTGGATAAAACTATTGCCTCGAAAAAAACTTTGAAGAAGCTGGCCGGCTTACCTGTTGCGATAAAGGATGCATTGTACGTGAAGGGATTAATTTGCTCTTCAGCATGCTCAGGATTTTACAACGGAGAAAGAGCGGTTCGTGATGCGACATTAGTTGCGCGATTAAAAGCACAAGGTGCTATTATTCTCGGTTTAACCAATGTTCCAGAATTATGCAGGGGTGGGGATTCAGATAATCTAATTTATGGGCGAACCAATAATCCTTATGATCTGACAAGAACCAGTGGGGGAAGTAGTGGTGGCTCCGCTGCTTTGGTTGCGGCAGGAGGCATTCCATTTGCCATAGGCTCAGATGGTGGTGGCAGTCTTGTTCAACCCGCTCATTGTTGTGGGGTCGTTGCTCTAAAACCCACTCATGGCCATCTTCCCCATACTGGAACAATTGGAGGGGATTTGTATGGCCTTATTGGAGCATTAATCAGCTTCGGACCAATGGCGCGCTTTGTCAGAGACCTGCATTTAGGTCTGAGTGTGCTTGCTGGACCTGATCAATCTGATCCTTATACAAACCCGGTTCCGATTAAACCCGCTGCTCCCCTTAAAAAATTACGTGTAGCCTATTTTACTGAAAATGGGTTTACTCCGGTTGACCGTGAGATACAAGAGGTTGTTAAAGAAGCTGCTTTGGCTTTGCAAGATGATGTAGCTATCGTGATGGAAAGACGTCCTGATTGTGTCAGTAACGCGTTTAATTGGCATTGGGATCTTTTTCTGGGTGGTGACCGAGGCAAAGGATTCAAAACGATGTTATCAGAGTTAGGCGTTCAGACTGTATCGTGGGAATTACAGGAATTCTTGCGTCAAGCAGAGCAATGTCACTTTTCTGTAACCCAATTGCATGAACGTATGCGTGAAATTGATCTATTTCGCATGGACTTGCTTTCATTTATGCAGGATTGGGATGTATTAATCAGCCCGGTTTTTCCAAAAGTGGCAAAACCCCATGGGATTGGGATTAAAGAAATCAGTGATTTTTCTTATGCGATGACACATAACCTGAGTGGATTTCCAACAGTCAGCGTAAGGTGTGGGACTGCAACTAATGGGCTACCTATTAATGTACTTGTAGCGGCCAATCGTTGGAAAGATGCCACTGCACTGGTTGTTGCTGAACGACTTGAGCAATTATTGGGTGGCTATAAACCACCTCCTGTGGTTTAAGTTTCTTTGAGGAACTGAAATCCCATGTTTTTTGAAACCAGGAACTAAGGCAAAAAAAGAGATTGTAAATCATTGGTATATCGCCTGCCCAATGAAGTCACTTGCCAATGAGTGTCTGTTAACTTTATCAGTTGTTTGTCGCGCGCCAATTTTAATAGTGGTTGAAGCAGACTGAATTCCAATCCTGTCGCGTTTGTGAATAACTCCAGCGGGATGGATTGCTCTAATCTTGTTGTATTTAACATAAACTCAAATAATAGTTCTCTATCTGTAATCAACTCTCGAGCGGCAAGAAAAGGCTTTCCATTATCCAGATAATCTTTGGGCTGTCGGTGTTTACGTGTCCTAATCACTTCAGTTTGAGTTGTCATTTTTCCATGAGCGCCTGCACCTATACCTAAATAATCACCAAACAACCAGTAATTAACATTATGTCTGGCTTGTTTTCCTGGTCTGGAAAATGCAGAAATCTCATACCGGTGATAGCCAGATTGTCCTAATAATGCAAATCCTTGCTCTTCCAACTCATAATCTTCTTCTTCGGATGGCAAGGGAGGAGTATGTTTGTAAAATAGGGTATTGGGTTCTATGGTTAATTGATACCAGGATAAATGCTCAGGGTGATAAGACAAGGCAGTCTTTAGATCTTGCAATCCCTCAGCAACGCTTTGGTTAGGTAAGCCGTGCATGATGTCAAGATTCAGATTATCAAAACCGGCTTTCCGAGCTGTATCTATTGCGGAATGGGCTTGTTTATCGTCATGAATACGGCCGAGTACTTTCAATTGCCTGGCATTAAAGCTTTGAATACCCAGAGACAAACGATTGATCCCTAACTGCCTGTAATCATTAAATCGATGTTGTTCTACGGTACCAGGATTCGCTTCCATTGTGATTTCTATGTCTCTGGCCAATGGGAGTATAAGCTTTATTTCATTTAATAAGTTGTTATAAGCTTCTGCAGAAAGCAGGCTTGGGGTACCGCCTCCAATAAAAATTGAGATGATCTCTCGGGTAGGATAGGAGGGCAAATCTGTTTTAAGATCCTTGATTAATGCCTGGATATAGCTATGTTCTGGTAAATCATCTGGACTTTTATGCGAGTTAAAATCGCAGTAAGGGCATTTTCTGATGCACCAGGGAATGTGAATGTATAAAGACAAAGGAAGCATGACAATTTTTAAACTGGCTTGTTGATGAATGCAATAGTATCATGGTAGCAATTTTGCTACAAAATAAGTGACAATAATTGATGCGGAATAAACCAAAATGTAAACAAAGAACCGTGATAGCCAAATCACGTTTGTTTACAGTTGAAGAAATGTATCTGGAATTTTCTAATGGGGCCCATAGAGTATATGAGCGTATCAAAAGCCATGGCCATGGAGCGGTGCTTATAGTGGCATTAACTCCCGGAGAATCATTATTATTAGTCCGGGAATACGCTGCTGGTACTGATTCTTATGAATTATCATTTCCCAAGGGAGTGATAGACTGGAATGAAACTCCTCTGGATGCGGCGAATAGAGAGTTACGTGAAGAGACTGGTTTTGCAGCAAGAGAACTTCACTGGCTTCGTTCAATGTCATTAGCTCCGGGTTATTTTGGAGCACGTATAGAATTAATTGTTGCGGAAGGACTGTATCTCTCGCCTTTACCTGGCGATGAGCCTGAACCTCCAGAAACAGTAGAATGGCCTTTGCATGCTGCCCATGAGTTATTAGAGAAACCAGATTTTACCGAGGCGCGCAGTATTGCTGCGTTATTTTTAGTTAAAGAGTGGTTGAACAAGAGGAAATAATATGACAAATAGACGAGTAAGAGTTGCTGTGACTGGAGCAGCAGGGCAAATAGGCTATGCTTTGGTATTTCGTATTGCATCTGGTCAAATGTTTGGTCCAAATACTGAAGTGGAATTGAATATGCTTGAACTTGAACCAGCCCTTCCATCTTTGGAAGGAGTGGCGATGGAGCTTGATGATTGCGCATTTCCCTTGTTGAAACGTATTGTTTGTACTGCTGACTTGAATAAAGCAATGGATGGAGTTAACTGGGCATTATTAGTCGGCTCTGTTCCACGAAAACAAGGCATGGAACGTTCTGATTTGTTACAAATTAATGGCGGCATATTTACCAAACAAGGCCAGGCGATTAATGACAATGCCAGTGATGACGTGCGTGTCTTTGTTGTAGGAAACCCTTGCAATACTAATTGTTTAATTGCTATGAATCATGCGAAAGATGTGCCATCCGATCGTTTTTATGCAATGACCACCCTGGATGAATTAAGATCTCGTACGCAATTAGCGAAAAAAGCAGGAGTGGATATTACTGCTGTGACTCAAATGACCATTTGGGGCAACCACTCTTCGACACAATATCCCGATTTTTATAATGCAAAAATTAATGGGGTATCTGCGGCTCAAGCCATTAAGGATGAAAACTGGTTAAAAGAAACTTTTGTATCCACTGTTCAGCAACGGGGAGCTGCGGTTATCAAAGCACGAGGTTCTTCTTCTGCTGCTTCTGCTGCCAATGCCATTATTACTGGTGTTAATCATTTAGTCACCGATACTCCTGCAGGCGAGTCATTCTCAATGTGCCGTCGTTCCAATGGTGAGTATGGTGTAGATGAAGGTTTAATATTCTCTTTTCCATGCCGTCGGGAGCATGGCGAATTAAAAGTGGTTGAGAATTTATCTTTTAATGATTTTGGAAGGGAACGATTCAATATTACTTTAGACGAATTACGAAGTGAAAGAGATACCGTGAAGTCTTTGGGCTTATTGGATTAATTATATTTTTTATAATTGTTGATAGGATAGGAAAAAGAATTTATATGGTACTTTTCGTTAATTGCTATGTATGCTCTGAGAGTTTCTCTCAGAGCATGATGTTATCAAGGTATGTTCACATCCTATCAATTTAACTTCCAGAAAGGGATAGATGGTTTTATAAAAGGCCTTGGCGATGAGGGCGAAGTTTTTCCAGTCTTTTTTCTCTTCTTATTTCTTCTTGTTTTTTAGTTCGATTCTCTCTGCTAAGCTCAAAATTTTTCGGCTTAAATAAAGCCAAGCGGTTTTTATGACGTTCCTCCATGTCTATAGAGTCTTCCGGCTTGCAAAAAAGGTAGGAGCGTCTGTGGGAACAGCGAGTAACAATCCCATTTTTATCCTTTGAATATTTATGTCCATCTTTCTCAGGAGGAAAAAGAATACCTTGATAATGGTAAATTCTTTTATTTTGAAACTGGTGATCCAGGAGTGATTGTTGAAATTGACGTGCTATGTGTTCGTTTGTATCTGTTAAATTACAAAAATATAATTTAATATCTTTTATGTTTGTTTTATAATAAAGAAACTCTTCTTGAAACCTTGTGCCCACCTCTCCTATAGATAAGATTTTAAAACCAATTGTTGTGCCTGCACAAACATGTTGATACAACTTGTGCTGTTCTATGAATTGCGGATCGCATATTCCATGCGCTAATACATAGATTTGAAGTTCTTCCTCTTCGGGGAGTTCTAACTCGCCTTCACCATATCTCACAATGAGTATTTTGTCTCCTGATTTTTGGTTATCCCACGCAATAGCACGTTCTACAAGGTCGGTTTCTTCTGACATAGAAAAGGGTATATAGAGTACTGTAATCATGCAAAATCCTAAAAACGTTATTCAGTTGGAGGAGAATTTTACAGAACTAACATTAAGAAATTATTATTAGTGTATTTATTGTTCAATCAATCTTTCGACTTTATGTCAGTGTATGAATGTGGGATTAATGAATTTTTACAGGTGTTGAGCAACTTGCAGAACCGTCATCGGTGTTAAAAGTGGCTGTTTCTTGAATGTCTGATACTAAACAGACTGAAGTGTATAAGCCATCACCTGTTTTGCATGCGTACTTGCCTTTGGTTTTTATGGTTAATGAAGGAGCATTATCAAAATCATTAGAACTATTGGCAGGAATATTATAAGTAGTATTGGGTCTTTTTATCTGAATGCATAGCAGGTTTGAGGAGTAGGTGTTTCTTATGCTATAGGCATAAGCAGTGACTCCAGATAAAAGAGTAGAACCTATTAAAAGGAATTGAAGCAGTTTTTTCATTGATTTCATTTCTCTTGAAGAGAGGTGCTAGTATAACACTGACTTAAATTTTAACAACATCAGGTCTAACGTGGTTTCAAGGATTCATTTTCTTGTGTGTTACTATTATGAGTTAGATGTTGATTTCTGTTTTTATATTCTTCACTTAAGTACATTTGAAAGAATTTGGAATATTCCAGGATAGGTTTTGCTTCTGCATTTCGCAAAAGAGTGGAGACTGAGCGGCCATTGGATAATATTTCATTTAAAGTGTGAACTAATTGCTCTACTTGTTCAAATGGTTCTTTTCGTTTATGAACCAAAACAGGAATATGCTTAATTATCGCTTTAGCGATTTGCTCGTCTGTTAAGTACAGAATTAAGCGAGATTGAGAAATTTTGATGAAATTTCTTTCCGATTGCATTATTAAATTATGTAAAAAGTCAGGATCTTTTTTTAAGTGCCCGCTTAATTTTTGACTAAACCCATGCCTGTCTCTGTTGTCAAGCAGTGTCTGAGTTAATTCCGTATGATCCAATTGAGCTAATGATTTTCCAGTTTTATATGAAAGCCAACTAGTTAAATCATGTTCATCATGAGAGTGATTCAGCGCACTGAATTGAAATCGAGGCGATACTTTTGGATGAGATAACATTTGATTCCAGTCAATTGTTGGCATGTGGTGTAATTTTGCCAAAGCATCCATGGATTTTCTTATGATATTAAAATTAATCCGCCATTTTTCAATATAAGGCAATGCTTCTCTGATTGAGCGAAGTAGCTCTATAAATGTATTTTTCGCTTTTGGATCGTAGTGTTCGGTTGCTTCTTTAAGATGTTGAACGGCAGGAAAAGTGTATTTGCCATTTCTCATTGCTTCCAAATGAAATACAGATTGTAATGATTTTAGCAATATAGAAAAGGGGTCATCCATACAATTTTCCTCTACTGGCCCTTCTTTAAAAGTAGTTTATAAAATCATAAAAGCCAAATAATTCGCAGAATGGATTAAAATTTTTTTATTTGATAGATATAATCTATCTTTTTGATAAAAATAATCGATTTTATTTATTAATCGATTTTGCCTAAATTTAACAATGTAAATTGTGTTAATTGATAAGGAGAAAACTTATGATTACGGTAGGCAATAAATTTCCGGAATTTCAAATCAAAGCAACAGTAAGCCATGATCTCGATAGGGCATTTCAAGTGATTTCTAATGAAACATATCAAGGCAAGTGGCTGGTAGTATTTTTTTGGCCTAAAGATTTTACTTTTGTTTGCCCCACTGAAATTGCAGAGTTTGGAAGGCTTAATTCAGAATTTGCTGATCGCGATGCTCAAATTCTAGGTGGGAGCACAGACAGTGAATTTGTGCACTTGGCATGGCGAAATCAACATCCGGATTTAAAAGAGTTACCATTTCCTATGTTAGCGGATGTCAAACGAGAGTTGACCACCAGTTTGGGAATATTAGATGAACAGGAAGGCGTAGCTCAAAGAGCAACATTTATAGTTGACCCTCAAGGTATTACACGGTTTGTGATGGTGACTGATTTAAATGTAGGACGCAATCCAGAGGAAGTGTTACGGGTCCTTGATGCCTTACAGACCGATGAACTTTGTCCTTGTAATTGGAAAAAAGGTGAAGAGACTATTCACATAAAATAAATCGAAACAAGAGGTATTCAACATGTTAGAAAACATTAAAGAAAGCATACCGGAAATCGCTAAAGACATCCGTTTAAATTTAAGCAAGGTTCTTGATTTTGCACAAAATGATGGACTGAGTGAGCAACAGATTTTAGGCTCTGCTCTGGCCGTTAGTTATTCTTTAGGAGATAAGGCATTAATCAAAGCGTTTGAAGAATTAATTAATGAGGAACAACTGGTGCGTGCCGCACAGCTGGCAGCAAGCCTTATGGCGATGACTAATATTTACTATCGCTTTACTCATTTCACTGAAAATAAGGAGGTTGAACATATTCCTACAGGATTAAGAATGCAGGGAATGATGAACCCTGGAGTAGACAGGGTAACATTTGAGATATTATCTTTGGCAGTTTCAGCACTCAATGGTTGTAGTGCTTGTATCAGCTCCCATGCTCGCCAATTACAAGAGCATGGTTTTTCAGCGATAAGTATTGCACGTATCGGCAGGATTAGTGCGGTTATTCATGCTGTGCATGTGAGCAGCCGGTTTGTATAAAGAAATTGAAGCAGGCAAAACCTGCTTCAGACTTGAAAATCATTATTTGATCACACCACAGGCTATACGCTCCCCTCCGCCACCTAGTGGAGGATTGTCACTGTAGTTGTCTCCGTCTGCGTGGATCATTACAGATAAATTGTGCAAATCGCTTAATTTTAAACGAGGAGCCAGAGTCGGTGTTGTTGCTTTTCCATCTTTCGTGACATATAAAACAGGCAAATCGCCTAAATGCCCATTACCATAGGGACCTTGGTGACTATTGGTATTTTTCGGGTCGTAATGTCCCTTCCCATGCATTCCTTTATCTCCACAATCGGGATGTTGATGCAAATGAAAACCATGCAGACCGTCTGGAAGTCCACTTAAATTTGGGGTAATCAGAATACCATAAGGAGTTTCTGTAAATGTCACTGTGCCGATTTCAGTTGATTTTGGCCCGGTAGTGTAAATTGTTGCTGAAATGTCCTCTGCAAGTGCTATATTTGAGCATAAAAAGGTGCCGGCAAGTATTATTCCTAATTTATTCATGTTATGTCCTATCATTGTTCGTGTTCCATTAATATTTTAGTTTTTAGTATTATCCAAGAAGAGAATTTATTCCAGTCAGAACGTACGCAAAATCTCAATCTTTTTGTTAAAAAAATGGTTTTAATTCAGTCATGTAGTTATCTAAATTCTCTCATTAAAAACATTTTTTTGACTTGAGATGGGGGTTTTGCATAAGTCCTGCCAGTATCTATAACCGCTACTATTTTTTAATTTTAAATTCATCATTAGTAAAAAAATGATTGCTGTATAATAAGCAAGGTTTATACTTTAGTTTTTTTAAGTCTTTAAGCAGAGAGTCCTCATGGAATTGAGAATTGATAACACCCCTTTTAAAGCCATCTTCCAGCCTTTAGATCTGGGTTTCACCCAAATCAAAAATCGTTTGTTAATGGGTTCTATGCATACAGGACTCGAGGAAGATAAAGAAAACCTAAATCGTCTTGCCAGTTTTTATAGAGAAAGAGCCCAAGGGGGGGCGGGGTTGATAGTAACAGGCGGTTTTGCCCCTAACAGAGCAGGTCGTTTAGCTCCTTTTGCCGCCAAGCTTACCAATAGTAAGGAACAACATCGTCATGAATTAATTACCCATACTGTTCACGAAGCAGGTGGAAAAATAGCTTTGCAAATTTTACATGCCGGACGTTATGGTTATCATCCATTCATTGTGGCCCCAAGTGGCATTAAATCTCCCATTAGCCCTTTTAAACCCTGGGAAATGAGTAAAAGGAGAATTATAAAAACCATAAAACATTTTGCCAGATGTGCCAGATTAGCTCAGTTAGCTGGTTATGATGGTGTTGAGATTATGGGAAGTGAAGGGTATTTGATTAACCAGTTTATAGTTACCCATACGAATCATCGCAGAGATGAATGGGGAGGAAATTATTCTAACCGTATTCGGTTTCCTATTGAAATAGTACGCAGTGTCCGTGAAGCGGTAGGGGATCAATTTATTATTATTTATCGCTTATCCATGCTTGATTTAATCGCAGAAGGAAGCAATTGGCATGAAGTAGTTACTCTTGCCAAAGCCATTGAGCAAGCGGGTGCCAATTTAATTAACACTGGTATTGGATGGCATGAAGCAAGGATTCCAACGATAGGAACGATGGTTCCATCGGCTGCATTCACTCAGGTGACTCAACATTTAAAGCCAGAAATAAAGATACCAGTCATCACGTCCAATCGAATTAATACACCAGAACTGGCTAATCAATTGTTGGAGTCTGGTGTTGCGGATATGGTTTCCATGGCCAGGCCATTTTTAGCAGATCCCTTTTTTGCCGAGAAGGCCAAATTGGGTGACAGCAAGGCAATTAATGTGTGCATAGCTTGTAATCAAGCTTGTCTGGATCGGGTTTTTGTAAATAAGACCGCTTCTTGCCTGGTTAATCCACGTGCTTGTAATGAAACAACATTGGTCTATGAAACAACCAACCAACCAAAATCTATCGCGGTAGTTGGCTCAGGGCCAGCTGGCCTTGCCTTTGCTGTGACAGCAGCAGAGCGGGGTCACAAAATTACCCTCTTTGAAAAAGCGGATAGTATTGGTGGGCAGTTTAATTTAGCAAAAAGAATTCCAGGAAAAGAAGAATTTCAACATACACTTAATTATTTTAATTATCAGCTTCAAAAATATCAGGTAGATATCCATCTGAATACCGAAGCTACTGTTGAATTGTTAAAAAATTACGATGAGGTCGTTTTGGCAAGTGGAATTATGCCGAGGACTCCTGAGATTAACGGCATAGATCATGAAAAAGTAGTGAGTTACTTAGATGTGATTACCAGGAAAAAAACCGTTGGCTCACGTGTAGCAATTATTGGAGCTGGGGGTATTGGTTTTGATGTGGCTGAATTCTTGACTCATGACTATCAACTGACCTCTGAGCAATTTTATAATGAATGGGGGATTGATATCACTGGACAGCATAGAGGTGGTTTAAAAACATCTCAAATTGAACCGAGCCCTCGTGAAGTGTACTTATTACAGCGTAAAAAAGAAAAAATGGGTAAACGCTTGGGAAAAACTACGGGATGGATTCATCGCTCCAGTTTAAAGCATAAACAGGTCAAAATGATTTCGGGCGTAAATTATGAACGCATTGATGATCAAGGATTGCACTTGCTTGTTGACGACAAACCACAAGTATTAGATGTGGATTCTGTCGTGATTTGCGCAGGTCAAACTGAATTGAAAGAGTTGTACGAACCTTTAAAAATGGCAGGTAAATTGGTTCATTTAGTTGGGGGCGCTTACAAGGCTTTAGAGCTGGATGCTCGTCATGCTATTGACCAGGCTTGTCGGTTGGCGGCGTTAGTATGAGTAAAATTGCTGTAGTGATAAATCCTATAGCAGGCGGCGGTCGGGGAAAAAAGGTTTGGAAAGTTTTAAAACCAGGGTTACATGCCATATTCGATCATATTGTTTACAGGATGTCTAACAGGGTGAATGATCTTGAAGTCATCGTGACAGGACTTCTTGCTGAAAACCCGGATCGTTTATTAATAATTGGTGGAGATGGCACTTTAAATCATGTGTTAAATGGGTTAATTGAACAGGATAAATTAAAAAATCCGCAAACCAGAGTGGCTTTCTTTAATGCAGGTTGTGGTGGAGATTTCACCAGGCAGTTTCCTAAACAGAAAATAACCGAATTTCTTGATCGGTTGAGTCATAATCAATTTATAAACTGTAACATTGGAAAAATTACTCTTTCCAATCAAGTGTCTCGATATTTTATTAATATTGCCAGTTGTGGTTTGTCCGGGAAAGTGGTTTTGGCCGTATCCAAAAGCAAATGGTTGAAAAAATTGGGTGGTACTATTAATTACTTGCTACATTCCCTGGCCGGATTAATTACCTATAGAAGAACCAAAGTAAGGATTCAGATAGATGATGCTTTACCCTTTGAAAACTCCATGTTGCTGATGGCTGTTTGCAGTGGCCAATATTTTGGAGGAGGTATGCATGTGGCGCCGATGGCAAAAATAGATGATGGATTATTTGATGTGGTTTTTTTTAGTAATTTTACAAAATGGAATGCCCTTTTTAAATTACATAAGATATATTCAGGGAGCCATTTGTTGGACAGTAATGTGCATTATATTCAGGCTAAAAAAATTAAAGTAGAACCTTTGGAAGAAACAAGTATAGAGATCGAAGCAGATGGTGAAAGGATTGGCCAGTTACCTGCAAAGTTCGAATTAATTGAGGAAACCATTTCTCTCATTGTTTAAAAAAATAGAAAATTAAAAGAGCAAAACCAGGTCCTTTTGATAAAATTATTTTTATCAAAATAGGATATTGCATTGAGAAAATTAATAAATATAGTGCATCATCTTGTTTATTTTGTTATTATAATGCACATTTTTTATATTACTTAGCCTTTTCAGAAAGCGTTTTATTATATCCAGGAACAGTATGAATCAAGAAATAACAAACTTCGCAGCTTTTAATCTTTCTGATGCTTTAAACAAAGCATTAGAAGATATGAAGTTTACCACTCCCTCACCTATTCAAGCTCAAACCATCCCTTTGATGTTGCAAGGTCGCGATGCGATTGCTCTTGCTCAAACTGGTACAGGTAAAACAGCTGCTTTCGCATTGCCTATTTTGCAAAATTTGTCTCCTGATATACAGGCTACCCAGGCATTGATTTTAGCACCGACTCGTGAACTGGCAATACAAGTTGCAGAACAATTTGAATTGTTAAGTACCTATCAACGCAATGTGACTACAGCAGTTCTTTGTGGTGGACAAGAGTATGGCCGTCAATTAAAACAATTGCGTAGTGGTGCACAAGTAGTAGTAGGAACTCCAGGACGTATTTTAGATCACATAGATAAAGGTACTTTGTCATTAAATAATTTACGGACATTTATTCTGGACGAAGCGGATGAAATGTTACGTATGGGTTTCATCGAAGACGTTGAAACTATTTTGGAAAAATTACCTGAAAAGAAACAAATGGCATTGTTTTCAGCCACCATGCCTTATCGAATTCGTCAAATAGCAAATACTTATTTGAATGATCCTGTCTCAATAGAAATCCGTATGGAAACAGCTACGGTGAAGAGTATAGAGCAACGCTTTTTGTTTGCTGGTGTACATCAAAAACCAGATGCTTTAATTCGTGTACTGGAAGTGGAAGATTATCAAGGGGTCATAGTATTTGTGCGGACTAAAAGCAGTACTGAAGAAGTGGCGGAGTTATTGCAACAACATGGATTGAGGGCAATGGCAATTCATGGTGATATCACGCAGTCTTTGCGTGAACGAATTATTGCCCAGTTTAAACAAGGAGCTATTGACATACTTGTTGCAACAGATGTTGCTGCACGTGGCCTGGATGTCGAAAGAGTAACTCATGTTATTAATTATGATATGCCCCATGATAATGAAACTTATGTTCATAGAATTGGCAGAACTGGAAGGGCAGGACGTTCTGGTGTGACGGTTTTATTTGTAACGCCTAAGGAGTCCCGTTTAATTTCCAGTATTGAGCGCCATACACGGCAGCGAATTGAAAAGGTTCAGGTTCCTAATGATCATATGATTCAAGTTGCTCGTCAACAAAGATTCATGTCTAACATCACAACCCGTTTGGACCATGAGCATGTGTATTCCTATAAACGAATTGTAGAAGAGTACATTAAAGAAAATGAAGTGTCAGCAGTAGATGTGGCAGCTGCTCTTGCTTTATTGTTGCATAAAGATATGCCTTGGAAAAAAGAATTGAATATGCCAAAAGCGGCGTCTTCTCTAAAAGAAGGTCGGGGCCGCACAGGAGAAAGGGGCGAGGACAGACGCCTTCGATTTAAGGAAGACAGAAAGAGTTTTTCTGATGATCGAAAGAGAGCTCGTGGGGATAAAAAAGAGTTTACTAATGAAAGAAAAAAATTTAATGACAGTAAGCCAACAACTAATCAAGAACCAATCGCTCAAGATTTATTCCGGATTGATGTAGGTAAAATTCATGGAGTGAAACCTGGGAATATTGTTGGTGCTATTGCGAATGAAGCAGGGTTACAGAGTCGATACATTACTGGTCTTAAAATTCATGAAGATCATTCTACTGTACGTTTACCCAAAGGAATGCCAAAAGAAGTCATGAAGGACTTAACCAAAGCATGGGTTTGTGGACGTCAATTGAATTTAACATTAATTGGTAGTGCCTGAATAAATCATAATGCTGATGAGACTCGGCTAATATTTGTTTCGTAAGTTCAGTCAGTATAGTTTATAAAGTTTTTAAGAAAGCGTTTTTGCAAGCACAAACATAGTGCGTTCGCAAAGACGCTTTTTTTGTTTGCTATAAAAAGGACTGAATTTCTCTATGGCTTGTTTTTATATTTGAACATCACTAATATTGAATGGTGTTCAGAAAATTATTAATGGGGGTCTATTATGAAGATGAAGTATGAGCAAAAATTTTTTGATAGAGAACTTAACACGAAAAAAAATGAGAGTAATCGCGATGATCCCTATGCACCTACTCGTAGAGCTGATAAATCCCGTGGATTTAGCCAAAAAGCAAGAAATCAATTTGAGCAACAGATAAAGGATGAGGTGAGAGAAACATTGGATGATGTTCATAACGAATCTTTATATAGATTTAATAAGTAGAAATAGAGTTCATATATTGTGCACTATCACTGGTAATTCTACGTGCTAATTATATCCGCTTCCTTACGGTTGCGGCTCGGATTATAGGATTATAACGGAGCAAAGCCGAGCCGCGACCGTAAGGAAGCGGATATGTAATGTGCGTGCCGAGGATGACATGGAAGTCCTTTGGAAGCGGGCACGCAAAGCTATGTTTCACAGTTTTATTATTTGTTACCAAGCACTAAAGAAACAGCTGTACTTAATACGGCAACAGTTGCAGCAGCAAATGGGAAAAGTACATAAGGATTTTTAAACTGGCTTTCATAAGGAATTTCATCCTTAAGCTCTGCAATTAATTCCTTTCGTATCTGAGTACTATTGTCTTTCACAGATTTTAATCTGTTATCAGAATCAGTATTTTCTGTAAGCAACGGAACATAGTCTTCTAATAATCTCGTCTGGGCTGAATGTACTTGCTCTGTAATGTCACTCTTTGAGTTTTTATATTTTTCAGAAGTACGAGCAATAGCTTCTGCAATTGCAGACGTGAATTTTAACTTATCGTCCTTAGACCAGATTTCTGCATCAGATATACGTGAATTCATTTGGTAACTGGGATTTTCAATTTTACCTTGAGTAAAATGAAGAACCGCCTTATTTAATTCCGTATCTGCTGAGAGTATTGTTTCTAAAAACATCAAACTATTAATCAGGAAATCTCTTTCGAATCTAGTCATTATTATAGCTCTCAAAAAACATTAAGGGGCTTTTTACATTCCCAATACCTTGAGTCACAATACCCTGATTTTCTGAATTCAGTGGTTTAAAAAACATAGTATTACAAACTCAGGCAAGCGACATGTAATAGTCCTTAATATAATTACGTTTACATTTTAGATCAATAAGAAAATTTATATACTGCAAAGTGTTAAATGCAGTGGAAAAATTGATAAATCGTTTTGATTCATAATATAATCAGAAGAACTTAATGATATAAAAATCAATCTATTATTTAAGGGGTTTCATGAAACTATTAGCAACTTTGGGTGCTTTTTTATTTTCGGGAGTTGTTTGTGCTACACCGCTTAATAATATAGTCATATTTGGTGATAGCTTATCCGATAATGGTAATTTATATGAGTACATGAAACACCAGTTACCTCAATCTCCTCCCTATTTTGAAGGAAGGTTTTCTAACGGACCCGTTTGGATAGAACGGTTAATCGCTTCTTATTTCCCTAATGATCCAAATTCGCATTTACAGGATTATGCTGTTGGTGGTGCAGGAGTATCTGTGAATGAGGAAGATGATGAGGTATTTTTTACTTTAAGAAGAGAAGTCAACGCTTACTTGTTAGCCCATCAGGATCAAGCAAGCCCGAATAGTCTTTATATTATCTGGATAGGAGCAAACAATTATCTGGGTATGCCTGCTGAAGTAGAAGAAACGCTAAAAAATGTCAATCTTGGAATCACAAATAGCATACAGCGTTTGGTAGAAAAAGGTGCAAAACATATTTTAGTACTTAATCTGCCTGACTTGGGTACAACCCCTGCGGCCATAGAATTTGATTCCAGAGAGATGATGACTTATTTTTCAACTCAGCATAATAATGCACTGGTTAAAACTGTAGATTATTTTAAAGAAACTTATCCTGAAGTGGAGTGGTTATTTTTTGATATGAGCAGTCATTTTAATAATGTTTTGGAACATGCTTCAGAATATGGATTTACCAATATAACGAATACTTGTTCCAATTTGATTATAGATGAAATTACTAAAAAATCGGTTTTGAGAATGGTGGCTTCCGTAAAGCCAAAATTGACTACAGATGTCTGTGAAGGTTATTTGTTTTTTGATTTAGTCCACCCGACTGCCCTGGCGCATAAAATAATGGCAGAAAAAGCACGTACTATGTTAGATGAAGCGGGTATCGAGTTTGCAGAAAATTAAGGACGGTCTTTGATATTAGACTTCTTTCAAAACTCGCTGAGTTGAGAGAAGTGTGAGGAAAAACTGAGGACAGAATCGGAGTGCATATCTTAGGACATGAGGATTCTGTCAATGAAGCAATTTCTATTAAAGTTTGGAAAAAGTCTATTCAGTTCCTTCTATCTGCCAACTCTCTATCGTGATTGAGGCTAAGAAATTGAGATGAGAAGATAATTCATTGGACATTTGCCTGTTTTCGGGTCTTCAGGGACTAGCTGTCGTACATTGATAAGAAACAAACACTACCAATTACCAACATCTCTCTACTGAATCCTGTTCCATAATAGGTAATTTTATAGGGATATATGAATCAAATTAAATGGATAAGCCTATTGTTTTTCCTTATTGCTTCCAGTGTTTTTGCAGAGAAGCTTGAGATACAGGTTGAGCAAAAAAAAGTTATTTTACCTTATTGGCCATCAATGCATATGTCCTATGGAGCTGTTGTAATTGTTCGCGGTGGTGAATATGGACAAGGGACTTTATTGTTAGAACATTTGGCCAAACGATTATCACAAAATGGCTGGTCAGTTGCTCTGGTGAATTGTACTAAAAATAATTCGGTTCCCTGGATTAATCAATTGCCAGAAGTAATCAGTGCTTTAAGACAGAATCACAATAAACGAATCGTTTTAGTCCATTACGGAGACCAGCTCAATATATCATTAGAGTATTTTAGTAAGCCACAATCCAAGATGATAAATGGACTAGTGATGTTATCAGCCTATGATGTAAAGAAAAATTTGAAAAAAATACCTCTTTTGCGTTTTCCATTGTTTGATATCGCGGGTCAGTTTGATTATGACATGGTATTACAACAAAGAAAAATGAGAGAGGAAGAGTTTAAAGCGCAAAAATATTTAGCTATAGATATGCCCGGGGCTCACCATGATTATCAATACAGTCAACAATTATTATTAGCGTTTGTCCATGGTTGGATGGCGAAGCTTCCAGAGTTTGAAACACAGCCTCCTCCTATTTTGGTTTCTTATTTGGAGCCTGTTTATTCGTCAGTGAGTTCGGTTGTATTAATTGATAAATTAACATAAAACCTGATTGTCCATGGGTCACCACCCTTTGGTTTCACAAATCAATTCATAGGCCTTCATGATATTGTGAGTTTTATCATTAGCTAATTTGATCATTTCTTCTGGTAACCCTTGAGCAATTAACTTATCGGGATGGTTACGACTTAGTAAGCGTCGGTATGCCCTTCTGACATCTTGTTTGTTGGCATTGGGACTTACTTCAAGTAAGGCAAAAGCATGTTCCAAAGCATTGGGTTGGGACTGAGGTTTGTAATAATATTGTTGTTTTGAAGATGAAGAGTGTTGATCTCTTTGTTGATGTTGATAAGCCTTTTTATGTTGTTGGTAATAATAACCAAAATCTTCATAAAAGCGATACTGCTTGTGTAATGGAGCAAATCCCAGATGGGAAAAAATATTGTCGAGGGCCTGAATTTTTTGAGTACTTAACCCATCTACTTGAGCAGCTCGGTATTGAATATCTACGAATAGTTTTAACAACTCACGATTGTCTCTACAAATTGTTTGCAATTGAGTGAGGGCAAAACTGACATTGAAATGGGACTGCTTTCCTTCGTTAAATAATCGCTTTGCTAAATCTTTTTGGGCTTTACTCAATTTCATTTCATTCATGAGTAACTTAGCCATTTTAATTTCTTGTTCAGAAACACGACCATCTGATTTTGCGATATGCCCCATAATAGAAAATGTGGTTTCAAAGAACGCTTTTTGAACTGCCTTTTGTTTTTCGGCATGATAAAGCCAGTGTGGATTAGAGTAATAACTACTTAGACCTCTGTCAAAAAAATTACCAACAAGAATTCCAAAGAAGGCTCCTAGCGGCCCGCCAGTTAAATAACCAAAGAAAGCCCCAAGTATTTTTCCCCACCAGGTTGTTACTACAAAGAAATCACGTAAATTCATTATCAGAAGTTACCTATTAAATATATATGTTAAATTTGGTTCCAAATTTTAATATGGTTATGGTTAGAGAAATACAAAGTCTCTAATTGAATTGTAACATATCGCACAAGTAACTGTTTTAGGTATATACTTTAGCTTTTTTGTGTCTGGTGCCTATTTATGCGTTTTGTGTATTCCTTTTTAATGTATTTACTCACCCCCTATTTGCTCTTTCGCCTATGGTGGAAAGGGAAAAAACTACCCGCTTATAGACAACGCATAGGGGAGCGCTTTTGTTTGGGATTGAAAGAGACTTCACCAGTTGATGTATGGGTTCATGCGGTTTCTTTGGGAGAGGTGATTGCAGCAACACCGTTGATCGATGCGATGTTGGATAAACGTTGGACAGTATTAATAACCACAATGACACCAACTGGATCAGAGCGAGTCAAATCACGTTTTGGTGATAAGGTAGTGCATAGATATTTGCCTTATGATTTGCCGTTTGTACTTAAACGATTTTTTAAAAAAGTACAGCCTCGTGTTGGAGTCATTATGGAAACTGAATTGTGGCCCAATTTAATTTATCAGGCAAAGGCAGCAAAAGTAGCATTATTTCTGGCTAATGGACGCTTATCTGATCGTTCTTTAAAAGGATATCTGAAATTTAAATATTTATTTAAACCCGTTTTGAATCAATTTTCAGGGATTTTAGCGCAAAGTGATGATGATGCCGGGAGATTTATTGCTTTGGGGGCTAATACCAATTTAGTTCAAGTATTAGGGAATATGAAATTTGATTTGCAAATTAATACTATTGACAGCAAGAAATACAAAGAATTAAAAAGCCATTGGGGAGATGACAGAATCACTGTTATTGCAGCAAGTACCCATGAAGATGAAGAATCCCAGATTTTATCTCAGCTACCACGGCTGCAAAAAGCTATTCCAGAGGTTGTGCTTTTAATTGCACCACGTCATCCCGAACGATTTCAAACGGTATATCAGTTGAGTGTTCAGGCTGGATTTAATACTGGGTGTCGTAGTGATTTGAAAACAGTCTCCAGAAAAAATGAAGTGGTCATCCTGGATAGTTTAGGTGAGCTTATGGGTTTTTATCAAATGAGTGATTTTGCTTTCGTTGGAGGAAGTCTTGTTCCTGTTGGTGGTCATAATGTATTAGAGCCTATCGCAATGAAAGTACCTGTTTTAAGTGGCAATCAAGTACATAACTTTAAAACAATTTGCAGAGATCTTGGGGAAGCGCAGGCGATTCTGTTAGTGAATCGTGCTGATGAGTTAATCGATGCAATTATTAAATTACACCAGGATAAAGAGTCTCAAAATAGTATGGTTAAAAGCGCTACTGCGGTTCTTGAAAGTAATAAAGGATCAGTGGTGAAGTATTTACAAAGAATTGAGGGAATTTTAGGGAATTAATAAATTGTTTGCTTGTTGCTTGTTGCTTGTTGCTTGTTGCTTGTTTTTGTTTGATATTGAATCTTAACAAGGTGTTCACAGTGAATTTATGAGATTTCCTTGTCGCTTGTTCCTTGAATAATGCATGCAAATTCATCAAAACATTTTTGGATTTGTTCAAAATGTAATATCCATGGACAATGGCCGGCTTTATAAATCATTTTATTAATCACATTTTTTGATTGGAAATTCTCATCCTGAATAAATATCGTAGGAGGACAAATATAGTCCAATTCACTGGCAATAGTCATAGTTGGAATGGTTTGAGGACGCCATTTATGGTGAAAGTCATTATAAAAATGTTCGATAGCATAATGGTAGGAGTCGTTATTGTAGGCAAATAATTTCATCATTTGCTCCCCAATAGGAAGTTCCTCTTGAGTAAAGCAATAATATTTATAAGTGTCCCAAAATTTTTTATAAGTTTCATCGGATGGATTGAAATGATATTCGCTCGCAGCTGGAACTAGATCGGGCAGATTATGTTTTTCACGCATTTCGTTAACATGCTGAAAAAAACTGTTCGTTGTTGTTGTATTCATTAAAACGAGCCCAGTTAAATAATTCTCGATTTCTGGAAAATCCAGAGCGAACATTCCGGAAAAGCTATGAGTTACCAGAATGGGTTTATTAAAGGATTTTAGCAATGAAATGAGTCCATTCTTCCAAACTCTAAAATCAAGTTCACCTTCACAGTTGTTTCCATCTTTTGGAAAATCAATAAGAGTTATAGTACCTTGTACGGTTAAATTGTTGCAAAAATCAGCCAAATATTCAGAGCCCAAGCCAGGACCACCTGGCAGAAAAAGCCAGTTTAGATCAGAGCCTTCTTTGATTTGATTTAATCTGTAGCCATAGTTAGTAAAGAACATCGGTGATATCAATTTAATTTAATACAAAAATTCCCGCTAACGCGGGAATCAGAATTTATGATTTGAATCAGAGAAATGGTTAGGATCCTTGATTTTGTCGTTCTTTGATTTCGGACAAGGTTTTACAATCAATACATAATGTCGCAGTAGGTCTTGCTTCAAGGCGTTTTAGGCCAATTTCAATGCCACAAGCTTCACAATATCCAAAATCCTCATTTCTTAACCGTTCCAAGGCATCTTCAATTTTTTTAATGAGTTTTCGTTCCCTGTCACGAGTTCTCAACTCGATACTAAATTCTTCCTCTTGGCTTGCCCTATCAGAAGGATCAGGGAAATTAGCAGCTTCGTCTTTCATGTGAGATACAGTACGATCTACTTCTTCCATTAAAGATTGACGCCAAGCGAGCAATATTTTTTCAATATGTGCCAGCTGTTTTTCATTCATGTATTCCTCGCCCTCTGCCTCTTGGTAGGGCGCTATCCCCATATTTCCTATTGCGTCGTTTTTCACGTTGTATAATCTCTCTTTGGTTTTATCAATTAATTGTCCTGTCATGTCAGACCCTGTCTCTAATTCTGCATTTGCTGAATACTGAGTTTTACACAAAATCGCAAGGTATATCAAAAAAATTCAGTATCATCAACAAAAAAGTAACCTATTCAAAGGTTTGTTATGTCATACTGTCTGGACGCCATCCTCCACTTACCCTATCATGCCCTTGAAGGTCTTGCCAACAGTGTACCTTTTTATACCCTAACTGTTTAAGTATAGTGCTTATCTGATTTTTTTGTTCAAAACCATGCTCAACCAAGAGTAGGCCATTAGGTACAAGGCGTTCATAACTATGTTCAATAATGTATTGTAGATCAGCTAATCCGTCTTGACTACTAACTAACGCACTTGCGGGTTCGAATCGTACATCTCCCAGTTTTAAATGGGGATCGTTTTCAGCAATGTAGGGTGGATTTGATACAATAAGATTGTATTGTCTTTCGGGAAGAGTGTTAAACCAGTTGGAATGATAGAATTTAACATTCTTTATACCAAGTATTTTTGCATTATTTCTGGCCAATTCCAGTGCCTCTTTGCTGAAATCACAGGCGCTTATATGCCAGTATGGTCTTTCTTTGGCAAGAGCCAAGGCGATAGCACCACTCCCTGTTCCCAAATCAAGGACCGAAAGATTCTCATTATCAGGTGTTAGCTCTAATGCCAATTCCACTAATCTCTCGGTTTCATGTCTTGGAATCAGGACATTGGATGACACCTGTAAGGGAAGAGACCAAAATTCACGTTGCCCAATGATGTAAGCGATAGGGAGGCCTTCAGTACGTTGTTTAATCACCTGTAAATAGACTTCCATTTGTTTTGCACTGAGCAAGGCATCGGGATGGGCGAAAAGATAGGCTCGGTTTTTCTGTAATACATGACCAAGTAAAATCTCAGCCTCTAATCTTGCTTCCACATGTTGTTCTTTTAATTGTCGTATTGCCTGTTCTAATGCTGCACGAATATCAATCATGTCGACCTAGATCTGCAAGCAACTCAGCATGGTATTCACGTTTTAAAGGATCAATGACCAGGGATAAACTGCCTTCCATGATATCGTTAAGTTGATAAATGGTCAGGTTGATACGATGATCAGTTAACCGGCCTTGAGGAAAATTATAGGTTCGGATACGCTCCGATCGATCACCAGTACCGACAAGTGATTTGCGTGTTTGGGCTTGTTCTTGCTTTTGTTTACTTAATTCAGCATCTAATAATCGCGTTTTCAGCAAAGACATCGCTTTAGCACGATTTTTATGTTGAGAACGTTCATCTTGACATTCTACAACGACTCCAGTGGGAATGTGTGTAATACGAATGGCAGAATCAGTTTTATTAACATGCTGACCGCCAGCACCCGAGGATCTGTAGGTATCGATGCGTAAATCGTCAGGATTTATTTGAATGTCATTAATTTCATCCACTTCAGGCATGATAGCGACCGTACACGCGGAAGTGTGCACACGACCTTGAGATTCGGTTTCAGGTACTCTTTGGACTCTGTGAGCCCCTGATTCAAATTTGAGTTGCGAATACACTGCATGACCACTGATTTTAGCAATTATTTCTTTATAACCGCCATGTTCACCATGGCTGGCACTAATTAATTCAATTTGCCAACCTTGATTCTCCGCATAACGGCTGTACATCCGATAGAGATCCCCTGCAAAAATGGCTGCTTCATCACCACCTGTGCCTGCCCTGACTTCAAGATAAATATTGCGTTCATCATCAGGATCTTTGGGAATGAGATGCCATTGTAACTGCTCATCCAATTCTTCAATCTGTTGTTTGGTGGCTTCTAACTCTTCTTCAGCCATAGCCGCTAATTCTTTATCATCACTTTCTGATAATTCATGTAAAGAAGTTAAATTATTTTTAGCTTCTAAATACGACTCATAACATTGGGAAACTGGCTCAAGTTGAGCATATTCTTTTGATAAGGATTTAAATTGGTTTTGATCAGCAATAACAGATGCTTCAGATAGTAAGCGACCTACTTCCTGATAACGTTCCAACATTTGTTGCAGTTTTAACTCAAGAGATTTCTTCATAGGATGGTTGATTTGCAGTTGTATCAAAGAGATATTGCGCGAGTGCAAGTAAGTCTTCTCTGTCATCCCATGCGATTTGTCTTAAACCTATTGTGGGATTATGAGTTAACTTATTGACCAAACGCACGCTAAATTCACTTAAAACGTCTTGTTGATTTTGGCCGGCTGATATTTTTTTCAGAGCACGTTGTAACTCTTGTTGAGCCAGAATTTGCATTTGATGGCGGTAGTCACAAATGACCTCTTTGGCTCTAAGTGAACGATGCCATCGGATATAGTTGTCCAGTTCACTTTCTATTAATTGTTCCGCATGTAGTGCGGCGTTTCGTCTTTCATCCATACCTTTTTCTATCATAGATTGTAAATCATCTACATTATAGAGATGAACTTGTTTTAGTTCATTAACATTTTCTTCGATATCGCGAGGAACAGCCAAATCTAATAAAAACATAGGAGCGTGGTTTCTTTGCTCCAGGGCATGCTCAACCAGACTTTTGTTAATGAAAGGAAGCGGGCAGGCCGTGGCAGAAATAACAACATCAGCTTGTGGCAAGTACTGAGGAATATCACCAATAGAAAGGGTTTTCCCTCCAAAGGTATCTGCAAGTTTTTGAGCGTTTTCCAACGTGCGGCTTGCTATTATAAAACGATGAACGCCTTGTTGATGCAGGTATTTGGCAACCAGAGAAGCGGTTTCTCCAGAACCAATCAAAAAGACACTTAGGGAACGGTAATTTTTAAATAATTGCCCAATCATCTGTACAGCAGCATAGGCAATTGAAACAGGATTGGCCCCAATTCCACTACGGGTTCTGATTCGTTTGGACGCTCTGAAAATGTATTCGAACAGGGGTCTCAATTGTGCTTTTACTGTACCAAGACGACAAGCCTGCTGGTATGCTTGTTTCATTTGACCAAGAATTTGTGGCTCGCCTATCATCATGGAATCTAGCCCACTGGCTACACGTAAGGTATGTTTGATTCCTTCATTTCCCTTATGCAGGTATAGGAATTGAGATAATAATTCCTGTGGTAATTGGTGCTCATGAGCTAACCAGCTTCCAAGAATTTCGGGAGCTTGTGTATCGCAATAGATTTCAGTACGGTTGCATGTTGATAAAATAGCGGCTTCATTGACTTCAGGAATGTCAAGCAGACTATTAAGTAGCGAATCTTGCATAGCTGGCGGCAGTGCGACTTTTTCTCGCACATGGATAGGGGCAGTTTTATGATTAAGGCCGCAAGCAACAAACACCATAGAATCTGAATTATTTGTTAAGAAGAATAAATGGATTGTAAACGATTCATTGTAAAATTTGTAGAGAAAAAGGGTAGAGTTCATTATATTTCTCTCTATTTGGAAATAATTTTGCGGTACATTTTTTCACCCCCCAATCTTCATAACCATGGTTCGGAATATGGAGCAATCAAAACTTAAACGATTGAAAGAACGTAACTTATACCATTGTCCCCATGAAATGATTACGCTTCATTAAATTAACAGAACATTTCTAAAGTCCTTTTGGATTTTGCCGCCAACATATATAGCCACATATTGCACAATTTGTGTAATCTCAATGGGAGTTTTAAATGGACATTATCCTTCAAGGTCAACATAATGCTATTGAAACGGTTGAGAGCCTGGAGAGAGTTCTGAAATTATTTAAAGATCGTTACCAGGTTAATGGATTTCGAGAGATTCATTTGACTGTCACTTTAGTTGATGAACAAGGTGATGAGGTGGAATTGGTTGATAGTGAGACTAATCAACCCTATCGGATTTTTGAGGTGTATCGTAAAGGATATGAATTAGAGGGGAGAAAAGGGATTCCAATGTTGCAATTAGTCGTTGATAATACAAATAAATAGATTATTGTTCCTGATACGTTTTAAAATAGGCCTTATTTTCTGGATGAGGAGTCCATTATGATTATGGCATTGTTAGCCATAATACTCACGTTAATACTAGTGATAGGTATACATGAATTAGGGCATGCAGTAGTGGCACGCATGTTCCATGTCAAAATTAGTAAAATTTCTATAGGTTTTGGCAAACCATTAATTCAATGGAGAACTCAAAGTGGGTGTGACTGGGTTTGGGCAATGTGGCCTTTGGGAGGTTACGTCCAGCTACTTAACTCGAGAATTAGTCCAGTAGATCCTAAAGAAAGTTCTTATTGTTTTGATAAGAAACCAATCTGGATTCGTGTGTTGATTTTATTGTCAGGGGCTATTGCAAATCTTATTACCGCATGGATGGCTTTAGTATTCGTTTTATATATTGGTATTAGTTATAAATTGCCTGAAATTCAATTGGTGAAGCCAGGTAGTCTTGCTGCAAAGGCAGGTATTCAGGCAGGTGATCAATGGGTTGCGATTGAGGATTATCCTACTGGTTCCTGGCAAGAGGTGGGGATGCAGTTAGTGATTCATTGGGGGCAAAAGGATGTTGAAGTTGTTTTAAGGCAAGCGAATAAACAATTAAAAAAATTAAGTCTTAATTTAAATCAGATACAATTTACTTCAAAAGATGGTTCTTTGTTGGAAAGTATGGGCATCAAGCCTAATTTATCGGCGATTTCTATTCTAAAGCGTTATCCATCAATTTTCGAGTCCATGCACCAGGCATTTAATGAAATAGCTCATATAATGTATTTTTTTGTAATGATATTGAAACAATTAGTTATTGGGGTGATTCCTTTCTCTATTTTACTTGGGCCGCTAGCTATTTTTTCTGCGTCTATTGCATCATTAACACAAGGGATTATAGTTTTTTTATTGTTTATAGCTACTTTGAGTCTCGCAGTAGCATTGGTCAATTTATTCCCTGTACCTGGCCTTGACGGAGGGAGTATTTTGTATTCATTTATAGAGAAAATTCGTGGAAAGCCTGTTTCAGTTGCTATGGAAGTATTGTTGCATCGTTTGATGGTCATTTTGTTTTGTGTGTTGTTAGTGCATTTATTAATGAATGATTTAAATCGGTATTTGCAACATTAGATTTCTTTCCGAAACTCTACTGCGGTGGGACATTGCTTCGTCGATACGGTGCTCGAATCCTTATGTACTAACGTGTACACTTCAGTTCTTTGCTCCGGTTCTCCTCGCACTTTCCTCACCTCATCGAGTTTGGAAAGAAGTCTATTGAGGTTGATTAATGAGTATTGGTTATTTTAATTTTTAATTACAGCCCGTGCACAACAACATATATCGACTCGCCTGACACCAGCACTCTTTAATGTATTTGCTATTTCATTGGCTGTGCTGCCTGTAGTTAATAAATCATCCACCAGCATTACGTGTTTGTAAGTGAGTGTCGATGCATAAAACGCGTTACGCAAGTTTTTTCTTCTTTGCTCTCCATCCAGACTGGCCTGCGAAGCAGTATTGATTCGTTTTTGACAACAATATAAATCATAAGGAATGTTTAAATGACGAGATAATAATTTAGTTAATACGGCCGCTTGGTTAAATCCTCTCGTTTTCAATCTTTTAGGATACATGGGAACAGGAATTAGACAGTCGGGTTTAGAGGCATTGTTTTGCAAGGCATTAAGAAGTAATTGTTTTAAGAACGAAGCTAAATAAAGACTATTATGGTATTTAAAATGGTGAAGTAAACTACGCAGAGGCTCTTCAAATCGATAGGCTATATAGGCTTTATCAAAGTACGGTCTTTTTTTAATGCATTGGCCACAAGTTAAGTAAGTGTCATCAAAAAGCGGATAGGCGCAGTATTGGCAAGATGGGCCAAGTCGCTTCATATGCTCCATGCAGTAAGAGCAAATTGCAAGTTGGCTTTTGTGAGCCTGGTTACAAAGAGGACATATTGAAGGCAGACGTAAGTTCTGTGTTATACTTGGGAATTTTTGGAGCACGATAGTTGGATTTCCTGTATTTACTTTTCCTTGGTCTTTATAATGACTGCCAACAATGAAATAAGCAAGGCATTTAGTAAGCATGCTGCTGACTACGAGCATGCAGCTAAAGTTCAAAAAGAAATCGGTAATCGTTTGTTCGAACGATTGCAATATTTGAAAATTGCTCCTCGACGTATTCTGGATTTGGGATGCGGGCCAGGTAGTTTTTCAAAAGAATTGACTTTGCTATATCCCAAAGCACAGGTTATAGGCATGGATTTATCACTAGCCATGTTAGAACAAGCCAAGAGAAAGCAGAGTTGGCGACGTAAATGGTCTTTGGTTGCTGCTGATATGCAGAAAATGCCCTTTGCGACCGGTATTTTTGATTTGGTGTTCGCCAATCAGGTGATTCACTGGAGCAGCTCATTAGCACATGTTTTTCGGGAGCTTAATCGCGTGATAAATGTAGATGGTTGCCTTATGTTCACCACTTTAGGTCCAGATACTTTCAAAGAATTGAAGACAGCGTGGTCTGATGCTAATCAATATGCTCATATTAATGAATTTGTTGATATGCATGATATTGGAGATTGTCTAATGTCAGAGCATTTCTTGGATCCTGTAATGGATATGGAGTTACTATCCATACATTATGAGACCCTACCACAATTATTACGGGCTTTAAGGACTCAAGGGGTAAGAAATATTAATCCCCAGAGAAATCATGGCTTAACTGGTAAAAATGCATGGAAACAATTTGAAATACGATATGCCACAATGCAAACAGCTACCGGGAAATATCCATTGACTTATGAAGTAGTTTATGGACAAGCATGGAAAGGGGGGCAGCGTAAAATGGAACAAGGCATAGAAACTTTTATTCCTGTTTCTCGTATCGTTAAAAAGTCATAATTTAAGTTTTTTGGGGCACTAAAGTACTGAAGTCAGATATCTTTGTTTTACTAATGAATTACGTATTTCTTACCCATAACTGATGTTATGATAAATTACTGCGATTTTGTAATTGTTTGGTTAATTCGATTAATGCAGCCGCTCTGGTACCGAATAATCCCAGAGAATCGATTGCAATTTGATAATGGATAGTAATTTCTTCTTCTAATTGCTGCTTGGTAAATAATGTGGCAAAGGTGGTTTTTTGATTGGCTTGATCAGATGAACGGCCTTTACCTAATATTTGGGCTGGGGCATAATGATCCAGATAATCGTCTTGCATTTGAAATACAAGGCCTATATGTTTTCCGTACGTTATCAGTGCGGACTTGGTTTGTTCCGATGCCAAAGGTTGTGCTGCCAAAACCATTTCAAAACAGGCCAAGATCAGTTTTCCAGTTTTCAAGAGATGAATTTCTCTTAATTGCTCCTCAGTTACCGATGATTTTGCCAACTCTGATAAATCCAGGCTTTGCCCACTGACCATTCCACTTATTCCACTCGCATTCACCAGTAATTGAGTAATGGCAATGATTTGTGATGCTGGAAGAGTAGAAGATAAGCGCGACAATAGTACTTCAATTGCCAAAGCTTGCATTCCATCACCAACTAAAATGGCCGTTGCTTCATCAAATGCTTTGTGACAGCTTGGTTTTCCTCGGCGCACGTCGTCATTGTCCATAGCAGGGAGATCATCATGGATCAAGGAATAGCAATGTGTTAATTCTATTGCTGCAGCAATAATATCCAGAACATCAAGCCCAACATCAATTAAATTTCCTGCTAAATAAACTAAAATAGGTCTTATTCTTTTGCCACCAGGAAATAAGGCATAATGGAGGGCGGAATGAATTTTAGGGGCGGGGATCTGTATTTTATTGAGCAATTGCTCAAGATAATGCTCATGTCTTCGGGTATAGTTATCAATCACTTGCTTGTTCATCTGAGTTGAGTTCAAAGTTGGAATCAGTAGTCGTCAGCGTTTCAATTTTTTGTTCCGCCTGATTTAATGCATTTTGACAATGCCTTGCAAGGCTAATTCCCTTTTCAAATTGTTTCAGCGATTCTTCAAGGGTTAGTTCCCCTTTTTCCAGCTGCCGGACAATTTCCTCTAATTCAGTGATTGATTGCTCGAAATGTATGCCTTTGCTCATAACAATTTTCCAAGGCGATAAAAGAAGTGATTATACTGGGTTAATGCGAGGATTCAACTTCTGAATGTTACAGAGCTTACGAAAAACTCCAATCTCTAAAAAATTTTTTGATTCGATCTTAGAGTGTACGTAAGTTCTGTGCTTGTAAATAAAAATCCAGAAGGGTAAGTGGCTAACAGATTTTAGTTATCTAACAGGAATTCAAGATTGAATGTTGGACTTTGTTTATTTGATTCCAAAGGCCAACATTTTTTAGTAATAGTTCTTAAAGACCAAATGCTTTATCAAAGTCCATCTCTAACTCTTCAGTACTTGGATTATTATTTTTCCTATTGAAGAACGAGGGGCTGTGGGCTGTAGACTTGTTCTGTTCCTGAATCTGGTCACGGCATTTATCTTTTAAATCAATCATTTCTTCGTATAAAGAACGTATTTGAGTTTTCAGAGCATCGACTGTTTTATTCCCACCTTTGTATATAGTGGTCAATGAACCCATTTTTATAAAGTGTTCGGTGTGAGCATCTTCCAGGAATTCAAGTTGCTCTAATGCTCTAGAGGACTTTTTTGCTTTCGCTATTTGGTCTTCCATATACTCTTTTAATCGAGTCAGTTCTGTTACTGGATCTTGTCCTTTTTTGAACGCAGGCATAATTTTGACCTCTCATTTTAAAATAATCCCTTAGGTAAGTTAAATCAAAAATAAACAATTGAAAAGCGAATATTTCCAATTTGATTTTTATTGGATAACTATTAATACAGAGTGATTTTCATGAGGATAAAGAAATTAAAATCAAGACATGAGGTGAGAGAATCTGGATTAGGTGAAACCGTAATCCAGGAATCAGCCTCTTGTATTACAGTGAACTAGTAATACAGGTTATTATTCGGAGATTTCATGTTTTTAGAAAGGTTTCATATCCCTTATGGCCTGAGTCGCAGACGAAGAAGCTTCCTCTTGTAAATCAGCCTGAGAGAAAAAAGCAGGTAATCCATGGTTGATGGTGACAGACTTTGTAGGTTTGTCTTGTTGGGCGAGCAATGCTGAGTTGTCTGCAGTTTGTTCCTCAGAACTATTTCCGTTATTCAATTTTGACATAATGACATCCTTTGTTTAATTAAAGAAACACACTGTGAATTGATGGTACATCAATTCATGATTGAAAACTATTATTTTCTGGTGATTTATATTACGTGAAAAGGGGCCTGACAGTGGTGCTATTCTGGGTTAAATACTATGAACTAAACCAACTGCAGGCTTTCGTTTCAGGTTTTATTACTTAATGTGGTTTGATATCAAACCACATTATTTTGGAGTGGATCCCGTATCAATGCTGTGCATTTTACGGGATAACTCACGTTACTTATGAGATGCTACTACTTGATCAAGTTCCAAATCCTGTTCCGCTTTTTCTACTGCTTTAACCGATTCAGGGCGTACATAAGTAAAGAAACCTCGGTATTGCCCAAAAGTTACAGCAGTAACCACTGCGTTAGCCAGTGTTTTAAAAAGATTCGTCAGGTAGTCGCCCCAGCCCAAGTCCTTTTCTAGAACAGGTTTGGCATCTTTGATGGCTTCTTTGCAAGCTGATTTAAATTTGTTTCCAGCCACTTCTTGAGAAATTATATTTTCGCTTAAGTCTTTTTGATACTCATCACGAGCAGCAATCAAATTAATTAAAAGAGCATTGGCTGCATCATGTGCTTTCTTATATTGATGCTGATCGACTCTATCTATTTTTAGAGTAAGCCCTACAATAATGTCATCAATTTTCTTGATTGCATCGTTTATAGTTTCTTCTTGACGCTGCTTGCTATGTGATTCAGGTTCAGGTTTACGTTGTTTTTCTTCACGTTGCCTACGTTTCTCATCTAATTCTTCCTGTACTTGATCAACAAGCTTTAGTGGATGTTTTTGGTGAAATTGATCGCGTAGTGGTTGATATAAGTTTCTTACTTCAACTATCAGCTGTTCAACAGTATCATTCCTTTCTTTTTTGGAATTATAAATAGTTGAGAGAGAGCCCATTTTATCATTGTATTCACTTAAGGTATCTATGAGAAGTTGATCTTTCTCTTCATCATTCCCTGCTTTTTCAATTTTTGATATTTGATCTTCCATGTATTTTTTAAGTGTAGCTAAACCTTCTCCTGGTTTATCACCTTTTTTAAAACCTGACATAATCTTATCCTCAGTTTGTATAAAAAAAACACACCCGCGAATGGTAATTCATAAAAGTGTTTTTGAAAAGAAAAATTTTAATAAATATTCTGTAAATTAACCGTGATGGAAGAAATAAACCTACTTAATATTACACTTGTTCCGGAACTCTACTGCGGTGGGAAATTGCTTCGTCGATACGGTACTCGAATCTTCATGTACTAGAGTGTACACTCCAATTCAGCATTCCGTTTCACCTGCGCTTTCCTCACCCAGCGAGTTTTGTTAGAAGTCTTTTGAGTAATTGGTATTACAACTTAAAATGATTTAAGGTAAATGTTTTCACTGCGAGTTATCATTGATAGCATTATCAGGACTTACGAAAAACTCCAATTTCTTCGTTAAACAAGTTTTTTAATTCGGTTATTTAGTTTGTGTCTAAACTCCCACATTAAAAAACTTTTTTACCTTGACCTGGACGTTTTTCGTAAGTCCTGACTCTATACAACGTACAACGCTTTAATCAAGGCAAGAATCATGAAAGTAAAAACCCAGTTTGTTTGTAATCAATGTGCCGCTGTTTTTAAACAATGGGCTGGACAATGCACGCAATGTGGTGCTTGGAACTCTATTGTTGAAGAAGGTGTCATGCCTGAGACTCGCTCTTCACGAAATGGACAATGGGCTAATCAACGTTCTGTTATTACCGCTGTTGAAGACGTGGTTATGGATAAAATAGTGCGTATGGACTGTGGTTTATCCGAGTTAAATCGAGTTTTGGGTGGTGGTTTGGTTTATGGTTCAGTTGTTTTGATTGGAGGTGATCCTGGAATTGGCAAATCCACTTTGCTATTACAAACATTGGCTAATTTATCCATGCAGGAAACGGTATTGTATGTTACAGGTGAGGAATCGTTACAACAAGTCGCTATGCGTGCGCAACGACTAGGATTGCCTTTAGCGGGTTTGAGATTATTAGCTGAAACTCAGGTTGAATCCATAATTTCGCATGCTCAAAAGGAAAAGCCTAGAATAATTGTCGTAGATTCAGTGCAAACAATTTTTACTGAGTCAATAAGCTCGGCTCCCGGCGGAGTTAGTCAAGTTCGTGAGTCAGCTGCACAATTGGTGCGCTATGCCAAAATGACCAATACTGCTGTATTTCTGGTGGGACATGTCACGAAGGAAGGTACCTTAGCCGGGCCTCGAGTGTTAGAACATATGGTGGATAGTGTGCTTTATTTTGAAGGACAAAGTGACAGTCGTTTCCGAGTCATTAGAGCGATTAAAAATCGTTTTGGTGCGGTAAATGAACTGGGTGTTTTTGCCATGACTGACAGAGGGTTGAAGGAGGTTACGAATCCTTCAGCTATTTTTTTGTCTCGTCAGCCTGAACCTACACCTGGAAGCGCCGTGATGGTGACTTGGGAAGGATCTCGGCCAATGCTGGTTGAAATACAAGCTTTGGTTGACGAGACTCATGGCCAGCAAGCAAAACGCGTCACAGCAGGGCTTGAACATAACCGCCTGGCCATTTTATTAGCAGTATTGCACCGTCATGGTGGTATAGCCACTTACGATCAAGATGTTTTTATCAATGTAGTCGGTGGAGTTAAAGTGAGTGAAACTGGTAGTGATTTGGCCTTGTTAGCAGCTGTTGTTTCAAGTTTACGTAATCGTGTATTTGATAGTGAAACCATCCTATTTGGAGAAGTTGGGTTAGCTGGGGAGATTAGGCCGGTACAAAGCGGGCAGGAACGCATTAAAGAGGCTATAAAGCATGGTTTTAAACGTGCTATAGTTCCTTTCGCTAATGCACCCAAACAGCAATTAGATTCTATGGTTATAGAGCCGGTGAAATACTTGCGTGACGTGTTGGAGAAAATGTGATGTATCATAAAAGTGGTTCCCTTGAATATAAAGTGAATGAGGGCATCATTCGCGATTTTAACCGCGATGGCGCAGTCTGTCTTCGCCAATTTTTAAAGGCTGATGACATTGCTGTTTTGAAAGAGGGAATTGAGTTTAACTTATCTTCTCTGAGTTCTCGTGCCAAAGTAGCGAGTAAATCTGATGATCCTGGTTATTTTGTTGAGGATTTTTGTACTTGGCAAAATAATCCCTTTTATCAACGAATTATTTTTGATACTGGTTTGGGTGCAGTCGCTGCCCAAATAATGCAAAGCAAAACGGTGAGGTTATATCATGATCATTTGTTGGTAAAGGAACCTGGGACACGTCAGGTTACACCATGGCATCAGGATCAACCTTATTACAATATTGCAGGAAAACAAAATTGCAGTTTTTGGATTCCAGTTGATCCAGTCAGCCGTTCTTCGACACTGGAATTTATTGCTGGATCACATTTAGGCCCTTGGTTAATGCCGAGAACCTTTTTAGATAATCAAGCCAAGTGGTTCCCTGAAGGGAGTTTACAGGAATTACCTTCGATAGAAGAGTCTAGAGAGCAGTTTCCAATCATTGGATGGGAAATCCAACCTGGTGATGTGGTGTGTTTTCATATGTTGACTCTGCATATGGCTAGAGGGGTTGATGGCACTCAGAGAAGAAGAGTGTTTTCAATTCGTTTTATGGGTGATGATATTACTCATGCTCCTCGTTCCTGGCCAACCTCTCCGGATTTCCCTGGTCTTATTGATGAATTACCAGCAGGAGCAGGAATGGAGCATCCTTTATTCCCTCATGTAATAGGTAGATAGCCAAACTTATTGTTTTCTCATACACTGAAACCGGTCATTTGTTTATTGTAAGGCTGACAATTTTTTGGGATCTATATATTACAAGGAGTAATTATGGCTTTACCTGCGGATTTGAAAAACAAGCTCATTCAAATATTGAATAAAAATAAAATTCCGTATTCTTCTGGCTGGTCTAACTACATGGAAAGTGTTAATAACCCAGCCGCAATTGTGATAGAAGTTAAAAGCGAAAAAGAAGTGCAGACAGTCATTAAAACCATAAAGGAACTTAACTCAGACAGGAAACCAGAGGATAAAGTGACTGTTAGGGCTACTGCTGGATGGGCTGACAAACCTGGTAAAACCTGTTGTTTGTTTCCTTGGACCGAGGTGCAGGAAAATCAATATAATGAAGGGTTTTCTTTTTCTCAGGTAGTGGGTGGCAGAGCATCGCCTGATACACTGGGAACCGATGTCATTATTCGTTTTGCCAAAAAATTTCATCATGCCAAAGTGATTGGTCCATTAAAAAATCCCCCGGTTTTCAATCCTGATAATCCTATTCATCAACTTCCTGTTAGTTTGGTGGAAGTGAGCGCTGGGATGCAAGTTTCTGATTTTGCTGATTTTTTGCGAAAGCATCATTTGTCCTTGTCAACGATTAGTATGATTTCCTGGGTTACTCCTGTTGGCTTGGCTGGGACAGCTGGACATGGCACTGGACGTGATGAGCCTGCATTCAGCGGTTTGATTGAATCTATTACAGTATGTGATATGGATGGCAATTTGCGTGAAATCAATTCCGACCATCCTGATTTCAAAGATTTGCTGGGTGGTCATAGTGGTTTATTGGGAATTGTCGTTAGCATGAAATTACGGGCAGTTAAGGCGTTTAATTTGTGTGAAACGATAGAATTGTTTTCTAATACCAGGGAAATGACGGGAAAACTAGGTGATATATTAAAGAATAATCAATACATCAGTATTATGGGAATGCCAAGCTATGGGTGCCCAGAGACGGGTAAGCTGGTTTCCAAATGGCAAATTCGTCAATGGAATTATTCTACAGACAAACCAACCAAAAAAGGAAATGCGCCGTATGATCCTGATATTCGTTCTTTTACTCAAGAGTTGCAAGCCAGGATTGGTGCCTCAGTTATGGGGTTTTTACTCGATTCTGGATTAAAGCATTTATTACCTTCTTTTATGTTGTTATCAGCAGCTGTGGTTACAGGTACTCGCGGTACTACACCTAAGGTAGATTATGAAAATCATATTACTCATCCTCAAGTAGCATTTCCTAAAGAGATGAGGGATGTCAGTTACTTAATTCCTGTAAAAGACGATGAAGCAGGGAAAAAATTGGAAGTTATTTTACAAAAAATAGAAGAGATGTTGGATGCGGCCGCAACTAAAGGTGAATTTCCAGTCACTTATGCCGTTTACGTTCGTTATATCAAAGGAACTAATGGAGGTTTATCAACCAGCTCTACCAGTTCAGATGAAGAGCATATTTTAGCCATAGACATCGTCACTCACCCTGAAGCACCCGGAATTACTCATTTTGAAAGAGGATTAATGTCCTTTTTTAAAGAAATGGGTATCACTCCCAGGAATCATTTGGGAAAAAATTTTCCTTCAGGTGTAGCTCATTATGATCAGTTTTTAGGTGCTGAAGTGGTATCGAAATATAAACAATCATTGGAGAAATGGTATTGCTCCCCAGGTTCAGATGATGGCGCGGAGCGACTGGCTATGTCTCCTTTTTACACTCCTTATTTGCAAAATATGTTGGCTCCAAGTGTTCCAGGCAATCAATTGAATGATGTCAGTGAAGACGAGAGGCAAATTGTTGAAAGGCCTCATCAAGAGCATTCCGATTTGGAGTGTGCTGAATTTTTAACTAAATTACATGCCGAGGTCTCCAAGATGGATGTGTCTTCAGAAGAGGGACTTAGCGCGAAAAGAGTTTTTTTAGACGCTTGTAAGGGGGAGTTGGAACATAGGAATAGTCGACTAGAGCGTCATGTTCCAGTGTTGAATTAAATCCATGAGAAAATAATTACAAAAACTAAGACTAGCAAATTCAGGAGTCTCGACTAAACTTTAAAATATAATAATAATTTGAGTTAACTTATGGATATCACTCCTTTTTTTAAGCTTATGGTTGACAAAGGTGCCTCAGATTTATTTTTTAGTGTTGGGGCGCCTCCAAATATTAAAATTGAGGGGGTCACTTCACCTGTTGGCCAAGCGCCACTTAAACCTCATCAAATGGTTGAAATTGGTTTATCCATTATGAATGATGAGCAACAAAAAGAATTTGAGTCCAAGATGGAACTCAATATGGCTTTTTCACTAGTCGGAGTCGGGCGTTTTAGAATTAATTTATTCAGGCAGCGTGGTGAGGTGGCTATGGTTGTTCGCTATATCAAGGGCGAAATCCCTTCTATAGCGGATTTGAACCTACCTCAAATTTTAAAATCTCTGGTTTTGGAATTGCGTGGCCTGGTATTGGTTGTAGGCTCTACGGGGTCAGGTAAATCAACTACTTTGGCTGCGATGATCAATCATCGTAATGAAAATCATAGAGGGCACATTTTAACAATAGAAGATCCTATCGAGTATTTGCATGAGCATAAAAAATCAATAGTTGATCAACGTGAAATTGGTATTGATACTCTAAGCTATGATAATGCTTTACAAAATGCGATGAGAGAAGCCCCAGATGTGATATTAATCGGTGAAATTCGTGAGCTTAATTCCATGAAACATGCGATAGCTTATGCTGAAACAGGACATTTGTGTATTTCTACTTTACATGCCAATAATGCTAATCAGGCTTTAGATAGGGTTATTAATTTCTTCCCTGATGAGGCAAGACAACAGATTTTAATCGATTTGTCGCTTAATTTAAGAGCGATCATTTCCTTACGTTTAATACCCGGAATAACCAATCAACGTGTTGCTGCTGTTGAGGTATTAATTAATTCTCCCTATATTTCTGATTTGATAGAAAAAGGTAAAATAGATGATATTAAAGAGGTTATGTCGAAGAGTACTGAACAGGGGATGCAGACTTTTGATCAGGCTTTGTTTAATTTATATAAAGAAGGAAAAATTACCAAAGAGAACGCTATCAAATATGCTGATTCAAAAAACAATGTGGGTTTGAAAATTCGATTGAGCGAAGAAACCAATTTTGATGCTCAAGATGAGAATTTAAAAATACAGCCTGATGATTTGGACAAACTTTGAAATATTTTATATTGTTTTAATTTTTAGAACATTATGTTAAAATAATGAACTAATTTATTGGCTTTTTTCTTTTCTATGTCCAGGGTATATAACATTAAAGATATTTACCTAGGTGTTCCTTCTTTTTCGGGCCATGAAGTATACCTGGATGCTGTTTATTTTCCTTTTGGATCTCCTGAAAAAGGTTTTAGGGGTATTTATAAGAAAAATAAGTATGGATGTTCTAATTTATCTCGCATGGAAGTTGCTTTTAGTCAATTAGCCAAATTATTTTTAGATAATGGTTTAACATCATTTCAAAAATTAGTAGTTGATGATGCTAATAAAATAAAGGGTTCGATAGTACAACATTTAGATTATGTTATCGAAAATAAAGAAGGATTAAAACAACCGTTTTATTCTTTGAAGAATCCAAAGACTGGATGTGCCTGCACCGAAAAACAAGTTAATACTTCAGATGAAATACCCTTCTATTTTTTAGATAAATTACCCCAAGGGTTTATTAATAAACTACTGGCAGCAGAGAAAAATGGTGATTTGACCATCGATTATGCCTCGTTGGCCAGTATTTTAGCTAGTTCTTATACTTTGGAAGAGGATGACTTACATAAAGGAAATTTTGGTTTTTATTTAGTTAAGAAAAAAGGGAAACCCCGTGTTGTATTTTTTAAAATTGATCACGACTTAATGTTTGTTGACAGTATTATGTCGTTTAGTACCAGAAGACTTTTTCATTTATTTGATGGTAGTGCGGCTTTTGATATTACGGCAAATGATTTGTTAAATTTTCCCAATTTAAAACATTCTGCCAATGGTTATTGGCCCACCAAAACCAGTTATTTTTATAATCCATGGGATAATAAAGATTATCGTACTTATGCTGAAATTCAAGCTTTTGCTAATTTAGCTCATGTGGATGAGTTTAACAAGGCAAAATGGCGGGCTTTTTACAAGCATATTTTAATCCCCCAATCTCTAATAGAAACAACTTTAAAGACAGCTTTTGATAAGAATAATCCTTCAGATAGAGCGCATATTGCCTTAGTGACTCAAGCAATGATAGCCAGACAAGCACGTTTAAAGGCAATGTTGTTTTCCATAAAAGAGTTTCGGGATTTCGTTTGTTCTCAAAGTAAAAGAGATCGCGATTCATTGCATGCTGAAATCATTAATAATTGCCAAGAAAAGAATAAAAAATCCCTTAAAAAGGAGATGAGACAATTATTGGATTATAATCTGAAAACATGTCAATCGAGTGATTTTTTTGAAGACGGAGATACACCACTACATATTGCAATCAAGTTAGGCGATTATCGTTATGATGAGACGATTAGTATGTACGGACAATTCATTAATACTGAAAATAGCTCAGGAAAGACTCCTCTGGATCTTGCTTTGCAGATGGCAGGACAATCTGAAATTCATCCTGTTGATATTCGTAAAGATCTTCGTTTCACCATGAAACATTTATTAGCTAATGGTGCAAATAAGACAAAACAGTTTGAGCAATTCAATAAAGTTGAAAACATCGAGTCCTATAAATTTCAAACGCCTTATTTAAATAGAGCCATTAAGGCCAAAACCTATTCTGAATTGAAGGAAGTGCTCAGGGATGTTGGCGAAGATCACAGTTATTGCTTGAAATTCCAAAAGATGGTGGCGGTTCGATGTATTTCCAAATTCATACAAGCAAATAAAAATAATCCTGGTCTTGGAAAAATACTTATCAAATTAAAAAAGGAAGTGGATGGTAAAGGAACAAAATCGGAAAATGCTGGTTTAATGTACATACGTCAATTAAGGAGTAAGCTATGGATTGTGCGGCAAATAAGAGGGTTGTATGGCTGGTCCACAACTCAAGGTGAAATTGATTCCTTAATTGATAAAGAGTTGGCGCGTTTGAATGTTAAGGATCTAAAACGTAATTCCTTTTTTGATAATAGGGACAGCAGTGTCTTTGAGAACGAACTTTGGAATGGGTCGTTATCTTATAATAGAAGGTAGCTTTTAATTTTATCTGATATACTATTTGTCATTTTTAAATCAAAGTGTTTAATGTTTTGTTATTAATTGGATGTTAGATTTCGCATATTTTGAAATTGGCTACGGAGTTTTATTTTTATGTTTGATACTTTACCAGATGAGCTTAAAAAAGTGGTTTTATCCTTCTCAAATCAACAAGATTTGCTTAATACTACTTTGGTTTCAAAAAAATTGAATGAATTGAGTCAAGATTTCTTAGACAAAACTATAAAACTGCTGCCAGAAAGTGGCTACTATTATGCAGTAGGTCCAATGATTCAAACTAGCCAATCATCCAGTATGTTAGATAAAGGTTTCCCTTATCCTAAACACAGAAAATCAATTCCAGACAGGGAAATTATAAGTGCTATACCCAAAGAGGGTACGATAATAATATTCCGTACCAAAGAAGAGGCTGAACAGTATGCTAAACTCACCCAACATCATAGAATGGGCGCGGAGGATAGTTATGCTGCTACTATTTTTAAGGTGCAACTTAAAGAGTCTGTTACTGCTCAAATTACTTGCCAAGAAATAAAAAGTAACTCTCCACTTATAACCAAAATGACAGCTCAAGTAGAATATACTACTGTGGATGCTAATCAGCTTAACTTTATGTCAGGCAGGGTATATGGTTATCCAGACATTTCAATATCGCATCAAAAAACTGAGGAAAACCCTAAGAATTGCGCTGTTATGTAGCTGATAAGATAACCTGCATTGAGTTAGGCTAGGGATATCTCACAGCTCTCAGCATGAACGGTCTCGATGGAATAGTTATTTTAATCAAATAGATACGGCTATTTTTCGTGGGGATACATCAGGATTTGATTTTTAGATGATCATAAAATAATTTAGTCATTCTAGCAGTATAAAGGGCATATAATGCCCTTTATACCTGAACTCATTTAAATTAATCCGTATATAATAGCTGAAATAGAAATAATACCCATCACAGTAATGAATACATTACTGAGTTGATTGCCGTATTTTTTCATTGCTGGCACTTTGGCAATGGCATACATTGGCATGATAAATAATAAGATGGCTATAATTGGCCCACCTAATGTTTCAATCATTTTTAAAATGTTGGGGTTGATTGTAGCGACAGCCCAACAGGTCAGAATCATAAAGATCTCAATAGTTTTTTGTAGAGAATTTTTACTAATTGTTTTTCCTGTTGTTGATTTTAATGATTTAACAATAATGCTGCTTAAACCTTCTTTAGCGCCTAAATAATGTCCCAGAAAGGATTTGGAAATTGCGATGAATGCAATTACCGGTGCGATATAAGCTATAATGGGCGTATTAAAATGATTCGCCAGATAGGACAAAATAGAAATATTTTGTTGTTTTGCCTGCAGCAGATCTTGTGGGGACAGGCTAAATACACAGCTAAATACAAAAAACATAACAGAGAAAACCATCATTAAATGACTGTATTTCATGATTAAGGAACTTTTTTCATCTGCTTGATTTCCGTATCGTTGTTTCTGATTAACTGCAAAAGAAGAAATAATGGGGGAATGGTTAAAGGAAAACACCATCACAGGAATAATTAGCCATAAGGTCATTAATAATCCATGTCCTCCATTTGCTTGTAAGGAATTACTTTGTACAAGAATGGCATTATTCCAATTTGGAATTAAATACAGAGATAGTAGTAAGAGAATAGTAGCAAAAGGATATACCAACATGGACATGGATTTGACAATAATTTCTTGCCCAAATCGAATAATTGCCATTAAACCCAGGATTAATACAATGGCTAAGAGAGCTCTCGGAGGAGCAGATACTCCCATTTGATTAATTAGAAAACTTTCTGTGGTATTGGTTATTGCGACACTGTACATTAATAAAATAGGGTAAATCGCAAAAAAATATAGTGCAGTGAGCATTTTACCAGCAAATGAACCGAAATGTTCTTCTACAACATCAGTGATGTCATTGTGTGTTGTGGAACCTGAAAGCACAAACCGACATAAAGCACGATGAGAATAATAGGTCATGGGGAAGGCCAGAAGAGTCATGATAATTAAGGGCCAAATACCATTAAGACCAGCGTCTATGGGGAGAAAAAGAGTTCCGGCGCCAATTGCTGTACCATAAAGGCTTAGCATCCAGATTGTATCTTGTTTTTTCCATTCTGAACGTTGTTCGTTTACTATTGGTGATACTACTGCGGTAGACTCATTTAAAGACATGAAAAACATCCTCGTTTCAATGCTAGTATAAAATAGCGCCCTATAAGTTGATCAATATTAACACTACAAATACAATATTTCAACAATTGCCACGTAAATCATATCCAACTGAAATAAACAAAGCAAGAGATTAAGGCAAAATCATACTTTGCCTACAACATAAACAAAACGATGTTATCTTGAGCGAAGTGAAGGGGCTCATGAAGATAATTTCCGATGTTCAAGTGAGGAGATCCTTCGTTTCGCCCAGGATGACGATAATTCGAGCCGAGTAATGGCGTTGAATTAACTCAAAATAATATGATTTTGATTATGTGCTCAGATAGAAATTCAGATAATCGTTAACTCCTCAGATCGATTCATAATAGTTATTCAGGTGCTATTTTTTCAAGGCTGTTGCAAATTAATCTTCAATATAATAAGAATGTCTTTTATGTCAAACTTGGCTTAATTAAAGGAGTAGTTATGAAACGAATTATTTTGTTGATGATAAGTTGGATCTTGGTTGGCTCGGCTTATTCTTTTCACTCGCTGCCCACGCATGCCAGTATTAACTTTACTCTTTCCAATATTGAGCGCAGTAATTCATGCCCTGCTTTGCTGCATAACGCAAAAATTGTTGTTGATTACGATTATAATTTTGAGCGAAATATGGGATTGGCGCATTTAAGACAATTGCAATCGACAAAATGGAGTGAAACACTGCATCCTTTGGGATTAAGTAATTATTACGCATTTATGTCGGACATGAAGCCTAAAACTATTCAAGTAGATGGCGGTGAGGTAACAGTTTATCGCATTATTTATCATTTATATAAAAATGGTGATACCAAGGTTTATCTGATGATTAATCCAGATGGCGATTGTATTATGAGTTCTGATTTGGTTAATGTTAATTCCTAGTCGTAGTCTGGGTGGAGGCGAGGCTGGAACACGGGTTCAAAACATGGCATTTCATTACCCTGGTTAGACTATGCGCCACCCAGGCAGTTGTTCCAACAAAGATTATTTATTAGTGGTGATTTTGTTTTCCGCCCCTTTCTTCATGACAATGATGCTGATACGCCGATTTTCTGGATTGTAGGGATTGGTTTTGTCCAGAAGAACGGTAGAGGAATAGCCAGTGACAGTCATGACTTTATTTTCATCCATTCCAGCCTTAATTAATGCTCGCCTCGCAGCATTTGCTCTTTGAGCGGATAATTCCCAATTTGTGTATTCTAATTCTTCAGGATTATGGTAAGGATTCGCGTCTGTATGACCTTGAATCGTTATTTTATTGGATACTGAATTGAGTAATTTGGCTATGTTGATAAGAATGGGTTCAATTTCAGGATTAATTTTGTCTGAACCCACATCGAACATAGGTTTTTTCTGATTATCTATTAATTGAATGCGTAAACCGTCAGAAACGACATCCATCAAAAGTTGTTTTTTTAGGCCAGCAAGTGAAGGATCCTTCTCCATACTCAGATTTATTTCCGATTTCAGTTCTTCTAGCTTTTTCATTTCATTGACTTGGGATTCAACAATTTCTTTATCCTTAGCCATGCTCTCATTAATTAGTGGTTTGTTGGTGGCAGAAACCTGACCATCAGTATCTTCTATGTTAGGGCCACCACCCTTAATGGTTGCTTTTCTATTCCCCATGCTTTCACCACCAAATAGTGCTACTTTCATTGGTTGTTTAAAGTACTCGGCAATGCCTGCTTTTTGAGCTTTATTTAATGAAGCAACTAACCACATGAGTAAAAAGAATGCCATCATTGCGGTTACAAAATCGGCAAATGCTATTTTCCAGGATCCACCGTGATGCTTGTGGTTGTTTTTTTTAATTTTTCGAATGATAGGTGTATAGTGAGTCGTTTTTTCTTTTTTATCCCGCTTATCTTTTTTTTCCACCAACTCATCATTATTGGGATCGCTGATGTCATTTATTTCGCTCATGGGTGTACCTAACTGGAAGTGGCTTCAGGGGTTTCAGCAGTTGGAGCTGTTGCTTGAGCGGTTTTGGCATTTTTTATTTCATCATTTAATTGATTAAATGAAGGTCTTTGAGATGTAAACAGAACCTTACGCCCAAATTCAGCGGCAATTATTGGGGGATTATTATGTAAACTTGCTAATATGGTGACTTTAATACATTGTAGCATCAACTGATTTTGATTAGTATTTTGCTCCATAGCAGTTGCAATAGGGCCTACAAAACCATAACCAATTAAAATACCTAAAAAGGTTCCTACCAAAGCATGTGCAATTAAAACGCCTAATTCAGATGGGGGGAGACTGATCGATTCCATGGTATGAACAACACCTAATACCGCCGCAACAATACCAAAAGCAGGCATCGCATCGGCAAGTTTTGTGATGGCATTGACTGGAATCATTTCTTCCTCATGGTGAGATTCAATTTCCATATCCATCAAGCTTTCCAACTGAAAAGGCTGCATGTTAGAAGTAATAATTAATCGTAAGTAATCACAAATAAACTCAATCACGTGATGTTTTTTCATTAAATTAGGATAGCACGTAAAAATTGGACTCTTGTCGGGTTCATCTATATCGCTTTCCAGTGACATTAGACCCTGTTGCCTTGCTTTGTTTAATAGATTATATAGAAGACTTAATAAATCACTGGATGTTTGTTTTGCTGAACTTTGACTGCGAAAGGTTGCGGGAAGAGCTTTTAGAACAGCTTTTAGAACCGTAATATTGTTACCAACAATAAAGGAGCCTACAGCAGCCCCACCTATTATCAACAATTCAACGGGTTGAAAGATAGCTGCAAGGTGGCCTCCTGTCAGGCTGAAACCTCCAAACACACAGAGTAATATTACAATGTAGCCCACTATAATTAGCATATGTATATCCTATAATATTCGACAGCTCCTAGTTTCCATACTGTTTCATGGTTTTTTTAGTGGACATATCATACAGCACTATACCTTCAGTTGTTGAGAGTGGCTGATTCCAAGGCGATTTTTTTATCGCTATTTTTCCATCATCATAACCTTTTTGAATGCGTTCATGAATTGATTTTTTCGAGAACTCATAATCTTTTGAGGACAATTCTGTCTCATCATGCTCATATAAAAATCGAACAAGGGAAATAGAAGAAGAATGACCTTTTTCAATACATTGCTTTATTTCGGGATTGGATTTTTCACCAGAAGCAATATGTTTTGATAACACATGAACGCTATTTTTTAAACTATGTATTTCTTTGTAAAGATTGATCAATTTTATGAACCGGCTGGAAAATTCGATATCTTTTTTTCGTTTTAATACCTCATCAATTGATGTAGGAACCATGCCATAAGAATCAAATAGATGAATCATGAAACAAAGCATATTATTCTGATTATTTTGCGTAAGAACATAACTGACCGGTGAATTACTTGAAATACCGCCATCCCAATAATATTTACCTTCGACTTCAACTGCTGGAAAACCGGGAGGAAGGGCGCCACTGGCCATAATATGTTCAGGCCCGATTTTTTGTTTAAAGGAGTCAAAATAAGTCATTGCACCACTGCTCACTTCAACAGCACCAACACTGATTCGTGTTATTTTTTGGTTATTCAGTCGATCAAAGTCAATATACTTCTCCAAGCTATTGCGTAAAGGGGAGGTATCATAATAACTTAATAGATCAGGACTATTATGCCAACCGAATTCCGGGGATGGGAAACGAGGTACAAAAAATCCTGGCTGGCCAAAAAATAAAGCCGAATGAGCAGAAATTAAATGTTGAATCTTTCGGCTTATCTCATCATCGAAGAGAGCCGATTCATTGACTGAAGATGGGGTGGCAATGGACTCCCAAAATTGATACATTTTTTCTATGCGATCATTATCAGAATTCCCAGCAGCGATGGCAGCGTTGATCGCTCCAATTGAGGTTCCAACATACCAATGAGGGTGATATCCTGCTTCATTCAAAGCGTGTAATACACCAGTTTGGTAAGCTCCCAAAGCACCTCCACCCTGAAAGGTGCATGCAATATGATCATACTCCTGTTTTCCTGACTTCTTGGTTCGGACCATGGCAGATTACTCCATGAACCAACCATGACTGACCACTAAAGATTGTCCCGTTAAGGCATTAGATTCGAAGGAAGCGAAAAACAAAGCAGTTTGCGCCACGTCATCTGTTGTGGTGAATTCCCCATCAACTGTTTCCTTGAGCATGACTTTCTTAATCACCTCTTCTTCACTGATACCTAATTCTTTTGCTTGCTCTGGAATTTGCTTGTCAACAAGTGGGGTTCGGACAAACCCTGGGCAGATTACATTGGCTCTTACCTTATGAGCAGCCCCTTCTTTGGCAACCACCTTACATAAACCCAATAAGCCATGTTTGGCAGTAACATAAGGTGCTTTAAGTAAGGAAGCCTCTTTGGAATGTACAGAACCCATATAAATAACACTGCCACCTTTCCCAGAGGCATACATATGTTTTAAGCAAGCTTTAGTAGTTAAAAAGGCACCATCCAAATGAATAGCGAGCATTTTTTTCCAATCGGAAAAGGCTAGTTTATCGACCGATTCAATGATTTGAATACCGGCATTGCTCACTAAAACATCAACTCCTCCAAAGTGCTCTGCTACTTTATCTATACCCTGGTTTACTTGATTTTCATCGGTTACATTCATTGCTACAGCCATTGCTTGCCCACCAGATGATTTGATTTCTTCGGCTACTTGACTTGCTTGATCAAGATTTAGATCGGCGATTGCAACTTTTGCTCCTTCTTTTGCATAAACAATCGCAATTTCTTTTCCAATCCCGCTTGCAGCACCGGTGACAACAGCAACTTTATTTTTTAGTTTCATATTTACAATCCTTGTATTTGTTTTTTCATTACATGATTATAGCAACGGATTTTTGATAATGCCTTATTATTTGTTAACAAAATTTTGATTGCTCATTATAGTTTGTCTAAATTCTCACACTAAAAACTTTTTTGCTTCGATCATGGTGTGTTTCGTAAGCACTGTCAAAGGAATCCATAATCTTTGACAATCAGGTAAACAGTGAAACCATCTTAGATAAAAATCAACGACCCTGGTTCTTTGCTATTTGGAAAAAACCAGGGTCGTAAAAGGAACTCTAAAATTATTTAAAAATAATTGAGTCAATCAGTCGGGATTAGTAGTAATAATAGGGGTAGCCATTGTAGTAATAATACTCGCGTCTGTCTTGCTCTGCGCCGATTGACCCACCTACCAATGCACCAGCTCCTGCACCAATTGCGGTTCCTAACGCAGTACCACCAGAAACACCGTATCCTATACCAGCGCCTGCTGCAGCACCAACAGCTGTTCCAACTTGAGTATTGGTGCAACCCATCATCATAGTGGTTGATATCCCTATGAAAAACAACATTGCTATAATCTTTTTCATAGTAAATTTCCTTTTGTAAATTGCAACCTTCATATCAAGGATAGTACAAAATACGGAAAAAATGTATAAAATTTACTCAAATATGGATTGCTATGCCTGGTATCGAGACTCGAATGTGTTTGGCTGGCTATATTATTTGATAATTATTCAGAGGCAAATGTGTTATTTAAAAATTTACTCTAACGTCTGTTTTCCAGTAATATAAGGGTATGGATAATTAATGATTGAGGGCAATATGTTCAGTGGAAGTATAGTAGCCTTGGTAACCCCTATGCAGGATGACAAGATTGATGTTCATCGATTAAGAGATTTGGTCGAGTTTCACATAGCTAAGGGAACTCATGCTTTGGTTGCAGCGGGCACAACTGGTGAGGCTGGTACGCTATCTCATAATGAAAAACTTTTAGTTATTAAAACAGTCGTTGACCAAGCCAAAGAGAGGGTGCCTGTCATTGCAGGTACTGCCATGAATGCAACCAAGGATTGTATTGAACTGACTCAACAAGCAATGGAGTATGGGGCACATGCTGCCCTAATCATGACGCCAGCTTATATCAAACCTACTCAAGAAGGGTTGTATTTACATTATAGCCACATTGCTCAATCAGTAGCTATTCCAATTATTTTATATAATGTCCCCGGGAGAACCGCTTGTGATATGCTGCCTGAAACGGTCGCAAGACTTGCTAAAATTTCTAATATTATAGGAATAAAAGAAGCTACCGGACAAATGCCTCGTTTACAGCAAATTTTGCGGCTGTGTGATGGAAGTATTGATGTATACAGTGGTGATGATTTGACGGCTGCTCAATGGTTGTTAGCTGGAGCGAAAGGTGTTATCTCAGTGACTGCTAATGCCGCCGCCAAATTAATGGCAAAAATGTGTGATTTGGCAATGGATGGTGATCAAGCAGGGTGTTTGCGTATCCATGAACAATTAATGCCTTTGCATGAACTCCTGTTCGTGGAATCCAATCCAATTCCTGTAAAGTGGGCTATGAAAAAAATGGGATTGATAGAAGGCGAATTGAGGTTACCTATGACTGAGTTATCTGAAAATCATCATCAGGCTTTGGAAAAAATACTTAAGAATTTAGAGTTGATTTAACCGGGGATTTTGTTGTGAAAAAATTGAGTTTTGTAGTTTTAACGGTACTGGTACTAACGGCTTGTAATTCTCGCTATGCCAGTAATGGGGAAAATTTGTATTTGCAAAGCCGTAATGGTGGCGCATTGGCAGTCCCTCCTCCTTTGACCAGTGCCAATATTAGCAATTTTTATGATTTACCTGCACAAACCCAGGATGCGCGTGTGAGTATCGTGCCTCCAGTGGAAGACATAACAACTTCATAAGGGTTCATTATGACTCCATCAGAATCAGGAGAGTTGTCAATAATACAGGAGTTTTCACAGCGTATTGTGGAAGCACAACGTCAAATCAGGATTCTTGATAGTATCAAATGGGATGAATCAATCAAACAGGAGTTTTTTAAGTCCAAAGGAAAAAAGCTTCCTTCTGTTGATAAGGCTTACTATGATGGTAAGCCTTTGCCATTTAAAGTAAAAGACAAACAGGAAGAGTTTCGTATTATTTTACGTGATGCGCAGAATCAATTAGGCCAATACTCTACAGTAACTCGTTTAATCAGGCGTCAATGTGAAGAGTACAGTCGTGCAGCACACATGTTATCCGTAAGGGGTACCCCATCATTTAGTGAAATGGCTATGGAGCTGTATGGTAGTCCGGATGATGTTTTTTATGTGGGTGGACCACGTATGTGTGAAATGGGTTCTTTGCTATTTGATGTCCTAACCAGCCTACGAGTTCAGTTGCAATCCGAGGCCGATGTCAAACGCTACACACCAGTGCAGGCTCAAGAGATTTTACAGGAACGTTTGGGAAAATTTTTTGATAAACATCCGGGTCGGGTTAGTGTCATGGTGAGTGATGACATGATTGCTGATGCCGCAGCTGGGGCTGACAGTATAAAATTGAGTCAGAATGCGATGTTCAGTGATAGAGATTTACGCTATTTGGAAGTTCACGAGGGGTGGGTTCATGTTGGTACAACTCTTAATGGTGCCATGCAACCGAATTGCTTCTTTCTCTCGAAAGGGTCTCCTTCCAGCAGTGTGATTCAAGAAGGATTGGCTGTGATTACGGAAGTAGTCACTTTTTCTTCTTATCCAGGACGAATGTTGAAAATTACAAACCGTGTGATTGCTTTGGATAAAGTGACTCAAGGAGCTGATTTTATTGATATTTACCGTTATTTCCTGGAATGCGGATTGTCAGAGGAAGACAGTTACAATCAATCAGTACGTATTTTTAGAGGAAGCACCCCAACCGGTGGGCCATTTACCAAGGATTTGTCTTATGCCAAGGGTTTTGTATTAATTTACAATTATATTCGCTTTGCAATCGGGCAAAAAAGGGTAGATACAATACCTTTGTTATTTACTGGTAAATTAGTTTTGGATGATTTACCTTTATTAGGTGAATTAAAGGAACGTGAAATTTTAACCGATCCAGTCTATCTTCCTCCACCTTTTCAGGACTTGGCTGCTTTAAGTGCCTGGATGAGTTTTTCTCTTTATTTGAATCAATTTGATTTGAACGAAATTCAAAAGAATTTTCGATTTTTATTGGTTTAAAATAAATAGGGTGTGAAGGGTGTATAAACACTATAGGTTGGTGCTGAGCGCAGCGAAGCCCAACATTTATTTTAATGGGTCTGCATTTCACCAAGATGAAACGGATAATCGTGCCGGCATCGGGCGTAGGCAGCCCCTATTTTAGTCGGATTGGGGTAATAGGCGTAATGGGTTGCATTATAGTTACAGCAAGGTACTGAGCTTATAAAGCATCCTCGCTTGGCATTCCACACAAAACCCGTTTCACTGAGGTCTAAGGTTCTTCCGTCAAAACAGACGTACCTTGGTTGAGATGCTTTACCACCAATGATGCAACCTTGGGCATAGACTGTATTTGCTAAAATTAATCCAAAAAGAATTATTTTTATTCTCATTTTGTTGGCCCTATCCTTGCTATACTTCTATTTATATAGCTAGCTTAAGTTTCTATCTATTCAACAGCTGTGTTCTTTATATCGGCAAAATTTAAGGATAACTTAAGATTTTTAGCTTAAAATGAATATATGATGATTTCCGAGGAGCATATGTTATGCCAATGAATAAACATTTTTACGACATGCTATCAGATCTCTCTCTATTAGCCAGGGAAGATGAGGTTCTTCGGAATAAGGCTTTAGACGCTATATTGCAGGCTGATCCAAGTAAGCCGGATGAATTTAGAAAAGCCATAAAAGATAATGAAGACTTTTGGAAAAAATTTACAGTGTCCACTGGCGGTCATTTAATGACTCATCAAACTGAAGGTGCTCGTCGAAAAAAAAAACCAATACCAAATTATTTCACATCAGATAAATTTTTAGATTCAACAGACACAACTCACAGTTTTCAAAAGATGCACCAACTGGTTGCAGAGCAACGTGTGAGGCTCGGTTTGGTAAAATCGGACACTGAAACGTTAGTAGCTATTTTGAAAAATAACCCTGATGAATGCCGAGCTTATCTAGCATCAAAACCAGATATTTTCAGTGATCTCAGCCAAACATCTGGCTGGCAACCTGATGTCACATTAGCTCCCTTGCCTCCAGCAACCGTAGGCAAGAAAGGTAATAAATCGACTAATATTTTATCTGATTTGGCTATTGACGAGGTTAAAAAAGAAGCCAGTCAATTATTATTACTTCAGTTAATTAATGGTTCAGAGGATCAACAATTACTGAGTAATTTGTTATCCGCAGGTACCAAGACAGCAGTGGAAGGTGCAGCAAATGCCTTAGGTTTCCCAACCGAAGGAAATGGGTTGTTGTCTTATCCTTTACGTCCTGAAATCAGTACTGCTCTTACTGATCGTATAACAGAGTTAAAAGAGAAAGCAGCCAAGAGTGGGTTTGAGGGTTTTGTTAATTCGCTTAGCGATAAACAATTGTTAGATTTTGGTGAGCATTTGGAAAAAGATAATCAAAGATTCAAGGATAGTTTACCCGCACCTTTTAAAACGGATATGGCGGATACTGATTTGGATTGGGCAAAAGGAGTTTTAGGTGTCAAGTATCTACAAGTGGCTTTGGCTTCGAATGAAGGAAATATAGATCCTATCTTTGAAGCTCTCAAAGCCAAAGATGAAGTAGAATTAAAAGACAAATTAAAAGATGATGTTATGGGGCATCATGATTATATTGATCGCTCAGTCACAAAAGAAAATTTAGGCCCAATTAAAAAGGCGATGTTCCAGAATGTTGTTAATCGCATGACCAATCCAGGGCAGCTAAAGGCACTTGATGAGACTAAGAGTTTGACTAAATTCCAGGAAGCATTGGGCAAGTTAGGGATTACCCCCAATGATTGGGTAAAAGATTCTGATTTAAAAGATATGAAGCAATGGATTCGCTCTCGTCAATTGGAACTTCAAGTAAAGAGTGTATCCCAATTAGGGTCCACGGTTCATTCAAAACTATTCTCCGTATTTAAGGATCTGCCGGTAGACAAGCAAAGAGAAATTCTTGAAAAACCAGAGCAATTACGTGATATTCTGAACGCAAAAGAGAAACATATCGCTGAGCATTATTTAGGAAAAGACGCCAAAGGCATTGATGAATTGGTAGCAGAGAATACCAGATTGTCAGCTTTCAGAGAAATTCATAATTCCGAGATCGCCCGAGTTTTGGCTAATTTTAAACCTGACATCAAATTGTCTGATGATCAAGTGAAAGAAATCAATAAAGCCTTGCATGAAGCTAAAATAAGTGCTCATCCTGATACCTTTACTAACGTAGGGAAGTATAAATCTTTAATCGATAAAATTAAGGATCAGGTTGGAACTGTAGATACAGCAAAATTTTATAAAGAATTTAATCTGAATCATGATGGTTCAGCTTTTATCAAACCTCCACCAAATACAGTAACACAAAAAATTGAAAGTCAGCATAAATTTAATGAAAAGCTAATGGATGAGTATTCGACTCTTGCGAAACCTTTTCAAAAAGTAATGGATCTTTTTTTAAAACTGGAAAAAACATATACATTGGATCAAACGGCTTTATCCGGTAAACCAACCTCGCTTATCGTAGGGGGCATTGTTGCTAAAATAAATAATAGTAACTCTGCTCAAGAGCTTATAGATAAATTGGTAACACCTAATCCTCATACTGCTCCTTTAACCCCAGAACAAGTCAAATTGAAAAAGAATTTGACACGTGAAATAACTCCTGGCGTGTTTGATGAAATGAAAAACACTGCAAGACGAGCACAGTTTTTAAGTTCCAAGATAGATACTGTTCGTACAGCCTTCAAAGAGGTAGTAGCAGGTTTGGAAGAAATTCAAAAAAATCATAAACCAATAACTGATAGTAAAGCGAAATTACAATTTATAAATGGTATTGATCCTGTTCATTTATATAACCCATCTTTCCAGGGTACTGCCAAATCCAAAGCAGTTGAAATGAGAGAAAGATATCAGAAAATGTCTAAAGATAACACTCTTACTGTAGATCAATTACGGCGTCAGGTCATTGCTCTTGAGGGATATCTTGCGAATTTGCCTGATGATAATCAATTTAAAGCACCATTGAGTCCAGAACAAAAAGAGTTAATTAAACAATTACGTACGGATCTGGAAAAGGAATTGAAAGCAGTTAGGGAAGATCTGAAATTTTATGAAACTGTTCAGAAAAATCTGGGGAAAATATTGGAAGCAGTGGATGTTGCGGCCAAAGGTAAGCAACATTATTTTTATAATCCGGAAGGTGTGACACGACACCCTCCTATATCTCCTAATGAAATATCCACCTTACCCAAGCTATCAGGGACTCCTTCGATTTCGCCCCATACCTCTGTTACAACACACTCCACAGGAACGATAAAAGACTATCTTTTGGGAGAAAGGGTTCCGGAAGGGAAAATTCAACCAGTCGATGTCTCCCATAAAACGAAAACTCAAGATGGAAGATCTATCGAATACGTTGGACGGTATACTGCAGATCCCAATGCCCCTAGTCAGGTAACTAGTAAAAAGGGCGAAACAAGCAGGGTTCCTGGTGGAAAATATGAAGTATTACAATTTCCAAACCAAGATCCACCCCCACAAACACGAGAGGAACAAATTGCTCTGGCTGAAGCCAGAGTTAAGTTTGCCATGACCATGGCCATTGATATTTTATCGAATCTGGATGCGCCGCCAAGCAAGGATAAACCTTTGGTATTACGAGGCTCTAACGAAGAGGAGTTGAAATATTTGTATACGGCTTTTGTTGTTCTTGGTGAAAATAATCCAAAATTGAAGTTTGGTAAAGATGCAATTGAAGTGAATTCAGCGGTATTTAACCCTGATCATGAAAAAGGAAGGTTGTGGGGATTTAAGGGCGATTCGCTGTATAGTTCAGTGTTTACTAATAAAAATTTAACCTCAGTATCTACTATAGTAGATAATAAGATTAAACATATGCAAACCATAAGCGAAGAAAAATTTGGTGGTGTAAAAGAACGAAAAAAGGTGGATTCTAAAGTAGAAGAGTTGACTGAAAAACAAAGTCAAATGAAGAAAGCCTTACAGGCAGTCCATAAAACCACTGAAGAGACTATTGAGCAAGTAGGGCCAGCGCCAGAAACTCCATCAAAAAAAGGAAGTGTTTAAATAATTATCTTCGATTAAAATCATGTTATAGAGAATAGTTCCCGGGAGTTGGAGAAAGAACTAGAGTCTACAATAAGGAGTAATAAATTGAACTCTAATAAGGAATTGGCTATTGGTGTATTTGATTCAGGTATGGGGGGGCTAACGGTTTTAAGAGCGTTGCGTGATCAATTACCCCGTGAATCTTTTGTTTATTTAGGAGATACTGCTCGTCTTCCTTATGGGACGAAAAGTCCTGATACAGTGAAACAATATGCTATGCAAATGGCAAAGATTCTGGTTGAGCGACGAATAAAAGCCTTGGTTATTGCATGTAATACCGCAACTACGGCTGCTTTATCTCATTTACAGAACATGTTGGAGGATATTCCGGTTTTAGGTGTGGTGGCACCAGGAGCTGAGGCCGCAGTTTCAGCTACAAGGAATTACCGTATCGCTGTTCTTGCCACGGAAACAACGATTGCTTCAAAGGCGTATCATGATTTGATAGTAAAGAATTTACCTCAAGCGGTTGTCAGCAGTAGGGCGTGTAGTGTTTTAGTGGCTTTAGCGGAAGAAGGGATGGTTAATAATTCCGTTGCTCGTGAGGCATTGAAGCATTATCTTGATGATTTTTCTGATGAGGATGCCGTGTTACTGGGATGCACTCATTTTCCTGTATTTAAACCCTTGTTATCCAGTCTGTTGCCTGAAGGAGTAGCAATTGTAGATTCTGCACAAGCTACCGCAATTTCTCTTCACGAATTATTGCGAAATCAGAATTTACACAATGACGATTTGGTTATTACTCCTAAGATCAGTTACCTGGTTACGGATTCTATCAGCAGGTTCCAGAAAGTAGGTGAGATCTTTTTGGGCGAACAGCTGAGCTTGGATGATATTGAATTGATTGATGCCAAGGGTTGAACGTTTGGTTTTTTTATTATAGAGCGCATTAGGCTTGCCTAATGTAGGATGTGGGGGATTGTAGTTTCACCCTGATTAAAGCTGTGTTTATTGTAGTTCTGGTTTACAATTATCCGTTCCCTCACGGTCGCTGCCTGATGTATTCCCACGAATTTAGAATGAATTTATCCCGAACCCGTTCATGCTGAGGAGGAGCGCAGCGACGTCTCGAAGCACTAGCAACCAAGCCTGATGTTACACTTCGAGACGTCGCTGCGCTCCTCCTCAGTGCGAACGGTTTCTGAGAGATGGTCACAAAAAATGATTGTGTCTATTAAGATACTTTTGTGTATTGAGAAACACCATTTGGATACCGCGCATAAAGCGTGGTACGTAGGCAGTTAGTAACCTGTTAATTTTGTGAGGATCTCTCAGGAACGGTTTCGATTAGAATAAAAGATGGAATAGTTATTTTAATCAAATAGATACGGCTATGTTTCGTGGGGATACATCAGGTCGCGACTCGGATTAGCATCCAAACCGAGCCGCGATCGTGAGGAAATGGATGGTAAATCATTTTATTGAACCCTGGAGAAGATACGCCCTCTCAATGGTTTTATTAATTGGTATCTAATCAATGAAAGGAAAGTTATTCTTCTTTAGGCGGTCGATTCATTAGGTTATTAACAGCCTGTTCAGCATTGATAACACCATGTAAAAGCGCGTTGATCTGCTCGCAGATCGGCATTTCTATATTATTTTTATTGGCTATAGAGCAAACTTGCGCCGCATTGTGTTTCCCTTCCACAACCTGCCCAATTTGGTGTTCAGCTTCCTGGATTGATACTTTGCGACCCAAAAGCAACCCGAAACGACGATTACGCGATTGATCATCGGTACAAGTTAATACGAGGTCTCCTACACCAGCTAAACCCAGAAAAGTATCTTGCTTGGCCCCTAAACTCTGTCCTAAACGACTCATTTCAGCAAGCCCACGGGTAATGAGAGCTGCTTTGGCATTGGCTCCATATCCTAAGCCATCACTGATTCCACAGGCTATTGCCAAAATATTCTTAACTGCACCACATAGTTGCACACCTATCAAATCATCACTTAAATACACCCGAATATTGTCGTGATGAAATAACTCGTGAATGTTTTTTTGATAATTGATGTTGTTACTTGCCAGTGTGAGGGCCGTAGGCAAAAAGCGAGCGACTTCTTTTGCAAAGGATGGCCCTGAAACAACGGCAATAGGAAAATCAGTTCCAAATGTCTCAACAACCAGCTGACTTAATAAACGACAACTCCCAGGGTCAACGCCTTTGGTAAGCCATGCCAGCCCTTGAATTGGTTTAGGGATTTTATTAATTAATTCCGCAAAGGCATGCGATGGAACCGCTATAATAACGTAATCGGCAGTTTGAACGCACAGGTTTAAATCATCAGATGGAATTAAATTCTTTGGAAAACGAACACCAGGAATGTAAGCAGGATTAGAGTGTTGTTTAGTCATAAGAGCTACATGCTGTGGGTTATGACTCCACAGCAGGATCTTATGCCCTATTTTAGCTAAATGAATTGCAACCGCGGTGCCCCAGGAACCGGCACCTAGTATGGCAATAGTTTTTTTGTTCATCTGTATCTATTCACCACAATGTTAAACTCTTGGGGAAAAGCCAGATTTGAGCGCAGGTCGGGCAAAATATGGCTTTTCGGTGAACTGTGCTGAAAAGTCATGTTCATTTTAGTGAGATGTAGTCTCATCTTTAACCTTGTTTTCTTTTTGTTTCTCTGCTACTTGTTGCATATACAATGCATCGAAATTAATCGGTGCTAATACCAATTGAGGGAAACTGCCACGAATGACTTGAGAAGTGATCGCCTCACGCGCATAGGGAAAAAGGATGCTGGGGCAGAAGCTATTAAGCAAGTGATCCAATTGGTTTGCAGCCGCACCTTGAATGGTAAAGATACCAGCTTGTTTTACTTCAACCAAAAACGCGGTGGTTTTTTGATTCATGACAGTAGCTGTTACAGTTAATACCACTTCATAGACGTCTTTATCAAGTTGCGTGCTAGTGGTGTTTAGATCCAGCTTAAGCTCTGGCTCCCATTGTTGTTGGAAAACAGCAGGAGTATTCGGTGTTTCATAGGACAAATCTTTTACATAGATTCTTTGAATCATGAATTGAGCTTCTTCATTTTGTTGGTTGGTGTTTGGTTGTTCAGTCATATCTTAGTCCTATTTTTTTAAAAGTTCGTTTAATGTTCCCTGTGCCTCCAGGGTGTATAAGTCATCACAGCCACCAATGGCTTGGCCATTAATAAAAATTTGGGGTACTGTTCGTCGGCCACTTTTTTTTATCATTTCTTCACGTAATTCGGGTTGCAAATCAACGCGAATGTCCGTATAGATTATTTTTTTTCTATCTAATAATTCCCTGGCCTTCACACAATAAGGGCAATAGCCAGTAGTGTACATGACCACCGTACTCATATATTTATTTTCCTTTCACTAAAGGGAGATCAGCATTTTGCCATGCCAGGATTCCCCCTCCCAGAACCAAGGGTTGGTAGCCTTGATTACGGATTTTAACCGCGACAGCAGAGGATTGTTGTCCACGGGCGCAAACGAGGATAATCGATTTATTTTTATATTTGGTCATTTTTTGCTGTTCAAATTCATCAGGGCTGGCATTGATTGAATTAATGATATGACCATTTTTAAATGATTCTTTATCACGTAAATCGATTACAATGGCATTTTCATTGTTCATTAAATCAACCAAAGACTGAGGAGACAATTCTTTTGCCTTCTTTTTTTGAGACAGTATTTCATTAATAAAAATTAGAAGTATGACCACAACAAAGGCAAGCCAGAGTTGCCAATGATTCATAATAAATTGTCCGATTTGTTCCATAGTGTACTCGAGATATTTTTTAATTTGACGAATTATCCTAAGATTAATGCTTTAACGCAAGTAAAGCATTCTAGCCGACATCCCTCATTGCGTCTTTTTTGCTAAAAATTGAGAAAATTTGAATCATAAAAGCTCATCTGGTTGTATGTAAACTCGGCTTTTCGCTTCAAATTGTCTCGATTTTTATTTTAAAAAATACTATGGAGCGGAGTGTTGGTTTTAGTAATTCCCTTGTTCGTCTTTTTCTCGATTTCGTTTTAACAAAACATACACTGCTCCAAGTCCTCCATCTTTGGGGGTAGCACTATGAAATGCCAGTACTTGACTAAATTGTGGTAACCAGCGATTGATCAGATTTTTTATTACTGGAGGGGCACCATGATGCCCACCTTTTCCATGGATAATAAGTAAACAACGTTTATTATTTTTAGATTGAGTTTGAATGAAATGACAAAGAGCTTGGCGAGCTGCCTCAATTTTTAATCCATGCAAATCCAATTTTGCTTCCCATGGCACTTGGCCATTTTTTAGTGCTCGGAATCTCTGATTTGGAATGCCAGGGTTAGCAAAGGATAAAATTGTATTGGACTGCACCGTATCACTAATAAAATCGGATAAAAAATACTCTTCTTTTTGTACTGAATTATTCTTGACAATGGGTGGATTTTTTTCTTGAGATGATGCCGGGTTTGTTACCCGTTTTGTTTTTTCATTGAGTGGTTTTACCGAACGCATGTGATTGCGAAACAGAGCTTTATCCTCATCAGACAGGAAATCATCAGTCATTTTTTTACAAGAATTGAAAATATATATTTAAATTATAACTTAATTTGGAGCAATTCCTGAGAGCCTGTTCAAAGTCTCCTGTGTCGGCCATAAATCCTTGATTTTTTCCGATTCGTTGCTCACGTACTTCATGTACGCTGCGCTACGATTCTCAAAAATCAAGGATTTCTGACTCAACCCAGGAGACTTTGAACAGGCTCTGAGAAGAGAAACACGACAAATTTTCTGGTTTAGTGTACAATTTGTACTTTTTATATGGTTAGGATTAATGTGCCCATGAGCAGTTATTTTATGAAAGAGACAGAAGAATTAGTTACTATTCTGGATTTTCTACGATTCAGTTTGTCCTGTGCTGAAAATGCACAATTGTTTTATGGCCACGGAACGGATAACGCCTGGGATGACATGCGTTCTCTGATATTAAGAAGTTTATCTTTGCCATATGATGTTGATCCTCTTTTGTTGAATGCACGTTTAACTACCGGAGAACGGAAACATCTCTGTATTCAATTGGATAAAAGAATTAATCAAAGGGTTCCTGTGCCTTATTTAATTAAGGAAGCCTATTTTTGTGATTTGCCTTTTTATGTTGATGAGCGTGTACTGATTCCCAGATCACCAATAGGGGAGTTAATTAATAATCAATTTTCACCATGGGTAGAAGTGGATCAAGTACATCATATTTTGGATTTGTGTACGGGTAGTGGTTGTATTGCTATTGCATGCTGCTATGCTTTCCCTGAAGCTCAGGTCGATGCCGTGGATATTTCAAGTGAAGCCCTTTCTGTTGCTGCTATGAATTGTGAGCGATTGGAAGTTACTAACCAATTGCAACTGATCGAATCCGATTGTTTTATGGCCGTTTCGGATAAGAAATATGATTTGATAGTGAGTAATCCCCCTTATGTGGGTAAGGAAGAGATGCAAACTTTACCGGATGAATATCGCCATGAACCGGTTCTTGCTTTGGAAACAGGTGATAATGGCTTGACTATTATTGAAAAAATTCTCAAGAGCGCCCATGCTTATTTAAGCGAACATGGGGTTTTGATAGTAGAAGTAGGTAATAGTGAAGAGGCTTTATATGATAAGTATCCTTCGGTCCCGTTCACTTGGTTGGAAATGAGCAATGGTGGGCAAGGCGTGTTTTTATTAACAAAACAACAATTAGAAGAATATTTTAGTTAAGCGAGAAATACATGTCAGGGAATACCTTTGGAACATTATTTACGGTAACAACCTTTGGTGAAAGCCATGGTCCTGCTATCGGATGTGTGGTGGATGGTTGCCCACCTGGAATGCTTTTAAATGAAGCGGATATCCAACCTTTTTTAGACAAACGTAAACCCGGTCAATCCAAATACACCACTCAAAGACGAGAAGAAGACCAAGTACAAATCCTTTCTGGTGTTTTTGAAGGGAAGACAACAGGTGCTCCCATTGCATTACTGATCCAGAATACGGATCAACGCTCTAGAGATTATGAGGACATTAAAAATTTGTTTCGCCCAGGACACGCTGATTTTACCTATCATCATAAATATGGGCACAGAGATTATCGGGGTGGGGGGCGTTCTTCTGCACGAGAAACGGCGGCACGAGTTGCTGCAGGCGCTATTGCCAGGTTGTATTTGCAACGTCATTTCAACGTGGACATTATTGGTTATTTGCAACAAATGGGTGATCTGAAGTTGAAGTTTGAAAACGAAGAGGAAATCAATAAAAATCCTTTTTTTTGCCCTAATAACAAGCAAATTCAAGAATTAGCTGATTATATAGACAGGTTAAGACGTCAAGGTGATTCAGTGGGTGCACGAGTGAAGATAGCAGCACGGGGGGTGCCGATAGGGCTAGGTGATCCGGTATTTGATAAACTTGATGCTACTTTAGCTTATGCCATGATGTCGATTAACGCGGTAAAAGGTGTTGAAATAGGTGCTGGTTTTAATGCTGTTGAACAGTTAGGAAGCGTGCATCGAGATCAAATGAAACAGGATGGATTTTTGAGTAATAATGCTGGTGGTATTTTAGGAGGTATAGCTACAGGGCAACCAATTGAGGTAAGTATCGCTCTAAAGCCAACTTCAAGTATTACAACCCCTGGCCAGACAATTAATACTCAAGGAGAAGAGGTTACGGTAGTAACAAAAGGCAGGCATGATCCTTGTGTGGGGATAAGAGCTGTACCAATAGCTGAAGCGATGATGGCTTTGGTATTAATGGATCATTATTTGCGACACAAGGCGCAGTGTTGCAGTGTTATTTCATAGCACTGTTGGCTCTAAATAAAAGCCCGTATTAGGCTTAGCTAATACGGTTATATTAATACTTTATTTTTTAATTCATGATCATTACATTATGAGGTCATAATGAGCAGACGTTTGAATGTAGCTATCGTAGGTGCCACGGGCGCTGTTGGAGAAACTTTTTTAACTGTTTTGGAGGAAAGGAATTTTCCAATAGAATATCTTTATCCATTAGCCAGTTCTCGCTCAGTGGGTAAGACGGTTACTTTCAGGGGCGAAGAACTCGATGTTCTCGATCTGGCGGATTTTGATTTTAGCAAGGTGGATATTGCTTTATTTTCTGCGGGTGGTTCTGTTTCAAAAGAATACGCTCCAAAAGCTGTGGCTGCAGGATGCGTGGTTGTTGATAATACGTCTTGTTTTCGTTATGACGATGATATTCCTCTCGTTGTCCCTGAAGTTAATCCTCATCGAATTGCGGAGTATACTAAAAGAGGCATCATCGCTAATCCCAACTGCTCTACTATCCAGATGGTAGTTGCTTTAAAACCTCTATATGATGCGGCTGGTATTACTCGTATCAATGTGGCGACTTATCAGTCTGTTTCAGGAACTGGAAAAAAGGCTATCAGCGAGCTTGTTGCTCAGGTAGGAGACCTTTTGAATGGTAGACCAGCCAAAGTTCAAATTTATCCTCAGCAAATTGCTTTTAATGTTCTCCCACATATCGATCAGTTTGAAGACAATGGTTATACCCGTGAAGAAATGAAGATGGTTTGGGAAACTCGTAAGATTATGGAAGATAACGATATTATGGTTAATCCTACTGCTGTTAGAGTCCCTGTTATTTATGGGCATTCCGAAGCGATTCATGTGGAATTAAAAAAACCTTTGACTGCCGATGATGCTCGTGCTCTTCTTGCAAAGGCTCCTGGTGTGACCGTAATAGATAATATTTCTAAAGCAAGTTATCCCACGGTGATTAAAAACGCGGTAGGACACGATGATGTTTTTGTTGGGCGTATAAGACAGGATATTTCTCATCCTTGCGGATTAAATTTATGGGTAGTTGCTGATAACATCCGCAAAGGTGCTGCAACTAATGCTGTGCAAATTGCTGAAATTCTGCAAAGAGAATTTTTGTGATGGCGACATAACCATAATAATGAAGTCTGTTAGAAAAAATGCCATACTTTTTATATCCTAAGTTATACTTTTATTATATATCTATTAAATTTTGGAAAAGATGGCGAAAGAATATTATTTATCCGATGAGATTGAAGAGATAGTGCTTGCGAGTACTGTATTGTCTTACTCTAGGTCTAATTTATCATCAAAACGGTTTAATGATTTAAAAAATGGGCTAATTCCTTGTGAAGCCCAATTGGATTTAAGCGGTCAAAAAACGGAATCGGCTCGTAAGGCTTTATATCAATTTATCCAAACTCAAATAAAAAATAATAAACAGTGTGTCCTGGTTATTCATGGTACAGACAGTTCTCAGGACAAACCTCCCTTAATAAAAAACTTAATTAATCGGTGGTTACCCCAAATCAATGAAGTATTGGCATTTCATAGTGCCAAACCTAAAGACGGAGGTTCCGGGGCGGTTTATGTATTGCTGGGATCAGTATTTAATGCCGAATTACCAACCCGTTTGCCTACTGATAAACGAGAAAGTTCTTTTTTGATAGCTGAAACAAAATCCATGGAAAGGAAGAGACGTTTAGCTGAGCAACAGGGGGAAAGACGATTTGCGTCTGTAAAAGCACGTGAGCATCCTGATGAAGAAATGAAAGTTGCGCCTGAAGGAGAGTTACAAAACAACATATTGCAACACCCAGAGCTGGACAGTCAGCGCTTTGATGGCATAGATCCTAATTTAAACCCTGAGCCACCTCTTAATACGGAAGCACGAAGGGAGTTTGATAATGAGAAAAGAGAACAGGACAAAGAAAAACAATTGCGTTTAGGTAACATGCCAAAATTTACTACAGCACCTACTCCCCGGGGGCCCTAAATGAGTATCGCGAACGATATCATCAGCCATAGAATGCCTGATTTTGACGCTTATCTGCGCGAGGGCGAATCTCTGGATGATATCGATGAATATGGTTTTACTCCCATGATAGAGTGTGCTATCACTCGCCAAGTAAAAATAGCAGAACAATTAATTGCCAGAAAAGTCAATATTGATAAACCGGATGTCACAGGGCGCACCCCTTTGCATTGGGCTGTCGATAATAATGATTTGGATATGACCAGGCTCCTGTTAACTTATGGTGCTGATCCTAATGCCTATACTCGTAACGGGCTTTGTGTATTGGTTTATCCTGTTTTGCGTGGGCAAGATGCCATAAAACAATTGTTGTACCATCATGGTGCCAAGTTAGATTTTGCCCTTGATTTTATTAATGCCAAATTGATTGGACATCGTTTCGAACTCCAAGGCGACGTAGACATAGTCAATGCTAAAGGTGAATTTATTGAATTGGACTATGAAGGGTTTATTCTGGAATTTACTGTTGCAGTAGTAAAAGATTCTTTGCGGAGATTTATCAGTAGTTATTCTACTCGCCACTTAAGGGAACATTTCCCATTAATTCATAATATTATGGATTCTTTTAGTGATGCTGCAGAATTATTGCAGTATCAACATCACCCTAGACTTAATGAGCAGCATTTTAAACGTATTGCCGACTTATTACAGGCACCCATGCTAATTCTTCCTGCTGCAAGCCGCGGACATGCTTTGTGTTTTGTACGATATCACCAGTGGTGGGCAAAAATTGATAGAGGTGAAAATAGCTTGAAAGAAGGAAGCGTTAATATTTATCGAATAACCAGACCAGAAGCGCTCACTGTTCAATTTATTAATGATTTTTTATATAAAAAGCAAAACAGACGATATTATCATCATGTTATTAATCAACAACTGGGATTGCTTCCTTTTGCTCAAATGCCGATCAGTTCCCAAATCAGTGGCAATTGTTCCTGGGCTAATGTGCAAGCAGTTGTTCCTGTCGCGTATGCAATTCAAGAATTAACGAGCGTAGAGAATTTTAATTCTGATGTAGCCTTGTCATTGTACAATGAATGGGTTGAGTGGGATAAAGACAGGGCGCTTGACGAATGTGTTCAACGTTTTTACTTGGCTGGCCCTGAGCGTAAGGCGAGTATTGCAGCGCTATTGGGGGGGATTCTATTTCAGGCTTGCGATCATGGAAACAGTCATCATTTAGAAAGAGCTGAGAAAATTCTTAATATTTTGATTTTAGAAGAATACTATTATGTTTTGAGTAGTTATCTGGAAGAGTATTGTATTAAGCGATTAACTCGCAAAGGAAATAATTTATTGAAAATTCTGGATGATTGTGGAATTAATCCTAATATTGGAGTTAATCCTATTGCGACAGGTTTATGAAAATAAAGCTCGTAATTGTTCACAGGCCGTGTTTAAAAAATAGGGTTCATATTACTGTGCAGTTATAACTTTTTATTTTACAAGTCAACTATATCCGCTCCCTCATGGTCGCGGCTCGGTTTTGCACCATTATAATCATAACCCGAGCCGCGACCATGAGGGAGCAGATGTATAATAATCCATAAACAGTAAATCAGTTAAGGCTAACATTAAAAGACACCCTATTTAACAGGGTCGTGAACGACTACTAAAGCTGTCGCATTTCTAACCTATATAATTTATTGTTTCATCATTTATTGATCGTTGCACAACAAATTCCTCAAACTTTTTAATTTCGCCTTCGAGAGTTTGCATTCCCTCAGTCAATAAGGAATAAGTTGGGTATTTTTTGACTAAATGAGTGTTTGCAAAATCAATGGCTTCTTCGCCTTTCTGTGATAGGCGTTGGTATATTGATTCCATATTATCCATAGTACCTGCTGCTTTAGTAAATAAAGCCAAAGAATGAATCATGCGCGCATATCGAACGGGGTAATCATTCCATCCATGTTTTTTTAACGCTTCCAGGTAGAGGGAAACACACTCCAAATAAGCGGATACAAATTCATCATCAAATAATAGAATTTTTGCTTCATCAAGGCTAACCGAAGCATCATAATTTCTTTTTGGCCATCTCCATTCTGGTGGTACGTACATAGGAAAGGCCCACCAATCATAGTGATAGGTATTATTGAAAAACTCATCCGGTTTTTTCTTAAACAAATTCTTGAGAGTGTGTATCATCACCCGTTTTAGAATACTTAAGCGATTTTCCTGGTTTAATTCAACCAGTTTTATTTTAATCTGAGGCGGGAGATCAGTTTTTTTTAAAGCCTTCTCAGTATATTCCTCTATGGCTTGTTTCTCTTTGTCCTTGGCAAGAAGTTTAATAATATCATGCAGCATAACTGTCTCTCCTTAATGACTATGAACTATGAAGGAATTGAAGTGATTTGATTATAGAGTGTCGCGACTTTTTTGTATATCTAATAAACAAACAGTTTTTAAAATTTAGAATGAGACTTTCTAATGATCATATCACAAGGCACATTTCTTCATTATTTGTTAATAGTTGGTGTTTTTAGTGGCGTAGCCATTTCACCGCAATGTAATTTTATAAAATCAGTTGCTATATCTGGAAATTCTTTTTGTAACAATTTAGACAGTTCTTCATTTTTGCTCTGTGATTCTACAAATTGTTCATAGAGTTCAGGAGATGTTTTTTTATATATCGCCGTATAAAAATTATTGTTAGATAGCCCAGGGGCAATGATTTCAACTCGAGGATAGTTGTCTTCTACTACTCTGATTGTGATACGCTCAGGAAATTTCTCAGTAAAAAAATCAGTAGGTAATCTGGGGTTGTTATAAAAAGGGGAATAAGGAGTAATAAAATCAACATTTGTTGTCGGAAGAATTTCCGGAATCATCTTTTCTCTTAGTGCTTTGATATCAGTGAGTGTTATTTTTATATTTGTATTTTTAGTGCTTAGTGCGGTAGTAGCATTATTTAAATTCAGTATCTCTTGATCATTAGGCCAATTATTAGTTGCCAACTGAGTAATCGTATTCTGGACTATTTGTTCTTCAGTAGGCGAATTACCGCTAGGGGTTACTGATTCGGTAATCGGCACGGTGGCGTGAAGATAAAAGTCTACAAATGACCAAGGTAATAATTGCTGAACAACATAGGTTTCGCCAGGTTCGGCAGAGATAGTCATGAGAGGATGGACTGTTTTTTTTAATGGATCAATATAATAAATGGAATAGGTGCATCCTGCTACGTTTTCCTCATAAAGAGACAAAGTAGGCCCATGTTTAATAGCCAAAGGTTGTTTTCCTCCAATAATGTCCAGAAAGGTATGATTGCTACTATTAAAGCCAAAATAGAAATCATCGCCTGAATATAAGTCCTCTCGATTTTCTAATTGTTCGACATTATTGTATGCAGCCAATGCTGATGAGGGGTGCGCGGCTAGCAAACTAATTGGTATCATGATGACTCCTTAAATCCTTCAGGGGGGAAATTTACATTTTATTATCTCGGTTGAGAACATTTTCTTTATTTCCTTCCCTTATCTCCTCCATCTCATGTTTGAATTTCGATATAAATTCTTTGTTGTTTGATTGTTTTGTTGTAGGGTGCAAATGCTCTGGCATAGTAAATGGTGCTAATGCTTCTTGTACCTTTCTATAACCAGGATTTTCAGTATCGTAAAAGACATTTATTCTTTCTTCCAATGGGATTTGAATTATCGCTTCTTTGGCTCGTCCTGCTTTGGACTGATTACCCCAATACATAGGAGTATAACCCCATAATCCGGATCCATCTCGTTCCAGTCGTTCTATTTCTTTTTTTATTGTTTTTACTTCAGGTGAAGAAACTAATTGATACATGCTTCTTATTTCTTGTAAGCGCATGGCCAGCAAGACATAGTTATCCTGTTCTGCCTCTATTGTTTTCAACATGTCAGAACAGTATTGTGTCGTTGCGTCATCCCTTGCTCCAAAACCACATCGTTTAATTTTAGAAATCAAATTTTCACATCTTTCTCTAAGATTGGTAAGGTTAACGCCTGTTAATGCATTCTTGTCTTCAAGGAATCTTTGAGCAGTGTCTGTTTCCCGAATTCGAATCAATTGCTGGTATGTGTTGCCATCTTCCCAGCCGCGGGTTGCAATGATATTCATTGTATTAGTGAGATATTCCAATCCTAATTTTTGATGAACTTCAAGTAGCTTATCCAGTTTAACTTCTTGGTTATTAGCAAGTATGAGAGCATACGGTTCTGCTAAAGACGGGTTCTTATTTAATAATTCCATAAATTCAGTAAGATATTTTTCGTTGTTCTCATTTCTTGAAGAAGAATTTAAAAGTACTGAAGCCACTTTTTGTTTAATCTGCAGTTCAATCTCAGGATCCAGTTGAATTTTATTTTTCAAAGAGGAATAGAGATTTCCAATCTCTTTTACCATATCTATTTTTTCTAATAGCTTCTCTCCATTTAAAGCTCTATAGGATTTGAATTGTTCGCCTCCTGTAGAGGAAGTTTCTAAAAGACGCTGTCCTAACGCCAGTTTAAAACTAGGTAGTAGTGAAACCCTGCTTTGCATTAATGATATGGCATAGAAGGTTGTGAATAATGCCATTCCTTTCATCATATCCTCTTTTTTGAGTATCGGTTCCAGAGGCTTCAATTGTTCAATTGCTTTTTGCAGTTCTTTAAATTCTGTATTTTGGGTAGCCCAAAATTCAGTTAATGACTCCTTCAACTCAGAATGGTTATTTTTTTCAGCAAATTGAATTGCTTTTTCCAGTAAGGGTAGTGACGGTTTAAAATCTTCTTGTTTTAATATTTCTTCAACAAGAGAGCCGTGGCCAAGTGTTACGGCACGGAGGAAAAAGTCTTCTTTGGGTTTTAGATCTGATTTGGCGAAGACTCCCTGCATTAATTTCTTTTCGCGTCGGATGTTACCTATAATATCTAATTGATCAATAATTGAATCGATAGCATGATCAATTTTTTCTCCATCAAGTGTTTCAGAATCAATTTGTCCCTTCTCAAGCTGTTCGATATCAGTTAAAGGCAACGCTAATTTAAAAAGATTAACTAATAAGTCTTTTTGATAAACCTGGTTTTTTTCCTCATAAACATCTTCACCACCAGAGGTTTTCTTCCGTATTCGCTTCCCATCTTTGTCCAGCAGAGCATTTCCCTTGGAATCAATTTCGTAAGCAATAGTTTTAGTTTTATCGTAGGGAAATTCTCCTTTGCGTAAAAGAGCATAGGCAGCCTTAAGATCTTCCTTAATCATCGCCTCCGTATAATGATATGGTGGCTTATCTTGACTTAGAATCAAAAGAGGCACGTCGTATTGATATTTCTTTTTAATTTCCAGAGCATGAAATGCCAGGTTAAGACGATCAAAGAGTTGATCACGAGTTGCGTAGAGAGCTTGTGTAGCCCCTTTGGTATTTCCTGCCAAAATTTCATTATGCCCCCCAGCCTCAATGCTCTTTTTCTGTTGTTCAACTAATTGACTAAGATTAATCGCATATTTCGAACTTTTTCTAGCAGCCTCAATATTAATACGTTCAGTCATTGCCGAATAGAGCTCTTTAATTTCTTTTTGTACTTCTTTTTTCCCATTAAAACGCTCAAGATATATTTTCCGTTCTTGTTGTAGCAACATTTTAAAGTCCTGTAATGCTTCATCACCTGGTCGGTAACCCTTAGCATTAAGAACATCAAAAATCTTTTTCTTTCTCTTTTGTAAATGGTCTATGAGCTCTTCTTTCGTGCTGCCTTCTTTAAGAAGTTTGCTTTTGTCCAAAGCAATAACGTTGGTTTTGGAATAACGCTTAGGCTCTCCGGATTTCTCCATCTGGGCATTCAAATAGCGATAAAACTGTCTGTCAGTTATCGAAGGATCTTTTACCCAAAATTTGGTCACCGTATCCATATTCTCAGACCAGATATAGCGTTCATCTCTCAAATCAACCTGACGAACGTTTGAAAGAACCCCAATAGGGAAATAATTCCATTTTTTCTCTGCATAACCTGAAAATGGTATCACCTTACCATGATGAGGTAGTAAAGTATGAGCCAGTTTTTTAGTAAAAATAGTATTTTGAGGAGCCCCTGGTTTTCCCACAACCCAACCATCGGACACCTTGTCTTCAAACTTAACCGGCTCGGTTACAGGCTCTTGAAAACGAACATCAGGAAGTGTTGTTGTCACTACTTTTCGATCATAAACTTTGTTTGTTCTTGGATCAGTGTATTTTCCATGAATTACCGGGAAATGTATGTTCTCCCGAATAGGAGGGGTATAACGCTCATGAACCGGATCTTCAAAAGCTCTTAAAAGATAATCATAATCAGGAAAAGTCTCGCCGCTTAATGCCGTAGTAGAAACAAGACGTACTAAAGCCTGGCTATTTTGTATCATATCCAAAGCAGTAATATTACCCTCTGGATTAACCAAAGACTCTTCTCTATTAATCACTTTAGGTACAATAACTTGCTTAAACTCAATCAATTTATCATCACGTAATTGCTTGTAATGTTCCCTGTTCACTTCAATAGAAAATTGTTTGGGTGCATGTTCAATAATATCCACTTTAGCACCAAAAAGAATATCATAAGTTTCTTTAAAGGATTGAGCTTGTTCCTGACTCTCGAAAGAAACAGTAACTTTATTACCCAGCCTATCATGTTTTACAGCAGAAATTACAGGCAAAGTAGTCTGAGTAAGTCCTGGTACTGGTGTTATGGTTTGTAATGCATTAACCAAACTCACGGCATTCATGAGGTGGTTCACTTTATGTGGATTGCCTTCCTCACTGTGTTGAAAATCAAACATGCTCTTACTGGGATTTAGTTTTTCCGTATCAGTAAGATGTTTCACTGTTTCTTTAAGTAACAGGAATTGACGATAACAATCCAGGAGAGATTCTTCACTGGGGCTATTCAAATTCCAGATAAGACTTAATTCTTTAATGGACGCTTTTGCTTCTGAAAGAAATTTAATTCGATTTTCTACAGAAATGGGTGGTTTAAATTGCTCGTTGATTTCTTTTAGAGCTTTTATGATATCTTCTTTTTTTGTTTCAAAGGTTTCTCTGGAGAGCAATCCAAACATGGATTTTTGTCCAGTTAACTCCAGAGTATCGAAACTGCAACGCAATATATTGAATGCGGAAGTTAATTTTGCAGTTTCAGCGCTGTCTACTGCTTTGAATAAGCCACTTTGACTTAAATAAGAAAATAAGATAGAAACACTTTTTGCTCCTCCTTCCTTGGTAGGATACAGAGGATAACAGCGAGTTAAATCAATGCCATGGGCTTTGTTCATCATGGAAAGCTTGGCATCAGCCAATTCACGAATTGGGCCAACGGGAAATAATTTTGCTATGGTATAGTTTTTTTTGGTAATCAAGGTTACCGCTTGTTCACGTGAGACGATGTTTCCAAGCCCCTTCTCTTTTTCAATCACATAATCTATGAACACTTCTGGCGGTGAAGTTCGTCTATCAATACAATCCTTGATATTGGAATAGCCCATTAATTCGACAATAATTGCATCTTGATAAAACTTGTCCAGATCATCACCATAGAGATGTTTCGCATTATCACTACAGTATTTTAGGTATTCTTTTCCGGATGTCACTCTGAAACTTTCATAAGTGGCACGTCCTAATTTATTTGCCCCAGTATCGTTGAATCCTGTTTCATCTCTTCTGCCTACAACACTGAACAGCATCATCAGCTGTAATTTTTCAAGTTCAGGCTCGGTTAATGCTTTATAATCGGTATTCTGTTCTTGCATAAAAGCATGTATTGCAGTAATGGAATAGGCGGCTCGGACAGAATGAGTTAAACCATGGTTTGGACGATGAATAATATGCTTTATTTTAGAATTAAAATCACCTTCGAGACGTCCTTCATTCAAAGTGGATTGGCCTCGGGCAACAATATCATCATACAATTGCTTTGCTTTTAATTTATCTGAGTCAAATGATTTTAATTTTTCTTTTTGTTCTTCCAGAGCCTTGCGAATTTCTTCTGCTTTTTCGGATTCTACAGCTTCTTTCTCGGCTTTAGTGAGTTCAAGGATTTTATCTTCTATTTCAGATCGTTTTTTTTCAAATTCTGAATCAGAAGCATGAAACTTATGTACGAGCTTTAAGTCTTCTTGAGGTACAATTTTTCCATCCAGAATAATGTCAACATATTTTAGAGCGACATCACCGCTTAAATGAATTAATTTACCATTTTCAAGCTGAATCATTGCCAATTGGTTAAACCAACGACCCACCATTGGGGTAATGGAATAGGGTTTAGAAAAATGATTTTCACTGATGTATTCAACAGCTTTCAGAAAGCGATTTTTATCAATTAGTGTTTTCACTGCAGTGCCTGATTCAATATTGAAGTTTATTTAGTTGACTACTTAAAAAACATCCATATTGATTATTGTAGACCACTATAGAATTAATATTGTCTATTATGAACAAAATTTAAGTAATATGCAATTATAATTTTCATATATTTCTTTTTTTTAAATAAAAAGTAATTTTTTTTATATTATTGATAGGATCCTGGTAGGGTAGGACTGTTTACATTATAAAAAATAGAATAAAGCATCATGATGTGTTTACAATTCAACCCTAATTTAATGTGAGTTCGATATCAAAAATGATGTTATTTTTTGATATCGAATCAGACTCTTTTGGAGTGTATCCCATATCAATGCTATGAATCTCCGCTTTTGCCGGGGACAAGCTTTATGGGATAATGTTCGTTTAGCGAAGTTGCAGTATTTTTGAGCTTTGTTGAGATTCTCTTGTTTGTAGTGAACATTGCTTTAATAGAAATTCATCGACCATATCTGCAAATTCTTCCTTAAGTAAGGAAGTCAGTTCTTCAGGATTACTGAGAGAAGACTTGAATTGTTCATAAAGCATAGGAGAGGTATTCTTGTAAACAGCAGTGTATGAGCTGTCATTTTCCAGACCAGGTGCTATGATTTCAATTCTGGGATAGCCGTCTTCTATGAATCTGACTGTTATTTGATTAGGAAATTTGTTTTTAATAAAATCAATGGTTAATCTGGCGTTATTATGAAATGGGGAGTGGGGAGTAATAAAATTTGTTACATTTGGTATAGGTACTTCTGGATGCAAGAGTTCTTTTACTTGTTTTAAATCATGCACCGTAATTTTCAAATTGGAGCATTGGCCGTGAAGATCCAAAATGTCACTATTTAACTTCTCCAGTTGCTTATCACTAGGCCATTGGCCTGTAATTATCTTCTCAATGGCATCTTGAATTCTATATTCCGAATGAGCTATGTTGCTTTTAGCACTTTCCAATTTTTCAGTAGGTTGGGTTCTATTCAGGTAAAAATCGGTAAAAGACCATGGCAGTATTTTCTGAAATACAAAGGTGTCTTCTGGTTTTGCGCTTATGGAAATTATCGGAACTAACTTTCTTTCTTCAGGATCTATACAATAGATTGTACAGGAACATCCTTCAAGACTTTGTTTATATAGACATAAGGTTTGCCCATATTTAATGGCTAGAGGCTTTTTGCCTCCTATAATATCCAGAAAGGAATGATTGCTGCTGTCAAAACCAAAATAAAAATCATCCCCTGTGTATAGGTCATTTCTTTTGGCTAGTTCCTTTTCATTACTGTAAGTTTTTAATGATGAAGAAGCATGAGCATCTAGTAAACTAATCAATATCATGGAAACTCCTTTAGTGATTACAGGTTATGTTAATTTTTAATTTATCCTGACTCAAACAGTGATTCAGACCTAATTATTTAACAGTGGGTGACTTAACTGGTGTTTCATCCTCAATTTTTTCTACCTTTGCTCTATTGTAAAATAATCTAATTGCTTCTTTGGATTTTTTGGAATTTGCCACTTTCTCAACTTCTGTGAAACTTTTAGCAGCATTTTCTGAAGTGACCCTGTTGTTCTGGTTAACCGGGTTTGCAAAGGATATCCTATGTGAAGCAAGAGCAATTCTCACTTTATTGCAGGTTGGACTGTTTTCATTTGAAAAGATATGTATCCTTTCAATTAATGGTACAATTGCTACAGCTGCCTTGATTCGGTTTGCTTTACTCCTATTGCCGATGCTAAAAAGACTTTCAGCATTTTTTTCAAGCCGCTCAACCTGTTTTTTGATGGCTTTCATTTCAGGGGAATGCACCGCTGCATCAATCTGCTTTAATTGTTGTAAGCTCATAGCCATCATGACAAAATCCCCTTTTCCTTTTTCTATCATGTCCCTCATTGCTTTACAATAATCTTGAGTGGCAGTATCGCGCTTACCCAAGCCAGCATGTTCAATTTGTTTAATCAATTTTTCACATTCTTGTTTAATATTTTCAAGACTTTTATCTTGTAAAGCATGCTCATCTTTAAGGTATTGTTTCGCTTTTTCCGTTTCTTTAAATTCTATTAAAAGCCGATAGTTGTTACCGGCATCCCAACCTCGTGTCCCAATAATAGTTAGCGTATTGAAGAGATGTTCAATTCCAAGTTCATCATAAATCTCAATCAATTGGTCTAATTTGACCATTTGATTATTAGCTAGTATTTGTGCATAAGGATTTACTAATTCAGGGTTTTTATTTAGTAATTCCTTAAACTTTGTAACCAGAGTTTCATTTTTTGCTTTCCTTGAAGCATTGTTTAAAAATACCTCTGGCATTTTTTGTTGGACGAGTTCAGTAAATTCTTGTGGAAGATTAATTCGTTTTTGGAGAATCTGAGTTCGATTGATTACATTAATAATAATTTCTATACGTTTTTTTTGAGCATCTACCAGGGCTTCAGATGAGAGTTCTTTATCTTTAAAAGAGTCTAGTTGTTCAATGAGTGATTTCAACTCTTTGTATCCAGTATTTTCAGTTACCCAAAGTTCGGATAGAGTATTTTTTAATTCAATATGATTATTTTTTTCTGCGAATTGAACGGACTTTCCTAATAGTTCCAGAGCAGGTTTGAAATCATCACGGCTTAGAATTTCTTTAACTAGCACTTGATGACCAAGGGCTACAGCACGCAGGAAAAAATCTTCTTTGGGTCTTGGATCAGGTTTGGCGAAGATTTTTTGCATTAGTCTCCTTTCACGCCTGACGTTACCTATGATATCCATTTGCTCTACTATGGATTCGATTGCTTTGTCTACTTGCACTTTTGTTATTTCTGATTTATCAATTGTGCCGCGTTTTATCTGACCCAAATTGTCTAGTTCAGGTAATCCGAGTTTAAATAAGTCTCTTAATAGATCTATTTGATATTTAATATTTTTAGGCTCTTTGATTTCATGGCCACGTTCATTCTTTTTGATTACAGCCTCGCCATTTTTAATAACAAAGAGTCCCTCTTTATCAAGTTCATATACCGGGAATATTTCTCTGTCAAAAGGAAAATTATTATTTTTTAATAAACTGTAGGCATCTTCCAGATCCGCTTTAATCATAGCTTCAGTATAATGATAGGGCGGTTTATTCTCACTGATGATGAGAAGTGGTAGATCATAGTGATACTGTTTTTTTATTTGTAGTGCATGGAATGCCAGGTTTAAGCGATCAAATAATGTATCTTTACAGGCGTAAAGGGCGTTTACGGAGCTTTTTGTATTGCCTGCCAATATTTCATTATGCTCTTCTGTGTCTTGAGATTTTTTCTGTAATTCAACCAGTTCGCGAATAGATATGGCATATTTAGGGTGTTTTCTTTTTTCTTCCAGGGTTAATCTTTCTCCTAATGCGGAATATATTGTTTTAATCCTTTTCTGCGCGGGCTTATCTCCGGATGCTTGAGCAAGATATTCTTTGAGTTCCTGTCGAAGCAGCATTTTAAAATCTTGAATTGCTGCATCATTAGGACGGTAATGTTTATTGTTAAGATACACAAGAATTTTCTCTGCCCTATTTTCCAGGTATTTGATTAATACATCAGAGGATGAGGCTTTCTGTATCTTGTTTTTATCATAAGCAATGACACCTGTTGAATAGCGTTTTGGTTTATTTAGGTCATCATTTTGCACATTAAGTAATCTAAGTAGTTTTTTTTCATATGTTGAAGTATCTCTTATCCAAAATTTGGTACAACTCGACATATTTTGTGACCAGACATAACGTTCGTCTTTTAAATCGACTTGTTCAATATTGGAAAGAATACCAATCGGGAAATAGTTACTTCTTTTATGTTTATAGCCGGGGAAAGGTTTTACTTTTCCATGAGGAGGTAACAAAGTATGGGCGAGCTTTTTAGTGTAGATGGTATTTCGTGGCCCGCTTGGTGTGCCTGTGGTTAATCCATCAGAGAGTTTATCTGTGAATCGCACTGGTTCTGTAATGGGTTCTTGGAAACGCAGTTCTGGTAAGGGAGAGGTTACTACACGTCTCACATAACAGATTCCATTTCTTGGGTCGTAGTATTTTGTATGATCAACCGGAAAATTTTCAAACTCTTTTATAGGAGGTGTATATCGCTCGTGAACAGGGTCTTCCAAGGTTCTTAATAGATAATCGTAATCGGGGAATTTTTCTCCACTTAAAGGAGTAGTTGAGACGAGTCGGACTAGTGCTCGACTATGCTCAATCAAATTTAGTGCTTCTACAGTGCCATTTTCACCAATAAGAGATTCTTCTCGGCTCACTGTCTTAGGTACAGAGACTTGTTTGAATTCAACCTGTCTCTCTTTGACCAGTTGCAGGTAATTTTTTCTGTCGACCTCAATAGCAAATTTTTCTTCGTCGGTGCTGTTAATGTTTGGTGTAATACCAAAGAGGATACTGTAAGTTTCTTTAAAGGACTCTGCCTGTTGACGGTCATCAAAAAAGGTCGTGACTATATTTTTTGGCCTGTCGTGTTTTACTTTGGAAATGACAGGTAAAGCAGTCTGAGTAAGTCCCGGCACTGGCGTTATGGTTTGTAATGCATTGACCAAACTCACGGCATTCATGTGGTGGTCCACTTGATGTGGTTTGCCTTCTTCACTGTGTTGAAAATCAAACATCTTCTTACTGGGATTTAGTTTGTTTGCAGCAGTAAAGTGTTTTGCCGTTTCTTTCAGAAGTAATAGAGAGCGATAGGATTCAAGAAGTATCTCTTCATTATCATCGCGAAGAGTCCAAAACAAACTTATTTCTTTAGTTACTGCACGTGCTTCCTCAAGCAGTTTGGTACGATTCGCAGAAGAAACAGGTGGTTGAAATCTGACATTAATTTCTTTTAAAGCATTTAATATTGTTTCTTTTTGTGCTTCGAATGTCTCTTTTGAAATAAAGCCAAACATAGAGTTTTGTCCTGTCAGATCCAAAACATCGAAGCTACAGCGCATTAATTTAAATACTGATGCTAATTTTTCAACATCCAGGCTATTGAGTGTTTTATAGAGGCCGGATTGGTTTAAATAGGTGTTCAGAATACCAATACTTTTGGCACCGCCCTCTTTTTCAGGATAAAGGGGATAGCATCGGGTCAGCTCCAGGCCATGGGCTCTGTTCATCATATTCAGCTTGGCATCAGCTAATTCACGAATTTTGCCCTCAGGAAATAATTTTTCAATACTGTAAGTTTTTTTTGTAATCAAGGTGAGCGCTGCTTCACGAGTAATTTTTCGATTTTGGGTGCGCTCTTTTTCAATCACATAATCAATAAAAACTTCTGGTGGGGTTGTTCGTCTATCCAGACAATCTTTAATATCTGTGTAACCCATTAGCTCTACTATAATAGCATCCCGATACAGTTCTTCCAGGTTATCTCCATAGAGATTTTTGACATTAATCCTGCTGTATTTGAGATATTCTTTACCGGAATTTACCCTGAAACTTTCGTAAGTTGCTCGACCTAATACATTGGGTCCAGTGTCATTAAAGCCTGTCTCATCTTGTCTTCCTACTACACTGAATAACATCATGAGCTGAAGTTTTTCAAGTTCAGGATCTGTTAAGGATTTATGTGCTGATTTATATTCCTGTTTAAACACATGTATGGCAGTAATTAAATACGCAGCTCGGGTAGAGTGAGTCAAGCCATGATTAGGGCGATACACGATGTGTTTTATTTTAGAGCCATAAGCCAATTCAAGACGTTCTTTATTTAAAGAGGATTGGCCTCGAGCTACAAGATTATCATATAGTTGTTTGGCTTTTAGCTTATCAGAATCAAAAGTAAGCAGTTTTTCTTGTTGTTCTTTTAGTTCTTCAGTTTTTTGTTCTATTTCCAGGGGTTCAAGTTTTTCTTTAAGTGCATTGGTAAGTTGATTAATTTTGCTTACCAATTCAATGCGTTCTTTTTCAAATTCAGAATTCGCAGCATGGAATTTATGTACTAGCTCAATGTCTTTCGGATCAACTACTTTTTCGTCGAGAGTGATGTCGATGAATTTTCTGGCAACGTCGCCACTTAAATGAATCAATTTGCCATTTTCGAGCTGAATCATTGCCAATTGGTTAAACCAACGACCCACCATGGGAGTTATTGAATAAGGTATTGAAAAATAGTTTTCGCTGACGTATTCAACAGCTTTGAGAAAACGATTTCGATTGATTAATGTTTTCATAGAGTACCTGTGGGGGTTAGAGAATTTATTTTCACTCTTCTCAAAAACGTAAATTCATTCATCTGGTTGTTAGAGTTTTTGCTGTTATTTATTAAATTCTCTTTGACTTATATGAGATTATATCTATTTCTTTGATTTCAGTCAAAATTTAGTCACTCTCAATAATATTGGAACACAATGTATTAATTGTATAATTAAACATCAGAATTAATGACCATCTTATTGAAATTCCCTGGTATGTATTGTTAATTTTTTACTGTTAGAGATGGTCTTATGATTATTTGTTCATTAACTCAGGTTAATTACAACGCGAATCGCTTGAAGTTTTAAGGTAGACGCATTTATGAAATGGCTACTTTCTGACATTTTCTTTTTAAAGAATTCAATCTCTTCATTGCGGATTGTAGGATTAAACTTTTGTAATGCTTCCAATCGATTCATTTCTTGAGAGGTAGTGAGTTCCATATTTGATTTTGCTTCTTCGATAAATAATTTCATCTGGGTTTCTGCAATCTGGTTAGTTTGTTGCAAAATGGATTCAATATCTTCTCGAACTTGTTTAATAACAGGGTAACCAAGATGACGTTTAACCGGCTGACATAGATCATTGAGTTGCTCATAACTTAAAATATTCGATAAATTTTTACCATGTGCATCCATCAATATTCTAATTGGCGATGAAGGGATAAATCGGTCAAGCTGTAGATATCTAGGGGCTGAAGTATTGATTGTATAAAAAGTTTCCAGAAAGAGAGTTCCTGGCTTTATACTTTTGATTGAAATGGTGGTAATCGTGGCATTACCCAGCTCTGATTCCAGAATCATTTCAATTGAGTCATGTACCATAGGGTGTTCCCAACTTAAAAACTCCATGTCTTCACGAATAAGAGCTTTAGGGCGAGAATAGGTGACAGTCATTCCATCCTCTTTTAATCCAGGAAAATGGGTGGTTTTCATGTGGTTACTCGGACGTAATATTTCGGCGTTTTCAGAGTGATATTCCTGAGCGATGCCATATTCTTGGAAAACTTGCGTCATGTAATTTTCAAGTTCAAGACAGTTTTCTTCAGCCTCTATGGCTTCTATAAGTTCTTTTCCAATAGCATGGTTACAAGAATTCAATTCTAATAACCTGTCTCTTCCAGCGTCGAGTGCTTCCTTAATTTGGTGGGTATATAATTTAGTATCAGTAATGAGTTTTTCCAATGCCTTATTCTCTGTTTCTTGTGTTGTATCGCTCAAAATGGGCACTAGTCTACTTTTGAAGGCTTCAAATATTGAAAAACCAACGGAACAACTGTGTTGTAAAATATTGATCCCTTCATGATACCAGCGAAATAATTTTTCCTGTGCTGTACTTATTAGATAGGGTACGTGAATTTCAATGGGATGATTTTGACCGATACGATCTAATCGTCCAATGCGTTGCTCCAGTAAATCAGGGTTTAATGGCAAATCAAATAAAACCAGATGATGAGAAAATTGAAAATTTCTTCCTTCGCTGCCTATTTCAGAACAAACGAGAACTTGCGCACCATCCTCATTCTCTGAAAAATAAGCGGCTGCTCTATCACGCTCAATAATGGTTAACTCTTCATGAAAGGCAGCACTGCGAATACCTGTTTTTAATTTTAAGTGTTGTTCTATCGTAATAGCAGTGTCTTTATTTGCACAGATTACCAGAATTTTTTCAGGATGTAGCTCATTAATTTTATCAACAAGCCAGGTAACTCGAGTGTCATGGTTTACCCAAGAATCATCATTGATCAGAGTTTCTGGATAAAGTTTGTAAGAGTGGTGCTCCTTACTAATCTCACAATAAATTGCAGGGCAGTTTAATGCGACAGGGTGGACTATTCGTTTGGGAAATCCCTTCACTGCAGCGCGCGTATTGCGAAAAAGTACTCGTCCTGTACCATATCTATCAATTAATTCTCTAATTGTTGCATTAATGCTGGTAGGGGCATTTTTTCCTAAAAATTGTTTTAAATAGGGATAGAATTGGGGGGATAAATCATCTATTTCATTTTTTTCTTTATAATCAATTAACTCTTGAATTAATTTATTAATTTCCTGGTACTGTTTTTCTTCATTTTTAAATACTGAAAAATCATAAAAACGTGCTGGATCAAGAAGGCGAAGGCGCGCGAAATGACTTTTTATTCCAACTTGTTCAGGAGTAGCAGTAAGAAGAAGCAAACCAGCGCTCCGAGCTGATAACATTTCGATCAATGTGTATTCTGAACTTTGAGATTCTTCGGACCAAGAGAGATGATGTGCTTCATCAACTACAAGAAGATCCCATTGCGTAGCCAATGCCTGCTCACGAGCTGTTTTATTTTCCATAAGAAAATCCAGGCTGGTCAATACCAGTTGTTCATCTTCAAACAGATTAACATTCTCTAAAGCCAATTCAATTGGATTGTTTTCATACTCTGGTTCATTCAAAGTGTTTGCTGAACTCTCGTATCGATTTTGATCAACGATAGAAAAGTGCAGATTGAATCGTCTTAACATTTCAACAAACCACTGATGAATCAGTGAATTTGGAACAATGATAAGAACTCGAGAAGCACGGCCAGTATGCAGTTGATAATGCAGGATCATTCCTGCTTCAATCGTCTTACCTAAGCCTACCTCATCAGCCAGTAGTACTCTGGGGGCAAATCTTTGGGCCACTTCATGGGCAATATAGATTTGATGTATGAGATGATTGGTACGCGAACCTAATAGCCCTCGTGCTTTAGATTGTTGCAATCTGCTGAAATGGTTCAAAGTTTCTATTCTAAGCTTAAAAGTGTTAAGTTTGTCTAATAATCCGCTAAAGAGTCTTTGTTGTGGCGAGTTCAGTTTGATAAAGCAATTAAGGACTACCTCGCTCACTTGAATCTTATTTCCTGACTCGTCTTTTCCTGTATAAATTAAAACTCCATTTTGTTCCTGCATAGCAGTCACTTTTATTTTTTGCTGTTCGGTGGTGATGATTTCTTCACCCATTTTGTAGACTATTCGGCTTAATGGGGCATTACCTATCGCATAAATTCTGTCTTCTCCTGCTGCTGGAAAGCTTATAGAAACTTGCCTGACGTCTACATCAGTGATAATGCCCAAACCTAGTTGTGATTCGGTGTTGCTTATCCAGCGTTGGCCGATAGAAAATGTCATTTAGAGAAATTTCCTCTTTGTTTAGAAGGTCGATGAATTGCCTGTTTTTATAATGCGTGATTGTATCAATTTTTGATAGAACTTACATGAATAATTTTAGCCACATAATGATTAATGTATTGACACTCTTTGTTTGCGAAAAAATAACTAAAAGGGAAAATTGGGTTAAGTAAAGATCATTTTCAGACGATTTAACTGATGCAATGAAAAGATTCTTTTTAATCGAAGCGTTTTAATTATTTACAAATATAAATTGTTGGCTAATTATTACGCTTTTCTTTAACTTAGTGATTGAATTTTCAGATCTTTTTTTTAGCGACTTTTATAAAATAAAATTTAATTACAAAAAATGCAAGAATTACTTGTCTTATTAGCTTTTTATGATTAAAAATGGTGTTCTAAGGAAGATTTTTAATCGTAAGGAGTAACTATGGCTACTAATGAAACAGAGCTTCAAGTATTGATCCAAAGTGATAAGAATTCAGTAATCACTACCGAGGGCTCAGAAAGTACTTTAAAGGATCCCAAGACAAGTACTGCCACTCCTGAAATTGAAACAGACAGTCTTAATAAAATCGTTCATACCCAAAAACAACTTAGCCAGGTTAAAGAAAGTTTGGGTTCTATAGTAGACAGCATAGCGGAAAATCCCAGTTTATTTACTCGAGCAGCAACGGCATGGGGTGAACTGCCCATGTGGCAAAAAGTTACCGGCGGTATTGTTTTAACAGGACCTTCTTTAGCGATAGGTTTGTTCGCACACATCGGGGTTTTGTTAGTGATAGGCGGAGTAACAGGAATAGCCTATACAGCAAGCGGGATTGTTTTAGATGACCATCACACATGCAATGTGAATATTGCCAAACGCTTGAAAGAAGGAATTTTTGGTTTGGCTGATGTGTTGCAAATTACCATTGAGGCGTTAGATGCCATTCGCAAAATGTTTGCGGAGGAAATTGCAAAATTTAAGAATGAAAATATCAGATTGACTGAAAATATTGATCGGCTGGGCAATGAAGTGGAATCGCTTAGCATGCAAGTTGAATTGTATATCGAAACTGAAAGATTACTTCGCGAAACCAAAAATGAGCTGGAACAAACCGCCAAAAAACTTGAAGAGTCTGCGACTAAACAAACTGAGTTGTTGGAAGAAAATCAAAAAGTGCTGTCAAAAATTAGAAAGGACTATGAAAAGAGCCAATTACAGCTAGCTGAAAAAGTAATAGAGTTACACGAAGTAAAAGTGTCTCTAGGGTTGGAGGTTCAAAAGGCTAAAACAGTTGCCAAGACATTAGAAGGAACAGTCCAGACTTTAACAGGAACTGTTATTGCTGATGAAGAACAACGCGTTTCATTCCAACAGAAACTTGATGGATTCCTTAATAATAAACAACTTGGCTTCGATCAGGTAGCAGAGCGAATTTGTAAAGCAGAAGAAGAGCTTAGATTAGTTAAAGAAGAATTAAAAAAGAGTAATGAACGCTATGAGGAGCTACTAAGTCGCCAAGAAAAGCAAGTTGAGCGCCTGGAGCAATTGGGTTTACACAAGTTGGTTCTACAAGTAGTTAATAAAGAAAATATCAGACCTAGTAACGATTCTGTCAATTTGGGTTTGCATTCTCATGGAATATATAGTCCTCGAAATAAATCTAAAGAAGGGACAATAGGTAGTGAGAAAGTTGAGGGAACTGAGGAAACTGTTAAGTTAGTTGTTTAAGAGAAACGTAACCGTTCAAGATATATACACTGAACGGTTACAGAGAAACTTATCGGCACATTATCAATGTGCCCTGGCTATTTCTACTTTTCATCCTGCTCTTTTATTAATATAGGTTCTCTTTTTTTGTTACCTTCATGTTTTGCAGAAGCTGAACGGCCACTTTGTTGACCACTCTGATTTTGCTGACCAGAACCTGATTTTTTTCGTTGTTGATTTGTGGCAGTAGAACCAGCAGGCACACCGCTTGATGAAGGGCGTTGATGACCTCCTCCTGAACGACGTCTACGATTTGAGCTGCTGCCTTGGCCTTGAGAACGTCTGTCACCGCCTGAGCTTTTGGCGGGGTGTTTAGCCTGGCCTTGAGCACGATTATGATACTTTTTACTTTGCTCTTGGGTTGTAGTATGAGAAGCAGCAGAATGACTACCAAATAAACTGGTCCATAATCGTTTGATGAAGCTGGTTTGTGGGTGCTTGATGGTTCTATGTTCTGCAAATGATTTAACGGCAGGCTCATCATGCGATGCGGGCTCTTGCTCACCACTAGGGACATTTAGTTCAGGCTGTTGAATCAGAGTATAACTGGGCTTTTTAGATTTCCCTACGTTATCTTCCTTCAGGCGGGTAATAGTATATTGCGGGGGGTGTAAATAGGGATTTGCAATGACGACTACACTGACACCATGCCTTTTTTCAATATCTCGAATAAAATTACGCTTTTCATTCATAATGAATGTAGCCATTTCAGTTGGTAATTGCACTTGAATTTCAGCTGTTTTTTCTTTTAGAGCTTCTTCTTCTATTAGCCGGGTAATGGATAAACTATGTGACTGTATACTGCGAACAGTTCCTCTCCCTTCACAGCGAGGACAAATTTCCTGAGCTGTTTCCCCCAATGATAATCTGAGACGTTGGCGTGACATCTCAAGAAGACCAAAACGTGAAATACGTCCTACTTGAATTCTTGCTCTATCTGCTTGCAGGGCTTCTTTAAGTCGATTTTCAACCTCTCTTTGATTTTTGCTTGAACTCATATCAATAAAATCGATAACTACTAAGCCACCTAAATCACGTAGACGAAGCTGGCGTGCGATTTCATCTGCTGCTTCCAGATTAGTATTTAAAGCAGTGGCCTCAATATCGGCACCGCCTGTGGCCTTAGCAGAGTTAATATCTATTGAAACCAGAGCTTCTGTTCTATCTATAACCAGAGCTCCTCCCGAAGGAAGCATGACTTGGCGTTGATAAGCGGTTTCAATTTGGCTTTCGATCTGATAGAAATTAAAAAGAGGAATGCTGCTGTTATAAAGCTTGAGATTGGGTAAGAACTCCGGTTTTACACGTTCAATATATTGTTTTGCTTTAATATAAGAGATTTGATCATCAATAATGATTTCACTGATCGATTTTCGCAAATTATCACGAATGGACCGAATAATAACATCGCCTTCTTGATGAATCAAACACGGTGCAAGTTCTGTATTATAAGCTTGTTTGATTGATTGCCATTGATTGCAAAGCATACTTAAGTCATCTTGCAATTCTTCCAGGCTCTTGCCAACACCAGCAGTACGGATAATAAGACCCATATCTTCCGGTAGGTTCAAGGCATTTAATGTTTCACGTAATTCATCACGTTCTTCACCTTCTATGCGTCTTGATATTCCTCCAGAATGAGGGTTATTGGGCATTAAAACCAAGTAACATCCTGCCAAGGTAATAAAAGTGGTAAGTGCTGCTCCTTTATTACCTCTTTCTTCCTTATCAACCTGGATAAGTAATTCTTGGCCTTCGCGGATAAGACTGGTAATTGGCGGTTTCTCATCGCCAAACTCTTCTGGTTTTTTACTCAAATATTCAGGTGCTATTTCTTTAAGTGGCAAAAAGCCTTGGCGTTTGGAGCCATACTCAACAAAAACGGCATCAAGACTTGGCTCTCTTCTTGTAACAATTGCTTTGTAAATATTACCTTTTTTCTTTACTTCTCCAGGACATTCTATATCCAGATCAAATAACTGATTGTCTTTAATTAGCGCAACACGAACTTCTTCTGTTTGCATTGCATTGATCAACATTTTTTCCATGTGTAACCCCATATTTAGGGCGCAAGCATTTATGTCGAGATAGTGTAAGGCACTGTGTAGCGTTACAGTCATTTCCACAGGTTTTACGCCATGACATTAATTTTCTCAGTTCCATAACTTGCATGTATCTTTACATGCTGGATATGGGGGCAGGAAAATCAATATCTTGGTCTCTATTCTGCAGAAATGATAACGACCTATTCCCTAATTGCCTAATTCTGTGTTTGAAAAACCATGCTATTAAACTAGTAGGGAGTTGATCTTTAAGCGGACCCATGACCTTGTGGACAGACCATACGCATGTTACCTGGATAATTAAAGGTGCACACTGTGTAATGTACCGTTTACAGATTAAGTGGGATGAAAAAAGAAGGCCTTTTATCAGGCGTGCAAAAGCCCGGAAATAATTCGTAATTGGTATAAAGCATGTCTGGCATGCGTAGGTATCTGTCGAAATAATTATCAATTTTACTCTGGTATTGGGTCGCTTCCTTATATCTTCGACTTAAACGGAAGCGCATTTTATTTTTTCTACTAGGCATCTACTCATGCTTATCATCATGAAAAAACAGACTTGATTATTCAACTTGTGGTTCAAGTTTTTATTTAATTCAAGCTGTTTGTAATTGCCTGAGCAGTTGCTTCTTTAGTTTGATTTGCTATCAAATTCACCAAATTTATGCTAATCTGTTAATTTTTCATTCTTGTTAATGACAAAAATTAAAGAGAGTGCATGTATTTTAGTGAATTCATACAAATCTTTTATCGATTATGAATCGACTATTAAACTATTTCTCTATTTATACGTTATAATTCGGTCGTACAGGATTCTCCCGTACGATATCTAATCATACCAAAAAAATCACGCTCAGAAAACAGGTTTATTAACAATGGGTGAAGTAAGTTATAAAGAAATTGGCTCTGAAGAAAATGGGCAACGTTTAGATAATTATTTAATTCGTGTTTTAAAGGGTGTTCCTAAAAGTCACATTTACAGAATTATTCGCGGTGGTGAAGTACGAATCAATAAAAAAAGAGCACAACCGAGTAGCCGTTTGCAAACTGGGGATAGTGTAAGAATTCCCCCAATCAGAATCACTGATTCTAAAGAAGTGTTTGTAAGCGATGGTTTGGCAAAACGCTTGAAGGATAGTATCATTTTTGAAGATTCGTCATTGTTGGTAATTAATAAACCAGCAGGCATTGCTGTACATGGTGGCAGTGGATTAAGCCTTGGAGTTATTGAAGCATTAAGAAAAACAAGGCACGATTTACCTTATTTGGAATTAGTGCATCGATTGGACAGAGAGACTTCCGGTTGTCTTTTATTAGCTAAAAAAAGAAGTGCATTAAGGGCCATTCATGCTTTATTAGAAGCACGCGAAGTTAAAAAAACCTACTGGGCTTTATTAACTCATCGTTGGGAAGGCAAGAGGATAATCACAATTACTGCTCCCTTGGAGAAGAATATATTGAAATCCGGGGAAAGACTTGTCTCTGTTCATCAAGAGGGTAAGGCTTCCGAGACTGATTTTAAATTGTTGGAAAATTATCACCAGGCTTGTTGGGTTGAGGCTACTCCTAAAACAGGGCGTACCCATCAAATTCGTGTTCATAGTGCTTATTTTGGTCATGTAATTGTTGGTGATGAGAAATACGGAGCTAAGGTAGGTGAAGTGGAAGGTATAGATAATTATCAGAGTCGTCTTTATTTGCATGCCCGGTCTATTCAATTTCATTTGAATGGAATAAAACAGATGTTTCAAGCAGATGTAGATGATGGATTTGGTAACACACTAAAACAGCTGCGTGCAAGGAGCTTATTGAGTAATGAGTAATTCGTATCAATTAGTAATTTTTGATTGGGAAGGCACAATTGCTGATACATTGGGAGTTATTTTACATACAGTTGCCACTGAAGCGAAAACCTTGGGCTTTGGTGAAATCGACCCTTATCAAGCTAGAAAATATGTCGATCTGGGTTTGGTTCAAGCAGTGAAAAAGACATTGCCTAATCTAACCGCCAGGCAACAGGATCAGTTATTGCAAGCCGTACAGTCTGCAATGATTTCACGGCCAACAGAAGTACGCTTGATACCTGGAGTATTGGAGTTTATTCAGCAACTTCACCAAGCAAAGGTTGATCTGGCGATCGCTACAAATAAAGGCCATAACTCTTTAATACGTGCTCTTCAGGCAACAGGGCTTGATCAATTGTTTAAGGTAACACGTTCTGCTGGGCAAGTACCCGCAAAACCATGTCCTCAGATGCTCGAGGAAATTATAGAGGAATTTGGAGGAGCGCCTTCATCCACTTTGATGATAGGAGATTCAGCGACTGATATGGAAATGGCAAAAAGAATTCATGTTAACTCTATAGGCATGGATTTTTACCATCAGCAAGAAGCGGCTCTTAAGGCAGCAGGTGCTTTGGCCGTATTTGATGATTATAAGCTTTTGGCAGATTATTTGGGATTGCCAAAAGTATAAAAAGGGGAGCATTAAGCAGTGAGTACGTTAACCAGTTTGCCGAATATATTAACCTTGATGCGGATTTCAATTATTCCTGTATTCATTATGGTATTTTATTTTCCCTTTAAATGGGCACATCCAACTGCAGCAATTCTTTTTGCAATTGCGAGTATTACGGACTGGTTAGATGGTTATCTGGCACGTAAACTTGAAATGATGTCTCATTTTGGTGCTTTTCTTGATCCTGTCGCTGATAAATTATTAGTATCCACCAGTTTGCTCCTTTTGGTTGGGGCAAAAGATATTGATTATATTACGATTCCTGCCATCGTAATTGTTGGACGAGAAATTGTGATTTCAGCTTTACGTGAATGGATGGCTGAAGTAGGGAGCCGTGCCAGTGTTGCTGTTGGGTATATAGGTAAAGTGAAAACCAGTTTACAAATGATTGCTTTAGTCTTATTACTTGCATTTCAGCCAGTGGTTTCTTGGTGGGGCAGTATCGGGTTTGTTCTTCTTTATGTGTCAGCAATTTTAACGATTTGGTCTATGGTCATTTATTTGGCTATTGCTTGGCCAGAGTTAATGAAAAAAAGTTAACTTTGCTGTTGACAGGGTATTTATTTTCGGTAGAATCTCATCCCGTAGAGACGCGGGAATAGCTCAGTTGGTAGAGCATAACCTTGCCAAGGTTAGGGTCGCGAGTTCGAGTCTCGTTTCCCGCTCCAAATTTAAGCGACATCGAAGTCGCTTTTTTTTTAGAGCAATAAGAGTAGTATACATTTGAGGCTGTGTGGCAGAGTGGTCATGCAGCGGCCTGCAAAGCCGTGTACGCCGGTTCGATTCCGGCCTCAGCCTCCATTAATAAATAGTTAATGCCCAGGTGGCGAAACAGGTAGACGCAAGGGACTTAAAATCCCTCGGAGGCAACTCCATGCCGGTTCGATTCCGGCCCTGGGCACCAAAATCGCAGAACTACCTAAATCGGATAATTTACAAGTCTTTCTCAATTCTGGCGCATGTTCTCAAGAACATAACAACCTTACATCTTCCATAATCGGCAGTTTTCTGAATCCATAAGCCCTTTGTCGCGGTGGGACTATGAATTTCAATATTTATTGCTTTATTAGGCTTTAGGCACTGGGAGCTGCTTTATTAATTGCTTCTTCTATTTCGTCCAATTTTTTGGCTGAGTCTGTTTTATGTACAAAGAAGAAGGACTTGTTGTTGGCCAGGTTAATGCCACCTTTAATTAATAAGCCAACCCCAGCAGTTAAAATTCCCAAGGCCAGATTTGTTAAAAATTCGGACCATCCTCTATGCTTATCAAGCTCTTTTCGTGCTGTTTTGATGTGCCCTTCACAATGGTCTTTAAACAGTTTATAACTATCTTCAGTGGGATTTTTAAAATAAGTTTTTCCTTCATTGCTCAGTTTTTTACGTAAAATGGTCGCTGCAGTTACGGCTGCATCTAATCTCTTATATTCATTAAAATCGTCATTTTCTTCCGCTTGATTTTTACGAGTTTCCAAGTCTTCTATTTTTTTACTTAGTGAATTAAGCTTAACTTCAAATTTGATTTCGGCTTGTGATTTTTTAAGAGTTGATTGTTTTGAAATGGGTGTGTTATTTGGAGCTTCATGCTCAATTATAGGTTCTTCCAATATAGGTTTGACTTCTATAACAGGTTTGACAAGTGGTGGAGGCGCAGTGAGACGATTAATTATACGTTGTTCGTACTCAGATAATTTTGGTTTATGAGAGGGATCTGCTTTAATCCATTGTTCATAAATGAGATTTTTATCCACTTCAACAAACTCATAATGATCAATAACATCTTGTGCATATTTGGTTAACTGCTCACCAAGTAATTGAACTGCGAGAGCTTTGGGAACATTAGTAATATTAAACAGGTATTTTTCAATCAAAATTGCAGAGTTATACAATTCAGCGAACTCAGCTTGCAATTCTTTCTTTTCAGCAATTGCTTGCGCACTTAACTGAACATGTTTTTTTAATAAGTCAAAACCGATTGGGTTAGTATTGGTGTCTTCTCCCAAAAACAATAGGAAGGAATTAAGTTGAGTATCGTCGTTGTTTTGGAAATTAATACTTCCTTCACCTTTATTAGTTCTTTCCCAATGTCCTCCTGCTTGTGCACCCTCAAGTCCCCCTTGGTGATAGATTTGAACTGTACCAATGGGATTAGTCGCAGGAAGAGTTTGATTTGGAGCGTTCTGAGGGAAATATTGCAAGCTGAAACCAAGATGTTGAGCGACGTAGGTGTATAATTCATCAGGAGATAAACTTTCATAACGACCGGTAGCAGGGTTGATTTGCGTGTATTTATTGAGAAAAGCTTCTTGTGATAACCCACTTTCTTCAACAAGAAAAGGGAACAATTCTGTAGTGGGCATTTTATCCCGCATAAAAGAACGCAATACTGGTCCTAATATGATTTGAGTATCAAAGGCATTATAGGATTCAAGGAGATCAGCGAATTGTTTCCAAGTGAACGCATGAGCATCAAAGCCATAAAATTCGGCAAATTTGTTCTTTAGAAGAGCATAATCATCATTATGATGATTATCATAATGTTCAATATCCCTGAATTTGATGATTTCTTCTTTTAATTCAGGGACAAGTGCATGTAATGGGCAATTATTTAATACCGCTGATAATTTTGGAAAAGGCATGATATAACTCTCCTTTGTTTATTAATAATATTATAGCTTTCTTAAGTTAAGGAATTATTATGATTTTAATAAAGGAGACTGGTGTCGGCTATGAGAACGACACCACTGAGGGGTATTTGGTTGCAGTTTATTTTCACCTTATTTTAGGCACTGGGAGCTGCTTTATTAATTGCTTCTTCTATTTCGTCCAATTTTTTGGCTGAGTCTGTTTTATGTACAAAGAAGAAGGACTTGTTGTTGGCCAGGTTAATGCCACCTTTAATTAATAAGCCAACCCCAGCAGTTAAAATTCCCAAGGCCAGATTTGTTAAAAATTCGGACCATCCTCTATGCTTATCAAGCTCTTTTCGTGCTGTTTTGATGTGCCCTTCACAATGGTCTTTAAACAGTTTATAACTATCTTCAGTGGGATTTTTAAAATAAGTTTTTCCTTCATTGCTCAGTTTTTTATGTAAAACGGTCGCTGCAGTTACGGCCGCCTCTAGTCTCTTATATCCACTAACATCTCCATTTTCTTCTGCTTGCTTTTTACGAGTTTCCAAGCCTTCTATTTTCTTGGTTAGTAATTTAAGCTGAGTTTCAAATTTGCGTTCCGCTTGAGATTTTTCACGAATTGGGTCTTTTGGAGCAGAGATTTTATCTTTGAGAAGTTCTTGCTCTTTTTGGCGTTCCACTTCTTTAAGACGCTCTTGCTCTTTTCGATTTTCCACTTCTTTAAGACGTTCTTGCTCTTTTTGGCGTTCCACTTCTTTAAGGCGCTCTTGCTCTTTTTGGCGTTCCACTTCTTTAAGACGTTCTTGCTCTTTTTGGCGTTCCACTTCTTTAAGACGCTCTTGCTCTTTTCGACGTTCCACTTCTTTAAGGCGCTCTTGCTCTTTTCGACGTTCTATTTCTTTAAGGCGCTCTTGTTCCTTTTGACGCTCCACTTCTTTAAGACGCTCTTGCTCTTTTTGGCGTTCCACTTCTTTAAGGCGCTCTTGCTCTTTTTGGCGTTCCACTTCTTTAAGGCGCTCTTGCTCTTTTCGACGTTCTATTTCTTTAAGGCGCTCTTGTTCCTTTTGACGCTCCACTTCTTTAAGACGCTCTTGCTCTTTTTGGCGTTCCACTTCTTTGGGGCGTTCTTGCACCTTTGGGTGCCCTACTTCTTTGAGGCGTTCTTGCTCTTTTTGACGCTCCACTTCTTTAAGACGCTCTTGCTCTTTTTGGCGTTCCACTTCTTTAAGGCGTTCTTGCTCTTTTTGGCGTTCCACTTCTTTGAGGCGCTCTTGTTCTTTTTGACGTTCCACTTCTTTGAGGCGCTCTTGTTCTTTTTGACGTTCCACTTCTTTGAGACGTTCTTGTTCTTTTTGACGCTCCACTTCTTTGAGACGCTCTTGTTCTTTTAGGCGTTGTTCAGCTAATTGTTTGTTTATTTGGTTTATATATTCACGCATCTCTCTATCTTTTTCTTGTTGTTTCAATCTCTCTAGACGCTCTTGCTCCCGGAGTTCCTCTTCTTTTACCAAGTCTTTTTCTTTTATAGGTTCTTCCAATATAGGTTTGACTTCTATAACAGGTTTGACAAGTGGTGGAGGCGCAGTGAGACGATTAATTATACGTTGTTCGTACTCAGATAGTTTTGGTTTATGAGAGGGATCTGCTTTAATCCATTGTTCATAAATGAGATTTTTATCCACTTCAACAAACTCATAATGATCAATAACATCTTGTGCATATTTGGTTAACTGCTCACCAAGTAATTGAACTGCGAGAGCTTTGGGAACATTAGTAATATTAAACAGGTATTTTTCAATCAAAATTGCAGAGTTATACAATTCAGCGAACTCAGCTTGCAATTCTTTCTTTTCAGCAATTGCTTGCGCACTTAACTGAACATGTTTTTTTAATAAGTCAAAACCGATTGGGTTAGTATTGGTGTCTTCTCCCAAAAACAATAGGAAGGAATTAAGTTGAGTATCGTCGTTGTTTTGGAAATTAATACTTCCTTCACCTTTATTAGTTCTTTCCCAATGTCCTCCTGCTTGTGCGCCCTCAAGCCCCCCTTGGTGATAGATTTGAACTGTACCAATGGGATTAGTCGCAGGAAGAGTTTGATTTGGAGCGTTCTGAGGGAAATATTGCAAGCTGAAACCAAGATGTTGAGCGACGTAGGTGTATAATTCATCAGGAGATAAACTTTCATAACGACCGGTAGCAGGGTTGATTTGCGTGTATTTATTGAGAAAAGATTCTTGTGATAACCCACTTTCTTCAACAAGAAAAGGGAACAATTCTGCAGTGGGCATTTTATCCCGCATAAAAGAACGCAATACTGATCCTAATATGATTTGAGTATCAAAGGCATTATAGGATTCAAGGAGATCAGCGAATTGTTTCCAAGTGAACGCATGAGCATCAAAGCCATAAAATTCGGCAAATTTGTTCTTTAGAAGAGCATAGTCATCATTATGATGATTATCATAATGTTCAATATCCCTGAATTTGATGATTTCTTCTTTTAATTCAGGAGTAAGTGCATGTAATGGGCAATTATTTAATACCGCTGACAATTTTGGAAAAGGCATAAGAACTCCATAAAATTTATTATTATTATAGGTTAATTAACTTAAGGAATTCTTAACAAATAGGCAATAATTTGACTAATATGTCTGATTAATATCGTATAGAACCTCAACTAAATATCCACAGATTCTGTGGATAACTGTGTGGGTTGTCTGATGATGAATGTTTAATAACTCATGTTGCGCAGCTTCGTCTTTTTTGCATCTTTGGAAGCATTTTGGAATTTCAAATGCTCATTTACTCAATGTAAACCGCGCTTTAAAATTCCAAAATGCTTCCAAATCCGCTAAAAAATACTGTGCTGCGTAACGTGAGTTAATAAGTGCATGAAAAACTTTTTGTGTTAATTTTGGTGTTTTCTACAAGTGCTGTACAATACTAACTTTAATCGACCGAAATAAGATTATGTATAAACCATTAGCTCTCTTTATCGGATTGCGTTATACGCGTTCACGTAAGAAAAATCACTTTGTTTCTTTTATTTCCTTAAGCTCCATGTTAGGTATAGGGATGGGAGTGATGGTATTGATTACTGTTCTATCCGTTATGAATGGATTTGATCTGGAAATTCATCGTCGATTTTTTGGTATGGCACCTGAAATTACTATTACAGGCCCAGATGAACGATTAAGTGATTGGCAAGATCTGGTTAAAAAAATTGAAACTCAGCCAGAGATAAAAGCGATTGCACCTTATGTTGGAAGCCAAGGGTTATTGACTCATGAAGGTCAAGTTTTGCCAATAGTTTTAACAGGGATCCTGCCAGAAAAAGAACAAACGGTGACCCATCTTAATAATAAATTACTGGCAGGTAATATGAGTGATCTCAAACATTTTGGGATTATTCTGGGAAAAGGTCTTGCAGACAGTCTTGGAGTGATGGTAGGGGATAAAGTGACTATTATGATTCCACAGGCTACTGTGACTCCTGCTGGAATGATTCCTCGTTTTAAACGGTTTACTGTTGTGGGAGTTTTTTCTGCAGGAACAGGATTTAATTTCGATACAAAGTTGGCATTTATTAATATGGAAGACGCTCAAAAATTGATGCAGTTAGATAATGATGTCACTGGTATTAAAATGAAAATTAATAACGTATATAGGGCACCTGAATTGTCTTATAAACTATCCAATCTTTTAGGAGAAGGGTATCAGGTAGGAAATTGGACGCAGCAGTTTGGAGCATTTTTTGAAGCAGTTAAAATGGAAAAAACCATGATGTTCATGATTTTATTGCTTATTATTGCAGTTGCAGCGTTTAATTTGGTCTCTTCCTTAGTAATGGTAGTCAATGATAAACAAGCAGAAATTGCTATTTTAAGAACTATTGGAGCTACTCCATCCACCATTTTGTGGGTTTTTATTGTGCAAGGAATGATGGTAGGTCTTGTTGGAACAGTCTTGGGGCTGTTAGGCGGTTTGGTATTGGCAAATAATGCGACCGAAATAGTTAATGCTTTGCAGTCCTTTTTCCACGTGAAAGTATTGTCTTCGAGTGTTTATTTTGTAGATTATTTACCTTCCAGGATTATGTTTCGCGATCTATGGCAGGTTTGTACAATGGCATTATTAATGAGTTTTGCAGCAACCATTTATCCTGCTTGGCGAGCCTCAAAAACAGTCATCGCGGAGGCTTTACATTATGAGTGATATTATTTTGGCCAGTCAAAAATTGTACAAGTCATACCATGATGGTACTTCCAAAGTGGAGGTATTAAAGGGAATTGATTTGTCTATAAGCAAAGGTGATAGAGTGGCTATCATTGGGCCATCAGGTTCGGGAAAAAGTACTCTTTTGCATCTGTTGGGTGGCCTGGATAAACCAAGCAGTGGCTCCATTGTGCTTGGAGATATTAATTGGCAAAAAATCAATGAGAAACAGCGTTGTCAATTACGCAATCAACAGCTCGGGTTTGTTTATCAATTTCATCATTTATTACCAGAATTCACTGCTCTGGAAAATGTGATGATGCCATTATTGCTTGCCGGTATGTCAGTAAAAAGTGCTCAAATAAAAGCCAATAATATGTTGGAACAGGTTGGTCTGCAACAAAGGCTGGAGCATAAGCCCGCACAGTTATCCGGAGGAGAGCGACAAAGGGTCGCGATAGCAAGAGCTTTAGTGCATCAACCTCATTGTGTATTGGCTGACGAGCCTACTGGAAATTTGGATGAAGCAACAGCTAGCAAGGTATTTGATTTGATGTTGGAACTGAATAAAAAAATGAATACCGCGTTGGTCATAGTGACTCATGATCAACAAATCGCAGAACGTATGGATAAAATCCTGGTTTTGCATGAAGGAACTTTGATTACAAAAGAATAAATTAAGATAAGGAGTAGTAACGATGTATACAAAAAAAGAGAAAGCAGTTAAAGAAGGATCTATAAGTAAAGAAGAGAAGGAAGGAGTATATTCATCATCCGTACCTAATAGCAGCACATTTCTAATGTTACATAAAAGAGGACGTTCTTTGTCTTGTCCTCCAGTGGTTAATAATGAAACAAAATCCTCTTCTCAACCAAGTCACAGAGGATTTGTACCTAGCGTTACTTTTAATCAAGAAACTTATGATATGATAGATGCAGGTAGAGTGCTTGGTAATCCAGATGCTTTACCACCGCAAATAATGGCACCAGGAAATAAACCAAAGTTACCAAAAGAGATTATCCAACCTCAACAACAAGATGATGAGGCTGAGAGCTACTCTTCGTGTCTAACACATAATTAATAATCAGCATGGCCTGGTGTGCGTGGAAAAGGTATAACGTCTCGCACATTGGCCACACCTGTCACATAACTGATTAAACGTTCAAAACCAAGGCCAAATCCGGCATGAGGAACAGTGCCGTAGCGACGTAAATCTCTATACCATTGATAATGCTCTTTATTCAGGTTGCATTCATCCATGCGTCTGTCCAGTACTTCCAGGCGCTCTTCACGTTGACTACCCCCAATGATTTCCCCAATACCTGGTGCCAACACATCCATAGCTGCTACAGTTTTCCCATCATTATTAAGGCGCATATAAAAGCCTTTAATTTCCTGAGGATAATCCGTCAGAATAACAGGCTTTTTACAAAGCACTTCGGCCAGGTAACGCTCATGTTCTGATTGTAAATCCAGACCCCAGCTGACTGGAAATTCAAACTTTTGATCACTGGCCTCAAGCGCTTTTATTGCATCCGTATAAGTCATGATTTCAAATTCAGACTCGGCAACATGTTCCATGCGTTCTATGCATCCTGGTGCAACAAATTGATTGAAAAAGTCCATATCATCGGCACGCTCTTCGAGAACGGTTTTACACAGATAACGCAACATACTTTGGCTAAGTTTGCAAATGTCTTGCAGGTTCGCGAAAGCAATTTCAGGTTCAATCATCCAGAATTCAGCGAGATGACGACTGGTATTCGAGTTTTCAGCGCGGAATGTTGGCCCAAAGGTGTATACTTTGGACATGGCCATACAGTAGGCTTCGACATTTAATTGACCAGAGACGGTTAGAAATGTTTCTCTCCCAAAAAAATCTTTACTGAAATCAATTTGTCCCTGTTCATTTTTAGGGATGTTTAATAAGTCAAGGGTAGAAACTCGAAACATTTCTCCCGCTCCTTCACAATCACTTGCAGTAATGATGGGTGTATGAACCCAAAAAAAGCCTTGTTCATGATAAAAACGATGAATGGCTTGTGCCAAACAATGGCGTACTCTGGTGATTGCACTGATAGTGTTCGTTCTTGGGCGCAGATGAGCTACTTCTCTTAAAAATTCGAGAGTATGCCGTTTCGCTTGAATTGGATAAGTATCTGGATTTTCGACCCAACCCACTACTTCGATGTGTTCAGCCTGAATTTCAAAAAATTGTCCTTTGCCTTGGGACGCTACTAATTTTCCAGTAGCTATCATAGAGCAGCCAGCGTTTAGTTTTATTACTTCTTGTTGGTAGTTGGTCAGTTGATCAGTAGCTACAATTTGTATGGGTGAAAAGCAAGAACCATCATGCAGACTAATGAATGATAAGCCAGCCTTTGAATCTCGTCGAGTTTTCACCCAGCCTCTTACTGTAACGGTTTCATCAATACTGATTTCACCATCAAGACATTGTTTTATAGTAAAGACTTCTGTCATTATATACTCCAAAATCGAAAGCGATTTATTCAGAACTCAGGAAATCTTCCAATTCTTTTGGAAATGATTTTACTTCCAGTTTGCAGTTTTTCCTGAGTCCTGGGTTAAAATGTGATGATACACTAAATAAAATCCGTGGGGGAACACCATGTTACAAAGAGTTTTGCTGGCATCATTATGTTTTTGTTCTTTTTTAGCTAGTGCTAGTGATACTGTACTAAAATTGTATAGGCCTTTTGGTGAGGTGTTCGACCAGGCACCACCTATAGTTAAAAAAAAATTGTCTGGTCAATGTTATGAACAATCCCGGATAATTATACGCGAAGACGCATGGCGTTGTCAGGCAGAAGGTCAATTATTTGATCCTTGTTTTGTGAAAGCAGGTGGTAAAAAATTGGAAGTTGTTTGTCCTCAATCACCATGGGTTGGAGACAGCGTACAAATTAATGTAACGGTTCCTTTAGATAACGAGAATCATAAAACTCTTGATATGTCTCGCGCTTTTCCCTGGGCAATTGAACTGGTTAACGGGGAGTATTGTTTGGCTATCAATTCAAATGAACAGTATGATTCTATGCCAGTGCGCTATCGTTGTAATAATCAAAATGTCTTAATTGGTCATTTGCAGCGTTGTAAAACCGTTTGGTCCATGTTGGAGAAAACTCCACAAGGAGTGAAAACAGTCGAATTACATAGGGCATGGTTTTAAGTTGTTTTTAAGATATTGATAGGTTTATTGTATTATCGGGTTTCTCTATCTCTATCCTCTTCCTCACGGTCGCGGCTTGATGTATCCCCACGAACTTGTACAATTTTAAATGACTCTGTTATTCCCGTACATTCTGTCATCCCTGCGAAGGCAGGGATCCATCCATCAAAATAGTTCATAACCCAAATTAATCCACTGAGGATTGTTTGACTCAATTAAGTTAATTTTCCATTGTCTTTTCCATCTTTTTTATTTGCTTTTCTCTAGTTAATGACGCTTAGGATGTACATTGCAAGATGGATCCCTGCCTTCGCAGGGATGACAGAGTCATTACTAAAAATGTACATTTTTGTGGGGATCTTTCAGGTCGCTGCTCGGATTATGGAAATAAAATCGAGCCGTGAGGAAGCGGGTTTTTCACATAGATAAATCAACAGTCCCTAGTTTGTTTCTGGTGCTGCATTACGAAAAGCGGGTATTGTTGAACAATACTCATTGATTTCGTTGATTATAGGATAATTAGCCATATCAAAATGGAATCGTTTGGCATTGTAAACCTGAGGAATCAGGCAAACATCAGCCAGGGTAATTTCACTCCCAAAGCAGATTGGTTTGTTGCGTTCCAAACGTGTCAGTTGCTCTTCGAAGGCATCAAATCCTGCTTTTAACCAATGGTGATACCAGTCCAGTACTTGTTCTTCATTCGCTTTAAATTGTTCTTTTAAGCGGTTTAACACTCTTAAATTATTGAGAGGGTGCATATCGCAGGCTACAATGAAAGCCATGGATTTTAGAGTAGCTTTGATAAATGGATCTTTTGGAAATAATGGTATTTCCGGGTAGGTTTCTTCCAAATAATCAATTATTGCTAATGACTGGCTCAGGGTATGACCATTAATGTCCAAACTGGGAACCAGTTCTTGCGGGTTAACCTGGTGGTATTGAGGACTGTGTTGTTCACCTCCATTATTAACCAGATGCACTTCAATGGTTTCATAAGCAATTTTTTTTAAGTTAAGCGCTATTCGCACTCTGTAACAGGCTGTAGAGCGGAAATAATCATAAAGTATCATACGGAATCCTTGTCGTATTGTTCAACAATTTGATCTATCGCGCCAAACAGTGAGTTTCCTTGATTATCGAGCATCTCGATACGAATTCGGTCTCCAAATTTCATAAATGTTGTTTTCGCTTGTCCACATTCTATGATTTCCAACATCCGTTTTTCAGCGATGCAAGAAGAACCTTTACTGCGGTCGAGGTTAGATACTGTTCCAGAACCTATGATAGTTCCTGCATTTAACTGTCTGGTTTTAGCGGCATGTTGTATGAGTTCCGGAAAAGAAAAAGTCATATCAACTCCCGCATTGGGTTGACCAAATAATTGGCCATTCAAATGGCTAAATAATGGCAATTTAACTCGTGCGCCATCCCAGTATGAACCCAGTTCATCCGGAGTTATCGCCACAGGGGAGAAACTGCTTGCAGGTTTGGATTGGAAAAAGCCAAAGCCTTTTGCCAACTCATCCGGTATAAGATTACGCAGAGAGACGTCATTGACTAGCATTAGAAGTTTAATATGATGAGCAGCATTGGTATGATCAATCCCCATAGGAACGTCATCTGTAATGATGGCCACTTCAGACTCAAAGTCAATTCCATACGCCTCCGAACTTACCGGGATAGGATCCCGAGGTCCAAGAAAGGCATCAGAACCACCTTGATACATCAGTGGATTGGTCCAAAAATCAGCAGGCATTTCGGCACCTCTGGCTTTACGAACCAGCTCTACATGGTTTACATAAGCGCTGCCGTCAGCCCATTGATAAGCACGAGGTAATGGTGAAGCACATTGTTCAGGGTCAAAAGCAAGGGCATCTTTAACTAGGTTGTCATTTAATTGTTGATAAACCAGTTGTAACTTGGGTTCAATCGCATCCCAATTATCCAGTGCAAATTGCAGTGTGGGGGCGATGTGAGGAACACGCACAGCAGCAGTCAACGATCTGTTGACTAAGCATAATTCACCATCGCGAGAATTAGTTGATTTTAAAGTAGCGAGTTTCATAAAGATCTCCTGGCTTAATCCTAAAAAACAGCAATGCCACATTAGTCTTCTCCGGAAACTTTATTCGGGTGACGAATTGCTTCGGCGATGCGGTGCTCGAATCATTATGTACTGGTGGTGTGTACATTCCAATCTTGCGCATCGTTCACTCACCGCAGCGAGTTTCTGAAGAAGTCTATTTATTACTGTTTTTTTAGGTCAATTCTTTTAAAGTACCTCGTCGGACTTGATCTCTTTCAATTGCTTCAAATAACGCTTGGAAATTTCCCTCACCAAATCCCTGATTGCCTTTACGTTGAATAATTTCAAAAAATACCGGTCCGAATATATTTTCTGTGAAAATTTGTAGTAACAATCCATCTTTAGGATCAATTTCACCATCGATTAAAATCTTTTCAGCATTGAGTTGATTAAGAGGCTCCTGATGCCATGGGAGACGGTCTTGGACCATTTCGTAATAAGTATCTGGCACATCCAGGAACTTTACACCTTGTTTTCTTAAACCATTGACTGTTTTATATATGTCACTAGTATTTAAAGCGATGTGTTGGATTCCTTCACCACGATACTCATGAAGAAATTCTTCAATTTGCGATAAATCATCTTTGGATTCATTTAAAGGGATTTTTATCTTGCCACAGGGGCTACCTAATGCTCTACTGACCAAACCAGTCATTTTTCCTTTGATATTGAAAAAACGAATTTCCTGGAAATTGAAGATGGAGGCATAAAAACTAGCCCATTTGTCCATATTACCGCGATAGACATTATGTGTGAGATGATCTATTGCAGTCAGTCCATTCCCGAAAACAGGCTCTGCTGAGAGCATATCCCAATCTTGAGCGAAGGGTTGATGTTCTTCATCGACAAAATAGATAACACTTCCGCCAATAGCTTGAATGGCCGGCAGGTTATGATTGGCATGAGGGACGTCCTGAAAAGCAGTAGCGCCATGGCTAATAGCATATTGGAATGCTGCTTTGGCATCTAGTACTTTGAAACCCATAGCACAAGCTCCAGGTCCATGAGTCGATGCATGTACTTCCGCCTGGCAATTGGGGGATGCATTCACTATAAACTGTATTTCTCCCTGTTTGAAAAGAGTAATATCCTGAGTCTTATGCTGAGCTACAGCCTGAAACCCCATTTCAGAAAATTGTTGATGTAATTTGTTCTTATCCGGGCCTGAAAATTCCAAAAAGGCAAAGCCATCTAATCCGCAGGGGTTATTATTTTGCATTATCAGATTCTCCTTGTACTTATTTACATAGATAGCAATGCAGTTTATCGCATGCCAGGATTTTAGAGTTAAACGGGTTGAACCAGAAACAGCCCATCTGCTATAGCTAACAAGCTTACAAATACTCTGGAATCATTTTTAATTAATTCATTCAATTTTTTAATTTCTCTGGTTTGTCCACTTATATCATTGGGATCAATTACTTGACCATCCCAGAAAATATTATCTATAGCAATCAGTCCTTGTGGTGTAACCAATTTTAAAGCCAGTTCATAGTAATTCAGATAATTGGTTTTGTCAGCATCAATAAAAATGAAGTCAAATTGATGTTCCCATCCTTCATTGAGCAATGAATTTAAAGTGTCAAGAGCAGGCCCAAGACGTAATTTAATTTTATGGTCTTGCTTTGCTTGACGCCAGAAAGGATGGGCATGTTTGGTCCATTCTTCGTTAATATCACAGGTTATCAGTTGCCCATCATCCGGCAAAGCAAGAGACATGGCTAACGCACTATAACCTGTAAAAGTTCCGAGCTCCAATACATTTTTTGCCCGAGTCAATCGTAGAAGTAATTGCATAAATTGAGCCTGTTCAGGCGCAACCTGCATATTAGCTAATTCCATAGTGGATGTTTCTTTACGCAATCCTGCCAAAGCAGGGTGTTCTCGTAAAGAAACATCCAACATGTATTCATATAACTCGGGAGTAAGGGATAAATGTTTCATATATAGTACCTGATTAAGCTAATTTTTCCTTAGCCAGAGTATCAGCGATCTCACTGGTAGGTAAATTGTCTTTAGCAGAACGGGTAAAAATTTCAGTGAGGGAAGTATAAATACTGTCAATTTGGTCGCTTACTTTATCCTCAGGGGTGTGTAAATATTTAGATGCAGCAAATATTAACCCACCTGCGTTAATAACATAATCCACAGCAAATAAAATACCTTTTTCATGCAGTATTTTGCCATGGTGAGTATGAGCAAGTTGATTATTGGCGGCACCAGCAATAATGGTAGTTTGTAGTTGAGGAATAGTAAGATCATTAATAACTGCACCTAAAGCGCAAGGAGCAAATACGTCACAAGGTACTTTATGAATAACATCAGTATTAACTGCTTTCGCTCCTAATTCCTGAACAGCCATCTCTACAACAGCGGGGGAAATATCAGCAACAGTTAATGTGGCTCCTAATTCACGTAATTGTTTTGCCAAAGCATATCCAACATGGCCTAGGCCCTGAACGGCTATATGAAGACCATTCAGAGTGTCCTTGCCTAATTTAAAAGCAACCGCAGCTTGAATGCCTCTTAATATCCCTTTAGCAGTAGAAGGAGAGGGATCTCCATTGTATCTGGATAAACTGGCAACATAGTCAGTATGTTCAGCAATGATATCCATGTCGCTTAACTCAGTACCGCTATCCAAAGCAGTGATGTACCTGCCGTTTAATTCATTTACAAACTCACCAAAACGATGCATATACTCAGTTCGATTAAAAAGTCCCTTAGGCTTCATAATGACTGATTTTCCACCACCTAAAGGTAAATTGACAGAAGCAGCCTTAAAGCTCATTCCTCTAGCAAGACGCATAGCATCTTTTAGAGCAGCAGCCGTATTAGGATATTCAATAAATCGGCAACCACCCAAAGCAGGACCCAACTTAGTGCTATGAATCGCAATCATAGCTTTCATACCCGTTTGTGGGTCTACCTTAAAATGTAAATCACCAAATCCATGAGACAATGCATATTCGAGGAAATCTTCTTCAGCTAAAACCTGGTTATCATTTTTAATATTGTCAATAGACATCATTTTTTAAGCTCCTCTTGCAATAATTTTGGGAGAAGTTATAGATCTATTCGCTAATTAAATCAATGTAATTCTTACCAAACGGCTGCATTTGGCGCATCTTGAGAAAAAAACACGCTAAAAATGCTCATGTACTCGAATGTACACTGCGCTTTTTTAGCGAGTTTATTTTCTCAACCTGCACTCAAATCCAACCGTTTGGCAGTCAGCTGCATTTGGCGCATCTTGAGAAAAAAACACGCTAAAAATGCTCATGTACTCGAATGTACACTGCGCTTTTTTAGCGAGTTTATTTTCTCAACCTGCACTCAAATCCAACCGTTTGGCAGTCAGCCGCATTTGGCGCATCTTGAGAAAAAAACACGCTAAAAATGCTCATGTACTCGAATGTACGCTGCGCTTTTTTAGCGAGTTTATTTTCTCAACCTGCACTCAAATCCAACCGTTTGGCAGTCAGCCGCATTTGGCGCATCTTGAGAAAAAAACACGCTAAAAATGCTCATGTACTCGAATGTACACTGCGCTTTTTTAGCGAGTTTATTTTCTCAACCTGTACTCATATCCAACCGTTTGGCAGTCAGCTGCATTTGGTGCGTCTTGAGAAAAAGATATGTTAAAAAATGTTTATTTACTTGAATGCATACAGTAATTATTTATTATATTTATTGTCATCCCGAACGAAGTGAGGGATCTTTTTGATGTCGCACATGGCTAATATAAAAACTTATACAAATCATCCCAGTTTGGATTTATAGAATTTACCAAATCATTTTTCTTCTTACGTGCCCAGCCTTTGATTTGTTTCTCTCTTGTAATAGCAATCCTAATATCAGGGCATATTTCATAGTAAACCAAATGATCAACGTTGTATTTTCGAGTAAATCCTTTTTGCATTTTGTTCTTATGCTCATAAATTCGACGTACCAGATCGTTAGTAACTCCTGTATAGAGCACATTGTGGTATTTGTTGGTTAATAAGTACACAAAGTATTCCTTATCCATTGATAATTCCTATTTTTGAGTTGGACTGTTGGGGTCTGTTAATTTCCTAACGACACAAGTGTATGTTAACAGAAAAAGGAATTGACCTTTATCCTATATACAGTAAATTTTGCAAGATAAACTATTCATTAGAGTTCAAGAGATTCAGTGTGTCAAACAGGAGGTCCCTCATTGCACTCAGGATGACAGGTATGGGCAAGGTGTTATGCTTTTTTATTAAATGTTTTTCTTAAAAAAGGTCGTCCCGAGTGCTAACGAGGGATCCATGGTTAGGTGGTATTAGATTATTACACAAACTCCTGTGGTGTCTTATAGTTTGCTGGTATACACTAATTCGAATATCAATATTATGAGGGAGAGTGTTATGAGAAAAATTGCCTGGATGCTGGGTTTAATGGTCTTAACTCCTTTTGTTTGGGCTGATAATGAGACACCTGATTTGGTACTTGATAAGATTCTGTTTCAGGTTTCTGCCAAAAAATGGGTTACTACGCAAACGGCATTATTAAATGTGAGTATTAACGCGACACTAAGTAATGCGGATTTGGTGAAAGCACGTGCTGACATTATGGATAGTTTAAACAAAATTGCTAAAGGGGAATGGCATTTAGTGCAATTTGATCGTTCTCAGGATAGTTCTGGCCTTGAAAAACTCTATGTACAAGCACAGGCAAGAGTTGATCAATCGGCATTGACAAATATTTATCAAAATGCCAAGTCAGTAAGTAAACCAGGTGCTAAATATGAGATCAGTGGTGTGGAATTCAAACCCAGTTTAGAGGAAACTCAAGTAGTCCGTGCCAAAATTCGAGAGCAGTTATACCAACAAGTCAATGATGAAATGGATAGAATGAATAAAGCTTATCCTAAACAAAATTATTCAGTTAGTAATTTGGTTTTTTTCGAAGGTGATAATATTCCCCAGCAACCGAGAGCTTATCAGGCCAAAGAAATGAATGCATTAGCTATGGGGGCTTCTCCTGCACCTTTGACGGTGAGTAATGAATTGGTAATGACGGCAATGGTAGAAGCGGCATCCAATCGTAAGCAGGGGGAGTAATTTGTTGGTGGTTGATAAAGTTATTGGCCATCGAGGGGCGTCAGGTTATGCCCCTGAAAATACTCTGGCCGCATTCGATAAAGCATTGTCTTTAGGTTGCCATTTCATTGAGTTTGATGTGATGTGCAGCGCTGACGGTGAGCCGTTTATCATTCATGATGACAATTTGAAACGTACCACGAATGGGAAAGGCGAAGTTGGTTTGGTTGAAGCGGATTATCTCCGAAGCCTTGATGCGGGTTCCTGGTATTCCAAACAGTATAAAGGACAAAAAATTCCTCATTTTACTGAACTGTTAAAATGGTTGTCTTTTTCTGGCGTTCAAGCGAATATAGAAATAAAACCGTACCCCGGAACTGTTGAGCAAACTACTGTAACAGTATTAAGTCATATTCACCGTTATTGGCCTCAAAATAAAGAATGGCCTCTCGTTTCTTGTTTTGAGTGGGATGCTTTGGTGTTATGTCGAAGCATTGCTCCAGAAATGCCTTTGGGGTTATTGCTGCATGAGTGGGATGACGATTGGTTACAGAAAGCGAAACAATTGGAATGTTATTCTATACATTTTAACAGAAAGATATTAACTGCCGATAGAGTGAAGGCGGTGAAAGATCAGGGGTATGTGGTATGTGCCTATACTGTAAACCGTAAACGTTTAGCCAAAAAATTATTTGATTGGGGTGTTGATGCTGTCTTTAGTGATTATCCAGACCTGTTAAAATGAAAATACTTTTTTTATTTTTGGTAATTTTTCTAAGTGGTATGCGAGTGCAAGCGAAACCAATTGAACTGGTTTTTTGGCATGGTATGGCAGGGCATTTGGGTGATGAAGTGCGTTTACTCGCTGATGATTTTAATAAAAGTCAAAATGAATACCAAGTAAAACCAGTTTATAAAGGCAATTATACAGAGACTCTAACTAATTTTGCTGCGGCATTCAGAGCGCATCAGGCGCCATCAATAGTTCAAGTCTTTGAAGTAGGTACTTCCATCATGTTGAGTCCTCCAGGTGTGATCAAACCTGTTGATTTATTAATGCGTGAGCAGGGGATGAGTTTGCCTAAAGAGGATTTTATTCAATCAGTTCGTGAATTTTATAGCAGAGACGGGCAATTAATGGCAATGCCTTTTAATCTCTCAGCGCCAGTTTTATATTATAATCTGGATATTTTGGCTAAAGTGGGATACGACAAGAATAACTTCCCTAAAACATGGTCAGAAATGGAAAGGATGGCAGAAAAAATTAAAAAAGCAGGCTACGATTGCACTTATACTACTGCTTACCCCGGGTGGGTTCTATTTGAGTCTTTTCTTGCCATCCATGACTTACCTATAACCCTCGACAATCCAGTTCGTGCCGCTTTCCATACCCCTCAATTGGTTGCTCATTTTCAACGACTGAAACGTTGGCATGATTTGCATTATTTTCGTTATGGTGGCCGTGTCGATGATGCCACAATCTTATTTACCAGTAGTGTTTGTCCATTATTTAGTCAGTCATCGGGTGCCTATAATAGTTTATCTGCTCTTGTTCCTTTTCGTTTGGGTGTTGCAACCATGCCTTTGGATACCAAGGCTAGTACTATCCGACATGCTAATGTGGCTGGTGGTGCAGCTTTATGGGCTGCGGGTGGACAAACACAAGAACAATATAGAGGAATTGCGAAGTTTTTTGCGTTCATTGCTAAACCTGAGGTGCAGAAACGTTGGCATGAACATACTGGTTATTTGCCATTAGGGCTAAAGGGCATATACGCCAGCATTGTTCAATCGAGCGAGCATCCTGCTTTGTTACTGGCTAAAACCGATCTTGAAGATAATTTCCCCGCGAGGTCGTATAAACACTTGGGACCACAAAATCAAATTCGTGGGATTAATGATGAAGTTCTGGAAGCAATGTTCGCTGATCTGATTAGTCCTGAGGATGCTTTGAGCGAAGCGACAATCAGATCAGATCATATTTTGTTGCGTTTTGCGAGAAATACTCAGAAAGAAACTATTAATAAAACTATGAGAAAGCTTGGCTAGGGATGCTGCAGCCATATCTAACCTGTTGGATAGAAAATCTGGGTGTGGTTGTAAAAGAAATGTTGATTTTTCAGTACTTATTATCTCTTGTCATTAGGATTGGATGAGATTGTTTAACTTATTTCAAAGGACAGAATTATGATAATCAGATTCTCAAAAGTATTACTTGTCGTTGCCGTTTCTTTCTTTTGTTTGCTTGTCGCATTTGGCAATATTACGGATTATTCTGCTAATTTTCCAGCGGTAGTTAAGGTGTTAACAATGACAGATATATTTCCTAATTCAACTATCACGTATAGAGCAGTTACTAGCCCTACATTACATTATGCCGCTTTTATTACCATTATTATCATGGAATGTCTAACTGCGTTGTTTTGTGGAATAGGAGCCTGGAAATTATTTAAGGCAAGAAATGAAAGCGCGACTGTTTTTAATCATTCCAAAAATTGGGCCATTGGAGGCCTAACCTTGGGTTTCATGACCTGGCAAGTGATTTTTATGTCCATAGGCGGGGAATGGTTTGGGATGTGGATGTCTCCTATGCTGAATTCAGCACTTACAACTGCCTTCCATATTTTTATTACTATTTTAGCCGTGATGATTTATTTGGTAATTAAGGATGAGTAGAGAGATTGATTTTGATATAGCCTGAGGGGCAATCAAAAACATCAGACTAAAATGATTGTCGGTCTGATGTTTTCTTGCCTATTCATTAATTGGTTTGTAAATTTGGATATAATCTTTGCGTGGTTTCCTCTACTTCAACGTCTTTCTTGCTTACCGGCTTTGTTGAGGTGGAAGATTTACTGAAAAAGGTCACAGTATCTCTTTTGCTTTGATCAAGGTCGTTAATCTTGTCAAAAGATTGGAATTGATCAAAACAATTGAAGAATTTTTCTATTGCACTGCATGTCATGAGAAAAGTTGATACAGTAACGGCGATGCCTATAAAAGGTTCACAAAAAGTTAATGGAACACCTACAGATACGCAAGCGACGTAGCTGAAAAATGCTGCAGTAGCCCAAAACATGAGTTCACAGACTTTAAAAAAGTTAGCAATGATCACATCCGTTTGTTTCGATTCGGTCGTATCTTTTATTGTTTCGAATGCTTTATCAGCACTGATTTCACCAGATTTTACTTGTGCGACCAGAGAGATGAAATTTTCATATTCCTCAATGATCTCAATACCATCGTCTTCATTTTGAGTTTTATTGAAAGAAGCAGTATAAAAGTATTTTATTTGGTTTAATTGCAAAAAAAATTTTCTTGATAACTCTTGGTTATTAAAAAGTTGATAGAATTGGGTATCACAATTTTGCAAGCGTTTTTCTAAGAGACGGGCATTCTTGTAAGAAGGCATAGTTTACCTCAATTTTAATTATAAATTTGAAATCCTATTGATTTATAACGAATTATTGGTTTATATGTAACCAATGTGGCGGCATAATAGCATATTTTAAGTAAAATTACAGTTAAAATTCATAATGAGGCGGGGTAAAATCATACTTTGATACAATTCGAACCATACTGTTGTTATTCAGATCCTTACCTTAACTCAAGATAGGCTCCACGAAGAATCTTAATGAAGGCAAGAACTGATTTTCATCTCAGGGGGATCCTTCGCGATGCTCAGGATGACAGGGATTGGGACAGAATAATAATTATAAATTAAATCAATCTAGATTATAACATTGCTCTGTATAGGGAGAAGTATTTATAGAAAATTATAAACTTTGTTTTATGGCATCATATAATTGTGTCAATTCTATATTTTTCCCTAATATGGTTTTTAATCGATCCAGTTTGAGTCGTTTGGATGCTCGCATAAATTCTCTTTTCATAGGGCTTGCTTTTTCCCATGCCTGAGCGAATGATTCATAGGGAGCGAGTTCTATCTCTAATGTTTTTGCGACAGTTTGTTGTAATTCTCCCATCCGCATTGGGTTGCCATCAGCAATATTATAGATTATCAATGGCGTTTGTACTCGGCCAAGTAGATAAGCGATGCAAGCCAAATCTTTGACAAAAATATGATTAGTAAAAGGGGCTTCAACAGGACTAATTACTGGAGTTCTTGATATAGCCGCACCGATGGGAAGTCTGTTTGGTCCGTAGATGCCCGCAATACGTAATAAGGAGAGTTCGATATTGTGTTGATTGCAATAGATTAACCATTGCTGCTCAGCATCCAATCGTCTTTGTTGGCGTGGAGAATCAATAATGCAAGTTGATGATTCATCAATCCATGCTCCTTGATGGTCTCCATACACACCACTTGAACCAAAATAAATAATTTTTTTTGCATTGAATGAACTTTGATTTAAAAACTGGTTTAAAAAAACATCTCGGGTACCCTGAGGTGGTGGTGGGATTAAGTAGTAGATAATCGAGTTAGTGTCGTTCCATTGAAAAGGGTATTGGAGATCATGTAGTACATGGTCTAATTTTGGTAATTCCAATTCTTTTTTTAATTCCCGTGATACTGCGGTAACCTTCTGTTGACGTGCAAGTAGTTCTTGAGCCAGATAATAACCACAATAGCCGTAACCAAGAATTAAATGATGCATAAGTATTTCCGGTGATTAAAACTAGTTTTTTTACTTCTTTCCAACTCAACTGAGTGGGAAATTGCTTTGTCGATACGGTGCTCGAATCTTCATATACTAAGGTACACCCTCCAGTTCTGCGCTCCGTTTCTTTTTGCACTTCCATCACTTCAGCGAGTTTGGCAAGCAGTCTATTGTTTCGCCTGAAAGCGGCATAAATTCTGAAAATCACATTGTTGACAAATGGCCAGACTTTGAGGGTGCGGTGGGCAATGGCCTGACTTTATTTCTTCAGCTAAATTCGTTAATTGTTCTAACCAGGTTTGTCTATAATCTTCCCAGGTTTCGTTCTCTTTTAAAGTATTAATTTCTTTGCTTTCCAATTTTTCTTCGCTAAAACCACTGAGTTTTATTTTGCCTGTTTTTAATTGAATTAATAACAAGACGTTAATTTGTTCATTAAGTAAAGCATAAAGTAACAATTGAGGTTCCATGGGGCGCTCTTCATTCCATGGTTTACTAGTAGGGAGAGTGCTTTTGTAGTCTATGACCCATTTTTTATTCCCTACTTGATCCAACCGGTCTACTCTAACTTTAAAGTCAAGCCCTGCTAAATTTATCGAATGATTTTCTTCCAAACTTGCAATTGAAAAAGGAGGACGTTGTTTCTCCCATTCCAGATATGACAAGATAATTCGTTTTAATCTTATGTATTCAACATTTGCAATTAAGTCAGGGAGCGCTTGGATATTAAGTTGCTTAAGAGGATTCAATGCACTTTGAATTGCTTGATCAATATATTGCTCAAGTTCATCCGGTTTTAACTTAAGTAATTGTTCTTGATTTTCTAAAGTTTGCCAGAGTAACTCCAAGACTTTATGTATCAATTGACCTTTTTCCCTGTCATCTATTCCGTCCGTGGTTGTCAGGGCAGGGTTGGCTTTAAGTCTATGTTGTGCAAATGCTTTAAAAGGGCATTTGGCCTGATTGCCGAGTAAGCTGGTACCGCCAGAAACGGATTCATCAGATCCTACAGGTACTTTATAGGTTTCTTCAAGATCAACCAAACAGGTTTGAAACTTTGTTTCATCATGAATGGGCTGGGCACTGTAATCAGCATAATGAGTGATTAAGGAACATGGTAAATTAGGAGTATCGTCCTCGAATTGAGAGTAACTAAAAACAGTTTCCAGGCTGCCTCGCTGTAATCTTTGTAAAATTTGTTCAGCAAATTGGAGTTCTCTGGAAGGAATACTGTGTGGCATGCAAAGTTCACGTTGTAATTGCAAAGGGATAAAGGGTGACAAACGTGTTTTTTGAGGTAAACATTGATCAGTTAATCCCATGACCCAAAGGCTGTCAAATTCACAGCCGGATGCTTCTAACAACCCAGAAATTTGAATTGGTGAATTGTTTTTTTGTGCTTGGAAGATGGTGTTTTCCAGAAGTAATTTTAAAGCATCCAGGGCTTCTGTTTTAGATAATTGGCTGCTTATTAAACCTAATTGTCTGAATTCATCAAAGATCATCATAAAGCGATTAAAGCATTGGTAATTTTCTGAATCTAAAGCGTAATCTCCGGGGAAACCCAGGACAGTCAAGCGTTCTTGAAATAAATCAATCCACTCACCTATTGTGGCTTTTTCCGGATATGACTCTATATTCTTTAACAACTCAGCAAGTTTTGGGATGTTATGTCTCATGTCTTCTATAAGTAATTTTGCAGAAAAGAAGTTGTTCTGCAATAATTTGCTTTCTTGTAAGTACTGTGATCGTTGAATAAATTCTTCTTTTGCTTTGCCAATATAAGGTGATTGGAGTAATAAGTTGGCTTGGTGATTATTTAAGAGATTGTTATCAAGGCTGAGCCAGGTGTAAGCATGCGAGATTAAGTGAAAGGCACTTAATGGCTGACCTAAAGAAATATTAAACAAATCTGGTTCAAAATGATTGAATAACACTCGTTGCAGAATTCGTGATTCTTGCCCCAGATTAGGGATAACAACTCCGATTTTCTTTTTCCCTAGTTGAATTTTTTTCTCTAACCAAGCTAACAATTGTTGATATTCTTCTTTTTTATCCTTAGCGGAAAAAACTGTTGGAGTGGTCTGGTTTTCTCTTAAATCATAATAGTATTGGGTAACTCCCTGGGTGTTTAAGTAATGCTGGAGGGTTAGTTGTTGAGGATTAAAATCGTCAAAGCACATCCAAACAATGATTTTGGCAAATCCCTGATAGTTCATATCAATCCAATAAGGAATTAATTGATGCTCATGGATGGCAGAAATTTCTTTGAGCTGTTTGTTAAAAGATCGTCGCCATTGTTGAAATTGTTGTGTTTGTTGGGTGTATTGAAAAGCAGAAGTTTCAGAGGCAATTTGCCATTGCTCACAGTATTCCCACGCTTCTATTATTGCTTTGAGCAAGCCTTCTGTATAAATAATAGTGGGGTGGGATTTTATCAGTTTCCTCCATAAATGTTGGCATTGTGCCGAATTGAATAGTATTGGATGTTGGAGTTCTGGTTTTTGGAATTTTAGTTGCTCATAAGATTTAACAAGAAACGCATTAAAAGGTAAACAGTTAGGTTTGATAACGGTTTTTCTTGCGCAATAAGCATAATAACCCTTAAGAACAGCGCCACTTAATCTATTGTTAGGAGTGATTACGACTGCTCCTTGAGACAATAGATTATAAATGTCACCTGATGATTTTAGTTCATCGGTGAACTTTATGGCTGTGTTCTTCTGATTTACTTTGTTCCAATGCATGCTTTTGTTTATGTTGACGTCGAGTTTTGGTATGCAAGATATCGTATACCAATTGTCCCCTCAAATACATAGCTGCAAGTCCAGATGCAACGGCCAGAAGAATTCCAAACAGCACATAACTGTAGGCCAGAACAACCAGATAGAATATGACCATGCTAGTCAGGGTGGTGACTTCAAATATTTTCGCATTTTCTTCTGTCATCAGAAAAACAATACCCAGATCAAAAACAGGCAAGGATGCAATGACCATGCTGAATCCTAACCAAAATGTTTTTGCTTTATAGGGTTTTTTGCAATGAACGATAGCTTCGCCAAATATAGCCCCTGTACAGGAAGCTACAATCATCCCCAGAATTACTGATTGATATACAGGTATAATTTCTTCAAGTCCGATAGAAGTGAGAAAAGCATTTATCAGTATGGTACCCACCACAGATAATAAGCCAAAATATATTGCTGCCAACATCCTTGGATTGGAAAGACTTAGTGCTGGATCTTGTGTATTCATGATGCACCTGATAATGAGTCCTATATGATAAATAGTAGTACATAATTTTAATATTGTGGGGAATTTCCAGAGGTTCTTTTAATGCCTTTGGAAAAAGCCCATCTATTGGTAATCAGAGGTCAGGTTGAGATGTGCTAATGTAATAACTCGAATCGAAAGATTATAAAAATAGACTATAAATATAGTTAATTAAATTAATCGTTTTGAGCTTAAAATGAATCAGATTCTTTTTAAAAATGCTAACATCCTCTTAAAAGACAGCAGTGAACTTCACAAGAATTTTTATGTTCTTATACAAGATAATTTGATTTACAGGGTGTCGCAGGCACCACTACAGCCTCTTGACGGGATGCCGATTGTCGATGTCAAAGGAAAAACATTAATGCCTGGGTTAATTGATGCCCATGCCCATATTACCGGATTGACCCTAAGTCCTAAAAATAGTTTTTATTCAGAATCCGAAATATTCTTTGCTGCTGCTAATTATCTGAAAAATAGCTTGTTTTATGGCTTTACAACATTAAGGGAAGCCGGAGGGGCTGATTTTCGAATAGCGCAATTACTGGATAACAAGAGTATTGTTGGTCCTCGATTATTTTATTCAGGGAAGGCATTGACACAAACGGGCGGTGGAGCTGACTTTAGAAAACCGAATGAATTGACTGATCCTTGTGGGCATATTAATTCTTTTTCGACTATGTCAGTGATTGCGGATGGGGTCGATGAAGTGAGGCGGGCTGCTCGAGAAGAGTTAAGGAAAGGCGCATCGCAGCTAAAAGTATTCGCTTCAGGTGGGGTTGTTTTCCCTTCTCTGAATAATCCAACACTGTATGAGTATTCTGAGGAAGAGTTATCGGCTATTGTTGAGGAAGCGTGTGCAAGAAACACTTATGTGATGGCTCATGCTTATAGTGATGAAGCAGTAAAAAAATGCGTTAAATCAGGGGTACGTTCCATTGAGCATGCTAATTTTATCAGTGAATCTACAGTCGAGATCATGTCAGAAAATAATGTCTTTTACGACCCAACTTTTATTTCATTAGTTCAAAGAATTGAAAGCGCAAAACAGACTAAGCTGTCCAAATTTATTGTAGATAATTTAAAAACAACTATTGAAAAAGGTAAAAAGGTTTACGAATATGCGAGAAAATATAAGATTCCCATTGCTTTGGGAACTGACCTGTGGGGACCTGAGGCACAGAAGGAACAACTAAGAGAGCTTGAAATACGATTAGAACTCGATTCAGCTGTCAATATCATTCGCTCAGCCACTTCAATAAATGCTGAATTATTGATGCAAGAAGGAAAGATTGGTGTGATAGCAGAAGGAGCGTATGCGGATTTGTTAGTAGTAGATGGAAATCCTTTAGCTAATTTAAAGGTTATGCTAAATCCGAAGGAAAACCTTAAATTCATTATGAAAGATGGTGTTATTTATAAAAATGAATTATGAAATATTAATGGAATTTAGTAAATTCTTTATTTTTTCTAAACCCAGATCCTTCAGTGTTTTTATATTTTTTTCTGGTATTGCATAGGTATCCCCATAAGCAGTAATGGCTTTATCCAAGCTGCCTTCCCTTAATAAATGGATCATGGGATAGGGGGAACGATTGGTATAATTAGAAACATCATTTGTTGGAGTATCAGCAAAATAATAATCTGGGTGAAAAGTGGCTAATTGGTAAATTCCTTCGTACCCTAAACCATGAATGAATTGTTCTGCATCATTTATAAAATCCAGGTAGGAAAAAAAATTTTTAAAAGAATGAGCAAAAACCACCAGAGTTGTTTCAATAACCGGGTTTTTATCCAGTAGTTGAATTTCAGTGATTAAATCGGCAAAGGCTTGTTTTTGTTTTCTGGCGTCAGAGCTTATTATTCTTAATGAGCCTTTATTTACCGGCCCTTTTGCAAAAGGGCAAATAGAATATTCAATAATGAATGATCTTATCCAGTTCGTGGTGTGTTCAGAAATCAAGGGATCATGATATAACATAGGATGGCTGGTTTAAAAAATGGGTATTTTACATAGATAATTTGAAATAACAATGTGCTACAGATGCCCATGGCTATTTTGACATAATCGTTTACAGACCGTGTTTAAAAATAGAGCTCCCTAATGGTTTATTCTTTGTGCTAGCTACATCCGCTTTCTTACGGGCGCGGCTCGGATTATAATGGAGCAAAACCGAGCCGCGCCCGTAAGGAAGCGGATGTATAATAACTGTCAGTAACCAGCATGAACAGTATACAAAATGGAATAATTAACCAAATAAAATTTAAAACGATAGCTTGTATTCTCAGGATATTTAACCGAATAGCGATTGAGAATTTAATATGGAATATTAATTAAGTGCCTATTGGAGGACACCTTTGAAATCTAATCTGGATTTTGTAGGTTGAGCTTTAGTCAAACATTTATAAGCACAATATGTTTTGTATATATCTTAGTTGTGTATATTTTATTGAATTCAGTTTGCTACAAATCATATGGTACTCTGGATTTTATCAATATAAGATTTTACCCTAGATAAAGGATATCAAAATTAATCATAAATTGTTTATACTGATAAAAACAAAAATGGATTTTTGTCATGCAGAAACTATGTCGTTTGATTTTTAAATTAATAGGTTGGAAGATAGTTGGTGAATTACCGAATGAAAAAAAATATATTGTGATTGTTGCGCCTCATACCAGTAATTGGGATTTTGTCATTTGCCTGTGTGCTCGCTTCGTTGTTGGTGTTAAAATCAATTTCCTGGCCAAACATCAATTGTTCTTTTTTCCTTTAAGTAGTTTTTTGCGTGCTGTTGGAGGAACTCCTGTTGACCGTTCTAAAAAAGGGAACATTGTAGAAAAGATTGTGGAATTGTTTCGCCAAAGAGATGAGTTAAGGTTAGGGTTGGCTCCTGAAGGGACACGAAGTCCTGTGAGCAGGTGGAAAGAGGGGTTTTATCATATTGCCTGCCAAGCAGGTATTCCTATTGTGATGGTTGGTCCTGATTATTCAACTAAAGAAATCAGAATTCATCAACCTTTCTGGCCATCTGGAGATATAAAAGAGGATTTTCAATACATTATTGAGTTTTTTAGGACAATTAAAGGGTATCACCCTAAAGAGATACCTGACTATCGTCCCAAGGATTCCTGATATTAGACTGCTTTCCAAACTCTACTGCAGCAGGAAATTGTTTTATCGTTAGGGTGATCGAATCCTCTTGTACTAACATTTACTTTGGTTCTGTGCTCCGTTTCTCCTCGCGTTTCCCTCATTGCAGCGCGTTTGGAAAGAAGTCTATTTAAAAATGCTTACGTAAGATTTCAAGTTCATGGCGCATTTGCTCAATTTCTTCTAGTAAATCAAGGGCTAAGGCTACTCCTGGAGGATTAATGCCTAAATCTCTATGCAAGCGAAAGGCAGATTCCAGACGGTGCAACTCTTTTTGACCTAAAGCAACTTTTTGAGGATCAGAAGGTTGATTTGGAAACAAACCCTGTTCGATCATTTCAATAAATAATTCTTCAGGAATATTGTATTTTTGACATACCTCAATAAAAGAAATAGTTGTTGTTTCGTCAATAAGCACGCCTATTAAAAGATTGTCTTTGCTCACGCTTATACTCCCATTGTCTTGCGAGGATTGTAGGGCATTACTTCTGCCATTTTTTTATATAGGGCTTTTGCTTCTTCTGTTTGTGCCGGAGGTGTAATAATTTTTAATAATACGTATTGATTTCCCGGATTAGGTCCGGGTAATCCCCGGTTTTTGATTCTGAGTTTTTGTCCACCTTGAGAACCAGGTGGTATTTTCAGATCGATTTTTCCTGCCAAGGTAGGTACTACAAGAGTGGTTCCTAAAGCAGCTTCCCAAGGAGTAATTGGGAGTGTCAGGTAAATATCATTCTCCATGACATCAAATACAGGGTGTTTCATCACTTCGACTGTTAAATAAAGATCGCCGCGCTGACCTCCTCCAGTTCCACTGCCCCCCTGTCCAGCCAACCGAATTTGTTGACCTGATTTGACTCCAGCAGGTATTTTAACTTTCAGAGTTTGTATTTTAGTTTCTGGTCCCTGGTCTACGGGCACTTGTAAATTCTTGACGGCACCCTGGAAAGCCTCTTCCAAACTAATAGTGATATTGCCATGGTAATTCTGACCGGTTATTGGCTGTTGTTGGTAACGTGAGTGTCCAAATAAAGTTTCAAAAAAATCACTGTCAAAATGAAATTCCTGAAATGGTTGTTCCTGTGGTCTTTGGCCAGTAAATCCATGGCTTTTGGGATTGAATTCTTTATATTTCAAATATTGATCGTATTCTGCTCTTTTTTTAGGGTCTTTTAGTACTTCGTAAGCTTCCCCCATTTCTTTAAACCGTTCCTCAGCATTGGGTTCCTTACTGATATCGGGATGATATTTGCGTGCTAACTTTCGATAGGCCATTTTGATGTCCTTTTCGGAAGCATCCTGATTAACCCCCATTATTTTATAATAGTCTTTATCCATTTTTTACACTCATTGCCTGTTCCAGTGAAATCACTTTTACTCCCTGAGGGCTGCCAAGGCATGTATTGCCATCATCTTTTCTTCGTTTGCAGGAATCACAATGACAGAAAAGGGCTGTAGGCATTGTATCCTGTTTAGGATATTCACTCTGACCAATTCTGAATTTTCCCCTATTCCACCAGTGAATACAATACCATCTACTCCACCTAGTGAAATGGTCATCATTCCAATAAATTGAGCTGTCTTCAGACAGAAATATTCCAAAGAAAATTGGGCATTTTTATCGAGGTTGGTTTGTAATTCTTTCACATTATTTGTTTGTCCTGATAAACCAAGCAAGCCCGATTCATTATAAAGTATTTCCTCTACCTTATGCGGTGTAAGATTCAGCTCTCTTATCATGTAAATGATAGCCCCGGGATCTAAACTGCCACAACGAGTTCCCATTGGTAACCCATCAAGTGCTGTCAAACCCATGGTAGTATCGATACTGATGCCTTTATGCATCGCACATAAGCTGGCACCATTTCCCAAATGAGCAGTAATGATTCTACTGTCTGCTAAATCAGGATACTCTTTTTTGAGAACATGTAATATCCATTCATAGGACAGTCCATGAAATCCATAGCGTCTAATTCCTTGTTGTCTTAAATACTCTGGCAGAGCATAGGTGGTAAATAAAGGAGTGTGCCGCGCGTGAAAGGCGGTATCAAAACAAGCTATTTGAGGTAGATCGGGCTTGAGCCGGGCAATGATTTTTATGGCTGCTAAATTGTGAGGTTGATGTAATGGTGCCAGAGAGTTCAGTGTTTCTAATTGATCTATTATTTGGGGAGTAATCAAAACACTCCCAGTGAAAAATTCCCCCCCATGAACAACACGATGTGCGGCAGCATTAATTTCCCAGTTTTGCTGTTGCTGACTAATCCAGTCAAGGATAAGATGAAGGGCTTGTTCATGAGAAATTTGTTTCTCCAGAGTGATTGATGTTCTTTCTTGTTCTAAAATTTCATTGATGGCATAAAAGCTTGGTATTGATTCTAAGTTAGTGATTTTTCCTTTGGCAAGAAGTTCAAGGTGCTCAGTATTAGAGAACACTTGAAATTTAATACTTGAGGAGCCAGTGTTAATGATTAATAGTGCAGAATGCCTCATTTGATTTTACCTTCTTTTCGGGCAGCTGATATTTTAGTTGCTACGGCACAAGATAATAATCGTGTTCTTAACGAATCAGCTCTACTGGCTAGAATAATAGGCACTCTTGCACCGAGGACTATTCCAGCGGCATCAGCATGCCCAAGGAAAGTGAGTTGCTTGGATAGCATATTTCCAGATTCAATTTCAGGCACCAACAAAATATCGGCATCACCAGCTACTGGAGAAATAATATTTTTTTCCTTGGTCGCTTGTTTATTAATGGCATTATCAAAGGCTAGAGGGCCATCCAGTATCCCATCAACAATTTGACCTCGATCTGCCATTTTACATAACACAGCGGCATCTACTGTTGCTTGCATTTTAGGATTGACCATCTCAACTGCTGCGAGGATGGCTACCTTGGGTTTGGTTTCCTCGCCATATAAAATTCGCCAGAGATTGATAGCATTTTGACATATGTCTGCTTTATCAGCAGCGTTGGGTGCTATATTGATGGCGGCATCAGTAATCATTAGTGGTTTATGATAAGTTGGAACATCCATCACATAGGCATGGCTGATGCGGTATTTTGTTCTTAATCCAGAGGTGGCAGGTACGACTGCAGACATGAGCTCATCAGTATGGAGTGCTCCTTTCATGATGGAGTCAACTTTCCCTGATGCGGCTAACTCTACCGCTTTAACCGCTGCAGCATCGCTGTGCTCTGTATCAATGATTTCCCATTTGGATAAATCAATTTTAGCTTCATTCGCGGCACATTTGATTTTTTCAATTGGACCTATCAAGACAGGCATAATTAAACCAGCATTAACTGAATCATAAACGGCTTCCAGGACATTAGCAGTGACTGGATGAACAACGGCCGTTTTTATAGGTGGTAAATCACGACAGGCTTCAATTATTTTATTAAAGTGATCATTGTGATGGATTTGTACCAGAGGTAAAACAGTTCGTGGTACTTTCATTTTTTTAGTGGGGGCAATGACTTTGGCAAGACCTTTAATCACTGTTTCTCCCTTTTGATTAACTCCCTTGCAGTCAAAATGAACAATAGGTTTACTGGGATGCTTTTTACGGACAACAATAGAAATTGTGACATTATCTCCAATACGAACGGGAGTTACAAATTGGATATCCTGTTCCAGATAGATAGTTCCAGGGCCGGGGAGCACAGTACCTAGTAATGTTGAAATCAGAGCCCCAGACCACATTCCATGTCCAACTACCTCATGAAATACATCGCTTTTAGCAAATTTGGGATCCACATGAGAAGGATTAACATCTCCTGACATGGCAGCAAATAAATTAATATCATCTTGAGTTAATGTACGATTTAGGCTGGCTTGATGGCCTAATGTCAGTTCTTTAAATGTGACATTTTCAAGAAATTCATTACTCATTATTTATTCCTTTATTTTTGTAGCACGTATTTTCCAGGAGCATTGGGGAGATTTTTATCAAGTTGGCGCGGGGACACCAGTCTTTTAGAGGAATGACTTACTAACCAATCATGCCAGGCAGTCCACCAGGATCCGGTCTTTAATTCCGCCTTTTTTAACCAGTTTGTGGGATCAAGATAGGTGGAATCTAATTTTCTTTCCCGAATACGATAATATCGTCCTTCATGCCCAGGTTCACTTACTATTCCTGCGTTATGTCCGCCATTAGTCAAGACAAAGGTAATATCGGAATTAATTAATAAATGAGTTTTGTATACCGATTTCCATGGTGCCACGTGATCCTTTTCTGTGCTAACGACAAAAGCAGGTAGTCTAATATTTTCTCCTACAACAGGTTTTCCTTCCAAGGTAAATCGGCCTTCTGCAAAATCATTATTAAGAAATAATCTTTCGAGGTATTCGCTATGCATTTTGTATGGCATACGAGTTGCGTCTGCATTCCAGGCTAGCAGGGGGATCATCCCTCTTTGAGTCCCATGCATATAATCCTGAACCATTTTGGACCAAATCAAATCATAGGAACGAAGCATTTGAAATGTTCCAGACATTTGTTTCGTATCCAAATATCCTTGTTCCCACATCATGCTTTTTAAAAAGGACACTTCACTTTTGGTTATAAAGAGTAATAATTCACCAGCATCAATAAAATCACCTTGAGCAGCAAGTAGAGATAAGGTTTTAATGCGATTATCATGATCATGTGCCATAGCCGCTGCTGTTAAGATAGCCAGTGTGCCTCCAAGACAATAACCCATTAAATGGATTTTGGTATGTGGAATTGCCATACAAACAGCATTTATAGCATCTATAGCACCTAGCCTATAATAATCATCCATACCAAGATTTCTGTCCTCTTTAGTGGGGTTACGCCAAGAGACTATAAATACGGTATGTCCTTGGCTGGTTAACCAGCTTACTAAAGAGTTTTCTGGTAACAAATCCAAAATATAATATTTCATAATCCAGGCTGGAATGATTAAGATAGGTTCTTTATATACTTTTTCTGTTTGTGGAGCGTATTGAATTAATTCGATTAAATGATTGCTGTAAACAACTTTTCCTTTTGTTATGGCTACTTGTTTTCCTGGAACAAAATTCTCAACTCCGGCTGGGGGTGAACCCGTTATTTTTTCGACAAAATCCTGGATAGCGAGTTCGGTTCCACGAATTAAATTTTGCCCATTCGAGCGTATGGTTTCCTGAAGCAAGTCTGGATTAGTAAAAACAAAATTAGAGGGTGATACAGCATCAAGAATTTGTCTTGTGGAAAAGGTCACAGTTCTTTTGACATGAAGTGGTATACCCGGAACTTTACTGGAGGCTTGTAAACACCAATCTTCAAGTTGGAGAAATTGTTCAGCCCAAAGCCGCCAGGGATAATAACTCCAGTTTTCTGTATGAAACCGCACGTCTTTGCCATCACTAGGTTTTTCATATTTGAAAAGGTTAGAAATATAATCATTAGCATGTAAAAGAGGATAATAGGCCAATCTTAATATTGAGCCAGGTGACTGAAGTAGTTGAGCAAACCAGGAATAATAAGCTGTACCCAGTGCGGCAGGACTTATACCTGCTGTTAGCTTCCCCAAACTGGCTTGGTACAATTTATCAATAAATCTAAAAATTGGGTCTGATTCTTCAGTGGCTGGTGTTTGTTCTATTGGACTTACAACTTCTTTTTTTGAGGATTCAGGTGTTTCATTAGATTTATTAATGCTTTTTTTATTGGTTCTACTCATACCTTACTTCCTGTAGGTGTTTGATTTATAAAAAGTAGTATAGCAGCATTCTATTAATAACTTTACTATAGAAATGAGGTAAGTTGTGCTATCATTTGGTTTTTTTGTTTAGTAGAAATAAATCCACTCTATACTGGAGATTGCGATGCTAAAATATTTATCAAGTGCAATTATTGTAATTCTTATTCTTCTAACAGCGGGTTGTCAAACCAATACGGTAGGTAATTTGTTCGGTCCCTCTTATCCATCAGGAATGACTTTGGCTCAGTCGGTGAAAGATTCATTAATGGAAAGCAATGATCCTGTGATAAATCAAATTCATGTTGAAACAAATCAAAACATAGTCATATTAAGCGGATATGTGAAAAAAATTCGCCAGAGTGACGTCGCGGAACAAATCGCTCGTCAGGTCCAAGGTGTTCAATCGGTTGAGAATCACATTATTGTTCGCCCATAAATTATGGTTTCTTGCGACACATTTTGAATTCTCTATCAATGATATTGGATTCAAGTCATTAGAACTCTTGCATAATCTATAGGTTATGCAAGAGGTTTCTTGTCCTCAGGAATACTCGTATCCCTCTATTTTTCTTTTTTACTTTCCTTGTTACCGCAACAAGAGCAACAACTAAAGCAATTATAAAGCCACGCTATCAGAAACCCTGTGATGAAGGCATCAATAAAACCAATGACCCCTCCAATGACACTACCCATTATAGAAGGTTCATAGCCAAGGTATAATGTTGCAATTGCTTCAACAAAAGGCCTGCCATAGGTGTAAAAATAAGCCACCAATCCCATAATTAATAAAGACAAGCCCCAGAGAACTCCTAATGAAAGACCCAGTCCAACAGGACTAATTTTGCATCCACTCATGGAAATCTCCTTATCAGATCTATATATATAATTATATACCAGTTTGTTTAACGTAAATTGTGTTTACAGGATTCAAAGGTCTACAATTAAATTATATACACCAATTTGATAAGAATATGAACTATTTCATTGGCTTATGTTTTGGGTTATTTAGCGCTGTTGCTTGTTATGCTGAATCAGATAACTCTTCTCTTCCTGATGGGTTAATTAAAGTAAATAAAGAAAATAATTCCAGGTGTGTGGCATTTGTAACTTACAAAGGAGATCTCTATTGTAGTGAAGTTCCTTTAGATAATTCTTCAGTAGCTCCACAAGTTATCACCTATGAGAAACAAACAGTTCATTTTGATAATAGACCGTGGAAAGTTGCTTGGGGAAAGAAAACAGAGAAGATAGTGACGGTTGAGTATATTCCTGTTGGAGATAATATCAATAACTGGAAAGAGTTAATTACAACTCAGTTTATACCAGGTTTAAAAGACATTACACCGGCTCAGTTTGGTAATCAATTTTTGTATAATCTAGATAAATCTGGGGTAAAATACACAGTCAACACTATAGAAGACCAATCAGATTTACTCATTTTTGAATTTAAAGTCCTGGAGCCTGCTAATCTTCAACAAGACGAAATTCTGAAAATCATTAAAGGCAAAGAGGGAATTTATATTATCCACTATGCAATCAAAAAATCCGACATGAGTAACGAGAATAGAGCCAAGTGGATCAAAAATTTAAAAAATAGCTTTATAAAAACGTCTGGACCGAATTCGTGAGAACCTGATAGAAGAGACTTACACGTTTTACATTCTTGATATTTACTGAGCTCTGCTTGGTTTAAAAATGAATTGGCAATACGCTCTTTATTCATTACAGTAATTCAATGTAAGTTTGCTATCAAAAAATGATGCTATTTTTTGATAGCAAACTGGGTTATTTTGGAGGGGATCTCGTATCAATACCACTCATCTCCGCTTTCGCTGGGGACAAGCTATACGGGGTAACGTTCGTTTAGCGATAAAGGAATTTCTTTGCCTTTATTATATCGAACTCACATTAATTCAAATGATATACAGCAAGGGATTATTATGAAATTGTCCTTTTTAGGCGCTACAGGTACAGTTACGGGTTCTAAATATTTATTAGAATCAAATAATAAGAGGATTTTAGTAGATTGTGGTCTTTTCCAAGGTTTAAAAGAATTGAGGTTAAGAAATTGGGAGCCTCTGCCAATTTCTCCGGCATCTATAGATGCTGTTGTTTTAACTCATGCTCATATTGATCACAGTGGTTATTTACCATTATTAGTGAAACAGGGGTTTAAGGGGCGTATTTATGCGACAGCAGCGACTGTTGATTTATGCTCCATCTTGTTACCCGATAGTGGTTTCTTACATGAAGAAGACGCCAAAAGGGCCAATAAGTATGGATATAGTAAACATCATCCAGCGTTACCTTTGTATACTCAAGAAGATGCTAGTAACTCCTTAAAGTATTTTGAATCAGTAGACTATGACACTCCCTACCCTTTGATGGATGATTTCGAAATTAGTTGGCACAGGGCAGGTCATATACTGGGATCAGCGTTTATTCAGTTTCAATCAAAGTCTATGAAAATATTGTTTAGCGGGGATATTGGGCGATTCAAGGACCCTGTAATGAAACCCTCGGAGATAATGAAATCCACCGATTATTTAATTATTGAATCAACTTATGGTGATCGTTTACATGATAAAACAGACCCTTTGGATTTTATAGCCAAGATAGTAAATACCACTTGTCAACGGGGAGGAACTGTATTAATTCCTGCTTTTGCTGTAGGTAGAGCGCAGACTATTTTATATTATCTATATCTTTTAAAACAAAAAAAATTAATTCCTGATATCCCGATTTATCTTGATAGTCCTATGGCCATCGATGCGACAGAATTATTATTAAAACACTATAGTGAACACCGTTTGAGCGCAGAGGAGTGTCAGGCTGTATGTCAGATTGCAACCTATGTTCATACGGCAGATGAATCAATGGCAGTTGATTGGGATCATGAATCTAAAATTATTATTTCAGCGAGCGGCATGATGACTGGCGGTAGAATTTTGCACCATTTGAAGGTTTATGCCCCTGATCCTGCCAGCACCATCCTCTTGACTGGATTCCAAGCGGCAGGTACAAGAGGTGAAAAAATGTTAAATCGTGAGCCTACCGTTAAAATCCATGGTGATGATTATCCAGTAAGAGCTCAGGTAGAAATGTTAACTAATGCTTCAGCCCATGCTGATTATGAGGAAATACTAATTTGGTTAAAACATTTTAACAAAGCACCAAAAGAGGTTTTTATCACTCATGGTGAGCCGCAGGGTGCATTAGGTTTGAAAAATCATATTGAAACGGAATTAGGGTGGACTTGCAAGATACCGAATTATCTTGAAAAAGTAAATTTAGGTTAATTATAAGTACTTGAAAAAATAATTATTTAGTTGATTGGACAAGCTTGACTTTTAGGATAACTAGTTTCTAAAATGCTAATGGCAAAATTGTTGGTATTTGCCTGATCTATAATCATTTTTATTAAATTTAAAAGGGAATTGCGATGAATAAATTACAATTAACTGGTGCTGTACTTGCTGTTGGTGCTGCTTCTATGTTTGCTTTGGCTCCAGCATTTGCAGTTGACACCACTTCTGCTACTGTTCACTGTAAAGGTGTTAATGCTTGTAAAGGACAAGGCAGTTGCAAATCAGCTGACAATGCCTGCAAAGGTCAAAACACTTGTAAAGGCAAAGGTATTCTTGAACTGTCTAAAGATGATTGCGACAAACAAGGCGGTACTGTTGTTGAGTAATAAGAAGTACTCTAGTGGTATCTTACCAGACATGTCGTTCATGTCTGGTTCGCATTATTTTTTAGGTCTAATATGGAAGTATTCCAAAATAAACGCACACAGAAATTGCCTTATTTAGGTTTTGGTTTGGGATTAAGGCCAAATTATTACGAAGAGATTTTGATAAATAAACCTGATTTGGATTGGTTTGAGATACTAACTGAAAATTATTTAATTCCCGGAGGTAAGCCTCTCTATTATCTGGATAGAATTCGTGAGCATTATCCAATTGTCATGCACGGTGTTTCTCTTTCGCTTGGCAGTACTGACCCCTTGGACTGGGATTATTTAAAGCAGGTAAAGGAATTGGCTTTTCGTGTTCAGCCGGCCTGGATCTCTGATCATTTATGTTGGACTGGTATACACGGATTAAATATCCACGATTTATTGCCAGTGCCCTATACAACTCAAGCAATTAAACACATTGTGTCACGTATCCATCAAATACAAGATTTTCTCCAACGACCGCTTTTGATTGAAAATGTATCGAGTTACCTTACTTATAAACAGTCAGAAATGTCCGAATGGGATTTTATTCAGGAGATAGTGAAACAATCCGATTGTTATTTGTTGCTGGATGTGAACAATATTTATGTCAGTTCTTTTAATCATGGTTTTAATCCAATGGATTATATTAATTCCATGCCTGTTGGGAAAGTAGCACAAATTCATTTGGCGGGACACACGAATCATGGTGATTACATCATAGATACTCATAATGCCCCTGTCATTGAACCAGTTTGGACTCTTTATGAAGCAACCATACAGAGATTTGGTCCAGTATCCACTATGATTGAACGTGATGATAATATGCCTGAGTTTGACGAGCTTTTAGCAGAGATTAATCACGCAAGACGTCTTGCTCAGCAAGCATTGAAAGAACGGGTAGCGATATGAATCCTCTTTTGAGCTTGCAAAATCAATTTCAGGAATTCATCTATTCAGGGCAATCGAATATTAAAGAATCCATCGTACCAACAGAGTCAGTTTCATCTGAAACTCGTTTGGCTATTTATAAAGACGGTTATCGATTGAGATTGATTGAATGTTTAACCGCAAATTATCCGGCCTTGCATGCTTATTTAGGTACGGAGGAATTTGAAAAATTAAGTACCAGCTATATTGAAGCATACTCATCTACTTATCGATCAATCCGATGGTATGGTGATTGTTTGGCAGAATTTATAAAAAGGTATTACGCCAAGTCTTGCTGTTATTTGTCAGAGCTTGCTGAATTGGAATGGAAAATGACCCTGGCCTTTGATGCAGCCGATGATTTGGTAGTCAAGGTAGAGGAAATGGCTACAGTACCTCCTGAATCGTGGGCTGAAATGCGCTTTGTTCTTCACTCTTCAGTCCAAAAACTCAATTGTTATTGGAATGTTTTTCCATTATGGCAAACTTTGGTCAATAACCAGGATGTTCCTGAATTGAATGATAGTCCAATTGCTACGGGCTGGGTGTTATGGCGGGATCAGGATTATATTATTCAATATTATAGTTTGTCAGAAGAAGAAGCTTGGGCTTTGGATTCCATGATCCGGGGATTATCCTTTGGAGCTGTTTGTGAGGGTTTATGTCAGTGGATTCCAGCTGAAGAGGTTGGAATGAAAGCGGCATCTTATTTAAAAAACTGGATTCAAAATGGGTTATTGTCCCAATGCATTACAAGTTGTAATGAAGCATAAAATAGCAGTTCGAGCCTGGCCAAGACGATTATTGAATCTACGATAACCTTTGTTTACACTTCTACATAAGGACGTGTCATGTTAAACCCTAGAGAAGTTATTACCATTGAGGATGCGAAGCGAATTGTTGAAGAAAGGCAGCTTACCCATGTTAAAGTTGGCCTTTTTGATATCGATGGCGTCATGCTCGGTAAGTATATGAGTCGCGAAAAATTTTTTTCAGCTTTGGAAAATGGCTTTGCTTTTTGTGATGTGATTTTAGGATGGGATTCGAAAGACAAACTTTATGATAATGTGAAATATACTGGTTGGCATACTGGTTACCCTGATGCCTCAGTTCGAGTTATTCCCTCAACCTGTCGTGAGATAGTGTTTGAAGACAATCAATTGTTATTTATGGCTGAATTTTCACAGCAGGCTGAAACAATTTGTCCGCGGGGTACTTTGCGTCGTGTCATAAATAAAGCAGCTGGGATGGGGTATGAGGTTTATGCTGCATTGGAGTATGAGTTTTTTGTTTTTGATGAAACTCCTGATAGTGTTCGTGCTAAAGGGTTTCGTAACTTGAAGCCTATAACTCCTGATAATTTTGGTTATTCAATTATTCGTAACACAGTTCATGCGGAGTTTTATCACCAAATCCTCAATATGGCAGAAAAAATGGATTTTGCTATTGAGGGTCTACACACTGAAACAGGCCCCGGAGTTATTGAAGCAGCGATAGCAGTCGATAACGCAGAGGCAGCAGGGGACAAAGCGGCATTATTTAAAACATTTATGAAAATTCTTGCTCAGAGAAATAATAAAATGGCAACTTTTATGGCCAAGTGGTCAGGGAACTATCCAGGGCAAAGTGGGCATATTCATCTTTCTCTAAGAGACAGAGATGGTGGTAGTTCAGCTTTTTATGAATCAGGTAAACCATATAATATGAGTAAGATTCAGCGTCATTTTTTAGCAGGACAACAAAAGCTGATGCCTGAATTACTGGCGATGTTATCACCGACTGTTAATAGTTATTCAAGATTAATTCCTGGTTATTGGGCACCAACAGATGCTACGTGGGGTGTTGAAAACCGTACTACCGCTTTGCGGGTCATTCCAGGCAATGATAAGTCTCAGCGTATTGAATATCGATTAGGTTCAGCTGATGCCAATCCTTACCTGGCCTTGGCTGCCGCTATAGGATCTGGATTATATGGAATTGAGAACGAATTAGAGCCAGAAGCAGAAGTGAAAGGTAATTCATATGAACAAAATCATAGTCCGGAATTGGCATTGCCTTGCACCTTATGGGAATCAGCTCAAAGTTTGAGAAATTCCAGTGCTGCCTATGACTTGTTTGGTCAAGAGTTTGTTGAACATTTTGCTGCTTCAAGAGAATGGGAAGAAAGGGAATTTAGAAAACATATTACAGATTGGGAGCTGGATAGGTATTTTGAAATTATTTAGTAGGACTTACGAAAAACCCCAATCTCTTCGTTTAAAAAGTTTTTAATTCGGTCATTTAGTTTGTCTAAACTACTTCCTCATTAAAAATCTTTTTTGCCTCGACCTTGGAGTTTTTCGTAAGTCCTGATTTAGACTCCGTTGACATTTTTGCTATCTTAGCCGAAAAGCTTTGATTTTCTGTGATCCGTTGCTCACATGCTTCCAGGTATGCCCCACTGCGGCGTTCGAAAATCAAGTTTTTTGACCCGATCCAGTGACATGACAACAGAACCCAGTACCAATTTTTTAGAAAACTTATGGATTAAAAATGATTATTACCTTAAAAACCTATTCTCCTATAGACAATTCTCTCTATGTTGAAAGGGAATATGCCAATCAAGAAGAGATAAGACAGACTTTAGACAAAGCACAAACAGCAAAAAAATTATGGCCTCTGTCTTCTTTGGCTGAACGGCAGGAGTATTGTTTGGCTGCTGTGAATGAGATAGTTGCCAATAAAGAAGCCATAGCGGAAGAAATTTGTTGGCAAATCGGGAGACCTATTCGATATGCCCAGGGCGAAATTAATGGATTTGAAGAAAGGGCAAAGTATATGGTAGCGGAGGCTGAATCTTCTTTGGCTACCTTGGAATTACCTGAAAAAGAGGGTTTTATAAGGTATATAAAACGTGAACCTCTTGGTGTTGTTCTAGTGATCGCTCCCTGGAATTACCCATTCCTTACGGCGGTCAATACTATTATTCCAGCTCTAATGGCTGGTAATGTTGTGATTTTGAAACATTCTGCTCAGACTCCATTAGTAGCAGAGCGTTTAGATCAGGCATTCAGAAAAGCTTGTTTACCACCAGGTGTTTTTCAATACTTGCATTTGACTCATGAGGGTACAGAACAAGTCATGAGATCACCAGTGGTTAATTCCATTGCTTTCACTGGTTCAGTAACTGGTGGTGAAAGAATAGAACAGGTTGCTGCAGGGCGTTTTATTCCAGTAAATTTGGAATTAGGTGGAAAAGATCCAGCTTATGTCAGAGCTGATTCAGATTTGGATCATGCAGTAGCAACTGCCATAGACGGGGCTTTTTTTAATTCTGGTCAATCATGTTGTGGTATAGAAAGGATTTATGTGCACAGAGATGTGTATGAAGAATTCGTTAGCAAAGCCATCAATTTAGTTAAACAATACAAATTAGGAAGACCAGACAACCCGGAAACAACTTTAGGTCCCTTGATTCGCACTGTATCAGCTGATTTTGTTAGAGGGCAAATTAAAGAAGCGATAGACCAAGGGGCAATTGCTCATATAAATACTCAGGATTTTGAAATGGACAGGCCAGGCACACCTTATCTGGCACCACAAATATTAACTGGTGTTAATCATAATATGCGAATTATGACTGAGGAAACTTTTGGTCCAGTCGTAGGCATCATGTCGGTTAATAATGATGAAGAAGCAATCCAATGGATGAATGACAGTGATTATGGATTAACTGCAGTGGTATTCACTCAGGATATAAATCAAGGGATCGCTATTGGCGAGCGATTGCAAACAGGGACTTTTTTTATCAATCGTTGTGATTATCTTGATCCAGCTTTGGCCTGGACAGGTATAAAAAATTCAGGCAGAGGTTGTACCTTATCTACCATAGGTTATGATTATCTGACTCGTCCTAAATCATTTCATATAAGAACCCAAATTGAGTCCTAAAATCCAAAATTGAATAGATTTCATTCCAAACTCTCTGAGGTAAGGGAAGTGTGAAGAGAAACGGAGCTCAGAACAGGAGTGTACACTATACATGAGGATTTGAGCATCGTATCGACGGAATAATCTCTTGCCGCAGTAGAGTTTGGAAAAATGGCTGATCTAAAAAGACTTAAGCTTCAGTGCAGAAGACACTTACAGTACGTTATAATTTTATTTTTCAGATTAAAGGAAGATCTCAGATGAAGAAGCCATTGTTAATTGCCAATTGGAATTATCCAACTCGCATCAGGGTTGGGGCAGGACGAGTGAACGAGTTAACTAAAGTGTGTCGTGAGTTAGGTATTAATGCCCCTCTGTTAGTGACTGATCCTGGGCTAGCAGTATCATTAATGGTTGGTAAAATCATACAACAAGGTCAGTCAGCCGATTTACGAATGGGCTTGTTCTGTCAAATTAAAACAAATCCTACTGGCGAGAATGTGATGGATGGTGTTCGCGCTTTCAAAGTTGGTCACCATGATGGAGTAATTGCCTTTGGTGGCGGTTCGGCATTGGACGCTGCTAAAGCGATTGCTTTAATGGTTGGTCAGGATCGATCCTTATGGGATTTTGAGGATATAGGGGATAACTGGACCAGGGTCAATGTTTCCACTATGGCTCCGGTTGTCGCTATTCCAACAACGGCGGGAACTGGCTCAGAAGTCGGGCGTGCCTCTGTGATCACTGATACCACAAAGCAAGTTAAAAAAATTATTTTTCATCCGAATATGTTACCTGCAATGGTTATTCTGGATCCTGAGTTAACAGTCGGACTTCCACAGGCACTTACAGCAGCTACTGGTATGGATGCCCTCTCCCATTGCCTGGAAGCTTTCTGCGCCTCTTATTATCATCCTATGGCGGAAAGTATTGCTTTGGAAGGAATAAGATTAATTAAAGATAATTTAATAAGAGTTTATAAAGATGGTAAGGATTTGGAAGCCAGAACGCATATGTTAGTTGCTTCAGCAATGGGAGCTACTGCATTTCAGCGTGGTTTGGGAGCTATGCATGCTTTGGCTCATCCATTAGGTGCTATATATGACGTTCATCATGGGAGACTTAATGCTATTTTAATGCCTTATATCTTATTAGCGAATCGAAGCGAAATTGAAAATAAAGTTGAGAGATTAGCAAATTATTTATCGATACCTAATGGGTTTGATGGATTTTTGGATTGGATAGAGCAGATGAGGTTAGAATTAGGAATTGAAAATACTTTAAGTCAGTTGGGTATCGATCATTCTCAGATAGACAGATTGGCCAAAATGGCTACTGAGGATGCTGCGGCAGCGTCCAATCCTATTGTATTTACCCAGGATCAATATAAAGAGCTTTTGAACAAAGCCATCAGTGGGCAATGATTTCAAAATAATAATTACAGGAATCAGGCAATCTTGTAGGTAGAAAACCAGTTGGTAATCCTGGGTTAGGGTAAGGCTATACTTAATCCATGCAACAAGAATTTTGTGATAATTAATTAGGTGAGTTAAATGAATCTTGGTATTTTGCTTTGTGATAAGGTTAGTGCAGTTTTTGTCGAGAATCATGGTCAATATCCAGAGATGTTCGCAAATCTCTTGCGCCCTGCTGATTCTACCCTTGAATTTACTGTATTTGATGCAGAACATGGGGAATTGCCAACTGATATCCATGAGGTAGATGCTTATCTGATTTCAGGAAGTCGACATGGAGTTAATGATGATTATTCCTGGATAAGGCGGCTTGAAGAGTTTGTTCGTACTTTGCATATTACCCAAAAGAAATTGATTGGTATTTGTTTTGGACATCAATTAATTGCCAAAGCTTTGGGTGGAAAAGTGATCAAATCGCCTAAGGGTTGGGGAGTAGGAATGTCACAAAATCACATTTTTCAATTTAAAGAATGGATGAATCCTTCACTAAACGAGTTTAATCTGCTCGTTAGCCATCAAGATCAGGTAGTCGAGTTACCAAAGGGAGCTGAGATATTGGCAGGCAGTGATTTTTGCCCAAATTACATGATGCAAATTGGGTCGCATTTTTTCAGTGTACAGGGGCACCCTGAATTTACTAAACCGTATTCCCGAGATTTGATGGTAAGTCGTGAAGATACTGTTAACGAAATAGAATTTATAAATGGTATGAAATCACTGGAATTACATGAGGATGACTCAATTATTGCTCAGTGGATAATCAATTTTTTAAAAGCAGAATGAGAAAACAATATTGCCTAGGTTCCATCCATAATCCTGACCTGAGAGTGAAGTCCATTAGTTTGATCATATACAAAACTTAAAGTATAATATATGCACATTTTTATTTAAATACCAATAGTGTTGAGGATTAGTAATGACGAAGACAATTGAGGCTACTGGAGATGGTGCTTGCCTATTTAATGCAGTATCTATCGGGCTAAGTATTGAGATCTTAAGTGGTCGGTTGGACTCACAATTGGATACTCCTGGTTATCTCGCTTTACTTGATGAATTTGCCAAGCATCATCCGCAATTTAAGCCCAAAAGTTGGAAGACTTTAAAAGAATGGCTTGCCTACTACAATAATACCCGGGATATTGAGCTGATTTTAGCGCCTGTATTATTTAATTTAAATCAGCGTTATCAGCATCGTCTGGATGAAGAAATTCTGAATGAATTGACTAATTTGGTGTGGAAAAATAAAGCAAATATTGAGAATGGGCAAGCCTGGTTTCAGCTACAGAATGTAGGGGATTTTGGTGATGCTCTTTTTCCGAAGTTGGAAAATCTGGACTTAAAAAAAGACAGGACTCCTTTGTTGGCATCATTACGGGAAATTCTCAAAGCCTATCAATTAGAGCTGACTCGTGAGAATGTAAAAAGATTTTTAGCAGAGCATGCCAAGGAATTACTGTCTGATTTAAATAAAAAAATTAGCATAGATCCGCTTGCTTTTCAAAGAGGTTACAGTTGCGATGAATTAAAAAGGATGGCTGACGCTTTATCTATAACCTTGGTTGAGAATGGAGTGGACAATACGACTGATAAAAAGGTCAAAATCAGGTTGGAGAATAAAGAAGAACATTGGAATGTATTTTGCAATGAGGAAGACAGTAATCGCCACCTTAATTCCAGACCTCAGCAGATAAAGATGACGTCTTTGGAATCTTATCGTGGTGATAAACAAGTTTCTGCTCCAGTAAAAACGATATCTATGGAATCTCATCGTGATGAGAAGCCTGTTGTTGCTCCAACTGACCAACGAAGGAGTTTACCAAGACAACGTGATGTGTTGTTAAGAGAAAAAATAATTGATAATCCAGGCCTTGGTAATTGTGCTTTTTATGCTTTTGCTATAGGTTTGGCGAATATTATCCAGGAAGAAGCAAGCTATAATAGTAGGGCCATGTTTGATCGCTGGATTAGACTTGATAGTTCAATCGCTGGCCAGTACGACGCTATTCTGAAACTTAATCTTGAAAATCCCAATAAACAATTATTAGATCAGTTACAAAGTTCATTAAGGATAATTGCTTATCACTATCAAATAGATGAGTTAAGAAATGTCTGTACTTTCAGAAATGGCAATTATAATGACTTAACAGGTAACAGTAATTTCGTTAATTTTGCAGCTTTGTATTATGGAGATCCTCTTGATACCGATCCTCGTTTTAATCCGTTTGCTGGTTCTATCGCTATACTGGATGAAATAGCAAAAATTGATCGTTCCACTGTACATCCTGGACATGAAAATGATGTATTAGTTCCCCTCTTTTTAAATTTATTATATGGAGAAACAGCAGATCCTACTCTTATCACCAGAGCAACAGAACCAAGGATAGATTCACCTGTCATTACTGCAATGAATAATATGACTCAGGATTTTTTCTGGGGAACGCATTTGGATTTGGACTATTTAGCTGAAGCTTTTGAGGTTAATCTTCATGTCCTACGCAATGATAATCCAATTCAAGAGTTTGTAGATATACCAATGCAGCATTCGGTTACATTAATTAATATGGATAATACTCATTGGACAACTCAGGTTACTAAAGCGAAATTAATGCCGGATATGATGTTAACAGGTCCTTCTCACTTAAGCAGATCTAAAAAGGAGAGTGGGCAGCAAGTTGAAAACCATTCCTCTGGAAAAAAATTGGATATCGATTCTATACCCCATCGAACTGATGTCCCATCCAAGTCCCATAGCAAGAAAAAAGAAGAGGGTAATCAATTAAGTAGAAAGCACGCCCAACCTGAAAAACTGGAGGTAGGCAAGGATCCGATTACCAAATCGGCTAAGGTGATAACAGAGCCTTCTGTTTTCAGCAGATCTAAAAACAAAAGTGGGCAGAAGGTTGAAGATCATTCTCCAAGAAAAAAATTGGTCACAGATTCTATAACCACTCGAACTGACGTTCCCTCTACATTTCATGGCAACAAAAAGGGAGAGGGTAAAAAATCCAGTGGTAATGATGGTGCACAACATAGAAAACAGGTGGTAAGTGAAGATTTGAAGAAATTGGAACAATTAAAGCGAATTGTTGCAAATGCTACTCTTGATTATACTACTTACAGTAAAAGTATCTGGTTTTCTTTCTTCCATCGACATGGCGAAACCGGTCGGGTTCGGGCTAATCATTTCAATAGTACTTTTTCTAAAATAAAGGATTATAATGAAGCGAAAGAAGCATTGGTTCATTATTTAAATAACCCCAAGAATGGTAATACTCATCCACATTCTTATAGAACGATGTTATTGCATGAATTACAAGGAAATCATGACAAGAAAAAGGATTTAAAATATCTTTCCAGGCATTTTACCTCTTCGTTAACCAGCTTGGCCTCGGTTTTAGAGGTTCAACTATTTGCGAACAAATTTGGTAAGTAACGTGAGTTCGATATAAAAGGCAGGGTAATGCCTTTTATATTCCATAAAGCTTGTCCCCAGCGAAAGCGGGGATGCATAGCGTTTATACAGTGCTCGAATCCTGTAGTCGTTCACGACGGTTATTATGCATTCGCTCCCTTATGGTCGCGGCTTGGATTATAATGGTGCAAAACAGACCATAAGGAAGTGGATAAAGTTGATACGTAGAATAACCAGTTATACTGTACAGTATATGCTTTAAATTGCTTACTTTTTGATTGAGGAAATAGCTTTTCTACTAATTAATGTGATGACTGGAGGCATGAGTGAAATACCAATGACTCCATAAATCACTAATGAGAAGTTCTCTTTGATTAATGGTATAGATCCTAAATAATATCCCAGACTTAGAAGACTCCCAATCCAAAGTGTAGCGCTAAGCAGATTGAAGAGTGTGAAATGTAAGGATCGCATAGCACCAACTCCAGCTATAAATGGTGCAAAGGTACGAATGATAGGGATGAAGCGAGCCAATATTATTGTTTTACCACCATGTTTTTCGTAAAAAGCATGCGTTTCATGCAAATGTTTTGGATTGAGTAACCAGGAACGTTTGGCACTAAAGATGCTCGGACCTATTATTCGTCCAACCAGAAAATTCAATTGATTACCTAGTATTGACGCCATAAATAGCAAGACAAACAGGATCATGATATTCATGGGATTTCCAGGCTGAGCAGCGATACTTCCTGCAGCAAACAATAAAGAATCCCCTGGTAAAAAGGGAGTAACAATGAGGCCAGTCTCGCAAAAAATTACGGCAAATAAAGCAAGATAGGTCCAAAATCCATAGGTTGATACAAACGCATTTAAATAAACATCGATATGAAGGATGTAATCAATAAAATGTGATAGGTTCTGCATCTTTTCTCTTTAGTTAAATAAGTATCAATCTCTATTGTCGAAGAGAGGGCTCAGCGCAAGGATACTAGCATTAAGTATAGTCGTCATTACAAAAGTTAGCGATGCAATTCAGCGTTGCACCTCGAGATTTCTGATGTTTCTCGCGTGTACCATGCTTGCTGTTGCAAAATTAACATCAGTGGACTTAGCCCTCGAGTCTCATATTCATATTATCATCCTAATGAACTCATTAAACCAATAAATGATATAAATAATGAAATTTTCTGGCGAATACTGTTTATTAATATTACACTTTATATAATAATTAATCTTATGCATTAAATAAATGATGAATAAGAGGGGAGAGTTATGAAGAAATGGAATTCGTTTCTTTTGTTACTTTATTTGTCTTTATTCACTGGGTATGCCAATGCTGTTACGTCTTTATTGACTAATTTTGAGCAATTGGTTACAGCAGTTGAAAGAGCTGATGATGTCAAGGCGATCCTGCGTTTAGATCGATGCCAAATAACAGACCCAGCACTCCAGAGCCAATTGGTACAAAATTTAGATGGTGCTTCAACAAGACTTAATTTCACTGAATATTTACATTTTAGATCCAGAATTAATGGTCAATTGAGAGATACAGTGACTACTGTTACAAGTAAAATATTTGAATATACCCCAGGAGTGTTTTTGTCTGTTTCTAGTCGTTTAAATGTTTTTGAAGACAATACTGCTACTTTTCACGTCAATTTTTACAACCCTCTTCTTGGTTCAAGTATATTAATTATTGATTGGCTTTGTGATATCAGTAATGGTAATGACGAAAATGGTTTGTTTTTATATAACAGTCCTTAACCATAAATTTCTAACGGTTGCCAGGATTATCCCTGAGTCGTGATTTTATGTCAGAGAAAGAATGATGTGTCAATCCAGTTCTTAAGTCATTGAATCTATATTTTAATTTTTCAAAATATCTTCAATTTGTTGTAATAATAATTAATATTTAAAATTTATATAAATATTGATCATATCTTGAGTAAATTAAATTATCCATGTCATAATGATTTGTCTAAGAAATGAATTTTTAGAGCTTCAAGATTTGCTTTTGAATAATTTTATTATGGAAAAACGACCTGGAGTGTAAAAATGACTTTTCTAAAAAAATTATATGTGCAAGTTCTTCTAGGCGTTTTCCTTGGTATTTTACTCGGATATTTTTTCCCGGATTTAGGGATACAATTCAAAGCTATTGCTGATGTATTTATCAAAATCATCAAGATGTTAATTACTCCTATTATATTCCTCACTCTTGTCTCCGGAATTGCCGCGATGAACGATATGAGGCAAGTGGGGCGTCTGGCAGGCGGTGCATTACTGTTTTTTACGCTCATTACAACCTTTGCTTTGCTTATAGGTCTTGCAGCAACAGATTATTTTAAACCTGGTGTTGGTTTGAATATTGATCCCAATTCATTAAATGCTGCGGAAGCCAGCTCATACTTGGGAGGCACACAAAAGATAACCAATATCTCTGATTTACTTATCAATATTATTCCCAGAACTTTTGTCAGCGCCTTTGTAGATGGAGAAATGCTTCAGGTTATTTTTATTTCAATATTGTTTGCTATAGGATTGATTCTAACTGGTAATACAGGGAAGTCGTTGGTCGCAGGCATGCAAACACTATCCAAAGTATTTTTTAAAATCATCCATTTTGTGATGTATATGGCACCTGCAGCAACTTTTGCAGCAATGGCATTTAGTGTTGGGAAATTTGGAATAGGTCCTTTATTTAACTTAATTGGATTACTAGCTTGTTATTATTTAACCTCCATTCTCTTTATATTGATGATCTTGGGAACCATTTTGCAATGGTACTGCAAAATTAATATTTGGCATTTATTGCGTTATTTAAAAGATGAGCTTGTAATTGTCTGGGCTACAGCCTCATCTGAGACCGTATTGCCGAGTTTGATGCAAAAACTTGAACAACTTGGATGTGATAAGTCTGTAGTCGGTTTAGTTTTGCCTTTGGGTTATTCTTTTAACTTGGCAGGAACTGCGATCTATTTAACGATGGCTGCTATGTTTATTGCACAAGCTACCAATACTGATTTGACAATCTGGCAAGAGCTGTCTCTTTTGGGAGTCATGATCATTAGTTCCAAGGGGGCAGCTGGAGTATCAGGAAGTGGATTTATTGTATTAGCCAGCTCGTTGGCTACTATTGGGCACATCCCGGCAGCAGGTGTTGTGCTCGTTTTGGGCATAGATAAATTTATGAACGAGGCCAGGTCCATTATTAATATGATAGGTAATGCAATAGCTACTATTATTATTTCCAAATGGCAACAGTCTTTGGATTACCAGAAAACTCAATTCGAGTTGCAAGAAAAAGAGGAGCTGGAAACGAAAAACGTTTATGCCAGTGAGTTGTAGGATTTTGTTTTAAGAGAGTTAGCAAAAAAGTAACTTTTTAAGAACAGGACTTACGAAAAACTTCAATCTCTTCATTAAAAAAGGTTTTTAATTCGGTTATTTATAGTGATTTGAATTTTAAATGCCTTATTTCGACCTACCGGTGCTTGTCAACGGTATCCATAAATCAATCTGGATACCTCAGGATCAAGCCGAGGCACGTAGTTTTTTTGAATGACTTCTTGCATAACCTGAATATTTTGCTTTAGTGCAAGGCGTAAAAGTTTCGAGGAGTGGAGTTTACATAGAGTAAATGAGCATCGCAGAAACCTTTACAACACAGCAATAAAATAAAAGAGGCAGGTTATGCAAGAGGTCTAATAGGTCATTTTAATTTACAATAGTTTGTCTAAACTTCCTCATTAAAAATCTTTTTTGCCTCCACTTGGAATTTTTCATAAGTTCTGAAGATAGGTTAAAGTACCTAATGTGGTAACAAATCTGTGTTGACTATGTGCTCTTCCAAGTTGTCCTGTTCTTCTTTTTTATCTCGATTTACTGGACTAAAAAACATCATAGAGGCGTTATTACCCAATGAGAGTTCTAATTGATTAGGAAGATTGTCCATCATATAAATGAGCGCTTCTTTCGCATCAAGTTTTTTTATCCATTCACGGGATAAATTGGGTTGTGCGGTTTTGGTGTCAATCAATTTAAACAATTTGTAACAAGAAGAATCATATTTTAATGAATAGCAATGCCTTTTGGCAAATTCACTAAGTTGCTGAAAGGACTTGAGCAAGAGTTTGATTTGTTCAGTAGTCTCAGACGTAGCTTTTAATTTATTGATGTCTTTTATGCTGCTAACAATTCGAAGTTGAGTTCGATACACTTGCAAACTGATATTATATTTATAGCAATCGAGAATATTTGTGGCAGTTAATGTTTTATTGGTTTTATATTTTTGTAAAAATGCATCAGTATTTTCACAATATTGAGTAAGAGTTTTAAGATAATAGTTCGTACCTTGAGGATTTATTTCCTGCTCAGCTTTTCCATAGGCAAATATTGCTGCAGGTTGGGTGCCCAGTTCTTTTAAAAATGTATCGATAAAATAACCTAGAACATCAATGAAGGTAAAATTCTTGGAGTTATAAGCTATATCAAGACTGATTGCCTGTAAAATGTTATCCAATTCAGTATCTAATACTTCAAAATGATCGTTGTTTTTATAGATTCGGGAACTCTGGTCTTCTTTGTTTAACAAGAACATTTGATTTTCAAGATCATCAAAAATGATTTTAGTATCCTGATTAAAGTGTTTTTGAATAAACAGCCTGATTTTAATTTTGACTTCATTACTTATTTCTTTATTATCGGATTCTGAAATAGCTGCGAGTTGCTTTAGCAATAACATTCTGTAAAGTATAAATTCATCAGTAACGCGTGTTGATTGTTGCAGAGGATCAAGCCCTAATCCTGGTTTGATTTTATGGCAAAGTGATAGTAAAAAGGCGTAAGAGTTATTAAGATAGATATTAATATTTTCAGCGGTAATAGGTTCTCCTTGATCTCTTCTTGCAATACCCAACATTTGTCGGTACTCGGGGTCTCCTAAAAATATACAATTAGAAGCGTACAAAGGCTCATATTTTTTAAACAAATTAAGTGCAGTATCGCATAAATGACTGTAAGGATTGTGTTGCGGTTTATCCCTTTCATAATTGGGAGTAAAGCGTTTTATATGAGAAAAATCGGATTCATTTCCTTCCAGGCCGCCTTTTTCTTTAGATTCGGAATAAAATTTCAATAACTCGGGAGGAATGTAATTGAGCTGGCTGACAACTTCAAGGACTTGCTCTTTGATTTTTGGAATCAATTCGAATTCTTCAATCACTGAATGATGTTCTTCTTTTCGTAAATAGGTCATGGTGTCAAAAATCCATTTTTTTAATAATGTAGATTTTTTGTGATTAATTGAACGAATGAGTTCTTGAGTTTGTATTCTACTTTGTGTAATTAATTCTTTGTATTCATCTCCCAAATCAATTTCAATGGCCTTACTGTGCCTGTATCGAGAGGCGTATTCTCTTAACCATCCGGATACTGAGCCTCTCGCCACCTCTTTACCTACAGTGACTAAAAGAAAATTCTGGTTAATTTTTTGAAAATCTCTTGTATTTTCAATAATCTCACTGGTTGTTTCTTTTTTTAGTGAGCTTTCTTTTTTTAAGCGCAGGAATTCTCCATTTATCATATCAATCGATTGCTGAATGTGGGATCTATTGTCTGTGGAGCGTTTATAGGTTAATGCGCTAAGCTTACCAATTAGGAGATGGGTGCCTATGCTGGCAAGAGCAAACACAAGGATGGATAGGGCTGCTACTGCCCATAAAAATGCTCCTCCAGTAATGATGCTCATAGTGACACCTACTATTGGAGCAAGTATAACTCCTGCAAGGAGTGAAAAAATAATAGGGTATCTGGCTAATACTCCTTGCTGATTCATTTTTTCCAGCAAAAAATCTTTTGCCAACAGCATGAATTTTAATTGGATTTCTTGAGTAAAGGCCAAGCGAATCTTTTCAGATTCTGACATTTGATTGATCCATTTGACCAGAGGAGACTGATGTTCACTTTGAATTTCTACATCATGTACTCGGTAAAATGATTTAAAGCCAGAGTTAAAAATATTACTCAATTCGCGAGCGAAATAGATTTCGATGGCTAAGTGAACTGTTTCGGTAGATTGGTTTGAAATTTTAGCTCTGTCAATGAACTCTTGTCTGGCATTGGGTTCAATGGGAGATTTGCTTATTTTGCCAAGGAGAAGCATCTCTCTAAAATGAAATAATTTGATAATTTCTATGGAGATGCGCTCGCATTCTTTCTTTATTAGATTGGATATTTCAGTTTGTTTTTCCAGATTTTTATTAAATTCTTTTTGAGCATCTTCTGGAGCTCCCAGGAATTCATTATTGAAATAATCGAATAATATATCAGTAATGGATTTGCCCAAGGCTGCAGAAAACACTTCTGCAGCTACAAAATTGAATAGTGTATTATCGTTTGGGGAGCTGATATCAGAAAGAAAATTTCTTATTGATTCTGGAATAAGCTGTTTTACTTTTTCAAAGTAGTAGGATGAGCCTGCCGTTTCTTTTTCCAAAGTGGAAATAGTGCTGGGTGCTCGACTAAGAGCTATAGTATCCAGATAGTGATTTGCCAGTAGACGGGAGTCTTCAATTTTTTCTATCCAGGAATACAATTTTTCAGGATGCTTTGATTGCTCAAAATAGACGCCAAAATGCGTTATCATTTGATTTTCCAATAGCTTTTTATGATTTCGGTGAATGGCTTTAATTATTGCAATTTCTTTAGCATTCAGTTCTAACATTCTTCGCTCCCTCGTAGAGTTATTAGATAGGACTACATTGACATTTCCTCGTCAAAATTGCGCAGACGGTTATTAGACTTTTTCGAAACTCTACTGCCATGGAGAATTGCTTCGTCGATACGGTGCTCGAATCCTCATGTACTGACGTATACATTTCGGTTCTGTGCTCTGTTTCTCCTCGCACTTCTCTCATGGCAGCGAGTTTCGAAAGAAGTCTATTGTTGAAATAGTAAGACACTCTTTTTGTTATTTCGGCCTATCATGAATCCGTACTACACTGGAATTGCGGCAGTTTAGCCTTAATGAGCTAATTTTGTGCCGTACAATCTGTCTCCGGCATCTCCCAAACCGGGAACAATGTACCCATGGTCATTGAGTTGTTCATCAATAGCAGCAGTGAATATTGGGACATCAGGATGCTCTCCATGGAAGTTGGAAATTCCTTCAGGAGCCGCCAGGAGACAAAGAAATTTAATTGACTTAGGATGAAAGGCTTTGACTTCTTTAACAGCAGCAATGGCTGAATTTCCTGTAGCCAACATAGGATCGACAACAATCACATCTCTGTCTTGTGTGTGTTCAGGTAATTTGAAATAGTATTCAACTGCTTCCAGGGTTTTTGGATCTCGGTAGAGACCTATGTGGCCAATTCGTGCGGTAGGAACTAACTGCAACATGCCATCCAGCAAGCCATTACCTGCCCGTAATATCGATACAAAAACAAGTTTTTTCCCTTTTAAAACAGGAGATTGCATGGTTGCCAAGGGGGTTTCTATTTCTTCGTATTCCATTTCCAAATCACGCGTTACCTCATAGGCTAACAGCATACTCACTTCGTGCATTAGCATGCGAAACTTCACTGTGCTTGTTTCTTTTTTGCGCATTATGGTGAGTTTGTGCTGAATTAAAGGATGATTGATAACTACTACTTGATTTAGATCCATTGTTATTCCTTATTAGAAAACTGTACCGTCACTGATAATTTCTATGGGAGGAGTTCCATTGATTCGTTTTTGTCGAGCAATTCGTCTTCCGGCTTCCCAAGTACCCCCTTGTAGTATTTTGGCTAGCGGGAGAGATTCTGCATCCATATTAAGTTGCTGCCTGATTAGAACTGCCAGCTCATCCAGCAATGCCACTGTTAAAGCACGCCATTCTATTATGGGCTCTGAACCAGGATCTTGAGGTTGCTGTAAAATCTCATTTTTCTTTACTTTTAATAATTCTGTATCAATTAGTAAACCACCATTTCTATACTCAGGCAACCCGGTGAGAGTATTCAAATCAGTAATATGAATTCCTGTTTGTTCTAATGGTTCTACTAATGAATAAGTTAGCCATTGCGATAATTTATGAAAGGGTATGTACTCAGAGCCTGGCTCTTCAGTTTTTAATGAGTTATGGATCCAAACATCACCTAAAGAGATTCCATGATATAATAATCGAACTGGCCATATGTCATTGAAAGCATCCAGTGTCGCTTCGAATAATTGAATAGCAGAAAGTGTGTTGTTGGTTTGTAAGGACTCGATATAGGAATAAAATTCGCCAAGACGTCCTTTATTATTAAAATATATCCCATTACTATTAATTATTTCTCCAAGACGATTAATCAAAGACACTCGTCCAGTAATGCCTTCTAATGGATTGCTTGGTGTTACCTGAAAATTTTTTATGAGGTCAGTTTCTTTGAATGCAAGCAAGCATTCAGCATCTACGCGAAAAGGGTTTGTTGGATCAGCACTAAACACCCCATTTTCATATAAGTATAAACTGGCCAATGCTAAACCCTCAGAACGACTGTATTCTTTTTCTGAGGCTGTCTCTTTGTAACGCCATAATGATCCTGCACCAGCATCCAGAAAAACGCTTATGATGGTCAATTCGTAAAGCATTTTGCCCCATGATGATGGGGAGATTGGCTCAAGTTGTTTGCGTAAATTATTGATCCGATCGATGTTGTCCATTTCAAAATGACGCCATCGGCTATGATATGGAATATCAAGATTAGGGTAGCGGTTGGTTATAACGTCAATTATATAGGATGCGGTTGCTGCCATTTTTTCAGGATTCAGTGAAAAATATTCTAATTGATCTTGTTTTGCTGCATTTAAGATGCGATGTGACTGGGTACGAATGGTACGAGGATCGCGAAGAGTGTGCAGAACAGTTTGTATTTGTTGTTCTTCGTTATTCATGAAGGGCGCGTCCTTTTGGTTTAGCCAATTCGTTGATATCAATAATTCCTTCGGGTGAATAATAGCCCGCTGCACGTTTCGCATCAATTTCTACTTTGGCATCGGGTGGAATGAGTTCATCCGGAATTTTTACTCTTTCAACCACATTTATTCCAGATTTAAGTAAGGCATCGTATTTCATATTAGACATGGAAACAAAGCGATGAATTTTGGTGATGCCTAACCAATGAATAATGTCTGACATCAATTCTTGAAAACGCATGTCCTGTACACCAGCAACGCATTCAGTCCGTTCAAAGTATTTGGCGGCAGTGTCTCCACCTTTTTGTCTTTTTCTCGCATTATAAACCAGAAACTTGGTAACTTCGCCAAGTGCTCTGCCTTCTTTGCGATTATAAACGATAAGACCAGCTCCTCCTTTTTGTGCAGACTCAATGGATAATTCTATTCCATGGGCTAAATAGGGTCTGCAGGTACATATGTCAGAACCGAAGACATCAGAGCCATTGCATTCATCATGAATGCGACAAGTCAATTCAATTTCTGGATTGTGGATGGTCGTCACATCACCAAAAAAATAGGCTGTTAATCCTCCTATAGGCGGTAAGAAGACATCTAAATCGCTACGAGTTACCAGCTCAGGGAACATTCCTGCTGTTTGTTCAAAAAGAGTGCGCCGTAACAAAGATTCTGAAATTTGGAAGCGTTCTGCTATTCCAGGCAGGTACCAGACAGGTTCAATGGCAGCTTTTGTGACTACTACATCACCTGTTTCACTTAAAATTTTTCCATCCGGTTTAAGCCTGCCTTTTTGCATTGCGATATGCAATTCCGGGATATTGATATGTGCTCTGGTGACAGCAATAGTTGGTCTGATGTCGTACCCAGCTTTTATCTCCTCAGAGAAAGTGGAAGCTACGAGATGCCCCCAGGGATCCAGAGACACAATTTTACCCTGTTCACTCCATTGTTTATGTGGTCCTATGGCGACAGGTGGCATCGTATCACTTAAATCAGGCACATGTTCTGGATCCAATAAACCGGCTGCTACTGCTAAAGCTCTATAGACGGAATAAGACCCTGAATGGGTTCCTACAGCATTCCGATTTTTGATATTGGTTAGGGATGCAATAACAGGCCCTCTATTTTTAGGATTTTCTTCTCCCCATTTGATTTTTAAAGGTGCCTCTGTATGACTCGCCGGATGTGAAGACAATACGATGTGTCCTTTTGATTTTTTCTTTGAATCATCTGGTGACATGGTAAAAATTCCTCTAATTTCTATGGTGCATGAATAAAACCTGATTTCTTGTCTTTTTACGAATTGATCCACATGATTGTTTATACTTTGTCTAACCAATCATATACTACTGCATTAGAGTAAGAAACGTTACCCACCTGGCAATGACTTCCGGCGCCTTCAAAATCACTAAATTCATATTGTTCTGAATTGGTTATTTTACAAAATTCTTGAAATTGCTTTCTGGGTTCTCCTCCTTCACCACTACCTAATAACGCGAGACAAGGAATTTTAATATCTCTTAAAGAGTCACCTACGGCAAATGTTTTTAAATAATTAAATGTTGCTTTAAAAGTAGATTGCCCAAATCTTCTGATTAGATGCTCTGTTTGCGCCTTTAGCTGTGGAGGCATGATTTCATTAGGTATGGATGGTATGTCACTGATACTAAAGTCCTCTGAATCTGGCATGTCACACGGATCCAATTTTACAAATGAACACATATAAGCATGCAAATCCAGAATAGGTGAATTGGCGATTAAAACTCTAACTCTAGGCTCATGACTGGCTGCACGGGTTGCAAAATAGCCGCCAAAACTAATACCCATTAACGCTAATTTAGCCATATTGATTTCTTGTCTGAACTCAAAATAATTAATGATTCTTTTAACTACCTGATCAAAATCAGCTTCAAAACAAGTGTCTGGGTATTTCCTGAAGACATCCATTTGACCAGGTCCCGCAAAATGAATCACGTTGTATCCTCGTTCTACAGCAGCTAATCCGCGCATGAGGAATTCTTCTTCTAGAGTGCCATCAAAACCGCTGACTATCATTACTGTGTCTCGTTTTTCTCCATCATTGGCGGGGGAGATAAAGTAAGATGGAAGGTTGATGTTTTTATAAGGAATGGAATGATTCTCAAAATGGACATCCATGCTTGCGATTGCAGTACCAAAACAATCTGCTGAGTTTAAACCTAATTTTCTGTGATGTTCTGAGGATGGGGGTGAGTAATATTCAGCGGCGCGAAAAGAATTGGATGCTTTAAATAATTGTTCTCGACCACTTATGACGTGATCTTTAACCATGCGTTCCAAACCATCCTTTTTTTGCCACTCCGCCAGACGTTCAAACTGTTTTACCCATTCTTCAGGGTCATTTGTTTGCATTGTGTTGGCGATATTTAAACATTCGCCCACGGAGGATGCTCTGTAGGTACTAGAGCCTAATTGGCGGATTAATTGAAAATCCATTTCCGGATCAGTAAAACCCTTTACCTGAATATCACCACGACTGATATCACTCACTTTATTTCTCCGTTATTTCCGTTTTTACAGAGTACTATTCATTTTAATAGTAACCAGTCATTGTAATAACATCAATCTTAATTAAACAGAGTTCATAGTATATTCGTTTCTATTGAAATCTAAGGTAACAGTCTTCAGAAAAAAATTGCGGGATTTCAATGGAAATGAATTTAATAAACTATCTGCTCATGAGTTTATTGAAACAAGATTTAATTGGTTGAACTGGATGAACAATCTCGTTAATATACTTGTCAGTTGTTTTGATATGTCAGGAAGACTCTTAGGTTATGTTTACTATCATTGTTTGCTTGTTTATCGCTGTATTATTACCCTACTTGGCGAAAATCCCCGTTGGATATGCTATGCATAAAGCCGGTGGTTACGACAATAATTATCCTCGGGAGCAGCAAGCTCGTCTTCAGGGATTTGGAGCAAGAGCTTTTGCAGCACATCAAAACTCATTTGAGTCCTTGTTGATATTTGCTACGGCAGCCCTCACTGCATTAGTTACCCATACAGTCTCCTCAGTGATCCAATATTTAGCAATCGGATATGTTGTATCTCGATTGTTTTATCATTTGTTTTACTTGTTGGACTGGGCCTCATTAAGATCAACGGTGTGGTTTATTAGCCTCATATGCTGCTTCTCAATTTTATGGCTTAGCATACCTTAACATTTTCTCCTTCGTGAATATTTTAAGATCAAAAATCAATCACATTGATTATTAGTTTTTATTGCCCGATCAATTTATCAACTGATCAGTTAAAAACGCTTACTCTTTGCATGCAGCTTTGATATCTTAAGTTAAGAAGTTCCAGATTTTTTACAAGGATGTGAATATGTCTGACTTACAACGACTACCTAATACTATCATACATTTCTCCTGGTATTTCATTAAAAACAGTCCATGGCTTTATGCTTTATTTTTTATAGCTCCAGTAGTAATGGTGCTTGAAACTAACGTCATACCTTATTCATTAAAAATGATTGTTGATGGGATAACAAATCATCAGGGCGATAAAGAAACTATATTTCATGACATTGCTCCCGCATTGTATTTGGGAGGATGTGCCTGGTTTGGAGTTATCTTGGTTTTGCGTTTACATAATTGGTGGCAAGCTTATCTCGTTCCTCAATTTCAAGCTAATATTCGCATGACTCTTTTTGGTTATTTAATTCAACACTCACATCATTTTTTCTCTAACCAATTAGCGGGTAATTTAGCAAATAAAATAAGTGATATACCCAGATCATTAGAGGCAATTCGTAAAATTGTTTCTTGCAACTTGAACACTACTTTTGCAGCAATCCTGGTTTCAATCGTTTTAATGCTCACTATTAATCCTTGGTTTGCATTCATTTTATTGAGCTGGATCATCATCCAATTATTTATCAGTTTTTATTCAGCAAAAGAGATAAATAAGTTAGCAAGAGCTAATGCGGAAGATAAAAGCATTTTGAAAGGAAAAATCGTTGATTCTTTGAATAATATTAATACCGTAAAATTATTTGCTCAAAATGAATATGAAAAAAAATACGTTTGGAAAACACAAAATAAAGAAGTTCAAAGTAATAAGCGATTGGTTCTTTTCATCAATTTTTTTCGTCTTTTAGTCGATGTTCCAGTCAGCATTATGTTAGTCGTAATGGTTTGTTCAGTAGTTAGCTTCTGGCAAAGAAATTTAATCAGTACGGGAGATGTTGTATTTATATTCACTACTTCATTTGCCATTATGAATCAAATGTGGAATCTCAGTAATTCGCTTTGTGATTTGTTTGTAGAAATAGGGATAGTAAAACAAGCATTAACGATATTATCTCAACCCATAGAGATTCAAGATGAAGCGAATGCAAAAGAGTTGAACGTGTTGCGAGGTGAAATTCGTTTCGAGAATGTGACCTTTCGTCACAAAGACGGCCTGGAATTATTTACCAATAAATCATTAGTGATACCGGCGAAACAAAAAGTCGGACTTGTAGGTTATTCAGGTGGTGGCAAAACAACGTTTATTAATTTAATTCTTCGTTATTTTGAGGTGGGTAGTGGGAGGATATTGATTGACAATCAAGACATTAGCAAGATCACTCAATATTCCTTGAGAAAATCAATCAGCATGATCCCTCAGGATACTAATCTATTTCATCGTACCTTGTTAGAAAATATTCAATATGGGAAAGAAGAGGCCAGAAAGGAGGATATTGATAAGGCGTCTTTTTTGGCAAATTGCATGGATTTTGTTCATTGTTTACCTCAAGGGTTTAATACCATAGTAGGAGAAAGAGGCACAAAGCTATCAGGTGGGCAAAGACAAAGAATTGCCATTGCGCGAGCGTTTTTACATCATACTCCTATCTTGATTTTAGATGAAGCAACTTCACAACTGGATTCGTTAACTGAAGAATATATCCAGGAATCCTTGCAGTCATTATGCACAGGGAAAACGACCATAGTAGTAGCACATCGTCTTTCAACGCTTCTTAACATGGATAGAATATTAGTATTTGATAAAGGTGTCATAGTAGAAGATGGGACTCATGACGAGCTAATCGAGAAAAATGGCTTATATAAATCGATGTGGGATGCTCAAATTGCCGGATTTTTGCCTGAGGAGCAAAAAGATGGAAATGTCCATTCTAAGGTATTTGAACGCCCATATTTAGCGCAAGTGTAATTTTTAGGACTTACGCAAAATCCCAATCTCTTTGTTAAAAAATGTTTTTAATTCGGTCATTTAGTTTATCTAAACTCCCTCATTAAAAACCTTTTTTGTCTCGATCTTGGAATTTTGCGTAAGTCCTGATTTTATTAACGGGAATAATGTTGGGCACACAATTGAGCACCCCCAGTTTTTCATTAACGAAATTCAACTCTGCACAAACTCTTTTATTTTGTTGTGGTATTGCATACGTTTGCCTCTCACAAGCCATAATGTATGAAATCTTGTCTCACTAGGGCACTGATGCTTCTTGAGAGTCATTTATAAAGCGATGACTACGAGCAAATTTCGGGAAGAAAGGTCGAATTTTAATAAAAAAATCATAGGCCATAAGAAGAGCGCCTAAAGCAAATACGACATCTCCAGGAAAACGAAGCCATTGCCATAGTAATGTCGTGTTATAGAACTCAAGGCTTCTGGCATGAGATACCCCATGCTCGTATACGTCCATTAATTGTGACCAGCCAATTGGGAAAAAATTTAAGACAATCCATAAAAAGAGTCCTGCGTTATATAACCAAAACGCAAAAATACCTAATCGGTCACTCCAAACCTTATTTTCACCAGCAGCGTATCTTAAGCAAAAATAGATTAACCCCAGAGCAAGGAGTCCAAATGCTCCAAATAAAGCAGTATGGGCATGATTTAAACTTAAGAATGTTCCATGTTCGTAATAATTGATTAGTGGTGCATTAATTGTTCCCCCTCCGAATACACCGGCGCCAACGAAGTTCCAAAATGCAGCCCCCAGTATATAGAGATAAGCCAAATTGTATGTAAATACTCCTTGTTTTTTAATCAGCTGTCTATGTTCAATCGCGTCAATAATAAGAAGAACTAGAGGTAAGACCTCGATAAAAGAAAACATGGATCCCAGAGGGATCCACATTTCGGGAGTACCTGTCCAGTACCAGTGATGGCCTGTACCAATCACTCCACCTAAGAAAATCAAAATAGACTCGAAGAAAACTGTTCTTTGTGCTGCTTTTCTAGAGACTAAACCAGTTCCCATCAGCACGTAAGCAGTAGCACAAGCCGCAAAAAACTCAAAAGACTGTTCAACCCATAGATGCACAACCCACCAACGCCAAAAATCTGTTATAGTGAATGATTTTTCAATACCTGTTAAGGGGATCATCCCAAAACAGTATAAAACAGCGACATTAATAGTACTCGCCCAAAACAGGTTTTCAAGTTTGATTCGACCTGTCCAGAATTCAATGGTAGCTTGTTTCAATCCTTCCCATGTAGGCCACATACCTCTGAAAACAATAAAACTCCAAAGAAAAAGTCCGGTGCAAAACCCAATTTGCCAAAGTCTTCCTAACTGTATATAGGATAAGCCTTGATTACCCAGCCAAAACCAGGCTTTATCAATATAACCCATAATACCCAGATAATTGCCAAGTATAGCGCCACCGACTACAAGTAAAGTGACATAAAACAGGAAGTCGACCAAAAAACCCTGTCCTTTCGCCTCCTTACCACTAATGATTGGTGCCATAAATATGCCTGCACTTATCCATGAAAGCCCAATCCAGATGATAGGAGTTTGGATATGAACGTCACGAAGAAAATTAAAAGGTAACCAGGTATTGACATTAATGCCATAAAAACTTTCGCGTTCCGCATAATAATGAGCCATAATGGCGCCTACTGCAATTTGAATCAAAAGAAACATCGCTGCAACAATGAAATATTGTCCTACTTTACGCTGACTTGCAGTTAATGGCTTGAAACCTGAAAAAATAGGCTCCATAGGTCCATGATCAACATCACTTAAATAACGATGATAAATATAGAGAACTACGCCAAATCCCATGAAAACAAAACAAAATGAAACCCAAGTCCAATAAAAAGTTCCTGCTGATGGTGTGTTGCCAACACTTGGTTCGTATGGCCAATTATTGGTGTAGGATATGTTTTGATTTGGGCGGCGAGCTATCGTAGTTAAAGAGGAATAAATAAGAAAGTCCGCCGTTTTAAGTGCCGTATCAGAATTTAAGCTATAGGCTTGGGTATAACCTGCCTTAAAATTATGATTCAGTAATGTCTGGCTGATTTCGGTTTGCAATTGTCGTATTGATGTCGCGATAGCAGGTGTCAATATGCTTGTTTTTTTATTGAGATCAATGTGTTGCAAGGAGTTTTTCATTTCTTTACTAATAATGTATTGTTCACTTTCTGATAATTCAGAATAGACTTTATTAAAATGAATCTTGGCCAATTCTGCCTGAACCAGTTCTCCCAAGCGCACTAAATATTTTGCTGTATAGTCTTCGCCAAAATAGGAACCCATACCATATAAGCTGCCATAGTCCATTAAATCTGCACGCTGGAAACCCGCTTTTCCTTCAACTATATCCTGGGAGGTCATCACCGTTTCACCAGTGGTTGTCACAAAGTTATCCGGCAAAGGAGGCACCAATTGGTATGTTTTAACGGTACCCCAGATGAGTATAAGGAAGCAAATCACTGCAGTAACTAATAAAACCCATTTTAGAACATTAGTTACGGGATCAAATTGGAGATTGGATTCGATTTGCACTTTGTTTGAAATGCTATTCATTATGCAGTCCTTCGCGGAATATTTCAGGCAAAGGTGTGATTATAAATAGAATTTTTTTAGAAACAATGCCTTATCCCTCTTGCAATATACAAGTCGTGTAAGTACAAGAGGCTTGCTATGCAAGAGGTTTATTTTGAAAAAACAAATAATCTCTAATACTTAGAATGCCAATCATTACCAACAATGCTACTCATTAGTAAGGGATGCCACTCTTTTATAAGGAAAAGGAGTCAGCAGGACATAACGGATGAGATAAAACACCACACTTAAGCTAAGGGAAAACAATAGAGTATTTTTCAATAAAAGAAGAATCAAAAACACCAGAGTGGCTCGGAGTATTTCTATAGGCCCAATATGACCATTACCATTTGCAACTCGGCCAAGCAGATAAAGAGTCAGTAAAATTAATGCTCCAATCAACCAGCATGCCAAAATGGCTGAGTCAAAAATAAGGGATAAATAAGTGTATAAAAAAATGGCAAAAGCAGTATTAATCAGCAGGTATATTGCTGGTGAGGTAGTATTTTTTTGAACCGTTATTTTTTTTGAAACCGGAGAATTTTCTTGTTGTAGTCGATGAATTATCCATTCCGGAGGCATAAAGAATGCACGTAATATGTCCCATTTATTCTTAAGCCCTTTACCATAATACAAAATATCTTTAATCACTTTGATATTGGCATAAAAAGGATTCCATGAGTCCAATGGTTCTGTGACTCCATAATCTGCTGGCTCATTTTCCGGTTCAAAAGTACCAAACAGTTTATCCCAAATAATTAGGCTTCCTGCATAGTTTTTATCAATATATTGGGAGTTTTTGCCATGATGTACTCTGTGATGAGAAGGGGTGTTAAATATTGTTTCAAACCAGCCCATTTTCCTGATGGATTCCGTATGAATCCAGAATTGATAGATGGTATTGATAGAAGCGACGATTACAAACATCCAGGTTGGAAACCCAATCAGTGCCAGAGGCAAATAAAATACCCAGGAGGTTAATGTCTGGAAATAACCCTGTCTTAAAGCAACAGATAAATTAAAGTGCTCACTTTGATGATGAACCGAATGACCAACCCAAAAGAAACTATTTCTGTGACTTACCCTATGGTACCAGTAATAGAAAAAGTCGACGCCGAGCCACAAAAAAAACCAGGAAAAAAAGGATTGAGGATTGATGTTAAAAATGGCGTAATGCTCATATAAATAATAATAACTGTAAATGAGAAGGCCTCGGACTGGGAGCGCGCCAATTTCTTCAAGAATACCGCTGCTGAAGTTATTTACTGAATCATTTAATTGATAGATTTTTGTTTTTTTATAATGGGCAGCCCAGTATTCGATTCCAATGAGTATTAAGAAAAGTGGGGAAGCAAAAACCATTAAATTAATTTCCATAGGTATCCTTTAGCAGCAGTGATAGAAGTGTTGCAATTTATATTCTCCAATATTTTTGTTTTGATTGTAAATAATGATATTGTTATGACCTTCTATAAAAATGCTCTTAAGGATATTTGATGCATCAGGTACAAACCAGTCAAATGAATACCCCAAAAATAGATCTTTGGCTGGTTTTTGTTATCTTAATGCTGATGGCTCTGATGCAGACAACGACCGATCAATATATCCCTTCTCTTCCAGCTATTACCAAAGCATTTAACAGCACAGAGGCATCAATTCAGTTGACGATTTCTATTTTTATGTTTGGTTTAAGCATTTCTCACGTCTTTTATGGCCCTTTATCGGACAAAATTGGACGCAAACCGCCGTTAATGTTTGGAGTTGGGTTAAGCATATTGGGGAGTCTGCTTTGTTTTCTTGCTCCCACTGTAAGTATATTAATATTAGGGCGATTTCTTCAAGGTTTTGGCATTGGCTGTTGTAATTCTGTGGGGCGTTCTTTAGTCAGAGACTTATTTACAGATCGGTTACTGGCTAAAATAGGTTCTTATGTAGGTGTTGTCAGTATTTTTATTATGGCTGCTTCCCCCACCTTAGGAGGATTCATTCAAGAACAGGCAGGGTGGAGAGCTAATTTTCTCTTCTTATTGGTTTTTGGAGTCTTCGTTTGGATTTTGGCATTTAGTATTCTTCCTGAAACCAATAAACAGTTAAACCCTGAAGCAACAAAAATCCAGGTTATGGCCAGGAATTATTTTACTCTATTACGCAGCAAAGCATTTTTAGGGTACACACTTTGTGCTTGTTTTGCTTTTGCCGGAATGGTTTCCTATCTTACCATCGCGCCGTTTTTATTTCAGGGGGTATTAGGCTTAAGTCCCCTGGAATTTGGACGTTTAACGTTTTTTATTGCTGGCGCTATATGTTTTAGCGGGATAGTAAATAGTCAGTTAGTCATGCACAAAGGAATAGCGTTTATGGTTTGTATGGGGGTTCTTTTTATGATAGCAGGTGGTTTGAGTTTGTTAATTATCACTATGCTGGGTTGGTCACAAGTCCATTTTATAATGTTTCCGATTGCATTATTCAGCGCTGGCGCAGGATTTACCTTTATCAATGCTTTTGCCGGCGCTTTTCATCCTTTTCCGAAAATGGCTGGAACGGTGGGAGCCTTATATGCCAGCATGCAGGATTTAAGCGCCGCACTGACCAGTGGTTTTATTGCTGTTTTTAAAGGATATGGTCAATATTCTCTGGCGATTATATTGCTCACATTAGGTTTAAGTTCTTTAGTAGCATGGTATTATCTTGCGCTGCAAGATGAGATCATTTCAAATTAAGGGGTATTGATGAAAATTACTGATGAAGAATTAAAAAATATTATCAGCAAATTGTCTGGTTCCAAATCTGACGAAATTCATGATGATACGGCACTAATAGAAGATTTACATCTGGATTCTTTAAAAATTGTTGAACTTTTGGCTATCCTTAGCGAAGAGTATCAATTACAAGTTACTGAAGAAGATGCGATGAACTTCCATACGTATAAAGATCTATACGATTTTACCCAAGCTTGATTGTTACTTTTTGTTCTATTTTTTGTAGTAAGGTTGGTGCATTTTTACCCAGATCCGTCAAGCTAAGGGAGTAGATTTTTAATTTAACAAGTTGAATTATATATAAAAACAGACAAGACGATCTTTGAAATTTTTTCGATTATCACCTTACCCCTGTTCGTTCGGGCTGAGGAGGCGTTTACGCTGTCTTGAAGCCTTTGCGTCAAGACCAAAAAGGCTTCAAGACAGCGCTCAAGCGCTTCCTCAGCCCGAACGGATAGTGGATATATATGAATAAACAATCTTTACTTGACGGCTATGGGTCAAAATACCCCAATCTACGGCGAAGTCAAATCAGACAACTTCCAATAAAGCGCAGGCTGCAATTCCACCACCACCTGCCGCAACCAAAAGTACTTTCTCACCGGATTTGATTGCACCATGGGATCTCAGTTGATCCAAAGCGATCCCTACACTGGAACCTGAGGTATTCCCAGTTTCTTCAACAGTCTTTATGGTTCTTTCTTCAGGAAAGCCTAATTGTTTTGCTACAGACAAAACCAAATTTTTATTTCCTTGATGAGGAACGAGCCATTGGATGTCAGAAATTGTCAGATTTAATTCTTTTAGGAAATCTTTAGCACTATCGGCCATGCCATGAACTGCTTTTACAAATAAGGCGGTACTTTCTTTAATAGTGATATAAAATTGCTCGGTATCCTTACAAAATGCAGCGGGTAATCGAGAGCCCCCGGCTGGAGTTGAGACGGCATCGCTTACTTCACCATCAGCAAACAAAGCGGAAGCCATAAAACGAAAATCAGCCTCTTCTTTATCCTGAGAAATACAGCACGCTGCAGCGCCATCACCAAATAAAACACTGGTTGCGAAATTATTTTTATTTAAGAATTTGGAGCGAATTTCACTGGCTACGAGCAAAACAGTACCCGAATTGGTTTGTGCCAAGGCGGCACTTGTATGCAGGCCAACAACAAAGCCGGCACAAGCAGCCCCTATATCAAAAGCCCCGGCGTTTTGTAGTCCAAGTCTATATTGTACAAGGGGGCTGCTTGGCGGAGAGGGATAATCCCCAGAGATAGTGGCTAGAATCACTTGATTAATCTTATGTTTTTCCTTCGGTTTTTCGGCAAACAATCGTTCAGCTGCCTGCACAGCCAGATCGCTGCAAGCTTCCTCTTCATTAACCCAATGCCTGTTTTTAATGCCTGTTGAAAATCCGATCACCGCGGGATTTTGGGTGCTATTCATCCAATTGAGAACGTCCTGGTTACTCATGATATTCTCCGGGAGAGCCACAAAGGGCCCCTTGATATAGATGGGCTTTTCGGAACGGAAAAAATTCATGACAATAATCCTTCTGAGCGCATTAAGGGTAGGCCTCCACTAACTGTCATGATTGAGCCTGTCATGAAGGAGGTTTCCGAGAGGAGAGGATCAATTGCTTCAGCAACCTGATTTGGTTTTCCCATGGTACCTTGTGGGATGATTTGTGTTACTTTTTCTTGATACGTTGGATTTTTCCAGAATTGTTCCGTTCTCGAGGTTTTAATTAAGCCTATACGCACTATATTGGATAAGATATTGTTAGCACTGTAATCAACAGCCAAATTTAAAAATAATCCTTCCAGAGCAGCCTTTGCTGCACAATAGGCAGGGTATCGGCTGGTTCCAGTTATTGCTGAAAGGCTGGAAATGAGGATGAGTCGTCCAAATTTATTTTTTAGGAAAGAAGGCAATAAACGATGGATAAGCCAAATGTTACCATTGAGATTACTATCCAGGTAGCCATGCACAGCATGATAGGGTAAGGCATGTAATTTACGTAGTTGGGTAACCCGCGTGAAAGCATTCAGTATTATACCATCCAATGGTTCTTGTAAGATGGATTCCAGATCGTTTTCACAAGCTTGAGGGTCCGAAAAATTATAAACAAATCCTTTCACTGCTATGTTTTGCTGGTGATATATTGCAAGTGTTTGATTAAGGCTGGTGTCATTCGAACAGGTAATAATGATTTTATCCCCGAGTTTGTCGCGTCTTTGGGCGATGGCTTGTGCAATATCAGAAGAGCCACCAGTAATTAAGATATTCATTTTGCCCCCAAATGAATTAGATATTCTTCAATAGAGTGGATGGATTCATAATGTTCTTTTTCCAGTGGGATAACAGGGATTTTAATTTCAAATTCGCGTTCCAATTCTATGATTAATAAGGCCAGCATCAAACTGTCTAACCCTCCTTGCTCAAGTTTTGCATGCTTGTTTTCAGGAAGATTGGTTAGTCCAATTCGTTCTAGTACTTGTTCAATTCGATTACTTAGCATTATCTTTTTCCTTATTATCAATGCCGTCAATATTTAAAACCAATGCGTTCCTGTTTAATTTCCCATGTGTGTTTCTGGGCAGGGTTGGAACGAGATGTATTTTAATAGGTAACTTCTTGGGCAGCAGATGCTTTTGTATTTTCTCTGTTAAATATTGCTCGGAAATGGAGGATGGAAGCGAATTTTTTTCGATACAAACAACCAGGCGTACCCCGTAAATCTTATCTTCCACAGGTAGAACGATCGCTTCTTTTATCACATCGACTTGGCAAATCTTTTGTTCGATTTCAGAGATGTTAATTTTTTCACCACCAATATTGACTATGTTGTCGCGACGCCCTTTAATTGCTACTAATCCATTGGGTAATATTTCAGCAATATCTCCGGTAAACAACCAGCCATTTTGAATTTTAGTGCTTTCTTTTTCTCCAAGATAACCCAGCATCAGTTGACTGCCACGAATTAGTAATTCATGCTCGGAAGAAAGTTTGATCTCCCAATCCCCAATAGGATAACCTGCATAATTCTCTACAAAAAGAGGATCTTCACTGGAATAAGTCAGAACTCTTGGAGAGGCTTCTGTTAAACCGTAATTGTTATAAATGATGGCGTTGGGAAATATCTGCTTCAAATCCGCCCTTAAAGTAATAGGTAATGGAGCACCGGCAGAAATAATAGCAGCAATTTTAGCTGCGCTATCAGGGTATCTTTTTGCCATGGCACTGATAGCTACCCAGTGAGAAGGAACGCCACTCCACATTTGAGGGATGGTGCCTTGTTCCATAAGCATTTTGATGTCTGTAAATTGAGTGATAAGTTGAGTACTAAGCCCTGACATTAAACCAGGTAGCAGTTGACCTAGAAGACCAAAGGAATAAGATAAAGGTAAAAATAGCAATTGATCTTGAACCTTTTTAAATTCCAGTGCCTTGATGACAGCTTCACAATTGGCTTTTATATTAGTGTTTGATAATTGAACTGCTTTGACTTGCCCAGTACTACCTGAAGTGAAGAGGATAAGTGTTGTCTGAGGATGTGGGTTGATTGTTTTATTTTCATATAATTTTTGTAATTCACCTTTTTCATTTATCGTTACAGCGGTACCTAAAAGAGCAAGTCTTGTTTGCTTTTCTTCTTCTGAAATGAAATTAGGGAAGAGGGCAATGGGTCGATTTATTTCTAAACAGGCTAATAGTTCAATAACAAATTCAATGCCAGGTGTTGCATGAAGGATAATGATGGCTTTGGGAAGTTTTTGGAATTGCTTCGAACGTTCTAAGACTTGATGAGTTAATTCATCAAAGGTTATTGCTCTATTTTCCTGAGTAATTGCTACTTTATTTGGAACATCTGGGGCCAAAAACAACATGATTTTATTCCTCAATTTTATTGAGTTGCCAAGTAGCAACTATTGGCAGAGTATTATCCAAAAGATGTTTGCGACAAAAATTCCTGCGTATTTTTCCGCTGGTCGTATGCGGCATAGCTTTCAGAGGAATCAGGGCTATAGTGTGTACTTCCAATTGATGATTTTGGTAAATGAGTTCAAAAATGTCGTTGAATAAAGTGTCTTGGGTTGCTTCGTCCATAAATCGATTTTTTACTTCACACATCACAGTCAGTTTATATTCATGATCCTCTTGAATCACAAAGGCAGCACATTTTCCTAATACGCGATGAAGGGGAGAATGCATTAGACTGTATTCTATGTCCTGAGGATAATGGTTTTTACCATAAAGAATAATTAAGTCCTTAATACGACCGGTAACGTATAACTCATTTTCATGTAGAAATCCCAGATCCCCGGTTCTTAAATAGGTTTGTGTATTATCGTCTCCATTGATTTGACCTTGGAACGCATGCATTGTTTCTTCTGGTTGATTCCAATAACCATGGGCTATACTGTTACCAGATACCCAAATTTCACCAACCTGGTCAGAATCACAGGGAATCAAGGTATCAGAGTCAATAATTTTAACTGTCTGAATAGGGTTGCCGCTACTGACCAATTTGTAACTGCCTGGATTGTTATCCTCTGAAAAATGCACACGATGATCCTGAAATTGTTCTTTGGCAAGGGTCAAAGTTTTGCATGGATTCCCTGGTGTTCCTCCGGTCACTAACAAAGTGGCTTCAGCCAAACCATAGCAAGGATAGAACGCTTCTTTGCGAAATCCATAGTTCTTAAATGCCTGATAAAAATGTTCCATGGTTTCTGCTCGAACTGGCTCAGCTCCGTTGAATGCAGTTATCCAGGAACTTAAGTCCAACCCTTCTTTCTTTTCTTCTTTGATGCGTTTAACACAATAATCGTAGGCGAAATTGGGACTACCACTGATAGTGGCTTTGTATTTGGTAATATTTTTTAGCCAGGAAAGTGGATTTTGTAAAAATGAGAAAGGAGACATCATTATTATTGGGATTCCACCATAAACAGGTGTCAGAATGCAGCCAATCAAACCCATATCATGGTGTGGGGGCAGCCAGCTGAACAATATTGTTTCATCATTCATATGAAAAGAGGTAAAAATTTTACTCAGATTATCTAGCAAATTATGATGACTCACCATCACCCCCTTAGGATGCATGGTAGAGCCGGAAGTATATTGTAGAAATGCAATGTCGTTGCTTTTAACAGAAGTTGGTTGCCAATTACTGCTTTTGCTGGATTCTATGTTATCAAGAGCCAGGGTAGGAAGTCCCAAAAACCGAGGATTTGCATTTAATTCGTTTGTAGTGAATTTATTGATATGATCGGCAATCATGAATACTATAATTGGTTTTGAGTTAGCAACAATGCGTTGCGCTTTATCCAATAATTTTTCCTGTGCAGGCGGGTAAATTGGTACAGCGATGCAGCCTGCATAAAGGCAACCAAAAAAGGCCTGAATAAGGGACAATCCAGGTGCGAACAATAACAAGACCCTATCTCCAGGTTTTACTCCTTCTGCTTGTAAGGTTGCAGCAATTGCTTTGGCACGTTGATCCAGTTGTTCATAAGTCATGGTTTCTTCTAAATCTTTATTCAGAAAAGTGCAGCTTTTCTTGTCAGGGCTATGTATAGCCCTTAACCTGACTACATCAACCAGAGACTCGCACTGTAAATATTCATTTCTCACTATAAAACACCTTAATTGCTAAATGACGCTTTTTGATAGTTTAGTACTTGCCCTGCGTAGGAAAGACCACCGCCTACACTCATTAGAAGAATTTTGCCTGGCCTATCAAACAATTTTTCCTCAACTGCCCTTGCTAATGTGTAGAGAACGGATGCACCACCTATATTGCCTATGGTGTCAGCATCCCAAATGATTATTTTGTTGTTTAAATGATTTTCATGAAGTACTTGCTCTATTAATTTTCGATTGACCTGATGTGGGATTATCCAGGTTATCTCGTTTCTTTCTGTTTCTGTCGGTAATAAATTGTCAATCATTTGCATGTATCTGGAATAAGCCAATTCTTTCATTAAGGTTTCATCACCCACTAAATGATAACCAATCGAATCAATTTGCTCATGAGTTGGCGGGAACACGCCTTGAGTCGTAAATGCGTTTACGTATTGACCATCGGTAGAAAAAAAACTTTTTTCAACTGTAAAAGGACCAAAGTCATTTTTTTCCAAAAGTAAGGAAGCCGCTCCATCAGCTAAGCCTATCCAGGTTTTTTCATTTTCAGGGTCTATGACTTTAGAGAGGGTTTCAGAGCAACACACTAAAATTTTTTGATAGCCCAAGGCCATTAACGCATACGCAAAATGCAAGGTTGACAAAGAGGTGGAACAACCTGTTTTCAAATCATAAGCAGGAGCATTTAGCTTTAGACTTCCAAGTACCGCTGCGGCTTGAGAGCCTGTAAAGCGTTTATTTGTAGTGGAACCCAAGAGAAATACTTCTATGTTTTCTGGTTTATACTGCGATATGAGCTGACTCACTGCTTGAATAGCCAATGATTCCGAAGTAAGTTCTCTTGAACTATCAAGTGACTCCCAGGGTTTATGGCACCAGTATCGAGTGTGAAAGCCAAATTCTTCACCAATTTTTTCTGCGAATTTTTCAAGAAAACCTTGAGATTTGTCTGCGGTTCTCGGAAAATTCTTTAAAATTTCCAGATTTGTGATAGGACCAGACTCGGGTAAAACTCTTGATGTTGCATTAATTTCAAAGTGGATATTTGGTTTTAAAATATTCATAAAGCGGCCTTATGCTGTCCTGACCATATAGGTTAGTTTATTGAAATTACACTCCTTTGTTACGCTAAATCAAGATTTTTTATATGTATTAGATAAATAGCTCTAAATTTATACAATATAGAGTAGCCTATTTTTTGAATTAAGTTATGATGAGGTACGAATAAATTTTGGTGTCAGAGAAATCCGGACTCTAGGACATAAACATTGATGAAAGAGGTAAGGTATGTCTTCCCAACATACAGACACAATATTGACTAAATGGATAGACAGTTTGATTGATGAGCAGAGCTTTTTATCAATGGAGTCCGAACATGCTCCGGCGAACAGTTCACATTTAGCTCATGGAGCTGAAGTCATTACCGGGTTAGCCAAGGTGAATCAAAGGCCGGTAGCTATTTATGCGCATAATTCTTCAGTAAATAGAGGTTATGTGACTTGTCAAGGCGCCAGGAAAATTGTTCATTTAATGGATAAAGCAGAAGAATTGCGCATTCCTATTATTGCTTTTTTGGCTTCTCCTGGCGTATCTCTAGAGGAAAATTTGTTAAGTGGTGATGAATATACTCAAATTATTACCCGAAATATTAAATTGTCTGGAGTCATCCCACAATTTGCAGTGATAGTAGCACCTACTCTTGGGGCGCCAGCTTATTCCGCTGTTTTAATGGATTTATTATTTTTTAGTAAACATAGAAGCTATCTGATGGTGACCAGTCCTACGGTAGTGAAGCAGGCTATTGGTGAAAAGGTTACAATGGGTGAACTGGGGAGCGCGACTCTTCATGCGACTACAACAGGTATTGCAGATTTTGTGGATGATAGTGTGGCAGCCCAAATAAACCATGTAAAAGCCATGCTTGGATTTTTCCCCTTACATACCAATGATCGTCCTCCCGTACATTCTGTAATAGAACCTAATCATCCTATACCTGATATTCCTGCTAATCCCAGAGTGCCGTTTAATATGCTCCATTTAATTCATGGTGTTGTGGATAATTCAAATGTCATTCAGTACAAAAAGTCCTACGGACAGGCCATGATTTGTGCTTTTGTACATATCCATGGTTTTGCTGTAGGGCTGGTTGCTAATCAGAGCATTCGTTATAGCGGCGCGATTGATTCTGATGTTGCTCAAAAAGCAGCCAAATTTATAAGGATATGTGATGCTTATTCCATACCTATTTTAACTTTTATCGATGTTCCCGGTTTTATGCCTGGCAAAAGGGAAGAGCAAAAGGGATTGTTACAGCATGGGGCTCGATTTTGTGTGGCAATGCAAACCAGGGTGCCAAGACTAAGTGTTATTGTTCGTAAATGTTATGGAGCCGCAGCTTTTCTCATGATGCAAACCAGGTCACAGAATGGTGATCTGGTATTGGCTTTGGAAACAGCAAGTCTGGGAGTAATGGGTAAGGAAACCACGAGCAAAGTGCAAACGATTGATGGACAACCAGCACAAGAAAAATCATATCCTAAGTCGGATGAAGCGTTTCACGTTGATGATTCTCTTGTGGATGCTTGTTCTTTAGGATTAATTGATGAAATTATTCAACCGTCGCAAATTCGCAGTCGCTTGGCGCATTACTTAGAGCTTCTATATAGAAAAATGGACAATATGCCCCCGGCAAAACATTCTATTGTATAAGGAAAACAATGTGACGCCTTATGAAAGTTTGATACAGATTTTGGAGTCTTTCGAGTTATCGTTAGGTAATCCTTTTGATGATAATTCCCCAGTTAGTTTTGAGCAAATTTTGTTAGCAGATGAGCAAGAAGTGTTGGCTTGGTCACAAATAGAATTGATACAGCAATGGGGCTATATGGATTATACCATCCCTTATTATCTGGGGGGGCGTTTGAACTCACTGGATGAAATATATACTTTAACCAAGTTATTAGCCAGACGCGATATTACTATTGCTATTATGTTTGGATTGGCTTTCTTTGCTTCTCTGCCAATATGGATTGCTGGAAATCCTGAACAAAAAAAACTTTTGAGTGAACGTCTTCGAAAAGGCGAGATAGGTGCTTTAGCTTTAACCGAAGAAGAACATGGAACCGATTTGGCCTCCAATAAAATGAATGCGAAACCATTCGGGGATGGATGGGAAATTTCCGGGCGCAAATGGTGTGTTAATTTTGCAACTTTAGGCGAGTATGCGGTAGTGCTATGTCGTAGAAATGACAAGGGTGGATTATTAGGTTTTTCTTTATTTTATATCGATAAAAAATCAATTGAAAAGGGGATTTCACCAATACCCAAGTTACCAACTCATGGTGTCAGAGGCCTGGATATTAGCGGTTTTTCTTTTGATCAAGTGAAAGTGTCTAAAGACGCACTGATAGGTAAGGAACAACGCGGTCTGGAGATCACTTATAAGGTATTTCAAATATCACGGACCTTATGTGCGTGTTTGGCGGTTGGGGGGGCTGATACCGCTTTGAGGCTGGCTTTGTCTTACAGTTTGCAAAGACAGCTGTATGGTAAACCAGTATTCGAGATACCAGTGGTCAAGCAAAGGCTAGGTGAGCTGTTCACTCTGCTATTGATTGCAGATTGTACTGCTCACGTTATGGTTCGTGCCTGTACAGTAATGCCTGGGAAAATGAGTCTTTGGTCGGCGATCATTAAATTTCTTATTCCTCACATTGGAGAAGATATAGTAGAGCAGTGCGCCATTATTTTAGGTGCAAGAGCCTATTTGCGAACCACTGAATGGGCTATTTTCCAGAAAATAAGACGTGATATTCAAGTAGTAGGCTTGTTTGATGGAAGTACTCAAGTGAATTTATCCCTTATTGCTGGTAATTTGTTGCCTCAGGCAGGCATGCGAGGTAAAAAGCCATTAGGGCACTATGACAAATTAGAACAAATTTTTAATATTCATTTGTCTTGCCCTCGTTTTGAAGAAGATAATTTAGGCCTGTTTACTCATGAAGAAGATGACGTATTTGCTGGTATCATGCATTTGAATTCAGCTCCAATCAACTCGCTCATCACTGCAATACGTCATGAAATTGAAAAGCTGGATCAAGAGGTAGTGCATTTACGTGATCTGAAATTATTCGATCCGCGCAGTCTGACAGTTTTTCGTTTGGCAGAAAAGTATTGTTGGATTTTTGCTGCCAGTTGTTGCTTGCAATTTTGGCACTATAATCAGGGATCACTGTCTGATGATTTGAAAAATACAGATTGGTTACACTTGGCTATGCAGTTAATACTTAAGCGATTGAATTCAGGTCAAATGATAGATAGTGTGTTGCAAGAGGCTATGAGTGATCGTTTGTATTCCTGTTTGCGAAAAAACCAGCTATTTTCTGTCATACCAATCAATATTGCGGGGTAATCAGAGATGAATTGGAAGAGATTTTTAATTGCAGCAATGACAAAGAAAAAATATCAAATTTTTCTGAAGGATACCAGATATCCAAAAGAGGCAAGAGACAGATTGTGGAATTTGGAAATTGTACCTTTACTGAAGAAATCATCCTATTGGCAGAAATTGTTAAAAAATAAATCTACTATAAATCTGAATGATTTTCCTATCACGACGTATGAAGACTATCAAGGAGAATTGTTAGCAGCGCAGCATCATACCATTCAACCCTTTAATGGTGAAAACCTGATTTTTTGGTCAGAAACTTCAGGGACTTCGGGTATTAGAAAGTTTTTTCCTATAACGACATCATTTCAAATGCAATTTCAGCGCACGATGGCACCGTATATTTATAGTCTAACTCAACGCTTTCCTGGTTTTTTTAAGGAAAAAATGTTGTACCTGGTCGCAGTAGATGCCCATAAAACTACCCCGGCAGGTACCCCTGCCGGGTGGATCAGTCATTTTAATTATCGTAATTTGCCTTCTTTTATTAAACGATTTTACGCCATGCCTGATGAAGTATTTACCAGCCACGAAGCCTATACTCAGTGGGGGCCTGTCTATGGTTTAGCGTCGGATTTAAGTGCTATTTTTGCTGTGACACCTATGGTAATAGATGCTTTTTATCAACGCTGTATCGAAGGCTTCAAAGAATATCTTCCTTATTTATTGGGTGATAAGTCTCTGCCGTCGCATTTTCCACCTCTTAAAATTACCCCAAAACGTCGGAAACATTTACAAAATTTACTTAAGGATAACAATCTCTCATTCAAACAACTATGGCCGTCTTTGGAAGTAGCTGGATGTTGGACATCCGGACTTTGTGAATATCCGGCACATCAATTACAAAAGTTGTTGGGTTCTGAGGTAAGTTTGGTAGATGGTACTTATTCAGCAACAGAAGGTTGGCTTACAGTTCCTTTAGAAACAAAAGATGTTGGAGGTATCTTACATCCTGGTGCTCATATTGTGGAGTTTATCCCAGAGGAAGAAGCAATTGAGAAGGATAATCTTTTACAATGTTGGGAATTGGAAGTAGGAAAAAAATACGAAGTGTTTTTAACAACAGCTATGGGGTTTGTTCGTTATAGACTCAAGGATATTGTCAAATGTACTGGCTATTTGAACAGTTCTCCCAAACTTGAATTTTGTTATAAAACACAACTTTTGAAATTGGAAAGTTGCTCAATCACAGGTCAGGAATTACAAAGTGCCGTGCAAGCAACTCATTTTAATATAGAACCATATTGGTATTTTGCGCGTAATAGTGTTGGAAATCGTATTGTTTTGGTTACTGATGATGAAGTAGAAATTTCCGAACTCTTATTAAAAGGGTTGCACGAACAATTAATCCAGATTAGTCCAACTTATGCTCATAGCGTGGAAACGGAAGAAGTTCTGTCTGTGGCTTTACTTCAACTACCCAAAGAAGAGTTATTAGCTGATCTACATGGTCAAACTAAACCCAAGTTTATCTCTCAAGAGGTGATCGCTGAGAGATGAAAGAAGTGTAGATGTGCAAATATAATTTAATATATATCCAATATGCATTCAAAATGCCTATTTTAGGGCAGATGAATTTTCCAAAATTATGGGGAAAAAGTATCCTTAAATGGCCATTTTGCAGTTTCTCGAGTATCATAGTATAATATTTGGTCTTTGATTGCTTTAGCAAATGTTTTTGGTATGTGTTTCATGGTCAATGAGCAAAATTATGCATTTAAAATTGATTTTGCCAGGCAGGGCGTTATTGATTTACCTGCTGGAGAGTTTAAATATTATCTCTATATCTTGTTAGAATCGATAAAGACCAAAAATGATCCATCCAGCCATGAATTTTTAGAAATATTCTTAAAGTTGATAAATACATTACATAAGCTAAATGAATTAAAAGCTGCTAATTTTTTAGATCATGAATGCTCTTCAAGCCAATTACTGAAAGAATTGGTTCTGCATTTTTCCGAGTTACAAGGAGTCGCAAAAACTCATAATTTTACCGCTCAAGTTAAGGTTATCTTGCTTCATATCGGAGGAATTATAACGGGCATTGTTTTGAGTTTGGTTGGTGGATTGGTGGGATCAATAATAGGATTAGCCAAAGGAATCTACGAATACAAACCGATCACTGGTTTTTTGGTTGGGATATTTACTGGTACTGTAATGGGCGGGCTTTTTGGTTTCAGGGCGCCTAAAAAAATATTTAAAAACGAGTTATTGCGCCAAATAAAATTTGGCCTTGATGGTCTTGGTGAAAGCTTGGAAAATGTCAATCAAGAACATTCTTCTTCAATGTTTAGCCCAAAAAAAATTAAACCATTTTCATTTTACCTCAACGAAGTAGAAAGCGAAATTAAGCTTCTCTTCGATAATGATTTTGAGTACGAAGAATTTCTAAATCAAAGTACTCCTTATGAAATTAACTCATTCCTGGCCAGTTTTATTGGTGAGTCTATGCTTCATGGATGTGTTGGCCATCATGCGTATATAAAAATTAATATTAAAAATCATGAGTATTTAATTGAGTTTACCCCTCAACCTACAGATACCAGCGAAGTGCCCGCTCAAAGTGAAACGAGAACAGTGAATGGTAAAAAAATTGTGGAGATGTTGGCTTATCATAGAAAACTCCAGGAAACTAATGCTCCTAGAGCGTCTTTTGTTTTAACGAAAATGAAGCCAGGAGATAATGATTGCTTAAGTTATGTCAATAAGGTGCTTATCGGAACGAGTCAACAAGGTGCTACAATTAAGCGATTTGCCAATATGGGTTTCATTGGTAATTTATTGGGTATAGGCATAGAGACTTTAAGTCCATTTAAACCTGATTTTTTTCAATCTGCGAACTATTTGAGAACTCCAAAAGATAAAGATCCTATCGATTCATATGATTTGTCAATTAACAGTCTATCATACTGAAAATTCAGACTTTAGCGTCGTCTTGTTGGCGACTAATATTAAAAGTAAACCTATTTTATGCATTGTTAAAATTATGTCATATACTTTAAAGCGATAGCTCTTAAAAATAAGGTATATATCATGGACATGAAAAAATATATTTTATCTCTTTCTTTGCTTACATTAATTAACTCTTCAGCTATCGCTACAACTCAGGAAGGTGAAGAGGCTTATAATAAAGGGTATTACGAAAAAGCATTTATCTTGTTGTCTCCTGAAGCAGATAAAGGAGATGCCAAGGCTCAATTTTTGCTTGGTAAGATGTATTATAATGCACAAGGTGTAACCTATAATCCAGAAAAAACAGAGCAATTATTGCTGGCATCGGCAAATCAAGGAAACGTCGATGCTCAGGTATTATTAGCCGGATTCTATTGGTACCTGAATACACCAGAAGGGTTTAAAAAGTCTTTTGAATGGTACCAGAAGGCCGCAGATCAAAATAACGCTGACGGTCAATATGGCTTAGGCTATATGTATGATACTGGAACAGGGGTTCCTCAGAATACGGATACAGCTATGGTTTGGTATAAGAAAGCTGCAGAACAAGGTAATTCAAATGCTGCCTTAGCTATTGGTTATAATTATGACACTGGTACAGGGGTAAAAAAGGATAAGACTCAGGCGGTCAGTTGGTATACCAAAGCGGCTGATTTAGGCAATGCCAGTGCACAATATAATCTTGGTTTAATGTACGAGCAAGGGGATGGTACTCCTAAAGATTATAATAAGGCCGCTGAATATTTTGAGAAAGCAGCTGGTCAAGGACATGCCAAATCTCAATTAGAACTTGGATATTTGTATGACTCAGGTAAACTGGGTAAAACTGATCTGCAAAAAGCGGCTTATTGGTATCAAAAAAGTGCAGACTTGGGGAATGCTAATGCACAATTTAATCTGGCAGATATGTACTTTTATGGTGATGGTGTCGGAAAAAATCTGGATCAATCCGTGTACTGGATGCAAAAAGCTGCTGAGCAAGGGTATGGTAAGGCTCAAAATCAATTAGGAGTGTATTACAGAGATGGTATCGGAGTGTCAGCTGATCCAGTAAAAGCTTATGCGTGGTTTACAGCTGCCAAGAGCAATGGCTTTGAAAAAGCAGCTGCTAGTGTGAGTGAACTAGAGAAGTCCATGAGTGCAGAGGATCTGAGTAAGGCTAAAACTCTAGGACAACAGTATACTGATAATTACAAAGCAAAAAAATGAGTCCTCTTTTCATGACTCTATTGAATAATTTAATATGATCGGAGTCGAGATATCCCCCGTAAAATTTAGGGGATATCTTTCACATCATTACCTAATTTTGCTAGTATAGCTCGCCATATCTCATTACATTAGTTTAACGTTGGCAATTACATTTCTCCCATCTTTAAGGAAATAACGTTATGGCAGAGCAAAGGAAAACCAAAAATAGAAAAGCGCCTGTTAAAAAAAGTCAGTTAACTACCTCTTCTCTCATTATTATTGACTTGATTTCAATTATTCTCAGTTTAATGCCCGGTGTTGCTGCATTTAGTCTGACAGGTTTGTTTGTGTATTATGGGTTTTCAAGAACTTGGCTGGTTTTAGTCCTTTCTCCTTTTGTTTTACTTTTTTCCTTTATTATCATCATTGCTATTATCAGAATCAGTCTGCCGAGACTTAAGTCTGGCCGATATAAACGGGAATTGAATAAAGCAATGATATCCTGGTTTTGTCATTTTGCGCTGTCTCGTGCGGCGAAGATTGTCGGTCTTATTTATTTATTGCAATCGTTTAATGTTATTAAATATTTGTATTGGCGTGCGCTTGGAATTAAAGTGTCATTTCATGTCATGAACTCATTTGATATCGATTTTGTTGATTGTCCTCTAATTTCTATTGGCAAGGACGTTACTCTGGCCAGCCAGGTATCCATTAGTTGCCATTCTGATGTAGGAAATTATCTTTTTTTATCTCCCGTCGTGATAGAAGACAATGTCTTTGTTGGAATGACCACTAAAATTGGCCCTGGAACAACAATTAAAAGAGGAGCCTGGATAGGGTATGGGAATGCTTTTGTGAATCAGGTCATTGAGGAAAATGCAAAAATTGGGAACGTTAGACCTATTCCTGAGTAAGCTCATGTGAGCTATTCATTAGCTTGGATCATGACTTTGCTTAATCCAGGTTCTGATTTTGAGCAGATAATAATTTATTTTCCAAATGGATGTTCAGAATGAAAAAAATATTGTTTGTTTTACTGTTTATTTCTTCACTCGCTCATGCGACTTGTACTGTCTATTTTAACAGTCAACCGATTAATAAAAAATTAACGGATCCTTTGTATTATCTATTATCCAATTCTGAAATTTGTCCGCAATCCATTCAGGAATTAAGACATTCCATGACATTAAATGGATTAAAAGAAATAATAGGAATGGTGGCGAACCGGGGAAGAAATAATCCATCAGAGGGCAGTTTTAGTTTTTTTGAATCAGTGTATGGGCAATTGTCTCCTGGCCAATTCATTGAAAAGGGAGCGTTATTTCTTGGCTATTTTACCGGCTTGAAGGGTAGCACTATTATTTTGGATCAAAAACCCAAGGAAGGTAAATTGTTGATTGAGGCGATTAGTTGGGATTCCAGGAAGAATTTTTATAATTTTTATGAACTTCGGGGTATAGAAAATGGAGGCGTACGTTGGTTTTATAGAGGAAATTCAAAGGATGCCTATAAGGATAACACCTGGTTATATAGGATAAACCCTGAAGGAGAAAATCATTTTGGAAATCGTATGCGCTGCTCGGCTTGTCACAATTCAGGTGGACCTATTCTTAAAGAAATGAACTTACCTCATAATGATTGGTGGACTAATAATCGTCCACTGATTTTGGCCCCTAATAAGCCTGATGATGATGTGAGCCACTTATTGGAACAAGTCAAAGATGCGAGTTTATTTGCTAATGAGGTGGTTACCGGAATGCAGCATTTAATTGGCAGTAGAAAAATGAAAAAATTCCAGGGAAAACTATCATTGCAGGAACAGTTACGGCCTTTATTTTGTACAACAGAAATAAACCTCGAATCCAGTACTGGCTCGTCAGAGGCGATCGTATCAATTCCATCCGCTTTTTGGCTCAATCCATTATTAGGTCGCATTGATTTAACTATTTCTGCTGAAGATTATAATCAATTATTGGAAGAGTTTAATACCTATTTCCCCGAAACTTCTTTGCGAGATGCAGATCATGCCTGGCTTACGCCGGTTAAGGGGAAAGCAGATCTCAATGCCATTAAGCAACTCATTCAACACAATACAATTAGCGAACAATTTGCTCGATCTGTCCTTATGATTGATTTTACTAATCCCTTATTTTCAACAAAACGGTGTGAATTATTAAAATTAATTCCAGAAACCAATCAAGCTAATAACAAAGAATGGCTCGAGCAATTCCTTGCCAATCTGAGAAAAAATGAAAATTATGTTAAAGGTTCACGTCAGTTGGCAGATTATATCAGCAAGGCACCAATGGACTCTAAAGAATTAGTAAAACAAATAAAGATTTATCAATACTTTCTTAAAGAATCTTTATCAGCAAGATTAGGTTTAAGAAAGCATTTTCTACGTTTAATAGAATTACGAAAAGCTGTGTTTTCAAGTGAACTATCTCAAAATCCTTTGGGGCAGATTTTAGAACCAGGGTTTAGAGTAATTTTTCCTGAAAGCAAGCCGTAAAGCCCATGAATTTTAGAATGAATTTATCTCGAAACCTTTCAAGTGAGGAGATCCTTCGCTTCGCTCAGGATGACAATAATTCGAGCGGAATAAGGCATTGAATCCACTCAAAAGGGTATGATTTGCCCTGACAAGAGGTAGAGAATAGACTTTTTATGATGGAGTTGTGAATATAATATTCGTTGCATTACCTCCACCAATGGTGAACTCTATAGGTATATATGGAAGATTACAGAGAAAAATGGTGACAACGAAAAATATTCCAGTAGCAATATTTCCTAAATAAATCCATTGCTTTTCCTTGTTTTCATTGAAGAAAGCTGTAACGGCATAGGTTAAACAGAACAGGATTGTAACTAATAAATAAATAAAGGCATTAGTTTCCAGTGAAAATTCTGAAAGAATTTTATAAGCCATCATTAAAGAGAGGAAGAATAAGATAATTCTATATATTCTTAAGGATAATTTTAGCCATGAGGGATAGTCTGATTTAGTAGTTCCATCTTGAAAATAGGCATTAAAGAATATTATGCCGGCTGTAGTTAATGGAATTAATACGAGCAAGGGATCGATATGTACTTCGTTACTGGAAAAGGAGTGAAATAGATATAAAATAAAATAAAGAATGCTGATAGCTGCTAAAAGAGGGAATAGATAGTACATTATCCTAAGTAACAAAAAGCGCATATTGTGAATGATATTGATATTCTGTTGACTAACACCTAAGCCGATAAAAAATAAGGTTGTATTGCTAATTAACTTAAAGTCATGGTTGTAAAGGTATAAATTCCATAAATAATTACTGCCGACTGTTTTGAATACAAAGGCCCCCATGATAATTAGTAAATTGGCTAATGTGGAAAATATAACAGCAATAAATACGATGGGGATGGTATTCCACACCGCAGCAAATAAACTGCTGTAACTTACTCGCCAGGTGTTGTCATGGTGAAAGGCATAGTGAAAAGAGTGGGCGACATAGACAAAAAAAGGAAATCCTACTAAAAAAATAAAAAAATGCAGATAATTTTTAATAGAGTAATCCATCTTTAGCGGAAACAGGGGTATAGATAAAAAGACGGCAAGAACAAAGCTGGTTCCTATGAGCCTCAACAGATGAACATTATTATAAGTAAGGGCAAATAAAATACTAAAAAGCGTAATAACGCTATAGATAAACACCGTAGTATTATGATTGCGTATCAGTATATCAACTATTATCCCTAGAAGTAGCCCAATCAGGGTAAAAATATAAAGTTCTCTTTGAGCAACCATCCTGTCATTCTCCGCCACATGGGGTTATATTAATGAGAGAGGGCTTATTAGATATCCCCAATCTTTATGTAAAAAAGATTCTAACTCAATTAATTAGTTTATTTAAATTTTCTTATCAAAAATATTTTTTCTCAGGAATTAGGCCATATTGGTAGTTCAGTTTTTAAACTATCCAAAATAGCCCAATCCTGCGATAGCTAATCATTAAGGAATTCACAGAGTAATCTTTGGAAATGATGAGTGCCGAGTTCTTTTGTTGGGGAGAAGCGTCCTGCATCGTAATAGCGAGATTTTATTCCTTTTTGTACAGATTCAACAACGGCCTCATCTTCCTGTTCAACTTGATCCAGTTCTCCTCCTGCCCCTTTTCCAAGCTTTGATGAATCAAGCACAAAAGATAAAAAAGAAACCTGGGTTAATTCAGGGCCAAGTGGTTTAACAACATTGACAGAGCAACCCCAAGGATAAAAATTGAGCATAGTATTGGGGAATATCCAAAAATAGTAGGCGGCAACTTGTTTTCCATAATCTTGCGATTCTTTTGGTAAATCGAAACTTATTTCATCAGGGCTGGCTAAGGCCAGTTGCAGATTAAAGTAACGAAAGAGTTCTGTGGTATAGGTATTGCAATCAATGGCTTTTCTTAGCGAAGGATGCACAAAAGGAATGTGTAAGGCTTCCAGATAATTTTCACAATACAATGCCCAGTGTGCCTTGACTAGATAATCTTTGGATCTTTGTTTGTCCAAATGCATTCGTTCCATAGGAAGCCAAAACAATCTTTCTTTGATTTCAGCGAATACTTCATGGAATGGTATAGCAGGAGAAAGTGAAACAAACAGAAAAGGTTCAAGAATACCGGTTGGAATTTGACTTAAGTTATCATTGTTTGATGGAAAGTTTTTTGTTAGTTCAAATTCGGGCATATGAAGTAATTCGCCGCAAAAATTGAATCGACGGCCGTGATAGGCACATTTTATTTTATGTGCAGTACAAGGTTCCTCAACCAGGATTTTCCCTCTGTGGGTGCACACATTACTCAAGCAACGAATGGTATCCTGATCATCCTTTGCAAATAACAAGGGTTCATCCAATAGCCCTGGCAGTAGGGTAAACGGGATTAATTGCCTGCTGGTATTTAGATCCTCAGTACTGATACAAAATTGCCAGGTTTTGCCAAATATCTTTTCTTTTGCAATTTCAAACCATTCCTTTGAAGTATAAAATTCAGAAGGAATTGTAGATGCTTTTGCAATATCGGGATCTATATAGAGGTTCTTCATTAGTATTTCCTTACTGTAAAGAGCAAAAAACACAACAAGATGGTAAACGTTAGAGTAAATCTTTGTTCGCTGTCAACGTGTTTATTTAACATCAAAATGATTGATTAATTGACCCAATGATGCAAAAATAAACATTATTTTTTCTCAAGGAAAATTATCAATGCGATACAGTCGATTTTTCTCTTTACTAAATGGTTTGTTATTATCAAGTAATGTTGCTGCCGCTTCACTAATAGCACCTGTATTTAGCCCTTATGTTGATTTAACGATCAATACACATTGGGATCCTCAATCACAGGATATGGAGCCAATGGACTTGATTGCCCCAGCAAAAAATTTGGGGATAAAAAGTTATCATTTGGCTTTTATTACGGATAGTGGCCAATGCCAGCCTGCTTGGGGCGGACAGCAAACTTATAATGTGGCAAAAGGGTGGGGTAAAAAGCAGTTTGACACATTATCAAGCGAAGGTGTGAAGCTTGCAGTATCCTTTGGTGGTGCAAATGGAACCGATATTTCCTACCATTGTGATAAAGATCAATTAATTAGTACGTTCAATCAAGTAATTAATCAATATCATGCCAATGGCCTGGATTTTGATATAGAAAATGGTACAGCCAATATTCCTAAATTGTTACAGGCCTTGAAAATATTTCAGCAGAAACATCCTGAAGTGTCATTAAGTTTCACACTTCCTGTTATGCCGGAAGGTTTAACTTCTGTTGGAAAGGACATCGTGACTTCAGCCGCTACTCTTGGACTTCATTTTAAAGTGAATATAATGGCTATGGATTATGGACCTGCCTATAGTGGGGATATGGGAGATTATGCTATCTCAGCTGCAACGAATCTCCATCAATTGTTACATGAAGTGTATCCGGATCAAAAAGAAGAGGCTTTGTGGCAGATGATTGAAGTCACTCCTATGATTGGTGTTAACGATGTTAATTCAGAGCAGTTTACTTTATTTAACGCTGATCAATTAAAGCAATTTGCGCAAAAAAAATCACTTGCTGGCTTGTCTATGTGGTCTTTTAGCAGAGATAGACCTTGTTCTGACAAATGGGCAAGTCCTATCTGTAGCGGCAATAATTTGCAGTCTTACGACTATGAATTTGTAAAGCATTTTCAGTAATTAAATCAAGATAGTAGAATGGGTGCTCAGCACTAACCCGCTTATAAACTCACTATAAGCCAGGGCTGAGTACCATCGTTGAAGCCTACCCATACTTTAGACCTCCTCAAATTAACAAATTGAAATAATTAAAATTTTACATGTATTTTTTATTATCTGATAATCAGGTAATAATAAATTTTTCGGAAGTTAAATTAAGAAGCTCAAATGTAACGGTCAAAAACAACCGATTTTTGTTGTTTGGATGGAACTCAACTAAAAATTGGAGCATGGTTATGAAAAGTAAAGAGGACCGATTTAAAGAATGGCGTCAAGAAAAAGCGAAGATAGAGGAAGTCTATATAAAATCAGCCCTGATGATTGGAGAATACATTAATTCTGTACAGACATTAGAACAAATTAAAAATGATTTCAGAGATGTTGAAACCAAACAATATAAGGCGCTTGATGCCTATGGAAATCGAGTTCCAGGCTCTCTTTTGTACTACAAGCTAGCTCTGGAAGAGGCTCTTGAAACAGAACCTGAAATGATTGAGCTGGAAAGAAAGCTGCTCACCGAAATAAGGGATATTTTAGGTCATATCTATGAAAATCCAACCTCTGATGTCAGGAAAAGATTGGTTCATTTAATGGGCAATATCAAGCAATATTTGGATGAGGATATCGTGAACTTCTCAGATCCAAAACGGAACAGGGAATTAGGATTTGTACTTTATACCATGCTGTGTCTTATGTATTTGAAATTGGATAATTTATCATGGACGCTAAAATTAGCGATTAGTTCATTTATTAATATTGGTCAAATAAAACAGGAGATTACTGATCTGGTAAAGAAAACTGAGAAACAAGTAGGTGAACTGGATGAGTTGATATTAAATAACACAGTCGAGATAACAGAAAACGTTGTAAAAGTGAAGTCAACTCAAGATACTTTACTAGGTTTAATGGTGTATAGTGAGGATAATACAGAAAAATTGACGTTAATGAACATAGAACAATTGAAACCCTTTGCGGAAAAAACTTCCCTGGATGGATTGTCCATGTGGTTTTTTAGTCAGGACAAACCAGGTATTGGTGAATTGTCTGGTTTTATCTCTAACAGTAATAATTTGCAAGCCTATGATGAATACGTCAATAAACTTTGATTTGTTTTATAGATCTTATGCTTCATAACAATATTAAATAGTACTATTTTGTTTAATATTTGGTTAATAATTAATCGTTATACTTGAGAATAAGGCATGATTAAAACAACCAATCTGTGAAATTGGAATAATGGAGTGGGATTATGATGAGTAAAAAAGCCCGATTTGACGAGTGGCGAGGAGTTAAAGCTATAGATGAAGAGGCTTATATCAATTCCGCTTTATTGATTGGTGAATACATTGGCAAAGTAGATAGTTTAAACCAAATTAGATCAGATCTAAGTAGTACTGAATCAGAGCAATATAAAGCATTCGAGGAATATGGAAAACGCTCGATGGGGGTTATGCTTTATTGTAAATTATGCGTTGAAGAAGCACTGGAAAAAGTACCTAATATAGGCGCAAAAGAAAAAAAATTGCTTACTGAGATAAACGATATTCTGAGTAATGCGTATAGCTCCCCTCGAAAAAATCCTGTTGCTAATGTTCATAACTTATTATCAAGAGCTAATGAATTACTAGAGATGGATGTAGCTGCTCTTTCGGACAAAAAACAAGCGAGAGAATTGTATTTTGCCTTTTATACTATGCTCAGTATTCTCCAAATAAAACTTAGTAATTTATCATTCGCAGAGCGAGGCCTTGTAAGCACACTCGGACTCGGAGATGTCGTTAATAAGCTAAAAACAGATGTCCCTGTTTTAGTAAGGACCATAGAGAAAAAAGTTAAAGAGCTGGATGAATCTCTAGCAGAAAAAGACAGCACATCACGTGACACCCACAAAAAAGAGAAAACAATACAAGATCATTTTAATGAGCGATTCACTAGGATTCTTAGTGGAAGTGAGAAGGAAAGTATAAAACTGGCTAAGCTACTAGTTGATGTGAAAGAGATCAGAGAAGAGATAACAAGCATTGTCGATTTAAGGCAAGAAATAAAAGATATTAATACAAAAATGGAAAAAATTGATGGCTTACTAAAAGTCGTGGAAGCGAACGATAAAAAAATAATGGGAAGGCAATATTTTTTGGATTTAGTTGGAGGTAGTAATGAAAACGCTTTTTCCTTTCTCATGGGTACTGCCAAAGGTGTAACAAAAACTCAGTTAGCAGGGAAAATAGAGGAACTTAAAAATCCAAGTTTTTATCAAAACGTTTCTTCAACATTGCTATATGGAGCTAGTTGGTTAACAGCATTAAGTACAGTGGCTTACCGTACTTTTACACCTCAGGTTGTTCAGGAGACTGTGACAGCCTATACTCCTTCAACACAAGACAGTGAAGCCAAAACTCTTCTTAAAAAGTTGATTGAGGAGCAATTAAGGGATTTGAGACAACAATTAGAAGTTAAAGAAAAAGTTCTTTCTGAGAAAACTGATCACCTATCACAAAAAGATTCTGATTTGAAAAAATTAATTGAGAAAGAAACCTCGGAAAACTTAAATAAGATTGCAATAGCAGTACAAGAAACTGGGAAAGTGCTTACAAGTTATACCGAACTCGTCGCTAGGGTGAATAGGGAGTCAGATAATCTTAAACCATATAGGCAACTTTACGAAGGGATATCTCAATTTATACACAAAAATAATGGTTTTTTAGTAAAGCTCTCAAACTGGTTGGCAGAAAACATTTCTATGATATTTAAATCTGAAACGGCGTTAATGATAGATAAAGCCCGTGATTTGCAACGCCAAATAAATGTCTTTAGTGAAAATCATAAGAAAGTGGTTAATAAAACAAAAGATGAGATAGATAAAGATCCTAACTTACCTGATGGCATGAAAAATCGGTTAAAAGGTGAACTGGATCTGAATGAAAAAGAACATCCAAAAAAAGAGCAAAAGATCCATCTTACTAAGAAAAAGTTGAGTGAATTGATTGACGATACTTCGCCAATATTTAGATTAAGGCTGGATTTAAATACTGAGAACATCAAGGAAAACCAACCAAGTGAATTATTTAGGCCGTTTGGCTAAAATGATAGAGAAATTTTATGAGTCGAGAAATTGATCAGGCTCAGGTAATTGCCAGATTAAATAGTTACCTCCAATGGCATAATATGCCAATCAGAATGAATGAGGATGGAATTTGCAACGGTTTGGCAACAGTGTATGCCAAGTATGTTCTGGAAGGAAAAGAAAATCGCTTTTTTGAACTGCTTGATCAGATAGTAAAAATTGAACCAGACTCAGCAATGGAGTCTGAAATTAATCAGTTCGTATATGATGTCGTTTTAACACTATTTCCACATCAATTTGATAAAACACTAAGTCAGGCCAATTCAATACGTGCCTTGACAATCAACAATCAACAATTGACTTCTTCATTTGATTTTGCACTCACAACCAGTGATAAAAACTGGATGGAAATTTTTAAAAACCTTGCTCTGCAAGAGGATGAAGTGCTTCGCGTTAATGGGACAGCGCATGCTGTTGCAGTTAGGAGAAAAGGTAATAAATACGTCGTATACGATCCTAATTACTCCTCAGGCACTAAAGAGTTTGTTAATGAACGAGAGCTGATTTCTGAGTTACATTACAATGTACTAGGGTATCATAATGGGTTCTATCTTAAGGGAGGGGCTTTAGGGATGATGATTAGTGTCATTAGACATCCTGACAATAAGAAGCCAAGAGTTTTTCCCAAAATTACTGAATTGTATGATCGCTATCTAACCAAAGATAATATCAATAAAGTAGCTGTGTCTTTTCATGGTGGAAAGTTCAGTACTTTGGAACAGGCTGTGACTATTCATGATGCTGCGATAATAAAGCATTTACTTGAAAAAGGAGCAAAAGATAAGGACGATAAGGCACTTGGGTATGCTGTTATGTTTAACAATACGGAGGCGTTGAGAGCTTTACTTGGAAAAAATAGAGATACAGGAATTTTTCAAAGATTATTTCATGCCGCTTTAGAGAATGGAAGAGAGAAAGCATACGATACGTTACTCTCTTTGAAAGGGGCTTTACCTTTTAACTCGTCTACTCAAGTTATTCAGGCAGCTGCAAAAGGAGGTAACCCAACTTTATTAGCAAAAGTAATAAATTATTTTAGAAGAAATCATTCAGGATTTTCTGATCTTGAGGATGCTCTTCCTCCTGCTATTTCCAGTGGAAGTGTGCAATGCGTCAAATTAATTGTTGAACAATTAAATCAAAGTAATCATCCTTTGGATGTTGAAAAAAGCATGAAATATTTGCTGGAATCTATAAAGCAAAATCAACCTTATATGGTTGCATATTTTATTAAAAATATTCCGCCTGAGTATTTAAAAACACTCTATATGAGTGCTTCGTCTGTTGAAAGAACGGATCTGTATACTTTGCGTCAGTTACAAGACCATGGCGTTCCTTTTTCAGTAACAGCTAAGGCTATTATTGATCAAAAGAAGCATCTTCCAGTAGGTTTAAGACTATCAGCAGGTATTCTCTTATGTAAATTCACGGATTTTTGTAAGGAAGTCTTATGTAATGATAATGGAATACACTATAACCTACCCAAGGATAAGATGGGGAAAGGATTATTTTTTTCATCTCAAGAGAAAGTCGATGGTGTCTCAAAAAAGCCACAATCTCCAAAAATGTCTTAACAGGTGCAGGACTTATTACTCTAATCATTTCTTGGTTAAAAAAAGAATTTAATTCAGCTGCTTAATTTGGCAGAACTCACTCATTAAACACTTTTTGTCTTGATCTTGGGATTTTTCATAAATTCTGATGTGGTAAAGATGACAATCGGAATCAAGAAAGTCTATATTAATAAAAATGAGTTGAGCTAAAAGGAGCTTCGTTTATTGTGAACATTTTATTGGCAGGGGGTTCTGGATTAATAGGGCAGGAATTAGTTCAAGGGATGGGTAAAGAACACCAATTTACTGTGTTGGGGCGTAATAAAGATTTATTACAACAGATTTTTTCAGGAAACGTGATATCGATTTCATGGGATGAATTAAATAACCAGGATGCTGGTCAATTCGATGTTGTGATTAATTTATGTGGAATAAATATTGCCATTTCGCGATGGACAGCAAAAGTAAAAGAAGAAATAATCGGTTCAAGAGTTCAAACAACAGAAACTTTGATTCATTGGATTTCGCAACAAAATACCAAACCACATTTTTATTGTGCCAATGCCGTTGGAATTTATGGTTTGCAGGAAAATGGTGATCCTACTGAATTAACCGAAGAGACTGAAATCAATTTTGAGCATCCGATAGACTATCTAAGTGAAGTGGGTATTCGCTGGCAACAAGCGTTAGAGAAGGCAGAAGAAGCTGGTTTGTCGGTAACTTTCACCCGTTTTGGTGTCGTTCTAAAAAAGGGAAAAGGATTTTTGGGAAGATTGTACCCCAGTTTTATCTGCGGATTAGGAAGTACCATCGGAGATGGCAAGCAATATCTTTCATGGATAGACAGTGAGGATCTGGTTAATGCGTATCGATTTTTGTTAAATCATCCTGAAATCACTGGCCCTGTGAATGTGACTTCGCCAAATCCATGCATGCAAAAAGAATTTGCTAAAACCTACGCAAAATCTTTGCATAGACCTCTATTATTGTGGACTCCTGCATTTATAATTCGCGTTTTATTTGGTGAAATGGGGGATACTTTAATTAATCATGGACAAAAAGTGATACCTAAACGTCTTTTGGATGCGGGTTTTGCGTTTCAATGGCCTACCATTGAAATGGCTTTAAAACATCAGCATGACTACTGATTGTATGACACTTGAGAGGATTTTAAATATCCTGCCAAGCGTCTTGTGTTGCTGGCAGGATATTAAGTGTATGATTAATTAACGAACACTTTTAAAGAATTGTTTTAATTTGATTGGAGAAATTTGACCATCGGCTTTGATAGCTGCCGCAATCAAATTAGGAGTACCGGTATCATAACTACAAATAACGTCTTCACCTTGTTGATGAGGAACTCCTGGAGCATTCATTGTGCTTAGTACTTCATTAGATGTTTCCAGAGCGACTTCTTCTGAGTCTGCTTCAACAGGGGCAATGAAAAATCCCCAAACATCAGAGGTGCTGTAATCACTGATGTTATAAGCTAGATAGATATTTGGTCCAATTTCTTCAGCCATAGGTAAGCCTTCTGCCTTGATCGCATTGATATCTGGGCAAGCACCTTGCTGAGAAGCAAAGACAGATCCGGCAAGAACTAAAGCACCAAAAAAAGTAGCTAGTTTAGATTGAAACATCATGTTGTTTACTCCTGTGTTGTTTTTTAATTCCGCGCAAGATTACCATTTGCCTATAAGATTTACAACAATGTTGTAATTTGTGATCGGAGAATAAAACGCGAACAAATCAATTGCCATGCGGAATAGGAAAAGGAACTAAAAAAATTAACTTTATGCTTAAGTTAAGAGTTCCTTCGCTGGTATCCGGGGTTAAGTGAATTAATATTGCATATTGTGCGAATTGGAATCTTGATGCAGTAATTGTTTATCTATTGTTTGCAATAGCAATTCAATTTGCCTTTCATACATGGATCTTTCATATCCACCCTCAAGACCCCAATAAATAATATCAAAGTGTTTTTTATTCTCATTGTATAAAGTGAACACGGATTCATAGAAATAGCTCAGGTCGCCGTCGTTGAAGCGAACTTTATGGGCAGCGGTTGTTCCCAACATACGACCATCTACAAATTTACCACAATAAGCGGTTTCATCTTCATGAGAATCCCACCCTGCAGGGAGAAACAGAGCAATTTTATATCCATTTGTTTTTGCTTCTTCAATAGATTCCTTTAGTTTGTCTAAAGCAAAGAGCAAGGCTGGGTGAACACCCACCGATTTCCTTGGAGTTTGGCTTAAATCCACCGCATAATAATTTAACTTATCATGGCACCAGCGATGAATATGCTTTCCTATATCCACTCCTTCCGAATTGAATTCGTTATTAATGTAGGTAAAGTCTTGTTGAGGATATACTCTGGAATCAAACACATCCACATGGCAAATGGGTAAGTGAGAGAAGGAGTGTCTCAAAATGTCGCACAGTCCATTGTCTCGGTTTACATCAGTTCCAATGATAACAAATTTGAGTGGTAAATCGGAGTTCAGTTCGGCATGTTTCATTAATAAGGCTGTTTTATTGATGAGACAAAAACCGCTGCCCATTAAGGTATAGGCGTGATGACTGGGCAAACCAAAAGAAAAATGAATTTTGGTAGGATTAAATAGAGTAGTAGCAGTATCCTTAATTAAAATTTCAAAAGTTCTTGGGGTAATGACTATGTCGGCGTTTAGCTGTTTAAAACCAAAATGTTTTGCTTGAATACAACATTTAATGAGTTGATATAGATATTCCTCTGAATGAACTGCTCGCAGGGCTCGTAAAATAATATCCTCTTGTGGTATCAGATGAAAAAGAGTAAGGGCTTTTGCAGAGTCACCTTCGTCTATGGCAGTAAATACCTGGAGCCAATAGTCGGGCAATTTGTTTTCCTGGGTTGTAATTATTGGCAAAGCCTCATGCTTTTTTATTACATCGGACATGTGTTTTATCCGTACCTTTTGATCTTCTTCTCCTCCGGCTGGCATACGATGCATTTGCTCATTGTCTTCTTCCGATGGGATTTGAATAACACATTCTTGAGCATCTGATAAGGTTTCGAATACCTCAGTTTTTTCGATTTTTCTTTTTTTAAAAAAACTTTTAGTCATATTAATTCCTGAATAATCTAATCTATTTATTATATTCTAGAATAGGTGAGTGGAAAATTTTAATCTAGGGATTTTATCAGGTTAAAGACTATAAAGATGGGATGTACTGCTTTATAATGTAGGGTAGAATTTAGAGACGAGGCCTCTTGTCCAGTTCAAGCGGTTCCCCTATTGTCTAATTGAGGCGAGGGCCTATGATACAACATCAAATAATCCAAATTGCTCCAAAATCTTATGGTGCTCATCTTATTACTGATGAAATTATGAATAAAATAACCTTAAAAGGCACAGGATTACTTCACTTGTTTATCAAACACACGTCTGCGGCACTCGCTTTAAACGAAAATGCTTCGTCTGATGTATTGGTGGATGTTGATTATTTCTTTTCTCAACTTGTTCCCGAGCATGCTCATTATCATCACGACATAGAAGGGCCAGATGATATGCCTGCACATATTAAATCAATTTTGTGCGGTTCCTCTTTAACCATTCCATTTCAGGAAAATCATTTGCTACTGGGAGTATGGCAAGGAATTTATTTGATGGAGTTCAGGAAACAGGCTGGAACAAGAACTGTTGTTGCCAGTCAATTGTTTTAGATTTGGAGTTGCTACTGCTTAAACCAACCTATCTCAATAATTCCCGAACTTGCTTGTATCCAATAGGAAAATTTTTTTATTGTTAACTATACTCTATATTATTCTGAAACCAGGGCAGCTTCATGATGAATAATTGCGACTTGTCGAAAAAAAAGAGACTTGCTCTTGTCACCTGCTCATTCTTATTAAATCAAGGACTATTTGCTAACGATACTGCTGTAGGTGGTGAAGGGTCTTTGCCAATACCAATCTCTCAGCCGCACATAAAAATGGTCAGTGAGCTGATTAGAATAAATGGAAAGAATTTGAATGACTCCCAAATGAATGGTTCTTGGTATTATGATTGTAATTTCACCTTTAAAAATACTTTAAATAAGGAATTGACTATTTCAATGGCCTTTCCATTTCCCATAAATGACGGGAACTCTGAAATCGCTTTACCAGCCGGGCAACAGACTAAGGTAGGTCAAGCATTGGTTTATGATTTTCTAGTTACAGTGAATAATAAGTTGGTCCCCACTCATCGAGGAAGCATTGCTCCCAACCAGGATAAAGGGCTTTACTATGAGGACGCCTATTTTTGGAAAACCACATTTCCACCATTGGCAACGGTCCAAATCCATCATGATTATGCGACAGGGGCTACCTATGATGTTATGGGATATCATTGGGTTCATTACGTTTTAAAAACAGGGGCTCTTTGGCAGGATAATACCATTGGACATACGCGACTTGAGGTCATACCGAATACACCAACACGTTTGTGCTCTGAACTGGAATCAAAGGCAGATTATCTGAATCCCACTCCATCGGGAATGAAAGTTTTAGGTTCTGGATTGAACAGAAAATACGTTTGGGATGTTTATCATTTTAACCCTCAAGCTGATTTATCGCTTTGCTTATTTACAGGTATTAGCTACATTCGCCATAAGGTAATTTATCCTTGGTTAAATTCAGAAGATACACCAAACAAATTGGCAAAGCTAAGCAATAAAGAATTACGGTTATTGCGAAATACTATTTATGCTCAATATGGGCGTCAATTCCAATCATCTGATTTACAACAATACTTTAGTAAGAAATGGTGGTATGAACCTAATCCTCACTATTCAGACAAGATGTTAACTGAGGATGATAAGAAATTGTTGGCTTTGATTAATCAAGCGAAACATACACATTCCACGAACAGTCCTTCACAATAAAACTCAATAAACCCGTTTTAAAACTCCCTGCAAATGGACACATTTGGAAAAGCATTTTATATCCCCTAAAAATTCTAAAACTTAGCCTTTTTAAGTATCTTGTGTATATTTAATGTGAGCTCGATATCAAAAAATGATGCTATTTTTTGATATCGAACTGGACTATTTTGGAGTGGAGCCCGTATAAATGCTATGCAACTCCGCTTTCTCTGGGGACAAGCTTTACGAGCTAACGTTCGTTAGCGATATAAAAGGCTTTTCCTTGCCTTTTATATTGAACTCACGTTATTTAGCAAGGTCAATTTTTACTATAAAGGCCTACTAATTCAGCACTGTCTATGATGTTGCCTTGCATAGCTTCCATTACGTCTTTAGCAGTTGCTTCTGGGCCAAGATTAAGATAGGTATCCAAAGCGTAGAGTGTAAAATAGTAGCGATGTGTACCAATAGGTGGGCAGGGGCCATTATAGCCGGTGACATTCCAGCTGTTTAATCCACTGGTTGCCCCAGCAGGTGTTGAAGTTCCTTCACCTAGCTGTTTCACTTGAGCAGGGATATTAAACAATACCCAATGTATCCAATTGCCTGTAGGGGCATCAGGATCGTTTACTATTAGTGCGTAAGATTGAGTTCCCAGATTGGGGTCATGCCATAGTAATTCTGGTGAATAATTCGATCCATTGCACGTGAATTTTTGAGGGATTACCTTATTGGATGCAAATGCCGGGCTTTCCAGGGTTAATCCTGTCGAAAAACATTTTGTAATAAAGAGCGTTGAACTAATTAATGCGATGATCAGATTTTTTAAAATGGCCATCATTTTCCCTATTCCTATTGCTTATCCATTGACAGGATTATTGAGAGCGCTAGTTTTTAATAAACTTAGTTAACGTCAGTTATGGATAAAGATCTATTAGATCCAGTTTCTGCCTCGATCCGTTCGGGCTGAGGAGGTGCGAAGCACCATCTCGAAGCCTGCTAGAATCTCAAGAGAGGCTTCGAGACGGCGTAAACGCCTCCTCAGCCCGAACGGATCGAGGTAAGACTGAATTCCTTATCCATAACTGACGTTAGTTAAATTATAGATTAAAATCAGGATTCCTTTGGTCTGTTATTTTAAGGATAGGATTAGAGATTGTTATTGTTTATGAAGCTTTCTAAACCTATAATGAAACTTTAGCATTCTTAAGGGAATAATTATTATGAAAGCAATAGGCTACTATCAATCTTTACCCATTACAGACGATGATGCATTAGTCAATTTTGATGCTCCAACCCCTAAAGTAACTGGTCATGATATTTTAGTTGAAATTAAAGCAATTGCTGTGAATCCGGTTGATACCAAAGTGCGTCGTAATGTTCAACCTGAGTCTGATGGACCTAAAATATTAGGTTGGGATGCTGCTGGTGTTGTAACTGAAGTTGGGTCCGAGGTCACTTTATTCAAACCAGGTGATGAAGTATGGTATGCAGGGGACTTAACCAGACCTGGGTCTAATTGTGAATTTCACTTAGTCGACGAACGAATTGCAGCTAAAAAACCGAAATCATTAAGTTTTCAAGAGGCCGCAGCACTTCCATTAACCAGTTTAACGGCATGGGAACTTTTATTTGATAGATTACAAATATCAGCCGAAGATAGGGGTGTTTTATTAATTACAGGGGCTGCCGGTGGCGTTGGTTCTATTTTAGTACAGCTGGCCAGACAACTGACGAAACTCACTATAATAGGAACAGCATCACGCCCTGAATCAATCCAGTGGATTCTGGATAATGGTGCACATCATGTAATTGACCATACGAAAGATATGAAATCCCAATTAGAGAATTTGCATTATTCTGAAGTGGATTATGTGATTAGCTTGACCCACTCGGATCAACACGCCAAATCATTAGTTGAGATCCTCAAACCCCAAAGTAAATTTGCTTTGATAGATGATCCTCAGGATCTGGATATCAAGTTATTTAAACTGAAGAGTATTTCTATCCACTGGGAGATGATGTACACCAGATCCATGTTTAAAACTCCGGATATGATCAAACAACATGATATTTTGACCGAAGTAGCTGGGTTAGTTGATTCCGGTAAAATTAAAACAACGATTGCAGAATGTTTAGGAGTAATCAACGCCGCAAATTTAAGACGAGCTCATGCTTTGCTTGAAAGCGGTTCTTCGAGAGGTAAAATTGTCTTGAATGGTTTTTAGTTGCTTGGGTTTTTTCGTACATCCTGTTATTTTGAAGTGCTGGGTTTCATGGAGTTTATCCCGCTGAAGAAAGAGCCCAGTACTTACTCCGTATTGTACTCATAATAAGTTTCCTCATAATAACCAGAAATGGTTTGAATCAAAAAAGCATTATATACACAAAAAATAGGCATAATGTTTTATTGTGTTCTATATTAATTATTACAGGAATAAAAATAGACTTCTTGCATAACCTGCACTTTTATTTTATTGCTGCGTAGTAAAGGTTTCTGTGGTGCTTATTTACTGTATCTCTCGAAACTTTTATGCCTTGAACTAAAGCAAAATATACAGTTTATGCAAGAAGACTAATATAAAAGAGGAAAAGCTATGATTATTTACCTGCTATGGTTATTAGCAGTTACATCATTTAATTTTTCATCTCCTTCTATTCAATTATCAAATTCGCAGTTACTGGATAATGCTTTTTATAGCGAGATACCATCTATTACTATGCCTTCGTATGAAATCAAACAGATGCTGCAAAAAGAGGGTAGTGCTTTGCAGCAACCCGTGATTGATAAAGTGATAACAACTATTCAATGTGCCAATGCTTACCATGTGGATAGAAATAATATTTTAACTATTATTGATTATTCCTTACCGTCTAATCAGAAACGCTTATGGGTGTTTGATTTAAGTGAGAAAAAATTATTGTTTCATACTTATGTATCACACGGAATAAAATCAGGAACCCTTTTAACTGACAAGTTTTCAAATAAGTTTGATAGTAAAGCCAGTAGCATAGGAGTGTATAAAACGGATCAGGCTTATTATGGTCGCGAGGGGCTGTCTTTGCGATTAGTTGGCTTGGACACAAAGTTTAATGATAATGCATTTAATCGATATATTGTGATGCATGGTGGATGGTATATGGATGAGCAATTTATCAAGAGATACGGTAGGCCAGGTCGTAGTTGGGGTTGTCCTGCTGTGCCTTTGCCTCTTAAAAAACAAATCATTGATACTATTAAGGATAATTCCTTACTGGTTGTTTATTATCCCAGTGACGAGTGGTTTGATAAATCCAAGTTTTTAAATTGCAGTAAACAGCAAGCTGCTCAATCATCCTATAGTAAATCTTCTCAGACACAGTCCCTTGTTGAAGACGAAAGACGAGAAGATATTTTATTTGTCGATCTTAATAAAAATAATAGACGCGAGGAACATGAGCCTATTATTACCATGTCAGCAGATGATTATGAGCGTATCTTCCATTCTACAGCGCCCTTATCTCGTATGCTAAGACGCCGAATTAATAATGCAGAATATATTGCTTTAAGTAATGAAGAATTTAAAAAACTGGTTTTTCAGGGAAACAGGGAGAGTTTGGGAGAAATTTATTTTGTAATACCGGTTATTATTATGGTACATGGGTATTATGAAACTCAAATGCAAATTGTAAATATGGGAAAAATTAAAGATGTTCAACCTAATTCGGATGTATCTCGAGTCATGCAAGAGCCTGTTAAAAGCTATAGGATAAATTTTGAAGCAAGACCTGATGCTAATTTAAAAACCACAAATCACTTTATTCGGTGGCTAGGGCTTTAATTTTAACTCTTGGGTATAGTGCTCACTATTTTGTTTTTGATGGATTGAATTTAGAGTTATTGTAACTAGGTATGTGTAATATACACAGCATAAGGTCCTTTATAAAAATCGTCACCTTTTCCAAATAAATTATCCAGATCAAATACATTAGGCATGGAATCATGGCCGTGCACGTAATTAATACTATAAGAATTATTATTGGGGTGCGGATCACGATCCAGGATAGAGTAATTACGGTTCCACAATATTTGCTTAAACGGGCTCGGTGTGTTGGCTCGGTTATGTGCTTCATTCAGTTCACTGTAATGTTTAGTCAATGTGTTGGATAGGAGCCATTGTTTTATTTTGATGTTAATAGCATCAAGGCTTTTTGTTAATTCATGCAAATTAGAATCATTGAAAGGAACCTGCAGATCATTGGCTAAGGCTGCGAGTATTGCCAGGTCAACCGGAGCATGAGTATAAATGGTGAGCTCATTTTTTCCTCTATTATGGGTATAACCAGGAAGTACTATATGTTTTAGATAATGATTTTGAATGATTTTCAGGATTTCCTGTTGATCTACCAAGCCTCGATCAATGAGTCTTCCCATATTTAGCATGGATTGCACAATGGATTCGTTTTCGCCTTCTCCATAAGGATTATAATTAAACGATTGTTCAGGTCTTTCATAAGCAGTTAAAAAAAACTGGCCGTGATTGGATAGAATAACATCAAAAGGAACGCCTGCCTGGTCCAGTTTTTTATAAATGACTAAAGTGTAATAGTCATTCATACCTCTATCACATAAATCATCTCCTAGAAAACGTATCTTGTGTTGTGTATTGATTTCCGCTGAATTCATAATGATTTGGAAAAAGGCTAAATCTTTTGCTGTGAGCTCATTGGGATTTTTTTGGTAGATTGTAACAAAAAGTTTATAGTCCTCTTTGTTCATTTTAATAACATCATTGCGAATTAAAAAATAAAGCAATTTCAACGCATTTCCATGCAAATCGCCGAGAGTAACTTCTATTCCAGGTGGATAGATACTGACTTCCTTTGGGTATTGCTTTAGGCTCGCTTGTTTGACCAACAACTCATTATATGGCTTTTCTTCTTCGGCAAATAATTGAGAAAAATAGCAATTAATTATAAAAATGAGGAAAAGAGGCATGCGGCTCATGAATGTTGCATCCTGTAAAAATTTTTTATTAATCGGGTTTGTTAACAGTAATTAAATAAGTTAGGTATACCTTGGTTTGTTCTTGAAGGCAATGGTTTTGCCATCAAGAGTAAAAAGAGAAATAGGCGAAAGACAGGCCAAGAGTATAGAGTATCATTAACAATAAACGCCATGTGAATTTGAGAGATAGGATTAACCATACCAAAATTACATGTGCTACTAATAAACCATAAATAATTTTTGTATTGACCACCAGCCCATCACTGGGAGAAAAAATAAATTGATTGGCAGGAAAGGCATTCATTCCGACAACCACTGTTGCCATTAGAATAATCAAATACAGTAAGTAAAGTGCCGCAATGTAAGCAAGTAACCAAAGTTCTATTGATTCGTATTGAGCCTTTCTTTTATCAAACTTCATTACAATCAAAAGAATAACTACAGAAATTACACCAATGGTATTCAGAATAATAAATGGTGAGGTGAGTATAGGAAACAAATTGATATTTTCCAAAGGCCAGAACCACTCAATGAATATTGTGATTAGTAGAAGTGGAAAAAATAATAGCCCTCTCACTAACAGTGAATTTTCATTTTTTTTAATTCCAAGCAAGTCCAGGAGCTTATGAGTATTGTTAGTGGAGATAACAGTATTCCAGATCCATGCTGTTACAAAAAGCAAAAAAAATGCAACAAAAAGAAACAGTAAATTGATAGGACTTGATAAAAACAAGAAAAATGACTGTGGCATCTTTTGTCCTTTATTGAATTCCAGTTAAATTAAGTATAGGTTATGAATTTTGTGATAAAGAGCATCAATAAATGTTTTTCCAATTGCTCTTTTTATCGTGTTTTATTTGCACAACGAATAACACTTCCCTATAATGCGATTCACCGATGAATCTAACGTCTTGAACAGTTAATACCAATTTAGCTTATTCAGTAAATACCTTCACGGAGATAGAATGGTTTTTTCATCTTTAATATTTCTTTTTTTATTTCTCCCGTGTTTAAACCTTACTTATCTGGCTTGTTTTAAACGTATCAAATGGCAAAATTTTATCTTAATGCTCTTTAGCTTGTCTTTTTACTATTGGGGTGAAAAAGACCATATCTTTATCATGCTGGCTTGTATTTTTATAAACTACCTCTGCGGTTTATTTATTGAAGAGAGTAAAAGCACCAGACAACGAAAAATCTATTTGATCACGTCAGTGGCCGCCTCACTTGCGATGTTAATGTACTTTAAATACTTTAACTTTTTTCTTGATTCAATGAATAATGCATTTGATTTAAACATCATGGGAATCCGTAAAATAGTTCTGCCTCTGGGAATAAGCTTTTATACTTTTCATGCATTAAGTTATGTCATTGATGTTTATTGGAAAAAAGTACCACCTGAACGCAATTTTGTTACTTTCGTTTGCTATGTATCTTTTTTCCCTCAGTTGGTCGCTGGGCCAATTGTTCGCTATTCGGATATAAGACATTCTTTCTACCATAGATATATAACTCGCGTAGGTCTGCGCAATGGAATTTTACGTTTTTGCTTTGGTTTGGCCAAAAAGGTTCTTATTGCTAATGAAGTGGCAAAGCTTGCTGATTATGTATTTTATCTGCCTACAGATGAACTAACCTTTTTTGTAGCCTGGCTTGGGGCTATAGCTTATGCTCTACAAATCTACTTTGATTTTTCAGGTTATTCTGATATGGCTATAGGGCTTGGTTTGATGTTTGGATTTAAATACAAAGAAAATTTTAATTTTCCCTATAATGCCCTATCTATTCAGGAATTTTGGCGAAAATGGCATATTTCATTATCAAGCTGGTTTCGTGATTATCTTTATATACCACTTGGCGGGAGCTATAAATCCAGGTTTCGAACGCAACTCAATTTGATCATTGTGTTTGGATTGTGTGGTTTATGGCATGGTGCCAATTATACTTTTATTATTTGGGGTTTATTTCATGGATTTTTCCTAATTTTGGAAAGAACCAATTTTGGCCATTTCATGAAAAAATTACCTAAGGTGATCCGTCATAGTTATGTGTTATTAATTGTGACAATTGGATGGGTATTTTTCCGGGAGGATAATATTCAGTCTGCACTTGGGTTCATCAAAACTATGTTCATTCCCGCTGGGTTGAATATAGATATCATAGCAACCTGCCTTAATATGATCCTGATTTTTGCATTGGTTGTCGGTGTGATACTTTCGCTAGGATTTAACAGCAAAATAAAAGATAATCTCATCTTAAAAAGAAACAGGAGTTTGATTACAGCTTACAAACAATCCAGCAATGTTTTGGGTATACTGGTTTTACTTATATCCATATTGTTATTAAGCACTAACTCCTATAATCCTTTCCTCTATTTCAGGTTTTGATTATGCGCATTATTTCCAAAGTTTCTGATCGCTTGGTAATCTTTACCTTTTTATTCATAATTTTTGTGCCAGGGATTGGTATGTTTCTTGAAAAGCAAACCGAGGAAGTAAAGGCCCTATTCAATAGAGAGCCGTATCCACTCCCGCCCATTGACATAAAAAAAATAGGTCGTACTGATTTTAAAGGAATTGAAAATTGGTTTGTCGATCGTGCCCTGTTTATTACATCATTAAGCAAGTTCTGGAGTAATATCGTTTATAAATTAGGGACTAGTATAAAACCTGGACAAGCAATTTTAGGGAAAGAGGAATGGTTATTTTTAGGCAATGATTACGCTGCGTCTATCGATCAATACACTGGAAGAAATAAGCCTACAGAAGAAGAGATTCTTCTTAAGTTGTCTGTTCTAAAACAGATGAAGAGTCTGGCTCATCAGAACAAAATCCCTTTTCTGGTTGTCATTGCCCCGGATAAGCATGAGATTTATCCTGAATATTTACCTGGCAATATTCACAAAAGTCTTGGCAAAAACAGGCTTGAACTTCTACAAGAAGGTATGCTTGCCAGAGGTATTGATTTTATTAATCTAAAACAAAAAGAAATAGAAGCTAAAAACACTCTTGGCAAACAGTATGGAGATCTTTATTTAAAAGGAGACAGTCACTGGAATTACCTTGGTGCTTATGCGGCTTATCAGGCAATATCTGATTATATGCAACAAAAAGGGTTACAAAGCAGACAACTACAGCTTAATTTCATACCCCAACAAACCACGTACTCTGATCTCACCAATTTTCTGCAACTTACCCACATCAAATCAAATAATCCCCTCCCGGATGTTTCGAATTTAAAAATAGATTTGTTTGGTAGAGATATCAATGGAAAAGAGACTAAATTAGCTGACTTTCAAGGAAATCCCAATGGGGTAATACTTATTGCACCCTATGAAAATATTAATAAAACGGTGCCAAACAAGCAAACCTGTTTGTTAATAGGAGACAGCTTTTCTGAATCTCTCAGCTTTTATTTCCATAATGATTTTTATAATACAGTACGTATTCATTCAGGCAATACCTCCTGGAATTTGTCTGATCTGATTCAAAAATATCATCCTGATCTGATTGTTTACGAAAAAGTGGAGCGTGATCTGCTTTATCCACTGGTCAATTTTCAAATTGCTGCCAGTCAAGTGAATCTTGAAATGCCTAAACAGGTTTTGGCCGTTAAGGGACAACTTGATCAATTCAAGGTTGATGCAGAGAAAATTATTGTCAATGGATGGGCGTATATACCTGATTTGGATGCTGGAAATGGAGAAGTGTATTTAAAATTGACAAAAGAAACTCAAACTTACCTTTACAGTATGAATAAAATGCAAAAACAAAGTGTTAATTTAGCTTTCAAACAGGACGGCATACACCTTGATTTAGCAGGATTTTATGGGACTATTTTACGCAGGGATTTGCCTTCTGGTGCCTATAAAGTCTCATTGCTTGTCGTGAACAATGATGCTGCAGGTGAAATTGCGCTTCCAGATACTTATACTTTAAGTTAAATACCGTAAGTTCGCTATAACAAAGATCTCCTTTTACAGGCGTTTCAGTTCAAAATAAACGAATTCATGTTCAACATCTATAATTATTGAATGGCATTTGGCAAATAAAATCAATGGAAAAAAAATATTGGTCGCAAAAGGTTACAGAAACCAGCAATGCTCTTGATATTGAAAAAGGGGTTTTCACTTGGAATGACCCCAAAAAAATTGCTGCTTCTTTGTTAAATTCAGCATTCCATAGTAATAGACGAAAAGGAACTCCATACCAATCAGCCATGTCTATGTTGAATTTTTATATCAATCGAGCAGGAAAAAAATTGTCGATAGAACAAAAAGAAATATTAATGAAAGCCAAAAGGGAGTTGCAATTATTAGCAAAAAACAAAAACCATTGTCATTAAAAAAATACTGGGAACATTTTACTCATGAAGCGGACATTGGAATTCTTGGGGCTGGCCCTTCGCTCGCAGATTCTTTTGAAATGGGGGCATTGGCACTAACCAATGTGATTACTGATTCTGCATTAATCAAGCCAAACAAATCAGTAAAAATACATTGTGAAGCCCCAAATGAAGAGATTTTGTTTACTGATTGGCTTAATGCTGTAATTTATAATATGCAAATTCATAATATGTTGTTTGGTGAATTTCACATTCAAATCAAAGATCTAACCTTGAATGCTATCATCAAGGGGGAAAAAGTGGATCAAAAAAAACATCAGCCTGTTGTCGAGGTCAAAGGAGCCACCTATACTGAATTAAAAGTATACAAAAAAAATAACATTTGGATCGCTCAATGTGTTGTGGATGTATAGAGTCTATTGACTGGAGACTCCTTAAAGGGGCATAGCCTCGAATTGATGTATGATAAACAAATCATAGTGAGAGTAATTGTCATCCCTGCGAAGGCAGGGAACCATACTCGGAGATGGTTTAATGCCATTTTGTGGATGGATTCTCGCCTTCGCGGGGATGACAAATTCTCTTAATACATTCATCCTGGGTCATACTCCCTTAAAGAAATTAAGGTGGTGAAAAATTATGGAATTAAACCTCCTGAAAAAAATAAATGATTTTGAATGGCAGATTCCAAAACACGGAAAAATGCTGGTACCAGGAGTAATTTTTGCTTCGAAACAGCTGATTCTTGAGATGGATATGAAAGTGTGCGAGCAACTATCCAATGTCGCAACCTTGCCAGGGATTGTTTCTGCTGCCTATGCCATGCCTGATGCGCATTGGGGCTATGGTTTTCCTATTGGCGGAGTTGCTGCTTTTGATCCAGATGAAGGAGGAGTCATTTCAGCAGGGGGGGTTGGTTTTGACATTTCTTGTGGGGTAAGGCTCTTATCCACTGGATTGAAAAGAACGGAGTTAGAATCGGTTAAGGTAAGTCTTGCAGATGCTTTATTTGCGCATATACCTGCTGGTGTGGGCAGTAGAAGCAGTATTCATTTAACTATAAAACAATTGGATGACATGATGCGGGGAGGAGCGCAATGGGCAGTAAAGCAAGGCTATGGTGAAAGGGCTGATTTGGATCGTATTGAAGATCATGGCTGTGCAGAAGGGGCTATTCCTGATTATGTATCCGAGCAAGCTAAGAAACGGCAGAAGAATGAAATGGGTACCTTAGGTTCTGGCAATCACTATCTAGAGGTTCAGGAAGTTAAACAAATCTACTGTTCTCATACAGCTACCGCTTTAAATCTAAAGGAAGGCGATATTGTTATCAGCATCCATTGTGGCTCAAGAGGTTTAGGGCATCAAATAGGTACTGATTACCTCCGCTCTATGGCCATTGATGCAGAACGTCATGGTATCAAACTGGCTGACAGAGAATTGGCATGTGCCCCTATCCATTCTATATTAGGAGAAAATTATTTGGGGGCTATGAGGGCAGGAATTAATTGTGCATTGGCTAACAGGGAAATCATTACTCATTTTATGCGGGAAGTATTTCAGGATATTTTGCCGGGTACCAAGATAGAGCTTATTTATGATGTTTCCCATAATACTTGTAAAGAAGAACTCCATGAGTTAGATGGCAAAAAGAGACGCTTATATGTTCACCGTAAAGGCGCTACTCGTGCTTTGGGTCCTGGGCATCCCCAATTATCAAAAGCTGTTTCTCAGATAGGCCAACCCGTGATCATTGGTGGCAGCATGGGAACAGGTTCTTACGTATTAGTAGGAATTAAAAGCTCTGAACAAAAATCTTTCAGTTCTGCCTGTCATGGTGCTGGTCGTGCTATGAGTCGGCATCAGGCAATGAAAAAATGGAATGGCAGGGACATTGTAGCTAAACTTGCTCAGCAAGGGATTTTAATTCGCAGTGGTTCCTATCGTGGTGTTGCTGAAGAAGCTCCTGGAGCTTATAAGGACGTTGATTCTATCGTTGATTCAGCCGAGCAAGCAGGTTTAGCAAAAAAAGTAGCTAAATTAATCCCTGTTATTTGTGTTAAAGGCTAAAAGTAAAAGATATATAGTATTTATTCTTTACCCTATAGGCAGATAAATAAAACATCTTCGACGTTGGTTCTTAAACACGGTATGTTTCTAACTGTACTTAAATAGCCAAAATCCATTTACAAATATCATTATTATTATGATTAAATTACGTCTAGTATGTCAATTGTAAGGAACTTGTAAAAAAATAAGGTAAATAATGCTATTTTATAATCTTTTAGACTAAAATTAACTCAAATGATTGGTGGAGGTATTTTTAATGAGTGCAAAACAAAAAGAGCTTGAGAGATTACTTGAACTAAAGAAAAAACAGGAAGAGCTACAAGTTTTAAATCAGACGGACATGCAAGAGCGACTGAAACTTGAGAAGAAGTACATGGAATTTTTGCAGATGTCCAGCCAGCAAATGGAAGAGGAATTAAAGAAAAGAGGTCCTGTCAAGGAAGTTGATGTTAAAAGTGATGATATAGATCCAATTGTTGAAGATTACAAAAAACTTTATAACAAGGAAAGTTGGTATAAAGAACCCGAAACAAAAGATGGAAAAACTCGCTTAACTTTTCCTTCACAGGAAGCTGCGGGTGATTTCTTTAAAGGCCAGGCTGAAAAAAACAGAGCTTTTGTGGTTGTAGATGCTGCAACCAATAAAGTTCTGGCTTATTCTAATGGAGATGGAAAATTATACAATGGTAATAACACACCTTATACAGGTGGAGAATTTAAAGCGTCAGATAAGGATTTCAGTCATTTTAAAATGCCTGAAAGGGAAGCCCCCAAAACTGGTATGCAACTTTAAAAAGCTCCTATCATTTCGTAAAAACTGCTCAGTTGAAGCTTATTAAAATCAACTGAGCTTAGTCTATTGGGTTAATGCCGCAGGCTTTGAATCATAAAATGAGAGATTGTCTTGGGTGCTATTTATGATTTTAGTCAATTTGTTGGAAATAAAATACAACAGCACGGCACAGAGAAAGGACCACAGAGCTAATTGTTCAAATACTAATAAGAAATCCTGATTTGTGATTAAAGGATCTATGGATTCGGATTTAACCATTGCGTTTGAAAAATACTGTGAAAAAGAAGCAGCAACCCCTATAACCAGCATCCAGGTACCCATTAAAATTCCTTGTAGTTTTGGGGGTGCTATTTTCCCAATTAAGGCGAAACCAACGGGGCCAAGGAGTAATTCTGCCATACCTTGTAGTATATGGTGAGCCATGATCCAGTATACATTGATATAACCATGAGAGTTCGAAAAAATAATCCCAAGCATAAGACATAAAAATGAGAGAGTTAAGAACAGAAAGGAACACGAGAATTGTATGGAGACAGAGGCTTGGAAACCCTTGGATTTTAATTTGTTAATGAGCATTGCCATAAGTGGTGCTCCTAAAATAATCACTAGAGGATTGATGTTTTTTATCCATTGCGTGGCCAATTCAAATCCTAAAAGATGTTTATCAACATTGTTTTTGACAAAAAGGGTTACCCCCATCGGACCAGTTAAATAAATCATCCAAAATAACACGGAGCTTATTGCTAAAATCAAATAGGCCATTATTTTTTGTTTATCGGACGAAGAGTTCTGTTGTAATCCCAAGATGAAAATGATGAGAAACATAAATAAGCTGATGAACACTACCAAAGCATTACTAAAATCTGCAAATTGAAAGCATACCCACATGAATGGAACAAGGCAGGTGATTGATGTTATTGCCAGAATATTTTTTGTTAAAAGAGTCTTTGGGTTTGTGACATTTAATAATGGTGAATTGCTATCAATAAGATGAGGCCAGTTTTTTGTAATGATAAGTAATGTGATTGAGTTGGTTAGAATACTGGCATAAAACAAATATTGATACTGATTAGAATAATCAAAAAAACCACAGGCTATATATCCAATGCAATAGCCTATATTCATCCCGGCATAACTTAGAAAAAACGCACTTTCTCTTCGTTCATCTTGTGCCTGGAAACGTTGAGTAAGCATGCTGTTGTAGGCTGTGATATTCAGGCCAGAACCTACCATAAATAAACTTAAACCAATGTGAAGTTCGAAAGCATTGACTCTTGCTAAAATGATCAAACCGATATTTTGAACAAGAATAGTAATAATAAACAACAGCCTGTTGCTTAAAAAACGCCCCCCAATTACTCCACCAATTAATTGAAAAATGTAACTAAAACTAAGAAACAGACCAACTATGCTATTTGCTGATGAATGGGCAATTCCAAGTTGTTTAGTAATATAAAGTGCGAGGGACGAGTATTGAATAGCATATGAAAAAGTGGAAAATGCTTGTACTAAACAGAGAGAGGCAACGCCACCAGGCATTTCCCGGATTATTTTGAACATGGAGGTTTACAATTAATTTTATGAGAATTGACTTTACCACTATAAATAGATTGTCTTCAAGAAATGAACTTTCCAATATAAAATGTCTGAAGATCTATGAGACTTACTCATCCTCCAAATCTTTTCGTTAAAAAATGTTTTTAATTTGGTCATTTAGTTTATCTAAACTTCTTCATTAAAAACATCTTATTGAGAATTTTTACAGTGCTAAAGTTATCTGGTTGTTTTTATTATTTAAATGATTCTGCTGAATACTTTTTCAATTGATAAGAAGGCTCTTCCTTATGGTGATGAAGACTATCTGTTACATCGGTATCAAAAAATCTTGGAGAGTACAACCATTCAACTGTAGGTGCTTTTTTAACAAAACAAAAAAATGTTGCTTTAGCAACATCAGTTGCAGAACGAATTTCTTTTTTAACCAAAATAAATCCAAGTTGTTCAGCAATGGCATCAAGAATATTTTTCGAAAAGTAATGAGACTGGTATTCGGATTTAAATTTTGCAATAGCATCCCCAGCTTCCAAATGAGTAGCGATTTGATTTTTATCAATACTATATCGTAAGTTTAATAAGATATGTGATAGATCAAAAATATCATCATCAAAACAATTCGCATGTTCCGATAAAAAAAGAATTCCTCCTGGTTCTAAAATTTGGCTGGCTTGCTTCAAACTATCTACTTGAGCCTGAAAAGATGGGAAATGATGCAATGAATGATTATACATAACCACTGCAAATTTTTTACCCTTTAATGCATCTAATAAATCATTACCATCATAGATATAATGATTATGAATTTTTGTCATGTAATCATTCTTACTTTTTTTATCACTACTATTTTCACCACCCCAATCAATATTCGATTGAATATCAATAGCGTTTGCTTCCATCTTTAATTGCTCACTTACTAAATAAGTCATGGCACAATCACCAGCACCTATATCCAGAAGGGCTTTTCCTTTTAACTTTGCTTTTTTGCGAGGTGAGAAATTCGCAGTAATAATATCAGCAATATTTTGGGCTTTTGACAGTTGATATTCTTGATCAGTCATTTTAAATCCGATTTTATTTTCTTTACCGATCGAGAGATACCACTGGTGAATCACTTGAGCAATTTCAGTATCAGGGGTATCGATAGGATAACTTTGAAGAGTAGTAATAAAATTCAATACAGTTGTTTTATCTATATCTGCAAACGCATATAAAAAAGCGCTTATTGCTTGTTTCCTGCGACTTTTAGAGTTTAACAATTTGAGAATTTGATTGGGTTTTAATATTTGTGGATCATTTTGAGAAATCTCTTTGGATTTCGTTTTATTTCCATTAAAAAATTCAGATAACTGGTTTTTAGGAATATCATTTTTGTTAATTTTGGTTGGCATATCACTTTTATGATTAAATTGGACTGAGTGCGCATTATATATCAATAGTATATAAACTTAAACCATTATGTTATATATAATTACAAAATGATTTGCTATGGGATAGAAAAACTCTTGAGAATTTAATTTTTTGTTTCCAGCTCCATAGTGCCTTTTAGCAAGTTCCATTTTGGTGTGCTGTCAAATGCTTTTGCGTCAAGTATTTAGCATCACCTTGAATAGGTTTATGAATTAAGTTTAGAATTTGGATGGTTCACTGACTAAGTAATTCCTACCCTAATGGTGTTTGGAAGGAATCCTATTGTTATTCGCTATAGTGGATTATTTATACTACACTGCTTATAAAGAAAATGCTGTGCAATTCATTAGCTTCTTTTTGAACCTGCTGCGGAACTGCTAAGCACCCGTTAAATACATGCGGATTCGAGCACAGTAACGACGAAGCAATTCTTCAACGCATTGAAATCAGGAAGGAAATCTATTATAGGAGATAACTATGAATTCTAATACTCAGAGAGAAGATGAAATAGCGATAATTCATAAACTGATTGAAGATTATGCCAATGCTGCATGCGCAAAAGACATCAATAAAATTATGTCTCAATACGCACCTGATATTCGTTCTTTTGATGCGGTTTCACAACTGCAATTTAATGGAGTCGATGATTATAGAAAGCATTGGGAAGCCTGTCTCTCATTCTGCCAAGGTCCTACCGTGTTCGAAATTCATGAATTAGAAACTGTGATTGACGGCAATTTAGCTGTTTCCTCCTATTTAACTTATTGTGGAGGCGCTAACGAAAAAGGTGAAATGCAGGGGGGATGGATGCGTGGAACAATGGTGCACCGCAGAATAGATGGAGAGTGGAAGATTGCTCATGAGCACTATTCTGTTCCTTTTGATATGAAAACAGGAAATACCTTATTTAATTTAACTCCATGAGGTTTCGTATGAGTCTTAGGATACTGTCTTTAGCGGATGTGCAACAGAGCATTACTATGAAGCAGGCGATTAGTGCTATCGAAAATGCCTTTGTTCAGTTAGCCAATAATGAGGTTAAATTACCTTTAAGATCTGGTGTTGCCATTGAGGAAGAAAATGCTTTAATGCTGACAATGCCATCCTATCTGATGCAGGAAAAGGCATTAGGTTTAAAAGTAGTTTCTATTTTCCCTAAGAATGTAGCTCAAAATAAACCTTCCATTACTGGTTTTATTATGTTGCTAGATGCTACTACTGGTGAAGCGAAAGTTTTAATGGACGCTGCTTATTTGACTGCTTTAAGAACAGGAGCAGTTTCCGGGCTAGCGACCCAATATTTTGCTCGCGATGACTCACAACGAGTCGCCCTAATTGGATCAGGAGTACAAGCAAAGACCCAACTGGAAGCAGTATCGGAGGTACGTGATATTAAGACAGTGTATATTTGGTCACGTAATATTAAAAACGCTGAAAAATTTGCTAAAGAATTTGAAGATCAATTTGATATGAAGGTCTGTCTGTCCGTTTCCTCGGCAGTTAAGGAGGCAGATATTATTTGTACAGTTACCAATAGTACGGAACCATTAATTCATTTTGATAATATTCAACCTCATGTCCATATCAATGCAATAGGCTCTCATAATCCGTCTATGAAGGAAATTGGAAGCGATGTGTTAAAACAAGGGAATGTCATTGCTGATCAATTAGAAGCAGTACTGGCAGAATCTGGTGAAATTATCAGTGCTATAGAGCAAGGCCAATTGCAAAAGGAATTAATCATTGAGATAGGTCAATGGTTATTAGAAAAAAATACTGACTATAAAGATAAACTAACCGTATTTAAATCGGTAGGTTTGGCTATTCAGGATTTAAGTGTCGCAGAAGTTGTTTATAGAAATGCATTAAAAAATAACCTGGGAACATTGTTTTCCATTAGTTAACTTTAAATTAAAAATCTTGATCTGAGATAAGACACATACCTCTATGAAGAAAATTACTTTTTTTTCTGCCCTATACACCATTCGGCATCCGATTGCGTTGTTGGTTATGTTAACTGGTCTTTACTTGATTAAAATCATAACAGCATTATTGTATCTTGCTTCCGAATATCAAACCCTGCCGCTTTTATCCTTATATCAAGTCTTATGGTTATCAAACGATATTTTTTTACGTTTTATTGTTGTTATTAATTTTATAATTAAACCCCTGTTTCTCTACTTCGGAACCTTGTTTTTATTTTATTATTTAAATGAAAAATATCATTCTGCACACCGATGATAACCTACTTTGTTTTCAGATTTTTTCAGTTGATTAAAATCAGGTGGTTGCTAAATAATAGATTTATAGCTTAAGAAAGAAGAAAGTTGTTAGCAGGACTGAATAGTAATTCGTTGGATAATTCTAATAGACAGTTAAAAATCATTTGAAAAATTAAATAGATACAACCAAACTATTAAGATGTATATTGATTTTAAAAATACTGGACGTAAGGTTCTTGTTAGTGCAATAGTTATAAAGGAATATGAGGAATCTGTTTTATGACTAAATACCTATTTTATAGTGCCTTGTTTATTTTACTGAGTATGAATGCCTATCCTGAGCATGCAGATAATAGTGTTTCTGTAATGAGTACGAGTAAGGTAAAACTCCCCATCATAAAAAAGGATACGGATTTTTCAAATATTATTGATTGTGATTATAAAATTTCACCGGAAGTTTCAAAAATTGACCCCTCAATCATTTTAAGTTGGGCGGAATATGCTGCTATTCAGTCTTTTACTATAGATTTTTCATCCCTGGACATTCAATTGAAGAAATTACAGTCTTGTTATACAGACAAGGGATGGGTGCAATTGAAGAATGCCTTGCAGAAGTCAAATAATCTCGAAACCATTAAAACAGAAAAATTAATAGTAAAAGCCGAACGAGATGGACAAGCTCAGATAATAGAAGCCTTGGATAACCGATGGAAAATCAATCTCCCCATAAAAGTTGTTTACCAAAATGAGAAAGAAAGGGCGATTCATTTTCTTAATATCTATTTATCAATAGGTTGGAAAAATAAAGATGGCTTGGGGATCATGCAAATGATAGCTATCCCTCGTATGCCACCACTTGCCCAAAAGATAACTCCAGCCGATGAAGCAATTAAAAGTATGAGCATAATTCTCTCTGAGAGAAAGGAAGCAGGTGTAGGTTCTGCAAAAAAAACAGCAGTATCTGTTTTTAAATCTTTATTCTCAAACAATGCAATTAAAAGAGACATTGCTTTAAATAACAGGATCCGCCAAAAAGCAGACATCATTCCACAAATACCGAACAAAATTTTATTAAATCCGACTCACGTTCTTGTTCGATGGCAACCGATTAACTTACCTGAATCTCCAAAATTTAAAGATGTTGTTATGCCTGAACAGTGGCAGGTTGCTGGTGATTCTCATTTTGCCAAAATAGCTCCTAATGACTTTAATAGTACAAATCGACAAAGCAACCGATGGCAACGGATTTCTTTATCCGAATCTCCAAAATTTACAGATATTATTATGTCTATATCAGAACAACGGCAGGTTACTGATGCGTCTCATTCAACCCGAATAACTCTTAATGATTTTATTATTAACAATCGACAAAACGTTCTTTTAAGCTGGTTAGACCAGACAACCAAATCCTATTTCGAATCAACAACGAAGCAAGTTTTTCAAAAGTTGTCCTCATGGCATAACTTGGCCCCAGATCAATCGATAAGGGTAAAATCAGGTGACCATGAAGTAATTGAAAATCAAAAGCCGATTTTAAGTGCTCAGGTTGAAGGGGAAGCTCAATTTATTGAAACCAAAGAGAATCAATGGGATATTAAATTGCCTATAAAAGTCGTTTACCAAAAGGATAAAGAGAAAATAATTCAACGCCTTGATGTTAATTTAACTTTAAATCAGAAAATGATTGATAATCTGGTGGGTAAAGATCAGAGTGCTAGCTCTAACAACTTATTAGAATCTTTAAAATCTGTACTGGCCTCTTCTTCTCCAAGGGCATTAACTCAGCCTCTACCCAGCGTTCAAAATACTCAACTCGTGCAATCTGAACAATTAAAACCAGAAGAAAATATTTCTTGTGGCTACAAAATCCCTCCAGAAACCATAATAATGGATAAAAATATCATTTTACGATGGGCAGAACAGGCAGTAGCCCAATCTTTTGCCTTTGATTTTAGTTCGGTAGATTCGCAATTACAGAAATTAGAATCATGCTACACAGAAAATGGATGGATTGAATTTAATGCTGCTATGCAAAAATCTGGAAATATAAATGCAATTAAAATGCAAAAACTAACCATGTATAGTCAAATCAATGGTCGAGCAGAATTAATTGAAACCAGAGACAATCAATGGAGAATCGCATTACCCTTAAAAGTCACTTATACAAACAGCACGATGCGAGTTTCACAATTGCTTAAAATTCAATTAACTGTGGGTAAGAAAATTAATGGTGAATTGGGGATTATTCAATTGATCGCTACACTGAATGCTTCCCCTGCTCCATCCTAGCCTTCTTTCAAGAGGATATGACCTCGAATTGATGTAAAAAGTGCAAATGAGTATTTAAATACTCATTTCATAAAATAAGTTCCTATGTTTAAAGACTTACACATTAATGTGAGGTACTACCATTCCAAGTTAATGTGAATACTTTCATGAAGCTCATAGTTTCTATCAGTAGGGCTATAATGAAAACATATCGATGTTATCTGAATTATACAAAAGATATGGAAAGGGAATAAATGACTACAATCAGCGAGTGGTGGATGTGGTTGGGCTTTTTAGCATTTGTAGTCATAATGCTGTTTGTAGATTTGTTCGTATTTGGGGGGCGAAAAGCCCATCGTGTTTCTACAAAAGAAGCGTTATTTTGGTCGATGTTATGGTTCACTTTGGCTATTATTTTTAACGTGCTGCTTTGGTGGTATCTTATTCAGAATTTCACTGTCTCCATAGCCAATGAAAAGGCCCTGGAATTCTTTACAGGTTATCTTATTGAGAAATCTTTGTCATTTGATAACATTTTTGTTTTTCTTATTATTTTTAGCTATTTTTCTATCCCGGCCAAATACCAGCGTCGTGTTCTGATTTATGGTGTGATTGGCGCCATCGTCATGCGTTTAATCCTTATTTTATTAGGGATATGGATTGTCAATCAATTTCATTGGATTCTTTATATTTTTGGGTTTTTCCTATTGATAACCGGAATTAAAATGTTTATTTTTGCTGATGATAAACCAGAGCTTGAGAAAAACCCTTTGTTGCATTGGATGCGAAATCATTTACGGATCACTAAGGAATTGCATGGCGAGCGATTTTTTATCATTCAAAATCAACTTTTCTATGTGACTCCACTGTTTATGGTGTTGATACTTATTGAAGTCAGCGATCTTATTTTTGCAGTAGACAGCATCCCAGCCATCTTCGCTGTAACAAACGATCCTTTTATTGTATTTACCTCAAACATATTTGCAATATTGGGATTACGTGCTTTGTATTTCTTGCTTGAAAATATGAATAAACGATTTTATCTTCTTAAATATGGACTTGCTTTTATTTTAGTATTTGTGGGTTTTAAGATGCTTATTGCACATTGGTTTAAAATACCAATTTTCATTGCTTTGAGTATTGTGGCAGCAACTTTGGTTTTTTGTATTGTATTAAGTATCTTTCAAACATCATTATTAAGGAAAAAGTAAAGTAGATTTAGGCTTAGTGGATTTAAGCTGAGGGTGATTAGCGAAGGAATTTATTATTTGAGCGATCCATAACAATGACGTGTAAAATCATGATTTAATACCCTCAATTTTGACCTTTTAACATCTATTTGATTTAATCTTGATCAATCCTCGGGATCTGCCATAATTAAATAGTACGATTCCAAGGAGGTGAATCATGAAATCTATAAGGACAGCAGGACAGCTCTTCTTATTTCTTTTCAGTTTTATATCAATCAATGTTTATGCTGCACCTAATACAGGTGGAACTAATGCTGAAATGAAAGGCATATGTGAGTTGGCAGGAGGAACTTTTACCTCAACAATAGAAGGTAATTGGGCTTGTTGTTGGGATAATTGGGGATGTTATGGATGTCTCCAAAGTGTGTGTACTATGAAATGTCATACACAACGTTGCCGCAGAGCCAATGGCCAATCTTCTGTATTGCAGCCTGGAGAAGTCAAGATAAAAGGTAAGTTTGGAAAAGATATCGTTGTTCCAAAGGTTTCAACAAATCCTTCAACACCTAAGCCTAAACAAATAAAAAGTGGTAATACGACTATTAATCAAGCCCAGTAATTAGGTCGGGCGTACTGGCCTGAGATATCCTTGCTTATTAAAATAGTCTAAATTTCTCTCATCCCCGACGTCCCGCGGCTTGACCGCGGGATCCATTACGATCTTGCCTCTAACAAAATGCATAGTAATTTAACAGATATCTGGATCTTGCGGTCAAGCCCTAAGGTATCTCCTCATAAATTATTAATACTTCTAAGCTCGCAAGCACATTAAGATGCGCTAAATTCAGGGACGACCCCACCAAAATTAGGGGGATAAATTCTCCTGAGCTGTGTGTAGTTAATTTATGAGAGGATACGTCGAGGTCTACATTTTAAGCCATTTTAAAAAGTGAGGATATCTCAGACCTATTGGCTCAACATTCTTCCATAATATACCATCGAAAGCAGTCTGCTTTGTTGTCGTCGGTGTTAGGCTCCAATTCACTCAGGCTATGCAAAAGGTTTCATGGAGGTTTCTTCCATTATTTGAATTAATTCAGTAATGTTCAAATTATTATTATCCACAAATGCAGCAATAAATTGGTTCAATCCTTTTCCTATCTCATCTTTACATTCTGTTGTTAAGGGGGCATTAATAGAAATTTGATATTCGCCGTACTGATTCTTAGAGAAGTAGAGCCAGAGAGTTCGATTTCCTATTGGTCTATCCATGCAAGCAAAATGGTTAGGGTAGGTATAATCAATATTTGCGAAATGCATATCAGGAAGCCCTTTTGAAAAGAAACTGGGCGTCACACTAATGAGTACCCTCAATCTTTCTGGTTTTTGTAGTGATATGCCCAATTTAAATAATTGATTTAGCTTATGTTTCATTGAAATACGTTTTTTAAAGGATACTAAACGACTTAAGTACTTTAGATAGTAGTCAATAATGAGTGAATGGAGCTTGCTTTCTTTAAAATGCTTAAGCAAAAGTACTTTATTCAACGCCAAAGTCAAATACTGACCAAAAGACAGATTTGAACCTTTTAAGCCGCTGTCTTTGATGAGATGCGAGCATTTTTGATAAGGGGCTGTTTTTACTAGTTGTTCTTCAATTGAATTAATGCAATCAATGAATTGAGTATTTTTATTTAAGGTAATGTTTATCCTTTTATATTCTGAGAACAAGCCTATAGTGGATTTATATTCACCGCCTTCTCTTCCACTATGAATCAAAATAATTGGTATTTTGTTTTGCTGGCTTAGCTTGTATAAAACAATTTGGCATGCGGTAATTAGCCCTGTGCTGACATTAATATTCTTGGCTTTATGCCAATTTATAAATTGTTCGGCATTTTGGGGATCAATTGTGTAATGAAACAAATGTTTTGACTGTTGTGTGGTATCAGATAAATGATAGAAGTCGTCAAAACTCAGCATTTTAAAGTCTTTATTGTAGTTTTGCCAAAATTCGATTTTATTTTTCAGATTCTTTTGATAATGATTATTATTTTGTTTTACATAGTTAAAATATAAGTTCTTAGTAGGATTTTTTACTAACTGCTTGCCGAGAGAGAGTTTTTCATAATTGTTTTTAAATTGACAAAAAACCATTTCGCACGAAGCATCATCAACAATAATATGGGGTATTATTATGTGTAATTCATGTAAGTCATTATTAATTTTATAAAGATGAACTCTAATCAAGGGTTGTTTGGTTAGTGGAATAGTGCGTAATATATTGTTTTGGAATTCCTTGTTAAGTGCATTGGTTTCATGATTTAGGGAAATGTCTCGATAGATTAACTCGAATTGGCCTGTCTTGTTTAATTTTTGAGTGGGTTTATTCTTGTTAAAATAAATCCAGAAAACACTGTTTTGCGTCACAACAAAATCAAAAGCTTTTTGGACATAATATCTATTGAGTTGACCATGTAATTGCACCTGTATGCCGATATTAAAGTTGTAATCCAGCTTATTGAGAACCCAGAATACATACTGAAAATCACATAAAGCAATTTCACCTTCCTCTAAACTTTCAGAAATGGGATTCTCAGAGGTACTATCAAAAATATGTTTTAATTCATGAGAAATGTATTGAGCAATTCTGTCGATAGTAGGGGCATTAATAAAATACTCAATAGGTAAGCTTAGAGTCTGACATTGCAATTTGTCATGAATACGGTTTCTGATATCCATAGACATAAGAGAGTCCATTCCCATTGCAAACAAATCATCGTTTACCGAGATTTGTTCGATATCATCCAATTCCAACACATCAGCTGTAATCTCACGTAAAGCTTGTGATAAGAGTGCAATACCTTCTTCTTTGGTATGTTGTCTAAGAGTATTTAAAAAAGAGTGATCGGGTAATGGCTTCGCTTTGATCAGTCCAGATAACCCTATTTGCTTCGGTGTATGCTTGTAATAGAGATCCCAATTCATGGGGCAAGGTGAAATTTGAGGCAGATTACTTCCCAGTAACACATCAAGTATATCGATGCTGTCTTTGTCTAACGGTATAAAGCCATAATGCTGTATATTTTGGGTCAGTTTGGACGTCATCCCAATGGTTTGGAACGGACCCCAATTAATAGCAATTGCCGGTGAGCCCTGTTGATGTCTGAGATGAGCTAAACCATCTAAGAATCCATTAGCTGCTGCGTAGTTTGCTTGTCCTCTGGCACCTAACAAGGATGCAGTAGATGAAAACATAACAAACAGGTCCAATGGAATATTTTTGGTTAATTGATGTAGGATTAGAGCACTATCTGTTTTGGCACTTATCACTTGCTGCATTGCTTCATCATTCAAATTGAGAATAAGTCCATCTTGTATCAAACCTGCTAGATGAAATACACCCTTCAATGGTTTGGAGTTCTGTTGTATTTCTCCAATAATACGCTCCATTTTCTGGTAATTTCCGGCATCGGCTATGTAATGCTTAATATGAACCTGTTTTTGTCTGGCATTTTCAATTAATGTTTCAGTCTCGCCAGGACATTTGGATCGGCTGGTAATAATAATATGTTTAGCACCTCGTCGAATGAGGTATTCAATTAATGGTTGGGCTAGGCCTCCTGTACCACCTGTAATGAGATAGCTTGCATTACTATCTATCAATGCCCCTTGATGTTGAGAAGTGGGGTTTAATTGCTTTTTCTTTAATCTCGGGATGTAAAGTGAGTCCCTAACTGCTAATTGAGCCTCATTGGTATTCGTATTAAACAAATACATCAGGGCTTTTTCCAAAGTGCTGTTTGAACCCAAATCGATCGTATAATTTTTATTGAGTTCATGCTCGTTTCTAAAACTTTTCCAAAAAGAACAAGCCATTGTGTGGTAGGGGTTTACCTGATCTTGGCTTTGAATCCCATAGGCATTTTCAGTAACCAGTACAAAGCTTTTAGGGCATAATTTGAACAATAACTGGCAGCAGTGGAATAAATCGTTAAATTGTCCTTGTTCATAGAGAAATATTATGTTGTTATTCTCAATATTCTCTAATTGATCGATGTTTTCAACCTGTTGATGATGGAGATGGCCCAGTATTTTTTTTACCTTGGTTCTGTTTTTTGCAATAACCAAGAGATCAGGAATTTCTTGTTGAGATAAGGTCTTTAAATTCACAGGCTGCCATTCAGTGGAATAAAGATGGTTTAATGTACTCTCGTAGGAGATAAAATGGCTTCGAGACACCTTTCTTAATTTAAGATCTTCAATTTGAGCAATTAATAAACCAGAATTATCGTATAATTTTAGGTCAATACAAAGATCATTGATGTTCCCAGCGTTTTGTTTCGTTAAGTGTACCCATATACTTCGCGGTGCTTCTTGAAAAGTGGACATACGGGCAAAAGCATAGGGTATATAAGTGGTATTTTCAGCATTGAAACCGGAGGTGTTATCGTTGGTTTTTGCACTGAGCAACAGAATGCTTTGTATGGCCCCATCAAGTAAAACAGGGTGATAATAATACCCCTGTCCTTGACTTGCTTTAGTTAATGATACTTTAGCGAGAACACTGTCTGATTCAACATAACCCTCTTGAAGAACATGGAACTCATCACCATAAAATAAGGATCTTTCTTGAAATTGGCGGTAAATTTCCGAGAGATCTGCTTTGCTTGCAAAGGAGGATTTTAGCGCTTCGATATTGATAGATTCTCGGACTGATATGGGGTTTGAATGAATTTCCATTTCAACGAACATTTGCCAACTGTTTTCTTGTCTGGCAAACCAGTTTATTTTGTATTGTTCTTCATTTTTGGGTTTGACTTGTAATTGAAAATCCTGGTCTTGTTTAGGATATAGGGGACGTACAATATTAAATTTTTCAATTCGAAATGTGCTGCTTTTGAATATAGATTTTGCTGCTGCCAGGCCTGATTCAATATAGGCTGTGGCAGGAAAAACCATTTTTTCAAAAACCCTATGTTGTTTGATATAAGTTAAATTCTCCAAATCCAGTTTATGATTAAACAGATATTCATCCCCTGGCATGGTAAGCATAGATCCTAATAAAGGGTGATTTTCGCCTGAACGAACCACGGTATTGCTTTTTTTATCTAGCCAATATTCACTACGATCAAAACTGTAATTAGGCAATGGAACTTTTGTAAATTCACTCTTGAGCGATTGATAATAGGATTTCCAATTGACTTGTTTGCCTTGCAGATAATCCATCAGTAATGTATTAAGTGCACTGTCATTTTGTAAATCAAGTGTGATATTGGCACTATGAGATAATGCAAACTGGCCTGAATTTAGCAAACGGCTGGCTTCAGCTGTACTTTCAGCAGTCAAGGCCAGGCGATGTTCATAATGTTCCCGGCAAGTGGCGGCAGTAAAGCATACATCACCAAAATCATGTTGGGTTGTATTCAAATACTGTTGGTATTGGCTAGCTAAATTGTCCAAAGCAGTTTTAGAATTGGCTGAGATAACCAGTAAAGATTTTTGAGAAGGTTTTGGTCTTTTTGGTGTTTCTGCTTTAGGGAATTCGGCAAGGATGATATGTGCATTGGTTCCACTAAAGCCAAAGGCATTGACGCCTGCGTATTTGAGTTGTGAATCGGTTTTCCATTCTGTTTTTTCCAAAGCAATACGAGAGTTATCCAGTTTGATATTGGGGTTTAATTGATTAAAATTCAAATTTCTATAGATTGTTTTCTTTTGCAAGCTAATAACCGTTTTAATTACGCCAGCTACGCCTGAAGCACTCTCCAAATGCCCAATATTCGTTTTAACGGTACCTAGATAAAGGAGATTGTCTTTGCTGCGTTGATTTCCGTAAACTTTATTGATGGCATCTACCTCTATGGGATCACCTAAAGGTGTTCCTGTTCCATGGGCTTCTATATAACTGATGTCAGTACTTGATAGATCAGTCTGACTCAATGCTTTTTTCATCACTTCTTCCTGGCTTTTACCATTTGGCACAGTTAATCCAGCCGTTTTACCATCGTTATTAACTGCAGAAGCTTTGATGATAGCCAGGATGTTATCGTTATCCCGTAATGCATCAGAGAGTCTTTTAAGAAATATCACACCGCAACCTTCACCTCTGACGTATCCGTCCGCTTTTTCATCAAAGGTTTTGCATTGACCATCTGGAGATAATGCTTTTGCCTTGCACAAAGTAACATTGGATTCAGGCATTAGTAAGATATTGACACCACCTGCAAGGGCATAATCAATTTCTCGGTTTTTTAAACTTTGGCAAGCATAATGAATAGCAACTAACGATGAAGAACAGGCTGTGTCAACGCTGATGGATGGTCCTTTAAAATCAAAAGTATAAGCAACTCGTCCTGGGATTAGGTTTAGCACATTACCAGTGATTGAATACGCACTTAGTTCTTCATTTGAAAATCCTGATTTTTCCAATTGCGCATAGTATTCATTTGGACCTACACCAGCAAATACGCCGGTTAAACTGCCCCGTAAAGACTCGAAAGGGTAGTTGGCGTTTTCCAATGCTTTATAAGAGCACTCCAGGAATACTCGTTGCTGGGGTTCCATCAATTTTGCTTCTCGCGGGCTAATACCAAAAAAAGCCGCATCAAAACATTTGATATTGTCTATTAATCCCAGCTTGGTGACGTAGGATTTTCCTGGTGCCTCCATATCAGGATCATAATATTGGTTATTGTCCCACCGTTCGATTGGAATATCTTTAATACCACTTAATCCATCACTCAGCAATTTTTCAAAGGCGGTAATATCTGGAGCGCCAGGTAGTGAGCAGCTCATTCCAATAATAGCTATGGAATCATCTATTAGTTTAGGGGAGGCTTTAGGAGCTTGTGCTTTAATTAAATTTTTATCAAGTTCAGTTTCAATGTATTTTGCCAATTTACTGATTGACGGATAGTTAAAACCAATAGTCACTGTTACTTTAAGGAAAGGCTCCAATTTTTTCTTTAGCTCACTTGCCAATTCAGTGATCATCAGTGAATCAAAACCAAGCTCAAAAAAACCTTCCTCTTCATTTAAATCTTCATTTTCTGATAGCTCAAGGATTCCTCTGCAGATATCGGATACCATCTCTTTGCAGGTTTTAAATCGTTTCTCTTCAGTAATTTCAAGGTATTCATTTTGCCAGGGAGAAAGATTTTTCGCTGGAGTATTTTGATGTGTGACGATACTCAGATCATTGTCAAGTTGTTGATAAAAAGCAGGCAGTGGTTTTGGAACAAAATCCAGCATGAATTTGAGGTATTCGGGAGAAATGATGTTGGCATACCTGAATTCGTCATTGATGAGAATTTTAATCAATACGTGGCCTTGTGCATTGCTGATTAAAGCTTGCTTTAGACCTTCATCACGAGAACGTTTTTGTGCCATGCCTACTTCACCCCAAGGTCCCCATTGAACAGATGTGCCTGGTAGACCCAAAGATTGGCGTTCTGCAATCAAAGCATCCAAAAAACTGTTTGTTGCACTATAAACTGATTCCTTATTACTTCCGAATACTGAGGAAACTGAAGAATAGACAACGAAGAAGTCCAGATCACAGTCCAGACTCAGTTCATGCAAATACCAACCACCTTTGACTTTGGCTGAAAACAAATAATCAACGTCTTCATCCTGGTGCTCAAGCAAAGGGGCTTTAATGGCAGCACCTGCCGCGTGAATGATGCCTTTTAATAAACCATCGGAATTAAGGTCTAATAATAAATTGCGTAGACTTTCTTTATCGGTAACATCCAAACTAACAATTTGAATATTCGATCCAGGGTAATTGGACTTAATTTTTTTGATTGAATCTTTTATCCTGGGCTTATCGACGTTTCTTGATGTCAGTATTAAATCTCTTGCGCCTGATGAAAGCAAGGATTGTGCGGTTACCATCCCTAAGCCACCACAACCGCCAGTAATAAGATAGCGTCCTTTGATGCCTTGCAGGAATCTTCTTCTGTCTTCCAAAGGAGTTCTTTTCAAGCGAGAAACCAGTCTTTTTCCATTACGATAGGCGATGATATGTTCGTAGTGTGAACCATGGTTGTAATTGATTTCCTCAATCACTTGTGTTGAAAAACTATTATCATCGGTGTTGTCCAGATCAATGAGGATGGTGTTAAATTGTGGCAGCTCCAAAACCAGTGTTTTGCAAAAACCAATGAGTGGGCTATTGCTTATATTGATAGGATGTTCGCTATTAGCCAGTTCGGCAATCCCACCAGTCGTGAGAACTATTAATTGCAAATGAATGGATTTATTATCTAACTCTTTGATTAAATTTAATAGTTTTTTCAAAGTGTTTTTTTGAAAGTTGATATTGGTATCAATATCTTTTGATGAGGTTGGGCTTAAACTCTCAGCAAAAATAATTCCTTCCAGTTTATCTAAAGAGCGATCCTTTTCTTCCAGGATAATTTCTAATCCTTGATCTTTAAAACCACTGGCCAAGTGATTTGGTCCTATGAATAGCCACCTATTATCTCGTAGCTTACGGTTGTTTTTATCACATGACTCATTTTGCCACTGGATTTGGTAACACCAATCCTTAGGCAGAGGTGCGTCTTTCAGCTTGTTTTTATCCCCAAACCAATGTTCTATATGTTCAAATTCGTATAAAGGTAATTTCACTTTTTCAAAATGACTACCGATAGAGTGATAAAATTCAGACCAGTTTATAATAACTCCATCTTGATAAGCTGCTTGTATTTCTTCGAGAGTTTGGGATTGCTGAACTAATTCCTGTTCTTTATTGATATGGTAAATCGTATATTCTTTTTTTTCTATGATACTGGCGGCATCGGTAGCGCTATTGGCTCTGATTGCAACACGATACACAAAATGACTACGGCAGGTTGCGGCTGTGTAGCAGATATCTGCAAATTCCTCTTGAGTACTCGTTAAATATTTTTGATAACTCGAAAGTAATGACTCCAGAGAAATTTTACTTTTTGCTGATAAAACCAGTAAAGATTGTTCAGGAAGAGTACGCGCTTCCCTTTTCCTGTCAGGAGCCTCTTGTATTACTGCATGAGCATTGGCACCACTGAAGCCAAATGAACTAACTCCAGCAGCTCTTAATCCTTGTGTCTTGGTCCAATCAATTTTGTTGAGTGGAATGATAGTATTGATTAATTGAATTGCAGGGTTGAGTTTTTTGAAATTCAGATGCTTAAATATTTGTTTCGTTTTCAGACTTAAAACAGTTTTAATGACACTTGCTACACCGGAGGCACTTTCGGAGTGTCCTATATTTGTTTTTACCGAGCTGATGTATAGAGGTTTTTCTTTGTTATGGTATTCACTAAAAATTTTAGTAAGAGTATCTACCTCGATTGGATCTGCTAAAGGAGTGCCGGTACCATGAGCTTCGATAAAATCAATGTCGCCTGGTGACAGTTGTGCTTTGGCAAGCGCGCTAAGTATGACTTCTTCTTGTGCAGAACCATTGGGAACAGTGAAGCCACCGCTTTTACCATCGCTATTGATTGAAGAACCTTTAATTATTGCAAGAATATTGTCATTATCTTTAATCGCGTCAGTCAAGCGTTTTAAAACAACCACTCCGCATCCTTCACTTCGCCCATACCCATCAGCGTCCTCACTAAAAGTTTTACAGCGACTATCAGGTGATAGCATTCTGGCTTTTGAAAGCGTGATATTTGAATCAGGGCTGAGTATTACGTTCACACCGCCTGCAAGCGCCATATTACAGTCACCAGATTGTAAACTTAGGCAGGCGTTGTGTATGGCTGTCATGGATGAAGAGCATGCGGTATCTATCGCTTGTATTGGGCCATGAAAATCAAACGCATAGGCTACCCGACCCGCCAAGGCATTTAAAACATTCCCGGTTGCAAAATAAATATTCAGATCTTCTAAAGTCACCCCTTGATAGGCCAATACTCTAGGATATTCATTGGTTCCCACTCCGACAAAAACTCCAGTATTGGTATCTTTGACTACTTCAAGAGCAAGATTGGCGTCTTCAAGTGCGTGATAACTGGTTTCCATGAAAACACGCAACTGGGGGGACATGAGCTTTGCTTCGCGTGGGCTGATATTGAAAAATTCGGCATCAAAATGATTGACATTATCAATGAACCCCAGTTGTTTAATATATAATTTACCTAAGGCATTGACATCAGAGTCATAATATTTCTCATTGTCCCATCGCTCAAAAGGAATATCCATCATTCCACTTTCACCGTTTTCCAAAAGAGATAAAAACTCATCAACATTGGATGCTTTCGGAAAACGACAACTCATACCTATAATTGCGATTGGTTCAACGTTTAGCACATTAATGGAGGGTTGTCGGTAGACTGCGGGTGGCATGATTATCTTTTGTAAATGTCTTGCCAGTTTGTCTATAGTTAAATAGCGTAAAGATAATAGGGAAGGTATTTTATAGCGTGGCGAAAACAAATCATAAAGAATTTGATCAAGGGTTTCCAATAATGATGGAGTAAAACCTAACGCATCCAAATCTTGATGTTCCCCCAGATTTTCTTTTTTTAATAGAGCTTTCATTTGGGAACTGAGTTCTGCTTTGATTGTTTCAACCTGTTGCTCTGTTGATTGGTGATACAACGAATCAAGCCAATGACTGTTACCGATTAGCGCTCTGGATTCATGCCAATAGGGTTTTCTGTCGAAATAATAGAGTGGTAAATCGATTTTGTTATATAAGGTATCTTTTCTATCGCTACTGACATTGACTCCTGTCATGTAAGCTTCATAAATTTGATTGGCGTTGGTTAGTATTGTTCTCGCTTCATTGTGTGAGGTCACTTTTTTTATTTCATACTCTTTCGATTCAATTGTTTTAATTAATTCTTTTTTGTCAGTTGCGATAATGGCGCAACGAAATTTGTAATGATCACGACAATTAATCAAGGTATGGCATATATCACTCAGACTTGCAGACGTATTGTTCAAATAGTGTTCATATCTTGTCATCATTTGTCTTAATGAATACTCACTATTTGCTGAAACTACAAAACATTTTGCCTCACAGTCATCCGCACTTAATGGGATCTCTTTAACACCAGGTGCTTCCTCAAGAATGGCGCTTACATTGGTGCCTGTAAAGCTAAAATTGGAAACCTGTACCTGTCTTTTTTTATTTTTCAGTTTTTTAAAAGGCATTGCTTTAACTGGCAAAAGAGCAGGAATACTCTCGGGGTCAATCAAGTCGTTTGGTGTTGAATAATGTAAATTAGGTGGAATGAGTTCATTTTTTAAGGAGCAAAGCACTTTTATTAGAGACGCGATGCCAGATGATGAAATGGTATGGCCTATATTACTTTTTAATGCACCTATTATAAGTGGTTTGTTTTTGGAGTGATGACCTTGGTGTACGTGTTGAATCGCGTTAAATTCCACTGGATCACCTATTGTGGTACCAGTTCCGTGAGTCTCGATATAATCAATCTCATCTGGAGTCAAATTGGCATGCTCTAATGCTGCCTGATGCATAGCGATTTGCGCATTGATATTAGGCGCAGCTAGTCCAGTACCATCGCCATTTTGGTTTATTACCATGCTTTTAATGAGAGCATAAATTTTGTCATTGTCATTTATAGCGTCGCTTAAACGTTTAATAATCACAACACCACAACCCTCACTACGAACAAATCCATCCGCTTTACTATCAAAGCTACTGCACTGACCTGTCGCTGATAGCATATTGGCTTTAGTTAAGCCGATAAAACTTTCAGGACAAAGACTAAGATGAACTCCTCCAACAATTGCCATATCACATTGCTGATTTCTTAACGCCATTGCGGCAAGATACAGGGCTGTGAATGAAGAAGAGCATGCGGTATCCACAGCCATGCTGGGACCTTTTAAATTGAGAAAATGACAAAGTCGGCCTGCTGCAGCACTGTTAGCTATTCCAATAGGGGTATAGGCATTAAATTTAACACGGTCCTTATAATTAAGTTGGCTATATTCATGGGTAGAAATCCCACAATAAACTCCCGTATTGGAGTCTTTTAATGAATCTAATGAGATGTTGGCATGATTTAAAGCGCGGATTGAGACTTCCAGGAAAAGTCGTTGTTGTGGATCTATTTGTTTTGCTTCGGCAGAAGAGATTTTAAAAAAGGGCGCATCGAATAAGTGGGTATTATCTAAAAAGCCTCCCTTTTTGCTAATGATTTTATCGGATTTCTTTCTATCAGCATTATAATACTCATCAATATTCCAGCGATTTTCAGGTACGTCTTTAATTGGTGTTTGACCTTTGACCAACATCTTGTAGAAGGTATCAATGTCTTCGATATCCGAATCAATTCCCGGGAATTGACAATTCATTCCAATGATGGCGATGGGTTCGTTCAAAAGGTCTTTTGCTTTGTTTTTCACGTTTGCGTTTACCACTTACAATACTCCTGAAAGTGCTTTGTTATGCATCAAAAATTATTTGTTTGGTAAAGATTTATAATAAAAAACAGCCATAACAGAGAGAGAATTTGAGTATAAACAAATTAACCTGGAAGGTCTATTTACCTTAAGTATAGCTAGATTTTGGCAAGAATTTGTATGAACATATTGGGGGAGATTGATGCTGAACGAAGTGAATCTTGACAATAATTGAAATTTCCATGTTTTTGTCCGCTTCCTCAGCCCTCACGGTCTCGGCCTGATAAATCCCCACGAATTTTAGAATGAATTTATCCAAAAACCGTTCGCACTGAGGAGGAGCGCAGCGACGTCTCGAAGTGTCACATCAGGCTCGGTCGCTAATGCTTCGAGACGTCGCTGCGCCCCTCCTCAGCATGAACGGTTTCGATTAGAATAAAAGATGGAGTAGTTATTTTAATCAAATAGATACGGTTATGTTTCGTGGAGATACATCTGTTCTGGATGACATGCCTGGCTGAATAGAGTTTTTGATTATATTGAAGTTAAAAATTTCGTGGGGATTTATCAGGTCGCGGCTCAGTTCTTGAACCATAATCCGAGCCGCGACCGTAAGGAAGCGGACAAAAAATACACCAACTTTAATAAGCCGTCATGCATGAATATAATAATCGCTCTCCCAGATGAGGCTGTTTGCCATGCATGTAAGTAAAATTATCCACGATCATAAAATCTCCTTTTTGCCAATGAAAGACGTGAGTATGACGTTGAATAATTTGATTAATTTCTGTTATTTCTTTTGAAGAAAAAGCTTGGCCATTGCCGTAATGACATATCATGGGAAGCATATCTTTTAAGATAAGATATCGGCTTGCCCAGTACTTAAAAGAATGCAAGGTTTTTAATTCACCATAGTTTAAATTCGAATAATAATTTAAATAAGCCGATGAATTAAACCAGGTAATTTTATTAGTTATTGGATGTTTTAATGCTCCAGGCAAATTATTTAGTATAATCAGATCATTACCATGATTTATCCAAGTCCATTTTACCTGTTTGTCAGTTAAATTTTGCTCGATTTGAGCCTTATCTTCCGTGCCAAAATACTCGGACCAACTTCGAGCACAATGAGTCCCCAGTATTTTTTTTAGTAGAAGGTATTTTAGCGATTGACCATGAAAGAATTGTTTGTACTCAACACCATACTCGATAATTTTTTCCTGAATGTTTTGGGGCATATCAATCCATATCTTTTCAGCATTGGCAAAAATTGTTCCACCTCCTTCCTGAGATGGAGTAACACAGCAAAAGTAAATATGGTTTGGAGGATTTTTAGATCTGGGTTTTTCATGATGAAGTGGTAAAGGAATATGAGCCGGGAGCTCGCTAGAGGTGTAAATGTCATTTGATAACACAGTTCTTGGTAAATCATAGTCGCTTGTTGTGCATCTGCTTCCTAGATTGCAAACTTCTATTGCTTTTGAAAAATAGTCAGCGTCCTGGCACTCAAATCCGCGGAACACTAAGATGCCATATTGGTTAAGTTGTTTGATTATCTTGTCATGGTATTCAGAGATAAGATTTAATAAGGGTGTTGGACTTGTCTTTAAATCATCAGATGCTGCAATAACCATCGGTATATTTATGCCAGGAGCAATATCAATATTTAAATTCACAGTATTTTGCCTCCTAAAAGCATTTGATCATTTGATGGCCTCTAAAAATATTGGTCGAGTTTCATAATACAACGGACCGCCATATTTTCTCTGACAAATTGTTTGAAACGCATTCAACATGTCTTCAATAAGATCTTCAGTTATGTCAGACGGAATTCTTTTTATGAAGGGCATAGTTAAAAGCAGATTTTTATAATAATTGATATGAGGAAGATGAACACGAATAGTTTGTAAATTGAGTTTTACTTCTTTAAATGGCAGTTGATTCAGGACATTAACTACGGAATAAAAGTATTTTTCATTGAGTGGATTGATGTATTGATTTGTCAGACTGCTATAAAGATTTTGTTTAGCCAATTCTTGCCATGTTTGCAAAATACTATGATCAGAAAAAGAAGACATGACACCATACATTTTCCCACCATTTTTTAATAAGTGAAAAATATTAGGAAAAGACAGACTAATATTGGTCCAATGTAAGCACCAAAAAGACAGAACAAAATCAAAGGATTGAGGTTGATAAAATTGTTCGATATTATGAACTTCAAACGAAAGATCACTGTGTGTCCATTGTTGATTGGCGTGTCGTATCATCTCTGCAGAACTATCAATACCCAGAATGTGGCCGCGTTTAATCTTATGAGCCAATAAATTGGTATAATGTCCATCACCACAACCTATATCTAAAATATTTCCGGATAACTCCAAGTGAACTGTTTTTAGAAATTCATCATTAATTTCATTTTGAATATAGTTTCCACGTATATAGTATTCAGGATCCCATGCCACTTTTTTCTCCAACGTTAATATGATTGCAAGGGGAGTTCGGCGAATCGCATTTTCATATATCATAATATGGATATGTTCTGTTTCTTACAGAGTAGAATCATACTTTAATTATATAATATCTATAGGATATGGCTTGAGCAAACTTACTGCTCCACTGCAAATAAAGACTGGCTTTTAAAATTGGAGATATGCCCAAGCATTTAAGAAGAAAATGGTTTTTGACAATTCCTGGCGGATTTTAAGCCTGCAACCATTATGTCTTCATTGCGAACAAAATGCTTTATTAACTGCTCTGCTTGTTCACTTGTTAAAGGTTTTGTGAGAACTCCATCCATAAAATAATCTTCAACATCATATTTTACAACATCAGCTTGATAGGAAGTTAAGGCAATAATTGGTACATGATGATTGGTATTTTGTTCCATTTGGCGAATTTTTTTTGCTACTAAATAGCCGGAGGTGTCTTCAAGTCCAATATCCATAAAGACCATATCATATTTACCTGGATTAAAGAGATGAAGCGCTTTATCTCCAGAGTCAGCGATATCAACTTGACATTGAAGTTCTTTGAGTAATGCTTCTTCTACCTTTTGGGCAATAAAATTGTCTTCAACCATTAATATTTTTGGTTCATCCACTCGTTTACTTGGAGTAAGTTTTGGATTATCAGTTAAATTATGCTGCTGTAATTGTGCTTCTATTTTTTTTAGTCTGGTAATATCAGTTAAAACAACTACTAAACCACATACTTTATTTTCCTTGTCAAACAATGGCACTCGACGAGATTTATAATAGCTTGCTTCTTTATCTTTATTGTACACAGGCTCTTCTTCTACATCCCACTGAGATTCACCTGAAAAGAGCACTTTCATATCATCCAATTTGAAGGCTTCAATCCGTTTTTCCGACCAATCAGTATGTTTAGCCATTTGGTCATAAGGAGTTCCTTTTAAATCTCTCATTTTTTTTAAACTCAGCAACTTGATAAAATTTTGATTACAACCATTCAGGATACAGTCCTTATCTATCCAGTAAACTACATCTGGTATGCAATTCAAGATATCAAGGTATTGTTGGTGGATATCCAGATCTTCTTCAAGGAATCCTTTACCACTTTGTTGAGACATTTACTTCCTCCTGAAGATTGTTGAACTAATTATAGCAAAAAATAAGACCTATGTGATAATTAATTATACAGTCAAATGGATGAAAATTACAATAGACCTCATACATAAGCTGCTTGTTTTGCTTTAGTGTAAGGCGTAAAGGCTGCGAGGAGTGGAGTTTACATTAGACACTGCAGAGAATTTTTCAACGCAGCTGACGCATTGTTAATAAGTTTTAAGGTATTTTATCCAGAGATAGTCATTTTTTTAGCCATTCATCAATATTTTTTTTGGTGTCTGCAATGACCTTTATAAGTTGTTGATAGAGAGGCTCAAGAAATTCGGTATGCCCCATTTTTTGATAACGCTCTAAATATTGGCAGGCATATTTCATGCGAACAGCACCACAATTTGCAGCACCCCCTTTCATTTTATGAGCAATTCTTTCGACCGTCTCCCAATCTTTTACATTAAATGCTTTTTCAATGGATTCAACATCTTTTTGGGTTTCTTTACCTATCATTAGGGGTAATATCTCACGTACCAATTTGAGATTACCCATAATGGAAATAGCATCGCGAATATCGAGTAAGGGATAAACATCCAGGTTAAAAAGATTTTCTTCTCTTTCTGGTATGTCAGCTTTTCTTGTTCCCTCTAGGGATGTTGTTTTTTGTGAAGACAATGGAATAGAATTTTTATTCTTTAATAAAATGAATTGATTCAGTATATTTTGCAAAAGCTGTCTGCTAATTGGTTTACTAAATACATCATTCATACCAGATTCCAGGCATATTTCTTTTGATTTTTCTTTTGCATGAGCAGTTAGCCCTATTATTGGTATTGGTTGTTTTGACTGAGAAGATTCCCATGCTCTGATTATTTTTGTAACCTCATGCCCTGAAATATCCGGTAATCCAATGTCAGTTATTATCAGATCAAATTCATTGGTTTTAGCTAGTTGTATTGCTTTTTTGCCTTTTGCCACAGAAACAAAACGACATTGTTCCTGGGCTGCCAGGTTTTCTATTGTGCGTCGCGCTACCAGATTATCTTCCAGGATGAGAATATTCGGCGAATTATGTAAAAATTCAGTTTTTGTATGAGTTAAAGCGTTTTCTTTTTCAGGTACAGATTTTTTTATATTTTTATTTTCAAGCTCATAGGAGTCATTTGCCATCTCATTTTCTTTTACAATTTGGATAGGAAGTTCAAAATAAAAGGTAGTTCCTACTCCTGGTTCGCTGCTTACCTGGATGTCTCCACCTAGCAGTTTTACATAGGATTGAACAATGTGTAAGCCAACGCCATAACCTTTATATTTTCCTATGCTGGAAGGGATAATTCGATGAAATCTGTCAAATATTTTCGTTTGTTGATCTTCAGGGATGCCAATCCCGGTATCGGATATTGCAAAATAAATTAATGCCATTTTATTTTTTAGTTCAAGTAATTTTACATCAACTGCGATATAACCGGATTCGGTAAATTTAATGGCATTACCTAAGAGATTCAGAATAATTCTATGAAGTTTTATGCGGTCGGTTTTTATAAGTCGAGGAATTTTTTTATCAATGTTAACAATCAAATCAAGTTGTTTTAGCTTAATAGTAGGCATTTCAAGATGAACTAATTCTTCAAAGCAATGGTTGATATCAAAGGTTGTTATTTTTAACTCATCTTCTTTAACATTACCCAAGGATACAATATCAAGTATGCCATCTAATAAACTCAACAATTGTTCGCTGCAATCAAAAATCCACTCGGCATATTGTACTTGTGCTGGATCACTCGCCTGATCTTTCATAAGTTCAGCCATACCTACAACTCCACTTAGAGGGGTTCTGAGATCATGGCTCATGTTGGCTATGAATTCAGTTTTTGCATTATTTGCTGCCTCAGCAATTTCTTTGGCTTTATTAAGTTCCAACTCCATTTTTTTTCTATCAGTAATATCTACCGACACTCCCAGCATACCTATAATTTTCCCATTTAAATCACGAAGTGGAACTTTATTTGATAAGTAGATCTCTTTAGTTCCATCAGGGTAATATAAGGGTTCTTCTAAGCTTAGTGAGATACCTTTATCCATAACGGCTTTATCTGCTTTTTTATAGTATGTAGTTGATTTTTTGTGATATAGATCCTCATAGGTTTTACCAACAATATCGTACCTTGAATTGAGATTTAATAATTTAACCATATTATTACTACATCCCATATACACATGATCTTTATTCATCCAATAAACACTTACTGGAATCTGTGCAATAATATTTTCCATATATCGATAAATAGTATTGATATCGACTAATAATGTATTTTTGCTTTTATTATTGAGTTGATTGCTTAAAAGTTGGCTTGCAATGTCTTCTTGTATGGCGGTCTTATTTGTTTGATTCTTAACAGTTCCTATAACAATAAATTGAATTCCATTTGTAGGCTTTTTTAAACACAAAGAATGCAATGAGAGCGTTTTTTCTCCTACATGAGTTATTAAATTCTCATCAAAAGGATATTCAGATGTCTTTAAATCAAGATCAGGACATAAAACAGAAAAAGATTTTCCAATGATAGAGTCTTTTTTAGTTTTAAATAATTTCTTAGCTGCAGCGTTGATCTCTAAAACAGTAAAATCTGAGGATAGGTAAAATATTGGTTCTTCAATTGTATTGATGAAGATCGATGATCTACGTGTATTTTTAGGCATTTGGAGAGACCTAATTCAAAGACTTCTGGAAACTCTACTGCGGTGATGAATTGCTTCGTCGCTGCGGTGCTCGAATCCTCATTTACTGGCGTGTACACCCCGTTCTGCGCTCCGCTTCTCCTCTCACTTCACTTACCGCGACGAGTTTCCGAAGAAGTCTAATCATTTATATGGATTTTATGTATTCCATTTAAATGATAGGTCATGGAGATAGAAGAAACAAATAAACCAATGATCTCTCCCAAATCATGGCGATCCGAGATCACAGTTGGTCTATCAACGAATCACTTATTATACTGTTTAATTGGTAAGGCTCAACGTCCTTCTCATTTAAGCTATCATTGAGTTTGCTAACCAGGTCTTTGATATTAGGTTCATAAAACATACTTTCGTGATCACCAGGAACGAGGTGAAGTTCAATCGGTTGACTTGTATAATTTTCCCACCAATTCAAAGTAGCATTATATTGAAACATTTCTGTAAGTTTTTTTGCTTTAAACAAAATAAATTTGGTGGTAATAATTGGCATTTTATATTGAGTTAACATGTTTTCTCTATGCCACTGCAGCTCTAATAAAAATTTGGAGTTACTGACATTATTTTCCACATATTTCTTTAGAATTCTTGAGTTTTGTTCTTTCATAACTTCTTGAAAATAAACTTCATTGTTTTGTAGGGTAGGATAAAATGCCCAACCATCAAGGGAGATAATAGAAATCACTATTTCCCCTTTTTCTTGTAATTGTTTCGCCATTTCAATAGCGACAGTACAACCAAATGATGCACCACCAAGTAAGTAAGGCCCATTGGGTTGAATAGTCTGAATCGAATCGATGTAGGCGCTTGCCATTTCTTCTAATTGGTTGAATATCAATTGATTCTTATCAAGCCCTGGATCCTGTATTGCATAAAGTGGCCGATCTTTATCTAAATACTGTCCAAGGAGTTTGTACCAAAAAACACTTCCACCAATTGGATGTACCAAAAACAGAGGTGTTTTTTCTCCTTCTGTTTTAAGAGGGATGATATTATTTTCAGAAGAATGGTTGCTTATGCAATCGGTTATCTCACGAGGTATATTCTCTATTTCCTTGGCTAAAGAGCATATTGTGGGAAAATCGAATAATATTCTAACGCTCAATGCAAGTGAAAATTGTTCCTGGATGTGTGACATTATATTCATTGCTGATAGTGAATTACCGCCGAGCTCGAAAAAATCATCGTAAATTCCCAAATTATCTATTTTTAAAACAGAACACCAGATATTTTGTAATGCTTGTTCAGTAGAATTATTTGGCGCTGCATAATTAGTACCCGAACGTAATCGTCTAGATGGAATGGGTAAAAATTTTCTATCTATTTTACCGCTTGGGGTATTTAAAAATTTGTCAACAACATAAAATCGAGTTGGGATCATGTACTCGGGAATGTTCTTTTTTAATAAGGTTCGAATATCCAGAGCTGATATTTGAGAATTTTGTTCCAATATTAAATAAGCTGATAAAAACATAGAATCATCTTGGTTCCGTTCCGGTTTTACAATACATTGATGAATTGAAGGAATTTTTTCCAAATGAGATTCAATTTCATTCACTTCTATCCTATATCCCCTGATTTTCACCTGATTATCACATCGGCCATGGTATTCTATAGTTCCATTTGAATCCCATTTGACGAGATCTCCTGTTTTGTACAATCGATCATTTTTATTGTTACTGAAGGGATTAGGCAGGAATTTCTGCTCAGTCATTTCAGGGTTGTTTAAATAACCACGTGCTAATCCATCTCCAGAAATATAGAGTTCTCCCATTATTCCTGAAGGAACAGGCTGCATTTCTGTATCCAACACATACACTTTTGTGTTCATTATTGGTTTACCTATTCGGCTTATATCTCCTTTTGCATCTTTTGCTGTACACGTAAAAGCAGTTGTATCGATGGTAACTTCCGTTGGACCATAAAGATTATGTAGTTTTGCACCTGAACAGTTGTGTTTAAAAAAAGTATTAATCGTTTCTGGCAAAAGAGCTTCACCGCCACAAAATACATCGGTGAGTGATTTACAAGAACCGAATTCTTGAGTAGATCCCAATTCCTTTAGCATGGAAGGAACGATCTGCAGGACACTGACTTTATTCTCTCTGATTAGACGTATCATTTGAATGGGGCTGGTATGTGCATCATTTGGAGCAATAACCAGCTTACCACCAACCAGAAGCGGCATAAAAAACTCCCAAACAGAGGCATCAAATGAGAAGGGGGTTTTCTGTAAAAATACATCTTTATTTTTAAAAGAGTATTGTTTCTTCATCCATAACATGTGGTTACAAATAGCTTGATGAGAGATTGCCACGCCTTTGGGTTTTCCTGTAGTTCCAGAAGTATAAATGACGTAGGCTAAGTCTAAGGGTTTGTTAATCACTTGAAGATTTTCATGAGATAGATTTTTTAAATTTAAAAAGGAGTTTATCTCAATACTCTTACCAGTGAATCCCTGAGGCTTTTTCTTTATGGATTCTTTATCTGTTATCAACAGGTTAGTTTTACTGTCCATTAACATGTATGAAATCCGTTCATCAGGATAATTAGGATCTAAGGGCAGGTAGGCTCCTCCTGATTTTAAAATGCCTAAAATACATATAATCATTTCTATGCTGCGGTTTAAAGAAATCCCTATCAGGTCATCTTGTTTTACACCTTGAGATCTTAAATAATGCGCTAATTGGTTAGCTTTTAAGTTAAGTTCTTCATAAGTTATTGATTTATCTTTAAAGACGGCAGCTATTGCGTCAGGTGTTTCAGAAACCTGCTCTTCAAAATATTGGTGAATCGGTTTTTTATAATCATAATCACAGTGTGTGTTGTTCCAGACTTGCAATAAATCATTTTTTTCTTTTTTACCAATTATTGAAAGCTCGAATATTTTTTTATCAGGATTGCTTATTATATCTTCTAATAGAGTCAGCAAATGTTCATTCATATTTTTGAAAAAAGCATAAGATTCTGCATGTGAACTATAATTTGTTTTGTTATCAAGATAAAACCAGGAACAATCTTCTGAAATACAGATATTTAATTTTTTATTACCAATACAGGATGCCATTTCCTTTGAGTCAGCAAAAGTGATACTGACTTCAATATGACTAGAAGAATTATTTAATTCTGGGTAACGGATGAAAATATCTTTAGTATACATTTTATTTTCAAATAACTTATCCTGTTCTTTTGAAACAAATGTCAATGTTTCCATAAAGGTCATAGCACTATCAAATTGTGTTGTTAAAGGCACGTAATCTGATAAAAGCTGATTTAAACCAGGATCATAATTGTTCAATTCTGAATTAATGAGCTCAACTGAGTGGTTACTGTAATTATTTAATCGATATAGGTAAATTAAGAGGGCTGTTAATAGGATATTTTTTAGCGGCCGATTCTTATTGGAGAATTTTTTCAATTTTGCGAGTAATTGACCAGGGATTTGAGTTGCTGTTTTCCTTTCGTGGAAGGAATATTCTGTTGCGTCTAATTGGGATAATGGAGATAAAAATGAATCCTTTTCTTGAGAACATTTCAAAAATTCATTGACCCAAAATTTCTCTGTTTTAGGATTTTTAGCAGGACAAGCTGATAGTTTTTCGAAAAACTCAGGTTCAATTGTGTCAAGTTGTGAGTTGCAAGTAATCTTAAATAAGCTGATTAAGCGCTCTATTGAGTATTTTTTTCCCTTAAGATCAGTAAGCTCTAATATCACTATATCCGATGTTCCGGTAGCTACTTGTAACTTCCCATTCGAATTATTCACAACGGTACCTGGTTTTATTCCTGAAGATGTATTTAATTTTTCATATGATTTTACAACAAAAATCTCCCTATTAATCATGATCTTGGGTATTTCTAGTTGATTGGTATAATTTCCAAAGGTTAAAGCCCTGCACAGGCGATCAATACTTTCTGAAGATTGATCCCAGGAAATAAATCCAAAATTTGTGGGTTTATCTTTTAGGCCATAGTAAGAACGGTAGGATAAATCTTGTTTAACAGGAGTTGCCGTGTTTGCTGAAAGCTCTTCAACAAGTTCACGAAATGAGTAAATGGCCTGTTCATAACATTTTAGATTTAAACTAAACGCTGTATCCAGATCATCTATTGGAAAGGATGGTTGCTTTAGAATATCACCCGCATCTATCACTTCATTCATAATGTGCCAACTAATACCATGTTGAGTTTCACCATTAAGAATCGCCCACGAAGTGGCATACAATCCAGCGTATTTGGGTAATGGAGAGTTGTGATAGTTTATGGCGAAATAACGAGGGAGCCTTAAAATTTTTTGAGGAATGATTTCACTGTTCACTATGCTAAACAGGAAATCAAATTGTTCGTCCGTATGATTTTTTTCAAATTCCTTAATGCTTTCGATATAAGAAATGGAATTGGCTGTACACCATTTTTTTATTTTTTCTGAGGGAGATATCATGCCAAGTAATTTATGGCCTCCAGCTAATAGGATATCTGCACATTGAAGGGTTATATTAGCTTCACCGATAATATAGCAACTAAATGAGTTGTTTTTAACCATAGTGCTCCATGCTTTCAGACTGTATCGATTAAACAAAGCCATATTTTAATTGAATTGAGCCTTTTTGGTCAAGTTTGATTAAAATTGGATCTTGAAAATCATATAAAATAAGATCATTATTTATCTATGGAAATCAAAGGACACTTATCCTTTCAGGACGCGAAACCATCCTGCCTGCAGCTGAGAAGGTTCACGTTTTCAGGGAAGATCAGGGGTTTAAAATGTATGAAATATCCTACAGACGATATTAGTTTTCTGGTCATCATTTATGACACTTTGCAAAGCATTTAAATTTAATAGATAGTTAATTAAGTGGAGACAATCTGATATTAAAAGTAGGATTCAAGTTAAAAAATCTATGTACTAATCTTCTTATTAGTAGCATCGATATATAACTTTTCCTTTCAGTGTAAAAGCCAGCAATCAGAATTCGCATTAATTGGTTTAATCCCTGATGATTGCTGGCTTTTTGTTAAGTCCATAAATCATCAAGAGCAATTTGCGAAGAGATCTCAATATTCATATTATCTGTTATCACCATTGAATCCCCATTGTAAGGCTCTGTAGCAGTTACTTCTATAACAAGAGTTTCGTTATTTGATGCTTCAGCTAGTTGAGCGTCAGTAATTGCAGCATTGGCAGTGTTAAGTGCCAAATCTTGGGTTTCAGTAGCGCTTGCAACAGCGATGGTTGCATCATTTACCTCTTCTTGAGCTTGTGTTTGAGCCGTCACTTTGACTGATAAATCTTCTTCAGCTTGAACGACTGTTTGATTGGATAACTCTATATTAGATGCAGCAACATCCAGAGATTGCTCTACTACTACCTTTTGGGAATTTAATTCTTCTGCACTAGAGGCAACAGCACTTAATTCGGCATCCAAATTTTCAATGCTTGCATTGGCTTCTGCTATCAACACTTCCTGTGCATCAATACTTACATCAATAGTGGAAATAGCAGAATCCAATGTAGCCAATTGGCTATCCAAAGTGGCTATTTGTGTATCAGTGCTGTTCATTTCAGCTGCTGTTGCGTCCATAGCAAGCAATGATTCGTTCATATCACTTTGTAAGGTTGCAATAGCTTGCTCTTCTGTTGCTTTAGCTGCAAGTGCTATCTGTAAATCTTGTTCCAATTGAGTAGCATAGGCGGTGGTTGCAGTGCCAGCAGTAGTATCAGTAGCAGCCGTGGCATCAGCGGTGGCGGCGGTAGCAGCCGTGGCATCGGCGGTAGCAACAGTGGCATAGGCGGTAGCAGCCGTGGCATCAGCGGTGGTAACAGTGGCATCGGCGGTGGCAGCCGTGGCATCGGCGGTGGCAACAGTGGCATCGGCGGTGGCAACAGTGGCATCGGCGGTGGCAGCCGTGGCATCGGCGGTGGCAACAGTGGCATCGGCGGTGGCAGCCGTGGCATCATCGGTAGCAACAGTGGCATCGGCAGTGGCAGCCGTGGCATCATCGGTAGCAACAGTGGCAGTGGCGGCTATCGCTTGTAATTGAGTTTCTATGGCTGCGATTTCAGCATTTAATTGACTAATTATAGTATTTTGTTTAACGGCAATGGCTGTTTCTATTGTCGTCATGGATTGCTCAAGCTCATTCATTGAGGCTAACAAAGTTGCTTTTTCTGTCTCAGCCTGAGTTTTCTGGCTTTCAATTTCGACCCTTTGCGCAGTTAAATCGGCTTTTTGCAGTTCTAAAGTGGCTTTTTCCAGGGAGGCAGTAGTACTTATTCCTTCTTCAGTAACCCGAGCAGTACTCAACATGTCTTGTTGAGCCTCCAAATTATTTAGTTCATTATTTATATTTTCTAATTCTTGAGCTAACGTATCATATTCTGCCATTGCAGCATCTCTTGCTGCAGTCGCTGCTGTCAGAACAGCTTGTTGATCCGTAACTTCTTGGGCTGCAGCTTCCAAAGCCAATTCTTTATGTGCCAACACAAGTTGTGCTTCGCTCAGGTCTTCTTTGGCTTCATAATATAAGTTGATTTTATTGTTTGCTTCGGCCACAGCAACTGTTGCTTTGTCATCGGTTAGTATATGTAAATTAGCCAATTCTTCAGCAGTAAATTTCCATGAGCCTTCACCAATGTTTTGTCCGATAGCGTTTCCCAAATCATCAACAAAGCTTGATGAATCTGATAATCCCGAGATTTGAGCGGATAATATTTCTCGTCCACTGGTATCATTAACATGGGCGTTTATATCTAAGTCAATAACCTGTCCTTCAAGACCATTATTGATGTCTGTTACCTCTAAAGTTGGCAAGTCAGCAACCGGATTTATAAAAATAGTTGCAGTAGCAACATTAGTACTACCATAATTATCAATTATGGTATAAGTTAAGGTGTCATTGATGATATTCCCTGCAGTATCCACTGAGGCATAGTCGGAATGGGACAGTTTATATACGAAACTCCCATCAGTTTGTACTATTATTGTATTCCCCGCTGTTGTAGTAAAGGTTCCTGCAATTACTGAAAAATTATCATTTTCAATGTCAAAATCGTTGGCTAATAATCCATTACTTGCGTCTACTATAAAATCCTGGCCTTCCTTTGCTACCAAACCCGGTTCACCCAGCTGTTTGGTATAGAAATCATCAAAAGCAAAGGCTGAAAAATTTAAATATTCAACAGTATTTACTGCGAGATTTAAGGTATTAAAGAGAAATATACCAAAATGATTATCACTCCATCTGGCTAAATCATTTTGAAAACTGCTTGAACTATAGAAGGAGTAATCCATACTCATAACAAGAGTATCAATACCACTTTGGCCTATGACAAGATCAAAATTATCCAAATTTTTATTGACATCATAAATAATGGTATCATTACCGCTTCCCGCTAATACAATGTCATTACCATCCCCTGCATCAATAATATCATTACCACTTCCTGCATTGATTAAATCATTGCCTTCACCTGAATCAATGGTATCATTACCACTACCGCTTACTATGATATCACCGCTACTTGTTCCCTCAATTGAATCACTCCCACTAGTACCAATAATAGTGCTCATGACTAATACAACCTACAAGTGAGTGATTATCTTTAAGAAAGGTAAAAATTAAACCTAAAATATTTAAACCACTCATAATACAGATTATGCTTGCTTATCTTTAGAATTATAGTACAAAAATTGAACAATTCAAGAAATGTTTTTCAATGGGTCGTAACTCCATGAGTCTGTCACATCGCTAACTTCATGAAAATGTTTGCAACCTTGAAAGAATAGGACTGATTTTTAGTCTATAATTTTATCTAGTTGTATAATAATTAAAGAATCACCATGGTAAAATCTAATGAACAAACCGTGTTGCAACAAATCTATATTTGCTGCAAAAAAGCCTTTATTTTTATTGGGTTGTTCAGTTTTTTTATCAATATTTTTATGCTCACTGTTCCTATCTATATGATGCAAATCTTTGACAGAGTATTAGCTGGCCATAGTTATCAAACGTTATTATTTTTAACTTTGATAGCGATCTTTGCCTTATTAATACTTTCTTTATTGGAAATGGTGCGTTTACGTATAGCAGGAAGGGTCAGTAATTGGTTGGATGAGGTCTTGAATCCTGCTGCCTTGCTTTATAGCCCTGATCAAGTCTTAAAAGGAAATAACTATCCCCATATGGTTTTAAAAGACATTGCTCAGTTGAAATCAACACTTTCTGGTAATGTTCTGTTTACCTTATTTGATGCACCTTGGGTACCTATTTATTTATTAGTGATCGCGTTTATAGCGCCACTCTTGGGTTTCGTTGCTGCTTTAGGTGCCGCCATTCTTTTTGCGATTGCAGTGATTAATCAAAAGATAACTCAACAAGTTCAGGATAAGGTTAATGACATGAGTATGATGAATGTATTTAATACATCCAATTCATTAAGGCATGCTGAAGTGATTCAATCTATGGGGATGTTAAAACCTTTGATTGCAAGTTGGCAGGAAAAAAATAAAAAGGCTTTGGTTATAGCGGATCAATTAAATCAAACGAGCAGTATTATTGTATCATCGAGCAAGTTTATACGATTGACGTTACAAATTTTTATTTTAGCTTTGGGGGCCTATCTGGTTTTGATTAATCAAATCACAGCAGGCATGATGATTGCAGCATCTATCTTAATGTCTCGTGCACTTTCACCTCTTGATCAAGCGATAGGAACCTGGAAACAGTTTCAGAGCAGTAAGCAAATATTGGAACGTTTGAAAAATCATTTTCAAGTCATGCAAGAGAGAGGAGGGGGGATTGTCTTACCCACGCCCAAAGGATTAGTTAGTATCGAGGAATTGCATTTTTGCGGTGTTGGTCAAGGCAATAAAATGATTATTAATGGAATAAATTTGAAAATTAAACCAGGAGAAATTCTGGTTTTAATCGGACCTTCAGCAGCAGGCAAAACCACTCTGGCTCGTTTAATTTGTGGCGTATTAAAACCCTCATCTGGAATAGTCCGGTTGGATGATGCTGATGTTTATCAATGGGAACGAAGTGATTTTGGGCGTCATATCGGTTATTTGCCCCAAGATATAGAATTATTTAATGACAGCATAAAAGCCAATATAGCACGATTGGGAAATATAGATGACGAAGCGGTAATCAAAGCAGCACAAATGGCAGGATGTCATAGCATGATACTGAATTTGCCCAATGGATATGAAACTATAATTCAACCTAACAATGTTCAATTGTCTGGTGGACAAAAGCAGCGTATCGCGTTAGCTCGAGCTCTTTATGGTCAACCTCAATTAATTGTCTTGGATGAACCTAATTCCAATCTGGATAACGAAGGGGAAATCGCACTTGTAAATGCTTTAGTTCAATTGAAAAAAAGTAAGGTTACTGTAGTGATTATTTCTCATAAACCTAATCTATTGCAATGTGCCGATACTATTGTAGTTTTGAATGAAGGGCGTATACAAATGGAGGGAGGGAAGGAAAAAATACTAGCTCGACTTCAGCAAATCAAGACAAATTATCAACAAAGAAGCGGCTATGGAATGGGATAAATTACATAAGCAATTACCTAATTTACCGAAAGAGCCTCATTTTGAGGAACCAAAACGTTTCGGGTTGATTATTCTTTTTGTATTTGTGGGTGGCTTTTTGCTTTGGGCTTTTTTGTTTCCATTGGATTCAGCTGCAATTGCTGATGGCTATTTTATAGTGGAAGGTGAAAGAAAAACTATTCAACATCTCGAGGGAGGGATTATCAAGGAAATCTTGATAGAAGAAGGCAAAGAAGTGAAAGCAGGGGAGGTGTTAATTAAACTGGATGATACTCAGGCAAAAGCCAGCCTGGATTTATTGCAGGGTCAAACCTGGGAGGCTCTTGCCTCCGAAGCGAGAATTTTAAGCGAATTAAATAATGAAGAAAAAATTGATTTTCCAGAGGAGCTACTTAAAGCAAAAATTAATCCCAAAGTTAAAAAAATTATTGCAGGTCAACAAAAACTATTCACTGCTAATAACAATTCATATCAAGGACAAACGTTAGTCTTGAAGCAAAGAATAGAGCAATTTAATAAGCAGATAGAAAGTTATCAGGCACAAGAGAAGTCAAGTGATACTCAATTAAAATTAATAGAAGAAGAAATTACAGCTGTCCAATATTTAGCAGATCGTAAATTAATAGATAAACCGCGCTTATTGGCTTTGAAAAGGGAGGCTGCGAAGCTATTAGGTGATCGAGATGAGTATTTGGGAATGATAGCCAAAGCACATCAGGGTATAGGTGAAACCCAGTCTCAGTTGTATGCTTTGGCTGAGACCAAGAGGAAACAATTATTAGAACAATTGCGCTTGGAGCAACAAAAATTGGCTGATTTACAAGAAAAATTAAAGGCTGCTAGTGATGTCTTATCACGAACGATTATCATTGCTCCCCAGGATGGCATAATCTTGGGTTTGAAAAAGCATACTATAGGAGGAGTGATTACTCCGGGCCAGGACATTTGTGACATAGTACCTTCTTCCAAATATTTGATTCTGGAAGTGCATATTAGCCCGAGTGATATTGATATAGTGACACCTGGACTGCCGGCAAAAGTACGTCTAACTGCTTATAAGCAGAGAGTTGTGCCTATTGTTGATGGCATTGTAAGTCAGATATCTGCCGATGTGTTTGAAGAGCCCAATACTAAGATACATTACTATAAAGCCAGAATACAACTGTCACCTAAATCACTCAAAACCTTGCAAAATGTTAAGCTTTATCCAGGTATGCCAGCTCAAGCCATGATTATTGTGGAGCGGAGAACAGCATTTGATTACCTAATTACCCCGTTGCTTGATAATTTCAGAAAGGCCTTCAGGGAAGAGTAGGGATTTAAAAGGTATGGAATATCCTACAGACGATATTAGTTTTAGGGTTTGGCCAATTTCTTTTTAGATTTTCCAATGCGACTAATCAAAACATAAAATAAGGGTGTAAACACCAAACCAAAAAAAGTCACTCCTAACATCCCACTAAATACAGCAACACCAAGTGCACGTCGCATTTCAGCACCTGCTCCTGTAGCGATAATCAAGGGAAAAACACCGAGGATAAAAGCGAAAGATGTCATCAGAATTGGCCGCAAACGGAGTCTTGCCGCCTGGATGGCAGCCTTCCAGCGATTATAACCTCTGTTTTCAAGTTGGCGGGCAAATTCAACAATCAGAATGGCATTTTTCGAAGCAAGACCAATCAGTACCAGAAAACCAATTTGGGTCATGATATTATTCTCCATACCAAGAATTTTAACTCCAAGCATGGAGGAAAAGATGCACATTGGTACGATTAATATAACGGCTAAAGGCAAAGTCCAACTTTCATACTGAGCAGCTAGCACAAGGAAAATAAAAATTACACCTAGAGTAAAGGCCATTATTGCTGTATTACCTACCATTTTCTGTTGATAAGCAATCTCTGTCCACTCATAACCAATACCATCTGGAAGATTATCTCGAGCCAGTTTTTCCATAGTAGATAATGCTTCATCAGAACTGTATCCTGGGGAAACGTCCCCCTGCAAATCAATGGCAGGGTAGAGGTTGAAACGAGGCATGCGCGATGGAGCAACGGTATTTTCTATTTGCGCAACCGAACCAATAGGAACCATATCACCGTTATTACTTTTGACTTTGATTCGTAAAATATCATCTTCCGTATGACGATATTCTGCATCGGCTTGCGCAATAACACGAAAAGTTCGACCAAGATAATTGAATTCGTTAATAAATACGGAGCCAAGGAAAACTTCCAGAGCTTCAACGACATTAGCATAGGGCACGTTGAGTTGTTCAACCTTCTCTCTGTCAATTTTCAAGTGAAGACGTGGTGTCGACTTTTCAAAAAAAGTAAACACCGACGTGGTGGCTTTGGCTTGATTGGCGGCATTGATCATTGTCTCCGCAGCTTCCATTAATACGTCAGTTCCTCGCCCATCTCTGTCCTGAAGCATCATTTTAAAACCGCCTGCATTTCCAATACCACGGACTGGTGGAGGAGGAATTACCACGACAATGGCTTCTTTAATTGTACTTAATTCTTGTCTTAATCGACCAAGAATATCGTTATAATTTATCCCCATACGTTTTCGCTCTTCAAATGAAAGCAGGGGAGTAAAAATTGCTCCGGCATTGGATGAATTAGTAAAGGTGGCGCCGGAAAAACCTGTAAAACTAACGGTATGAGCAATTCCCGGAATCGCTAAAATTTTATTGACCGCTTTTTTGATCACAGCATCAGTACGAGCCAATGAGGCTCCTGCTGGTAACTGGATTGCAACAATAAAATATCCTTGGTCCTGTCGAGGAATAAAACCACGCGGTACATAAACAAAAAGGAGTAATGTGATCGAAATAAAAACACCATAAGCAACGAGCATGAACGCTGTTTTACGAGTAAGGTTAGCAACTAGTTTGCCATACTGGCGGGAAAATCCCTCCATCAATCGATTAAATCCATGTAAAAAACCGTAAATTGGTCTTTTCCACCATGCAATTTTTTCCTTTTCTAATGTTTCATGATGGGATCGGAGTAATAATACCGCCATGGTAGGAGTGAGAGTTAAGGAGACAAACACGGAAATAGCGGTAGCGACTGCAAGAGTAGTCCCGAATTGCTGATAAAATCGTCCAGAAATTCCCCCTAAAAAGACTGTAGGTAAAAACACGGCAATTAAAACCATCCCCATAGCGACCAATGCTGATCCCACCTCGGTCATAGTTTTTCTGGCAGCATCACGAGAATTCATACCAGCCTGGATGTTACGTTCCATATTTTCAACTACAACAATAGCATCATCAACCACAATGCCAATGGCCAGAACCAAGCCAAACAGGGTCAGATAATTCAATGAAAATCCAATGACATTCATAACAGCAAAGGTTCCTATCAAGGATACTGGAATAGCCACCACTGGAATGACAGAAGCCCTCCAGGTTTGTAGAAAAACTAAAATCACTAGCACAACCAGGGCAATAGCTTCGTAAATAGTATGAAATACCGCATCAATGGATTGTTGAACAAACAAGGTAGGATTATAGGCGATTTCATAAGTGATCCCAGGTGGAAAATCTTTGGCAATTGCTTTCATAGTAGCAATGATTTCCTGAGCGGTTGCTAATGCATTGGTTCCAGGTCGTTGATAAATAGGCAATGCGACGGCAGGATACTTGTCTAAATAACCTTTGCTCAGGTAATTTTGTGCGCCTAACTCAACTTGGCCAATATCTTTTAAGCGAACAATACGTCCATCTTCGCCTGATTTGACAATAATATTTTCAAATTCTTCTTTTTTAACCAATCTTCCTTTGGTTTCAATATGGTACTCGAAGCCATATTGGGTTGTTTGGGGTTGCAGATTAAGTGTACCGCTGGCAACCTGCACATTTTGGGCTCGAACGGCCGCTAAAACATCATTGGCAGTTAAATTGTAAGTATTCATTAAATCGGGATTGATCCAAATCCGCATGGCATATTCACTGGCTCCAAATACACGCACATCTCCAACCCCTTCAATTCGTCTGATTTTATCGCGTATATGCAAGACCGCATAATTACCAATGTATGTCTGATCATACTGGCCATTTGGTGAGTACAGGTTAACTACCAGCATCAAATCAGGAGAGTTTTTATTGGTGGTAATCCCTAAGCGACGTACCTCCTCTGGTAGTTTGGGTTCAACAACAGCTACTCTGTTTTGCACCAATACCTGAGCTTGATCGAGATCTGTCCCAAGTTTAAAGGTTATTGTCAGGCGCATTTGTCCGTCATCAGTGGATTGGGAGTCCATATATAACATGTTTTCTACGCCGTTTATCTCCTGTTCAATAGGGGTCGCTACAGTGTCGGCAACTATTTTTGCGTTAGCTCCAGGATAAGAGGCTTGAACCTGAATCGTAGGAGGAACTACTTGTGGATATTGCTCTACTGGTAAATTGAAATAAGACAATACCCCCACCATAACAATGATGATAGAAATCACCGTTGCAAATATTGGCCTATCAATAAAGAAAAGGGCTATTTTCATCCAATAAATCCTTTTAGTGGTTGGCACGTGTAGACACTTGCATACCTTAAGCCGTATCAAACCTATATTGACTTCAATGAATAAAATTACAAAACGTAACGGATTTAATTTTCAGTCAATTTCATCATAACAGGTTTAACTTCTTGATTCGGCACATGAATTCGTTGAATTCCATTAATTACAACATGTTCATTACCTTTCAACCCACTTCGAATAATGTAAAATCCACTTTCGCGTAGAGGCCCTAATTCCACATAAACTCGCTTCACTTTGTTTTGTTTATCAACAATGTACACAAATTTGCGTGCTTGATCCGTATTTATTACTTTATCAGGGAGTAGAATCGCTTCATATTCCCCGCTTCCTACCAACTTCACACGCCCAAATAAACCAGGATAAATTACGGCATCCGGATTAGGGACAAGCGCTCTGGCCTGAATAGTTCCTGTTCCTGTATCAATCACATTATCTAAAAAATCCACTTCTCCTTGATGAATATAATCTTTCTCATCAGGCAATTTAATTAGAACTGGAGTTGGTTTTTTCTCTGAGCTGACTCTTTTGCCTGCTCGATCAAGACGTATGTATTTGAGCAAATCATTTTGACTTGTCTCGAAATAAAAATAAATGGGATCAACAGAAACTACTTTAGTCAATATCGTGTCATTCATGCGGATCAAATTACCAACACTCACGAAATCACGGCTTATTTTGCCGCTAATTGGCGTTTTGACTTCGGTAAATTCCAAATTCAATTTGGCCTCTTGAACTTTGGTTTCAGCAACTTGTAAATCTTGAAATCTTTGGTCAATGACCTCCGCTGAAATAAATTTCTCTTTTTGTAGTTTCAGGGCACGTTCATATTGCGCTTTAGCCAATACATATTGAGCTTCTGCTCTTGCTAAAGCGTATTTGAAAGGACGCTGATCGATAACGAACAGAGTATCTCCTTTTTTTACCATCTGGCCATCGTTGAACTTAATTGCTTCTAAATAGCCTGTTACTCGTGCGCGAACATCCACTTCTTCTACTGCTTGAAATCGTCCGGTGTATTCATCCCACTCTACAATTTTCTTTTTTACCGGCAAAGCGACATCAACTTCTGCAAGAATTTGCCCTGTGGGCTTACTGGATTCTGAGCTACAGGAAGTAAGGACAGGAATAATCAAGATAGCCAATAGGCTGACAACCATTGCAAATATTTTATTCATTGTTGTCTATCTCTAATGATTAATGCAGTGGTGATTTATGATCCAATGGATAAGCTTAGTTTAGCTTATAAACACGGATTCTGCTTAATCGGCTGTTACTTTCTACCAAATTCTATTTGCCTACGAATATTTTGTTGAGTAATGTTCAAATGGTAATGAGTGGTTTTGCTAAAATAGATTTATTAACAGGAGAATTGCCCATGGACAGTATAGAATGTGTTGTTGTTGGGGCTGGAGTCGTTGGATTAGCTATAGCAAGAGCATTCGCACTGTCGGGGCATGAAGTCCTCCTTCTTGAAGCTGAAAATGCTATAGGAACTCAAACGAGTTCACGTAACTCAGAAGTGATACATTCTGGTATTTATTACCCAACCGGTTCCCTTAAAGCTAGATTTTGTGTTCAAGGGCGACGTCTTTTGTATGATTATTGTCAGTCACACAATGTGCCTTTTCATCGTTGTGGAAAATTGGTAGTTGCCACCTCGGAATTGCAGATAGAAAGTTTACATGCAATTAAGACAAGAGCCTTGGCTAATGGTGTTGCTGATATTATGGAAATTAGCCCAAAAGATGTTATGCAGATGGAACCAGAACTGGAATGCGTAGCAGCACTGTACTCTCCCTCAACAGGCATTCTGGATAGCCATGCTCTAATGCTCGCTTATTTGGGAGACGCAGAAACGGCCGGTGTTATGCTTGCTCTCAATAGTGCTTTAGAGAAAGGAGAAATTACAAAACAAGGGTTTAAATTGAAGGTGGGGAAAACAACCGTAGCATCGAAAATCCTTGTTAATAGTGCTGGTTTTCGTGCCCCAACTGTCGCTCGGATGATAAATGGCTTTCCTGCCGCAAGGATTCCTCCTGAACTGTATGCTAAGGGTAATTATTTTTCATTCTCTGGAAAACCACCATTTTCGCGCTTAATCTACCCAATTCCTGAACCAGGTGGTCTTGGTGTGCATGTCACAGTAGATCTCGCCGGGCAAGTTCGTTTTGGTCCGGATGTCGAGTGGGTTGATAGAGTTGATTATAGTGTGGATCCCAGGCGAGCAGATCAATTCTATTCTGCGATTCGTCGTTATTGGCCCCGTTTGCCAGATAAATCATTGACACCAGCCTATAGTGGAATTCGGCCTAAAATATCAGGACCTGATGAACCTGGTGTCGATTTTATAATCCAAGGGCCAAAAGATCATGGCATTCCAGGTCTTATCAATCTGTTTGGTATTGAATCACCTGGTTTAACTTCCTCATTAGCGATAGCTGCTGAAGTGACAGCTTTACTATCCTCTTAAGATTCTCACGGATAAATACTCATTATTTGGCATTGTTACATTCAAGAACTAGACGTTATCTCAATGCAGGCAGCATTTGAGAGAGATAATTTTTTCTGCACTTAATTTGATATATCTCCAAAAGAAAAACTCGACACTTATTATTATCCGCTCCCTTATGGTCGCGGCTCGGATTAAAACGTAAACCGAGCCGCGACCATAAGGGAGCGGATAGAGCGGGAAATAAAATCGCGCTATTTTTTGACAAAAAAAGACTATTACCTTTTACCTACCCTTAATTTGGATTAAAAATTAACAATATTGCCTTTTTTATGGATAACAAATAATTGTCAGTCTAAAATGAAATCAATAAGAGGAAGATTGCAAAAATGGATAAAAACTTCCTGGAAGTGGAAATATTAAAGAGTGAAAGGCTCAGAACGACGATTCTTGCGCTTGTTTTTACTTTATTATCTTTAATGTGGACAATATTTATAGCCCACTCTCCTGAAAAATATTACAAACTCATGGGAGAAGACACATCTGTTGTAATAATACCAGGCTATTTGGGACTGATTGCCTGTTATTTTTTTTTAGTGCGTAAAGTAATTAATCAATATCTCAATCATAAGAAAACTTTGCCAATATTGATACGCTATTTTAATGCTTTTATTGAAGTGAGTATTCCCACTGTGTTGATTATCATCATGATGCACTACCTAATACCTTTATACCTTCTTCTAATGCCACCTCTATTGGCTTATTATGTTTTCATTGTGCTTTCTGCCTTGACATTAAGTGAGCGAATATGTCTCTTTTCAGGGATAGCCGCTGCAATTGAATATTTAAGCCTCTCTTATTATGTTCTGAATTATACTGATACTTCCAGAATAGAACCTTTTTTGACTGCCTGGTATGCCTTTGTGTCTCGAGGAATGTTGCTGCTGATTGGCGGAATGGTTACGGCGTTCATTACCTCTCGGATCAAAAGGCAACTGTTTGCAAGTTATAATGCTCAGAAAGAACGGGAGAGAATTGAAAGTATTTTTGGTCAGCATGTTTCTCCAGAAGTTGCCTCCAGATTATTATCAAAAAATGCTAATGCCAGTGAATATCTTCCTGCGTGTGTTATGTTTTTGGATGTACGAGATTTCACCCATTTTTCGGAACAAAATAAACCGTCGGTAGTGGTTAATTATTTAAATAATTTTTTTGAATATGCGGTTGAGATTATTCATTGCAATAAAGGCATTATTAATAAATTTTTAGGAGATGGCTTTATGGCAGTTTTTGGTGCGCCGATATCAAGTGGTAATGATGTTGCTAATGCAGTGCAAGCCGCATTGGCTATTATTAAACGCTCAGAAGAAGCGAAAAAAAATAATAAATTTGGGCTTAAACTAGGCATTGGTCTACATTTTGGCTATGTGATAGCAGGTACAATAGGTACTAAAAGACGACTTGAGTATACCGTTGTGGGAGATGCGGTTAATGTTACTGCTCATATTGAACAGCTTAATAAAACTTATAATTCAAGTATCTTGATTTCAGAGGATGCTTTTAAAAAATTACCGGAAATCAAGGCTGAATTGATTGGGAGTGTGGTACTTAAGCATCGAGAAAAGCCAATGAAAATATATAGGCTGGTTTGATGTAATTGATCCAGCTGGTTTAATTAATTACTTCAGTGTTTTCTTAAGAAGTAGATGAGGGCTCTATTAGTAATGAGGCGTAAATTATTAGGTTGCCCTAAGAATGTTAACGACGATTTTTACTATAAAAATCCAGTGCGTTTTTGTATAGAATTTTTTCTGCCAAATGTTCATCAAATAAATCGGTGATTAATTTTATGTCTGTATCCAGAAAAGGTCGTTGCGCCCGTGTAGAAGGTAAATCCGTGCCGAATAACAAGGTATCAGGATTAATTTTAACAATAGACTGCAAAGCTTTTTTAATATCAAAATCAACTCGTCCGAAACCCGATGCCTTAATTTTGATGCCATGTTCCGCCAGATGGAGTAAATTTGAAAATCCAGATTGTGACAATCCCAAATGATCAATACTAACCGCAGGTAATTCCAAAAGCAGATCGGTTAGCTCGTCTAGTTCATCGGAGTTGATATAAAGCTCGACATGCCAACCTGCTATTTCATAAAGGCGATGAGCGAAATATTTTAACTTGGTGATATGCTCAGAGCCACCACGCTTGAGATTAAAGCGAACAGCACGTACACCTTGATTATTTAATTGAATAATTTCGTTATCACTTACTGTGGCAGGTAATTGAGTGACCCCCACAAAATTTGGGCCTAAAATAGATAATGCAGCCAAGAGATAGCTCTGATCAAATGCCTGAAATGAACCAGAGACGACAGCTCCTCCGCAAATATTTAGAAGTGTTGTTCTTTGTAGATAGTCTTTAACAGTAAACTCAGGGGGAAGGTAAGATTGATTAGGGACTAAAGGAAAACGATAATCAATAATATGAAAATGGGCGTCAAACAGTTTAATCATTTTATATAAACTCATTTTTATTGATAAATATCCTTCAAAAGAAGATTATAATCAATAGTGTGAATTATTTTTTAATGACTCATAGGTGTTCATGGGTTGGAACGTCACTCAAAGCGAATGGTTTAATCATCAGTAGATGACTTTCTTCTTCACTAAATATGGTTTGTACAAATCCTGCTTTTTCATAACAACGTATTGCCCGAAAATTATTGCTCTCAGGATCAACCACAACAGCATGAAACCTGATAAGGAATTCATCGATAAATTGATGGATCATATTGACGCCCAAGCCTTTATTTCGTGCGAATTTTTCTGCAATAAAGAGGTCAATTCCTGCCAGATCATGCGGGTTATATTTTTGAAAAAGAGGATTCATATAGCTATGAATTCCTTCAGGCAAATCATTTTTCAGTAAATAATATTGAATGAAACCAACTGAAATGTTGTTTAAGTAGACAATAAAGCTTGGCACATGCTCTTTGCCAAGGATTCTGGGTTGGTACTTTGCTTTTATGTCCTTTAGCGACCATTTTTTATTTCTGGCATACCATTTATTGATGGTTGGTTCTTTGAACCAGTGATATAACAAAACAAGATCATTCTCTGCTAATGGTTTAAATTGAAAGAGTTTCATCGTATAACCTTTTTATAAGTTGACAGATTCAATACTTATTGCTATTTATTTGTAAGTTGTTAGTCGGTAATGAGGGCCGTTAGCTCAGTTGGTAGAGCAGGAGACTCTTAATCTCAGGGTCATAGGTTCGAATCCTATACGGCCCAATCAGTACTTCTAGCCTTAATCCCATGAATTAAAATATATTTTATTAATTAATACTATTATTATTTGGGTTGGATTATAGTAATGCGATTTTATCCTATATGATGTCAATTATGCCCCCAGAGTTATTACAGTATTTTCAAATATATCATGCTCAAATCGCTCCATTTATGCATCTTCAAATGAATGAATGGACCATAAGCAAACCACTGCAAGGTGTGAAAATACTTCATCATGTACCCCTTGTTCCCAATACCCTGTTAAAAATTACAGCTTTGATTGCTGCTGGTGCTGAGTTAACTGTTACCAATCCTTCCTCATTTTGTAATGCACATCCCGATGCTGTTACTTGTTTACGTCAATCAGGGATTCCATATGTTGAAAATTTTGAGATCTTAAGAGAGAAGGATTTTGATATCTATCTTGATTGCGGAGGGCAGCTTCATCAGAAACTCGGAAGACCTTTAAAAGGAACAGTCGAGTTGACTGGTTCAGGAGATCAATATTATCGGGATCTCAGAGATCTTGATTTTCCTGTTATTAGCATTGATCACACACGGACCAAGCAATTGGAGACAGTGTTTGGTTGTGCTGACAGTTCGCATGATGCGATTCAAAAGCTTACTGGTATCGATCCGGCAACTAAAAACTGGCTAATCTTTGGATTTGGTAAAATAGGGCGAGGGTTGGCCTATTTTTGTGTCGAACATCAAGTACAAGTTACTGTAGTTGATAGTTCATCTCATCAATGTGATTTGGCTGCCAAACTTGGTATTGAAGCCATTTTTCCAAATGATTTGGACAAGATAAAACAAGCAGTAGCTAATGCCGATATTATCTTAACTGCGACAGGCGGCAAGGATATTATGAGCAAATATCCAAGAGCATGGTTTGATGGCAAAATTTTGGGAAATTTAGGGCTTCATGATGAATTTGGTCCCAATTTTACTGAACATGACGTGTTGTATGGTAAAAAGCCTATTAATTTTTGTCTATATGATCCCACATCAATTATCTTTATAGACCCTGAGTTTTATCTGCATAATTTGGGTTGTTTATTGCTTTTAAAGAAAAACTGGTCTCAAGGTGTGCATGATATTCCTGAAGATATCGATTCTTCTATCATTACAGATTGGTGTCAATATCATCAGCGTTCAGAAAAAAATATTCAACGTTGGTTCCTGAGTCCACAAGATTTTTCACTTAAAACAAACGAACCTAAATAATCGAAAAAGGATATCGATCCCATCCCGATTTATTCATCCATGAAATTTGTTGTGGTTTTAAAGGCTACATATTATTTAATATGGCGTTTATACATTTTCAAAAAAGTTCCATCACTGGTGATACTCTTGATGGCTTGGTTAATTTTTGCCACAAATTTATTTTGTCCTTTCTTAGTCATCACTACATAGCCATTACCGACAGGTATTTTCTGATCAATCAATTTATAAGTATTCCCACCGTTAGCGTTCCAATATTCCGCTGCTTCATCATTAATAAAAGCAACATCTATTTCTTTTTGTTTTAATGCGATCAGCAGATCAAATAAAGACGGGTATTCTTGAACCTTAACTTTATTTTTAAATAATACAAGAGCAGCATTTTTAAAGGGGGTGCCTTTACGAGCTCCTATCTTTTTGGAAAAAATATCATCAATTCTATTGATGTTAGATTGTTGCAAAGTTAAAAACCTTCCGTGGCTTTTCAAGTAAGGGATACTAAAGAGAAATTGATTTTGCATCTCAGGCGTTATGATGATACCAGAAACAGCAAGATCTATCTTGCCATTTTTTAATTGAATAAATAAATCATTGTAGGTTGATATTACAAATGTGCATTTAGTATGAATTCGCTTACAAATTTCTTCCACTAATTCAATGTCAAAGCCAAATAAATTTTTTTGTTCATTTGCTGCAGAACTAAATGGCGGGAATGAAGATGTGGTGCCAATCTTTAGTGTCTGTGCGAATGAGTATGAGTTAAGAAGGATAACCAGAAGCAGTAAAAAGGATTTCATCTGTCAGTCCCTTAATTTAACGAGCAGCAAATATAGTATAGGCACTAACAGAAGAGATTTCATTAAAGTTATATTCAATTTGTAAAGTGACAATTTTTTTACTTATTGTTTCTAATTAATCCTTGAATTTGATTCTTTTCATCAAAAAATTTAACGAAAAAAGTTTTAGAAAGTTTAGGATTTTGTTCGTTAATTCGCGTAAATTCTGCGGTAAATCCGCATTTTTTATAAAACTCTGGAGCCTGGAAAGCGCTGGTACATAAATTGATATTATTAAATCCCTGCCCCTTAAAATGGTTTTCAAGGGCTTGAAGTAATCGTCTGCCATATCCTTTACCACGAGAGGCGCTATCCACCCAAATATCATCAATGTATATTTCTGCAAAAGCTGTAAATGCATTAATAACACCACAAGGTATTTCGTTCTCAGTTAATACAACTGAAAAACGCTTATAATTCACATCAATCCCATGATTTTGTTCAGAGGCTACAAGATCTTCTGTCATTCTTTTTTCCAGAGTCTCGGTGATGCTGTCAATAAAATCTATTTTAATAAGTTCTTTTTCAGTGGAAGGGATGGGAAGCACATGATCTTTTTGTGTATTAAAACTTAAAATAATTCGTTTGGTTTGGTGAATATCATAATTCACTATTTTTATCTGCTCTTTATAATGACCATTAGTATAGGTCATAACTGCTTGACGCCAAAATGATAAAGCCACATTGTTTTCTGGAATAACGGATATCTCCCATTGACCTGGATGAGTGTGCCATAACTCGTGTGTAACTGATTTACCAATGCCTTTACCCTGGAATTTAGCCAGAATGAAAAACTCTCCCATATTCCAATCAACAGGTTGAGTTCCAATTTTATTTAATAAAACAAAGCCAGCGAGTTCATTCTCAATCTTAACAAGAAAGGCTTTTCGTTCAGGATCAGTGAAATAAATTTTGAAATCATAACTTTCGTAAAGGCCATCATCCGGACAAGCCCATTCTCCTGAAATAAATCCACAATAACGTGACATATCATAAACATAAAAACGTGCCATATTTTGAATTGTTGGATAATCCTGAAGGGTTGCTTCAATCAATTTTGGCTCAAATAAGTTGTTATTGATCATGAATATCCTTACTGAAATTTAGGAACTAATCATCAATTATAGAATCTATTATTAAGATAATATGTTTAAAATTTGGTCGATGCTTCTTTCTTAGCTTTTTAACGCTAATTTTTAATAAAGAATTAAATCATCTTCTCAATAAATTCTATCTATTTATATGCTACCCTTAATGCAGGGCAGATGAAAATGGCAAGTAAAAACTAGAATATAATATATTGAGATAAAGCCGAGAGCTTGATAAGGATTGATCATGTTAATTTGGGCTTTTATTTTTTTAGCAATAGCAATTAGCTCTGGTGTGTATTGGTATAACAACTCAAAATCTACTTATACTTTAATAGCAAAAATTTTATTCTATCTTTTTCTGCTACTTTTTTTTATTTTACTATATACTGCCTTATTTAGTTCTCTTCCCCCGCCGCCGAAAGATGATACTTTGTTACCCGGATAAAACCCTATGTTATTGCAAAGTAGAGTGATTCTGAAAAATATTAGAATAATAATGCTAATAAGAGCAATAATATAGGCACTAATATGTATCCAATAGCAAACCACATCATTTCTAGCCTTGTGCGTACTTTCAGAATTTTTTGAGTCAAGAGCTTAGTTACAATGTGTACTGATCCGACACCTATACCCTTAATAAGAAAAAGAAAACCGGTTAAAGAGATCAATATTAAGGTAACTGAACCTGCAATAGCTCCTGGTCTACCACTGGCAAAGCCAGCAAAAAGTACATCAAAATACGTACTTATGTTAACAGCAATAATGTAAGGAATGGCTTGTCTAAGAGTTATAATTTTCTTTACTGCCAATGGTACGATAATTGTGACTAGAAGTGACGCACTGGGAATCATTAATGAAATCACTAAACCAAAACCGAAGATTTGCCAGTCGCTACTAAATTTGGTTTGGATTTTTTTCTGCGCGCGTTTTACTCCCCCATAGTAGTTTGCCATCAAGTCTCCAAACTGATTCATGGAAAGTAAAAATAAGAGGATACTGAATATAAAAATGAGAAGCAGAGGCCAATAATCTATGAACAAAATGAATTTAAGCGGAGTAGCCAGTATTCCAATGAGATCAGGTATATTTTTCAGATAATGAATTCTTTCAAACCAATCTTGTGATATTTTGCCGCTATAAGTGTAAAAATGTGTTGTCTTTTCCAGGATAAATACGATAACAATTAAATGTAAATTATAGATAATATTTGCAACAGCTAATTCAAAACCATAATATAATCTTTCATATCTCTTTCTTGGGGAGAGAACAGATGCTAACAACGGTGTAAAAGAATTACCGAATACCAAACCCAGCATGATATAAAATGCCTGTGTTAAGTCGAGTAAATGGGCGCCAAGAAATATACTGGTCATAATAGCAATGATTGAGGCCGATTGAACCAACTCCGCAGACAACCAACCTCCCGAGAAACCTGCTAAGGCATTATCAGAGGCTAGCAATATGGAACGTGCTTCTTGTTTGCCTAATGTTTGAGCTACAAATGTCATTAGAAAAATAGCGAAGAGGAAAATATAGATGATTAAAATTAATTGAAATAGTTGGAATTTCTTATTTTTTTTAAGCTTTTTGTATTTTTTTTGCCATTCTTTAGAAAAAAAAGGCAAATCGGATTGCTTCATAATTTTTCTGCGGATGATTAGTAGCCTAAATTAATTTTAGATCATGCTCTATATTTTTACTCTGCAAATAAAAAAATATTTATTAAACCTCAAGTCTTAGTTAGAGTAGACCGATAATATGTAACACAATTTTTTTCTGTGGTAAGTATTTTCAATTGGGATGTTTCCATTGCCCTTCGGCAATACCCTTGTAGACGACGTAAGTAGAGAGAATTAAAAGGATATGATACACATCATTATCATAGCGATATTCCAAAGGGATTTCATGCCCAGCAATATAATTTTCAATATGTCTTGTGGCTATCCATAGGATGTTTGATACAACAACCATGGCAAAGCCAATCCTGACTTTTGCCTGTGAATAATAAGTAGCAATCAAATATACAACCATCACGGGAAGAGCAATGTAAATATAATTTCCATCATGAGTTAGGAACAAGAAGGTAAAAAGGATGGATAAAAATACTACGATGACTCTGGAAATGTCAGGCATTTGCATTGCCTGGACAAGTAGATAATTAAGCATAATTACAAGCAAACTAATGGCAATCCAGGTGGGTGGTAAATGCAAATGAGAGGGGTAATAATGGACATAAACTCCTAAAACCTTGAGAACAAACAGATTCAAGAAAAAAAGTACAATCAAGAGTGAAAAAGTATGATCTTTTTTTAGGTAATGAATGATAGCACCTATTAAGTACAATAATAAAAAAAAGGCATGGGTAGCATTAGAGAGAGCATTTGTTATCGTTGCGTCCCATACCATGATCTTATCTCCTTATAAAACAAAATATAGGCAAATAAGTTAAAATTTTACATATTTATTTAAATTATCAATAGTAATTGTGGCTTATAGTAGGTTAAGAAGTGATATGAGGAACTTCAAAATTGTTGACTACTGGCATGACCTCAAATTGATGTAAGAAGAATAAAGGCTCAAAAGAGACTTTGTCGTCCCAGCGCCTGCGCGGGAAGGACCTATTCGCTTCATACATTAATCCAAGATCACCCTTTACTACAAGCTACGATATATCGATTACTCCAATTGTTTACGTTCGATTCAGGCAAAACACACGAAGGCGATGCTCATCGGGATCAACAGCGACAAAAGTATATCCAAAATCCATTTGTGTTGGGGATTGAATAATAGAAATTTCTTTATTAGACCATTGATTGTGCATCTCATCGACCATTTCATTACTGTTGACCTGGAAGGACAGCTCCATACCTCCTCCTGTTCGTGTAACTTGAGGCTCAATAGTCTCTTTTGCCCATAGCCCAAGACGAAGTCCTGTTTTTAAAACAAACATAACGAATGTTGGTGAAGATTCGATTGGTTGAGTTTCTAATATATTCCTATAAAACCTCTCACTTTTTACTGGGTTATCCACATAAAATAAAACCAAATTAGGATCACTGAACATTTTTATTTTCCTTATTATTTATTAATCATTGCTAGTATAAGGAACGATCATGACAGATTTTGTCAGTAGCGTCTTAGGTGTTTACACTTGACTTCTCTGAGAATAAAAATCACTAATTACAATTTTGGTGATATCATGGAAACAAAATTTGGTTTGTATTAGTCCAAATATTTTAATGAGTTTATTTTATGAACAGTCGAATGGAAACGTTCCATCAAATCGAACGGCATTTTTTTTCACTGATTAGTACTGATCTTTTGTTGCTGCAGACCCTGAATGCTTGTATTAGTGAAGTGCCAGTTTCTACCTTAAATCCTGCGTTTTATTTGGGTGAATACCATTTGCTTGAGGCAGATATTTGTAAATGCAAACGCTTTTATAAGGGCTATTCAACCCCATGGACACTGGTGGTACCTGAATATTTGTCTAACTCACAAATAATTAATTTACTCACTCGATCAGGATTTCATTATATTGATCAAGGAGTTGCTATGTATTTGGCAGTTCGCGATCTTGAAATTCCTGAATTGGAATCTGATTTATTAGTGAGGCGTATGGATAAAGATATAAGAACCTGGATCTTACCGTCTATTCCAGCATTTGATTCCACTGAAGAAATTGCAGCAATCTACAGATTAAGACACCAAGAAGCTATCCAGAAATCTTCAGAGATTTATCATTTTTCTGGTTTTATTCAAGATGAAATCGTGAGTTCATTAACTCTGACCATCGAGGGAGAGGGGGCACGAATTGATGATGTTGCTACTTTTCCAAACTATCAGAACAAAGGGTATGCAACTCAATTGATTTTATCAACACTACAGGTTTTAAAAGAATCAAATATTCCCTGGTGTTTTTTAGAGGCATCCAATGTTGGTTTAAATATTTATAAAAAGATTGGTTTTCATGAGCTGTTTAAAAATCATTATTATGAAGAGCATGATCAATATGACCAAAACTGAGAGACTCTTTAATCTGCTGCAAATTTTTCGACGCCATCGTTATCCTCTTAGCGGAAAATTTCTTGCTGATGAACTTAATGTGAGTATCCGAACTATCTACCGGGATATTGCTATTTTACAGGCTCAAGGTGCTGACATCGAGGGCGAACCAGGATTAGGTTATGTTTTAAAGCCGGGTTTTATGTTGCCGCCTTTAATGTTTAATGAAGAGGAAATTGAGGCCCTTGTTTTGGGTTCTAGATGGGTCATTAAAAAAACGGATACTCATTTACAAAAAGCAGCACATAATGCCTTGGCAAAAATTGCTTCTGTACTTCCTCCAGATTTGCGTCAACAACTTGAATTATCCAGCTTATTAATAGGACCCGGTGACATCATCTCAGGAGAAGATGAAACTTTGGCCTTAATCAGAAAGGCAATACGGCGAGAACTAAAATTGTATATTCGATACCATGACTTAAAAAACAATGATTCCGAGCGTACGGTTTGGCCAATCGGTCTTGGGTATTTTGATCAAGTACGTATTTTGATTGCTTGGTGTGAGTTAAAAAAAGATTTTCGGCATTTCAGAACGGATAGAATTATAGAAGTTCAAAATTTAGAGGTTTGTTACGCGAAACGACGCTCAGTGCTGCTTAAAGATTGGAGACAGCAAAATAATATTCCGGGATGAGTGCCGCTTAGGTATTCATGGCGGTAATCCGGGAGGTAAACGTCATTCCTTCCCCAGGTTATCACTTCGCATAATCTGGATAGTATGTTGAATTGTCAATACTCCCAAATGAGGGAAGACACCTTAATTAAATAAGTTTACATCAAATTTTGAATGGCAATGGCTGCAACACCTACAGCAATAGCCCCTACTGTTTCTCGGCTTGGCAGATGTTCCTTAAAGAAGCCATAATAATAATTTAAATTTGAAGAGAAATCACTGTCATTGGTTTCGGGTTTGACCTCTGTTAATATTGGAGTAACGGATGGTTCTTTTTGTTTTACATAAATGTCTTTTTGCTGTTTTTCTTGCTGTTTTAGTTCCAGTTTTCTTTCCAACAGTTTTAATTGATATTCACTTATTTGCTTTTGGTTCTTATCATATTCAATATCGGTTTTTTCCAGTTGTTTTTTTAATTCAACGCAATAAGTCTCTACGGAATAATATGGAGAAAATTCTTGATTAAGATCATTTTCCGCTTTTATGACTTGCTCGTGAGCAGTTTTTAAATTTGTTATAAGTGAATCACGAGAAAACCATGACATTATCCAGTAAAAGAATTTTGTAAAAAACCATTTATTATTCCATTGATTGTTTAACTCAAAGTAATTCCGTGAATTTTTATGAAACTCTGTAAGCTTTTTTGAAATTGAATCCATTTTTGCAATGAATTGATTTCTTTTATTTCTTAACTCTTCGAGAGATTTTTCCAGTTTTGTTAATTCATCGAATAGATTGGATTCCTTTGAATCATTGAGTGGTTTCAATTCTTTGGCTTCATTATCTATCGTTTTATTGGAACCAAAAGTTTTAAACAATCTTGTAGTATAATCTTTGGCTGATTCGGCATTTTTCTTTATGAAATCGGATTCATTAAAGTCAATGTTTTGACTTTCACAGTATGTTTTAATTTCACTAAGCATTGCGTTTGATTGAACCCGAGTCGAAATTTTCTTTTCATTGACACCAGCAATTACTCTTGTTTTAAGAGGCCAAATAATTGATCCTTTGTATTCAACGCTCTCATAATTCATAAGATGTTGGTAGTAAACGATCGCAAAAATCAGAGTGTCGGTATCGGTGATTTTCGGTAAGAAAAAATCATATTTTCTTTCGGGAGAGATAAAGGATACCTGATGATCAAACAGTTTGGCTTTTTCATGCAATTTACCGGCTACCTGTAGGATTTGAGTAATCCCTAGACGCTCTATTGTAAGCCCAATTTCGATCATATGATTCGCAATGGTAATTTGATTAGAGCATTCCTTGTTTTGTATGGATGGTTGGATGTGATCAACGCAATCTTTAAACTGTTGCCAATAAGTCGTTATTGAAATCATATAAATCATTATTTAAATCAAAAGAGTCATAAATTTACACCGGTCTTCCAAAAAAAGCTATTCTTTTGAAATAAGAAGCAAGCATAGAAATTTTAGAGATAGAGAAAGCCAGGACTTACGAAAAATTCCAATCTCTTCGTTAAAAAAGTTTTTAATTCGGTTATTTAGTTTGTCTAAACTCCCTCATTAAAAACCCTTTTTGCCTCAACCTTGGAGTTTTTCGTAAGTCTTGAAAGTGAAAAAGAGTCGTTCCTTGATGATGATCACTATTTAAAATTGTTTACCAAAGGTAATACCAAAAACCAACTCTTTCTCTCCATTTTCTATAAAATCAAGATCAAGGCCGGGAGCAATTTCAATATCAGGTGGAAAATGGATAATATAGCCAGCAGCTAATCTACCAAGCATTCGGTTGGGTTCATTTTTTTCATATTTTATTCCAGGGCCAACGCCAAACGTCAGGTTTTTAAAAATATTAAGTGTTCCAAGACCAATGAATTCGGTTTCATTATTATGTTCTATATTGTTGGGTGTGTTTTCAACAATAGCACTAAAACCAAAGGGCATGTAAATTATTCTGTGATACTCAAGCCCGTAAGTAAAAGAGGTGTTGTTTTGAGTATGATTGCCACCAACAAAAACACCAATGAGATTCTTATTTTTTTCTCTCACATGTGATTGAATTGTGAGGGCAGGAGAGGCTTTCACTAAGGGAATTAAGTAGATATATCCAATCACTAAAATAATGGCCAATAGTTTTTTTTTGCTTATCAAAATAAATTTTCACAAATGCATAAATGAGATCTATATTAAATCGTAAATTCACTGAAATTTAAAGACTGGTAGATTGCGACGCAATATTTGTAAATTTTCACAAAAAACTCTATATTCTTTTTCTTTTTCTTAATTGCATATGATCAATTAAACTGATGATTATTCATAATAAATCAGGATGTAATTTATAAGGAGATAAGTATGTATATTTCGAGATGCATTTCTTATGGTGCTATCGCGGGAATTATAGCTGGGATTGTATTTACATTTTTTCTGGTTATGGGTGGGATGCTTGAAACATTAGGTGGCCTGATTAATATGCGAACTAAAGAAGGCGGTCTTTTAGTACATGCCTTAATGAGTATTGGAAGTGGTATTGTTTTCGCTCTGGTTCTGGATTGGCTGATTCATTCCTGGTTTTCAGCAATTCTTCTTGGATTACTATTCGGACTGGCAATGTGGATAGGTGGTCCAATGACTTTCTTACCTTATTTTTCGTCTGGCGAACCTTTATTTACTAAATGGACTATTGAAGGGTTCAAACAAAATTTACCCCCATTAGTTGGTCATCTTGTATATGGATTTATATTAGGTGTTGTCTATTTCGCTTTTAAACGAAAGGCTAAAGGATTTTAATCCTTGATTCAGTTCAAATGTAGGAATTTTGAATCAAAATGTATGGCAATATTAGAAGTTTTTGGAAATGAGTAAGTTATATAATCTCGCAAAGCTTTATTTCGTAGCATTCATAGGCATATTAGCAGCATTGTTACCATACAGTCTTTTGGCTAACGAAAATTATCAAACAAACGTTGATTATATTATTGATACCGATATTGGTGGTGATATTGACGATGTTCTTGCATTATTAGTTGCTATACACAGTAATCATAAACCTCTTGCTGTTACAACAACGCATATTGAGCCTAAAGTAAAAGCAAAAATTGCTAAATTGATATTGACAGTAAATGGTTATCCAGATATTCCGGTTTATGCAGGGATTGGCGTTACCCGAGAAGTTTCTGAGAATGATTTTTTGAAGTTAAATCCCTTGTGGCCTCCAAATTTTGGCTACCCAAATCCTGTCGAGGGACATAAAAAATGGTATGAAAAACAGGCTCTGGCCTATCAAGATGCTTACGGCATTCAATTTGAAAATTTAGCAATCGAAAAGGAGTCAGCCCCTGATTTTATTGCTAAAATTGCTAAAAATTATTCACCACAATTTCCTTTGATTATAGTGGCATTAGGGCCCTTACATAACATTGATTTTGCTTTAGCAAAGGATGATACGATTAAAAATAATATCCTTATTTACACTATGGGCGGCGACTATCCAAAAGGATACAACTGGTTAATTTCTCCGGAAACTACTGCCAGAGTTCTTGACAAGATAAGAACAATTTGTATTTCAAGTGAGTTGATTGATAACTACGACCTTAAAATTACACCTGGAGAATTTAATACAATTGAAAAGACAACTCATACTCTTTTAGGAAAAACAATAATTGCCGACTGGAAAAATTGGCTGAGAATAGACCAAAAAAATCCAAGAGCGACCCAGCTTGGTGATCCCGTGACGATGTATCTGGCATTACATCCTGAACAAATTGACTCAGTCATATCTCAAAAAGTTCAGTTTCCCTGTTTGGATAAGGAAGGCCATTTGCAATCCGAATTTTCCGGGTGTTGGTATTCGATGCCGGGTTTGGATAATAAAATTATTGTTATAAACGAAAATGAAGAAAGCCCAGTGTATTTCGTCAAAAGTGTGCAATCTGCGCAATATCTAAAAGATGAAATTATAGCAGCAATTGTTAAAAATGAATGAACTAAACGATACAAGTCTGGTCAGCAAATTGAAATAACAAACCTGGCTGAACTCAAGTCTCCGAGTTTTAGTCCAAAATCAATTTCATTTGATCTTTTCTCACAAGTAAATCAGCAAAAATGGTCAAATATTGCCAATAAGTAAATAGTATTCTTTTTTCTTGTAAATTAAGTAAATAAATGGGAAGTAAAAAAGTGAAATATCAGAAGAAATTGGAAAAAGTAATTGATTTTATTGGAAAAAATCTCGATGAAGAGCTTTCACTTGAAAGCTTGAGTGAGGTTTTCTTTATATCAAAATTTCATTTTCATCGTTTATTTACCGCATTTACTGGATTGTCTTTGCAGCAATATATTAAATGGTTACGCTTAAAACGCGCCGCTCATCAGCTTATTGTCGATAAAGACCAGTCCATCATTAACATTGCAATCAATGCGGGTTTTGAATCACACGAAGCTTTTTCTCGTGCTTTTAAGAAAGCATGTGGATTTAGCCCAAGCCAGTATAGACAGGGTTATGGTTGGTCTCACTGGGAACAAGCACCATATTGTTTGCCCAAACAAGGTAACTTTGATATGAAAGTCGATATTAAAAATATTAATAAAATACGGTTAGCGGTAATAGAGCACAGGGGTGATCCCAGTCTGTTGGGAGAAAGCATTAATAGATTAGTGTCTTGGGCAAAAACTCAACCGGTTAATCTTAAACCAAAACCAGGAGAATCATTTTCTATTGCTTATGATGATCCCAAAACAACGCCAGCATCTGAGTTTCGCATAGATCTTGGCATAAAAGTTCCAGAAACCTTAAAACTGGATGGTGTTATTGAAAAATTCTTACCCTCAGGTCGTTATGCTGTTGCAACTCATAAAGGATCACGCGATAACATAGGTGATACGGTTTATTATCTTTATCGAGAGTGGTTACCTAATACAGAGGAACAATTAGGCGACTTGCCTTGTGTTTTCTGCTATTACAATTTTGAGCATGAAGTGGCCGAAACGGAACTTTTAACAGAATGCTGGCTTTTACTAAAATAATGTGAGTTCGATATAAAAGGCAAGGAAATGCCTTTTATCAAGGCTTATTTCCCAAAAGTTGCTTCACTCTTTGAAATTTCTCCTTGTACTTTTCGGAAGGTGAAATTTTTAATGATTTTAAGATGTCTTCGATAGTTTGAATAACTATTGAACATTCTTCTTGTGATTTTAATAAAAGGGGTAGTGTATTAAAGGCTAATTCGGGATCATGTTCTATTATGATTGTTTGTGTATGCACAATCTGTTTGAGCCTATTTTTATCCACATGCTTAAGTGCATCACATTCCCATAATTTCTGAATCACATTAGGGAAATTTTCAGCAATAATGTACCCTTGGCTTTTAACTGATAATAGCAATGTTCTTAATATGGCTTCAGGAATGCCACCCTCACTAATCTGAGCAATAATCGATTGAGTGATTTTTTCGTTATAATTTTTTTCTGTATAATGAACGATCATGTCTCTACTCGGATCAAAAGGCGCTAACAACTGAATATAGCCATAAATTGCATAAAACATTACCTCGACAAAATTATCACGAGATACGCCTAAGAAATCCCACAGTGTATTGATAAATTTTGAAAAATATAGTTGCTGCAACAAAAAAGGATTATGTTCAGAAACACCAATGCGATTTTGGCGAAAAATGGACGAGATCCATGATATGGGGTATAAGAATGGGTTCAGATCGCTCAACAAATATTGATTTTGTCTCAGGGGATGTAATTTGCGAAAGAATTCCGCTGTGTTTTCATTACTGAAATTGCGGATTATCGGACTCATAAACAGGTCATAGCTCATTGCATTGTATTCGGAGACCATGCGAACAAGATTGAAAATGGCAACACTATTTTTTTGTCTTTGACGAATATCAGCAATAGATCGCTCTTCGATATGAGCTCTATAATGAATAGGTGAATCAAGATCTCCTTTTATTTCATATAATTTCAATTCATATAGACCTGGAGCTAGATGCTCAATGTAATTTAATAAATCAATAATTTGGTTATGTTCCTTTTTGGCTACCTCACTTGAGACAAAAATTCCTAAATGCCCAATGCTTTCATGGATGAGATATACAATAACCTGTCCTTCTAATTTGATTTCCAGTGTGTTGGAATAAAGATCTGCAATCCAGTTTAAAGCTTGTTGTGGGGGAGTGATAGTATCACCTTCCGAACAGAAAATAATAACGGGTACACTAATATCACGTAAATCCAGGTTATTTCCAGATTCGCCTAAAGGGATTTTGCCATGAACCAGTTTATTACCAATAAACAAATTCTCGACTATTCCTCTCATTTCATTAACATTCAAGAGAGAGAAGCCACCCCACCATCGTTCAAAATTTAAAAAGCGGTCTTCCTCTTTATCAAAATTGGCGAAAAGATTGTAATATTTTTTCCAGTAAGTCACTTTCGGATTAGCCATCTCAAAGTTCATAACTAAATTGGCACCATCAAATTTACCGTTACCTAAATCACCGGCTAGCTGAGCAATCCAGCTTCCTCCTAAAATTCCTCCAATATAACGCATGGGATTTTTCCCATTTTCACCACCCCAATAAGAAAGGGGGGCACCATTGACTACAGCAACACCCGCAATCTCTGGATTGGCAGCCATGAGAGTTAAAATCGCCCATCCTCCCTGGCAATTACCTATCACGCAAGGTTTGGGGCTTTCGGGGTGGCGTAAGGTTATTTCATTTAAAAATTTTTCGTGGGCTGCTGTTACATCAACCAAAGTTTGGTTTGGTTCTGGTATAGGGAAAAAAATAACGACATAGACCGGATGCCCTGCTCTTAATGCAATTCCAACTTGTGATTCATCTTTAAACCCGCTAATTCCTGCACCATGACCAGCTCGTGGATCAACGATCACATAAGGTCTTTTCCTGGGATCAATCTGAGTTCCTTCAGGAGGAATGATTTCTACCAGGGCATAGTTTACTGGCCTCTCAAATTCTCTGCCATCCATGAGTACACTATAGGAAAAAATGAGGACTGGAGGCTGGCCTTCATCTTCATGCTTAAGATACTGATTACCACGTTTGCGCATGATATCCCAAAACAGAATACTTCGCTGCATAAAATCGACGCCGTATTCAGCAGCATCATTTAAGATTGTCGGATAAGGGTAAACTTGTTTCTGATTTAATTGCATTAAAGATTGGGTGACATTGTTTGCTTGTTCAAGGTTTTTATTAATACATTGGAACCAAAGAGAGGTCATGGATTGAGAGTATTCAAGAATCCCTTGCAGTTGCTCTTCAATTTTGAGTGCATCAACAACCATCTTATTTCTCCTTCACCTCTCAATGAGTAATACTTTAATTCTATACCATTAACAGATTTTGGTTAGGTAGACAGAAGGTTCTGTTTATAACAATTTTAACTGCTTTGCCATTTCAGTTAATTCAAGCCTGAAATCAGGGTGAGCAAGTCTAATCAAAGCGAAAGCTCGTTCAGTTGAAGATTTCCCTTTCAGAGTTTCTATCCCATACTCAGTGACGACATACTCTGTATCAATACGAAGATCAGTGATAATTCCATTGATCTTCGGCACGATTTTGCTGATTGTATTGTTTTTAGTTGTTGATTCAAAAGCCAGAATAGATTTCCCACCTTCGGATAAATAGGCGCCGCGGACAAAATCATTTTGACCCCCAGGGCCGCCAAATTGTCTTCCATGAATGGATTCGGCATTGACCTGACCAAATAAATCAATTTCGATTAAAGAATTAACTGATATAACATTGTCATTTTGAGCAATATTGGTCGGATTATTGATGTAGTCTACGGGGTAACTTTCCATGGAAGGATTATCATTCATAAATTCATACATTTCATGATTGCCAAAGGCAATAGTAAATGTATGTTTATAGCGGTTTAATACTTTTCGAGAACCGGTGACAACACCTTTTTTTATAAGATCGACCATTCCTGGTGAGAGAAGTTCCGAGTGAATTCCCAGATCATTATGATGACATAAATAATCACACACAGCATCCGGAACACCACCTACCCCCATTTGAATACAAGCACCATCAGGAATAAGTGTTATGATATGTTCTGCTATGATTTTGTCTTCTGGAAGTGGATTCCTTGGGATAAGTTCAATTAGTGGTACGGTATTTTCAACAATGGCATCCACTTCTGAAACATGTAAAAGCGAACCACCAAACACTCGTGGAGCATTTTCATTGACTTCAACAATAAGTTTCTTTGCAGTACGTGCTGCGGTTGAACTGTAATCATTATTGGTACCGAAGGTAAAATAACCTGCTTTATCCATAGGACTAACAGTTACAACAAATACATCCAGATCTATCCATTCCCTAAAGTATCGAGGCACATGGCTAAAAGAGGAGGGAATATAAAAAATAACTTTCCGATTATCGGCATCGCCCTGTTTTATTAACGCACGTTCTTTTTCACCTAAAAACATGGGGTGGGGTTTGATAATGTCCATTAATTCGTAATTTAACAAGTATTCATTGGCTGGTTTTTCAGCATGCAAGTAATAGACTTTAATTTCTTTAAGGTCTCTGTTTTTGGCTCTCTCTCCGATGGCTTTCAGAAGAGCTGGAGGTTGTGAAACAGCCATGCCAAAAGAAATACTGGCTTTTTTAGGGATCAGTTTAACCGCATCCGTAGGGGTAGTTAATTTCTGCTGATACTCATTTTCATACATATTAATACCCTGCTTTTTCATAGGGACCCAGGCCTTTTTTATAAATGAGAAAAAAACGCTCATAACGACATACCAAATTCCTATGTTGGTTATGAGCTTGTGACTCTACATGCATAATGCCCTGTGTTGGTCTGGAGCGAGATTCCCTTTTGTCCAGGATAGTGGATGTCGCATAAATGGTATCACCAGCAAAAACCTCTTCGAGGATTTGAATATTATTCCATCCCAGATTAGCCACAACTCGATCAAAAGTACGGGTAGTTAAGGCAGTTATTGTACCGAGTAAAAAAGGTTCTGTTACAAGTAATTTTCCTTCAAGATATTCATCAGTATAATGACAATTGGAATATTGTGGGCTGAGTTCAATGGAACGAAGAGCATGGATAGCACTTTCTGTAGTCGTAAATGTTTTACCAGGTCGATGAATATAAGTTTCATTAGGCTCCAAATCTTCGAAATATATTCCTGTTTTTTCCCGGAATACTCCTGGAGCTATTTCTTGATGGGAAGAAAATTTGTCATGTTCTACACCGGTACGATTTAATTTCTCCTTTATTTCAATAGGATGTTTTCCTGTTTTATATAAGATGAGCTGGTACTTGATTTGGGCTACTGTTTCACCATTTTGATTGATGCCTTTTGTGGTGACGTTAATTTTTCCAGTTTCATTGTCATGGTCTTCTTTGCCAGTGATTTCAGATTCAGCATAGAGCGTATCACCGCCAAATACTGGATGAGTCATGGCAATGTCTTCAAAAACAGGTATTCTTTTTTTGCGGGCGAATGTTTTCGATGTCATTCCTATGACTTTTTGCAATGTCATGGTGCTTACACCGAGACATTGCTTCCATTCAGTTTTTGAAGCATACAAGGCGTCATAATGTAATTGGGCATTGTTAATAGTGTCGAGTGCTTCTTCACAATTATCTTGTTGGGAGATAGTTAGTCCAGGACGGTGCTGAAATTTTTGGCCTACTTCAAATTGTTCAAAATCCAAACCGAAGTGTTCCTGGTATGTGTTTGTACCTATTTTCACATAGCTCCGAAAATCGACCACAATTAGTTCTCCAGTTTTGCCAAATTTAAGGTACGCTTTGCGCTTTTATAGACAGGTACATCTATCATTTTTCCATCAACTTCAATCGCATTACCATGGGCATGCTCGTAGGCCGTTACAATTCGTTGAGCTTTGTTTATTTCTTCAGGAGTAGGGGATAAAGTATGGTTAATAGGATTAATATGTTTGGGATGGATTGATAATTTGCAGGTATAGCCCATTTCTTTTATACGCTTTGTTTCTTCAATGATTCCACTATCATCTGGGTCATTAAGATGCAAATAGGGTACATCAATTGCAGTAATACCTGCGAATGCAGCTGCTTGTACAATAATAGACCTTGGAACCAACATGGGTTCCCAATTCATGTAGGCTCCTAAATCGGCTGCCATATCAGCTCCGCCAAAAATAATTCCAGTAACATTGGAACTTTGAGCGATCTGATAGACATTTTTTAAGCCCTTTGCTGTTTCAATTAGAGGAATAATTGGGACTTTGTCGGGCGATAGAATTTCGTTGATGATTTCAATTTCTTCACCACCTTCAGATTTTGGTAAAATCAAAACATCTGGACGTACTTCAGCCTCAATTAATGCACATAGATCTTTTAAACCGGCTCTCGTTTTAATGGAATTGATACGAAGTGCATGAATGAAGGTACTTTGTTTATCTTTTTTAAGATTTTTTAAGTAGTTGACAACAATTCCTCTGGCACTGTCTTTGTCTTTTAGAGCAACGGCATCTTCAAGGTCAATGATGAGGCCATCAGCTCCTGTTTCTTTAGCTTTGTTAAAACGCTCTGGTTTGTTGGCTGGTGTGAATAACAGGCATCGTGCATCAATCATTTGAGTCCATTTATTTATGACTTTTAAATCATTATAGACAGGTATTGTCAAAACAGTAAATTGATATAAGCCTATTTCACCAGGATAACTGTTTTTTTGTCTAAATTTGCTTATTAAATATATCTTTTCTTCTCAGTATGAGTTGATGATCATTTAGCCGTTGACGCAAATTAGAGGATCTGCAATAGTGTCATAGGATTGTATTAATCGAGTCAGTTTAAGTCAATTTGTAGCTCTCGGTTGATCAATCTCCAGATTTTGCTTGGTTATCCATGCAGATGTTTTTAAATCTTCTGAAGGATGAAAGAATGAGATATGCAGTTACCTATTGTGCAATGGATCAGGAATTTAGTGGCAATCCTTTTTGGCACAGTTGTCTTTTATTATCTCAGTGGGATGATAATGGAAAGATTGAGGTCGTTGATAATTGGGGTTTTTATGGAGTTCCATCTACCGTTCGTAATACATGGTTAAGTAAACTGAAAATCAAATTGGGTTTGGATGTTGATTTACAGGGTAATCACGGCATGCTACGACATGAAGAACTACGTTATCTGGATGTTGGATATGGTTTGCATGGGGTAACTTTTGAGTTATCCAAGGAAAATTTTGATTTATTGCAGTTGAAATGCAAAAACATGCTTGAAGAACAAAAACAAGCGGTTAAAGAAGTGGTTGAATCACAAGAAATTACTGGCAAACAAAAATATCGTATTTATGAGCATGAAGACTATTCTCCATTGATATTTGCTTTGGAAAAAATCAAAGCAAAACAAAAAGGTCGTCAGCCAAGGCTAAAGCCATTCGAGTTAAATTTGTCTTTTACCATGTGGGGCCCCGCTTTAAATCAATCTTATACTTGTAAATCGCAAATGATTGATTTGCTGACTGGTATATTATCTCAAGAACAAATTGATCGAATTACTGAAAATGGCAAGCATCCGACTGTTCCAAGGTATAGTGGGAGGTTAGAACGAATTTATTTGCATAGTAGCGGCCCACTACGTGAGCATACAAAATCTTCCGGCGACGTTGTCCATTATCGGGATTTGCACGATGAGGGAGTTAAATTACATTGGACTCTACCTCCTCAGGAAATTGAAGCGCTATCGGGCGATACAATTAAATTACTGGAAATCAGTGAAGAATATTGTGATGAGGTAAAAAAGGCGATAGGCATGCTGCAAAAATTGGAATGGTTATTTATTGATGCTAAATTGCCTGAAAAATATAAATCTTATCAAGAAGATTTAATTGATCGTATTAGGCAATGTTACGGAACTTTTGCTTTGCTAGAGCCCAAAAAAGCCCAATCAACTATTACAGGCTGGATGGGATTTGCTTTTTCATTACTCTCATTACCAAGAGATATTGATGAAAAAAATCTTTTACAAAAATTAAAAAATGCTAAATATCTTATAAATTGTCTTTATATGGCCACTGTTGATAATTGGAAAATTTATGATGACTTGCCATCGGAAACTAAAACGGATACTACTGACTATAATTCTCTTGAAGCTTTAGCTTCTTATTTATGTGAGAATGATAAAAAGAAACTTTGCAATATTATTGGTCGAAGTTATTTAGAACCCTTATCTGATGAGGAATCGGATGATATTGAAGAAATAGAGTCGATGGATTCAGAATTCAGCAATGTTGTTGGTAGTCCCGGATAAAAATCAAGTATCAGCCAAGATAGATGCTGTCTTTAAGGATCGAATGTGGGTGATCACATCAGAGGACACCCACCTTTTTAATCAAAATGACGATTAGAGTTTGACAATACGGTCGAGTCCATATAAGACCCTGGTTAATTTGCTTCAGTGAACTCAAAATTATATCTTGGGTTTATGAATACCATGATCCATATCCACTCGTTGTACGAACTCTTGGAAGAAGGTATTTGCATTTTTCCCATTACGGTTATTCAAACTTTCCATAGAGGTGTTATGACCATTGACATAGGAAACTGCTTCCATTTTTCTTTCTTTAAACTGTTCTCTGGCTTTCTCTAAATCAGAACCTGCTTTTTGCAAACCTTCTTTAGTTCTTGGATCAGAATGTTTTGCCAGAGATTTTGTATCCCTGATTAAATCGTCGATATCATCTTTTTGCGCGCGTCGCTCATCTTTAAGATAAGCATGAATGGATGCGTAATGAGGAATAACAGCGTCATCAATAACATCAACATTTCTTTTGGTTTTTCGAGTGCGTACTACTATATAATCTTTATATTCTTGTGGGATTGATTGAAACGCATCACCTGCATTCATTTCCCATTTAGCTAGAGAAACAGCAAACTTGATAAAAGGTTTTGCAATCCATCCTAGTATCTTTCTACCTAAAGTTTCATGGTGACCAGTTTCACCACCGGTTCTGATTTGGCCCACCATAAAATTTGTGATGGAAGAAAACGAACGACCATTAAAAATATTAACTGGTTGTTCCTGGTCATGAAAATGTTTGGCAACTAATGAAGCCACACCGGCACCTAATGAATGGCCTTTTAATGTAATATTTTCTGGTTTAATACCCATGTCCAGGAGGCGTTGGACTTGAGCTATTCCGTCGGTTACTAAATCATCTTTAGATTTTGCACGGCCGGTGCTAGTACCTACACCTCTAAAATTAAACCCAACAATATTACTATCAAGCGCTTTCGCGTCCTCTTGCATTTCGTCAACAATATGTTCATAGGACATACCATTACCGACAAAATTTATAATATATTTTTTGTATTGGGGTTCGACATCTTTTTGGGAGTCCGGATTAACTTCTAACGTATCAAGATGAGTACCATCATGTGTGACGATGTCATGTTTTTCATGTTTAAGGCCATCTCTATTAAGACGTTCAGGGTTATTAACGGTACCAAAACCCCAGTTTTGAGCTGGTAAAACCAAACTCCCAATTGCTTCACCTGCTAATTTATTAACGCCCAGTTTGGCTAAATCCCAGAGTAAAATCGGTGGGAAAAATACGCGAGGAAGAATTGTCTTGGCCCATTGCCAGCCAGTGTAAGTAGGTTTCTTTATCTTATATGTAGCCATATGTATATAATCATAAAATAATCAATATGTATAAAATTATACACTTTAATTCTTAACTTAATATTAACTCCAGTGACCGGCCTGAAAAGGCAGAGAGTGACTGTAAAAAGGGAGGAAATTCATAGTGGGAAAGGAAATTCTAAGAAAAAATGGTACTATCTGAAGTAAAGTCAGGTCCATTACATGAAGTCAATGGACCCCCTGGTGCTTGCTGCCTATCCGTATTATCAAGCATGATTTTCCTGCATCTTGCAGTGTAATAATTTCCAATAACCGAAAAGATTAACTTTTTGGGATTCCAATAACTCAAATTGCTTATAATTTAAAATGGAATGAATTGAAAAATTGGAATTAAAACCCACAAAATTATCAATATGTGACAGTTTTTTTTCAAGGAAACGCAGTACAGGTTTTTCAGAAGCAAAATGATTCACAAATATTATTTCACCTGTTGGTTTACAAACACGGGAGATTTCCTGTAGAAACGCATCAATGTCCGGCACAACGGAGGCAACATACATAGCAACAATAAAATCAAAATGATTATCAGGGAACTCCAAATGAGCAGCATCCATAATTTTTAATTCTATATTGGTTGTTAATTTTTTTTCAGTAATCCGCTGTTCAGCTTTTTTTAACATTTTCTCTGAGATATCAATTCCAGTTATTTTTAAATCGGAACGATAAAAGGGTAAAGATAAGCCAGTGCCAACTCCAAGCTCCAAAACGGAAGCATTCTGCTTGGAATTTTTATTAACCTTGTCTGCGCATAAATATCGACCTTGATGAAAAATAGAACCAAATAAAATGTCATAAAAAGAAGAATAAATGTTATAGACTTTTTTTACTGAAGAGAGCGACATAAAAATACTCCACTATAAGGCCAAAGTGAAAAATAAAAATTATTAGTTTGTGTTTTATGGTGTGTTTTATGGATTACTAATCTATTTTTGATTAGTCAAAAGCCTATTCTTTTTGAAACCAAAAGAATAACGTCTTTAAGATCATCCTTAATGATACCCTCCTATCGGTTAACGGTGTAAGTACACCGAGTTATGTGCAGAATGAAGTTCTGGTTTAGATAAGTCAAGGTGTTTAGGTTAAAAATTGTTGATTTGCAACCTTAAAACTGCTTTTGGAGATAAGGTATGAAATTGTTCCCTGGCACTGCAAACCAAGTTTATCTCCTTACAGCATGGCCGATACCCATATGAAGGGGGTTATACCTAATACGGACTTGCTGCCTTCAGCGTCGTAGTTAGGTCATTTTTATCCCGCTTTATTAACTGGGATAAATTAAACTTCGGAGAAAGTTTTCTTAAGCTCTTCTGATTTTTATCTGACTAGATGAACAGCTCTAAAAGGGACTGCAATGGACAAACATGAAGGTTAGAGTGCTGTCCGGTTATTCAATGAAACTAATAGACACACGCCTTTATGCCTTTTGATGTATAATGTATCTATGAAGTTCACTCAATCAAATAACCTGGATTGGGCTCACCCACTTGTGCGAGATTGGTTTATCAATCAATTTGCTTCACCAACGGAACCACAAAAACAAGGGTGGCCAAAAATTCTTGCCGGCAAAACGACTTTGATTTCTGCACCTACGGGATCAGGTAAGACGTTTGCTGCGTTTCTTGTTTGTATTGATGATCTGATACGACAATCCTTAGCTGGTAACCTTCCTCCCAAGACCCAGGTATTATACATTTCTCCCTTAAAAGCATTAACCAATGATATTCAAAAAAATTTACTAGATCCCCTACAAGCCATCCAAGAACTGGCACAGAAACGTGGATTCCATATGGATGAAATTCAGGTTGCAGTACGGACAGGAGATACTCTTGCCAATGCAAGGCAAGCCATGCTGAAAAAGCCTCCACATATTTTGGTGACTACACCGGAATCATTTTATTTATTACTTACTGCTGAAAAAAGCCGATCAATGATTAGCGAGGTAAAAACCGTGATTGTTGATGAAATTCATGCTCTTGCTGACAACAAACGTGGTGCTCATTTAAGTTTGTCATTAGAGCGGTTTCAGGCACTCACTCAAACGCCACCAGTAAGAGTTGGATTATCAGCCACTCAAAAACCACTGGAATTGGTAGCGAACTTTCTTGCCGGTGCTAACCGTCCGCTGCCAGAAATAATTAACATCGGCCATGTTCGCCATTTAGATCTAGCCATTGAAGTGCCGTCATATACACTAAGTTCCGTTGCTTCGAATGAGTTATGGGACGAAATTTATGATCGCCTCACGGTATTGGCTCAGCAAAACCGCTCCACTTTAATATTCGTCAATACCAGACGGTTGGCAGAGAGAATATCACATCATTTGGCCGAACGCCTTGGAAAGGAGCAAGTAGCAGCACATCATGGCAGCTTATCACGCAAGATCCGATTAGAAGTAGAAACAAAGTTAAAAAAGGGTGAGTTGCAGGTATTGGTAGCTACAGCCTCATTAGAATTAGGGATTGATATCGGTGATATTGATCTGGTTTGTTTAATTGGCTCAACACGTTCCATCTCTGTTGCTTTACAACGAATCGGTCGCGCAGGTCATTGGCATGGAGCTATTTCAAAAGGACGAATTTTTCCTACCACTTGTGGTGATTTACTGGAATGTGCTGCTTTGGTTTACGCTATCCATGAGGGAGATTTAGATCAATTAATTATCCCTAAAGAACCTATAGACATTCTCTCCCAGCAAATTGTAGCGTCTTGTGCCACCGAAGATTGGGATGAAAAGGAATTACTGGCTCTGGTTAGAAATGCCTTCCCTTATCGAAATTTATCACAGAAAACATTTGATTCAGTTCTGGATATGTTGAGCGAAGGAATAGCTGGAACCAGAGGGCGTTATGGCACTTATCTTTTTCGAGATCGAGTGAATGGTTTGCTAAAAGCACGTAGAGGTAGTCGTCTTACTGCGATCACAAACGGAGGGGCTATACCTGATAATGGGCTTTTTACTGTTTATGTTGAACCAAATGAGGTTATGATTGGTACCTTGGATGAGGATTTTGCTGTGGAAAGCAATCGCGGCGATATCATTTTACTTGGAAATACTTCATGGAAAATCTTGCGCATTGAAAGTGCAAAAGGACGAATCATCGTTGAAGACGCACATGGCGCGCCCCCTTCAGTGCCTTTCTGGCGTGGAGAAGCTCCGGGAAGAACGAATGAACTGTCTCTTCAGGTGGCATTTTTACGACAAAAAATAAGTGATCAATTGCCTGCGGATATTGTAATTAACAACGATCGCCAGAATCAACCTGCAGTTAACGCAGCAATACATTGGCTAAAAAAATATTGTTGTTTAAATGATGCTGGGGCAGAACAATTGATTGACTATATTGTTCAAGGAAGGGCGGTATTAGGTGCTGTCCCGACACAAAGTACGATTATTGCTGAGCGTTTCTTTGATGAAGCGGGCGGGATGCAGCTTATTATTCATTCTACTTTTGGAGCTCGAATTAATAAGGCTTGGGGACTCGCCTTAAGAAAACGTTTTTGTCGATCATTCAATTTTGAATTGCAAGCTGCTGCAACCGATGATGGTATTAATATTTCCCTGGCTGAACAGCATAGTTTTCCTTTGAAGGATGTGTTTCATTTTTTGCACTCAAATACCATCACTGATGTATTGACACAGGCCGTTTTACAATCGCCTCTTTTTACTACTCGCTGGCGTTGGGACGCTGGTAGGGCACTGGCATTAATACGATTTCGCAATGGTAAAAAAATACCAGCGAATATTTTGCGTATGCGATCGGATGATCTTTTAGCTGCTGTTTTTCCTGATGCAGCAGCCTGTCAGGATAATTTGGGTGGACGCGACATCGAACTGCCTGACCATCCACTGATCATTGAAACCATGAAGGATGCTTTGACTGAAGCGTTGGATATAGAAGGATTAATTGATCTATTAAAGTCAATTGAAAATGGTTTTGTGAAGTGTATTGCAATCGATACGCCTGTCCCCTCAGTATTTTCGCATGAAATTCTCAATGCGAATCCTTATGCTTTTCTTGATGATGCTCCGCTCGAAGAAAGAAGAGCTCGTGCTGTTGAAATGCGCCGTGTTTTACCAGAGTCTGTTCTTAATAAAGTTGGAAGTCTGGATCAAGAAGCGATTGCAGAAGTACAACAACAAGCTTGGCCGGATATCCGAAGTGCCGATGAATTACATGATATGTTGCAGACACTGATTGCTTTTCCTCTGGATATCCATTTATCAACAAGCCAAAAGCCATATCCAATTTGGCAGACGTTTTTTGAGGAATTGCTTTCTAATGGCAGAGCAGGACGATCTGTAAAAGGCGATAAACAATTCTGGCTGTCAACGGAAAAGAAGGAATTGTTTCAGATCATTTATCCCGATGCTGTGATCTACACCTCGATGATTGATATTCCTTATCAAAAAATTGATCGAGACGATGCCTTATTAGTAATGATTCGTGGATGGGTACATCATTTGGGCCCTGTTGAATCGCATGAGTTAGCCTCAGCTTTAGATTTGCCTCATCTTGAAGTAGAACAAGTTTTCCTGAAACTGGAGGCCAGCGGCCTTATTTTAAGAGGGCAATTTAGAACTAATGTACATGCCAAAATGGAATGGTGTGAAAGACGTTTATTAGCAAGAATTCATCAGCTCACATTGCAAAAACTCCGTAAGGAAATAGAGCCTGTCACCGCCGGGCAATTTATCCATTGGTTATCGTCCTGGCAACATCTTACGCCTGAAACTCAATTAAATGGAGAGCGTGGTTTACTGGAGATCATCAAACAACTACAGGGTTATGAAATTCCTGCTAATGCTTGGGAAAAACAAATTTTTGCGAAACGGGTAAATAATTACAATAAAGAACTCCTGGATCGATTATGTCTCACAGGCGTGATAGGATGGGGGCGGCTATCTTCTCATCCAGCATTAGAACAACAAGAGAACAATATTGTGGGCTCTTCACAATATAAACGCATTCAACCTACAAGTGTTGTGCCAATCACTTTTTTTGTGCGTGAAGAATCCGATTGGATGGCAGAAACTTCAAATTCGAGTACAAAAAACTTACTGCCACTAAGTCATGTGGCGAAAGCAATTTATAGCTATTTACAAGAAAAAGGGGCTTCTTTTTTTATCGATATTGTTGAGGAAATTGGTTACCTTAGAGCAGAAGTTGAGACAGGATTATGGGAACTTGTTGCAGCAGGTCTTATCACTGCAGATAGTTTTGATAATTTACGTTCTTTAATCGATCCTCGCCGTCGCTTGCGCAAAAGAGGGCATTATCCTTCAGTGATGGGCCGCTGGTCATTGTTAAAATGCAAAAAAAGGTCAGTTGATCCAGATCACAAATTGGAGGCGATGTGCTGGACTCTTCTTAAGCGATATGGAGTCTGTTTTCGTGAATTATTGGTCAGGGAAAAGAACATCCCAAGTTGGCGGGAATTGTTAAACGCTTTCCGAAGGTTGGAGGATCGCGGAGAAATCAGAGGTGGTCGCTTTATACAAGGGTTTATAGGCGAGCAATTTGCCCTCCAGTATGCTGTAGACTCCTTACGCACTACGAAGAAAATAGCATTGGAGTCACATAAAATTATTCTTTCTGCCGCTGATCCATTAAACCTTGCTGGTATTATTTTAACTGGCGAACGAATCCCTGCTGCTTCGGGAAAAAATGTGTTATTACAGGATGGTTTATTACAAACGCTCTCCACTTAATAAGTGTTTTCAGTATCAACGCAGCTTCCTGGACATTTATAGCACTCATCGGTTATGGCTCCCTTTTGCCAGCTTACTGTTTAAGACATAGGACTTACACAAAATTCCAAGATCGAAGCAAAAAATATTTTTAACAAAGAGATTGGGATTTTGCGTAAGTCCCAAGATAGTTAGATCATTTCATCCAATAGACTTAACTGTTTGCAGTTTGAATTCTCTTTTTTCCTAAATTTCGTTAAATCCAACTCAGGAGAAGGATTACTATTTAAATTAAAGCGTTTGCAAGCCAATCGAAATCTTGTTGTCAGTAAGTTGGCATATTCTCCTTCACCGCGCATACGGGTACCAAATTGGGCGTCGTATTCTTTTCCTCCCCGCATCTGACGGATAAGGCTCATAATATGTTCAGCTCGATGAGGAAAATGTGTTATAAGCCATTCTTTAAACAAATCTTTGACCTCATAAGGTAACCTTATTAACACATAGCTCGCATGAGAAGCTCCAGCTTGACTCGCGGCCAGTAATATTTTTTCCATTTCCACATCATTGATCATGGGAATAATAGGGGCAACCATTACACGCACAGGGATATTATTCGCTGATAAACGGTTTATTACTTTCAATCTGGCTGAAGGGATTGATGTGCGTGGCTCCATAATTCGCTTTAATTGAGATGACAGCGTAGTCACACTGACCGCTACTTTAATCAGATTGCTCTGAGCCATGGAAATTAATATATCGAGATCACGTTCAATAAGCGCATTTTTAGTAATAATAATGGCTGGATGTTGGTAATCATTCAATACCTCTAAAAGAGATCTGGTTATTTTGAGCTTTGCTTCTGCAGGCTGGTAAGGATCGGTATTAGCACCTAAAACAATAGGTTTACATCGATATCGAGGTTTGTTGAGTTCTTTTTCTAAAATCCTGGCAGCGTCTACCTTGTAAAAAATTTTAGTTTCAAAATCAATGCCTGGAGATAAATTGACATAAGAATGGCTAGGTCTTGCATAACAATAAACACAGCCATGTTCACATCCACGGTATGGATTAATCGATTGCTCGAAACCTAAGTCAGGAGAGTCATTGTGACTAATGACTGTTTTTGCGGTCTCTGGCAAGAGAGATGTTTCCAATGGAGGTAATATATCTTCCTCTTTATCCCATCCATCATCAAAATTTTCATGGGTAATGGTTTCAAATCTACCTTCAGGATTACTGAGAGAGCCACGATTTTTAATTGTTTGATTGTGCTTCATAATATTAAATTGATAACTCTTGTCGTGTTTTAATATAATGTACTCTTTAACAACTAAAAGTTCCTTAAAGATTACAGACGTAAGCGAGGCTGATGTGCCAAGCGCTCTCTTTTGTTTTTGTGATTATGATAATTCTTTTCTAAGTATATAGCTTGTATATCCCATGAAATTATTTGGCAAGGTTGCCACGACAGAATAGCCTGCTTTTTCATAAAACCCTTTTGCTTGAAATTCAGCGGTATCAAGCTGAATAATTTTACAATGGTTGTTCTTTGCCAATTCATCCAGTCGCTGAAATAGGTCTGAACCTAGTTTGATTCTGCGATAATTTTCGTGAACCCATACAGTAAATACTCTGCATAAATCGCCAAATACATCACCAGTAATTCCTCCAATAATCTCCTTACTATCATTTGTTGCGTAAATACAAAATGGCTTTGTTTCAAATGGACCAATTACGGATTCATTAAATTTTTTTAGATTTTTATATAGAGTATCAGCGACCGGTTGGTTTTGAGTACAATCAATGATGATATTAAATTGATTTTTCATAATTAGAAACCTAAGTTATTGATTCATTTATTTAGAAATAAATTCGATCAAGTCTATACCATTGCTTTTAAAATTAAAGCCATTCACTAGTTAGAAAAATAATTTGGATATGTCCTTTGAATCAATTGTATGTAATATAGCTAAATTTTCAGGAATCAGCGCTCAATCGCTTTGATTAATCCCAGCTAGAATTGATATTTATAACTCATCTAATAGAATCAAAGCACTATATTGTATTACACTGCTCCTAATGAACAGTTAACAAGGATGAGTTCGGTTATGGATAAACATAATGTGAGTTATATCAGACGATGGCTCAATTGGTTTTTGCCGGCCTTCTTTTATTTTTATCAATCTGGAATACAAGTTTTACCTAGTATCAATCAAGATTATCTCATAAACCATTTTATTCTTAATGAATTGGAGTTTGCTTTTGTCTCCATGAGTTTTTTGACTCCTTACGTTATAATGCAAATTCCTAATGGAATTATTTTCGATCATTTTAATAGTCGTAAAGTGCTTTCATTCGCTTTGTTTTTATTTGCAATAGGGTTTTTTCTTCTCAGCATAGCTGATATTTGGCAACTGTATTATTTATATTTGACAGGGATGTTTTTTCAGGGAATTTCTGCCAGTTGCGCCTGTTTGTCTGCAATCTATATGGCTAATATTTGGCTTAATGAAAATGAGTATAAATTGGCGGTTAGTTTCACGGCCATTATGTCTATATTAGGCTTTTTCTTTATTTCTATGTTATTTGATTGGCTATCTGAATATTTCAAATATGCTAATGTTTTGTTAGTCAATGGAATGATATCTATCCTGTTTATGTTGATTGTCATTTATTTTCTTAATGATCCTGTAAAAAAAGAACATTTATCTTTAAATGTCATATGGGGAAATTTCAAAAAGGCTGCACAAAGCAAAGTGATATTAATGATTGCGCTTTATAACGGTTGTTTATATACCAACATTGCCTTGTTAGCGAATTTATGGCGCATAGATTATTTACAACACCATTTTTTCCTGACCAAAATGCAAGCCATTATTGATAATGGTTATACTTTATTTGGTTATATTGTTGGATCATTATTTTATGGGTTAATTGCACAGAGAATCAAAGAGTTGGCAGGTATAATGACTGTGAGCGCTTTTGCTTTATTTATGATCTTTTTCACCTGCCATTTTCTGGTGAGCGATGTTCATCTTAAAGTTTACTTCTATTTTGTAATGGGTTTCTTAACGTCCTCTTTAGTACTTTCTTTTACCATACTAAAACAGAGGGTTGATCCAATCATAATTGGTTTATCGCTTGGAATGGTGTTAACAAGTCAGAAATTAATTGGCATGCTATTGATTCCTTTAATTGCTTTTCTATTCCAAGTAACTAATGAAAATTATGTGTTGGCTACTATTCCTGTAGTTTTCACGGCATTTATAGCGATTATATGTTCTTCCTATGTTTTGTATCATAAGAAATAAAAGTGGTAGAGGTATTACTAATTGATCATTGGATTACAAGGCAGTAATCCAATGATTGGTTCTACGATAATTGATTGCACTGTTCATTTTATCGTTGATGTTGAAAAAATAAATTTTTGTCTCCGTAATTTGAAGCCAGCAAAGTGCTTTCCAATACCAATGTTCCTATATGATATTCCACTCCTCGATATTCTCCATATACCTCATAAATAGGTCCCATTGGTATTTGTAAAAGCGATGTTCTGAAGTCTTCGCGGGAATCTTCAGGAATGACATCTTTTACTAAACTGCTGGGCCTGAAAAATACTCGCTCAGGAAATACTGGAATACCTTCATATTGACCTTCGCTTGTCCACGCTGCTAAATGCCACAAAGGAAGATCATTGGCTGGGGCACGGGTCCATTCAAAGATTTTCTCAATTGCTTTTAACGTCCAGCTTGTCGGGTGTGGTATTTGATTGGAGAAATCTTTTGCAAAATAATTCCAATTTTCTTTCTGTCCCTCAAGCAAATTCATTACTTGCAAATTTACGGAAGCATGTTGAGATATTAAAATTTTAATAGCCATCCCTGGTATGTAATTATCATCAGCAGGGGGGGTGGCCAAAGAGAGGCGAGCCAAACCGATGCCACCTTTTTGGTAAATACCAGTGAACGGATGATTGGGTACGGGAATAAATGCAATCTTGCCTACTGAACCATTAGCATGAATAATTTTTACTCGCCCATCTGGTAACTCATCGCCAGTATGATCAAAAGTAGGGCTTAGGTTAAACAATCCCTTTAATTTTTCGAGCACTTCGTTAAGACTGTTCCCAGCCACTTGAGGTAAAGGATCGATATCATGGCTTTTAGTAATTTCATCCCATAATAAATCCTGCTTGTGTTGAGCTGATAAATCCTGATAATTGTCAGGTAGTTGGGCGTAAGCATATGAATTGACAAAAAAATAGATTAGCGCACTTATGATCAAAGTTCGAAAGCGGTACATCAAACTCTCCTTAGCTATAAAATTTCTCATTGAAGCAAGGCATAATCACCTCACTTAACATTCAGATAATCTTGAACTTTTTCCTGGTTGCAAAAAATTCCGTATTGAAATTTATCCCCCAAGCTTTGGATGATATTTGAATTAAAGAATTAAATAAACAGGAATTGTAACTATTTACACCTAAGATATCTTATAAGAAGCAATTTGTAATTACTCTTACATTTGTGGAAGGAAACTGATATCTAAATTAATGTAGATCACAAGATTGGATCGACTTAGGTTTTGTTGACTCTCAGATATGCTCAAAGCCCTGTAATGTATTTAAAAAGTCAGTATGGTATCATTTGCTCATTTTGTTGGAAGATGGGTCTTATGGGTAAAGAAAAACATGATAAAAAGACGATTTGGGATGCCTATGCCTTTAGTGTGAGTTACACAGCATTAACAACTTTAGTAGGACATCCAGCGGAACGACTTAAGGTAGCAATTCAAACGAATCTCCCCCAAAATGCTTTTTCTGTCATAAAACAATTCGTTGGTGGGAGTTTAAGTCATTTTTCTACAGGTTTTTTTTCTTGCATTCTTCGACAACAAAGCAAAGTGGTATACAGACCACTATTGATTACTCATATGCCTAAAGAAGTTGATAAACTACAGTTTTCCATGGTGACTGGAAGCATCATCAAGGCAACAATGGCAAGTGCTCTAGATACCATAGTAGTTAGTCCTGTTGAGAATGTTAAAACCGTACAGATGAAAGCTATGGCTAGTCAGGATAAGCCTATGAAGCCTACTCAAGCATTGCAAACTATTTACCATCAACGTGGATTACCCGGCTTTTTTACTGGTAGTGTTGCCACAATGGGGAAAGCATTTCCTAGCTGGTTCTATTTATTCATGACTTACAATGCAATTAGGACCAAACGGGAGAAACACAGTTTCCTATCAACGATTCTGTGGGCAACTGTCGCATCAGCTCCTGTTACGTTTGCAACGACACCACTGGATGTGATAAAGAGTCAGCAACAGGCTGGTAGTACTCGATCGAGGCAAACAATAAGAGAAACTGGTTCGCAAATCTATAAAAATCATGGACTCACCGCTTTTTTTAAGGGATTTAACTGTCGATTATTACATAAATCATTGTCTACGGCTGGTGCTTACATGATTTTAGATATCGCAAGCAAGATGTGATGATAAAATAATCCGGACAGCGTTCAATTAGTAGAAATCTTATTTTTAGAACTCCTTTTGCTCGAAGTATTGAATTTCTAATTAATTAAGTAACATAACCCTTAACCTAACCTTTCAGTATATTGGGTTTGACATTCTGAGCGCTTATCAATAGGCGGCGTAGATTTAAAAAAACTCAATGGACTGACTTGAGTTGATTTTTGATTGATTTCATCAAGCGTTTCAGTTTCATTAAGTATTTGATAGAGTCCTGCAATACCATCAAGAGCCAGAGCATGGCAATGGCTTAAAAGGTCATTTTCTTGGCGAGACAAGTTCAATTTATTGCGAACAAGCATACGAAAATGGTGATCGTCAGTATATTGAGCCCCATATTTCGTGGACAAATAACTTTCGAATTTTTGTAGTTTTTCTGGAGAGATATTAAGTGATTCCAGAAGCCGTTTGTTACTATCAGTTATGTCATTAATATTGATGATATAATCATCAAATGCTTCTTTAAATGATGCTCGATTCTCCAAGGTGATTTGCCCTCGGAAATGGTTACGGGCAAAATCTCTTATTTCTTCTAAGACCTTATCTTCTGTTAAGATGGAAATGAGAGGATGTCCCAGGACGGATTGGAATAGCCTACGTTTTACTCCAGAGAAGCACGAAGGTCTGTCTCCTGTCAAATCATCATATTCTTCTTCTTTCCCTTTATTATTAATTCGGGTGTTATCCCAATTATGAGCACGTCCAATCAACGCAAGTTCATCAACAAAATGTTCTAATCGAGTTTCCATGGTATGCCCCTCAGTAGGTGGCATAGTCTCATCAATGGCGGCTAACCAAAACAGGGCGATTAGGGGTTGATATTCTTCAAAGGTAGACCATTGTTCACCGGTTTCCTCATTGATATGTACATAGGATGTTTCAGGATTCATCCACGGATTAGGCTTTGCAAGGTAACGCCAGGCCGTATGACTCTTATGTTGGTAATAGGTTGTTAAGGCTTTTTGATAATCATTTTTGCCGAGATTAAGTTTTTGTAATTCAGCAAAATCCATAGGAAGGGTAATTTTCAATCCTTTTTCACTGATTATCGATGCAGGATCTTTATCATAACGTTGTCTTAATTGTTCACGTAAGGCGACTATGAGATTTTTGACGCCTTTTTCTTTTAGTGTTGGTCTATAGCGTCGAATGGCATCATCAAGGCGTTTTTGTTCTCCTTTAGTCAGTGCTGTCATGGACGATTCACGATCAGTCGCAAGCTGTGCCAAATTTAATTGTCCGTTTGTTTCTGAGCGATAAAAATTGTTTTGTTCTGCAAGTGCGCTAACTCGAGGAATATTTAAAAGAATGGAAGCGGCTTCTTGATTGCCAGTTGTTAAGGCAAGTCGCACCAATTCATTAGGTTGTCCTGGTGTGACTTCACAATGTGCTAATGCCTTTAATGACGGAATATTCAGTAAAAAACGTATCTCATCATCTAGTGTTCGGTCATTACGGCGAATTAGATTTCTTAAAATATAAAAACAAATTTTTGTTTGCTCTGGATCGTTGATATCAAAAACACTATTGGCAGAAATATTCAGTGCATCAAGATGAAGAGCGGTAAGTCTTTGATCAATGAACGGTTTAATAATGAGCTCGCCATATTCGTGCATGTGCATTTCAGCATGAGCGAAGCAAGCACTGCTTTTGGAGAGTATCCATTTGCATATTTCAAGATGGCTATTTTCAAAGGCTTTACGATAAGCACAAAAAGTATCGGCTTTCATCATTTCAAGAACCAGGTCAGGTGCTTTTGTTTCCAAATACTTTAATCTCTCCATATTCCCATTGGCAGCCGCAACTCTGTAGACATAAAAGTTTTGTGCTTTAATCATTGCGGGAATCAAGTCAGGTGCTTTCGCTTCAAAGTGTTTTAGGACTTCCAGATGATTGTTTCGAGAAGCGTCCCTGTAAGCAGAGAAATCCACTGCTTTCATCATTTCCAGGGCCAGTGTAGGGGCTTTATCTTCCAGGTACTTTAATACTTCAATATGACCGTTTTCAGCTGCTTTTCTATAAACATAACATCCATTTTCTGAAATCATTCCCAGAATGTCTTTCTTTTTATGTTGTGTTACAAACTCATCCAAAAGAGGAGTATTTCCTAGAATAATTAATAAAGAAAATAACTGGTATTCGCTTAGCTTAAGTATTGATGCAATTTGTTGAAGTGCTAATAAATCCAAATCAGGATGACTTAATGCAATGGATAACCATGCTTGTTTTTTCAACCATTGGTTATTTAGCTTTGGAGCGGACTGGTTTAAATGAAAAATCAAATCTGTGCTCTTGATTTTCATGAGGGAAAGCACAGTATCATCTAGAAATTCATAAAATAATTCATTGTCATGCCACATTGATGATGGGATGAGCTTTGCCTGTCGGTGCTTCATTCGTTCAGCATATGTTTTGAATCTTGGCATATTAGTCAACAAAAAAATCATTGTGGAACAATATTATACCATACAGTAAGGTAATTTTCATACTCCATTGTTGCCTTCAGAAATTACAATGTCTAATCTCACCTATTTGATTACGTATTACTTTTTCATTGTTTGCTAAAACATTTTCTTCCCGGCCACTGGAATACTTTGTAGTTAATTTTTATCACTGCTTGACGTCTAAGCTTGTTGAGAATTTTTATAAACTGATACCATCTAAAATTTTGATGCTTGATGAGGCAAGTCAGAATTTGGGAAATTTGTGGTAAAAACCAGGTTCTTGGTCTCACATGAGCAATGCCGGGGGCTGTTGATAATTGCACTATAACCTTGGCCATACCGAGATTGGAATCCAGAGATGCTGGGAGATTGCCGTATCCCGCGGACGAGCCGCGGGATGTAGATATTGTATATAAATAAAAATACTTAATATATTTTTAGTCAAATATTAACTGTACTATTTAAATTTTATGGCGCTCCAGGATTATGATTTAACCTGAATCGTTTTGTCCACTTTTTTATCATCAGTACCTTTAATTTTGTGCACTTCCTCTTTATATTCTTTAAATAATGTTGTGCGGGTAACTACCTTACTTTGTAGTTGCGTTTCTCCCTCTTCTTTAAGCAGTTCAGCCTCAACTTCAGAAACATCAGGAACATTATCTGTCCTGGTTTTCACTTGCTCTTCCTCAATTTGTAGCGGTATTCCACCCTCTTTTTTAATGGGTTCGGCCTCAATCTCAGAAACATCCAGAATAACACCCTTTTTTGTTTTCATCGGATCTTCTATTTCTACTTCTACAGTTGGGCGGACTGTCTTTTGGATTTGCAGCTCATGGACTACGCTGCATTCTCTTTCCTGGATCACTCCAGCTGATCCCCTAACTATTTCAACGGCTTTATCCAGAGATTTTTGGGCTGTATTTTCAGTTTCATCAAGACCGTGCATATGTACGAGCTGTTCATCCATGTCTTCTTCTACATCGTAAAATTCTGGTGGCGTAAAAGTGAGTGTTACAGAAGCTGAAACATCATCACTAATTATCTTGCCTAAATCAAAATGAGAATCAAGGAAATCAACAGGGTCATCTTGTTCTACATTCACTTGCTTACTAGAGAAAATAGACAGCAGTTTTCTAATGCCGGAAAGTAATTTGTTTAAAGCGGATTTTTCACCTTTGAGTACAGTGACTTTTTCATTATTTTTTTCCAACTTTTCTCGAAGTACAACATGTTGCTCTTCTAGTTTGGCCAGTTGTGCTTTTTTCTGTTCCTTAGCTTCGTCTATCTGTTGTTGAATAGGTAAGGTTTCTTTATCCAGTTCTGTCAATAGCTCAAAAGTGGATTCAAAAAACCAGGCGTCTTGACCTTCTATAGGTTCTAACTCGCTAGATCGATCCTCAACAGGCCTATAGTGTTCTAAAATTTCCTGTGTTCTTTTGCGTCCTGCCAGAAATGCTGCAGATTGTTTAGCAAGAAAATCAATTTCTTTCGGAATCGTTCGAATGCCTTGCTTTTCTAATGCTTGTTTAACTTCTTCTTTTATCTCCTCAAGAGAAACAGGTGCTTTATCATAGTCTAAAAGGATTGGGGGTATTTCATAATCATGGGTATCAATTTTTTCTTTTACAACGTCATGAAGTTGTGTAAAGAACTCTGTTTGCTCCTCAGACGGAGTAGTTGTAGCCTCCAGAAAACGTTTTTTAATGACATTAGTTATGTCACTCTTAAAGGCTTCAATATTTTTTTCTTTACTGGGGTTAGCATTTAGGGAATAACATAGTCTGGGCATGACTTGTCCAGTAAGTTCATCAACATCCATATCATTCTCTGTTGCAAATCTCTTAACTCTATCCAGTATTTTTTGATAAAATTCATCGATAGACAGGGGGTCTTTACCTCTCAAATTGACGATTTCTTCTTTAATCGCAGTAACAAAGCTATCCCATTTTTTGGGTTTCTTCTTATCTTCTTTACCTTCTGATGTAATATCATCCATCAAATCCAGGTCATATAATTGACATCTTAATGCATATTGCAAGTCTTCTGAGCCAATTCGTACTTCATAATGTGAACCTTTCTTTTGCTTTTTCTGTTTCCTTGATTGATTCTTTGGTGGTTGAATTTTGGAAGCAGCGTGCATGGCTTCAATCATCGTGTTATAGTTTTTATATGAGGTGAATTCAAGATACCTTTCTTCTGTTGCATGAAAAATAGTGTCAATGTATGAGTTTAATTTTTCATCTAATTCTTCGGAGGTCAATTTTTTATTTTTATTTTCTTTATAAAGCTCATTACAACAATATGTTGCTGCTCCATCTAATCCATCAGTAAATGTTTTTCCAAAAATTTTAAGTCCTAATGTTTTGCTGTTTCCTACCTTTTGTAAACAAAACGTGCCTATATTATCGGATAGAAAATCTTCATGAGTGTTTCTACAATTTAGATAAGATTTCATTGCACTGACAAAGGTTGTCTCTATTTTATTTTTTGCCTCGGTGAGTGCTTTCTCTTTCTTATCTTCTAATTCTTTTATTTGTTTGTCAAAATCATCAATTACTTTTTTCTTGGTTTCTTTGAGTACTCGTAACTCCTCTCTAAGCTCTTTTCTTTCTTTCATGGCGGAGTCATAGTCTTTGTTAATCTGCTCTACAACTGTCTTAAGTTTTGGTCGCTCAGATGGTACCTCTTGTTTTTCTGTTACACCCAAAATTCGTTTATTTAATTTTGCAGAGATAAATACCTCAGCTTTTTCTTCTCCTTCGCCAACAGATATAGTAACGCCTCTCTTTTCATATTTTTCTTCGAATTGTAATTGAGTTTGTTCAATTTTAAGTGAAATATTCTGTTGATTTTCTCCATAAAAACCCCACTTGGGCAATTTAAAAATGGTATCTTCTTCAGAGATATTTTTAGTTTCTTTAAACTCCATATTCAATGAAGGTTTAAGTTGCTCAGGGGTAAAAATTCCATCAAGGGATTTGGCTAATGAGTCAACATCGTTTCCCGTGATTTGATATCTGAAAGATGAAAAATACAATTTTTTGAGAAGTGACCCTTTTAAAGACTCAATGGATGGTCCTGTGATAGGGGCAATCGTATCCTCTTTCTTTAATCGGATGTCGTATAAACTCCATGGAGAAACAGGTGATGCTTTAAATATATTTGCTTCGTCCTGGTTAATTAAAATAACTTTTGGATTACCTTCTTCACGAGCCAGAAAATAACGGACAGGAGGTAATGGTTGCTTCTGCTCCATGGATAGGCGCTCCATATAGGCAGGACTGCACCTGATAGGATCATCTTCATTAAACAGATTGGTCATATGAGGCATTTTACTAGCCAGGGGTAATTCGTCTATGTCTTCATTCTTGGATAAATAACTAATAGAAACCGGCTCAAAGGGGATCTCATGTTTTCTTAATTGAACTTCAACAACTACTTCCTCATTTGCAACTTCAGAAAATGAGTGAGTTTGTGTTTGGCTTTGACTTTGACTTTGTGATTGACTCTCGGATTGGCTTTCAGTTTCAGAATGGGCTTCCGTCAACGCATTGCCTGTTGTAGAGGGTATAATAAATTCAGGACTTAATTGAGATTCACGTTTTTGGATGATTCGTTTTTCCATATCTAGATATGGTGTCTTATCAGTGACCAGAGGAAGCTCCATGGTTTCCCTGGCTCTATTAACTACATCAAATACAGTAGTCAATCGTTTCTCGAAGGATTCTTTTAAATCTTTGACAAAGTCTTCTCTCTTGACATTACCATAGATTTTACCGTATTTAACGTGTAAATCTGTGTTACTGCCAGAAATAAAAGGAGAAATATCATTTAATGCTTTGATGCATTCACGGAATGCTTCGATTTGCTCTTCAGACAATTCAGAGCTCGACATAAGCTTGGTCAGTTCTGCCTGTTGTTGTAAAATGGCATTTTTGATGATGGAATCCAATTCCCCCATAAGCAGTGAAACATTGTTTAAATTATTTTGAAGCTCTTTTTGTCTTAACCAAAAGGCAATGTCATTCCCTGTAAGGGTATGTTTTTTGTCAAGCTTCAGTTCACTGATGATTTTTTCTCGTACATTATCAGGAACTGCTGTGGAGAAGGATTGACCTAATGTTTTATCGACAATCTTTCTCATTCTCATAATGGCTTGTTTGTAGTCATTATTCGTTACTGAGAAATTTAAAGTCAATACAGCATGGGCACCATCCATTTGCTTGATGTCTGCTCCTCGTGAGTGGCTTTGATCATAATAAGTAAAATAACTTCCTTTGAGGTCAGATTCAGATACCATCTCTGGAGTTAAATCAACTATCTTTTCCTTATTATGAGAGTCTAAAACTAAAAGCTTTTTCGTATTCGTTACATCATCGTAGAAAATGACCCCTTTGAGTTTACTGCCTTTACTCTTTAATTGAAGTGCAATTTCTTTGGCAACTGCACGATTCGATGTTTTACATAAACCACCTACATCGATCAATGCTCTGGTATTGGGTGAAAAAGATTCTGCTAACTGTTTAATTAAAACAGTAGTGTAATCCTCGCCCTTTTTAGCAAAACTGGTTGTATCCAGTGGAATGGTCGCTTGACAGTTCTTGCGTCCCATAATACCCAAAGTCATATTCCCATCGGCAGCAGGGTCCAGCATGTTTTCTTTAAAATGAGAAGAGGTATCCCCTGCGGTTCCTGAAAATCCAATCACAGTATCATTCGTTGTTCCCATCTCATAGCGATTACTGTTTGCTTTTCCAGAATCAAATTTGATCTGTTCTTGAATAATCGTGCGAGCCAACATTTTTCTAAATGCGTTGGGTGGGATTTCCCCATTTTTAATTCGTTTGTCTAGTTCATCAAAATATTTTTTTCTTTCTTCATTCCTAATCAGTGGATCTTCTATTTCTGCTAATTCTTTTATCTCAGCAAAAAGTATTTTAAATTCAGGATCAAGGGTATCTCCTGAAGGTGTTAAAAAGGAATCTTGTCCAAGACCCTTTTTAAAGGAGTCAATTAAAAACTCCAAGTGAGGTATTTCATTGATTTCTGTCCTGGAATCAAGATAATACAATAAGGTCGTGATCGCCGTAACCTCTGGATTATCAAACCTTGAGCCTTGAGGTTTTGGTGTATTGGCAGCAGAGTAGGGAATTGCTATTAATAATGGTGTTTTGGATTCATCTTTCCCTGTTTTAAGCGCATCGTAATCATACAATTTTGAGCCATCTTTCGCATTTTCAAACCAAACACCAAAGTCTGTACCTGGTTCTTTTTCAGTAAAGATGCTTAGCATGATTGGATCAGTCAGAATAGCACGCATTAAATAAATTTCGGTACTGTTTGATGAAACCACGGAAGAGGGTTGTTTGACTTGTAACGACGTAATGTATTTAAGAATACTCTTGTCTTCATCTTTAATACCAAACTGGTTTAATAATACCTCAGCCAAATGCTCGACTGATTTATCTTCTGTCTTACCTATCGTTTGTGTAATTACTTCTAATGGATAAATTTCAGAGGGCGGAAGAGGGATTTTTTCACCAGAAGTGTAATTCACCTCAGTTGTATTAGGATCTTGAGTGGCATCTAATTCATCAAAGACTGAAATGGTGGTTAATGAACGAATTCCATTCAGTAATGAAATACACTCCATGAGTTCTTTCTGTTGCAATGGCTCGTTAGTGACCTTCAGCAACATATCCAGGAAAATCTTGGCTTGACACTCCATAGAGTTACGCACACTGGGTGCCTGGACCAGTACTTCTCGATGGTCTCTGACTCTTTGATACAGGGCAAGTCTCTTTTGCAAGTCTGCTTTTGCATCTTGTAATGATTTTAATCGGGGACTTTTTTCTCCCATATTAGGTTCAGGGTCAGTCTCTATTCGATAACGTTGAAAATCATCTTTTACCGCTCGACGGCCTAGTAAATTATTCAACGTGATAGACATATCTGATGTGTTGGTTTCAAGTGCTGATTTAGGCACTATAAAACGAACCAGTTTGTCACCTGTTTTGTACAAGGCAACTAAAGGCAAGAGTGATGTCTTGCCAAATCCCATTCTGGCTTGAGCAGAATCAATTTTATCAGGATCAGTTTCATCATCAAGCAGGAGGCCACGGAAAATGTTCACTTGGCGTGCGTTGCAACGATGGCCAAATTCAGATTCAAAAAGCAGGAAGGCTCGTTGCATTTTTCGATCTTGCTCAAACCTTAAGATTTCTTTCTCTGAAGAAGGGTTCTCTAAGGCACGTTCAGAATCAAGAAGTTTGTCTAATTGATAGTTTCTTCTGGTATGCAACATCGCAATGGCTTTGCCATCTTGTCCTATTTTGAATGTATTTTGTACATCATTTAAGTGATCTAACTCGGTTTTGTAATACAATAGTCGAGTCATGCCGTTATTCAGGACAATCTCAATTTGAGCCCGCTCTTCTTCGGGGAAATAGGAAAGAATACTGCTGTAATCGTTTAAGAGATAAGCCGAATTCAAATCAGCCATTGTGATTGTTGAAGACGCTTTGGCTAATGTGGATTCAATCCTGTCTAAAGCCTCTAAATACTCCATATTGCATTTTTCTTGTTCTTCCTTGACTTTTTCGATCAATTCTTCTTTATGGCCTGATTTTATTGAATAGCTTCCTCCACTGACTGCTGTTTGATACAAAAATATTTCAAGCCTATCAGAAATAGTATTGATTTGACTTTTACTAAAACCGACTTCAGTCAGATAGCTCGCAATTTTCGCAGAAGAATAAAACTCACTGGGATGTTTGGTTAATTGATACTTGTTGTCCATGTCTTTGACTGGACGTACCCATCCTTGGTCTTGCATCAATTGAAACAGCGTTGCAACCTGCTCTTTAGTTAATCCGCCAATTCCGTCATGTTCAGAGGTCACACTAAATAATTTTTCAAGAGTGTTGGTATTAAACAAGCCATAGTTTTCATAATAATAACCTTCTTCCTGGGCTTGAATGGATTCTCCAAATTCCTCTAAACCACGCAAACGCTTTTCAAGCGTTACTTGTTCTTCATCAATGAGTGAATGTGGATCTTCATATAAAGTAAATTGAACCAAAGTTCGGCCACCTATAGATTCAATAGGCATATTGGTAGTTTTTGTATTGATACTGACTGGTTTTTTCTCACCTGTTTCAACTACAGTTATTGGTTTGGAAAATAGCCCTTGTAATTCTTTATCTGAGGTAAATTCGGATTGTATTTCTCTCCACAACTCAGAAAAATCACCTAATGGCAGCTTTCCAGATAGGTTATTGACTTGTTTTACTTCTTCAGAGAACTCTTTCAATAATTTGGTATAAGCAGACTTATCCCAACCGTCTAATTTACCGGTTACGGAAGCTCCTCTTTCTAATAAATGATGTTGTAGTTCAGTACCAACCAGCATAATCAAGGCAAATCGGTCTTCCATAGTCAATTGACGTTTTTTTTGATATTGGGATTTAAGGTTTCTTAATTCTTCCAATTCTTTGGGTTTTAAGGGGGATTTAGGTACGTTAGCTCCTAATAATCTGGTTAAAACATCTGTTTTACCCGCTATTGATCCAACATGAAGAATACTGTGAAAATCTTTGGCTTTTAATATGCCCTCTTTAACATCAAAGGTTCGCAAATGAGTGGATTCAGCATAAGCTTTTTGCAGTGTTTTTTTGCTTTGTAAATAAGCTTCTTTAGCTTTTTCATACTGAGTCGCTAATTTCTCTTTATCCTTTCCTCCTTCTTTAAAATTAATATAGGCTTCTTGCATTTCCTTTCTTAATTTTAAAAGTTCTTTTTCAAGCAATTTAATTTGTTCTGAATCAGGAGCAAATACAAAATATTCTGGAGTAGTGATTTCTTTAATTCGAGAGTTGCAATCCTGAATTTTCTTCTCAATTTTACTTCTGGCTTGTTTACTCAATAAATCAGATTCGGTGATTGAAGAGAGTTCTTTTTGTAATTCCTTGATTTGTTCACCCAATATTCGAACTTCTTCCGATTCAGAATCAGTCAATTCTTTTTCCGTGTATGCACTTCCTTGCTTCGTTACTTTAAGATGTCTTCTTGATGTTTTGTCAGTAAGACTCTCTGCAATAAGATAATGACCAGTTTTATCGTTGTGAATTAGATATTTGGCAATTGAGGGTACATAAACCGTGTTATTATCCACACCAATCATTTCACTACGTGGGAAAATTCGGGATAAATCCTGAATCAAAGATAATTTACCAGTACTTTCAGGAGTTATAGACGTTTTATTACCATTATGATCTAATAAGAGACCACTCCATTTTTCCTCCAGATAGGATAATTTTAAAATTGGTTTAAAGTCAGATGTATAAGCATGTATTGTGCCTTTAGAGTCTATAAAGAAATGTTCAGCATTCAGTCTTCGCTTTAATGACATCGGTACTGAATCCATTTTCTCTGGAGAGATATACTGAAGCATTTCAGTATGGCCGTCTAAAGTTCTCAATTCTCTTTGGACGATAAGATCACCCTCACCAAGTTGCATAACTGATGCCTTGACTTTCTTACCTTCGATGTAAACATATCCTCCATCCTGCGGTTTAAATGGAAGATTATTAATACCTAATTCTTGTAATGCGATATGGGATTGCATGAAGGCAGGCATCACTCCTAATTTGTTATTACCAACATAAACAACACCGTGTAATACATCCAGGCTCTTGTTGCCTCCTAAAGCAATAAAGCCAGGAATGTCTGAGGAAGATGGGGATGTAATCGTTACTTTTGGCCCATCAAATTTTTGCTCGCGTATATATTCATTAAAAACGGTATCGAATAATGAGGCGCGCTTATTGATCTGTAAGTTACTAGAAAATTGAATGAGATTTTCTTGTAGCTTATTCATATTGGCTTGAACTAAAGACATTTCCCTGGTGTATTCAAAATTATCGTTAAGACTGGAAAGAATATCTTCAGACGCCTGATCGAGAATGAGCTGATAGGCTAAATTGGAACATATTAATTGTACATAAAGCTTATCCAAAACTTCAGTATCTACTGGTTTTTCAAGCAGAGCATGCTCAATTTTCAGAGAAAGCAGGTTAATTTCTTTGGCAAATCCCAATAATCTATCCACTCCATCTTCGCTGGAGATGTCAGTTAATGATGCAATAAATGATTCTGTTGCTTTGGCATTATGAGTTTTAGCCTTGGTGTTTTCTTCGAATAATTCGGGGTCAATATTGGCACACCTCATTAAAACCTCATCAAGAAACACATCATGAGGTATTTTTAGTTTGCATGGCTCATTTTCATCATCAAAATGTAATGTCTTTAAAAAATTTAAGAGTTGATGTTTTTCATCACTTGTGGCATGTTGAAATGCATCTAATATGGCTCTTGAAAACAGCTCTCGACCTTGCGTACTATTAATTCCATCACTCGAAAGAAGAAGCTTTGAGTTGGAATAAAAATCAATAAATTGCCGAGCTAGCAAAGCATCACCATTGCGCATACCCAGGCGATCGGCTAATTTGCGTAGATTTGAATCGACTCCCTCTACTATTTTTTCTTTTCCATAAGAAGTTAAAGCGATTTGTAGTCCTTTTTGCCCCTCATATATTCCTTCAAGACCAACAGGTGATTCGTGAAGTGCCAAATCGACTTCTTTTAAGAGGGAAATATCTTCCGGTTTAGTGCCTCCAGGAGATAACATTGAAATCTTTCTTGATATGGCCTCATCGGGAGGCACGATCAGTTTTTCCCATTGTTTGATCGTAGAATAGAATTGGGAGTTGACTTTGGTTTTTTTAGAATCAACCAGAGCAATTTGTGACAAACTCAGTTTGATTAAAGACGTTAAAATTTGATCCCTTTGATTGTTCTCTAATTTCATGAATGATTCTGTAAGTGAATTCTCACTATCTCTGTAGCGATCAATCATTGTATTGGCAATCTCCAGTGCCAAATCTTGTGGTGGAGGATAGGGTAAATCAAAGATCTTGGCGACGGATGAATGACAAAATTCGGTAATGCGCTGTGCTTTATTCTCTAAGCCACTATGAGATTTTAATTTATGCAGGTAGTTTTTTACCTCATTACAATATTGTTCGCATTGCTCTTGAGATACCCCTTTAGGAGCAGGTATTGGATTTTCTCTTAAAAATTTTAATGTATTTCCATCCAATGCTCGTTCTGATTTTGCTAAAAAGGTCACTTTGGGAGGTACAAAATCTTCAGTATCCAAAGAGATATCATGTTGGGCCACCAAATCTTGACTCTTTAGCTGAACAGACTCAGGGGCAGGAGTTTTTTCTTTTGGTTTAGATACAATTCCGCTCATAGCTTTTTTAAATCGTGCCAAGATAAACTGAGCTGCTTTTTGGCGTTTGTCATGGAATGCTTCCAATTCCATATCGCTGATGGGTTTCCAATTCGTTTTATCAATCAGGTCTTGATTAAGGTCTATTGGATATCCTGCTTCTTTGAGTGATGCATATTTAATGTTGGCTTTTTGCTCGATAAAATGATGAAAAGCCTGGTTAATACCAAAAATGAGATCAGACTCATGTTTCTTTTGCATACTGTATAAACGATCGGGACTTTCATGTTTTAACCAGATATCAAACATTTTTAGAACCCATTCCTCTTTAATTTCTTTCGGAACGGGTTGTTTACTGATTTCTTGTGCTTGTTGATCAAGCTTTATATATTCTTTATTGGCACTTTCAAGAGAGGTCATTGTCCCAGTATCAGAAATATTGGAGCCTAATATGACCTTGCGCTCTACTATCCCACTGACTCGCGCTTTCAGTTGTTGGTTTAAACTTTGGATTTCATGAAACACTGAACCTGGAAGGAACGTATTTTTTCCCTGTTTGAGAAATTCGATTCTTTCCGATGTGGATTGACGGTACATATCCCTGTTTCGGTCTTTTTCTGTTCCCATTCTGCCAGCGGACAGCTCGTCTAATATCCTATACTCTGCATTGGTTTGTAGATGATTATTAATTACTTTTTGACGATAGTGATTGATTTGTTCAACCCGATCATTGATTTCATTTTCAATATCATCCACTTCAAAAGTTTTTATCGTTTGCTCTAAGTGCTTCTCGACATTTTCAAGTTCAGATTGTGCTTTTGCAAATGCATGATTTACTGCATTAATAGTCCGTAAGTCTTTATCATTAGCTCTTAATTTTTCAAGTATCTGTGTTGCTCGGGCAATTCTATTCTCTGATGAGCCCTCAACTTCTGCGCCTCCTTGAAGGTTTTGAATTTTAGTTGAAACAGAACGTTGTAAGCTTTCAATTTCTTCACGTTCTTTTTTGAGTAGATCCAGGCGCAATTCTAAATTTTTTAATTTTATTGAACTTTTTCCCTTGCTATTTTGCTGTTCTTCCAGAATTTCTTGACTAATTAATCGAATGTTTTCTTCAACAGTAGCAAGTATCGGCTCCAATTTTTTTAGGTTTTTGGAGAGTCTGTCAATCGCTAATTGTAGAGATTGGGCTGTTTTATTGATATTTTCTTCAAGTTTATTTATAAACGCTTTACGTTGTATTGGATAGACTTCTTTTGCATATTTTTTTTCAACTTCTGGTGATGAGTTCCGCAAATAATCTAAAAGACCAATGACTTTGGGATTAGTTAAAGACTCTTTATGCTTCACAACCAATTTAAAGAAAGCCGCTTTATCAATTTCTTTTCGTTTACCTCCAACATTGATTTCTATTTTAGTATCTTCTTTTCTGGTGAAGCCTGTGGTGAAGGTAACAATATTTGCATTTTCCAAATCCTTTAAAGTGACTTTTCGGGATGCTCTTAAATAACCTATGTTTGATAAGCGTTCACTTGGTGAATGAATATATCGCTCATTAACGCTTAGTTTCTTTATCTGATGATTGATTAACTGAATTGTAGCTTTCCAAGCTTGAGCAGCCGCATATTCACTGATTTTCTCCAATGCTTGCGAATCAATTTTTCCACTTAAATCTGTTTTTAAAGGCATTACCCCGGATTTCCAGTTAAACGAGCTGCCTTTGCTGGATACTTCGGGGGAGAAGATTTCGTCAATCTCTTTTTGGCGATTTCCTTTCTTTAAATATAAATAATAAGATTTGGCATGACTTGCGATTTTCTCATCTATACGCTTGATGGCTAATTGATTGTCTTTATTATCAACTTGCGCCAATTTCTCTCTGGCATCCAGTAGAGCTTGAAAAAATTTCTGATAATATTCTTTTGAAGGAGGTTCTTTCACCTCACATAAGCGCATTGATATTTCATACAATTCAGATGGAGAAAGGTATTCTGGCTCAATATTTTTTAACATAGGCGCATATTCCATGCCAATAAAATAGTTTTCACCAGCCTTTATATCGTCAAGAAGCCCTTTTCTTTGTTCGAGCAACATGGCAAGTCTAAGTTTTTTATAAGTGGGTTTGCCAAGTTCGTATAACTCACATGATTGCGCTTTTTTAGCAAAGCAGTTTTGTGTATTTTGTGGACGCTGTAACAACTCTTCGAATTTTGGCGGAGCATCTGGAGAAGCAAGAGAGCCAAAGTGCTCCATATAATTTGAGTATATGTAAGACTGTTGATTTAGAGCCAAAAGCTGACGAAACCATCCCATGTGACTTCGTTCTTCCATTGTTGTATGCTTGAGGTTATGCTCTATATGTGTTTGAGCCCAGCCAGCCATTGAATTAGTACGGATTAAATAGCTTAGATAATCGCCCCCTTCTTTAGAAATTAAACGCTCTTGGGGAACGGAAAATGTATAGGCGTTCTTTTTCATGGTTTCATTACCCATGAAAAATAGTTTTACTAAACCAATAATACCTTTGCTAAGTGATGTATTTTCTAATGCACCTGAGGAGTCGTAAGTAGATAATTTAAATTCATTTCCTGTCCTTTTAATTACAAGTTGCATGGCATGGCCTTCCAAGCCTGTTTCTAAGTACAATGACTCTCCATCCTTCAATTTGGCGCATGCTTGTTGTAATGCCTTAGTGGCTAATGTCAGTTTATCTTCAAATTCTTTTTGTTTTTCAGTAAATTTTTCTCCTTTTTTATATCCGTGATTTTTTTTATCTTCTTCATATCCTCCCCAGGAAGAACAGACTTCAGACAAAGCATGGGTTAGATCTCGTGATCTTTCCATGTTTTCATAGTACCTATCGATCTTTTCCTTTTCTTCTTCTGATAACTGTAATCCATATTGACTATAGCCTTCTGGTGATTGCACTAAATTTCTAACGACTTCTGATTCAAATGCCGTAACAAGCTCGGCATATCCTCCTATAGAACAAGCATGCTCACCTTTTAAGGGATGATCTTCCTTTACATCTGATGTGACGCTTTTAATTGCATCATGTATTGTTTCAATCGTTGTATCAGTATCCTCTGGTTTTGATAAAGACTCTACAACAGTAAACAAGTCTCTGTGATTTTTATTTTTTGTTCCAGAGACCATCTGTGATGCTAGTACCATTCCAAAACGAGATCTCATAGACGATATTATATTTTCTTTAGTACGTTTCTTTCCTTCTCCAACTTTTACTACCCCAGTGACCTCAGCCACATGTTGTGCTCCTTGCTTTCGCAGTTCGTCTATAGACTCTTGCTCTTTTTCCGAGATTTCGATTTTATAGGGTTCTTTTTGTTTATCGCGTCCAGATGGTTTTTTAGGACTTAAAAAACTAAAGGCTCGAGTAAAGAAATTTTTTATAGCGGTCCATACTCTGGATAAAAAGGATTTTTGGGTTTTTTGTGGTTCTAAAACTGGAGGTTTTTCAACTTGAGTTTTTCTCTTAACCTCTAAATTGACTTGCTTGATATCCTTTATTATGTTTTTCCATATATTGGATTCCCATTGAAGATCGCCATGTTTTTTTCTCCAATCCTCTTTATACTTTTCTTTGTCGTTTTTGGATTGCTCTGGGCTCTCTTGTTTTCGTCGTTTTATTTCAGTTTCTAAAGCAAGATATAATGTTTCTTGCTCATTTTTGTGGGTACTTAGTTTACGTTCAAGGACAAATAGTTCGTCATCATCCGCTCTTTCCAGAAAGAGTTTTCTTGTTTCCTCATGAGTCAGCGCTGAGATGATTGCAGCTGTGAGATCTTCATATACTCCTTTCAGCTGGTCACTTACACTTATATTTGAAATAACTTCACTTTTTTCAGAGCTTTGTCCAATTTGTTTTTCGCGTTCGGTTAATGTTTTTTTTAGATATCTTCTGCGATCTAAATCCTGTATCTTTGGAAGAACTTCTGAATGCAATATTTTGATTTCATCAATACCTAGTTTTTCTGCAAACAAATCAATTTGCTGTAACTCGAGACTGGAAAATATATCGGCGATTTCTTTGGCGTATTTACTCATTTGTAACTCCTCGCTCCCCTTATATATCTTTGTCCTTTATGTGATATTTTTATAACTAACTTACTGTGAGTTATTCGAAGTATGAGATGTTGAACTTTTCTCGTTATAAGAGAAAACTTTGTCAAATCGGTTAAGTGCATATCCCACCATTCCAACAATAAAATGACGACAAACCATTAAAAACAGTTAACATAATTACCATTATATATACAATTTACCCTATCTATCTAAGTATAGAGCAATATGATTTAATGTGATTTGCTCTTAATACCTACAGAAATAATAATTCCTTATCTGTAAATATACGCCCATAAAATTAACAAATTATTAACAGTTAGGTTGTTTTGGTGAATGTTTGGTCAGTTTGAATATGGTTGGCTACGTCAAATTTAGGGCGTTCCAATCAGAAAAGTGGTTATGGCTATAGACTCATCTACTCTTTTGATTGATTGAAATGAAGCTTATATTTCAGGAGGATTGGATTGACAGGGTATTTAATGAGCTGGCTGTTTAATAAAAAAATAATTTCTGTCCCACTGCCTTTGTATAAAATATTTCATATTTAATAACCTGAAATCTGGTATTTTTTGGGCTTTAGAGGATTGCTATATCTCTATATAGATGAAATTCTTCATCGTATGACCATTTTTGTGTATCTTATTGCACTGCTCTTGGTGCTCCTGCAACTAAGTTGCTAACAATCCACATAGTTTATCTTGCTTTTATGATACCAATTTGGCTACTTTTGCTTTTTTTATCAGTTTCTATCGTGCTTTCTCAGGCGTTTATCCTTATTTATGGCAATATTGCTTGATAGTGCTGTAGTGGTATATACCACTACAGCCGTGAATCAATTTTTAATGAAATCAAATTGGCATAAATAAAAAATGTATATTGATAATTAATTATACTTCTCTATTTTCCGTCCAATTAATTTCTTCCTGCCATCACACCCCCATCGATATTCATGATCTCGCCTGTGATCCAGCTTGATTTTTCTGACAAAAGGAAGTCGATCGCATCGGCGACATCAGTTGTCCTGCCTATCCTGCCAATAGGATGAAACTTATTAAAATCTTGTAACGACTCCTCAATTTTATCTTCTTCAATAAATGACTTATAGATAGGAGTCACTACCACTGCTGGTGCTACAGCATTTACTCTTATATTGTATTCTGCGAGTTCCATAGCTAAATGTTGGGTAAGTGAATGTAGGCCTGCCTTTTGCATGGAATAAGCTGAAGAGGGTGTTGATTTAATTGCTTGGCTTGCCCACATAGAACCGATATTGACGATAGCCCCCCCACCATTTTTTTTCATATTTTCTGCTACTGCCTGAGTGATAAAAAAGAATGACTTATTAAGCTTTACCTGAAGATCGTAATCCTCTTCTTTATGTTCTAAAAAACTGATGGGCTTGAAATAACCGGCAGCATTTACAAGATATTTCACTCTTCGAGTTTCATCTTTTATTTTATTCATAAATTGAGAAATCTGTTTTTTGTCATAAAGATCAAGAACCAAAATTTCTACTTTTGAACCAAACTTTTCTATTTCAACTGCAGCATTTTGTAGTTTTGGTTTATCTCTTCCAATGATTAATATATCCAGACGATTATTTGAAAGTTTTTTTGCTGTTTCAAGTCCCATACCACTGGAACCCCCAACAATAATGGCTAAATCTTGATTAAACATTTACTCTCCTGATTAATATAAAATTCTGTCCAATCAAGTATTAAAGATCTACAATATTAAAAAAAGTAAGCACTTTTGGGTTTACTAAATACTTTATGGTACAAATTATTGAAATGTATGAAAAAAAATTAATACAAAGAAAAGCGCCTCTTAAAACTGGATCAATAGTAGAGGCTATTTATGGTTGTAAATGGTCTCTGACTATCTATTTCCTTTTGAGAAACGGAATCAATCGCCCTGGAGAAATGGTACGAAGTGTTGAAGGACTTTCAACGAAAGTTTTAAACCAATGCTTAAGGAAGAATTTGGAATTTGGCATCCTCAGCAAAAACACGTTTAATGAAATACCCCCCAGAGTCGAGTATTCTGTAACTCCCTTTGGAGAAAAATTTTTAAAGATTCTAGATCAAATAGAAGAGCTTAATGGTCAAATCAAATTTGAACAGTCTTAATCTATTGATTGTTGTAATCGATAAATATGACTAGAAATATATTATTATACTTAAATAAGTTGCAATAACTTGTTTGTTGCTTGCAATCAAGAAAGATGATTTAGACAATGCCATATACATTATTAGATTTGAATAAACTCTCAGGAGTGACTCTCGATCTTGATAATAAAACAGATAATGAATTAACAAAATTCTTTGCAGAGAATTTTTCGAATTCGTCTTCACTCTATATCAATATAGGCTTAGATACAGGCTGGAGTGACCTAGAGATAAAGTCAGGCAATGAACTGGCAAAAATCTTTGCGAGAATTCCCCAGAGTGTAACTTCATTGGATTTAAGTCAAAATAATCTTGACAAAATATCAGGCGATGAATTAGCGATAGCTTTTGCTGGAATTCCACCAAATGTAACGTTGCTTGATTTAACCAAGAACAACTTGAAGTTTCCAGAAAACATAGAAAGATTACGCGGGACATTACCCCATGTTCAAACTATTTATTTAAGCTTCTCTGAAATTAAAACCTGGTCTATTGAACAATGTAAGGCCCTTAAGGAGATTATGCCTCAACTCAATCATATTATTTTTCGAGATGAAGATGGTAACAATGTATTCAGGGGAAAAAATCCAAAAGACGAAGCCAATCTTCTCAGAAAATTTGGCATTATAAAAGTTCCTTCTCTTCTTAAGATTTCATTATTTCAATGTCGCAATTACCTCAATCTTGCTCAAATTCCAAAAGACAGGTTATTAAAGGACTTACCCTCAGAGCTACAAGAGCGATTGGGTTTTTTTTAGGTTAGACAATACAACCCATATTTGCCCACCTCTCAATAGGCTTGATCATAGATTCCATTGGTCGCATAGAGATCTTTATGCTTCTTATTCATATTCCACTTTGCGAGGTTATTTTATTTTGTTAGAGTTGAGGAGACTGAGGCCTTTCGTATTCCTCATCAAATTGAACTATTTCTTTGCAGAACAGGTCAATGTTCTCTACTAAGTCGTTAAATTGCGCTTCCACTGGATTTTTTTGTACAGAATATACCCCGTAAGAAAACAAGCCCAGGCATACACCAGGAATTCCAATACTAGCAAGTGCAACGGCCAGAGTATCAGTAAAGTAGGTCGCTGTTAAGAAACCAAAATACCAGGCTCCGAATGTTGCTCCAATAGCTAAAGCGGCACTTAATACAAGGATGTATAGACATGCCTGTGCAAGCCTATAGCTTGCAGTCGCTAAGTCTGTAGGAGTGTGGATAGTTGCAGGGATACTTAGAATATTGGTCTGGAGTTCTCTGCAAGCCTCTATAATTTTATCATCATTTTCTGTTGGATTTTTTGTTGATGTTTTTGATGTTAATGTCATAAGATTTGTTGTATTACGAATAATCAAATTTAATTGTTCTTTGCAATAAGGATCATCTGTTAATGTAAGTATATTTTGACATTTAGATATTATATTAGCGCCAAGTTTCTTGATCTCTTTTATATTTCGAATTTCTTTTCTACTATTTTTAGCATTCAAAAACCAATATTTTGATACTCGTGCTTCTACATCCCGTACCATATTTGACTCCATTATTAAAATGCGGAGTATAATGAGGAAAATGAAGGCTGTCTATTTACAAACCAGGGTTCAATAAAGAATAAATAAACTAATTAATGATTTTTGTATTATCTGAGGATTATCCTGGAGTGGCTAACGTATCAAAGAATATGAGTTAATGAGAGTTTTTGAGGTATTAAGGCAAATCATTGTGCCCACAATTACGTCACGTTTAAGTGCTTTTCCCTGAGGAATGACCCTCTACTCATAGGTTTGAGGTTTTTTTCTAAACATCTTGAGCTGGCTTTGCCTGGATTTTTCATCTAATATTTTTTGCTTGGCTCGTCTTGATCGTCGTTTCTTTTGACGTTTTACTTTTTCTATTCTTTGCTGTTCTTTTGTTTCTTCATCACTCAATATCGAGTGCAATTTTTCACAAAGTCGTACTCTTGCAAAATAGCGGTTATCCTCACGGCTTCTGGAGTACTGACACTTAATCTCCAGAGCAGAGGGGACATGTTTCAAGTAGACCGTTGATGCCGTTTTATGCAACTTCTGTCCTCCCTTACCACTGCCCAGGATAAATTTTTCGACAAGATCAGCTTCATTAATACAAAGCTTCGCCATCCACTCTGTTAGTTTCTCCCATTTCTCTTTACTAATCATGGCATTTGACACTTATATTGGTACCGTTGGCAAACCATTCTGTTTTTTGTTCTTAGAAACAAAAATATTTTGACCCCATCTAATGGCTGTTTAAGAGTGAGGATGGGCCCATATCATTGCTTGCTGTTCCCGTTAATATGCTAAAATAATATACACATACAACTTAATATCGTTGACTTAGTGCTAAATGACATTATTCATATTTAAAAGGATTTCCAGATGAAAGCAGTCATAATATTAATTATTTGCTTATTTTCTCTACAATTACAAGCAGCCTGCAAATGCAACTGTGACCCCACAGACATTCAACTATGTGCCAGTCAAAATGATCTGGATCACCCTTGTCCTTCCGTATGTTCTTCACCAGCACCTGGTATGGCACCTATGTTTACAGCGTGTCCTGTATCAAGGGTTACTGATCCGATCACAGGGATTACTAGCTGGGTTAATATGTGTAATTAGTAACAAATACCTGGCTCCCGGGTCAATGCAGAGATCTCTTAAATTGCGCAAGATAACTCTCATGTGTAATGATTTTTATGAAATATATATCTACTCTGACTATTCTGGGCTATAGACAATTAGATTTGAAAGGAAATAGAATGATTAAAGTTTAATGACATTGGAGATTAATATGTATAAGTGGCTGGAAAATGTCGAACTGTCGAACTTTAGTGTTCAAATTGAGGATTTTGTTAATCATCTTGTTGATCCGGCATCCCTTGTCATTCCTGACGACCCTGTTTTTGTTTCCTATCGAGAGGCTGAGCGATTAAGATTGATGTCAGCTGGCAGCTTGAAGGAAATGTCAAAACAGATGGAGGAGAGTCGTCAATTTATAAAGAAAGCGCCACAGGATACAAGCTATATTGCTATGGTGGTTAATAGCAGCGATATGGATAAGCCTTATGAAAAGGCTCTAAAGGATATTTTACGATGTCTTGTAGAGAAAGGCATGAACAGAGCTGAAATACGCATGACATGCAATGTGCTGCATTTAGGTTTAATACAGGTGCTTAATACTGCAAAAAAAGATGAACAGTTATCGATAAATATTATCAAAGATCTTAAGGAGATGGTCCATGAGGACAAAGCACATTTGGTCGATGATTATCTAACCATTTTAAACTCACACGATATGTCATCTGAATTCAAAGCACTGCCTCAATACCTTGAAGAATTAATTATTCAGCAGATGGTGGAGTTAGAAACACAGCGAAAAAAATTACGTGATGATAATGGGCTTGATTTAAGTCCAGAAGAAGTTATTTGTCCTTTTACCCGTAAAGTGATTCAAGTTGAACAATCATTAACAACGTCAACAGATGCGACCAAATTCATTATGCTTATTGTGGTTTTGACGCAATTGGCGAAGGTTAAGAACAATGACCTCGATGAGTTTATTAATAATCAGGACAGTGATTACATCAATAAATGTTTCGAATTGTTACAACAATATGTGCAAAATCCAAAGCAGTTTCTATTTACAGAAGAACAACACGAATTACTTATTCAATTAGGTATGGGTAAAGTGTTGCAGCAATGGCAAGCACAAGGAATTCAAGTACACTCTGTAGTGGAAACAGAAGATAAAATCAACTTGAATCAAGGTGTAATGGAGACAATGAAAAATACCAGTTCACTGGAACACACTCTTCGCTTTTTCAGCTTACTGAAAAAGGAAGAGGAGGAGCAAGAAAAATCTATTAGCTACAACCCATAAAATCAGGGTGCTCAGAGGGCTTCAACCTATGATGCCATGGTTCGAAGCCCTTTCAATCGGTATTAAATCAATGTATTGCGATGTAACAATATTCTCAACGCACCGACAGGTTTAGGCAGGCATTGAGAATATTGTTACATCGGTATTTTTAAACGATAGAAGGACTAATTCTAGGTAAAAGTATTTCTTTTTCATATATTAAATTCTTTTTTTCGTCCTGAAAATGCATTTGATATTAAAAATTTACGTTTTAAATTTGTTTAAAATTGAGTTCATGGCAAAAATAATCTTTTCCATTACCAATTAGCACAGTTTAAATTCCTTCATATTCCCTATTCATATAATTGATCTATTTATATATTATTGTTACAATTTGTATATTTTATTATGTAATTAGAGTGATTGATGCCATCTTTATTTTGGGCGAAAACAGGAAAACAATCGTCCGTCATTTCTGTCGAATGGAATCAGACACTTGATCCATTTTTGATAAAGAAATTGAAGGGTATCTATATGACTGCTTTCCTTAGTGCCCATCAGAATATTCCCGAAAGAGAATTGGGAATTTCCGAGATAAAGAAAAAAGCATGGCTGGAAGAATTATTTTCAGAGGAAATACAGACTTTAGAAAAAGAAAGAAATATTTCTTCTTTCGCCACTATTTTGGTTAATGATGTAACAGTTGGTTTTGTGACTTGTCGCTTACAAAGTAATAAAGAGATATACATCAAATTTTTGGCGATTAAACCATTTCAACCCATTAAATCCAATAAAAAAGAGGGAGCACTAGGCTTGGGTAGAATCGCTATTGAGAGTATTGAAAGTCGATTTCCTGATTTTGAAACTATTACTTTAGAGACGCATAGAACCAATAGGAATGCGCAAGGATTTTATGAACATCTTGGATTTAAGCGGACGACCCCCCCTTGTGGAGATGAAAAAAATTATATTGGTTATAGAAAACCAATTTCGGTACCATTGTTGATTGACCACATTAAATTGCGGCCTTGATGTCTCAAAATTAAAATTTAAAAGGTGTGATTAAAGCTGCGTTTTTTTCTTTAAGTAGCACTGATAGTGTGCCCCCCAAAACATTAGCTCGAGCAATTTGCAGAGCGATAATATTTTTTGCACGATGTATGTTCCACCAAGCAGCTACTATTTAATTGTTTGATATAACGATGAGCACTTCTTATTTCACCAAAATTAATAGGTAATCCCTATTTTCAGACAACATTAGCGACAGAGCCATGCCAATTAGACCCAAAGAAATAAAGAATCTCTTTTTATTTCAAAAACTGAAACTGGCCAAAGTGATGAGCTAAGGCTATAAATATCTATAGAGTCTATAGTTTGCCTCTAAAAGAGTTTTTTTATGGATAAAGAAAAAAGTAATATCCTTTATGTTGATGATGAAGCGAATAATCTTACTGCTTTTGTTGCGACATTTCGTCGTCATTTTAACGTGTTTACTGCCACCTCTGGACGCGAAGGTATAGATATTATGCGCCACAATAATATTCAAATAGTTATTACAGATCAAAGAATGCCAGAGATGACAGGAGTACAATTTTTAGAATCCATTATTCCTGAGTATCCCAATACCATTCGCATGATTTTAACAGGTTTTACTGATGTCGAGGCAATTATTAAAGCCATCAATACGGGTCGAGTATTTCGTTATATTACTAAGCCATGGGATCCGGTCGAATTAAAAATTAGTATTGATAGCGGTCTGAAGATGCTGAGTCTTGAAGAAGAGCGGTTGTCTTTGATTGAAAAACTGAATCATGAAGTATTATATCAAAAACGGATTATGGAGTTGTTTCAAAAGTACGTACCCAAAAATGTAGTCGATGACATTTTAAATGATCAGGGAGAAGATCCCTTAACTCGCGGTGAATACCGTATTATTTCAGTCATGTTTGCAGACATACGCCAATTTACTTCAATATCGGGTGAGCTGGGTCCTGATAAATCTGTGGAACTGCTTAATGCCTATTTTGAGTTAATGACCCAAAAAATAGGGGATTATCATGGCAGTGTTAATAAATTAATTGGCGATGGAATCTTGGCTTTATTCGGTGCCCCTGTTTCGCATATTGATAATCAGTTGAATGCTGTGTTTGCCGGATTAGCAATGATCGATGCACTAAAAGAATTCAACGACAAATACCGTGATGAAATAGGCCGTGATCTCGCTATAGGAATTGGTGTTAATACGGGAGAGGTAATCTCTGGCAATGTGGGTACTAGTGAACATATGGAATATACTGTTATCGGCGATACCGTAAATACCGCATCACGAATCGAAGAACTAACCAAAGCCAACCCCAATACTTTATTGATCAGCGAAACTACCTTTAAGCCTATTGCTAATGAAATTCTGGTTGAAGAATTAGAGCCTCAAGTGATTCGAGGTAAAGAGGAAAAACTCAAGCTTTATAGAGTACTTGGAAAGAAAACATGAGCTTCAATACAACAAAAACATGGGGGTTCTGGTACCAGAATATAATTGCCGCTTTTTTTTACACAATAGGTGGGATTGTGAGTAATATTTGGATTATTCCAAATACCATTATGACACCCATTTGGCTTCCGTTGGGTATGGCACTGGCTATGGTGCTTTGGTATGGAAAGAATGTTTTTCTCGGGATAGTCATTGCCGAAGCAGTTGGGACTGCTGTACTAAGTGACCCGATGTCCTGGCAAAACTGGGTTGCATCTATATTAATAGGATTTAGCTATGGGTTACTGGTACTCTGGGTTGCTCAATTTATTCAATATTATACTCATACCAAAACGCCATTCTATACAGTCAGAGATCTCTTAATTTTTATATTTGGGGCTGCTCTCTTGTCCCTTACCACTTGCACCATAAGCACCTCTTCATTGGCGCTATTCGGTTTAATTAAACCAGAGCTCATTATTTACTATTGGCTTATTTGGGGGATAACGAATGTTATAGGTATTGTAATAATGACACCCCTTATTATGACCTGGTACCATGAAAAACTTACTTTCAACTCGAAGGAATTTCTTGAGTACATAATTTTAATCGGTTTATTAGCTTGTACTATTAGTATACTCTATATGTTGAATTATCCTTTGGCTTATGTTTTATTACTTTTCTGTATATGGTCTGCTGTACGTTTCAGTACCCGATTAGCAACAACTATAGCATTTTTAATATCTATTTCTGTCCTTTGGCTTGAGATACATGGCTATAAGGAATTTCATGTTGTTGATATTTTTACCAGCTTATTACTGATACAAGCATTTGTTGCGGTCATATTTTTTACTACATTAATCTTATCTGCTGTGATTGCTGAACGCAGAAAAGCACAGCAAGAGCTCCTACAAGCGAACATCGAGCTGGAATCACGTGTGGAACAACGAACACAAGATCTTAATGAAAAAAACATCCAGCTTAATAATGCCTTAGATACCTTAAAACAAGCAGAGGCTCAATTAATCCAAGCGGAAAAAATGTCTTCTTTAGGGATATTAACTGCAGGAATCGCGCATGAAATCAACAACCCAGTCAATTTTATTTCTGCTAATATCGGCCCGTTGAAAAATGATATTAAAGATATTATACAACTATTAAATAAATATGAAGAAATTACCCCTGAAACATCAATAAAAGATAAAATACTGGAAATCTCAAAATATAGCGATGAAATTGATCTGCCTTTTACTTTACAAGAAACTCATAATTTACTTGACGGTATTGAAGAAGGTGCAAAACGCACAGCAAATATTGTAAAAGATCTACGCACTTTTTCGCGGCTTGATGAAGGAGAGCTGAAACACGTTAATATTCATGAGAACATCGATTCCACCTTAGCTTTATTGCACAATCAATTTCGCGATCGAATTACTGTCAAAAAAAACTATGAAGAGATTCCCAAGGTAGAATGTTTTCCAGGAAAAATCAATCAAGTATTTATGAATATCCTCACCAACGCAGCGTATGCAATTCCTGAACAGGGGGAAATTACTATTACTACTACCTGCAAGGGCAATGATCAAATCTTAATTAGTATTCGTGATACAGGCATTGGCATGAGTAAAGAAACGATGGCTAGGATTTTTGAACCTTTTTTTACTACAAAACCCATTGGGAAAGGGACAGGGTTAGGTTTGTCCATTTCATACAGTATTATTCAGGAGCATCACGGAACTATTTCAATTAACAGTATCCCAGGAAAAGGTAGTGAATTTATTATCACTCTCCCAATCAAATATTCTGAACTTCCAACAGATAAAGGTTGAAATTTTACAAAAGAGCAATATGATTGCCATACGTTGATATTTAGTTTACAAAAGCACCTCAAGTTTTAAAAGGAGTGCATTTAAAAAAATCAGAATACACTAAAGGAGTTAAAGAATAAGGGTATGAATTAACGAGATCTAGCTCTGTAGGATGAATGTGTACTGCATTTTGATTTAAAGCCCCAATTTTCCTATTTCTGAAAATACTGCAGTTCTAAAATCAAGTCTCATTCATCTAAGCCCTGTTGTGCTTAATAACCATTCAAGTGTTCTAATGAGAAACCGGCTATACTCGCTTGATGAGATCGCTTTTTATACGAAGAAATAGGCGATATTAAATTTCGTCTAAATTTAAATAATTAAAACCTTAGCCCCAGGATTGGCTTTGACCCAATTTGCCACATACTCGATATAGTTATTTTTGCCAACAGCAATGCATCCTCGTGTTGAGCTTGGTAAGTTGTTTAACCAACTAAACAAATTAGATGACTGAGTTGGCCCATGGATACCTACATCTCTACCTGTATATCCCGAAGCTAATTGCTTAGTAGTCGGATAGAGAATTGGAATAAAGACTTTAAATTGATTGGATTTTCTTGGATGAGCTAACCCATATAAACCAATTGGAGTTTTATTATCACCCGCTTGTTTTTTACCGACGCCTTTGTATCCGAGAGCTACTTTAAAGGTCTTAATTACAGTGCCGTGTTTACAAATATTTAAAATTCGCTTGGCAGTGTGTACATTGATTCCGTTTGATAAAGGACAAGTTGCAGTGCTAGCGAATAAAGCGACAGGAAAAAAAATAGAGATCATTAAAGAGATTGCTTTTATTTTCATATAAGTAGATTAATATTGTTGAAATTGGTTAATAATTATTCCATAGTATTGCCTTTATTCATAGGGGTTGGTTGGCTAAATTTTTACCAGCCAGTCGCATCGGGAAAGGGCAGATTGGAGCTAACTCTTTGGTTTTAAATAGTGCTCTCAGAGGGCCTTGTCTCCTGATACCTTGGTTCGAAGCCAACTATTCTAGTTCTACAACCCTTTAAAATAAAGGCCTTGCGATACATCAAAATTTGATAATGCAACCTAATAAAGTCTGAAACGGTCTAGTCCTACCACAGTTAAGACACAAATATGTCACACTGGTATTGCTCCAATTTCTCTGACTGTATCTCTTAAATAATGGATAAAACTGTTTGCATAAGATGTTCTATAATAACCATTATTATGTGTTATTTTAAAAATGAAGCGATATGCTTACTGAAAGAGAATTTAAACTTTTATTAAAAAAGTTAAAGAACGCAACTAAAAAGGATATTAACAATAACCAGGAGATGCAGCAGGTATTTTATAATTGTCTTGATTATTGTAAGGAATTCCGCCGTCTCAGTGATCTGCGCCTGCTAGGGTATGCAGTATTTGCTGGTCGTGGCATAGGAGTTATACAGCCTAAAGTGATTGGTAATTTTGATTTTAATGGCAAAAATAAGCGCGTATCAAATAATGAATATGATGAACTGTGTAGACAGTATCAAAAGGCTTTTGAAGATTATTATAAGCCTGGGGATGTGCCCAATTTTTTAGACATTGATAAAGTTTTTGATGAAGTACTTCCACATAAATGGCAAAAACATGATTCTGATGAAATATCTTATGAAGAAATTGAAGATGATAATTTTGAAGATATAAGCTCCCAAGCTAACAAAATTTTAAAACTAGGTGGTATAGACCTATATCTCTATGCACAACATCAGGGTCGGGGTTTATCGTACAAAAGACATGAGGGCTTGTTTAATGGTGAAATTGATCACGTAATTAATCAATGCACTACATTTTTATCAGGTGTTAAGCGAGTCTATAACAAAGAAATAGCAGCAATTAATGAAGATAGCTCATTAAGCGAAGATCATAAAAGTAATCTTAGAGGGAGGGTGAATAGACGCTTTACAATGAAATTTAGAAGCCAATATCAAAAACTCTTTGACTTTATTGCGACATTACCATATGACGAAGCTGATCGCAGTGAATTTGAGAAAGAAAAAAGTTATGAATATTTAAAACAACAACTCGAATCAGATGTTGCTAATGAGGGGTTAATGGATTTAAATTTAGAGGAGCATCTTAACACTTTGTACCAAGCAAGCAAGAAATACCTTCTTAGTGATTACTCTATAGATAAAATGAATGGATATATACCTTACTCAGGAAATGTGAAAACTTTTTACCATGGCGGGGGATTATTGCATATTATTGATTTTCTGATTGGCAGTTCGCAAGGATATACATTGGAAAATACAGGTTACAACAAAGGTTTACAATTGAACGCATTTGACAATCGGTCGAAACTTGTTACATATGCTTATGATGCTGCTAAAAGAAATTTTGATACTCCTGCCTATCTAAAAATCAATATCCCACCAAGCATGCTTGAAAAGGCAAATAATTTGAATGAAGCCGGGTTGTTAAAAAGGAGTGTTTTGCACCCGGATGTTACCTGGTCGTTGACAGCAGATAATGGTGCTTTTAAATTAAAATTTGATGGAAAAATGGTTACGGCGTTTGTTAAAAATGAAAAAATTTGGACGAAGGAAGCTCAAGAGTTTAAAAAAAGCCCCTTATGTGTACTGACCGATTCATTTACGATGAAAATGTACCCTGGTAGGGAACTACAACAAGCGCATAGCTTTTTTAAAGCAGAGTATTTAGGGAAAGGCACAGTAAAGGTTGACAAGGATGAAGTTGAGGAAAAAAAATCAAGTCCGTGATCTGGGCGCGGATTTTTGGACAAAAGGGGCACTCTATCAATTTTTATCTGATTATCTGAATATTCAAGAGATTCAGTTTTCAAATCAAGTTTTTTCCCTTATTAGAAAGGATAAACCCAACAAGAGTAGCTTTGACGAAGTCAAAGGCTAACGTGAGCCGAGACAGAAACTTATCTTAAATTTGCTTGCAAGAAGTCAGTGGTTATCAACCCTTGCTAATAACATTGACATTCCTGATTGTTTTACTTTAAAATTAAATGTTAATTTGAGAAACCATTCAAAAGTAGGTTTACAGCGCCATGAAAATTACATCTTAAGTACGCCCAATTTATAGGGCAAAGCGAACAAAGTCATTTTTGACTTTTTGTTTTTTACTGTCCTGATAGACATGCTTAAGAGTAAATCATGAACTATAAATCGACTCAATTTAAAAACGTAAATTTTATCCACCCTCATAAAACCAGCTTTGAAGCAAATTGTTTGCCAAATCATCTAGGCTCCTTTGTCTGGCATTTTTTAAAACCGTATCGAACCTTAGTTGTTTTGTTTGTTCTGTTAGCCTTGTTGGCCGGATTTTGGGGACCATTTAACAGCTTATTGGTTAAGTCCTTCATTAATACTTTGGCATCGAAGACAAGCATGGATATGTCCTCTTTGTATTGGATAGCCGGATTGTTGGTATTGAACTTTATTGTTTTTGACAATGTAACCTGGCGAACGCTCGGATTTTTGAATTATAAATACGAAGCGGTCATCAAAAACCAAATTATTAGCCAAACTTTTGAGTATGTATTGGGATCTTCCCATCAATTTTTTCAGGATAATTTATCTGGACGCATTTCCGATCAAATTACGACGCTTGCTGATAATCTCGAAATTATTCTTCATCGAGTGTCTGTGGACTTTATTCGCGGATCTTCTTTGCTAATTGTTTCATTTATTATGGCTTATTACGTCAATGTCCTGTTCTTTTATATTTTGTTACTTTGGTTCATTGCCTTTGCTTGGTTTAGCATTTGGATGTCCAGGCGCTTGGTGCATTTGTCGGATGATCACGCAAGTAGTGAATCTCAGCTTTCTGGTCAACTGGTTGATGCTTTAGGTAACCAATCGAATATCCGTATTTTTTCTCAAAAAACGTATGAAGTAAACCGAATGAACCGCTATTTTGGATTGGTGCAACAAGCGTTTCAAAGAAAAGAGTTATTTATTGTTTTGTTATGCTGTGTGCAAGGCGGCATGATTGCTGTGATGATGGGTCTTGCTGCGTTTACCTTAATCCATTTGTATGGGAAGGGTCTTATTAGCATTGGCGATTTTGCTTTGATTCTCGGGCTCTCAATGGAATTGGGTCATATGATGTGGTACACCATGTACCAAGTGGATCAATTTAACCAAGCTCTTGGTAAATGTAAGCAGAGTTTGAAGTCGTTAGTTATTCCTCATGACATCAAGGATAAAAACAAGACATCTCAATTACTGGTCACTCATGGCCATATTGAGTTCTCCAAAGTTAAATTTCATTACCGAGGTGCATATTCTCTTTTTCAAAATAAGTCAGTTATTATTGCAGCAGGTCAAAAAGTAGGTTTGGTTGGCTATTCCGGTAGCGGCAAGTCAACCTTTGTGAATCTTATCTTAAGACTTTATGATGTGGTGGATGGTCAAATTCTTATCGATGGTCAAGATATTCAGTCTGTCACTCAAGATAGTCTTAGACTGGCTATTGCTATGATTCCTCAAGATCCTACACTTTTTCATCGAAGTTTAATGGATAATATACGCTATGGCAGGGCGGGTGCTACTGATGAAGAAGTTGTTGCAGCCACACAAAAAGCCCACGCCCATGAATTCATTAGCCAATTGCCAGAAGGTTATGAAGCCTTGGTAGGAGAACGTGGGGTTAAGCTTTCAGGGGGACAACGTCAACGCATTGCGATTGCCCGAGCCATCTTAAAAAATGCTCCGATTTTAATGCTTGATGAGGCGACCTCCCAACTTGATTCCATCACAGAAGCGAATATTCAGGATAGTTTATGGGAGCTGATGCAAGGAAAAACAACCTTGGTTATTGCCCATCGTCTGTCTACTCTTCTGCATATGGACAGAATTTTAGTATTTGATAAAGGGCATATTATTGAAGATGGTACACACAGTGAATTGCTCAATGAAGGTGGTTTGTATAAAACCTTATGGGATGCCCAGGTAGGTGGTTTTTTGCCAGATAAACAGAGTGAGGTGCGCAGGGAATCACTGAATAGTGAGGTAGTTGATGAGTAAATTACATATTGAGTTTTCGGCAGCTATTGAGTGGCAGGATTGGATTGTCCATACCAAGAAATCTCTAGAATATCAATATTATGCCGTATTAACCCTATGCAGAGCCATGTATGTTATCTACCACCATGAACAAAGTTCTAAATTAGAATCAGGAACCTGGGCTATAACCCAATTCCCAAAATGGCAAGATTTGATTCAAAGAGCACTAATAAAAGCTGGACCAAGTGAGGCTAGCAATGACTTTGTTGAAGAAACTTATCAAGAAGTCACTGCCTTTGTTGATGAAATGGTTCAGTATATTCAAGAGAGAGAATAAGTAATGTCAGTCAAACAAGAGCAACGGCTTATTGAAGTGATTTCTTATGATTCTAATTGGCCTATGCAGTTCATACCGGAAGCAGAACAGATTAAAAAAGCGTTAGGTAATAATTGCATTGAAATTCATCATATCGGTTCAACATCAGTACCTGGTTTGGCTGCAAAACCAGTGATCGATATGATTCCTACCGTTTTGGATATTAACAAAGTAGATAGTGCTAATGCCACCATGCAGGCGCTTGGTTATGAAGCAAAAGGAGAATATGGTATCCCTTTTCGTCGCTATTTCCAGAAAGGAAGCAATCAAAGAACACATCAGGCCCATGTTTTTGAGCTTGGTAACCCAGAAATCGATCGGCATTTAAAATTTAGGGATTGGATGAGAACACATCCTGAGGATAGAGAGGCTTATGCTCGTTTGAAAGAGGATTTGGCACGCCAATATCCTTATGACATCACCTCTTATTGCTTGGGGAAAGAGGACTTTATTGCAACAATAGATAAAAAAGCAGGTTGTAATGGATTAAGGGTAGTTAAGGCACTAACAACGCAAGAATGGGATAAAGCACGTCATTTCAGACAATTCTATTTTTTTGACAAAGCAGGGCTTTCTGATCCTTACACTTGGACTTTTGAGCATGATGCTCACGTTCATTTTGTTTTGTTCCAGGGACGCGAAATCATTGGTTACGCTCATCTGCAATTATGGCCTCATAACAGAGCTGCACTACGGATTATCGTTATCGATGAGCCTAAAAGAAACCATCAATACGGCAGCCAGTTTTTGACCTTATGCGAAAAGTGGCTCAAAAGCCAGGGCTCTCAAAGTCTGCATGTTGAGTCCTCGCCCGATGCACTAAAATTTTATAGGAATAATGGTTATGTCGACATGCCATTTGATGATCCCGATGGCTATGAAAGTGATGCCCGAGATACTGCTGTAGGTAAAATATTATGATTCACATCGAAAAAATAACGGGGGAATTGGCTCAATCATTGTGTCAAACAATCACAATGGATTTACCAGAATATTTTGGTTTTCCAGAAGCCAATGAGCACTATGCAATAGGTGTGAAAACTCGTACCAATTTTGCAGCGAAAGATGATGATGTTGAGTTGGTGATAAACCAATTCGCTTCTACATTCAATACGACTGAAAATAGAAAAGTTACCAATTCTAAACCCGAATATTCTCAATAAAACGCTCCAGATTTTCTATAATATATAATAGATTTTCGTTTAATTTCCTTACTTCTTTATCAGGTAAGTTGCCAGTAGACAGATTCTGCATCAATATTCCCTGCTTTTCTAATTCCCGACATGCATTTTTAGCTTTTTCAGTAAGAAAAAAATAATAACAGCGTTTATCTTCCTCACTTCGAACTCGTGTAATGAGCTGGTCTCTTTCCATCTTATCAAGAATACCGACAACGGTAGGTTGTTTAAGTCCCGCACTTTTTGTGAGCTCCATTTGAGTCTGGCCATCTCTTTCCCACAAGCGAACCAGAAAAATAGTCTGGCTATAAGTCACACCAAGTTTTTCAAGGTTGAAATTTGAAACACGTTCGAACAATCGGGCTGCTTTTTTGATCAATACACCAGTATGTTCGTTCAGATTAAAAGTCATAAGTATTTCCTTTTTCAATAATATATAGGAGCCTATATATGTTGACAAGTTCGTATTCAATGAATATTATGACCCCGCTTTTTGTATTTATAAAAGGATGTAATTATGTTCAAAAAAAGCTTCATGCTATTCATAGTTCTAGGGGTACTTAATAATTTTTCCTATTCCTCTTCTCTCAACACAACTTTAGCTGTTGTTGAAGAAAATGCGGATCGTATCAGTTTCTACAATCCTGATACAGGTGCAAGACAGGGTAGTCTGAAACTTGCCTTCCTCCCTCATGAAATTGCTGTTGCAAAAGATGGAAAGACGGCTTATGTCAGTAATTTCGGTATCAGAGACTACGACAGTGGCTCTGGTGTTCCAGGAGTATCAATCTCTGTCATCGATCTGCCTAACCAAGTCGAGAAATATCGACTATTTACTTTTGATCCACTGGAAAGCAAAGATTATTCTGACATTGATAGTGCTCCCCATGGTGTTAAATTACGTCCTCCTTTTGAGAAGCAACTTTATGTTAATGTAGAAAAGGGTAGCAAGATTCTCGTCTTTGATGTCGATACCAAAACCATCGTCAAAAAGATTGAGGTTAGTCCTAATACGCATAATCTGTTTTTTTCTAATGATGGTAAGACTTTGTGGTTAATGGCAGGTAAAGATGGCGTCATCCGAATCGATCCTGATTCAGGAGTAGTCACTGGAAGCCTAACATTACCATCGGCTGTACGCGGTTTAAAATATACGCCAGATAATCGTTCCCTGATGGTATCAGCTGTCAACCAGATTGTTTTTATTGATCCAGATACCCTTGCCATTAAAAAACAATTAACCAATTTAAATCTGGGTCCAATTCTTTACTCAGATATTACTCCGGATCAAAAATATGTATTAGCACCTGCACCCTTTGACCATCAGGTTGCAGTGATTGATGTTGATTCAGGCCAGGTGATAAAACGTTTAGTCACCGGCTTAAATCCCATGAATGTTTTGGTTAGTCCCAATGGTCAATATGCTTACGCGTCTAATGCAACAGACAAGCATTTGTCTCAAATAGATTTGCGTACCTTTGAAGTTACTTCTATTCCAACTCATGCAGGACCGAATGGTTTAGCATTCATCCCTGAATTTAGCTCGAACATACATAAAAAACTGCGCATGGGTGTTGCTCTACCATTGACTGGAAAAGACGGTTCTAAAGGCCGTGAAATGCTTAGAGGATATGAATATTGGAAAAGTGCAGTCATCAAAGGTGGTGGTCTTTTAATTGATAATCAAGTTTATGACCCTGATATTATTTATCTGGATACTGAATCTGAGAAAGAAAAGCTCAAAAGCCTGACTCAGGAATTATTCGTTCAGTATCAAGTACAAGTACTGCTATCCACTTATGGCATGGATACTTACAACCTTGAAAGAGAAATAGCAGAAGCAAACCAAATCATCCTCACTACAGCGCCAGGTGAAGAAATGATTTGGAAGCCAGATAATATTGCACGAGGTTATGATTATTTTGTAACTACAAATCTTTATGAAAAAGGTTACATCAACCAGTACAATTTTAAACCATCCATATGGTCAGCAATGGCTTCAGCCATTGGATTGAAATTCCAAAATGCTTGTCAAACGGCAAATACTCTGGATTATCAACAAATAACTACTTTATTAAATGAGGGAGATTTTCACTTGTTTTATCCCTAAAACCCCATACAAATTAGATATGACTGAATCGATAAATTAAGGATTATTTATGAGACTGACTATTGAGAATAGTTATTCTGAAATCTGTGGACGATTATCTCAACTCACAACACCATTAATCTGTGATGCTTTACCCAGTGTGCGCCTCATGGATTCAGATATTCATTCTTTTAACACACCATTACAAACAAAAATTCTAGGAAGAGCCTATACCGTAAACTCGGCACAAGATTCTTTATCTACAATGCAGGCTTTGGATGACTTGCCAAATTTTATACTCACGCTTGGTTGCACTGATGAGCGAGTTCCTATTTTATTAGTTATTGCCTCTTGTGGTACCAAGTTTGCTGTAGCTGGTGGTATGTGTGCAGAAGTAGCAAAAACCAAGGGTTTTGGTGGCATTATCACCGATGGGAATTGTCGAGATGTTTCTGAAATCAGAGCGACCAATCTCCCATTTTTTGCCAAGGGTCAATGCGCCAAATCGGGAAGTAAAAATAAAATTGGCAGTATAAGAAAAACAATCAATTGCGGCTCTGTTGAAGTCAATCCAGGTGAACTGATACTGGCTGATGAGGATGGCATTGTTATCATGAATAAAGAAGAGGCTGTCAATGCCATTAATAAGGCAGAAGAGATCAAGGAAAAAGAAGCGCTTGCACTAACTCGTATTTATGAAGGTGCTCGTTTTGATGAAATTTGTAATTTAAAAGAACACATGGAAAAACTGGAAAGAGGTGAGTCTTCTAACCTAAAACTGACTGTATAAAACTAAGGAATTAGAAATAATGTACAAAATAATCTTTTTCATATTTGCTTTAATCCTAAGCTCTACGGAAGTGATGGCACTAAATGAAGAATATGTTTTCGATCCTACTGATATTCATCATAGTCTTTATGTTCCTGATAAAACAATAAGATCTCCTGCTATTTTATTGCTGCATGCTAGTACTGGCATTGAAAAAGTCAATTATGATTGGGCCACTCGATTAAAAGAACGAGGATATGTGGTCTATATGATTGACAGCTTTAAACCCAGAGGTTGGGAAGATCGTCGCTCAGTAGGCTGGGAAAGAGCTACACAAGCACAACTTGATGATATCGTTCCCGCCTATGAATATCTTAGACAACTTCCTTTTGTTGACCCTGATCGAATGGGTATTTTGGGATTCTCTATGGGAGGGTTTGATGTACTAAAAGTCATGGAGTTATCACAACAAGATCCCAAACCTTACCAACAACTCTCCTTTAAAGCAGCAGCTTCTTTTTATGGGGTATGTCATCGACTTGAAAAAGGAGCAAAACTGCGAGAAATCACTAAAATATTTATTGGGGAGAATGATGATAGATCAACAACCCAGGATTGCATTCAGTTAGTCAATCGAAGTACTGATAACAAACAAAATGCCACCATTCAAATTTATTCAAACGCGTTGCATGGGTTTGATAACTTTGAATTTCCTGCCTCAAAAGAAGTCACTGATGAAAAAGGAGAACATTATCATATTGGTTTTAATGAAGCAGCAAGAGCTCAAGCATTAATAGACCTACCCGAATTTTTTGACAGCCATCTCAAGCTATCTTAATTTATGGAGTCGATATTCAAGAGGTATTATTTAATGCGAAATCTTTATTCATGGCTGTCAGTATCTTTGAGTTAACTATCTCAAAAAGATGGCGCGCCCTGGAGGGAATGGGATTTACCAAGCCATTCCTTATTATATCCAACAGCAATTAGCTTTACTGTCGAGGCCTGATTATAGATGATAGCGCAGCACACTGTCTCCAACATTTAAATTACTATCGTTTATCAGGTTATTGGCTTCCATTTTATGAAGAGGGCAACTTAAGAAAAAGAGCCTTATCTCAGGCTCGATTTGCCATGCATATTCGCCCGAGAGTTTACGAGTTCTGGAGGGTACTTTGTATGCAAAGCAGCCAAGTCACGGTCTGTCAATTCTGTTTTTTTAAATTCCTCAGTAAACCATTCGCTAATATCCTGTTTAAGCCTTTTGCTAAATTCCTTTGATAGTGCTTGCTTGTACTCATCACTGTTATTTTTTTTAGAAAAAAAACGAGGATCACAAATCGATGTTACAAATTTATGTTCGGGCGCATTACCGCGTAATAAGTCATTAAGCTCAGAAAAAAAGAGTTTTATATTTGAATGAGATGGATAAAATATTTGTCCCATATAATCGGTATATGTTCTATTGTATTCCAAAGTCACCTTCAGTTGAAAAAAAAAAGCCTTAAGTGAATTTGGGTCTGATTTAGATCGATTAATTAAGTTGTTTAATCGAATAAAAATAAAATCCTTCGAAGATTCGTATATATTTAATTGCGTATCAGTAAACATATTCAGTTTCTCCTTAAAAGAGCTAGTTATATACGACTTTTAGACATTAAAGCCATGACCTTTATCAGGTTCTTCATCATTATGTTCACTCTTTTGAGCATGAAGCTGTTCTTTAATTTTAGCAAAGTTTCCTTCCATCTTAGCCCCCGATATCACGGCTGGATTAACGACTATTGGAGGACCTTCCAACTCATCCTCACTTAGCATGACATCTTTCTCAGGTTGTTTTTTACCTGAAATCTCGCCTCGCATTCTTTCTAATGCGCCAATTTCACACTTCATTTGGGCTTCTTGAATATCCAGGTTAATCCCTTGTACTTGTTGGTATAATGCAGGAAATTCACGTGCCATTATTTCTTTGGCTTTTGGACTCTCGCAGTTTTTCAATAGCATACCAAACAATTGAGGTAGCATGTTGATACCTAATGTTGCATCTCCAGCATCTTTAGTGGTCATGCCTTCTTTTGTTAACTGACTTATTTTCGTTTCGAGTTTCTGAATAGAATCTAAAATACCTACACATGTATTCCCGGCTAGTTTTTCTCCTTCACTTTTGCCTTTTAATGTTTGTTGTATGCTTTGTATCACGTTCCTCATATGTGCTAATTGTAGCTTAGGGTCTTTTGGGTCAAGTTTAACTCTAATTTCATTTTCATGATGTTTAATTCGATCTTTACAGTGTTCGATATATTGGTCTTGAAATGTTTTGTCGAATTTTTCTTTAAAAGCTTTTTCTAAAGATTCTTTTGGAGTTCCTTGAAAATTTTGTTTAAATCCTTGAGCCAATACTTGATCTTTCACCCAATCCTTAAACTTCGCATCAAACTCAGATTGAATTTTCCTTCTTTCTTCTTCAGTTAGAGTGTTAAATGATTTTCCTTCCTTTGCAAGCTCCTGTCTTTTGATATTCGTGAAACTCTCTAGATAAGTATCCTGATAATGCCTCTCTAATCCCAAACCAAGTCGTGATTCTATAGTCTCCTGAACTTTTTTCTCGAGCGCATCCTCGAACTCCCTTTTATGCACTTGTTCAATATGTTGTTCAAACAATTTTCCATAATTTGCGTTATAATTTTTCCAGTTTTTATTCACATAAGCATCATAATACCCATTTTTTCCTTGCATATAATCACTCTTCGTTTGCTTCTCCACCTCCGCAAACCTGGTTCTCAATGGTGCTCTTACAAGTTCACTTTGCGCAAAACTAATCGCATTCATTATTCCGTGCATATGAGTCAGCAAAAATTTTTGTTTGGAGGGATCACTCGTAGTTTTTGCCAGAGTTTTCATAGATTCCATTATTGCTTTTGCATTTTGTGTAAGGATTTCTTGTGGATTTTCAACCCCCACAGTCTGGAGATCAGTATGCAATTTTAATAAACTCTGAATGTTCTTTTTAATGTTGTCTACATGCTCATTATATATAGCTATATTTCCAGTATTCGTTAACCCCCATCGCTTTTTATGACTAATTTGAAATGTTTTACCAATTAAACTCGACAGATTTTCTAAATCTTCAATATTACCCCGTTTTAATAGTTCAGGAACTTTTAATGGCTTAGGCATAATTAATCTCTAATGAGTGATATTCAAAAAATAATTATTAAAAACTATTCTCCATAAGTATAATTATAGATCCAATTGTATATTTTTTATTAATATAGGGAGTGGTAACTTCTCGATAAGTCTGTATAAAATTGCAGCCAATGCAGTTACTATTCCTGATTTTTCCAGGCAAAATGCCTATGCCTTGCAATGGGGAGGGGGCTTTGCGGGACGAACACATTGCACTTTCGCTGCTAATAAGCTGACTTGTAAAACAGCAAATTTGCTACATCTACTTTTTTGAATCAAGGCCAAAACTTTTAAGTAAGTTTGGTTCCGGATTAGGGGCCCCCCCCAGGTTGATACATTAAATGGTGCTAAACATGCGAATATGAAAGAACGGTACTTGATCCAAAAAGGAAGGCTATTGTCCTTGTTGGTGGTGATAAGTCAGGTAGTAGTGAAAAACAATTTTATAAAAGCTTAATTAAAAAAGCTGAAATGATTTACATTCTTAATAGAACCAGTCATTACCCTTTATGGTTTAAACTTTTTAGCAAGCTCAGTTAAGGTGTCATTTTATTTGATACATGTATGTCTCTAAATCTTGTTTCGCCTTAAATATCAAGTAGGGAGTAAAGGGATAATAAACCATATCTTTTAGAGTAAGTGTAGGTTGCTCATGCTCACCAAATAGAATATAGACTATAGTTTAAAATAACACGCTCTAAAGAGACGCAATCATGCCCTATCCTGGCTTACCTAGCTTTAGTAGAGAAGAAATAGAAAATTACATTTATACTAAGTCTCATATGTGCCGAACCCTGGCGAACGTTGGGCTACCAGAGAGAAGGAGGCAAGCCAATGGATGGGTTGATATGCCGCACCCTGAAACCTTGTTCGAGAAAACAGCTGCCGATCTAGCCTACCTACGCCTTTGTGAGGAAGATTTAAGGCAAGAAGTGAGCGCCGTGCTTGTGCAGCTTAAACAATTCCCTCATGATCAGGTGCTCCTTGATAGACGCAAAGCATTAAACCATCAAATCAGTGTCATTCTTTCAAATAGTGAGCGTGTCCTTGTCGATATGGCAACATTTGTTCTCAACACCTATATTCAACCGCCGCCAGCTGACAGTCAAACTGATCTAAGTCATCCATACAATGAAATGAAGCGATTAATCGTCGGTGGTGAAGGCCCAGGTGAGGTAGGCCCACTTAAAATGAATGCAGCAAGTGGATTATTGGAATCTCGAGACGGTAGTTTTAAATCTCTCCAGCTTTTGCTAGGTGAATGGCTCAATCATAACGGCCTACAGCAAAGGGATAAGCGACATCTAAACTTAAGTGATGAAGCTTTAGCCGAGACGGTCAACTTACGACACACGGAGGGAGGGTTATACCCTTAAGCAGCTAGGAATGCAACCGTTATACGTTTCAGCTTAATAGAGTCATTGGTTTCCAGGTTACAGTTCACTTAATAAGGATATGTGTTACATTCTCTATTAATGAAAAGAGCATTAATTCAACGCGCTTGTCGGAAGGTAATTCCTACTTTCTTGGACATGCTTGCTGAATTAAAACAAAGTGGGTTTAAGGCCTTAGCCTCATTGAGCAAAACACTAGCTTCCTGGAAAGATGAAGTGGCTAGAATGTGGCGATTTAGTAAATCTAATGGGATAACTGAAGGCTTCCATCGCAAAATGAAACTCATTCAGCGGAGAGCTTATGGTTTTAGAAATTTTGAAAATTATAGAGTCCGTGTTAAGGTCCTTTGCGGGTGATTATAGCTGCCTCCTTAAATGGGGAAGAACCCCGATGTCTCCGGAATAGACCGATTTTAAATGGCGCGCTCGGAGGGACTCGAACCCCCGACACATTGGTTCGAAGCCCATGAGATCGTTATAAAATCATTGTAAATTCAATGAGTTGCGATGTAACAATGTTATCTGCTCCTGCCTGAAACTGCCTAGTACTGCGTTAGTTAAATTTAGACTGTTACAAATCTGCTACATCCTTTTAAATTTTAAAATCAAATATAAATTGACCTTTTGTAATATAAACAATATGATTATATGTATTTGACAGCATATGTATTTAAGGTCATAATTTATAATGAAATGGTTAGTAGAATTTCATGATGAATTCGAAGATGAGTTTGATCAATTTGATGAAGCGGTTCAAGATGAACTATTAGCGAGGCTAAAACTTTTAAGTAAGTTTGGACCCGAATTGGGTAGACCCCAGGTTGATACATTAAATGGTTCTAAACATGCGAATATGAAAGAACTTAGATTTAATGCTAATGATGGCGTCTGGAGGGTAGCATTTGCATTTGATCCAAAAAGGAAAGCTATTGTCCTTGTTGGTGGTGATAAGTCAGGTAGTAGTGAAAAACGCTTTTATAAAAGCTTAATTAAAAAAGCTGATGCTAGATTTGATAACCATCTTAATAGTTTAAAGAAATGAGGTGTGACATGTCACGATCCCTTGAAGATAAAATTAAAAGTTTGCCTAAAGAGCGCCAACAAAAGATTCAACAACGAACTAATGAGTTGATCGCTGAAGAAATGTCTTTGCGTGACATTAGAAAAGCATTAAAACAAACTCAAGAAGATTTGGGTAATAAACTACATATTGGTCAAGATGGAATTTCTCGCCTTGAAAAAAGATCAGATATGTTATTGTCAACTCTGAACAAATATATTGAGGCGATGGGTGGCTCTGTAAAGGTAATAGCTGAGTTTCCTGATAGAGGTTCAGTACAGATTAAAAGCTTTAATGATTTGCAATCTTAACTACTCATCTAGAAAGATGATAGAAAAATCTTTCTCAAACCAATAGGATATTCTTTTTTATATTGACCATTAATTTATTGCAACTCTCATTGATAGGGGCAGGCATAAACTCAAATAAATGGTTATAAAGCTGTTCTGCCTTCTCTAGATCATCAGTACCTAATTCAGTGGGTAATGGGACTGTACCAGGTATAACTTCATCAGCGTTTTTTTGTAAGGTTTTGTTTATTTTATCAAACATTTTTTCACTCAAAGGATATCTGTAGTTAAAGTAGTCATTTATTATTCTAAGTTGTTTGACATCCTCTTCATCTAATTTAATAAATTTCACCCTTTTAAGAAGCTTATATAAATCATGTGATGGTAGATAGCAGCTGTTTTCATATATATCACATCCTTTTAATAATAACTCAAAAGCATAATGATAGAGTACTGAGCATTGTTTCATAAGAAGAGGGTATTTATGTAAAGCTTTAGCAGCACTAACCATCAGTAGAGATTCTTGCAAAAATCTATCTATCTCTGTCTTTGGTATGTTGATTTCATCTTTGAATAGCTTTTTTCTAAGAATATAACTTTTATATCCCATAAAGTTATTAGGTAAAGTAGCGAAAACCGTGAAGCCCATTTTTTCATAAAACTCTTTTGCTTGGAATTCAGTTGTATCGGTTTGAATAATTTTACAATTATTGTCATTTGCCAATTTATCTAATTTTTTAAAAATTTTGGAGCCAATATTTTTTCCTCTATAATTTTCATCTATCCACAAAGTAAATATTCGGCATAATTGTCCAAAGATATCACCTTTTACACCGCCAATGACCTCGTTTTCATTATTAGTTGCATAGATACAGAATGGCTTTGTCTCATACGCGCCAATAATTGACTCATTAAATAATTTAAGATTGCTATATAGAATATCACCTACAGTTTGATTTTCGGAGCAATCAACTACAATGCTAAATTGATTAGACATTAGTTCTCATTATTGTTTAAGTAAAAATAAATTATTTCGGCTCTACACCAAATAAGGGGGCACTTTAATCAAATTAGTCTAGACTAAGTCCTTGATTTTGCGATCAAAAAGGAGATTAAAGTGCCGAAGTACAATCTTATCCTAAATTTACCTGGATTTTCCATAGTAAAAGTGAGCGGATATCAACCGTTATTATTAGATGTAAGATACAACCGATTAGTGCGTTGTAGTCACTGTCAAAGTAAGAAAGTACGGAAGAAAGCTTCATATATTCGAAGAGTTCATCATGAGTTAATTGGACATCGTCGAAGTATATTAAGGTTTAAAGCGTATAAGTTGTATTGTTATGCGTGTAGTCGTTATGGTAATCAACAATTCCCCGGTATTAATAAACATCAACGTGCTACTTGGCGAGTGCAGGCGGCGGTGTTTCATGAGCATAGCCGAGGAGTTTCTCAAAAAGACTTATCAGACCGCTATAAGAAAGGCAAAGCGACCATAGAACGTTGGTATCAACGTCACTATGAAGAGCAGCATAGGGAGTTAATTAATAAACCCTGTCCTGTAGTGCTTGGTATTGATGAACATTTCTTTAGTAAGAAAGAGGGTTTTGCTACTACGTTATGTGACCTGAGAAAGCATAAAGTCTTTGATGTAGTTCGTGGTCGAAGTGAAGGGGATTTAAAAGACTATCTGCAACAGCTGCCTGGAAAAGAACGAGTTAAAGTCATCTGTATGGACTTAAGCAGTACTTATCGGTCTATTGTAAAAAAATACTTTCCTAATGCAATGATAGTTGCCGATAGATTCCATGTAATCCGTTTAATTCAACATCAATGTATGATGACTTACCGAGAACTCTCCAGTGAAATAAAAAGCAATAGAGGTATCTTAGCCTTATTGAGAACAAGGTCTGATAACCTGAGTGAAGAAAAGAAGGCTAAAAGAGACGCCTTTTTAACTCAAAATCCGACTATCGATGCAATCTATCAATTCCAATAACAACTTCATTCTCTTTTAATGAAAAGAGCTTTAACCCAAAAGGCATGTCGTAAAGTAATACCTACGTTCTTAGACATGCTTACTGAATTAAAGCAAAGTGCTTTTAAAGCCTTGGCTTCATTGGGTAAGACACTGGGAGCTTGGAAAGATGAGGTTGCCAGAATGTGGCGGTTTAGTAAATCCAACGGAATAACAGAAGGCTTTCATCGCAAAATGAAACTCATTCAGCGAAGAGCTTATGGTTTTAGAAATTTTGAAAATTATAGAGTGCGTGTTAAGGTGCTCTGCGGGTGATTAAAGCTGCCCCCTTAAATGGGAAAGAGCCAGGCTTTCATCGTAAAATGAAACTTATACAACGAAGAGCTTATGGCTTTCGTAACTTTGAAAATTATAGAACCCGTGTTAGGGTGTTGTGCTGTTAAATGGGGAGTGCTCCCGTAATTGGGAAAGAGCCCGAAATTTGTAAAACCCTTGTGGGATATGGCGCGCTCGGAGGGACTCGAACCCCCGACACCTTGGTTCGAAGCCAAGTACTCTATCCAGCTGAGCTACGAGCGCAAAGGGGATTTATTGAAATTTCATTTCTAGTCTATTACATCAGGAAGGAGACCAGAATGGTGGGCCGTATAGGATTCGAACCTATGACACAGAGGTTAAAAGCCTCCTGCTCTACCACCTGAGCTAACGGCCCTTTAAGGGTACAATTTATACAATACAATAAACGGATGGTATCAGTTTATTAAAACTGGTGGGCCGTATAGGATTCGAACCTATGACACAGAGGTTAAAAGCCTCCTGCTCTACCACCTGAGCTAACGGCCCTAAAGAGGCTGAAATCATACCCGATTAGAGCAGAATTTCAAGTATTTTTATTGATTATTTTTTAAAACAAACAAGTTGTTCCATTTATATACCATTTTCAGGCAAGAAAATTTTGTTATCAATAGTCAGATTGTTCTCAGTAGCTAAAATTAACCAATTCTGACTGTGAATTTTATCTTTAAGTGATGGCATGTCTTTTGTGGCAGCAAGAATTAACAAAGTATCAGCCCCTAAGGCTCCGCAGCCTTTTATTGCTAAAACTTCCGGATATAATTTTATAGATTGAATGAGGGTCATGCTATGCCGGCTTACCAAATTTAAGTCAGTAAGCTTTTGATGATACTGATTAATACTTTGGATTAATTCATGGCTATTAACAGAATCAAAAGCCGCTCTCGCATTGTCAACCAGAGAAGCCAGTTGGTCTATTTGAGAGGGTAGGGTGGCTTCTTTAAGATGATGGTGAGTTGCCAGTTTGGAACCGGTATGAGTTATCAGGAAAGACAGGTCTTTGAATGGCCAAGAGAGGGATTCAACATGGTTTTTTTGTTTGTTTATGTAAACGCAACCTTGCTGCGATTGAGCAATGACATCATAACCACTGGGTTTTAAACCGGAACCTGACCAGGATGATTGATAATAGGCTTCGAGCATATGATTTAATTGGGGTTTGATCTCTTGTAATGAGCAGGTCGCTAAATAACAAGCCAAAAATTGTGCGCTGGATGCTCCCAGCCCACCTCGACCTTGATATGGATCATGCCAGGATAGACCAAGTGTATGACATTGATTTTTTTGCCACCATAATCCGGCCGGTGATTCTGGATGGATTCCTTCTAATTTTGGATTTTCTGTTATTGTAAGAGTAAAACAGGGCGTAGTCGTTAAGACGATTGCCGGGGCGCCTGCGATTGCAGCATATTCTCCTAGTAAAAATGTTTTAGCGGGAATTTGCCATTTCATACTGCAACAGGCGCTTGTCGGATTTCTGCTAATAAGTCAAAAGCATTGTTCAAGCTGACTCGTTTGTTTAAATTAAGCCATTCTTGCAATTTTTCCTTGAGTACAGGCATTTCATTTTCATTGGCGCCTGCGACTAATAGCAAATTATCAATATGTAATTTCATATGACCTTGAATAATACCATCAGTGCATAGAGCTTTCAGTGCCCCAAGGTTTTGAACAAGCCCCACCGCGGCAATCACTTGAGAAAGTTGATTGGCTGAGGTGATGTCCATCATTCTTAAACACATTTTTGCAGCTGGGTGAAGAGAAGTTACTCCTCCAACGGTACCCACTATAATAGGAGCAGTTAACTCTCCTGTAAGCACTTCGTGTTGATAACGCCAACGAGTAATTGCTTTATATTGTCCTGAACGTGCCGCGTAGGCGTGTATTCCGGCTTCTACAGCCCTCCAGTCATTACCAGTGGCAATTAAAACAGGGTCGATTCCGTTCATAACTCCTTTATTGTGCGTAGCCGCTCGATAGGGGTCAATTTCCGCGAAGAGCGAGGCTTCTTGCAATTTCTGACCAAGTACCGGATCAATATTACGTATGACGACTTGAGCAGTTGTTAATTTTTGATCGTTTAAGTTAGATAAAATACACATGGTGACTTCTTCACCAGTTATCTGCTCTATAGGAGGTTTTAAATATTCAAGTACTTGATTGATGATGTTCGCACCCATGGCATCACAGCTGTTCATCGTCAGATGAATCACCGCCATATCTTTCCCATCTTCTCTGTTTAAACGACGTACTTGCAAATCAGTGACACCGCCACCTCGTTTGACCATATTGGCAGCAACATCCTTATTGGCTATTTCTATAAGATATTGACGATTTTCATTGAAAAGATTAGAAAAGTTTTGAAAATCTTTCACTTTTGCCAGCTGAATTTGTCCAAGAATACATTCTCCATGAACCCAAGTCTTGATTTCACCATGTTGTCTGATCCATTTTGCTGATTTGGAGAGGGCCGCAATAATGGAAGTTTCCTCTACTGCCAAGGGTATAACATAATCACGTCCGTCAATATTGAAATTAGTAGCCACACCCAAAGGAAGTTGAAAATATCCAATGACATTTTCAATTAACTTATCAGCGAGATTCAAGTCTTTAATACCGCCTTGTTTTAGAAACGCAATGTCCTCATGAGTCAGGGCGCCTAAAGTAAGTAATCTCTGAAAGCGTTCTTCACGTGTTAATTTTGAGAATCCGCGAAATAATTCACCGGCATTAGCAGCTATGGACATGCCTTCTCCTTTAAATCACCAAGACTTAGGCTGCCTGTACAGAACATAGCAGTTTTTAATTCGTATTCAATTGTATTCATTTTGTTAAATATTTGCTCTGTAGAATCCAAAGCGGCTTCAAGCATAGGTTTGGCAAAGCCAACAGTGGTGGCACCTAATGCAAAGAGTTTTGCAGCATCCAGACCATTTCTTACACCACCTGAACCCCAAATTTCGAAAGAAGGGTTAATGTTGACAGCATTACAAATACTTTGCAAAGTATCAATTCCCCAATTACGGAAGGTCTCTGCTGTCCTATATCTGATTAGATCATTGACTGCCCTGTGTCCTTCAATACGTCCCCAATGTGTTCCACCCACACCACTGACATCAACAGCAGCAACCCCTATATTATTCAATCGGATTAAAGTGTTTTTTGAAAAGCCGCAACCTGTTTCTTTTACGATAATTGGAGATGGTATACATTGGACTAATTTTTCCAAAGCTGTCCAACATCCTTGAAAATCAGTTGTTCCTTCAGGTTGAATGCATTCTTGTAATGGATTGCAATGTATAATTAATGCCTCGGCATGCAACACATCAATTAAGCGCTGAATTTCGGAAATTGGTGTATCAATTAGCTGAGCAATGCCTAAATTGCTGAATAAACTCACTATTGGGAAATCGCGGCGCAGTGGTTCCCATTCAAATGCGGCTTGTTTGTCTATTAACTCTCTTCGCTGTGAGCCGACGCCCATAGCCCATTTTGTCTGTGAGCAGGCTTCCATTAGTCGATGATTGATCTGTGAAGCATTAGCATGGCCTGCAGTCATTGAACTGATAATGAATGGTTTTTCAACTGATTTTTTAAATCGGCTGCTTTGTATCGAAATATCTTTAAAATTAAGATCAGGCAATGCTTCATGAATCAAAGAAAAATGATCAAAGGGATTTAATTCACTGGATTGATTTGCTGGCATTAAGGCTAGTTCGATATGATCGCGCTTACGTTGTTCAAATTGACTGTATTCGTTTTGCATGCCTGAATTTACTTTTGAAAAATAGGGACAATGTTAGCATAAAATCATTGAATAGACTATTGGGTCTAATTGAGATAAATCTATTCATGTTGCCGTTTTATATCTGTATAACTGAAGGAAAACAAGAGAAAAAGAAAAATGCATTTTTAATTAATATTTGTTTCGAAGCAGTTATTACAACGAGAACTCGACACAAGAACATTATTCTATACTCTTATGCCGAGCTACATTGGTTTCAAGCCCATCATCAAAGGCTGTTATAATGCTTGCTTAGCGATATCACAGTATGTAAGCTGCGTATACTACAACCAGACATTATCATTACCAGCGATAATAGTAATATGGGCGGTAATATGGTCTGTAATAATATGGTCTATAACCCCAACGATAATAATAGGGTCTGTAATAATAACGAGGGCCCCAATATCTATAACGTACCCAGTAAGCCAATTGAGTTGGGTTGGCTTTATTAATTACTGGATTGATGTCTCTGCTGACTGCTTTTGCATTTGCAGGAGTGACCAAAATTAAAGCCAGGATCAGAAGGGTAAAAGCAATTGTCAGTTTCAGTAAAGAGGTCCCTTTAAAGATAAAACTTTCCATTTTTTACTCCTTAAAGCATGTTCTATTTAAGTATAGACCACGAGAAGTTTTTTTTGATTAAATTATGAACAAATTATCCTTGGAAATAAATATAAAAAAGATTGGGATTTCAAACGTATTATTGGATTTAATGATTGAAAAAATGTCCAAGTCTTTTAGCAGCGGCCCGTTCTTCAAGACTTTCAATCTTATTGCGCTCCATTGATGCTTTGAATAATCGTTGTGGCTCAAGATGATATTCCATATCGCGAATAATATGTTCAGGTTTAAGCAGGGTATCAGGTAATTGATAATTTAATTGATTCTTTTTCTGGAGTTGTTGATAAAGAGAGTGACTTAGCGCCAATCCATGTTGCAACGCTTGATAAAAACGAGATATGGGGCCTTGTAAAGCGGCAATGTGATCATAAATTATTCCTGGTTGAGGAGCTCCTCCAATGTTTTCAAGGACTAGCTTTAATTCATCGAGTTTTGCCAAAAATACTTTTTGTTTATTCATGACATTAACCAGGGTATCTAGTGGTCTGAATTGTTTCACATGTTGAAGAGATTTCTTTCTGTCCAGGGAGTCTTTAAGTTGTTTTTGAGCAATGACTCGTAATAATGAATCAACCAAATGATTAAGCATCGCTAAAATTTGTTTTAATTCTTCTGTCCCCAAAGCGTATGCCAAGCGTTCTATATTGAATTCGAAAGAATGCTTGGCTTCGACTCCTAATAATTGAAGCAGATATTGTTGTAACTTACCTAGCTGACCTAAAACACTTTGTGTATCTAGTCTATATTGCAATACCAGAACAAGCGATTTAAGTGAATCCAATTCATCCAAGGGAAATTCTTCTAACAATTCTTTTTCTTGTTGTAGAGATTCCAAAAGTTGGTTGGATTGGGTTAGCTCTTCTTCTGCCTGTTTTATGAGGTTAGATTGGATTTCAATTAACTTTTCATTCATGAAGATAACCTAGCTATAAAAGAGCACTGTTTATATTATTATGATAACATGAATCACAAGTTTTTGCGGTCTTATGGTATTTTGTATTATTCTAAGAAAATTAAATAAAAATAATAACTATGGAACAGACTGACGCACAAATTATTTTCGAGAAAAAGGATACATCATTCCAGTGTTCTGGTTCCTGGTCTGTTTTGTCCCTTGATGGATTGCCTAAAAAATTTAGTGACAGTCAATTGCCCGATTCTCAACAAATAACCATAAATGGCGAAAAAATCAGTGCTTTTGATAGTGCTGGAGCTTTGGCTTTAAAGAAATGCATTGATGAATTAAAAAAAAGAAAGAATCAAGTTGAGTTGATCAATTTTTCGGATAATCAGAAACAAATGCTGGAATTGATTGAGTCAAAACAAGAGATTCTTTCTTATCAATTACCCGTTGTTGCAAAAGAAGGTGTTCTTTATCAAATTGGAAAAGAATCAGAAAATAAACTGCATCAGGTTGATGGTCTGATTATTTTGATTGGGGACTTAAGCACAAGAATATTTGAAGCTTTTACCTTTTGGAGACGGTTTCATCTGCCCAGCATTGTATCTGTTATTGATTCCGCAGGGTTAAAAGCCTTGCCAATAATTGGTCTGCTCTCTTTTTTAATAGGAGTGGTTTTAGCGTATCAAATGGGCTTGCAACTAGAAACTTATGGTGCCAATATTTTTATTGCTTATTTATCTGGTATGGCTATCTTTCGGGAATTTGGCCCTTTAATCACAGCTATTATTGTTGCGGGGCGAACCAGTTCATCATTTACTGCCCAAATTGGCAGTATGAAAATCAATGAAGAAGTTGATGCCATATTAACTATGGGGCTTTCTCCAACTGAATTATTAGTTTTACCGAAAGTACTGGGTTTATTGATAGTATTTCCCTTATTAATTTTTTGGTCGGATGTTTTTAGTATTTTAGGGGCCATGTTAATGTCCAAAAATATGTTAAGCATTGGTTTCGAGGATTTTTTAACTCGTTTGAGGGACTCTGTTGGACTGACCCAACTGATGCTGGGTTTATATAAGGCTCCTGCATTTTCAATATTAATTGCTTTAGTGGGATGCTTCCAGGGATTTAAGGTAGCGGCTAGTGCCGACAGCATAGGAAGTCAAACAACTAAAAGTGTTGTACAAGCATTGTTTTTAATTATTATCGCTGACGCGATTTTCTCTGTAGCCTATAGTTGGATGGGTTTGTAAATGAGTGAGCCAGTCATTGAAATCAAAGGGATGAAAAATTGTCTTGGCGGTCAATGGGTGCACACTGATGTTAATCTCACTGTAGAAAGAGGAGAAATTCTGGCTATTATTGGAGGCTCCGGAAGTGGTAAAACAACTATATTACGTAGTTTGTTGATGTTATTGAAACCTTCAGCTGGTAGTATTAAAGTATTCGGTGAAGATATTTATAATCTTGATCCAGAGCAAGCTTTTAGACTTAGACGACGGTGGGGGATGCTATTTCAGCATAGCGCTTTGTTTTCGGCTATGAGTGTTCTGGAGAATGTGATGTTTCCAATGCGGGAATTCACTAATTTAGATGATGATTTTATGCAAGAGCTCGCTCTTTTAAAAGTAACCTTGGTTGGTTTGCCTAAAGAAGCTGCTGTGAAGTATCCCTCTGAGTTAAGTGGTGGAATGCAGCGAAGAGCGGCTGCAGCAAGAGCAATAGCGATGGACCCGGAATTACTCTTTCTGGATGAACCGACAACAGGTTTGGATCCCAGAGGAGCCAGACTTTTTGATGAATTGGTGGTTTTTTTAAGAGATGCATTAAATTTGACAATAGTCATGGTTAGTCATGATATAGAATCATTGAAAAGAACCACTGATCGTGTTGCTTTTATAGGCGATGGGAAAATCCTTAGTGTTGAACCCATTAAAGAATTAATGAAAAATAAAAACCCGCGTATTGCTGAATATTTTAGCAAGTTGTAAGAATGCTATAACAGAGGGGACAATTTACTTGGAATCAAAAACCAACTATACCATAGTAGGTCTCGTTGTGCTTATTCTAACAGCTGGCCTATTGTCTGCAGGTTTGTGGCTTTCTGTTGGATTTAATCAGAAAGAGTATACTTCTTATACAGTGTATCTTAAGGAATCCGTTTCGGGACTCAGTCCGGAATCGCCTGTTAAATATAATGGTGTGCAGGTTGGTTATGTAAAGGAAATCAAACTGAATAAAAATGATCCGAGACAAGTCGAGTTATTATTAAATATCGAGAAGAGTACACCAATAACTACAAGTACTTCAGCGACCTTAATTACGCAAGGTATCACTGGAGTCACTTATGTCGGATTATCTGCCGGGTCATCGGACTTAACCCCTTTACGAAAAATGCCAGGTGAACCCTATCCAGTCATCCCTTCCAAACCATCTCTTTTGAATCAATTGGATGCTGTTTTAAAAGAAGTCGCTGAAAATGTTGGTGCAGTGAGTGAAAAAGCCCAACTTATTTTTAATGAAGAAAATGCTAACAATGTAAAAAAATCATTAGCTAATATAGAGCGAATTACAAAAATAGTCGCTGATAATGGTCAATCAATTGACAATTCATTAGAAAATCTGGATGTGTTTTTGGCTAAGATGGCTAAAGTAAGTAAACAATTTCCTCAGGTTATGAAAGATTTAAAAAAAGGTATTTCAAAATTTGAATCTTTAGCGGACAATATGAGCGCTGCGGGTAAGAATGTTTCCAAGACGATGATTGCGGGAAAAAATACCATCGATCAAATCTCACAACAAGCCATACCTCCAGCAGTGATCTTATTGCGACGATTGAATGCCATTTCAGCAAACCTTGAAAAGGTTAGTAATGACATGAGGCAAAATCCTTCAGTGATTGTTCGAGGCACGAAAGCGCCTAAACCTGGGCCAGGGGAATAAAATTATGAGAGTTCTCAATAGTGTTTGTTTTATAGTAGGAATATTAACACTTATGAGTTGTTCACCTGTTAAAGTCCCAGTTACTAATGAATATCAATTAACAGCATACAGTACCAAGCAATTTGTTAAGAAGCCTGGATCCATTACAATACAGGTTACAGTACCTGAAGCCGTGGCCGGGTACCAAACAGAAGAAATGCTTTACATGAAAAAACCTTTTAAACTGGAGCCTTTTGTAAAAAATGCATGGGCGTCACCTCCTGCTGATATGCTTTTTCCTTTATTAGTACAAAGCCTGCAACGTTCTGGCTATTTTTATGCAGTAACATCAAGTGCATATAGTGAAGAAGCGGATTATCGATTGGATACCCAATTATTAAGTCTGAAACAAAACTTTATCAAAAAACCCAGTGTCCTTGAGTTTTCAGCAAAAATAGTATTAACCCATATTGATGATAACCAGATTATGGCCTCACGAATTATTAGCTTACAAATACCATGCTCACAAGATACTCCCTATGGTGGAGTTATTGCAGCAAACCAAGCTGCTTTTCAATTTACAGCAACAGTAACAGACTTTGTTATATCGCATATAAAACGTGATTAGGAATAGCCAAGAAATAAAAAGAATTGTACAATGGCACTCCATGATTATCATGTGTGATTTCTAAAATAATAAAAAGATTTTAAGGAGATTGAGGAATGAAAGCCGGATCGTTTTATAAATTGGGACTGCTTATAGCAAGCATTGTATTAGTTGCTGCTTGTTCCAAAACACCAGGTAGTGCTGATGGTGCCGCGGTAGGTGATGGTGATGCTACTGCTCAAGGTTTAGGTCAAATGACTCGTTTTGCTGGACAAGAACCAGGGGAGTCTTACACAACTCAGGCCCCTCATAATCAATTATATTTGTTTTCATATGATGATAGTACACTAGCATCAAAATATTTGCCTTCAGTCAATGCTCAAGCTGAATATCTGAAGACTCATCCGGGTGCTAGAGTAATGATAGCTGGACATACCGATGAACGTGGAAGTCGTGAATATAACGTAGCCTTGGGTGAGCGACGTGCGAATACTGTAGCTGATATTCTGCGTATGGCTGGTGTTAGCAGACAACAAATTCGTGTAGTTAGCTATGGTAAAGAACGCCCTGCTAATTATGGACATGATGAAGCGTCTCATGCACAAAATCGACGCGTAGAATTTATTTATGAGGCAACAAGATGATTAATTGCAAAAAATCCATTATCACCGCATGTTTTGTATTGATGTTTCCCTTCAGTGTAGGCGCGGAAGCACCAGTAGTAGATGATAGTGAAAATTTTGCAATGATTGATAGACAAGAGGAGTTTGAAGCTCCTCTTGTCAATCCTAAATATGATGAACCTCAAATTGAGAATGCCGAGGTGGATGGCCTTCAAGACAATTATTCAACGGACACTTCTCAGCCATACGATGAGCCTGCACTCGTTAAGGGAGATCAAAACAATATACGTGACAATGCCAAGTTAATTGATAAAATTCAGGAGCTCCAAAAGGAGATACAAGAGTTACGCGGTCAGCTTGAAGTACAGGCGCACGATTTAAAATTATTACAGCAACAACAAGTTGCTTTCTACAAGGATCTGGATTCTCGATTATCTAATTCGTCAGCAAAATCTATTCAAAGTGATAAACCTGCAACTGATATTTCATTAGGCTCTAATCCCCCGGCAGCATTAAATGCCACTTCTCCTCAAATTAAAGTGGGGCAGTCTAATAGTAAACCTCAAGCTGTTGTTGCTGTTTCACGGGCTAATCCAGCTGATGAACAAATTAGCTACCTGGCCGCTTATGAATTAGTTAAAAATAAACACTATGATGAAGCGATTAAGTCTATGCAAATTTTTGTACAAAAATATCCCAAAGGAGGATACACAGCCAATGCAGAATATTGGTTAGGGGAATTGTACCTTGTCAAAAAAGACTATCCAAAGGCCATAGAACATTTTGAAGTAGTTATACAGCAATATCCTTCTTCCAGTAAAGCTGCCGCCAGCCTGTTGAAATCAGGGTATGCCTATGCTGAAAAAGGAGATAAACAAGAAGCCAGGAAACGTTTTCAACAAGTAGTTAAAACATATCCTGATACACCAACAGCGCAATTAGCCAGCTCTAAATTAGAAGCAATAAATGCTTTATGAAACGGTTTGATGAAGAAGTAAGAATTACGGAGATATTTCATTCATTACAAGGAGAATCAGTAACAGTAGGTTTACCTACTGTATTCGTACGCCTCACAGGTTGTCCATTACGCTGCCAATATTGTGATACAGCCTATGCTTTTTCAGGCGGTGAAATCACCGAAATAGATAATATTTTAAATAAGGTTGCTTCCTATCAATGCCAACATGTATGTGTTACGGGAGGCGAACCACTTGCTCAGCCTGGCTGCATTTCTTTATTAAGCAAACTTTGCAATTTAGGTTACTTTGTATCTTTAGAGACAAGTGGTGCCAGGGATATCGCCCAAGTAGACCAACGGGTTATGATCGTAATGGATCTGAAAACACCAGACTCCAGGGAAGCCGATAAAAATTTACTATCTAATTTGGATTTTTTAAAACCTACTGATCAGATTAAATTTGTATTATGTAGTCGAAATGATTATGAATGGGCATGCAGCATATTGAAAGAATATCAATTAGCCCAACGAGTACAACTCTTGTTTTCTCCGAGTTGGAATCAACTGAATCCTACAGATCTTGCAAATTGGATAATACAGGATAAATTACCAGTTCGTTTTCAGCTACAATTACATAAGATTTTATGGAATGATGCACCTGGTCATTGATCTCAAGGAGAATAACTATGCATTGGTTTGCTCAAGCACCAGCTAATATTGCTTTGATCAAATATATGGGTAAAAAGGATGAGGATTCAAATCTGCCTGATAATTCTTCCTTATCCTTCACGTTAAATAATTTATTAAGTTCTGTGAAGCTGGAAAAGCTACCTGCTAAAAAGGATATTTGGGAACCTCTGAGTATTCCAGGAGCTGCTGAATTTACTCTGTCAGTCGATGCGCAAAAGCGATTTATTGACCATTTAGTCAGATTAAAAGAGTACTTTGGTTATATTGGTGGTTTTTTAATTCAATCCAGTAATAACTTTCCGCATAGTAGTGGTTTGGCAAGTTCAGCATCCAGTTTTGCTGCTTTAACAAAATGCGCATCGATTGCTTTAAGCGAACTAACCCAGAAACCTTTACCATCTATTGATGAGCAAGCACAATTAAGTCGATTAGGCTCCGGTTCCTCCTGCCGTTCTTTCTATACTCCATGGGCGTTATGGAAAGGAGATAAAGTTTCAGCCATCGATTTACCATATAAGGGCTTATTACACCAGGTCATAGTAATAAGCGGTCAGGAGAAAGAAATACCTTCCAGAGAGGCACATAAATTAGTTAAAACAAGCCCTCTTTATGAAAAGCGAAGTCAAAGGGCAGAAGAAAATTTAAAATTATTACTTAGTGCTTTTGAATCTCAAGATTGGGCCAGCATTTATCAAATTTGTTGGAGAGAATTTCTGGATATGCATCAATTATTTAAAACGTGTGAAAAACCATTTTCCTATATTACAAGTAATACTTTGAGCATACTGAATGTTATTGAGAGATTTTGGAATGAAAAAGGGGATGGTCCTGTTGTTACTATGGATGCAGGCCCTAATGTTCATCTACTTTATCGATCTGATCAAGAAGATCTTGCACGCCGATTCAAGTCAGATTACCTGGTAGGGAATTATGATGTTTTATGATTTTGAAACCACTACTTATGGTAAATGGATTTTAGCTGGTGAGCATGCTGTTGTAAGAGGTCATGAGGCTTTAGTATTCCCTATTAAGGAAAGACAACTAACTTTAAATTATAATTCTTCTTCATCTTCCTTGAGTGCGGAATTTGCAGGCCATAACGGTTCTGACATGCATTTATTGTTTTGGAGTGTATTAGAACGCGGTATGCACTTGTTGGGACGTTCGTTGAATGAACTGGGCGGGCATTTTCACTTGGAAACCAATATTCCTGTTGGAGTCGGTATGGGTGCTTCCGCAGCGCTTTGTGTTGCCATGAGTCGGTGGTATTGCTCACAGGAAATGATAGAGGATAGTCAATGTAGCGAGTTTGCCAAACAATTAGAGCATCTGTTTCATGGTAAAAGTAGTGGTCTGGATATAGCAGGAGTGGCATCTGATACCGGAGTGTATTTTAAATCCGGATTTTATACGCCTTTAAAACAAACCATTAACCCTTATTGGTATTTATCTTCATGCAACCAAATTGGTATTACCTCTCATTGTATACAACAAGTGCAAAATTTATGGGATAAAAATTCGGTGCTTGCCCATCAAATAGATCTGCAAATGGTGGAGGCTGTCCAAGAAGCAAAAACTGCACTGGAGGAAGGGGAGAGTAATGCTTTAGAGCGCTTGGCAAAGGCAATCAATAAAGCAGCCGATTGTTTTTTACAATGGGGATTAGTTAGTGAAAGTTTACAACAGCATATGAATCATTTGTTTGATGATGGAGCCATCGCTGTTAAACCTACCGGATCAGGAGGTGGAGGATTTGTATTAAGTCTTTGGGAGAAACAACCGCCGCAATATTTGGATTTAATTGCTGCATAATAGAGTAGCCATTTAACCCTTTCTTCTGAGATCTTGTCTGCAAATTCGCTAAAAATGAGACAAAAGCCCAGTATCTATTCACTACAATTTCAAAATCCTGGCTTTTCGGTGAACTATGCCGAATAGTTAATTTTTAAGTTCTGTCTTATCTTCATACTCTTCCTTGTCTCCCTGTTCTTGTAAATCTGTGTTTGCAAAAAAGTTGTAATTATTAGGCTGCGATTTTTTATTTTTAACTGTATTCAAGCTACCTAATGCGGGAATAAACTCATGAATGATTTTAAGAGATTCCGGATTGCCTTCTGCATAATTCAACACCGTATAACCCAGTATGGTTTTAACCTTAACAGCAGCCAATCTATCTTGTTCAGGAATAAGCTCAAGAATGGCTTTAAGGTATTTCGGGTGTTTTGCTGCTTTATGTAACACCGTATAACCATATATATTTTCTACCTTAACTGCATCTAATTTATCTTGTTCAGGAAGAAGCTCAAGGATGGCTTTAAGAGATTCCGGGTTATCTGCTGCCTTATGTAACACCGTATTACCAGAATAATCTTGAACCTTAACAGCATCCAATCTATTTCTTTCAGGAATAAGCCCAAGAATGGTTTTAAGGGATTCCTGGTTGTCTGTTGCATCATGCAAAATCGTATTACCGTATTTATTTTGAACCTTAACGGCATTCAATCTATCTTGTTCAGGAATAAGCTCAAAAATGGTTTTAAGGGATTCCGGGTTTCTTGCTGCTTTATGCAACACCATATTACCCAGTATATTTTTAACTCTAACCGCCTCCAATCTATCTTTTGCAGGAAGAAGCTCAAGAATGGCTTTAAGAGATTCCGGCTTGTCTGTTGCATTATCCAACACCATCTTAATTGCATCCAATCTATCTTGTTCAGGAATAAGCTCAAGAATGACTTTAAGGGATTCCGGTTTACCTACTGCATAATCCAAAACCGTATAACCATAATTATCTTTAATCTTAACGGCATCCAATCTATCTTGTTCAGGGTAGAGCTCAAGAATGGTTTTTATAGATCCCATACTGCCTGCTGCAGCATGCAGCACAGTCATACCAAGATGATCTTTAACCTTAACCGCATTCAATCTATCTTGTTCAGGGTAGAGTTCAAGAATGGTTTTAAGGGATTTTGGGTCACCTGCTACCTTATGCAATACCATATACTGAAGCTTAATCGCGTCCAATCTATCTTGTGCGGGATAGAGATCAAGAATGATTTTAAGTGATTCCAGTTTATCTAATGCATAATACAACACAGTATCACCATGTGCATCTTTAACCTTAATCGCATCCAATCTATCTTGTTCAGGGTAGAGCCCGAGAATGGTTTTTAGAGATTCCGGGTTGTGTGCTGCAAAATGCAACACCGTACCATAGTTATAACCTTTAACTTTAACGGCATCCAATCTATCTTGTGCAGGAATAAACCCAAGAATGGTTTTAAGAGATTCCGGGTGCTTTGCTGCAAAATGCAACACAGTATCACCATATTTATCTTGAAACTTAACTGCCTCCAATCTATCTTGTTTGGGAATAAGCTCAAGAATGGTTTTAAGGGATTCCGGGTTTCTTGCTACAGTATGCAACATGGTATTGCCATATTTATCTTTAGCCTGAACGGCACCCAATCTCTGCTTTTCAGGTATGGATTCGAGTGCTTTGGTCATATACAAGGCATTATTGGTAAGCACTGCCCAAAACAAAACATTGCCATTAGGGTTGAGTTTCTTGTAATAACTGATGACTGCGGAAGCCAGCGCATTCACTTGCTCAGCCGTTAACCATTTTTGTTTGATTAACTCGGCCAAATCGGCTAACGCATTATCGGGTTCCGTGAGATAGATATTGTTTAATAATTCCCCGTATAAGGTGGGTGGGAAATTCATAATCAGCCCTATCAATTCAGACGAGTTTTTGGGCGTAATGCCTTGAATGGCTTTTTTAATGAGTCCTTCGGGCAATTTACGGTAGCCAGTATCCTCTTGCAGAGGGGGAATTTGTTTGTATTTTTTTTCCAATTGCCTCAGGCTTTCTTTAGTCATGAGAGCGGGTTGATTAAATAGAGCCGTGTTTTGATTGGCCTCTACGACGGAGCGTAAATGCATGGCTGCTGTCTCAACACAAGTCCCTTTTTTTAGCTCATTATCGATGATTCTGCCTAAACTGCCATGATTGCCTTGAGCGTTTCTTAAAAGGTCTTGTACCCCGGAAGGCAGGCTTTCCATAAAAGAATAAAACATTTTAATTGCTTCTTCAGCAGTTTCGCTCGCATAAGTACTGCCTGTCATCCTCTCCCCGCCCAAGGTCAATCCTTTGATTAACAGCTCCACGGCTTCCTTAGGGGTCGTCCCTTGATTCTTAAAAAGAGCGATGCCATCTTTTAAGGTTCTTAGCGCCTGGTTATGTTCATATAATGCATCGGTAAGCCCGGGATAATCTTTCTTTAAGTAGTCGTATAATTTGACCTGACTGCGTAGCGGGAAATTTTGTATATCCCGAACATCAAAAATCATCTCACCGCTTATAACATAATTAGATAGATCAGATAGAAGCGGTTCTTTTTTTAATTTCGATGTATTTTCCTTTAAATCCAAAATCGGCTCTATGCCTTCCAGTTTCGCTTTTTTTAATGTGACTGAGATGTCTTGTGAAAGCGATACTTGAAATTGTTTTTTTACACGCGGCGCCAGGATAGCCAGCATGTCGGCCATGCTTTGGGGTTTAAAAACAAGTTCTGCTATTTCCCAATAAAGTTGATTGGTTGCAGTAGACGATATTTGGCTAAAGCCAATGGCATCGACGGTATCCTTTTCTCTTTGAGCACATCGTTCTTTAAACCGGGTTGTGAATGTGTCGGGGTTTTCAAGAAACTCTGATAAATACGCTATCTCTTGCTTTAACTCCAATTGCAGCACACGCTGCTTCACACTGGCATAATCATGGGGATCTGAAGACTGGGTGTGTATTAATTGCCTCTTCTCTTCTAATAATTTTTTAATAGCATCGATATTGAGAAAAGACATTTTGAGTCCCAGTTAGAATAATAAAAAAGCGATCATACATTATAGTTGACAATAAATCAACAATCTGAACATAAATTGGACTTGTAATTACCTCAAATTACCTGTTACCGAAGGAGAAGGACGGACATGGGCTAACAAGCGAGGCAGTTATCCCTTCTCATTGAGATCCAGGATACCTGATTATGACTATTGACATATTTAAAATGCGTCGTAGTGATTGAAATTATTCTTAAGTTCTTCCTCATCCTTTTTTTGTGAATTTGCGTTTGCAAAAAAGCTGTGATTATTAATAGCATTCGGTTTTTTATTTTTAACTGCATTCAAACCTAGTGCAGGAATAAATTGATAGATGACTTTAATAGATTCCGGGTTGTCTGTTGCATAATCCAACATTGTATAACCCAGTAAAGTTTTAACCTTGACTGCGGCCAATCTATCTTGTTTAGGAATAAGCCCTAGAATGGTTTTAAGGGATTCCGGATGGTTTGCTGCATTATGCAACACCGTATAGCCCAGTATGGTTTGCGCTTTTACCACATCCAATCTCTCTTGTTCAGGAATAAGCTCAAGAATGGTTTTAAGGGATTTCGGGTTGCCTGTTGCATTATGCAACATCGTATAACCCAGTATCGTTTGCACCTTAACCGCAGCCAATATGACTTGTTCAGAAATAAGCTCAAGAATGATTTTAAAGGATTCAGGCTTTGCTGTATTATGCCACACCGTATTTTCCAGTATAGTTTTAACCTTAACGGCATCCAATTTATCTTGTTCAGGAATAAGCTCAAGAATGGCTTTAAGGGATTCCGGGTTGTTTGCTGCATAATGCAGCACCGTGTTCCCCAGTATATTTTTAACTCTAACCGCATCCAATCTGTCTTTTGCAGGAATAAGCTCAAGAATGGCTTTAAGGGGTTCCGGTTTATCTGCTGCCTCATGCAACACCGTATTACCATATTTACTTTTAACTTTAACCACATTCAATCGATCTTGTTCAGGGTAGAGCTCAAGAATGGTTTTAAGGGACTCCGGTTTTCTTGCTGTATAATGCAACACCATATCACCATCTTTATCTTGAGTCTTAACCGCATTCAATCTATTTTTTTCAGGGTAGAGCTCAAGAATGGTTTTAAGGGACTCCGGGTTTCTTGCTGCATAATGCAACACTGTAATACCATATTGATTTTGCACTTTAACCGCATTCAATCGATCTTGTTCACGGTAGAGCCCAAGAATGGTTTTAAGAGATTCTGGATTATCTGCTGCCTCATGCAACACCGTATTACCGTATTTATTTTCCATCTTAACGGCATTCAACCTATTGTTTACAGGAAGAAGCTCAAGAATGGTTTTTAGGGATTCCAGGTTGCCAGCTGCTTTATGCAACACTGTATTACCATCATTATTCTCCATTTTAAGGGCATCCAATCTATCTTGTTCAGGAATAAGCCCAAGAATGGTTTTGAGGGATTCCGGTCTGTTTGCAAAATAATGCAACACCGTCTTACCCTCTTCATTTTTAACCTTAACGGCATTCAATCTATTTTGTTCAGGAATAAGCTCAAAAATGGCTTTAAGGGATTCCAGGTTTTTTGTTGCATCATGCAACACCCTATTACCAGGTGCATTTTTAACCTTAACGGCATTCAATCTATCTTGCTCGGGAATAAGCGCAAGAATGGTTTTAAGGGATTCCGGGTTGTTTACTGCATAATGCAACATCGTATAACCATCTTTATCTTGAGTCTTAACCGCATTCAACCTATCTTGTTCAGGGTAGAGATCAAGAATGGTTTTAATGGATTCCGGGTGGTTTGCTGCACAATGCAACATTGTAGCACCATATTTATTTTTAACTTTAACGGCCTCCAATCTATCTTTTGCAGGAATAAGCCCAAAAATAGTTTTAAGAGATTCCGGGTTGCCTGCTGCAGTATGCAACACCATATTACCATCATTATTTTTAATCTTAACGGCATCCAACCTATCTTGTTCAGGAATATATTTAAGAATGGTTTCAAGAGACTTCGGTTTGCCTGCTGCATAATGCAACGCCGTATTACCATATATATTTTCCACCTTAATGGCATCCAATTTATCTTGTTCAGGAATAAGCTCAAAAATGGCTTTAAGGGATTCCGGGTTGTCTGCTGCAGTATGCAACACCGTATTACCATCATTATTTTTAACCTTAACGGTATCCAATCTATCTTGTGCAGGAATAAGTTCAAGAATGGCTTTAAGGGATTCCGGGTTGTTTGCTGCATTATGCAACACTGTCTTACCGAATACATCTTGAACCTTAACCGCATTCAATCTCTCTTGTTCAGGGTAGATCTCAAGAATGGTTTTGAGGGATTCCGGGTTGGCTGCTGCATCATGCAATACCGTATTACCATCATCATCTTTAGCCTGAAGGGCACCCAATCTCTGCTTTTCAGGTATGGATTCGAGTGCTTTGGTCATATACAAGGCATTATTGGTAAGCACTGCCCAACGCAAAACATTGCCCTTGGGGTTGAGTTTCTTGTAATAACCGATGATCGCAGCGGCCAGTGCATTAATTTGTTCTGCTGTCAGCCATTTTTGTTTGATTAACTCGGCCACATCGGCTAAGGTCTCATCGGGTTTGGTTAGATTGATATTGTTTAATAATTCCCCATATAAGGCGGGTGGGAAATTCATAATCAGACTAATAAGTTCAGACGAATTCTTGGGCACAATCCCTTGAATAGCTTTTTTTATGAGTCCTTCAGGCAACTTGCGGTAGCCCGTATCCTCTTGCAGAGGGGGAATTTGTTTGTATTTTTTTTCTAATTGCCTCAGGCTTTCTTTAGTCATGTGAGCGGGTTGATTAAATAAAGGTGTGTTTTGATTGGCCTCTACGACGGAGCGTAAATGCATGGCTGCTGTCTCAACACAAGCCCCTTTTTTTAGCTCATTATCGATGATGCTGCCTAAACTGCCATGATTGCCTTGAGCGTTTCTTAAATGGTCTTGTGCCCCGGAAGGCAGGCTTTCCATAAAAGAATAAAACATTTTAATTGCTTCTTCAGCAGTTTCGCTCGCATAAGTACTGCCTGTCATCCTCTCCCCGCCCAAGGTCAATCCTTTGATTAACAGTTCCAGGGCTTCCTTAGGGGTCGTCCCTTGATTCTTAAAAAGAGCGATGCCATCTTTTAAGGTTCTTAGCGCCTGGTTATGTTCATACAAGGCATCACCAAGCTCGGGATAGTCTTTCTTTAAGTAGTCATATAATTTGGTCTGACTGCGTAGCGGGAAATTTTGTATATGCCGAACATCAAAAATCATCTTACCGCTTATGACATAATTAGATAGATCAGATAGAAGCGGTTCTTTTTTTAATTTCGATGTATTTTCCTTTAAATCCAAAATCGGCTCTATGCCTTCCAGTTTCGCTTTTTTTAATGTGACTGGGATGTCTTGTGAAAGCGTTACTTGAAATTGTTTTTTTACATGTGGCGCCAGGATGGCCAGCATGCCGGCCATGCTTTGGGGTTTAAAAACAAGTCTCGCTATTTCCCAATAAAGTTGATTGGTTGCAGTAGACGATATTTGATTAAAGCCAATGGCATCGATTGTATCTTTTTCTCTTTGAGCACATCGTTCTTTAAACCGGGTTTGGAATGTGTCCGGGTTTTCAAGAAGCTCGGATAAATACCCTATCTCTTGCTCTAACTCCAATTGCAGCACACGTTGCTTGACGCTAGCATAATCATGAGGTTCTGAAGACTGAGTGTGTACTAATTGTCTCTTTTCTTCTAATAATTTTTTAATAGCATCGATATTGAGAAAAGACATTTTGAGTCCCCGTATAGAATAATAAAAAGCGATTATATATTATTGGCAACAATAAATTAACAAGATGCCCGTAAACTAGACTTGTTCGGAAACTCTATTGCGGTGACGAATTGCTTCGTTGATTCGATGCTCGAATCCTCGCGTACTTGGTGTATACACTCTGGTTCTGCGCATTTCACTCAACGCAGCGAGTTAAAGAATTTGAGATGTAAGACGTTTAAGTCGGTTGGTTGTTCCATACACCAGGTCTCATCAAAAAAATTAGAAGAATGTGTTATTTTTTATTCAGAAAGATAATTTAATTGATAAACTCATTATTTTTCTCACGTAAAAAAGTATCAATCAGGCTAATTATTAATCGACAAATTGGTAATACACTTCCTTGTCTTTAATCATGCCTAATTCATAGCGGGCTTGTTCTTCCAGGGCTTGATCACCACTTTTTAATTCTTTAATGTCTGCATCCAACGCTTTGTTTCTGGCTGCTAACTTATCATTCTCGTTTTTATGAGCTTCCAGTTTTTTTTCGAGTTTAATCCACTGGATAATATTCCCATCACCAAGCCATAGCTTATGTTGTAAGACAACTAAAGCAATAATCAAGATAATGAATATGGGGCGCATAGAATTTTCTATTGAAGAGTGTATCTATTTATATTGTAGTATCTTATTAGAGCGAGGAGCAATATCTGTGAGGTGTATATAGTATTAAATTTTTTGTCGAACTGCTTTTAAATTGTTTTTCCCAGATTAGGGTTTGTTGACAATTACTCTATAGCTACAACGTATCGCGGACAAACCTTGAGGTATCCCCACATTAATTAACTACACAGAGTTCAGGATAATTTACCCCCTAATTTTGGTGGAGTCGTCCCGGAATTTAGCGCATCTTAGTGAGCTTGCGAACTTGGAAGCGTTTCATGTCCGGGATCCATTCGGGCATTGGAGTAGTTCCAAAATGGATCCCGGACATTAAGCACACCTAAGCTCGCCGGCGAGCAAAGGCGTGCTAAATTCCGGGACGACACCGCCAAAATTTGAGATTAAACCGTGGCACGTAGCCACTTTAGCAGGATCACGAAAACCAAATGTCAACAGACCTGGTAACTTGGATTCTTTGATCCTGTGACAACTTCACTTTTAGAGTTTTTTCTAAAGAGCACTGTGAAACTCTTGCATTGATGTACAAATGGTTGGGCTTCACTTTGTGAAGCACCAACCTATAAAAATATAGACAAATCCTGGTTTAGCGTTTTAGTATATTTTTCCCGGCATAAGGTATGGAAGCGGCCTCATTTATCCTTAATAGTTGATTATATTTAGCAGTTCTATCGGTACGGCATAAGGAACCTGTTTTAATTTGACCGCAGCCCGTTGCAACCGCAAGATCAGCGATAAAGGTGTCCTCTGTTTCTCCTGAACGATGCGACATGATGCAACGATATCCGTTTTCGTGAGCAAGTCTGACAGCCTGTCTTGTTTCAGTCAAGGTACCTATTTGGTTAACTTTTATTAATATGGCATTGGCAACTCCCTGAGCAATTCCTTCTTGTAAAATTTTGGGATTGGTTACAAATAAGTCATCTCCGACGAGTTGAATTTTATTCCCTAAAGAAATGGTTAATTGCTTCCATCCAGACCAATCTTTTTCATCCAGGCCATCTTCAATACTGATTATTGGATAGCTGGAAACAAGATTAGAGTAATATTCTATGAGTTGTTGAGAATCAAATTTTTGATTCTCAGAAGCCATATGGTAAAAGCCCTGGTTAAAAAGCTCAGAAGCCGCGACATCCAAGGCAAAAACTATTTCTTCACCTAATTGAAATCCGGCTTTTTCAATCGCTTCACTAAGCAGATCCAAAGCCTGGCGATTTGACTGAATATTAGGTGCAAAGCCACCTTCATCACCAACGGCTGTATTTAGCCCTTGCTTTTTTAAGACAGATTTCAGTACATGAAAAATTTCTGCCCCCCATTGCAAGGCTGTTGGAAAATCATGTGCGCCGATTGGCATGATCATAAATTCTTGAATATCCACATTGTTGTCCGCATGAGCACCACCATTTAAAATATTCATCATCGGAACAGGCATACTCATCATCTCGTTTTGATTAAGTGCTATGTATAATGGTTGGTTAAGAGAGAGAGATCGTGCTCTGGCACAAGCAAGCGACGTAGCCAAAATAGCATTAGCACCAAGATAGGATTTATTTTCTGTATTGTCCAGTTGGCATAAAACACGATCTACATTTTCCTGATCTTCAACAGACTGCCCGTGTAAAGCTTGGTTTATCTCATTATTCACGTGTCCAACCGCTTTTTGCACGCCTTTCCCCGCGTATCGTTTAGGGTCATTGTCTCTGAGTTCACAAGCCTCTCTGCTTCCTGTAGAGGCACCAGAAGGAACACTGGCTCTTCCAGTCATACCGTTTTTTAGAATAACATCTGCTTCAACAGTGGGATTACCTCGAGAATCCAATATTTCACGCGCTTGAATTTTTTGTATATGCATGGTGGTTCCTAATCTTCTTCTTCAATTATTTAATTTAAATACATACTGCATTAAGGTTTACAAGAGCATTAACTAATGGCATCAGAGGTAAACCAAGAATGGTATCCTCGTTTCCTTGCACTTCCTTAAACAACCACTTACCTAAAGCTTCATATTGATAAGCACCACAACTATGGTAAGGTTTATCCGCTTGTAAATAAGCTTCAATTGTTTCTTCCCTTAAGTGATGTAGTGTTAATGTTGCAATGTCATGATGTTGCCAAAGTATTTTGCTCTCTTTAACAATACATAGGCAAGCTATTTGTTGGTGCTGCTTACCACTTAATTCCCGTAAGTGTTCTATCGCTGTTTGATGATTTAATGGTTTGTTAAATACTTTGCTGCCGGCGATGCATAATTGATCTGCTGCAATGATATAATGCTCAGGATAACGCAGACTTACATCTAAGGCTTTAACTTTTGCCAGAGTAATTCCTAATTCAATCAGTTCTTCAGAATTATGAGCTGTTTTGATTTCTTCTTCATTACACTGGGAAGGGATGACCAAAAAATCCAGGCCTAATGATTTCAGCAGTTTATATCTTATGGTAGAGGAGGAAGCCAGAATAATCGGTTTTTGTTGTAAAAATTTAAACATAGATTGCCACCGATGCCATTAGTAAAAAGCCTATGATTACAAAACTGAAATCCATTAAATTACAGCAACGCTCTACCATGACACAGCGTTCAAGCCCGTGCAGGGTACCCAAATAGAGAAAAGTCCCTGCAGATGCTGCAATTAAGACAGGATCAAATAAAGAATCAGTTTCTACGCCATGGCCAAAATACCAACCAAAGTAGATACCTAAAGGGGTCATAAAACTGAACAGGAAAAAAAACACCATGCTTTTATTAGTGCTCATTGAACTTTTATTTAACTGAACTGCTATAGCAAAACTTTCTGCCCACTTATGAGTAATGATCGCTAAAAACAACATAATGATCATGGAGTTGTATTGGGTAAAACCTAAAGCGGCACCAAGCATAAGGGAATGTATAGAAAGCATAGCCCAAGCGAGTATAGCAAAAGCAGGATGCTCGGAACTATGATGATGGTATAATTCCTTCCCTAAATGTTCAAACCATAAAAAAATAAGAAATACCGCTCCGGTAATAATAAATGCGAACGGATAGTTATAACCCATGGTTTTAAAGAGTGCATTCGATTCTGGCAACATATGAAGAAGTGCTGCTCCTAAAAAGACACCAGTTGCCAAGGTTTCGCCTATGGGGAAATCAATGTGTTTATCGTCTTTAATGCGCTTTTTGAATGGGTACCAGCCTGCAATGAGAATAACTATAAATATCGAAACAGCAAAAATAATTTTTAAACTGGTTGCAGACAACATGAAGTATTCCTACTTTAAAATGCGTATATTATCCTGAAATGCCGGATTGGATCTACTGGCTCATCTTGTTTCGACAAAATAAAGAACTCAACTATGTTGCACCACTTCATGTAAACTAAACAAACGTATTTCTTCAATATCAGCTTGTAATTTTAAGGCTGAAATAACCCGATTATGTAATTTTCTCCAGTGATCAAAATCCTCTGAACAAAAGATATCCAGGCTCATTTTTCCATTTAAATAATGAATATTCCAAAATAAAATTTGTGGGAAATCACTATGAATATCGTTTAATAATTTTTCAAGTAAAACCGCTCTGCTTGGTAAATGTAAGGATGGACATGAAATTTCATCATCCTCAGGGTCAACATGCACGATAACGTCTTTGACACAATCAATTTGCTTTACCAGGGTGTGATGAACATGTTGAGCAATATAATGTCCTTCGGATACCGATATTTTGGGTGAAACCAGAATATGAACGTCAATAAGCACATCACCGCCCATAAAACGGCTTCTTAGTTGATGAATTCGTTGAACTCCATCAATACTTTGGATCACTTGTTCAATTTGGGATAACAATTTGGCATCTACTGCTGTATCCACCAATTCTTTGACGCTGTTCCAACCATAATTCCATCCCATTTTGATAATCATAATACTAACTATGATCGCTGCAATGGCATCCAGATAAGCAAGCCCTGCTAAACTACCAATTAATCCGATGAGTACTACTATGGAAGAAGCAGCATCCGAACGATGGTGCCATGCATTGGCAGTTATTAATTGGGAACTAATACGTTTACCCACATGACGCGTGTAATGAAATAATACTTCATTTGCGATTATTGATAAGCACACAATGGGAATGGATAGCCAGTTTGGTATGGTGTGTTCTGATTTGAGCAATTCATCAAGTGAGTCCCAGGCAATGCCACAGCCAGCCAAAATCAATAATAGAGAAAGTAATAAAGTGGCTGCTGTTTCAATTCGTTGGTGGCCATACGGATGTGAATCGTCTGCACTAATACTTCCGTATTTTGAGGCAAACACAACCATCACATCTGTAATCAAGTCTGAAATTGAGTGGATACCATCCGCAATGAGGGCATGAGAGTGATATAAAAAGCCGCCAATTAGTTTGATAATACCAAGCAAAGCATTAATAAAAGCACCAATAAGAGTTACTTTTTTGGCCTGCCAATACCTATCATGCGGATACATTTCTGTTCCCTCTTTGTTCAAGAAGTAATTTGGATTGTTGCGAATAAATATTAAAAACGAAACTATAACATTTTATAGAAAGTGTTCCTATTCCTCTTTTTGCTATTAGTTATTAGTCGTTTCACTTTGGATTTTTATAGGGTTTTAACCCGTGTTATTTATCTGCTCCTTATTAAACGTTGCGATTCATGTTATGCAGGGGGTCTAACCAATCTCAAGCGAAATTTAAGAGTAACTGCTGATTTAAATCAGGACTTATGAAAATTTTACCTGGAAGCAAACTGGAAAGTTCTGAGTCAGTTAGAAAATAGACTGATTTTACAAGGTGTTTTGTATTCTGTTCACAGGATTATCCACAGATTTTGTGGATAAATGTATTGATTTGAAATTGATCAAAAAATGAAGGTGTGCCTTTTGTATTAAGGGTTATAGTGATGTCAAGAGGGTACTTTAAAATGAATTTTGCGTATTAAACTTTTAAAGTTATTCACAGAATAGGGGGATTAATTTATTTACCTGCTCGTCTATGTTAGCAAAGAAAAAAATAAAAAACAGTATTGACTTCAATAATTTTAATTATTTTTTTAACCTTGTAAAAATTGTTCAAAATTTCCTAACCATCGTTGTGTAATTACTCTGGCGATGATTGGTTTTTCTTGAGCGAGTTGCCTTGCAATGGTTGGCAAAAGAGTTAAGAGAATTTTATCACGCTGTAAATTTGCTATTTTAAATTGCCTAAAACCTGTCTGCCTGGTCCCCAATATTTCTCCTGCACCTCTTAACTCCAAATCTTTTTCTGAGATCAAGAAACCATCGGTTGTTGATCGCATTATTTTTAAACGTTCTGCCCCCTGTTGTGATAAGGGAAATTGATAAAGCAAAAGACAATGGGATTGGGTATTTCCTCTGCCAACTCGACCACGGAGTTGATGGAGTTGCGATAATCCAAGGCGTTCTGCATTTTCAATTATCATTAAACTAGCGTTTGGCACATCGACACCTACCTCAATAACAGTAGTCGCTACCAATAAGTCAATCTCACCATCTTTAAAGGCGGCCATTGTTGCTTCTTTTTCAAGTGGTTTCATTCGCCCGTGAACGAGACCAACTCGGGCAAAAGGTAATTGTTCCTGTAATTTTCGTGAAGTATCTGTTGCTGCTATGCATTGTAATTTTTCAGATTCTTCTATAAGGGTACATACCCAGTAGGCTTGTCTGCCGTTGGCAATTGCTGCTTGCAAACGGTCGATAATTAGTTCGCGCTTATCCTGGCTCAACACCGCCGTCGTAATTGGAGTACGGCCTGGTGGCAGTTCATCAATTACTGATATATCCATATGGGCAAAATGTGACATCGATAGGGTTCTGGGAATGGGAGTGGCGGTCATCAACAGTTGATGAGGGATTAATTGGTTTAGTTGTCCTTTTTGTTGCAGAAGTAAACGTTGTTCTACTCCAAATCGGTGCTGTTCATCAATAATGATCAAGCCCAAACGAGCAAATTCTACTTTGTCTTGAAATAATGCGTGAGTTCCAATAATGAGTTGACAGCTATTATCTTGAAGTGATGCAAGCGTCATTTTTCTTTCTGCGGGTTTCATTTTACCACTGAGCCTTAATACTTTGATACCTAAAGGCTCTAACCATTTGACTAGACTGTTTGTGTGCTGTTCACTCAATAAGTCGGTTGGTGCCATAAAGGCTACCTGGTATCCCTGTGTTATTGCTTGAAGAGCAGCAAGTGCCGCGACGATGGTTTTACCTGCCCCAACATCTCCTTGAACCAAACGAAGCATGGGCTTGTTTTGGGTTAAATCATAACTAATTTCCCTGGAAACCCGTTGCTGCGCTTTTGTAAGAGTAAACGGCAGCGAATCAATAAAACGTGTATAAATAGCATCATCAAGGGGGATCGGCGAAGCTTGCAACTTATTACGGGATTGTCTTGCAAATTGCATACTTAGCTGCTGCGCTAGCAATTCATCGAATATTAATCGTTTGAGTGCCGGGTGTTCACCCATCTCCAAGGCAGAAAGAGATGTATCGGGAGGAGGGCTATGTAGTAATTTAATGGCATCACCCAGATTATAAAAATTGTTTTCCAGTAATTGTTTTTCGCACATCCATTCCAATTGATGAAGTTCTTGCTTACATTGTTCCAAAGCTATTTTAACCAATTGCCTTAATCTGGTTTGGGTTAAGCCTTGAGTGGTTGGATAAATGGGTGTTAGAGTTTCTTCTACATGGAAATCTGATTCCTGATTAATTAACTGATATTCAGGATGGATCATTTCCAGGTGGTTATTAAAATCCCGGACTTCACCAAAAGCCCGGATCATGGTGCTGTTATTTAAAGCCTGTATTTGCTGTTTGTTAAAATGAAAAAAACGAAGTTTGATTATTGCTGATTTATCTTCCACATAACAACTTAACATCATCCTTTTGCCGTATTTAATTTCAGTTTTACATACATGACCGACAATGACGCACCATTCATTAGGACGTAAATCTTGAATAGGCGTTATTCTGGTTCTGTCCTGATATTTATAGGGCAAATGGAAGAGCAGGTCCTGGATTGTGAAGATTCCGCATTTGGCAAGTTTTGCCGCAACGGTTGGGCCGACGCCAGTTAAATATTCACAAGAGTTACTCAGCACGGTATTATTTAAGGTTAAAAATTTAATAATAACAGGAAAATACACCAGTTGCGACTTTGGTTATTAATGAGGCCATATCAAGTTGATTTAATTAAAACTATTTTTTTGATTCAATACATATTATCTTGCAAATGTATGTCATCCTGAGCCTTTATACAAAGAATTGGAATAAGAAAGGGCTCAGAGTGACAAAGTAATATGGTCTGGATTATATCAAATTATGATCTCGTTACTGGTGAATATCTATTAAGAGATGGAGTACCATTGGATGAATCGCATTATGACATTTACTGCGGCCTTGATATTGGTTTGGATAACAGGCTATTTATTAATTGCAGGGAGGGGATTATTAATTCCAATTGTTATATCGATTTTTGTTTGGCATTTGCTGAATACTATTAATAGTGGTATGCAAAAAATTCCTTTCATTGGAGCACGCCTTCCATCCTGGATACGCATGATTTTATCATTATTAGTTGTCGTATTTCTGGTCATGATTCTTATTAATATTATTACTAATAATGTGAATGACGTTATCGGGGCGTCACCACGATACCAGGAAAATTTGCTGCATATATTTAATAGTTTGGATCAACGATTTCATATTAAGGGCATTTCTGATTTTGATAATTTAATTAAAGGATTAAGTATACAAAGTATGCTTCTTAATATTTATGGAGTTTTTACAACAATAACAAGCTCAGCCGTGTTGATTGCCTTATATGTTGTATTTTTGTTTGTTGAGCAGCATTATTTCACGCAAAAAATGGATGCATTTTTTCCACAAGAGGAGCACAGAAGGCTGGTTAAAAATATTATCTCTCATATTACAAGAGACACTCAAACTTATCTGGGCATCAAAACTTTATTAAGTTTGCTTACAGCAACATCAAGTTGGATTATTATGAAATGGGTTGGTTTGGATTTTGCCGAATTTTGGGCGTTACTAATCTTTTTTTTAAACTACATTCCCAATATAGGGGCTATTATAGCCACCGCTTTTCCTGCCGCCCTTGCTTTAATCCAGTTTGAGAGTTGGTGGCCGTTTGTGGAAGTGACTTCGGGAATAGTGGCAGTACAGTTCCTGGTGGGTAATTTTCTGGAACCCCGATTACTGGGTAAGTCATTGAATTTAAGTCCTTTGGTGATATTGTTTGCTTTGGGTTTGTGGGGGGCAATTTGGGGGATATTAGGTATGTTTTTGTCTGTACCTATAACCGTAATGATGATGATTATTTTCGCACATTTTGATGTGACAAGACCTATAGCAATTTTGCTTTCTCAAGATGGTTATATTAATAAATCCTATGAGTCAATTGAAAACTAAGGATCTATTGATGCTTCTGTTATCTTGGGCGAAACGTCTTGATGTTACTCTCGAGGAAGAGCCTTTCCATATGGAGTGAAAAAGAGCATAATAGCAGTATTTTTGACGAGTAAATACGAAGCATGAAACCTACAATTGAATATCTTTTAAAACAGGCGTTAACTACTTTGCAGCAATCGGGCGAAATGCCTATTGATTTGGATATTGAAATAAAGGTTGAGAACGCCAAAGACCCTGCTCATGGTGATTTTGCAACCAATTTGGCATTGGTATTAGCTAAGCCTTGCCGACAAGCGCCAAGAGTATTGGCTGAACGACTGGTTGAATCGATACCTACAGATCCATCTGTTGAGAAAGTTGAAATAGCTGGAGCTGGATTTATTAATTTTTTTATGAGAAGTACAGCACGATCACTCATTATTGCGGAAATTCTCAACAAAGGTAAGGAGTTTGGTCGAAGTAATTTGGGCCAAAACCAGAAAGTTTTAATCGAATTTGTTTCTGCAAACCCAACAGGGCCTTTGCACGTAGGGCATGGTAGAGGTGCTGCTTTTGGAGCAACATTGGGAAATGTTCTGAAGGCTGCAGGGTATGATGTGACTTTGGAATATTATGTTAATGATGCGGGCCGGCAAATGAATATTCTTGCCGCCAGTGTTTGGCTTCGTTACCTGGAATTAGCAGATGAACCAGTAATTTTTCCAACTAATGCTTATAAAGGTCAATATGTTTATGAGATTGCACAAGTCATGTGGTCTGAACATGGTACACAATATGTTCGTCCATGGTCTTTAGTAACAGAAAGCTTACCCGATGACGAGCCTCAGGGGGGCGATAAAGAAAGCTATATTGATGCAGTGATAGAACGAGCCCAATATTTGTTAGGTAAAGACGGTTTTAGAAATTTTCATCAACATGCTTTGAAAACTGTATTAGATGATATCAAAGACGATTTGATGGAATTTGGAGTAAAGTTTGATAGTTGGTTTTCTGAGCAATCTCTATTTGAAGACAGCTCTATTGAGAAAGGTATACAGGCACTGAAGGAAGGCGGTCATACCTTTGAGAGAGAAGGCGCCTTATGGTTTAGAGCAACTGATTTTGGTGATGAAAAGGACAGAGTATTGGTTCGAGCGAATGGACAAACTACCTACTTTGCTTCTGATGTTGCTTATCATTGGAATAAATATGATAGGGGCTATGATAGAGTAATTGATATTTTTGGTGCGGATCATCATGGCTACGTAACCAGAATTAAAACAGCAGTTAAAGCCTTGGGGCACGACGAAAGTGCCTTGGATGTTATTTTGGTCCAGTTTGCTATTCTTTATCGGAGTGGTGATCGAGTGCAAATGTCTACACGTAGTGGTTCGTTTGTGACATTGAGAGAGTTACGGGACGAAGTTGGGAATGATGCAGCCCGATACTTTTATGTGGCAAGAAAACCTGAACAACATATGGATTTTGATTTGGATTTGGCAAAATCTGAGTCGAGTGACAATCCCGTTTATTATATTCAATATGCCCATGCCCGCATTTGCAGTGTATTAAGGCAATTAAAAGAAAGAGGGCTGATGTGGGATAAGGATATAGGACTTAAAAACCTTAATTTATTAGAACAGCCGCATGAAGCCGCATTAATTTCTCTTATTGGCAGGTATCGTGAAATTATCCAATCCGCAGCCTCTTCTTGTGAGCCGCACCAACTCGCTTACTATTTAAGAGAGCTAGCCAATGGACTGCACAGTTATTATAATGCAATCCAATTATTGTGTGAGCAAGAGCAGTTGCGCTGTGCTCGGTTGTGTTTGCTGGAAGCTGTTCGACAAGTTTTAAATAATGGGTTGGATATATTAGGTGTCTCAGCTCCTGAGAGTATGTGATGGCAAAAGATTATGGAAATAGACGTACTTCACGTCCTGGCAAAGGGCCACATCAATTTTTGGTCATTATTGCGACTTTTTTGTTTGGGTATTTGACGGCTACTTTTGTGGATATTCAAACTATAAGCCAATGGGTGAACAATCAGGTTTTGGCTCACCATGATGTTGAAAAAGTACCGACTAAAACTGTACAAGAACATAAACAAGTACCTCCCAAACCTAAATTTGAGTTCTATACTCTATTAGCCAATGAAAAGGGAGCTGCACAACCGACTACTGTAAATCAGCAAACTGCAGCCACTCATTCAATGGACAAATCATCCAATTCGACCCAAAACGCAGCGAATGAGTTGTCTGTTGCCGCGAATAATTCAGTGAAATCGACAACAGCCAAGCAGACACAACAAATTGTAGCGAAGGTGACAGAAGGAAAAACACTCACTAAACAACCACTTAATAAGGGTGCGTATTTAGTTCAGGTTGCTTCATTTAAAGCACGACAAGATGCAGAACATATGAAAGGAATGTTAATTCTTAAAGGGTTTGATGTCAGCGTAGTCCCTGTCACACAAGCACAGGGAAATTGGTTCAGGGTAGTAGTTGGTCCCTACCCAAACCGTGCTTTAGCTCAAAAAGCACAAATGGCTCTTGCCAAAACAGAACGCCTGAATGGCATGGTTCGGAGTGTTGGGGGATAAGTGGTTAGGAGTCAGCCCCTATCAGGGAATGGCCATATTTCGTTCAACCTGAACTCAAACCTGCCCGTTCGACCAAGATTCATCATCCCCACGTGACCTCTTGTGATTTGAGCACCGTATCGACTATTGCTGAAGAGTTTGGAAAGAAATCTATTTGGGCTCCAGGATACCTGATTATGACTATTTATACATTTAAAGGATATCGTTATTGAAATTATTTTTAAATTCTTCCTCTTCTTTATCTACCTGTTCCTGTAAATTTGTGTTGGCAAAAAAGCTGTAATTAATAATAGATAAGGGCTTTTTATTTTTAACGGCATTCAGGCTACCTAATGCAGGAACAAGCTCATGAATGGCTTTAAGGGATTCCTGGTTGCTTGCCACATAATCCAACATCGTATAACCCAGTATAGTTTTAACCTTGACTGCATCCAATCTATCTTGTTTGGGAATAAGCTCAAGAATGGTCTTAAGAGATTCCGGGTTACCTGCTGCATTATGCAACACCGTATAACCCAGTATCGTTTGCACCTTAACGGCATCTAATCTATCTTGTACAGGAATAAGCTCAAGAATGGCTTTAAGGGATTTAGGGTGGTTTGCTGTATTATGCAACATCGTATAGCCCAGTATCGTTTGTACCTTAACAGCGGCCAATCTAACTTGTTCAGGAATAAGCTCAAGAATGGTCTTAAGGGATTCTAGGTGGTTTGCTGCATTATGTACCGTATTTTCCAATATCGTTTTAACCTTAACGGCATCCAGTTTATCTTGTTCAGGAATAAGTTCAAGAATGGCTTTAAGGGATTTAGGGTGGTTTGCTGTATTATGCAACACCGTATTACCACCATTATTTTTCACCATAACCACATTCAATCTATCTTGTTCAGGAATAAGCTCAAGAATGGCTTTAAGGGATTCCGGTTTGTCTATTGCATTATGCAACACTGTATTACCCCACTGATCTTTAACCTTAATGGCATCCAATCTATTTTGTTCAGGAATAAGTTCAAGAATGGTTTTAAAGAATTCCGGTTTGTCTACTGCATCACGTAACACCGTATTACCATGTTTATTTTCCACCTTAACCGCATCCAATCTGTCTTGTTCGGGGTAGAGCTCAAGAATGGTTTTAAGGGATTCCACGTTTTTTGCTGCATAATGCAACACCGTATAACCATCTTTATTTTGAGTCTTAACTGCATTCAATCTGTCTTGTTCAGGGTAGAGCCCAAGAATGGTTTTCAGGGATTCAGGGTTGTCTGCTGCAGCATGCAACACCATATAGCCATCATTTTCAACCTTAACGGCACCCAATCTATCCTGTTCAGGAATAAGTTCAAAAATGGTTTTAAAGGATTCCGGTTTGTCTGCTGCATCATGCAACACCATATTACCATAAGTACTTTTAACCTTAACCGCATCCAATCTACGTTGTTCAGGAATAAGTTCAAGAATGGTTTTAAGGGATTCCGGGTGGCCTAATGCTTTATGCAACACCGTATTACCAAAGTCATTTTTAACCATAACGTGATACAATCTGTCTTGTGCCGAAATAAGCTCAAGAATGGTTTTAAGAGATTGTGGGTTGCCTACTGCTTTATGCAATACAGTACCATTATAATAATTTTTAACTCGAATTGCATTCAATAGATTTTGTTCAGAAATAAGTTCAAAAATGGTTTTAATGGATTCCGGGTTGCCAACTGCTTTATACAATACCGTACTACCATGTTTATCTTGAATCTTAACTGCATTCAATCGCTCTTTTTCAGGAATAATCCCAAGAATGGTTTTAAGTAATTCCGGGTTGCCTGCTGATTTATGCAATACCGTATTACCATTATTATCTTTAACCTGAAGGGCTGCCAATCTCTGTTTTTCAGGTATAGATTCGAGTGCTTTGGTTACAAACAAGGCATTGTTTGTAAGAACCGTCCAATGCAGAACATTACCATTGGGGTTGAGTTTCTTGTAGTAACTGATGACCGCAGTGGCCAGTGCATTCATTTGCTCTGCTGTCAGCCATTTTTGTTTGATTAACTCAGTCACATCGGCCAAGGACCGAGCGGGTTTGATGAGGTTGATATTGTTTAATAATTCCCCATATAAGGCGGGTGGAAAATTCATAATGAGGCTGATGAATTCAAAGGAGTTTTTGGGTGCAATGCCTTGAATGGCTTTTTTAATGAGTCCTTCAGGGAGTTTACGATAGCCTATATCGTCTTGCAGGGTAGTAGTCCCGTGTTTGTATTTTTTTTCCAGTTGCTTCAGGCTTTCTTTAGTCATATGAGCGGGTTGATTGAATAGTGGTGTGTTTTGATTGGCTTCTACGACAGAGCGTAAATGCATGGCCGCTGTCTCAACACAAGTCCCTTTTTCTAGTTCATTATCGAGGATTTTGCCTAAACTGCCATGGCTGCCTTGAGCCTTTCTTAAATGGTCTTGTGTCTCGGAAGGCAGGCTTTCCATAAAAGAAAAAAACATTTTAATGGCTTCTTCAGCAGTGTCACTCGCATAAGCACTGCCTGTCATCCTCTCCCCGCCCAGCGTCAATTCTTTGATTAACAGTTCCAGGGCTTCCTTAGGGGTTGTCCCTTGATTCTTAAAAAGAGCGATATCGTCTTTCAAGGTTCTTAGCGCATGATTATGTTCATACAAGGCATCACAAAGCTCGGGATAGTCTTTCTTTAAGTATTCATATAATTTGATGTGACTGCGTAACGGGAGATTTTCTACATTCCGAACATCAAAAATAGTTTCCCCGCTTATCACATAATTATACAAATCAGAAAGAAGTGGCTCTTTTTTTAATTTCGATGTGCTTTCCCTTGAATCCAAAACCGGCTCTATGCCTTCCAGTTTCGCTTTTTTTAATGGGACCGAAATGTCTTGTGAAAGCGTCACTTGAAGTTGTTTTTTTACATGCGGCGCTATGATAGCCAGCATGTCGGACATGCTTTGGGGTTTAAAAACAAGCTCTGCCATTTCCCAATACAGTTGATTGGTTGCAGTAGACGGTATTTGGTCAAAACCAATGCCATTGGCTGTGTCATGTGCTCTTTGAGCACATCTCTTTTGAAATGCTTCTTCGAATGTCTCAGGGATTTTGAGAAGCTCGGACAAATAAGCTATCTCGTTCTCTAACTCCAATTGCAGCACACGTTGCTTGACACTGGCATAATCATGGGGTTCCGAAGACTGAGTGTGTACTAATTGTCTCTTTTCTTCTAATAATTTTTTAATGGCATCGATATTGAGAAAAGACATTTTGAGTCCCAGTTAGAATAATAAAAAAGCGATCATACATTATTATTAATAAATAACTCAATGTGTATGAATTGAATGCATTTTATGAGGTGACGTTCGTTTATCTCCGTTATATTGTACTAATTTGATCATATTAGTGTCATTCCGCATGCGCGTGAATGACACTAATATTCCAATATATAGTCAAAGTATGATTTTGCCTTATTCCAGATTATCGGTTGACTACGACTTGAATTCCCCCCGCGTTCTTTACAGCATGCGGTTTGGATACGGCTACAGAAACTTTATTGACGAGATATCTTTGCTTGATTAATTGAGCAATTTGTTCAGCTACTGTTTCAATCAATTGAAAGGAAGTAGACTCTACGAATTGGGTCACTGTTTGGCAGAGATCATCATAATCAAGTGTGTTTGATAAATTATCCTTGCAATCTTGAAAATTATAGGGAATAGAGATATCAATTAATAATCTTTGATTAATTCTTTGCTCCCACCCATAAACTCCAATTTTAGTTTCGATACTGAGAGCTGTTATATTTAAAGTATCCATATCATATCCATCAATAATAATTTATCTTATGATCGTTAAGGCAATTTATACCACTGTATTGATTACCTTAACATGGTACTATAAACATTTTTTATTGTCATAGTGATTAAATGATGTTTGATTTGAACCAATCCCTTTTTCTTCGAGCGTTAAGACGACAACCTGTGGAGAGAACTCCCATCTGGATTATGCGCCAGGCTGGGCGTTATTTGCCTGAATATAGAAAGGTAAGAGAACGCGCAGGCGACTTTCTAAATCTTTGTAAGAATCCTGAACTCGCTTGTGAGGTTACTTTGCAACCGTTGCGACGATATGCTTTGGATGCCGCCATTTTATTTTCGGATATTTTAACAATACCTGATGCTATGGGGTTGGGGCTTTATTTTGCTGAAGGAGAAGGTCCTTGTTTCGCAAATCCTGTTCATGATGTAAAAATAATACGCGACTTGAAGGTTCCTTCTATCACTGAGTCTTTATCCTATGTCATGGATGCTGTGAGAATAATTCGTCAAGAAATGCCTAAAGAGTTACCTTTAATAGGTTTTGCAGGTAGTCCATGGACTTTGGCTTGTTATATGGTGGAAGGAGGAAGCAGTAAAGATTTTAAACGGATTTTAAAGTTGATATATACCGAAAAGGAGGCCGCACAGGTGTTATTGGAGAAATTGGCCACCTCAGTTACTCTCTATTTAATTGAACAAATCAGGGCAGGCGTTAATGCCGTAATGATTTTTGATACTTGGGGCGGTATTTTAACACCGAAAAATTATAAGGATTTCTCTTTACGTTACATGCATCAAATTGTCCAACAATTAAAATTGGAACATTCTAATATTCCAGTTATCTTATTTACGAAAAATGGAGGACAATGGCTGGAGTTAATAGCAGATACTGGTTGTGATGCTGTAGGTATCGATTGGACTTGTGAATTGGCTTCTGCACGCCAACGAGTGGGAAATAAAGTGGCTTTGCAGGGAAACCTGGATCCCACGGTGCTACTGACTACGAAAGATTGTATACGGAAGGAGGTAGAGGCTGTATTAGCTTCATACGGTCATGGAGCAGGGCATGTATTTAATTTGGGGCATGGTATTACTCCAGATGTGCCTCCAGAGAATGTCGCCGCAATGGTGGACGCTGTACATGAGCTTAGTCCTCAGTATCATCTGTAGTACAATAAGCCGTAACTGTTCTCGCTGTATCACTGGAATAACATATTTGGTCCGTCTTTAACAAAAAACTGGACGCAACTCTGTCATTCCACCAGGATATCAAGATATATACTCTGAACGATTACAACCAGGTCTAAATTAAGGTAATAATGTCAGGGTTAAGAATCACTTCTGAATTGATGGCTTAATTGAATGGCCATCTCCAGTGATTGCTCATAGTTTAGCCTTGGGTCTACCAAACTATGATAAGCAGTTTTAAGATCGTCAGGCGCTAAACCACGAGCTCCACCAATGCATTCCGTTACATTATCACCGGTTAGTTCAAAATGTACTCCACCAAGATAACTGCCCATGTTGCGATGAATTTCCAAAGCTTGCTTTAATTCCAACAGGATATTATCAAAGTGACGAGTTTTAGTGCCATCAGCCGTTGTTTCGGTATTACCATGCATGGGATCACAAGACCATGTAACTGGAATTTTTGTTTTCTTTACTGCTTCAATAAGAGGTGGTAACAATCGGTCTATAAGCTTGGCGCCTAAACGAGTATATAGCAAAACCCGGCCTTCTTCCTTATGTGGATTAGCAATAGCTAATACTTCAGCCAACCATTCAGGAGTGGCACCTGGGCCAATCTTAATTCCTATTGGATTTTCCACCCCTCTTAAGAATTCCAGGTGAGCACTATCAATTTGGGCAGTACGCATTCCAATCCAGGGCAAATGAGTTGAAAGATTGTACCATTTCCCATCTTTTAATTTTCTTGTTAAGGCTTGCTCATAATGTAAGTGTAACGCTTCATGGGAGGTATAAAAATCAACTTTACTCAAACTGCTCGAACGTATTCCATCAATGGCGTTCAAAAAATCCAATGCGTCTTCAATAGAGTCTACTATATGCTGGTATTCATTCTTCTGAGTGGAGTGTTCAACAAAACCTAAATCCCAGCGTTGTGGATTGTGCAAATCGGCAAATCCTCCATCCAACAATGCACGAATAAAGTTCAGCGTCATTGCTGAACAACTGTAGGCTTGAAGTAATAATTTAGGGTTCGGTTCTCTCGCTGTTTTTGTAAATTCAGGGGAATTAACTATGTCTCCACGATAACTGGGTAAAGTAATTCCATTAAGAGTTTCATAATCTGAAGAGCGTGGTTTGGCATATTGTCCAGCAATCCGTCCGATACGAATTATCGGTTTACGTAATCCATACAATAAAATTAAGCTCATTTGTAAAATAATTTTTAATTTATTACTTATAATCTCTGAGCGACAATCATTGAAAGATTCTGCACAATCTCCTCCTTGCAAGATAAACGCATCTCCACGTCCTGCATGGGCGATTTCATTTTTTAAATGTTTGATTTCACCACTGGTAACCAAGGGAGGTAAAAGACTTAATTGTTCTACTACCTTACTTAATTGCTCTTGATCAGCGTATGTAGCTGCTTGCAAATACGAATATTGCTGCCATGTGGTTGGCGACCATTCTTGCATAATCTATCCAAATAATTTTTTGTTTTAGTTGCCAGTTAGACATATCCTATCACGATATTTTAAAGACATCCTGATAGCCTATGCTAGATGAATAAGACCGATTTTTTTATTACCTAAGTATGGAATAAATGAGCAATTACTGCAAGCCATGATTTGAAAAGTTTCATTGTAAGTGTTGGTTTTTATCCAGGGCTAACTTACGCTAGAAATGTCATTTAAGTTCAATTTGTAATTGATTTTAAATCAGGGTGTAAATTATTGGTTTAGGGCTTGAAAATCTTGAAAACTGTCCCCATTTACGTTGTTCAACCTAGTCAGGAGCGATTTGATGAGTAAACAAAATAAAAAAGATTGGAAAAAATTTAAAGAGGACCAAAAAGAAGAAAATGAGGTATTGGAAGAAGAAACCAGCGAAGAGTTACCGAATCAAGAGCCTGCTTTAGGTCATCCCAGCTATACGGCTTTGGAAGAGCAATTGACTCTCGCTGAGCAAAAAGCACATGAAAATTGGGAAAAATCAGTACGCGCTCTTGCTGAATTGGACAATGTTCGTCGTCGTATGGAACGAGAAGTTGCCAATGCTCATAAATATGGTGTGGAAAAACTGATTTCAGCTTTATTACCAGTAGTTGACAGCCTTGAACAGGCATTACAATTGGCAGACAAGAATAGTGATCCTGCAATGCATGAAGGGCTTGAGTTAACTATGAAACTCTTTCTTGATGTATTACAAAAATTTGATGTGGAACAGATTGATCCTCTGGGAGAGGTATTTGATCCTCAGCAACATGAAGCAATGTCGATGCAACCTGCACCAGGAACACCCCCTAATTCTGTAATTATGGTATTCCAGAAAGGGTATAAATTAAGTGATCGTGTGATTCGTCCTGCCCGGGTTATTGTATCCACCAAATAATTTGGTGTTGAGTTGAGTTATTTTTTAAACAAATCGTTTTGTTGCAATGTGATCTGCTTTTTTTAGGGAGGTGGCTTGAAATTGTCATGAGACACCCCATATGTGAACTATTGCATTAGAAAAATATTAATTTGGAGCAAAATAGAATGGCTAAAATTATAGGTATAGACTTGGGTACTACGAACTCTTGCGTCGCTGTCATGGAAGGTGACAAGCCTAAAGTAATTGAAAACAGTGAAGGCCACAGAACGACGCCTTCCATCGTAGCATTTACTGATGATAATGAAATATTGGTAGGCCAAGCGGCTAAGCGTCAATCAGTGACTAATCCAGAAAAAACATTATTTGCGATTAAACGATTAATAGGTCGTCGATTTGATGATCAGATTGTGCAAAAAGATATTAAGATGGTGCCTTACAAAATTATCAAAGCAGACAACGGAGATGCTTGGGTAAGAGTAAAAGATCAGGATAAAGCCCCGCCACAGATTTCTGCTGAAGTATTACGAAAAATGAAAAAAACAGCAGAAGATTATTTGGGCGAAGAAGTAAAAGAAGCCGTTATTACTGTACCTGCTTATTTCAATGACTCACAACGTCAAGCAACTAAAGATGCCGGGCGTATTGCTGGCCTCGAAGTAAAACGAATTATTAATGAACCTACCGCTGCTGCGCTTGCATATGGAATGGATAAAAAACGTGGCGATTCTGTTATTGCAGTATACGATTTGGGTGGTGGTACTTTTGATATTTCAATTATTGAAATTGCTGAAGTGGATGGGGAGCACCAATTCGAAGTATTGGCAACTAATGGCGATACTTTCTTAGGTGGTGAAGATTTCGATTTGGCCTTGATTGAGTATTTGGCTTCTGAGTTCAAAAAAGATACAGGTATTGATTTACATAATGATCCCCTGGCTTTACAACGCTTGAAAGAGGCTGCTGAGAAAGCAAAAATTGAATTGTCATCTGCGCAACAAACGGATGTTAATCTTCCTTATATTACAGCAGATGCTTCTGGACCAAAGCATTTAAACATCAAGCTGACTCGTGCAAAACTGGAATCCTTGGTTGAAAAATTGGTTGAGAGAACTGTTGAGCCATGCAAAATAGCTTTAAAAGATGCAGGACTTACTGTATCACAAATCAACGAAGTGATTTTGGTTGGTGGACAAACTCGTATGCCACTAGTACAAAAGACCGTGGAGGAATTTTTTGGTAAAGAACCTCGCAAGGATGTCAACCCTGATGAAGCAGTGGCTGTCGGAGCTGCAATCCAGGCTGCGGTTTTGTCCGGGGAAGTCAAAGACATTCTTTTACTGGATGTTACTCCTTTGTCTCTGGGTATAGAAACAATGGGTGGAGTAATGACAAAGCTTATTGAAAAAAATACGACTATTCCTACCAAGGCAAATCAGGTATTTTCAACAGCCGATGATAATCAGACTGCAGTTACTGTCCATGTATTGCAAGGTGAAAGAGAGCAGGCTTCAGCAAACAAATCATTAGGACGATTCGATTTGCGTGATATTCCTCCCGCTCCTCGTGGCGTACCTCAAATTGAAGTGACTTTTGATATCGATGCCAATGGTATTTTAAATGTTTCTGCTAAAGATAAGGCAACTGGTAAGGCTCAATCCATTGTGATTAAGGCTTCCAGCGGTTTAAGTGAAGAAGAAGTTTCTGCTATGGTGAAAGACGCACAATCCCATGCAGAAGAAGATAAGAAATTTAAGGAAATGGCAGAACTTCGCAATCAAGCGGATAGTTTGATTCACAGCTGTGAAAAATCCATGAAAGATTTGGCTAATGATTTGTCTGAAGATGAGAAAAAAGGTATTGAAACAGCGATTTCTGAACTTAAAGAAGCAGTGCAAGGAACTGACAAGGCTCGCATTGAAGACAAGCTGAAAGTATTAACGGATGCCTCTGCAAAAATGGCTGAGCGTATTTATGCTAAGAAATCATCTGAAGGCCAGGCAGATCAAGGCCAATCTCAAGCTCATGAAACTGAAAAACCTGCTGAGGAAGGGGTTGTTGATGCTGAGTTTGAAGAAGTTAAAGAAGAAGATAAGAAATAATTGAATTTATTGATTTGTCCTATCCGCTCCTTGACAGTCGCGGCTCTGATAGAAAAAATCCGAGCCGCGCGCGTTAGCAAGCGGATAATTTAATGCGACAAAATTAGGTGTCATCGTACTAATAAATTTTGGTCGGGGCGATTTTATTGTCCCGTTTGTTTATTGAATAGCACTTAAATTATTTTGTAACTTTTCACGAAGATTTTCAAATTGTGTTGAATGGTTACATTATTTTATAATTAAGTGATTGTTATAAATTGTGAGCAGTTATGGAACAGCGGGATTATTATGAACTTTTAGAAGTAAGTCGCAATGCGAGCGATGCTGAGATTAAAAAAGCATACCGCAGGCTGGCAATGAAATATCATCCCGATCGTAATCCTGATGATGCCTCGGCTGAAGAAAAATTCAAAGAAATACAAAAGGCCTATAATATCTTATCCGATAAACAAAAACGTGCCGCCTATGATCAATTTGGTCATGCGGGAGTTGATCCATCCATGGGTGGAGGCCCGGGTGGTTTTGGAGGATTTGGAGGTTTTGGTGACGTTTTTGAAGATATCTTTGAGAATATTTTTTCGGGAGGACGTGGTCACGGGCGTCAATCACGTGGACAAAGAGGTGCTGACTTACAATTTAATGTGCAATTAACATTAGAAGAAGCTGCTACTGGTAAAGAAGTTGAAATTACTGTTCCTAGGCATGGTACCTGTATTACTTGCGATGGATCGGGTGCTAAAAAGGGAACTAGCCCTAAAACTTGTGAGACTTGCCAAGGTATGGGACAAGTCAGAATTCAACAAGGTTTTTTTTCCATACAACAAACTTGTCCCAGTTGTCATGGCGAAGGAAAAATAATTTCTGATCCTTGTCAAAGTTGCCATGGTCAGGGAAGAGTTCGAGAAAGTAAAAAAATCAGTGTTAAAATTCCAGCGGGTGTTGATAATGGCGACCGAGTCCGATTAAGTGGGGAAGGAGAAGCTGGAGTGCATGGTGGAGGCTCTGGTGACTTGTATGTTCAGATTAGTTTAAAAAAGCATGCCATCTTTGAACGGCACGAAAATGATTTACATTGCGAAGTACCCATTAGTTTTGCCACGGCCGCATTAGGGGGGGCAATAGAAGTTCCCACTCTGGAAGGCAGGGTTACTTTAAAGATTCCAGCAGAAACTCAAACAGGTAAAGTATTCCGCTTAAAAAGCAAAGGGATGAAATCTGTCAGGGGTTATGGCCAAGGTGATCTATTATGTAAAGTAGTTGTGGAAACTCCAGTTAACTTATCTCGAGAACAAAAAGAGCTGTTAAACAAATTACAAGATTCTTTAGAAGATGCCAAGGGAAATCATTCGCCCAAGACCAGTTCCTGGTTTGCTGGAGTGAAAAAATTTTTCGAAGACATGAAATTTTGACTTAATTAAGATACAATTAATTAATTTATTATTTTAAGCATGGATTGCTTGTTTTACGCTGGATAAGCATACATTGAACATAATTGAGTATATTCATGATTAATAAATCAGCCATTTTAGTTTTAGCTGATGGTACTGTTTACGAGGGTATATCAGTAGGAGCTCCTGGGGATTGTGTTGGTGAGTTAGTTTTTAACACATCTATGACTGGATATCAGGAAATGCTTACTGACCCTTCGTACGCCAGACAAATAATTACATTAACTACTGCTCATGTTGGAAACACAGGTTGTACTAAAGAAGATATGGAGTCTACGAAGGTTTGGGCAGCCGGTTTAATTATGAGAAACTGCACTGCTATACCCAGTAATTATCGAGCGGAACAGTCTTTTCCTGATTGGTTAAGCAAAAATGGGGTGGTTGCTATTTCCGGTATCGATACTCGCGAGCTTACTTTGAAATTGCGAGAGCAGGGTGCTATTGGCGCATGTATTAGTACGAATATAGATCAACCAGAAACAGCTCTCAAAAAGGCAAAATCATTTCCAGGGCTTAATGGCGTGGATTTGGCCTTGGAAGTTACAAGACAAACAACTGAGCGTTGGCACGAAGGTCAAGGCAAGTGGGGTTCAAATACCCAACCTCCCCAATTTCATGTAGTCGCTTATGATTTTGGTGTGAAGCATAATATTTTACGTATTTTACATGATAAGGGTTGCCATATTACTATAGTCCCGGCAAGGACTTCTGCTGATGAAGTATTAGCTATGAACCCTAATGGCGTGTTTTTATCCAATGGCCCTGGAGATCCTCAGGCCTGTGACTATGCCATTCAAGCAACTCAGGCATTTTTAGACAATAATATTCCACTATTTGGCATATGCCTTGGATTTCAGATTCTGGCTTTGGCTTGTGGTGGTATAACTAAAAAAATGAAATTTGGTCATCATGGGTCCAATCACCCTGTGGTTGAAACAACGGGTAAAAAGCGAGTTTTTATTACAAGTCAAAATCATGGGTTTGCAGTAGATGAGGACTCCTTGCCTGATTGTTTGGCAGTAACGCATCGTTCATTATTTGATAACAGTTTGCAGGGAATAAAACACAAAACAAAACCGGCATTTGGTTTTCAAGGCCATCCAGAAGCAAGCCCTGGGCCGCACGATATAGACATTTTATTTAATGAATTTATAAAGCTAATGAAGTAACGTTCATAATTACAAAGCCGAGGCCTTTTGCAAACAGGCACGAAATCAGACCAGTGCCCCTAAAAGCCATTCATGACTTTGAAAGTTTGTAAAATTCATCGATTTGCTACATGATGATTAAAACCTGATTAGCTTTAAATAGGAAAGATTAGGGATATATAAATAGTAAAACGCAGAGGGTATGTAATGAATGAGTTTCATGTTTTTACTTCAGAATCAGTTTCTGAGGGCCATCCTGATAAGATAGCTGATCAAATTTCAGATGCCATTTTAGATGCTATCCTAACCCAAGATCCAAAAGCACGAGTAGCATGTGAAGTATTTGTTAAAACAGGTATGGTATTGGTTGGTGGTGAAATTACGACAAGGGCTTGGGTTGATGTTGAAGAGATCACCCGCCAGGTTATCAAGGATATAGGATACAATAGTTCTCAAATGGGTTTTGATTGGGAATCATGCGCAGTGCTTTCAGCTATTGGCAAACAATCACCTGATATTGCACAAGGTGTTGATAATCAGAAAACCAAAATTTTGGGAGCAGGTGATCAGGGATTAATGTTTGGCTATGCCAGTCGGGAAACGGATGTGTTGATGCCAGCTCCAATAGCATACGCTCACCGTTTGATGGAAAAGTTAACCATTATGCGTAAATCTGGCAAGTTGCCCTGGTTAAGGCCGGACGCAAAATGCCAATTAACATTGAAATATGATCAGGGAATGCCTGTTGAGGTGGATACGGTGGTCTTTTCTACACAACATTCTCCTGACATTGAACATAAGGATTTGGTTGAAGCAATACGTGAAGAGATAATTAAATCAGTTCTTCCAGCGGAATGGTTGAATGAAAAAACTCGTTACTTTATTAATCCAACAGGACGTTTTGTAATCGGAGGTCCTTTGGGTGACTGTGGTTTAACAGGGCGCAAGATTATCGTTGATACATATGGAGGTATGGCTAGACATGGGGGAGGATGTTTTTCTGGTAAAGATCCTTCTAAAGTGGATAGATCGGCGGCTTACGCGGCAAGGCACGTTGCCAAGAACATTGTCGCTGCGGGTTTAGCAGATAAATGTGAATTACAGATTTCTTATGCTATTGGTGTTGCTGAACCTACTTCAATTTTCGTTGAAACGTTTGGTACTGGACGTTTAAAAAATAGTGAAATAATTGATTTAATTCATACCCATTTTGATTTAACGCCTCAAGGAATCATTGATCAACACGATTTACTTCGTCCTATTTATAGACAAACAGCAACTTATGGGCACTATGGTCGGGAAAACTTCCCATGGGAACGGTTAAACAAAGTGGCTGAGTTAAGCAAGGCATTATAATTTTTAAGGATACTCTAATGGAACTGGTAAAAGAAGGAGTACAAAAAATCAATACATTACAAGATTATAAAGTAGCTGATATCTCGTTGGCTGATTGGGGACGCAAAGAGATAGCAATAGCTGAAACCGAAATGCCAGGTTTAATGGCTTTGCGTGAGGAGTTTTCTGCAAAAAAACCACTCAAAGGCGCTCGTATTGCTGGCTGTCTACATATGACAATTCAAACAGCGGTATTGATTGAGACTCTGGTTGCATTAGGGGCCGAAGTTCGTTGGTCTTCCTGCAATATCTTTTCCACCCAGGATCATGCCGCTTCTGCTATTGCCGCAGAAGGTATTCCTGTATTTGCATGGAAAGGTGAGACAGAAGAAGAATATTGGTGGTGTGTAGAGCAAACCTTAAGTGGTCCAAATGGCTGGACACCTAATTTATTATTGGATGATGGAGGGGATCTAACACAAGTTATTCACCAAAAACATCCTGAACTATTATCAGCTATCAAGGGTGTATCTGAGGAAACAACAACCGGGGTAGCCAGGTTATATGAAATGGCCAAACAGGGTCACTTAAAAATTCCTGCCATTAATGTCAATAATGCTGTAACCAAATCCAAATTTGATAACCTGTACGGATGCCGAGAATCTCTACTCGATGGTTTGAAGCGTGCAACGGATGTGATGATAGCGGGTAAGGTCGCCTTGATTTTAGGTTATGGTGATGTGGGTAAAGGCTGTGCTCAGGCGCTTCGTGGACAGGGAGCAACAGTATTAGTTGCTGAAATTGATCCAATTTGTGCACTTCAGGCTGCTATGGAGGGTTACAGAGTAGTTACTCTGGATGACGTAGCTGAACAAGTGGACATCGTAGTCACCGCAACTGGTAATTTTCATGTGGTTACTCATGATCATATGAAACGTATGCGTAATCAGGCCATATTGTGTAATATAGGACATTTTGATTCAGAAATTGATATTCAAAGCTTAAGACAATATCAATGGGAAAATATCAAACCGCAGGTTGACCATGTTATTTTTCCAGATGGGAAACGTATTATTATTTTGGCCGAAGGGCGTTTAGTGAATTTGGGTTGTGCTACCGGCCACCCTAGTTTTGTCATGTCCGCTTCTTTCACTAATCAGGTTCTGGCACAGATGGAATTATTTCAACATTCTAATCAATACGATAATACAGTATATGTGCTTCCAAAAGTATTGGATGAAAAAGTGGCGCGTTTGCATTTGGGCAGGATTGGTGCAAAATTAACTAAATTAAATGATGTACAGGCTGATTACATAGGGGTGAATAAAAACGGGCCCTATAAGCCAGATCATTATCGTTATTAAAATATTTAAACTCTGGCCTTAGCTAATAGCTAAGGCTCAAGTTTTGCTTCACATAGTTGGATCTTTACTGATAATGTGGATTAAAATAGACTTCTTTACTTCTTAGTATAAAGAAAAGCCTAATGATGGATCAGGTTATAGCAGCAAATTATCTCTCTACTCTGGAAAAATGTCTTGAACAATTCGGTGTCAGTCATTTTTTAGAAAAAATTGGATTTGATCTTATAAGAGTACATGATCCAAATGCTTATTTAACTGAGGGTGAGTTTAGTAGAGTTGTTATAGAGGCTTATAAACTAAGTCAATGCCCAGAATTGGGTTTGATTTTTGGTCAAAATTTATCCATAGTTAACCACGGCTTTCTTGGATATGCGGCGATGAGCAGTCCAACTTTTGGTGCTGCTATCCAGACTGTACTCCATTATCTTAATACACGAACTAGTCTGTTGTCCCTGGAACTTCAGCTTGATAATGAAGAGAGCATCTCTGTTAAATTATTACTTCATACAAAGGAAATTGTTATATCACGCTTTATGACCGAAGTAGCTCTTACTCATCTTGTTAAAATGAGAAATTTTTTGATTAATTGCGTTAGCCCACCACTCAAAATAGAATTGAATTATGATAAGCCTCCTTATGCTAAATATTACCAAACAATATTTCAATCCGAAGTTGTCTTTAATACAGAGAGTACTCGCATTTGGTTTAAAGCCGAAGAACTGGATTACCCCATTAATTTTGCTGATGACGTCAGTTACCAGTTAGCAAAAACTCAATTGCAAGAAATTGAAAAAAACATGTCATTAAAAGAGGATCTGGGGAGCAAGATTAAATCCATTTTAATAAATAAGAATTTGAATCATGTAGGTATGGAAGAAATAGCTAGTGAATTATGTATGACTTCTCGTACATTAAGACGTCATTTACAGAGACTGGATGTGACTTACCAAGAGTTGTTCGATGAAGTCAGAGAGCAAAAAGCAAAGACATTTTTGCTCAATAATAATATTTCGATGACAGAAATCAGTTTTTTATTAGGATTTCAAGACACATCAAATTTTTCAAAAGCATTCAAACGATGGACAGGCATTACCCCCACTGAATATAGGGAAAAATATGGAATCCGCTAATTCCAATGTCTTAATTTAACGTCATGGCTGTTGATTCTTGAGTTGATATTTATTCTGCTGCATACTGAGGAAGTTATTTTCATTTTAAAATTCGGCCAGGCTAACAATTGACTTTAAAAAGGAGATTTAAGTATGCGTTTTAAATCAGGCATTTTGGGATTGAGTCTTTTATCAGTTGCTTGTAGCAGTTTTGCAACAACCGAGAGCGAAACAATTAGAGTTATAATTAAATATAAACAGCAACCTATGGCTATTTCTTCACTAAAGTCGCAAGTACTTAAGTCTATACAAATACCCATTAAAGAAATGAAGCCAATGGCAAATGGTGCCTATTCACTTATTTTTGATGTATCAAGTTATCCAACTATTAAGGCTAAAGGGGAAGATACCACGGACAAGGTTCTGGAGCGTCTTCGTAAAAACCCAAATGTACTATATGCAGTCAAGGACAGAGTAGGTCATTTTAAACCTATCCCTGATCCAAAAGTAAGCCAGGAATTAAGTCAATTACTATCACATGAGAGCCAATGGGATGAGTTTGAAAGACCAGCAGGAATTCGCCTGGAATCTAAACCCGGTTTAAGAGATGGAGCTTGGGCTTATACTACAGGAAGATCCAAAAAGCCCATCGTTGTTGCTGTTTTGGACACAGGGGTTGCACTTAATGACAGTTTGGTGAATAACCTCGTAAAAGATGATGAAGGGAATGTGTTCGGGTGGAATTTTGCAGGCAATAATAATGATTTGTCTGATGAAACCAAATCTTATCATGGAACACATGTTTCAGGTACCATTGCAGGTTATGGCGATGTCATGATTGGGGTTGGTGAAGATTTAAAAATTCTGACTGTTAAAATTCCTGCTGAGAATGGCATGTTTTATGAAAGTGCTGTTGTGAATGGTATTTACTGGGCTGTTGGGGGAGACGTCCCAGGGGTGCCTAAAAATATACATCCAGCTAAGGTGTTAAATATGAGTTTTGGCGTGGATTTAGATCCTACCAGGGAAATAGATTATTGTGACGAAGCGTTACAAGAAGCACTGTTTTTTGCTCGTAAAAAAGGTGCTGTGGTCGCTGTTGCCGCAGGAAATGATAACGTTTGGGAACATTATAATGCTCCTGCAGTGTGCAATGGTACGGTAAAAGTTGCCTCTACAGGACCTGAAGGGTTTCGCTCTTATTTTTCAAATTATGGTCCCAGTATTACTCTTGCCGCACCCGGTGGTGATAAACGTTATGGATCCTCAGGTGGTATTTTATCCACAGTGAATCCTGGTGGAGGGTATGGTTCTTCTGGTTTTGATTTCTACCAAGGAACAAGTATGGCCTCACCCCACGTGGCTGGTGTAGCCGGGTTGATTTTTGCTATCAGTGATAGAGCACTAAAACCTGAACAGGTAGAGCAAATTCTATATGTTACTACGCATGAGTTTGGGCAAAGCAATGATGCGAATAAGTCTTGCGTTGGAAAAAAACCTTGTGGACACGGAATATTAGATGCAGATAACGCTGTCCAAGTCGCATTAAATGGTTATGATGTGCTATTTACAGCCCCTAAAATTAGTGACTTGGCTACTCATGAATGTGGTAAGAATAGATTAATGCCGGGTAAAAATATGATTAATGACGGTGCAGCTACCTGGATTCAAAGTAAAGCAAGTTGTGAAACAGAGGTAAATTATCAGAGTCCACAGATCGAGCAAGGAAAGGATGGAAAGATATATGCTTACTATGGTTCTGTGAGCTATCAATTAGATCAATCAGCTTATAAGGAATGTCATGTAGTAGGTTATGATGGGGTAGGCTGTTATTTGTAATAATAGCAAATAACGTAGTGAAGTATTTTTTGGTTTGCTTTCTATATTTTAAGGTATGGTAATCGTTTACTGGCCGTGTTTAAAAATAGAGCTCATATACGTGCAGCATAACTGGCTATTTACGTATCAACTATACCCGCTTCCTTATGGTCGCTGCTCGGCTTTGCACCATTATAATCCGAGCCGCGACCTGATGAATCCCCACGAATTTGTACAATTTTAGTAATGCCTCTGTTATCCCTTAGATTCTGTCATCCCTGCGAAGGCAGGGATCCATTTTGCAATGTACATCCTAAGTTTCATTAGGGTATTCTATCCTGCCAACTTCGCAAAAAACTCTACATCATATGGAAAAACAATATTATGTTTATATTCTTGCCAGCAAAAAATATGGAACTTTATATGTTGGCTTTACCAGCAATTTGACTCAACGTATCTATGAGCATAGGGAAAATTTAGTCGATGGATTTACTAAAAAATATCATGTACATGAACTGGTTTATTTTGAAGTTCACTCTAATATTTATGAAGCAATTACTAGAGAAAAACAAATAAAAAGATGGAAACGACAATGGAAAATTAACTTAATTGAGTCAAACAATCCTCAGTGGATTAATTTGAGTTACGAACTATTTTGATGGATGGATCCCTGCCTTCGCAGGGATGACAGAGTCATTTAAAATTGTACAAATTCGTGGGGATTCATCAGGCCGCGACCATAAGGGAGCGGATGTATAATAACCCTGAACAGTAAGTATCTCATATGGCATAATTAACCGAATAACTCAGTTAAGACTAACATTAAAAAACACTATATTTAACATGGTCGAGAACGACTTCGAAGATTGCACCTACGGAGCTTATACTTAACCCGGCGGCCCTTATTGCAGCCTTATGAATGACATCAATAGATTTACCCAAGCCAGTTGTTTAAAATTTCAACAATTTTTTTAGCTTGCTCATCACTTGAAATGTTAAATTTGGATTTTTGCCAATATTGATTGTTACGTTTTTGATAACGTCTTATAGAGTATTTTACGGGACCATACTCATTTTTGGTGTTATCCCAATCTTGATACTTGAACATAATGGTGGTCCAGGCTCCTTTTGATAATATTTGTTTATCGAGTTCCTTGGTTGTTTCCACCCCATTTTCTTGAAAAGCAATTGTTAAATCATCTATGGTTTCAGCCATTTGGTATACTTCCTCAATTATTTCCGATGGATTGTAATTTGCCATCGACAAAAGTCAAGGAAAAGGATGGTTGGTATTGGCCTGGTTTATAAATCCAGATTTGTGGTTTGGTAGCTGTAGGAACAACTTGATTAATGTAAGTATTATTTACCAGGTTTGGGCTACCACAAGCGCCATAGACTTTACTCGCTGGATCACCGACTTGGATACTTGTATCACCGCATAGAGAAAACGCATTGGTATCGCCGCCGTTTACTTTGATTTCTTGTACCTTATTATTAAGAATATCCACTTCCAATTGAAGCCCACTACTTCCTGTTGGAACATTCCATACACCATAAAACGCTGTGCCTGTTGGTACATTTAATGAGCCTGAATACAAACCATCGGTACTACCTAAATTATTATAAATCAGTTGCTGAACAGGTATTTTTTGCAAAATAGGCTGATTGGAATCTTGTTTACTCAATGGTTGCCCACAAGCTGCAATCACTTGATCCATGGACATGCCAATATTAATATAAGCATGATTCTGTGGGCAGTAGAGGGATTGATCACCCATTAAACGAAACGGTATAAGCAGCAATACTAAACTCATAAACAGTGTCGATCTCATAGCTTTTTTCCATCAATCCGTATCAAGTAATAGTATAGTTCTATTTGTTTATTTTTGCTTTTATAGCAATCTCCAGGGCAAGGAGGCGCTTAAGAATAAAGTAATGATTTTTAATATCACCATAATAATAAACGGAGAGAAATCAAAACCTGAAATATCAGGGACTATCATTCTACCTAGTCGTAAAAGAGGGGTTGTTATTATGCGTAAAAAATCGGCCAGGGGATGTTCCCATTTGGGATTGATGTAGCTCATTATCACTCTAATCAGAATGGCAAAGAATAATAATTCACAAGGTTGAATTATCAAATCTACCAGAACATACAGGGGAATAAAAAGAAACGGGATGATGGCATGATAAATCAGAAGACTTAAACAAATAATTTTAAATAATTCCACAATGATTAAAGCAACGAATGCTATCCAATCGTATTTTTGTCCCTGTTGAATTGGCCTTTTTATTATGAAATTGATGGGTTTTACCAATGGATCACTAATGGTAAAAATTAATTGGCTGAATGGGTTAAGAGAACTGATTCGGAAAAAGCGTATGGCAATTCTAAGCCATAAACTGAAAATAATGATTGTAAATAATAAGGATAATAAGAAATATCCAACAGCAGTTAAACCAGCCATTATTTCACCTCAATAGATTTAATTCACCTATAAAACCATGAGAATGATTCAAATGGCTTAAAAATGAATTGTTTAAACAGTTTATTAATGCTCTATCATAGCGCGAGCGCAGTATGTTCTACAATCATTGTCTGATTGGATGGTTCAATAGACCTCTTGCATAACCTGCCTCTTTTATTTTATTGCTGTGTTGTAAAGGTTTCTGCAGTGCTCATTTACTCTATGTAAACTCCGCTCCTCGAAACCTTTACGCCTTGCACTAAAGCAAAATATTCATGTTATGCAACAGGTCTAATATATTGGTAATAATATTACAAGACATTTTGAATTCGATGAAATAAAAATCCAGTACGCAAAAGATGCTGGGCATTATTCATGACTCATTGAATATACCCACATCAAAAAGTAAAAGTTAATACTAAAGCAGCCACAGAAAAAATCTTCATCAGGAGTTAAACTGATAGAACCTAATGAAGGATTTCAAAAAGGCATTATCCCAGTACAAAAAAGGTTAATTCATTTTTCCTAATTCATGAGCTTTTTCCTTTGCGGCTTTCATGGCACAAAAAATAAGTTCATTCAGTTTTTTATGCAAGATTTGTAGAGCAGCTGCAGTTGTCCCTCCTGGAGAGGTAACTTTTCTTCTCAATTCCGTCAAATCTAACTTACTATGTTGTGCTAAATTAAGTGATCCTGCAAACGTCTGTACGGCGAAAGTTTTGGCTATTTGATCTTCCAGACCCAACTCAACAGCCGCATCCACCATGGCTTCTAAAAATAAAAAAACATAGGCAGGACCACTACCAGATAGGGCAGTAAAAGTGTCCATATCGTCTTCATTTTTAGCCCAGGTAGTAATGCCGAAGCTCGAGAATAATTGCTCTGCCCATTTTTTTTGTTCCAGGCTAGTAGACTCGTTAGCTATCATTGGAGTTGCAGCTAATCCAACGGTAGCAGGAGTATTAGGCATGGTCCTGATGATTGCCTGTCCTGTTTTGCAGTATTTGGCAAACCACGGAAGATTCAATCCTGCCGCAACGGAGATTAAAAGACAGTTGGAAGGTATGAATGGAGTAATTTCTTTTAACACAGTACTCATTTGTGCAGGTTTTACTGCTAACAGGATAATATCCGCATTTTTAATCACTTCTTTATTATCGTAATGAGTATGAATATTCTCCTTATTAACACCGACAGTTAATGAAGGCGCTGCGGCAGATAAGCAATATTTGCCCTGTTTTTGTATGCTTCGTGCAATCGCTTTCGCCATATTTCCATAGCCAATAAAACTGATATTCATAATGGGTTACCTTTTCGTTCGCCAAAAATCGCTCGCCCGACTCGAATTATAGTGGAACCTGCTTTAATTGCAGGGACTAAATCGTCACTCATGCCCATTGATAGGGTATCCATTTTTAAATTGAGAGTTTGGTTGATGGATTGCATAAGTTGGTTGAGTTTAAGAAATAAATGGTACTGAGCTCGTTCATCATTTTGTGGGGGAGGTATGGTCATGAGACCTCTAAGTTTCAAATTAGGTAGTTGACTTACTTCTAGAGCAAGGTCATTGGCATATTCTGGAGCAATACCTGATTTAGTGGCTTCTCCAACCAAATTAATTTGCAAACATACATTGAGAGGTGGTAAAAGTTCTGTTCTGAATTGATTAAGAAGATTAGCAGTTTTGTTTCGATCAATACTGTGAACCCAACTAAAATGTTTGGCTATTCCTTTGGTTTTATTACTTTGAATTGGGCCTATAAAATGCCAACAAATAGGGAGGTTTATCAATGCCAGGATTTTTTCTTGCGCTTCTTGAAAATAATTTTCCCCAAAGTGTCCAATACCTTGTTGGTATGCTTCTTTTATAGAGTCAGTACTTTGTTCCTTGCTGACTGCTAATAATAAAACACTGCCTGGTTTTCTTTTAGTGGATAATTCCGTTTGGATAATCAGTTCTCTTACTTTATTTATATTTTGACTAATACTCATATGAATCCTGTTTATCAGACAAGGGCCGCTTTATATAACAATAGAAATATACCTGTGAAACTCTAAAAATAGTACTTTGAAGTATCCTGGGTATAGAGTTTAATGCTACTACAAAAAGATATCCATGATTGCTGCTAATCATTTCCTGAGCTAATCTACTATATATAATAAAAAAATTATCAGGGATTATTGAGTATGGATATTGCAGAATTATTGGCTTTTTCAGTCAAAAACAAGTCTTCGGATTTGCATATTTCAGCTGGAATGCCTCCGATGATTCGTGTTGATGGCGATTTACGGAAGATTAACTTGCCTGCTTTGGAACATAAGGACGTCATTAAAATTATTTATGACATTATGAATGATAGACAAAGAAAGGAATATGAAGAGTTTTTTGAAACGGACTTTTCTTTTGAAATAACTAATTTGGCACGTTTTAGGGTTAATGCTTTTAATCAATCGCGTGGTGCTGCAGCAGTGTTCAGAACGATTCCTTCTGAAATTCTTAGCATGGAGAATTTGGCATTACCACCAATTTTTAAAGAGATGGCTAGTTTTTCCAGAGGATTAGTATTGGTTACTGGACCAACCGGATCAGGGAAAAGTACTACTCTTGCAGCAGTTATCGATTACATCAATTCAACTCGTTATGAGCATATTTTAACAGTTGAAGATCCTATAGAGTTTGTTCATCAAAGTAAAAAGTGTTTAGTAAACCAGCGTGAAGTACATAAAGACACATTGAGCTTTAATGCCGCTTTAAGATCCGCTTTGCGTGAAGACCCTGATATTATATTGGTAGGTGAATTACGTGATTTGGAAACAATACGCTTGGCAATGACTGCTGCGGAAACTGGACATTTGGTTTTTGGCACACTACATACCAATTCAGCAACCAAAACAATAAACAGGATAATTGATGTGTTTCCAGCAGAAGAAAAATCAATGGTGCGTTCCATGCTCTCTGAATCACTACAAGCCGTAGTTGCTCAAAGTTTATTAAAAAAGAATAAAGGCGGTCGGGTTGCAGCACTTGAAATTATGATGTGCACCGGAGCTATCCGCAATCTGATTCGTGAGGATAAGGTGGCTCAAATGTATTCGTCCATTCAAACAGGACAAGCGAAAGGAATGCAAACATTGGATCAACATTTAACAGAATTAGTCAATAAGAACATTATTTCGAAGCATATTGCTCATGAGGCCGCTTTAAATAAATCATTGTTTTAGAGTTAGGGACTGGTTCTAAATGCGCGCTCTTATGTTGTTATCACCGAGGTAATTGTTCACAGACCGTGTTTTTAAAAAATAGAATTCATATATTGTGCACAGCATAACTGGTTGTTCTATGTTCAAACCATATCCGCTTCCTTACGGTCGTGGCTCGGTTTAGTGCCATTATAATCTGAGCCTCGGCTGTGAAGGAGCGGATATGTAATAACTTCCAAATCCAGCATGAACATTATACTAAATGGCATGATTTGCCGAATAAATCAGATCGTGAAGGATTCTTCACCAAGAACGGCATCCATGCAGAAATGGGGCATTATGCTGTACAAACATGGATCTCCGCCTTCGCGGAGATGACATTACAAGAGTTTTTATTTACTGGCTGTTAGATTATTCTATCTTCTCAAGCATTTTTTTGGATTTCAATTAATTTGGGAATCCCGATTTCGGCAAGTGACAACATGCTGTTCAGTTGTTCCCTGGTAAAAGAATTATCTTCAGCAGTGCCTTGAACCTCAATAAAATGCCCTTGTTCATTCATGACAATGTTCATATCAGTTTCGGCAAGAACATCTTCTGCATAGTCCAAATCCAGTACTGCTTGCCCTCTGTAAATACCTACAGATACCGCAGCCACATAATTAAAAGTTGGCATTTTACGTATTTTTTCGCGTTGAATCATCCAGTTGATAGCATCTCGCATGGCTACACAAGCGCCAGTGATAGCCGCAGTTCTTGTTCCCCCATCGGCCTGGATTACATCACAATCGAGAGTAATAGTATTTTCACCTAGAACCTTTAAATCAATACAAGCTCTTAGAGAACGGCCTATTAAACGTTGAATTTCCAGGGTTCGTCCACCTTGTTTGCCTTTGCTCGCTTCTCTTTCGGTACGGCTATGAGTTGCTCGTGGGAGCATGCCGTATTCAGCTGTTATCCATCCTTGGTTTTTACCTTTTAGAAAACGAGGAACTCCTTCAATGATTGAGGCATTACAAATCACTCTTGTCTGACCAAATTCGACTAATACGGAACCTTCAGCATGATTTGTGAAATTACGAGTTATTGTAATGGGACGAAGCTGATCATGTTCACGATTACTAGGGCGCATGAGATACTCCTATATAAAAATGCTCAAGTATAACTCTTTAACATTTGAGTTGCACTCTAAATAACATGAGTTCGATATAAAAGGTAGAGAAATGCCTTTATGTCACTAAACGAATGTTAACTCGTAAAGCTTGTCCCCGGCGAAAGCGGTGATGTGTAGCATACAAGTTTGTTTTAATTAATTAATGAGCAATACCTGTGCAATTCTCTTAATTTCAGGTATATTCGCGCAAGGTTAAACAGTAGGTGTTTTTATGATTCATAGTATGACAGCTTTTGCTCGAAGCCAAAAGCAGGTTGATGCAGGTCATTTTTGCTGGGAAATCAGGTCAGTTAATCATCGTTATCTTGATGTGACATTTCGTTTACCTGAGACATTTCGTTTTCTTGAAACGGAATTAAGAGCGCTGCTTCGAGATAAAATTCATCGCGGTAAGTTGGAATGTCAGCTAAAGTATAAGGACACAAGTTCTAATAATCAGTCTATGCTTATAAATATAGGTATGATTAATGCATTACTTGATTTAAGTAGTAAATTATCGGCTTCTCATCATTTGGCCAATGATATGACAGTTAGTCAAGTGCTTTCATGGCCAGGAGTAGTAGAAGTAAACCAATTAGATTTGGAAGAGTTAGCTCAAATTGCATTAGACATATTTAAGGAGAGTATCAACCGGTTATGTGAAGCCAGAGCAGTAGAGGGTAAGGCTCTAAAGGCACATGTTGAAAGTAGATTACAGGCGTTGGGGCAAGAGGTTGTACGATCTAAGGAGATTGTGGCCGCGATGAGTGAGAGGACTAAGGATAAATTGCTCACTCGTTTGCATGAGGTGCAAATTGAAGTACCTGAAGCACGGGTAGAGCAAGAAATTGCTTTGATATTAGCCAAACTTGATGTGAGTGAAGAGCTGGATAGATTACAGACTCATATAGCTGAAGTGAACCGTACCTTAAATACTGAAAAGGTTACAGGAAGAAGGCTGGATTTTTTAATGCAGGAATTAAATAGAGAGGCGAATACTCTAAGCTCAAAATCGGATTCTGCAGAATTAACGTTAAGTGCAGTTGAAATGAAAGTACTAATTGAGCAGATGCGTGAACAAATTCAGAACTTTGAGTAAATGTTATGGTTAGTGATAATTTAGGAAATTTATACATTGTTGCCGCACCCTCAGGAGGAGGCAAAACAAGTTTGGTAAAGAAACTCATAGAAACTGTGAGCGAGATTGAAGTTTCTATTTCTCATACTACCAGACCCATAAGGCCAGGGGAGAGAGATGGAGTAGATTATTTCTTTATTGATGAGGAGCAATTTATTTCTATGGTGAATGTGGCGGCGTTTGTTGAGCATGCGAGGGTATTTAACCATTTATATGGAACGTCTGTTGCGCAAATTAACGAGCGATTGAAATTTGGAATTGACGTAGTTCTCGATATTGATTGGCAAGGTGCCGAACAAATCAGACATTCTTATCCTGGTGCAATAAGTATCTTTATCATTCCGCCTTCTTTAGAAACATTAAAGGAACGATTGATGAACAGACAGCAGGATAAGGATCATGTGATAAGCGAAAGAATGACTAAGGCGAAGGATGAACTTGGCCATTATCCGGAATTTGATTACTTAATTGTTAATGATAATTTTGAAAAAGCGGCTATGGAGTTACAGTCGATAGTAATTGCCAATAGGTTGCGAATTGAAAGACAGGTAAATAAACAAGCGAAACTGCTTTCTTTCCTATTGTCATCGCAGTAAAATAAAGGGTTTGAGCTAGTATTTGTTCTAATAACTTAAGGGTGAATTTTATGGCGCGAGTAACAGTTGAAGATTGTTTGGAACATGTTAAAAACCGATTCGAGTTGGTTATGGTAGCTACCAAACGAGCAAGACAAATTGCAGTTCGAGGTGATCAACCAATGGTTGAGTGGGAAAATGATAAACCTACTGTAGTTGCACTGAGAGAAATTGCAGAAGGTTATGTTACTGCGGATATTTTGGATGAGGACTAAAATTAGTTATTGACTTTGCCTTAGGAGTGTTGGTCATTCTATGAATATACCTCTTGTCAAACGAGTAATGGTATTTAAGCAAGCATAGGGAACAAGGGCGAAGCATAAAACCGTATTTTGAGTAACATGAGGTATAAATGGCCATGTTGGATACTAGGGAGTACTGCGTGAGCTACTTTAAAGAGCTCGATGAAGAGCTTAAATGCTACCTTGAGCAGGCGCAAATTGAAAAATGCTATCAAGCTTATTTGGTGGCTGAAAAAGCACATCATGGCCAAATGCGTCGTTCAGGTGAGCCTTATATTACGCACCCTGTAGCTGCTGCCTTAATCCTGGCAAGGATGAGACTGGATTATCAAACCATCATGGCTACTCTGCTTCATGATGTAGTCGAAGATACCTCTATATGTAAAGAAGAATTAGTCAATCAATTTGGCGAAGAAGTAACTGCCCTTGTTGATGGTGTCACCAAGCTGACCAAAATTAAATTCGAATCTAAAGCCGAAGCTCAAGCAGAAAATTTTCGTAAAATGGTCTTGGCTATGGTTAAAGACATACGAGTTATTATCGTTAAGTTGGCTGATCGTCTGCATAATATGCGTACCCTAGGATCAATGCCTGCAGCCAAACGTAGACGAATTGCTATTGAAACTCTCGAGATTTATGCTCCAATTGCCAATCGTTTGGGTATGCATTCTATTTATGTTGGTCTTGAAGATTTGGGTTTTCAAGCCCTGTATCCCATGCGTTACAGAGCAATTAAGTCGGCCGTAGAAAAATCACGTGGTAATCGCAGAGAGTTAACTCAAACTATAGAAAAAGATTTGCAACATGCGTTATCGCAATTAAATATTCCTTATGAACAGGTCTTTGGCAGACAAAAGCATTTATACAGCATTTATAGAAAAATGAAGCAAAAGAAAGCATCCTTCACAGAAATTACGGATGTCTTTGCATTTCGCGTTATTACAGAAGATATTGACTCCTGTTATAGAATTTTGGGGGCTTTACACTGCACTTATAAACCTGTTCCACAGCGCTTTAAAGATTATATAGGAATTCCAAAGGCTAACGGTTATCAGTCTTTACATACTACGTTGTTTGGACCTTTTGGAGTCCCCCTCGAGGTGCAAATACGAACCAGAGAAATGGATAAAGTAGCTGATAATGGTGTGGCAGCACATTGGATCTATAAATCTTCTGGCTTGGAGGTGAATGAGGCTCAGCTTCGGGCAAGAGAGTGGGTTCAGAGTTTATTGGAAATGCAAAGGAGTACAGGAAGTTCTCTTGAATTTATTGAAAACGTTAAAATTGATTTATTCCCAGACGAGGTGTATGTTTTTACTCCAAAAGGCCATATTATGGAGTTGCCAAAAGGAGCAACACCGGTAGATTTTGCTTACACAGTCCACTCTGGGGTAGGAAACAGCTGTGTTGCAGCGAAAGTGAATAGACGTCTGGTGCCATTAAGTATTCCTTTATCAAATGGGCAAACCGTAGAGATTATTACAGCACCTGGAGCTCACCCTAATCCGGCCTGGCTGAATTTTGTTGTTACTGGAAAGGCAAGATCCAATATTCGCCATTTTTTGAAAAGCCAACAACATGCGGAGTCTATTGTTTTAGGGAAACGCTTACTAGAGCAATCGTTGGCAGAATTATCTAGTGATTATGCAAAAGTACCTCCGGAGACACTTCAGGCCTTGTTAAGTGATTTACATTATAAAACGGTTGATGATTTATTGTATGCCATAGGAATAGGGAATCAGATGGCGATGGTGATTGCCAAGCGTTTGGTGGTTTCACAAGATTCTAATGAATTGGATAAAGGCAATAAACGTCCTTTGGCAATTAAGGGAACTGAAGGTATGGTGGTTCATTTTGGTGAATGCTGCCAACCAATCCCAGGGGACAATATTGTTGGTAAATTTCAACAAGGCAGAGGTATTATTGTTCATGCCAGCGACTGTACGACTCTAAAAACAACTCGTAGTAATCCTGAGCAATTTATTGCGTTGCGTTGGGATGATCAGGTTCAAGGTGAATATTGGGTAGATGTTACCGTAGATGTGGCCAATGAACGAGGTGTATTAGCTGCTTTAGCCACTGCTATTTCAGAAGCAGATTCCAATATTGGTAACATCAACGTCGATCCCCGGGATGGTCGCCATAATGCTGTAACATTTTCCATCAGTGTTCGTGACAGAACACATTTGGCGCGAGTCATGCGTCGTTTAAGAGCTAATAAAGTAGTCATGCGACTATATCGAAAAAAACAAGGGGAAAATTAATGCGACCAATCAATACAAAATTGGCACCAGAAGCGATAGGTACCTACAGTCAGGCAATAAGTTGCGGTCAAACTGTTTTTCTTTCAGGGCAAATTCCACTTAATCCTGAAACGATGCAAATCTGCAGTGATGACATTAAATTACAAATTACTCAGGTATTGGAAAATTTATCTGCCGTATGTGAGGCTGCCGGGGGCAGCTTGGCCAATATTGTGAAATTAAACGTCTACCTCACTGATTTAAGTCATTTTTCCTTAATTAATGAAGCGATGGATCGATATTTTTCAAAACCGTATCCTGCAAGGGCAGCAATAGGTGTTTCAGCATTACCACGTGGTGCCAATGTTGAAATGGATGGAATTATGGTTTTATCATCAGCTGCTGATTAATGCTATGAGTGATGATCAATACGCCCGAACCGGGCGTGTGATGTTTTTATGTGTTTGGATTATTTTTTTTGTTGGACTGTTTTTATTTTTTTATTATTACGATAAATCTGAAAACACTGTTTTTGTAGCGAATCGCACTGAATTTGTATTAAGTGCCGATAATGAAGGACATTATCGAATCAAAGGTAAGATTAATGAATATCCAGTAGAGTTTTTGGTGGATACAGGAGCAACGCTAGTAGCAGTACCTCAAGGTTTGGCTGAGAGTTTAAAGATTACCGGGCGATATCCCATTACTATTGAAACTGCTAATGGCAAGATAACAGGATTTTTAACTCGTCTGCAGCAGTTGTCTTTTGGGGAGTTTCATTTGCAAAATGTCAAAGCGGTGATAATTCCAGAAAATGATGATAATACCGTATTACTTGGAATGAATGTGTTGTCACAATTTCATATCGTACAACAGGATGGACGTTTGATATTAAAAAAAGAGTTTCGGCAAGGAAGCCCTGAGGAATCCCGAAAATGAGATGGATTTTGAGGACCAATGATCTTAATTTAAGGCCTTTTTTATTTTTGATATGGTTAATTGTGATTTTCTTATCACCAACCTATGCCAAGATAAAACAAAAATTTTCAATATAAAGAGGTCAAATAGATTTATTTCAATAGAGAGTTTTGATGAGTATAGTTTCCCTTAATAGTGCCTCTTTAATCCTGGCAGGTCATTGTATTCTGGACAGAGCTGATTTGCAGATTCAGCCACAAGACAGAATTGCTCTTGTTGGGCGTAACGGAGCTGGAAAATCGACATTACTAAAATTATTGCAAGGTGAGTTAATACTGGACAGCGGACAAATTAGCCGATTGTCGGGTTTACGAATTACTGGTTTGGTTCAGGAAGTGCCCGCCGCTGAAGAAGAATCGGTGTACCATTTTCTTGTTAAAAGTTTAGGTGAGATAGGTGAGGTATTAGCTCAGCATCATGAATTGACTAAACAAGTTGATATGGAGAAATTAGCACAATGCCAGCAGCAAATGGATAATTTAAATGCCTGGCATTTATTACCAAAAATTGAAACTATGGCTAGTCGATTAGGTATCGCTATTAATGAGCAGATGCCCAATCTCTCTGGAGGCATGAAAAGGCGTGTATTATTGGGTGCAGCACTTCTTGCTGAACCGGATTTATTATTGTTGGATGAACCTACTAACCACTTGGATGTTGAGGCAATCGAATGGTTAGAAAATTATTTAAAATCCTTTGCTGGCAGTGTGGTTGTTGTAACTCATGATAGAGAGTTTTTAAGTCAGGTAGCAACTGGCATCCTTGAAATCGATCGAGGGAAGTTATATCTCCATCACTGTAATTATGAAACTTACCTTGATAGGCGAGAGTCGATAAGACTTGGTGAGCAAAAACAAAATGACCTATTTGATAAACGGCTCTCTGAGGAAGAGGCATGGATACGTACAGGCATTAAAGCAAGACGTACACGTAATGAAGGCAGGGTAAGAGCTTTAAAAGCGATGAGGGAGGAGTATAAGGCACGCCGTAATCAGCTAGGATCGGTGAAATCTCTGAGCTTGGATGTAACTCGTTCCGGTTCTTTGGTAGTAGAAGCAAACAAAGTGAATTATGCGATAAACCATAAACCAATTATAAGTGATTTTTCCTTATTACTGACAAGAGGAGATAAGCTTGGAATTATTGGCCCTAACGGATGTGGCAAGACGACTTTAGTACGATTGTTATTAGGAGAAATCAAACCTGATTCAGGCACTATAAAGTTGGGAACAGGACTCCAGATTGCTTATTTTGATCAGTTGCGTCGACATTTGCTGGAAGAGCAAACAGTAATGTTCAATGTGGGCGAGGGCGCTGATTATGTAACAATTAATGGAAAGCAAAAACATGTTGCCAGCTATTTAAAGGAGTTCTTATTTTCGGCAGATCGATTCAATCAACCTGTATCTTCATTGTCTGGTGGTGAAAGAAATAGATTGCTACTGGCGAAGCTTTTTGCCAAGCCAGTTAATTTGCTTGTAATGGATGAACCAACCAATGATTTAGATATAGAAACCTTGGAACTACTGGAAACTGTATTAATTGATTATCCTGGCACCTTAATTTTAATAAGTCATGATAGAGCTTTTATTAATCAAGTAGTGACGAGCGTACTGGTTTATGATGGGGATGGTAAATTTAATGAATTTGTTGGCGGTTATGACGATTACAAAATACATAAGTCAAAACAACGTGAACTGCAAGCGAAACCCACTATTTTAAAACATAATAATCCCGATAAAGCCAATAATAAAACCAAAAACTTATCCTCTGGTGAACAGCGTGAATTATCCAAATTGCCTCAACAAATTGAGACTGTAGAGAAAAAAATTGAAGCAATACATCTGCAAATGGCTGATCCCCAATTTTATCAGCAAGATACAAAGAAAATTTCGGAGGTCACTCAGCAACTGGAAAGGGAAGAGGCTTTATTAATGCAGTATTTTGCTCGTTGGGAAGAGTTGGAAGAGAAAAAAATAAGTTAATTTAATTAGACTTTGGTAATGTTTATAAAAATAGTTAACAATCCGTCTTTGCGAGCGTTAGCGAGGCCATTCGTTGAGTTTTTCGTTAGAATTATTTCCTGGAGTATGCTTCGTTCTATGCCAGTAAGGAATGACGTAGGTTTTATCTTAAAAAATAGGATTAAAAATGCTTTTAACCTTGGCTTTGGTTATTTTATTTGCAGCAATTATGGTTTTCTTCTCACATGAATTTATTGGAACCTTCAAAAAAATTTTTGGGATTAAAGGGGCTAAGTTACTGATCCCTTTAGGTTTGGCATCCTGGTTAATTTACAATTTTGATTACCTGTTTATATGGGCAATTTATTATATTCGTGAAGTCTTGCAAGTTTTCTTATCTTTTTTAACCTATATTATGCCTTTTCAGAAATATGCCGCATCGGTCGCATTAATTATCTTATTAACGGTTGTTTCTGTACTGCCAGTATTTTTATTGGATTTGGTCAAGCGTAAGAGAACTTACAAGGGATATGCTTATCCATATTTAACTAGTACCCTGATTTTGATCTTCTGCACAATAATCTTGTTTGTAGTGTCCTAAAAAGGCAAAAGCGATTTATGTGACATACTCCAAAATGACTAAAATCTCAAAAATTGATTTCATGACCAAGGTTGAGTGTATAATTGCACCACTTTGTTTTTAGGTTGTTCTATGAATACGCAAGATTTTTATTTTGATTTACCCCCAGAATTAATTGCCCAATATCCTTTAAAGGATAGAAGTGATTCCAGGTTGTTAATTTACAATCGCCAAACAGAAGAATATGGTCATTACCGATTCAGGGAAATTGCTGATTTTTTACAGCCTGGCGACTTATTGGTAATGAATGACAGTAAAGTGATACCAGCTCGCTTATACGGTCATAAAGTCACTGGAGGTAAAGTGGAATTGTTAGTAGAGCGGATAACTGGCGATTTTACTTTTCTTGCCCATATAAAAGCCAGTAAGTCCTTAAAATCAGGTGGGTTAATTTATCTTGACGCAGGAAAGCATCTTGAAATATTAGAGAGGCGTGATGATTTATTTCTTTGTAAAGCCAGTCAAAATGTATTAGAGCTTTTAAATGGTTTAGGCCATATTCCATTGCCGCCCTATATTACCAGGAAAGATGAATTATTAGATAAAGATAGATATCAAACGGTATACGCTAAATTTGATGGTTCTGTTGCAGCTCCGACAGCAGGATTGCATTTTGATGAAGCGGTTTTAAACAGTATTCATGCGCGTGGAATCAATGTGGCTTATGTTACTCTGCATGTCGGTGCTGGAACATTCAGGCCTGTTCGCAGTGAGCGTATCCAAGATCATAAAATGCATAGTGAGCATTTTACGGTTAGTTCTGAATTATGTGATGCTGTGATGGCTGCCAAGTCCAGAGGAAACAGGGTGATTGCTATTGGAACTACTGCATTGCGTAGTCTTGAAAGTGCTGCAACAAAGGGGGAGTTATCACCCTGTAGTCGCGATACTGATATATTCATTTATCCGGGATATCAGTTTAAGATTTGTGATGGCCTAATGACTAATTTCCACTTACCAGAATCGAGCTTACTCATGTTGGTATCCGCTTTTATTGGACATAAACAGGCCATGGCTCTTTATCAAGAGGCAATTGGAAAAGGGTATCGCTTTTTTAGTTATGGAGATACCAGCTTATTGTTATAGGAGGTTCGCTAGACAACTATTTCCTGGAAATCGGGCCATATCAGAGGATTACGGATGTTAAATATAAATCAAAATTTTGTTCCTATTTTAAATACCGAAGCAGGGTTATGCCTTACTGCAGCAAATTGGCAAGAAATTAATACCAAAACAGTTTCGTATTATCTGGATTTGTTATTATTAAAGCCTGGATACCAGTTATTGAAAAAAATAACTGATTTAGGCAAATATTTGGGATGGTCAAATAATCTGGTTATCAATGCAAGCCGTCTAATTGCCAATAAGGAAGGCATTGTGACATTGGTTTCACCTTACGATGGAAGCAAATTTAAATTGACTAACGCCGAGCTGGTTAATTTAATTTTATCTCTTAAACCATCCGCAATCCTGTTACCTAAAACCATTATGAATGGTTTTCCCGAAATATGGGATATATGGGATGATGGGATAGAACTCTTCCTATCAGAAGAGCAGCATAAGGTGATGGAAGTACCTGGGAAATATGGTCTATATTTCAATTTGGATGAAACAAAGTCTAGTAAAGATTTTTTGGAGCAATTAAAGAGTTGGCCTCATTTGCCGTGTTATGTCTCAGGCCAAGTGACTATTGATTTAATCAAACTTTTAAAAGAGAGGGAAGTCACTCTAATTGAATCAGATGAACCAGCAAAAAATGCAATGCACGGTATTGTTTATAGTAGGGAAGGGGAAATTAATCTGGCTAATGAAAAACAGGCTATGAATTTTAACCCAATTGATGAAGAATGTGCATGTCCCACTTGCTCGAAGCAATTGTCCCGGGCTTATTTACATCATTTATTAGTTAATACTCCATTACTATGTCAAAGATTCCTGATTCAACATAATGTTTATTACGCTCAAGGTAATTAACTATTCATTTACCTTCGAGGAAATTCGCTATATGATGTCACGCTTGTAATACATGCAATAGATCTCTTGCATAACCTGGCCCAAAATTCACAGCTTATACAAGAGTTCTTATAAATATCTTTTGAAATGGATTTATCCAACAATTTCAAAGGAAAACTAAGAAATTAATATCCGATTTGAGGAGATTTTATGAGTTTTTTTATTAGTGATGCATTAGCGGCAGCAGGAAATGCGCCAGCTGCTCAAACTGATGGAACTTTTTCGCTCATTATGATCGTTGCGATTTTTGTCCTATTTTACTTTATGTTAATCAGACCGCAAAATAAAAGAGCGAAAGAGCATAGAGATTTATTAAATCGCTTAAAGAAAGGAGATGAAATAGTAACGTCCGGAGGGATATTGGCCAAGGTTGTGAGCTTGGATGATCAATATATTAAAGTAAGCCCAGCAGAAGGTATTGAAATTAATTTGCAAAAAGGCGCTGTTACTGCAGTATTGCCAAAAGGTACTTTAAAATCGCTTTAAGTTAGGCATAGGGAATTAGAAATGCAAAATAAATACCCTCTCTGGAAAAATCTAATGCTGATAGTGATTGCAGTCATTGGGTTTGTTTACGCTTTACCAAATTTGTACACCGAAAATCCTGTAGTTCAAATTTCTGCAGATACGGATGAAGACAAAGAAGCCATAAAAAATCAGGTAGAGTCTATTTTAAAAAATGGCAAGCTTGATTATAAATCTTTGGCTGCTGAAAAGGATGGTGTAGAAGTCGTGTTTTCTTCTACTGATTCGCAGTTATTAGCTCGTGATGTTATCAAGAATAATTTGGGGAATCAGTACACAGTGGCTTTGAATTTGGCTCCTTCTACCCCGCATTGGCTTGAAGCAATTCATGCCGATCCTATGAAACAAGGGTTGGATTTAAGAGGAGGTGTTCACTTTCTTCTTGAAGTGGATGTGGAAAGTGTTATAAGCCGTCGCTATGAAGGCATAATGAAAAATCTTGGTCAAGAGCTACGTGAAGCAGGGATTCGTTATTCGGGTATACGCTATTTGGCAGATAAAGGGGTTGAATTACGTTTCCGAGACTCCGAATCAATGGAAAATGCTTTGGTGGAGTTAAGACAAAAAATACCTGATGTCGTGTTTGTTAAAACCAAAACGCAAAATTCAATTTTAGGTGCGATTTCTCCAGCTGAATTAAATTCAATACGGCAAAATACCATTGAGCAAACAATGAGTATCTTAAGAAATCGAGTGAATGAACTGGGCGTTGGTGAAGCCGTTGTGCAGCAACAGGGTGCAACTCGTGTGGCTGTAGACTTGCCAGGCATTCAGGATGCTGCTCGAGCAAAGCAAATACTTGGTGGTACCGCTACGTTACAATTTCATTTGGTTGATCAGGACAATGATCCTTTGATTGCCAAACAAACAGGTGTCGTGCCTGTTAATGATAAGTTATATACGATGGATGGCCATCCTATTTTATTAAAGAGGCAAGTGGTTTTGAGCGGTGACTCCATAACTTCTGCAGTTTCAAGTTTTGATCAACAAACAGCTTCTCCCTCTGTTCAAATTCAATTGGGTGGTGGTGGAGAAAGCCTATTCACTAAAATTACTCGAGAAAATATTGGTAAGCGAATGGCCATAGTTTATGTTGAAACCAAAACGACTACACAAACGATAGATGGTGTCGAAAAGCGAGTGACCCATAGAGAGGAGAGGGTTATTAGTGCCCCGGTCATTCAAAATGCGCTAGGTAGTAATTTTCAAATTACAGGACTTACTGACAGTAAAGAAGCGAGTAATTTGGCTTTATTATTAAGAGCAGGTGCATTACCCGCTGCAATTTATCCAGTTGAAGAGCGTACTGTTGGCCCAACTTTAGGTAAAGAAAATATCCGTCGTGGACTCGTTTCCCTGGAAGTTGGTATGGGCTTGATTTTAGTCCTGATGCTAGTGTATTACCATTTTTTTGGTTTGATTGCTGATATCGCATTGATGCTGAATCTGGTTCTTCTTTGTGCTTTATTATCCATTATAGATGCTACTTTGACTTTACCAGGTATTGCCGGGATTGTATTAACCGTGGGGATGGCAGTTGATGCGAACGTTTTGATCTATGAGCGGATAAGGGAAGAATTGCGTCATGGTTTATCACCCCAAGCGGCGATTCATGCGGGATATGAAAGGGCTTTCTCAACTATTTTGGATGCCAACGTAACTACTTTAATCGTAGCGATCATTTTATTTGCAGTAGGTACAGGACCCGTACGTGGATTTGCCGTTACACTTTCTTTAGGTTTGCTAACTTCCATGCTAACCGGCATTACTTACACCAGAGCTATTGTGAATTGGTACTATGGTGGACGAAATGTAAAAAAATTATCTATAGGCATATAAGGCGGGGCTCAGATGGAATTTTTTAATCCAAATTCAAAAATAGATTTTATGGGGGCACGCCGTTGGACTGCGTTGTTTTCTATATTGATTTTTGTAGTATCTATTGGTGCTTTAGCTATTAATGGCTTGAAGTGGGGGCTTGATTTTACTGGCGGAACTCAAATTGAAGTAAGTTATTCCAATGCCGCTGATTTACCTTTGATCAGAGAAAGCCTCAATAAAGCAGGTTTTAAAGAGGCTCAGGTTGTTAGTTATGGTACCTCCAAAGATGTCCTTATCAGTATTGCACCTCGAGCAGATAAAGAACAAAGTATATTGGTAGACCAGGTCATGAATGTATTGCCAGGGGCAGTAAAACAAAGAGTTGACTTTGTAGGACCGCAAGTTGGGCAAGAATTGGCAACAAAAGGAGCTCTTGCGATCATTGTCTCTTTGCTAGCTACTATGATTTATATTGCCATGCGTTTTGAATACAAGCTTGCTGTCAGTTCTGCAGTGGCATTGATTCATGATCCGGTATTGATTTTAGGTGTTTTTGCTCTGTTTGGAATTGAATTCGATCTCAAAGCTCTTGCCGGGTTGTTGGCTGTTATTGGTTATTCTTTGAATGATACTATTGTTGTATTTGACCGAGTTCGAGAGAACTTTGTGAAGATTCGTCGTACAAATCCAATAGATATTATGAATATCTCAATCAATCAAACTCTATCAAGAACAATCATGACTTCTGTGCTGACATTATTTGTTGTGGTTGCACTTTTTGTTTATGGAGGTGAAACTATATATGGATTCTCATTGGCACTTATCATTGGAATAGTAATAGGTACCTATTCTTCAATTTACATTGCGGGAGCTTTGGCTGTAGCGATGGGACTGGATAACAAAGATTTCTTGCCCAGTCATCGCAAAGAGGTAGATGATAGGCCTTGAGGTGTAACTGTTCACTCAGTATCACTGGAGTGTCGTATTTGGTTCATCTTAAATAAAGAAATGACTGATAAATTCTCACATACTGATGTATGGTGCGCTTTCTCAGTCATTTTTTCGTTCAACCTGGACGCAGCTCTGGCATTCTACCAAGATTCAAGATATATACTCTGAATGGTAACCTTGAGGTTTGGATATTGGCTTTATGTATTACTTATTATCCGCTCCCTTACGGTCACGGCTCGGATTATGAACACAAACAGAGCTGATTATGAACACAAACCGAACTGATTATGGACACAAACCGAGCCGCGACCGTAAGGGAGCGGATAATAAGCGTTTAAAAAATTCTTAAAAAACTTTGTTAAAAATTAATATGCTTAACTAAAAGTCAAAAATAAATGGTAAGTTTTAATCAACAAGTAACTTATCTATTTTTGCTGCGCAAATAAAATCATTGTGAGTTAAACCATTGAGCGCATGAGTCGTGAAGTGAATACGGCAATAATTATAGCCTGCTTCTAAATCAGGGTGGTGGTTTTCAATATTAGCTATCCAGGCGATCGCATTAACAAAGGCCATGGTTTCATAAAAATTTTTAAAGGAAAAGGCACGTTTGATAATTCGGTTGTCTTCCGATACTTCCCATTTATTGTTTAATTGTGGTAGTAAATTTTTGATTTGATCTGCATTGAGCGCAGCACCTATTCCCTCGCAAGATTCGCAGTGCTTACTACTTAAATCACTAGTCATTTTGATTCCTTATTTTAATTGAAAAAACCATTTATAAATAATAATTCTTCAATGCCTCAAGAAATCGGGAATTTTGTTCTTTAGTCCCGATAGTGACTCTGATAAAATTATTCATTTTATAGGCATGCAAAGGCCTTACTATTATGCCTTTATCCAAAAGATAATTATAAAGAGACATGCTGTCCTCTTTACAATCGAACGTAAGAAAATTACATGAAGAAGGCAAATATTCTATATGTAATTGATTAAAGCCCTCGATCAACTGAATCATTCCTTCTTTATTGAGTTTGAGACTTAGTTTGATGAATTCTTCATCGTCAATAGCAGCATAGGCTGCAGCAAGAGCAAGCTGATTTACTGTAAAAGGTAATTGCACTCGTTTTAAGATACTAATAATGGAGGGATTAGCAATCGCATAACCTAAACGCAAACCAGCCAAGCCGTATAGTTTTGAAAAAGTTCGGGTGACCACCAAATTAGGATGCTCTTCAAGCCAATCCAGACTGCTGTTAGTTAATTGATTAGCAGCAAACTCAAAATAGGCTTCATCGAGAATTAGCAGAGTACTTTCAGGAATTTGTTCTAATAGGTATTTAATTTCTTCCTGTTGGATCAGTAAACCTGTCGGATTATTAGGATTAGCTACAAAAATGAGCGCCGTATGTTGGTTACAGGCATTAACCAGATGATTAATGTTAATTACCCAGTTGTCATTAATAGATACGCTGATTACTGGTATTTGTAGAGCGTTAGCCTGAACCGCATAGGTACTGAATGCGTAATCATGAGTAAGAATATGCTTATTGGTATGAAGAGCAAAACAATTCAACAAGATATTAAATAGATAATCAGAACCATTACTTAAAAATAATTGCTCAGTTTTTACATTTAATTTGGTTGCAAGTTTAGATATCAAAGGATGATTAAAAGGAGAGGGGTAGGTTGCCACATAATGTGGTGAAATATGCTGCAAGGCGGAAAGAACTAAAGGACTGCAACCCAGCGGGTTTTCATTGCTTGCCAGCTTAATAATATCTGTTAATCCTTTTTCTTTTGCCAATTCTTCAATTGATTTGCCTGGCTTATATGGAACCAGGGAACGTATTCCTGCATGAGGTAATTGTTGAAAATCAATGGACATAACTCTTCCTAAACCGAAAAATGGTTTTATATTACCTAAGCATGGGCTGGCTGTCACGAATGAATTAATTTTTAGGGCTTATCAGGAAGCGATGTGTTGAATTTTTCTTAATAGGGAGTTACCCTTCCGATGCAAACCAACCTCAGGAAGACAAGCGATGGATAGGCAAAAGGGATTTACCCTGATGGAAGTGCTCGTGTCATTGATGTTAGTGACTACGGTAGCTTTGATATTAGTTCAACAGCAGTGGAAAACTAAAGAGTTAATCAGCCAACTGATTTGGTATGTTCGTGGTTCTCAATTTTTAGATCAAATAGAAGAATCTTTATACCTTGCCGAGGGAAGTTTACCGCCACCACCTCCAAATTATCACTTTGAGATGAAACACTCTCAAAAGAACACCACTTTGAAAATTGACTGGTTTAAAAATTATCATTCAATTACTCGCACTTATAATTTGGATGTGCGTTGAAATGAAAGAACAATCAGGATTTAGCTTATCAGAGATGTTAATTAGCCTTTTTTTGGCTAGTCTTATAACAATTACTTTTTCACAATTATACCTGAGTAGTAAATCTCAATATCTAAAAGCACAAGAATTGTTGGAAATTAATTTTGATTTGGAGTGGGTTAGCGCTTTATTAAGCGACAGCATTAGAAAAGCCGGATTTACACCTTGTATGGGTATTGAACATCTGAAAACCAATGATTCGAGGCAGTTGAGGAGAGCGATCATTAGCTTTCAAATTGAAAATATCCCGTATCTACAATTTCAGGTTAACCGGATGAATGAGGTTTTTACTGAAGTAGTCAATATAGTAAGTCCAACACAAGTTGTTATTACTCAATCCGTCATATCCAATATAAAACACCCATTAATGATTTCCGATTGCAGGCATGCAGAAGTACATGAAATTTTGAAAATGGACAGATTGGTTAATGGATATCTGATTACCTTAACCAAGCCTTTGATGTTTACATATGATAAAACCACTTATTTAGGTGAGTGGCTAGAAGAAAGATGGTTTATTAAACCGAATGCTGAAGGAGAAAAAACATTGCATTACAAATTATTTCAAACGGAAGAGTTAAGCCCTTTAGTCCATCTCTTTTATATAAATACAGACCTAATATCGAAGAAACAGGTATTTAACATAATTATTGGGACTGATGAGGAAAATATTCGTAAATTACGTGTGTCAGTTCGAAGCTCATGAAAAGTCATTGCTCCGGATTTATTTTTTTGATGACGTTTTGTGTGATTCTGGTGATTAGCTTATTGGCATTAGCCGGCATGCAGCAAGTGTTATTATACTATAAAGCAATAAACCGGCAGGAGGCCTTGCATCAAAATTTTTATCAGTTAGAACATTTTGCAATGCAATTAGTTCGTTCCTCATCATTACATACGAGAAAGGATTGTTATTTACAAGAAGATAATGCCAATACAGTGATTAAAAAATTAATTAATAAAGGTTGCTCCATTATTTTTAGTCAAAAAAAATACATCTATGGGATTGAAGACCTTGGTGAATTTCCTTGCTTGGTTCTTGATAAGGAAGGGCAAAAATATATTTCTCACCATTTTAGAGTCACAGTATTACAAGAAGAACAGGATAAAGCTTCTTCTGTAATACAATTACGATTTATCAAATCGGGTAGTAGTTCATTGTTTTGCTCTGAAGAGGAAATTTGGGTTAAGGAAGGAGTAAGTAGTTGGAGATATTTATCCGATTATAAAAGCAATGCATTTATTTTTTAACTACTTGAAATAATAGAAAAAAGATCATTATAACTTCATGATTTTTATAGTATGATGAATTAATAAAGGGATAATTTAGTTGCAATTTTCTCCATCACGTGTAAAAATTGACCTCTTATGAAATCGAAATTAATTTACCTGACACTTATTTTGGTCGTAATTATCTTGGGTTTGGCGGTATGGTGGACCACCCGTTCTCCTAAACCGGTTTTTCGCCATGTAAGCTTTAAGCAATTACCTGGTTGGGAGGATGCCCAATTTAAAAAATCGCTAGAAACTTTTCAAACTTCTTGCAGAGCTTTTCTAAAGCAAGATCCTGAACGAGTTGTTGGTACAGAACAGATTGATTTGCAAGCTAAGGACTGGCATCCAGCTTGTCGTGCTGCTTTAAAAATAAATCCTGTCAATGAAAAATCAGCAAAACAATTTTTTCAAGATTGGTTTGTACCTGTGGAATTTTATGATAATAAGCCGGTAAAAGGACTATTTACTGGATATTATATGCCTTTGATTAAAGGCAGTTACACTAAATCGGATGAATTTAGTGTTCCCCTTTATGAGTTACCGAGTAATTTGGTTACTGTTGATTTAGGCTTATTCCTTCCTAATTTAAAAAATAAGAAAATTATCGGGCGAATAACGGGTAATAAAGTCGTACCATTTTACACTCGAGAAGAAATTAATAAAGGCGCCATTAAAGATACAGCACGTGTTTTGGTTTGGATTCATAGTCCTGTAGATCGGCTGTTTCTGGAAATACAGGGCTCAGGAATTATTGAGCTCGAGGATGGGAAAAGAATTTTTATAGGCTATGATGGTCAAAATGGTGCACCTTACACTGCAATTGCTGGAGTATTAATAAAAAAAGGGATTATGACCAAGCATAATGCTTCTATGCAGCGTATTAAGAGGTATTTGGAAGCTCACCCCAAGCAAATGGATAAGGTGATCAATCAAAATAAATCATTTGTATTTTTTCGCAAGTTGTCATTAGAAGCTGCTTTAGGTTCACAAGGAGTGGCATTAACACCAGGTTACTCCCTAGCCATTGATAAAGAATGGATACCTATGGGAGCTCCTCTGTGGTTAAACACCACAAGACCAGATAGTAAAAATCCCGATGTCAGTAAGCCGATGCAACGTTTGATGATAGCTCAGGATACTGGTGGGGCTATTCGTGGTAAAGTGAGAGGTGATGTATTTTGGGGTGGAGGAGATAAAGCCACCTTGATTGCAGGCCATATGAAGAACGAAGGACACTATTGGCTCCTTTTACCAGCCCATGCTTTATCGCGTTTGGCGCAATTGAAGTAAATGTTTTTTAGTTGGCCAATATTTTATTGCATTATATATTGATTTCTCTGAACATGACAAAAAAACTGTCATATTCAGAGTGTTGATTTAAATAAATGCTGAGTTTTCTGCCCAGCTGGTGTAAAGGACGAAGCATAAACCTTACTCAGCACCTGATCTAACTCGATTTGTTTTGCTCGGGGCTTGGGTGCTGGCGGCAAAGAACCTGATAACATGGTAAAAATCAGTTATCCCAAAAATAGTTCTAACTTAAGATTTAGGTTCATCCGTTTCTTTTTTCTCAGGTTCAGGTTGTGAATTCAACGTTGCTTCTGATGAGTCATTGATTGGAGTGGCTGTATTTCCTTTTAAAGCTTCTTCTAATGTAATGAATTTATAACCATTACTCCTGTACATTTCAATGATATCACCCAAACATAAGCTATTAATTAAATTGGCATGTATTAACAAAATATGTTTAACAGGCTGACCATCAACTTTCTTAGCTTTTTTATCTGCTCTTAGGGTTTGTTGCCAGATAAATGCAAGATAACGTTTCTTAAATTGAGTCAATCTTTGTGGTCTTTGTCTATAAGGTATCCTATAGAACTGAGCATTAAACTCATAATCTTTACTGTCTACGGTGACAGGTGCAATGGTATATTGGTGAGCCGCTAACCATTCATGCACTTTTTGTTTCTTTTCTCCATTACCTTCTGCCAGATAAGGATAACGAAAATATTTAGGTTCAGTCATAACAGGCGTTAAAATGGCATCTGCCTTTTCAATATCAGCAATGTAATTTTCTGCACTCATTGAATTTAAACTTCGGTGTTTATAAGTATGATTTCCAATTGTAAATCCTTGATTGCGAAAAATTTCCAATAATTCCCATTCATTTTTAGCGATGGCTCCTCCTATGGCAAAACCTGTAGCAGGAACCTGGTTTTCAACCAAGGTGTTCACTATGGCTATAAATCGTTCTTGAGTTCGCTTCAGATTACCTGGGGTACTGGTTCCTGATCCTACAAACGGTAAGTCATCTATGGTAATAGCAATTTCATGATCTTCAGCAAAGCATGGATTATTCAGTAAGCAAAACAATGATGCTACACCTAGCCAGCGTTTTAACATGTTTTCCCCTCTTTTCGACTTGGAAAATCTCTTGTTATTTTGAATATTTAATTTAACTATAGACGATAAATTAAATTTGCTCATGTTCAGAGAAAAAAGTAGGTATTCAATAAAGGGTTGAGTAAAATGAGGATTCTCATTTACCATCGTTTTTGACGAGTAAAGATGATTCACAAACTATCTTTCATAAGATTTTGTTAAAAGGAGTTAGCAATGACAATAGAAAAATATGATTCAACATTACATCCGGAGGGCAATGGAACTTTAGGTCCTGATGTATATGAGAATGCAAGGAAACTAAATGTTCAATTGGCAACAAAAGGGCCGGCAGTATTGTATGCGCTTAGTAAAACAAGCGAACAAGTCTCTAATGGGAGTGTTGTAACAGCAGTTGGTGGAATGGTAGTGGGTGCTATAGGATTTTTTGGAAATCGTTATTATCGAAGCAAAGGAGATGACTCTGCATATACCTACATGGGACAAATAGTAGGGGCAGTGCAATTTACAGCGGGTTTTACATTATTGGCACTCCAGGCATTTCAAACCTTCTCTGATACTGGTGAAGCGAGTTCTTTACTAAACGTCATTAAACTGGCTGGTGTTGCATTAACTTTAACCGAAAGTGCCTTAGTATTAGTGAATTCTTATTTGTATGGTGATGGAGTACCAAAAACACCATCAATAACAGGCCCTAAAATGGATTAAGTATAATTAGACCAGTTAATGGCTCGCTTCAAATCAATTGTTTTGATTTTAAAATAAAGGACTATATATGACTTCTTCTTTTTCCAAATCAGTAGCATGGGTATTTTTGTTTACAGCGGCCATTTATTTAGTGGGTGTGTCATTTATACAATATCCTGTAACCACTTTTTTAAAGCCAATACCCATCGCCTGTTTAATCTTTGGAGTCTTTAGGGCCTCTCTCATCCCCTGGGCTAAAGTTCTGCTGATGTTGGCGCTTGTTCTTTCTTTAGCTGGGGATGTTGTATTGACTTTGCCTGTTCTGTTGCAATTGGAACTAGGTATCGGTTGCTTCTTGCTAGCACACTGTTTTTATATAGTTTTATTTTTAAAATCATTTCAATTCAATAAATTACATTTCTTTTATTATCTACCTGTTCTTTTCCTGATGGTCGGGGTGGCATTTTTTATGATCCCATACCTTGGAGGATTATTGATTCCGGTGATGATTTATTTCTGTGTTTTAATGTCCATGGTATTTAGTGCTTTTCAAGTGAAAAAAGAAACTTTAACTATTGGAAGTGGTGCCTTGTTCTTTTTGATTTCAGACTTAACCTTAGCGCTTAATTTGTTTATTTATACTCAAATTGATGTGAGGGTTTTTGTAATGTTTACTTATTATGTGGCACAATTTTTGTTAACTTTTGGTCTTGTCAGAATATATAAGAAAGAGATTCTTTAGTGACTTATTTCTGTCATCAAACATTGATGGAAATAAGTTGATAAATAACTTGGGTTCGATATAAAAGGCAAGGAAATGCCTTTTATATCGCTAGACGAAGATTGCCACCAGCGAAAGCGGGGATGTGAAGCATTTATAAGGGAACCAATCAAAAATAGTCTGGTTCGCTATCAAAAGATAGCATCATTTTTTGATAGCGAACTCACATGAGAGTAGCGAATTATACTATACTGATTATTAAGTATTTTTAAGGATAAATAAAATGCCCACAGTCAGAGAAGTGACCTTTGATTTATTGAGAAAACTGGATGTTAAGAATATTGTTGCAAACCCTGGCTCAACAGAAGAAACATTTTTAGCTAATTTCCCAAAGGATTTTAATTTTGTAATGGCATTACAAGAAGCAAGTGTTGTTGGTATTGCCGATGGATTGTCTCAAGGATTAAAAAAGCCAGTGATTGTTAATGTGCATACTGGTGCAGGGATGGGAAATGCTATGGGATGCATTTTAACTGCTCGTTTGAATAAAACACCTTTAATCATCACTGCGGGTCAACAGACAAGAGACATGTTGTTGATGGAACCATTTTTGACTAATCGTGATGCTATAGAGTTTCCCAAGCCTTGGGTTAAATGGAGTTATGAAGTAATGCGGCCAGAAGATGTACCTGCTGCTTTTATGCGCGCTTATGCTATGGCTACTCAGGCTCCTGCAGGACCAGTTTTTATCTCCATTCCTCTGGATTTATGGGATTGTAGCATTGATGCGGTTGATGTTTATCGAACTACGTCTGTAAGAATAGGACCAGATCCTGAAACTGTTTCTCTTTTTTCAAAAAAAATTAACCAAAGTAAAAATCCTGTTCTGATTTATGGTGGAGATGTTGCAAGAAATGGTGCTTGGAATGAAGCTATCATGTTGGCTGAAAGACTTGCTGCACCAGTGTGGAAAGGGCCTTTTTCTGAATTGGTTTCTTTTCCTGAAGACCACAGTTTATACCAGGGTGAGTTACCTTCTGGAAAAGGATTATTAAGTGATATGCTTGTTCAGCATGATCTTGTGATTGTGATAGGTGCGCCGGTATTTCGTTATTATCCATGGATTCCTGGAGAATACCTGCCCCAAGGGGCTTCATTGATTCAAGTGATTGATGATCCTTATGAGGCAGCAAAATCACCAGTAGGAGATTGCTTAATTTCAGATAGCCGCCTCGCTCTTATGTGTCTTCTCGAAGAGGTGAAAGAGCGTCATTCATCAATGAACTTCTCAACTAATTTGAAAAAAGAACGAAACCAGGTTCAAGTCACCGCAAATTATCCTCTCACTGCAAAACAGGTATTTGATGTTATCTCGCCTGTAACGACTACCGATTATGTTATAGTGGAGGAATCGCCTTCCAATTCACATGAGTTTCAGCAGTCTGGCATAGGAACAATCAATAAACCGGATTCATTTTATACTATGAGTTCAGGTGGATTGGGATGGGGGATGCCAGCTTCAGTAGGTTTGGCCGTAGCCGAAAAAAAGAGTGGGCGTGGTAGACCAGTGGTTTTAATTATAGGCGATGGTTCATTTCAATACTCCATTCAATCCATTTGGTCTGCTGTACAACATCAGGTTCATTTAATCATTGTGGCACTGAGAAATGAGGAATATGGCATATTAAAATCATTCGCACTTTTGGAAAATACTCCTAATGTACCTGGATTGGATTTGCCGGGATTGGATCTGGTCTCCCTGGCCAAGGGATATGGTGCAGAAGCTTGTTATGCGGATACAATCGAAACCATTCAGCAAGCTTATCAAAAAGCGCTGAATAATCCTGGTGTCAGCATGATTGAAATACCTATTGATAAAAAAATTCATAAGCTGTTGGGATATATACACATGAAATAAGATAATGAGAGAAAGTGATTTGATGTGTCGTTGTAAAGTATAAGCTGGAAACATTTTATCTATGAAGGATTTCTTTCCAAATCACTTTGATTTTCAAATCTATTAGCACAAAATCTCTGCTATTCAAATTGGGTATTTCAGATTATGAGAAATTCAGAGTTGTTTAATTTGCTCTCTCATTGCCAGAACTATCCCAGTGAAAATAATACAACCTCCGATCATTTGAGCGATACTTGGTCTTACTCCCAGGATTAGATAAGAAAAAAGAATAGCTGAAAGGGGAATCATAGAGGCTGCAACGACATCATCCACAATTTTAATGCTGCGTAAGCCAAGATAATTAAAAATTGTTCCTAACGCTACGATGACATTACCATATACAAACATCCATTCCCAAAGAAATGGGGAAAAAATGTCTGCAAAATGAGACCATCCAAACATTATTATTACTATGAAAAAGAAACAAATAGCACCTAGCCCCATGCTAAACGTGTTTAAAATTCCTCCCGGAAGTGTTTTGATAGCGTGGAAAATTATTAAGGTCGAAATAACACTGGATATCACTCCTAAAAACACACAAATTTCCCCTGAATGTGAGGTTGAAGCAAGCAACTCATAGAGCGGGCCCGTATTAACATGGGTCATAGGTTTCTCAGGTGTAGCGATCCATTGCTGAATCAGGACAATGACTACGCTGCCAGATATTGTAATGAATGACGCAAGGATTAATTTAATAGTTAATTTTTCACTAAAAATTAACCAACCGGCGAATAAAGTGATAGGCGCTTCGAGAGTGGAAAGCAGGATGACGTTAATGACATTGGTATACATAATGCCGAGGAAAAATAGAGTAGGTGTTAAAAAACCTGTAAAAAAGGCGCTGGCGAATATCCATAGCCAGTCTACATTGGTCAATTTTTTAAAATGGAATGTTCTGAAATTTTTATACTGAATAAGAAAAAGGGTTATAGTGCCGATCAAACTTCCTACAAAAAGTACATTACAAAACGAGATAGGATTGCGACCATGAATAGGATAGTTGTTACCTAATTCAATAAGTTTGGCAATAACAGGTTCATCGGCACTTACTATAATATAGCTGAGTATGATAAAAATTATTCCCTTATTTCTGGTAGTAATCTTCATTTATTCCCTTAATTATCGAATGGCCAATTTATTTAATCATTACGTCTAAAAGTATATTAATTTTGTCACAAATTAAAGTAGGAAAAGTATACAATACTTGTATTAGACTTATTTCCAAAATCGCTGATGTGGAGAAGTGCGAAGAGAAACAGGGCGCAGACAGTGAGTGTACATTTTAGCACTTGAGGATTTGAGTATCTCGTCTAGAAGCAATTTCCCACTGCAGTAGAGTTTGGAAAGAAACCCTATAATGAATGCTAATTTCAGTTAGGGCTAGAAATTATAAAACTATATTTATCATTTAATTTTTTAACCAAATATCCTGTAGATTTGTACTCAGGGGCAATAGCTTGCCAGTATTGTTCATATATCTTAAGTAATACTTTATTTTTCTCAATAGTTAGCAAAGCTTGGTTGATTTGTTGAATTAATTGGTCATTATTCTTGGTAGTCATTATAGCCATGCCTTTCTTTATTCGAATAACAGGACCGATCTGTTGGTATATATTACCTGAGTGAGAAATCCAATACATTGCAGCTCCTGCATCAAGAGTCACTGCGTCGACCTGATGAGTATTTAAAGCGGTTAGTAAAGCAGGTAAGTTATTGTAGAATTTAAAATTAATTTCATACATATCCGGATCAGAGGATTGTCGTTGTTTTGCAAAAATAATATCGTAACGTTTTGCTAAAGGAAAAAGAGTGTTTTTAACGATACCTATGGTTTTATGATTCAGATTATCCAAATGATTTTGGCGCAAAGTCATAAAAAATGCGTCACTAATAAAATATGGGTAGCTGAATAGATAATTCTGGGGATTTTCTGGCATTAGACTAACCCCAACAATCATCACATCAATTTTTTTGTTATTTAAAGCGACTAATAATTTATCAAACCGCATCGGCACTAATTCACAAGCTCTGTTCATTACCTGGCATAATGCTGCGATGATCTCGATATTAAATCCAAAATATTCTTTTTTATTCTGAATGGTTTGTTCAAAAGGAGGGTTAAAATAAAGAGTCCCAATTCTTAATGGTTTGTCTTGAGAGTAGCACGAAAGACAAACACTAAATAATAATATGAAAATGGACGGATTAATTATTTTTTTTAACATGTGTTTAATCCTTTATGCAAGAAGTGCATTCCTTATGATCCTTTTAATAATTATAAACGTCATATTTTCAATGGTTATTAGAGTAATATTATTTTAGATGGAAATTTTGAAACCGGCACTTAATCAATTAATTTGCTATACTGTTTTAACTTATCATCATATTCGAAAGGGACATCAAAATGAAACGAATTTTATTTGTATTTTTTCTTTTGCCGTTCAATTTCATTTTGTTTGCATCCAGTAGTGATTTCACTTTGTGTAAAAGTACTTATGCGTTGTGCACAACGGCTCTTTGTAAAACAATTCCTGGAAAAAAGGGTTTAGTATCATGTAAATGCGACGTTAAAGTTAATCAATATTCCGCAGGTACTAAATCTTGCACTGGTGTGACAAGAACTAAAAAGGGCATGATTATAAGTTCTCGTTATTCCCCTATTTCATCATATCTGAAATGTCACAATTCAAGACCATGGGCATTTTGTCTGGATAGCCCTTGTCTTATAGACCCCAAAAATCCAAAAACAGCATTTTGCTTATGTTCACTCGTTAAAAACAAAGGTGATTATGTAGTCGTGACTGATCATTACGATAAAAATACGTGTACAAAAGGAATTTATTCTTCAGCTACTATAAAAGATGTTCAACAAATTACTCAGTTTTTGAAAGGACATTCTGAATTACCCCCTCAGCCAATTAAAGTACTGAATGCGCGGTAATATTCTGAGCACGAATAGGGATATCTTTTTTAAACCCCTTTGAATTTTTATTTAAAGGGGTACATTTAAATTATACAAGTAGCCAACTGTTCAGAAATTACTTAAAAGAAAACATTTGTTTCAAAAATATTCCATAGTGGAAAAATTTAATGCTATTTTGGTGTTTATATTTTATAATGCGGAAGTTTTTTATTCTCAAACTTTTGGAGTATCAATGGCTTACGCAAAACTTTTTTTTATCAAGCCTTCCGGGAAAAAAATAATAAGTATTTATCAAATAGTTAAGAAAGAATTTGAGGAAGGTATGCAACATATCGAATCATCTTATAGTGAAATACTCAATAATAACACTCTCAACACTGAGCTCATAACAGAAATGAAAGGAATACAGGGCAGGATCAGGAGTCTTCTATCTAATTGGACTCGTTTATTCATAAAGGATGAGCAAAGCTTGATCAAAGAGGTTTGTCAGTTGAGAATAGACATATTGAGATTAAAAACAAAATTTATGATAAGCCACATTCTACTTAATCATGATAAATATACCTTAGAGGACTATAAGTTTCTAGTAACGGATTTACATAATTGCCTGGAAGTATTCAATGATAATATGTTCCAAATTAAACAAGATGAGTTTGATATGTATGGGGACTTATCCAGCGAAAGATATGAATGGTTTGAGGAAGTGTACTCTATATTATGCGATCGATATGTTGAGTTTAAAAATGAGTTTTCTATAGGTGATGTTTGGGAAGATTGGAGTTATGACGGAGGCAGTAGCACGGATGATTCGGATGACAGTTATTCTGTTAATTCGCTAGATAATTTCAAACCTTAATGGAATCTCAAACAAATTACTCTAAAAGCTTATTATAGAGGCATACAATATGGTTGCTTTACTTATATTGAAGAGAGCTAAAATACCCATGATGAAGAAAGTGGTTGCAACAGAAAAAAAGCGAAATTTAAATTGTCTTTTCGCCTCTTTTTTGATTAAACCATAGGCATGTCCCAGGCGCGCCATAATCAGAGCAATCATTAAAATAGTCAATAATAAAGGGGGGATCTGGAGTATAATGGATATACCCATCAGAATTAAGGTCAACGGAACGTATTCAGCGAAGTTGGCATGTGCTCGAAAGCGGACAATAAATGCTTTGTCCTCATTAGTTAGATAGGGTACGTGAAATTTGCGACGTTGCAAAATAACCAGATAACTTAAGTACAGATAAATAAAGAATAAAATGCTGCTGCCCCAAGCATAGATCAAATAGCGAACATCCATTTCTTATCCTGTTATTGGATTGATAGTTATCGCCTTATCATAACATAAGCACACTTTATTTCATTATATGAATATACTTGAAAATATAGGCTTATTCTCTGATCTGATATTTGATTTGTACAAAGCCACCTGGATAAGTAGTGGTTGCCAGGTGCTTGAGTTTAATATCATGCATAAGTAAACCAAATAAAGAGCGGCCTGAACCAATTAAGACAGGTATCATGGTTATGGTTATTTCATTGATGAGATTATCTTGAAGGAATCTTTGGATAGTAAGGCCACCATCGAGATATATGTGTTGAACACCTTGTTGTCTTAATTCACTAATTAAATCAGTAGGACTTTGATTAGACACAGAAACCACGTGATTTAGGTGCTCAGGTACTTGAATAGGCTTGGAGCTCATTACAATGACTGGCAAGGCTCCATAAGGCCATTCATCAAATGTTATAATCTTCTCATAAGAATAACGTCCCATAATTAATGTATCGATAGAGGCAATAAATGACTTATATCCGCAATCCTCTCCTTGGGGCGCAAGAGAGTTAGCCTCCATCAGCCAATCGATTGATCCATCATTTCTTGCAATATAACCATCTAGACTTGTGGCAATAAATACTGAAATTTTAGGTTTCATTGGATGCTGTTCTCATTAATTTAAATATCAGTGGAAGAATAATTCATTTTCTGAATTTAACCTAAAGAAATCTGGTTATACGAATACTGGAATGTATCAGTGTTTCCACTTATCAATTTTCAGGTTCCATGAATAAATTGATAGAGATGCCCAAACCAGCCTAAAATAAGTCTAAACTTTAATAAACTGGATAATGGATTATCATTAACACCTAGGGAAAATCATGAAAATCTATCTTGTTCAACACGGTGATAGTTTACCTAAGGAAATTGATCCAGAAAGACCACTTAGTGAGCAAGGAAAGAAAGATGTTAAATCACTCAGTGAATTTCTTTCTTTGCTTAAAATTGAGGTGTCACATGTCTATCACAGTGGAAAATTAAGAGCGCAGCAAACTGCGGAGATCTTGGAAGCTAATATTCTCGTTAAAGTAGGCATTGAATCAAGAGCGGGTCTTGATCCCCTGGATAATGTTATATTGCTCGCAAAAGAAATTAATCAATACCATCAAGACCTAATATTAGTTGGACATTTACCTTTCATGGATAAACTGGTCAGATATCTGGTTACCAAAAATGAACATTGTCCTCTGGTTTCATTTGAACCGGGCAGCATTGTGTGTTTAGAAAAAACAGAAGAAAAGCATTGGTGCATCGCCTGGATGATTCGTCCCGAATTATTAAGAAAATAATCGATCTAATCTAAAGCCTGTCAGTTACTTTAACCCTAACCTGTTTTGCTATTAACCAAGATTAAATTTGAATTGCTCAAATCCATCAGATCACATCCAATTGAGTGTACTTAGAGCTGAGGTATCTTCTCATAAATTATTAATACTAGTTTAAGTTGATTTTATCTCAAATTTTGGCGGTGTCGTCCCGGAATTTAGCACACCTTTGCTTGCCAGCGAGCTTAGGTGTGCTTAATATCCGGGATCCATTTTGGAACTACTCCGATGCCCGAATGGATCCCCGATATTAAACGCTTCTAAGTTCGCAACCTTACTAAGATGCATGCTAAATTCCGGGACGACACCGCCAAAATTTGGGGATAAATTATCCTGAGCTGTGCGTAGTTAATTGATGAGGGGATACCTCAGTACTTAGAACGCCTGAGCATTCGTAAACAATACCATTTAAGTTGCAGGCAAAGAATCATTTTATTGGGTTAGTTTTTAATAATTCCTTAATAAAAATATGTCAAAATTTTAACCTCATTAAAGAGGTAGTATATATGGGTAAAATACAAACTCCTGAATTTAAGCAATTAAAAAAATACTGTACTGATAAGAGGAGCATTAAGTTAGCCAATGAGTTATGGAACAAAGGTGTGCCTTTAAAAAAGGGAAATCCTGCAGAAAAATATATCGTAGGAACTCGAAAAATCCCTTTGGATATTGCAGAACAATTACAGATAAAGTACTTGAAAGGCCCTATTGGTATATCGGAATTTGATAAAAATAAACCCTATAAAGATTATGTAGTGATTCCTGTTTATAATATTGATGATGAACTCATTGGTCTTCAAATAATACAGATTGATAATGATGGTAACAAAGCAATAAATCCGACAATTTCGCAATTTTATTGCAAAAAATATGTGGGGCCAAGTAAGCCATGGGGTGAAGGTAAAGCAGCCGTCATCAATAAAACGGATGATGTCAATGTTGTGTTTATTGCCGAAGGTGTTGAAACAGCGGCTAGTGTTGCGAGTTTGGGTGAAGTCAGAAATCACTATACCGTATTAGCATCAATGGGGGTATCAGAACTTCCATCCACATTAGCTTATGTTAAGACCCATTATCCTCCTGGAGCAACGGTAGTACTACTTAAAGATCATGATATTTCTGGCAGCAAGGCTGATTTGGACTTTAAACAGGCTTGTATACTATTTCAAGATGCGGGGTATCATGTCATTGTCAAGGAACCTCCTGTACTTGGTGAGGATTGGAATGATGTTATGGTCAGCGGGGGGGTAGAACAGTTATCGGAACAGTTTAATCTTCACGCTCCGATTCTGTTTTCATCAGATGCTCCTGAGATAAATTCTACAATAGCTGGTTATTTTAAAGGCATATACACTGATCTCTTAAAAGCAGAAAAATTAGCCGAAGAGAAAGCCAATTTTTGCCTTTTGGATACAATTATTGAACAATTGATAACACAATTACAAGAAACTCAAGAGAGTGATGATTTTCAAAAGTCTTTCAAAGCGCTTAATGAAGTGGTAAGTGCAATCGATTTGGTTCGTACTGCTTTATCCAACTCTACGAGCAGTTTACCCAAGATCCCTTGTCAATTCAGAAAACTTAAAAAAGCAACTGCACAGTTAAAGCATCTCGAAGACCTGCGTCGAGATGATCTAAGGAATGATGAGGAAATTGATTTCTCAACTGATCCTCAAAGTAATAGCAATGGTGATTTATTTAAAGCCTATTCCTATGCTATGCACCGTTGCTATGGGCATTTGGAAACCTTAAATCCAAGTGATGTTCAAAATTTTAAAAAAAACAGTCGTAATTTGAAATTTTATGAACAAAGGTTGACAGCTATTAATCTCGAAATCAGCAGAATTCCAAAGCTAATTACTGAGTTTAGCAGCGATGACAAACTGATAGTGAAGCAATTACAAGACAGATTAGCCAGTTTGAGAATTGAAAGAAAACTTCTGACCCGAGAAACCTATGCCATTAAACAACAATTGCGCCTCATACGTAGTGGCCCTCATAAAAGTAAGACTCCTTATTCCAATTACTATGGCTTGTTTGTTGAGGAAGCGAATTCAATCTTGATGAAAGGAGAAGTGACTCCCAGTGTTATCAGGAAGAAAATGAGCAAGAGATGTTCTATCAGAAATCAGGAGTTACAGGAGCAATATCAAAAACAAATTGAAATTGCCAAGCAAATTTTTGTTGCTGAGAGGAAAAGAGCGATCCCTCCCATTATCCGGTATTTGATGCAGTTAAAACAGATAATTCAGGTCAAAAGCCAACAAATCGAGGGGCAGAGTTTACTTCCTGAATATCGTGATTACCAGAAACGATATTTACTAGCCATGGAAGCGCTTGGAAAATTTGAAGGAATGGATAAAATTTTACAATGTTGGTTGAATAATCTTAAACATTTCAAGGTCATATTGCCATTAATCTATTATGGTCCTGAAGAAGAGGAAGCTTTGGGTGAGGTTGAGTTGATTGATTATGATTCTGATGGCGAAAACACCTTAGATGAGTTATATGAAGAAATCTTTAATAGCAAAGAAGATTTAGACAATTTAACCCACATAGATCAAGAAAAAGGAAAAGAAAGACAAAATGGAACAGAACATGATTTAGATTCTCAAATGGGAATCAGTACAGAGTTTTTAAGTGATTCTCATGCAGTGAGTGATACCGCAGCGTCTTTGGTGCGTTTACTTCAACCTTTGGATATTAAAGATCGTAAATTGTATTTGTCTATCCAGGATTTCGCGGAACGATTAGCCGTTAGTCTTTACAAGTCCTTTGAGGTTATTTCTACTGACGGCAAAGTAAGGCAAGAATTTGATGGTCTTGCATTACGGAAAAAGCAACTGACCATTATTGAACGCAAAACCAATGACGGTACAGGATTTGGATTGTTACAACGAAATTTTTGCCAGCAAAAAATTGTCTCGAAACAAGATTTTATCTTAAAAGGCATTATTACTGACGTATTGGCACAGCCATCACCACATCAGTTCATACTCATTAATATACCGGAACGTTTGGATTGGTACAGTGATGATTTTACTTCAACAATGCAAGATCGTTTAGTGACTGCAGCTCAATTAAAAGCAGTTGAAGCGTTGAGAAAAAACATTGCTTTTGAGTTTACTATCAATAAACCCAAGTCGTTCCTACCCTCAGATTATCATGGATTATTTTTTAATCGTAATTTGATTGATAGTGTTTCATTGCGACTATCTAAAGTTGGTAAAGGAGACGAGGACGAAGCTCATCATCAAATGGAAAGGGTTTCAAAACAACGAACGGCTGTTCGTGAAAGTAGTGTTCGATCATTGACTTCCACCTGACAGACCATTGAGGTCTTCGAAATTAGATGAAGGCCGAAATCGATCCAGGATTTATTGTGAACTAATATCTTCTGGAGGCTCTATCACGCTAGTCAGACTATTGAAGTAACAAAAGGAGGGTAGTTTGGTTATCGTATGAGCTTTTTTTGTTCTGATTTGTCATTGTCAAAATTTAAATTCAGGAAAATGTCAATAAATTTTAGTTAACCAAAGTGGTCGTCTATACTGTTTAATAGTAGAAAACGAATCACAGAGTATGTCTTGAATAACACTCCGCATCTTATTTTAGGGGATATTATTACCCCTACATCGACAGGACAGAGTCTTCTTATCAAGAAAGGCTATGTCATGATTGACGCCGGTAAGATTATAGAGGTGGGAGAACAGGATCAGTTAAATAAAGAAATGGCATGTACTGTATCTGATTATCCTGATCATTTAATTCTTCCTGGCTTAATCGATACACACAGCCATCTTCCCCAATATGCGATTAGTGGAGCAGGTGATTTACCGCTGATGAGTTGGTTAAATACCTTGGTTTTTCCTGCAGAAATAGCTTTTTCACACGATTTGGAAAGATGCCAGCGGTATGCAGAGCTTTTTATGCATGCTTGCCTGGCTTATGGAACAACGACTATCAATACTATGATAACCAGTAGCAGGCAAGCAACAGAAGTGGTCTGTGATGTGGCTGCTCGAATGGGTATTCGAGCTTTTATAGGTTTGGTTTTGATGGATAGAAATGCTCCTGATAGTTTATTAGTGAATTGTGACCAGGCATTTAAAGATCTGACTTTCTTAAAGGAGCATTATCACGGTAAAAATAATATTCATATCACAGTTTCTCCACGATTCGCCGTGACTTGCTCCGCCACTATGTTGAAACAAGCTGGTGAATTTGCTCGTGAAAATAAACTGTTATTGCATACTCATCTTGATAAGGATGAAGGATTTGATGAGTTGATTCAAACCTTATTTGATAATTCCCATGATTATTTCGATGTGTTTGAATCCACACATTGTTTTGCTGATAAGACTGTATTTGCTCACGGTACTTTGTTATCACAACAGGAAATAAAGCGTATGGGATGCTACACCGACAAAATTGGCATTAGCCATTGTCCTTCAAGTAATTTTTCTTTTGCCATGGGGATGGCCCCTATTTCCTTATTTAAAGAGTTGGGGATTGAGGTTGGATTAGGATCAGACAGTGGTGGAGGAGATCGTCTTTCCCTTTTTGAGGAAATGCGAACGGCAAGTTTTACTAATAAAGCATTGTGGCGCCTTAATAAGGATACATTACTGATTGATGCAAAGACCTGGTTATATCACGCAACCCTGGGTGGGGCGAAATTGTTGGGGTTGGAACAGCAAATTGGCAGTATTGAAGTGGGTAAAAAAGCCGATCTGATTATCCTCAATGATAAGAATAATTATCCTTTATCCGAGCTGACTTCCGTATCAAAAGAATTGCATCTTGATGATCTTCAATATCGCTTAGCCAGAGTGATTGCCCGAGCCCATGAAAACAAGGTGATTGCTGTTTATATTGATGGAAAAAGAGTTTATTGATTCTAATAGTTTCTGGAGACAGTTATTCTATTTACTGAATCTTCGAGTTCCGTTCAAAGGTAGTTAATTCCAAAGCAATTGATCAATTATGAGCCTTTGTAATACTATTTGCCTCTTCCACAAACCTTTGACCATGACTTGGCTTAAAGAAGTTCACAGGCTGACCAGTAAGTTTTCTATAAATCGCAATCCCTGAAAATGTGAACGCCAGAATACGCAAACAATCTCTTAGAAATCTTTTCCACATTGGATCGCGATGATCTTTTAGTTGCTCTTTTGCTTTATTAAGTTGTTTTTCAAACGTTTCAATCCGTTGGCTTGGCAACACATTTTTCCTATCAAGATCATTTTTCATTACAGCCACACTTGCTAATTTTGCCCCAACCTTTTTATCCTTTGGTGATTTAGCCAAAACCTCAGTTAAGTGGTCATAATATTGGTTAATTCTTTGGTGTAATTTAAACACTTTAACCAGTGCTAGCTGTTCTTCTTTTGACTGCCATGATTGAAGCTTTTTGTTTTGCTCTTCTTTAAATTCCTCGCTTTCTTGAGCTGAATTATCAACTTGCATTCCAAACTTATTTTTCTCTAACCGGCACTGTAATTTTTTATTTTCCTTTTGGATACTTTCTAACTGTTGCATTAAAGTTATCTGTTCAAAATGTGATTTAATCGCTTTCACATGTAAAAGTAACGAGGTAGACGCGATAACAAAGGATTTATCGAACTCTGCTCTACTCATCATATGGCGTAAGATGGTTTCAATAGGGCCAATGCAATTTGACACGGAAGGGCTTGCTTCCTCAAATTGTTTCCCATCATGCTTATGGGCATCATTGATTAAAGAAGGTGTTGATAGCGCAACTGCAGTTAGTTTTGCCATTACTTTTTCAATATTATCGATAAAAGGTTGATATTGATTGTTAACCCTTGGATACTTTGTTAAAAAAACCTCTTTAATTAGCATTGATAATGATTCATAGTCTGTGACTTTAATATTTAATTTTTGCTCTAGCGTTTCAATCAAGGCTTTATCATAGTCACTTATTTTATAAAAAGGATAATACGATTTGGCCAATGCTAACCACGAAGGCATCATTTGATGATTGAACGCATTAATAATTTTTATTTCTAATTCATTAAGCATTTCAGCCTTTATGTCAGCCCTCTCAGGTGGGACATTAGCATTCAACGCATTGATAAATTTAGCAAACAGTTGAAATTGATTGCTTAAAAGATGAGGCGAATTCCATGGTTTAAATTCTGTTGATTCTGATGTAATTGATGAAGCTGGCATGATGTATCCTTTAAGAGGTTATAATAAACCGTATAACCTGTTTATATTTTGCGTTGATTATATCATAAAGATGCTCAAGGGTAAAAAAATAGACAAATAGAGATCCAGCTGTCTATAGTTCATGTTACCGAATCGAGACTTAATTAACATGAAATAGCCTTATCGTCATCGATGCTCCAGGAGTACTACCTGTTTAACTATGGCGCATTTTTGAATCGGTTTTTATATTTATCATTGAAAAAATGTCTGTAAATTACATAGTGAAGAGAGTAAAAAACTTGATAATTTCAAGGTTTTTACTCATCAATAACTAGGGCGTGTTGACAGTTGTTATTTATAGTTTTCTAAAAACTTAAACAAGTTATTTATATCGATTTTGTAATTTTCGGGGTAAGTTTTTCTTCCAAATTATCAATTTTTCTCTGAATCTGTGTAACAAATGTTTCATTGCTTTTACTCGAGTGTTCTTTCATTAGCTGGTGTGTTTTTTTGAGATCTTTGAATAAAAGATCAATTTCTTCTTTATCAGTACTTACATCGAGTTTATTAATTATTTCGTTTAGTGCCGATGCTTTGCGAAACAATAACTTGAATAAAAGCGCTGGATTGTCCAGTGTCATTTCAAAGTAATTTTTAATTCCTTCATCAGCCAAGCTAACACATTTTTTATATTCTTTTAGATTTAAACATGCTTGGCAAGCATTGGAGTGCACCGTGACAAAATCCAAAACTGGTATTGTATCAAGTGATTTATACAACTGAATGGCACTTAGATAACATTCTAAAGCACCTTCATAATTAGGTTTCTTAAAGAGCTCATTGCCTAATATCTTTAACTCGTTTGTAATGGCAACAATGTCATCTGTTTCTTTAGCTATTTCTGCAGCAGCGCAAAGGATTATCTTTGCTTGTTCAAGCGCAGAGCCATTAATATTCTCCTGCCTTTGAAGATAAAATTTTTCAATTAAATTACCATGATAGCTGACGTACTCAGCGACTAGCCCATAGTAATTTTCAAATGAAAAATCAAGTCCTTTGCTGGTAAGAAAGGCAGTATTCAGGAAAAAATTGGTACGTACAATTCCACTTTCTATTCCAATCCCTTTACGATAATCCGGTTCAATTTGACAATCTCCACCTGCTAGAACAGCTGGTAATTCTTTGCCTAGATAAAATGGTCTAGCGACGTATTTAGGACAAACAGGAAAATGTCCGAAAGAATTAATTTTAAAATCAATGTCCTCAAAACCGTATTTTAACTTCAGTAAATCTTTAAGAAATTCAATTTGTATTTCCTCGCTTTTATCTTTCAAATCATCGGGTACTTCATAATAAATAAAATAATTAAAACCTCCTTCCTCATTCTTGGCAGAACGAATGTCAACAACCGGAAATGAAAAATTCGGCCAACCATACTTTTGCCTTAATTTGCATAATTGCTTAGCCTGGACCAAGGGATTTATTTTTTCAGGCTCATGGAGTTTCATTGCTTCTTCGTCACTTAATGACATGTAACAAGAAAAATGATTGGTATGCGGGTTCTTACCTAATGGCTTTATCTCGAATACCTCTTTTCCTAATAGGCGGTTGGTTTCTTTTAGAACCATGCGACTAGTACCAGAACAATCAATGACCATGTCGCATTGGATTGTATGGGTGTCTTCATTAAGATCTTTATAGGTAACGGAATTGTTGCTTAACTCAGAGAATGTTCCTTTTTTAAATTGAACTTTTTTACTCTTGCAATATTTATACAATTCTTTTTCAAGATCTCTTATATACATTGCCTCACTAGGTATCCCTTTTGCTGACGGTAAGCTAATGGATAATTGAGAACTGATGGTTTTTATTGCCTCGTTGGATACAATCCTTTCACGGCGATAGTCACCGACCCTTGGATCAATCACTACAATATTGATAGGCAACTTATAGTATTCTTTTATTTGTGCCAGTCTTGCAGCCCAATACAAACCTACTGGTCCACCTCCAACAATAACAAAATCTTTCATTTGAGAACCTCTCATATAATTACTCTTGTTAATTATAGTGAAATAAAATTAATCAAATATTAAGAAGCCAATATGACTGTAAAATAATACAGTAGTGCTGTCGAAACAGATGGATTAACAACGAGGATTCTATAGGCAGTTACCTGTGGTATCTAAGGGATAAATTCCAGGGAGTCTGGCTGATGTATTGCTGACTATATTACAACCAGAACGCATTTATTTTAACTACTCAAAATTTTCGTGTACGTTTTTAATGTAGCGAGGTCTGGAGTACGATAAACATATTTACTTTGGGAAATTTTTGCGTCCGCCAGAAATTTGGCAAAGTAAATTCCTGTAGGTAAAGGTTCAATAATAGTGATGTCGATACCTTTTTGTTGTAAACCTTTGTGGATTGCATCACGATAACCAATCAATCGACCTGAGCCAAAAATAAGCGTATCAGCGCGCTTATTAATCACAGCATCCGCACATTGTTCAATTAATTCATTGATTGTTTTTTCTGAACGATAATCATCATGGGGATCCAATTGCACACCTTGAATACAAGCCAATCTGTCATATAATCCATAACTGCGAGCCAAATTTTCCTGAATGGGTGTCAACTCATTTGTTGTATTAATAATGGCAAAATTATTGCCCATCATTGTTGCAACATGCATTGCTGTTTCTGCAAGACTGACCACGGGAATGGTAACTGCTTCACGAAGGGCGCGTAATGCAACATCGGCCATCATATCAATAACTATGGCATTCACTTTTTCAGATTCCGCCAGCATTACTTTTTTGATGAGGTAGGGAGCCATCAGGGCAATGTCGAATTCATGCCGTACTGCATCAACGGTAATATCGGCATAATCAATACTTAATTTTAATTCGGCGCTTTCAAAAGGTTTTAACATTTCCGCATTTAAAACCTTGGTGTTATAGCCTGGAAGAATTACACGTATATGAGTCATCCTTATTTGCTCCAGAAAGTTAGTCAAGTAATAACATCATGCGACGGGCATTATGGTATACTTTTGCAATATTGCGGGCTTCAAGCAGTTCAAAAGGTATTTGCGGGAAAACTCGCTGTATTAAATAGTCATACAAAGCGTATTTAAAACCAAGTTGCCATTCAGAGGCATTGATGGTTTGTTTTGTTGCTTCGCTGAGTTGGTTTCGATGTCTTTCTATATAACTTTTTAATAATTTCGCATCAAAATTTTCGGGCAATACATAAGATAAAAATTCAACAATATCACGTTGTGGTATGTGTACAGTAGCAATTTCCCAATCATAAATAAGCACTTTCTTTTTTCCATTTTGATTGCATAACGCAACATTTTTGGGTACACAGTCATTTTGGACCAATGTTTTATCCATAACATCAATTTTACTACGCCATTCTGGAATGGTTTCAATAAGATGAGTATGAAAAAGATAGTCCTCTTTTGTAATGAAAGGTAAATTTGTGGCTTTCACCGCATCAGCGAGTGCAATCCAATAAGGTATGAACTGTTGCATTTTATCAACATTAAACAGATTTTCGAACCCTTTGATCTTGGCTATTTCCTTTTCTTTTTTATACCAAACAGCATGCATTGGAGAAATGCCATCAATCAAGGTTTCAATAGCATTTTGGTTCCACATAGATACATCATTAGGGTCAAGGGATAGCCATTCTTCATCAAGACATTGCAAAATAAGTACACACACATCGCCTTCTTCATCTAAATAAGTGCCATAACACAACGGCATAGAATGACGAAACGCTTCAAAAGAACGCTGCATGTTATACACAGCGGTTTCTTTTCTATTTAAATTTGAGAACTCTAATTGGGATAAATAATCAATGACTGGTGGTACCGTTTGAATGCCACATTTCTCAAAAGCAGTGGAGATGACCTGGAGATAATGACTATCACTAATTTTGGATTTGGCAATAACAAATTGATTCTCTATTTTACCATTTTTTTTGAAATGGATTTCATAACGTTGCACACCAATGGGATGATCGCCTTCTTTGGGGTGTTTGGCAGACCACGCGACTTTATCAGCAGCTGAAGGGGAGTATTTTGCTGAAAGCACCTGTATATTTGGATCAGAAAAATATTTTTTCAAACAGTCTTGGAAAAAAAGTTCTGAAAATTCTAAACCATAGTGTGTGGTTTTGACATATCCTTGCTTTAGCATTTTCCTCTCCCTAACTACAGTTAAGAATAGCAGTATTCCATTACTGATGCGAAATGATTTTTTACTTGGTATGAATGGATTGTTTTTCTATAACAATTTGATCTTTGATTTTATGATTGTCATTAATAAATTGAATTTCCATGCTTTTATTATTAACTGTGACTAACAGGAATCCATGATGTTTGTTATAGAAGAATTTGCTCCCTTTAACTTTTTTTCTCATGGAGTAGAGGGGCGCTCCACCGGCTCCATTAACAAAATAAACAATACCATTTCGCTCAATGCGTTCGTAATTATGATCATGACCTGACATCACAACATCGATGCCCATAGAGGCGAAATCCCATTGCATCTTCTCATATGAGCCATGCTTTCCTGAGCTAAAAGGAGCATGGTGGAAATAGGCGATTTTAAAAGGGGCAGTGGATTGTTTTACATGTTCAATCAACCAACGATATTGTTTTAAATCCTTTGTGTTTCCATCCGGTTCATGCGAATCACTATCTAATGCAAAAAAATGAACAGGACCTGCAACAAAATCATAATAACTTTGATTTCCAGGAAGGGTAAAATAGCTGAAATAGGGTAACATACCCTGGTATAAACAAGCTTCGTTTGCAATCCAATCATGATTCCCAAGGGTTGGGAAAAAGCGATTCATTTCAGAACCCTTACCATATTTACCCTGATAATTTCCGATGTATTCTTGATAATATTTACCAATATTTTTATCAATGGTTTTCCAGCAACCTTGCTCGTAGTTATTGTCACCCAAGGTCAGGATAAATTGAGGTTGTTTGGATTTTAATATTTTAGCTACTTTAGCTTCTCCAACGGAATCATTGCCATAATCTCCAATGACCGCAAATACAGTGGCATCCTTGGCCATCAGGGGTAATGATATGAAAAATGCAACAAGATAAAACAGCTTTTTCACGGGAATAGCAGTACTCGATAATTTGGGGCATCCTAGGTTATTTTTCACCAAAACACAATATGCTGTTTTTTAGAGCATGATATCAGGTGTCTGCTTCACTTGAACTGATCTTTTTTTAATCGTGGAATGATAGTCAGAGGTAAAAGTGAATTGATGAATTGTTACCATTTTTTCATGAAATAACCGGAATGCGTATTTTTCGTTGTTTAGTTTATTTTGGAATTCATACAATAGAGTCTGTGACAATTGCCTTATAATCTTGATGTACCGCGGTTTGTCTCTGAGATTAACTACTTGCGAGTATATTATAAAATGAATTGTCAACAGACCATGGATTGGCGTTGAAGATGTATTTTAATACTTTGTTAATATAATTATGATAAAATGTATAAATATACGACACTCTTAAGAGATTATCATGCCAACAACAACTGAGATTCTTGATAAGCTGAAACAAAATCCCAAAATGCCATTAACCAAAGAAGTTGAGGAATCATTAAGAGCAATTAAAGTGGTTTGCGACTCTAAATATTCTAATCAATCCTTTTATGGAAATGCAGCACTTAATCGACAAATGCTATTAGATCCCCAAATAGCAAAGCTCTTAACTCCAGAGGTTTTAACTTATATTTTTACTAATGAGCCAACACCAGAGACCAAAATAAGGCGCAATACGTCTCCTGGTGGTGAGATTAATCTTAAAGACGCCATTTATTATGGCCTTAAAGAAGGCTTGCATGTTATTCACATGATGCCAAATAACGAATCTAAATATGGTCCAGGTGCTTATGAGCAACAACAACAAAAATTTTCTACAAATACGATGCAAATTATTGCCAATATAAGTAAAGCAGCTGGTACTGAAGAAATAGAAACTGAGCAGAAATTAGACCCAAGTGGTCTTATAGATCAATATGAGCGCATCGTTAGAACAGTTAATTTAATAAAAGAGCAAGGTCAATCAGATAAGCTGTTATCAGTTCCAAGTTACACTCCACAAAATATGCGTGATCAAGTGGGATGGGGATTTCAACGCTTATGTGAGATTACTAAGACTCAAGATCTTGGTAAAGAGACATTAGATAGTTTTTGTGAAAAATTCCTGAATAGTCCTGAGGCAATGCTGGATGGTAGTGTTATTCATCTCTTCTATGACAGAGCTCATATTGATGCGGCACTTGAGCAGGATAAACTATATAAAATTGGGGATAAGGATTATAAATTCCAGGATATTTTTAGAGCAATGATACAAAAGGTTGCCACCAATCCTGACAACTATCCTCCATGTGCTAAAGAGCAATTTTGTTTACGTTTTGGATTGGTTGAAAGTGACTTACAGAATCGCTTTAAAATAGCTCATGAGCTAGCCTTTGTTCCAAAAGAAACTGTTCCTGATGTTCCCCCGCCAATTGAGAAAGTTACGGTTCACGAGGTACCTAAAGTAGAGACCAAAGCGTCGTATATACTATTTGATGCCAAAGGCAATAATTTTGTTGATGGTGTTGAGGAGCATAATGGTAGCTATATTATAAAAGGAAGAAACAGTTCAGGACAGCCTCGTTCAATAACTATTGATAAAGATGGGAATGCTACGGGTCATCAAGGATCTAAAGTTCTTGGTATAGTTGGTGATCAGATGTATGCTCAAAGAGCAGCAATATTTGCTCATTTTAATATTCAAGTACCTGATATTGTAAAAGGTATATCACCTCCACCTAAAACAGCACCAGTCCAAAAAGAAATCGAAGAATTGGATAATTTAAAAGAACAACCACCTGTGAAACCAATTCAAGATCTTGGAGTACAAAGATTTAAGGCCCAATCTAAAGCCATTGATAAAATTCTGGATGAATTTAAGGATAAGATTAAGTCTATTGGTACTCATCATACCGATGCAAAAGTTAAAGCTGAGGAATTATTGATAAACCTGAGGAAATATAAAAGCGATGCATTTAAAGATCCATCTAAAGAGTCCCTTGAACTTTTTGCTAAACAATCAAAAGAAGCAATTAAGGAGGTCACTCCTGTGTTGCAGAGAGATTTAGGGTGGGGTGACTATTTGGCAAATCTGGCGAAACGACTGGTTAATGCCGTTACTACAGCAGTGGCTTTTATAGCGACTTTAGGATCGTCAAATCATCATGGTTTTTTTGCTTTGAAATCTTCTGGTGCAGTCAAGAAATCCCAGGAACTCGATCAGGCGTTAGATAATGAGCTAGGGTCAAGAAAGCCTAAAGGATAAAAATTAAAATGTGAATTGGTTCAATATATTGAATTGAAAAAGAAATATCATTTTCAATTTAAACTGGATTTTGAACCTTCATCACTAAGGACTATTCGATCCTTTAATCATAGCTAATCAAAACTATAATTGCTGAATTAGTGGATAAAGTTTTTGTATCAGTTCCCCGACATGATCATTTTCAGCATTGGTTGCACTGTTAAAGAGAGCGACTATGATGAATTTTTCTTCAGGCTTACACATATAGATTGCCCGATAGCCCAATGTTTTACCTTCATAAAACCAGTATCGTCCTATTTGTTCATCGTATCCTTGACTAATTCCAAGCCCAAAGGCTTTGGGGTTGTCCTTGTCAGTTTGGCTAACAGACTTGCCTGTAGTGATTGAAATCATCGATTGCATGGTCCTCTTTTCAGATTTGGACAACAGCTTGTCTTCAATAAACAGGTGATTAACCCATGACAGGACAGCGGCACTATTGGCAACTATTGCCCCTGCTGCACCTGCCCAGCTGAGGTTTGCGTCAGTCACATCGAGCCCCAGTAATTCTGGATTGTCATAGATATTCCAGGAATATCCACGAACCTTCTGTTTCATAACGCCAGCGGGGTATTCAGGTAAAGGATAGAACATATGTTGCAGTTTCAAAGGAATGAAAATATGGTCACGTATCAACTGAGGAAAGGGTTGATGGTATTGTTTTGACAGTATCATATCCATCAAAACATATCCGGTGTTGCTGTAAAAGTAACCAGATAGTCGAGGTGGATTGCCAGTTTTGGGATAGGCTAGTGCCATGAGACTTTCATGAGACCAGGAATAACGTAAATTCTTACTAAATTGGTAATTCATAGTGGGGGAGTTGGAATAATTGGGAATTCCGGTACTCATGTCCAGTAACCCGCTCAGTGTGAGATTTGACCAGTCCGGATATTGTTTCAGATGTTGTCCCAGTGTGTCTTTAAGAGACAGTTTTCCATCTCGTTCGGCCATCACAGCAAGCGCAGCAGTGAATGATTTTGTAATGCTGCCAATTTCAAACAGATCTTCGGAAGACAGAGCTGGACTATCAGTATCCAGAGAACGTTTACCGGCAGTATAATGCTGGATTGAGTTGCCTTTCATAACAGAGACTTGAATAGCAGAGAAATGCTCCATGGCACCATATTGTTTCAGATGATCATTCATAATCGTTTGAATGGTGTTGCCGGAATCAGCAAGTGCCACTGATGAGATAAATAAAAGTCCTAACCAATTCCCTTTCATACAAGGTAACTCCTGTTAGCCTATATTCAGAACCATAAAGTATCTGGTAATCCTGCCACAAATAGGTCTTTGTGATCAACTTTCAATACGGTTTCACTGTATCTGCAAGAGTATTTAAATATTTAAGGCATTATTTAGAGAATTATTTTCTTTATGATTTACAACCAAGAAAACATGCTCACCATTTTTTAATGGAGAACATGTCTGTTTGGATATTCGTCTTAGTAAGAAAATGATCTAAAGCATGTCATATCAATTTGTCACAATTATCCAGAGATAATTTTTAGTAGCTTTAATGCATGCTTCATTGTTTTCGTCTACATCATTGAAAAGTTATAAATAAGATCAGTGTTTCGTTTTTCTTTTAATGCCCCCTAACAACCAGTCTTTACTTACCTCAAGCTCATCAGCGATTTTTTGCATTGAGTTGGAGTCTACAGCCATGACACCGTTAAGCAAAGCCTCAATTTTAGATTTCGGTAATTTGAATAACTTGGAGCACACTTGAACACGTTCAATCATTAAACAAGGTACACCTAGTGAATCCAGCTCATTATTCAAACGTTCAGTTAGTATTTTGTTAGACATGGTATTCTCCTTGTTGCTTTTATTCAGTGTAAAACACCAAAGCTTAAGGATTGATTAACAAATAAATTTATTCTGATTAAATTCTTTATACGGGATAAAGGTGTTTATCGTAAGTCCGTATAGTCTTAATATAGTCTTAACAGATCAAATATTGAATGATTGGTGTTATTTTCATATAATCAAGACCCTTTAATTGTTTGCCAAATGCGAGTTAACTAATGAGAAGACTAATTATCTGTAAAAACAATACATTAACAGTGTGTATTCAATCAATTTCTTCAGGCGACTTAGTAGATAGATATACCCCTATTCTCAGCCTCACCAAAGACTCTAAAAACGAATTCACATTAGAATTGTCTCGAATTGCTTCAGGATTTTATAAAATACCTTCTGAGTTAACTTCCTCTAAAGAAAAAGCCGCACATCTTATAACACTGATTACTCGTTCAGAGGAATCTGCAATTACGGATATGCATAAAGTACTCAATTCCTTTGTTTCAGGGAAAGTAGCTACTGGTAGTTTGTTTACTTTTGAAAATGATGGCTCATTTAAGAGAGAGCCTGAGTTAGCTTCTAATTTAATCAATAAAATTTGATAGGTTAGCTAAACCAAGGATGGTTAAACAAGCTATGCTTTGAGTACTTCAACTCTTCTGAAAACAAATTAGCAAAGGCAGGGTGGACCTTGATCCATATCTGTCAAGCTAAGACTGCTTTTAAATCAGAAAGAGGCTGAAACATTGGTTGTCAAAGTTCATGAGGTTTGTCCTTATTCCAAAGCAGTACGTGCTAATATTGAGGTGAAATTAATGTTATCGTTAAATAATAAATAACTTTCTCCAGTCAATAAGGATGTCTCATGTACATAATCTATTCATACGGTACGCCCAACGGATTTAAACCCACCATTATGCTTGAAGAGCTGAAGCAACCCTATACCATAAAGCTGATCGATATCACTCAGGGTGAACAATTTAATCCTGACTTTTTAAACATTTCACCCAATAACAAGATTCCAGTCCTGTATGATCAAACCAATGATTTTTATCTCATGGAAAGTGTTGCTATTTTGCAGTATTTAGCTGAAAAACACAGGCAGTTTTTACCGGATACTACAAAAGAGAAATATAACATTATTCAATGGTGTTATTTCCAGGCAGCGCACATAGGTCCTATGTTCGGGCAATTTGGTCATTTTCATCGTTATGCTCAGGAACAAGTACCCTATGCCATGAAGCGATATTCTGATGAATGTATGCGGCTTCTAGGGGTTATGGAAAAACAACTGGCCCAAACGCCATTTATTGGTGGTTCAAATTATACGATTGCTGATATGGCCATCTGGCCTTGGGTTTGGTGTTTTCAATTCATATACGAACAGACTATTGATGCGAAACTGTTTCCCGGTTTAATGTCCTGGTATCAACGAATTAATGAGCGACCCGCCATTAAAGCGACTCTGGACGTATATGGTCGATGATGATCATAAATATTCATAGATGGCAAGCAGGTTTAGTTGAATATATCAAATAGTCAATTGCTCCCAATTGCCACATTGGTGTAGAAGTCCTAACTTAATTTTGCTACATATTCCTTAACTTCTTCCGGAATTTGTGTGCTATTGACATCTATAGTATTATCTTTAACATATAATGCAGCCAGATATTTAAGGGAAGGAATTTCCACTTTAGCTCCAGTTCTTCTTAATTCATTAATTTGGACAAACAAATGTTGATAATCAACTCGTCTTAATTCTTCAAGACGAGCATGCAGCAGCTTAATGTCAACCGTACTTAATAGCTCCCCATAAGAATCGATTTTTTCTTTAATGTAATTATCGATTACAGTGCTTTTTACAATGTAAGATAATAAAACAGGGAGTATCACATAATACATTAATAGTACTTTAAAAATTGATGTACCCAAATCAAGGGTTCTATCCCAAAAACTGTCTATAATAAATAAATGACTGATTATACCTGTCAAATAGAGCATGGAGGATTGAAAATAAACAAAATCGTTCCTGATTTTGTTTATAAAAATCGTCTTTAACTGTTTTTCCAGTTTTTTAGAGTCCTCTTTAAAATCTCGAAAGAAAAAGAAAAATCCCAAATGGTAACGAATCTGCTTTTGAAGTATTACACGTAATAGATTCTCCAACGAAATCTGTGAATCAAGCTTTTCAAGAAATTGTTTTATTTCTTTTCTATTGTTATTTTTTCCAGCAAGATAATCAACCACTAAATCAATTTTGCTCATTTCAAAGAAATAATCCAGTAGCGGTTTTAAAATGGGTAGCAGTAGCTTTTGGTCATTTTCAGTCATAGTTGTACTATTTTATTTGGAATTTTTTTGAGCATGTAATGGCCACGGAGAGCATTATATGCTCATGAATGTGGGTTTTACAACTCCAAACCAATTTTTCGCATCACGCTATAGTCTATACTTATTTTAAGTTATTTTTACTGGTGTAGTGAACCTTGGTAAAACCTGACCTTTGTCGAGTAACACATTTTATGAATTGAGTGAGTTTTATTTATAAAAGGAATTTGTTTTTTACAAATTAGTATTTATTACAATGGATTTGATTAAACTCGAGTAAATGATTCGGAGAAGAGAATGGTCTTACAGTTTGATACCATCATTTTGGGTGGGGGTAAAGGTGGAAAAACGCTGGCCATGGATTTATCAAAAGAGGGTCAACGAGTAGCAATGGTAGAGAACAATCAAATTGGTGGTACTTGCATTAATGTAGCATGCATACCTACCAAGACACTTGTCCAGTCAGCCAAAATTGCTCATTACTGTCACAAAGCGAAGGATTATGGTTTAAATGTGACATTGGGTCCAATTGATTTTAAATCAGTTCGAACACGTAAAGATGTTGTAGTTCAAAGTATGCGTGAAGCCAATTTAAAGCAATTTTTAGATTCAGGCATGAGTCTCATGTTAGGACATGGCTGTTTTATTGGACCTAAAATGATTGAGGTTGCTCTTTCCTCGCCGCAGGATGGCCAAAAAACTCTGCAAATAACAGCTGATAAAATTATTATTAATACAGGCGCTCTGCCGTTTATTCCTCCAATTAGCGGACTCGATAAAATAAACTATTTCACCAATGATAGCTTAATGAAAGTAGACACAGTTCCAAAGCATTTAGTAGTCATTGGTGGTGGTTATATTGGTTTAGAGTTTGCTCAAATGTTTCGCCGCTTCGGTGCTGAAGTTACGGTAATCGAAGCCAGTAGTGAATTTCTTAATCGCGAGGACAAAGATATTGCTGAACAAGTTTTTCAGACCTTATCCAGCGAAGGCATTCAATTGGCTATCGATACAAAGATTAATGCTATACGCCAAGAGGATGCTGAAGTTATTATTGAAACAAGCCGACAAGGTAAATCAGAGTTTATCCGTGGTACAGCTATTTTAGTTGCAGTTGGACGTATAGCAAATACCGCAGGATTGAATTTGGACAAAACAGGTGTTGAGCTTGATGAACGCGGGTTTGTCAAAGTAAACGAGTACCTGGAAACAACTGCTGCAGGGATTTGGGCTTTGGGAGATATAAAAGGAGGAGCACAGTTTACCCATTTATCTCTCGATGATTATCGACTGGTGAAGTACAACTTACAAAACCCACAGAATAAACACTCTTCCAAAGACAGGCTTATTCCTTATACTGTTTTTCTCGATCCAGAGTTAGCACGCATCGGGCTTACTGAAGCTCAGGCTAAAGCGCAAGGCCACAAAATTAAAATAGCCAAAATTCCAGCGGCTGTTATTCCACGCGCCAAGACTCAGGGAGAAACAACAGGTGTTTTGAAGGCAGTAATTGACGCTGAAACTGATTTAATTTTGGGAGTTTCAATTTTCTGCGCAGAGGCTGGAGAAATATTAGGTGTCGTCCAATTAGCAATGGCATTAGAGATGCCTTATCAAAAATTGCGTGATGTGATGTTTGCCCATCCTACTTTAGTTGAGGGAATTAATCTGTGGTTTGCTCAGATTTAGATACTAATGGTGTAGAGGTAGAATCGAATCGCTGACGCGAGTATTTTCAGTTACCCAATTAAAAAATAAGCATAGCATCGCCAAGATTATCCGCTATGTCGAAGTGCGCCGTGATTTTTGTGATGGAGTTCTTATTCCATCACCATGATTTAACCATGCTTATACGAAGTAGAGTGATCTTCATCAAGCGGCTGCTCAACCTCTTCCTGAATCAGTTCTGTTGACATTCTTACCTTGGCTGCTTCACCAATACCAGTGTTATTGATTATGGTTTCCTCAGGAATATCGTCTTGTTTTGTCCACAATTTACCAGAAGCTTCCCGCAATATTTCAGAGGGTGCCTTAACTTTCATATCATGAAACGCAGTAGAATATGAGTTATTGGGGTTGGCAACAATATCTAGCTTTGAATTCTCAGAGCTTGATTGTTTTTGTTCCTTCTTTTTTAGTCTTGAAACGGAATCACTTGTAAACATACTTGATAATATGTTTCTTAAAAACCTACCAATCCCTTCTTTTATTATTTCGCCAATGGTATTTAAAAATGAACCAATTTTTGAGAGCATATTTTCAATGAATGAAGGTTCCTTTTGTTTTATTGATGAAGATTTTTTCTCGTGTTTTTCTTGTTTTTGCGGCTGTTCTTCTCTCGCCTTTTTAATTTGTGATGGTTGAATCAACGAGTCTTTATTTTTAGCCGTGAATTGTCCTAATTCATCCATCATGGTTTTCTTTTTACTATAAGCATCACCTGCTTTGTCAAGATATCTAAATATATTCAGATTCATCTCTTGTTCTGCTTCTGTTCGTACATAAAAGAAATGAGCTTCAGGCAATCCTCTGGCGCCAACTTCTGGATGGAATTGTGTGGTTATAATTGGAACACCAAACTCTGATTCTGCCGCTTCAATGGATTCATTATCACTTGCAATACCTGTTTGTTGAAATCCGGTTCCCAGTTTACTAACTACTTGTTCATGTGCGCCAAAAAACTCAGTTTCATAATGAGGTGGGGTAGAGTTTTCTTCTAATCCTTTTTCTACATCATTCAAATTATTTCTTATAATTTGTAATTCATCTTTTAGTTGATCTAATTTTCCCAATTCTTCTACAAACTCTCTTAAATCAAATAACTCTTCTTTTACTTTTAATCCTGTTAGTTTTAATAAAGTTTGCACTTTCGATTTATCTAATGCTTCCAATTTTCCTAATTCATCTAATTTCCCTGTTTCTTTTAATACGTTTAATTTTTCTAATGTTTTTACTTTTTCTGACAATTTATTAAATTCATCCCTCATTTCATCAAAAGTCTTCCTGATTTTGTCCATGTCTTTCTGAAACTTTTTCCCACCAATAATTTGAGCTATCAATGAATTCTTATTCAGTTTTATTGTGTCATAATTCATGACTTGCTGTTTATCTAATTTGTCAGAGTGTAAGTCTGATACTTCTCCACCACCATATACTGCAACGACTTGATGTCCACCACATACACCCAAAATAGGCATACCTTTTTCTGTTGCTACGTGTACTAATGCGAGTTCGGCAATCGTTCTGGAAAAATCATATGTTTGGTCAGGATCTCTTGTTTGGTTAAAAAGCTCAGGATCAATCATGGCACTGTTACCTGATAATGCTAGAACGTCGACATCTTTAAGAAGCTCTATTGCTTTTGCTTTGGCATGTGCAAATAATATTTGTCGACCTTCTTCAGTGGAATACAACTTATCGAATTTTTCTTTAGGTATGTCTTCCATCATTTTTCTATAGTCGCCGTCAATGACTTCGGAACCTACCTGTGTAAATGATTCTTTCAAGGAAATAACACTACTTCCACCAACAATAGGGCTATAGGTAACAATTACTCTTGTCATGATCATAATTATTTACAATTAAACAGATTACATTATAAATGATCATTATTAAGGATTCCTTACCCATTCGTTAAAGAGATGTGATTAATAAAATATTTTGAATTTATTGATTTGGATCGTGTTTATTTAAAATTGTATATTGTTTTTTGAATCTAGGTTTACAGCGCTTACTGAATTGATAAATTTAATTTTTATCCATAAATCGGCAATTCTTATAGAATCTTAACAATTTTTTAACAATTACTTAACAATTCCTTAACATTTGTCTGCCATAATGCCTTCAGTTTAAACATGAGAACAAAATATAGGAGGTCTTGTCACTTATTTGAACTGATTAATGCAGTCCGTATTATCAGGCAGGAGCATCCCTCTACTGAATAATGCATCGATTCATATAAATAGTTTCAACATACAAGTTCGTTAATAATATAATTACTGAGGAGTCACGAGTCATGGCGTTATCAGAAATCGTTATCAATGATATGGTTCAATCTCAAACTAAAGCAGTCATTAGCGAATCAAATTACCACATTCTTCGTCAATATCTTCTGGAAAGAAAGCCCTTATTGAGAGGGCTCAATTCAATTAATGCACTGCTTTCTGAGCACTGTGATACAGATAAGCAAGTAATGATAAATCACTTAACTCAATTGGCTTGTGAATCCCAAAAAGAGTACGATCTTGAAGAAGCAATGAGTGATGAGCAAGAGAGAAGTAATGAAAATTCTCTGATGATCCGCTATAGGGAAGATCTGTCAGCTTTAGAAAACACATTGGAGCAGCTAGACACAAAATGCTTTCAGCAACAACGCCAATACAATCAAGTAAGTAGACAATTTAATGAGCTTAAAGTAAATCTTACTCAGATTAATCAAAACATTGATAAAATCCGCTATGAACGACAATTGCTTAATCAACATCAGAGTAGTCCATACTCAGATACTAACGTTCATACCCATCCTGTAACTACCCCCAGGTTGTATCCTGATCTTTCTCCATTTCAGGAACAACTCACTCAGGACAGATTCCTGCAGGAAGAAAATAGACTTATTGAGGAGCGTCAAAGACTGATGCATCTTATCAATTCAAAAGAATCTGAGAAAACCAGAGAAGAACATAGTTTAACCAGATTTCTTAAGGAGAAAAAAGAGGTTGAAGGACGTTACAGCGAAGTAAAACATCAAATAGACATCGTGCTACCGCATAATGAACAACAACGCCAAATCAGGAATCAAGAGCGTCTCGCCAGAGATAATGCCAGAAAAAGCTATGATCCGCATCTTTTGCAATTAACTCCTAAAAACCTGGAAGCGTTAAAACAACAAATCGAAACCCAAGCCCGTGAGCTGGATGCGCAACGTAACCAGTTAATAAGCGATGCGACTGAAATGAGTTATAAAATTTATTTAACTCAATTGGAACAAGCTTTGCAGGAATCGGAAAATGGTCCTCAAATTACGTTCAATGAAAATAATGCATTAAAGATGATTTTAGCCATGATGAAAAATATGGAAGAAATGGCGGAAAAGGAGAAAATTATTACTGGCTCACTTAATAGTGAACGGAAACATCTTCATTCTCTGCAAAGAAGCCTGGTGGAGTGTACCCGGCAATTAGAGCGCTATCTAACCTCAGAACCTCATTTGGTGAAACAAAACAAGGAGTTTAATGAGGAAAATGCCAAGTTACAGCTATATAGTGAATCAGCAGCTGGTTATAGAACAAAAGCACTCTATACGTCTCTTTTTAGTATTGGAAGTAGTTTAATAAGTATCGGAATATTGAATACCTTTATCATTAGCCCCATATTTTTTGCTATTCCCGGCGCTCTTGCTACGCTTGGTGTTGTTTCCCTGGTTATTGCTGTAGTCTCTCATTGCCAGAAATACTTTAATGATGCGCAAATGGAAAAAAATAATCAGAAGATTGAGAAAAATGAATTAGTGCTGCTGAAGCAATGGAAAAAGGCTAACGAATTAAGTTTAACTACCATTCCAAGTCTGAACACTAAAATAGAAAAATCTGAGAAAGATCTGGTTGAACTTGAGCAAAAATTACAAGATCAGCAACATGAAATGAGCCTGGTCTTGAATAAAGCCCAGAATGTCTCCAGAACTTACAGTGGGGGCAGCAACTTTTTTGGTAATACTACTGGAAAAGTGCTCTATTTTCCTTCAGCACCTTTTCAAGAGGAATCTCAACTCTACCCAGAGATTCACGATAAGCAAGTGAATTACGGCTACTAATCTAAAATGACTGGTCTTCAACTTGGTTTCAATTTGAAGACCAGTGTCTCTAGTCATCAAGATATTGTTGTTGACTTATATATATCCAGGAAACTCATAATTTATTAATTAAAATAACCATTTTTTAAGTCCGTTTCAAAATCATCAGGCCAATGTGTGCGGTATAATCCGTATCGTTTCTTTATGGTATTCCTTTCTATGGTTATCCATACCTGGATGCCTACTATTTGGTTTGGGTCATAGCTTGAACCATTTTCTACTGTTATTTTGAATTCATGTTCAGATAATCCATTTCTATGCAAAATGTTTTTAATATCTTCTTTTATTACGTCTTTTTCATTATACATGATGCTATTCCTCACACTCCTACTTAAAGGTAAGTATAGTCTGTCAATTCTTATAATTTTTTTGAAGTGGGTTATTGTAAATGAAATATCAATATGGACTCCCCTACCGGCATATTGTGCTATATTTTTACAGTAACAAGTCATTAAAGAGAAAATGACAATGAACGTCACAGAAAAGATAATCCAGGAGCACCTTCTTGAAGGAAAAATGGAACCCGGAAATGAAATCGCTTTAAAAATGGATCAAACATTGTGCCAGGATGCAACAGGAACTTTAGTGATGCTTGAATTGGAATCCTTTGGTTTGGAACGAACTAAAGCTGAAATTTCTGTTCAATATGTTGATCACAACTTAATTCAGGAAGATAACAAAAACCCAGATGATCATCTCTTTCTTGCAAGTGCGGCAAAGCGTTTTGGAATTTATTTTAGCCGACCTGGAAATGGAATTAGTCATGCGGTACATATGCAACATTTTGGTAAACCAGGCAACACATTAACCGGGTCAGATAGTCATACCTGCGCTGCTGGATCTCTGGGAATGATTGCCATTGGTTCTGGTGGCTTAGAAGTTGCAATGGCTATTGCAGGTTATCCGCTTTACATAAAAATGCCTAAAATTTTAGGTATTCATTTAACCGGAAAATTATCCAGGTGGGTGAGTGCCAAAGACATCATCCTGGAAATGTTGCGTCGTTATGATGTCAAAGGCGGAGTAGGTTATGTCATTGAATATTATGGGGATGGCTTAAAGCATTTAAGCGCAATGGATCGCCATGTAATCGCCAATATGGGTGCAGAATTAGGAGCGACAACGACAGTATTTCCTTCAGATGAAATCACAAAAGAATTTTTGCGATCTCAAGGGCGCGAAAAAGATTGGCTGGAAATAAAATCAGATAAGAATGACTCTTATGATAAATATGATGAAATTGATTTATCTAAACTTGAGCCACTCATTGCAAAACCAACTAGCCCAGGCAATGTTGTACCGGTTGACAAAGTGGCTGGCGAAGAAATTTATCAGGCTTATATCGGTTCATCAGCTAACCCAGGCTACCGTGATTTTGCAATAGCTGCCGAGATGGTGAAGGGGCGAACTGTTCACTCCAATGTTTCATTTGATATTAATCCAACGTCTCGAACTATTTTAGAAGAGTTAATTCGAGATGGCCATTTAGGGAACCTGGTTCATGCAGGTGCTCGTATTCATCAGGCGGGATGTAATGGGTGTATAGGTATGGGACAAGCTCCAGCTACTGATAAAAACAGTTTACGAACCGTACCAAGAAATTTTCCGGGTCGTTCAGGAACTAATGAAGATAAAGTTTTTCTTTGCAGTCCTGAAACAGCGGCAGCCTCTGCATTAACTGGTGTCATTACAGATCCCCGAACTTTGGATATACCCTATCCCGATATAAAGTTGCCACAAAAAAGAATTTTGAATCCTGCAAATTTTGAAAAACCTTTACCATTGGAAGAAGCCAAAAAAATCAAATTGATAAAAGGACCGAATATTGTTTCATTACCTGAATTTGAGCCAATGCCCAATTCATTGAACATTCCTGTATTACTCAAAGTAGAAGACAATATTTCCACTGATGAAATTTCACCAGCAGGAGCAAAAGTTCTTCCATTTCGCAGTAACATTCCGCAAATTAGCCAGTTTACTTATATACACGTCGACCCTGATTATGTGAGTCGTACCAAAAAATATACTGAAGGTCATGTGATTATCGGTGGAGAAAACTATGGTCAAGGCTCCAGTCGAGAGCATGCTGCTTTAGCCCCTCGTTATTTAGGTTTAAGAGTTGTTATTGCAAAGAGTTTTGCTCGTATTCATTGGCAAAATTTAATTAATTTTGGAATTTTACCGTTGGTTTTTAAAAATCCAAATGACTATGATGCAATTCACTTAAATGATGTGGTGGAAATCAGTGATTTACCGGATATCCTTGACAAAAAATCTTTCAAAATAAAAATAAATGACAAAGAATTGGAAGTACAACAAACCGTGTCCAAACGCCAAAAAGAATTACTTATCAATGGGGGCTTAATTAATTGGGTTAAAAAGGATCTGAAAAAGAAGAAAAAATAAATAATCTGTCTTGTTAAATCTCTAATCCAAGCCACTGTTGGTAATTGAAAAATGTATCCCATCCTATGCGAGTTTGTTTTAGTATATGGCCTATAAATGAAGTTGATTATTAAAGCTATCCTTCCTTCAGGTAAAGGCCATAATTGTTCTGCAGTAAATAGTATCCAAATCTCTGAAGAGGAATGGTCAGCCTTCCTTGACACCCTTTTCAATACGTTCGCCAATTTGCTGGTCGATGTTTTTCCAGTATTTGAAAGCTCTTTCCAGGACCGCTTCGGTGACGCCGTTTTTCAAGTGACCGACGACATTGCTGACTAGCCTGTTACGGGCTTCATCATTCATTACCTTGCGTACAAGTGTATTTGCCTGTCCGAAGTCATTGTCATCCTTGCGGAGTGTATAGGCCTGACGTACAAAATCTCCATGTACTTCCCATGTTGCCAATTCGGGGTTTCTCGAGCTGTCTGCCTTTGGACCTTCCTTGGAGTTGGGTGCGTAAACAGGATCCGAGACATTCTCAACGCGCATTGCACCGTCCTTACTATAGCTGTGAACAGGGCATTTGGGTTTATTAACTGGTATCTGCTTATAGTTCACACCCAATCTTGCACGATGAGCATCAGCGTAGGAGAACACTCTTGCAAGAAGCATCTTGTCAGGACTGATCCCGGTTCCGGGTACCATGTTGTTAGGCTCAAATGCAGCCTGCTCGATTTCAGTGTGATAATCAGTCGGATTGCGATTTAGAAGCAGCTTGCCTACTTTGACTAGAGGATAGTCCGCGTGTGGCCATACCTTTGTGAGGTCAAATGGGTTGATATGGTATGTCTCAGCCTCTTTGAACGGCATAATCTGCATGTACAGTGTCCATCCTGGATAGTCGCCGCGCTCTATTGCTTCGTACAGATCACGGGTATGGTAGTCACCGTCTGTGCCTGCCAGGTGATCTGCTTCTTGCTGTGTCAGAAATTCAATTCCCTGGTCTGTCTTGAAGTGATACTTTACCCAGAATTTCTCACCACGGGCATTCACCCACATGTAAGTATGACTTGAATAACCATTCATGTGGCGCCAGGTTTTGGGGATACCGCGGTCGCCCATCAGCCAGGTCACTTGATGCGCAGACTCTGGTGAAAGAGTCCAGAAATCCCACTGCATATCATGGTCACGCAGGTTGTTATTGGCTCGACGCTTCTGGGAGCGGATAAAGTGCTGGAATTTCATTGGATCGCGCACAAAGAAAACAGGAGTATTATTCCCGACCAAGTCGAAGTTACCCTCGCTAGTATAGAACTTCACTGCGAATCCGCGTGGGTCGCGCCAGGTGTCGGGGCTTCCACGCTCACCCGCCACAGTTGAAAAACGGATAACGACATCCGTCTTTGTTCCAGGCTGGAACACTGCTGCTTTGGTGTATTGACTTACGTTTTCCGTTACTTCAAAGTGTCCGAATGCTCCGCCGCCTTTTGCGTGTGGTTGACGTTCAGGGATTTTTTCACGGTTAAAATTGGCCATCTGCTCGATCAAGTAGTGATCATGTAAAACGATTGGGCCGTTTGCTCCAATGGTCAGAGAGTATTCATCACTTGGTACTGGTATTCCCGAATCAGTTGTTGAGAATTTTTGATTATTGTCCTTGTCCGCCATTCAACTATCTCCCTTAATATTGAAGTCATGAATAGTTATTTTAAGAATAACTGGTGTGACTTATTGTTACTAATTATATCTGTGTAACTTCAGATTACCAGTTTTATAGTAAGTGTCTTGGGGCAAGATCCAATGAGATCACCAAAAAGTAGTAGAACAGGCAGGCACTAATTTAGAAAAAATCCTTTTATCTATGATGAAAAATGGGGTTTCATTAGGCCTCTTGCATAACCTGAATATTTTGCTTTAGTGCAAGGCGTAAAGGTTTCGAGGAGCGGAGTTTACATAGAGTAAAAGAGCACCGCAGAAATCTTTACAACACAGCAATAAAATAAAAGAGGCAGGTTATGCAAGAGGTCTATTATACACCTGAAATCAGGTAGAGCAGACTTCGTATATCCCAAAAAGATCAACTAATAAGGGGAGTAGTTGGTTTGTTGATCATTTAATGCTGCCATCAGATTATCCCTATAAGCTTGAATAAGTCTCGATAAACGTTGCATCTCTTCCTGTCCAGTCTTTTGCGATATAGAGCCTTCCTTCAATTGGCGTACTACCAATTCGCTTTGTGCATTTAAATTTTGAATGATCTTCTGTAATTCTTGAGGTGTTATATGAGGATTTGATTGTTTAAAAAACATAATGGACTCTATTTGAAGTCAATGCAGGTATACTACCTCTAGTTCCTTTCAAGATCAATCTGCCTTCGCTCACCATGTGCTATTGGGAAACGTCCCTGAAATTTTTATTTCCTAATTTCAAACCGATTAATAGCAAACAAGAGTTGAATCAGAGATATGATCAAGATTTTCAAAGTTTTGTTGATCGCTTGATACATTAATCCAAGGTCACACCCAATAATATTCTTAAAGAATCTGATTGTAAATTTTTAGAGTCTGAGTTTTGCGATACAATAAAAACTTGGATTTGGCTGTGTTTCATTTAAGGCTATGCTTGTTCACTTCTGTTTCGTCTGAGTTGTCGGTTTTAGCTTGTAGCCTTTCGGTAAGTAGTAACTGCCAGTCCTCTATAAATTCTTTTATCACATTATTATCTAATTTATGTTGATTAAACTCAAAGGGTAAATAATGAACAAGACCTTCATCCGAGTCATAATAACAGCTTCGCAGTGATGTAGGAATTTCACTGGCAAGGTAAATCTTTTTAAGATAAGAATCCAATATAAAGGCTTCTTTATTCCATTCAGTATAATCATCGGAAGGGGTGTCTAAATCACGATTAATGACCAGGAATATATGATTGTTTTTTTGCCCTTTAACTCTAAAGAGTTCACTTTTAACGTTTTTTTCTAACAAAAATTGCGTATAAAACGCAAATTCATAACAATTACCAGCTCCTTGCGCTTTAATTGCGATATTAAGAATTTTCAATAATAACTTTTCTTTTATTTTATTCCAATCACTCAATTTTGAGTACATAAATTGATTAACTGCTTTACGCGAGCTCTCTACAGATTTAGCATTTTGTTCATATCCTGGAAGTGCTGAAGTCGTTGTTATTATCTCATGTACATCATCTATTGTTGAAATACAAAGTTGTAATAGTTCGGCTAATATTTGCTTTGATGCTAACTCACTAATAACTATATGCTCTTTCTTTCGGGGAGCATCAGACATTAAAAGTGAAACCATTCGACAATTAGATGAATACATAATAATTTTTTTTAAAAACCAAGTGATTTATATTAACACAATTCGATGTATTTTGAAGCATGAGGGGGTGAGGTCATGCAGATGATGGAGATTTGGTTGTCTTACATGGGAAATTTTAAAAATAGCAATAGTTAATTCTTCATGCCGTCATTAATAAATCCTTAATAATAAAATATTAGCCAGCTAAAAAGATTATATTAGTAATTACAAGTCTCTTGCTTTTCTAGTATTTCTATTTTATTTTCAAATACTCATAAAATAATGAGTATCTCCATGAACCATAAAAAGTATCTAGTTCAGATATCACTGTTACTTCTTTTGTTGTTCTCTTTTTTTTCTCAAGCTGCTGAAACGGTATCACAAGCGGATTCCGATGCAGCGAGAATACAAATGCTGGAAAAAGCGCTCGCTCCTGAAACGCCCAAAGCAGTGGCCAGTCTATTTGCCAAAGCTAATAAAACACGAAATGGTGCAGTGCAATTTATGATGTTTTCTGACCCATTAAAAACCAAATATAAAAATGAATGGCCTTATTGGGTATCGGGAACGTCTAGCCCTTGGATCACTTCCTACACGATAGATACAATTGCTCAAAAAACCAATGTCTGGCAATTCAAAATCACTTACCAATGGGCTACAGCGTCAGGGCCTTTTCAACCCCCTATGCTACAAATTATAACTGTTGAACCGGTTTCTAAAGGCAGCAATTCGTCACAAAAATTTTGGATTACTCATTTGGAATAGCGGATCCCCATCAAGTCTGTGTTTACTGAATTACACCTAGAACTTATATTTAGTGATCCTTATTTTTTTACAATTTAGAAGCTATACTAATTTATAAGGGTTTTATCTTTTAGGTTTCAATCCTGTGTTCGAGTTACTAGAAAAACCTAGTAAATACGAGAAAGATAAAAATAAGAAGTTATTTGATAGGTTCAACAAAAAATTAGAGGAATATAATTCCTTAGTTAACCAAAATGCGCCTGACAATTTAAAGATAGCCTTATTACAAGAAATTGATTTTTTTCTGCAAAATTTACAACTTAAAATAGCTGATCCGAATCTAAGGATTTCAGATACCCCGTGTTTAAGAGAAATAATGGCATGGGATATGTCTAAGGCATTAGAGCAGTTAAATATTTCAAGTCTCCCCGGGTTACCTAGAGAAAAGCAATTGTTTGATAAAACAACAGATGCTGGCTCATTGATGACAGAAAAAGAATGGCTAGAAGCTTTAAAAGATTACAAAGTGGAAATAGTTAAGGCTGTAGGCATGGATTTAAAAAATCACACACAACTAACTGATAATATTGACAAGTATTATTCTTTAAAACAGATTCAAACAAAATTGCTAACTGCTATTAATGAACAAGAACTTGATAAAGACGAACTGGAGACCTTCAGAAAGCTATCACTGCAAATCAATACCGAGCTCAGTAAGATAATTAAGCATTCACCCGAACTTAATAAAAGATATGAAGAACATGCCTTTTTAGCTGATGACCTAAGAGAGCAGGTAAAAAAACTTCTTACCAGTAAAGAAGAACTGGCTTTAGCTTTAGAAAAATACGGTAAAGAAGGCAGAGTTAATGAGGAGGATCTGAGACAGAATTTAGAAAAAATACGTGATGGGGAAAAGGAGCTAATTAACATAATAGTACAATTCGGGATGGAAGTAGCCTTGCCTGGTCACTATCAAAGCACCCTCCTGAGTAAAGCAAACAATATGACCTGGAAAATAACGGATAAACGAACAAATGAAGACTTCACTATACGAATAGAAAAACCACTGAGGTATCCATTGCTGGTCAATAAATTAAGTCAATCGGATGTTAATGAATATTTTTCTCAAGATTATACAACCTATTTTTCAACGAATAATATTGTTGTTTCAGAATATGCCGTAAAAAAAGATATGCGTTCCAATCGAAAGGATAGTATTGGTGCTTCAAATAACGACCTCATCAAAGGAGCCACTAAAGATTTAGGGCAAATTGTAGATTTGTCTAAAAAGTTACTGGAAAACGGTGCGATGCATTCTGATATAAAATTATCGAACTTCCTATTGCATGGTGATGGAAGCATGTTCATAACTGATAAAAAAGCACTAATTCCAATAAGCCCTGATGGGAAAATAAACACCAGGGACATCAATACAACAATGGATTATGCGCCACCTGAATATCGTCAAATTGTAGAGAAAGATATTATAGAAGATAAGGATATTAATGCTGAGCAATTTATGAGTTATCAAATTGGATTGGCTTTATACGAGCATTTGGTTTTCCCGGAAGCCGAGGATAAGCCTGGAGTAAAGTTCTGGACGGAACAACCATTAGACTTTAGCGCAGAAGTATTTAAATCCCCATTGGGTTTAAAAATGCAACAATTAATTGAGAAAGCGACGAAAGAGAACCCTGAAGAAAGAATAGGGTTAAAAGATTTTCATAGAGAACTGGAGAAAATTAAACTGCAATCTCAGCAAGAGCAATTACAAGAACAATTAGAAACGAGCATAAACAATTTAGCAGAGTACAAAAAAGATTACGAACAAAGATATAAGAAAAAATATGGCGAAACACAAGAGCCTGAAAGCATTAAGGGCCAAAAAATAAATTTGGCGACAACGTTATTTTCCATAATTCAGTCATCCAATAGTTACTTGGAAAAAGCTAAAGCATTAGAAGATTTTATTAAGGCAGCTCCTCAAGAATTAAAACATAAAAATATTCTTCATAGGCTTATGGGTGGTAGTGAATTTACATTGGTAAAAATGGCCAAAGAGATGCTCGACGTAGTTACCAAATTGCATGAAGCTGAGGCTTCTCTAAGCACCTTAGAAAAACAAGAGAAAGAGGTGAGTGTGCAGCAAGAACCAGAATTTTTAACACCAGAGCAGGATTTGCTTCTAAGTCTCGATGAAATTTCACCGGAAGATTTAGAAAAATATCCTGTTCATGGAAATGAACAACCTGTTTCAGATTCAAGTCTAGGGCATGATAGTAAACCTGAAGAACCTCCAATCGAAAAGCACGAGGAGACCGATAAAAGCTTAATTCTTAATCTAAGTGACGATGAGATAAGTCAATTTAAACAAAAATGTAAATGCTTTAAAGAAAGATTGACCGTTCATAAAAAAGGTAAGGAACTTGAAGAGGTTGATGAGACAGAGAACCTGAGACAGTCGAGATTATAGAAAAATATATCCAAATTAGCCTAAAATAGAAATGAGTCAAATATCATTAATAATTAATAGGTTATTGTCATATAACATGTAAATGCTCAAGCAGAATTATCATGCTCTCTTGTTCTCGGGATCCAGTAATAATAGTCCTCTTCCATAACCTGTTTCTTTAGTTTTATTGCTGCGTTGCAAACGTTTCTGCCGTGTTAAACTCCGCTCCTCAAAACGTTTGCGCCTTGCCTTAAAGCGAAATAATCAGGTTATGCAAGAGGTCTAATGGAAGCTTCATAGATGACTCGAATAAGCTTCAGAACATGGAAAAAAGAAAGGCTACCGCTAATACAAATAGCCTGAAATATGCAATCTACCATTTTGAATTGAATTGACGACTTGTTTCATTGTGATCATCGTCTTTAAAATTTAAGCTCATATCTAATAATTCCTCAGTATACTGCCAAAGCATAGCAGATAAATTTTTATCGTTTGAACTTTGAGAGCCATTTACTAACGCCGGATAACCGGTCAACTCAAACAAACCACCAGGTCCAAAAAACTCGCCTCCAACAATATCTGGATCAAGGCATGCCTTTACAGAACATTGGGCTCCCTCCTTTGCCGTTTGCCCAATTAATTTTTCTCCAGTAGAGAAAAAAAGATATTGCAGGCTAAAAAAATTATTTTTTTTGAGCATATTTGTTTGAACTGATCCAGGGTGCACCGCAATACTTTTTATCGAGGAGCCAGTAGCCCGTAGGCGTCTATCGAGTTCTCGACTAAATAATAAATTAGCCAATTTGGAGTTAAAATACGCTTGGAAAGGGTTATAACTGGAAGAGGGGGGGAAATTATCTGGTTCATGATGTTGTAAAAAAGGGTCGTCAAATGAAATAATACCGGAATGATGACCATAGCTAGTTACAGTGATAACCCTGCCATTACCATTTTTTTCCAATAATGGTAATAAATGTTGAGTTAGGTAAAAATGTCCCAAATAATTTACCTGGAAGGTTGATTCAAAACCGTCTTCAGTAAGGACAAAAGGAGCGTTATTTATGCCAGCATTATTAATTAATAATGATATATCATTATATTGATTTATAATTTTTTCCGTAAATGTTCTAACTGAGGATAAGCTTCCAAGATCGAGGTATTCTATAATTAGTTGTGCTTCTGGTATTTGTTCCAGAATTTTTTTTTGAGCTTCTTGAGCGCCTGAGATATTAAGGCATGCCATCACGACAATATATCCAGCCTTTGCAAGTTCAATAGTGGTTTCATAACCAATCCCACTATTTGCTCCGGTTATTACAGCTATTTTCATTGAAATCCTCTCTGTTTAATCCTAAAAAAAAAATCAATATGTTATCTTTAAAATCACAATAAGTCGCGCTGCAATCTATAGGCTCCTACAAAACATGTCAATAAAGACAAACCAAAGTTGATCTTTAATAGAGCAAACAATCATGAAACAGACATTGGGAAAAATATATTCTTTTATTGAACTATTTGTCTGTGTAGACGTTTGCGTATCCACCAACCTATAAAAATTAATAGTACAAAAGTAACCGTTTGACTGAACCGAAAATAAGAGATAGCTTGTGAAGTATAGGTAGAGCAAATAATTTGAGGAATAAAATAAAAAAATCAGGTATTAGAGAAATCTGAAATTTAATAGGGAGGTATTTTTATGCATTACAACCTGGATGATATTCTTAAATACACTAGAGAAATTCAAATAGCCTGTAATCGAACAGGAGTACCGGCAATTCTCCCGGATAAAGAAAAAAATTGGCTTTTCAATAAAACTTATGTTGAAAAATCTCTTAACGATCTTAATCAAAAACCAAGTAAATACGCTTTCGAAAAATACGCTCAGGCAGTTTGGTTTGCAGCCAAATGGTATCAAGTACTGGATGAAAAATCAGATGAACATACCCAGTTCTTCAACGAGCATATAAAAATTCTTAAAAATGGAGTACGTAGTTTTCTTCCTGATACAAAAATTTTTTCTCCCCAACCTCAATATACATCGGATCACCTAACTCCAGCTGCAATCATTTTTTTTAATAGTGAAGCATTCAAGCAACTTAAAGCCTATAAAGAAATTCTAAAAAACGATAAGAGGAATCATTTTTTTGGTATTCTGGTTGTTAAAGAGAAATATCAAGTTTTAGAAGAATTAATTAAAAATTTAGAATGCCAAAAATCAATGGATGGAATTCAAACTGTTCTTGAACATTTTTATTGGGAAACTGTCAGTAATGGAAAGTCAAGATATGAAATTTTAAATACAGGGCAAGATATTATTACTTTTATTTTGGGAATTTTGGGTCTTAAAAACACAACCACAATCACTTTATTAAACCAGCTAAGTGAGTTGTCCGATAATATTAATGAAAATCCTCCAAATAGTAACACCTTGCAAACTATTACTTGTTAGATTTGCGGCTAGCAAGAAATGACATTTGGGAGCTATTGGTGCGGGCTCAGAGGCCAATTTTAAGGGAAGCAATGGCATGAATTACGATCAGATATTATTCATTATGCTTATAATAACAGCGCTTGCTTTTTTTGTCTCTGGCATTATCCGCTATGATCTTGTGGCTGCCATAACCCTATTACTTGCAGTTGTTCTTGGCTTAGTGCCGATGAAGGAAAGTTTTATTGGCTTTAGTCATACCGCAGTAATTACTGTAGGAACTCTTTTTATTATTAGTCGCGCTGTGGAAAATACCGGTGTTCTTGGTGAGATTGCTTATTATCTTCGGTTAAGGCGTAAAAATATCCCCAAACAAATTTTGGTATTGAGTTCTGCGGTGGTATCGCTTTCGGCATTTATTAACAACGTTGCTGCTGTAGCTCTTATGATTCCGGTGACCCTGAAAATCGCACGAATAAGGAATATTCCCCGCCGAGCTTTGCTTATGCCTTTATCATTTAGCTCTCTCTTAGGGGGATTAATTACTCTTATAGGTACTACACCAAATATTATTGTTTCCGATTTTCGTAAAGATAAGTTGGGCAGTGCATTTCATTTCCTTGATTTTGCTCCAGTAGGCATTGGCGTTGCCATAGTAGGTCTTGTTTTTATTGCTTGGATAGGGTGGCGGTTAATCTCATTAACCACGGATAAGGATAATAAACCCCTTTTGGAAAAATTCACCTTTGAGTTTCGGGTCAAATCAGATTCACCTTTGGTAAACAGCAAAATGACACACCTTATCAAAGAATATCAGGACAGAGCAGAATTACTTGTTGTTTTCAGAGACGATGAAGTTATACGAAAAAATTTGAAATATCTTACAGTTAAAACGGATGATCTCTTGATCGTAGAAACAGACAAATGGACATCTGGAGAACTAACTAGTCAATACAGATTAGTTAGGGAGCCACAATATCAAAAAATGGAATCCATGGATTATTTTCTAACCGAAATTGTTCTTTTACCGCAATCGTTTTTAGAAGCCAAACCGATCAAAGACTTAAATCTGATTGATGCCTATGGCATTGAAATTATTGCCATTTCAAGAAGAAATGCGACATTTACAGAAAGTCTGAGAGAAATTACTCCACAAACAGGTGATGTATTATTGGTGAAATCCGATAGTAAGCTTACTCAGGAAAGATTGCATGCTTTAAATTGTATTGCTGCCAGTGAAAATCGTATTCGTCCTTTCTCAAAAAAAGCAACTATCAAAGTTTTTGGTATATTTTTTCTAGCTATTGCTGCGGTAATTTCGGGTTTTGTACGAACAGATGTGGCATTTTTCACTGCTTCGATCGCAATGATATTGACTGGATGTTTAAGTCTGGATGGAGCTTATCAAAGCATTAATTTACCTATTCTTGTTTTAATCGCTACTTTAATCCCCGTAGGTCAGGCAATGGAAACAACGGGTACAGCCAAACTCATTGCTCAAGGTTTTTATTATTATGGTCATGCACTACCGATTACTATGAATTTATTCATTTTGATTGCTATCTGCATGTTGTTTGCAAATTTTATAAACACCGCCGCAGTGGCATTAATTTTTTCTCCCATTGCTTTAATGATTGCTTCAGACTGGAGTGCCTCTCCTGATCCCTTTCTGATGGCAGTGGCTGTAGGGTCTTCTTGTACATTCATTACGCCAGTGGGGCATCAGGCAAATACCCTTGTTCTCGGCCCTGGTAATTACCAATTCTCCGATTATTGGCGAATAGGTTTGCCTTTAACTTTTATACTGGCAGTTACTGCGACTTTGTTAATTCGTTTGTTTTGGCCCTTTTAGCTTAGTTGCCTCATCTTAGATTGAAAGTGCTGCTCCTATTTCCAGACTCTCTGTTGGCTTTGCTATAATAACAAAATATATTGATCAGTTTGTTGAGAAATAGGGATGTTGATTATGAAATTATTAATAAAAAATATTTTTTTCATTCTAATACTGTTTCACTTTTTATCTACCCTACATGCCAGCAGTACTGACCGTGATTCTAAAGTAATTCAATGGGCTCAACAAACGCTAATAGATACCTTATCTGTGAGCTACACTACACAACCTCAAGATTTTGCACTTATTCGTGAACGTTATTCTGTTAATGCCTGGAATGGACTAACGGAGTTTCTTGGCGGGGCTATGAAGACTATACGTACCGAACAACTAACTCTTAATCCTGTTCTTCAGGGAGATCCTCAAATTCTAGCAACTGGAAATTTCTCAGGCATACATTATTGGGTCTTTAGACAATCCGTAGTCATAGAGGAAATGAAAGTAGAATTGTCATTTACTTTGACGATCCTGGAAAGAGATCCCTTAACAGGATACCCATATGTAGTTCAAAGTTTAAGTATTTTTTCAGATAATTTATAACTGAGAGTAGTTATACTAGACTGCAATTCACCTTGTGATGCAGCATACTGGGCTTTTAATTCCTTATAAGCTGGATCATTTTCAATTTCTTTCTTAATTGGTGGATGTGAAAATTCCTTTTGACAGACATAAAATCCTCTGGTTGATTCGTCGAAAAACCAATTAGTTCATGGCTTCGCATTCATTTTTGAATGGTAATGCTTTCAATGACCACAGGCGTTATCGGTCTATCTTGTGGGTCTGTGGGCATCTTGCTAATCTTATCCGCAACCTCTTGTCCAGAAATCACTTGACCAAAAACGTTGTAGTTGCCTTGTAATTCAGGTGTTGGCGCTACAGTAATAAAAAATTGGCTGCCATTTGTATTTGGCCCAGCGTTGGCCATTGCAAGTACTCCTGGTTTGTTAAAACTGGCATTAGTATTTTCATTAACAAATGTGTAACCGGGTCCACCGGTCCCATTTCCAAGAGGGTCGCCGCCTTGAATCATGAAACCCGCAATAACTCGATGAAAGGTTAAGCCATTATAAAAAGGGCGCTTAACCATTTCGCCTGTTTTTACATCTTTAAATTCTTTTGTTCCTGTTGCTAAACCTACAAAATTTGCGACGGTTTCGGGCGCTTCTTTTGTAAACAATTCACAAGTGATGCTACCTTCCGAGGTTTTAATAATCGCAGTTTCTGCGTGTGTTGATACGAGGCCTGTTGTTAACAATAAACTGACGAGTAAAAGGGCTATTTTTTTCATGTGAAGCTCTCCGCTGGTCGCTATGAAATGGCTGAGACCAGTATAGCAGCATTATGCCGCATTAAAATGGTTTTCAGCAAACGTAGGTTATATTATGCGAGATGTGCTGCGATATGAATACAGTAAGCAGGGAAATTTAAAAGCTAATGGAGTAAAGATAAAAATATAGCAAATACAATGTTATTATATAAATAGGATATACAATAATAGGGATAGATGTATGTATTCAAAAGCTCTTTCACGACTTGATAAGGCCGCTTCATTTTGTTGTCTTGACTCAGAAGCCTTAGAAAAACTAAAACACCCTAAACTCTGTCTGGAAATATCCCTCCCCGTTCGTATGGATAACGGAGCATTAAAAATCTTTTCAGCCTATCGAGTTCATCATAATGACAGTCGCGGCCCTATGAAAGGAGGTATTCGGTTTCACCCCAAATTAAATTTAGATGAGGTGAAAACACTCGCACTATGGATGACAATAAAATGCGCTGTCGTCGACATTCCCTTTGGTGGTGCAAAAGGAGGAATAATCGTTGATCCAAAACAATTATCCCGCATGGAGTTGGAGCGGTTAAGTCGAAGCTATATTGAGTTAATAGCGGATTTTATCGGGCCAGACAAAGACATTCCTGCACCAGATATGTATACCAATGAGATGATCATGGGGTGGATGATGGATGAATATGCCACAATCGTTCGGCAAAATAGTCCTGCAGTGATCACAGGTAAACCTATTCCTTTGGGGGGGAGTCTTGGACGTGAGAGTGCGACAGGTCTGGGTGCCTATTATTGTATTAAGATTCTTGAAAGAAAGAAAAAATGGAAGTCTTCAGAAAAACGGGTTGCTATTCAAGGATTTGGTAATGTGGGACAGAATATAGCTAAGCTACTTTACGACAACGACTATAAAATTATTGCAATAAGTGATTCAAAAGGAGGAATTTATAATAACGAAGGTATTGATATACCTCGTATGATTGAAATAAAAAAACGTTCGATAGAAGTACAATCCTTATATTACAAAGAGTCTATTTGTGATCTCGCAAAGGAGACTACAATCACCAATGAGGAACTCTTGGAGCTTGATGTCGATTTACTTATCCCAGCCGCTTCACAAGATCAAATTACCCAAAAAAACGCAGCAAAAATTAAGGCACCTATCATTATTGAAATCGCTAATGGCCCAACAACCACAGAGGCTGATGCAATATTACAGAAAAATGGAATGTTAATTGTACCCGATATACTAGCTAATGCAGGTGGTGTAATCGTAAGCTATTTTGAGTGGGTACAGAATAAATCAGGTTATTATTGGAGTTTAGAAAAAGTTCAAGAAGAATTACATGATATTATATCTTGCGAATTCAATAATATTTGGCAGCTGATGGAAAATCACCAAACAGATATGCGACAAGCGGCTTACATCCATGCCCTGAATCGATACGACAAAGCAGTTAAAGCCCAAGGTACTCGTGGATATTTTCTAAATTATAAAACCATTTAACTTGCAGGAAAAGAAGCAGTGGTGCTTGGGTAAAAAATCCTCAAACGATTAAGCTCTGTACCTAGACATAGAAAAGGGGATGTCTTTAGTGCAAAACCTGGAGAAAATGTTCCAGAAAAGGAAAAAACAACCAAAATTCAACAACGAGCAAGAAAAGAAAACATTAAAAAGCTCAAAAAGCCAGACATTACTAATTATTAAGGAGAATAATTATGCCTTGGACACAATCAGATTATCCTGATGCAATGAAGAATTTGGATATCTCTTTACGCAATAAAGCCATTAAAATTGCAAATCAATGGTTATGAAGAGGGAAGAGCCATTGCAATCGCAATTGATAGAGCAGAAAAGAACAAAAAATCCAATTAACTTCTTGATTAGTCGACCTAATTTGCTTGCCTCAATTTGAGCAAATGGGGAGTTGTTGAACTCCTTTTGGTCACATTTTTTAAACCCATTAATACTGCACAAAAGAAGTAAATCAAAGCCAGTTTTTTCTAACTACCATTTTATTTAGGGGCCGCGAAATAAGAGCAGAAGAATTAAAATCACTAGTAGTAAGCCTACACCACTACTCGGATAATAACCCCATCCTCTACTATATGGCCATCTGGGGAGAACAGCTAATAAAACGAGTATTAATATGATAAGAAGTAGAAGATCCATAATTATTCCTTAATTCCCTTAATGAAAATCCGTATTCTTTTTTAAGTATGGCAGAAAAAAATAACGATCAATTTTTTTACAGTTTCTTTAACTCTTATTTTAATGGATTTTTTGACTTCTCTTTAGAAAAATCAAATGGGCAGTAACTTTTTCTGTTTCAGTTAATGTTCCAGTGTCCTTGATATAAGACCTTATAAGGAATGTTAAAATGGAAAATTGAGAGATTACTTACAAAAATGGTTAAAACAAGAATTAGTCAATGAAACTCAACTTTAAGTGAAGTTTAAATATTTTAAACAAGATAACCTATACAATGAATAACAGTAAGTAAGCTTATCAGACCAGTATGCGCTTGAAACCCTATGAAATATCAGTATATTAGGAATGATATTCTTAAGTCTAAGGTCTCTATGTTCCGAAAAACCGCCCCCTGTTTTTTTGCAGTCGTTATTGATGCTTTAGGTTTTGGACTCGTCTACCCGGTGATGACAGCAATATTTACTGCAGATCATAGCCCTGTATTAAGTGCTGATGCCAGTGTGGCAGTGAAGCATTTTTATTTGGGATTAAGTTATATGCTCTATCCCTTATGTATGTTTTTTGGTGCCTCATTTATGGGCGATTTATCGGATGTTTGGGGGCGAAAAAAGGTACTGCTCTTGTGTATGTTGGGAATAACTATCAGTTTTCTGTTAATGGGAATTGGCGTTGCTTTTTCTTGCTTAAGTATACTACTTATTGGTCGAGCACTTTCCGGTTTAATGGCGGGTAGCCAACCAATAGCTCAAGCTTCTATTGCCGATTTGAGCACACCTGAAACCAAGGCATTAAATATGAGTCTGATTTCCATGAGCTTTAGTTTTGGTTCTGTTCTTGGCCCCTTGCTAGGTGGGGTCATGTCGGATCAACAATTATTGTCTTGGTTTACTTTCACGACTCCATTTTTGATGGCCGCATTGCTTGCATTTATTGCCTGGATTTGGATAGAACTTGGATATCAAGATACTGTTTTAACTTTAGCTCATAAGAAAATATCCATTTTTCGCCCAGTGCAAATTTTTATTGAAGCATTTGAGCATCAATCAGTCCGTATTCTGGCATTGGTGTTTTTATTGATGCAAATGGGGTTTAGTCTTTATTTTCAATTTATCATTGTGCATATGAAGACCGTTTACCATTACGCCAACTGGCAGTTGGGTGCAGTGCAAGGCATGATTGGTTTGGGTTTTGCCATTGGCATACTGATTGCAATGCCTTTCTGTGTGAATCGATATAAAGTATACCACATTACTTTATTCACACTCGTTCTCACAGGATTGGGACAATTGTTGGTTTATTTTATTTCCAATCCTTTATTACAATGGCCTTTAGCGGTAGTGATTGCTACTTTTGATATTATGGCGTTTGCGTGTTTATTAACTTTATTTTCTAATGCTGTAGATACTCAATCGCAAGGATGGGTGATGGGAATCTCCGGAGCCGTGATGGCTTTTGCCTGGATGGTTACGGGCTTTGGTTCCAATTTATTATCTATCCTGTCGAGTGCTGGCTTAATTGCTATTGGTGGGATGTTACTCATCACTTCGGCGCTGCTTTTATTAAAAAATAAAGCCAAATAGTTAATACACCAATCGAAGATGAGTTATAACATTTGTTAATAAGATACAAAGGGGCAAGTTAGCTTATGCAAACAAAAGTTGATGAGACTATTAAATGTACCGGCAATTCAGATATTAGAAATGATAAAATCTGGTGTAAACCAGAATATGTGCACGTGCACACCAATTTGCAAAGCGCACAACGTCCTAAGATTGATATTGCTGAAATAATGGCTTGTAACGGGATATACGGTCTCTGAAAGCCTCAATACCCCTCTATTCAACGTATCCAGTTGAACGCCTTGTGTACTTTGATACGATTGTAACCCTGGAAACAGAAGTTCAATGTGGTGAGGAATTTGATTTATATAAATACGTTGAGTACGTTCATAAGGAAATATCCAAAACTGATTTTAAATCATTTGAACAACAAATTAGAGAAACTGTTCAAAGTGCTATCATTTATACTCTACATTCATTAATGAATTGAGTAACAAAATGAGCATTAAAATATGCAAATTTTGCACAGTAGCCATACATCGCTGTAGCAAACAAATAGAGTTGTTAATGTCAGTGTCTATGGAGCAATTTTTTAAATTAACTGGAACTGCCATACGGACGAGTAATAATTTCGAGAAAATGACCATCTGGATCTAAAAAATAGCAACCACGACCGCCATCATTGTGGTTAATTTGCTGTGGTTTTGTGCGTCCCGGATCTGCCCAATACATCAATTGCTGTTGTGAAATCCGATTAAAAATTTCATCAAACTCTGATTCACTGACAAGAAATGCAAAATGCCGGGGTTTAATTTCACTTGATGTTGTTCTAAAGTCCAGACTGACCTCGTTACTGGTTTTGACGACAATGAAAGGACCAAAAGAGGTGGGAGATGGAAGGCCAAGAATTTCAGCCAAGAATTTAGCAGATGTTTTGGCATCTTTCGCTTGAATGATAGTGTGATTCAGCTGAATATTCATAGGGTTTGCTCCTCACTTTGATATTTCTGCGTAGAAACTGAAGTAGAAACCAGTCAACTGATTTGTTTATGCTAGAATTAATCTAACTTAATTATATACGCTTTAACTTAACCTGCCAGAGCGACAAAAATATTTTTTTGATAGCCTGGCTACCGGGTTTATGCCGGATAGAGATTATATAAACACGTATTACAAGAGAGAAGATATGGATATACGAAAGCCTAAACAGGTTATACAGGAAATGATTTTGCCACAAGGTCATTTTCCAGGAAATTCACGTTATCCATTGCTGATTTATAAACAAGTTTTCTCTGCAATTAATGAGTCACCGGAAACGATTCAAAGTGTGTTAAAACAAAATAATTGGATTCACTCATGGGTTGATAGTATCTATGATTTTCATCATTATCACAGCAATACGCATGAGGTGTTGGGGATTCTTTCAGGAAATTGCCAAGTTCAGTTCGGTGGCGAACAAGGTTCAATTTATACTGTAAATCAAGGTGATGTGGTCATATTACCGGCAGGTGTTGCACATAAAAGCTTGAATATGAGCACTGATTTTCGATGTATTGGCGCTTATCCATTGGATGTTGGGTATGATATGAATTATGGCAATTCAGAAGAATATGTTAAGGCGTTCGAAAGCATTAAACGGGTTGAATTGCCAAAAAAAGATCCGGTTTTTGGTGAGAGAGGATTGCTTTTCCAGTATTGGAAATAGCATTTTTTGAATTTTTTTACACAAAACAGTCATACTCTTGTTTCATCGATATCAAAACAATGGCCAGTTTTTTTCTATTTCCTTCTTCTGCCGATAAATTGGACTCATGAGTATGATTTCCAAAACGCTCAATTTGGAAAGAAAAGGGATTGAATAAGTTGGGCCGAACGACTTAACTTGTTTGCTTACGCGGCAACCACACTTACTTTTTAATCTTTGACGTGAAGGCAGTTCGTTTTTTATAAAATGCCGCAGTGTGTCTTATAAGTTCTATACTAATTAATATAGAATCAAATTGAAGATGAAAGGCTATGGAAGACGAATCCAATGTCAAGAAAGAATTAAAAAAGGAAAAAGAACAGCTTAATCAACAATGGCTTGAGAATTTATTGCAGAACCCGCGCTGGGGGCCTTCCGTTGTTAAGTTAGCTATGGCAAGAAAAAAAGAAAGTCGGAATAAACGTGGTGAAGTATTTAATTGTTTTGTGCTGAACAGACCACAAAATGAGTTTGAGGAGGATGAATACCTGAAATTCTTGGATAAGCTAAAAAATAACATTGAAGACTTTACAGGGACGACCCGATTTCAAATTGCTCTTTTTACTGCAGACAACCACCACTGGACAGCATTTGATTTTTTGATCGTTGACGGAAAACTTCATGTTTTTTGTTTAGATGCTGCTAATGATAGTGCTGGAGATGCAGCACTTGATGAAATCATGAGCCGATTCCCTGATTGTGATGCTTACCGGTTAGAGCCTGATAGAGATCCAAAAGCGAAGAGCTCAAAACATTTTCGTTTGATTCAAACCGATCGAGAAAATTGCTCACGAATGACCATTGAACATATTGTACTCTTATCAAAAAAGAAATTCTTATTTAATGAACATTTTGTAAATTACAAACTGGTTAATGGAGTAAAACTGATTAATCCTGATACCCTATTCAGGCAATCTCCTGATCTTTATCGTGTGACTCAAATTGATTCTATTTTAGATAGTCTAATGATTGCTTCCCCAAAAGAAGCACAGCAATTAGTTAGTAAGAAAGGTTTGAATGTAGAACAATACAGAGATTTGCACGACAACACATCCAATAAACAATCCAAGTCCTCAAAAAATACAACTATTGATTATAAGAGACAGAAAGTAGAGAAAAAGCTTTTAGCTTTTATGGACGATAGTGAAGAGAAGCATCTAAAAGATATTATCGAGAACTCAGAAAAACAATGGTCTGAATTTTTAGAGATGTCTCAGACAGAACGCACAAAATTTTTATTGGGCGGCATCAGGGAGAGACCTTTTAAAGAAATTGTTGAAAATATTCTAAGTAAAGACATAAAAGATCAGCTGGACCATAAAAAATACATTGAAAACGACGTTATTAAAAAAAATTCTTTCACTCTTTTTAGAGGCATTGATAAGCATTTTGAAATCAGGAGAATTAAAGCAGAGATTAAAGAACTGGAAAATGCCTTGAAAATAGTAAATAAATTGCCTAATGATACAAACCCCGATGAAGTACTCTTACATTTAAAAAAACAAAAATTATCCCCTGTGGTAAAAAGAGAACTAGAGGACGCGAGGGAAATTTATACAAAATCAGACACGGAAAAATCCAGTCTCATGTTCCATAAAGTGTAATAGTTTCAGATTATCTGTCCTGATTCTTTTAAGGCCAAGACCGATTTATACGCCTTGGTCTTGAGTCAGTATATAGTGGGCATGAGGTATGAAATGTTTCGCTATCTTTTTATCCTTTGCTAAAGTTAAAAGATATATGTTACATGGGAGAGATAAATGCCAATTTTATTGTTGAGCCCTATGGAACCACGCTTATTAATCCAGCTGAACAGGTTGTCAAAGCTTTAGACGGTGAAGTTATTTCTAATATAGAAATTATCTCGACAATTGTTCCCAATACTTTTTTTAAGTCGATAGATCATGTTAAAGGAATGATGCATAAACATAAAGTCGATTATGTGCTTATGATGGGGGAATATATTGGACGTGCCATGGTTACATTTGAACGTTTTGCGCATAGGTTGATTGATTCCTCCCGTTACCAACTAGCTGATAATGATGGGATTAGTTTTGATAATAAGGAAACGATAGAACATGGCCCTGTTGCTTACCAAAGCAATTTACCGCTTAAAGTAATTGTAGAAACACTGAGGCATCATGGTATTCCAGCCGATATTTCAGATACTGCCGCCACATTTGTATGCAATCACTTATATTACGGGATTCTGCATGAGATAAGTGTTAGGGAGTTACCCATTACAGCAGGATGGGCTCATTTACCTATGTTGCCAAGTACTGCAGCACTTCAGGAAAATTTAGGTAAACCCAGCATGTCTGTAGAAACGTCGACAACAGCTATTAAATTTGCTATTCAAGCTATTGCTGAAAATCCTGTAGATATCAAATTAAGCCTTGCTGCAGGTTTGCAAATTTAGCAGGATCAATGCGAGGCTTAGTAAGAAAAAGGAAAAATATATGGTGAATAACAATAATGTAAATGATCAATTTGCCCCCTTTTATTATTTTATCAAAATGAAAGTATATGGTCTCATTGTTTAACTATAGAACGAAAAATGTTAGAATCGGCATTTTAAGAAAATCATTTAAGAACCTTTTATGCCTTCATTAGTATCTGGTATTTTCCAGACTGCAATGCAGATTGCAGAAGTCAATATGTCATATCCTCCTAAAACGTTTAAAGAGATGAAACAGGCTCAAAAAGAGCGTTCAGAAGCCATCACCAATTTAATGGGATCAGGTTATTTCTATGGTCAGGACAATATACAAGCACGAGCCCACCATTGGCGTACGCAGATTTATCATTTAATCCATCTTTTATCGATGCCTGAGCATCAGCAACAAATAGAAACAATCTGTAACAACAGTTTTGATGTTAATAATAGAGAAGATCTGAAAATCATAATTAAGAAACTATACAATGGATTGGAAACACACGCTCAGAAAATGAACCATAGAGGGACACCGGAAATATTGCAACAAGAAGAAAATCTGAAACTGGATGCATTCATTCAACTTCTAAATAATGACCAGGATCTTTTGTTTACCAAAGTAAACAAAAAAGAAGAAAATCAGTTAGTTTCTTCCGAAAATTTCAATGAAAAGGCGATACTCTTTACAGATAAAGATATTATCAATGTGATCAAAGAGCAATCGAGGCAAGGTCGTATTGCTATAGTCAATAATGCTGCTAACGCATTTCGTGATGGTGCCTCCAAATATAATCGAGGTTCCCTTGAAGAGCTTCTCTCTCGCTTTATTGACGTCGATTTGAAGATGGCGTTACATTTTGATGACGTACATCAGCGTAATATAAATGATGGGGTTTATGCATTTGATGCAAAAAATTATAGACCCAAAAGTATCGATGTCAAAAGCTATCAACGACGATATTTACGAATGGTGTTGAATATCTGCTATGAATACCTTGATAAAGGAGAGGCGTATTTCTCGTCAGAAACTTTTTATGAGAATTTGTTTCAATCTGAAAATGGTATTTACCATGATTTACAAAGTAATGCGTATGAAGTTCCCTCGAATGGTGTATTTGTAACCAAACATTGGTTTAGCGATACCAGTATGCTAAAAAATCCTGAACAACTGATTGATCATGCTCAAAATAACAAAGAAAGAATGCCGATCACGATCGTTAGCTATGCAGCACCAGATAGGCGCTATCTTAAAACTTCTCCATTGGATGCTTATGCCACATCCAATATCGAATGGCAAAATCCATGGAAAGAAGGTCAGATGGGAAGCTTATTAGATAATGGTATTAAAGCGCAATTTGAAGAAGCAGTCAGAATGTATAAAAAAGGGCAAGCATCGGCACTAGTGTTTGTGATGCCAGGATGTGGTGCGTTTAATAATCCTGAAAAGTCAACAGCCGCACATTTTATCAGCCTGATTAATTATTATGCGGAAGTCTATCAAATAAATGACAAAGGAATCCCTTGTATTATTGATGAGCGTAATAATAGCCTTTTGAAAAAAATACAGGAAGCCAATTTAATTTATGGACTAGTTTTGGGGGAGTTGACGGCCGAGATTAACAAGATACAAAACAAAGCAGTTCAGAAAAAGGCGATCGCTGTTAAAGAGAGTATTGTAGAGATTATAAGTCAGGGAGTTAGTTTAGAGGATAGGGAGGTTCTTATTGAAAGACTTGCTGCAACAACCGAGTTGTTAAAAAAACCTAACAACGAGTTGTTAATTCAAGACTATGTTTTGAGGGCAAGAAGTTTTCAGGAAAGTCACACCAATAATGGGTTGTTACTTCCAGGCTATACCATGGTAAGTCTTGGGGTTGTGCTGCTAGGATTTGCTGTAGCTTTAGGTTCAATACCGGGTGTTGCTTGTTGTGTCGGGGGGGCTTTGTTTGGTGTAATGGGTATATGGTATAGCTGTTCTGATTCAAGTAATAGATTTGCTTTTTTTAAGAATAGAGGCAAACAGTTTGCTGATAGTCTGGAGCAGAGCCCGATTATGGAGGAACGAACAAAACTTGACATGTAGATTTGGACGGGTACTGCTCTAAAGGCTCGTTAACTTAATCGTTATCGGGTTAAGTGGCTAGGCTTATTATGAGAGCTGTTCATTTTTTCCTGAAGTACGAGCAGTATATCTTCATTAGCAGGCTTTTCATTTCTCATAGTGAGAAACTCTTCAAGACCTATTTCAGAGTATTTACTAAAGCGTAGCGAACTCATCGGAATTTCGTTGGCTTCCGTAAAGTCATTTTCCTGCTTAATACAATAATTTAGACATAATTTATCCACATGAAATAACAAATCAGTTAAGACTAAAGGAAGGATACAAAATCCGTCTGAATCGACTATCTCTCTGGGGTAATCTTTGCAACTTTGAGCGAGCTTATATAAGTAGAAGGGATTTGTCATTCTGACCAAAGATTTTCTTAAAAGTAATTCTTTAGGGGGCCATTCACTTATCTCATCAACTTGATAGCACCTGGCATCACGGTTCAATAATGCTGTAATTAAATGCTCTTCTCTTAAAAAACAGGCGTAATGCAGCAGTGAAAAGCCACGCATATCTGGAAGATGAATATTGACATCCTCCTTTTCAATTAAAGCATATGCTACATCAACTAAACCTGTTTTTAATGCCAGCATGGCAGGTGTATTTCCTAATGACAGTTGATTTAACATTTTTTTGTTCGTATCAGGAGATTGAATAATTTCCATGCACTTATCTATATCTCTCTGTAATATTGCTTCATGCAGTTCATTATTATCAATATCTTCTTGAATTTTGGACTTATAAAATCGGTACATCTTTCTTCCTATTTCAAAAAATTAATATTTAAGGATTGGAACAGAATAATAAAAAATGTTAATCGTTTGAATCAACGAGGACTGACTCGATTGAAATCATAATCTAAATGTAACATCTCTTTAAACCAGAATAATGTGAGTGATAGCTGTAAATTACACCACATGCTGTTTGTATCATCTTATAGCTTATCAATAATATGAACAATAGGGTTAGAATTACAACAGCAAGCAACGTGGTCAAGTCTTTCCTTTTTTTTATCCCATTTTTTGGAAAAAATTCCTGTTCATATAAAACTCAATAGATATGCATTTATTGTTTTCATACTTGGAAAAAGGAAAGACTTGACCCTGTGCTACTGAGCTACTTTTGTGTAATAAATCATCTTCAGGGCAGCTCCCCTATTTTAAAAGAGTATTCCAATACGCAGAGGAACGGAGATAATGTGGCCTGTATTACCTATCTTTACGGCTAAGACCTCAGGGCTAACACGAGTCTGGACTGGGAATATTAATCCAGCTCCTTTTAAAGGAGTAGAAACTTTTATACCGATGTCTATAAATGCGTATAATTTATTTTGCAGCGCATGAGCAATTCCAACATTAAAATCTGCCATACCACCAACATTTTTTTTATAATAAGGGGCAGAAAGTTTTCCTTGGCCAAATTCAGTATTTATATTATTCAGCGTATCTACGGCCGTATTAACTTGAGGATATATTGCAATGCCAATATCAAAACCAAGATAGGTCAAAAAAGGTTTCTCTGAAGAAGGCGTATAGTATTTTAAACCAGTGTAAAGTTCATTAGTATATAAATCTTCTAACTTTAAATTACGTGTTATACCATTATTGGTACTAATATCGGATTTAGCACCACTATCAGTATAAGAATAACCGATAACATAATATACTTTTGGTAAAAATGATTGTTCAAACGAAAGGGATAGCCCATAAGGGTTATGAAATTGTTTATCATGAATACGGTTATTAATTTGCGAAAATGTATCGGTTTTAATAACAGTAAAAGGGGCATTAGAGAAATAATAATAAGGATAAATATCGAACGAAGCTCTAAAAAGATAAGGAGGAAAACAAAATGCTGGTTCGAAAAAGAACAGTAGACCTAATGTTAAATATTTTGAATATTTATTAGCAGTAAAGCGAATTATCTTCATGAATTAAGTTCCTGGCGCAATCAAACGTTCCTATGGTTGCAGTCGAAAGGCAACATCGTTAAACTCGTACGCGGCGATATAACAACCAATTAACTAACTTCGTATAGATAAATTAATATTGACCGCTCGGTTGGCACTGGCAGATAGCTCATTATTAATCTGATGGGTAGCCTCAATCAGATTCAAAATTCATTAAATACTCCATTTGTTGTTTTTTAGATTTCTACAAATCCAGCTTAATTCTAGCATGTTATTTTATTGTAAAAAATCATCCTTTTATTGATGGAAACAAACGAATTGGGGCGTTCCTGTTTATTGGGTTCTTGCAATGGAATAAACATCACTAAAAAAATGGAGAGCCAAAAACTAATGATAAAGAGGCTACGGGGTCAAGTTTTTCTTTTTCTTGATCCCATTGCCGGGATAGTATGGAATATTTTTCATGAAAATGGTCTGGGTGGTAATGAAAAGGTGTGGTTTCTTACTATGTTTGATACTTTTAAAAAGCGGTAAATAGGTGGTTTTGTTTATGATTTTTATTTGTATAAAATACATTGTGTAGTAAAATTATCTATTGATTTTAATAGTGAGATTAACTAATGCCAGAAGGTAATAAAATAGAAATTGCTGCTGATGAATTTGATAATTGGATGAAAAGTTCCAAGCATCCCGATTTTCCGGATAATAAACATTTATGGTGCTACTTATACCAAGCGGAAGGATTTCGTTATATTAAAACCTATGAGGAGTTTTGTGAGTTGTCCAGGCTAGTACAGAGGAAAGATTATAAAACCAGCTCTCCTCCTTGTATGCCTATTGATTTTGCTAGAGCAATTTTGTACGCAAATTCTTATTCATTTGGAAATGAAATGCCTGTAATAACAGAAGATACCAAGAATGAGTTAGCAAAAGAACTCCTGGAATCGCAAAAGAAAGCAGATGAATTCGCAAAGAGTAAATTATCCGATGAAAAAAGTCCTGATCTGACACTTAGTTTATTTAATTATTTGGTCGCCAACAATTTATCAGAGAGACTTAAGGAAAGAAGAAGCTTCTTGGAATCGTTAAAGACGACTAAAGTTGATAATGTATCGGTTACAACAATTAAGGGAAGTTTCTTTTCAGCTACTACTGATATGAAAGTATCCGGAGAAGCCGACTTGGATGATAAAAAAAATATGGAAATCTAAACAATGGCTGACGCCACCACTCCTAAACCAAATCATCTAAATAGCGCAAAGAACATAAACGTTAGGAGATGAATTTGATGGCAATAATGTTACTGTTTATCAGTTAGCCGATTTTGCAGATACCTGTCAGTTTCCAAGATCGTTAGTTGCTAAACGTTTAAAATATTTGATTGGAAAATTAACAACTGCTTTGTCAGAGGAAAGCAAACTTGATTTGGTTGATGATGAAGAAGAAGCCTATTTAAAAGATATCAAGAAAATGTTATTAAGAGATGCAAACATTTATTAGTGCAGAGTGACCAAATTACTTCAATCAAGCTCTAGTGTCTCTACTCATTAGTTTCTAGTACATCATTTGATGAGGTTCCATATGAATAAACAAAAGTGTCATGGTCAGGCCTTTCCATTTTCCAATTTGAAGTAAAATAACAAGGTTCGAGAATTAGTAAAGTAGTAGATGGTTTGGATGGGGTAAAAGAGGAAGATTTGACCCCGTTGCCTATTGTTTCTGATCAGTAAATAAGTTCACACTACTGACAGAAACTGTCAGCTATGTCAGTAAACTACGTTCGATACTATCAATGAGACCACTCAAATCAAAAACAACGACTAACAGGAGTTATTTAAATGTCATTAAAGCAGCCAAGAGTGAAGTATGTTGAAAGTTTTACAGTAATAGGTTTTTCAGTTCGAACTAAAAATAGTATTGAGTTCGATGAAAAAGTGGCGAAATTGTCTAAATTGTGGCAGCAATTTTATTCAAGCAATCTTGCAATTGATGAAGCTGTTTTTGGTGTTTATTCAGATTATGAATCTGATGTAAATGGTTTCTATACCGTTACTGCTGGTGTTATTGGTGAGAATGTGAACAAAGAATCGAGCATTGTAAAAATCAAATCTGGAAAATATCTTGTCTTTAAGGGTAAGGGAGAAATGCCCAAAGCTATCATTGATGTATGGGAGACAGTATGGGATTATTTCACAGTAGATAGTTTATATAAACGTTGTTTTATGACGGATTTTGAGACTTATAGCAACGTTAACGAAGTAGCTGTTTTTATCGGTATTGAATAATCCAGCTGATATTTCCTTACAGATCTCATAAACCAGTCTCACATAATATTATGTTTATCTATTTATTAAGCTTAGGTCTAGTAGCTATTTTAACTTTTTGAAGCAAGATTGCTACGGTTCCGAATTTAAAAATCTCACTAAAGCAGAAGGGTTATCGTTTAAGCAAAAAGTTTAATCAAACAGCTGGTCAAAATAAAAAGTAAAAATAGTTCGAGTCAAGACTGTTTTTTTATTTTTTATTTGTATAAGATAGTTAGGTCTAAGTTATTTTTTCTTATCCCTTGTCTGTGGATATCTTATTGTACCCAATAATGAATGATTTATCAGCACACTATAAGAACCCTTATTGTATATGATTTATATCATTTTTTAATACCTATATTTTCATTCAAGTTATCCACATTTTCTGTGGATAAGTCTGTTTATAGTTTGTCAAACTTCTTGTAGGATTAGAAGTTAATCCGATGATTCATCTTTTACCAAGATGTTTTTCATCAATGTACAAATGTCAATGCATCAGAGTCTTGTTTGAGGAATATACCGATATTATAGAACCTTTGTCTTTAGATGAAGCTTACCTTGATGGACAGAGTCTACCAATTGCAAAGTCACGCAGTACTGAAAAGAATAAATTTTAAGTTATTTCAATGATGAAATACCGCCTTAAGCAATTAAAATCCGAGGACGAGGAGCAACCTGAGCACCCACCCTCGGCTAGTGTTTAAAGTCCAGAAAGGGATTGTAAGTCAGTATTAATAATGGTTAATTTAGTGATATAGAGTTCCGCTAGCTGCGAGTTAGCAGCGACTTTTGATAACTTGCCCCAGACAATATGTGCTTCATGTTTATCGCTTGGGTTAAACATCCATGGCTCAGAATATCTATCCTTCAGAAAGGCAATGGCCATATTATTTAAATCAATAATAGCCTCAATTAACACTCTTTTTGCATCTTGAGAATCTTGATACACCGATGCCATACCGAGAACAAAGTTGTAATAGATACTGGCTATATCATGAGGATCAGCATCCTTTAAGAGGTCAACGGTTATTTTTTCTGAGGGCCAGCGAATGATAGGAACTTCATAAAACCCATATAATTCTCTAATAATGGGTAAAGGATCTGTAATACTATCCCCCATGCTTTCATTATCAATTAAAGAGAATATATTGGTTTCAAGATTATAAAACGTATTTTCAGGGTGAAAATCATCATGAATAACGGTCACTAAATCTCTTGGTGTGATAAATTGATCACGCCCAATAATCGTTTTATGTAATTCACTCGTCTGTTGCCCTATTCGATAAAAAACATCTTTTAAGGTGTTAATATCTTTATGTTGTAGCAATTCATAAGTCATTATCTTAAATAATTCCTTTCCTTGAGCTGCTTCTAAAATTGCAAAGTAATAAGTCTTCCAATCATTCTTCACTTCATATGAATTGATGATTTTACTTAATGTAACAGTAGCTGCTTGTGGATTATTTTGAATATCAGGAATTTTTGAGTAATTTTGTAAAGCAAACAATGCCTCTGCCTCTTTTTCCGTTCCCAATCCTTTGATAACAAACTTCAATTGATTATTGATAAACATCAAATATATAAAATGGTTAGTCGCCCCTGCATTTAATTTTTTGACTGTTATCTCTTTTTCATCAAAACCATTTTCTGCAGCAAATCGTTTAGCGACATAAAGCGCAACATCTTGATCCCAGGCTTTAGTCACCTTTGAGGCCATATTCCCGAAGTCATAACGCTCAATTCCTGCTGCACTGGCATTAGCTAATAAACAGAAAGATAGGACTAGAGCAATAAAAACAAGATTAAAAAAACGTAAGGATTTGGACTTAAGGATGAAGGAGTGCAATTTATTTATCCAGTGCGTTAAAATCAAGCACATTGTATATGGTTTGCATTTGCAAATCAATGAGTTGAAAAACCACCATTGCTTGACTACGTCAGTATTTCAAGACCTAAAGAACGAAGTCAAATAAGATTGCATAATAAACATACACACCTTATTGAATACAATGTGAATATAAAGTATACTACATGTATCTTTTATTCTATCTATGTTTGCATGACTGACAACCTATTTATCCACAAAGAAACCAGATTGATAAATGTTTATTTGAGTGCAGCTCTAAAATTAGCTGATGCGAAACATACACTCAAAGATCATTCCGTAAATTTGCTACAAATCACAGGGCTACAATCAAATCATGATGTGATTAAATTTTTGAAATCACCGGCTGGAAAAGTCATTTTAGGTATGTGTAAAGAATTAGTATTGAAACAGCATGCTCAAATGGAAGAGAATTCACGTCTGCAAACGAAATTACACTTTAGGGAACTTCGACAATTAGTGATGTTGTTACTTTCCTTGCAGAAAGAAAAAGAATATAAAGCTCGAATATACTTATATGAAATAGCTAATCAAAACCAAATTAAAAGACCAAAAGAATATTATCATACAGAAATTGATACATATAACTTCATGATCCAATCTTTGAATGAAAAAATCGTAAATAAAAACAAAGAATTAAAACATATTGAAAATAGATTGGAAGAAAACCGACGACATATTGAGCTTCTAGATCAAAGAATTGAGCATTTTTCAGCTGTATTTGCTGATCCCCAAAACAATTTTCATAACATATATAATAACTTGGAAAATACTGATTCGACTTGCCTGGATGAATTAAATGCTAGATTAGACAACATCAATTGTGAAATTGCAAAATTAGTTGCGAGTTCAAACTCAGGTAACAATCAGCAGGATCACCTGCAACTTGAAGGATTAAAGCACGCTAAAGCACATATCAAAGAACAATATGATTTATTTCATGGTTTGTATGCTTTAAAAAATGGTTATCAACTTGAGTGCCGTGAAAATTTACCACCCATATTGCGATTATCCAGATTGGGCAATCAATCATTTGAATTAGATCAGTTACTCCATGCATTCGACGAGAATGGAGAAGCTTGCTCCAATCATCAACAAGCATGTTACCTTCCCCAGGTGAGCAAACACTTATTCATCGGACAGGACAAGCAATTCCATTATGCAAAAAAATTAGATTTTTATCGCCAATCACCGCAATTTATACAAGCACTGGCAAATAATCAAATCTATTTCTTTGATAAGAATCATCAAGTAACTATGGATATCAATCAGGCGTTATATTTTAACTTCATTCCTCGAGACCATCAAATACGTGAGGAACAGGGAACCTATTATGTATATGATGGAAATGATCGATTAGTTAGTAATTTAAATGATTACGCCCAAAATCACTCTGCCGCCCGCTTTGGCCGTAATCAGGATAAATTACGTCCCCACTATCATGTAGTGGACAGCGAATTAAAACATTATAAACAAACGGCCTTAAAGTTAAATAATCAATTAAATCAAAGAAAAGACTTGTTAGCCCAACAACGAGATTTGTTAATATCTTGCAAAGAAAAAGTTGTCGAATGTAGAAATCAAGAACAAAATAAATTAAAGCAATGCAACAACTCAGTTGCCAAGTTATCAATATCAAGTACTCTAGTACCTACTTTATTCAATACATCACCTACTATCCCGTCATCCCCTGAATCTAAAAAAACTGAAGATACATTAGATGGCTCTGTTACGAGTAATACTTTAAAAGTATAGAGTTATCCTTTGGGCGGTGTTCTTTTTTTGGATTGCCCAGATTAGGTTGTATTTAGTGATGCGAAATTGCATGCTTCTCATAAATTGAACTTAAATTTTTCTATATGCTTCTTATTCGTTTAGGGATGAGCTAAGCTTCACAGCAACTTACAATACGTCCGGTTATGCGTATTGAAATACCTGAATGGTCAAAAGCGGTTGTAGCCTGGGTGAAACGAAGTGAAACCCGGGTTCAGGCCTTTTATGCCTACACCCAGGCTACGCTCGCTGTCAATAAAAACAATGGAATTGCACCACTTCTTTGAAGGCCTACGCTTGCTTAAATGTGTCTAAATTTTTAATGGCCTTTGTAATTTATCCAGCGGTTGTATAGCCTGGGTGAAACGAAGTGAAACCCGGGTTCAGGCCTTTTGTGCCTACACCCAGGCTACGCTCGCTATAAGATTGAGATCACATAGATAGCGTAGCCCGTATTAGACGAAGTCGTAATACGGGGTATTCTCAAAGATCCATCCCGTATTACGCTACGCTAATACGGGCTACGCTCGCTAATCCTTATATGTTTTAATAATTTTTAATTGCACCAACACAGTTTTTATTAAAAAGACCTTCATCTAAAATGTGTGTAGAGGTTACCGAATATCTTTTATTTTTAAGATCTAAAATAATAATTCCTTCATGAGATGAAGCCTTCCAAACAGCAATGTCTTTATCTTTAATTATTACAATATAGTTAGTTATTACCGATGGTTTATTTTCATGCATGAGGTCATTTTTTGATGTATTTGAGCATGTTATTAATGTGCTATTTTTAGTACAAATGTAAGTTATAAGTGTTCCATGCTTTGATTGCACATCGAAACCATTTGATCTCATCACCATACAATCAGTATCTTGTAACCAAATCTCATTCATTGCAAAAGCTATTATGGAATGAGTAAAAAGTATAATTGCGAGTAGCATCTTCATGATGTACTCTCCTTAGCCTATAAAAGGCTTATATATTGTTTAATTATAGACCCATCTAGCTTCTGATATTTTAATATTGGGCTAAAAATTCAAGATAGTTGTTACGCTTTTACATAAAAAATTAAAATTTGACAAACTGACATAATCCTACATGATTTGGGTTTACACCTGTGAAACCAAACCACGTGATTCACTTCATTTTACCCATATTGATATAGTAATATACAAATGTTAATCATAACTTTTGATATGTCTAAAAGATTTAGATAAGAGAAGGGATAATTTACCAAAAGCCCCATTATGTACAAAATGTAATAGTCAAAAATCTAGGCTAGAAACTAACTTGTTAGCAATTTTCCCTTTTGGTACTAATCATTCAGATGCACTAGAAAACTTAAATACAAATGTTCCTAAACGACTTGAAAAAAACATCAAATTATACAGAAATTTGCAAACATCAACGAAACCAGAGTCTACCAAAAATGAAAATGGTATTATAGTACCAACAACAGTAATTGAATTTGATATTAATAAGTTGTTTGTTTTGTTCAACTACATAACAAAGGCCTTAGCGGTTGTATAGCCTAGGTGAAACGAAGTGAAACCCGGGTTCAGGCCTTTTGTGCCTACACCCAGGCTACGCTCGCTATAAGATTGAGATCACATAGATAGCGTAGCCCGTATTAGACGAAGTCGTAATACGGGGTATTCTCAAAGATCCATCCCGTATTACGCTACGCTAATACGGGCTACGCTCGCTAAAATGGATCTATTAATTTAGATTAGGATTTGTTTGAGATGAAAAAAATAATTATTTATTTTTTAATGCTTCTTGGTACTCCTGTAGTTGTATCTGTCAGTTTACCAAATTTAACACACAAAAAGGAATTTACAGTGAATGTTCTTGAAAGAAACAAACAGAATGTTGTTGAATTTTACGATCTAATGTTCAACAAAAATAAGCCAGCTGAAGCTATAGATAAATATGTAGGGGATACATATATTCAACATAATCCGCATGTGAAAGATGGTAAAGATGGTTTCATTGAATATTTTAGGAGAATGGCGAAGGAGTATCCTGGTAAGAAAGTCACATTTAAGAAAGTCATTGCAGAAAATAACTTTGTTGTTTTGCACTGCTTGCAAGAGTGGCCAGGAGATAAGGATTATGCTGGTATTGATATTTTTAGGTTATCTGAAAGTGGTAAAATTTTAGAGCATTGGGATGTTTTGCAGGTAATCCCCTCTAGTTCTAAAAATGAAAACTCAATGTTTTAGGTGGTCTGAATTTTATAATTGCAGATTATAATAATCTAAGGAACAGATAACTTTGTGGTTGTATGTGCCCTACAAAATCCTCACACTGGATTTTAAGGAGTTTGGGAAAATTCTAATGGTGGCCAGAGGCAGAATCGAACTGCCGACACGAGGATTTTCAGTCCTCTGCTCTACCGACTGAGCTATCTGGCCACTCAAGGCTTGCTATTAAACTCCGAGATGGGTTTTGAGTCAAGTGTTGATTAGGTTTTTTTTGAAAATAATTTTTCTTGATAGGCGATTGCGATTTGTGCTCCTAACAAAGCATTGCTTTTTATCAGTTCAATATTGGCTTCCAAACTTTTACCAGCGGTTAATTCCGTGATGCGTTTTAACAGGAAAGGAGTCAGTGCCTGCCCTTTAATGTGTTTTGCCTCTTTATTCGCTTGTTTAATGTAGGGCGCAATTTCATCGTCTGATAATTCAGCTGACTCCGGGATAGGGTTTGCTATCACAATTCCATTTTTCATGTTCAGTTGGCGTTGAAGGAACATGAGCTTAGCCACTTCTTTAGCAGAATCTAATCGATGTGGGACGGGTATTCCACTGGATCGGCTATAAAATGCAGGAAATTCATCCGTGCCATAGCCTATGACAGGTACACCAAATGTTTCCAGAACTTCAAGGGTCTTTGGGAGGTCAAGAATGGATTTTGCCCCTGAACAAACTACGGTGACCGGAGTGGTGGACAGCTCTATCAGATCGGCTGAAATGTCAAAACTGATGGTGACATCCTGATGAACACCGCCAATCCCACCAGTGACAAATAATGGCAGGTTGGCAATCTGCGCGCAAAACATGGTGGCTGCTACCGTAGTGCTGGCTGTCATTTTACGGGACAAAATGAAGGAAATATCTCTGCGAGATGCTTTGATTACTTCTTTTGAGGAAGCCAAATGCTCCATAGTCTTGTTCGTTAAACCAATGTGAATTTTTCCTTGATGAAGTGCAATAGTGGCAGGAATGGCTCCTTGTTTGCGAATAATATTCTCAACTTCAATGGCGGTAGTTAAGTTATTGGGGTAGGGCATTCCATGAGAAATAATCGTCGATTCCAGGGCAACAATGGGCATTTGGTTATTGATGGCATCAAGCACTTCTTCGTTAAATTCCAACAAATCATGAAACATAAATGAATCCTTTATTTTATTTCTATATAGCCAGAAGGTTTTTCCGAACCATCACCAAAAAAGTATTTTTGCATTTCTTCTTTCAAAAATTCACGTGCCTTGGCTTCCATTAAATTCAGACGATATTCATTGATTAACATGGTTTGATGGGACAGCCACATATTCCATGCTTGTTTTGATACGGCATTAAAAATTTTTTCCCCTAGCTCACCAGGAAAGGGCGGTTTTTCCAAGCCTTCTGCTTCCTGTTTTAATTTGCAGCAAAATACCGTTTTTCCCATGGATAACCTCTTTCTTTTAATAAAAGAAACATTATCCTAGAAAAAACAGTTGCAATCTACAGAGCTTTCATTTTAATCAGCACGACTTTTTATCTGGGCTTGTAAAATATGTTGGGAAAGCAGTTGTTCTTGTTCATTCGTCAAGTTACAAAAAGCTACTGCAGTGCGGTAATGAGTTTCACTTTGGTATTGGCTATAGACTACTATGGCATCGACTATAATAGGTATCATTTTAGGTTTTGTGTAAATGATAATTTTTATGTTGGATTTTTCTTTAATCTGCTCTGTCGTCTTAAATGCCATGCCACCTAAGCTGATGTTTACCTTTCGTAATTGAATTTTACTGGCCATTAACATTTGTCGTGACAGATAGTCAATTTTTGCATTTAAAAGGTTAAGATAATGAGCTAAAGCAGGCTCTTTAACTGCTATGGCTTGGGTTAGTTCAGCCAGTTCATAATCAATACTTTGAAAATATTGAGATGCTTCCATGTATTTTTGCCCATGCTCACCCAATAACTGATTGGTTATTTCCGTATCAGAACAAAATTCTCCTGGTGCAATAATCCGATAATCAAAATAAACATGATCATCGATACGAAAATGCTGACGCCTTTCATGTACTGGCATAATCACTCCATTGTTCTATGTTGATACCTGTCTATTTCCTTATAGAATCAACCAGACTTATTTCGTTTTTTGTAACTCTTGTTATCTATAAATATAGACAGAGTTTTACACTATTGGTAAAGATCTGGTGTAATTTTTTATCTTGGAAAAAAATAAAGCAAAAGAATTTAAAATTTGACAAGTAATTGTCTTTTTTGAATAAAGATAAATTGAACAGAACAAAAAATGAAATGAAGTGACATAACTGTCTTCGGGTTATAAATTAAGCCACCCTCAATATTACAGAATGGCTTAATCCAATAATTGAAAACAGAGTTCAATTATTATTGAACTCTGGGAGCTTCCCAAACTATGTCAGATAGCTTAGGTTTTTGTCCTTTATGTCCATGACCATGGCTACCGTCTCCTCGGAAAAGAGTAGTTCTAACACTATCTATTCTGCACATTTGTTTTTTCTTCTGTGGAGGGGTTTCAACTATGGGAGCTTCTTCCCCTTTTGAAGATTCAGATTTTTTAGCATCAAAGAAGTGCACAGAATGCTTGGATGGGATGGTCTTCTTGGCATCTTTGCCTTTTTCTTCTTCCTTCTGTGCATTGGCATCCGGGGTTGAATCTTTTACTGGAGGTTTTGCATCAACTGTCGGCCCGCTTTTTTGTGCTTCATTTTTTTTGATTCCACCATCATTGTCTTTATCTTGAGGTTTTTTCTCAGTAACTTCTGGAGCTTCTATAATATTAACGGTTCCACAATTTTCAACATCCAAATCGAATTCACTATCGTTTTCAGATGATTCATTACTGCTATGAGGGAGTATTTCTTTAAGATTAGCATAAATATATGCCTCAAGATGCTCCCCTTCTTTTTCACCTATGCTTTCAAAATCCTTGGAAGGCACAAACTCAAGTTGGGGGAAGTGCAACTGAAATTCTTCACCCTTTAAATCTACAGGAATTTTGATAGATGGAGTTTCTTGTTCTCTGCTTTCCCTTTCTTTTTTAATGTTAGCAAGAATGCAATCTACTATTTTATTATCTTTAGAGATTTCAATATTTTTAAGTTCCTCAATAGGTAAAAATAACAGTTGAGGGAAATGAGACTGAAGTTTTTTACCTTTCTCGGTTAATGGTATTTTAATTGAGGAAACTTCTGTTATTCTATCCACTCTGTAATACCCGAAAGTCAACCAATGCAGTGCTTTTCTATACCAGGGAGCTTGTTCCCAATCTTTATTTAACAACTTCTCGTCAATTAAAGCCGGGAATTGTTGAGTAAAATAAGATTTTGAAGATTCTTTAAAACATTTTATTGCTAATTGTTTTGCCAGCTCTGTTAACTGAGGTATTTCAGGTTGTCTTTCAAAGAGTTTAATAAAAATAGGATTGGCTTGCTTTAAGAGTTCATTTTTGCTTAAAGAGCTGCTTAATAATTGATTAATTTCATCAGTCTCTTTTTGAATTTCTGATTCGATTAAAGCGGAAAGATTGCTATAGTAAGGTTTAGAAACTTCATTATAACACCTGATTGCTAATTTTTCAGCCAAGCGTGTTAACCGTGTTTCTTTAGGATCACTTTTGGAAAGTTTAGTAAAAATAGGATTAGCTCGTTTCAGTAATTTTTCGCCTTTCAACTGACCATTTAATAATTCGTTAAAGGCATTAACGTCTTTCTCAATCCCTAATTGAGAGGAGGGGAGAACTTCTTCGACTTTATTATAAAAATGATCAGGTGGCAAATTACGGTAGTTCAGTAAACGCTGGAATTGTTTAATGGTCATTCGTTTACCTGAATCACGCCGGGTTAATTCCTGTACCAGGAGAGAAAGATTGATAATCTGTTTGGACGGTGATTTGAAATAGGATGCTGCATCGCGATCCGGATTTCTAAAGTCTTCCGGAAGATGATCCAATTGAGTTAAAATCAGGAACTGTTTTAAAGCCATTCCCAGTTCAAAGGCCATAAATTGAGGCATATTCATGCGCTTCCACATGGCATTGCGATTATACCCTACAGGGTTATCATTTTTATCAAATGTAAGACATTTTAAAAATTCATCAGGAGCAAATAATGGGCTGGTGAGAATTTCACTGGCTAAAGGCTCTTGATTAGTGGTTAGAGTTTTTCTATCACTAACGAGGGTTCTGTAACTATTAACCAGAAAATTACTTAATTTAATATCGGGATGATAAGTATGAGTATCCTCTAATTTGGAGCAAAAATCAGTTAATTGAGTAAAATAATAACCAATTTGCGGTGCAATATTGCGTTGATCGCCACCTCTTAACTTTTTGGCAATTTCTTCCAAATTATTTTGATTAGCAAATTGACTCAGAATGACAGGCTTGAATTCGGTAGAACCATTTTCAGTTTTGAATTTCATCATAAAAACTGAATAATCTTCAATAAAATATTTTGAAACGGCATAGGAATGTAGTTCTTGCTCCCAGCCTAATTCATGTCGGTCTTCTACACGGAATACGAAGGGAGCCTCCCATTCGCTCATTGTGAATTTAAAATTGAAATTATTCACATGAGTTCCAAGTTCTTTTGTCTTGTATGAGGGAACAACCGCTAAATTGTCTATGGATTCTCCTTTAATCGCTTTTATTTTTGGGGCAACTAGCCTCAGAATTTCCTCTTGCTTTTCTATAACAGATTTTACTTTTGTGTCGTTAAGAGCGAACTGATTTAAGAGAAAATTAATTTGAATAAATCGTTCGGTACATTTTTCAAACTCAGATTCCTTGAGCAGCTTATCGCGCTCTTGCATGAGTTGGTATATATCCAATTCAGTGCTTTCTATTTTAGGTGCCTTTTTTATCTGTTCTGCTATAGCTTTGGCAAACTGCATTCCTTTTAAAAAGAAAGAGGCATCAGGATTGATGGAAAATTCAGCCAGCTCTTTTAACCACCCGCTTTCGCCATGGTCATTAATCCAATCGTATAAATCGTCATTCAGCGTGGTTTTATTTAGTAAGTAATTGATTTTTTGCAAATAAAATAATCTTTGAACCTTGTCATCTTTAGACACATTATTGTATGAAATCACAAGAGGGGTTAAATCCTTAAATGACTGGGGTGGTAAATTCAAAGGCATGGGGTACTCCAAAGCAATAAAATTGAACAAAATAGTAATAAAATCGCCCATTTTAGCACTTTTTTTGCACAGACAGCAAGTGTATTTTATGAGCAGAAAGAAACTATACGGAACTACAGGGTTGGTAGTTGTCAGTAGGTGTTGGCACCACTGCCAATAATATGAAATTTAAACTTTTCTTTATTAGCCTATTTTTCTTAAGACTTGGATGAGGTTCTTGAGGATAAAAATATCATTGTCCTCTATCTTCAGCAGAGCATTTTATGCTTTAATAGTAATCATTTATCTAAATATAAATTGTAAGGCTTGCTATGACTTTTGTAGTAACAGAAAGTTGTATACGGTGTAAGTATACCGATTGTGTGGAGGTATGCCCGGTTGATTGCTTTTATGAGGGGCCCAATTTTCTGGTGATTCATCCTGATGAATGCATTGATTGTGCGCTTTGTGAACCTGAATGTCCTGTTAATGCTATTGTTTCTGAAGATGATTTGACAGACGAGCAACAGCAATTTAAAGAATTAAATGCCGAGCTTTCTAAAGTTTGGCCAAATATCACTGCTAAAAAAGAAGCTCCTTCTGATGCCAAAGATTGGGAAGAGGTTAAGGACAAACTCCAACATTTACAAAAAGAGTGGAAGAAATAACCTCACTCGCTGAAACCTGTCGGCGAATTCTCAGTGAAAAAGGAAGATTATCTACCGCTATCCCAGGCTTTGTGGCACGAGCACCACAAGCTGATTTGGCTGTTGCTATTGCTCAGGCCATTGTTGATAAATCTACTTTAGTAGCAGAAGCAGGCACAGGGACAGGTAAGACATTTGCTTATCTGTTACCTTGTCTGCTAAGTGGCAAAAAAGCGCTCATCTCTACAGCGACCAAAACCCTCCAGGATCAATTGTTTCAAAAGGATCTGCCAACTTTAGTCAGAGCGTTGGGCTTATCAGCTCGTATCCAGAATTTAAAGGGTCGTTCCAACTATATTTGTCAATATCGAGTCAATAAGTACGCTGAAGAAGGACAATTTCAAAGCGCTCAATGCGCACACGAAGTATTGCATGTCAGAGACAAATTGTCGCAAATGAAGGATGGTGTTCGTTCTGAACTACCTGAAATTAGTGAAGACTCACAAGCATGGAATTATGTGACTTCCACCACTGATAATTGTCTCGGTGCGGAATGCCCAAATCATGAAACCTGTTTTTTAATCAAAGCACGTAAGCGAGCGATGGAAGCAGATATCGTGGTTATTAATCATCATCTTTTCTTTGCAGATTCACAATTAAAAAAGGAAGGTTTTGGTGAATTGCTACCCGGCGTAGACGTCGTGATATTTGATGAAGCACATCAGCTTGCTGATATTGCTTCCAATTTCAATGGACAACGCATAGGCACTCGTCAATTTCGAGATTTATTAGATGATATCATTGGTGAATGGCCAATTATGGATTTGGTTAATCAACCTCTAAAATCATTAAGTCATAAAACAGATAAGCTGATTGAGCAATTGTTACATGGTTTGCCGTCTGGTGACGATCGAATAAGTTGGGAAGATGTCAAACGTAACAAAGCATTTATGGAAGCATGGAGTAATTGGCTAGCTTTAAAGGATGAGTTAGTTCAATGTTTCGAAACAGAAAGTGTTTCAGAAGTTCCTGGATTGAGGAGGTGTAAAGAACGGCTTCTTGAATTGGAAGCAATTTTTCTTTCTTTTACTCAGGAGAATAATAAAAAAATTCGATGGCTAGAACGTTTTAAACACACGCTCGTTTTTCATGCAACACCTCATGATGTTGCTGAATCATTTAGCGAATTATTGACGCGCCAAAGTTGTACTTATGTTTTTACGTCTGCCACCCTGACTATGGCATTGTCATTTGATAGTTTTTGTAAACCGTTGGGACTCGATAACGCAATAACATTACTATTACCCAGCCCATTTGATTACCAGAACCAGGCTTTGCTCTATTTGCCCCGTGGCTTACCTGATCCTAAAGATTCTGGTTACTATGACGCTTTGCTCCAAAAAGCTTTGCCGGTGATAGAGGCTTGTGGTGGTCGTTGTTTTTTTCTGTTTACCAGCCATAAAGCGTTAAAACTAGTTGCTCAAATGCTGATCAACACTTTAAAATATCCACTTTTAGTTCAAGGTGATGAAGCGAAACCTATTCTTCTGTCCAGATTTAGGCAATTAGGAAATGCTGTTCTATTAGGTACTGCGACTTTTTGGGAAGGTGTGGATGTAAAAGGCGAAGCACTTTCCTGTGTGATTATAGATAAATTGCCTTTTGCCAGCCCATTTGATCCCGTGACTCGTGGTAGAATGGCCTATTTAAAGAGTAAGGGACTGTCTGGTTTTGATGAATTGTCCCTGCCAAATGCTGTGATTGCATTGAAACAAGGAGTAGGGCGCTTAATTCGTGATATTACGGATAAAGGCTTATTAATGATCGCAGATCCACGTTTGACAGGTAGAGAGTATGGTCGAACGATTCTGGCCAGTTTGCCTCAATTGCCAAGAACCCGTGACGAACAAAAAGTATTGTATTTTATTAAAGAGTTGGCTTTGGATTATGAAACTGTTAGCGATTGATACATCAACCGAACTGGCCAGTGTTGCCATCCTTACTGGTGATGAAATGATTTGTAAAGAGCAGGATAGTCAAAGAGTCCATGCGCAGCTCATTTTACCCATGATTGATGAATTAACAGCGCAAGCTGAATTGCGTTTTAACCAGTTAGATGGAATCATTTTCGGTTGTGGTCCAGGGAGTTTTACCGGGTTGCGTATTGCATGCAGTGTTGCGAAAGGATTGGCTTATGCCAATGATTTGGCTCTCATTCCTGTAGGTAGCCTGGCATCGATCGCATGGACTGTCCGAGAAATAAAAGGGGATATGAACTTACCTGTTTTGTCTGTTCTGGATGCTCGCATGCATGAAATGTATTGGGGTTGTTATTTGGAACAGCAATTACTGGCCTCTGATAAGATTAATGCTGTGAAAGATATTGACTTGCCTGATAGTAAATCGTTTGTTTTGGCAGGTGTTGGTATTGATTTGTATTGGAATGATTTTTCAGATCAAATAAAATCTCAAATCAGAGAAACATTAACTGTTTTCCCGACGGCATCTGCTATGATACGTTTAGCCCAGAAAGCTGGAATTGAACCTGTCTCTGTAGCACAAGCACAACCAATATATGTGCGCAATCAGGTAACTCAAGGAGATTCACGTGGATAAAAGATTATTGGAAATACTGGTTTGTCCTTTGTGTAAAGGGAAATTGCTCTTTAAAAAACAGGAACTCATCTGCAAATTTGATAGACTTGCTTTTCCGGTTCGCGATGATATTCCTGTCATGCTAGAGCAGGAAGCGCGTTTGATTCCATTGGAAGAGAAAGACAAATTATGAGCCCTGGTTTCCATGTGATTATACCGGCAAGGTATCATTCGACCCGTTTTCCAGGAAAATTGCTTCAAGAGATTAATGGTACTACAGTGATTGAACGGGTTTATAAGCAAGCTCTTCTTGCACAACCAAAAACAGTAACTATTGCTACCGATCATGAAGAGATTGCGAACCATGCCATCCAATTTGGTGCTCAAGTGGTGATGACATTGCCTACACATCAAACGGGAACTGATCGTATTGCAGAGGTCGTTGCCAAGGAGAATTTTGCAGCAGATGATATTATTGTGAATGTGCAGGGGGATGAGCCATTTATTTCTCCACAATTGATTCAACAGGTCGCCCATTCCTTAACTTACACGAAAGCGCCAGTAGCCACATTATGTTGGCCCATTAATAGTTTTGAAATGTTGAACAATCCAAATGTGGTTAAAGTAGTACGTACCCAAGATAATCATGCCCTGTATTTTTCGAGAAGTGCAATTCCTTTTCATCGGGATGACAAAATTTCTTATTCACACACGTTTCGGCATATTGGCTTGTATGCCTATCGTGCTGCCTTTTTACTGGAGTTTGTCAGTTGGCCGCCATGCGCATTGGAGCAAATTGAAGCGTTGGAGCAGTTACGAGTATTATGGGCAGGTTTTGCTATAAAAGTGGATGAAGCGTGTATAGAGCCTTTGCAGGATATTAATACAAAAGAAGACTTGCTTTTGGCTCAGCAGTATTTCATTGATTCTAGTGTATAACTGATTGTAATTTATGGGTTTTTCTCTGAGAAAATGGTTTTTGATCCATAGCCTGTATTTTATCCGATCCCTTAGGGGCGCGACCTGAAAGATCTTCACAAAAATGTACAATTTTAGTAACGACTCTGCTATCCCAGTACACTCTATCATCCCTCTACATCCAGTCATCCCTGCGAAGGCAGGGATCCATCCATCAAAATAGTTCGTAACTCAAATTAATCCACTGAGGATTGTTTGACTCAATTAAGTTAATTTTCCATTGTCTTTTCCATCTTTTTATTTGTTTTTCTCTAGTAATTGCTTCATAAACATTAGAGTGAACTTCAAAATAAACCAGTTCATGTACATGATATTTTTTAGTAAATCCATCGACTAAATTTTCCCTATGCTCATAGATACGTTGAGTCAAATTGCTGGTAAAGCCAACATATAAAGTTCCATATTTTTTGCTGGCAAGAATATAAACATAATATTGTTTTTCCATATGATGTAGAGTTTTTTGCGAAGTTGGCAGGATAGAATACCCTAATGAAACTTAGGATGTACATTGCAAAATGGATCCCTGCCTTCGCAGGGATGACAGAATCTAAGGGATAACAGAATCTAAGGGATAACAGAGGCATTACTAAAATTGTACAAATTCGTGGGGATTTATCGGGTCGCGGCTCGGTTTTTTATCATAATTGAGCATCGTCTTTAAATGCGTTTACTACTCAAAGGAATTAAGTCTTTTTGTAATATTTTTGAAAATTTAATGATTATACTGTTCAAATATTATAATTTCGTGGTTAAATAATGAGCTTTTGACCTACTGAACAATAACTTTATTGTTATTTTAATGAGGAAAAAGTGAATGAAATTATTTAAACATATCAGTTGGTTTTTATTGTTTGGATTGGCATTAAATGCCAATGCTTATTACACTGCTCAAGGTCATATTTATGACAAAGATGGTAATCAAGTTGCCATTAATGGGGTATCTTGGTCAGGATTTCAGGACACCAATGTTTTCCAAGGTTTGCAGAGTAACCCCTTCTATAATATCACGATGCCGCAATCCAAAACTCGTAACGGTTTGATGGATTTATTGACTCATCCAGGTGATATGGCTGATTCAGGCGTTAACAGCAGCACAGCAGTACAGTTTAAGACGGTACGCTTACCAATGCAGCCTGGAGTACTTTATGATGAAACAGGTGAAGTGGATTTAGGTAAGTGGCTCTCAGATAAAGGACACCCTGAAGCTGGTAATGGTCTTTTTTGTAAGACCTGGCAGTCTAATGGCCAGGCCTGCGAAAAAGCGATGAGTCCGAAGCAAGCGTTTTGGACAGTACTCGCTGAAATGAAAAAACATCAAATTAATGTGATGATTGATTTCCATCATCGCTATGGTTATGGGGATGGAATGAGAGACGGTACTGTTTATGACATGACTCAGTATGCGAAGGATTTGACTCTGCTTTCCCGGGAAATTAAACAACGTGGTCTGGACAATGTCATCGGTATTGATGTTTTTAATGAACCTTATCAGTTAAGTTGGTTTAAGAGCAGAAATGGACAGGTATCATGGACAAAAGTGATAGCCACTGCTGCCAAGGCAGTGCATCAGACCAATCCTGATCTGTTGTTATTTGTTGAAGGGCCAGGAGGTGGTAATGATGATATGGATAACCCTACAATCTGTGTTCCAACAGCGAATATTAGAGAGGATTCAGGTTATTCACATTGGCGTGACCCGGAGCGTTGTGGTGACAATCAGGACGTTGTTTCTTTCAAGGGTAACTGGGGGGAAGACTTTAAGCCTTTGCTGAATAAGGATTTGGCTAGAAAAAACATAGCTCAATTTGATGTACAAAAATTTAGTAATGAATTACGACAAGCAGCTACTGGCATTGACACAAAAATAATCAGTTGGTTACTAGGTGATGATACCATGGGGAATAACGGTCATCTTGTTTTTTCTCCTCACGTTTACCCCAGAGAAGTGGCTGGTTGGGAGACCGCTCCAGGTGATGCCAGTGATCTGCGCTTTGACTGGAGTTGGGGTTTTCTATACAAGGCAGGGTACCCAATAGTTTTAGGCGAAGCCTCCTGGAAATCCTTTGAAGGAAAAAACTTTTTTACACAAGCATTGATGCCATACCTCACCCAAAGTGGTATCGGAACAAATAACGTGTATTTCTGGGCTATTGGTTATCTAGGTGACACTGTGAGTGTTATTGATCCGAATACAGGTAAATTAAATCTCGATGTGCAATACACATTGAAACCTTATTTTAATTAAATTCATCGAATAACTTACAGGAATGGCCCGTATTATGGTATCGCCTAATACGGGCTTTTTGCTTTCAGGTCATTATGAGTTATTTTAAACTAATGATTTCAAACAGGGACATTAAGCGCTTTGGATTTGGTGTATCTTTTACGCAAATAAATTAAGACCGCAGGCAGCAACATTAAGAATATGCCAAGTGAAAAGACCATACGGTAATGGGTTGTTCCTCCAATATTAATGCTTTCAGTTGGAGGAATAAAACCTACCCATAAAGTCACGGTGCAACCTATTAATCCTAAAAAACATGTGAGGTAATAGCCTGGCTTGCCTCCTGGAATAGCAAAGGGTCTTTCCAGATGCGAGAACTTGTTTTTCAGGTGCCAGGCCGCAATGAACATCATGACATACATCATCATGTAAAGCTCAGTACTTAGAGCAGTAAACAACCAATAAATGGCATTCACTGTAGGAAATAAAAGGAAACCGCTGCATAACAAAGTGACTAGAACAGCCTGTAACAACAAAATTCGTGAAGGCATCCCATGTTTATTTTCCTGGCATAATGCAGAAGGTAAAAAATCATGTTTGGCTGCCATAAGTAATCCTTTGGCAGGTGAGATAATCCAGTTGATCATACTGCCTAATGTTCCTAGTAATAACATGAGTATTAAGACAGGCATTAGCCAATTCAAATTATAAACTTGTAAGAAATTGCTAAAGGCCCTCATCACTCCGTCTACCAGGCTTATTTTGTCTTTAGGTAAGATGAAGGCAATGGCCAGTGAACCCAAAATCATGGTGAACAAAATCAGAATGACCGAAAAGAACATGGCTTTTGGAAAGTTGGTTTGCGGATTATTCACATTACGTACATGAACAGCAGCAAGCTCCATACCAAGAAAAGAGGTCATGATCGCTGTCAGGGAAACCCAGGATTGGGTGTTTTTCCACTGGGGCAGTAAATTAGAAAGGCTTAGATCAATAGCGATAGGGTGGCCATGGATTAGCCAAATAAAGGCCAGAAGGATAATGAATCCCATAGGAACTATCATTCCAACTATGGCACAGAACCCGGCAAATGCGGCAGAAGCCCGTAATCCTGATAAACCTATCAAAGTTAAAGACCAAAAAATAATCAAAATAACGCTAATAAGATAATATTTGTTTTGTGCCAGTTCTGGGTTAATTAGATAGGATATTGTTCCGGCAATGAATGATAAAATAGTTGGATACCAGACTAAGGTATTTATCCATTGCAACCAAATCGCGAAAAAGGCAACGTTTTCCCCAAAGGCGTGTTTAACCCAACTGTAAATGCCGCCTTCTTCTTCAGACCAGGTTGAAGAGAGTTCGGCCGAAACCAGGGCAACTGGAATTAAAAAGATAATCGCTGAGAAAATGAAGAAGAAGATAAGGGTAGAACCAAAAAGCGCTGTGCCTGGCAAATTTCTAATGCTGTCAATTGCTCCTGTTATTAGTAACACTAAAGCAAGCACCGATATTTTTTCAGAGGACCAGGATTTCATTGATTTTTCTATTTGATAAAAAGATATACATTATAAAGTAAATCAAAGCTGGGAGTAACTTTTTTTTTAAATTTTGTGTTTATATCCATCTCGGCATGTGGGTGATTGAGGCACTGATTTTTGCTGAGTTTCCCATTCCTCTGATGTGTATAAATGCATACTTAATGCATGTAACCCCAGATCAAATTCTTCTTTTAGAAGTTGATTAATTAATTTATGGCGATTAATACGGGTTAAATCATCAAAACGTTTTGAAACGGCTATTATTTTAAAATGCGTTTCACCACCCTGAGGAACGTGATGATTCATAGATTCATCTTCAATACTTAAAAACACAGGGGATAAAGCGGGGATTAATGTTTCCACAATACGTTTTTTACGTGACATGATTAACTCAATTCTATTTTATAGAAAATATTAAGTATATCCATCTGGAGAATGATTGTCATATTGTTTTGTAATAATTGTCAAAATATAACAAAAATTGTCATTTTATTGTTATTTTACAACAAATAGTTCTTTTAAAAATATCCTGGATGTCGATTTAATTAATTTTATGGATAGTCGAAATGGCTTCTTATCTTTTGAAAGTATGTACAAAATATTAAAGACTTGGAATACTTGTCAGTAATTGGCATTATGCTTGCATCATGCTAATTGTTAGTTAACTATGGAGATGGTCATGAGACAAAAGGGTTTTACATTAATTGAATTGATGATAGTCGTAGCGATTATTGGTATTTTGGCTGCAATCGCTATCCCAGCTTATCAAGATTATACTATACGGGCTCGTGTTACTGAGGGTTTGACTTTAGCAGATTCTGCAAAGCTAGCCGTGTCTGAAACTGCTATTACCAACAACGCATTACCAGCTACTCAAGCAGCAACAGGATATGTATCTCCAGCTGCAACGACTAATGTGACTTCTATAGCAATAGGTGCAAACGGTGTTATCACCATTACTTATACTGCTGCGGCAGGGGGTGGTACGATTCTTATGACACCTACATTACAAGCTAACGGGGATGTTACTTGGGATTGTACTGGTGGTACCTTATTGGATAAATATAGGCCAGCCAGTTGTAGATAATAGTATGTCCTTAATGAAAACCGCCCTTTGTGGCGGTTTTTATTTGTACTCGAGATTAGACCTCTTGCATAACCTGCCTCTTTTATTTTATTGCTGTGTTGTAAAGATTTCTGCGGTGCTCATTTACTCTATGTAAACTCCGTTCCTCGAAACCTTTACGCCTTGCACTAAAGTAAAATATTCAGGTTATGCAACAGGTCTATTCAAAAAATCCTCATATTTATACTGTTGGTCGAATCCATTTTCTCTTGAGTTCATCCAACTTCCTGCAATAAAAACACTTTTTTAAGAAGATGTCCCATAGCTAAGTGAAAACAAATAACAGGAATTACGTCCCAATCTATTCGTTTACAAAGGTTTTTAATCTGATCATTTAATTGGTTTATACCTTGGAATGTTTCGTAAGTTCTATAAGACATACCCAAATAAGTTGGCACTGTATTTGCGTTGTATATTTTGAAGCTTTATTTGGAAAGAATATGAAAGCGAAGGGATTTTCTTTAATAGAATTAATGATAGTTGTAGCAATTATTGGTATTCTAGCCGCAATATCTATTCCTGCCTATCAGGATTATACCATTAGAGCAAAAGTAGTAGAGGGGATCAATATGGCTTCTTCTGCTCAATTGGCAGTCGTTGAAACGAGTTTGATTGGTGGTGCTTTGCCTACTACTCAGGCTGATACAGGCTATGTCACTCCGGCAGCGACAGTTAATGTGGCATCCATAGTGATTGGGGCGCTGGGGGTGATTACAATCACTTATACCCCAAGTGCCGGAAATGGGACTATTATTCTAGTCCCCACCATGGATGCCACCAACAGAATACTCACCTGGGACTGCACTGGCGGTACTCTGAATAGTAAATATCGTCCTGCTTCTTGTCGTCCTTAGAGTCTTTTGACAAATCAAAGTACTCTAATTTCATTAAATTTTTTTATCCACTAACTGATTTTTTAACCGGACATAATCTGGTAAACCATTCTTGTAATCTGGATAAGCTTCACCCTGAATTAATGGCGATAGATAGCGTTTGCATGCGTCTGTAATTCCCATACCATCCTCAGCTATGTATTCGGCTGGCATGGATTTTTCCTGATTGGCAACTTCAGAGAGTGGCACTTGTCCAATAGACCATTGATATGGTTCATCCTGTTCACGAATGACGATAGGCATAACGGCATTGTATCCTTTGACAGCATATTCAACAGCAGCCTTCCCTAAAGCATAGGCTTGGTCCAAATCAACCTGCGAGGCGATGTGCCTTGCAGCACGCTGAAGGTAGTCTGCAACTGCCCAATGATATTTAAAACCTAATTCTGACTTAATCAATTGGGCAATAACTGGTGCAACACCCCCAAGCTGGGCATGCCCAAATGCATCACGTAATCCCGCATCACTCAAAAATTGACCTTCTTTATTACGGATCCCTTCTGAGACAACGATCACACAATAACCATAAGAATTCACGCAGTCTTTTACTTTTGTCAGAAAGCGAGTTGGTTCGAAGGGAACTTCAGGTAATAGAATAATATGAGGGGGTTCTCCAGGATTTTGGCCTGCTAAACCACTGGCTGCAGCAATCCAGCCCGCATGCCTTCCCATCACTTCAAGAATAAAAACTTTGGTGGAGGAAGCGGCCATGGATGCTACATCAAAACCAGCTTCTTTAGTTGAAATAGCTATGTATTTTGCAACCGATCCAAATCCGGGGCAATTGTCTGTAAAAGGAAGGTCATTATCTACTGTCTTTGGAATTCCTATACAAGTGATGGGATAGCCCATGGTTTTACCTAACTGTGAGACTTTATGTGCAGTATCTTGTGAATCACCACCCCCATTATAGAAAAAATAGCCTATATTGTGCGCTTTGAAAACAGTTATCAAGCGTTGGTATTCTTCTCCATTGTCCTTTAATTTGTAGCGACATGATCCAAATGCTCCTGAAGGAGTATGCATTAACTTGGCAATGTCTTTTTCACTTTCCAATGAGGTGTCTATTAATTCTTCATTTAAAGCACCGATAATACCATTTTTAGCGGCATATACTTTACCAATGTGCTCTGGAAATAATTTGGCGGTTTGAATTACCCCGCAAGCTGAGGCATTAATTACGGCTGTTACACCACCTGACTGGGCATAGATTGCATTTTTAACTGACATTTTTTCTCCATACGATAGAATGATCTATTTGATTGGCAGGGATTTTACTTCGGCTTTTACACAAGAAAATTTTCATGGGTTAATTTCATCAAATGTTATTGTGAATACTGATTTTCATATTCACTAATTACTGCATCAATACTTTGTATTAAATCGGTAAAAGACTCGTTTAAATTATCAATATTAGTAGTGCGTCTGGCAAGTTTTTCTAATTGCGATACCCTTTTCTGCAAAGTGGGCACACCACAAAAACAACAGGCACCATGTAATTTATGAGCAGCGTCAGCTAAACCTTTAATGTTTTTTTGATGCATTAACTGGATAAACTCTTCTCGGTTTTTATATAATTCTTCTATAAATTTTGCGAGAAATTCTTCTGCAAGTGCTTGATTACCAGAAACTTTCTGAACACATAATTGCCAATCAATGGCGGCATGCTTGATTTTATCAACGATACGAAGAATTTGCATTAACAATTGTTTTTCATCTATGGGTTTTTGAAAACAAAAATCAACTCCGGATTTTTTCATATCCACAGAACTCAGATCGCTGCTACTGGCAGTAATGAGAACAATAGGGGAGTGTTTATTCAGCAAAGATTTTTGACGCACCATTCTGGCAGCTTCTAAACCATTAAGTTTCGGCATTTGCAGATCCAGCAGGATCATATCAAATTTTTTGTCCTCACAAGCAGCCACAGCCATTTCACCATCGTCAACTGCAATTATATTGGCATTATTATTTAATAAGGATGTTAATAGCATTTTGTTAACTGGATTGTCTTCTGCAATGAGTAAGTCTGGATGCAGATAACGAAGCTGTTCGCGCAAACTGTCTAATTCCTGGTTGGTATTTTTCTCTGTTTGATTTTGATTGCTGATCGATTCAATGAGGTCCTGTAGTTTTTGGATGCTGATGGGCTTGTAAAGAAAACCACGAGCACCCAAGGCAGTAAAGTCACTTATGGGCCATTTGGAAATTAATACAAAAGGAATCTGTTTATGTTTCGCAATGAGTTCCGCTGCTTGTCGCTCACATCCTTGATTGACATTCATGAAGGCGATTTTGCAATCTTTATGCTTCGTTAATGTTCGAGACAGTTTGTTAAATGAATCAACCCGAATAGGCTCTATGCCCCAAAATCCCAAACCATTACTTATCGCTTCTAAATGTAGAGGATTATCATCAAAGCATATGATTTTTAAATGCGTAAAACGATGGGTTTGATTTTTTTCAACTTCATACGCGATTAATTTCTCGACTTTAATTCGAGCGCTAAAAGTCGAACCTTTGTTTATTTCACTGGTTAAACTAATACGGCCATGCATTTCTTCACATAGTTTTTTACATATGACCAAACCTAGTCCTGAGCCACCGTAACGACGTGTTATGCTCGTGTCTGCCTGATTAAATGCTGTAAATAGTTTCGTTTGATCTTCTGGGGAAATTCCAATCCCAGTATCCGTAATAGCAAATAATAAGGTATAGTCCTTATCGGTTTCTTGTTCAATTTTAGTGCGTATAAGAACGTATCCATGGTCAGTAAATTTTACTGCATTGGTCACCAGATTACTGATGATTTGTTTGATTCTTAAAGGGTCACCTAATACCGTTTTAGGTACATTGACGTCAGTGATTGGGATTAAATCAATTCCTTTTTTATGCGCATTAGGGCTTGCAAGAGATAACACTTCATCAATGCATCCTCGTATATCGATAGGAATGCAATCCAGGTTCAATTTACCGGCGTCAATTTTAGAAAAATCCAGAATATCATTGATGATGCTTAATAAATCCTGTGCTGATGATTTGATTGTTTTGACATAGTCCAGTTGTAAGGGATCCAGCTTGCTTTCTAATAAAACATTCGTAAAACCAATAACTCCATTCATGGGTGTGCGGATTTCATGGCTCATGTTCGCAATAAATTCAGATTTTTGCCGACTTTTTTCTTCGGTTTTTTTCTTCTCGAGCGATAGCTCTATGTTTTTTTCCTCCAGAAGTTCAAGACTTTGTTGCAAATCTGCTGTGGCAATTTCAATATGATGATTTAAATCACGAACAGTGTTTAAATACTGTTGTTGTAGATGAGCACACCCTTTTTCAATTGTTCCAAGCTCCCCAGAGCTGGAAACACGAATTTCAGTTTCAAATTCGTTGCTTAAAATTTGTTTCATGCTTCGACGCAAACGAGCAATAGGTATGTAAATGCGTTTGGACAGGAAATAATGAATTGTTAATCCTGTCAGTAAACCGAACAAGGTAATAAAAATGGTTACAATAAGCATTTGATAGCGTTTTATGAGCAACGATTGCGTATCAATGTCAATGGATAACCAGCCTAAAATATCGTCAGCTTGAAATACATTGGGGGTAGCAAGTTCTTTGAATTCAGTACTGGAATACAAGTTGAACTTAGGAATGGTAATCGGTGCTATGAAATTAATGGTAAAGGGATTAATTTGCTTACTCTCAATGTAATCACCGGTAAAGTCTGGGGGATTGAAGGGTTTGTGAATGGAGTGTTTGCCACCACGGTAAGCGATTAATTGTCCATTGGCATTATAAAATGCCAAGGCTTTTACTTCAGGGTTAATCGTTGAGGCATTGATTAACCCTTGCAGAGTGCGATAGTCATTGCGAAGCATGGCATACTGGGCTGCCGGAAGTAATTGCCTGATGTAAGCCTCACCTAGCCGGGACATGTGTTGCTTTAAGTCTTTACCAAATAGACCATTATAAAAAAAAGCAAAAAGTAGGGCGACTAAAAAGGCGGGAATAAGGGTGGTGATTCTAAGCTGATATTTAATACCAATACTTTTCAACATAGCTCCTTTTAGCCTTAATTCAGCAGTTGAATCTTTGCGTTAATGGTAAACTCGGCTATTATAACTTGATTATTTTATTCCTTACAATGGAAGATATTATGACTGTTAGAACCCGATTCGCTCCAAGCCCCACAGGTCTTTTACACGTTGGCGGGGTAAGAACTGCATTATTTTCATGGCTATATGCAAAACACCATCACGGTCAATTTATATTGCGTATAGAAGATACTGACAGAGAACGCTCCACACAAGAATCTGTACAAGCTATTTTAGATGGCATGGCATGGTTAGGAATGAGCTTCGACGAAGGACCCTATTATCAGACCGAGCGATATACTCGTTATAATCAAGTTGCTCAACAATTTTTGGAAGCAGGAAAAGCTTATCGTTGTGAATGCAGTAAGGAGAGATTGGAGGCACTGAGAGAAGCTCAATTAGCGGCTAAGGAAAAACCCCGTTATGATGGATATTGCAGGAATAGAAATCTTCCTGATACTGGAGCCCCACATGTTATTCGCTTTAAAAATCCTGATTCGGGCATCGTTTCTTTCCACGATGAGGTTTATGGCGATATTCATGTAGAGAATAGTGAATTGGATGATTTAATTCTAGTGCGTTCGGATGGACATCCTACTTATAATTTTGCTGTAGTGATTGATGATTTGGATATGCAGATAACCCATGTCATTCGTGGGGATGATCATATTAATAACACCCCAAGGCAAATTAATTTATTCAAGGCATTGGGTGCTCCGGTACCTGTTTTTGCTCATTTACCTATGATTTTAGGTGATGATGGTAAACGCTTATCAAAGCGGCATGGGGCCGTCAGTGTTTTGCAGTTTAAGGAGTTAGGCGTTTTACCCCACGCTCTATTGAATTATTTAGTTCGCCTGGGATGGTCTCATGGAGATCAGGAAATTTTTAGCGTGGAAGAAATGATAGCTAACTTTGATTTGAGTAATGTCAGTCGAGGTGTTTCAAGTTTCAACTATGATAAATTATATTGGTTAAACCAGCATTATCAAAAAAGTGATTCACCTGAGTCTGTTGCTAAAGCGTTACAATGGCACTTTGAAGAAGCAAGAATTGATTTGAGTAATGGCCCTGATTTGAAAGATTTGGTGATAGTTCAGGCCGAAAGGTGTAAATCATTAGCTGAAATGTGTCAGATCAGCGAGTATTTTTATATGGATACTATTGAATATAATGAAGAGGCTGTCAAAAAACATTTGCGGCCAGTTGTTTTGGAACCTTTAATGGTGCTTCATGAGCGCTTAAAGGCACTTAACGAATGGCAAAATGATAAAATTCAAGAATGCATCAATGATGTGAGCCTGCAATTTGATTTGAATTTGGGCAAAATAGCTCAGCCTTTGCGTGTTGCAGTGACTGGTTCCGGAACATCACCTTCCATTGATATGACCTTGATGTTATTAGGTAAAGAAAAATCAATCAAACGACTTGAAGAGGCTTTGGAGAAGATACGCGCCAGGGCTAATGCCATTTAGAGGTTAAAGTCCTCCTGGTTTGTGTGCGGGCATGACCGATTTTTTTGTCATATATATGGGCTTTTGTTTTATTTTATGGATCTATTTGTTTCTATCAGGTTAGAATGGCTGATTTTATACTTAACCTGATGTATTTTCTGCTATGAAAATAATAAATAATTTAGTTGGTTTTTTTTTCGTCTTATGTTTAGTAGGTTCACCCTACAATATTAGTGCAGCAGAGTATTCTGCTGTACCTCGCAACAAAATTCAAAAGGAGATGAACAGGTATTATAAGGTTTATCATAATAAAGAAAAATTTACGGCAGTTGCCGTTTCAGTTTTTATTCCTCAGGAAAAAAAGGAAAATTCATTTGATATCGCTACTTTTTTAACTGGAACAATGGGATATCCACCACTTTCCCAAGAAATTACACCTTCTAACCTGTTCGACATTGGCAGTATTACCAAATCATTTACCTCATTGATTTTACTTCAATTACAAACTGAAGGTAAATTGTCTCTGGATGATCCCTTGGGTAAGTGGTTACCACAATACACACAATGGGAAAATGTGAAATTAAGACAGTTATTGAATATGACCAGTGGTATCCCCAATTATTCTGAAAATCCGGAATTTTGGAAAAAAATGGAGGACAATTTGGCAATTGTCTGGACTGATGAAGAATTATTGACTTATGCACACCCTGAAAAACCAATTGAGTCCAATAGAGAAAATTTGTATGAATACTCCAATTCCAATTATATTCTCGCTGGGATGGTTATTGAAAAAGTGACCCAAGATACATTTGAAAATCAGTTAAAACAAAGAATTCTTAATTCCAATAATGGACTAAACAACTCATTTTATCCTGCAGGGCCGCATGGTTCGGAGGTTAAAAAATCAATTGATGACAGAAGAGTGCATGGTTATGTATACGATGAAGATAACAAAAAACTGATCGATACTATCACCAATGATCTATCATGGGCTGGGGCTGCAGGAGCTATTGTTGCAAACACTGAAGATGTGGGTCGTTGGGTACGTCTGTTATATCATGGCCTACTTATAAATCCTGATTCCAGAGACAGAGTTTTGGAAGAGTTGAAAGCGGTGGTTTCAGTAAAGTCAGGCTTGCCTATACCTACAGTGACCGAAAAGGATCCTGGTGGTTTTGGTTTGGGAGTTGGTTATTTTTATGATAAAAATTCCAAACAGCGCTTTTGGGCATATCAAGGTAGTACGTTAGGTTATAGGGTAATGTATCTTTGGAATCCTTGTAATGATGTGACGGTTGTTGTTGCTTTGAACGGTAAAGGCGGTTCAGATAATGAAAAGTCAAAAATGGGTAACCATATCCATGATCTGTGTTTGAATTTGCAAAAAGTCATCGTTAAAAGCCATCCTCACTTGCAGTGTACAAATTAATCTATCGTTTGGGATGATTGGTGTGAAGGACAAAATAACATGACTATCAGTATTAACAACGAAACAGATCATTTTTTTATTTCAATATGCAAAATGAATCAGCACTCTTTTATTATGTTGGGTGTCTATAATAATTTCCAAGTATCTCATTTGCTGTGTAGAGTAGGTAAGATCTTTGACTTACCTAATCAAACCGGGATTATTAAAAAATGTCTTGAAAGTTACGGTGCTTTGGGTGGTGCAATTTTTGCCAGCAGCAAAGCCAAGATCTTGGATGAAGGTATTTCAAGAAAACGAAAAGGACAAATACCTGTTTCTTATCAAGCTTATGATATCAGTTATGAGCAATATTGTGAGTTTATTCATTATCTTGAGTCCATACAAACCGAAAATAATCAGTTTCAATGTTTTAAACCCTTTGTCCAGGATGGAAATGTTGTACATTTTTCACAAACCAGTGCTCGAGTTTTTCCAACTTCTGCTCATTGGACGGAGCTACAAGCTGAAACTAATGAAATAAACACAAGTAATACTTGTCGGCATTCAGCAATAAAATTAATTGAGGCAGTTACCAAAACACCTGTTTCATCATTGGTATCGCCTTATTTCTTTATTAACTTGCCTTACAAAACTCAACTGGATTATGGCAAACCTAGTAAAGACATGCCATTTTATGTGTTACCTTCACCACCGCCACCTATCCATCCAGGCTTTAATAAAGAAAAACGTTTGATAGCTAAAAAGCTATATCAGAGAATGGAGCGCTTACCATTGCTTGAACCCAACTCATCAATGACTGAACAGAAGTTTGATAGCTTAAAAAGTTTGTATCTGCAAATAATTGGACCGCAAAAGAAGCAATCTATTAATGAATTATTACTCGACATTCAAAAATGGAAGGAAAAAAATAAGTCCTGTTTACAGACGCTAAGAAGAACTTATTTTTGGGATTCTTTTATTACCAGAGAATCGGCCACTATGAAATTAATTAAGGAAATTGAGGAAGATCTTAAGCGCGCTAAATGCCCATACTAATATTGTCCTGTGAATATCCGGGTAATCTCATATCTAATTGATTTAATTTAGAACCACATTTCTGATCAAACTTATGTCATCCCTCACTGCTCAGGATCTGATGTATTCCCACGAGACATAGCCGTATCTATTGGATTAAAATAACTAATTCATTTTTTATTTTAATCGAAACCATTCACACTTTGAAAGATCCCCACAAAAAAGTACAATTTTAGTAATGACTATGTCATCCCTGCGAAGGCTGGGATCCATTTGCAATATACATCCTAAGTTTCATTAGGGTACTCTATCCTGCCAACTTCGCAAAAAAACCTGCATCTATTAAAATTGTACAAGTTCGTGGGGATACATCAGCTCAGGATAATATGCGCAGCTGAAACGAGTTTTTGATTCTATTACAGATAAATAGAGGCAAAATCATACCAAGTATGCCATCCTCCGGTTGTATTGCATAGGTTTTCTTGCATTTCAAGTTTTTTTCCTGCATTTTATGTTAAGTTAAATAGTATTGTTTAAATATAATAGACTTCTTTCCAAATTCGCTGAGGTGAGAGAAATGTGAGGAGAAACGGAGCGCAGAACCGGAGTGTACACCTTGCTATATGAGGATTTGAGCACCGTATCGACGAAGTAATTTACCACCTCAGTAGAGTTTGGAAAGAAGTCTAATCAAAGGAGTGATCATGAAATTATATTATTGCAGAGGGGCTTGTTCATTAGTAGTTCGAATTATACTTAATGAGTTAGGATTAACTTTCCAGGATGAAGAAGTTGATTTAAAAGTTAAAAAAACAGCTGGAGGCGAGGATTTTTTTAAAATTAATCCAAAAGGAGCAGTCCCTACCCTTATTCTGGATAATGGCGATACCCTCACAGAGAATCAAGTGATTCTGCAGTACCTGGCAGATACTACCTCAGGCCAAAAATTATTGGCTGCTGTTGGGGATAGCAAAAGATATCACACACTGGAATGGTTAAATTATATTTCCACAGAACTTCATAAATCGCTTGGAATGTTTTTTAATCCTTCTGTTTCAGATGAATTGAAATCAAAGATCTTAACCCCTCTGGTCATGACCCGGTTTGCCTATACCGATGATCGTTTGGCTAAAGGACACTATTTGATGGGAAATGAATTCAGCTTACCCGATGCTTATTTGTTTGTTATGGTCACATGGACTGGATATTTTAAACTGGACTTGTCTAAATATAAGCATTTGGAACAATTTATGGAACGTATGCAATCACGGCCCTCGGTTATCAAGTCATTGCAACAGGAGAAATTGTAAGGCAGATTGATTATTAATTGCTTTCAATGAAACCTGTTTAAGTTTAATAAAAAGGAGTTTTGCAGCAATTGGATTATAAGAATGACCAATTTCTAATGCTTCTGATCCATATTAGAAGATGTTGATTACTGGTCATTTTATAATTTACTGTACCCATTGAGATTAAAATTAAATCTTTTGGTCTAATTTATTAGCAATAATCTCCATTATTATGTTAAAATTTTTACTTTTAGTTCAATTGAACCTGAGCCAGGAACAAATTATGCAGGAGTTTTATTGTGACGGGGAGTGTAAGCTTTAAGGGTGGATTGGATTTAAAATTTCTTGAGAATCCTGAATTTGAATCCAAAAAAGATTTACCTTCTTCAGAACGAAGAGCGGTAATTATTCGTAATACTTTACGTTTACTGATGATGGGATGGAATACATCATGGACGGAATTGTTTTCCTGGAAAGTATTAAAAGCGATTTATGTTCAACGTGATTCTCTTTTATTAAAAGAGTTTCGTTTAGCATTTCAGAAGGGTTTTGAAACTTTATTTACTCAATTACGCGATCGACAATTTACTCCTGAACAAAATGAGCAAATTCAGCTTTACATAAGCAATTGCCTTGGCTATTTACCGTTATTTGATTTAAATCCGTATGAATCTATTCAAATTCCCCAGAAGATCAATGATCAATGGGTTATGGTTGACTATTATGTAAAACCGATAGAGCTTACAAAACATCATGGACAAAATGAAATATTTTTGCGTGATCATGACCGGGTTTTTGCTTATGCACTCGAGCCAATAGATAATCAGAATGCTCAATCCCATTTAATTTTTATGGGAACTACTTATCCTGCTGGTCAAGGTTTCCTTTCTCAATTAGATACTGATATGAAAGGATTTGAGACGGTTGGCTATTCTTTGTATAAGAGCGGAAGAGAGAGCATTAAAGACTGGATTTTAAGTCAAAATGGTAAAATTCATGTTTGTGGTATAAGCCTTGGAGGTTCCTTAAGCCTTCTTTTGGCGATTGATATGGGGAAATACCTTTCCAGAGTAGATGCATTAAATCCTGCGGGGCTTCATGACTCTGACAATAAGGTGAAGTATGATGAATGGGATAAAATAAAAAACAAACCTCAGGTCGTTGTTCAACAGCAAGGTAATGATCCTGTATCTTTTTTCGGAGTTTGGAAAAAGGAATGGGATATTTTGCACGTCAGACCGCCAAAAGAGAAACAAGGCCCCAATCTTTTTTGTGATCATTTCTTAAATTATGCCGGGTTTGCAGAAACAGAGTTTACTTATATTTCAGCTGAACAAGAAAATGCCAAACGAAAAACAAGGAATTTTTGGCTTTATTCTTTAGGAAGAGGTGTTCTTTATTATTTTGCATTTGCACCTTATACCTATCTGGTCAGACCAGTCATGCACTATATTTCTGAAAAATGGCCATTATTAGTCTTGGGTCTTCTCCCTTTATTGGGTATTGCTACGGTAGTTGGTTTGACTGTTACAGGTATTGTTCCTGCCATTGTTTCAATAGTTACACTTGCTGTTTTTGCAATTTCCAGTAGTGCGTTTTACTTGTCTTTTGGATTAAGCAATTCTCAAGAAGAAGAAAAAACTATACAGGAGTGGTTGTATGATTTGATTTTCAAAATCAATAATGATTGTGCTGATGAGAACCAAATAAAACTGGCAAAACTGCATCATCCTTCTTCACCCAGAAATTCTTCAATGGATATTTATAAGAATGAAACAACTATTGATTTAACCTTTAAACAAATTAATACCTATTATAAGGTTACTCGTTGCCTGGTGAAACAAAAGGAGTTTCTCCCTTTCGATGATAAACCAGAGGAACGTTTCAATCAATTATCCAAAAGAGATGTATTATTAACTAGCATGAATTCTATTTCTCATGATGAAATCATTTCTCTTAAAATATCGAAGGCAAAAGCTATGCATATTAAACATACTTTGACTTTGGTTGATAGGATAGGCATGGAAAATGAATTAGAGTTAAAATCTGCTTTGGATCAGGAATATAATCAATATCGTATAGGGAAGCATTAGAAAAAGCAGATGGGGATAGTTTAACAACGTTGAAATGCTCTAAAACCTGGCATTTTGAAGTATCTTGGGTATAGAATAGCCCAATTATTTTAACGTCATTTCTGATCAATTCGTGCATCATTACCAAGATCTGATTAATATCTTTAATCTTTGCTTTGCAAAAGACTATAATACCCGGCTGGTTAGAGGAGGCGATGAGCCCATTTATCTGCCTGCGGATGACCAACGCTCCTATAATGCATTGTTTTTTGCTCATGGATTTTTTAGCAGTGCTTTGCATGAATGTGCGCATTGGCTCATTGCTGGAGAGGAAAGAAGAAAACTGGTTGATTTTGGTTACTGGTATGCCCCTGATGGGCGCACACCAGAGCAACAGGTTTTATTCCAGAAGGTCGAAGTGAAACCTCAAGCTTTGGAGTGGATACTTTCTGTAGCCGCTGGACATCCGTTTAGAGTGAGTATTGATAATTTAAATGGAATTGAAACGGATACAGAAGCTTTTAAGCAAGCAATACATAGGCAAGTGTTGCATTATTGTACTCAAGGATTACCTCAGCGTGCACAACATTTTCGTGACGCATTGTGCTCTTTTTACCATCGCTCTACTCAACTGACACTTGAAGATTTTGCAATTGATGAATTGTAATTCCTCAAGCGTGGTGGAGCACAACCCCAATTGTCCAATCGAGATTTTGTTCTGGCGGGATATAGTGGATTGCTTGATCAGGATAAATGCCATAACCGTCCACCATTAAGGCATAGTAATAAGAAGATAAAAGACAATATTGATAGAGATACTCATCATTAGGGTATTGTGAGTTAAGTGACTCCCATTGTTGATGACAAATTTGGCTATCTCCTTGTTGAAGTAAGTTTTGATTGGTTAACTGGCTGTTTTCAAAATGAAACAGTTTACTACTGGCTAGATTAGAGAGGCCTCCCAGACTGTACCATTCATTCACTGGATTTGATGTAAGAAGGGGCTGTATTTGCTGATTGACTTTATGAACGCTGTTCATTAATGAAGAAACTTCTTCTTCACAGGAAGGGGCATTACCCTGGCCTGACTCCCCATCAGGTAATGGATAATTGTTAGCGAAGCAAGAGGCTGAGTTAAGAAATTGATGTGACATTTCCGTTTGTCCCAATCCCAAAAAACTATGGACGTAGAGATTAATATGTTGACCATAGAGATTAAGCTCTACCTGGTTGCGTTGATTGATTTCATCGTTTTTGGGGATTGGAAATACAATTTGAACAGAGGCACCACCCATGTCCATGACACCAACCGATTTGTTTTGGGTTGATTTTAACGTACCTAGTTTATAATTGACCGCGATCCAGTCAAACAATGCCTCGTCATTGCCGGTAATTGTTTTTGCTTCTATCAGTTGCCATTGAGATTGTTGTTTAAACCAGCGTTCCAGTTCATCATAGTATTTTTTTTGCTTTGATTGGGGTAATAGCCGCATGCCTGCAGTAGCATAAAAATATACAGGTATATGTTGGGATGAGGCACTAGCTAATAAGGTCGTTAGGTAAGCATCAATTGTAGCGTAATTTGGTTCTATGCTTGCGAATCCAGGGTTCACTTTATTGACCGAAACTTCCTCAATATTTACTGGCGTGTTGGTATCATCCAAGTCATAAGAATAAATATGCAACCTTGAGCCTGTACTACCCGCATCAATTATCGCAACACAGGAATGTTCTTTACAGGAAGTGGCTTCAGCAAAAACATTTGGGACACTAGCTATTATACAAGAAAGAAAAACTAAAATTCGAAGCATTAGTTTATACAGAGCTAAAATTGAAGTTTTTGAATGGTACATTGTGTATATTTTGTTGTCAATAGTGTGCATTTGATCAAATGAGGTAAAAGTGTCTTTTGATATAAGCTAGTTCCAATTGTTGTCATTCTGAGTGGAGTGAAGAATCTCCAAAAACGAGAACCGATTTTCAATGTAGGAAACCCTTCGCGCTGCTTAGGATCTGATGAGTCCTTACGAATTTGTACAATTTTAAATGACCCTGTCATCCCTGCGAAGGCAGGGATCCATCCATCAAAATGATTCGTAACTCAAATTAATCTACTGAGGATTGTTTGACTCAATTAAGTTAATTTTCAATTGTCTTTTCCATCTTTTTATTTGTTTTTCCATATGATGCAGAGTTTTTTTTGCGAATTCGGCAGGATAGAATACCCTAATGAAACTTAGGATATACATCGCAAAATGGATCCCTGCCTTCGCAGGGATGACAGAATGTACTGGGATGACAGAGGCATTACTAAAATTGTACATTTTCGTGGAGATTTATCAGCTCAGGATAACATTCATTTAAACAGGAAATAGCTTCAGCTTAATATGGCCTGATTATTTAGATTAAAAGGTAATGCTGGAATTAATGGCATCCATATAAGGTGTTAATTGTTGTCAATTTGATTTAAATTTGAATTATTTATTTTCAAAATAGAACAAAAGTAGTAAAATAAATCTTTTTTATCTGTTTGATAATCATCTTTTTTTGAGTGACTTGAAAATGAACTCCCAAGAACAACGTGGATCCTTTTATGCCATTTTATCCGGTTTTCTTTACGGATTTATTGGTTATTTTGGGATTAGTGCAATTAATGGCGATTTGTCAGCAAGCAATATGTTGTTCTGGCGGTTTCTGATTTCCAGTATTTTTATTTTGATCGTTTTGATTCCACAATTAAAAAGTATACAGGACACCTACAGATCAATGTTTATCGCTTTTTTAAGTGGCGCTCTGTACTATGGCCTATCCACACTAATCTATTTTTATGCGTCTCTCTACATCGGATCTGGATTGTCCATGGTGATATTTTTTACTTATCCAGTGATTATCATGTTGTTAAATTATTTCTTCTATGGTCAAACTATTCCAAAGATATATTATTTGGCTATTTCGGTTATTTTAATAGGTATGGCCTTATTAATTGATATGGACGAAGTCGCATTTGATTTGTGGGGTATATTTCTTGGTTTAACTTCAGCCTTTTTTTATGCTTGCTATATTATTTCAAGTAAAAACAATAAAATTTCTCCTAATGTATCGACTCTAATGGTCTCTTTGGGTTGTATGGTAACCAGTTTTATTGTTGCTTGTTTAGGTCATACATTTAAAGTTCCAGGTTCTTTGCCTGTTTGGCTGAATTTGTTTGGTATAGGAATTATTGCAACAGTGATACCAATTTTATTAATGTTGTACAGTTTAAAGTACATTAGCTCAGAAAAAGCATCCATTTTATCCGTTTTAGAACCTGTTTTTGTAGTGATCTTTGGTGTATTGCTGTTGGGTGAAGTTCTTAAGCCTTGGCATGCTTTAGGTATTGTCTTCGTTTTGGCAGGCGCCTTGATTACTTTATTTAGTCATAAAATCAATTTGAATCAATTAAAAAAGCGATTATTTAAATTAACGTAAGTTCGATATACAAGGAAAGATACGCCTTTGATATCGAACTCCATTTAATTACGTTGAAAAATCTCGCGATATCTGATTCCAGCAATCTCTTGCAGCTCTATACTTTTCAGTTCTCCTTTTGGCTCGCATGCTCTGTGTATCCGCTCAACCCATGGATCGACTTGTCCGTCATCGATGATGACTTACGCTAAATGGTAGCTTTGAATGGCGGGATTTTACGGTCCGTGCCTTTTGCAGCCATTTTCGACGGAACCAGCTAATATGTACTATATTGTTCATATAACAACCTAAATGATATTTTGTTGTTCATTTAATGAGTGAGGCATAATATGACTGGTGAACTGTTATCGATCGACAAAAGGAACTTACAATCTGCCATAAAAAAATATCAAGAAAAGTTACGGTTAGAGCAAGTTTCCGGGATCGAAATGCAGGCGCTTGATGCTTGCTTGAGCGTTATGGATGAGGAATATAACGAGGAAAATCTAAAGAACCTAAGTGAAGATATCAATAAAATGGCTAAAGAAGAGCTTGGTATAATTGTTCGATACATAAACAAAACTATTGAAATAATGAGAAGAGTAGATGAATATTATAACCAGGTTGTCATTGATTTTAAAAGAAAAATTGAATATGGCTCCTATAGTCGTATGCCGGATATCAGGGAAGACGCTCTTGGGCAGTATTATTATTATAGGTTCTGTGAAATAGTTATGGGATTAGGTGATGAGATTGATAATCAAGATAATTGTGAGGTCTCATTGCCAAGTATTGATGCGAAATTCCTTGGAAAGGAGTTTTACAATAAAATATGTTTTGCTGCAGTGAATAAGGATGGCCATGCACTTGAGTTTGTTGAACCTGAGCACCTACCTGAAGACAAAGCAGAATATGCCAGAATATGCCGTGCTGCAGTAAATATGGATGGCTGTGCACTTGAGTTTGTTAAACCTGAGCACCTACCCGAAGACAAAAAAGCAGAATATGCCAAGATATGCCGTGCTGCAGTAAATGAGGATAGCCATGCACTTGAGTTTGTCAAACCTGAACACCTACCTGAAGACAAAGCAGAATATGACAAGATATGCCGTGCTGCAGTAAATGTGGATAGTCATGCACTTGAGTTTGTCAAATTTGAGCACCTACCTGAAGATAAAAAAGCAGGATATGCCATGATATGCCATGATCTAATTCAAAGTAATGGTTCGGCATTGGGATGGATGCCAGAGCAATACAGAAGTATAGAATTGTGTATGGTCGCATATGAAAGCGATGTATCAGCGCTAAAGTACTTTCCTCAGGAGGTTTTAAATAGCATTGCAAAGGATAGGGATTTAGCCACAAAAATCATTCAACGCAATTACTATGCCAAGGATATTTTACGTGGCCACAACAACGATATTCCCAATTTAATCGATTCCATTGCAACGGAACTGATGAAAACCTGTAAAATCATTGTCTTGCAATCTAAATCATCTGATGGTGAGCTCGAAGACATTGGCACCATTTATACAGATAAAAAAGATAAAGCGAAAGGGTTTAAAGGGTTATGGGTACGTACACCAGAAGAACTAATGAATTTACTCGATGAAATTGAAAAAGAACAGGATACAGATCATAAAGTAAACATTGCACTTGTCGGGCATGCCTCATTAAAAGCCAAGACTATGGTCGATATGAAGCCCAAAGACATAGCTAAGTTGGCCTATGGCCACCCATGTATCGAAAAAGTGACATTTCTAGGATGCATGAGTGGAGCCAGTAAAAAGAAAGTGCGTTTAACTGAAGAGCAAAAAAACCAGGAGGAACTGGAACAAAAAATTAACCAAACTGCTAGTGAATTAGAAGAAAAATATCCATTTCTTAAAAACAAAAAACGCAGTGAGAAGTTGGCACGGGACATCGTAGTTGGCAGTGCTTTAACGCCGTGTGGCATTGGCTTAATCAAAGGTCCGGTTGATTTTACAAAACTCACTTTACCCGAAAAACTCGATACTGCCTATGTGTTCATTGAAACAGATGGGCATTATGCGGTGCATTACTTACAGCGTACTCTGGAAGGCATTTCCCATCGTGAAGTTATAGAAAAACTGGACGAGTTACAACGGGTGTCACTTGTAGAATTAGGATTAACCAGTATGAAGCTTACTGTCACCAATGAACCCATACTTAATAAGCAAGGGGAGCAAGTTTTTGATAGAAAAACAAACAAACCCATAATGCGCATAAACAAAGAACGAGTGAATTTATTTTCACCTAATATGGAATTAACCAATGAGCCTTGTTGGATGATAAACAAAAAAGGAGAAATTGGTTCTCTAGATGATAATATATTAGTCGATATGCACGAATTCATCCCTGATTTCCGTGCCCGTCCTTTTGTTGAGCGCCCTTATCAAAAAACGCCAGAAAAACCCAGTTTCGCTAGAAAAACTACCATTGATTATGATGATAACCAAGAAGATTTTGCCAAAATAGAAGGTAGCTTGGTTGGTAGAACCTGTAAAGAATATAAGAATTTATTAGACAAAAATAAAACATCACACACCAGTGTAATTTTTGAGGGAACTCGCGGATTGCTAACGCCATTTACTTCAATTCATACTAAAGATACTGGACGACTTAATATTACAAAAAACGCTGAGCCATGGAAAAATGACTTATACAGCAAACACCGATTTTTTGGTCGTGATACTCATAACGTCGATACCGATGAGCTTGCTAGACAGCAACGTAAATTGCTCAAAGAAGGTTATTTAAAAATGGTTGGAGTGAAGATGAAATAAGAGGGTTCTAATGTAATGAACCATCCGTAAGCCTGTATGTCGCGAGTTATTAATTTATATCGTATAGCGCTCAACTCTAAAAATGGGAAAAACGAAACCGTGCTAGTCGTACTAAATCGCGATTATAAGTTATTATCACTAAACAAATATTTAATGTTAACTCCGCCCAGATCATGGTCAACAAATGACAAAAATGGTGATCACGTTTATAGCCCAAATCTGTGATATCTTGGCGCACATAAACTCCGTCTCCAGGGTCTTATATGGATTCTGTTAACATATATGGATCCTGATTAGATGCCATAAAGAGAGCCTCTTTTTTTGATATCGAACTCCCATTAAATTAGGGTGTGATTATTGAGGTGCTTATCCATTCCTCAATTCTTTTATGATCGGAAGCATTGAGTAATGCAGGAGCGTGCCCTGCATTTTTTATTTCATAAACCTCAGTTAGTTCGTGCGTTCTTTTCATTCGCTTAATGATTTCACTGGTTAGGAGATCAGAGCGAATACCATGAATCACTAAAACCGGGCACTTGATCTGTTGCCAAATCGACCAAAGATCAATGTCGTATAAAATGCCTTCTAAAGCTCTGTGGGGATGATGAAAAAATTCTGAGATGATTTGTAAAGTTGATTTTGGATTTTTTATTGCGGGATCAATTTTTGAGACATAAAGATTGGGGGCGCGTTGTTCAATACTGTTTGCAGTAAAAATATCCCATTGATGTTCGTTTTCAATCCCAAAATCAGCATAGTTGGTTTTGAAATGTTGTTTAGCTTCTTCCATGCTTTTAAAATCAGGATCCTTTCCTGCGTATTTAGCAAGTCTTCTTAATCCATGAATAGGTATCTGTGGGCCAATATCATTGAGTACAAGCCGTTTAATAGGGGAATTAGGCATAGCTGCTAACATCATTCCGATAATACCGCCCATAGATGTTCCAATCCAGTCAATTTGATGAGCATTGGTTCTCGAGATAAGGGTGGTCATATCCGATACGTATTGGGTAAAATTATAGTGGTGCGAGTTCTTAAACCAGGAACTATCCCCGCGACCTACAATATCTGGACAGAATATATGACGTCCTTTAGAGCTGAGATAGTTGGCCAACTCATCAAAATCCCTGGAATTGCGAGTATATCCATGCACACAAATAATAGTGGGTAACTCCGGATCAAAGCTACCCCATTCCGTATAAGCCACATGGTGAAACCCCTCTTCCGAGACTGCAAGGAAGCTATTTTTTTTCATGTTATCAGTTTATTGGTTTTAATGGATATTAATTAATACCAAATACCAGAATAATTTTGCACACCACAACATCCAGTATTGTAACTGCAACATGAAGAACTACTAGCACCGCAGCATCCACTTCCACAGCCACTCAGTAAGGCAGCGGCAGTAATAACTACTAAGGCCAGTATTATTTTTTTCATCGACTATCCTTGTTTTGTTCATGTATATTAAATATACTATATGATTTGCAAATTATCCAATTGATTGTATTTATTAATATTTGATTGATTATGTCTCTTACCAAGTGAGTCATTTGGTACAAAGCATTGATGGTGATACGGTGTTGCATGCTGCATGCAAACAACTCGGAATCCCCTAAAACCATTCTTGGGCTTATTCCTGAACCAGATAGATTGGATGCTGTTAAGGTTAAAAATAATGAAGATAAGGCGGTATTGGACTATGCGGCCGGTAACCCGGAATCTCTTAAAGTCATTCACGAATTTATTCCTGCACCAGGCAGCTTGAATGCAGTTAAAAATGAAAAGTCATCGTCTATTAATAATAACCGCTTTTTGCAAACACAAATTCACAAAAATCTGTTACTGAACCAAGCAAAATCAAACCGATGGACGTAACTGAGAAAAAAGATACCGATACAGGAGAGGGCGAAAAAATCAACCCCAGTTTTTGAAAAATTAAGATATAAAATTCATTCGCAAAAATTATGAGCAGAGCGGGTTCTGTTTGTGAGCACTAACATATAAAAGGCATGTAATGCCTTTTATATGAATTTTCAGAGAACAGATTCAGTTAACCTAAGATGCCCGAGCATTGGTTATTAGTTTTGACCAGGATAACTTTACTGTCTTGATTTAAGGTGAGAGAGCCGCAAGAGACATCTTCACCAAAAATAGAATCCTTTTTATATCCAAATTGATATTCCTGGTTTATTGGCCCTTTCCCTGAAAAAGAGTTTCCTAGGGCTCCAAATTTGTTTCCATTGACTGAATAACCGATTGCAATGACATCTTTTTCTTTGGTATTCACTGTGATGTTGATTGTGTCGGTTGAAAAAGCTTGTGAAGTAATCAGAGATAAAAGTACAGCACTAAAACTGATTCGTGAAGAGTTTAACATCTTTAATCCTTTATACTTAGTTGACATTCGGGTAATAAAGTAATTAGAAAATCTTATTTTGTCTATAGATTAAAGATATTCCCGAACCCAAATTACTGCAAAGGATACATTTGTAGCCATTGTAATTTCCATAATTCATAGAGGAATAATTGATTATGATCATTATTGCAATAAGGTTGCAGATCTTTTATGGGTAGAAAGCGATTATTGGCAATATGGCTAAGTAAATCCAAAGAAACTCCTTGAATATCCCATTCATCCCCATTGACATAAAAATGATATTCAGATGTTGTATCATCCTTTTGATAAGCAAAACGACATGTTGCGTCTCTGAATAACCCTTGATTCTTATTGAGTTCTTTAATAAAGTCTTCCAAACTCAGCAACTCTTCCTCGTCTAAAGGCAAGGCTAAGTGTTGTTCGGCGGATTGATCAAGTCTTGTAGCAAAACAGCCAAACCAGGACTTGATGATTGTTTCATTTTCGAGCATTTGTTTTAGCAATTTTCTGGCATTTTCCCATGCTTGAGGTGTTATTTCTGATGTATTTTTAATGTGAGACCAATCAGGATCTTGATAAAGTGTTTCAAACACGCCTTTTTCAGATAAATAATCACCCAAGCTGTCCCATAGTTCTTGTCCTTTATAACTGCGGTAGCCGAAGGAATAAGTCATACATTGTTCTGATTGAGCAATTCCATAATGACCTATATGCGGTGGCAAATAAAGCATATCACCTTCTTCAAGAAGAATTTGTTCCTCAATATCAAATTCTTTCATAATTCGCAATTCAAGATCTTCTATAAAATTTTTAGTGTGACATTTTTGAGAAGTTAAAGACCACTGCCGGCTTCCCTGAGCCTGATATAAAAAGACATCATAATTATCAAAATGGGGGCCAACACTGCCATAAAGTGTTGCATAACTAATCATGACATCATCAATACGCCATTGAGGAATAAAATTAAAATGTTCAAGTAATTCGTAGACTTCAGGTATGATACGATCGACTCCTTGTACCAATAAGGTCCAGTGTGTCTTGGGCAGATGAGTCAAATCAGATTCTTTAAAGGGGCCTCTTTTTAAATGCCATTGAGGCGAATGATTGGGAGTTTCAGAGACAAGTCTGCTTTCTACCTCTTCTTCAAGGGCAAGTCCTGCCAGTTCATCAGGTGACAGCGGATTAATAAAGTCAGGTATGGCTTGGCGAATCACGAGCGGTTTTTTTTGCCAATAATCTTTTAAAAACGTTTTTACAGTAATTTCTTGAAAGTGAACCATTATTGAAGATTTTATTTTAATAAATGTGGTTCATTTAAGCATTTTGAGACTCAATAAGGCAACTATTAAATAACGTGAGTTCGATATAAAAGGCAAGGAAATGTCTTTTATATCACTAAACGAACGTTAATTTATTACCCAGTTTAGATTGAATTGTCGCACAACTCAGTTTTTTATGTGGCTTAATGTTCGACGTAAGTGTTTAAATAATAAAATAGTTTGCTTTTTATTTTCCCTGGTATTCATCGAGGTCCGCTGTAAACGTAATTTTTCATAATGAGCAAGAAAAGTAGTAATGGCTTGTGTGAGATTAGGAATTTTAGTCGCTAATAGGTTGCATTGCTTTTTTAGGGTTGCAGGTGGATCGATTGAAATATTAAATCGCCTGAATTCCTTTTGTAAGAGATGGTATTCGTTTAATAGAGGATCCAGGTTCTTTTTTTGTCTCCATTGATAACAAACACCAAGCAAAACAATAAACAAAACAAAAGAGACGGCACTAGCTTGTAATAATTGGCTCATTTTCCATTGTCCAAGGCCTGTTCGTTCCAATAATTCATGCTGAGCATCTTGATTATAAAACAGCAACCAACGTTCAATGAAAAAACGTGTTGATTCCAGGAATAATTTGGTTCGTTGCAACCAGGTAATGGATGATGGGTCAATTGATAATGGCTGATTTACGCGAGAGCTTTGTCTTGCAAGAATGGATGGATCTATGCGAGAGGGTGAAATAAAAGAAGTGGGATCTAATTGCTTCCAGCCATATCCCTTTTGCCAATACTCTAACCAGGCATGAGCATCATATTGTTTGATGGTTAAATAGTTCGCAAAGGGATTCCATTCACCTCCTTGATAGCCAACAACAATTCGAGCAGGGATACCAACGGATCGTAAAATAACAGTGACCGCACTTGCGTAATGTTCACAAAATCCTTTTCTGGAATGAAACCAAAAGTAATCCATTTGGTTTTTCTGGTCATCCAGGTTCGGTGGAGTTAAGGTATACCAGTATGCTTCCTGTCTTATGTAATTCTGAATAAATTTTACAAAAGCTTGCGGATCGTGATTCAGTTGGGCAAATTGCTTTGTTGCCCAAGCGCTAATTCTGGGGTTTAAATGGCTTGGTAATCGGGTATTCAATACCAGGTCTTTTTGTGTCAATGTGCGATAGGGGGAGGGCTTTATCTGCAAAGTATAAGCAAATCGTTGAGTAATGATGTCTTTGGCCTGGCTGATCAAACCAAAGTTGGGCGAAAATAAGAGATGGGGATATCCTGCTATTGGATAACCAAGGTAAAATAGCCATTTTTTTTGATGAGGCTCTAATATGACTTCATAATCTCCCGCATTGGGGTCAGTTAGTTCCTGGAGTCCAGGGAAGGTTGATGAGACATTCCAGGCGGGATTCCAACTGATACCATTATAAAAACTCAAAGTTAATCCTCGCCAGTAACCATTAAGAATGGCTTTGCTTTTAAATGTAATTCGTAAAGCAGTACTGTCGTCACCAGCCAAACTCACAATAGAGCCTGGATTCATGTATTCACTAAACCCTGTGTGGCTCTGTCCTAAAGAAGGAACTTGCCAAAGTGGATTTGCTATACGCGGAAAAATATAAAACAGAATGACACTTAGTGGTATCGCAACAAGTAGCTGCTTTATGCTAGCTCTGCTTATTTGTCTTAGTGACGCTTGAGGGGCGTTTAATTTTAACATTAAAGAGAGATTAGCTACTATGGCGATTAGAAGGTAGGCTATGATCCATAGCTCCTGCACTACAATTAAAGCAGAAAAGATAAGATAAAAATTACACAATATCAGTATTTTTATGTCTCTTATGCTATGAACTTCAATAGTCTTTAGTCCAATGAAGGTCAGTAAAAAACCGATAAAAAAACCACTGGACACCATGCTGCCATATTGAAATTTTAATAGAAAAAGGCAGCTAATAACCAAAATAAAACGTATCCATTTACTGAGTAATGGGTAAGCAAAGTAATCTGTGATGAATTTGTAGCCCATTGCAGACAAAATGAGGATAATAAGCCACCAGGGAGCTGTAAAAAAATGAGGAATGTAGCATAATAATGTGACTAAAAGGGCATGCCTGATAATTATAAGAAGAGTACGCTGTGAGGCTGTGAAGTTCATTAATATTCCGCCAATTGACGTAAGCAGTGTCGTAGATGTTCTTCACCATGGGCAAATTTATCCAGGCTTTTCCCCAGATCTAAATTATAAAACTGTCCTTGGGATTCAGCAGTAACCAGCCAATAACTTAAATGTCTCAGTTTTTCTTCCATCTGTTCAACTGGCAAGTCATTTAACGTAAATAGCCAATAAATGCCTTCAGTACTATCCATTGTTTTTAGATACCACCCCTGGCCCTTTGCGGCAATTTTCCATGCAATAAGATTAAGTTGTATCCACGGATTTTCTACTTGTTTTAAGTCATAGATTTCATTGTCTCCGGGAGAATCTATTTTCCTTTTATCTTGATTATAAACAGGTAAAGGCCAAAAACCGGGATCAATTGGCTGGGGGTAGACATAATAATTGCTATCAAAACGGACATATCCCCATACTCGAAATAGGCCAAAAGGAAAACGACTTGAGACTGTAATTTTCGGCAGGACATAGCATCCTCTCCCAGTTGTTACTATTGGTAAAATAAATTGCATACCTTGTGGAGGGACTTTTTCTAAACGGGAAATGAGCTGATTGCCTAGTAGAAACTCGAGTTCAAAATGAACTCTATTCCTGGATTGAATAAACAGGACAACCTGAACAGGTTTTCCTTCATAGGTGTCTTCAATGGAAATCAAACGAATAGACAGATCTTTCAGGTTGGCATGTGTTTCCCATGCGCTAATAATACCAATAGTCGCCAGAAGAAAAGTCATTAAAAAAATAGTGCTGATTTGATAATTGATTGCACCAGAAAATAAGGATAGTACGAGTAATCCATAGGCCCAGCCAAATCCAGAAGGCAAAATATAAATATTTTTTGAATCAAGAAATTGAGGGTTGCTTTTAGTGATTTTTTTGTTAATCCACTTATCCCAATAAGCGAATATTCTCTTTTTAATTTGCTTGATCACACTGGAACCTCGATTTCATTCATCAAAAGCTCAGCAGCCGATAATTGGATTTGTGATTTTTTGATAATTAAACGATGGTTTACAACAGCTGGCATGACGGCCTGAATGTCATCTGGTCGAACAAAATCCCTATCATCAGTTCTGGCAAATGCTTGAGCCGCATGGACTAACCCTATTCCGGCCCTTGGACTTAAACCATGATTGAACCATCCTTGATTTCTACTGGCTGCTAAAAGAGATTGAACATAATCAAGAACTAATTCTGATACCAGGACTCTTTGACTTTCCCTCTGTAGATCTTGTAACTGTTGTGGATTAATGATTGGGATCAATGCACTTAATGGCGTATTCAAGTTGGGTGATTTTAAGAGTTGACGTTCAGCATCTGGAGGTGGATATCCAATGACTAAGCGCATCAAAAATCTATCCAGTTGGGATTCAGGCAAGGGATAGGTTCCCGTATGATAGGATGGATTTTGTGTTGCAATAACAAAAAATGGCTGAGGGAGAGATTCTGTGCCCATATCAGTGGTTACTTGCCTTTCTTCCATGGCTTCTAATAAAGCACTCTGTGTTTTAGGTGTGGCTCTATTGATTTCATCGGCCAGGATTAATTGTGAGAATATGGGACCTTTATGAAAATGAAATGCCTTGCGTTCGTTATCGTAAATGGAGATACCTAAAAGATCACTGGGCAAAAGGTCGCTGGTAAATTGTATGCGTCGGTATTGCATGCCAGTCAGTTGAGCTAAAGCATGGCTAAAAGTCGTTTTACCCATCCCTGGGATGTCTTCGAGTAATAAGTGGCCATTGGCTAATAAACAGGTGATACCTAACCTGATAACGTCCTCCTTTCCAAGGAGAGCATGACTTAACGCTTGTTGTAATTGTTTTATCATAATGAAAGCCATTTCAAGATGATTATAAGGAAGTATAGACCTTTATGTGTTGATTATGGATTATTATTCTGCAAAATGCGTTCCAGCTCTCCTTTTGCTTGACGTGAGAAATTGATTAGGCTTGCTTCTTCATCAAAAAATTCAAAAGATTTCATTAAGGCATCTTCATCATGTTTTTGGAATGCTTTCGCTTTTTTCTCAATTTCTTCAGGTTTGTAACCAAGAAACTGTAAGATTTCCTTAGTCATAGTTAACGAAGAATCAAATAATTCTCTTTTGAAATAGTGTACTCCCGCTTTATGCAATTCATAAGCATGACGTCGATTTCTTGCTCTGGCATAAATTTTTAATTGGGGAAATTCTTGTTTCGCTAATTTAACAATTTCCAAGTTGATGTCAGGGTTCCCAACAGTAACTATTAATAATTTGGCATGTTCAGCTCCTGCACTTTTTAAGAGATCTAATCGATTCGCATCTCCGAAATATCCAGAGTAGCCAAATTTACGTAGTAGCTCGACTTGTTCCGGGTTTTTTTCCAAAACAGTTACCTTTATGTTTTCGCCACTAAGAAATCGACCAATGATCTGACCAAAACGTCCATAACCAGCGATAATAATGTTATTGTTTTCATGAATAGAGTCGTATTCTCTTTCAGGCAATTTACTTATTAATTTCGGTACCATAAAACGATGATACAAAAGCATTAAAAATGGTGTGGCTAACATGGATAAGGCAACAACCAAAGTAAAAAAACTGCTTATTTCCGGGCTTATCGCTTTTGAAGAAGTTGCGTATTGAAAAAGTACAAAGGCGAATTCTCCACCCTGTGATAGCCCAAGGGCGAAACCAAGTGCCTGGATTTTAGTGAGTCGAAACATCTGACCAAGTATAAAGAGAATTAATGCTTTAATTGTAATTAACCCAAATACTACCGGGATAATTAAAGTCATTTGTTTGAAGAGTAAATTGAAGTTAATACCCATACCAACCGAGATAAAAAACAATCCAAGCAGAAGACCTTTGAAAGGTTGTATATCGGCCTCAACAGTACGCTTGTACTGTGAGTTGGCTAAAACCATTCCAGCGATAAAAGCCCCTAAAGCAGGGGATACGCCGATTATTTCCATCAATAATGTAATCCCAACAACCAAAGATAGGGAAAATGCTGTAAATACTTCCCTGATGTTGGTTTTTGCGATGATTAAAAACATGTACCGGGATAAATAGTGGCCAGCTAAAATAACACTTCCAATAATTCCAGCGACTACTAAGGCATGGAGCCATTTGGGTAGCTGTGCAATAGAGGTTGCTGTATGAGGATTAATATTGACATTGATCCCATGATGATTTCCTAATAGCGGTAAAATAACCAATATTGGAATGACCGCAATGTCCTGAAATAAGAGCACAGCAAAAGAAGTTTCACCTTCGGCTGTTTTCAACAGATTTTTCTCTTGCAGCATTTGCAGGACCAAAGCCGTTGAAGATAAGGCAAGTGCCATACTGACCGCAACACTGGCTTTCCAACTGTAACCCATCATAATAGCGGCTAATGAGAGCGCGCCTGTTGTTAACAAGACTTGCATGCTGCCCAAGCCAACTATTAATTTGCGCAGCTTCCAGAGCATGATTGGCTCTAACTCCAGGCCAATCAGGAATAACATCATGACTACTCCAAATTCTGCAAAACGCATAATTTGTTCGGAATTGCCTATCAGCTTAAGTCCAAAAGGTCCGATTAGAATACCCACAATCAGATAGCCGATCACAGAACCAAGTCTAAATCGACTTGCCAACGGAACCATAATACTGGCAGCAGCAAGGAAAATGAAAACATTAAGCAGTAAATGACCGTTCATTAGTAACCCTGAAATTAATTTATTTTTCGTGACAATTTTTAAATTTTTTACCACTTCCACAAGGACAGAGGCTATTACGGCCTATTTTTTGTTTGTTTTGCTTATTAGGTAACTGTTTTTCCATACCATCCACATAAAACCAGGTAGAGTCTTCTTTTTGAAATTCGCTCAATTCGTGTATAGTCTTCAACTGATTTTTGTCGAGAAAACTGGCTATAAATTCAACAAAGCCTTTGCCTGGATTTTCCATATAGGTTTGAATAACATTTAAACCCATCCAGGAAACTCCTTGAGCCCATTCTTTTGCTTCCGATTCGTTAAAAGTTATTAGTGGTTTCCCTTTCATGGTTTGTTTAATATAATCGATTTTAGCCAGGGTATAGGCAGTATACCTTGAGCGCATTAATTGCTCTGGTGTTTGTGGTGGCTGATTGTTTTCAATAAAGACTCCACAACATAATTGGTATTTATTTTGCGATCCACAAGGACATAGTATCATGTAATTACCTGTAAAATCTGATTATTTGTCTATTTGAAATGTATAATGCGATCCTGCTATTGTCAGTTCAAATGTCAGTTTTGGATTATATTCTATATTGCATGAGTTTTTTTCTAAACTGTTTTATCGAATTAGGCTTCTTTTTTCTTTTATGAATGCATAAATAAATTGTGATGGTCATCACCAAACGAAAACTCCAGCTTATATTTTGGTGAAGCCGCTTGGCAAAATAGAAAAGCTAATTATTAGCAACGGATCCTATTTTTTTCGCTGTCTTTGGCGATCTTTAATCGGATTCAACTCGTCGAATAGACTGGAGGTAGTATTTTTTCAACAATGCATTTATAATTGCGCATTTATTGAACTATCCGATTTAAAAGATGATTGATATCGATGCCATCAACAAGCTAATCGAAGAGAAGAAACAATTAATTTCTACAAACGTTTCAGAACCGCATGATTTCAACAGCGTTAAACAACGTGTATTACAGTTAGAGCTGGGAGAAGCAATAAATTATCTTTTGGAACTTCTTAAGGATGTTGAGCATTTTGAAGAACGATTCCAACAACGATGCGCGGAAAGAGCAAAAAATGCAAATCAATTTATTGGTTTTGGCCAATTAGCATCCAGTGAAACCAATCGTCTTTATTGGGAAACAGCAAGACTTGTTTTTAAACCCCAAAGCGTGTCCGACATGCTGTCTATCATAGCGCCGCATGTCAAAAAACAACTTAAGGTAACGCTTTCACAAAACATCTCTCGCCCATTAAAACAAGAGAAACTGGAAGGCATAGAGCCGGTTTTGGACTTAAAGGAAAATACATCCAAATTAGAAAAAGAGCCTCTTCTATCAGATTTGTCCCATTATGTGATAAGCGGGGAGATGATTTTTGATGTTCGGTCCATACAAAATTTCCCACTACGTAGCCAGGCCAAATTATATGAATACTTAAAGAAAGAACACCCCAAGCTCTGTAATGCATTGTATGAACATAATCAGGCGTTAAGAGTCTTAAAAGAGGACATGGCTATTTTTAATAATCAGGGGATGACTCCTAAACAGGCTCTGCAGTTATTAATTAAAGGGTTAACACTGGGTGGCGAGCGAATGACAGGAAGTGCGTTTGCCAACGAAGCCGCCACAGAAGCCATTGATGCGTTTATGTCTTATTGGAATGCCTTACCTTCAGAGGTGCAAGACCCTTTAAGAAAGGTGACGGGGCCTCATGGTGATTTAGCCAGCGTTATCGATAAGGAGCTTCTGAAAGGAACTTGTGTTGAGACAGCAGCGCTTCATGTAAGCTCAATAGTAGAGGCTAATGCCAAAACACCATTATTGAATCAACCGGCTAAAATGACCAGGGACAGTTTGAAGCGCCTGGAAAAAAAATACAAGCACATTAATCCAGGACAGGATGACAGCGGCATCCAATTGCCTGAGCGTTTAATTGCCCAGACTATTTTAGGCATTGCACCTAAAAATTCCTATGAATTGGTGGTGCTGATTTTGAATTTTCCGCCTTCTTTATATGCCCATTTGTTAAAGAATATAAAGCTCACCGACCCCGAAAAAGCCTTAAACGCCATAAGTGATGTAATAAAACAAACATGGTTGACCAAAGAGCAAACTGACGCCCTTGCTGATGCCGTCATTCAATATTACAAGGTGCTAAACCCCGATGGAAATATTCTGCATTGGGCCGTTGAAACAGATAATGCCCTCTACGTAACAAAAGCTCTGGAGTCCATTCCTGAAAAAGCCAGATTGGCAACGGTTCAGGTTAAAGATAGTAATGGCAAAACGATGTTGCATTATGCAGCAAGCTATCCTGAATCCCTAAAAACCATTCTTGAGTTTATTTCCGAAAAAGCCAGATTGGCTGCGGTTCAAGTTAAAGATGGATTTGGTGATATGGTATTGCATCATGCAGCAAGATCTTCTGAATCCTTAAAAACCATTCTTGAGATTTATCCCACCAAAGAAGATAAATTGGCTGCAGTTCAGGTTAAAGATAATAATAGCGATACGGTGTTGCATTATGCAGCAAGCTCTCCTGAGTCCTTAAAAACCATTCTTGAGATTTATCCCACCAAAGAAGATAAATTGGCTGCAGTTCAGGTTCAAGATAGTGATGGTCAAACGGTGTTGCATAAAGCAGCAAGTTATCCTGAATCCTTAAAAACCATTCTTGAGCTTATTCCTGAAAAAGAAAGATTGGCTGTGGTTCAGGTTAAAAATAAATCGGATATTACGGTACTGCATAAAGCAGCAAGTTATCCTGAATCCTTAAAAACCATCCTTGAGCTTATTCCTGAAAAAGAAAGATTGGCTGCGGTTCGGGTTCAAAATAACTATGGTGATACGGTACTGCATAACGCGACACGCCATCCTGAATCTTTAAAAGCCATTCTTGAGCTTATTCCCGAAAAAGCCAGGTTGGCTGCAGTTCAGGTTAAAAATAAATCGGATATTACAGTGCTGCATAAAGCAGCAAGTTATCCTGAATCCCTAAAAACCATCCTTGAGCTTATTCCTGAAAAAGAAAGATTGGCTGCAGTTCAGGTTAAAAATAAATCTGATATTACAGTACTGCATAAAGCAGCAAGTTATCCTGAATCCTTAAAAACCATCCTTGAGCTTATTCCTGAAAAAGAAAGATTGGCTGCAGTTCAGGTTCAAGATAATAATGGTGATACGGTGTTGCATACAGCGGCAAACCATCCTGAATCCTTAAAATCCATTCTTGAGTTTATTCCCGAAAAACATAAATTGGCTGCGGTTCAGGTTAAAAATAAATCTGGTATTACGGTGTTGCATTATGCGGCGAGCAAACCGGAGTCCTTGAAAACCATTCTTGAGCATATTCTCGAAAAAGATAAATTGGCTGCGGTTCAAGTTCAAGATGACCATGGTAATACGGTCTTGCATTATGTAAGACCCTTAAACTACAAAATCGCTCTTGAACTTCTTCCCGAAGAAGATAGATTGACTGCGCTTCAGATTCAAGATGACTATGGCAATGCGGTGTTGCATGATGTGGCAAGCAACCCTCAATCCTTAAAAGCCATTCTTGAGCTTATTCCCGAAAAAGATAGGTTGGTTGCGATTCAAGTTCAAGATAAATATGGTGATACGATGTTGCATAAAGCTTTACATAGCACAAATAGCCTTGAGTCATTCTATCAAATTATCGATTTGATACCTGAAACCCAACAAAGAGAGGCACTCAACTCTAAAAATGGAAAAAATGAAACCGTGTTAGCCGTAATAAACCGTGACTTTAAAACACTAACGCAATCACTAAATAGATATTTAATGTTCGCCTCGTCCGCATCTCAACCATCTCAATCAAAAAACAGCAATGATGAGGGTCAAGTCTATAGCCCAAATCTGTGATATTTTGGGGGCATAAAATTTCATCTCTAGCCATTATGGAAATTTTTATAGTAAATTAAAATGACTCATTCAAAAAATTACGTGCCTCAGGGTCGAAATAAGTCATTTAAAATTCAAATCACTATAACATGATTGACAGGAGTGACAAAAACCTCATGTTCATGTACGGACGTGTACACTTATGAGGTTCAAGTGGAATCATGATTGGGATGCTATTGAAAAGGATTGGTTCGTACTTCAAATTCTTGAGAGTTGTAGTTTCCCTGCATTTTATCTGCTATCGCTTGGCTAGCTTTATCTAATGAGTCGTAAATAACCCCTTGAATAATTTCTTTGATGGGTGTTGATTTACGTTTTTCCAGTTCAGTCATTTGCATCGTAAGTTTAGCGATTTCTCTTTCTCCAAATACAGTATGAATAGGAGTATCCTTTCTTATTTTGAATAAGCGCTGAATTTCGTAATCAATGTCACTTAATTCTTCTATGTAGGCGTCATGCATCGCTTTTTCCATGCAAGTGATTATTGATTGTGTTGATTCAGAATAATGAGCTACAAGAGCAATAAAAATTTTGGATAGAGACTCAATTTCCTCATAATAGGCGGTGTGATTCCCTAATTTCAGAAGATTCATCGCATTGATACTATAGCCAGGCAATAAAGCAAAACACTCTTCTCTAGAAATAAGCGGGATTTTTCCAGTAGATCTCTTAGACATAGTGAACTTCCTTTTTCATCTGGTTACACTATAAGTATAGCATGATGATGGGTATTTTTTACTCATTCTTGGAGAGGTCTGTGATGCCAAGACCAGTAGGATATGAGCATTACACTTTGTATTTGATGTAATAGTTTTTGGTTAATTGACACATAGCTACTGCTCCTGAAACGGCGAGCATGATCGGGATAAGAAAGACAAAATTGATCCTGGTGAATTCAAAAATGAGGATAATAGCAGTGAAAGGCATTTTTTGTGCTGCAGCAAGAAAGGCAGTCGCGCCAATAACGGCGAAAGCATGTATAGGGGCTGCTGGTAAATATAAATTCCAAATCCCTCCAAGAATGGCCCCTAGTAAAGCACCATTAGCAAGAGAAGGAGTGAGCAAACCTCCTTGAGCGCCTACTCGTAAGCTCGACCAGACAAATATATTCCTTAGCAGAAATAATATAACGCTTAATCCAATAGTCACCGACTGATCAAATTCCATTTCTGCCGGGCTCTTGCCATTACCTAGCAAGGAAGGAAAATAGACAGAGAAAAGGCCAATGATTAGGAAGTTCACAAAACATGAAAAGATCATTTGCCAGTTATGAGTCGCTTTGCTACGTTGCACAGTAGCAATTTGAATAAACCAAAAAGCAAAAAATCCCAGAACAGGGCTGGCAAGGATAGACCAAATTATTAAAGAAGCGTTCAATGTGAACTCTGGTAATTGGTAGATGGATTCATTTCCCAAGCCCCACCAGGACACCAGAACCGCTATGGCAGAGGAAGTTAATGCCGGAAGCAAGATAGTCCAATTGAAAGTACAAAGTAACACTTCCAAAACAAATACTGCACCTCCCAATGGGACATTATAAACTGCGGCTAGCCCGGCTCCAGCTCCACAGGCCAACATGATTTTGCTTTCTTCAGGACTCAATCCTGCCTTGGCGGATAGCCAGGAAGCATAAACTGAACTTACCTCGCGAGGGGCCACTTCTCGACCAAGAGGTGAGCCTAAAGCAATGGTTATAATCTGCAAAAAGGCATGGATGAATGTACTGAAGATTGGCATGGGCTTCCCTGATTTTATTGCCAAAGCAATGCTGACCAGGGGTTTACCAAAGCGATAGAGTGTCCACCAACCCATGCCTGCAATTAAACCGCATAAAAAGAGGATGGTTATTCTTCTTTCAGGGGAGGAAGATCGGACTCCTTCCAAAAAGGTTTCATTGCTTATGATATGGAGAGGACTGTAGCCATAAGCAATATGTTGAAGGTAATGGAGTAACAAGGCAAGGCACATACCTAAAAAGCCTGAACCGACTCCTATTAAAATAGTAACCAGAGCCAGAGTCGCTTTGGAGCTTTGGAAAAGTTGGTTCTCGGATGTGGTTAACTCCATCCCCTGGATTCCTTAGTTAAAGTAATTATCGCTACTTTGTTTTGCAAAAATAAGAGTTTTATTATTTATTTACGTAGATTTTTTTGCAAGTGGGGATGAGTATTCATAGCAAAACCGTTAACCAGGTATCTAAACAAGCAAATTACTATTATTTTGTCATTTTGAATATTTATGTGAATATGTCTATACTTAACTGAGCATAAATGGCACCAACTGATTTCACATTGCATGGAGTGAGTGAAATTGTTTGTGTTTTTTCTTTAGGAGACGATTATGGAAACAAAGGAAGATCAGAAAATTAAAAAATCAGAAAATCAAACCGTTATTTTTTCATCTGAAACAGATGCCAGGAAAGCTTGTGTAAGACTGGATAAAGAAGGGGCACCCAATAAATCTGATAAGGAGGTATGGCTTTTACGGGAAAGCTCTGTGCCCGGACTTTTGACGATTACCTATTTCAATAATGAAAGGAATAAATATGCTCATCAACGGCTTGGATATGTGGGAGGGGAGTGGAAATTCGGCCCTAAAGATTATCATGAGGCGCTAGAGTTTTCAAAACGTGCGGAGTCTGCATTTAGCAAGTCCCTTCCTCCCAATAGTTATGAGAGTTTGGTTAAGGTATTAACCGAACATGGTTGTGATGTAAGTAAGCAAATTATTCCCAAACCGGATGAAGCCACTCAGCACTCTCAATACACAGGCTACACGGAAGATGCGTTTGTGGAGTCATCTTCTGTAAATAGATATACTCATTTTGATTAGATATATTAATTTTTAATTCGAAATAGTCAATGTATCTTTGTAACACAATTTAAAAAAGGATGCATTGACTGTTTGTGTGCTTGACAACATATTGCCTAAAAAGTTAACATTAAATATTAATTTTAATTCCTTGTTTTTTCTATGAATAGAAGCCGACAATTAACAAACAGAAGATCTTGCTCACAAAATAGCAACAGGCTATCTGTTGGATTGTCGCTTATTGTTTTAAATCCTTTCATCTCAAATGTCGTTGTCGTTGTCGTGGTGGTGGTCAGCTTTACCCTTTCTTCCGCTCTGAGACGGCTCCTCTCCTGACTTATCTGCCCCGCCTCAGGGCGATAACATCAGCAGATAAGACCTAGTGGCTATTGATGTTTCATCTCTAGCGTGAAGCAAACAAGTTAGGAGTTATTGTGAACCCATTTTCATTCAGGCACCCGTTGCTTGCTAAAGCTTATCTCTGGATCATTTGGTCCATAGCGGCGTGTTTTTTCTTTTATAAATATTTAATTCAGGTATCCCCTAGTGTCATGACCACTGATTTGATGAAGGCATTTCAGATTAATGCAGCAGGACTTGGGAATTTATCAGCTTTTTATTTCTATTCGTATTTATTCATGCAGATTCCTGTTGGTGTGATGTTAGACCGGTATAGTCCAAGATTGTTAACAACTCTCGCTATTTTTGTTTGCAGCATCAGTACTTTTATTTTTTCTCAAACCAATACGTTATGGCTTGCTTGTCTCAGTAGAGCATTAATGGGGGCAGGGGCTGCTTTTGCTGCTGTATCTTGTTTTAAATTGGCTGCAGTATGGTTCCCACCAAAACGATTTGCTTTAGTGTCTGGTATGTTTATGACCGCTGCCATGCTTGGTGCAGTCGGTGGTCAGATGCCTTTGGCATTTTTGGTTCAGCATGAAGGTTGGCGAAAGGCACTGGAACTGGTCAGTGTACTGGGTATTATACTAGGTATTGTGTATTTCCTGGTTTTAAGAGATAAACCTATACAAAAGCTGCATGTATCAAATAGTAATGAGACCATTATTCAATTGTTAAGCCGTATTGTTTCCAATAAACAGGCTTGGGCTTTGTCCTTATATAGCGGACTAGCTTTTGCACCTGTTTCAGTTTTTGGGGGATTATGGGGAGTGCCTTTCCTGGAAAAGGCTTATCACTTGTCTCGTACTGATGCGGCACTTGCTATTTCTTTTATTTTTGTTGGTTTTGCAGCAGGAGCGCCATTTTGGGGGTGGTTTTCTGATTTTATAAGACGCAGAAAGCCAGTTTTGTTTGTAGGAACGTTCTCCGCTTTATTGAGTTTATTAGTGGTTATTTATAGCCCGAGTCAATATTTAAGTACCTTAATGATTCTTTTATTTCTCTTTGGTTTTAGTGCAAGCGGCTTTTTTACCAGTTTTGCAATGATCAGAGAATTATTTCCTATAGTGCTTGTAGCTACGGTTCTAGGTATCATGAATATGTTTAATTCAGTTTTCGAGGCATTATTTGAACCCTTGGTTGGCGCTTTGCTTGATTGGACGTGGGATGGGGCTGTGGTGGATGGAATTCATCAATTTAGCTTGCAAGGGTATTATTTATCTCTTTTATTGCTACCCATTTCTATGATTTTGGCGTTAGTGACTTTATTGCTGATTGATGAAACGCATTGTCGTATCAAAGAAGAAGAAAAGCAATGATTAGTTGATATAGGGATGTTTTAGTGGGGATTATCAATAGACTTCTTTTCAAACTCTACTGCGGGTTTTGAAAGAAGTCTATTCCAATATTCCGAGTGACTGAATATCTCCATCCAGAACTAATGTAATTGACGATTTTCAATCTCGTCTATAAAAAGAATCAATTTTTCACTAATTGGTATCTCACTGTTTTGTAATGCTTCAAGCAAATGTTTTTTAGCTTGCAGGGGATTTTTGTGATTAAAATACATCGCTTGAGCCAGCTCAGTGAGAAAGCAGTCTGAATTCAGCTGCTTTGCTTTGTTAATTAATTGTTCTGCTTGTAAATAATCTTCAGATAAGGCGTGAACTAGTGCCAGACCACCCCAGGCATCAGAAAATTCCTCAGTAAGATGACAGGCTTTTTGATAGGTTTCATAGGCCTCTGCAATGTGATTATTGAGTAGCTGGCACCACGCTAAAACAATAAGACAGTCATAAAATTCAGGATAAATTTCTATGGCTTTTTTTAAAACTTGCTCTGCAGATCCCAGATCACCCTGACTAAGGTAAGTATTGCCTAGTGCAAACCAGAGCCGGCTGTCTTCTGGATTAATTTGTAATAATTCTTGAATCTCCTCAATGTTGGTTTCCTGGGTCATCAAACGAATGAGGATATTGACTAATTTAGCATCGTAATTGTGCGGATTTAATTGTAGAGCGAGTAAACTGAATTCATTTGCTTTGTCTTCCATATTGTGATCAAAATACAGGAGAGAAAGAAGACCCAAAGCTTCTGTATCCTCTGAATCATGACTTAAAACTTGTTCTACTTTGCTTATAGCCTCTTCGTAGGCATTTTGTCTTTGCAGGATTCTTGCCATTAATAATTGCGCTTCTGGATGATGCTCATTTTCCGTTAGAGGAATCAATACCTCCCAAGCTTTATCGAAATCATAAGTGATGAAATGAGTAAATCCTAAATTATAGCGTAAGGCAGGGCTATCATCATATTGTAATGCCTCAAGGAAATGGTCTTTGGCTTGAGTGAATTGTCCTTGATTCAGATAAAGTAGACCTTGTTGCCCCAGGCAAGCAATCCGATCGATAGCACTGGCCTTGCTTAGATAGGCTTGAGCGGATTCCAGATTTTCCATTTCCAGATAAAGATTGCTGATTTGGACCAACAAATGCAAATTATTTTTGTTTTGTTCCAAGTCAGAAAGATGACGGTCTAATTTATTCTGTAATATTGGGTTGCTCATTGATGAATCCTTGTATTTTTAAATGTTAAAGCTGCTGGTAGGCTTTGTCTAAAAAAGGCATTCCACTATTTAGTGCAAGTTATTTTATGAGGCAGGAATCCAAACGCACCTCTTACATTTTGATTAAAAATAACAGTACAACTTTTTGTTTTTTCAGGTAATTGTTGTGTGAGTTCAATTCCTGTTTGATTGTAATGACATACGATGTAAATGGTATCGTGAGTGGAAAATTTCCATTCGGCTTTCTTTTTATTAATAAGCAGGGGCTTTAAACTAGCTTGTGCTTTGGGGTGCCCAGAATAGAAGGAAACACTACCCAGATAATTGTTTTGAATTCCCTTTAGAGTTTCCCATCCTTTGGGGGATGTTTGTATATGCTCAAGGGTGTTGATTTCTTTAGGGCATTGAGGGATATAGGTGCCAGCTTGTAAAAAAGCAGAAAATCCCATTAACACCAGGCAGATCATTCTATTCCAATAGCACATAGAAGATTCCTTTTTATTTTAAATGAGTATGATACCATTAAAATAATGAAAACAGTTATCTGGTTGCTTTCACATTAATCCTCGTAAACAAAGTAAACTCAGGATCACTTTTTAATAACTCAAAGATTCTGTATAAATTCAAAGGCAATAAAACACAATGTAAAATAAATATAGGGTGTAAATGATAACCTAACCCATATGTAATAAATGCGATGTTACTACAAATTGCGATGAGTCTTAGTGTCAGAATTTTTTTGACATAGAATGTAGCAAAAACTAAAGAAGAAGCGACATAGCCAACTAAATCAATCATTGATTCCATTTTAAACTCCACTTCCAAATCCCTTCAACTCAACATAACACTGTCTGGAGGAAATTCGCAAGTTTTTTAATCAATTCTTAAGGTTTTATTAAGCACTGATAGGTATGATTCATGCCCTGGAGTAAAATATATCGCCATTTTGTGGTTTTTCTAGTACTCTTTCACTGGGGAAAAGAAAGTTTGACGTTTGGCATTATACTCAGATTTGAATGATTGCCATGTTAAAAAAGCGCCCCCTTATTTGCTGTTTGCAAGCTATTACTCCAATCAAATCAGGAAATGTGACTGACATCAAATGCGATGCCAGTCATAGTTATTTTACTTTTTCCCGGAGAAAACGTGAGTCAGATGCCCGATAATGGTTTTAATGGCATTCCGACAGGCAGGAGCTTCAGCAATATCGTTTAGCATCAAGAAATCATGAATTGTGCTTAAATGACGAACTGCAGTGACAGTCACCCCAGCTGCATTAAGTTTGTGAGCATAAGCTTCGCCTTCATCGCGCAAAACATCACATTCACCGGTAATTACAAGCGCAGGCGGCAATCCTTTAAGTTGTTCGGAGGAAGCCTGAAGAGGACATGCTGTAATTTCTTTTCTTTTTTCCTTATTCGGTAAATATTTGTCCCAGAACCATTCCATCGCTTTCTTGGTTAGCCAAGGCCCTTCTGCAAATTCTTTATAGGATGCATTATCAAAATTGGCGTCGGTTACCGGATAAATGAGTACCTGATAATCGATTTTGGGGCCGCCTCGTTCTTTCGCCAGAAGAGTCATCACACTAGTCATGTTACCACCAACACTGTCACCAGCAGCGGCAAAACGTGACGTATCCAGATTAAATTGTTTGCCATGTTCTGCAATGTATTTCATGGCAGCGTAAGATTCTTCGATTTGTACAGGATATTGAGCTTCTGGGGCTAAAGTGTATTCCACAAATACTACAGCTGCATGAGCGCCAACAGCAATTTCTCGTACAAGACGACCATGGGTTTGATAACCGCCGAAAACCCAGCCAGCACCGTGAAAGAACATTACAACAGGTAATGCTTCTTTTGCTCCTTTAGGGCGAACAATGCGAATTGCAATCTTTCCGGAAGGACCAACTGGAAGAGTCTTATCCTCAATATCAACTTCGGGCTTTTCAGAAGGCAAGGCTTGTAATTGATTAAATATGGTTCTTCCTTCCTGAACTGGAATATCATAAATTGGTTTGCCGCCCGCATTTTGTATTTTTTCAACAAAAGCCCAGGTTTTTGGTTCGATTCTTTTACTTAAGTCCATTTCAATTTTCCTTATTGATTAAATAGTTATAGTTATTTAGGTATAGTATATTTAAGCTAAAAATCAAGAAAAATTCGCTTAAATTATTTGTGTAATACACGGTTGAAAATGTTCATTAAAAGTCCTGTTTCTGATGTTATTTTAACAGGAAAATTTGCAAATGCGTTGGTTTCATCAAGAACATAATGATAAGTTACCAGGAAAGAAGATGTTATCCATATGAAATTTATGGCAATTGATGATCAAGTTGTGCTTTATGGTTCGTCTAATCTTGTTTTGTTTTTTATTGATTTTATGGTGTTATTAGACAAGTGATATTAACTGTAAAATTAATATGAGTTCGACATAAAAAATAACCCAAATTTTATCCTGAACTCATATTAATTTATCTGCAATGATTTAAGTTTTTGGAGACATAGCCACTCCAAAGCTTACATTCCCCAATTAGAGTTACCGAAAACCAATCGTCTGTAATTGTATTAGTTCTTTTGCAAAGCCTGTTGCTGTACCTGTTTAATCTGATCTTGTAGTGTGGTTTGTACTTGTTTTATTTGATCTTGAGTTTGTGAATTAACTGCCTGAATTTGTTGTTGTAATTCAGATTGAACTTGTTTAATTTGATTTTGTAATTGAGTGTTTAATGCATCAAGCTGTTGTTGTTGTTTTGTTTGCAAATCATGTAATTGAGTTTGAATCTGTGCATTTAATTGCTGAATTTGTTCAGCTGGGGTACCCGTTAATTGAGCAGGTGTTGTATCAGCATAGGCTGAGATAGATAAATTTGCCAGGATTATGGATGGAAGTGCATAAAGAACCATTTTTTTCATTTTCATCTCCGTTATTAATAGAATTCCTATTCTCTAATTTACTGTGTTTTATTTGGAATGCAACTATAACTCCAGTACAAAATACTCAAATTGGATATAAGAAAATAATTGTGTCTTCTTATATAAGACTTCTATTAACTATAGCAAAATGAGTTAAAATGCCTCCTATAGAAGTCATTTTTTTGAAACAAGTTACGTAGAGAAGTCATGGTATATTGATTAAATTATGACATAATGGAGTAGAACTCATGCATAAACCGCTCTTTTTATGCAACAAGTCCAATGTGTTATTTATTGTTTTATAATGGATGGAAAATAATTATGGCCAAGGAATTATGCATGCGTTGCTATATTTCAGGGAGGGTACAGGGAGTATGGTTTCGTGCTTCTGCTAAAGCACAAGCCGAACAACTAATGATTGACGGCTGGGCCAGAAATTTACCAGATGGTCGGGTTGAGGTATTGGCTTGTGGAACAGAAGAGAAGTTAGAAGAGTTTTATGCCTGGTTGAAACATGGACCTCAACATGCGAGAGTCGATGGATATACCAGAGAGGATCTACCATGGGAAAATTACATAGGCTTTGAGGTGTTGTAAGACAATCTTATTGCGTTTGACTCTAAGTAAAATCCTATGGTTATGCAAAAGGTTTCATATTCCAATTACCGATAAAAAATACTACAACAAAGACGGTAATTAAAATTACAAAAAGTCGCATCAATAAATACTTTTGTGCTGCCTTCACTCCACAATTTGCCATGATTCGAAAATGTATGGTTTTATGCTGTGATAACTTTCTGATTTTTCTTACAAATTTTTGAGAAAGTCGCCCATTTTTTTTAAAGCGAAATAGATTGGAACTGGCAAAAAAATCGGCTCCATAATCATAAAGCAATTGTTCTCCAGGGAATATATCAGTTTTTGCCATGACAAGAATGAATTCTATTCCATTAATAGAGCGCGAGTGGGTAATACAATTGTCATTTAGTAATTGTTTTGAGTCGTGAGACTCTTCCTTTTTTGCAGAAGGCGCATGATTAATAAATCGAGTGATATTACCTGAAAATTTTGCATTCATGTGCAAATTCAGACTGTCGTCTTTAGGGATGAAAGTATATTGCAAATCTGTTGGTAATCTTGTGGCTTTAATTCCTGTATATAACGAAATGATTTCACCTCTTCTTATGGTGGTTTTACTATATAATCCAAAGCCGATTACAGGATTTATATAACGTAATTCGAAACGGCTTAAATCGGCAGGTTGCTTTAAAAGCTCTATTATTTCTTCATCACGACGAAACAATAAATCACCATTTACAGACACTGGAAGTTCTTTAATAGTAAATTCATCATCAATAAGGATCATTTCGGAGTAATGAAATTTTGTCTTTATTATTAGTCCAGAAAGTTTGTTCAGCTGATCGATAGTAATCGTTTCTGTAGCATTTTTATCGGGATGTATCGAAAAAGAAATAGAGTCATTTTTTTGACCAAAACTAAATTCATCAGAAGGATTTATCTTAAATAGGCAAGCAGAGGGATTATCTACATGTATGAGGACTGTATATACATAAATTGCGGCATAAAATAATTCATCCAATGTGCTGTATTCATAATGAAAAAAATAGTCTTTTACAGGGGTGAAGGGTTCATTCAGTAGGGGATGAATAAAATCAGACTTAGTCAATAATTCTTTCAACTCTATTGTATTCTCGCTATCAGAAAAGAAGCATTGTCCAGATAAAATATTAATCGTAATCGTTTGATTTAAGAAATTAGGATTTTGATTAGCAAGAATAATTTGCATCAACTGTCACCTGTTTTAAACTTATATTTTCCTTTAGTAAATTAAAATTTTGCAAGCATGATGCCTGATTAATAAAATTTGGCAATTCTTCAATACGATCGATGCAACTATATACATCGATCGTTCCTGATAATTGAACTATTCAATAGTCAATACGCTGCAGTTTGCATCCTGATTTCTTCCGGCTGCACATTTGCAGTAGAATCTTCGATATTAGCCATAATACCAAATTGACTAAGTGCTTTTGCATTACTATGTTGAGGTGCGGGTAAATGAGAAACTTTGATTTGTTCCAGACGTTTTATGACATGCTCCTGGCGTTCTAATAGTTCCTGGTAACGTTTGTTACTAAAATTTAATTCTTCCTTGACCAAGCATAACTCGTGTTCTGCATCACATATTCGTTTAGCAACCTTATTGAAACTTTCTTCCTTATTGGCAAAAAAATCATTTAATTTATTTTGAAATGACTCCCTATGATTTTGATCTTTAATCGCAGTTTGTGAGAGTTTCTCCACTGTTTTTTTTAAGACTTGGGCAATAGATTCAGTTCTTTCAATTTCTACTCCCATTTCTTGCTTTACCTGATTCAATTCAGAAATTTTCTCAGATAATTCCAGTTCATTTTTTTCAATTTCTTCCTTGATTTTTTGAAGTTCTGCTTTGTTTATCAGTAATAATTCTTCTTGTATTTTTACTTTCACATCAAGCGTGTCCGCAGTATTTTCCAACTTCTCTTTAGTTTTTCGTAAAGACTGCTCGGTTTTCTGTAATTGTTCAGCTTGTGTCGTTAATTGCTCAATTTGTTCGCTAAGCTCTGTTGTATTGAGATTTAATCTTTCATTTTCTTGATGAAAATACTCGATTTCTTCAGCGATTTGCTTACGGAGAGGTTCAAAGGACTCGATGACTGATCCCAAACTATCTGCCAATCCAAGCATATTTTCTTTCAAGCGCTCGGTAATATGCTCTTCCTTTTGAACATGATTTTCAAGAACTAGTGCGCTGGCGACATAAGCAACCAAAGTTAGAACACTGATTACAATGAGTGTAGTGACATGAATTGCAATTCCCAAAACCAATGTGGGAACGACTAATACCACACCTGCAATAATTTTTAGCCATAGGGGCATGTTCTCCCAATACACGGCAGCTCGGCTGAAAAGACTACGGTTTTTTACTAAAGAATCAATAATTGATGAGATGTGTTTTTTGATTTGATCAAAATTTTCCTGAGTGGCTTCTAATTCTTTCAGATTTTTTATCAATTTTTTTTTGTTTTCTGCAGGGGGGGAGTTGTCTGTGGCTGTACTCTCTTCCATTAGATCGACGGCTAGATTAGTTACTGGAGTATCTGTCATGATTCATATCCCTATATTTCCGTGTTGACTACATTAACCAGGAAGAACTTACTAATCACTTCTTTCTGGTTCAATCCGATTTGTTCCCTGGACAGGTTAAACATTCATGATTCTAGCGAATAATTTTAAGTCAGTCATTATTTTTTTAGAGCGGCATCAGGTATCCTGCTATTAATTTTATTGAACTCATTGATTAAGCTAGGACGCTGAGTGATTTGTTTTAGCGGGATACTCCATCAATCGATTTGTCAAGGCGATGGCTAAGGCTGAAACAATTAAAGTTAAATGAATAACAACTTGCCACATGATAGAATAATTACTGAGTTTTGCAGGATCTATAAAAGTTCTTAACAGATGAATGGAAGAGATACCTATTAGCGAAAGAGCTAATTTGATTTTCATGGCACCGGCATCAAAATGATCAAGCCATTCCGGTTGATCGGGATGAGAGTCTAATTGCAGATGAGATACAAAAGTTTCATATCCACCCATAACTACCATGATAAGCAGGTTAGCAATCATGACGACATCAATTAGGTCTAATACACCAAGCATAATATGAGTATCATCCATACCTTTAAGATGGAAGATCAATTCAAATAACTCAATAATAAAGCGATATACATAGCCAGCGAGAATTAAAATCAATCCAAAATATAAAGGGAGTTGGAGCCATCTTCCCATAAAAATAATATTACTGATGCCAAGCTTGATACGATTCATTTGAGATTCTTTTCAAATTAATAATATAGAATCTGGCAATAATAAGCCTTATGGAGGGTTTTGTTAATACTTTTTATTCATATTAGATATAATATGGGCATTTAAGTGTTGGTTTTAAAATGATGACGGTTACTATGCCAAAATTAAATCTCATTTGAAAATAGAGCTCATACTAATAATTTCTTTCATCCTTGACTCATCTTGAGAAAAATTCATGGAACCTATTTGCTGGCTGCATGATTGTTGGGTAAACTAATTTGTTGATTATAAATATGAATATTGTTTTTGATTATTAAGGATAATTGATGAAATATTTACATACCATGGTTAGAGTTTCTAATTTGGAACAATCCCTGGATTTTTATTGCAATAAGTTGGGGTTGGTAGAAGTAAAACGAACTGAAAATGAGAAAGGTCGCTTTACATTAGTATTTTTGGCTGCCCCTGAAGATATGAACCAGGTCAAAAATTCCTATGGTCCAATGATTGAATTAACTTATAACTGGGATCCTGAGAATTACACAGAAAGCAGAAACTTCGGACATCTGGCTTATCATGTAGATAATATCTACGAAACCTGCCAATGCTTGCAAGAAGCTGGCGTAGTGATCAATAGACCACCTCGGGATGGTCATATGGCTTTTATACGGTCACCAGATAATATCTCTATAGAACTATTGCAAAAGGGTGCGCCTTTGCCTAAGGAGGAACCTTGGGCATCAGCACCTAATATTGGTCATTGGTAATTCAAGGCGGTCATCGGGAATTATTTAAGTTGCATAAATAACGGGTGGATATTTATAGAGAACGTTTAGGAAAATAATGAGTTGATTTTGTATTGTAGTTGCTCAGATGAAAGTTAGGTCTTGTTAAAACAATAAATAAGACTCAAAATGGCCACAACTTATAAATATCAATGCTGATTGAATTAATGCAAATTTTAAAATCACTGTCTGATGGTATTGGAACAGCAGGAGGTGTTGCCTGGACTACTTTTGGTCTGGCGTTTGGTGCCCTTGGGTTGAACATGGGTACTTCAACCCTGGCTATTGTCTTGGGTTCTATCTCTACTGGTTTGTTCTTATTAATTGGCTTACCTGTTACTTATTGGTCCTATACTAATTTCCTTAAAGAAAATCATGAGTTACAACATGCCATTGAGGAACAAGAAAAACAGATTGTTGATTGTGTTATTGAATATCTATTGGCAATCAAAAAAGAATGCTCTATTAAAAACCCTCAAAACTATTGTGGAGACTATGATAAGTCTGTGTTAATTGAAAGTATGAGACACCGATTATTAAAAAATATCTCAAAGCAGACTCTCCCATCTTCAGCGACATCAATTCTTCATCAATTACTTGATGACGTTCACAGCGATTGTTTTTTACGAAAAATAATTGAAATCAACACTGTTGATAAATCAGAGTTAAAGAAAAAAATAATAAGTGCGTATCGTAAAAGTAATTTTTTTCGGTTCGAGGAACTTTCAGTATTTGCCAAACTGAAAACCGGGTTTATCGCATTTTGTGCTGCGTTTGGTTCTCTTGCTGGTTGCTCTACTGGTTCATTAGGTTTATTGACCGCGTTAGGGATTTTTCCTGGTTTCGCAGCGGTTCCTATTATTGGATGGGCGATTCTGGGTATTGCAGGTCTTTTTGGTTTAGTAGTAGCTGGCATAAGTATCAACAATTCAATTCAAAGAAATACAGAAAAGCAGTTACTGGTTCAAAATGAAGCTGTCCACCATGATTTAAAAAATTTGGTTATATTGAAAAATCTGACAATTTCCACAGAATTAAAAGCTCAAAAAAAATATCAAATTAGAGTAAAACAGGATTTAATGGACAAGCCTATGGTTAATACAGCATTGAAGCGTTCTCATTCCTGCGATGGTGATCTTTATAGACACCATCTGTTATGGAGTAATTCACAAAAGTCTTTACAGGCTTCCAAGAGAAGTTTTGAAAATTCTTGTCCTCCTGCTTTACGTCAGTAATAAAGAATTTATTGAGTTCATTAACTGGCATTAATTAATTTCATGAATACAAGATATACACCATTTGTCCAGCCAAAACCGACCACATTAGTATTGTAACTATATTGAATTTTGTTTTCAGTATGGATACTCATGGTTTGTATATCGTATTTCTCGAAGAGAGTATGGGTCTCCTGAAATCCTTTATGAATTGTATTGACGAAACGGTTGGCAATATCCAAAGCTAATGATTGATAGCCATATCGATTTAGTCCAAGTACGGCAAAATATTGCAAAGGAGCCCAGCCGAAAGGGGCATCCCATTGAAACCCTTTTTGGTAGCAACTGGTTAATAGTCCGCCTTTAGCTAATAAAACAGGCAGATTGTTGACAAGGGCCTGTGCTTGATCTTTGGATGCAATACCTGCCCACAGTGGGTAGAATGTGGTAGCATAAATGTATGGTCTTAATTGTTTTGTTTTAAAATTATAATCAAAATAATAACCAGCTTTATTATCCCAAAGATAGTGGTTTATGAGTTTTGCACGGGAGTGTGCTTTTTGGTCCCAAACAGAAGAGTTTCCTTGATCCCCAAGAATATTATAAATTTTGCCGAGATCTTTCTCCATTTGATAGATTAATACATTCAAATCGACAGGAGCATAGTCCAGGATACCAGCGCTGAAAGGACCAAACTTGGCAGTAATATCAAAACCTGACTCCCGAACAGTCCGATCAGCGCTATAAAATAGTTCTGTTAATTGATTAGACTCTTCATTGTAAAATAAGGACTTATCATAATCATCAATATTATGTGTTTTGAAATAATCTAAAACTTTCTGATAATAGATGGCTGACTCTTCAGGTGGTACTCCTTTGCCACCAGCATAATAACGAGATAAACCCAGATCTGGTATTAAATGAGGTGGTGTTGTCCAGAAACTATGTAGTTTCTTGATCGCAGGTAATGTGGATTTAAGCCATTTTTTATCTTGTACTTTCTCATAATAAGCAAAAATCATTGCAGTGAGCAAAGGAGGTTGAGAACGTTGAAGGTAATAGGTTCTATTCGCGTTTAAGATGGTTCCGTAATGATTAATTTCATAGATAAGATTATCAATCATATTTCGAGCCATTGTTAGATGATTATGCTCCAGTAGTCCTAATTCAATAAAATAACTGTCCCAACCATACATTTCATTAAATCGCCCTCCAGGTACGATATAAGGGTAGGGTAAATACAGCAAACCATGTTGTTCTATTGCTGAAATATCTCCTGGAAGGTGTTTAAAAGAGACTTGCTCTTTTTTCCATTCTGGCCAATTTCTAGTTACTTTATTTTTTATCTCAGTGAGATTTTCTTCTTGTGACAAATAAATAATTGAATTGGTGTCAGGTAGTTTTTCATCGGTATTAGCTAATAGAAGGTTGGTATTGTCCCGAGTCAGTACACTCCAGGTCTGCTCTATGTAGCGATTAACTTCTTGCATGTTCGATTGTGGTTTTGGTTGAGGCTTGGTAAAACCAAGCTTAGAGTAGACGAGGAAAATAATAAAGATAAAAATATTCTGCATCCGTACCTCTTGTTATTTTTTACACCAGAGATTGTTTATCTTACTTAGTTTGGATAACTTCTCGAGCAGGCTTATATTGTTGGACTCTTTAAAGCCCAATATTTATTACAACCTTTGTTGTTGAATTGGTCAAACGTTTTTTTTGCTTAAAGAGTCAACTTGGCTTGGATCGAGTTCTGATCCTTCACTGCTCGTTCCCTTTGACGCAAAGAAACCTGCTCCGGTTAATCCAGTACCTAAGGCGACTGCTCCAGTTATAATCAAAGCCAGACCCACAGGAGGGGCTATTACGGTAATAATACTAGCCAGAGCCAGGGCACCGACAATCAGAGCAGCTGCTCCAACTGCAGCTAAAAATCCACAGCCCATTGTCAAGACATTGTAGGCACTAATATTGCTACTCTCTGTTTTGTGAGTTGGTTCTGGTTGGCTAATGAATTTCTTTGGAATCATTTCATCTGTTTCATGAATATCCGGATTTTTTTCGGAGTCTTGATGTTCTGGTACAGTTTTCTGAGTTGATTCTGGTTGGCTAATGAATTTTTTTGGAATCATTTCGTCTGTTTCATGAATATCGGGATTTTTTTCAGAGTCTTGAGGTTCTGGTACAGTTAAAATCACTTGCTCTTCTATTTCCTTATTTTTTTTAACTCTAAAACCTGCAATGGATGGGAGCTTATCTCCATAACCCAACTGTGAATTAATATAGTCACCAACATGGCCGTGCGTTGCATATTGCACTACCAAATCCTCATGAAGATCTGCTCCACCACCCGAAGTTTTAGCAATGCGATAAAATATCCGTTTTTCTTGGTCTAAGGTAATTAATTGTTCTTTAAACAGGTCATCACTGTGATTATGTAATTGCGAACGAGGTATATTTTCATGGACAATAATATTTCCTTTAGATAGCACTTCTACTCCATAAAGATGAAATAAACCATGACCCCTGTCAAGAAATCTCAGATAATACCCTGTTTCAAGAGTTGAGAGGTCAACCAAGTCATCGATAACATGAATAGAATGAGCATATGGGGTATTTTCTGTTCTGAGTTGTATAGTAAGGGCTGCAGTACCCAAGATAAGATTATCACTATGATCCTGAAGGTATTCCTGCAAGGTTTTTATTGCTGGCATTGACTTATCCTTTAATCATAAAGATATACATTAAGTATAATTTAATTTCATTAAGATTTTATTATGCCATAGAGGAGCAGACTTTGCATTTAAATTGAAAAACCACTTGACAGTATTAAGGCGGCTAATTAAACTGCTCACCTTATTTTGGGGTTATAGCTCAGCTGGGAGAGCGCTTGCATGGCATGCAAGAGGTCGGCGGTTCGATCCCGCCTAGCTCCACCATCAACATCATTGTATGTTGATGGTAAAAAAGTAATACTAGGTCCCCATCGTCTAGAGGCCTAGGACATCGCCCTTTCACGGCGGTAACGGGGGTTCGAATCCCCCTGGGGACGCCATTATTTGGTGTTTAAATAGTATAGTTGTACTTGATGTAGTAAAAAGATCCAGGTCCCCATCGTCTAGAGGCCTAGGACATCGCCCTTTCACGGCGGTAACGGGGGTTCGAATCCCCCTGGGGACGCCATTATATACCAATTTAATTTCTTAAAAATATCTGAGGTATTTCTCAACCTCCCCAGATAAACTTCACGCCTATACCCATCTATTCAAGCTAAATATGTAGAAATTGGAAAAGAATGACAGCCCCAGTGTTGGTAAATATGAATATAGGGTAATAATTTTTCGAGGAGCGGAGTTTACATAGAGTAAATGAGCACCGCAGAAACCTTTACAACACAGCAATAAAGTAAAAGAGGCAGGTTATGCAAGAGGTCTATTGAGTTATTGTTACCAATAACCACTTTCCTGTGGCTTATTGATTTGAATAGATTCAGGCCTTTACTTTTTAGGACCAATATTTTGAAGGGATTGTTCCAGTTTTTCTGTATATTCTTTACCGGTACTGTTAGTAAAAAATAAGGGTGAAGATTTTTCTTTATAGCTGCTATAAGCAACCAAAGCTATAATTCCCGGGATAATTCCACTACAAATTACCCCAATTGCAATGAGGCAAGTTTTTGCATAACGCTTCCAGTCGGGATCACGATGTTCACCTAATTTCTTATTGTTCTTATTCAGTTCTTCCGTAAATTTGGTGATGCGTGTACTAGGCAATGGGAAATCATTTTTATTGCTTAAAATGGCCTCCATTGATTTAGTCAGCTCATATTTTGTAGCAATTTTTTCATACATTGCTTTATCTGACGAAGCTCCTGTATAGGGGGGCAGGTTTTGATAATTCTTTTCAGTAACTGAAGGGTTAATCTTTCTCGCTTCTTCAATTAAATGGTTAAGATAATCACGAGTTAATGGTATTAACTGTGTTTCAATAAGATTCGCACTACTAATTTCTTTAGGAGAAAGTAATTGTTGAATTAATTTCTCTTGGTCTTTGTGGCTAATCGGATGCTCATCATTTTTCTTTACAGTTTCTAATTCAATGATTTTACGAGCCTGTTCTTCATTTTTAAGTTTTAAATCAATGATTTGCTTATTTTGCTCTATTATTTCCTTTGATAGTTCCTCTATAGTACCTTTTTGTTCCAACACTCCCTGTTTTAAATTTTTAATTTCCAGTTTTAATTCTTCTTTTTTCTTTTTTAACTGCTGGATTTCACTGCTTTGTTCTTGTTTAGCCTTATATAATTCTTTGTTTAATTGATTGAGTTCATTTTCTTTAGATTTTAATTGTATAATCGTTAACTCTTGTTGTTCTGTTTTTCCTGTTAACTCTTTGATTTTTTCGGATTGTTTCTCTTGAATCAGGGTTAATTGATTAATAATTTGTTCTTGTTCTTGAATTTGTTCTTTCAATTGATCTATGGTGTTAGATTGTGAGAGTTTGACTTTGTTTAATTCAATAATCTCTTCCGTCAGTTGTGTCTTGTTTTTCTCTAATTCCTGAATTCTTTGCACTTGATCTTTATTGGTTAATTTTAATTCTTCATTCAAGTGGAGTAATAGATCTCCTTTTTTACTTAATTGTTCTATGATTTTAACTTGCTCTTTCCCAAGAAGTTTCAATTCGGCAATTGTTTTTAAGTGTTGTTCATTTTCTTCGGTTAACACTTGGATATGTTTTTCTTGTTTTTGAGATTGTTCCTTCAATTGCTCCAGGGTGTTCGATTGTAAATGCACAACTCCCTTTAATTTTTCAATCTCTTCAATCAAACGTAGTCTAGACGACTCTATTTTCAGAATTTTTTGCGCTTGATCTTCTTTAGTTAATTCAAGTTCTTCATTTAAGTGGAGTAATTGGGACTCTTTTTCTTTTAATTGCTCTTTGGTTTTTTCGTTTTCTTCTGTAACTTGCTCTATCAAGCTAATTATTTTTAAAGATTCTTTTTCAAGTTTTTCTATTTGTAAACTTAACTTGAGTTCTAATGGATTTTTCGCTCCCAAGCCGATAGCAAGTCCTTCAACTTGGTTGTATAGTTTTTCATTTTTCTTGAAAAGGGGTTTAATGTCTTGTTCCAGATCTAAACCTTCCTTTACTATGTATCGAGCAATCATATGAACTATATGATCTCGTTGCGATTCTAATTGACACTCCCATTCCCTGTAATTTAATTTACTACTAAGCTCTTTGAAATCAGGAAGGGCTTTCTTAAACTTATCTAAATCATTATATGCTTTAATGAATTCAGCCATTAAATTCTCTACGTTATAATTGGGGCTCTCATCTATCGCTTCATCCATAAGCAAGCAAGCCCACTGTTGAGTGTTTTCAGCTAATTCACTAGTCACTTCTATTTCTTGCAAAGATTTGAGTTCTTGCTCTAAAAACAATCTAATTTCTTCCACACTTGAATTAGATAAATCTTTAGAACTCTCCAGGAATTTTTGTAAGTTCAGATCCAATAAGTACTCCGATCCGTCCTTACCTTGGCTTTCTTTATTTAAGTTATCTTTTATTTCTTGAATTTTTTGTTGTAAGGAAGTGAAAAAAACCTTGTCTTTCAATCTGGTTGCAATGGATAAGTATTGTTCATTTAAAGTATCCCGTTTTGTTTCCAGAGTCGTTTCTAACTGGGATGTAACAGTGGACAAAATTGTTTTGGCTAATTCATTATCAGGATTTTCCTGGGTATATTCTTTAAAGGTTGAAAAAGTTCTAAATACGGCATTATATAATGCTTCTCTTTCAAGAGAGTCAGTTAATTCACCCTGTAAATAAGGTCTTTTTACTTCTTCGATTAGCATTCCTAAGCCTTCTAGAAACAGTTCAAAGCCTTCTTTAGTGTCAAGGGTCGGTGCAATTTTATCTAAAATAATTGAAGCCAATGGATCAATTTCTTTATTTTTTTCTTTTAAATCTCTTAGTTCGTGAGTATGCTTGCATATTTTGACGAGTTTATCTACTGCCGTGTTAATTGTTTCACTAAGTGGCATTTCATCATTCAATCCCAGTTCATGATTCAAATGAATACGCGCATGCTCATAGTTTAAAAAATGTCCTCCAGGTACAGGAGGAACGATTGTTTCCAGATAAGTATCATTATGAGATTGATAATGAACGATACGTTGATCTATGACATTCCACAGTCTCCTTATTATTGCTTGTTCCTGACCAAGAACTGCATAGGAGGTTTGATTAAAATGTCGATAAGCTTCTCTATTCTCGATAATTTTGTTAAATAATTCATAATACAAGGATTCAAATTTTTCTTTAGTAATTTTATTGTCATCAAAAATTTGAGACATAAGATTTTCAAAGGGATCTTCTTCAGGTTTCTTGGGCGCAATAGCTACTCCATTACGCATTAGAAAGTCCATTAATTTTACTACTACTAATTCCTGAACATGCTCAGTTGATTTTTTAGTGGGATTTTGGCCTCTTTGCTGATCCAATAGGTTTCCTGAACCCGTTCCATGATGACCTGGTAAACTATGGATTTTAAATTTGGTTTCGGAAGATGCGCATTTGGGTACTATGGGTTTAAAGCATCGGGTTCTCTCGTTTTCATAGGTGTATTGTTCATACTCTTGAACTATCTTTGGTACTGTGTAAAAGCGGGGATCTCTCCATGCCAGAGATGATGCGTGAGTAATACCCATATAATTACCGCCAGGAACTGGATCAATATTAAACATTGATATTTTTACTTTACCAATATGTTTAGAAATATTTTTCAAATCTAATGAGTCATACGCTTCCTTATGAGGGCCATTCATGGCAGTTTTTGTGTATTTACAAACACTGTTGGTCAGTTCGGAACGATCAACTTCACCTTGCTCAAAAAGTTTTTGTATTCGTTCCAGTTCATGTGCCACTAATATCGCCTCGACCGCACCTCGGCTATGAGCAACAATACTGATATCCGTTTCACCACGGCTAATTGCCTCTAATATCGCTTCAACTCCTCGAGCAATTCTATCGCCCACTTCTGAACCAAGGGTCGTTGGGCCATTAACAACTGCTACTTTTGAATTTCTGTATCTGGTTGTTTCATCTGTTGGAAATGATTTATCATCTAGTGTTTCACCGGAAACAATAGTGGATACATAGCTTAAAGTTTCTGCTCTATCGTAAGCATTATCGACAAACCCGGGAGAAAATTCTGTATCGGTACCTAACAGGGTCAATGTGTATGGCATAGGTCGTCTCTAAGCGTTATTAATATCCTATTAGTATAATAAATAATCATTATGAGCGTATTAAATGAGCATAAAAATTTTTGAACTTGAATTGGCGACTATTAATCTTTTTTAACCACGCTATGATTTTGGTTGAATCAGTAGTAGATACAAGTAATTTTGAGAAGATGGCTTTGAGTTGATTTAAGAATAACAAATCTCTCCAAGAGACATTGTTTATTTTTCAGAGGAGTGAAAGCATATTCTAAATAATATTGTAGCCAGATTAGAATTGGATTTCCGTTTGGAGGGAAATACCAATTCGTTTGATACATTCATACAAGGCTATACCCCATTCTAAAGCCTTTCAAATATAGTTCTTGTGTTAAATCCAAATAATCTTTCATGCATTCTATAAGCGTATTCATCAGTCATGTTGGCTAGATAGTCACAAACTATTCGATAAGCCTCGTTCTCATCACTGGCTTGAGTAAATAAAGCGCGGTTTTTATTGTCAAGTAAACTGGCAGGATTAGAGCTGATCGCATCGAATAATCGGAGTACAACAGTTTGACCACCGTATTCGAAGGTACGTGCTTCCTGAGAGTCGATGACATTATCAAAGATGCATTGCATTAAATATTTGAGAAGGGCATGAGCTTCAGGAATCAGCGCAATATTATGTTTTAATAAACTGTTTTCAAATTCTTCATTAGTTATAACAATCCGGGTAGAAGTAATAAAATAATTGACCATTTCTCCAATAGTTTGTTTTCTTAAACAGAGTTCATGAGAAAATAAGGAATTAAGTATACGTTCCAGATGCTCTGAGAGAGATGTTTCACTTATTAATTGCCGGAACTCAGGGGTATCAAGATGTGTTCTGTTAATTAACCTTAAGTGAATTGCATCTTCCAAATCATGAACTCCGTAAGCGATGTCATCCGCAGTATCCATAATGGAACAATCAAAACTATGATTGGCTGCTTTGCCTACCTGGGTGCCATTAGGCATTACAGAGAGTGATTGAAATAGTTTCCTGTCGTTATCCGAGAAAGGAGATAACAACCAATCCACTTCTGGTTGTTCACAATCAAAATAAGCTTTTGGAGGCAGCCAATCATTGATTTTGATGGTTTTATGAATAGATTCATGAATAGGGGGCTGTTTAGGAGCAACTACATCAGAACGTCTTACTGGGTATTTTAAAATACCTAATAAGGCACGACGAGTCAGATCCAGGCCGAATCCCCCATAACTGTTTTCAACTTTAGTCAATAAGCGTAGGGTTTGTCCATTCCCTTCAAACCCTCCATAATTACGCATCATATAATTTAACGCGACCTCACCACCGTGCCCAAAAGGCGGATGGCCAATATCATGAAGCAAACAAATCACACTGATGAGATCGTCATTAGGCAACAGACTTGATAATAACAGTTGATGATCATGGTTGGTCATCAGATTACGCACAATACTTCTGCCGATGGAGTCCACTTCAAGTGAATGAGTCAGTCGGGTTCTATGAAAATCCCCTTCATCAGTTCCAAGAATTTGAGTTTTTCTTTGTAGTCTTCTAAATGCTGGGCAATGAATTACTCGGGTCCTGTCTCGTTCATAGGGATCTCTGTGATCTTGAGAACCTCTTTGATTAGTTTGACCAGAGCGTCTATGAGTCCACATGTTCTAAGCTCTTAAAATACAAACCGAATACTTTATTCCATACCTTGTTTGGAAACAATAGTTCTTTTGCATAATACAATTTTCTAAAGTTTTTTCTAATTTTGTAGATAACAACAAATAGGAATAAAAGCAAAAATTAAAATCAGGGGGTGTTGTAATGAATACTCGAGTCAAATACCTCGCTTTAATTATCTGCGCAACGAATATGTCTTCCTGTATGGTTTATGAGGATACTTATACTACACGATATCAAATTTACACATACGATTATAGCCAAATGTATCCTCAATCAGATTATCCCATGGGCAATTACAGATACGATTACAAATCATCTCAAAGTGTCGTGGTGCCTGATTCCTATCATGTTGGCGAATATCATTCTCCTGTGTCTTTCAAAGACAGAGACAGAAATTGGGTTAATAATCAAAATCCTCAAGGTTATACTATTGAGATCGCTGATGATGAAAAGGCTTCTGCGGTGGCAAAAAAACTCTATAAAACACCTAAAAACGATAGAATGGCACAGGTGAAATACCACCGTAATGGTAAAGCTTATTATAAGGGAGTGTATGGCACTTACGACAGCCCTGAAGCGGCTCAAAAAGCATTGGAATCGTTACCGTCTGAAATTAAACAAGGTGCGGGAGTTAAAAAGTGGGGAAACATTCAAGGGAATGTCGATGAGTAATGGAATTCCATTGATATTTCTATTGCTCTGGGGCTGATTACTTTATTTCTTGCAGTTCCTGGTCTTCATACTGCCAGGGGTATTGGGCAAAGCCTCTTAGCCCTGGCTTGTAGAAAGAATGATCATTAACCGAGTTACACCAGGTGTTTGTGTCCTCTCAACATCAAATTGTTTAATGTTAATAGAATATTCTTCATTAATTTTTGATAGCCATTGTATAAATCGTTGAAAAGGGACCGTGTCAAAAGTTAACTGAATGTCTCCTGAACCAGTTTGTTGCAGTTGATAGGGGAACTTAAGTGCTCTATTATTTTTGAGCTGAGAAGCAAGAATGGTTAACAACTGGCTATTATCTACAGTTTGTTTTCTTTTGGATGAGTGTTTTTGAGTTTTTACTTGCTTCATCCATTCCAGTGTTTCAATTTTCTCAATTAATTGTGTGGATTTTTGATCTACTTTATTACTGAGAGGGGCATAAAGTAATAAATAATAACTGTAAATGAAAAGTGATAGGCCAGCCACTATAACCATCCATTTTTCTCGTTCATTGAGGGTATTTAAATAGGCTTTCACATTAGCTCCAAGGTGGCAACAACTTGTTGGTCTTTAGTTGAGGCCTGCATTTGTTTGACCTTTAGTTGTAGCTGTTTTAATTTATTCTCAATCTTTTGCAGGCTTTCAAAATCAGAGCTAACTAGAGTAACTGATATTATTTTGTTGTGATACCTTAGTTGTTCTATCGTCATCCCACTATCTTTCATAGCATTAGCAAATTGATTTAATATAAACCAAAATCGCGTTTGATTGTTTGTGGCATGGCTCCCAATAAGCTGACTGATCCTGAATTTGGGGCTGATGACTTGTTTTGCTTCCGGAAAAAATTCGCGATAGATCGCTGCTATTTGTTGATCAACTGTATCCATCTGTTTGTTGAGCGAGTGGAGAGTATACCAATTTACTAAAAGGACTGAGATTAGCCAGATACCGCAAAGCAATCCAGCTATTTGATATCCTTTTTTAATCCAGTCTGTTGTTTTTCCATGCTGCATTTCGCCTTGGCAAAGATTAAGAGGTTTTGATTTTATTAATCTTTCTGCAATCCATGTGTAGGAGTGCTCCTCTTTTTTGCTTACAGGGGAAATTGTAGATAGTTTACTGTCTTGAAAAACGATAGCAGGATTTTGTGGATGGTTTTGCAAATAAGTTTGGGCTAATTCACCTGTGAGGACCCCTTTAAAGTCGTCATTATTAATAAGTAGTTCGGATTCGCTGATGACCAATTCCTGTGGCTCAAGGGCAAACCAATCAAGAGTTATTGCATCGAATTCGATATCCCGCTCATCAAAAAACTGAATTAATTTTCTTATTTTTTGCTTGTCAATTACCACAACTAGATATTGATTATTGTGATAATGAAATTTATCAAAGGCAAAATGAAGTTCTTCAACTGCTTGAGCTACTTTGTCTTCCAGCGCATAGGGAATAGCAATTCTGGCTTTTCGTTCAGGTAACCAGGGAAGCGCCAGACCGAGAAGTATTGCTTTCGTACAGGTTTCTACAATGATAGTCCTGCATTCTTTTTGTAAAGCCTTTAATTGTGAGAAATCGCGAAATTCAAGAGGAAAGACGAGTTCTCCCGTCTGAGACATTTTTAGGCAGAAACAACCATTATCACCGAGATGTTTGGTAAAAATAAAACAGTTGTCCATGGTGTAAACTCTGCGTCGTTATGGCTTTTAATTTTTGAGTATATACCAGGAGTTACTGTTATTTCTACCAGACATGATTTTAAGCATAGGCTCTATGCTTTTTTGTCAAATTAGAATACCAATGCTGTTTCAATTGCTGAGCCAATAAATAGACTGCTAAGGCATATTGGGGGCTTGAGTTATAGCGAGTAATTATAAAAAAATTAGGATAGGCAATCCAATATTCATTCCCTTGAGAAGTAATCAGTTCAATTACTCCAGCACGAGAGGGATGATTCTGCGAGGCAGTTATTGGTTTTACACCAGAACTTATCAATTGGGAGTAATGGTAATTTGCAGTTTTTGGATTCATCCGGAGTCGTTTATATCGCCATCCAGAGACTATAGCCGGTTGAGCGATACCCTGGTTTAATCTCCAGCCGTGTTTGTGTAAGTAATTGGCGATACTTGCAATTGAATCCCCATTATCATTCACCAGATCCCGCCGACCATTATTATTAAAGTCCACAGCATAATATCGATAGCTGCTCGGCATAAATTGAGGTTTTCCTATAGCACCCGCGTAAGATCCCTTATATAGAGTAGGTGCTATATTTTGCTCTCGACACAAAAGGAAGAGTTCTTTTAATTCTTTGGTAAAAAACGCAGAGCGTTTAGGATAGTTAAACGCCAAGGTAGCTAAGGCATCCAAAACTCTGTTTTCTCCTTGTCGTTCACCGTACAAAGTCTCCACTCCCAAAATGGCAATAATGATTTCGGGTGGCACACCATATCGTTTTTGAACTTTCTCTAAGGTTTTTTTATTTTCGGACCAAAATTGTAATCCACCATTTAATCTTTGCTGGGTAAGAAATAGGGCACGGTAAATATCCCAATTTTTCTTTTCATAGGGTTTTTCCATTGACTCTATGATTTGAGGCTGAAGTTTTACTTGATTCAGCGTTGTGGTTAATTGTGTGCGGTTAAAGTGATATTGTTTCACCATCATATTAATAAATGATTGAACGTCTTTACGTTGCGTAAATGCTGTGTTGGAATAAACTGTAAAAGATAATAGAAAAAAAGCAATGTAACCCGCCCAGATGGTTCGTCGCATCATATACCCATTTGTCATTACAAATGCGGGATTCTAGTAAAAATAAAGTCCATTAGCAAATTTTGACCCTGGTTTGTCAATTTCCCAATCACTCAGTTAATCAAATTTTCTTTGCGTGATACACCAAATCGTATACAAAAATTGTAGAATTTGCTTTGCCTACTTTCTGCACGCTGACATTTAAGATAGACTTATGCTATTTGCAAGAAGGTTAAAAGAGTTGAAAGATTTAAATCGAATTCGAAATTTTTCAATAATTGCCCATATCGATCATGGCAAGTCGACATTAGCTGATCGTTTTATCCAAATTTGTGGGGGATTAACTGAACGTGAAATGAGTTCTCAGGTTCTTGATTCTATGGACATTGAGCGCGAACGTGGTATTACCATTAAAGCGCAATGTGTTTCATTGAATTATACAGCCAAAGATGGGAAAACTTATTTATTGAATTTTATCGATACTCCAGGGCATGTTGATTTTAGTTATGAGGTATCCCGTTCTCTTGCGGCTTGTGAAGGTGCTATTTTAGTCGTTGATGCTGCCCAAGGCGTGGAAGCACAAACCTTGGCGGTTTGTTATACAGCGATTGATCAATCTCTTACAGTATTACCAGTACTGAACAAAATTGATTTGCCGCAGGCTGAGCCCGAACGAGTTATTGCAGAGATTGAAGACATTATTGGTCTGGATGCGCAGAATGCTATCAGAGTGAGTGCTAAAAGTGGTTTGGGTGTCCATGATGTCTTGGAGGCTTTGGTTGCGCATATTCCTCCACCGAAAGGAGATATTCATGCTCCATTACAAGCTCTGATTATTGACTCCTGGTTTGACAGCTATTTGGGTGTTGTCTCATTGGTTCGTATTGTCAATGGCACAATACGAAAAGGAGACAAAATGCGAGTGATGTCAACAGGAAGAGCTTATGAAGTGGATCAAGTTGGCATTTTTACTCCTAAACGCACTAAACTGGATTTTTTATATGCAGGTGAAGTGGGCTATGTTGTCGCTGGTATTAAGGAAATTCAAGGTGCTCCAGTTGGCGATACCTTAACTTTGGATAAAAATCCGGCAGATAAAGTGCTACCAGGGTTTCAACGTGTTAAGCCTCAAGTTTATGCTGGTTTATTTCCTGTCAGCTCTGATGATTTTGAGGCATTTAGAGAGGCCTTGGCTAAATTAAGTTTAAATGATGCTTCTCTATTTTACGAACCGGAATCTTCAGAGGCTTTGGGATTTGGTTTTCGTTGTGGCTTTTTAGGCATGTTGCATATGGAAATTGTGCAGGAGCGATTAGAGAGAGAATATAATCTTGATTTGATTTCTACTGCACCTACTGTAGTTTATCAAATAGTGACCCAGAAAGGTGAGACTTTACTAATTGATAACCCATCTCATTTGCCCCCAATTCCACAAATCAAAGAAATGTATGAGCCAATAGTCAGAGCCAATATTTTAGTCCCACAAGATTATTTAGGGCCTATTATAACTTTATGTGTTGAAAGACGTGGCGTTCAAGTCAATATGACTTATAGTGGTCGGCATGTTTCTGTTGTTTATGATATTCCCATGAGTGAAGTGGTATCTGATTTCTTTGATCGATTGAAATCAGTTAGTCGTGGTTATGCCTCTCTGGATTATAATTTCCAACGATTTCAGATTGCTGATTTAGTTAAGATGGATATATTAATTAATAGTGAGCGTGTTGATGCTCTTGCTGTGATTGTCCATCGAGATTCTGCTCAGAGCCGCGGAAGATTAATTGCAGAGAAGATGCAAGAGCTGATTCCAAGACAGATGTTTGATGTTGCTATCCAGGCAGCTTTAGGAAGTCATATTATTGCCAGGCAAACAGTGAAAGCATTACGTAAAAATGTTACTGCGAAATGTTATGGTGGTGATGTGACCCGTAAGCGAAAGCTATTGGAAAAACAAAAGGCTGGAAAGAAAAGAATGAAACAAGTTGGGCATGTGGAAATACCTCAGGAAGCATTTATGGCGGTGTTTCAAACTGATAAGAAAAAGTAGGGTGATGGGATTGTTATAATTATGGCGTGTTAATAATTTATCTTTTCTTAAAATTGTCTCGTGCTTTATGGTTGGAAAACCCGCGATGCAATAGGATATTGCAAACATATCGCGGCACGTGATTGTAGTAGGGTAATTATTAATAGAGCTTGGTTTCAAATTGGGGATATTGAGTTTATGAATTTCGCTTTAATACTAGTCATATTATCTGCTGTTAGCGGATTAATTGCTTTATTCGATTGGTTGTTTTGGGCAAAAAAACGTGCTCCTGGACAAAAACCTGGTCGCATAATTGAATATTCACGTTCTTTTTTCCCTGTATTTTTTATTGTCTTGTTATTACGATCTTTTTTAATTGAGCCTTTTCGTATTCCTTCTGGATCACTAGAGCCTACTTTGCTGGTTGGAGATTTTGTGGCAGTCAATAAATTTGCTTATGGTTTGAGGCTTCCTGTATGGGAAAAAAAGGTGGTGCCAATCGCCAACCCTAAGACTGGTGAGATTGCTGTTTTTCGTTGGCCACCTGAACCATCTTATGACTACATTAAAAGAGTTATTGGGGGGGCTGGTGACAGAATTTCTTACCATAATAAAAAATTAACTATTAATGGTAAAGAAGCAAAACAAACCTTTGTTGAGTACACTACGGATGAAAGTTCTGGAAAAGCAGTAACTAAGTATAAAGAGGATTTAAATGGTGTTGTACATGATATATTTATCAGACCTGATGTGCCTGCTGTAGATTTTGATGTGGTTGTGCCTGAAGGAAATTATTTTATGATGGGTGATAACCGCGATGATAGTGCTGATAGTCGATTCTGGGGATTTGTACCGGATAGCTATTTGAGAGGAAAAGCCTTTTTGGTCTGGATGAGTTGGAATGGGAAGACGGATAACGTACGTTGGTCGAAAATAGGTAGATTAATTAATTGAAGGAACAATTTATGGGAAAACAACAGGGAATGACATTAATTGGTATGCTGTTTACTGCTGTTGTAGTTGTTATGGCTGGAATATTTATTATGCGAGTAGTGCCAGTTTATATTCAACACTATTCTATTATACATTCGATAAAATCATTAAATTCAATTCCCGCCTCCTCTCTGTCAGGGGACCCATATGCGGATGTTGTGACATTAAGAGAAAGTGTGACCAAACGATTGGATATCAATGGAATAGAAGACTTGAAACCAGAGCAATTGATTATTAGTCCTGCTGGCACTAATAAGTTTAAAATCAGGCTAAAATATCAAGTCATTAAGCCATTAATATATAATATGAGCTTATTATTTAATTTTGAAAACAGTTTTGAGGTAACGGCAGGTAGTGAAAATTAATTTAGAAAAATTAAGTAGGCGTTTAAATTATCATTTTAATAATATCGCTTATTTGAAGCAGGCTTTGACTCATTGTAGTGCTGGTAGTGATAATTATGAGCGTTTTGAATTTCTAGGAGACTCTATATTAAGTTTCATTATTGCAAACGAACTGTTTAGTCGTTTTCCATTGCACAGCGAAGGACAGTTGAGTCGGTTGCGCTCTTTCCTGGTTAAAGGTGAAATGTTAGCAGAAGTAGCCAAGGAAATAGATCTCGGTGATTATCTTTTTCTCGGACAAGGCGAGTTAAGAAGTGGAGGATTTCGGCGAGCTTCTATATTGGCGGATGCTTTAGAGGCTGTATTAGCGGCTATTTATTTGGATGGCGGCATCAATGCTGCCAAGCAGACTATTTTAACACTTTATAGCTCAAGACTAGATGATCCTGATTTAACTCATTGCCTAAAGGATGCCAAAACACAATTACAGGAATTTTTGCAAGCATCAAAATATGCTCTACCTGAATATTCTTTGACAAAAATCGAGGGTGATGAACACGATCAAACGTTTTATGTCACTTGTACGGTGGAGGGAGTGGGGAACGTAGCTTATGGCCAAGGCCCAAATAGAAGAAAAGCCGAGCAGTTAGCAGCCAAATCTATGCTAGAGCAACTGCAAGGCTGATTGGCAATTTCTTTTATTTTTCCAAGCTTTCAATAATATAGCACACATCTAGCCATTCCTCTTCTGTGTTACTTAAAGAGCGATGAGTAATATCCCGTTCCTTCAATAAACCATCCAATTTGCTCTTGTGTTTGGAATCCTCATAAAGAGACGTATCGGCTAACTTCTTATCAAAATAGTGGAGTTGTTCCTGATAATGATTAATAAGCTGTTCCAGTTTTTTTAGCTTATTTTGATAGCTCTTTCTTTCCTTATATTCATCCATTGAAGTAGATAATTTGGATTCTTTTACTGAATCTCTGGATTGTAGCCAAATATAATAATCATCAAGATCTCCTTCAAACGGCTGTACTTTTCCTTGATAAATGAGGTAAAAGTTGTCAACGCTCGATTTAAGCAAATGGCGATCATGAGAAATCAAAATTAATGCGCCTTCATAAGTTTGCAGAGCTAATTCAATAGCTGAGCGCATACCAAGATCCAAATGGTTGGTTGGTTCATCAAGTAAAAGAAGATTTGGTTTTAACCAAACTAGCCTTGCTAATGCTAAGCGAGCTTTTTCTCCACCTGAAAAGTGGTGGATAGGTTGTACTGCCATATCTCCTATGAAATTAAATCCACCTAAAAAATCCCTTATGGTTTGTTCTCTCACTTCCGGTGAGAGAACTTGAATGGTTTCAACTGGGCTTAATTTACAGTCCAGTTGCTCCAGCTGATGTTGTGCGTAATAGCCTATTTGTAAATGGGGCGAGCGATGGATATCACCACTGTGTACTGGTAAATTACCCGTTAGGGTTTTAATTAACGTTGATTTTCCTTCCCCATTGGGACCTAATAATGCAAGCCTGTCTCCAGGATTAAGAGATAGTTTGATTTTTTTCAAGACAGGTGGTTGATTGGCATACCCTGCATCAACCTGGTTACATTGAATTAAAGGGTTTCCAGCGCGTGGACAAGGAAAAAAATCAAAAGAAAATGGGGAGTCAGCTTGTGCTGCTGCAATTATCTCCATTTTTTCTATGGCTTTGATTCGACTTTGTGCTTGTTTTGCTTTCGTTGCTTTTGCTTTAAACCTTGTGACAAAAGTCATCATATGTTTGATTTTGGTCTGTTGTTTTTCATGCATTGCTTGTTGTAAAGCCAGTTGTTGGGCATGTGTTTTCTCAAAACAACTATAATTTCCTGTATAGAGAGTTAGGTTTCGATTTTCTATGTGCAAGATATGACTCACAAAGGCATCAAGGAATTCTCTATCATGCGAAATAAGAATAATCGTACTTGGGCTTTGTTTTAAATAACGCTCTAACCAAAAGATGGCTTCCATATCCAAATGGTTGGTCGGTTCATCAAGAAGAAGAAGGGCAGCTGGTTTCATTAGGCAGCGGGCAAGGCTTAAGCGCATTCGCCATCCACCAGAGAAGCTGTTTACTGATTCTTGTTGTTGATCCCTGTTGAAACCCAGACCTGACATAATTGTAGCTGCTTGAGCTGGCTTGCTGTAGCCTCCTGACTGTTCTAATTCTTCGTGACAATACAAGACTTCTTCGTCATTGCCATTTTTTTCAGCATCAGACAGACGTCTCAGCAATTGGATATGTTCTACATCTCCACCAAGCACAAAATCCAAGGCCTTTTCATTACTATCAGGTAATTGTTGGGACAAATGGCTGATACTGAGCTGGGGATTAATTAAGTATTCTCCCGTATCAGCGGTTAGTTCGCCTAAGAGAAAATCAAATAAAGTCGATTTACCACAGCCATTGTGACCAATTAGACCTATTTTCTGCTTTTCATAAAGGCTGACATTAACTTTATCAAGTAAAACCTTATCGCCTCTGGACAAGGTTATTTGACGCAAGGTGAGCATGTTAAACCATAAATCATTAAACTAATGCATTATTTTATCATAAATTGATGGCAGCTTCCTATTTTTGAACTTTTTATAAAATTTACTCTCCAGGTTCAATCGTTTTTTTTCTGGCAGATTGATATCGTGCCTGTTTTTCTATATCTATATACCTGTCAGTTGTTGCACTTGAGCTATGGCCAGCATCATCTCTTACATGTTCTCGAGGCCTGATTTTTACGTCTTCTGATATTCCTGTATGCCTTAGCCAATGCACGGTAGCAGAAGACAGGTTATCAGCTTCCTCTGCTAATCCTTTTATTCGAAGTTGTTCACCTGCCATGTCAAAACATCTTTGAACTATACGTCGTATAGGTGCTGTATCACTCATCGGACCATTACCTCGAAGTTTAGGGAGCAAAGGAGAATTATCTGCGGGTGATGGAAGTGGTGTGAGGCCAAGAAATAGACGCCAGCGTGTGAGGCTTTCTAACATGGCATCGCTTACGGCAATTTGCCTCTCTTTATTTCCTTTTCCAACCGTTGTAAACCACCAATGACCATTACTGTCTTTGGAAAAATCATTCATACTGGGTATCCATCGGTCATTTGCAGCAAGTTCTGAAATTCGTAAATACATGCCAAATAACAAGCTTAATATAAAACGAGTCCGCTCATGTTTTTCAGGTGAGTCTTCCGCTAAGGTTTCAGCCGCTCGCAGAACTTCTTCCCATTGAATTAAACTTAACCGTCGTATAGGCGCATTGTTTTGTCTTTTGCGAATAAATTTGCTTTTTTGCCTGATGAGGGCGACTGGATTGGAAACAAGATATTCTTCGGCAATTAAAAAATTGAATAGGGTACTTAAAATAGCAAATATTTCCTGCACGGCACCCTGAGATAGCTTAAATTGATCTATTGATACACTATGGCCAATTTTTCTGGATGCTTTGCTTATAGTGACTACAAAAGGGCGCCATTCCTCATTGGGTGTCCGCTTACCATTTTTTTCGATGAATCGTGGGACTTTTTTTAAGCTAATCCATGATTTTGGCGGGTTTTGACAGAAATGAATGTACTGTTCAATATCATCACGTCTTAATGAATCGATAGAAGAATTTTTAATAAGCCACGACCATTGTAAGAGACGTTCTGTTTCTCTTCTGTAACTATTAAAGGTTCCTTCACTTCCTGTATAGCTCTTTAAAAAATTCAAACAGTAAGTGAAGTCATTATGAAATCGATTATCAGGCAGTATCACGTTGTCATGATTTTTATGAATGTGATTTAGATTATCAAACAAAGGTAAAAGTTTCGCTTTCATGATCGGACATAATTCGTAGATAATTAGTTATGCTAACTGAATTCCTGGATTTAGTCATTGTTTTGGTAAAGAGGGTCTGTTTGATAATCCTCCATAAAATGAGCTTTGCGATCTCAAAAAAATTTTGAAACTTTGTTCTCCCTGACGTAACTAAAATAATGACAAAAGTTAAGTTCAAATCAATGGAATAAAAATTAAATGTTAAAGGATATTGACCTTAAGGATAGCTCCTAGTATTATCTGCGCTCTGTCCTTGGGACGGGTTTCGGGGTGTAGCGCAGTCTGGTAGCGCGCCTGCTTTGGGAGCAGGATGTCGGGGGTTCGAATCCCTCCTCCCCGACCAATTAAGCGCCCGTAGCTCATCTGGATAGAGCATCGGCCTTCTAAGCCGAGGGTAGCAGGTTCGAATCCTGCCGGGCGCGCCAGCCGCCTTGTTTTTGTGGTACTGTAGCTGGAACAGGGTTTACGAAACCCTCCATAGTAAATAGAAATTTTTAATGAGGGAATTCAACTCAATTTAATAACCATGTTAAAAATTTTCTAATGTAGTGATTTGGGGATTTTCGTAAGCCCTGGGTGAAATGATTAGATTTATGGTGAGCGTAGCTCAGTTGGTAGAGCCCCGGGTTGTGATCCCGGTTGTCGTGGGTTCGAGTCCCATCGTTCACCCCATTTGTAGCAAATTTAATGTATAGTCTACCGCTAAAGATTCCATCTGAGTCTTTACAAGACTGAATTACTGATTGATAATCCAACCTGATTGCGAAAGTGGCGGAATTGGTAGACGCACTGGATTTAGGTTCCAGCGGGGCGACCCGTGAGAGTTCGAGTCTCTCCTTTCGCACCATTTCATGATAACTTCCAAGAGGTGAATTAATGCAAGTTTCTGTTGAGACCCTAAAAGGTTTGGAACGTAAGGTTACAGTTTCTGTGCCTACAGAGAAAGTTGAGGAAGAAGTGAGCTTGCGTCTCAGAAATCTTGCTCGCAAAGTTAAATTGGATGGTTTTCGTCCCGGGAAAGTACCATTTAATGTGGTAAAAAGTCGTTTTTCTGACAGTGTGCGCGAAGAGGTTGCGCGAGAAATGGTACAATCTACTTTGTATGAAGCTTTACAAAAAAACGAATTAATACCGGCAGGTTATCCTTCTGTTGAACCTTTAGAAATTGAACCAGGCAAAGATTTTAAATACACAGCAATATTTGAGGTGATGCCAGTTTTTGAAGTTGCTGAGTTAAATCAGGCTACTGTGGAGTTGATTCGCTCTGAAGTCACTGATAAAGATGTTGATGGCATGATTGAAAAATTGCGTGAACAAAATAAAGAATGGCATGAAGTGTCTCGCGCAGTTAAAAAAGGTGATAAAACAGTCATAGATTTCCAAGGATTCTTAGATGATAAACCTTTTGATGGGGGAAGTGCTGAGAATTATGAGCTTGTAATTGGTTCTGGATCAATGATTCCCGGGTTTGAAGATGGAATCGCAGGTGGAAAAATAGATAAGCCTTTTGATATAAAAGTCAATTTCCCTGAGGACTACGGTCACAATGATTTAGCTGGAAAGGAAGCGATTTTTAAGATTACTGTTAAGAAAGTAATGGAAGGTAAGTTGCCCCCTTTGGATGAAGCATTTGCAGAGAAATTCAATATTAAGGAAGGTGGTATCGAGGCGCTTAAAAAGGACATTAAGGAAAATATGGCTCGCGAATTGGAGCGGCGCGTCAGCATGATGAACAGAGAGAAATTGTTTGATAAATTAATGTCTGTGAACAAAGTTGATTTACCACTGGCTTTGATAGATAAGGAAATTGAGCATCTAAAACATGACATGTATCATCGTTTGTTTGGTCATGAACATAAAGAGAACGAAAAAATTCCTGATTTCCCAAGAGATTTGTTTGAAGAACAAGCCAATCGACGTGTACACTTAGGCTTACTCTTCGCAGAATACGTTAAAAAACATGAAATCGTCGCTGATACAGACAAAGTAAATGCTATGATTGATAAGTTTGCCAGTGCTTATGAAAGTCCAGATGAACTTCGTGCATGGTATCAAAGCAGCAAAGAGCATATGGCTGAGGTTGAAGCATTAGTTATGGAAGATATGGTTGCAGATAAAATAGCTGCAGATGCCAAACTTAAATATAAAAATATGGACTATGATTCAGTGATGAATCCCAAAAAGGGCACTGAGAAAAAAGGAGAGTAAGCATGCCAGGCTATTCGGATGATGTTATCCGCAATGCAAGCGGATTAATACCAATGGTGATTGAACAAACTTCACGTGGTGAACGTTCATATGACATTTACTCAAGGTTATTGAAAGAACGTATTATTTTTCTCTTGGGTGAAGTAGAAGATCATATGGCTAATTTGGTCGTTGCTCAATTGTTGTTTCTTGAGTCTGAAAATCCTGAGAAAGATATTTCTCTATATATCAATTCTCCTGGTGGTGTGGTTACAGCAGGTCTTGCAATATATGACACTATGCAATTTATTAAACCTGATGTAAGTACTTTGTGTATAGGGCAGGCAGCAAGTGCTGCTGCCTTATTACTTTGTGCTGGTGCTGACGGTAAACGGTTTTGCTTGCCTAACTCAAGAGTTATGATTCATCAACCCTTGGGTGGCTACAGGGGACAAGCAACTGATATAGAAATTCATGCGCGGGAGACACTTGCAGTCAGGGAACGCTTGAATAATATTATGGCTAAACACACCCAGAAAACACCTGATCAAATCATGCATGATACTGAAAGAGATAACTTTATGAGTGCTACCCAGGCAATGGAGTATGGCTTAATTGATAAAGTTCTCTATGACAGGCAAGTGACAGGGCATTCTACAGATCTATAATTTAACTAGATACTCCTTAATTTATCTAGGGTATAATCTAGGTTGGTTTGAAAGGAGTGTAGTAGCATTTTTTTGTCTGATTGGTTAAAATTTTACATGTAATTACTTAAAATATTAGTAAAAGCTGTAAGAAGGGGTTTAGTTATGAGTAAATCCGGTAACGGAAGTGGAGATAAGGTTCTGTACTGCTCTTTTTGTGGCAAGAGTCAACATGAAGTAAAAAAATTAATTGCAGGACCTTCTGTATTTGTGTGCGATGAATGTGTGGAATTATGTAATGATATCATTCGAGAGGAAACACATGAGTCTCATGAAGAAGCTGAAGCACGCTTGCCTGCACCAAAAGAAATATCTAATTTTCTTGATGAATATGTAATAGGGCAACAACATGCGAAAAAGGTTTTGTCAGTAGCGGTATATAATCATTATAAGCGACTGCAACATAAAAATGAGGATGGTGTAGAGCTCGGTAAAAGTAATATTTTGCTTATAGGGCCTACTGGAAGTGGTAAGACACTTTTAGCTCAAACCTTGGCTCGAATCCTAAATGTCCCGTTTGCTATGGCTGATGCCACTACTCTTACCGAGGCAGGTTATGTTGGTGAAGATGTAGAAAATATTATTCAAAAATTATTGCAGAAGTGTGACTACGATGTAGATAAAGCTCAGCAAGGTATTGTATATATTGATGAAATCGACAAGATTTCACGAAAATCAGATAATCCCTCTATTACCAGAGATGTTTCAGGTGAAGGTGTTCAGCAAGCGTTACTGAAATTAATTGAGGGTACTATTGCATCAGTCCCACCTCAAGGTGGTCGTAAGCATCCTCAACAAGAATTTTTGCAGGTGGATACCTCCAATATTTTATTTATTTGTGGTGGCGCCTTCGCAGGATTAGATAAAGTAATTCGTGAGCGCAGTGATAAATCAAGCATAGGATTCTCTGCCCAATTAAAAAGCAAAAAAGACAACAGTGATGAAATATCCAAAGTCTTGGGACAACTCGAAGCAGATGATTTAATTAAATATGGTTTGATTCCTGAGTTTGTGGGTCGCTTACCTGTTGTAACTACCCTGCAAGAACTTGATGAAACAGCTCTAATAGACATATTAACTCGACCTAAGAATGCTTTAACAAAACAGTTTCAATCTCTTTTCAAAATGGAAGGTGCTGAACTTGAATTTAGAGAAGAAGCTTTAATTGCTATTGCAAAAAAAGCATTGGCAAGAAAAATGGGTGCTCGAGGCTTGCGATCGATACTTGAAAATATTCTTTTAGACACCATGTATGACTTACCTTCTCTGGAAGGGGTGAACAAAGTTGTTATTGATGAGAGTGTAGTCAATGATTTGTCCAAGCCAATTCTCATTTATGAACAGGATGAGAAAAAAAGTGCTTCTGGTAGCGAGAAAAAGAGTGCTTCTGGTAGCAAGGATTAGTTAATTGTTTTGATTTCCACAATAAAGTCAAATCATTGTGGAAATCTTTTATGTTTCATCTTTAAAACACTTAAAACGAAATAGTACCAATTTCTGTTTTTTGAATATCAATAGCTTAACTCTCATTTTACGAATTGTTCACTAGCTCCAATATCTGTATACTCGTAAGTAACAAGATACGAAATTATAACTCAGAATTTTTCCTTTGAATAAGGGTCATTATGTCTAATGAAAATGAAATGATATCAAATGAGACTGTGAAAACTTCAACCTTGCCTGTACTACCGTTAAGGGATGTGGTGGTATACCCTCATATGGTTATACCACTCTTTGTAGGTCGGGGAAAATCGATAAAAGCTCTTGAAGCTGCGATGATTGATAATAAACAAATTTTTTTAGTCGCTCAGCGTAAATCGGCACATGATGATCCTGGCCCAGAAGATATCTATCAAGTGGGAACAGTATCCAGTGTTTTGCAATTACTGAAGTTACCCGATGGTACCGTAAAAGTTCTTGTGGAAGGCGAGCAGCGTGCTCGTGTTAAGGACTATAACCAAGATAAGGGATACCTTGAAGCTACTCTTGACCCAATTGAGGACGTAAGTTCAACGATACAAGAGCAGGAAATTGGAATTCTAATGCGATCGCTGATGTCGCAATTCGAGCAATATATAAAACTCAATAAAAAAATTCCCCCAGAAGTTCTATCTCCATTAGCAAGTATAGAAGAACCAGGTCGCTTGGCCGATACTGTTGCTGCTCACTTAACTCTTAAAGTGGATGACAAACAAGAATTACTTGAAACCATGGATGTGGGAACTCGGCTCGAGAAATTAATGGCTGCAATTGAAAATGAAATTGATCTATTGCATGTGGAGAAGCGTGTAAGAGGTCGGGTCAAGCGCCAAATGGAAAAGAGCCAAAGAGAATATTACCTAAATGAACAAATCAAGGCTATTCAAAAAGAATTAGGCGAGATGGGCGAGGAAGGCAATGAGATTGAACAACTTGAAAATTCAATCAAAAAAGCTGGAATGCCAAAAGAAGCCAAAGAAAAGGCATTAGCAGAATTGCATAAATTAAAAATGATGTCTCCAATGTCTGCTGAAGCCACCGTTATTCGGAATTATCTTGATTGGATGTTGATGGTTCCATGGAAAAAGCGAACTAAAATTCAATTTGATCTATTGAAAGCAGAAAAATTGCTTGATAAAGAGCACCATGGTCTTGAACGGGTCAAAGAACGTATTATTGAATACCTTGCTGTCCAACAAAGAGTAAAAAGAATGAAGGGACCCATTTTATGTTTGGTTGGACCTCCTGGAGTAGGTAAGACATCTCTTGGACAGTCAATCGCCAATGCTACAGGAAGAACTTTCATACGCATTGCTTTGGGTGGAGTGAGGGACGAAGCTGAGATTCGTGGCCACAGAAGAACCTATATAGGGTCAATGCCCGGTAAAATTATTCAAAAATTATGTAAGGCAGGAGTTAAAAATCCTCTTATCATGTTAGACGAAGTGGATAAAATGGCTATGGATTTTCGAGGTGATCCGGCGTCTGCATTATTAGAAGTATTAGACCCAGAACAAAATCATACGTTTAGCGATCATTACCTGGAAGTAGATTATGATTTGAGCGATGTCATGTTTATTGCTACCGCTAATTCACTCGAAATCCCAGCGCCATTATTAGATAGAATGGAAGTTATTCGATTACCAGGATACACGGAAGACGAAAAGGTCAGTATCGCTGAAAAATACTTAGTGCCGAAACAGATTCTATTGAATGGATTAACAAATGAAGAAATCCATATCAGCGAAGGCGCTATCAGGGATATTATTCGCTACTACACACGTGAAGCTGGGGTGCGCAATCTTGAAAGGGATATAGCAAGTATATGCAGAAAAGTTGTTAAAGAAATACTCTCAGGCAAAAAAGGTAAGAAAAGCAGAACAATCAGCATAACAGTCAGTAATATTACAAAGTATTTAGGAGTTAAAAAATATCGTTATGGCTTGGCTGAACAGTATAACCAGATTGGTCAAGTAACTGGCCTGGCGTGGACAAGTGTTGGTGGTGAACTCTTAACAATTGAGGCATCCATAATGCCAGGTAAGGGGAAAGTAACTCATACTGGCCAGCTAGGCGAAGTTATGCAGGAGTCGATACATGCTGCAATGACTGTGGTTAGAAGTCGTGCCAAGGCATTTGGACTGTCTGATGATTTTTATGAAAAACATGATTTTCATGTCCATGTTCCAGAAGGAGCAACACCTAAGGATGGCCCAAGTGCGGGTATAGGAATGTGTACTGTATTAGTTTCTATAGTGACTCAAATCCCGGTTAAGGCTGATGTGGCGATGACAGGCGAAATTACTCTACGCGGGCAGGTTCTCCCGATTGGTGGATTAAAAGAAAAATTATTGGCAGCACACCGTGGTGGCATTAAGCATGTCATTATTCCCGAGGAGAACGTAAAAGACCTTGAAGAAATCCCTGACAATATATTAAGAAAGCTCACGATTCATCCTGTTAAGACTATCGAACAGGTTCTGGAACTGGCTCTAGAAGGCAATCCTTGGGTAGAAGGGACAACAAATGCACAACCTGGTCCTGTATTGAGTAAAAGATCAAAAAAAATTAAAAATAATGATTTACACGCTCATTAATACAGAGTATATTTCTTTACGTAGCCCGCTGGTGGCGGGCTCTGCAAGGATGTACGAACTTGACTGGAGCAGTTGAATCTGTTTAAATCAGCTCCGGAATATGGATGATTAACTGTAAAGGGGAAAAGATGAATAAGAGTGAATTAGTTGATGCTATAGCAAGCGGTTCAGGTTTGACCAAAGCTGACGCAAGCAGAGTTCTTGAAACTTTTATGGCTACTGTAACTGATGTCTTAAAGAAAGGCGATCAAGTTGTAATACCTGGATTTGGTTCTTTTTCAACAGGTAATCGTTCAGCACGTACTGGCAGAAATCCGCAGACTGGAAAAACCATCCAAATCAAAGCGTCACGGGTAGCCAAGTTTAAAGCAGGTAAAAATCTGAAAGAAGCAGTACAACAAGCTTAAGTTTTCAGGGTGCTTAGCTCAGCTGGGAGAGCATCGCCCTTACAAGGCGAGGGTCGTAGGTTCGATCCCTACAGCACCCACCAAGAAATGGAGTGGTAGTTCAGTTGGTCAGAATACCGGCCTGTCACGCCGGGGGTCGCGGGTTCGAGCCCCGTCCACTCCGCCAGATAAACGCGCTGCAAGGCGCGTTTTTTTTATCAACTTATGGTACAATCGCTTTCATCAGGCTTTGTTAATATCAAAAATGGATCTCGGGACATGTTGCAGAAGTTAAATGAACACATTCAGGGTGTTGTAGCGTGGTTGGTTATTATATTAATTGCTATTACTTTTACACTTTTTGGTGTTGATTATTATTTTCAATCTCGACAAATATCCAATGCAAAGGTAGTGGTGAATGATAAACCAATTACTATGCAAGCATTTGAAACTAACTACAGACGTACACGAGCTCAACAAGATTTACCACAAATGACTGCTGTTGATGAAAAGAATCTGCAAAATCAAGTAATTAATCAAATGATAACAAATGAGGTTAGTATTCAAGCTGCCCGAAAGTTTGGATTTGAAGTTAGTCTAAATCAAGCAAATGCAGCTATAGTAAATATTCCTCAATTTCAAGAAGATGGACATTTTTCAGCTCAACGTTATCAACAAGCTTTGAGTGGCGCATTATTTACTCCTGAGACCTTTCAAAATGAAGTAAGACAAGGGATGCTCCTGAATCAACAACGCTTTGCATTTATGGGAACATCGTTCGCCCTGTCTGATGAAATAAAACGGTTTGTTCGATTATATATGCAAACCAGAGATTATGAGTATTTGACAGTTCCTTCGGCACGTTTTGAGCAACAAGCTAAAGTGTCTCAAAAGAATATTGAAGATTATTATAAGCAGAATCGCAAAAAATTCATGACTCCTGAACAAGTAGTGTTAGATTACGTACTTTTGTCTATGCATGATATCAAATCGCAAATCAAAATTTCAGATGAAGAAATCAAAAATTATTATGAAGAAAATAAGAGCAATTATTTGACACCAGCCCAATGGCAGGTTGCTCACATTTTATTTGCTATTCCTGAAAATGCCACTAAAGAGGAAGAGGATGTAATTAAGCAAAAGGCCGATGAAGTGTACTCCGATTTGCAAAAACATCCTGAGCAGTTTGATAAATTGGTTGTTTCTAAATCAGATGATAAGTTATCAATATCAAACAAAGGAATTCTTCCTTGGGTCACAGGAGGTCAGAATGAATATGATAGAGTGTTATCTAATTTAACAGAGCCAGGGCAAATTTCAATTCCAGCAAAAACAAAATACGGCTATGAAATTTTTAAATTAATTGCGTATAAACCGGTTACAACAAAATCCTTGTCACAAGTAGAATCTGTTATTAAAGATCAATTATTAAGTGATATGGCTCAGGCTAAATATGCCCAGGCTTTGGAGCAATTAACAGATTTAAGTTACCAGACTCCTGATTCACTAGACCCAGTGTCAGATTCTCTGAATCTGAAAATACAGCATACAGAGCCTTTTTCTCGCCATGGAGGCAAACAATCTATTACCAAAAATAAACAGGTTATCCATGCAGCATTTAGTAATGATGTTTTGGAGTTAGGAAATAATAGTGAACCTATACAGCTTGATAATGACTCAGTAATGGTTCTACGGGTAAATAAACACATTCCTTCAAAAGAACAAACCTTGGTTGAGGTACGAGATCAAATTGAAAAAATACTTGCAAAACAATATGCCGATGCAAAAGCAAAAGAAATTGGCACCAGTTTGCTACACCCGGTAGAGGATAAACAACAGCAAGCGTTAATCAATGATAATCAGCTTGAATGGCACTCTATAGCACAAGCTTCCAGAGACAGTGATAAATCCAATTCTTTAATTAATGACTTGGCATTTAATTTATTACGCCCAGAAAGTCGCGACGGTGTGATTTTGGATAATGGCGACTATGTTGTTGTTAAGCTAAAGCGTATTAATGATGGAAAGTTAAGTTCTTTAGATCAGGAACAAAGAGACAGTTTAATACAACAAATTGAAGCCAGCTATGGAATGATGGATTATGATTTGTATATTAATAATTTGCTTAATCGCGCCAAGATAACAAGGAATTAGAAGTTACAGGTGGGCAGTAAGTATGGCTTTAACTCCCAATTTACTAAATCACCATCAGGATTGTTTCAGAAAGGTGCTAGGGGATAATAACAACGAAATTTATACTGAAATATATTATGCTCCTCAGTACCATTTTGAGTCACCTAAAGCTAGCCTCTATCAATCGAAGAAGGAAGTTTAAAGTTTATTGTTCTTTTAACGTCATATTTTGAGCTTTACCTATATTTACTCAACAATGGAATTTTCTGTATTTTACCAACCCAAATATAATCCAAACAAAACCCATAATTAATAAATATAATAGTTACCAATGTAAAGATCTGGTTTTATTTAAATAGTTGATAATTAGTTCTATTACTCATCATTCTCAGCATAGTCAGGTAATTAACTTCATCGGATATAATCAACGCCAACCTGTATATAAACAGACTGGAAATGATAATGATCATGATAATTCAATAGGTTATTATCAGGTGGATTGCGACGCTCAGTTTAATAGCAAGACATCAGCAATATCAAAAGTGACCTCACTACGGTTTGGATGAAGCCACTACGAAATCAAAAGAGTCATTCCAGAATGGGATTTTTTATTCTGATCTTCAAATTCCAGAATTCTGTGTCAAAAACTTTTTAGTCAGCAATAAATGAGTATCGGCTTAGGGTTATTTTATGCCAACATAATTTATAATAAATACTTGGGGAAACAGAAGGAGATATTTCCCCCAAGCTGGAATTAAACTACCCTAATTCACTCATAGTTGATACAGCATGATAGCCTGCATCAACGTGTACTACCTCACCAGTGATACCAGAAGCAAGATCAGAACATAAAAATGCCGCAGTATTTCCAACTTCATCTGCAGTCACATTTCTTTGTAAAGGTGTAATATTAGCGTAAGCAGCATGGATTTTACGAAAATCTTTAATTCCTGCAGCTGCTAATGTTTTAATAGGGCCCGCTGATATCGCGTTGATTCGTAGTCCTCTTGAACCTAGACTTGCTGCAAGATATCGAACAGAAGCTTCCAGGCTTGCTTTGGCTACGCCCATGACATTGTAATTGGGCACAGCTTTTTCTGCACCATAATAGCTTAACGTTAAAATTGAGCCTTGTGTGTCAACCATCATAGGCAATGCTGCTTGAGATAGCCCTATTAAGCTGTAAGCACTAATATCATGAGCGATTTTAAATCCTTCTCTATTCGCACATTCCAAAAAATCACCACTAATTTGATCTGCGGGAGCATAAGCTACAGAATGAACCAAGATATCTAATTTATCCCAGTGATTGCGCAAATCATCAAATACTGATTTTATTTCCTCGTCACTTGCGACATCACACGGAAAGGTTAGAGTGGAATTGAACTCTGCCGCCATTGTTTCTACACGTGATTGTAATTTTTCATTTTGATAAGTAAAAGCTAGTTCAGCACCTTGAGTATGAAATGCTTTAGCAATACCGTACGCAATAGATCTATTGCTTGCTAGTCCAACAATAAGTGCTTTCTTTCCAGTTAAAAATCCCACAATATTACCTCCTCCCATTATTTTTAATTTAGTAGGGCGAAGTGAGTATTTCTTCGATCCTAGACTAAAATTGCATTTTCTTTTTGCTTGCTTTTAAAGTAGTAATAAAATATCAACTCCCTCTGGTGTGTGAGGCTAATAATTCTCGCATTTTAGCTTGAATCATCTCTATAGCTATTCTGTTTTCACCACCTCGCGGCACTATTATATCAGCATAGCGGCTTGATGGTTCTATAAATTGTAAATACATCGGGCGCACTGTAGTTTCATATTGATGAATTACTGATTCAAAAGATCTATGTCTTTCTACAACATCTCTTTTTAGACGCCGAGTCAGACATACATCAAGAGGAGTCGACATGAATATACGAATATCCATAATTTCACGCAGAGCTTTATCGCTGAAAAGCAGAATCCCTTCCAGTACAATAATGGCATGCTGACCTACTGTTCTTGTTTCGGGTAAGCGTAGATGTTTGGAGTGAGAATAAATTGGAATGTGAACCGCATTACCAACTCTTAATTGGCGAAGATGATCATAGAGTAGAGCATGGTCGAAAGAGTCAGGATGATCGTAATTTATTTTTTCTCTTTCGGGAAAAGGTAAGTGCCCGTTGTCTTTATAATAGGCATCCTCAGAGATAACGACAACTTGTTCGGAGCCTAATTCATTCACTATAGTATTTGCTAATAAGCTTTTTCCGGATGCTGAGGGACCGGAGATCCCTATAATAATCGCTTGCTTTGTCATGATGTGTTCATTAAAAATTTTGTACGAATAGTAAAGTTTTTTTAGTTAAAATTCAATCATTCTCTCCGGTCTTATGAAAGGTTATAGCCTTGAATTGATGTAAGAACAATTAATTTCCAAAGGAGACCTTGTTGTCCCTATGCAGGAGGGGAATCATTTCTCTAATAGTCCTTTAGTCCGATTAGAAATGGATTCTACCTGTGTGGAAAAGACCTGTTCTTTTGACATCTTAATCCAAGGTCACATCCTTATGAAAGATATGTAACACTTCAAATAAGGGTTGTCCAACAGCTGCCGCGGGTGGTTTAATCAGTAACAACGATGATAATGTTGGGGCAATATCTGTTGTAAATACCTGCCGAAATATGCGCTTGGGCTTTAAGCTGGGATGGACAAATAATAGAGGTACATAGGTATCGTATTGCCATGGACTACCATGAGCGACTCGATCTTCGCTTTTTGCGCCATGACTTTGGTATGGAGGTTGTACAATATATATATCACCTGCACGATAGGTATAGGACATGCGATCTACTTTTGCACTGAGCCAATCTTTTTCAATATCACGTATTGGTAATGGATAGGCTTTAAATATTCCTGGAAGAAGGCTAATCTCTTCTGCAATGTAAAGACTGATCTCGGCAATACTCAAATTTTTTTCCTTTATAATTTGATGGTCAAGGTATACAAAAGGAGGGGTTATTGACATTAAGGTTTGTGAAGGAAGATTGAAACGCTTGAATAATAACTGTTTGATAAACTCTCCAGTAGCTTCAATATTGATTGGTTTAATTTCCGGTATTTTATGAGATTTAAGATAAGATGGGCCGTCACTGACGCCATGGTCGGCTGTGAGTATAATTAAAGTATTGTTAAGCCCAACTTCCTTATCAATAATTTTAAAGAGTAGACTCAATGTGTTATCCAGAGCTATTAAATTATCTTCAGCCTCCAGGCTGTTAGGTCCAAATTGATGACCAATAGCGTCTACTGCGGAAAAGCTAATTGCCAGGTAATCCGTTTGACCAGCTGTTTGACCTAATTTTTCATTGACTAACAGCTGTTCAGCAAAATCTGCAGTAAGTTCGTCTGCTTTAGGTGTTCTGGAAAGCGATTTGAAATATTCTTCAGATGGGGGATTTGTTACATGATGGGGAAAAGTTTGGCCAAAGCTGCCATAATTATGGCGAAATGGAGGCGTATCAGCATTCTGATAGAATGATTTATCTTGAGCAAGGTTCCAGTCATATGCTTTGGGGTGATAATTTTTATTCCAGTTGTCTACCCATAAAGGATAACTGGAATAATAATAATTGCTTGTAATAAACCCCCCATTAGTTTTATCAAACCAAAACGCTTTTCCTGCATGCCCAGCCAGAGTGATTGCCGCTCTGTCCTTTAATGATACGGCAAAAGCCTTCCCTTTTTTTGCTAAAATAATCTCATCGCTTAATGTGGATGGTTTAAGATTCCGCGGTGAGCGACCTGACATTTCGTTATGGGTGTGCAAGGTTGGTAAAATTCTGGCCTGCTGATCTTCCATGCAGTACTTTAGTTGTCTTGTTTTTCTATCATACCAGTCATTATCAACGATACCGTGCAAAGAGGGGTAGCTTCCTGTCGCAATGGTGCTGTGCCCCGCACAGGTTGTTGTGTTGGCATGTGGGTGATGGGCATTATGGTAATCCAGGCCATGTGCCAGTAAATAGTTAAAACCAGAAGGTCCAAATTGCTTGTGGTAGCGATAAATTAAATCGCCACGCAATTGATCGACAACTATTTGTAGAATTAGCTTTGGTTGAGAGGGATCGGCATAGCAAATTAGGGTAGATAAGAATAGAAGAATTCCGCCAGCTATTTTTCTCATTTTAGAAACCACTTTAATAAGGCAAGTTGATGCGTAAATTAAATCAAATATTTTATAAAAACAATAAATAAATGTGTTTAATTAAATCAGAGGGATGAATTGTCAGCATGTCCAGATTATAACTCTTGCGTTGGGAGTTCAGATGTATAATGGAGTCCCTTATTCTAATGGAGTTCGATATCAAAAAATGATGCTATTTTTTTGATATCGAACCAGACTATTTTGGAGTGGGTCCCATATCAATGCTACACATCCCCGCTTTCGCTGAGGACAAGCTTTATGAGATAACATTCATTTCGCAAAATAAAAGGCATTTTCTTGCCTTAGTTTTTTTACTATGTCTTAAAGGGCACAAATCTATACCGAAAAGAAGTATTATTAAGGTGGTCAATAGCGCCAAAATCATTAAATTTTTTATTAAAATCAATAGATTGAAAATTAATTAAATAGTAAAAAGAAAAAGCATGACGAAAAGAAATAATTAGTTTAAACTGAGCTTCGGTGAAAGTATTTCACTAGTCCTGTTCATGGAGTTTAAGGAGAAAATGATGTCGTTTGATTTGGTCGCATATGAAAAATTAAAAGGGAGTATCAAGGAAAGTATTATCACGTTAATCAAGTCTCATAACGAAAAAGCCAAAATCATCGAGGATAAATTAGAAGAATCGGTGAAAGAGGTTTCCGAAGAGAGACAACCTCAGGTACTAACCCTGTTAACAACCATCTCACTACTGGATAATTCATCCAAGCCAACTGAGGAAAAAGCCCGTGTATTAAATGCGATAGCCTACTATATCCGGGACCAGATTGCAGCAACTTACAAATACACTTCGCCTGAAAACAGTGATTTCTATAAGTCACTTACTATATCACTTGAGTTAACAAAAGATAATAATCCTAATCGGGAAGATCTCGCGGATATGTATTCCACTTTAGAGAAATTCTTGCGTTCTCACGTTTATAATAAAGGCGATCCAAGGAAAGGTTATTTGGAGCAGCAGCCTTTCTCATTTAAGAACCACTCGTCTGCCTCACTTAAGAAATATTCGGTTGTTCAGGATATTCGTGAATTAGCTGGAAGAGTATATCGATTAAGAGATGAAATTATTGTTGCTGCTGAAGAACTGCATGCGTTGCAACAAAAGCCGAAACACTCCAAAAGTCTCTTGGGGGGTATGTTTAGTGGTACACCAAGCAAAGATTCAAAAGCACCAGATAACGGACAGAATATATCCAATGGGTTACACTAATTGCTTCACTGACATCTTATACCTCTTCATTTACGAAGGGGTATAGGACTCTTGCTCTACTGGATAGCCACTCATTGCCCAAGCCATGATTCCACCGTCCACGGAATAAACTTCGGAGTATCCTAAGCCTATTAAACACTGTGCAGCATATAATGATCTTACTCCACTTCGGCAATGTAAATAGATTGGTTCGTCTTTGTTCGGTATCCTGGTTTGAATTTCTAATAGAATGCGATCCTTAGGAATAAGGAGGGCTCCATGTATGTGCATAGTTTCCCATTCATCCAGTTCACGTACGTCAATCAAATTCAAATTTTTTTGATCATCCATTTGACGTTTTAATTCATGAACGTCTATGGTTTTGATATTATGCTTTGTCATAACGAGTTTCTCTCATGGCTGGTCTGGTTAAGGTAGAGTGGTGAAGTAACCAGTAAATGGTCGCAGTAATTACTCCACCAATTAAAGTTGCAAATGCCCAGGTAGGAGCAGAAACTAAAACTGGTTTTTGACCTAATCTGTAGAGACTTCCTGCGTCCCGGGCCACCGCTCCGGCAAAGATAAAATGCAAAAGACCATTAATTAACATAATTAAATAAAAAAATGTTTGAATTTGTGTACTGAATTGTTTTGCTAATTCATTGAGCATGAATCAGGCTCCTTGAGTTTGTCTTGACTGTCTCCATGATAACAGAAAAATAGCAGAAACCACTAAAGCAATTGCCAGGCTCTGTATGGAGGATGGAGTTTCATCAAAAACCAGGTATCCCCAGAATAAGCCAGTTAATGCGACAACACCACCGGTTAAACTATAAAAAACAGGTCCTGCCATTCGGATAAGAATAAAGAAAAGAAAATATCCTAAACTGGACAAAATAATCTCCAGGATGACAATTTGTTTTACAAGTGTAAACGGTGCTGAGAGAGAATAAAATGCATTCTGATTGAGAACAAGTGGTATTAACAGCAGTGATGCTGCTAATAACATGCCACAAGCTGCCTGGAGTGCGTTGATTTCCTTAGGTTGTTTGGCTCCTATATAAATTGAGCAAACAGCAAAGCCAAGAGGGCTGAGCATAGCCAATAAAGTCCAACTAGAATAAATTCCTGTAGTGTTTATTCCAATAATTGCGAGTATCCCTCCCATACCGAGTAACAAAGCCAGAAAGCGCCATCCATCAATTTTTTCTTGGCCGGACAGAAGGGCTAAAGGATAGACTAATAACGGGACAGTGTTAACCAACACCGCTAGCAATCCGGCAGGGATATGGCTGGCAATAAAATACATATTGGTATTGGGAATGGCGATACCTATTAACCCGCAAATAAAAAAATATGGCCAATAAACAGGGTGTAATGAATTGGTTTGTTTTGTGAGGAAACTGACAATAGTTAATAACACAGCAGGACCTAATGATTGCCAAAAGGCATAGCCCAAAGGGGTAACACCATTAGTCATTGCAAATTTTGCTAAAGTATATCCTGATCCCCAGATGAATCCTAAAAGAATAAGCAGAACGGTTGCTTTGATGGTTTTTCGGTAAAGCATAAAAGATATTTAGAACAATGATTTTTCACTCATTATGCCATTTTAAGTGGAAAATAACGACATAGAAATTTAGACTTTAAATTTTATATTGGTTTAAATTAGTTCCAATATACCCAGTAATTCTGATCCATCACCTCAATAGTAAAGATGGATAAAATGGTAATGGCCTTATACATAAATGATGTCAGCAATAATTGTTAAGAACATATAAATACTTTCATTTTATGAATAACATAGGTAACATCGATTGATTTTAAAATTTAGGGAGTATGGATGAACACGAATGAAATCCCCGTTCCACATTTGACTACCGCTCATTCTGGTCCTTTGCATCATGTGGAGAAAATAATTTTAAATAAGCTGGCCGAAATAGAATTCTGGTTTAGGAAAAAATGGCAGGAAACACCAGCTCCTTTAACTTCGTCTGTAGATTTACGACATGCGGGATTTAAACTGGCTCCTGTTGATACCAATTTATTCCCAGCCGGTTTTAACAACTTGAATCCAGAATTTCTCCCTTTGTGCATACAAGCAGCCCAATCAGCGTTGACAGAATATATACCAGATTGCACTAAAATTTTGATTCTTCCAGAAAGTCATACGCGAAATAAATATTACCTGCAGAGCCTAAATGTATTAAAAAACATTTTTATTAAAGCAGGCTTTATAGTACGAATAGGCAGTTTAGATCCAGAGTTGACAGAGCCAAAGGAAATACACCTGGAACACGGTGAAACTTTATTAATCGAACCCTTACAAAGGCAGGGTGACAAGATAGGGCTGGATGATTTCAATCCTTGCTTTTTGCTTTTAAATAATGATCTGTCTTCTGGTGTTCCCGAAATATTAGAGGGTATACAACAACGCATTAGGCCTACAGCCAAATTAGGTTGGGCTTCTCGTTTGAAGTCGAGTCATTTTCAATTTTTTGAAGAAGTAGCCAATGAATTTTCTGATTTGGTGAGTATCGACTCATGGTTTATTAATCCTTACTTTAGTGCTATAGAAGGTGTGGATTTTATGGCTCAGGAAGGAGTTGAACACCTGGCTCAGGAAGTGGATAAAATATTATCATTAATACATGATAAATACGCTACTTATGGAATAGAAGACAGACCCTTCGTTGTAGTGAAAGCGGACAATGGCACTTATGGCATGAGTGTTATGATGGTGCATGATGGAAATGAAATTAGGCAATTGAATAGAAAACAACGGACCAGAATGTCCACCAGTAAAGGAAGCAGAAAAGTAGACAGGGTAATTATTCAGGAAGGAGTTTACACGTTCGAAACCATGCCTGATGGTTCAGTGGCAGAACCGGTAGTATATATGATAGGTCAATTTGTAGTGGGTGGGTTTTATCGCGTTCACAAGAGCAAAGGCATTGATGAAAATCTCAATGCTCCGGGAATGCATTTTGAGCCTTTGGCTTTTGCACAAGCTTGTAATATGCCTTGTGATGATTTGGAAGTAGTAGATTATACCAATCGTTTCTACGTATATGGGGTGATTGCTCGATTAGCTGCCTTGGCAGCGGCGCGTGAAATTGCAGCAATCGGAGGCGAATGATGAAACTAGCAGTTCTCATGGATCCATTACATCTAATAAAACCCTATAAAGACTCTACTGTCGCCATGATTAAAAGTGCGCAGAACTTGGGTTGGTCATGTGCCTACTTTACTCCAAATGAATTGTATTGCAGTGACGGACATGCTTATGCACATGTTCATGATATTAGGATTGGGGATGAGCATAGCGTGGATTGGGCTAAGGCCAAGGATTTAGGTAATAAATCATTAAGTGATTTCGATATTATTCTGATGCGTAAAGATCCACCCTTTGACATGGAGTATATTTATGCAACCTATGCTTTGGATCTAGCTGAACAGGATGGTGTATTAGTAGCGAATAAGCCGCAAAGTTTACGTGATGCTAATGAGAAATTCTTTACATTAAATTTCCCTCAATGTTGTCCACCGACTCTTGTATCAAAAGATTTTCAGAAATTAAAAGAATTTTGGCGGGCTCATCAACAAGTTATTTTTAAACCTCTTGAAGGAATGGGGGGCAGTTCCGTTTTTTATGTTGATAAAGAGGGTAAAAATTTAGCAGTTATTTTGGAGGTATTAACCAAGGGACAGACAAAGTGCATTATGGCTCAACGTTATATTCCTGAGATAACGACATCAGGAGATAAGCGAATTCTTTTAATCAATGGAGAACCTGTGCCTTTTGCCTTGGCTCGCATTCCAGCAAAAGGAGATCTTCGAGGAAACTTGGCTGCGGGCGCAAAAGGTGAAGTAGTTCCTATTACCGCAAGAGATAGATGGATTTGTGAACAAATAGGCCCAGAGTTAAGAGAAAGAGGGCTGTATTTTGTGGGTATCGATGTCATTGGTGATTATTTAACAGAGATTAACGTGACCAGCCCAACTTGTATTCAAGAAATTGCTGCTGAAACGGGGTTAAATATAGCCGGTGATTATTTGAAATGTCTTGAACAGTTGTGTTTACTTTAGTTTCCGCAGCATTTTCTGCATCAGATACCAAACATATGGTGTGCAGCATAACTGGTTATTCTACGTGCCAACTATATCCGCTTCCTTACGGTCGCGGCTCGGATTATAATGACGCAAAACCGAGCCGGGACCGTAAGGAAGCGGATGTGTAATGACCTCCACATCCAGTATCAACAGGATAATATCAAATGGCATAATTAACCGAATAAATCAGTTAACGCTAACTTTAAAAAAACTATATTTTAACAGGGGCGTGAACGATTACGATAATTCCACAGGACTTGTCCCGAGGGTTGTCCTCGGGATACACAAAACTTGTGGTTATTTTATTAGATAAAGCCCGCTGCTTTATTCCTCAACATAGTCAGAGCCTAACTGGCTATTGGGTACTTTTGTTTGTTGCATTGTTGTTTTATTTGCTCCGGCATCCTCTACAAAGAGTGTTCCGGTATCTTGTTCAGTACCAGCAATAAGGTAATTTCTATGCTGCAAGTAGGCGTCTCTGATGAAGGTGTATTTATCCAAAGCTTCATTCAGCAAGGGCTCTGAGCTAAATAACTGTGTTCTTAAGTCAATATAACGCAATCCAATTAAACCATAAACCAGACCAGCATCATCAATGTAAACATAAGGACTCCAGAGAGCAAACTGGAATAGCCATCCAGCCCCATCCCGGAGAGTGCTAGGACCTAAAAATGGTATTACAAGATAAGGTGATTTTTTATCTCCCCATTTGGCAAGTGTTAGACCCAGATCATTATAATGAGGTGGCAAACCAAATTTTTCCGCTACGTCAAACAGTCCAGCCACACCGATAGTTGAGTTGATGAAGAGTCTCCAACTGTCCTTAATTACCCATTTTCCTTCTGCTTGTAGGATATCACTAGCAATAGTGGGGAACATATCCAGATTATTGAAGGCATTATTTACTCCTTTCCTTACAAATCCAGGTACTACAGCCTTATACAATTTGGCTGGAGGTTTTAATACGGTAGCATCAAATGCCATATTGAAGTTGTGTACTTTACGATTAAAGGGTTCAAAAGGATCTACTGGATTTGTTCCTTTATGTGCACAGCTTGTTAAAATAAAGGACCCAATAAGACCAGACAACATTAAGATTAGGCGCATAATTATTCTATTTATTAGATACTTAAAACGATGTTACACCAGTTTTTAGTTCTTGCAAACAAGAGCTTTGATATTGACAATAGACTTCTTCAGTAACTATAGTGGGTGGCTTGCTTGGTTGGTGCAGAACTCAAGTCCCATGTACTGATGATTACACTCCAGTTCTACGCTTCTCTTCTCCTGGCCTTCATTCAACACAGCGATTTTCTGAAGAAATCTATTGAATAGCCTGCTTTCTGGCAAGGTTGTAAGCATTTGTGCTGTTCAACTATGTCCATGCAGCTTGTCGAAATACATATATCCTGTTCTAAAACAAAATATATGGATTATGTAAAAGACTTAATGCAGGTAATTAAAATTGTAACAAAAAGGTTACTGGGCCATCATTACATAAATATACTTGCATATTAGCACCAAAACATCCGTTTTGAGTGTTTGGGTAGCGCTGTTGGGCAAGTGTTAATAAATTATCAAAAAGTTGCCGCCCAAATTCTGAGGGTGCTGCGTTTGAAAAACTTGGGCGGAGTCCCTTTTGTGTATCCGCCATCAGCGTGAATTGTGGTACTAATAGCAATCCCCCGTTGACATCCTTTAAACTGAGGTTCATTTTTCCGTTCTGGTCTTCAAATATACGATAATTGATGCATTTATCCAGCATGCGATTGATATTTTCAAGGGAATCATTGGGCTCAAAACCACAGAGTATGAGTAGACCATGATTTATTTGGCCAACTGTTTGGTCATTAATATCAACGCGAGCTTCTTTAACTCTTTGTATCACTGTTAACATGCATCAAGACCTTGTTTCGAGATTTCCTTACTGGCATAAATGAGTGCATCGACAATCCCTGACTCTCTATCCGAATGTCCAGCGTCTCTAACAATTCTGAGGTTAGAGGCAGGGATGGCCTGGTGTAGTTCCCACGCACTGGATAAAGGACTAACCAAGTCAAATCGACCATGGACAATGTAGGTAGGAATGTGCCTTATTTTATGGACATTGTCCATGACCTGGTTTTCTTCAATAAAGTAATGATTAATAATGTAATAGGACTCGAGTGTAGCTAATGCCAGGGCAAAATGAGGGTCACTATATTGATCAATAACATATAAATGAGGTTGTAAACTACTGCATCTGGCTTGCCAAAGTGCCCAGTTTTTTGCAGCAGCCATTCGAGCTAATTCATTAGCACCTTGCAGACATTCCGCATAGTATTTTGGAATATTAGCAAGCTTGTTTTCAGGAATAGAGTTGATGAATTCTTCCCAATAATCAGGATAAACGAGACTAGCCCCATGCTTATAGAACCAATCAATGTCCTTCTGTCGGCCTAAAAATATTTGGTGAAGAAGTAGTGCCTTAATTTGTTGAGGAAATTTTTGTGCATAGAGTAATGCTAATAGGGAACCCCATCCACCACCAGATAATACAAATTCTCTCAATCCTAGATAATCTCTAATAACATCGATGTCTTCGATTAAATGCTGTGTTTTGTTTTCATTGATTTCCAAATGTGGAGTGGAGCGACCACAACCGCGTTGATCAAATAGAATCATTCGATATCGTTGCGGATCAAAGAAACGTCTTAGATGTGGATCTGCCTCAGCTCCTGGACCATGATGCAGTACAATAACCGGTATGCCTTCAGGATTTCCAGTTTCTTCCAAATAAAGCGTATGCAGTTTACTAACCTTTAATTCATGTTGTGTGTAAGGTTTAATTGCAGGGTAGAGGGTATGCATTTTAGTCCTTTATCATAATGTCATTGTATTATAATAATTTTAAGATGGTTTAAAAAATAACTGTATTTTGCGCTTCGATTAGTTCGAAAGCAATACTTGTGCAGGTTTTATCAATATATTATCGAAGAATTTTTATATTTTTTACGGAATTGATTATATCTTTGCATTACAGGTTAAATTGAAGATAATACTTACACTTTTTCTGTTGGAAATATTCTATGACCGTGGCAGCGCTTCTCAAGGGATTAAACGAAAGGCAACATAAGGCTGTAACTTCTCCATTAGGTAACATGCTGGTTTTAGCTGGTGCAGGCAGCGGGAAAACGCGAGTACTAGTGAGCCGTATTGCCTGGTTAATTGAAGAACAACATCTTTCTCCTCATTCCATACTGGCAGTTACCTTTACAAATAAAGCAGCCGGTGAAATGAGGACAAGGCTGAGCAACATGCTTTCAACACCTATCTTTGGTTTATGGGTTGGTACTTTTCACGGATTGTGTCATCGATTATTACGCCGTCATTATAAAGAAGCTAATCTTCCAGAGCAGTTTCATATCCTGGATTCAGAAGACCAGGCACGTGTTATTAAGCGCGTTATTCTTTCGCTTAATCTTGATCCAGAACAATGGCAAGTCAAACAAGCTCAAGCATTTATTAATGGCAAAAAGGACGAAGGTTTACGTCCCCAACATATTAATACTCTACACTATGGTCCAACGAAAACTTTGGTTTCAATTTATAAAACATATGAAGAGGTTTGCCAAACATCAGGAGTAATAGACTTCGCTGAGTTATTATTACGAACTCATGAGTTGCTCCGAGATAATGAAGAGATTCTTTCTCATTATCGCGAACGCTTCCAGGCTATTTTAGTTGATGAGTTTCAAGATACTAACACGATTCAATACGCATGGATTCGTTTGCTTGCTGGAGAGCATACTGCTGTTTTGGCAGTAGGAGATGATGATCAATCAATTTATGGCTGGCGTGGGGCTAAAGTGGAAAACATCCAGCAATTTGTTAATGATTTTAAAGATACCCATATCATAAGGCTTGAACAAAATTATAGATCAACAGCGACGATATTGAATGCAGCGAATGCCTTAATTATCAACAATAGTGCTCGTATGGGTAAAGAACTATGGACTGCAGGCGGTTCAGGAGAAAAAATTCTTGTATACAGCGCATTCAATGAATTAGATGAAGCGCGCTTTATTACTGAACGAATTGGCATGGAGTTGAATCAAGGTGCCAGTGCTGATGAGATTGCAATTTTATATCGTTCAAATGCCCAATCCCGTGTTTTGGAGGAATCTCTGTTACGAGCAGGCATCGCATATAGAATATATGGGGGAGTTCGTTTCTTTGATAGGGCAGAGATCAAAGATACTTTGGCCTACTTGCGATTGTTAGTTAATCCAAATGATGACACGGCTTTTGAAAGAGTGGTTAATTTTCCTACTCGAGGCCTAGGTGAAAAAACTTTGGACGAGGTACGCCATTACGCCAGAGCAGAGCAATGTTCATTGTGGAACGCATCCAAAGCCATACTTCAATCGGAAGTATTAGCGCAAAGAGCAGGTTCAGCATTATCGAAATTTATTGATTTGATCGGAAAGTTACAGGTTATGACCGCTAATAAGGAATTGGATGATCAGATTTCGGATGTAATCCAGCATAGTGGTTTATATGCTCATTTTAGCAAAATTAAAGGAGATAAATCAGAGTCACGCTTGGATAACTTGCAAGAATTAATCAATGCAGCGAAACAATTTCGTTATGAGTACGAGGAGGAAGATGAACTACCTTTAGTGAATTCATTTCTTGCTCATGCTTCATTAGAATCAGGGGAATTACAAGCCGATGAACATGAGCGATCCGTCCATTTAATGACTTTGCATGCCGCTAAGGGGCTTGAGTTTCCCATTGTGTTTTTGGTAGGTATGGAAGAAGGAATATTTCCCGGAAGACAATCTATTGAAGAGCCTGGTCGCTTAGAAGAAGAGCGGCGACTATGCTATGTTGGAATGACACGAGCCATGCGTAAATTGGTTTTATCTTATGCTGAAGTCAGAAGGCAATATGGCCGTGAGGAGTATCATAGATCTTCGAGATTTTTACGAGAAATTCCTCAACAATTTCTTGAAGAAGTACGAGTTAAAACACGATTTCATTCACCTGGTACTACTAAAAATAAATTACCTTTAACCGAAGAGATAGCAGGGATTGCTATTGGACGAAATGTACAGCATGCTAAATTTGGTCAAGGAGTCGTTCTGGCAATTGAAGGTAGTGGGGCACATACTCGAGTCCAAGTAAAATTCGATGAACAAGGTGTGAAATGGCTGGTTTTAGCCTATGCTAATCTAACTGAATGTTTATAAGACTGGACTTAAGTCGTAACTATTCAGCTCAGTTCACCGAAAAGCCATATTTGGCGTATCATGAACGGAAATAATTCTGAAAATGCTCACATATTCCTTCTATGCTACGCTTTTTCAGACATGGTTGTATTGAATTTTTTTTCCGTGGATGCTAGGGTGCGTTTGGCAACGAAAATTTGTTATACTTTACAGAGTTTTGAGCAGATTTAACTCCTGATAAAGTTATCTGCGGAATAGACCTCTTGCATAACTGGTGTATTTTATTTTAATGCACGGTGCATACATTTTGAGGAGCAGAGTTTACCAGTAGCAAATGTGCGCCGCATCAATAAAACAACAGGCAACAATTATGCAAAAGGTCTAATGTAATTGGTGTCATTAATTAACTATTAACAAGGGGAATTGTGTGAAATTTACAAATTTATTAACAGCTGGAGCATTAGCTACCGCATTAGTATCACCCGTAATTATGGCAGCGGATACAAGCAACGCCTCTTTGTCAGATGCCCAAAAAAAAGAAATTGAAAAAGTGATTCATGATTATTTGGTTAATAATCCAGAAGTATTATTGGAGGCTTCACAAGCTTTACAACAAAAACAACAACAAAACATGCAGCAACAAGCTCAATCTGCAATCCAGGAAAATGCTGAACAACTTTTTCAAGGCAAATTAACTACAATTGGTAATCCTAAAGGCAATGTGACACTGGTTGAATTCTTTGATTATCAATGCATTCATTGTAAAAAAATGGCGCCCACTATCGAAAACCTGGTTAAAAAAGACAGTGGATTACGAGTTATATACAAAGAATTTCCAATCTTTGGTAAGAGCTCTGAATTGGCTTCCAGAGTTGCTCTTGCTGCAGGTATGCAAGGTAAATATCAAGCCATGCATAATGCCTTGATTAAAACGGACAAACGTTTGGATGAAAAAGTTGTCATGGATGCTGCCAAATCCTTAGGTCTGGATATGCAAAAGCTCAAAAAAGATATGGACAGTAAAGAAGTGACTGACATATTGGATGCTAATCGTCAATTGGCTGAAAAATTACATTTAATGGGCACACCTGCATTTATAATTGGCTCCACACCAGATGGTCAGTATAAAAAAGGCAGTGAATCTTCTTTTGTACCTGGTGCTACAAGCGAACAATCATTGCGTGAGTTGATCAAGAAATCCGCAGGTAATTAAGTATCCTTTGAATACTTAGGCTCATTTATCCCAGTTGTTCTCAGCTGGGACAATATTACGGTATAGGTTAGTGCTAAGCCCAATATTAATAATCAATGTGTTTTATTGGACTGAATAATTAATTCTCTAATTGAATGTTGAGATCCTGATATAAAGAGGGATTAGTACTAACTTACCTTATAAAAGGTCAAATTTGTTTTTTGAGACTTTCATGAATAAACCTACTACTTTTCAGGAAATTATATTAACCTTGCAGCAATATTGGGCTGAACTTGGTTGTGTTATTTTGCAGCCTTTGGATCTGGAAGTTGGTGCTGGCACGTTTCATCCGGCAACCTTTTTGAGAGCTATTGGACCAGAGCCCTGGTCAGCTGCTTATGTTCAACCATCCAGAAGGCCAACTGATGGTCGTTACGGAGAGAATCCAAATCGTGTTCAACATTATTACCAATTTCAGGTTGTATTAAAACCATCACCAATTGATATACAAGATAAGTATTTAGATTCATTGCGAGCGCTTGGAGTAGATCCTTTACTTGATGACATTCGTTTTGTTGAGGACAATTGGGAATCACCAACTTTAGGAGCTTGGGGTTTGGGCTGGGAAGTATGGCAAAATGGTATGGAAGTTTCTCAATTCACTTATTTTCAACAAGTCGGCGGGCTTGTATGCAAACCAATAACGGGTGAATTAACTTATGGTTTAGAACGCATCTCAATGTTTGTTTTAGGGGTAGATAATTTATTTGATTTGCCTTGGTGTAAAACGGCTAATGGCATTGTGACCTATGGTGATGTCTTCCATCAAAATGAAGTAGAGATGTCAGCATACAACTTTGAACAGGCTAATGTTGAGGAATTATTTAGGCAGTTTGATTATTATGAAGGTGAAGCGCAAAAACTGATTGCTTTGCAATTACCTCTCCCAGCTTACGAAATGGTGATAAAAGCTTCTCATTCATTTAATTTGCTGGATGCACGTAAGGCCATTTCAGTGACTGAAAGACAGAGATATATTTTGCGTGTAAGGCATCTATCCAGAGCAGTCGCTCAAGCTTATTATCAAGCGCGTGAATCGTTAGGTTTCCCTATGCAAAAGGTGTTGTGTCATGGTCAATGATTTTATTTTTGAATTAGGGTGTGAAGAGCTCCCTTCAGGCGCTGTTTTGCCTTTGGCAAATGAGTTTGCTATTCAGCTATTAGCGGCTTTAGACAAAGCTCAATTAAGTTATGGCAAAGTAAGACGATATGCGACACCGAGACGTTTGGCTATTGTTATTTATGATTTGCAGACTGAACAGAAAAGTCAGAAAATTACACGACGAGGCCCTGCTGTGATTGCAGCTTATGATAATGAAGGCAAACCAACACCTGCATTGTTAGGGTTTGCAAAGTCTTGTGGTGTGGAAGTAGACGCACTGGTTAAAATTCAAACCGATAAAGGGGAATGGATTGTTTTTGAAACACAGAGTGAGGGTACTAAAACAAAAGAGTTATTACCCGCATTAGTAAGTCAATCTTTAGCGTCTTTGCCTATAACGAAACCCATGCGATGGGGTGAGGGTGATGATGAATTTGCCAGACCAGTGCATTGGGCAGTAATGCTTTATGGAAATGAGATACTGGTACACAACATTTTTGGTGTTACAACAGGTCGATACAGCAGAGGACATCGGTTCCATCACCCACAAGAAATCAGCATAAATTCAGCAGATAGTTATGAAGCTCAAATGAGGGATGCTTATGTTATTGCGGATTTTGATGTCAGGCGACAAACGATTATTAAACAGGTGCAGCAATTGGCATCTTTCCATGATGCCTCAGCGATTATGCCCGAGGAGTTAATTGATGAGGTAACTTCTATTGTGGAGTGGCCACAGGCTTTAATTGCAAATTTTGAACAAGAATTTTTAGAGGTTCCGGCGGAGGCTCTGATTGCTTCCATGCAATCCCATCAAAAATGTTTCGCTTTAAAAAACAGTGATGGTGAATTGTTACCTCATTTTATTACAGTATCTAATATAACAAGTTCTAACCCAGAGCAAGTGGTATTAGGAAATGAGAAGGTGATGAGGGCGAGATTGAGTGATGCCGCCTTTTTCTTTAAACAAGATAAAAAACAGCCTTTAAGTGCGCATATACCTTCTACCGAACAAGTCATTTTTCAGGTAAAGCTTGGCAGTATGTATGATAAGGTACAACGAATCAGGGCGATGATGAGTCATTTAAGTCAATGCCTTAATTTATCACTTAATCTGGCCGAGAAAGCAGCTTTATTAAGCAAATGTGATTTAATGACAGGAATGGTTGGTGAATTTCCCGAGCTACAGGGGATTATGGGTTATTATTATGCGCTTAATGATGGAGAGGGCTCTGTTGTTGCCAAAGCTTTGACTGAGCAATATATGCCTCGATTTGCAGGTGATGGTTTGCCTTCGAGCGATCTGGGTAAGGCGCTTTCTCTCGCAGATCGTGTTGATACTTTAGTAGGTATTTTTGCGATAGGCCAAAAACCTACGGGGGTGAAGGATCCTTTTAAATTACGACGCCATGCACTGGCAGTAGTTCGTTTATTAATTTCAATACCGGTACCGCTTAATTTGTCCACCTTAATTAAAGAAGCTATAACGAATTATGGTAATGTACTGCCTCAAGACAAGAATTTAGTTGCTGAATTAAAAACATTTATTCTTGAGCGACTTCAGTCTTATTATCAAAATCAGAATGTAAATGCTGACTTGGTTCATGCGGTTCGCGCACGCCAGGATGATTGGTTATATGATTTGGATAAACGCATACTGGCCTTACAGTCATTTATTACCATGCCGGAAGCGGCATCATTATCTGCTGCGTGCAAGCGGGTAGGTAATATATTAGCTCAAGCGACTGATTCAGATAAGCTAACAAATGTTAATGAGAAACTTATAGAAGAGGGTGCTGAAAAAGCCTTATATGAACATCTCAATAAAATTACTAAAAAGGTAGAAGCTTTATATATCGCTGCAGATTATACAGAATTACTTAAACTTTTAGCAGGTCTTAAAGAACCCGTTGATGCTTTTTTTGATCATGTAATGGTTATGGTGGAAGACGAATTATTGAAACGGAACAGGCTTGCTCTTTTGCAGCGTTTACAAGAGCTGCTGCAGGGTGTTGCCGACATTTCTTTGTTATAGATTTTTATGGCTCGAATTATATTGTTAGACAGAGATGGCGTAATTAATTCAGATTCGCTGAATTATATTAAGAGTGTGGATGAATTTATTATTATACCTAATAGTATTGCTGCTATAGCGCGCTTAAGTTCAGCGGGTTATAAAATTGGTGTTGCAACGAATCAATCGGGTGTTTCAAGAGGGCTCTATACTGAAGATGATTTGTTAGCGATTCATCATAAGATGCTGCAAGTGGTTGAAGAAGCAGGTGGTCAGATTGAAGCCATTGAGTATTGTATTCATCTTCCTGAAGAGGGGTGCTTTTGCCGTAAACCTCAGCCTGGAATGTTAAAGGCTTTGGCCAAAAAATTACATTGTTCTTTGGAAGGTGTATCTTTTGTAGGTGACAGGGTTTCCGATATACAAGCTGCGCTGGCAGCTGGTGCACAACCCGTTATTGTACTTTCAAATATGACGAATAGGTCTGAGCTGAAAGAATATCCTGATGTGCCTGTTTATCATTCCTTATCACAGTATGTTGATCAATTACTAATATCACAATGAGAACAATAAAAACTGTTGGTTATGAAAGCGATGAGCTAAAAGACAAAGCACAAATACTGGCTGAGAAGTTGAATTTGCGGCTGGAAAAGGATGCCGATACTTGTCTTTTTGTTTCTTCTGAGAAACTCGTTTTAAAAACTCCTGAATTTTCTCCATTGTCTGCAGATTTTGCTGCAATCACTTGGAGTAAAAGAAGAGGGGAGGGTAAGAAACAGGGATTGGTGCGGGCTTGTAAGCCGACTAAAGACATTAAAATTTTAGATACCACCGCCGGTTGGGGAAAAGATGCGGCTATTTTAGCATCTTTTGGTGCTGAGGTTATTATGTTGGAGCGCCATCCCATTATGGCTGCATTGCTTGCTGATGCATTATCTCACAGAAATGAATCTGATGAACAAAAAATGCGTATATCTCTGATTGAGGGAGACGCTTTTTTGTTCTTGCAAAGTTTACAGACAAGTGATTATCCTGACATTATTTACATAGATCCAATGCACCCTGAGCGTAATAAATCGGCTTTGGTTAAAAAGGAAATGCAAATTTTGCAGCAATTGATTGGAGTGGATGATGATGCATTGGAATTAATTAAGATGTCCTTAACTCGTGCCAGGTTAAGAGTGGTAGTGAAATGGCCACAAAAAATCAAACCATTACTACTTCCAGATGCATCCATAGAAGGGAAAACCATAAGATTTGATATTTATACTTCCCAATCTTCACTTTAACTTAACGTGTACGAAATAACTCGGACATTTGGACGCTCAATATTACTGAAATCTGTAATCGTTCACAGACTGTGTTTAAAAGTAGAGTTCTTGTATTGTGAATCATAACTGGTTATTCACGTGCTAACTGTGTCCGCTTCCTTATGGTCGCGGCTCGATTTTGCCGCATTATATATCCGAGCCGCGACCGTAAGGAAGCGGATGTGTAATGCGCGCCGAGTATGACATAATTGCAGAAGTCAGAAGTCCTTTTTTGGAGGACGCAATACATATTATACCACCTGTTTCACTAAAGCGGATGAAAGATAGGGCAGGCGTCCTGACAAGCCTAAACCAAGGGAGAAGCTTTGAACGTATTGTCCACGAATTCAATCAGTTAAGGCTAACATTAGAAGACCCTATTACTGCGCTTTTGTTCAATCAGAACGTGGTACTCTTACAGTAATCTTAACGTCCAAATGTCCAAATTATTTCACACGTGTTCCTTAACCAAATTCATCTAGCTCTTCTCTTAAGCGCCTTTCTTCAAAGAGATCTTCTATTTTTCTACGCCTTTCCAATTTGGTTGAAGGACTTGCTTCTGGAATAACAGCTTCAGTATCACTAAAATCAATTGTTTCATTATCAAATTCATCAAAGCGACGAGTACTCATAGCCATCTCCTTAGCTAACCCGTTGAATTCCATTTTATTCTCAGTGATACCAAGTATCTTGAATATAATGTATAAAATATCAGAATTTGAAGATTAGGGGTAGTGAAATTTTTTGAGCAGATTCAGATAAAATATTTATTGGGTGAATTCGGAATAGCAATAGATTCCGAATTCATTCTAGCCATATTAATGTGGTGTTGTATTACTAAGCCCATGAGTGTCTTCATGTTCTGTTTCGGTTTGTTGTTCCAGTTGTTTTTGTTTCTCTTTTAAAGCGGTTATTTCTTCTTTAACAGCAACTGTATTTAATGGCGTTGTAGAAGTTTTTGGAGATGCTAATTCTTCATAAGTTTTTTGTATTTCCGGAGCTTTCGACATAATATCCTGATAGGTTTTTTTATCATGTTCGAAGAGTTTTTGGGCGTCCATTTTAGTGCCATTGACATTAATAGTAATTTTTTCTGGTGGGTAACCTGCTTCAATACAGGCTCTAAAAGCTTGCCTCCCTCTTTCCATAGCCACATCTTCGCTATTGGGAAAATTACAGTTCATTTCAATAGAATCATATCCTTTAGCTTTGATGGCTTGCGCAATAAGCATCATATCCGCCTGGACATTTTGTCTGGGGTCCTGATAATAACGAGGATTTATCATGGGGAGTTGCATCACAAAGCTGCCATCTTTTTGTTGATGGATCTCTCTTCCAGTATCACTCGTGATCTTTTTTATAGTGTCAATTTTAACGCCTGATAAAGTAATTTTATCTGGTGAAATTCCTACCTGTACAGTAGTAGTTTCAGGAGGAAGCCCCATTTTTTCACGTTGCGCGGCTATCAATCCTTCCAGTTCCATGAGCATCTCTTTATTTTTATTTTTTTTAGCATTTTCATAGAGATTCGCAACAAACAGCAATTCGGTAGCCTGGCTTGCTGATGCCTTATGTAATTTATCCAGTGATTCGCTGGTGGATTTATCAAATTCTTCCAATTGTTTTTTATGGGATTCTTTTAAGTCAGTTAATAGATTTTTTTTAACGGTCTCAACATCTGGGTCACTAGTTAAACTCAATGCTTTTTTTAAGTTGGGTACAAAATCCGGATTTTTTGCAGTATCAAATTGTTCCTCCAGCGCTTTGATTTCATGTTGTTGTTGAGCAAGGATTTTATTCCTCCCTTCATCAACATATTCCTTCATTGTTCCAATGAGGTCCTCTGCCCTGAATTTTTGTGGAATTAAATTAACGAGTTTTTGAAAAGTTGAAGTGGAATCTGTAAAAGTTTTTTGTGCCTCATCAAATTGCTTACTTTTTTCCAAGCTCTTGTTTAATCCTTCTCTGACTATTTTTGCTTCAGGACTATCGACAGTTAATTTATCATGAATTGACACATCGCCCGGGGCTTTGGTTTTTGAAAATCCATGGAAATCACTAATTCTTGAATTGACAAGTTTGTCAAAGGCATCAGAGCTAAACGTTGCATTGTCACCTAACCCAATGGTATCCCGATAATCCTTCTCTAAACTGCTTAATTGCTTTGCAGTGTATTTGCTGGTTCGGCTTTCTGATTTCAGGTATTTACCGAATAAAGGTATGGAGTTGTAAAAAGCCATGTCTATTACCTCGGATAGTATTATCTAAATTAATTATAACAGTTTTTTATTAAGCGGAAATTAAGTTAATAATTCATTTCAGCTTATTGCATAACCAATTGATTGTAAATTAAAAAAACAATGGTTATGCAAGACTGTTATTAATTACCATGCAGGTATTGCGTCATCACCAAATAATTCTTTCGCTTTTTCTTTTACCTCTTCAGAGTTCAATGCTTTCACAAACAATTCCAATTGTGGCCTTTTTTGTGTGTCACGACGCACTACAATAATATTGGCATAAGGCGAGTCCTTGCTTTCAGTAAACAATGCGTCTTTGGATGGGCTCAGCCCGGCTGGCAAGGCAAATGTAGTATTGATCACTGCGGCATCAACGTCAGGAAGTACTCTCGGCAATTGGGCTGCGTCCATTTCTTTAAATTTGAATTTTTTAGGGTTACTTTCTATATCTTGTATACCACTATTCGTTGTATTTTTCAGAGTAATTAAATGTGCTTTTTCCAAAAGTAAAAAAGCGCGCATTTCATTACTGGGGTCATTGGGTACTGCAATAATTCCATTTTCAGGTAATTCACTGAGTGTTTTATATTTCTTGGAATAGATACCCATTGGATAAACAAACGTTCTTCCTATCGCTTGTAAGTCATAGCCGTGAGACAGGATAGCGGCTTTTAGGTAAGGTAAATGCTGGTAAACATTCGCATCCAGACTGCCGTCCTGCAATGCTTCATTTGGTAAATTATAATCATTAAATTCGACAATTTTTACGGTGAGACCATACTCTTTTTCAGCAACCTGTTTTGCTGTTTCTATGAGTTCTGTTTCAGGGCCTGCAATTGTTCCTATAACCAACGTATTGGGAGCTGGCTTACTACTGCAGGCTACCAGGCTGATGATTAATATCAAATAACTTAAAATTCGCATTGAACCTCCCAATTAGTGATGTATGCAACGTTTTGCCAGATAATCTCCAGCCGTTTGTATGAGCTGAACCAAAATGATTAGCACAATGACAGTAGATATCATAACTCCTGCGTTAAAGCGTTGATAGCCATAATTAATGGCTAAAGTACCCAGTCCTCCAGCTCCCACAGCTCCAGCCATGGCCGAATAGTTAACCAGAGTTATCGCTGTAACAGTAATGGCATGAATTAATCCTGATTTTGCCTCAGGAAGTATAATATGCAAAATAATTTGTCTGGTGCTGGCACCCATGGCATATCCTGTTTCAATGAGACCAGGTGGTAAGGCTTGGAAAACATTATCAATCAGTCTGGCAAAAAAAGGGGTGGCGCCAACGGTTAATGGAACAATTGCTGCATTAATTCCTATGCTGGTACCTACAATGAGTCTGGTAAAAGGAATAATAGCAACAAGCAAAATAATAAAGGGGATAGAACGAAAAATATTAATCAAGGCAGATAGAGTCTTGCATAACTTGGGATTTGGTTTTATCCGGGCAGATGAGTACAGTAATATACCTAGAGGCAGGCCGAGCAGCACTGCAAAAAGAGTACTCAAGAATACCATATATAGGGTTTCCCCTGTCGCACTCAGTAAATCATAAGCCATCTGGTAGGACATAGCCTAAAACCTCCACAGTAATATCAGCTTGTGTGCAACGATTGATGAATGCTTCAAGCAATAATGGATTCGCTGTTAACTCAACGATTAAAACACCACAGGTGACTCCATCGAAACGATCTATATTAGCCAACAGAATATTGATATCCATATTCAAATCTCTGCTGGTTTGGCTAATAAAAGGCACAGTTGCTTCCTCTCCCTGAAAAAACAGCCTCAGAAGGGGTTTTTCAGTAGAATAGTCTGCAAGTCTGCGTGTGAGGCATGCTGGTAGTACCGGGCTAATTTGGGCGTAAAGCATACTACGAGCAAGACTATCAGGTTTATTGAACACATTAGACAAGGCAGTGGTTTCAACAATTTCTCCATCTACCATGACAGAAAGCCTTTTGCAGATTCGTTTCACCACATCCATCTCATGAGTGATTAAAACAATAGTAATGCCATATAATTCATTAATTTTTTTCAGAAGGGACAGGATGGCGTCTGTGGTTGCCGGATCGAGTGCTGATGTTGCTTCATCACAAAGCAATATTTTGGGGGAACAACTCAGTGCCCGTGCGATGGCTACCCTTTGTTTTTGTCCTCCACTCAGTTGAGAAGGAAAAGCATTTTTTTTATCAGTTAATTCAACAACAGGCAGTAATTCTTCAATTTTTTGTCTGATGGATTCCTCATCTATGCCTTGGATTCTCATCGGAAGAGCGATATTGTCAAAAACAGTTTTTGAGTTTAATAAATTAAAATGTTGGAAGATCATAGAAATTTTATGGCGTGCCAATGCCAAGTCTTTTCGAGAAAGGCTCATCAGGTTTTGGCCATCGATGATAACCTCACCTTCATCAGGTTTTTCCAGTAAATTAATACAACGCAATAAAGTGGACTTTCCTGCCCCACTTTTACCTATAACTCCAAATATTTCACCTTCCTGAATAAACAAATTAATATCGTTTAAGGCTAACTTGCCAGAGAAAGATTTTTTTAATCCGCATAACTCAATCATTATTATAACCTGGGACTATAGCTTGCAGGAGGGCATAAAGAGGGAATAGTAAGCTACCGCTTTAGCCGTATTTTCAAAAGAATAACTTGGGATTTTTTCTAATTTCAAAATAAAATAGCATCATAAGTATTTTAATCTTGATTTTAGATTTTCTTATAATTTAGAAGCTTAATCTTTTGAGCGTCCGCAAGCTGAGTTTTCAAATCGACGCTGTCCAACAGTATACACAAACTGATTTAATAAAAAAAGAAAATTCTTTGTTTAATAGAACTATGTTGCCACTATTTCCTCAAAAGAATTATTTAGTCAGGATTGACAAGTCCAGTTCTTATTGGCAACCTTATGCCGGTTTTAAAACAAGGAGCAGTACTGATGAAAAAGATGTTTTTTGTGGTTTTCTTTTTGTGTTCTTTGGCAGTGCAAGCTGGAGAGCTGGGAAATTTTCAAGATATTGTGGATGCTGTGTCTGCAGGTAAGCGAATAACTTTTGTAATTAATTTAAAAAAATGTATTTCTGAAATGCCTTTAAATCCTGCAATAGTCTCGGTTACTCCAAATGCAGTTATGGTGGCTGGCAACAATCGAGTGACTGCATCTGACCGACATTTTACTCTTGATGATCCTGTCGCACGCGGCACACCTATGTTTGATTATAGTAAATTTAATCTCGATTCTGAAGGCGATGCGTCAATTAAAACGACTGTGTTAAATGCCAGTACTTATGAGCGTCTCGGCAGCTATCAAATGAATTGTAAATTAGGCGAAGGATTTAAGGTATTCGAATAAAGATAGACCCAATATAGTAATCGTTTCCGACCCGGTTAAAACATAGTGTCTTTGAATGTTAGCCATAGCTGATTATGCCATTTGGTATACGGTTCACGCTGGATTCTGGAATATTATACATCCGGTCGCGGCCTGATAAGTCCGCGGCTCGGTTTTGCGCCATTATAATCCGAGCCGCGACCTGAAAGATCCCCACAAAAATATACATTTTTAGTAATGACTCTGTCATCCCTGCGAAGGCAGGGATCCATTTTGCAATGTACATCCTAAGTTTCATTAGGGTATTCTATCCTGCCAACTTCGCAAAAAACTCTACATCATATGGAAAAACAATATTATGTTTATATTCTTGCCAGCAAAAAATATGGAACTTTATATGTTGGCTTTACCAGCAATTTGACTCAACGTATCTATGAGCATAGGGAAAATTTAGTCGATGGATTTACTAAAAAATATCATGTACATGAACTGGTTTATTTTGAAGTTCACTCTAATGTTTATGAAGCAATTACTAGAGAAAAGCAAATAAAAAGATGGAAAAGACAATGGAAAATTAACTTAATTGAGTCAAACAATCCTCAGTGGATTAATTTGAGTTACGAACTATTTTGATGGATGGATCCCTGCCTTCGCAGGGATGACAGAATCTAGGGGATAACAGAAGCATTTAAAATTGTACAAATTCGTGGGGATTCATCAGGCCGCGGCTCGGTTTTGCGCCATTATAATCTGAGCCGCGACCGTAAGGAAGCGGATATCCACAATATATCTTCAACACGGTTTGTGAACGATTACGATTTCATTGAGCGGGGAGCTCCCACTCAATCGCTCACATTGCGGATTTTAATCCTTTAGCTCTTCCCTGTCCTTAAAATAATCCAAAGTTTGTGGATTAGCCAGAGATTGTAAATTGCTTATTTGCTGACCATGAACGACTTGTCTGACAGCAAGTTCTACTATTTTCCCACTGAGTGTTCTGGGAATATCAGGAACCTGTAGTATTTTTGCAGGAACGTGCCTGGGGGAAGCATTTTTTCTAATGGTTGTTTTAATCGTATTGATTAATTCTTCATCCAATGTTTTTCCATCACGTAATTTAACAAATAACACAATACGTACATCATCCTGCCAGTCTTGCCCTATAACTACACTGTCGATAACAGCATCTACTTTTTCTACTTGCCTGTATATTTCAGCGGTTCCTATACGTACACCCCCAGGATTTAAGACGGCATCAGAACGACCATAGATAATTAAGCCATTGTGGGCAGTTATTTCAGCAAAATCTCCATGTGCCCACACTCCCTGAAATCGTTCAAAATAGGCGTGCGTGTATGCTTGTCTGTCTTTATCATTCCAAAATCCTACAGGCATTGAGGGAAATGGTTTGGTGCAAACCAATTCACCGCGCTTTTGTTTCACTGAGTTTCCTTGTTCATCAAACACTTCGACTCCCATACCAAGCCCAATACATTGTAATTCACCTCGATAGACTGGAAGAATAGGATTTCCTAAAGCAAAACAAGAGATGATATCAGTTCCTCCTGAAATAGAGCTCAACTGTAGGTCCCTTTTTATGTTCTTATAGACGAAATCATAGTTTTTAGGAAGGAGGGGAGAGCCAGTAGACAGGATGCAGCGCAACTCCGATAAACGAAATTCGTTTTTTGGTTTAACCCCTGACTTTTCAATAGCAGATATAAATTTGGCACTGGTTCCGAATACAGTGACCTTTTCTTCATCGATTAATCGAAACATTCTATTATCTGTCGGGTAAGTAGGTGAACCTTCGTATAATGTAATGGTGGCTCCTAATGCCAATGCTGAAACTGTCCAGTTCCACATCATCCATCCACAAGTTGTATAAAAACATAAATTATCCGTGGACTTAATATCTGAATGCAGACCTAATTCTTTCAGATGCTGAATTAGCGTGCCACCTGCCCCATGAATAATACATTTAGGCCTACCAGTTGTTCCTGATGAAAATAAAATATAAACGGGGTGGTCAAAAGGAAGAGAAACAAAATCACAATCAGATGCTGGCTTTATAAAATCATTCCAATTGGAGGCATTGGGTTGATGTTTGAGTTCAATGTTCTCATTAATGTTAGGGCAAATAACCACATGTCGTAGAGAGGGGATTGCAGCAGAAAGTTGAACAACCTTTTCTGAACTGCTGTACTTTTTACCTTGGTATTGATGGCCATCACAAATAAAGAGGGCTTTGGGTTCAATTTGACCCAGGCGATCAAGAGCAGCCTGAGTACCAAAGTCTGGTGAACAAGAAGACCAAATGGCGCCTAACGAGGTTGTCGCCAGCATGGCAATGATTGTATAAGAAGTATTTGGCATAACTGCTGCGACGCGATCCCCTATTCCAATTCCAACTGCTTTGAGACCTGCAGCACACTGAGCTACTTTTTCGTACAATTCAGCATAACTAATGACACTTTTATTATCGTTTTCATCCAGGCTTATTAAGGCGGGATGCTTGTCTCTACGACTTAATAATTTTTGGGCAAAATTGAAATGAGCCCCTGAAAACCATCGTGATTCAATCATGTTGGAGGAATAATTCAGAATTTGATGAGGCGGTGTATCAAAATTTAGTTTAAAAAAAAGGCATAAAGACTCCCAGAATGATTCTGGATGCTTTACAGACCAGGTATATAAATCCTGATAACTCTCAAAAATTTGACAATGCTTTTTGGCGGCAAAATCCATAAATTGACGCATTCTTGTTTGCTCGGGGTTCTGGGGTGTCCATGCTATATCGTTCATGAAAATTTCTCTCATAGTTTTATTTTGTAGTAATAAGTGTGAAGTTGTTAGATTGACATGATCTGGTTTAGTTGTTGCTGAGTGCATAACGAAGTTCAACACTCAATTTTTAGCTCCTCCCTTTGCCCTATTTAGAAACTCAATGAGTATCAAATTTCAAGTGAATCTAAACTAATAATTATAGAATCCCCTAATTACATGGGTTAGCCAGCATAGCATTAGCAACTTTGGATTGATTTTTTCGTCCTAATACTTTACAAATCAAGTCACCAGCAGCAACAATTTTAAATATATCTACTCCTGTATCGATACCTAGTCCATGCATCAGGTATAGCACATCCTCTGTTGCAACATTTCCACTGGCTCCACGTGCATATGGGCAACCTCCAAGTCCTGCAACTGAACTGTCAAAACGGTTTACTCCATATTCCAGAGAAGCATATATATTGGCTATGGCCTGTCCATAAGTGTCATGAAAATGCATTGCCAATTGAGTAACCGGTAGTATTGGTAATAGGACATCAAGAAGCAATTGAGTTTGTTTGGGAGTGCCTACACCAATAGTATCTCCAAGTGAAACTTCATGCACGCCAAGATCCAGAAGCATTTTTGTTACCTCAGCGACTTGTTTAGGCTGTATATACCCCTCATAAGGACAACCCAAGACACAAGAGATATATCCCCTTACTTTCATTTGATTAGTTTTTGCCAATTCTAAAACAGGCTTGAAGCGTTCTATGCTTTCTTTAATAGAGCAATTAATGTTGCGTTGATTAAATAATTCACTGGCTGCAGTGAATACAGCGATACTTCGCACTCCTGATTCCAACGCTTTAAGCATCCCTCGTTCATTTGGGACCAGAGCAGAGTAATTTATGGAAGATACCTTATTAATAGATTGAAATACTTCCTCGTTATCAGCTAGCTGGGGAATTGCTTTTGCTGAAACGAAACTGGTGACTTCTATGTGCTTCAAACCTGTTTGACTAAGTAAGTTGATTAATTCAATTTTCTTGTCGCTAGGTAGGTACGACGGCTCATTTTGTAAGCCATCTCTGGGGCCCACTTCAATTATTGTCACATGTTGGGGATAGTCCATAAAATATTCTCTTAGGTATCTGATTCACTCAGTGCGAGCAACTCTGCTCCTTCACTCACCTGAGCACCCACAGAATAAAAAATATCCGATAATACGCCATCAATTGGAGCGTGAATAGTGTGTTCCATTTTCATAGCCTCCAGAACAACTAAACTTTCCCCGGCTTTTACTTGTTCACCAATGTTTTTTAAAATAGCCACTACAGTAGCAGGCATTGGTGCAGTCAATTGTCCTTTATGTCCAGAGGTTTGGGCGTCCAGTTTACTCCATTGGAAACGTTCGACTGATATTTGTCCTTTATCAGTATAAAAGGTCATGTGATGTTTTTTAATGTCTACTTGAGCTTTTATAGTTTGTTGATTGATTTCAATAATAAGTTGGTCAAGATCAAACCTGGCTTGAATAATAACTTCTTTATTATGGATGATTGCTTTAAATTTCTCTTTATCCAAAGGGGTTATCTGAGTTTCTATCGTTGTGGAATCCAGTTGATAGCGCCAACTCCAATGGCTCGAAAGGTGCATTTGCCAGGCAAATGTATCTTGCAATAAAGGATCTTCAATGCGGTTAAGGGTACATAAATAATCACAGCTTATAGCCAAAAGTATAGCCATCTCATTATCGGGCTTTGGTAACTCGATGATTTCATTCTCTAAAAAATCAGTACTTACCTTGGCTGCTTTGAATTGTGGATGTTTGCAAATAGCTTGCAAAAAGGGGATATTGGTTTTTACTCCACCAATATAATAATGAGTTAGGCTTTGTGTCAATTTTTGTAGCGCTTCTTCTCTGTTTTGCCCCCAGACAATAAGTTTGGCAATCATTGGATCATAATACATGGTAATTTCTGAAGAAAGAGTAACGCCTGTATCAATGCGGATACCATCCCCTGATGGTTCTTTTAAAAAATGAAGTTGGCCAATTGAAGGAATAAAGCCATGGTAAGGATCTTCGGCGTATATACGGCATTCAATAGCATGGCCTTGAGCTTGAATCTGATTTTGAGACAAGGGTAAAATTTCATTCGCAGCGATTTTTAATTGCCAGGAAACAAGATCAAGTCCAGTAATCATTTCTGTGACTGGATGTTCGACTTGAAGTCTTGTATTCATTTCCATAAAGTAGAATTTGTCGTCACCATCTACCAGAAATTCCACTGTACCGGCACCTCTATAATCGATAGAGCGGGCAACCTCGCAAGCAGCTTGAGCCAGTTTTTGGCGTAGTGCGGGTGATAAATTGGGTGCGGGCGCCTCCTCGATAATTTTCTGGTGTCTGCGCTGAATGGAGCAATCTCTTTCAAACAAATGCACAACATTCCCATGATTGTCTGCCATAACCTGTACTTCAACATGGCGGGGATTAAGAACTAATTTTTCTATTATCATCGTGTCGTCTGCAAAAGATGACATAGATTCTCGCTTGGCCCCGGCTAGTGCATCCGGGAATTCATTTTCTTCATATACTGCTCGCATGCCTTTTCCGCCACCACCATTAGCAGCTTTAATTAAGACTGGAAATCCTATTTTTTTTGCTTCATTCAACAATGTTTCTTCAGATTGTCCACCACCATGATAACCAGGAGTGAGTGGAACTTTGGTTTTTTCAAGAAGTTGTTTTGCTAATTGTTTGGAAGCCATTGCTTCCATAGCTTTGATAGATGGTCCGATAAATAGAATTCCTGCCTGCTCACAAGCTTTTGCAAAATCAGGATTTTCAGATAAAAACCCATAGCCTGGATGAATAGCTTGAGCTCCACTTTCTTTAGCTGCCTTAATGATATGCTCGATATTCAAGTAACTGTCTTTAGCTGATGCTTCTCCAATATAATAAGCTGCGTCAGCTAATTGCACATGAAGGCTATTTCTATCCGCCGCTGAATAAACAGCAATGGCCTGAATACCCATAGAATGTGCTGTTTTAATAATTCTACAGGCTATTTCACCTCGATTAGCAATTAGTATTTTATTGAACATGTCCAGAACCTTTATTCCAGTTGGGTGTTTCTTTATTGAGAAATGCATTAAGGCCTTCTTGCCCTTCAGCAGAAACTCTTTTATGAGCAATCAGAGAGGCAGTGTAATGAACTAACTCTTCATCTATTTTTTTATTGGCAACATATTGTGCCAGTTGCTTTGAAATTTTAACGGCTTCTGGTGCATTATTGCCAATTTGTGTGGCATATTTGAGAGTAAATTCTAATAATGCCTCTTCAATAATACAATGTTGGATCAAGTTGAGTGAGTAAGCTCGAGTAGCATCAAAAATTTCAGCGCTCATAAATAGCATTTTCGCTACACGCTCACCTATTGCTTTAACTACATATGGGCTGATTACTGCAGGGATAAGACCTAGTTTTACTTCGGAAAAACAAAAACGAGCTGAATTCGCAGCTATTGCTATGTCACATGCTGCAACTAGTCCTGCTCCTCCACCAAACGCAGAGCCTTGAACCATGGCGATAGTTGGCTTTGGACTTTGATTTAAACTATACATCAAATTGCCAAGTACCATACTGTCTCTTAAATTTTCTTCTTCAGTAAAGTTAGCCATGTTTTGCATCCAGGCCAAATCAGCGCCTGCTGAAAAATGTTTTCCATTGGCTTTAAGTACTATGACTCGAACTTTAGCGTCCTGGATAGCCGAGTTGAGTTGCACTTGCATTTCGGTTAACAGTTGATTATCAAATGCATTGTGTTTATTAACACGATTCATTGTTATCAAACATACTCTATCTTGAATTTCGTATAATAAATCACTCATATTAACGTTCCTTTTACATGCGAAACACACCAAAACGAGTGTCTTCAATTGGCGCATTTAAGGCTGCAGATAAACCAAGTCCCAATATTTTACGAGTATCCTGTGGAGCAATTACTCCATCATCCCAGAGTCTGGCGCTGGCATAGTAAGGATTGCCTTGAGTTTCATACTGATTTCGCATTTGTGTTTTAAATAGTTCCTCTTCTTCAATAGACCATTCTTTCCCTTGTTTGGCATGTTTCTCTCTAGTAATCTGGGCCAGAACATTAGCTGCTTGATCTCCCCCCATCACAGAAATACGAGAATTTGGCCAAGTCCAGATAAAGCGTGAATTATATGCTCTTCCACACATAGCATAATTCCCGGCACCAAAACTGCCGCCAACGATTACAGTGAATTTTGGTACATTTGCATTTGCCACTGCTGTTACCATTTTGGCACCATGTTTGGCGATACCAGATGCCTCATATTTAGAACCGACCATAAAACCTGTGATGTTTTGTAGAAATACAAGTGGGATTTTTCTCTGGCAACACAGCTCAATAAAATGGCTACCTTTTAGCGCACTTTCACTAAATAGAATGCCATTATTAGCAACAATTCCTATAGGATAACCATACAAGCGAGCAAAGCCGCAAACCAGAGTGGTTCCGAAAAGTGCTTTAAACTCATCAAATTCTGATCCATCCACCACACGAGCAATAATTTCTCTGATATCAAAAGGTTTTCTGAGATCAGTAGGAATTATTCCATTAAGATCTTCGCTATCATAAAGGGGAGGGATCGTATCAACCCGGTGAATGGGATCGATTTTCTTGCGATTCAGATTACTAATGGCCACTCTCGCCAGATGAAGTGCATGAGCATCATGCTCTGCATAGTGGTCGGATACACCGGAATGACGACAATGTACTTCGGCACCACCCAACTCTTCAGCACTGATCACTTCACCTGTTGCCGCTTTGACAAGTGGTGGCCCCCCCAGAAATATCGTTGCCTGATTCTTTACCATAATAGACTCATCTGCCATCGCTGGTACATAGGCTCCTCCTGCAGTACATGAACCCATGACTACAGCAATTTGTGGGATATTTTGTGCAGACAATTGTGCCTGATTATAAAAAACACGTCCAAAATGGTCTTTGTCAGGAAAAACTTCATCCTGGAGAGGCAAGAATGCACCACCCGAATCGACTAAATAGATACATGGCAGATGATTTGTCATTGCGATTTCTTGAGCACGCAAATGTTTTTTTACTGTCAGAGGATAGTAGGTTCCTCCTTTCACTGTAGCATCGTTGATAACTATAACGCATTCGGTTCCAGCAACTCTTCCAATTCCTGTAATTATTCCCGCGGCAGGTATATTATCTTCATACACTTGATATGCTGCCAGTTGTGATAGCTCAAGAAATGGAGTGCCTGGATCCAGTAACTGATGCAGGCGTTCTCTGGGAAGTAATTTGCCATGTTGTTGATGCCTGGCTCGCGCTTTTTCATCCCCACCTAGAGCGATTTGATTCACTTTTTCTCGCAAATCATCCACTAAGGCTTGCATACTGATTTGATTATTTTTGAATTCCTGACTACCTGTATTGATGTGAGTAGTTAACTTGGCCATTGTTTTATCCTTACCGAATCAAAATATCGCTCAAGACGATGACGGTCCAGATTATCCAGACAATTGCGAGAAAATGGGGCATTTCTTTGCCTTTGAGAGCACGGTAGATAAGTGCTGGAATTCCTGTAATGATTATAGGCAATAGCATAAGTACTAAGACTTTTCTGATGATCAGCCCCCAACCTGTCTGGCTGAAAATAGGCGTTAACTTTATATTCACATAGGTAAAAAACATGTCAATATAAACTACAATAAGATGGGCATATTTTGCAAAGACTACGATGAGAATACTTAGCAGAAAGTAAATGAGACTATGTCTTAGCATGTACATCCTTTATTATTATTGTTATAACCAAATTTGGTTTTAATTTGAAAAACTTTACCACGCTGCAAACAAAGTTTGTAGCTGGATTATATATAAAAAGCCCGGGTAAAAGCTTTATTTTTACCCGGGCCATATTAACTTGTTAAATCAACTCGATTGCCATAGCTGTGGCTTCGCCACCACCTATACATAAAGAAGCAACTCCACGTTTTTTGCCCTGATGTTTTAAAGCGTGCATTAGGGTAACAAGAATACGAGCTCCTGAAGCGCCAATTGGATGACCCAAAGCACAAGCTCCACCGTGTATATTGACCTGTTCCGGGTTTAATTCGAGTTGGGTAATCGCTGCCATAGCAACAACAGCAAAAGCTTCATTAATTTCATAGAGATCAACATCATCTTGTCTCCATGAGGCTTTGTTCATTACTTTACGAATGGCATCAACAGGAGCAGTTGTAAACCATTGTGGCGCTTGTGAGTGGCTGGCATGAGCAATAATTCTTGCCAAGGGAGTAATACCTCGTTTTTCTGCATTTGCGGCACTCATTAAAATTAAGCTGGCTGCCCCATCAGAAATGGAACTTGAGTTCGCTGCTGTTACAGTACCGTCTGCTTGAAATGCTGGTTTTAATTGGGTGATTTTAGCAAGTTTTGCTTCGTCTGGCCCCTCATCAATTGAAATGGTTATATCCCCTTTGCGGGTAGTTAAAGTAACTGGAGCTATTTCTTCCTTGAAAGCACCTCTTTCAATAGCCTTAAGTGCTCGAGTCATTGAACGTAAAGCAAATTCGTCTTGTTGCTCTCTGCTGAAGTTGAAGTGTTTGGCTGTTGCCTCAGCAAAACAACCCATTAATAGTCCTTTGTCATAAGCGTCTTCCAGACCGTCAAGAAACATATGATCTTTTAGCTCGCCGTGTCCAAGTCGATATCCTGAACGAGCTTTCGACAAGAGATAGGGGGCATTGCTCATACTTTCCATTCCACTGGCAAGTACTACATTAGCTGAGCCTGCCTTGATTATGTCGTGACCGAGCATCACAGCTTTCATGCCTGAGCCACACATTTTGTTAATGGTTGTTGCGCCTGCAGAATTAGGTATTCCTGCCTTAATTGCTGCTTGTCTTCCAGGTGCTTGACCAATACCTGCCTGTAATACACATCCGCTGATTACTTCATCGATTTCTGCGGGAGCGATGCCTGATTGGGAAAGTGCTGCCATATGAGCTACTGCACCTAACTCAGGTGAAGAAAGTGCCGATAAATTACCTAGCATGGCTCCCATCGGGGTTCTTTTTGCTGCAACTATCACAACATCATTATGTTCCATTCCCTTATTCCTTATGCTGTTTCTTTAAAAAGTTCACGACCAATTAGCATTCTTCTGATTTCAGAAGTGCCTGCCCCAATTTCATATAACTTTGCATCTCGTAACAAACGTCCAGTAGGATATTCATTAATATATCCATTCCCTCCTAGAATTTGTATTGATTGTAAAGCCATTTGAGTTGCTCTTTCTGCGGTATATAAAATGACCCCAGCAGCATCTTTACGGCTAACAATATTTTTATCACAAGCTTTGGCAACCGCATATAGATAAGCTCTGCAAGCATTTAATTCCGTGTACATATCAGCAAGTTTACCCTGAATAAATTGAAACTCACCTATTGCCTGATTAAACTGTTTACGCTCATGTACATAAGGTAATACGACATCCATACAGGCTTGCATGATACCAACTGGTCCAGCAGCAAGAATAGTGCGCTCATAATCCAGGCCACTCATTAATACTTTGACCCCTTGATTAATTACTCCCAGCACATTTTCTGAAGGAATCTCACATTGTTCAAATACTAGTTCGCAAGTATTGGAACCACGCATGCCTAGTTTGTCCAATTTTTGAGCCGTTTTGAATCCTGACATGCCTTTTTCGATAATAAACGCCGTAATTCCTTTGCTTCCCGCCTGCTTGTCAGTTTTAGCATATACAACCAGAACATCAGCGTCAGGACCATTGGTAATCCACATTTTAGTGCCGTCGAGAATGTACTTGTTGCCTGAAGAGCGGGCATGTAACTGCATGCTGACTACATCAGACCCTGAGTTAGACTCACTCATAGCCAGCGCACCAATATATTCTCCACTTATAAGTTTAGGCAAATATTTTTGTTTTTGCTCGTTGGTTCCATTCAGATAGATTTGATTGACGCACAAATTGGAGTGAGCACCATAGCTTAACCCAACCGAAGCGGAAGCTCTGGAAATTTCTTCCATTGCTATGGTATGAGCTAAATAACCCATATTGGCACCACCATATTCTTCACTTACAGTGATGCCGAGTAATCCCATTTCTCCCAGTTTTCGCCAGAGGTGATTAGGGAAAGTATTTTTCTCATCGATTTGAGCTGCTAAAGGGGCTATTTCTGTCTGGGCAAAATGGTAGACACTGTGCCTTAACATGTCATATGTTTCACCCAGTTGATAGTCTAGGCCTGTGTACATGAATGACTTCCTGTTACGTTAATAAATACGCTAGACTATACCCAAATGAAACGTACTTGTCACCTTCATGATTGTTTATGGAGCAATCTATTTTAAAATGATTCTTTACCTAGGCAAAAAAATCACCTAATCTTTTGCCAAAGCGTGATCCAAATGGATTTAGATAGAGGAGTGTTTTTGATGAGAAAACTGGTACTATGGGGACATGGAATCGAAGAATACCGTGAGATGTTTGACTTACCCCGGGAGGAAAAAAATTCAACTATATTGGAATATGGTTGCGGTCCCAGTGCTGTTAATTACCAGCAAACTCAGTTGCATAAGAAGGTAGTTAGTTGTGACCCTTTGTTTGTATTGGATAAGGATACCCTGTTCGCTAAAGCAAAAATGATTTTTGCAAATATGGCGGAAGAGGTGAAGCAACATCAGGATCAATTTGATTTTAGTCGTAGTGGTAGTTTGGACAAATTGTCTCAGGAAAGACAGGAAGGAATGAAGCTTTTTTTTGCGGATTACGAGCAGGGTAAAGCAGATGGTAGATATCTTGGTGTGACAGATTATCATTTACCATTTGCTGATTTTGCATTTGATTATGCCCTGAGTTCTCATTATTTTTTTGCAGATCTGGAAGATCAAACTGTTGATTTTCATCTGTTTGCAATTCGTGAGTTGGCTAGAGTAGCTAAAGAAGTGAGAATTTTTCCTTTAATTGATAGAGAAGGGAAAACCTCGCAGTTTCTGGGGCCAGTTTTATTGGGTTTGCAACAAGATAATTATGGTGTGGAAGTGAAGGAAGTTGACTTTCATTTACATAAATCAGGTAATGCAATGCTCAGAGTCTGGGCACAACAATGTGTTGTTTAATTGATCTTTACTTTAAGCCATCAATTTATGTGTAGGGATGAAAAATGGATGCATCAAACAAAAAAAACAGTAAGTCCGCACTTTCTTTGAGATCTCATATTATTGCCGCACTGTTAAGTTCTGGAGCAGCAGCAATCCTGTTATGGCTGGCATCGGGGATGAGTTTGGCAGCTGTGATTGTTGATTCGTTTAACCTGGGGTTTTATATCGGCTTTATGCTGCTTATGAGTGCTGCGCCAGCTGTGCTGGCTTCACCGATTATTTTACCCGGTCTATTGCTTACTGTGTCAGGGCTGCTTCTTGGAGCATCCGCAGTTGCGTTTGCTTTTAAATTAAAAAGCATTTTCGGCTTGACTCAAAATAAATCCGGGAACAGCTTAGCCAGAGAATCAAGTTCAGAGGACAAATCGGAATTACTCATCAAACATGATGATTTGAATAATCAATCCAGTAATCTGGGTAAGGGCAAAGACAGTTCTTTGAAGAAAAAATATGATTATATAAGGTATTGGGGAAGTTTAAGCTTAACCTCGTTTGTGAGTTCTGGCGCGACGGCTTTATTAGGATGGTTCGCTACTGACCTGGTTGTTTCCCTTTCCATAATTCCTGTATTCCTGACAGGAATGACACTTGCAATCGTTTTGGTCCCTTTGTCAATTGCATTATCTGGAGTTTTTGCCTTACCAGCGTTTACTGCTCTTATGTTTACTTTAGGGGGATTTTCTGTGGGCTCGGTTGCCGCAGCACTTACGTCTTACTTTTTATCTGATGGCTGTGCACAAGATAACGGCGTCAAGGCAGTGATTGAAGGTTCAAAAGATAATTCTTGTGAAAACCAGGAATCCCATAAAAAAATGCTACATGGATTAAAAAGTGACAAATTGAGCAGCAACGAAGAATTAATAAATTCTGAACGAAGCGAGCAAACATCAAGGGTTTCAAAAATAACTAAAGATGATAATAATAGTATTAAAGAAGAAGAGATTAATGCAAAAGAGGAATACAGCTTTTGCGGTTTAAAATTGTAGAGTAGTTTTAGGAGTGATGTTATGTATTCCCTACTGCGTCCTTTGCTTTTCAGAATGGATGCTGAAAAAGCTCATTCATTGACTTTGTCTGCATTACATTGCATACCACGCATTTGTTTTCGACAACCGATTGGTAAACCTGTGCATGCTATGGGTCTTGTGTTCCCTCATCAAGTAGGGTTAGCGGCTGGTTTAGACAAAAATGGCGAACATCTGGATGCGTTGGCCAAATTGGGGTTTTCATTTATTGAATTAGGGACGGTAACACCCAGAGGACAAACAGGTAATCCGAAACCAAGGCTATTTCGTATCCCGGAGGCGAATGCCATTATTAACAGGATGGGTTTTAATAACTTAGGGGTTGATGCTTTGGTAGAGAATGTGAGGAATGCCAGCTATAAAGGAATATTGGGAATAAATATTGGAAAGAATAAAGAAACAACTTTGGATAAAGCGGCTGAAGATTATCTCTATTGTTTACGAAAAGTATATAACTATGCGTCGTATATTACTATCAATATTTCTTCACCAAATACTCCAGATTTACGACAGCTACAACAACAGGATTATTTTGCCGGATTACTGACCCAGTTGCAAAGAGAACAAGTAAAATTGGCAGATCAATACGGACGTCATGTTCCCTTGGTTATTAAAGTATCTCCAGACGAGTCTGATGAAACACTAAAACAAATGACAGAAATTATTTTGCAGTGTGGTATTGAAGGCATTATTGCTACGAATACCACCTGCTCTCGTGAGCTAGTGAAAAACTTGCCTTATGCTGAAGAGCAGGGCGGATTAAGTGGTAGGCCACTGACTGCATTATCTACTCATTGTTTGCGCTTATTAAAACAATATGTTGGAAGTGCAGTGACTTTGATAGGCGTAGGCGGTATTGATAGCCTAACGAGTGCTGAAGATAAGATCAATGCGGGTGCTTCTTTACTACAAATCTATAGTGGTTTGGTTTATCAGGGGCCTGAGTTGATCTGCGATATTGTGTCAGGTTTAAATGTCAACAAGTCTTGATAGTGGAAAATTGATGTACATTACCAAAGAATTAACGGCACGAATGGAAGGATGTATTAAGAAGAGCCACATTGAAGTGACGAAACAGTATTCTCAGGGGAAAATCCTGGAGGTGAACGGTGGCGCAGCCTGTTTTTCCGGTTTTGATTCATTCCTGTCTCAAGTAGTTGGCTGGGGATTTAAGACTGAACCAAAGCAATATAAAGCTGAAATTGAAACTATAGAACATTTTTATAAATCATTAGGCCATAACCGTATTGATATTGAGTTATGTCCTTTTGTGGGGAATCACTTAATCAATTTCTTAAGTCAACGTGGTTATCAAGTAACGGAATTAAATAACGTTTCAGTTCTTAATTTAAAGAATTATAACTTGTTTACTGGTTATGATGATGATTGGTTTATTATAAGAGAAGTAAAACAATCTGAATTGGAAGAGTGGGCAAAAAGAGTAGCCATTGGGTTTGGTTTTCCTGAAGCTCAGGAACAATTTTATAAGTATGCGAGTGCAAAAGGAATTTTAGCATTTTCTGCTTATGATAAAGACAATCTGATTGCTGGGGCCACAATGGCTATTCATGGTGATGTTTGTGATTTAGGTGTTACCAGCACATTACCTATTTATCGAGGAAAAGGACTTCAAAAAAAACTGTTGTTTGCCCGTTTAAACCTGGCTAAGCAGTATGGCTTAGAGTTGGCAACGGTAACAACGGAACCAGGGACAGTTTCTGATCTTAATGTGCAAAAAGCAGGTTTTTGTTGTGCTTATACCCGAGTAAAATTGACCAGGGAATTATAAGGATTTCACATGAACATTGCTAGTAGGGCGAAATCATACCTGGCTATATATTTCAAATATGATCAAATTAGTACAACAGACTTCTTTCCAACTCACTGAGATGAGGAGCGCCGTATCGATTAAACAATTTCCCACTGCAGTAGAGTTTTCGAATAAGTCCGATTTACAATCAATTTGTTAATTTATTGTTGATCAATGATGTATAATCGCTTTTTTATTTTTCTAACTGGGGCTCAAAATGTCTTCTTTCAATATCGATGCCATTAAAAAATTATTAGAAGAAAAGAAGCAATTAGCACATATCAAGTCTTCAGAGCCCCATGATTATGCCAGTGTGAAGCAGCGTGTGCTGCAATTGGAGTTAGAGCAAGAGATAGGGTATTTATCCGAGCTTCTTGAAACCCCGGACACATTCGAAGCCCGATTTAAAGAACGATGTGCCCAAAGAGAAGAGGGTACAGTCGATGCCATTGGTTTTAAGCAAATATCGTCTACTGCAACCAATCAATTGTATTGGGAAATAGCAGAACTTGTTTTTAAACCCCGAACTATGACTGACATGCTGGCTATCCTGGTGCCGCATGTGAAAAAACAACTTCTGGTAACGCTTCCACAAGACATCACATTCTCAGGCTCATTTAAAGCAGCATTTAAAGACATAGAGCCCGTTTTGGACTTAAAAAAAGATACATTGGATTTAACAAACCAAGCTCTTTTGTCTGATTTGTCCCATTATGTGATAAGCGGGGAGATGATTTTTGATGTTCGGTCTATACAAAATCTCCCGCTACGCAGTCAGGTCAAATTATATGAATACTTAAAGAAAGACTATCCCGAGCTTTGTGATGCCTTGTATGAACATAACCATGCGCTCAGAACATTGAAAGACGATATCGCTCTTTTTAAGAATCAAGGGACAACCCCTAAGGAGGCCCTGGAGCGGTTAATCAAAGGATTGACCTTGGGCGGGGAGAGGATGACAGGCAGTGAATATGCGAGCGAAACCGCTGAAGAAGCCATTAAAATGTTTTTTTCTTTTATGAAAAGCCTGCCTTCCGAGACACAAGACCATTTAAGAAACGCTCAAGGCAATCATGGCAGTTTAGGCAGCATCATCGATAATGAGATAAATAAAGGGACTTGTGTTGAGACAGCAGCTATGCATTTACGCTCTGTCGTAGAAGCCAATCAAAACACACCACTATTCAATCAACCCGCTCATATGACTAAAGAAAGCCTGAGGCAATTGGAAAAAAAATACAAACAAATTCCCCCTCTGCAAGAGGATACGGGCTATCGCAAATTGCCTGAAGAACTCATTAAAAAAGCCATTCAAGGCATTGCGCCCAAAAACTCATCTGAATTCATCAGTCTGATTATGAATTTCCCACCCGCCTTATATGGGAAATTATTAAGCAATATCTATCTCACGGAGCCTGATAATGCGTTAGACGATATAGCCGAATTAATCAAACAAAAATGGCTGACTGCAGAGCAAGTCAATGCGCTGGCTTCTGCAATCATCAGTTATTACAAGAAACTCAACCCCAATGGTAATATTCTGCGTTGGGCGGTTCTTACCAATAATGCCTTGTATGTAATAAAAGCGTTCAAATCTATACCTGAAAAGCAGAGACTGGATGCACTTCAGGCTAAAATTAAATATGGTGATAGGGTTTTGCATATAGCAGCAGACAAACCAGAACTCCTTAAAACCATCATTGGGTTTATTCCTGAGCAATTTAGATCGGATGCAGTTCAGATTAAAAATAAATATGGTGAAACAGTATTGCATAAAGCAGCAAACCATCCGGAATCTCTCAAAGTCGTTCTTGGGCTTATTCCTGAACAAGATATATTGGATGCCGTTAAGGTTAAAAATTATAAAGGTAATACGGTGTTGCATATAGCAGCAGTCAACCCGGAATCCCTTAAAATCATTCTTGGGCTTTACCCTGAACAAGACAGATTTCATGTAGTCCAGGTGAAAAATAGTGATGGTAATACGGTGTTGCATAATACAGCAGTCAACCCGGAATCCCTTAAAACCATTCTTGAGCTTATTCCTGCAAAAGATAGATTGGATGCAATTAAGTTTAAAAACCCTTATGGTAGTACGATGCTGCATTTTGCCGCAGGCAGACCGGAATCCCTTAAAATCATTCTTGAGCTTATTCCTGAACAAGATAGATTGGATGCTGTTAAAGTGGAAAATAGTTCTGGTAATACGGTGTTGCATTATGCAGCCAGCAACCCAGAATCCCTTAAAACCATTCTTAAGCTTATTCCTGCAAAAAATATATTGGATGCAGTGAAGGTTACAGATAAATATAGTGAACCAGTATTGCATAAAGCAGCAGACAATTTGGAATCTCTTAAAACCATTCTTGAACTTATTCCTGCAAAAGATATATTGGATGCTGCAAGGATTAAGGATAAATATGGTGAAACAGTGTTGCATGATGTAGCAGACAAACCGGAATCCCTTAAAGCCATTCTTGAGCTTATTCCTGTAAAAGATAAATTGAATGTGGTTAAGGTGAAAAATAATGATGGTAATACGGTATTGCATAATGCAGCAGACAAACCGGAATCCCTTAAAGCCATTCTTGAACTTATTCCTGAACAAGATAAATTGGATGCCGTTAAGGTTAAAGCTATACTGGAAAATACGGTGTTGCATAAAGTAGCAGTCAAACCGGAATCCCTTAAAACCATTCTTGAGCATATTCCTGAGCAAGTTAGATTGGCCGCAGTTAAGGTTCAAACTATGCTGGGTTATACTATGTTGCATAATGCAGCAAACCACCCGGAATCCCTTAAAACCATTCTTGGGCTTATTCCTGAAAAAAATAGATTGGATGCTGTTAAGGTTCAAAATTATTCTGGTAATACGGTGTTACATAAGGCAGCAGATAACCCGGAGTCTCTTAAAGCCATTCTTGGTCTTATTCCTGAACAAGATAGATTGACCGCAGTTAAGGTTAAAACCATACTGGGCAATACGGTGTTGCATGATGCGGCAAGCAACCCGGAATCTCTTAAAGTCATTCATGAATTGATTCCTGCATTGGGCGGCTTGAATGCAGTTAAAAATGAAAAGCCGCGGTCTATTAATAATTATAGCTTTTTTGCAAACACAATTTTACACGAACAGGAAGACAAGGAAGAGCATAAAGATAAGACAGAATTTAAAAAGTAACTATTCAGCATGGTTCACTGAAAACCAGTGATTATGACGAGAATTTTGCAACATATAAAGATGAAATATGCAATCAAGAATTGTAATATGTAATTAAAATATGATCCTTCCCTCTTGATGAAGTGAGGAAAATGCGAAGAGACACGAAGGACAGAACAGGAGTGTACACATCAGCACATAAGGATTCGAGACGAAGCAATTTCCTGCCGCAGTAGAGTTTGGATAGAAGTCTATTGGCACTTGATCAGAATAAGAGTTACAATTCATGACATTTGCATACACTATAACTCCTAATTAATGAAAAATAACCTTCCTGTTAAATCTCGTCTGTTATACAAGCGTTTATTAAGCTACGTAAAACCTTTTTGGCCGGTTTTGCTTTTGGGGATACTGGCCAATATTCTTTATTCAGGTATTGATGCCGGCTTTACTTATATGACCAAGCTTTTTTTGGATAAAAGCTTTATTACTATTGATCTGGATTTTGTTCGGAAAATCCCGCTTATTGTTCTAATTGGTATCACTCTGCGAGGAATAGTCAGTTCTTTAGGTAGTTACTGTATGACATGGGTAGCGCGCTCAGTAGTCAAGGTATTAAGGCAAATCGTATTTTCTCATATTATTCATTTACCTGCTGATTATTACGATGAAGCCACTTCAGGCCAATTGCTTTCAAAAATTCTCTACGATGTTGAGCAAGTGGCACAGGTAAGTGCTGATGCATTAACTGATTTTATTCAAAATATCTGTTTAGTAATTGGATTACTGACCGTTATGATGGTTATTTGTTGGCAACTTTCTTTGATGTTTTTACTAACGATCCCATTTGTAGGAATAATTGTTAATTACACCAATAAACGAGTGAGGCGAATTAGTCATAAAGTACAAAAAACTATGGGTGAAGTGACAGAAATTGCCAGTGAGGCAATCGAAGGTTATCGTGTGGTTCGTATTTTTGGCGGCGAAAATTATGAAATAACAAAGTTTAATAAAGCTACAGAGTATTCGCGCAAAAATGATATGAAGGTAGCCGTTAGCAAGGCTATTAATGTTTCAGGGGTGCAATTGGTAATTGCTATTGGGATTGCGATGATTATTATGGCTGCAATTCATTTGTCCACTGTTATTATCATTAGTGCAGGCTCTTTTTTGGCCATCATTGCTGCCATGTTGCAGTTAATTAAACCTATGAAAACTTTGACTACCCTCAATGCAACAATACAAAGAGGATTAGCTGGTGCCGAAAGTGTATTTAATTTGCTGGATTTACCTTTGGAGCAAGATAAGGGAACGATATTAAAAGAAAAGGTGAAAGGCGAAATTGAATTTAAGCATGTATTCTATGCTTACAGGCAAGGTCAAACCGTTTTACATGATGTCAATTTTGTAATTGAAGCCGGCACCTCTGTAGCACTGGTTGGGCATTCGGGAAGTGGTAAAACGACTATAGCCAGTTTATTACCTCGATTTTATGAATTGAGTCAGGGCGTCATTACTTTAGATGGGGTACCTATTCAACAGCTTAGTTTAGAAAGTTTACGTGAGCAGATGTCTTTAGTCAGTCAAAATGTGACACTTTTTAATGATACCTTGGCTAACAATATAGCCTATGGTCGTTTTGAGGCGAGCCGAGAACAAATTATTACTGCAGGCAAATTGGCTTATGCGGATGAATTTATAAGCCAGTTACCTGATGGTTATGATACCAGGGTAGGGGAAAATGGCGTGTTGTTGTCTGGAGGACAAAGACAAAGAATAGCGATAGCCAGAGCAATTCTGAAAGATGCACCAATATTAATACTCGATGAAGCTACTTCAGCTCTGGATAGTGAATCCGAGCATTATATTCAAGCGGCTTTGGAACAAGTAATGAAAGGTAGAACCACTTTAATTATTGCGCATCGATTATCGACTATCAAACATGCTCACAAAATTATCGTAATGCAACACGGGCGTATGGTTGAACAAGGTAGTCATCAAGAATTACTGGGTATTGATGGACATTACGCACAGCTGTATAAAGTACAACAGTTTGGCAAGATTAATGAGGAAGTAATAGCCTGATGTCATTCTTCATAAACAGAATATGGTATGGTAAACATTTTGCAAAATGGGTACTACTTCCGTTTTCCTGGTTCTATAGTATTGTGATACGAATTAGACGATGGTATTTACAACGTTTTTGCCAACAGAATTATCCTGTACCAGTTATTGTCGTGGGAAATGTTACTGTAGGAGGTGTAGGTAAAACGCCAGTAGTGATTGAGTTAGCTAAAAAAATGCAACAGAAAGGATTAAGGGTTGGGATTGTGAGTCGTGGGTACGGAGCAAAAATAAAGCATTTTCCATATGAGATACAATTAAATGATTCTGCCGAATTAGTAGGTGACGAGCCGTTAATGATCGCAAGAAGAATTAACTGCCCCGTCGTAATCGCACCTAAGCGTACCGAAGCGGTGAGACATCTTTTAGATAAGCATTCAGTACAAATTATTATTAGCGATGATGGATTACAACATTACAGAATGGGGCGTTCTATAGAGATTGCTGTAATAGATGGGATGCGAGGATTGGGAAATGGGTATTGTTTGCCGGCTGGGCCATTAAGGGAACCCGATTCACGGCTAAATCAAGTTGACTTTGTTATAGTTAATGAAGGTGTTTGGGAGAACGCCTATTCCATGGAAATAATCCCTAAAAAAATAGTTAGGCTTACAACCAGGGAAGAAGTAAGTATCGATTCGTTTACGAATGAGGTAGCTGCGGTAGCTGGTATTGGTAATCCACAACGATTTTATTCTACTCTAAGTCAATTAGGTATAAAATTTAATCCGTATCCCTATCCTGATCATTATCAATTTAAACCTCATGATTTAAACTATGTCGAATCACAAGTTATTATGACAGAAAAGGATGCTGTAAAATGTTATTCATTTAGTTCAGATAAGTTGTATTATTTACCAGTTGAAGCAAAGTTGAATGATTCCTTTTGGGAAGCATTGTGGTCACATCAACAGTTACAAGGTTATTACTAATATGATGCCAAAACGAATTTGGTTATTACTGTTTTCCATATTTTTATTTTTAAGTGGTCCTGTTTTTGCTATGGAAGAAACAGAAGAGGATAAAACGGTTCAACCGAGTGAACCAATGGTTGGAAGTTGGGTCTTTACAGGTATGGTCACAAATGAGAGTGGTGATCGATACGGCTATTTTTTTCAGATGCAGCGACAAGGCACAGATTTTTATGCTAAAACTGCATTAATTGATGGGCAAACCAACCAGTTGATATTGTTTTATGAATCGAGTGAAAAAATCGATAACTCAACTCAATTGAACTGGCAAGTTGGTCGTTCATTTATACGCTACAACCCAATAAATGACAGTTGGATTTTTGGTGTGAAGGTTGAAAATGAAAAAGGATTTAATTTTAAAGTAGATATGTTAAAACAGGATAATAAGGATGTTGAAACACAGGTTTTAAGGGCCGGTGTAGAATTGCAGGCAGTACAAACCAGTCGATTGAATGGGCATATACAAACAGGAGTGGGTAATAAGGAGCAGTTTGTTACAGGGAATAAAGCATGGTTTGGTAAGTTATGGTTCAGTAAAGATCAAAATTCTGCGCATGATATTAGTACCATCTTTTGTAGATTAAGTAATGATAATGGATTTTATTCTGCAAATCTCAAGGAAGCTGATGCGACTGGCGCTGCAATAGCAGGTTGGCGTGATCCCACAGGAAATAATGTTAAAATGTCTCAATTTGTTTCAATTAAAACGTTGGCTGATAATCAATGTGTACTTAGTGTGGGTCTTCCCAAGTTAAAATTAAAATTAGTAAATACTCTAAAACAAGAGGATAATCTTCCTCTAACAGTGGCCGGTTTTTCGGAAGACAATCCTAGAGGATTTTGTTTTATAACCAAGCAAACTTTTAAACAAATTAAGGAATCAGCTGTACAATCCGTTATTAATGCGGGTTAGATTTTTCTGGGAGAAAGCAAGTAAATACACTTGCTAATACCAGGGCAAAAGGAATAATTAAAAGAGCTATCTGATAATCCGTTAAACTATATTGATCATGGTAATTACTGAGACTATCCAAAATGAATCCGACCAGGGGTTGCAGTAAAGGCGCTGAGAGCATTGCTAATGTATTTGTGAAACCAGTACACGTAGATAAAAATTCAGGTGGAGCTAATTCATTGGCAATAGAATAGGCAAGCATATAAGCACCGCAGCTTAGCCCAATGGAGAACATTAAAAAACCAGTGAATAAGGTATTTTGAGTTGGCACGTATAGAACTATGATAAATAACACTGCAGTTAATAGACAGGAAAAATGAATAAGCGGTTTCCGTTTGGTAAGATGTATTGAAATTTGACCTAATAGAGGACAGCTTAAACCCGCACCCAACAAGATCATTGACGTCAATATGCTGGCCGTTTTGATAGTACAATGCAATTTTAATTGCAGAAAAGGAACAGCCCACATAGCGCCAAATACAGTAATTACCGAGAATTCCAGGCAAACGAAAAGACCGTTAAACCATGCCAGTTTATTTTTTAAAATTGGAATAAGCTGTTGTTTGTATTGGTGGCGGGAAGTAGGGAGTGGACTGTTGTTTGGGATATATATCCAACATAAGCTGGCAATTAAGAATCCAACGATCCCTGATATTGTAATAAAATAACGCCAACCAAAATGATTGATAAGGGAACCCATACCAATCATTCCTAGTACGGTGGCCGTAAATCCTAACGTTTCGGATAACCCTATCATAAAAGCGTATTGTTTTAAGGGAAAATGCTGACGTAATAAATGACTTAAACCAATAAAAGCAAAGGCTGATCCAGCACCAATGATTAGGCGTCCGAGAAAGAGAATAGGGAGAGTATAGCCCAATGCAAATACAAAACAACCTATGGCACAAAGAGCAGCATTAATTGATAATAACGATCGTGCATTGTAACGATCAAAAAGAATTCCAACAGGAATCTGGAAGGTCGTATAGACATAGTAAAAGGCACTACTTAAGAGACCCGCACTCAGTGCAGAAATATTTTCTTCGTGCATAATGGCACCCACAACGATCCCTGAGGATAATTGCAGGAAAAATTGGAATAATAAAAATAATACTCCTACCAGCCAGATGAGTATTTTCGATGTTTGTATAGCCGATGAGTTATTCAAAATAGTTCATATTACATAGAAATTGATGGAATATATAGCATTGTTACGTTTGTGTAAATTTATAATCAACAGTACCTTGTAATTCCCGTTTCTTAGATTACATAATAATACTATTCTAAGTAAGGAATAGCTGAATGAAACCAGCAGACATAATTTATGGTGTGGATGAGCCTGTTCCTCTGGGTAGATGGCTTCTTTTGGGTTTGCAACAATTATTCGTTTGTACGATTTATTTAATTCTAACCAGTATCATCGTTCAGCATGCACATCTTTCAGATCAGGTAGCGCAAGGGATTATTAGTAGAACTCTGATTATCATGGGGCTGGCAACAATTCTTCAGTCCTTTAGGCGAGGTCCTATAGGTTCAGGTTATTTGGCGCCTGCTTGTGTAGCAATTATGTATTTTAGTCCCTCACTCAAAGCAATTAGTTTAGGTGGATTACCCTTATTACTTGGTATGTTATTAATTGCAGGTATTATTCAAATGCTTTTTGCATTTCTCATTAAATCAATGAGAATTTTGTTTCCTCCTGTTGTGACAGGATTACTCTATTGTGCGATGGGATTAGATGTTGGCTTGATGGCCATCAAAAAACTCATTAATGATCCTGGTAGTTTCATAGTTAACCAGAACCTGGATTTAATAATTTTTGCTATTACCTTATTTTTAATTATTGCTCTTAGCGTGTGGGGAAAGGAAATAGTAAGGTTGTTATGTACTATTTTAGGATTAATAATTGGTGGCATTTTAGCTTATTTCTTAGGGGCATTTCGCCCGGAAAGTCTTCAACAGATAGTCCATGCCAAATGGTTCAGTCTACCACTTCTTGAGAACATTGGATTTCGTTTTGACTGGATCTTGCTGCCTGAATTTATTATTGCAGGAATTGCGGCAAGCCTACGTACTATTGGGGTAATTTCAACTTGTCAGCAAATTAACAACTCCGACTGGAAAAGACCGGATTACCAGTCTATAAAAAAAGGTGTATTTACTGATGGTTTGAATGTTGTCTTAAGTGGTTTTTTTGGGGCAACAGGTGTAGGGGTATCACCAAGCGCTGTTGGGGTTTCCAAGGCAACAGGCGCTACGAGTCGTTATATTGCTTATTCGTTTGGATTGTCCTGTTTGGTGTTTGCAATGGTTCCCAAGTTTGCCAGTTTATTTATTGGTTTACCCATTTCGGTTGCAGTAGCAGGGTTGGTATTTACCAGTTGTATTCTCTTTGTTGGCGGGATAAGCATTATCACTTCGCGTGAAATCGATATGCGCAGAACATTTATCATTGGGTTAACCATTTTATTAACTATCAGCCAATTTGTTTTTACCGGATTTTTTGATGGGTTACCTGATTTTATAAAATCGGTGACAAGTTCTGGTCTGACTTTTGCTGCTGTCTTGGCAATATCACTTAATCTTTTTTTCCAAATAAAAAAACGCCAGTCCTATGCACTCGAGCTTGAGGAAGGAAGTGAAACGGCTATGATTCTCTCAAAGATGAAGGAATGGAAAATACCTGGCGATTTATTTGATGGAGTTGAAAAAACAATTACTAATTTGACCAATTTAATCATTAATCAAAAGAAAAACGATGGGAAGCTGAAATTAAAACTTAATTATAATGAAGTGGATTTATGGGTGAGTGTATCTTATCGAGGAGCTCTGCCTGAGTTTCCTAAAGTGATTCCCATCACTACAGAGCATATCATTGATGAACAAGTATTTTTTGTTGGGTTATCAGCAATTTTTAAAGAAATCTATCCAGATAAGATAAATGTTCAAACGAAAGATGGATTATGCCAATTAGACATTTGTTTTTTTGTTAATTAGACAAAAACCGGGATTTTCCCCATCAAATAGGAAATGGATGTTTGACATAGAATAATGATTAACCTGCTACAATATAGATATTATTTATTAAATATTTTATTGTAATAGTTTTTAATAATTAATTGTAACGATTATGAACTTAAGAGATCTTCATTATTTTGTTGTATTAGCCGATGTAAAGCATTTTGGAGAGGCGGCCAAGCGGTGTTTTGTTAGTCAACCAACTTTGAGTATGCAAATAAAAAAACTGGAAGAGGAATTAGGAGTTGTACTATTTGAACGAACTAACAAACAGGTTTTACTGACTTATCAGGGAACCAAATTATTAGCCCGAGCCAGAAAAATATTAATATTGACAGATGAGATGAAAGATTTGGCTCGTCAATCAGATGATCCTTATTCTGGGGAATTACGGTTGGGGGTCATACCGACTGTATCTCCTTATATGTTACCTTTCATAATGCCAGAAATTAAAAACAGGTTTCCTAATTTGAAGGTTTGGTTAATAGAAGAGCAAACTCATAGATTAATTAGTCAATTAGAGCAAGGAAACCTGGATGTTGCTGTTATGGCGCTGCCAATAGCAGGACATTTTTCCTGTAAAATTTTATATGAAGAAAAATTTTATTTTGCTTGTGCAAATACTCATCCACTGGCACAAGCTGAATCAATTAATATAAATGATTTGAATAACCAGCCTATTATGCTGTTAGAAGAAGGTCATTGTTTGAGAGATCAAGCTATGGCCGTGTGTCAATTGGCCAAAACCAATGAAATTGCAGATTTTACTGCAACCAGTTTGGAAACATTAAGATTAATGGTACAAGCTGGCGTGGGAGTTACGCTGTTGCCTGCTTTGGCTACATTAGCTGTTTCAACTGATTATTTACAATGTATTCCTTTTATCGAGCCAGCACCATCTCGAACCTTAGGTTTATTTTGGCGAGTGGGAACACCAAGACAAATTTGTTTTAACGCCGTTGCTGAATTAATAATAGAAATTATAGAGCCTAGACTGGCTGCTTCCAAATAGCCATAGTTCGGATTAGTCGCTGTTCACGCTGTATCACCAGAATGCCATATTTGGTCAATCCTAATCGTTCACGATCCTGTTAAAATATAAGGTCTTTTTAATGTTAGCCTTAACTGATTGAGTTCGTGAACAATACGTTCAAAGCTTCTCCCTCAGTTTCGGCTTGTCAGGACTCATATCTTATCTTTCATCCGCGTCCTTACGGTCGCGACCTGATGAATCCCCACGAATTTGTACAATTTTAAATGACTCTGTCATCCCTGCGAAGGCAGGGATCCATCCATCAAAATAGTTCGTAACTCAAATTAATCCACTGAGGATTGTTTGACTCAATTAAGTTAATTTTCCATTGTCTTTTCCATCTTTTTATTTGTTTTTCTCTAGTAATTGCTTCATAAACATTAGAGTGAACTTCAAAATAAACCAGTTCATGTACATGATATTTTTTAGTAAATCCATCGACTAAATTTTCCCTATGCTCATAGATACGTTGAGTCAAATTGCTGGTAAAGCCAACATATAAAGTTCCATATTTTTTGCTGGCAAGAATATAAACATAATATTGTTTTTCCATATGATGTAGAGTTTTTTGCGAAGTTGGCAGGATAGAATACCCTAATGAAACTTAGGATGTACATTGCAAAATGGATCCCTGCCTTCGCAGGGATGACAGAATCTAAGGGATAACAGAGGCATTACTAAAATTGTACAAATTCGTGGGGATTCATCGCCGCGACCGTAAGGAAACGGATATAGTTGGCAAGTAGAATTACCAGTTATGATCCACAATATATGAACTCTATTTCTAAACACAGTCTGTGAACGATTACGGTCAAATTTGAACGAAAAAATGGACTACCTCTGGCATTCCACAAAGATTCAAGATATATACCATGAACAGTTACTCGGATTATGGTTCAAAGTTACAATACAATTAAACAATTTTATGAATTTTAACTAGTATGCCTAATTGAGGGTGATCAAGGTAATAGATTGTACTTCCTTTTAAACGCTGTTTTTGAGAAACACTAAAAGAAGCCTCTTGATGGTTTGGAGGAGAACATTGCAAGTCGGCATCAAATAGATAGTAGTTACTTTGACGTACTTTAAGTGTACCTTGAACTTGCCATCCATCATGGTTGATCTTGGGAAGAGCAACCAAGCTATTACTTTTTGCAGGTTGTTTCCAAGAGTAATGTCCTAGAACTTGAAACCGTGATTTTCGGCTTAATAAATAATATTGGTCACGTAATTTTGATTGGGAGGAGGGTAGGAGGGTATAAATCATATGTTTTCTATTAGCGTCAGTTTGAAGCTGGATTGCCTCTTTGCTGACAGGAATTAGAGGAGTGGAATGATCAAGTTTTATATTTTTAACACTGTCTTGTGGCTGAGCAAAGAGTATTAAATCGATTTGATAACTTGAGCTTGCAAGTGAAAATCCCGAGCATAATATACCGATTGTTACTATCAATAATCTAATCATGATATTGTTATTATTGTTATTATGGTCTTAGCTGAAGGACAGATTTTATGTATTATACCTATCTGAGAGGAATAATACATAGTTGATAAGGAATTACTTCTCATTCAACAACTATCTTAGGAAATTTGTCTGCATAGTTTATGGGTTTTTTACTCAGTTCAATGGCTGTTCGCATGGCAGTTTTAATAAAAGTGTCTGTCAATTGATTTGACGAGTGCGCTGACGTAGGTATTCCCTCATCACAATGTTGACGAATATGGCTGTCCAGGGGTAGCTGTCCCAATAGCTGACATTGGTAAGCATCACATAATGCTTCCGCACCTCCTTTACCAAAAATTGCTTCTTGATGACCGCATTGACTACAAATGTGGGTGGACATGTTTTCTATGACTCCCAGTACATCAATTCCTGTTTTAGAAAACATGGTTATTGCTTTTTGTGCATCTAAGGTAGCGACATTTTGAGGGGTGGTAACTACTATGGCTGAAGTTAATGGGATTTTTTGTACTAACGTGAGCTGAATATCACCAGTTCCAGGGGGTAAGTCAATAAATAAATAATCTAATTCATTCCAAAGAGTGATATCCAACATTTGGATTAAGGATTTGGCAAGCATAGGACCTCTCCAAATCAAAGCCTGGTTAGTATCTGTTAGATAACCAATAGACATGGCTTGCATACCATGAGCCTCAACAGGTATATAGCAGTTGTTTTTCACTTGCACGGGTTTTGTTTCACCTAGCATTAATGGTACGCTGGGTCCATAAATATCGGCATCTAAAATGCCGACCCGAGCACCAAGTTTTGCTAAAGCAGCTGCAAGATTTACTGTGACAGTAGATTTGCCCACTCCTCCTTTGCCTGAAGCTACTGCAATGGTATTTTTTACTCCTCGCAGGGCTTTTCCTGTCAATTGGGTTTTGTGGGCTTTAATGAACTGCTTGATAGATATACTAATTCGGGAATCAGGGAATTCATTTTGAAGTGTTTCCAGAATTATTGGCTTATAACTGGTTTCCAGCAGGGAAATAGGGTAACCAGCAGTCAGGTTAATCTGAAGGGAGTTGTCGATAGCTGTTATTTGGTACTTTAGGTTCATCTCTTTGCCATTTAGGCCAAGCAAGGGATCTTTTAATGAATCAATTAACTTAATTACAGTATCTTCAATAGTCATTTTCTTAACCTGGTCTCAAAATTAATTGGTAATGATAACTGGAGTACAGCAAAGATCAACCCATTAAATTTCAGGCTCATATTGCCAATCTATCCAATGATTATTAGAGAGATAATAGAGTCCACACCGAATAGGACAAGTTGTATGATCAGACATATAGTATCCATATTCATTTAATTGTCGTTGGTGTTGTTGCAAGGCAGTGATGTCTTCCTTCCCTGTTTTAAAATCAATGATCCATTGAGTGTTATTCTCCACAAAAGTACGATCTATGATGCGGGTAACCAATTTATTCTGATGTTCAACTAGAAGCTCATATTCATTCTGTTCACTGTCATGTCTTGCTAGAATCCATAGCCCTATATCGTGTTGATATATTTGAGAAATTTGGTTTTTTATGATGGATAGAGCCTTTTGTTGCATTTCCTGATTTAATCCCAATTTTTTGAGTTCACCCAGAGCAAGGTTCCAGGGTACCTGATCAATTGTTTGAGGGTGATTGTCACAGATCCATTGTAATAACTGATGCGATACGATACCTATCAAGCGCGGTATGCCAGATGATATTTCTGGGCTTGCACTATCTTGAGATTGAACTGGGTTAATAGTGATCTGTTGATAGTACTCTAATGGGAGTTTGGTTAATTTCGGTAGAGGAAATTCAAGTTCCACATTTTGGACTTCATCAGGTTCTTCAACAAACTCCTGGTATTTTAATAAACTTCTAAAAGATGATTTATAGGATTTTGCTGAATGATCAAGCAAATAAATTCTTGATTTTGCACGTGTAGCAGCAACATAAAGTAATCTTTGTGCTTCATATCCGGATTTTTCTTCATCTAACTGATCTAGGTAATCATATAAAGGACAACTATCTTGTTGTGCACCTTTTATGGGGGATACCAGTAGTAGGTTTCCATGATGTTGGGTTGGTAGATTGAGCCATCGCAACATAGGTGACTCACTGCGATTTGCTTGTGAGCCTAAGCCAGGAAGAATAACAGTATCAAATTCTAATCCTTTAGACTTGTGTATGGTCATTATTTGTAAACGAGAAGGAATGGCTTGTTGTGCATATAGTTTGTTAAATTCGTTTAAAAATTCTTTCATGTCAGGAATTCGGCCTTCCTTTTCATATTGATCTAATAACACCCAAAATTGCTCCAGATCATTTAATTGAGTTTTATCAAGAACTTTTTCCACATGCAAATTTTTTAGTGTTTTTGAGATCCAATCGGATAGACGACCACGAGAACGAAATAATAAAGCCTGGTTCATGACTTGAATAAAAAACATGGCTCGTATTCGGCCTTCTTCACTGATGCCTGAAATTTTATCCAAGTTGAGTAAATTATGATAAATTGATTTTTTTGAATTGTACTGTGCTATGTAATTGATGTCTGATAACCTTAGTCCAACATACGGGCTGTGAAGTACTGATAGCCATGAAAGTCGATTTCCAGGAAAAAGCAATGCATGGGTGAGTGACCAAACATCACGGAGATGTACTAAATTGGCTAATAAATCGATATCTGTACCTTGATAAGGAATATTATTTTGGCGAAGTAGGCTAATTATTTCGGGTAGTTTTGTTCTTGTTCGCACTAATATTGCTATGGTTTGCTCAGGGTTGTTTTTCAATTCATTTTGAATTATTTGAATTAAGTGTTTTGCCTCTTGCTCACGGTTTTTTAATTGTAAAGCTTGAATGGTACTGGATTCATTAGACCTTTTTCCAAACCCTACTGAGGAGGAGAATTGCTTCGTCGATGCGGTGCTCGAATCCTCATGTACTGGCGTGTACACTCCGGTTCTCCGCTTCTCGTCTCCTTGCACTTCGCTCTCCTCAGCGAGTTTGGAAAGAGGTCTATTACTCTTGATTACATTCACAGAAGGATGAAAGGATACTGCTCCTGATTCAATATCAAATTGTTGGGGAAATATTTTGTTGAAATGATAATTGACCCAATTGACTACAGTTTCGGTAGAGCGGAAATTACAGCTTAACTCCAGTGATTTGAGTTGAACAGGTCCTATACCATGTTCTTTCGCACGAAAAAATAATCCAACCTCTGCTTGCCTGAAACGGTAGATGGATTGCATCGGATCGCCTACAAGAAATAAAGTTTTCCCGTCTCCAGGCTCCCATCCTTGAACCAAATGGGTAAGCAACTCAAACTGAGTAATAGAGGTATCTTGAAACTCGTCCACTAATAAATGATGAATTGTATGATCCAGATATAATGCCAGATCGGTTGGATTGTCTGAATCACCCAAGGCTGCTAGTGCTTGTTGAGATATGGCTGTGAAATCGACTTCATTATGCTCACTAAATGAAACTTGTAAATGCCCAACCAGTAAAGGAAGTAATAAAAAAAGAGCTTGTAAAACCTCCCATTGTTCCTCATCGTATTCAGGGGTGGGTAACTTGTTTACTTGAAGCAGCGCATCCAGGAAATCAGGGTAGTCATTTAATTTAGCTAGCAATTCAGAACTGGAAGTTTTTATCCTATTAAATTCTTCTGGTATACAATCTTTTTTACTTAAACCGACATGATGATCAAAAGATTTACGAAATTGGTTATCACTGTTTAATAACAATTTACATAAAGCATTGGTAATTTGTTGGTTGCATTGATGGAACTGATACCATTCTCTTAATACATATCTTGGAGAGTCTGGCTTGTTCTCTATTACCGCCATCACTCGCGACAAATCCGTTAATTCCTGAGCTAAATCAGTTGGCAAGCTGTTCCTTAGACGAGACAATTCATGTTGCTCAATAAGACGTAGTGCTTTTTCAAAAGTTGATTTTTCTTGCTCACGCGCCAAAAATAAAGGGGATAACCATTGATCCCTTTGCTTTAAAAGGGTATTGAATAATTGAATTAATCGCTCTTGTTTATTATCAACATGAATCAATAAGGTTTTAATTGCTTGTTGATATTCTGGTGTAGCTATAGCAAAGTGAATACAGCTACGGGCAGCATTATTGTAATGGTAATCTGGTGTATTGGAAATTTCCGGATAGGCAATTTGCTTTTCCAGGAGGGGGATTGCCTGATTAATGCTTTGGCATAATGAATCAATTGTTATGATTTTTAAGCGATTAGGTTGTTGAAGCAAATCCCAGTGATATTGCTCATTGCGTAGTAAAGCTTGTTTTGCAAAATCCAAAGTGGTTTGTTGATGAGCGTTAACTGCCTCTTGATTTGAGGCTGCCAGTTGCAACGCATGAACAATTCGTTCTCGCATTTCGCTTGCGGCTTTGCGAGTAAACGTTAGTGCGATAATCTGTTCAGGAAACAGGACAGAACCTAATAAGCGCAAAAAGCGTTGGGTCAGAATCTCTGTTTTTCCTGACCCGGCAGGAGCCTGGACAATAAACGACATACAAGGATCGGTTGCTTGGCTTCTTTGTTCGCTATCGATTAGCATCATGCCATTATTCCAGAACTATTTCTTGGGCTGGTGGTCTTAAATTGTAATGTGAGCTCATACAGTGGCCGTAGGCTCCAGTATTCGCTATTAATATAATATCACCTTCCCTGGTAACTGGTAATAATCGGTCATAACCTAAGGTGTCTCCTGATTCACAGATCGGTCCCACTATATGGGCAAATCCAGCTTTTTCTTCATGAAGTCGGGTTAAATTTACGATCTCATGATAAGCACCATATAATGAAGGTCTGATTAAAGAGTTCATTCCTGTTTCTATACCAATGAATTTTACTTTTCCTTTCTCTTTACATTGAGTGACCTTGGCAAGAATGACCCCACTTTCAGCAACAAAGAAACGACCAGGCTCAAGCCATATTTCTAATCCGGGATATTGAGATTTTACTGCCATTAATTGGGCATCTAACACAGCGAAGTCAATGGGGTGTTGGCCTGGCTTTTCCACTATACCTAGACCACCTCCTAAGTTAATCGAGCGTACTTTAGGAAATTGATCGGTTAATGAGGCTAACATCACTGCTGTTTGTTGCCATAAGTCTGTTGCGAGTATTCCGCTGCCTGAATGAGCATGTAAACCTATGACTTTCACGTGATTGGCCTTGGTGACAGACAGCACTTGTCCAATATCATTTTGTGTTATACCAAATTTGGATTCGTTACCGCCAGTAGAAACATGTTTATGATGACCAGCGCCAGTACCTGGATCTATCCGAACAATTACTTCACGATTTTTAAATAATTCAGGCCAATTTTCCAAGGGATACAAACTGTCAATGGTAACATAACAACCTGTATTAAGAGCAAATTCGTATTCAGATTTTGGAGCAAAATTGGGTGTAAATAAAATTCTTTCTTTTTTGATATTGGGAAATAATTTTAGTACCAGCTCCAACTCTTGGATAGAAACGCACTCAAAACCTACACCTTCTTTTTCCAGAGTTTTTAAAATGGATGGAAATGGATTGGCTTTGATCGCATAGAATAAATTATCAATTGATTCCAAGGCTGATAGTTGCTTTGCACGACTGGCTTGGGTTGGGCTATGGTAAACATAGCAAGGTGAGTGAATTGCGCTGGTAGTTAGCAATCGGTCTCTTTCAATTTCCCACCAGGGTGTTGGGCGAACATTGGGTTTTCCAAACTCTTCATGCCAACTTTTGGAGTAATAAAAGATTTGTGGATTACTTTCAATTAATAAATGGTGTAACCTCTGGCACAATTTATCGGCATGTGATTCGTCAACAACAAATGTCAAATTGAGATCATTTGACGCCAGAGACATCAAATACACCTGTTTCGCATCAAATACCTCCAGGGCCGGCCCAAGATGAGGTAACACTGTTCGGATATGGTGCCCTACCAAACTGACTGCACTACAAGGTTCTATGAGTTTCGCTCGTCCAAATTGGTTTAAATCTTCTAGTAAAGCATTAATGGCGGGCCTGTCATGTATTTTTGCATTGACATCTAATGATAGAGTGACATTAAACTCAGAAGAAGAAAGCAGGTCAACGGAGAAGCCATGTTTTTTAAAAGCGGCAAATACATCGGCCAGGAATCCTACTTGTTGCCACATGCTCAGTGTGTCTATCGAGATCAATAAAATACTGTGTTTAACCTGGATAGATTTTATTAAGGGTGCCGATTCATCAATGTCTTTGGTAATTAAAGTCCCAGAGTGTTCTGGCAGGTGAGTGTATTTGACGACCATGGGAATATTGGCTTTTCGAACAGGGGGTATGCAATTAGGGTGTAAGACTTTGGCACCCATTGATGCAATCTCTTGTGCTTCATCATAATTTAATTGCTTTAATAATCGAGCATGAGGTAGCTGATGAGGATTAGCCGTATAAATACCTGGGACGTCAGTCCATATTTCACAAGAAGAGGCTTGCAGTTTTCCGGCAAGTAGTGCTGCTGAAGTATCAGAACCTCCCCGGCCAAGTAAAACGGTTTCGCCATGAGGATTGGCAGCAAAAAAACCTTGAGTAATAATAGCTTGAGCCCCACTGGAAAGAAACTTTTCAACCAAGGCTGGATCGTATTCACTTTCGCAACGAGCAGAGAGGTAGTTCATCATTTCACTGCCCGGAGTAGGTATGCATGTTAACAGTTCTCTGGCATCGTACCACTTACTTTGAATCCCTTGCATTTCAAGAAATGCATGACCAAGCCGAGTCATCATCAGTTCACCCAAACTTAACACTTGAGCATGAGTTTTTGCAGGTGCTTGTTTGAGTAAAGCGATTCCGGTTAACCATTGTTGTAACTGATGCAAATCCATTGAAATTAATTCGTGACTCACTTCAAGTTGTTCGGCCAGACTGAGGTGGCTGTTGTGAATGTCACTGAAAATACTATGGTGCTCATCAAGAAGAGCTGCTTCTATGGCTTTTTCCAGTTTATTAGAAATTTGGGTGAGTGCAGAACAAACTATAATTGGTTGAACTCCACTATCCAGATGCTTTTGTGTAATAGCGGCAATATTATTCCATGTCGCTCTGGTTGAAACACTGGTACCGCCAAATTTGATGACCACTTGTTGCATGATTAGGGTTCCGCTCAAAATTAATACACATTAGCATGGACTAAAGTAGTTGTACAAGTGGATGTTTCTAATTTAAAAGAATTTTTCTCAGAGATCCGAGCCACACCATGGAGGGGATAAATCATTTATTTAAGAATAGATTGAAATTGAAACTTCTTCTATGTCCTAATTTACTACATAATCATTCTAATTGATTCATTATGAATAAAACTTTTATGACAATTGAATAAAATAGGAAATAATTTTTTTTAACCGTTTTAAATCGCTATAAATTCATTTATTATCATTTTTATCACCGTAATTGGGATGTAATTAAACTAAGGAGTGTGGAGTGAAAATTAGGCACAAACCCCTAAGAACGCTAGTGAGTACTGCTGTTATCGGAATGCTGGCTACAAGCACAGTAAACGCAGGCGGATTTTCTTTATATACTGAAAGTACCGGGTACACCGCTGGTAACTTTGCTGCGGGTGTGGCTGCTGAAGCAGCAGACGCCTCTACAGGTTGGTATAATCCAGCCGGTTTAACGCTAATTCGTGATCAGCAAGCCGTATTTTCAGGCGTTGGAGTGTTCCCAACTGCTAAATTAAGTGGAATTAGTACTTTTTCTACAATTAATCCTCCTCCTTTTCCGTCGTTTGTTTACACGGAAGTTTTTAATGATATAAATGGTGCTGAAGATGCGTTTGTACCTTCTTTTCACTATGCATTGCCATTGGGTGAAAATGCTACTTTTGGATTAAGTATTGTGTCGCCATTTGGCTTGTCGACTGATTGGGGACCTGACTCTCCTGTGCGTTATCAAGGAACTTATACCGAGTTAATTACTACTAACATCTCGCCTGAAATTGGTGGAAGACTATCTGATCATGTTGCTTTGGGAGCTGGCCTGGATTTGCAATACGCACGTGTTAAATTTAATCGTATGCTTGGTGCGCCTAATCTATTGGCTAATTTTCCGCCTTTTAATCCTATGCTGGCAGACTCACTGACTTATAATAAGGGACACTCCTTTGGAGTAGGTTATCATGTGGGTATTCTGGGTATGTTTAATGATAACCACACGCGCCTTGGTGCAAACTATCAATCAAACATGAGACATGAATTCCATGGTTATAGCCGTCTTACAGGTCCATTGGCAAGTCCTGGTAATATTTTTGCTCCACCTCCTTTTTTTCCAGCACCAGGGGTATTCAAGACAGATGATTTAATCAGCAATTCAATTGATTTGCCTGATGTTGTTACTGTCAGTGCCTATCATGATATGAATGATAAAATTGCATTGTTAGGCTCTTTAGTTTATACCGCTTGGAGTAGCTTTAAGACGATACAGCTTACCAATATTGCAGCTCCGACAATTAACCCACTTGGAACTGTTGCCCAAGTCAAAGCTATAAACGCCTCACCTCAAAATTATCATGATACATTACGCGTGGCTATTGGTGCTAATTATCATGTCAATGAGAAACTAATGCTTCGTGTTGGCGGTGGTTATGATCCAACTCCCACCAATGATATCGACAGGGACGTGCGTTTACCCGATGCAGATCGATGGGCCTTGTCTGCCGGTGCACATTACCAGGCCAGAAATAATATCGGTATTGATGTAGGATACACTCATTTATTTTCTGCAAGCGACTCTACTATCAATAGAACGGACGCATTTACCCCAGTAACCAGCTATAACGTAACAGCAACTGGGTCTGCAAGTGCTCACTTGGTTGGCTTACAAGTTGTTTGGAGTATTGATCAAGCACCTCCAGTACCCACCAAATAATATCCTTGTCTTGTCGGAAGCCACGTTATCCACGTGGCTTTTTTTTAGGTGTTTTAAAATGTAACTGTAATAGATGATATGACTTTTCCTATCTGGTTCTGAGATAATTAGTTGCCAAGATAAATTCTGAAGTTAGTTATGGATATGATTATGTAGGTTGTATCAAAGATCAACCTACATAACATACAAAAACAGGTAGTGATAGATGATTAATTTTTAGTAATTTCAGCTTCTCCAGGTCCAATTGCCCTTAGAGTATAGCCTTTAGCAGATAAAACTTTAGGGGTAATGTCGCCGGTGTCTAAATCCATTGTAACGTATCCAATATCTATTGGACTAGCGGTATTAGTTGCCATTTTAATTAAGGCAGGGCATTTGCCATTGGTGGTATTTCCGTAGCAAGCCAATCTCACTAAATTCCAATAAACTTGATTGGTGGAGTGGGCTTTTGTTGGGTAAGGAGAGGGGATGCTACCAGCGATGTAGGCATTGGATTCCTCGCCGGTTCTGTTATGTGTTGTTAAATAAGCTGGGGCTGCAAAAGCTGTTGCGGCACTGAGCCCAATTGCTAAGGCCGATAAACTCTTAAGCATTAAATTCATTGATTTCTCCTTCTAGATTATAGTTGATTGGGCAGGCCAATCTTTTTTACTATATGAGATTGTTTTATGTGAGGCAAGCCTTTATCTCGATATAGCTGTTTTGTAGTTCTGGATTTGATTCATTTGACTTAATTTGAATAAAGCTGAGAGTTCAACAGCTCAGCAACACTTTTAGCAAAATAAGAAATAATAAAATCTGCACCGGCACGTTTTATTGCAATAAGACTCTCAACCATTGCCTGTTCTTCATTAATTAGATTATTTTTTGCTGCATTTTTTATCATGGAGTATTCACCGCTCACTTGATAAGCACAAAGTGGTACCTCAGAGAAATGTTGTTTGAGTTTATAAATAATATCAAGATAAAAACCAGCTGGCTTGACCATTATCATATCAGCACCTTCTTCAAGATCCAATTTGGTTTCTCTTAAAGCTTCCTCGCTGTTTGCAGGATCCATTTGATAGGCTTTTCTATCACCGAACTGAGGTGCGCCCTGTGCTGCCTCTCTAAAAGGTCCATAAAGGCAGGAAGAATATTTTGCACTGTAACTTAGAATAGGGATTCCATGAAACCCAGAAGTATCTAGAGCTTGGCGAATTGCCAAAACCATCCCGTCAGTCATACCACTGGGAGCAACCCAGTCGGCACCTGCTTCAGCATGACTTACTGCTTGTTTACCCAGTAGCTCCAGGGTCGCGTCAGTATTAATCTGTGTGCCATCAAGAACCCCACAATGCCCATGATCAGTATATTCACAAAAGCAGAGATCGGTGATAATTAATAGTTCATTATTGACCGATTTAATTTTTTTGATGGCTCGCTGAATGATTCCATTACTATTAAATGATTCACTTCCACAAGCATCTTTTTGTTTGGGGATCCCGAATAAAAGTACTGCGGGAATACCTAATTTTGATAAAATTTCAATTTCTTCAGGAAGGCAATTGAGGCCAAGTTGAAATTGCCCAGGCATAGCGATAATTTCTTTTGGTTCCGTTAAATATTCACTAATAAACAATGGCGCAATCAATTGCTGTGTATGCAATCTGGTTTCTCTCACTAATGCTCTCGACATGGCGTTTTTTCTTAAACGAGATAATCTTAAAGGTAAATTATATTCATTCATTTATTACATCCTTAGAAAAATGGATTAAGATGTTATTTATCAATTTTTGTTTCTCTCTGTGAGGGAGTGCTTTTAGTATACAAAAGATCAACGCCATTACCCGAATCACTACTACTCACTTGGAGGCTTAAAAATTTATTGAGTATATATTTTAAGGTTAACACATTAGGATCAGCCTGGGATAAACCAACGTTGTAACTCAAATAAATTCGTTCTGAAAGAGATTTCCCAACTACAACACCAGTGGAGTCGCTAGTCTTATTAGTTTGTTGATTAAAGTTGGCTGTAGTTTGTACATTAAAATCGAATCCCAATTTTTGTTTTAATTGTTCTAACAATTGGGTTCCATTGGTTCCAGTACCTAGATTCATAGAAGAAATTGCTGTTAAAAGCAATTGACCTCCTGCTTTATTAGCTTGGCTGGCAGGGCGATCTAATACAAGAAAGGATAGAATATCTGCTTGAGACAGGGTCGGAGGGTTAGAAAATAATTGAATTTTTGGCGATTGTAATCTTCCAATAACCTCAACCCCAACGTTAACATTGCTGCCAATATTTGCAGTATTGTAATTATTAAAATCAAACAGTTGAGAGGATCCAGATAAATTTCCGAATGAATTGGATATTTTTTTTGAGGCTTTTAAATTAATCCCTGGATTATCCAATCTGCCGCCTGTAAAAATTAGTTGCCCTTGCTCAATGGATAAATCTTGGCCATAAGCTTTATATTCTCCCTTTTTTACGGTTAATTCACCATTTGCAGTAAGTGGACCTTGTGGTAATTGGTTGATAGTAACCAATCCAGCTAGACTAGCATGTAATCCTTTATAGGTCAGTTCCACCTTTTCTCCCATTTCAACTTGTATTGACATATTAGTATTAAAAATTGGAACAGAAGGTTGCGCATTATTACTTTTGAATACAATATCATTGGTGACCATAAGGCTATTGGTAAATGCTTGTGGTTTTATATGAGCATTAGGGATCAGGATGGACCCGGTGATATTGCATAGTGAGGGTGTGAAACGCACATTCAATTGTGGGGATATATTAACCTGGTATTCCTTACTATTCGCTATGGGGAAATTGGAACCCTCTATTGAAATGACTCCACCAGGTTCTTTGCTGAGAGCTCCCTGTCCTTTTAAGGTCAGTTTTTTGTCTGCTGCACGAATGGAGCCTGTTGCTTCCCACTGGTTCATTTTGCCAATAATTGATAATCCTATATCCGTTATGTTTAAACCTAAAACAGGGATATTCACAGAGCCTTTGTTTAAAGAAAATTTACTTTGAATTATTGGTTTTTTTAAAGTTCCTTTTGCTTGTATAGAGGCTTGAAGTTGTCCTTTGGGATTTATTAAATAAGGGCTGGCATTTTGCATAAAATCCAGGGAATTAAAAAGAACGGATAGTTCAGCATCCATAGTTTGATTAGTTATATCTTGCTTGAAAATAAACTTAGGGAATTTGAAATTAAAACGAACTTTTTTATGTGAATCCAGTGACAATATTCCATGTCCACTGAATTGTTTTTGAGAAAGGGACCCTTTTATGTTACCTCCATCGAATTGAATTGATGATAACAAACTGTTCTCTGCCATTTGATAATGGCCTGGATTAATAGTAATCGTAAAATTCGCTTTATTGTTATTTTGAATTTCGGCTTTCAAAGATAACTTTGTATATAATCCTTCTTGCTTTGATGAGAAGTCCAAGGGTTGGGATAAAGTAGCATCAATATCCCATTTCCAAGGTAATTTACCATGAATTGAGGTATTCATTTGCCAATTTTTCAGTTGGCCAACAGTGACTTTGGACTTTAAATTGATAGTGAGGTCGGGAAGTGTTCCCAAAATTTCAATCCTGCCCTGAGGACTTCTTAAATTTTGATCTTCGGTACCCCATTGCAAATCGTGCCATTTAATGACTTGCTTGATTTGTTTTAATTGTTGAATGGTACCACTTACTGATATATTACCAGGGCCTTTGAATTCTCCTATCCATTGAATTTGCTTTAGATCGCCGCCAAAATCCAAGTCCCCTGAAAGTATATTACTATTGTTAGCATCAGGATTTAAGCGAATTTTCCCTGAAAATAAATGATGAGATGAACTACTAACTTCTAATTGGCTAACAAAAATTTGATCCAAATAATGAAATTGAAGGGTATTGAACTTGATTAATTGCTGATTTAAATAACCGCTTAAATTGATTTTTGTTAGTGTATGTATGGCATTATCTTGATTTATTTCAACAGTTTCGGCAGTCATGTTATTAATGGGCAGTTGTTTGTGTAGTAATGAGATGAAATGCCAATTAACAGTTAAATTAGAAATTTTTATTCTGGTATGCCCATTTTGATATTCCATTTTGCCAATGAAAAATTGATCAAGTAAACGCCCTTTAAGATGATGAATTTTAAGAGTGCCAGGAAGATAAAAATGGCTTAATTTTATTACTGTATATAATCCTGGAGTGGTTGAAATAAAAAATGCAACCAAACTAACTAAGCAAATGAGAGTAATTAAACAGTAATAAAATCCTTTTTTTAAAAATTTTATTATCATAAGTCTGGCCCCATGCTGATAACCAATCTTGGATTGTGTCCCACTCTTTCTAAATGACTATTAACTGCTTGGGCTAGTCCAATTTTAATCGGTCCAATAGGAGAAACCCACATCAGTCCTCCACCAATATCATATTGAATATTTTTAACTGAAGGATTATAAACATCTCCGGCATCATAAAACCCGACAAGATACCAGTCTTTTTTGAATTCTTTTTGAACTTCAAGTCCACCATATGTGATAATTTTTCCAGGGCCAATCGAATTAAAGCTATAGGCCTTAAGATTGTCAGTTCCACCTAAGAGTAATGCCAGGGAAAGTGGCAATTGATTGATGTCATTTATTCCAGTTATACCTTGAATAGTATGTCCGTAGAGGCGTAAACGCAGAAAGTCTAATGTCAGGGCAGCTTTGGCATCCAGGGAAAGTTGCCCAAAGCTTAGATGAGAGAGAACAGCCTTATTAGCCCCAAGTGCACTAAAAGTAATATTATATCCAGAGGGGGAAAACAGGAGATTTTTGGTTTTACTAAAAGTGAGGTTTGCTTTGGGGTAGAGCAGGAATTGATCAGTATTAGGTTGTAGGGAATAATGAAAACTTTCATATAGGGTATTAAGAGACAGGGCTCTTTGGAATTGAGCTGTATTATGCAATTGACTAAGAGATAAGAGAGTGGCATTACTGTACCCTGCATTATAGTTTAAATTGGAAAAATTGCCGGTAAGAGCATATTGATCGGTAACAGGATTTTTTCCAGGGATTAAGTATTGAGCTTGTAATGCATTTTGTCTGAAGGAGCCTTGGGCTACAGCGTTAAATTTATGACCTTGACGATTGACCGGCGTCACATGGAGTGCTGCTTTTCCTCGCACACCAGTATCGGTTCCATAACCAAGACCAAATGAGTAAGAATACTTAGATACGGGTTGCAAATGAACTTTAACTGGTACTGTTTGTGCGTTCGTGATTTGGGGTTTTACCAGCACAGAACTAAAATAACCGCTATTTGATAATGAATCATTAAATTTCAGAACTTGATCTGTTGCATAAGGCTGCCCTGGCTGAAATGGTACGAATCGATGTAATAATTCAGGAGAAATATAGGTCGGATCAAATTGTAACTGACCAAAATAATATTGTGGTCCTGTATCATAAATTAATGTAATTCGGGCAGTTCTTTTCTGTTCATCAATCAAAATTTCAGCTTTTTTATATACGCCATGTAAATAACCCATGTTTTCGGCACTATTAATAATGTTTTGTTTCGCTTGCTCGTATTGATTAGAATACAAAGGGTCGCCAACCCGAAGTGGTAATTCTTTGAGTGTTTTTTGTAATAATGGATTTTGTGCTCCTTCCCCGCACAGTTCAATTTTAATAGATGCAATCCGGGTTTGAGGACCTAGTTTAATGTTTATTAGTATTTTTTGATTATTGATATGGTGAGTTCTTACCTCGGTATTAAAATATCCAAAAGGCTGAATTGCTTTATTAATTTGGCTTTGGAGTTCTGTCTGGTTAAAGGTATTAAGTGGTTTTATTTGCTTCAATTCATTCAAAAGCGTTTCTATATTGGTAAGAATTTTTCCTGATACACCATAAATTTCAAACGATGCTATTTTGTTGCTCTGAGCAAACAAGGGGAAACATGCAATAACAAGTAATAAATACGTCAGCTTTTTCATACAACAAAAATACTAATTTATATAACCCTCTGTTTCCATGCGTTTTAACTTATAAATCAAATCCAGGGCCTCTCTGGCTGTTAGTCTATCCGGATCTATTTTTTCTAATTCAGTTAAAATTGGGGAAACAGGTGGTTTTGTAATTTGAGTTTGGTTGATTGGTGTCTTTGTGTTTTGCATCCGATTTAAATGTTGGTGAGCTAATTTTAGTACTTCAGTGGGTATGCCAGCAAGTTCAGCTACCTCTAAGCCATAACTGCGATTTGCAGAACCTTCTTCAACACGATACAAGAAAACGATTTGGCCTGAGTCTAAAGAGGCTTGCAGATGTACATTGCGTATGCATGATAATTCTTGCTGCAGTTGAGTTAACTCGAGGTAATGAGTAGAAAATAAAGTATAGGCCTTAATTTTTGATGCCAGAAAAGCACAGCTTGCATAAGCCAAAGCCATACCATCGTAAGTACTGGTACCACGGCCAATTTCATCAATTAGCACAAGGCTATTACTAGTAGCCTGTCTTAATATCTGAGCCGTTTCAGTCATCTCAACCATAAACGTGGATCGTCCTGACGACAAATCATCACTGGCTCCAATACGAGTAAAAACTCGATCCAGTGGTCCTAATACGGCTTCACTGGCAGGTACAAAGCTGCCAATATGTGCCAACAGTACTATTAAGGCAGTTTGCCTCATATAAGTAGATTTACCTCCCATGTTAGGGCCAGTAATTAATAACATATTTTGATTTGGCTTAAGCTTCAGATCATTTGCTATGAATCTTTCTTGTAATAATGGTTCAATGACAGGATGTCGACCATCTTGTATCATAATGCCTGGTTCGATAACCAGTTTTGGGCAATTCCAATTTAGAATTTGGGCTCTCTCGGCAAAAGTTACCAATACGTCTAATTGAGCTAAAGATCTTGCAAGGTCTGATAATTTGGGTATGTATTGCTGAATTTCTTCGAGTAAATTGTCATATAACCATTTTTCACGAGCTAACGCTTTTGCTTGGGCAGAGAGCACCTTATCTTCAAAGAGTTTCAGTTCGGGAGTGATATAACGTTCTACATTTTTTAAGGTTTGTTTTCTTTGATAGTTAAGTGGTGCGTTTTCAGCCTGTGCTTTTGAGAGTTCGATATAAAAGCCCTGTACACTATTATAACCTAATTTCAGAGTGGATAATCCTGTACGGTTTTTTTCCTCTTGCTCTAGACTCGCTAATGTTTCTTGGGCATTGTTGCTCAAATTTCTCAACTCGTCCAACTCTTCATCGAAACCAGGTGCTATGACTCCACCATCACGTACCAACATAGGGGGATTATCTATAATCGCTGTTTCAAGCAATTGTTGAAGCGGGGGGAGTGGGCTAATTTGGTTTTTGATTTCCCCAATCAGGAATGTTTTATTTTTTTGTAATACGTTATTAATTTCAGGAAGTAGCATTAAAGTTTGCAGTAATGAAATCAAATCCCGTGGTCGTGCCGATTTTAAGGCGACACGTGATACAATACGCTCAACATCCGCGCATTGTTTGATTAGCTGATGAAGAGCAACGTCCTGTTGAAAAGAAATAATTTCTTTAATGGCTTGTTGTCTTGTTTGAATGATTTGATGTTGTTTTAAAGGTCTTCCAAGCCAGCGTTTGAGTAAACGACTTCCCATAGCGCAGGCAGTTTTATCCAACACAGAAAGTAAACAATGTTCAGCTCCACCTTGCAGATTCTCAAAAAGTTCCAGATGTTTTTGAGTTGACGCATCCAATTGCAGATAATCCTCAGATTGCTCCAGAGTAAGCGAAGTAAGATGAGGCAGCGATTGTTTTTGGGTGGTTTTTAAATAGCCTAACAAAGCACCCGCAGCAACCAGAGCTGTTGGGTAGTCCTGTTCGCCAAATGCACTGAGATTCGTTACAGCAAATTGTTCGCACAATAGTTTATGTGCAGAATTTGTAGTAAATTCCCATCCTGGTCTGAATTTCACAGGAAAATGGGAGCATAGCGAAGAGAGCCTGGAGGATTCTTGTAAGAGTATTTCTGCTGGTTGCAAACGGACTAATTCTGCATTTAACTGATGTTCTTCTGATAATTCTTGTAAATGAAACCGGCCACCACTTAAATCAACCCATGCAATACCAATTTTCTGTTTTTGGTAATGAATAGCGAATAAAATATTATCTTTACGGGCATCCATTAGCGTTTCGTCAGTCACTGTACCAGGTGTAATAATACGTGTGACCTGTCTTTCTACAGGACCTTTACTGGTAGAAGGATCGCCAATTTGCTCACATATTGCTACAGATTCTCCTTTTTTTAATAATCTTGCCAAATAGTTTTCTACTGCATGATGAGGTACACCAGCCATAGGAATTGGTTTGTCTGCAGATTGTCCTCTATGAGTCAAAGTGAGATCCAATAGCTGCGATGCTCGTTTGGCATCGTCAAAGAATAACTCATAAAAATCACCCATGCGGTAAAACAAAAGCATGTCTGGATAGTCTGATTTGATGCGCAAATACTGTTGCATCATGGGGGTGTGAGAGGTAGCCATAGCGCTTGGTTAAAGTAAAATTGCTCAATTTTAACAAAAGCACGGCGGGAAGTCAGTAAAGTTTATTTTGAGTTTTGGACATTAGACTTTTTCGGAAACTCTATTGCTTGATGATTGCTAAGGATCTTTTTGTTAACCTTAAAAAAAACTTTGGAATTTGTAATATCACCAGGATAATTTTGTACTATTTGCAAAAAAACAGAAGTTATCTAAATAACAAAGCGTCATTTTTGCCATTTAATTTGACATAGTGTTGTGAAATATAAATTTATTTTTTAAGTACTGAAGATAAGTTCTTCACTTAATGAGAATATTTGCTAAAATTAATGTGATATTACAAAAAATAAATAGGGAGAGAGATGATGAATCGTTTAGCTATGATTGCTGCAGCAAGTTGTTTCGCATTATTTTTAACTGGTTGTGGTGAAGGTTCTAAACCAGTGGATACAAATCAACAACAGCAACAATCCACTGATCAGCAACAACCCACTGATCAGCAACAACAAAACACTACTACGACTCAACCTTCTTCTGAAGGACAAAGTCAATAAGATTGATTCGAGTTTATTTATATTGAGTTCTCAAGAAAACCCCATATTAGCTTTATGGGGTTTTTTATAGGTGAAATACATGAATCATTTCACAGTATTGATTGAAGAAATAGCTTCGTATTTACAAAAGAACAAATGGCAATTAGTGACTGCGGAATCTTGTACGGGCGGCTTAATTTCAAGTTGTCTTACGGAGATGCCTGGGAGTTCCCTTTGGTTTGAACGCGGTTTTGTTACCTACAGTAATTTAGCGAAAGAAGAGATGTTGTCTGTCGATCATGAGTTAATAAAAGCCTATGGTGCAGTGAGTGATGAAGTGGCATTGGCTATGGCTGTTGGAGCGTTGCAGTACAGCGCCGGTGATATTGCTGTATCGGTCACTGGTATTGCTGGCCCAGACGGAGGTAGTATTGAAAAACCAGTGGGTACCGTATGCTTTGGCTGGGCTGTCCGAAATCATGATCAGTACACTTCAAGACAGCAATTCTCAGGAAATCGGCAAGAGATACGCTTGAGCGCCTGTCTCCATGCTTTAAATGGAGTACTCTCCGCTCTTAGAAGAATCTGGGGCGCTCCGAATCATTAACCAATTTATTATTTATAATAAAATTCTTGTTTTTGCCATTCAGTTAATAAAAATTACAATAAATCTCTTGCATAACCAGTACATTTTGTTTTATAGCTGTATCGCGAGTATTTCCATGGGGCAAATAGACAAAAAATGAAAATTTTTGTGTCCTCGAAAAACTTGCTTCTTGTTTTAAACTAAACCTAAAGTTCATACAAGAAAAGTAATGATTTGTTTAATTAGAATAATAGGAATAAATATGAGTCAATATACAAGGTTGTTTGAGTTTTTAAGTGATCTGATTGATATCCAGATTAAAAAATATGTTGATCTCGCAAAGCTTAAGGTTGGTGAGGATGCGATAATAAGTGCTGCTCTCATACATGAAGAGGTGAATGAGTTATTAGGATTCGCAGAGAAATTGTTAACGGCAATAGAAACCAACTCAAAATCTGATGCAATGGATAGTACTACTTTTGATAGTGTTTTTGAGCAAGTAAAATTTTATGTAGAGCAAGAACATTTGAGATCCTATGCGGAATGGCTGCTTATTGAAAATAACTCTAAACAAACTGTCTACGCCAGGACAAAAGAACAATTATCCCGGCTTTCGGAGATTAAGAGTATCGATACAGGGTTGTCGCAGCCAGTTACTGAAATACAGAGGCAATGTCAACATGATAGTATTCAGGTGGTTTATTCTATTTTAAATTTGGCGATAGAGCTAAGGAATGATCCCAAAAAGGAATTTGATAGTATACCTGAGGAGACACTAAGAACATTAAGGAGCAATGCGACAAAGAGATATATTGAATTACAAGATGAAATTGATGAATTGCATCAGAAAAGTAAAGAGTTTTTACAACAGTTAGATATGGAAGTTTTTAATGCCGAATTATCGTTTGACTCTGCAAAATTGAAGTCAAAAGATCATGATCTTAAATTAAAAAGTTTACTAAGTCATTATAAAGAAATTACTTCCCCTTCCCAATCTCTCCCATCAAAGGAAAAGGTCGATAAGAATAGCGTTTCAACCAAGAAAGATGTTTCAAAAGATGTGCCTGTGAAAGAAAGCTCATTCTTTTCACCAAGTAATTTATTATTCTTTGGTGCAGTAGCCTTGGCTGCGGTTATCTTTGTTCCCAGATTATTAACACAGTTTAAGGCCAATAAATTATGATCTAGCTAACATTTCAGGTTTTTTCATAATGGTAAAGTCAGAACATGCGTTTACTCCATTCTGAATAAATTGGGGTAGACGTCGTGCTGACGAAAGGGCTCAGTATTTATTAGACTTCTTTCCGAACTCTACTGCAGAGGAGAATTGCTTCGTCGATACGGTGCGCGAATCGCCAGGTGTACACGCCAGTTCTCCTCGCACTTCTCTCCTCAGCAAATTTGGAAAAGAAGCCTATTCTCAGGTGATAATTTTTTTATTGTAACAGAACGATTACCGTTTGCTGCCTATTCACATCTGTGTGATAATTTTGTTCTTGCACACATTACAAATTGGAATAAATTATGGAAGAGAATAAACAAAAAGCATTATCGGCTGCACTTTCACAAATCGAGCGTCAATTTGGCAAGGGTTCTGTGATGCGTATGGGTGATAGCACGGTTTCACGGGATATAGAAGCAATTTCTACAGGTTCATTAGGTCTTGATATTGCTTTGGGGATTGGTGGTCTGCCAAAAGGGCGTATAGTTGAAATTTATGGCCCCGAATCGTCAGGTAAAACTACATTAACTCTTCAAGTAATTGCTGAGTGTCAAAAAATGGGTGGTACAGCAGCATTTATTGATGCCGAGCACGCTTTGGATCCAAGTTATGCCCAAAAATTAGGGGTTAATGTGGATGAGCTTTTGGTTTCTCAACCTGATACTGGTGAGCAAGCTCTGGAAATCACTGATATGTTAGTTCGCTCTGCAGCTGTAGATGTTGTGATAATTGACTCGGTTGCTGCATTGACTCCTAAAGCGGAAATTGAAGGGGAAATGGGAGACTCCCATGTGGGCTTGCAAGCCCGTCTTATGTCACAAGCGTTGCGCAAATTGACTGCGAATATCAAACGCTCCAATACTTTGGTGATTTTTATTAACCAGATTCGCATGAAAATCGGTGTGATGTTTGGTAGTCCTGAAACCACTACAGGTGGCAATGCTTTGAAATTTTATGCTTCTGTGCGTTTGGATATTCGTCGCATCGGCTCCATTAAAAAAGGTGAGGAAATATTAGGTAGTGAAACACGGGTTAAAGTAGTTAAAAACAAGGTGGCACCACCGTTTAAAGTAACAGAATTTGATATTTTATATAATGAAGGTATCTCTCGTGAGAGTGAGGTTATTAATTTAGGTGTTCAACTGAATCTGATTGAAAAATCAGGCGCCTGGTATAGTTATAAGCAAGAAAAAATTGGTCAAGGTAAAGATAATGCCAGATTATACTTGAAGGAAAACCCACAAGTGGCTGCCGAGATCGAGCAACAAATTCGCACTGAAATGTTAGAAAAGAAATTGTCTATGTTGACCGGTGCGTCAGAAGACATTTTTGAGGCGGTAGATGACTAAAGCATTCAATAGTGCCTTGCGCCTGTTAAGCAGGCGTGAGCATGGTGCTATGGAGTTATACGATAAATTGTTGCAAAAGGGATTTGGTTCCAAGGACGCTCAAGAGGCTTTGGAGGAATGTCAACGCCTTGGGTATCAAAGCGATGGGCGTTTTGTGGAGATCTATATCCGATCGCGAATTCACCAAGGGTATGGGCCTTTAAAAATTAGACAGGAATTAAAAAGCAAAGGAGTAGACAGCGATCTTATTCAGAGTCTTTTGCAGCAGGAAAACAGGGATTGGGTTCATTATGCCTTGCAAGTGTGGCAGAAAAAGTTTAAGGGACAGGATGATTTCTCTTTGAGCGAAATACAAAAACAGCAACGTTTTTTGCTGTATCGTGGGTTTGATAGGGATGTTATTTCAAAGGTATTTAAAGAGGTTAACCTTCTTAATTAACTTGACTATTTTGAACCGGATCCCGTATAAAAGGCAATGTTTTATAGGGGTAAAGCTCGTTTAGATATTAAAAGCATGGCATGCCTTTAATATTGAACTCACGTTAATTAACTCAACTGGTAAGTAGTAAAAATGAAAAGTTCTGAAATTAGACAAGCATTCCTGGATTATTTCGTTCAGCGCAGTCATCAATTAGTCGCATCGAGTTCTTTGATTCCTTCTAATGACCCCACCTTATTATTTACAAATGCAGGCATGGTGCAATTTAAGGATCTTTTTCTAGGGCTTGAAACCCGTCCTTACCAACGTGCTGTTACAGCACAGCGCTGTGTTCGCGCAGGTGGTAAACATAATGATTTAGAAAATGTTGGATACACAGCAAGACACCATACATTTTTTGAGATGTTGGGTAATTTTAGTTTTGGCGATTATTTCAAACGAGAAGCAATTCAATATGCCTGGGAATTTTTAACTGAAGTTCTGCGTATACCAACAGAACGATTGTGGGTCACCGTCTATAAAGAGGATCTTGAAGCAGAAGACATTTGGTTAAAGGAAATGAAGGTGTCTCCTGAACGTTTTTCCCGGTGTGGAGAAAAAGATAATTTTTGGTCAATGGGGGATACAGGGCCTTGTGGGCCATGCACAGAAATTTTTTATGATCATGGCCCCGAAGTAGCTGGTGGCCCCCCAGGCAGTCCAGAGGAGGACGGGGATCGTTATATAGAAATATGGAATCTGGTATTTATGCAGTTCAACAGAGACAGGGAAGGGTGTTTGCATCCGTTGCCAAAACCTTCTGTTGATACTGGTATGGGCTTAGAAAGACTTGCTGCGGTTATACAAGGTGTTCACAGTAATTATGAGATTGACAGTTTCCAATATTTAATTAAAGCCATAGCAAAATTGGGATATAATATTGATTTAAACCATACCTCACTAAAAGTAATCGCTGATCATATTCGTTCTTGCTCTTTTTTAATAGTTGATGGAGTTTTGCCTAGTAATGAGGGGAGAGGATATGTATTAAGAAGAATTATTCGCAGAGCGGTCAGACATGGAAATAAATTAGGTTTACCCAGCCCATTTTTTTCTAAGCTTGTACAACCCTTAATTGATGTGATGGGAGATGCTTACCCAGAGTTAATCAATTCCAAGGCGCATATTGAAAGAATTTTGCAGCAAGAAGAAAATCAGTTTGTCCGCACTTTGGAACAAGGATTGCGATTATTGCAAGATCATATTAAAAACCTGAGTGATAACAAGTTGTCAGGGCAAGTCGCATTTAAATTATACGATACTTATGGTTTTCCTATAGACCTGACAGCAGACATTGTTCGTGAGCAAGGCTTGCATATCGATATGGATGGATTTAACCAATTGATGCAACAACAGAGAGAACAATCACAAGCTGCAAGTCAATTTACTACCGACTATCATGCGGCTTCTCAATTAGATCATCAGTCGGAGTTTCATGGGTATGAAAAGGTAGCCATAGACGCACAGATTATTGGATTGCTTCAAGAAGGCCATGAGGTGAAATCTATTAATAAAGGTGCGAAAGGGGCTGTGATTCTTGATCACACTCCCTTTTATGCTGAAAGTGGTGGTCAGGTCGGTGATAAAGGGTTGCTGACAGGAAAAGGATTTTCTTTTCAGGTAGATGACACACAAAAAGTAGGTCAAGCTGTAGTGCATTATGGAGAAGTTATTAAGGGTGAATTAGCTTTACAGTTATCAGTCCGTGCCCAAGTAGATAATTTAAGACGCGATTCTATTCGTTTGAATCATACAGCAACTCATTTGTTGCATGCCGCTTTAAAAAAAGTGGTTGGACAACATGTTCAACAAAGAGGATCCTTAGTTGATGCGGAGCGCGCACGTTTTGACTTTTCCCATTTTGAGGCATTGACTTCTCAGCAAATCCAACAAATTGAAGAAGTAGTTAATGAACAAATTAGGGGCAATAATGAAGTTGTAACGCAAGTGATGGACATTGAATCTGCCAAGCAAAGTGGCGCCGTTGCGCTATTTGGGGAAAAATACTCCGATGCTGTACGTGTATTATCCATGGGGGATTTTTCCAAAGAACTTTGTGGGGGAACACATGCACGACGTACTGGTGATCTAGGTCTGTTTAAGATCATAACGGAATACGGAATTGCCAGTGGTGTTAGGAGGATTGAGATGGTAACTGGTCGTTATGCATTAGCTTGGGTAAATGAGCAACTAGGACTTATGAATAATCTTGCTATTACTCTTAAAACAACACCAAATGCTCTACAGGAAAAAGTCTCGCAATTATTGCTTGATAATAAAAATCAGGAAAAAACAATTGCAAAACTCCTAAGTGAGAAGGCAAAACAATCGGGCTCAGATATTCTGACGGAAGTGCAGCAAGTCAATGGTATCAATTTATTAGTCAAGCAGATGGAGGGTATGGACAGCCAAACCATGCGTAATACTCTGGATCAGTTAAAATCAAAAATTGATTCTGCGGTAATAGTATTATTTACTGTTGATCAAGACAAAATGAACGTGATTGCCGGAGTAAGTAAAAATATCATAGGCAAAGCACCAAGTGCTGCTCAGTTAGTAAAACATCTTTGTGGCAAAGGTGGTGGAAGGGATGATATGGCTCAAGGCGGGGGTATTGTACCCGAAGATTTGAACAACAAGATTCAAGAAATAAGAAAAATGATTGAAAGCTGTTAAGAGGTTTCAGGTTGATTTTAAAACAATTATCTATAGATTTGCTATACTAAACATACTAACTCACGAATGAGCACTATGATGAATGAGCTATTGAATTTGATCGCATTGATAGTAGTTTTTGGGGTAGGTCTATGGTTAATTAATGTCTTCATACCCATGCCTGGTGCAATTAAAAGCCTTTTGAATGTATTGGTATTAATTGTTTTAATAATATACATTTTGCAGTTTTTTGGGGTAATAAAAACAATACTGCCAATGATTAGAATCTTAAAGTGATTTGTTTTATTCGCCTGCTTTTTTGAATTTTTTTCTGTTTTTTGTTGCTTAATAAACTAATTGAAATTTAAGTACCCTAAAACTGATTTAGGGTACTTATTATAATTATGTTTTACATACCGGAACCACTGCCCATTGACAATGTTCCCTCTAAACTCTTGTCATCAGGTGTTTCCATTATAAATTCAAGTGTGGTTTGTTTTTCATCATTATCTGTTTCAGTGACCTTAGTATAAAGACCTTTTTCAGGATCAGCATAATGAGAGAAGCTTAATGTCTCAGGGGCAAAATAATCTTCACCTCGGTGCTTCTTAGACCAACCTTGTTTATCTTGGAAGGATTCTTCAAGTTCTGTCATTCTTAGACCAGATGAATAGTCATAGGTTACAGCCGTTGCGCTTGCTTTGACCTGCAGTGGAGTATTAGGTAAAAGCTTGGACAATTCTTTGGTAAATTTATGTGAGAAACTACTATCAATATCCTCTTTACTGATGTTATCAAGAGTATGAACCTTTTTTTGATTGGCGCTTCTTGCTGCATAACACATGCTTAAATCAATAATTAATGGCTCTTCTCGATGGATATCAATATGCTGTGCAACAAACTTGGCTAGATCTTGGTATGAAATAGGATATTTTTTCCCAGAAGCTGTTTCTAAATAAGCATTATCGGTATCGTGTGGATAGCCGTGAGCACAAATCATCATTTTTTGACTTTGAGCTAAATCGGATGCGATGAGTTCAGAATAATTCAGCTCGCCTTTTTGAATGGTTTCAGCAATACTGTGATAGAAAATATTGTTATCTTGTACAAGCACTTTAGTGGAGTTGGCACCGAATGCACCAATAGTACTGTAAAGGCTGCGCATGGTTTTAGCCATTAAGGTTGGGCTGGTCAATGGTATTCCCTCCCACCATGTACTACCAGGTTGAGCACGGTCAAGAATTTTAGGGTTTATAGTGGGGAATTGTGTATCTGTATCACTTTGGAATGCAAGGACTGTAACTTTCTCATTTTTTCCATACTCAAAAGCAGACTTGGCTCGATCAGAAAATAAGGTGAAACCATAACGAGGCATTGTGTATTCTCCCATTGGAATGAATATATTATAAATAAATTGATCAAAATGATACCAGTAAAAAATTAAGGTTTAATTAAGAAATGCTGAAATGCGCAATTTTTAACAGTGAATTAAATATGACCACATGATAGTATTTACTCAAAATTTAATCGGAGAACTAGTTATGCCAGGACCTTATAGCACTCATATAATAGTCAATGTGTTTCGTTGTGTTTCCCAATTGGTCTTTCAATTACCTGATTTGCTAAATAGCCCAGGGGTATTCAGGATAGCGGGCTCCAAAGAAGAATCAGAAATGTTGCTTGAACGAATAATTGCTAATGATTTTAATTTGGAAATACTAACGGATTATGTCATAGAGAGTGGTCGCGTTAATAATTTGCATCTGAATAATATTTTAGGAATGTTGACTTTAGTTCTTAAGGAAAGTGTATTGTTGAATCCAGAAGATACATTACTCACCGTTTTTACTAAAGAGCTAAAAACTCTATTAAATTCTGATATAAGTAAAGTTGAAAATAAAAAAGCTGCAACTCAACTCCTGGATCATTTTATTGACTCATTGTTACTTTCAAAAATACTTGACCATCAAAGAGTGGGCGAAATTCTTTATCATTATTGTTATTTAATGCATACAGCAGGAAACTTTCATGAAAGCAATCGGATGACATGGGAAAATCTTGCAATTATTTTGGCTCCGCATTTTACTGATGAATTAGGGTTATACCCTGCAGAGGATCTGCTTGGATTAGCTCAATTTACCAATCAATTGAGGCCGATGTTAGAATATTTTATTGCACATCCTAATACTGGAATTCCTTTTAAAGAAAGGCATGCAAATAAATTAGAGCATTTAGCTGATACTCGACATACTGTGATTGAAAAATTAACAAACATGGGGGAAGTAGCCAGGAAACAGGTTACTACTCCTATGAAAAGCTTGATGTTACAAGCGTCTATGTTGCAAGCTCAGGTTGATGTTGTGGAAAATCAGTTGAAGAATTCTTCACTTAAAAGGAATGATAAAAAAGAATTAACCAGACAGCTTATAGAATTAACAGAAGAGTTGAAAAAAATTAATTTGGAAATTTCTGAATTAACAGGAAAAATTAAAATAATGAATCATGACAGTTCAGTGCTACATGAAGAAATTAGAATGATTTCGCGTTCAGAGGACGCTGTACGGAAGCCTCATACGCAACAATCTGTGGCATCCTCGTCGAAAATCAGCAGTTCAATCAGAATTGAATTAGGGATTTTTGGCAATAATCAACCTACTTCATCTGCTTATTTAGCGCCTGCTACTGAGGAAGAAATAACTGCTACAAGCGATTACAGCAGTTCTGTAAGCACGAAATTGACTTAAATCGATTGCTTTTGATTTTTCATTTTACTTTTTATCTCTTAGGCTCAGCATGAACTGAGATCTGAGAGATTCTATAGTGGTATTATGTCATTTACTTCCAGAACTGATGTATCCCCACGAAAGGGGGCGTAAGTCCTGTTATAGTGTTCCCATTTTTTTATAAATAAAAAAAGGAAGTCTTGTGATGACAGCCATTATAACTCGCCAGAAACCTGGATAGTAAAATAGTCTTTTATTATGATTTATTTTTTGCCAACATGCCTTTGCACAGTCATCTGGGCGGGCAGCATAAAAAATTCCTGGTAATCCGTAAGTTTGTTTTGTGTCAATATATCCAAGACGAGCGATGGTGATGTGCTGATTCTTCGGTGCTGTTTGTTGTAACCCCTGGAGAAATATTTCAATTGCCGCTTTACTGGCACCATAAAGACTATTCTTGGCGCGTCCACGACAAGCGGCAACGGAACTTAAATACAGTATATGATGTTTTTCTTGCATGGATTGTAAATAGGCGTTAATTAAAATTGCAGTAGAAGATACATTGGTATCAATTAAATGTTTTATTGATTGCAGTTTTAAGTGATCATTACCTGTAAAATCACTATGTGCAACAAACAAGTCTAGTTCTCGTTCTTCTGTTTTTAATATTGTAAGCAATTGTTCAGTGGATTGAGAAAAATCAACGAGAGTTGTTTCACATTTAATTTTATATCGTAATTGAATGTCTTTGGCGATTAAGTCTAGCTGTTCCGAGTTTCGTCCAACCAGGCGCAAATGATTCCCCGCTTCTGCAGCAAGATGAGCAAATTGCTCTGCAATAGCAGAGGTCGCTCCTAAAATAACCCATGTTCTTTGTGTCATTTTACTATTCCTAAACGTTGAGCCAGATCAGATCGCATAGGGCATTGATATTTTGTGAGTACTTGAACAAATTTTGCTGCATTTCCATACATTTTGTGGTATTGCTCCGAGCTTAATAATAAATCTTTAGCTAAATAAATGCGCCCATTGTTTTCTGAAATCACTTGATTCATAGACCTAATAGCAGTTTTGGCTTGAGAGTTATTGATAAAGTCAATAGCCAAGGTAAACCCTGGTTGACAAAAGGAAAGCAAACCTTCTCCATGTTGTGTCAATAATTTGAGTACAGTGAGGGTCGGAGTCGCATTATAATTTCTAATGATGCGTATCAAGTGATTAATAATTTGTATCGCATTGCTTTGATCAAATACTGCTTGAAATTGAATTAGCCCTTTTGGCCCGTAGAGCCTGTTCCAATGTAAAATTTTATCCAGAGGGTTATTGTATTGAGTAAGGCTAAGTATCTCTTTTACTTGTTTCCTTGAATAAAAATATTGGTTAAACCATTTCATGTTCCATTTTTTAATAAGACTAAATGGTAATTTTGGCAGGCTATAAGTCTTTAATTCTCTATTAGATTTGACGTCTGATTCACAATAGTTGGCCATAGATAAAATGGCACGTGGAGCTGAGCTTAACAAGTCTATCCAGGCCACTTGGTAATCTTGTTTCAGGCCAAAGTTAACCATGCTTTCAATCAGGGTGCCTATTGAAATAAATTGTTGATGCTCGACCTGAAGGAAGCGAGATGCTTTTTTTAGACGAATAGCTGCTCGTGTAATAATGCCAGTTAAACCCAAGCCCGCAATACTGGCATAAAACAAATCGCTGTTCTCCTTACGATTACAATGCACAATTTTATCGCCAATCAGTAAATCTAACCATATGATGTGATGACCGAAACTACCATCAATATGATTATTTTTACCATGGACGTCATGAGCCACTCCACCAGCTACAGTCGCAAATACTGTACCGGGAAGAACAGGTGGGATAAATTCGTCGTCTAGTAAAAACAGATCTTTAAAGGGGGTTCCGCCTTGGCATATTAAAATACCTGTTTTGACATTGAAATCGATTAAATGATTAAAGCGAACAGTATCAATCACTATCCCTTCATTGTTCAAACAACTGTCACTGTAACTTAGTCCCCCTCCTCTCGCCAGCATATTCTTAGGCTTATTTTGGGTAATATAGTGGATAAGTTCCCGCTCGTTATCTGGCCTTATGCAATGAGACTCACCATATGTTGCGCGTGTAAAATTAGTCAATGTGATTTTTTTGCTACGCATACTAAACTATTATTTTATGACGAACGGATATTGGAGTGTCTCATGATTTTTTTATTATTGAAACAGGATCAAAAGACAAAGGGTGTCTATAATTAAATCAGATTCCAATTAAGGACTTCATGATGAATAAAGTATCAACTCTTTTTGTTATTTTATCCTTTTCGCTATCTGCATTTGCTGTTGATTTACCATCGGTAGATGAAGGTGCAAATCAATTAAATACGGATGAATGTGTTGCTGACAATTATCAGCAATGTTTAAACGATATTTGTATAACCTCGGACGAAATTGATTGCAATTCCAATTGTCAAAGTATGGCTGAAGATAAATGCCAACAACAAGCAGATGATTGAATAACCATTTCTTATTCTTTAATTAATGTTGGTGCACTATCTTTTATTTACCAGAATAGTCTTCATAGAAAGTTTTTTATCTAAAATACAATACTGTCTGGATAAATCATTATGTCAATTGATTGACAGAGTCAAATTTAATCAATAGACCTCTTGCATAACCTGTCTCTTATATTTTATTAGGGTCTGTTTACATTCTAGCGAAATGTAAACAGACCCTACTGTTTTGTAAGGGTTTCTGTGGTGCTCATTTACTCTATGTAAACTCCGCTCCTCGAAACCTTTACGCTTTGCACCAAAGCAAAATATACAGGTTATGCAAGAGGCCTAATGAATTAAACATCAATTCCTGAATGATATGCTTGATTTATGGATTTACTGGAATGGCACGAGCTTTGCATGGGATAGTCAGCAGACAGTTGTTCAGTGTTGAGAAAGTAAAATTTAAATTATCGACAGCAGAGCATAAAAATGAACTCTGAAAATATTGTTAGATGCAAATGGATTACTTATGGCTGAGAAAGATGTGTTATCACAAGAAGAGATAGATGCATTACTGGATTCAGTTGATGAGTCAATTGATGACGATACAGAAGATGCAAATGAGATCTCTGCAAATAAACAAACAGATCGTAAACAACAAAAGGTTCCTGCTAATCAAGAAATTGACTCTTCTATTGATTCCGATAAAACAGCGGCAGAAGATGGGATAAAAACGTTAAAGTTTACTGGTCAAGAGCGTATAGTCAAAGGACAACTTCCAGTATTAGACAAAATTTATGATAGAGCAGTACGTCTATTTGCAGCAGATATCTATCATTTAACTGCCAGAGATTTCGAAATTAAACAAGACCCGCTCTTAATTACGAAACACAAAGAGTTTATGAAAGGTTTACCTAATCCTAGTTTGATTGGCATATATAAGTTTAAGCCTCTACGAGGGAAAGGAATTATTTTGTTTGACAGTACTTTTGTGTACGATTTAGTGGATTACTATTTTGGTGGAAGCAGTCAGTTCTGTGCCCAAAAAGACAAGACGGACTTTACCGCCACTGAAGTACGAGTGATGGATGTAGTCACTAAAAAATTAGTGGCTAATTTAATTCATGCATGGGAACCGATAATTCAGCTCGATATCGCGAAATTCAATGATGAAACAAACCCTCAATTAGTGAATATTGCTGAGCCAGAGGAAATGTTGCTTGTGGCTCGGTTTACCTTAAATTTTGGTAAGGAAACAGGGTCGTTTTATTTTATATTACCTTATTCCATGCTTGAACCCATCAAACAACAATTGGAGTTAGGCGCGTCACGACCTGATGATGAAATTGATCCGAACTGGATTAATTCCTTAAAAGAAGAACTCATGGATGTTGAATTAACAGTCAGTGCCTCAATGGCTGAGACGATCAGTACCCTAGGTAAAGTAATGTCTTGGCAAGTGGGAGATTTTGTACCTTTGGAAATGAATGAGGTGGTAACTCTGGATATAGAAGGAACACCAAGTTTTACCGCGACATTAGGCAGTGCCAATGAAAAACGAGCTTTGAAAATTATTAAAATGATAAGTTATTAGGGGAGTACGAATGACGCAAGTTCAAGAATCAAACATGGAGCAGTTAAATCAAGATCAATCTCTGAACCAAGATCCTGGTAATGAGAAATTGGAATTAATTCTGGATATCCCTGTGTCAGTGACCGTTGAAATAGGCCGTACCAAAATGACTATTCGTAATTTACTGCAGTTAAATCAAGGCGGAATTGTGGCACTTGATCGATTGGCAGGTGATCCACTGGATGTGTTAGTGAATGGGACTTTAGTTGCGCATGGTGAAGTAGTCGTGGTTAACGATAAATTTGGTGTACGACTAACTGATATCGTCAGCAAGGCAGAGCGGATAAAACGTCTTAAATGAAAAATAAAATACAACATTTGACTTTTTTAAGCTTGTGCCTAACTTGTACCGTGACTTGGTCATCATCCTCCTTTAATTCAAATGGGATTAGTCATGGTGAGTTGTTACGAATTATTTCGGGGCTTTTGTTTGTTTTATTTATTATTGTTTTTTTATCTTGGATAGTGAAGCGCTTACATGGGGTGAATGTTACTTCATCTAAAGGGTTTCAGACGGTTGGAAGTATGATTTTAGGCCCCAGGGAAAAAATTGTATTACTGAAAATTGGTGACAGATATTTATTAGTAGGTGTTGGTTCGTGTTCTGTTAATATCTTATATGATTTTGGTAATCAACTTCCTGAAGGATTTGATGTGGATAATAAGTCCTCTTCCTTTGCAGACATACTAAAATCGGCAATAGGAAAATCATAAATGAAAATTAAAAGTTGGTTTCTGATTTTTATATTGTTTTTCTTATTACCCTCAGCAGGTTATACCGACCCTTTATCACTCCCCGCAGTCACCATGCAGCCTGGTCCAAATGGCTCACAATCTTATAGTGTCAATCTGCAAATTTTAATTTTTATGACTGTGCTGACCGTTTTGCCAGGATTATTGATGGCGATGACGTCTTTTACTAGGATAATTATCGTCCTGTCAATTTTACGGCAGGCGATAGGAATGGCACAGACACCTACCAATCAAATATTAATTGGCATCGCTTTGTTCATGACTTATTTTGTCATGTCTCCTGTATTTTACAAAATTAATGAAACCGCAGTGCAACCTTACATGGCGGAAAAGATGAATTTTTCTGAGGCAATGTCTAATGCACAAATTCCCCTACGTCAATTTATGCTAAATCAAACAAGAAAAAATGATTTATCTTTATTCGAAAAATTTGCTCAAAATGTTCCAAAAACTCTGGATGAGATCCCCATGAGTGTTCTAATACCGGCATTCATCACAAGTGAGTTAAAAACAGCATTTCAAATCGGATTTATTTTATTTTTACCTTTTTTAATTATTGATCTTGTTGTATCGAGTGTTTTGATGGCTATGGGTATGATGATGCTTTCACCTCTAATCATTTCATTACCTTTTAAAATCATGTTGTTTGTGATGGTGGATGGGTGGACTTTGGTATTGGGTTCACTTGCGTCAAGTTTTGCCCTTTCCTAGGAGGAGGCTACATGACCCCTGAATCAGTCGTTTCTTTATTCAGTGATAGTGTTTATATCATTTTATTATTACTGATGGTATTGATATTGCCAGGATTGATTGTTGGATTAATTGTATCCATGTTTCAGGCTGCGACTCAAATCAATGAAGCCAGTTTAAGTTTTATACCTAAGTTATTCGTTACTTTTTTAGTTTTGATTTTAGCGGGGCCTTGGTTATTAAAGACATTGATTAATTATACGGATTCTTTAATAACCAATATTCCTTATTTAATTGGTTAGAGAAATAAAATGAATCTGGATTATCAAATTATGATTCGCTTAATGAGCCAATTCATTTGGCCCATGGTGCGTATTGGTGGTTTGATGCTTACTGTGCCAGTTTTGTCCTCTGTGTTATTACCGGCACGCATTAAAGTTCTTTTTACTTTTGCTTTAAGTTGTGTGTGTTTCTCTTATGTACCTCAAAACTTATCTTTTGATAATTTTAATGGCCTATATCTGGTTTATCTAGTACAAGAATTATTTTTAGGTATGTTAATGGGATTTGTTTTACAGCTGGTATTTCAAGTGTTTATTATTGGTGGACAAATTATCTCAATGCAAGCTGGTTTAGGCTTTGCTGTGATGGTCGATCCAGCGAGTAAGGCTAGTGTTCCTTTAGTCAGTCAATTGTATTTAATGATGACTACATTAATATTTTTAGCATTGAATGGCCACTTGGCGATTATTGACGCGTTAATAGAGAGCTTTAGGATAATGCCAGTGGGCAAGGCTTCCCTGGATATGTCAGTTATATGGAGCGTGATTGTATTTTCGGGGTGGATGTTTAAAGAAGCTGTGTTAATTTCAATACCCGCAATTTTATCATTGCTTATTGTAAGCTTGTCTTTTGGAATTATGACTCGTGTTGCCCCACAATTAAATATTTTTTCTTTGGGTTTTCCTATTACGTTATTAATGAGTTTTGTCATCATAAAAATTAGTTTGTCTACTGTGGGGGCAGAAATGGTAGAGAGCATTAAGCACGGAATGCAATTTATAATAGGGATGCTGCATTGATGGCAGATGAAGAACAGTCACAAGAAAAAACGGAACAACCCTCAGCCAAGAGATTGAAGGAATCCCGAGAAAAAGGGCAGGTTGCTCGTTCAAGAGATTTTAATGCGACAGTAATTTTATTATTTACTGGCCTTAGTTTTTTAATTTTTGGAAAGCAATTAACTACCCAATTGGCCACTATGATGCAATGGGCATTTATTTTTGATCGAGAAGTCCTTTTTGCTCCAAATTATTCATTAGAACGATTGTTCCTCTTAGCAAAAGCTGGGCTTTGGTCTCTTGTTCCTCTATTAGCGGTTATTTTTATTTTATCCCTGCTAGCACCATTGCTTATGGGTGGATGGGTTTTTAGTGGACAATCAGTGCAACCAAAATTCTCAAGATTAAATATATTGAAAGGCTTTAAGCGCATGATTTCTTTAAAGGGAGTTATTGAAATGCTTAAGGCGCTTTTAAAATTCATCTTAGTGGCAAGTGCGTCCATGATAGTACTTAAATTGCAAGTTCCATTGTTGCTTGAGCTAGGAAAAGCGCCATTAGAAACTGCAATCAGTAGTGGCTTATTTATTATTTTAAAGTCTTTTGTGTTGATTTCCGCAAGTTTGATATTAATTGCAGCAGTAGATGTTCCATTCCAATTATATGAACATAGTAAATCCATTAAGATGACAAAACAGGAATTAAAAGATGAATACAAAGAAACGGAAGGAAAGCCTGAGGTAAAAAATGCGATACGTCGGGCACAGCAAGAAGTTGCAAGGCGACGGATGATGAGTGAGGTACCCAAGGCGGATGTTATATTAACCAATCCTACTCATTATGCCGTTGCTATTAGTTACCAAAAAAAAGGAAAGAAAGCGCCAATGGTTATCGCTAAGGGAAAAAACCTGGTCGCCTTTCAGATCTCTAAGATTGCAAACGAGCATAAAGTCCCAGTTATTTCGGTTCCATCGTTGGCTCGAGCCATTTATTTTTCAACAAAATTAAATGCAGAAATTCCTAGAGGGTTATATGTTGCTGTCGCTCAGGTGCTCGCTTATATTTTTCAGCTACGTGACAAACAACGCTACGATTATAAACCGGAAATTTTACAAAATGTACCTATTCCAGCTGAGCTGGCTCGCGAAGCAGAGGAGGATCTTGAGTGAAGAACACAATGCACTATATACAATATTGGATGCGCCAAGGATTTGGTACGCCATTGATACTTATTGTAATGCTCAGCATGATGATGTTACCTTTGCCCCCTTTTTTATTGGATATATTTTTTACTTTTAATATCGCTCTTTCTTTGGTTGTCTTATTAGCAGTTATTTATAGTGAGAGACCTTTGGATTTTGCTGTATTTCCTACTGTGATACTTTTAGCAACCCTGTTAAGGCTGGCACTGAATGTGGCATCTACACGCGTAGTTTTGCTGAACGGGCATAATGGTACAGATGCTGCTGGTCAGGTTATTCAATCTTTTGGTGAAGTGGTGATTGGAGGTAATTACACCGTTGGTTTAGTGGTATTTATTATTCTCGTTGTTATTAATTTTGTAGTTGTGACTAAAGGTGCAGGTAGGGTATCCGAAGTGAGCGCACGATTTACTTTAGATGCTTTACCAGGAAAACAAATGGCTATAGACGCTGATCTAAATGCGGGTTTAATCAATCAGGAACAGGCAATTAAGCGCCGAACGGAAGTAGCACAAGAAGCTGATTTTTATGGCTCAATGGATGGAGCCAGTAAATTCGTTCGCGGAGATGCTATAGCAGGAATATTGGTTTTAATTATAAACATTGTTGGTGGTTTGATAGTAGGCATTTTCCAATACAGTATGAGCTTTAGTGACGCAGTTCATAACTATATTTTATTAACAGTTGGAGATGGTTTGGTTGCTCAAGTTCCTTCATTATTATTGTCTACTGCTGCTGCAATTATTGTTACCAGAGTTTCCAGTGCTCAAAATATGGGTCAAGCAGTCATTTCGCAAGTCTTTGCCAAACCACGTTCGCTGATCATTGCTGCGGGTGTTATTGGATTAATAGGTATAATTCCTGGAATGCCACATATTGCATTTATTTTATTATCAGTAGGGTTAACTGGGATTGCTTATTTGTTTATCAAACAGGAAAACATTAAGCGCGAAAGGCAGGCTGAAGAACAAAATGAACTCCCAACGGTTCTTGATACCGGCGTAAACGAATTATCCTGGGATGATGTTAATCCTGTAGATGTTATTAGCCTGGAAGTTGGTTATCGATTGATCCCTATGGTTGATAATGCCCAAGGAGGCATTTTACTTTCACGAATTAAAGGGGTACGTAAGAAAATATCGCAAGAACTGGGGTTTTTAATACCATCCGTTCATGTTCGCGATAATTTGGATTTAAAATCCAATCACTACAGGTTAAGTTTAGCAGGAGTGATTATGGGTGAAGCAGCGATTCATCCTGATAAATGGCTGGCGATAAATCCTGGTCAGGTATTTGGTGCTTTAGAAGGAATACAAACTCGAGATCCTGCCTTTGGAATGGATGCGGTATGGATTAATGAAAGTCAAAAAGAGCAAGCACATACTTTAGGCTATACAGTAGTTGATGCTTCGACAGTAGTAGCTACTCACTTAAGTATGATTCTAGAACAAAACAGTCAACAGTTACTTGGTTATGAAGAGACACAACAACTTTTGGATAAATTGGCTATAAGCTCTCCTAAGCTGGTTAAAGAATTAATACCCGATGGATTGTCTTTAGGTATGGTCAGCAAAGTATTGCAAGGATTATTATCTGAGCGTATTCCTTTAACTGATATACGCACTATAGTCGAAACTTTGGCGGAATATGCGTCAAAATCTAAGGATACAGATTATTTAATCAGCCAAGTGAGAGTTGCTCTTTCTCGATTAATCACCCAGAAAATCAGTGGATTGGATGAAGAGCTTCCTATTATTACTCTAAAACCTGAATTGGAACAGTTATTGCACACTACTATACAAAATAGTGGGCAGGGTGGCATTAGTTTTGAACCAGGAATGGCAGATAAAATCCAACAATCACTGGTTCAATTTGCTGCACAACAGCAAGCAAAGCAAGAAAGTTCAGTTTTAGTAGTTCAACCAGGTATACGAGCTGTTTTGGCACGATTTGTGCGTACTATATCCAATGACTTTCATGTTTTGTCCTATCAGGAAATACCTGATAACAAACAAATAAGGATAGTTGGAACCGTAGGCTAGTTTCAGACATTGCATAGGTGTGTTGAAGGCAGGAGGCATTATGAAATTAAAACGCTTTGTTGCTGCAGATACTCGCAGTGCCATGCAGCAAATAAAGGCTACTTTTGGCCCTGATGCCGTTATTTTATCTAGTCATAAAGTAAATGACGGGATTGAAATAGTTGCAGCCATTGATTTTGATGAGTCAGTTTTATCAACTCAGGCTGCGGTAGCTATGGCAGAACCACCAAGCCAGACAGAAAAATATCCAGTGCAAACCCCATTAGATGACATGCGTCAGGAGATTTTGACATTAAGGGGGATGCTTGAAGCTCAACTTCGTGGGAATGTGGGTATTCATGAACCTCTACATACGCTTATGCTGCAAAAGCTATTGTATTTAGGTGTCAGTCCTAATACTGCCACAGTTTGGGTTCACTCAGTAAAACCTGATTTGAATCAGCAGAGAGCCTGGCAACATATTCTATCACAAGTGACAGAGCAACTGCCTATGCGTGATTCCAGGAGAATAGAAGAAGGTGGCATCTACGCGTTTGTCGGTCCAACTGGTGTTGGCAAAACGACAACTCTAGCTAAAATCGCAGCACGCTTTGCTTTACGCTTTGGTGCTGATAATTTGGGTTTAGTTACCATGGATACTTACCGAATAGCCGCACAGGAACAATTAGTGCTCTATGGAAAAATTTTGGGAGTTAAGGTTTGTATAGCTCATGATGAAGTATCTTTGGCAAGAATATTGCGTCAATTAAATGACAAAAAATTAATTTTGATTGATACGGCTGGAATGAATCCTGCTGATGAACGTGTGACCAAACAAATGGCCGTATTAAGTAATTATCTGCAATCCATTGCCAAAGTATTGGTACTGCCAGCGACTAGTCATTACCAGGTATTAATTGATGCCATTAAACGTTATCAGGCAAATCATATTGATCAATGCATTATTACAAAATTAGATGAATCTCTTGCTGTGGGTGGTGCTATAAGCGCAGTTATAGAATCTGGTTTGGGTCTGGGGTACTTAACAGATGGGCAACGTGTTCCTGAGGACATCAAAATTGCTACTCGTCACCAGCTTGCTGAATTGCTTGCACAACAAGAGCTTCAGTTGTTTCAGGAGGACAGGGACATCAGCAAAGTAAATCCGAATGTTAGGAGAGAGCGTTATGTCGAAACTTAGCAAAGGTATAAAAGATCAAGCTTCTGGCCTCAGAAGTTTGTCCCGAATCAAGCCTGTTAAAGTGATTGCTGTTTCAGCAGGAAAGGGTGGTGTAGGTAAAAGTAATGTGTCAGTTAATTTGGCTATCGCTCTATCTCAGCTAAATTATAGTGTTATGCTTCTTGATGCTGATTTAGGGTTGGCTAATGTGGATATTATGTTAGGTTTACATACCAAATACAATTTATCTCACGTGATGCAGGGTATATGCCATTTAAGCGACATTATTCTGCATGGTCCAGCTGGTATAAGAGTTATTCCTTCAGCATCTGGAACAGAATTTATGACTCAGCTTAGTTCTGTCGAGCATGCTGGAATAATTGATTCATTTAATGAATTAACTGATGATTTGGATTATATGATTATTGACACAGCTGCGGGAATTTCCGAGACTGTTTTGAGTTTCGCTCGATCATCTCAAGAGTTGATTGTTGTTGTTTGTGATGAGCCGACCTCCTTAACCGATGCTTATGCTCTAATTAAAGTGATGAGTAAGCGGTATGAATGGACTCATTTCCATGTTCTTGCCAATATGGTGAGAAATATAAAGGATGGTCGGGAATTATTTAATAAACTGTTTCGTGTCTCTGAGCAGTTTTTGGATGTGCAGTTAGATTATCTGGGAGCAATTCCATTTGATGAAAATGTTCATAAATCAGTAAAAAAGCAAAATCCTATTTTAATTGCCTATCCTGACTCACCGGCTGCCCTATCTTTGAGAGAATTGGCAGAGACTATCAGTCATTGGACGTTTAAACCATCTTTAGGCGGAAATACCAGTTTCTTTTTAGAGCGTTTGGTTACAGGAGAATTTTAAATTATTCGCTATACTTAAAAGTAGCTGTACTATGTTTGTCTTAGATTTACCAAATTACTAATAATTACAATCTGCTGTTATTGTAAGGAGAGTATCGTGGATGCTTTGGCTGCATACAGCAAAGTAAATCAACAAACCCAGGAAGCGCTGGTAAAAATTCATGCCATATTGGTAAAGCGAATTGCTCATCATTTACTCGGAAGATTGCCGCAGAGCGTACAACTGGATGATTTAATACAATCAGGAATGCTTGGCCTGCTTGAAGCTGCAAGACATTATGATGCATCTAAGGGGGCTTCCTTTGAAACCTATGCAGGAATTCGCATTAGAGGACACATGCTTGATGAAGTGAGGCGAAACGATTGGGTACCACGCTCTGTATATCGCAATTCAAGAATGATTTCCGATGCGGTGCGTATTTTAGAGCATAAACTTGGGCGTGAAGCCAAGGATAATGAAATTGCCGAAGAGATAGGCGTATCATTAAACGAATATCATCACATGCTGCAGGATTCCATTAGTAGTCATTTATACGGCTTTGATGACTTAGGGGTAACAGATGATGTTTTATATGATGAAGAGGGTGGTGGTTTAACAGAACCACATGTCAGTGTGATGCGAAGCGATATGATGAATCGATTGACTCAAGTGATTGATGGTCTTCCTCATAAAGAGCGACTGGTACTGTCTTTGTATTATGAACAGGATTTGAATTTGAAGGAAATTGGTGAAGTGTTGGAGGTTAGTGAATCCAGGATTTCACAAATTCTTAGTCAGGCAACGCATCGCATTAAATCAAGATTACCGGAATAAAAGATAAGTATGGACGCTTTGACCTTAATAGGATTGTTAACAAGCTTTATTGCCATTATCGTGGGCCAAATGTTTGAGGGGGGTGATTTACAATCCTTACTTAATTTCCCTGCCTTACTTATTGTCATGGGTGGAACATTAGGTGCGGTTATGGTGCAAACTCCTTTAACAACTTTTAAAAGAGCATTTAGAATATTGCCCTGGGTATTAAAACCTCCTCATTATAATTTTGAAGAGTGTAGAACGACACTCATAGAATTATCAAGAAAAGCTCGTCAGCTTGGTCTGCTTTCTTTAGAAGATCGTTTGGAGATTGAAACTAATCCTTTAATTCATAAGGGATTGGAGTTACTTGTTACTGGAGTTGACAAGCTAACCCTAAGACAAGTTTTGGAGACGGAAATAGATCGTACGGAACATCATGATTTACGTGCTGCTAACGTATTTGAGAGTATGGGGGGATATAGTCCGACAATAGGGATTCTGGGGGCTGTCTTGGGATTAATTCAAGTGATGAGGAACCTGGCTGACCCGAGTGAGTTAGGATTAGGTATCGCAGTTGCTTTTGTGGCAACTATTTATGGTGTTGGGTTAGCCAATCTGTTTTTTTTACCCATTGCGAATAAATTAAAGAGTTGTATTTCTCGCAAGGTGCATTTTGATGAAATGGTTGTTGAGGGCTTGGTTGCCATGGCCAGTGGTGAGAGTCCCAATATGCTTCAGTTAAAATTAAACAACTTTGGGCAACACAGGCAAAATGAAACCAAAACGAAATAATGATGAAAAGCATGAAGATAATCATAGATGGGTCGTATCTTATGCTGACTTCATTACTTTGTTGTTTGCTTTTTTTGTTGTGATGTATGCTATTTCTTCTGTGAATGATTCAAAGTATAAATCTCTTTCTGAAGGGATGAAATCAGCTTTTAATAAAAAGGATCAAAATAAGGCAACTCAATCAACTGATAATTTAAAAGACGGACCTGAGGAAAAGAAGACGAAAGGAATTTACAAGGATGGACTGGATGATTTAAATAAATCACTTTCTGAAATGGAAGATAGCGATTTCAAGGTGAATAGGCAGGAGGGGTGGGTTGAGATAGATATAAAAGCGGGTTCTTTGTTTGATTCAGGAAGTGCTGATATTAAACCTGAAGCATTAATTAAATTAATGAAGTTGGCTGGGAAAATCAAGGATCTTCATTTCCCAGTGGTCGTTGAGGGGTACACTGATAATGTGCCTATTGAAACGCCACAATACCCTTCTAATTGGGAGTTATCAGCAGCAAGAGCGGCAACTGTTGGTCGAATTTTAAATAATTTTGGGATAGCCAATCATCGCATTTTAGTAACAGGTTATGGAGAACAATATCCAGTGACGGCTAATGACACAGAGGCAGGCAGGAGCCAAAATCGGAGAGTGAATATTCTTATTACCAAGAACCGAAAAGTGGATAGGATTCTTAATCCTGATTTAAGTAGATTACATTTTACTATTATAAGTAATACAAACTCAGTAGAATTAAATAAAAATAATATGGAAATAAGGGATAAAAAATGATGCCTATCATCCTGTTTTTGAATGTTATAATTTTTTTGATTTTAGGTAATTACTTACTAAATCAGCGTAAAGATGTAATTAAATTGCAGGACAAAATTAATTCTTTGGAAAAATTGACTGTTCAAATTGTAAAAGATCATCCTATGTTGATAAATGCTGATTTATTGTTTGCTAAACAGCTTAATGAAATTAACCAGCAATTAATTAGCATGGATAATCAATTACAAGAATTAGAAAACACAAGACATAACGATGGTAGTTATCAACACGCATTGAGAATTCTTGAAATGGGAGGGACACGGGAAGAAATTGTTAATAATTGTCACCTATCAAATGCTGAAGCAGATTTATTAATGAATTTGCAGGCTTATAGAACTGCGTTAAAACATCAGAATTAATGTAGATAGAATCTTACTTTCACTGTAAAATCCCCTATTTATTTTTAAAAGAGACACTTATGTTGGAAGTGAATCAAATTAATTTAAGTTTAATTGATCTTTATGAGCGCATAGAGTCGCTTAGGGGGTATCTTTGACTTCGAAAGTAAAAGAGAGCGATTGGAGGAAGTGATTCGTGAATTGGAATCATCTAATGTGTGGGATAATCCTGAGCAAGCTCAATCATTAGGACGTGAAAGAACCCAACTAGAAACCATAGTCCACTCATTAAGCCAATTAGGCCAGTCTATTTGTGATCAGAGAGAATTGTTTGAATTGGCTCGAGAAGAAGATGACGAGCAAACAATTAATGACATAAGTGAGGAATTAAAGTCAATTGAGCAACAAGTTGCTGCCTTGGAATTTAGGAGAATGTTTTCTGGTAAAATGGATCATTCCAATGCGTATCTTGATATTCAAGCCGGTTCAGGAGGTACAGAAGCACAAGATTGGGCTGAAATGTTATTGCGAATGTATTTGCGCTGGGGAGAACATCATGGGTTTATCACGGAATTGATTGAATGCTCTCCCGGAGAAGTTGCTGGGATTAAAAGTGCTACCATTCATTTTACTGGGGAATATGCGTTTGGTTGGCTGAGAACTGAAACTGGCGTGCATCGTTTGGTGAGGAAGTCCCCTTTTGATTCAGGTAACAGGCGACATACTTCGTTCGCGGCGGTCTTTGTTTCCCCTGAGATTGACGATGATATTGAAATTGAAATTAATCCAGCCGATTTGCGAATTGATACTTATAGAGCTTCTGGTGCTGGAGGACAGCATGTTAACCGTACTGATTCAGCCGTAAGGATTACTCATGCACCAAGTGGTATAGTCGTTCAATGTCAGAATGATCGAAGCCAGCATAAGAATAAAGATCAGGCAATGAAGCAATTGCGTGCGAAGCTTTATGAGTTGGAAGTACAAAAGAAAAATGCAGAACAGCAGGCATTGGAAGCCAGCAAATCGGATATTGGTTGGGGATCACAAATTCGCTCATACGTATTGGACCAATCTCGTGTAAAAGATTTGCGTACGGGTGTTGAAACCAGTAATACTCAGGCGGTATTGGATGGTTCATTAGATCAATTTATTGAAGCCAGTTTAAAGGCAGGAGTAGGGCAGCATGACTGAAGAGCATATAGATGAAAGTGAAGTTTACCATATTCGCAAGCAAAAATTGGCGGAACTGCGTACAGCTGGATTTAATTTTCCAAATCAGTTTCGTCGTGAACATGTAGCTGATGCATTAATAAAACAATACGATGAAATTGAGAAACAAGCATTAGAGCAACAACATGTTAAAGTGTCAGTTGCTGGACGGATTGTATTACGAAGAGTCATGGGAAAGGCCAGTTTCTTCCATATTCAGGATGTATCAGGGCGAATACAAGTTTATATTCGCTCGAATGATCTTCCAGAAGTTTATGAGCAGTTTAAACATTGGGATTTAGGGGATATTGTTGGTGTGCAAGGTGAGTTATTTAAAACGAACACGGATGAACTGACCATTAATGCGGAACATGTCGAGTTGCTAACCAAATCTTTAAGACCCCTCCCCGACAAGTTTCATGGCTTGGCTGATCAAGAATTAAAATATCGTAAACGTTATGTTGATTTGATTGCTAATGAAGACAGTCGAAAAACATTTTTGGTACGCTCTCATTTGATTAGGGCTTTTAGAGAGTTTATGGATGAAAATCACTTTTTAGAAGTTGAAACTCCTATGATGCATCCAATCCCTGGAGGCGCATTAGCTCGTCCATTTATAACCCATCATAATACCCTTGATATGACAATGTATTTGAGGATAGCCCCCGAATTGTATTTAAAGCGTCTGGTTGTCGGAGGGTTTGAACGAGTATATGAAATTAATAGAAATTTTCGCAACGAAGGGATTTCCACTCGCCATAATCCAGAATTTACAATGCTTGAGTTTTATCAGGCTTATGCTGATTACAATGATTTAATGAATTTCACCGAACAATTATTTCAATATCTGTGTGATAAAGTGCTAGGTTCTCGGCAAATAGAATATCAAGGTCAGATCATTGATTTTAATAAGCCTTTTGAACGTTTGAGTGTAAAAGAAGCCATATTGAAATATCATACCGACATTAATCCTCAGCAGTTGGAAACTATTGAAGGATGTAGAACACTTCTTAATGATTTGGATTTGCTTTATAAAACAACGGATGGTTTAGGTAAACTGCAAATTATTATTTTTGAAGAAACGGTTGAACACCAATTATTTCAACCCACATTTATTACTGAATATCCTACTGAAATTTCTCCTTTGGCCAGACGTTCTGATACGAATCCGGAAGTGACAGATCGTTTTGAATTTTTTATTGCCGGCCGTGAGATTGCGAATGGATTTTCTGAGTTGAACGACGCTGAGGATCAGGCTGAGCGTTTTCGTAAGCAAGTTGAAGAAAAAGAAGCTGGAGATTTAGAGGCAATGCATTTTGATAGTGATTATATTGAAGCATTGGAATACGGTTTACCTCCTACAGCGGGCGAAGGAATAGGGATAGATCGATTGGTGATGTTATTTACTAATTCTCAATCAATTAGAGATGTTATTTTATTCCCGCATTTGAGGCAGTAAATTTTCATACACATCCGCTCCCTTACGGTCGCGGCTCGGCATTACCATAGCGCAAAACTGAGCCGCGACCCGAAAGATCCACACTAAAATGTACAATTTTAGTAATGACTATGTCATACCCGTACATTCCATCATCCCTCTACATTCTGTCATCCCTGCGAAAGCAGGGATCCATCTTGCAATCTACATCCTAAGCTTTATTAGGGTATTCTATCCTGCCAACTTCGCAAAAAACTCTGCAACTATGGAAAAGCAATATTATGTTTATATTCTTGCCAGCAAAAAATATGGAACTTTATATGTTGCTTTACCAGCAAGTTGACCCAACGTATTTACGAGCATAGGGAAAATTTAGTAGATGGATTTACTAAAAAATATCATGTACATGAACTGGTTTATTTTGAAGTTACTCTAATGTTTATGAAATAATTACTAGAGAAAAGTGAATAAAAAGATGGAGAATACAATGGAAAATTAACTTAATTGGGTCAAACAATCCTCGGTGGATTAATTTGAGTTATGAACTATTTTGATGGATGGATCCCTGCCTTCGCAGATGACAGAATGTACTGGGATGACAGAGTCATTTAAAATTGTACAAATTCGTGGGGATTCATAGATCCGACCGTAATGGAGCGGATATAGTTAACACATAAAATAACCAGTTATGCTATACAATATATGAACTCTATTTTTAAACACAGTTTGTGAACGATTACCAAAAAATGTGTAACATAGCTCTATTGATTATGGGGCTGGAATTTTCCTGTTTCACTCATAGTACATTGTATATTCAATGATTTTTTATTTTTAGTGTAGGAAATGCTCAGCACTATCCCACACTAAAATATTAACTCGGAAATAAACTATCTGTGCCCGTGAAAATTACTTGGACTACTATGCACATGAACATTTGTGCCGCTGTGTCCATGAGTGTGACTGCTGCCATGCGTATGAACTGTACCCGAGTGAGTATGGTAGGTTCCGCCGTTGTATACCGGATGTGAGTGGAAAGTTGGGTTATAGCCACTTGTGTTATATACTCTGCCGCCCCATGGAGTAGTATAGACAGGTGTGGTTGTTCCTACGGTATAAGTTGTACGACCACCTCCGCAGCAAAGCAAGAATGGTAGACAGCAAAATGCTGCTACGGCTAATATTGCTCCACCTAAAAATAATGCTGGTGATAAGGCTGCTCCTGCTGCTGCGGCACCAAAACCAACTGTAGCTGATGCAGTTGCTTTGATGACTATAGCTGTTATTACCGCTGCTGTAGCCAATGCAGCAGCTGCTACAGCCATACATTTTAATAGAAAGCTGTAATTGTTATTGTCTTCTTTTTCGATTTTGGTTTTCATCACTTACCTCATGTTTATTTTCCGGTTAATAAACTGCATTTTAAGCTTGATGCGCTATATATTAGAGATATTGTTATTATTTTGTTTCCATAGGATCATTTCTACGCGTTTCGGATTTTACCTGATCATGGTGAAATGTCACCTTATTTTTTTCTCGGAACTTACGAAAAACTCCAATTTTTCATTAAAAAATTTTTTTAATTTGGTTATTTAGTTTGTCTACTTCTCACTTATTAAAAACCTTTTTTGCCTCGATCTTTAAGTTTTTCGTAAGTTCTGTTTCTAAGTAGATAAAATTTCCATGAGATGTTTCAGAGGTTCTATTCTATGTAGGAAAGCTCTGTCTTGAAATTAGCTGTGAGCCAAGATTGAGATAGCTCCCTGCTTGCGCAGGGATAGAAAATTTGTTCTTCTGTTGGTGAATGCAGCGAATCAGATTTTGATTAGCATTTTCTTATTCATCTTCCCAACTTAAAGTACCACCAGCTTGATACTCAATGACACGAGTTTCAAAAAAGTTTTTCTCCTTTTTGAGATCCAGCATTTCACTCATCCATGGAAATGGATTTTCAGCACCGGGGTATTGATCTGCCAATCCTATTTGATTTAAGCGGCGGTTAGCAATAAAGTGTAAATATTCTTCAAACATATCGGCATTCATCCCCAGAATACCATGAGGCATAGTATCTCTGGCGTATTGGTACTCCATCTCGACACCTTCTCTGATGAGTTTAATTATTTCATCCTTAAACTCAGGTGTCCATAAATGTGGGTTTTCTATTCTGATTTGATTAATGACGTCAATACCAAAATTCATATGCATGGATTCATCACGCAATATATATTGGAACTGTTCTGAAGTGCCTACCATTTTGTTACGACGTCCCATGGACAGGATTTGAGTAAATCCAACGTAGAAGAAAATACCTTCAAATACAACATAAAATGCAATTAAATCACGCAGTAGGCGTTGATCATTTTCTGGTGTGCCTGTATGGAAAGTTTCGTCACCCAAGCTTTGCGTAAATGGTAATGCCCATGCAGCTTTTCTGGATACAGAGGGTATTTCTCTGTACATATTAAATACTTCGGCTTCATCCAAGCCCAGACTTTCTATAATGTATTGATAAGCATGGGTATGCAATGCTTCTTCGAAAGCTTGTCGTAGTAAATATTGTCGACATTCAGGATTGGTAATATGTCTGTAAACAGCAAGAACCAGATTATTAGCAACCAGTGAATCTGCAGTTGAGAAGAATCCCAAGTTACGTTTAATGATTAATCGTTCATCTTCAGAAAGACCATAGGGATCCTTCCATAAAGCAACATCGGCACTCATACTGATTTCATTGGGCATCCAATGATTCGCACAGGCTGTCAAATACTTATCCCACGCCCATTTGTATTTAAAAGGCACCAATTGATTTAAGTCAGCGCGGCAATTAATGATTTGTTTGTCATCAACATGGATACGGGCTGCCCCCATTTCTAAAGATTCAAGTCCTGTCGCGCCCATAAGAGGAGTTACGACAATTTCTTGTGTATCATTGTAGTCCATAAATTTCTCCTTATTATTGGCAGGCCTCACAGTCTGGATCAGTGATAGAACAAGCTTTAGGTTCAGAATCAATTAATTTGACTGCGTTGAGCGCTCCATCGGTAACGGTTGATTTTTCAGCGTTACTTGCTCCTAAACTGCGTAAGTAATAAGTGGTTTTTAGTCCACGAGTCCAGGCGTGCATATAAAGCTGATCCAGCTTTTTACCAGAAGGTTGTGCCATATAGATGTTCAGAGATTGGGCTTGATCTATCCATTTTTGGCGACGTGATGCTGCTTCGACCAACCATATCGGATCGATTTCGAATGAGGTGGCATAACGTCTTTTCAAGTCATCCGGAATTCGACTAATAGGTTGCACACTGCCATTAAAATATTTTAGATCATTAACCATGACTTCATCCCAAAGATTTAGAGATTTTAATTCAGCTACTAAATAAGGGTTTACAACAGTGAACTCACCTGACAAATTAGATTTAACATAAAGGTTCTGATAAGTTGGCTCAATGGATTGTGATACACCGCAGATATTGGAAATTGTTGCGGTGGGTGCAATAGCCATTACGTTTGAATTGCGCATACCTTGCGTACGAACTTTAACTCTTAAAGGCTCCCAATCCAGTTTTTGAGAGCGGTCTTGTTCCAGATATTTGTTACGGGATTGTTGCAACAGATTAATTGAATCAATAGGCAATATGCCTTTGCTCCATAAAGAACCCTCGTAACTTGAGTAACTGCCTCGTTCCTTGGCCAGATCACAAGAGGCTTCAATGGCATAGTAACTGACCAGTTCCATAGAAGAATCAGCGAATTCAATAGCTTCTTTAGACGCATAATCCATTTTTAATTCGTATAATGCATCCTGGAAGCCCATGATACCTAAGCCAATGGGCCTGTGCTGCAAGTTGGAATGGCGTGCTTGCGGTACAGAGTAATAGTTAATGTCAATTACGTTATCCAACATACGAACAGCTGTCGTGATGGTGCGTTTGAGTTTCTCCTCATCCAGCTTGCCATTTTTAATATGTGCCGGAAGATTGATACTACCTAAATTACAAACAGCAATTTCTTCTTCAGAAGTGTTTAGAGTAATCTCTGTACAGAGGTTAGAACTATGTATTACTCCAACATGTTGCTGTGGTGATCGTAAATTACAGGGGTCTTTGAATGTTAACCATGGATGACCTGTTTCAAAAAGCATGGAAAGCATTTTACGCCATAGTTTTAGAGCAGAAACGGTTTTAATATTCCTGATAATTCCTTGGCGGGCTTTTTCTTCGTATTCAACATAAAGAGTTTCAAAAGCTTTACCGTATTGATCATGTAAATCTGGAACTTCATCAGGAGAAAACAAGGTCCAGTTTCCATCTTCACGAACTCGTTTCATAAACAAATCGGGTACCCACAAGGCGGTGTTCATATCGTGAGTTCGACGACGATCATCGCCTGTATTTTTTCTCAATTCCAGGAATTCTTCTACGTCTCTGTGCCAGCATTCAAGATAAGCACAAACGGCTCCTTTGCGTTTGCCACCCTGGTTTACTGCTACCGCAGTAGCATCAGCAACATTCAGGAAGGGAACAACACCTTGAGATTTACCATTGGTTCCTTTGATATGTGAGCCCATAGCACGTACTGGGGTCCAATCGTTGCCTAGCCCGCCGGCGTATTTGGAGAGTAATGCATTATCTTTTATAGCACTATATATGCCATCCAAATGATCGGGTACAGTAGTTAGATAGCAACTGGATAGTTGTGGTCTTACTGTCCCTGAATTAAATAAGGTAGGAGTGGAAGACATATAATCAAAAGAAGATAACAATTGATAAAATTCAATTGCTTTATCTTCTTTATGTTGTTCACGAATAGCAAGTCCCATAGCCACGCGCATGAAAAAGGCCTGTGGAAGTTCATAACGCACTCCACGTTCGTGAATAAAATAGCGGTCATATAAAGTTTGTAAACTTAAATAGGTAAATTTCATGTCACGGTCAGGAAGAAGTGCTTTGCTGAGCTTATCCAAGTCAAAATCAGTCATCTTGGGTTCGAGCATACCTTGGGCAATACCTTGCTCTATGTAAGATTTGAAGTAGACAGGATAGAGCTTGGCCATTTCATCAAATGTGGCTTCTGATTTGATATTTAATTTTGTAAGCGCTTCTGTCCGCATACTATCTAATAGCAAGCGTGCACTTACAAACGTGTAATTAGGCTCTTTTTCAACCAGCGCTCGTGCTGCCATAATTAAAGCTTTATGGACGTCTTCATACTTGGCCTGGTTATAGAGATTACGCAAGGCATCTTTAATAACGGGATCTGCTTTTACATTGTCTAAATTACGACAAGATTCTTTGACTATAGTATTTATTCTATCCATATCCAATGGTTGTATTTCTCCATTAGGCATGGTTATTAACAAATTTTTACTGTCTTTAGGCTTTTGTTTTAACTCGGATTCGCGTGCTTTTCGACGCTCTTCTCTGTATAAAACATAGGAGCGAGCTACTTTGTAATGACCACTACGCATCAGAGCAAGCTCGACCTGGTCCTGGATCTCTTCAATATGAATAGCACCGCCACTTGGTAAACGACGTTTGAATACCTGAGATATTTGTCTGGTTAACTCTTCGATTTGTTGATGAATCCGATCAGAAGTCGGAGCTGTGCCGCCCTCGTCAGCAATAAAGGCTTTGGTAATAGCAATTTTGATTTTGGTATCATCATATATGACTACTTTACCGTTTCGTTTTATTGTTTTAAGTATACCAGGGGCATTGGCAGTCAATTCCAGTTGACCAGTTAGCGGTATATCTTTTACCGGCTCAAGAATTTCGGACATTTTTCCTCCACGAAATATGTTTTTGTCAACAGTTCAGTGAACTCTATATACTGTCACCTTATATTATAATTATAGCAAAAACCCAATATATGGGGTAATTTATGGGATTTATTACAAGATAATGTGTTTTTTCTTGTTGGTCAATAGAATAATCTGGGATTATTTTGTGGATAAGTTGTGAGTGAAAAAGGTGACACTTTGATTTTACTTAAATATACGTTGATTTTAAGTGAAATAATTCCAACGGTGATGGAACAAAAAATTTTTATTATTTTTCTTCCCATCACGTTATGTTGTGTAGTCCTAAGACGCCAATCCAAATTTTGTCGATGGTTTTGTTCTATAATTTCTATAATCAGGGTACAGTAATTATCTTTGGTGGTGCTAATGGTAAATAGTATTATTTGAGGCATCTATCTCGGGCTTTCAAAACATCAAATCATACAAAATGAAGGAAAATATGAATAATTACAGTCAGGCTGCTTCCCAGCTGGGTATAGCCGTAAATTATCAATGTAAGAACGAGTCTGAAGTCACTTTAATTAAGAAAAAGGTTCAGGAAAGCTATACTAGATGGGCTCAAATGGTTTATGACAAAGCCTTTATGAATTGGGGATTATGGGATAAGCAAACATTTAACGAATATCGGAATTTGAATTTTAACTTTGGAAAAATATGTTCTATACAAGATATTTATTCCCAACTATTAATTTATTATTTAATCAGACCATTAGTCAAAGTAAATCTCTTTAATAAAAGATTATTGGACATTGGTTGTGGTAATGGCATTGGTTTAAAAGTAAGTTCTGAGTTGCTTAGAACTCAATACGCATTAGGTGTGGATTTGGTAGATAAGTTTATAAGTAACGCAAACAAAAATTTTTACAAAATGGATTCAGTCAATTATATACAATCGGATGCCGAGCAATTAGGTCTGGATAATGAGAGTTTTGATATTATAACGAATCTTGAAAGTTCACATCTTTATCCAAAGATTGAACATTTTTTTAAAGAAGTTGAGCGTGTTTTAGCCCCAGGTGGATTCTTTTGCTATTCAGATATCAATGTGAACAGCAAACAACAAGCCAAAATATTGGAAGAATTTGTTGCTACAAGAAAGAATTTACGAATAGTTTATAAACATAATATAACCAAGATGGTTCAAGGCTCTATTTATGATCGTATCATAACCCAAGAAAAGACTTTTTATAAAAGAGCTTATGCTTTTTTTAATTACGATAAGGATAAACTCTTGCAAGAACTCCCTGCTTTGGCTGGTGCTATGGGTTTATCCTTTTTGCCTTGGTGGAAGATTTGGTTTAAAAATTCTGAATTAAGTGCGATGGCTAAAAACGCCCGCAGAGATAAATATTGGGGGAAAAAATATTATTTTTATTATCTTATTCAAAAGAGTAATTGATGAAACTGAAAAAAATAAAACAAGTTCATTATAAATATGGTGATGAAGAAAGAATAAAGAGAATTCTAAATCATTCTAAAGAACCTATTTTAATAAAAATTGAAAATTTTACGGATCAATTTTCAATTGATTATTTTAAACAAATCTATAACTCTACAACCATCAAGGCGGCTTATGATGTATTTGAAAATTATCGATTTGTATCTCATCACATAGATAATTTTTCAACTATTCTTTCTAAGATTGAAGATAATAAACCCTATCGAGTTTTTGGTAAATTTCTTTCACCACATGACTCGGCTGCCATTGAACGACATGTACCACTTTGGCAATCGATTCCGTTGCGACCAAGATATTTTAATAAGAGTACTAAAGTTTCCTATTATTTTGGAGGCAAGGGTGGTGTCACCGATTTGCATTTTGATAGAGAGCATTGCTGTAATCTTCATTTATGCCTAAGTGGAAAAAAACAACTGCTATTATTTACTGAAGATCAAAGCGACAATCTTTATAAAATTCCTTATGTGGGTGATGCGTTGATTGACTTTAGTCAACCAATAGATGTATTAAAAAAGCAATATCCAAGGATTAAAAAGGTTATTGGTTACAAGGCCACATTAGAAAGAGGAGACATGTTATTTATGCCAAGAAACTGTTGGCATTATACACGATATCTGGGCGCTAGTGCTTCGGCCACTTATACCTTTTATCCGAGGAAATTTTGGCAGTTTTATGGATATTTCACAGGCTATTTTTTTGGTGGGTATAGAGCCCCTGGAGGGTTTGGTATTTCAGATTGGCCTAGTTTTAAACACTTTAGTCAAGCCTATGCGTTTGCAACAGGAAAAAAGAAGATTTCCTATAAAATCATTGAGTTTATCTCCTACATGGTTTTATTGCCTTTGATCAGTATATCATCCATCATTTCGTATAAAAGAAGAAAGAGAAGCTATTTTTGATTCTATTCCTCATGGTGCGCATTCTTTATTCAATTAAAACATTGTATTTACATTTTATAGTTTTTCAACGGATGTGGCACATGGAATGGTTTTTCGCATGCGCAGGAAAGACAACGTCTCTTTTAGGATTCATTGTATTTGTATCAATTCGAGGTTGCCCCCCTTTTAACTACAATGGCATCACTGACATTAGAAAAGCCATGAACATTTAATTGAAAATTATCAATTTTGGCATACAATTGACTGGAACTTCCCCCATCCAGATTAATTGCATCAGTACACGATAGTGGTGGAGAACTCATAAGTTGAGCTAATTGTCTGGTCGACATCGCAGAATTCGTTGTTACTAATATAATCACCTTGCCGTCGTCTGTGATTCCTAAAGCCGTTCTGTCAGCAACTCCCGCTTTAAGAGAGGGGATATTTCCCCTAATTAATAACCTGGGTCCACTTTGAATGGCAAAATCAATATCATTATCATAATGAAAGTTACGCACATTAGTAATGCGAGGTTTATTATCTTTAACATAAAAAATTCCCCACCAACTAATGCGCTTTAAAGGATTCTCTTGTTTCTTATTATTAATTCTAAGGCCTAATGGATTGAATTCATGGTCAAAAAATCCGCCGTTTATACTGAGTAAAGCTTTGCTGTATTCAGCAAATTGATCAGCCGATGCATTTTTTTGAGATAGAGTTTTGGCAGTTACTAGTGCCAGTTGATTTTTATTGAGATCAATGCGAAATACATGAATGTGGGACCATGGATTTAATATCCCTCCTTCAAGATCCTGGTATTCTATGCCTGGAGTAAGCTCTTGCCACTGATCAGCCGAATAAGAAGGGAAAGGAATAACAATGGCAAGTATTAAAATTAACAAACGCCATAAATTCAATCTGTTTGCAGGATAAACATTGGTTTGCGAAGACATGTTATTGTATCCTTATGTACATCATTCAACGCTACGGAATCTCTTATGCAAATTAAATCGCAAAATAACAATAGTGCAGCATATAAGTCAACAATAGATTTACATCGTGTGATAAAAGATGTATTGGAAATTGCCAAAAAAGAAGGTGCTACCGATGCTGCTGTGGCAGTAAATTATGATCGGGGTTTTTCAGTTGATGTGCGGATGGGTGAAGTGGAAACAGTCGCATTTAGCGAAGATAAGGGAGTAGGTTTAACAGTATATATAGGGCAACGTAAAGGGGGCGCAAGCAGTACAGATACATCTCCAGCAGCATTGGAGTCCTTAGTAAAGGCTGCTTGTGATATAGCGAAAGTTAGTGCTGAAGATCCTTGTTTTGGATTGGCTGATAAAGAATTGATGACGAGAAATCATCCTGAGTTGCATTTGTATCATCCTTGGGACATTACTCCGCAACAAGCGATAGAGCTTGCTTTGAAGTGCGAGTCGCACGCTTTGTCTTTAGATAAACGCATTACTAATTCGGATGGTGTAAACGTTTCATCGTATGAGTCGCATCATGGCTATGCCAATACTAATGGAGGCGAGGGATTTATACATAGTACCAGACATAGTATTAGTTGCTCTGTCATTGCTAAAGAGGGTGATGAAATGCAACGGGACTATGATTATACGACTAGTAGAAATGCCAAAGAGTTGGTGGCTGCGGAGTTGATAGCTGGAAAGGCGGTTGAAAGGGCATTGAGTCGTTTAGGCTCAAAACAAATTAAAACACAAATGACACCAGTTATTTTCTCTTCAAGAGTTTCCAGTGGATTACTAGGAAGTTTTGTCAGTGCCATTAGTGGTTCGAATTTATATAGAAAGAATTCTTTTTTGCTTGACTCCATTGGACAACAATTGTTCCCGGAATTTGTTCGTATATATGAACAACCGCATTTAAAAGGCGCTTTAGGGAGCACTCCTTTTGATGGTGAAGGAGTTCCTACACGACCAAATGTATTAGTTGAAAAGGGTCGTCTGTTACAATATGTTCTCGGTAGTTATTCTGCACGGAAAATGGGTTTAAAAACAACAGCGAATAGTGATGGAGTGCATAATTTGACTATAGATCCAACTTGTGGGGATCTTCCCGAACTTTTGAAAATAATGCAGAAGGGCTTATTAGTCACAGAACTAATGGGTCAGGGTGTGAATGGTATTACGGGAGATTACTCTCGTGGAGCAAGCGGGTACTGGGTTGAAGATGGAGTTATACAATATCCCGTTGATGAGATTACTATTGCGGGAAATCTTAAAGAAATGTATCAGATGATATTGGCAGTAGGGAGTGATATTAATCCTAATATTTCCATGCGTTGTGGGTCTATTTTAATAGAAAAAATGATGGTTGCCGGGGAATAAATACAAATTATTTCTTGATTACTTGAACTCATTCATTTTTAGATTAGAAATTTCACCTAATCCAGGCCACAAGAATAAATGGAGCATAGCATTTATATGATGTTCTGAAATCCAACAAGCATAGCCGGGCTGTTTACAGCCAGGCTTCTTATTTTAAAAAGAACTTACTGAGTAATAAAGATAGGGTTAGGTATAAAAATAAATAAAATGAACTTAGCCTTTATCACGGAATATGATACGACCTTTCGATAAATCATAAGGGGTTAATTCTACCTTAACTTTATCTCCGGTCAGGATTCTGATGTAATTTTTTCGCATGCGACCTGAAATGTGAGCAGTAACAATATGTCCATTTTCCAATTCAACACGAAACATCGTGTTAGGTAATGTGTCTATGACGGTTCCTGCCATTTCAATGTGATCTTCTTTTGCCATATGTCTCTCAAATGATGTATCAAGTTTTATAAAAGTGAAATAGTGCACTAAATTGTGAAAAATGGCAATCTAGTCATTCAATTACTATTTGTTTTGAAGAATAAATAGTAATTTATTACGTATTAAACATTGTCATACCAAGCTGTATCCAGCATCTAACCAGCCCTGTAACCCAGTGTTCAGTGAAGACACATTGCGATATCCCATTTTTTGTAAGTTGTCAGCAACTAACGCACAGCGATAGCCTCCGCTGCAATAGACTATAATATTTGTTTGATTATCTGGAATAATTTTTTCGATATCTCTCTCAATAATCCCTTTGCTTAAATGTATTGCGTTTGGGATGCAACCTGTTTCCCATTCATGAGTTTCTCGAACATCTATAATGGTCATCTGCTCATTATTATCTATTTTATTTTTTAAAGTTTCGGGACTAATTTCATGGATACGTGCTTTGGTTTCTGTTACCAATTTTAAAAAACCTTGAGAATGTTGCTTCATATGAGCTCCTGTGAATGTAGGGGTTGTTTACATTTCTAATAGTCTGGCGCACTCGCCTCAGCGAAATGTAAACCGCCATAATAGTTCAAATTTATAAGTCAGTTAATTCGCCAAATTTCCTTCTTATCTGGATATTTTAATGTTTCTTGTAGCATATGGAGGAACTCTTTTCGACTGATTACTTTTGCACCCAGACTCATCAAATGAGTGGTAGGCAGCTGGCAATCAATAAAATCAAAATTCCATGCTTCCATGATTTTACATAAAAAATGTAGGGCAATTTTAGAAGTATCTGTAATTGTGTGGAACATGGACTCACCAAAAAAGGCATGCCCTAAACTGATTCCATATAGTCCTCCCACAAGCTCGGTATCATTCCATACTTCAAAGGAATGAGCATAACCCATATTGTGTAATTTGGTGTATGTTTCTATCATTTCATTAGTGATCCAGGTTTGATTAGTTCTGCCAGAAGAAGTAGCGCAGCATGAAATGACTTGATGAAAGACCGTGTCAATAGTTAGTTTAAAGGGTTTTTTTAGGGCTTTTTTCATACTTTTTGATATTTTGAATTCCTTGGGAATTAATATCAGACGTGGATTAGGCGACCACCAGAGAACAGGGGTACCAGGTTCATACCAAGGAAAAATCCCTTGGGAATATGCTTGTAGGACTCGTTGAGGGGTTAAGTCCCCCCCTATGCTTAATAGACCCTGCTTGTCACTGGTTTCAGGGTCAGGGAAGATATAGTTGTTATCGTAAGCCAATTTTATATTGAATCCAGATATTTTTCAGCATCGAGAGCCGCCATACATCCAAATCCAGCTGATGTAATGGCTTGTCGATAAACATGATCAGCAACATCGCCGCAAGCAAATACTCCTGGAACCGAAGTACTGGTTGCCATTCCATCAAGCCCTGATTTGATCAGAATATACCCATCTCGCATTGCCAGTTGATCCTGGAATATCCCCGTGTTGGGGGTGTGGCCAATGGCGATAAATATACCATCTACTGTTAACTCTTCTAATCCATCTGTTTTAAGATTGCGTATTAAAGCGCCAGTGACTTTTTTCCCGTCACCCAATACTTCATCAAGAGATGAGTTCCATATTAATTTTATGTTACCGGAATGTGCTTTTTCAAATAACTTATCCTGGAGCATTTTTTCTGCGCGTAAACTGTCTCGTCTATGAATCAGAGTAACTGAAGATGCTAAATTTGATAAGTAAAGAGCTTCCTCGACCGCAGTATTACCTCCGCCGATAACGCAAACAGTTTTATTGCGATAAAAAAATCCATCGCAAGTAGCGCATGCTGAAACACCTTTTCCTTGATAAGATGCTTCCGACGGCAAGCCTAAGTATCGAGCGGATGCGCCTGTAGCAATAATTAATGCATCACAGGTATAGGAAGTACTGTCACCATGGAGTGTAAAGGGTGCTTGCGTTAAATCCGCTTTGACAATATGATCAAACAGGATTTGAGTATCAAAGCGTTCAGCGTGCTTTTGCATGCGCTCCATAAGGGCGGGGCCTTGCAATCCTTCAATATCGCCAGGCCAGTTATCTACATCGGTGGTGGTTGTTAATTGTCCACCAGGTTCCATTCCCGTGATTAAGACGGGATTCAGATTGGCTCTTGCGGCATAGACTGCGGCGGTGTAACCTGCTGGACCTGAACCAAGTATAATTAAGCGGTGATGATTGCTTGTGCTCATTGTCTCTGCCTTCCTTATTTTTTGTGTTAAGATGGCAAATATTATGACAAAAACAAAAACATTAAAATACCTATGGCAAAACAACATTCGGGAAAACAGGCTGGAGTCCCCAAAAAATCCATGCCGAACTTTATAATAAAACGACTATGTGAAGGTGGTTTTATATTGATTTTAACGGGAGCGCTTTTTGTTCTCTTGTCTTTGTTTACCTATACAGTAAATGATCCAGGCTGGTCGCATTCCTCTCGCTCCGGAGTCGCTATCTCAAATTCAGGCGGACAAGTTGGTGCCTATATTGCTGATGCGCTTTATTTTGCATTTGGGTATTTTGCCTTTCTATTACCAATAGCTTTTGTTTATATCGCTTGGGCAATATTGAAGGATTTTCGTTCTTTTAAAGAACTGGATAAATCAGTATTAGTGTTACGAGTTGTAGGCTTCATACTTATGGTATCTGGAGGTTGTGGTTTATTAAGTATAAATCATACTTTTGCCGCAGTGGATACCATCCATAGTGCAGGAGGCATTATTGGGCAAACAGTTGGAGATGGTTGGCATCAAATGCTCAATCTGGAAGGAGCGACCTTGCTTTTGTTAGCAATGTTTCTAGTTGGTACTACCTGGTTAACAGGATTATCCTGGATAAGGGCAATAGAACTAATTGGATATTATACATTAAATATTTTCGCTTTCGTCGATAAAGCCATAAGAAAAGCAGTGCAATTTGGTTCCGCAGGTGTTGAGAGTTATAAATTAAGAAACCCATTGAACAAACCAGATCAAGCACTTCAGCCAGATAATGAAAAAAAGAAAGCAGTACCCAAGTTATTCCAGCCTAAAAAAGATAAGGAGCATGAAAAAACAACTCCTATTTTAATTACAAGTGAAGAGAAACCTGAAACTATTAAGTCCATAAAAGAGTTTAAGGAAATTCGGCCCCCAAAAACGACGACCCCAGGAGTACTCCCAAGCTTGACATTATTAGATAAAGGTCAACCAGGTAAGCCTATGGGAGGTTATACTCACGAGGAATTAGAAAATCTTTCGAGAGATGTAGAGCAGCACTTGCTGGATTTTGGTATTCAGGCGGACGTTGTTGCTGTTCATCCTGGTCCTGTTGTAACTCGATTTGAATTGCAACTGGCTGCTGGAATCAAGGTTAGTAAGTTAACTGCTTTGGCAAAAGACTTGGCGCGCTCATTATCGGTTATTTCCGTTCGTGTTGTGGAAGTAATTCCTGGTAAAACGGTAGTTGGTATCGAATTACCTAATCATTCACGTCAAGTGGTCAGGTTGTCTGATGTATTGTCTGCTGAGGTATATCAACAAGCTCATTCTACTTTGTCTTTGGCTCTGGGAGTGGATATTGGTGGTCATCCTATGGTCGTCGATTTGGCAAAGATGCCTCACTTGTTGGTAGCAGGAACAACGGGTTCGGGTAAATCAGTAGGTATTAATGCCATGATTCTAAGCATTCTATTTAAGGCTACCCCTGAACAAGTTCGTTTAATAATGGTAGATCCTAAAATGTTGGAATTATCGGTTTATGATGGGATTCCACATTTATTAACACCTGTTGTTACTGACATGAAGGAAGCAGCAAGTGCCCTTCGTTGGTGCGTTGAAGAAATGGAACGACGCTATAAATTAATGGCTGCTTTGGGTGTTAGAAATTTGGCTGGGTATAATGCAAAAATTACCGAAGGAGCAGCCAGTGGCCAACCATTGGTGAATCCTTTATGGAAACCAACCGATTCTATGGAGGAAACTGCGCCAGAATTGCAAGCATTGCCTTATGTGGTCGTGGTTATTGACGAGCTTGCGGATATGATGATGGTTGTCGGCAAGAAAGTAGAGCAGCTGATTGCACGAATTGCACAAAAAGCCAGAGCGGCAGGAATTCATATGATTCTTGCGACACAAAGACCCTCTGTAGATGTACTAACCGGTTTAATTAAATCAAATATACCCACTCGAATATCATTTCAGGTGTCTTCAAAAATTGACTCTCGTACCATACTGGACCAGCAAGGAGCTGAACAATTACTAGGGCATGGTGATATGTTGTATTTGGCTCCTGGTAGCGGTGCCCCTTTGCGTGTACACGGCGCTTTTGTTGACGATAAGGAAGTTCATCGTATTGCTGATGATTGGCGATCAAGGGGAGAGCCCGATTATATTGATGATATTCTTAAAATGGGAAATGAAAATGGTGAAGGTGGGTTTGATGATGAAGGCGGGCAATCTGTAGAAGAAGACGATCCACTTTATGATCAGGCGGTAGAGTTTGTGATTCAAACTCGAAAGGCCAGTATTTCTGCTGTGCAAAGAAGATTAAAAATTGGCTATAATCGTGCTGCAAGAATGATAGAAGAAATGGAAAGGACAGGAATAGTCGGTCCATTGGATGGTGGCTATCGAGATGTATTAGTAACATCAGTGACTGAGGACTGAATATGAATAAATTTTTTTTCTTTGTATTGCTCATTTTTTCAAGTGTAGTATTTAGTCAAACTTCTGCTGAAGTCTTGCAAAGTAAATTAAATGCCATACAAACTATGACTGCAAATTTCAATCAAATTGTAAAAGCTAAGAATCGTGAGGTATCACGTTCTTCAGGATCCATGGCATTACAACGCCCAGGACGATTTCGTTGGCAGACAAAAGATCCAATGGAGCAATTAATTGTAGCCGATGGTAAAAAGATGTGGATTTATGATGTAGATCTTGAGCAAGTTACCGTCAAAAATCAGGAAAAAGGATTAGGTGGTACAGCCGCCTTATTTTTGAGTGGTTATGATGAAACACTCACCCATGATTTTGATGTGAGTGAAAAACAAAAAGGGAAATTAACTACTTTTGATTTAAGATCCAAATCGGCAAAAGAAAATTTTCAAAGAATTAAACTAATATTTACTCAGAATATTTTGATCGGCATAGAGTTATTTGATCAGTTAGGTCAAATTACTACAGTTAAGTTAGTGCAGATTAAGTCAAATCCCAAGTTGCCTACCAAATTGTTCCAGTTTAAACCTCCTAAAGGGGTGGATGTAGTAAGGCAATGATTTTATTATAGTATCTATATTATGAGTTTATTTAATAAAGATCCACAAGCTCCTTTGGCAGAATTGTTAAGACCTCAGCATATTGATGAAGTAATAGGCCAAAGTCATTTGCTGGGAGAGGGTAAACCTCTAAGACTTTGTTTTATGGGCTCTAAATTGCATTCTATGATCCTCTGGGGGCCTCCAGGGGTTGGTAAAACGACCATAGCAAAATTGACTGCGAAGGCTTTTGATTGTGAATGGATAGCTCTGTCAGCGGTATTCTCGGGAGTTAAAGATATACGTGCTGCTATCGAGAAGGCACAGGAGCATTTGATTCATGATAAACAGACAATTTTGTTCATAGATGAAATTCACAGGTTTAATAAAGCACAGCAAGATGCTTTATTACCATATACTGAATCAGGATTGGTCACCTTTATTGGAGCAACTACTGAAAATCCATCTTTTGAAGTGAATTCTGCATTATTATCGCGTGCTCAAGTCTATGTTTTAACGCCCTTATCAGAACAAGAGTTAAAATTGTTATTTTTAAGAGCCCATCAAAAGGCGTTATCTGATCTAGAGTTTACAACTGATGCTACTGATTATTTAATTTCTTGCGCGGATGGAGATGCCAGAAGATTGCTCAATTTGCTTGAGCAAATTGGAGCCGCCTGCCTAACTCTTAAAACGACCTGTGCTAACAAAGAACTTATACATAATGCGGTAGTACAGAACGGTAGACGTTTTGATAAGAGTGGGGAAGCTTTCTACGATCAGATTTCTGCCTTGCATAAATCAGTGCGTGGTTCGAACCCAGATGCTGCACTTTATTGGCTATGTCGAATGTTAGATGGAGGTGTGGATCCACATTATTTAGCCAGGCGTATTATTCGAATGTCATGGGAAGATATTGGTTTGGCTGATCCAAAAGCAATGCAAATTGCTAATGAGGCAGCTGCAACTTATGAGAGACTTGGTTCACCAGAGGGTGAACTCGCTTTGGCACAGGCTGTCATTTATCTAGCCGTTGCTGCTAAGAGCAATGCTGGTTACCTAGCCTTCAATCAAGCTATGGAGTTTGTAAAAAAGGATAAGTCCCGAGAGGTACCAATTCACTTACGGAATGCTCCTACTCAGTTAATGAAAAAACTGGGATATGGACATGAATATCGTTATGCACATGATGAACCCAATGGTTATGCTGCTGGTGAGCACTATTTACCTGAAGGAGTACCAGAGGTGAATTGGTATATTCCAGTACAAAGGGGTTTAGAGACTAAAATCGCTGAAAAACTTGCTTTTCTTAGGCAATTAGATGAAAAGGCTAAGAGTTAAAAACAAAAAATCAAGAAACGTAATAATTGTAAAATTTTACACGTGTGATATAAATGTAATCCGCTAATTTTTAAAGGGATTTTTCTTAACATGAAATATTTAGTATTAATAAACACTCTTTGTTTGTATTTTGGTTTGTCGTCAGTGGGGTTTGCTGGGGGAATGGGGCCAGTTGAAAAAACTGAAAATTGGTATTTGGTAGGTGGGGCAGGATATTCTGATCCCAGAGAAGTGAATATTACTACTGATCCTGGAGTTTGGGCTTTTTCAATCTCAGGGTATAACAGTGACATGGACTCATCAGCTGTTTTATTTTTTGGAGTGGGTCGCTATATTACGGATGCATTTCGTATTGATGCCCGTATAGAACATAGGGGTGAATATCATTATTCCAAATTTCAAGTATCCACTACTCCTGGAGTAGGGGGAGTCGGAGATTTGAATCGTACTCGACTTTTTGACTTGGACAGTAACAGTGTGATGATTAATGGTTGGCTTGATTTGGGGAATTTATCTTCCAAGTTATTATGGCAAGCTGGTGGCACTGTAATTCAACCATTTATTAGTGGTGGTGCCGGTGTTAATTATTTAAATGTTAAAAATTTCAGAACATTAGCACGTTCTGCCAATGTTCCTGCAAATGCTCTAAACGAAGTGTTCTCAGCAAATCAACTTACTACTGATAATGAGTTTGCCTGGCAAGTGGGTGCAGGTCTATCAGCTCAATTAACACCAAGGACCACACTTGCAATTGGTTATGATTATTTTGATGGAGGTAAGATTCCCTTCCCGAATTATATCTTCACTAATCCAGTGGGCGGACGAATTGGTGTTACTGCCACTCCATGGAATGGCTCCTTTCAGGCCAATGAGGTGTATGCTGAATTACGTGTCTTAGTGTAAATACTGGTGTAATCGAATAACATCAAATAATAAGGTTATAACTGGACATACTATTTTGGTCAGATCCCGGGTTTCGCGTTCGTCGTACCCGGGCGATTGCAAGGTTCTTATTAAGTGTCAGAATTATGACTTTATAAGTTTGTTTTAATATTCAAATTGACATTTGAAGTAAATAATATCTTGTGTACAAATATGATTTTATGAGATTTTAATCTGGTATCGTACGTTGTTACTAATCACACAGAACTTTATCAATCAATTATTTGATTTTAAACATTTTTTAATTTTGGCTCAATCTTTGCTAATGACTTATTATTATAATTAAAATAAAATACAAAATGCATTATTCAAATTATCAAACCTGTGCAATAAAACCTCAAATTGAATTGTCTGAATGGGATATTTTATCCAGCTTACCAACGGCTTTAGTAATCTTAAATGCTCAAGGAAAAGTCGTTTGGCTGAACCCTTTAGCGGAAGCAATGCTTGGTTATGGATTGATTGGTTCATTATGGTTAGATGTGATTCAAAGAGCGTTTGTTCCTCGAGCAGATGATGGGCATGAGGTTTCTTTAGCTGATGGTAGACGTGTTCACGTCGCAATTTCTTCTTTAGAGAGTCTTCCTGGAATATTAATTACTCTATCCGATATTACTGCAAGCAGAGACTATGAAGAAGCGAAAGAGAATGAAAGACGATTAGTTTCTATTGGAACTATGACTGCTCAATTAGCTCATCAGATTAGAACACCTTTGTCTTCTGCAATTTTGTATACAGAACATCTAAATAACTTGCCAGATTTAGATTATCGCATTAAAAACTGGATTCGCAGATTACAGGAATGTCACGCTAGTATAGAACAGCAAATTCAGGATTTATTATTGTTTGCAAGAGGGACATCAATAGAACCCAAATACGTGGATATGGAGTTTTGGTGTTCTCAATTAACACAAAGAGCCCAACCTTACATCGAGTCTTATACCGCAGTATTAAATGTAAATAATCATCTCATAACCCGTGAATCATCAATACACGGAGAGTCTTTAATTGGAGCAATATTAAACCTGGTAATTAATGCACTGCAGTCTGAAGCAACCAAAATTGATTTAACTCTTGCATCTATGGATGATTCAGGTATACAAATATCAGTAGAGGATAATGGAAAGGGAATGTCCGAGGAAATAAGGGCACAAGCATTTTCGCCATTCTATACAACTAAAGCACAAGGTACAGGTCTAGGATTAGCAGTAGTTTTTGCTGTAGTAAAAGCACATGGTGGTCGAGTGACTCTTGAATCGACTGAAGGGATAGGTACACAGGTAACTATTTATTTACCTTGCCTAAACAGAAACGTAGGATAACTTTATAAAGCAAAGGATTTTCTATGAGCCATGTTTTAATTGTTGAAGATGATTCAGTATTAAGAGAAGCGCTAGCCGAGACAATGACTATTTCAGGCCATACTTATATTACCGCTAAAGATGGTAAAGAGGCTTTAGTGCTTCTTGAATTACATAACCCAAGTGTTGTTCTCACTGATATTCGAATGGACAAACTAGATGGAAATCAGTTATTAAATGAAATACAAAAAAAGAGGCCTGGTTTACCGGTTATTTTAATGACTGCTTATGGTTCTGTGGAAGATGCGGTTATCGCAATGCGACATGGTGCTGTAGATTATTTACAAAAACCATTTAGTGCCCAGGTTTTAATTGAAAAGGTAAACCAATACATAAAGAATGATCTCGGTGATGATGCTAATGATCCAATTGCACAGGATCCAAAAAGCCAGGCTTTACTTACAATGGCATTAAAAGTAGCTCAATCTGACGTTGGGGTTATGATTAGTGGAGAAAGTGGGACAGGAAAGGAGGTGTTAGCTCATTTCATCCATGACCATTCTTATCGAAGTAAGCAGCCTTTTATTGCAATCAATTGTGCAGCAATTCCTGAGCAAATGTTGGAGGCCACACTTTTTGGTTATGAAAAGGGTTCTTTTACCGGGGCATATAAATCTACCCCTGGTAAATTCGAGCAAGCACAAGGCGGTACCTTACTTTTGGATGAAGTCAGTGAAATGTCTTTAAGTTTGCAGGCAAAATTACTTAGAGTCTTACAAGAAAAGGAAGTAGAGCGGATTGGTTCGAACAAAATGATAAGCCTTGATGTGCGAATTATTGCTACAACAAACAGACAGTTAAAAGAAGAAGTTCAAGCTGGACGATTTAGAGAAGATCTCTATTATCGATTGAATGTTTTTCCTTTGCAGTGGCATCCATTAAGAGAAAGGACAAGTGATATTATTCCATTGGCGAATTACTTAATTCGTAAGCATTGTCAACATAAACAACCAGTAGTTCCAGTAATTGGCCCCACTGCTCAAAAGCTAATGTTATCTTACTCTTGGCCAGGTAATGCCCGAGAGCTTGATAACGTTATCCAAAGGGCATTGGTGTTACAAACCCAAGGTATCATTGAAGAAGAACATTTACAGATAGCTGCCTCATCAACTACGACTTCAGACATGCTGACACCTGCTGGTAGTAAAAATTTACAGATGCATGAATACGAATTAATAGAGAAAACGTTGTTGGAAAATGAGGGAAACAGGCAAAAAGTTGCTGCATTATTAGGAGTAAGTGAAAGAACTTTACGCTACAAACTCGCGAAAATGCGTGAAGAGGGATACGTTGTTTAAGAGAGGCTAAAAAAATGAGCGATATTAATACAGTGAATTTAATCAATCAAATGAGGTCATTAGCTGCTCAGGCCGAGTGTACAAGGGTAGATTCAGGTTCCAGTCACATATCTTTCAGCTCGGTTTTGCAGCAGGCATTAAATCAAGTCAATGAATTATCACAAACAGCAGATGGTTTAAAGACCCGTTTTGAGATGGGTGATCCTAATGTTTCTTTGGGAGAGGTGATGATAGCAAGTCAAAAATCCAACTTAGGATTTGAAGCAAGTTTAAGGGTTAGAAACAAATTGGTTCAAGCATACCAAGATATTATGAACATGCCAGTATAGCAGGATGTTTTTTGCGCAATGAATTTTTGTGTATGGGTATTTTTATAATCATCTACATACATTTACGGGGATCTTGAAAGCTATAATCCGCTTTCGAGTATTTGTTATAAAATACTCACCATAAAAATTCTAAAGTGCAGCGTGGTGCGTTCTACGATAAAGGATAAAATTACAGGAGTAAATTATGGCATTGGCCGATAATGCTTCAATAGCTGCTACAAAATTTGCAAGCTTATCTATACCACGCCAAATCGGGGTGTTGTTTGGATTGGCAGCAAGTATAGCAATAGGTGTGGCAGTGGTTCTATGGTCTCGTGATCCAAGTTATGTACCATTATATAGCCAATTAAATATACGGGACTCGTCGGATGTTTTAGCTGTTCTGGAGCGTAGTGGAATTGAATTCAAAATTGATAAAAATAATGGCACACTGATGGTACCAGCAGACGAGTTGCACAGTGCTCGTTTGAAATTAGCCGCTCAAGGACTCCCTCGGGATGCTGATACAGGTCATGACCTTTTAAGTAGTGGAGGTGTTTTTAATACCAGTCAATTTATGGAAAACGCTCGCTATAAACAGGCACTTGAAGCCGAGTTGGCTCGTACGATTAGTAAATTTAACAATATCAAATCCGCCAGAGTTCATTTAGCTATACCTAGAGAATCAGCATTTGTTAGAGATTCGCAAGAACCTAGCGCATCAGTATTTATTGATGTGTATTCAGGGTTTGAAATAAAAAAACATACCATTGCAGCCATTATTAATTTAGTGGCTTCCAGCATTCCGAATTTAAGTGCCGGGAGAGTTACGGTAGTTGATCAAGACGGGCAGTTGTTAAACGAAGGCAGTGGATATAATTTATTTTCCGATACCGAGCGCTTCCTTGATTATAAACAAACATTAGAGCACGAATATTCTCAGAAAATTCAGGATATTTTAACACCAATATTAGGTTATGGTCGGGTTAGGGCAAAAGTATCTGCGGATATTGATTTTACAAGTTATGAGCAAACTCAGGAATTGTTCAATCCAGAACTATCTGCTTTGAGAAGTGAACAGACTATGCAGGAGAGTCGTAATGCATCAAGTGAAGCAAGTGGAGTTCCTGGCTCATTATCAAATACTCCTCAGCCTAATAGTTCGCTTGGACCAAAAAATAATACTCAACCAAAAACAACTCCAAACAATTTACCACCACAAACGTCATCTGATCAAATGCAAGCTAAAGATGTTCGCATGCAAACCACCAAAAATTTCGAATTGGATAAAACGATAAGCCATACTAAAAATCAACCCGGTACGATAAAACGTTTGTCTGTTGCTGTATTGGTAGATAATAGACCAGTCATGAATGGAAAAACCAAGAAACTGGAAAAGAAACCTCTTAGCAAAAAGGAAATCGAGCAAATAAAATTATTGGTCTCTGATGCCATAGGATTGAATATTAAGCGGGGAGATAGTTTGAATGTGATTAATAGTGGCTTTGTAAAGCCTGATCCTATAGAAGCAATTCCAGAAGATCGCTTTTGGCAAAAAGATAGTTTTTGGTCTGTAATTAAGCAAACTGGAGGAGCTTTATTTATACTGGTAATAATTTTGGGAGTATTAAGACCAATGTTGAAAACGCTGGCAAATAATAAAGACGCTGAGCAAGTTTCCAATGATCAAATTTCCGGAGAGCTTACACTGGATGGAAAAATATCCTTTAAGGATGTTCATGATTATGAAACACAGCTAAGTTTGTTACGTCAGGTCGTTGATAAGGAACCTAAACGTGTTGCACAAGTCGTAAAATCATGGGTTGATCGGGGATAATTATGGATGGAATAGAGCGAGCAGCCATTTTGTTGTTGAGTATGGGTGAAAAGAACGCCTCGGAAGTATTAAAGCATCTGGAACCTCGGCAAGTTCAAAAAGTTGGAATGGCTATGTCCACGTTGAGTAGCGTAAGTAAGGCCAAAATGCAGAATGTTTTAATTGATTTTATTAGCGCGATTGAAGATCAAACCAGTTTAACAGTTGATACAGAGCATTATCTTCGGACTGTACTTATAGAAGCGTTGGGTGAAGAAAAAGCAAATCCATTTATTGATAGAATATTGGTATCGAATAAAGATAGTGGGTTGAACAAACTGAAATGGTTGGATGGACGGTTAATAGCTGAAGTTATTCGTAATGAACATCCTCAAATCATAGCTACTATATTAATTCATTTGGATAGCGAGCAAGCAGCTGAAGTGGTTAGTTATTTCAGTGCAGAAAAACGAGCCGAAGTATTATTACGAATGTGCAATATAGATACCGTAAAACCAGAAGCAATTTCCGAACTGGGTCAAGTCATTGAAAAGCAGTTAAGTGGTCAAACCACTGCTAAATCATCTTCTGTAGGTGGAATTAAAAGTGTGGCGGATGTGATCAATTTCCTTGATGGTGCTATGGAAGAAGAGGTGTTGGATAAAATTAAAGATTGGGATGAGGACTTGAGCGAAAAGATAAGAGATAAAATGTTTGTTTTTGAGAACATCAAGGATATGGATGATAGAAGTGTACAAACATTATTGAGAGAAGTGACTTCAGAGCAATTAAAATTAGCATTAAAAGGAACTACAGAAACGACTAAGGAAAAAATATTTTCTAATATGTCTAAACGTGCAGCAGATCTTCTCAGAGATGATATTGAAGTGCAAGGACCTGTTAAGGTTAGTGATGTAGAGAGGTCTCAGCGAGATATTTTAGCCATCGCGAGAAATCTGGCAGAAGATGGCAAGATTAGTTTAGGTGCAAAGGGAGGGGATGAGTTGATTTAGTACAATCTTACAGGTTGTGCCTTACCCGTTTTATAAAATGGGCAAGGCCGAATGCATGAGGATTTGTACATAAAATGTTGGTTCTTTGTGCTAAGTGGTAATTATTGGTATAATTTGACACCATAATAGGATTAGATAGCTATGTCAAAGGAATTTGAACCATACAATAAAGAGGTTAAAGCAATTGAATTCACTACCTGGGAATACAAGACCTCCAAGGAAGCTGAGAATATACACTCTGATGAAGAAAAATTGATTAATGAACTAGAAGTGATAAGACAGGAAGCTTTTCAAAAAGGGTATAAGGAAGGGATCCAAAAGGCAGAGGGAGAAATTAATACGATAAAAGCTGAATTGTATAGGTGGCTAGATTTGATCCAAAAACCCGCCCAAATTTTGGACGATCAATTGGCGCAGGAAATTATTCAAACCATTATCTGGTTAAGTCAACATTGTATCGGGATTGAGCTTTCTGTTAATCCAGATAAGTTACATGATTTATTGAATAAAATAAAAGATGAATTGCCCTCTTTAAGTTCAAGAAAGTCAATAAGCATGCATCCTGCTGATATTGAGTGGATTAAAAGTGAATTTCCTGAAAAAACAATCTCAGGTCTACAAGAAATATTGGTAGCCGATCCTTCATTAAATCGAGGTGATTTTTATTTGGAAGGTGAGCATACTGAGCTGGATGGTCGAATTCAAACTCGTTTTGTAACTTTATTTGACGAATATATTAATAAAGACAATTTGATCCAAATCAATACCTCTCGGGAATTGTGATGACTCTTTACCGAGCACAACTTCATAAAATCTTATCTGAGGTAAGGAGTAAGCCTCATTCTGGATTATTGCATTGTGGTAGAATTAGCAGAGCTGTCGGTTTAACATTGGAAGCCAAAGGATTTAATCAGCCTGTAGGAGCACGTTGCTTCGTTAAAATCAATGAAGAACACTCAGTTCAGGCAGAAGTAGTTGGATTTAGTAACGAAAGTGTTTATTTAATGTCTATAGGAAATATTCAGGGTATAGCGCCCGGGATGAGAATTGTCCCTACTGGACGTATCGCTCAAGTGGGTGTTGGTCCCCAGTTGTTAGGTAGAGTATTGAATGGTTCTGGAGCTTTTATAGATGACGGATCTGCAAATGAAATGTTGCAAACTTATCCATTGATAGGCCAAGTAATTAATCCTTTAAAAAGAGCACCTATAGAAGCTCCATTGGATGTTGGAGTTCGTGCAATTAATGGATTACTAACGGTTGGTCGCGGCCAACGTATAGGTTTGTTTGCTGGAAGTGGGGTAGGTAAATCAGTTTTGTTAGGGATGATGACTCGTTTTACTGAGGCAGATGTTGTTGTAGTTGGATTGATTGGCGAACGTGGTCGTGAAGTAAAAGAATTTATTGAGTGTAATTTGGGTATAGAGGGTTTAAAACGATCAGTCGTGATTGCTGCCCCAGCAGATGAAAGTCCATTAATGCGTCTGCATGGCGCGAAGGTCGCTACTAGCATCGCTGAGTATTTTCGCGATCAAGGCAAACATGTTCTATTGTTAATTGATTCCTTAACTCGTTTTGCACAAGCACAGAGAGAAATCGCTTTATCTATTGGGGAAGCTCCAGCCACAAAGGGGTATCCACCTTCAGTATTTGCTAAGTTACCTAAATTAGTTGAAAGAGCTGGAAATGGAAGGCCGGGCAGCGGTTCAATTACTGCATTTTACACGGTATTAACTGAGGGAGATGACTTGCAAGATCCGATAGCAGATGCAGCACGAGCCATATTAGATGGTCACATTGTGTTAAGCAGAACGCTTGCTGAAGAAGGGCAATATCCGGCAATAGATCTTGAAGCCTCTATTAGTAGAGTGATGCAAGGTATAGTTTCTGAGCAACAGATGAAAGACATGTTATTGTTTAAAAAGTATCTATCGATTTATGAAAAAAATAAGGATTTAATCCTTTTGGGTGCTTATGCAAAAGGAAGTGATCCCTTGTTGGATCAGGCTATATTAGCTGTAAATAAAATTAAAGATTATCTGGTACAAGGAATAAATGAGCAGGTGAGTTATAGTGAGAGTGTGATGCTGCTAACTCAATTAGTTTCAACCCTGGTGAGGGATGATCAATGAGTGATAGATTAGATCGCTTGATTCAATTATTACAAATTAAACAGGAAATCACGCACAAGGCTTATAAGGATTTGCTCAAAGCAAAGGACCAGTTTAATCAAAATAAAGCCAGACATGAACAGTTGGTTAGTTATAGGCAAGATTATTTACAGCAGTTAGAAGTAATGGGGCAACAAGGAAGTTATGTAGGGCCATTACGTAATCGTATTAATTTTATTAATCATTTGGATACTGCTCTGGTACAATTAAATTCCCATTTGAGTCAACTCGCAAAAAACAGGATGAAAGCGGATTTGAATTATAAACAAGCAAAAATGGCTGAAGAAGGAATAAGTAAGTTAATTGAGCGAGTAAAAAAGGCTGAACAAACGAAAATACAGCGTATTGAGCAAAAGGAGAGTGATGAATATGCGCAAAAGCAAAGGTATAGTAATTTAAAATATGACTGATAATAACATGTTGTCAAACAAATTTTTTAAAAAAATCTGGATGGCTTTAGCAATCCTGATAATTTTAGCGGCCGTTTTCTCCAGCATATTCCGCTCTCTTACTCCATGGGCTAAACAATATAAAGGAGATGTGGAGCAACATTTAACTTCACTGTTGGGTCAACCAGTTACAGTTCAATCTATGGAAACCGGGTGGTATTGGTTTGAGCCAGTGGTCAAATTAAAACATGTCACGATTAAGGACAACCGTAATAAATCAATTTATTTAGATAAGCTAATTGTTGGAATTAATTTATTTAAATCTCTTTGGTATTGGCGTATTCAACCTGGTGTGCTCTATGTTGATGATGTCAATTTGGTTTTCCGTGAAAAAGATGGTCATTGGGGTATTGATGGACTTTCAAGTAATACATCGAAAGGCTCGGATATTACTTTTCAAAAAACTCAGGAAATATTGGGTTGGATAGCTCAGCAGGAAAAGTTGATTATAAGGAATGTATCAGCTCATTTCCATTTTAGCGACGGATCACTAATTCCTGTTAGTGGGTTAAATATATCAATAGTTAATAGAGGAGGAAATTATAAGATAAAAGGAGAGGCAAAACTTGAGCAAACTAATGCAACTCTATTTCAATTATTGGGAAACGTTGAATTTGATCCTGCTCGAATAAACAATACAAAAGGGCATTTATACTTTTCAGCGACTCATGTTTTACCTGCACAATGGCAGAGTTTAATGCCAAAAACCTCTGTGAAATTGGAGGGGGGCAAAGGAGATATTGTATTATGGGTTGATTTGGATAAAGGGAATGTTTCTTCAATTCAGGCACAGTTGAAATTCAAACGTTTAGCTTGGAAATTATTAAATAAAAAAAGTAGTGAATTGATCCAGTCATTTTATGCAAATATGGTATGGAAACTGGATAAGCTTGGTTGGCAATTCCAGGCTGATCATATTAAATTAAGAGCGGCAGGCGTCACTTGGCCAGAGAATCAACTATCAGTACGTTTTAATAAACAACAGAACACTTATCAACTCTTTACTAAATCACTTATTGTCGAATCGTTATTGTCTGAAGCCATTAATTGGCCACCAGCCATTCAAAATATACTACAGTTAAAGCCACATGGGACATTGAGTGATACTCAGGCATTAATTAAAGAAAATCAAATTAATTATGTTTTAACTCGATTTGATCAATTAGGGTGGAGTGCAAAAGACAATATCCCAGGGGTGAAAAACTTATCTGGAGTCTTAAATTGGCAACCCACGGAAGGTCGTTTGGAATTGGATTCTGAGAATTCAACCATAGCTGTCAAAGGATACCCAACTCAAAATCTGGCGATTTTTAATGGCGCATTCGATTGGAAAGAGCTAAATGAGAATTTGCGGTTAAGTATAGAACGTTTAGTCGTAAGTCAACCTGAATTAACAATCAGTCTGGAAGGTGTTCTTGACCAGCTTACACAAAACTCTGTTGGAAATATTCGTTTAGTAGCCGATTTTTCTGGAAAGAATTTACAGAAATGGATGCCATATTTGCCTGCAAAACATATGAAGCCCAAGTTGTTTGCCTGGTTAAATAATGATGTAAAACGTTTAGCGCAAGCAACAGGTAAGATCACTATTAATGGATTGGCTAAGGATTTTCCTTTTGATAACGGTAATGGTGAGTTTTCAATTCTAAGTCAAGTCGTTGGCGGGGATATCCTTATTACTTCAAAATGGCAATTAATTAAAGACTTGGAAGGCTATATAAAACTAAAAAATAGAAATCTTGATATTGATATTATCAACGGTGACATTCAAGGTGTTCCACTTAAGCAAATGAATTTGCGTATCGATGATATTGGCAAAGATCGAGAAACCTTGTTGATTCATGGCATCATACATGGACAAGCGCAACAAATGTTAAATTTTGTTATGACTTCTCCCCTGAAGAAAAAATTATCGGCTTTAAAAATGTTAACGATGAAAGGATTACTTTCTCTGAATTTGCACTTGGAAATTCCACTTTACCCTGAGAATGATGATAATCTTGCCAGAGGTGAACTGATTTTTAAAAATAATGTCATCAACATAAAGCATCAGATGGGTGATCTTGCTGTAGAGAATGTTACAGGAAATTTATTTTTCGATGAAAAAAGCATATCGGATAGTTCCTTAAATGCTAATGCATTTGGTTATCCCCTGACTATTAAAATTAAATCAGACAAATCTCCACAATCTTTGACTGCAATATTGATCGAAGGTGAATGCACTGTAGAATCTTTAAAGAAAAAATGGAATTTACCTGTTTTTTCAGTACTTAAAGGAAATATTTTAGCTAAGGCGTTATTAAAAATTACCGATGATCCAAATGATTTGGATAATATGAAATTACATTCTGATTTGATAGGAGTAGCAGTTAATCTGCCTGCTCCTTTAGGGAAAACTTATAAAGAAAAGGCTCCTTTACTGGTTAATCTGGATTTTAATCCACAAAAGGCTCTTCGTTTAAGAATTAATTACAATGGACGATTAAGTACGGATCTTTTGCTTCAAAAAAAGAAAGGTGAATTTGAGTTTAAATCAGGCCAAATACGATTAGGTAGCGCGCAAGCTGTAAGTCAAAACCATCCTGGATTAGGTATTGTTGGCTCTACGGAAGGGTTTGATTTACAGGCATGGAAAGAAGTAATAAATAGATTTTCCAAAGAGAACACCGGCCCCTCTCTCTTGAAACTAGTCAATACTGTTAATGTAAAAATGGGTAAGCTAACTTTTCTAAATCAGCAATTTGACCATATGTCAGTATCTGCAAAAAAACAAGCGGACAATGACTGGTCTTTCAATTTAAAACAGAAAAAAATTGATGCGGATTTAACTTATCATTCAGCAACTAACTCACTTAATGGCTTCGTCAAATATTTACATTTATCTGAAATGAATCCCTCAGAAATAGATAAGGATAGTCCTTCACATCCACACCCAGCAGAAATCCCTAATTTGAATCTCAGAATTGATAATTTTTCGATCGGGAAAATTCAAGTAGGTAATATCACACTTAAGAGTCATTCTACTCCTGAACGATGGCAGATTGACTATTGCAGAGTAGAGTCTCCATATTATCAAGCAAACTTTGAAGGAGAATGGCTGCAAAATGGGAAAGTTAATCAGACAAAGATACAGACTAAAATGTATTTGAAGGATCTGGCTAAAAGTCTTGATCGTTGGGCAATGAATCCAGCAGTAGATGCAGGGAAAGGCTACATAGAATTTCGTGGAAATTGGAAAGGTACTTTATACGATTTTTCTCTGGCCAAATTGAATGGATCAATGTATCTGCAGCTTAAAAATGGTCGAATTACCCATCTGAGTCCAGAAACTGAAGAAAAGCTTGGGTTAGGTAAATTATTAAGTATATTGAGTTTACAAACTATTCCCAGACGATTAACACTTGATTTTAGTGATCTGTCCCACGATGGCTATAGTTTTGATGTATTTAAAGGGAATTTTAGTGTCAATAATGGCATTATGAGTACTAATAATAGTTATATTGATGGTCCTGTAGCTTATGCAAGCATGAAAGGGGATTTGGATTTGGTGAGGCGATTATATGATTTAAATTTAAGCATTTCACCTCATATTACTGCCAGCTTACCTGTTGTTGCTACAATAGCTGGTGGACCAATTGCTGGCTTGGCAGCATGGATTGCAAACAAAATTATTAATCAAGGCATGCAGAAGATTGCGGGATATAGTTATAAGATTTCTGGCCCCTGGAATCAACCCATTGTGCAGCAGCTTAATATAGTTAAAAATCCGTCCTAATTATTGTGACGGCAATGTGGAACGGGTTTATTGGACAAACATTCTGGGAACTGTAAACGGCTTTTGAAGGATTGCAGAATATTTTGGTTTCTCGAAGCCGAAACTGAGTTTTTAGAAGTAGAAAATAACAAAAAAATAATTATGGATGCTCTAAAGTTACTATTTTTTTACTATTGGCGTTTAAGTATATTAAAGGAAACCCCAGAAAGTTCTCCTTATTCAATTTTCCTGTTAGTAATAACTGGAATTCTGTTTTCTCTTATCATGATGATTCAATGGAGCTTTACTGAGTTCGATTTTGTCCGTGATTGGTTAGTTAGTTTCATGATGGCTATGAGCCTGAATTTATCTTTTATTTTATATACTTTTGCCATTTTAAAATTTCAAAATCTTGGATCCAGGTTTGTACAAACAGCAACATGTTTATTTGGCGTTTATATTATTGTCCATATCGTAGCAACACCTTTGTTCTTAATAGACCCTTATTTATCTAACGCGAATCTTAAAAACCCCATTTTTTTATTTATAGGTATGATATATTTATTCGTTACTTTAGGCCTTTCTATTTGGCAATTTATTATTACAGCTCATATTTTTAAATTTGCTTTGAGTACTACACCAGTAAAATCAGTTTTAGCTGCTTTTGGTTTAATGGCTGTTAATATTTTAACTATTTCTTTTTGGCGATGACATAATGACACATTTGCATATATTGGGACTAAGTGGAACTTTTATGAGCGCTCTGGCTTTACTTGCTCGAGACGCAGGATATAAAGTCACAGGAAGTGATGCGAATTGTTATCCACCAGTAAGTGATTTACTTGCTGCTAAAGGTATACATTGGACTGAGGGTTATGATGATTCTGTGTTAGCACTGCAATCTGACTTGGTTATTGTTGGTAATGCTATTAAAAGAGGGATGCCAGTACTTGAAGCTGTTATGGAGTCAGGGAAACGTTATACCTCAGGTCCTCAATGGCTTGCTGAAAATATTTTATCAAAATATCAGGTGATTGCTGTAGCTGGAACTCATGGTAAAACGACAACAACTTCAATGATTGCCTGGATTCTGGATCAGGCTGGCATGAATCCCGGATTTCTGATTGGCGGTGTGTCCAGTGATTTCAATACCAGTGCTTGTCTTGGTAAAGGGAAGTGGTTTGTCATAGAGGCAGATGAATACGATAGTGCTTTTTTTGATAAACGTCCTAAATTTATGCATTATCGTCCACACATTGCCGTATTAAATAATTTGGAATTTGATCATGCTGATATTTATCCGGATTTGGCTGCTATCCAACAACAATTTCATTACTTATTAAGAACTATTCCTGGAAATGGTGTAGCCATTAAGCCTCGTGGTGATAAAGCCTTGAATGAGGTACTGTCACGAGGCCAATATTCTCGAATTGAAGAGATTGCACTGTCCGGGGATGCTCAGTGGGTGGCCGAATTGATTGATGATAGTGGCTCAGAATTTCAAGTGCTGAAAAATGGACAAGTCGTAGCTGAAGTGTCTTGGCCTTTAATTGGTCGATTTAATGTGGAAAATGGATTGGCCGCAATAGTTGCCAGCTGCAATGCAGGGGTCAATCCTAAAGTAGCAGCTGAGGCTTTGCAGAGGTTTACCCCTGTTAAACGGCGACTTGAGGTTCGCTCTAATCGACATGGAGTAACAATTTATGATGATTTTGCTCACCATCCAACGGCAATTACAAAAACTATCGATGCTTTAAAAAAGAGCAGGAGACATCAACGTATTTTTGTAGTGATGGAATTTGCTTCATATACCATGAGAACCGGAGTACATGCTGGAGAGATGGCTCATGCTCTTGCACCTGTTGATGGTGCGTACGTGCTTGAGCCTCAGGATTTTAACCTGGAGAATTCCGTTTCTTCTTGGACCTGCCCATATAAAATATGTAAAAATAATGAAGAGATAGTCAATGAAATTGTAAATATTGTAAAACAAGGTGATGCTGTGTTGGTTATGAGCAATAGAGGATTTAATGGTATTCATCAACAGCTCATTAATTCTATAGACAAACTTTTTATGTAACTATTCGTACGATTCCCAAGGGTATACTCGGATTAGACATAGATATAATCCAGAGGAACTGCATGCAGCAATCTTTTTAACAGGATGATGAAGTAGTATTCAGCTCCAATATACCCTGACAATAATGTATTACATGCCTAACACTAACCTACGGAAAAATATATTTTTTTATTTGACCACGCAAAATTAGCTGTTTGAAATATTTGTTAGCAAATAGTTAAATTAATAGTTGCAATATTATTTGTAGGTTGATATAAAAATTAAAAGTGACTTGATCATCTAAGGCGTATTACTCGCTGCAGTTCTTGCGGGTTGACACTTGCGGGAGAGATGCCATGCTTGAGTTTGCCGAATTTCAGCAAAATGCATTGAAGTTAACAGATCGTTTATCGAGGCGTTGTGTCCCTACCCCGGGTTGTTGTGGTTTTTTTTCTGTGTTTACGTCTCGCAGCACTGCTCTGGAAGACGCATACACTATTAAATTGCTCGCAGAAAGCCTCGATAATGAGAATGATGATGAGTTGCTGACTTATCTTAAGAGCATTACCAGACGTTCTGTTGTAACTCCTAAAGATGTTAAAGAATTTAAATGCAAAGTACTTGCTGGAATATACTTGATGATGTGGTCTCACTACAACTCTACTGTTTCCAATTTTATGAATAGCTCATTGATAGAGTTGTTTCGAAGAGATTTGCAAGTAGATTCTCCACAAGACATGAATGATACAGCATTTGACTCGAATTTAGAGGCATTAAGCCAATATTGTTCTTTTGCTTATCAAAATAGAAATGAACGAATCTATGCCAATTTAATTCGTCGCTTGGGAAAAACAATTCAAGCAGATATTCATACAGTGCGTCATTCAAGAGAGAATCACGAAACATCATTCTATGATATTTATAAAGGGATTATGCGTACTTTAGGACTTAATAGCGTGTTTTAGACAGGAGACATTATGACCTTTACTCCGCCCGAGTTCGAAACAATAAGCGTGAATACTCGTAATTTAGAGAGCATATTTTCTACTTTATTGGGTAGGTATAAAATTATAACGGATACTCCGGTATCTGAAACAGCATCAAGCAGTGAGATTATTAAGAGTACCTTAGAGACGTTATTAGCGCGAACTCATAAAGTCGTGATTTGCAAAACAGACCGAGAAACAGCCAGAGATGTATTCAAACAATTAAGTAATGAACTGCGTGAAGTCTTAAAGGAAAATAATGAGGAAAAGAACAAGCAAAGTATTTTATTTTTATTAGGTGCTTTGCTTCATCGCTATTTTAGACTAATTAAAGAATACGATACTTTTAATTCATACATTCCTGTCCCATCATTTTTTTTTAAATATAAACCACCATCTGAAGTTAAAGACTGCCGATTGTTTCAAACAATAAGAGTGGCTTTAGGCTTACCTGTATCGATGGAAAAAAATTATCAAGTGAATGACTTGAAAATCCTTGATGTAACAACGATTGTAACAGCACTGGAAACATTTCGTGACAATATGCTCTTAATGGTGGTGGACAAAGATGAGGAAAAAAAGCCTCGTTACAAAACCTACCCACATTTTGCGGCTGACAGGAACTTTGAAACCTATTTGCAGGATATTATTGATGAGCATAAAAAACGCAATTCATCCGTATTAAATCAATTCAAAGCAATAGGTTTTATGCAATCGTTACTAAAAAAAATGGAACAAGAGCATCGGCAAATCAAAGAGGCCCTGGATAGTTTGAGCAAACTGTTACAAAGAAATTTCTCGGATTTTAAAACGTTAAATATAGAACTCTTAGAGGAGCAGATAAAGGCTCATATTAAATCCGAAGATTTACAGGAAAACATAGTAGATCTGTTATATACACGCCATATTAAGTCAAAATTTGGTGAACTGGATCATCAATCATTCATAAAGGAAATGAATATCTGTAGTTATAGTTTTGCAAGCTATAAGATTTTGGGCGGATTTTGTTTGTTGTTACAACATCAGGGTATTAAAGAGCAATTGAGATTTTGTATATATCAGGCATTGGGACTGGGAATAAATTCTGATGAATTAACAGATAAGGATATGCTGAATGGCATCAGATTTCTAAAAAAATATTTTACAGATAACCCTTCGGTTGAGTTAAATTACGATTTTTTTGGTGGGAAAGAGCCCATGAATACATTTATTCTACAAACAGAATTGGCTTTGGATAAAAAAGTTCAAGAGCAAAATAAATCTCAAGAAAAAGATCAGGAGACTAGCACTAGTTCTTTGGTTGTTTGATCTGATTTGGAGTAACAATTTAAGCATAAACATACCTAGGCCATAGAGTTAATAAATTGTTCATTGATTCACTCCCTCACGGTCGCGGCTCGGATTATGACTTAAGTAAATTACAACTTAAGCTGAATCGCGACTGTGAGGGAACGAATCAATGACTCCATGTTAATTATCATTGTGCCGAAAATTCCAACGCCCCATTTTTATAAGATACAATGATGGTTTCACCAGATTTGAATTTTCCAGTCAGTAATGATTGCGCTAATGGATTTTCCAGTTTTTGCTGAATGGTGCGTTTTAGCGGGCGAGCACCATAAACCGGATCGAATCCTGCTTCTGCCAAATGAGATAAAGCCTCATTAGTGACTTCAAGATTGATATTTTGTTGCTTCAAGCGATGATGCAAATAGTGAATTTGGATTGCGGCAATTTTTCCAATTTGTTCTTTAGTTAAGGCGTGGAATACCACAGACTCATCAATTCTATTAATGAATTCAGGTCTAAAATGCTGACTTACCAGCTCCATCACAGCAGTTTTTATCTGATCATAATTGAATTTGCTACTCATTTCCTGGATCAGTTGAGAGCCTAAATTAGAGGTCATGACGATAACAGTATTTCTGAAATCAACAGTACGACCTTGACCATCAGTTAAACGCCCATCATCCATAACTTGAAGAAGAATATTAAACACATCAGAGTGGGCTTTCTCTACTTCATCAAGCAAGATCACAGAGTAGGGTCTGCGCCTTACAGCTTCCGTCAAATAACCACCTTCCTCATAACCTACATAACCGGGAGGTGCACCAATTAAACGAGCTACGGAATGTTTCTCCATAAATTCTGACATATCGATTCGTACCATGGCTTCCTCAGTATCAAAGAGAAAAGAAGCCAGCGCTTTACATAGTTCGGTTTTTCCCACTCCAGTTGGCCCAAGAAACAGGAAAGAGCCGATTGGACGATTAGGATCGGATAGGCCTGCACGCGAGCGCCGAATGGCATTAGAAACGGCGTCTACCGCTTCATTCTGACCTATTAAGCGATTGTGTAATGCTTCTTCCATTTTAAGTAGTTTTTCTTTTTCTCCTTCCATCATTTTAGATACGGGGATACCAGTCCATTTGGAAACGACTTCTGCTATTTCGTCTTCAGTCACTTTGTTACGTACCAGTTTTGTTTCCATACTATCGACAGTAGTAACTTGACTCAACCTTTTTTCCAGTTCAGGTATACGTCCATACTGCAACTCAGACATGCGACTTAAATCTCCCGCTCTTCTGGCTGTTTCCATTTCCAGTTTGGCTTGCTCAAGTGCTTCCTTTATTTGTGTTGATCCTTGCATTGTTGCTTTCTCAGCTTTCCAGATTTCTTCTAAATCAGAATAATTCTGTTCCAATTCATCAATGCTTTTTTGTAAATCAATGAGTCTTTTCTTAGATGCTTCGTCGTTTTCTTTTTTTAATGCTTCCCGTTCAATTTTTAACTGGATTAAACGCCTCTCCAGCTTGTCCATACTTTCTGGTTTGGAGTCAATTTCCATGCGGATTAAACTAGCCGCTTCATCAATCAAATCAATAGCTTTGTCTGGTAATTGACGATCACTAATGTAACGATGAGATAAAGTTGCTGCTGCAACCAAGGCTGGGTCTGTAATTTCAACACCATGATGAACTTCATATCGTTCTTTTAATCCACGTAAAATAGCAATTGTGTCCTCAACACTAGGTTCGTCAACAAGTACTTTTTGAAACCTCCTTTCCAGTGCAGCATCCTTTTCTATGTATTGTCTGTATTCATCCAGAGTAGTGGCACCTATACAGTGTAATTCTCCTCGAGCTAATGCCGGTTTCAGCATATTCCCTGCATCCATAGCCCCTTCGGCTTTTCCGGCGCCTACCATGGTGTGAAGTTCGTCTATAAATAAAATAATTTGTCCTTCCTGTTTTGCCAAATCATTAAGAACTCCTTTCAAACGTTCTTCAAATTCACCCCGGTATTTCGCTCCAGCAATCAGTGCTCCCATGTCAAGTGCCAGTAAGCGCTTATTTTTTAATCCCTCAGGTACTTCACCATTGATAATGCGTTGTGCCAAACCTTCTACTATAGCTGTTTTACCTACACCAGGCTCACCTATTAATACTGGGTTATTTTTAGTTCTCCTTTGTAATACCTGAATGGTACGTCGAATTTCATCATCTCGCCCAATAACTGGATCCAATTTGCCCTGTTCAGCGCGTTCCGTTAAATCCAAAGTATATTTTTCAAGAGCTTGTCGTTGTTCTTCAGCATTTGGATCATTAACAGATTCTCCGCCCCGTAGCTCATCAATTGCTTTTTCAATCGCTTTGGCATCACCACCAGCTTGTTTCAGTATTTTTGCAAGGCTACTATCTTCGCTTATTGCTGCTAGTATAAAGAGCTCACTTGAAACAAAATTGTCTTTTCTTTGTTGTGATAATTTGTCAGTCAGATTAAGTAAGCGATTTAAAGCGTTAGAGATATGAATATCCCCGCCTGTACCTGATACTTTAGGAAGCTTATCCAAAGCCTGATCAATTAAAGTTCTTAATAGAGGTATATTAACTCCCGCTTTGCTAAGAAGAGGTCTACAGCTTCCGCCTTGTTGATCCAGTAAGGCTTTCATTAGATGTTCAGGCTCTATAAATCCGTTGTCTCTGCCTAATGCAAGGGATTGAGCATCTGCAAGGGCCATTTGAAATTTTGATGTCAGTTTGTCCATTCTCATAGGAACACCTTTTCTAATTATTTTAGGGTATTAATTCTAGTTTACATCTCATAAAATGGGTATCATTTATCTTTTTTCAAGAGCATTCCATGAATAATGAGACATCATCTAATTCTAATCCAGATTCACAAGCTTTACTTAATCAGTTGGTAATTGATTATCTCAAGGAGAAGAAAAGAAAACGCCAATGGAAATGGATCGTACGAGCAATTATTTTGGCGATATTAATTTATTCATCTTACAAAATAATGTTACTTGCTAAAAGTACCGAGGAATCCAAAAACAAAGACCATATTGGTTTGATTGATGTAAATGGTGAAATCACCGATTCCAGTTCTGCAAGTTCTGATAATTTTACCAAGGGTATGGATAAAGCGTATAAGAGTAAAGGGTTAAAAGCGATAATTATACGTATTAATAGTCCCGGTGGGAGTCCAGTGCAAGCAGAATACATTTATAATGTTTTACAATATTACAAAAGTCTAAAACCGGACATTAAGACTTATGCTGTTTGTGTCGATATGTGTGCTTCCGCTGCCTATTATGTAGCTGTTGGAACAGATGAAATATATGCAAGCCCAGCAAGTATGGTTGGTTCTATAGGTGTGCTATATAATGGTTTTGGCTTTGTTGACGCGATAGAGAAGCTTGGTGTCTCACGCAGATTACAAACCTCAGGAGTCAATAAAGCTTTTCTGGATCCATTTTCTCCAACGACAGAGTTTCATAAAGAAAAACTACAAACTATGCTTGATATAGTTCATAAGCAGTTTATTGCTCGTGTCAAAGAAGGTAGGGGAGATCGACTTCACATTAATGAGGAAACTTTTTCAGGACTGTTTTGGACAGGTGAGCAGGCTTTGGCCAGTGGTTTAATTGACGGTTATGCTAGTAGCGGACAGTTGGCACGAGAAGTAATTAAAATTACAAATATTGTTGACTATACTCAAAAGCAAAATGTCTTTGACCGCCTGACAAAAAATTTGGGTACTGCAATGGCAAATGAATTACCTGTAGCTTTGGGAATTAAGCCAGGACTAAAGTAAAATTATTTTAAAATTTCTCATCAGTTTTCACGGTCTAGGCTCGGATTGGCTGGTTCAAACCGAGCCGAAGCCGTGAGGGAGTAGATGTTCAAATACTTCAGTCAAGGTAGTTGAGAGTCCTGCAATTACTTTGAAAAATAAAACTTATTTTAAAGCAGGGGATATTGTTTGCAGAAGTGACTTAAATACCTTTGGAGTTCCAGCCACTACATCACCCTGGTTTAGAAAATCTTCTCCACCCTGAACATCACTTATTAAACCACCAGCTTCTCTAATTAGTAGTGAGCCTGCAGCGATATCCCAAGGACGCAAGCCGAGGTCCCAGAATCCATCCAGACGACCACTTGCTACATAAGCTAAATCAAGAGCGGCAGAGCCTGTTCTTCTTACCCCAGCACATTTCCCAAACAGCGCTTCGAAAGTAGGTAAATACCGTTGGGCAAGATTCACATCTCGGAAATGAAAACCTGTACCTAAAAGCGAGGCGCTTAGCTGTGTTTGCTTCGATACACGTATTCTTCTGTCGTTTAGTCTCGCTCCACGTCCTCTGCTTGCAGCAAAACACTCGTGACGAAGTGGATCATAGATGACGCCATGTTCAAGACGATTTTTAATCTTTAATGCTATGGATATGGAATAAAAGGGAAATCCATGGAGATAATTTGAAGTACCATCCAGTGGATCAATTATCCAGATTGAATCGCTATCTCCTTGTTGAATACCACTTTCTTCGGCAAGAATACCATGATCTGGGTAGGCTTTACGTATTGTATTAATAATCACTTGCTCAGCTTTTATATCCACCTCACTAAAATATTCATGACTGTTTTTGGGAGTTATTTTTAAATGATCAACTTGTTCTATATATCGATTGATGATTTCACCAGCTTGTCGGGCAGCATTGACAGCAATATTTAAAAGTGGTTCCATGGATAGACTCTTTAGCTATAAAATCAGCAATTCTAGCACTTTTTTTTAACTAGAGAGAAGTTCAATCAATAAATCCTATGATATAGTTATATATTGTATTTAGAATTAATGTTTTATGAAATTAAGTTCCATTCGCATTGTTTTGGTTTCAACCTCCCATCCCGGTAATATAGGCTCAACAGCAAGAGCCATGAAAACTATGGGATTGGGATCTTTGTATTTGGTTAACCCAAAGTCATTTCCTGATCTTAAGGCGAAGGAGATGGCTGCAGGTGCTGATGATATTTTAGAGAGCGCTGTGGTAATGGATTCATTGGATGAAGCATTATCTGGATGTCAGTTAATTTTAGGAACAAGCGCCAGACCAAGAGGACTATCGTTGCCTGGTTTACTTCCAGTTTCCTGTGCTGAATTAATAAATCAACAATCGGATAATACTCAAGTGGCTATTGTATTTGGTAGAGAGCATGCAGGTCTTACTAATGAAGAGTTATTAAAATGTCACTACCATATTAATATCCCAAGCAATCCTGATTATAGTTCTCTGAATTTGGCTCAAGCAGTACAAATTATAGCTTATGAACTGCGTATGAAATTATTATCACCTCATGCTGAAGTAGCACTTCGCCATGAAGAATATGCTACAGCTGATGAAATTGAACTGTTTTATAGACATTTACAGGAAGTTTTCATTGAAATTCAATTTTTAAAGCCCTCTAATCCCAGGCGGTTAATGCAAAGGGTGAGGAGACTATTTAACAGAATTAACCTTGAAAAAATGGAGGTTAGTATTTTAAGAGGGATGCTCAGTCAAGTTCAAAAATCATTAGACTGGGCAAAGAAAAGAAATAGGAGTGATTAAGTTGGCAATAAAACCGATTTATTTTGATTATATGGCTACAACACCAGTAGATCCTCGTGTTATTGAGCAAATGATAAGATATTTAGGTCCTGAAGGTGATTTTGGTAATCCTGCTTCAGTTACGCATGAATATGGTAGAGTTGCCTCCATGGCCGTTGAAAACGCACGCTCCCAAATTGCAGAAACTATCAATGCCTCTCCACAAGAAATAGTATTTACATCAGGTGCCACTGAAGCAGATAATTTGGCAATCTTAGGGTCTGCCAGATTCTATAAAAATAAAGGAATGCATCTGGTTACTATGAGTACAGAGCATAAGGCGGTGCTTGATAGCTTTCATCAATTGGAAAAAGAAGGTTTCCAGGTCACTTATCTCAATCCAGAATCAGATGGTTTACTGGATCTTGAGAAGTTGGAGTCGGTTCTTAGGCCAGATACTATTTTGGTTTCAGTAATGCATGTTAATAATGAAATTGGTGTTATACAAGATATTGCATCAATCGGTGAGTTACTGCGAAATCGTGGGATTATATTTCATGTTGATGCGGCTCAAAGCGCAGGTAAATTACCAATCGATCTAAGCCAGCTTTCAGTAGATTTAATGTCGTTTTCCGCACACAAGAATTATGGACCTAAAGGGATAGGTGCTCTGTATGTTAGACATAAACCAAGAATTCGTTTACAGGCTTTGAGTTATGGTGGAGGTCATGAGGGTGGTTTGCGTTCTGGTACTTTACCCACACATCAAATTGCAGGTATGGGAAAGGCATTCCTTATAGCAGAAACGGAGCGAATCACGGAACAAGAACGTATTTTAAATTTTCGTAAACAGTTATGGGATGGTATTCGGCATTTACCTAATATTAAATTAAATGGGCATGAACGTATGAGGATAGCAGGGAATCTCAATATAAGTTTTATTGGTATAAGCGGGGATTCTCTTTTGTTTGCTTTAAATGAATTGGCGGTATCGACTACCTCAGCATGTTCTTCCGCAAGTATTCAGCCGTCTTATGTATTAAGAGCAATAGGATTAACTGATGAAGAGGCGCAATCCTCTATTCGTTTATCCATTGGTCGTTTTACTTCAGAGGAGCAAATTATAAAAGCCATTGATATAATTTGCAAACAAGTGAGTCGTTTGCATGAATTATCACCACTATGATGTATAATAAAGTTGTACAGGATTGTTTTTTTCATCCTCGGCATGTCGGTGAATTGGATTTAAACAAGCCATTTGTAGTTTGTGTGCAAAGTCAGCCTGTTAATCAGTTGAATGCAATACACTTTTATTTAAAATGCGAAAAAAATAAATTAATATCCAGGGCTTGCTTTAAAACCAATGGTAATCCATATGTCATTGCGGCTCTGGAGTGGCTGTGCCGCCAGATTGAAAACAGGAAGATAGGAGTACTTCCGCCAGTAAGTTATCAGGTATTCCTTAGTGAATTAGAAATACCAAACCATCAGTACCCTATAGCGATCCAGATAGAGGGAATCTATAGGGAGGCACTGACTTTAATGAGTAAGAAATTTGAGGGGTAAATGCTATGAGTGTGGAGATACAACAAGCAAGCAGTATAAATCCAAACATCACTTTCAGCGAATCAGCAATAAAGCATCTGATTTCATATCTTGAGAAAAACCCAGGACATACGGGAGTACGTTTGTCAGTAAAGAAAACAGGATGCTCAGGTTTATCCTATGTAGTTGACTATGTTAAGACTCCAGCAGAAGGGGATATGGTAGCTCCTTTGTCAGAGAGTTATCTGGTATGTGTTGATAAATCAAGCTATCCCTTCCTTAAAAACATGCAAGTTGATTACGTGAAACAAGGATTAAATTATAAATTTATTTTCAATAACCCTAATCAAAAGGGGCAATGTGGTTGTGGAGAGAGCTTTACCGTGGGTTAGAAGAACAACGAAATATTCAGAGCACTCTCAAAAATAATTTTAGCATATGCTGATGTTGAACAAAGCGAAATCCAATTAGATTATTTTCTAATTAAAAATTTCCTTTTCAATATTCAAATCAATTTTTCTTATCCCGTCATTTATAGCTTCTATAATAAGTCGGCATGTTTTTACGTTGTCTTTTTCCCAGTCAGTGAAGGAGGGATTAAATGCAATCTCAAGAATCTGATGGTTGCCATTAATTTTTATAATGACCAATTTCTCTTTGGAAGAACCCTCCACTACCATTTTATCAAGCTCTGCTATCTTTGAGGGAACATCATCCTTAAATTGGTAGATTCCTTTTTTCTGGAATAGCTTAATAGTCTTTGCGCCTAACGTTTTTAGTACCTGTTCGTCGATTACCAGACTTTTATCGTTATTCATTGGGTTCCCCCCCTAAATAAGTAAGAACGATTTGGACGAGGTTGGTTTTCTATGTTTTCCCAAACATTTTAGATTTTACTAGTTTAAATTATAGCACTTTCCTTAGTATTCAATTCAATAGCTGCAAGCGATGAACGCTTGTATGCGATTTATCAATACTAACTATGCTATTGGTTTGAAAAGATGTTCCCCCATAATACCTGGAAGAATTCAAGAGTGGTTCATTACTCGGTTTTTAATTTCTTTAATTACGAACAGTTCACTGTTATTATGGCAGAAATTTGCGCTATCTGTTATTTGGTTGGGTTACATTAAGGAGTTATGATGTGTGGTGTTAATAGGATTTTAGGTTTTTTTAAAACAACTCGCGCTGGCAGTGTAGCAAATTTTGCAAAATCAATTCAAACAAAGCCTCCATTATGGGTGCCTAAAAAGCGATTGTCTTCATTAGACAATTGGCCTGAAACGACTCAATATGAACTTATGTTTGCAAAAAAGAGTGGTTTGCCCATTCCGTATTTCCCAATTAATCATTCAGCAATTGCATTGGCCAATCATGAAGATGGAACTTATGCTATATACGGGAGGCAAAGCCCTTTTAATTTCTCATTGTGGTCTAGAGATGGGATTGGTTTTAATACCAGAAAAGACAATGAATTAAGGTATTTAAATGATAATTTTAGTTTTACTCTTTACCCGACAGGGGTATCTTTTTCAAAGGACGAAATTGATTTTTTCCTTAATGCAGCCGATGTAAAAATTAATCAAGCTCAGGCATGTAACATGATAAATTCTAATTGTTACTCTTACTCCACGACAGCAATGTCCTATGCGTTGCAATGTCTACTTTTACGACCAAACTTCGATTATTATGCTGCTCACCAAATCATACAAGTTATGAATGAGCATCCATTGAGAGATTACTGCTCTTTTGGGGTACTCAATAATCAAGTTGTTGTTGATAGTCTGCTCTCTGCATTTAATGCTACCAAGAAGCTTATTTGCTCTTTGGATTCACATTCGGACGATGCAAAAAAATTACTAATTGATACAGAAAAATTGATTGATAGGGTTAATTCCGAGTCCCAAAAATACAGGATTTGTTCCCTGATATCGAACTCATGTTAATTTATTTTCCAGTATTGGTAACCTGTCAAGCACTTGTTTGAGGTATTTATATTTGATTATTGAAATTTCTTTTTCAATAATTAAGTCTACTTTATACATCCCGTCGTTGATTGCTTCACTAATAAGTTGACTTATTTGGGTTTGGTCACCCACCCAATCATTCAATGGGTGATGAACTATAAGATCCAGAAGTTGATGATTGCCATTTATTGTGACAGTAACCAACTCGTCACTTGATGAACCCTCCATAACCATTTTTTCAAGTTCTGATAATTTTGATAGAATTTCATTTTCCAGTTGTGCCCCTTTGGCTTCAATTAACTTTAAAGCGGATGGCCCTAAATCGGATAAGGAGTTCTCATCAATCAATGTGCTCTTATTAATATTCATAAAGATTTTTTCCTTATAAAATTAAAGTACTGGGGGCTCGATATTATCTTTGTATTCTTTCTCCTCTTTAGTAGGAGTTACTACTCTGTGTTCCACTAGCAAGGGGTGAATATCATACATAATGGAAGATCTGATTAGGAGATTGTTTGAAACACCTCGTGCTAAATTATCAGTGGTCGCTCCCTTGAGCACATGAGTTACTTTGGCGATATCAGATGATTTTATTTCTTCTGGAACATCAGGTCTTGCATTAATTGTTGTAATTAACTGACCTAAAGCATAGACTGATGCGGTATAGCAATTAGATGAGTAAAGATCGCAATGTTGGGCTTTGCATACTTTTTCCTCAGTTGTTTTTAAAATGCTTTTTATTTCGGCGCCACTAACTATAACTCTATCAGGATTAGGTACTTCTCCTGCAGGAATTCCTCTTAATGCGATTGATGAATGAAAAAATGGGGATTTTTCGTAAATATCCGCAAATCCACGTTTGCGGGCAAAGTGTACTTCAAACAATGCGCTATCATTTAATTCATCGATTGTACTACTTAACATTGCTTCTGGAGGAACTATGAAAGAGGGAGATTGATCATCACTGGTTATAAGATCGATTTCAAAATCAGAACCTTGAAATAATTTGTAATGTTTTTCATTATCCATTACGGTTCCCAATGGTTTTAATACTAAAGAACTGTCTTCAATTTTTCTGTGCTCCTCATGTTTCGGAGTTTTTCTTTCGTCACGTACGTATTGAGGGCTCTGTCTCCCAAATATGTACCATTCTTTATTTGTTGCAAACATAACTCCTCTTTGAGGGGGAGTCCAGTCGGCTTCACTCCGCAAAGTGGCTTGTAATGATCTGTAATCACTGACTTGCTGTCCCAAATAGAAACTGGCTGCTCCTCCAATACCTGTAGCAAGTGTCCCGAATAGTTTTCTATACATATTAGTTCACCATCGTTTTTATCAAATCAGAGTTATTTTTAATTATTAGTATAGTTATATGTACTAATAGTTCAAATATTGATCATTGATGTAAGTGGCCTTATATCAAATTATTAAAGGCATAAAACTCTGGTGCATTGTGCCTGGCACTAAACGGACCATGAATGAGTAGATTAAAAAATAACCAGATCATCTTTTGTAATTACTTATTACCTGCTAAAATGTACATAATTAAATCTTCTGTCGATTTATAATGGAAAGGATAATTTATGGGTAAGGGCCTATCTACTTTTTTTAAATTAGCCACTTCTGCTGTATCAAGACAGATCGTTAGAAATAAATCCCACTGTCTTCACACTAGGTTGCCTATTACTGTTAAAAAGGACAAATTATCATCAATAGAAACCTGGCCTTCAAAAAATCAATATGAACTGATGTTTGCAACAAAAAGCGGTTTACCTATTCCACACTTTCCAATTACGCATTCAGCTATAGCGTTAGCAAATTCACAGAATGGAACTTATGCTGTTTATGGACGACAAAGTCCCTTGGATTTTACAATGTGGCTTAAGAAAGGGATTTTGATAAATACTAGAAAGGATAATGAATTACCTTATTTAAATGATAATTATGAATTTACTCTTTATCCAACAGGAGTCAGTTTTCGAAAAAGTGAGATAGATTATTTTTTGAATGCGGCAGATAAGGCTATTAATCAACTACAATCTTGTAATATGGTCAAGTCTAATTGTTATTCCTATTCCGTTACCGCAATGACTTTTGCACTGCATTGCTTGATTGAACGCCCCACTTTTGATTATGCAAAAGTACGGCAAATAATATCTGTTATGAAGGAGCATCCTCTAAACGATCATAGCTCTTTTGGGGTATTTAATAATTCGACTGTAGTCGATCTTCTTCTCTCTGTACTTTATTCCATCAAAAATAAAGTGAACGCTTTGAGTGATGTTTCTGACGATGCATCGGAATTGCTTCATGAAACATCAAAATTGATTGAAACAATTGAGATTGAAACAGGGAAATCCAGATTAGAAACATTATTATCCAACTTTATATCCCCTAAATGAAAATTATTAGTTATTCATAAGATCCATCCTTTCTTTAAGTGGTTAACATTTTTTATTGTAAAAGTAAATTTTTAGAAAAAAGAAAAGCAATTATTTTTACAAACCTAACTAAAATGATACAATAAAGTCTTAATAATTCCTTAATAAATGAATATCATTAAAACAATGTTTACACTCTTTGAGATATTTGATATTATATCGGTCATGGTGTTAAAGCCAAATTGATGTGCTGGACATGATTTATGTTCATAAAATTTGTATTTAGGAGATGAAAATGAATGCAGTTATGCAACAAGTGATGCAAGGTAATGATGCCCTGTCACACCAGGTAATTAGTGCGGTGAAAGGTTATTTAACCAATGTTGGTAGTAAAGATGCCAATTTAAACTTATATCAATTAATTGTTGAAGAAGTCGAAGCGCCTTTATTCCGTACTGTTATGGAATTAACTCGTTATAATCAATCAAAAGCTGCTCGAGTTCTTGGTGTAAGCCGTGGTACTTTGCGTACTAAATTGAAGCGTTACTTTGATGATGAATTTATTGGTACTCGTGATTTTTAATCAGTTATATAATTTGCTAAATTCAGGTCGTCTTTTAGTATTCCAATAGAAATTCATCATAATTATGGCCTTTGCCTGGGCACTCTGCTAATATTGAATTCAGAGTCGGTCAGGCAATCGCTCTTTGCTGAAAAGCAAAGGGAGGAAAGTCCGGGCTCCATAGGGCAGAGTGCCAGGTAACGCCTGGGAGGTGTGAACCTACGGATAGTGCCACAGAAAATATACCGCCCGCTTTTCCATTTTGAAAAAGCGGGTAAGGGTGAAATGGTGCGGTAAGAGCGCACCGCGCGATTGGTAACAATCGTGGCAGGGAAAACCCCACCCGGAGCAAGACCAAATAGGAATCCATTTGACTGCAAAGTCATAACGTATGGCCCGTACGGGATTCGGGTAGGTCGCTTGAGGCATGCGGTGACGTATGTCCCAGATGAATGATTGCCCACGACAGAACCCGGCTTATCGACCGACTCTTTTTTAATTAAAACTACGTTTGTTGTTTAGTTGATTGACAAACAAATCCGCAGTTGTAAAAATCAATCATATTTAACACAAAATTTTGCCTGGGTTTCAATTTAATCTAAACTTGATCATTTCTTTTATAACATTAATTGGGTTTGATGTTTAATGGTTTTTTTCCATACCAAAGATCTATCAGCGTACCTGTGTTAAGCTTTTCGTAATTCGGTTTCTGATCCTGGGTATTAAAAACCAGATCGACAAAGCCCTTAAGTATGCTCTCGTCTAATAATTTATCACTACGTAAAACTTTTGCAACTTGTTCCGTTGAAATTTTTTGAGTTTCTTGATCATCCAATTTTTCAGATTGAATTTCTTCAGTGTTTTCTTTATCTAAAGATTCCGTTAAAAATTCTTCTGAATCTTCGCTATCTAATTTTTTGGATAAAAGTACTTCTGTTTCACTATAAAGTGAGCCTGGCAATTGTTTTAGTGACTTAGAGCAATTTTGCATTCGAGTTAGTAAATTATTAAATAACTTGTCTATTTTAATTCTGTTAATATCTTTTGTTTCTTTTATACATATCTTGCATATTTCATGCATTGGCATATTAATGGAATACACCTGTAAAATATTTTTTATTGATTCCAAATCATTTTTAAGATTTTCCATTTTTCTTAGCAAAATATTATCTGAATTATAAAAGAAACCCGGTGCTTTCTTTAGTGTTTCGCAATCTTCATCAACCTTTTGAATGGCTTCATCTATTTCATAAATAAATGATTGACATACATAATTTTGCATCATCGTGTAAACTTTTTCCGGGTTTTTATCCAGATTTTTATCAAGCCAACTTACCATTTGTTGCTCAGGTACATTAAAAACGCTTGAAGGCATTTCTTTAGCTAATTGAGTTAAACTAAACATCATTGAGGATGGGCCTGAGATACGAATGGTTGATTCTTTTCTTGAATCATCCATTCCAGGAGAAGTGAGAAGAGAGTTGCGGTGAGCGGCTAATTTCTCTGGATCGTTATACAGCTCCCAATATTGTTTAATGATATTGTCTAAATATCTGGAAATTGTTCCACCACCTATAATGCTAGCTATTGCATCATTATTAAAGGCGTTACCTATGGAATGATATAAAAAGTCTAATTCCTGCTCATTGAGTTCTTCAAGGGCCTCATCAATAGGTTTATCACCAGGAAAAACGTCTTTAGCATCAAAATAAAATCCACCATAAAGAAATAATATAGCTACTCGTAAGATATCAGAAGCAGCAGCATAATTTTTATTATCACCAGTTACTTCATCATTATAGAAATTAAAAAGTGTTGATTCTTTTAGGAGTTGGAACACTTCCTCATTATGCAGGATATTTTTACATTTCCTTACTGATTTACTTCGATATTCTTCAGGAGAAATATCAACTATTGTAATATTATTTTTTTTGGCCCATTTATCAATCTTTTTTACTTGCTTGCTTATTTCTTTTTCTTTTTGTTCATCATCGGGAAATTGATATAAAGAAGAATCGATCCATATCCTCACATCATAGTTTGGATTATTTTTCTTCCAATTTTCAGCATTTTCAAGTAATTCCTCATCTGGGACAGAACCGAGCCAAACTAAATTAATAATTTTCGGGATATCATTAATATCGGGCATACAAATTATCCATTAATTGTTCGTTATGAATAAATTATATCACAACATTTTCTTTTATTGAGTCTTATGAATTGAAACAGGCCTTCTTTCTAATTAACGTCAGTTCGATATAAGCAAAACCCAAGGTTTTGCTTATATCGAACTGGATATTTTGAATGGATCCCGTACAAAAAGCTTCGCTTTTTTACGGGATAACGTTCGTTTAGCGACATAAAAGTCATAAATGCCTTTTATGTCGAACTCACGTTAATTAAGTCAGTGAATTGAGGAAGGAAGGTAACAGATATACTCAAAAACAAACTATCGATCTTAAAAAAATCGATAGTATGGTTGTGGAAAAGAGGACTGGCAAATTTCATTGAAAGTAAATCATATAACACTTATACAGCCTAAAGAAATGTCGGCTAATTCAATTTCAGCAACAACAGCGACATCAGCTGCTGCCGCTGCTGTTGCTGCTTCTACTGATGCTTCGCTAGATACCTGATCTGTTACTTGGGTTGTTTGAACAAATCCAACCGTATCAGCAGTCTCTTGTGTAGTATCAGTGGCATTATTGGATTCTGAAGTGATATTCTCGGTCGTTTCATTATCTGAGATGCTGCCATCAGATCCGGCTGGGGTAGATACATGACCTTCTGTTGGAAAAGGAGCCACCTCGACGCCTTGTGGCGTTGCTTTATAACTGCCTGGAGTATAATTATTGATATTTCCTTCTACTAAATTAAAATAGGTTAGTTTCGTTGATTTAACGAACACTTCTGCAGTTGTTCCCGTAATTGCCATTGCTATTACGGGTGTTTTTAGAATTTCATTTGATTTACCGGTTGTTTTAAATTTTATTTTGCCTTCGGTTAATTCAGCTTTAATTTGAACATCTGATGGTTTGGGAGAAAAGGCCAAGATTTTATATCTGGAATTATTGCCAATATTCACTAAGGTTCCGTTTTTATATTTGATGTTGATTAAAGCGCCTGGTCCAGTAACAATGCTATCCCCTACCTCCAGGGAGGAACCTCGAGAGAGAGGATATTCTGTATTATTTCTAACAGCTACTACTTTTGGAGTAGCAAATAATACTGTTGCGATTGGTTGAGCAAAAACAGTATTTATTCCAAAAATTAAACCAATTAAAATTAATTTTCTCATGTTTCATCCTAACGAAAGCATTCGGTAAATACCACTTATGATGGTTAATATTAAGGCACTATACCAAGATTAAAAGTAGCAGGTCTTATTTTGTTTCCAGTAATAGGAACAGGCTGAGGAGCAACGGGGCCACTAATAGGCAAGAAAGAGATAGTACATGTGCTGCCTGGCGGAACTATATTACAACCAGCCCGGGATTTTTGTACAAAAGTCCCTTCCTCTAATGCACTGGGAAGTACGACATCAATATTAGTTGCTGTAATAGTAGAAGAGTTATTAGTAATATTAAGTATTCCTGGCGTCATAGGATCCATAAGCCATAGAAGAATTGTGCAGACCATCATTGATTTGAATGAACAAGCCTGAACAGGAAAGGTTCTGTTGGGCGAAATTAATGTGATGGAGATATCTGCGAATTCATCAGAGTTTTTTTGTTTGTTAGCCCAGGATATTTGTATTGTTGAAGAAAGTAGTAAAAATAGGATAATTATTAATATCCGATGAAGTTCAATTTTTTTCATAATCCATCCTTTTATTTTATTAAGATCTAACGTTATTCTTTTGCTGTCGTTGAAATTTCCTTTATAGACTTATTTGCTTGTATGAACATAAACTCCATCCCAATCAGGCAGAAGAGGTGTTGTTTTAAATGAAAATATTCGTTCAATATACATTTGATACAAATAGATTTCAGGGTTTTCATTCTTTAATTTATTAAAGAGTTTTTCTGCTTTAAGCCAATCTTGTTTGTAATAGTGGGCTAAAGCAGTTTCATATGTTTTTAGCTCCCGGAGAAGTTTTTCAGACGCTTCAGTAACATTACCCAGAGGCTGATAAATAGTCAATGGCCTTTTACGTCCTTTGACAGCTACCTTATCTACTGGACGCCATAATATGTTATTCGAGCCGGAACGAGTCTTGTCGCTTGCCAGGATATTCACCTGATAAAATTTGGTAAGACTCTCTAATCTGGATGCAAGATTAACAGTATCTCCAAGAACAGTATAGGCTCGACGAAATTCAGAACCCATATCACCAACATTCATAGGACCAGTTGCTATGCCCACTCCAATATTAACTGCTGGTAAACCTTGTTCCAATAAGCTGGCATTAATTTTAGGTAAATGTTCAAAAAAGGCAAGAGAGCATAAAATAGCGTGACTGGCATGTTTTTTATCTTCAATTGGTGCTCCCCAGAATGCTATGATCATGTCACCTACGTATTTATCTATGGTTCCCCGATGATCAAAAATGATTTTGGTCATTGGTGTGAAAAAAGAATTTAACAAAAGTTTTACCCCTGCCGCATCGAGCGTTTCGCTTACTGTAGTGAAGCTACGTATGTCGGTGAACAGAACTGTCATTTCACGGTTCAGTCCTTCCATACTGTAGTGTCCTGGATGTTCTATTAGTTCTTCGACATACTCTTTGGGTACATACTGTCCGAATAATTTTCTTATTGTTCTTTTTTGTTTATTTTCAGTAATGTAAGAATAGGAAAAACTGATTAAAGTTTGCAGAGTAATAATGGTTAGCAAAAATGCTGGGGGAATGTAAATATTATTAAATATAAAAAGGGCAACAGTACCGGTCAGTATTGCTATAATAGTTGTCAGTGAGATTATTAATTTCCCAATTATACCAAAAAGAGGAAATAAAATGGCGAAAATCAAACCAAAAAGTATTAAATAGAGCTTCCCTTGAAATGATCGCCAATCAAATTCCCAGGTAATTTTTTGCCCTATCAAGCCTTTCACTATATTACCAACCATTTCAACACCAGGAAATAATTGGGCGACAGGTGTGTGGTGTAAATCGGACAAGAGCGTTATGGATGAACCAATTACAGCAATAGCTCCTGCTAATTCTTCAGGTTTGAATTGGTTATTCAAAACATCAGTTGCTGAATAATAATTCAGTGTTCCTGGTTTACCCCAAAATGGGATAAGAATTTGGCCGTTACTGTTTGTTGGGATTCGGGTTCCATCTAGTTCTATACCAATCAATTGTTTATTGTGTTTTATTAGAGAAATATTATTAGTCAAGAGGTAATTCATTGCTATTGCTAGAGATAAACTAGGATAGAGTTTATTGTTATAATTGGCTAATAGAAGAGCATGTCTAATAATCCCGTCTTTATCTGGTAAATTGGTAACAAATCCACCATTGGGTGCAGCCATAACGAAGGCTGTCAAATTGCCATTAAAACTCATAAATTGATATACAGATAGACCATTTGCAGTAAGGGGCTTGTTTTCAGAATCTCTTAATGGTGTTGGTAAAGTCCCTTTTTTAATATCTTCACTGTTATGAAAAAAAAAACCTAATACAACAGTTTGGTCGCGTAGGACGTTGACAAGACTCTGATCATTATCTACTTGAGTTGCAATGCTATTTAATGTGGTGAGTAACTGTTTTTGATTTTTTGTAATTTTATTAGAAAATGGGCGTAGTTTTTCTATTAGGGCTAAAGCATAATTTGTTTCTGCTTCTGACATCACTATATCGAGCCCAATAGTAACTACTCCATTTTCTTTTAATTTATTCAATAACCTGGCCATTTTATCTCTGGGCCATGGCCATCGCCCTTCTTTTTCTATTGATTTATCATCAATATCTATGATAACAACGTTAGGGTTTTCAGGTTTTGAATGCCAATTGAGACTGATAATTTGATCATAAATTTTTCCTTCTAATTGGAGGATTAATGAGCTGAACACAGGAATATTAAAAAGTAGGGCCAATAATACCAAGAGGGCACAAATAAGCCCTAAAATAAACTCTATCCATTTCGTATGATTTAATAGTTGAGAGCAATAAAGAGAAAATTTATTCACAACCCCCATCCTTTTTGCTTACTTTCACTAAAGTATGAAAGAACATTCCTTTAATCCATGTTATTAACCACAATAATTTTATGCCTGTCTCAGGTAGGCCAGGCTAACACATAACTTCTTTGAAAATGTCTAACTAAATCGATACTCTAATCCCGCTATAGTTTGATAACTTGTAAAGAGGCTGCCTGCACTGTAATACTTTTCTTCGAGTCTTAAAGTCACTTGCTTATAATGAAACGTAACACCACCGCCAAGTTTATATCCATTTTTAGTCATGTTAAGTTGAGGTAGAGAACCATTTATTTGTTGTGCAAAAATTGGGCGGCTATTACTGTAATCCGCTACTTGAATCAAACCACCATTAATAAAAGGGAGTAGTGTTGGCTTGAGTCTGTAACTGATTTCTGCGCCCTCCATAATATAAGTTGCTTTTGTAGTTAAAGGACTTACGATTTGTCCAGGTTGCATAGACTGAAATGCCAGTACATAGCTTCCCGAATTGATTTGACTATATAATATACCTGCATAGGCTTTTAGAAATACCATTTTCCATTGTTTTCTATAAAGGGCGTTAAGGCTGGCAAGCCAGTTGTCGGAATTATGTTTTGAGAAAATCACGTCTGGGGTGAGTGTATTTAATAGGGTTTGGGTGCTTATTCTGTTTTGACCATACCCTCCAGCAATATCAATATCGAATTGAGAGGTGAACACCTTCCGGACATGCCCGAACAATGTGTTGTTGTGAATTGTTTGATTAGAAGGAATTAGAACGGTTGGTAGTACTTGAAACTGAGAGCTCACATCCGTGTTTATGTCTAAAACATAAAGACCTGCAGTCAAATTAGATATAGGAGTTATATGGTCAGCACCTATTGAATAGAGATTTGAATGCCCATGATATCGATTAAAATTAAGGCCAACAGTGGAATCAAAATCAAAATCTATGTAGCTGTAAAGAAATTCAGGTGTGATTTTTTTCAAAATATCATTAGAGACTTTAGTGTCTTTGTTGTTATTTGTATTTTGCGGGGTCGTCGGTTGATTGTCAGACGTTTTCGCTTGTACCATTGTCACATTCAGTATCATTCCTATGATTAACAAGAAAAAATTTATTTTCATTAACTCTAACATCCTTAGTGAAATTACGAATTAGTTAGTATGAAATAATAACGAGAAAAAGGCTATGGATTCAATTCATTATTAAATGGAAAGTGATTTTTGTCTTTGCGATGGTTGAAAAATTATCTCTTTTAAGTGCATTATAGTTTACCCTCAATGAAAATTGAGAGTTGACTGTCTAGTAGCTATACAGTGTCAATAAGGATTATGATTGTGTTATAAATATTGTTCATCCAAGATGCTTTTTTAATAATAAATTGATCTGCTCTGGATTGGCTTTTCCTTTTGTTTGTTTCATCACTTGCCCTATAAAAAAAGCTAATAATTTGTCTTTACCCGATTTGTACTCGGCAACTTGCTGAGGGTGTTGTTTGATTACCTGGAGAATGATTTCTTCCAGTGCAGAACTATCATCTATCTGTTGGTAACCTTCACGTTCAATAATGGCATCGACATCTTCTTCGCCCCCACAAAGCTTGCTGAAAATGTTTTTTGCAATACTTGAAGAAATCTGATTGTCATGGATCTTATTCAATAGATTAGCCATGGTTTTAGCTGAAATAGGTGGCGATCCAAATGTTAGGTTATTTTCATTGAGAAAGGCTGCATATTGACCTTTTAACCAGTTAATAATTGTCTTGTCAGAAGCACGACTAAGCGATTTAATTCTTTGGTAATATTGATAAGCATCAGGTGATGATAATACGAAGTTAATGTCTTCCTCATTTAACGAAGATATGTCTTTTAATTTCTTGTAAATGAATTCAGGTAAATCAGGTAAGTTGTTTTTTATTTCCTCTATTTGTTCATTCGTTATGTGGATGGGCAATAAATCCGGATCAGGGAAATAGCGATAATCGTTCTCATTTTCCTTGCTTCTCATTGCTTGGGTTGAGTTGCTGTCAGGATCATAAAGACGTGTTTCCTGAATAATAGCTAATCCTCTTTCGAGTATATCCTGATGTCTTGCTTGCTCATAAGCGATGGCTTTTTCGATAAACCGAAATGAATTCAGATTCTTAAGTTCTGTTCGTGTTCCTAAAACAGAAGTACCTTTTGGTTTTATAGACAGGTTAACGTCACAACGGAACGAGCCTTCTTGCATATTTCCATCACATATTCCGAGGAATCGTACTAATTGATGCAATGATTTTAGGTAAGTAATGGCTTCGTCAGCAGAATACAAACAAGGGGATGTTACGATTTCAAGTAATGGGGTGCCAGCTCTGTTGAGATCGATACCTGAAAAATCATAATGTGTTTCATGTATGGATTTACCGGCATCTTCTTCTAAATGAGCACGTACAATATCGACGGTTTTTTCCGGGTTATGGGGTAAATGGATGGTGAGAGATCCATTCGTGATAATAGGTTTTTGAAATTGACTGATCTGGTAGCCTTTTGGTAAATCGGGATAAAAATAATTTTTTCGTTCAAAGATGGACAAGTCATTAATAGTGCCATGAATTGCTAAACCAAATTGAATGGCCATTGCAATGGCTTGTTGATTTAATACAGGAAGAACACCAGGTAAACCCGCATCAATAAAACTAGTTTGCGAATTGGGTTTGGCTCCGAAAGCAGTAGGTGCTCCAGAAAACAATTTTGATTTTGTTTTTAATTGTGCATGCACTTCAAGACCGATAACGGTATCCCACTCCATATATCACCTTTGCTCGTTAGGATTAGCCAAATGCCAGTTAGTGTGTTGCTGATAATTATGTGCCAGAGACAGCAAGTGATTTTCACTAAAGTGCTTACCCATTAGTTGCAAGCCAATTGGTAATTTATTATCAAAACCAGCTGGTATGGATAGGGCTGGCAGACCAGCAAGATTAGAGGCAACAGTAAAGACATCTGCTAAATAATTTTGTATTGGATCATCAATTTTTTCGCCAAGCTTGAATGCTGTGGTGGGTGTGGTTGGGCCAAGAATAACATCCACAGAGTTTAGTGTTGTAATTAATTCATCCTGAATCAGGCGCCTGATTTTTTGTGCTTGTAGATAATACGCATCAAAAAAACCGGATGATAGAACATGAGTACCTGTTAAAATTCGCCGTTTTACTTCAGCACCAAACCCTTCACTCCGGGAGTTTGTAATTAATTCAATTAAGCTGGATGCGGCCATACTTCTGTGGCCAAATCGAATGCCATCATAGCGAGATAGGTTTGATGAGGCTTCGGCGCAAGCGATGACATAATAGCATGGCACCCACAATGGCTGCAGTTTTAAATCCACCTCGATTACTCGGGCACCGAGATTTTCGAATAATTTAACTGCCTCATGAATAGCATTTTGAATTCCTTTATCAACCTGAGGTTGAAAAAAGCAGGAAGGAAGTCCTATGCGCATTTTGTGTATAGGTTTTTTAATTTCAGCAAAATAGTCTGGGATGGGCGCATTGACCGATGTAGAGTCTTTCTCATCAAATCCAGACATGCAGCCAAGTACTATTGCTAGATCTTCAGACGATCTGGCAAATGGACCTGCTTGATCAAGACTTGAAGCAAAGGCAACCATCCCATATCGAGAGACTGATCCATAGGTGGGTTTTATACCACTGATCCCACAAAAAGCTGCCGGCTGACGAATAGAACCACCCGTATCAGATCCAATCGCAAAAGGAACCAGGCCTGCTGCTACGGCAACAGCAGAGCCGCCAGAGGAGCCTCCAGGTACCCTTTCTCGATCCCATGGGTTCTTAACTGAACCAAAATAACTGTTTTCATTGGAAGAGCCCATGGCAAATTCGTCCATATTGGTTTTTCCAAGGATAATTGCACCTTTTTCTCTAAGTTTCGTTACGATAGTAGCCTCATAGGGCGCTTGGAAATTGGCTAACATCTTTGATGCACAGGTGGTTTTTAGGCGCTTGGTGCAAAATAGATCCTTAAGAGCCATTGGAATTCCAGTTAATACTTTCCCATGCCCATTCATTAGCACTGAATCAGCTGATTGAGCTTCCTTAAGAGCATTCTCTTCATCCAAACTAATAAAGGCATTCAAGTCCTTATTACTTTGAATTTTGTTAATATAGTGTTGTGTTAACTCAACACTGGATAATTCGCGATTATGCAAAGCTTTTGATAATTGGGCAAGTGAGTAATGTTCCATTTTTATTTATCCGACGAGATAACCTTGGGGACTAAATATAAATTATCTTCAAACAAAGGAGCCATGGCTTCTAATTCAGCAAGACATTCAGCTTCCGTTACTTCATCTGGTCTTAAGCGTTGATTAAGGGCCAGAGGATGAAAAAGTGGGGCTACTTGACTGGTATCTATTGCTTTAAGCTGGTCAACAAAATCCATGATGGCACTTATTTCTTGAGTTAATTTTGTAGTATGTTCAGAATCTTCATTCAAATAAGCCAGTTTTGAAATACTTTCAAGGTCTTTAGTGGAGATCGTCATGGCTGTGTCCAAAGATACAAGGTTATACATTATAGCGTCATTGTTCTAAAAATGAAGCATTAGTTTGATTATCTTCTCTATATCTGACAAATTTTTTGTCAGGTACAGAGAGTTATCCTATCAGTTCACTGATGCTGGTTAGGGCTGAATGTTTTCCTTACCAGAATTACTCTACGAAGCATGCTACTCATTTCATATCAAAATTAAATTTAAAATGAAGGAGTAAGTTGAGTTGGTTGGACTATTTCTACGAACGAATATTGAGATAATTTAATATTATTAGGGGATTGCAAGATTCTTGCAGATCAGCGGTTTTACAGTAGAATGAACATTTGTGAGAATTAAAACAATAGAGAATATTATTCATGTTGCAACAATATAAAACCAAGGGTGGAGTTCATGTCGAGTTTTCTCAACAGACGCTGGATTATCAACAAGGCATAGACTCCTTGTTAGAACGTCTTGATTCCCAACGCGGAGCGGTATTTGCCTCAAGCTTTGAATATCCTGGACGTTATACTTGTTGGGACATGGGATTTTATAATCCCCCATTATGTATTATTTATCAAAATGATGTCATTAGTTTGGAGGCGCTAAATCAACGAGGAGAAGTTTTGTTATCTTTTATTTCCCCTTTGCTAAAAGCAAGCAACTCCTGGCAGATAATTAACCAAACTCTTAGTTTTTGCCAGTTAAGAATACAATCCTCGGATAAGGCTTTTAATGAAGAAGAGCGAAGTCATCAACCTTCTGTATTTAGTGTTATTCGTATGCTGTTAGATTTTTTTAAAACCGAAGATGATTCTTATTTAGGTTTATATGGTGCTTTTGGATTTGATTTGATACATCAATTTGAAGAGTTAAAGCGTTGCAAATCCAGAGATAAAACGCAAAGAGATATGGTTCTGTATTTACCCGATGAGATTTATATAGTGAACCATCGTAAGGAAGAAGCTTTTGTAAGACGTTATGATTTTCAATATCAAGGTCGATCTACTCAAGCTTTGGTCAGAGAAGGACAATATTCTCCTTACAAGCCTACTGATAAACCAAACAGAAATTGTGATCATGAACTGGGTGAATATGCCAAGGTCGTCAAGAAAGCTAAAGAAAAATTTGCTTGCGGTGATTTGTTTGAAGTAGTTCCAAGTCAAACTTTTTATACCCATTTTAGCGAACAGCCGTCGACACTATTTCACCAAATGCGTGAGCTAAATCCATCTCCGTATGGTTTTTTCATTAATTTGGGTGAAGAAGAATATCTGGTTGGTGCTTCACCAGAAATGTATGTTCGTGTCCAAGGCAAAAGAGTTGAAACCTGTCCGATTTCAGGCACTATTAAACGCGGAGCTGATGCTATTGAAGATGCTCAGAATATTCAAATATTATTAGATTCAGAAAAGGAAGAATCAGAGTTAACCATGTGCACTGATGTTGACAGAAATGATAAGTCACGTATCTGTGAAGCAGGCACTGTGAAGGTCATCGGTCGACGTCAGATTGAAATGTATTCACGACTGATTCATACCGTTGATCATGTCGAGGGTATTTTAAGAGACGGTTTTGATTCAGTGGATGCTTTTTTAACTCATATGTGGGTCGTTACAGTGACAGGAGCTCCTAAAATTTGGGCTATGAATTTTATTGAAGAACATGAAAAATCACCTCGTAAATGGTACGCTGGGGCAGTGGGATGGTTCGGCTTCGATGGAAATTTAAATACAGGGTTGGTCTTAAGAACAGTTCGTATAGAAAAGGGAATTGCTGAAATTAGAGTTGGCGCAACTTTACTTTATGACTCCATTCCGGAAGCGGAAGAAGAAGAAACGAGATTAAAAGCGTCTGCATTTTTAGATATTTTGCAAAAACCATGGCAAAAGTCGAAAAAGAAAGTTGAAAATATCATTTTGACAGGAAAAAATAAAAGAGTTTTACTAATCGACCATCAGGATTCTTTTGTTCATACTTTGGCCAATTATTTAAGACAAACCGGGGCAGATGTCGTGACAGTCCGGTATGACAAGGCAATTGGTTACATGGAAAATAATCATTTTGATTTGATAGTGTTGTCTCCAGGTCCTGGGAAGCCAAGTGATTTTAAACTCTCAGAAACAATCCATGCTATCCTTTCCCAGGGGATTCCAATATTTGGTGTTTGTTTGGGCTTACAGGGTATTGTTGAATATTTTGGGGGTGTGCTGGATGTCCTTGATTATCCTATGCATGGAAAATCTTCAGTGATTAAGGTATTAAATACTAATGGATTATTTACTGATTTAGGAGATTGTTTTAAAGCTGGAAGATATCATTCGCTTTATGCCAGATCAGAGGCAGTACCCAAAGAACTGGAGGTTACTGCGCTAAGTGAAGATGGCATAGTAATGGCAGTATCTCATAAACAGTTACCTGTTTATGCAGTTCAATTTCATCCTGAGACAATCTTGTCTTTGTCAAATCAGGCAGGTTTAAAAATAATCATCAATCTGATGAATATGGTGAGGGACAATGGGTAAGAAAATACTGATTTTATATTTTATATCTATTTTATTAGGGATATTGACAGGTACTATCGCTTCTTTATTTCAATTGGTTATTGCACAACTAGATCACCTATTAGAGATGTTTTATCATGTGGTTAATAGTTATGGATTACCTGGAGGACTCGTTTCAGCATTGGTTTCTATGGTTATGGTATTTGCTGCTTGGATGATGGTGAAATACATAGCGCCAGAAGCTGCAGGAAGTGGCGTTCAAGAAATTGAAGGCACCTTACTCCATATACGGCCAATCTTTTGGAAACGGTTAATACCAGTAAAATTTATTTCTGGCGTATTGTCGATTTCTGCAAAAATGGTTGTAGGTAGGGAAGGTCCAACCATTCAGATGGGTGGGAATCTTGGACAAATGCTAGGAGAGTTGTTTCGGCTGACACGCCATCGACGCGATACTTTAATAGCTGCGGGCTCAGCAGCAGGGTTGGCTGCTGCTTTTAATGCACCCTTGGCCGGTGTATTGTTTGTTATGGAAGAGATGCGTAACCAATTTAATTATTCATTCACCAATTTTAAAATGGTTGTCATTTGCTGTGTGATGGCAACCATTATTTTGCATCTTATGGTAGGATCGCAACCCGCTATTCAAATGAAGGTATTTGAATTACCCACTTTGGCTTCCTTATGGCTATTCTTGCTTTTTGGGATATTAATGGGACTAGTTGGCTTGCTCTTTAATATCGTACTAATGAAGACACTCGGATGGCTAGATAAACAAGATCCTAAAAAGAAAAAATACTATGTTTTGGGTGTTGGTTTTTTGGTAGGTTATCTGGCTTATTCTTATCCTGCTACGGTTGGTGGAGGTTATGTTATTATCGGTGACGCACTGACTATGTCGCCCGCCTTTAGTGTATTATGTACTTTAGTCTTTTTTCGCTTTATAACTACGATGTTGTCATATTCAAGTGGAGTGCCTGGGGGTATCTTTGCGCCGATGTTGGCATTGGGGACACTGGTCGGATTGGCATTTTTCCATTTGTTCCAATGGCTGAGTATCGATTTTTCGGTTGAACCTGGTATGTTTGCAGTTGCGGGAATGGGGGCGCTTTTTGCGGCTGCGGTACGATCACCAATTACTGGTGTCGTTCTGGTCGTTGAAATGACCAAGAATTACTCTTTAATTCTTCCTCTCATGATTACCTGTATTACCGCTACAACAGTGGTGCAGTTAGCACGAAATGAGCCTATTTATACTCAATTACTGGAGCGAAGCATCAGACTAAGTCAAAAAATGAATTTAAAGCAGTAAGACATGTTAATCATTCAGTGGCTAGGGCGGAGAGTATTGAGCTCAATTGAAAAAAACTCTGTCAAGAACACTCAGGACTTGCTTCTGAAGCAGCACATCAAGCTTTTGGATAATTTGAATGGATCCCGTACAAAAAGCTTCGCTTTTTTACGGGATAACGTTCGTTTAGAGACATAAAAGTCATAAATGCCTTTTATGTCGAACTCACGTTAATTAACATTAATGACTATTTTTCCGAAATGATCTCCTAGCTGCATATATTGCAAGGCTAATTCTATTTGCTCCAGATCGAATTCAGAATCAATGACAGGTTTTAATTTGTTATTTTCAAGTGCATTGAACCAGTGTTTATGTGCTAATTTCCACAATCTGGCTTTTTCTTTAATGCTCTGAGGTCTGAGTACAAAGCCATTAATCTGTAATCTTTTTTGCATGATCAATGCCAGACTGCATTCTACTTTGCTTCCTTTAAGACAAGCGATTTGGATTAATTTACCTTGTGGTTTCAATAAGTGTAAATGCTTATTGAAATAATCACCACCTACAAAATCTATGATAAGATCGACGGAGTTATCCTCAATCAATAATTCAAAGTCCTGTTCCTTATAATGAATGACTTGATCTGCTCCTATGGCTAATGCTTTGTCTATTTTTCTGGAATCACCGACTGTGGTTATCACTTTTGCCGTTGTTAATTTAGCCATTTGAATAGCTAATGAAGCTATCCCACTGCCGGCTCCATGAATTAACAGAGTTTGACCGGAACGTAAATCACCTAAATCATAGAGTGTTGCATAGACTGTAGTTAATGCTTCAGGAAGTGCTGCCGCGAGTGAAAAATTCCAATGTGAAGGGACATGATATGCCAAAGAAGCTTCTACAGGGCAAATTTCAGCGTAACCCCCACTCCCCACAAGACCGTAAATTTTATCGCCTAATTTAAATTGTTTTACTTTGGATCCAATGGCTATTACTTCTCCAGCCACTTCCAGTCCAAGAATATCTGATTCTCCAGATGGAGGAGGATATTTTCCAAATTTTTGCATTAAATCAGCTCTATTTAATGCAGTAGCTTTAACACGAATAAGAATTTGAGATTCCTTAAATTTAGGACTTGGACCTTCAGCAAGAACCAGCTGACTATGAGGTCCTGGATTATTAATTTGTATGTAACGCAAAATAAGATCCTTTTTAGAGTGAGAATGCATAGTTTGATAATTTACTATATTATATCTTTTATAGCTCGTATAATGATTTAAAATCGATAAGCTATTGCGTTTATACTTATGTTTTTACATGTACATGGTTAGTTAATGGCTAAATTTAATCATCAGAGTTTGTTTGCTTGGCTATTTATAGTTCCTCAGTTGGTTATTACCATCGTGTTTTTTATTTGGCCTGCTTGTAGTGCATTATTACAATCATTTTTTTACACCGATGCATTTGGTTTACAGAAACATTTTGCTGGGTTGACCAATTTTTTTGATTTATTCCTTGACCCCAGTTATGCAAAGGCAGTGGGGGTTACCTTTGTCATTGCAATTAGTGTGACTTTCATTACCATGAGTCTGGGACTCCTCATGGCCACCTTGGTGAGCTATAGAGGGAAAAGTCAGGGTGTCTATAAGTCTTTATTGATATGGCCTTATGCAATAGCTCCTGCTGTTGCAGCAATACTTTGGCGTTTTTTATGCCACCCAACATTAGGTTGGTTAACTCATTCACTAGAGTTTTTGGGAATTCATTTTAATTATGTAAATGATGCCAATCAGGCTTTAGTGGTTGTCATTTTAACAGCCAGTTGGCAGCAATTTAGTTACAACTTCCTATTTTATTTTGCTGCAATCAAAGCGGTTCCACAGACTTTAATTGATGCGGCAACCATGGACGGAGCAAATGCTTGGCAAAGGTTCTGGCAAATAATTTTACCAATTTTATCGCCCACTAGCTTTTTCCTGCTAATAATGAACTTAATTTATGGTTTTTTTGATACATTTGGGATTATTCAAGTTATGACTCATGGGGGGCCGGGTAATAGTACCACTAACTTGATTTACAAAGTTTACGAAGATGGTTTTGAGGGAATGGATTTGGGAAGTTCATCTGCCCAATCTGTTTTATTAATGATTATTGTAATTGCAGTTTCATTATTGCAATTCAAATACCTTGAAAAAAAGGTTCATTACGAATGAAACAAGTAAAACGTTTTTTGTCGCATGGCCTGATATTGTTGTTCATAGGAATGATGTTAACACCTTTGTATTTGGCCGTCGTTGCTGCGAGTAATGAGGGGGCTGCTATGATGCATTCCCAATTACCTTTGATACCAGGGTCTTCATTTTTTAAAAATATCAAAAGTGTGTTAACTGAAGGATTGGCGGTAACTGGCGGTGAGCCAATCACTTTAATGTTAATCAATAGTCTACTTATGGCATTTATCATTGCAGTAGGTAAAATCATTTTAGCATTAGGATCTGCTTTTGCTCTGGTATACTTTGACTTTCCTTTTAAAAAATCTTGTTTTGCCTTGATATTTGCGACGATGATGTTGCCAGTAGAAGTAAGAATAGTTCCTACGTTTCAGGTTGTGGCTTCCTTTGGCTTATTGAATTCATTTTCGGGTTTAACCTTGCCATTATTAGCATCCGCTACTGGAACTTTTTTATTTCGACAGTTTTTTAAAACCATATCCAAAGAGTTAGTTGATGCTGCTAAATTGGATGGAGCAGGCCCGTTAAGGTTTTTTATCGATATTGTATTACCTTTATCAAAAATTCAAATTTCTGCTTTGTTTGTAATCCTGTTTGTTTATGGCTGGAATCAGTACTTATGGCCGCTGGTAATAACCACCGAAACTAAAATGACAACTATTGTGATGGGTATTCGTTATTTGGCCGGAGTAGCGGATCAGGTACCAGAATGGCACTATATTATGGCTGTTGCATTGATTGCACTCATACCACCTTGTATGGTGGTCATGTTGATGCAACGATGGTTCGAAAAGGGATTAAAATAATGGCAACACTGAATTTGATCGAGGTATCAAAACAAGTCGGACAAACTACTATTCTGAATAAAATCAACATTGATATCAAAAAGGGAGAATTCATGGTGGTTGTTGGTCCTTCTGGTTGTGGTAAATCTACTTTGTTACGACTGATAGCAGGGCTTGATGTTTTAAGTTCAGGAAAAATCCTTATTAATAATCAATGCGTTAATGATATCCATGCTGCTAAAAGAGATATGGCCATGGTATTTCAAAATTATGCTCTTTATCCTCATATGACTGTCTTTGATAATATGGCTTATGGATTGAAATTAAGACACTTCAGTAAACCAGATATTAATAAAAAAGTACGTGAAGTGGCAAATTTATTGCATTTGACTGCCTATTTGGAAAGAAAACCACAGGCTCTATCTGGTGGACAAAAACAGAGAGTGGCTATGGGTAGAGCGATAGTCCGATCTCCAGCAGTTTATTTATTTGATGAACCATTGTCTAATTTAGATGCGAAGTTACGAACTGAAATGCGACATGAAATAAAAAGGTTGCATCAACAATTTAATACTACCAGTTTGTATGTTACTCACGATCAAACAGAAGCCATGACGATGGCAGATAGAGTTTTAGTCCTTAATCAAGGTGAAGTTGAACAAATTGGAACTCCCCAAGAACTTTATCAAAGCCCAGCTACTCAATTTGTGGCAGGATTTACAGGACATTATCCAGTTAACTTTATTTCCGGCAAATATAATAAGTTAACGAATGGTATTCAAACTGATTTAGGTATAGATTATTCAGCGCCGGTTTGGTTTCGAGCTATTGAGGATAAAACGGATCTTATTTTGGCAATTCGTCCTGAACACGTCCAGCTTTGCTCTAATCGAAGCAAGGGCACAGTTGAACTTATTGTCGAATTTATCGATGATATGGGTGCTGATAAATTGATACAAGCGAAGTGTGTTAAAAATGGTGAACTGATGAATTTAAGAATTTCAGCGGATCAGGTGATACCAGACGGACAGTTACTCGTGGAACTACCTAAATCGCGGTTGCATATATTTGAACAGAGAACAGGAAAACGTGTGGGAGAGTGGCGTGGCTAAAGAAAAAAATAAATTAAAACCAATTGATACCCCTCTGTATGGATATTGGCAAGCACTATATATGTCTTTTTATTCAAAGTGGCTTTATGTTGATGTAGCGAAACGTTGGCGCGGTATCGGTTTGATTTACCTTTTATTGGTTATAGCAATTTGTTCGATACCTTTTTCTTTGAGAATAGCTTTTGATTTTAATAAAACCTTTAATAGGCAAATTATTGAGCCTTTGTTGCAATTACCTACTGTTTATGTGCAAAGTGGTAATGTTATTTTTGATAAACCGATGCCGTACTTGATTCGAAATGATAAAAATCAGGTAGTCATAATTATAGATACAACTGGAAAAATAACTGAATTCACAGACAAATATCCCTATCTTAATATTTTAATCAATAAAAATAGTATTAATTTCAGATTACCAACGCCTGAATTGTTAGGGGTTACTGTGGCACCAGACAAGAATGGTGTCCCTATAGTCCAGCCTCTTGATAAAGAAATGAACATGGTATTTGATGGTAAAAAAATTATTCGGGATAATGCAATTTCAGGATTGAAATACGCTTCTCAATTGATGATTTATCCCATTGTGGTTGCTATTCTATATTCAATTATGGCGGCTGTATTATTAGTCATTGCATTTTTGGGACAGGTATTTTCCAGAGTCTTTTTTTCATTCTCTATATCCTTTATAAAATCCAGCCGACTACTTATGGTTGCGTCCACACCTATGTTAGTAGTTTTAGCGATTATATTATCGCTTAATTTTGTTTTTCCTGGATTTGGGGTTATTTTGTTAGCATTCCTGGCAGCTTATTACAGCTATGGTATTTATGGTTTCAGAGCCGAAAGTAGGCAAATGGTGTCTAAATGAGAGAGCTAATCCACTTTGCCCATGGCAATGGATTTCCATCTCTTTGTTATAAACAACTGTTGAATCAATTGGAAACTCGTTTTGATTATTGTTTTGTAGATAGAATTGGACATGATCCTGATTATCCAGTAGGTGAAAATTGGCATAACCTGGTTAATGAAGTCATAGGAAGTATCAAACGACAAGCCAAACAACCTGTGATTGCTGTAGGACATTCACTGGGAGGAGTACTTAGTTTGCTTGCCGCAATAGAACAACCCCAGTTGTTTAAAGCGGTTATTATGTTGGATTCACCTCTAATAGGTCCTTTTAAATCCAATATGGTGCGTTTGGCGAAGACTTTAGGAATAATAGATAGAGTCACTCCAGCCTTTAGAACGAAAAAAAGACGGGAGCATTGGCAAAATCATGAACAATTAATTGCTTATTTAAAAACCAGAGATTTATTTAAAACTTTTACGGAAGAATGTTTGAATGACTACATTAACTATGGCTTGGAATATAAAGAGGATGGGTATTACTTGAGATTCGATAGGCATATTGAATACCAAATATATCGAACAATTCCACATGTTATTCCAAGCTATAAAGGTAAATTGGTAATTCCTGCAGCATTGATCTATGGTGACAAAAGCACCGTAGTTGATAGAATGGATATTCGATATATGAAAAAACACTTTTATGTAAAATGTTTTAAAACTATGGGTACACATTTATTTCCAATGGAGCACCCTCAAGCAGTTGGGAAGCAAGTTATGGAGGCGGTTGATGCTATAATTTGATTAGACCTCTTGCTTAAACTGTGGATTTTGTTTTAGGACAAGATGCTGGTGTTTTATTGAAAACACTTGCAACACGATATAGGGCACTAAACACGGTTTAAGTGAGTAGCTATTAAATTCTTTAATTTGGATTAGCCTATAATAAGGAGAATTTTGTGTTACAACTCATATTAATATTAGCAACATTTGGTGCAGCAGGAATATTATTAACTCGACAAGCATCGATCACTGTATGGGCTATTAGTTTTTCTATTTTTCTTGGTTTAGTCTTACGTTATGCTTCTCCTGGTATAATGTCTCAAATCGTATTATGGTCAATCGAAACAATATTGGTTTTAGGCGCCATTAAACCCTTAAGAAGAGAAGTATTATCAAATTATTTATTTAAAATAGTTAAAAAAGTAATGCCTTCAATGTCCAGTACGGAAAGAGAGGCTTTAGAAGCGGGTACTGTGAGCTGGGAAGGTGATTTATTTAGTGGTAATCCCAACTTTTCTCTTTTAAGAAATGCTCCTTCAGTTTCATTAACGGATGAGGAACAGGCCTTTGTGGAAGGCCCTGTTAATACTCTTTGTGAGATGTTGGACGACTGGGATATTACCCATAACAAAACCGATTTACCTCCAGAGGTCTGGCAATTCATAAAAGATAATCGATTTTTGGGAATGATAATTCCAAAACAGTATGGAGGACTTGAGTTTTCTGCTACTGCGCAAATGTCAATTTTGGTAAAAATTTATGGTCGTTCTATTACTGCAGCCACGACTATTTCAGTACCTAATTCGTTAGGCCCAGGAGAGTTACTTTTAAAGTACGGAACCGAAGAACAAAAAAATTATTATTTGCCAAGATTAGCTGATGGAAGAGAAATACCTTGTTTTGCTTTGACTGGACCTAATGCCGGTTCAGACGCAGCCTCTATTCCTGATCAGGGTATCGTTTGTCGACAGGAATTTAATGGTGAAACAGTATTGGGAGTTCGTTTGAACTGGGATAAGCGATATATTACTTTATGTCCCGTGGCTACTGTTATTGGATTGGCATTTAGAATGTTTGACCCTGACAATTTATTAGGAAAGGGAGATGACATCGGTATTACCTGCGCACTTATTCCTGCAGCAACTCCGGGAGTTATAAAAGGACGTAGGCATTTCCCTTTGAATACCGGGTTTTTAAATGGCCCAACTCAAGGTAAAGATGTTTTTATTCCTCTCGATTATTTGATTGGTGGAGCTTCTATGGCAGGACAAGGATGGAGAATGCTAATGGAATGCTTAAGTGCTGGACGAGCAATTTCCTTACCATCAAGTGCTAATGGTGGCGCCCAAGCAGTCGCTTTAGCATCAGGTGCTTATGCCAGAATTCGTAAGCAATTTAACCAGCCAATTGGAAAATTCGAAGGAATTGAAGAGCCTCTTGCACGAATAGCTTCAACTGCTTACATCATTGATTCCGCTCTGACTATGGCCGCGGCAGCGATAGATCATGGATCTAAACCTTCTGTAGCAGGTGCTATTCTAAAGTACCATACTACGGAAAGAGCGAGACAATTAGCATTGGATGGAATGGATATTCATGGTGGTAAAGGGATATGCCTTGGCCCAAATAATTATATGGGAAGGGGATATCAAGGATCTCCAATTGGCATTACTGTCGAGGGCGCTAATATTTTAACTCGGAGTCTAATTATTTTTGGACAAGGAGCGGTTCGTTGTCATCCATATGTATTTAAAGAGTTAGAGAGTGTCAGAAACAATGATCTGGTTGAATTTGATAAATCATTTTTTGCTCACATTGGTTTTGTGATTGCTAATTTTACTAAGTCGATTATTTTTGGTTGGACAGATGCTCGTTTTAGTAAATCTCCAGCCAGTTCAGTGAAGCGATATTATCAATTAATTCACAAGTACAGCTCCAATCTTGCTTTTTTAGCAGATTTTTCAATGATTATTCTCGGTGGTGAGTTAAAGCGTAGAGAAAAATTATCAGCTCGTTTGGGTGACATGCTAAGCTGCTTGTACATGGCTTCAGCTGTTTTAAAGCGATTTTATGAAGACGGTGAGCCAAAAACCGATCTACCAGTAGTGCACTGGAGCTGTCAACAGTTGATGCATGAATGTGAAGCCGCAATGCAAGGTGTTATTATTAATTTTCCAGCTCGATGGGCCAGGATCTTTTTGTCTCTCACCTTGAAACCGCTAGGTAACAAACGACATAAACCTAATGATAACTTAGGTCATAAAGTAGCAAAATTATTGATAGAACCCAATGAGACAAGAAATCGAATTACAAGATTAGTGTATAAAAAACCAGGAGAGAATTGTCCATTAGGACGGATGGAAGAGGCATTCCATAAGATTTGTGCAGTTGAAGAGCTGGAACGTAAAGTGATGAAGGCTGTTAAAGACAATGTTCTTAAATCACTGACATTCCAAGAGCAAATATTGGAGGCACTAAATTGTCAGATTTTAACTCCGGTCGAAGCAAAGCAGCTAGAGGAAGCCGAGTTGGCCAGACAAGATGTAATTAGAGTAGATGATTTTGCTGATGAGGAGTTACGACGCCCATCGTTATCTGGCAGTGAGTCAAAATTAAGAAAAAAGATCCAAGCCAAGGATGATATAGAAACTGAAACAGTTTAATTATTTTATCTAAAAATTTAAAATATTAAATTAATCCAGTCGTAATCCAGGCGTTGTAGTATTACTGCAAATTCTGGATTACCTTAGTTAAGCTAACCAGGAGGGATGTTAGTAGAATTTTACCGTATTCCTATTTCGTTTATCCCCAATTATGAAAAATTAAAAAATCTAATACTAGCTTATAAAATAAAGCAATTTATTCGATTTATTTTCTCAAACAGTTTATCGAGATATTCAGCGAGTTTGTATTTAAGCTATATTGAGTTAGAAAAAACTCAAATATAATTTTACTAATGCATAACTATTGAAGCAGTATCCTTTACCAGATTAAGCCAGTATAATAAGTTTGACTCGGAAATGAATTGTTATGCCCCATATATATAACGGTGAATTGTATTGAGTTCAAATTGGATTTCTTACTTTTTAAATGGGATCGTAGATTTTCTTGGATATATTCGATAAAGTGGATAAGTAAGAACTGCCAGACACTTCATCAGGAGATTGACAAAGTTAAAAACTAGACTTTGTTTTAACTTTCTTCCAAAGCCTTATCGGGCATTGTAATATTTAACTCAAGGACTGCACTATCTTCCATACGCTCTAAATTAACACTCACTTGATCTCGAGAAATATTAATATATTTTGCGATCACTGCAAGAATTTCTTCCTGCAGTTTGGGCAAATAATCTGGAGTATTGCGCTGAGAACGCTCATGTGAAATTATAATTTGTAAACGTTCTTTGGCAACAGATGCAGTAGAAGTTCTTCTGCGTAAGTAATTGAAAATACTCATATTGTCACTTCCTCCTTGTTTTTACTGAATAAGCGACGAAATATACCTTTTCTATCATTACTTATAAAACGCATGGGTTTGTCTTCACCCAGAAAACGCGCTATAGCATCCTGATAAGCAAGTCCGGCATCGCTTGCTTCATCAAGAATAACTGGGGTACCTGTATTTGATGCTTTAAGCACAGATTTTGACTCAGGGATGACGCCAATTAAAGGAATAGCTAATATTTCCTTCACATCTGTTACAGACAACATTTCTCCGCGTTCTACACGTTCAGGGTCGTATCGTGTTAATAACAGATGCTCTTGTACAGGTGTTTTATTTTCTATAGCTCTTTTTGTTTTGCTGGCCAATATTCCTAAAATCCTGTCCGAATCCCTAACTGAGGATACTTCTGGATTAGTAACAACAATAGCATGATCAGCAAAATACATTGCCATCAGAGCCCCAGCTTCAATTCCAGCAGGGGAATCGCAAATAATAAAATCGAACTCTTTAGCTAAATCATTTAAAGTTTTTTCGACACCTTCAAGAGTCAATGCATCTTTATCTCGAGTTTGTGATGCAGGCAGTATGCAAAGATTAGGAACCCGTTTGTCTTTGATTAGTGCTTGATTTAAATTAGCCTCACCATTAATCACATTGATGAAGTCATAAACGACACGTCTTTCACAGCCCATGATGATATCCAGGTTTCTCAAACCAATATCAAAATCAATAACTACGGTTTTGTGCCCCAAAAGAGCAAGCCCTGAAGAAATAGCTGCTGATGAAGTAGTTTTTCCTACTCCGCCTTTTCCTGATGTAATTACTATTATTTTAGCCAACGCTGAACCCTTCCCATTTTTCGATTCAACACAATATTTAACCAACAGTTTACACGCTATTGATTCAATAATTCAAGCTATCGATTATCTAATTCTGATAAAAACTAAATCAAAAAATTATAGTGATATATTTATATAACAAATGTTTAATTATTTTAAAGTTTGTAGTAAACTATTTGGTTATTTAATTACTGGAGTGAGTTAAAATGCCTCTTTCCATTGTGCAACAATCATTAACCTTTGATGATGTATTGCTGGTTCCTGCCCATTCTACCATCCTGCCTAAAGATGTTTCATTGAAAACCAAATTAACTCGTGTCATTAATCTGAACATGCCTTTAATTTCAGCCGCTATGGATACTGTGACTGAAGCGCGGTTGGCTATTGCTTTAGCACAAGAAGGGGGTTTGGGAATTATTCATAAAAATATGAGTATAATCGATCAAGCCGAAGCGGTTAGACGAGTTAAGAAATTTGAAAGTGGTATGGTTAAAGATCCGATCTCAGTGACTCCTGACTTGACTGTTAGAGAACTTCTGGATGTTATGACGAAATATAATTTTTCAGGGGTTCCAGTAGTTGATGGTGAGCATTTAGTAGGAATAGTAACCAGTCGAGATATTCGTTTTGAAACGAACATGGATTTAACAGTAGCACAAGTGATGACTCCAAAAAGTCGTTTGGTTACTGTAAAAGAAGGGGCAAGCCGCGAAGAGGTAAGAAGCTTATTGCATAAACATCGTATAGAAAAATTATTGGTTGTTAATGAAGATTTTGAGTTACGTGGACTCATTACCGTAAAGGACATACAAAAAGCAAAAGATAATCCATATGCTTGCAAAGACAGCTCTGAACAGCTGCGAGTTGGTGCTGCTGTTGGTGTTGGTGAAGGTACCGATGAGCGTGTCGCTGCACTGGTTGAATCTGGGGTTGATGTGTTAGTAGTGGATACAGCACATGGCCATTCTCAAGGTGTATTAAATCGGGTGAAATGGATTAAAAAGAATTATCCCGATGTTCAAGTCATAGGTGGTAATATTGCAACTGCAGTCGCAGCCAGAGATTTATATGAAGCGGGTGCTGATGCTGTAAAAGTTGGAATAGGCCCAGGCTCAATTTGTACTACTCGAATAGTTACTGGTGTTGGTATCCCACAAATCAGTGCTATAGCAAATGTTGCGCAAGAACTTAAAGGGAAAATTCCCGTGATCGCTGATGGAGGGATACGTTTTTCTGGTGATATTTGTAAAGCATTGGCTGCTGGTGCTGACACAGTAATGCTTGGCAGTATGTTCGCAGGTACAGAGGAATCCCCTGGCGAAATTGAATTATATCAAGGCCGTACTTATAAGAATTACAGAGGGATGGGATCAATTGGAGCAATGTCTCTGGCACAAGGCTCAAGTGATCGATACTTTCAAGATGCCTCTTTAGGGACAGAAAAGTTGGTACCTGAGGGAATTGAAGGTAGAGTGCCTTATAAAGGACCTGTTCAAACCATTATTCATCAATTATTAGGAGGTTTACGATCCTGCATGGGTTATACGGGATGTGCCACAATTGAGGAGTTGCATACTAAAACTGAATTTGTACAGGTGACTAATGCGGGTATGCGTGAATCACATGTGCATGATGTGAACATTACCAAACAAGCTCCCAATTATCAGGTGGATAATTAATAATGACTGATTTAAAAAAATGCCCACTATTAATCTTGGATTTTGGTTCTCAATACACTCAATTAATAGCACGACGTGTTCGTGAAATGGGGGTTTATTGTGAAATATACCCTTATCATATTGATCATGAGCAATTTAAGAAATTAAATCCTTGTGGTGTTATTTTGTCAGGAGGACCTTCTACTGTAACCCACGATGCTAATCCAAGAGCGCCTCAATGGTTATTTGAAAGTAGGCTACCTCTGTTAGGTATTTGCTATGGGATGCAGACGATGGCAGTACAATTGGGTGGTCAAGTGCAGTCATCAACATTAAGAGAGTTTGGATACGCGGAGCTACGTTTACATGGCCATAGTCAATTATTAGCTAATATTGAAGACCGTACTGCAACAGATGGCAGCGCTTTATTAGATGTATGGATGAGTCATGGAGATAAAGTAACTCAATTACCGTCAGGCTTTAAAATTATATGTGAAACACGTAATGCACCGATAGCCGGTATGGCTGATGAGAGTCGTCAAATGTATGGCTTACAATTTCATCCAGAAGTCACTCATACATTACAAGGGTTACGTATTCTTCAACGTTTTGTCGTAGATGTTTGTAAAGCACCAACGGAGTGGACTCCGGAGAACATCATTGAGGAAACCATCAATAAAATTAGAAAACAGGTAGGAAAGGAAAAAGTCTTGCTTGGCTTATCAGGAGGTGTTGATTCTTCTGTAGTAGCTGCCTTATTGCATAGGGCAATTGGAGAACAATTGGTTTGTGTTTTTGTTGATACAGGCTTACTCCGACTTAACGAGGCAGAACAAGTACTGAGTATGTTTGGTCGGCACATGGGAATACATATAATTGCAGTCAATGCCGAGGACAAGTTTCTAACTGCTTTGAAGGGTGTGACATGTCCCGAGGAAAAGAGAAAAATTATTGGTCGGACTTTTATTGAGGTGTTTGATGAAGAGGCACAAAAACTGACTGATATAAAATGGCTAGCGCAGGGAACAATTTATCCTGATGTCATCGAGTCAGCAGCGACGAGTACTAATGATGCTGCAGTGGTTATTAAATCCCACCATAACGTAGGTGGCTTACCTGATACCTTAAACCTCAAATTACTGGAGCCTATTCGAGAGCTTTTTAAGGACGAAGTTCGTCAAATAGGTCTTGAGCTGGGGCTCCCACACGACATGGTATACCGACATCCGTTTCCAGGGCCAGGCTTGGGAGTTAGAATTTTAGCAGAAGTAAAAAAAGAATACGCAGATATTTTGCGTAAGGCAGACGCTATTTTTATTGAGGAACTTCATTTAGCACAGCTTTATCATAAAGTCAGTCAGGCATTTGCAGTTTTTCTACCTGTCAAGAGTGTTGGTGTAATGGGTGATGGGCGTCGTTATGATTATGTAATTTGTCTACGTGCAGTGGAAACGGTTGATTTTATGACTGCTCATTGGTCAGAGCTGCCTTGGGAGTTTTTAGGCAAAGTATCCAATCGAATTATTAATGAAGTAGAAGGCGTGTCACGAGTAACTTATGATATTTCCGGTAAACCACCTGCAACTATTGAATGGGAATGAATGATAAATTGTATACATTTCCCACAATTTCAAAATCTTGGGAAAAGTCAGATTTGAAGGCAGATTGAACGAAAATGATTGTGAAAAAGCGCAGCATAACGGGTTATGTGAGTATTCTTCAGAAAGGATTTTTGGTGAACTGTGCTGAATAGTTATGATAAATTTTGGATGCAACTGGCCTATGAACAGGCGGTTTTAGCCCAGAAGGAAGATGAAGTTCCTGTTGGAGCTGTATTGGTTAGTAAAGACAATAAATTATTAGGTGCTGGTAGAAATATTCTTGAAAAAACGCATGATCCGTCTGATCATGCGGAAGTCAGGGCAATACGACAAGCCGCACAAAAATTAAATAATCACAGATTATTAGATACGACTCTTTACGTTACTCTTGAGCCTTGTGTTATGTGTGCGGGACTTATGGTTCATGCACGCATCAAACGTCTGGTATTTGCTACCCGAGATTTTAAAGCAGGTGCAGCTGGTTCAATATTTAATGTATTACATGGTTCCCAGTTAAACCATTCAGTATTGATTGATGAGGGAATTATGCAGAAAGAGTGTTCTCTATTATTGTCTGATTTTTTTAAACAGCGTCGGTAGTGATTTATGTTTTATATCGAACTCACGTTATTTAATACTTGTTTTTAGATAATTCCTGGATTAACTTTTCACGTAAAATCTCTTTTTCCTCGTGATTCAAGGGCTGTCCGATTTTATTTGAAATATAAAACATATCTTCAACACGCTCACCGGCTGTAGCAATTTTTGCATTATGTAAATGGATATTTAGAATAAGGAATACTCGACTTATGGTTGCTAAAAGACCGGGTCTATCACTGGTTACCAGAAAGAGTTGGGTGTGATGATTTAGACTGTCATCAATAAAAGTAATTTGCGTTTTAACATTAAAATGAGCTAAAGCCCTAGGTAATCTTTTACGAGAAATAGCAGGTAACCGTTCTGTACCAGTAAGGTATTCACACAGTTCTTTTTGAATACCTGCAGCACGTTGCTCATCCAAAAATGCCTGATTGTTTTCATCTAAAATAACATAAGTATCCAAGTCAAATTGGTTATCACAGGTAATAATTGCTGCCTCTTGAATAGTAACGTGATGATTACTTAGTACGGAAGTTGTAATAGTGAATCGTTCATCTCGGTGAGGCATATAGATGAATACTTCCGTTCCACCTTGACTGTGATGTGGCATGATGATCACTACTGGAAATTTCTTACAGCTCAGAATCGCTTTAGTGTGTCTGGCTATCACTTCGGGAGATTCATGAAGAAAATATTTTCCCTTAAATTGATTCCATAAATGGTTTATTGCATCATGAGATAAACCTTCAGAAATTAAAATGTTCAACGCGTATTGTTTACGGATAGATATTAGAGCTGCTTCATCAACCAATTCTTGTTCTTTATGGAGTCTGGTTTTTGCAGCATGATATAATTCTTTAAGTAAAGAATCCTTCCAGGCATTCCAAAGAGTAGGATTAGTACCGCAAATATCTGCGACAGTTAGTAAATAAAGGTAATCCAGATATCTTGAGTGAGGTAGCAACTGGCAAAATTGTTCTATGGTTTTGGGATCATAAATGTCTTTACGTTGTGCTGTGTGTGACATTAACAAATGATAACGGACTAGCCAGACAACTAATTTGCCGTCTTCTTCACTCATAAAGTGTCGTTGTGCAAATTGCTGCGCTTCAATTGCACCTAATTCGGAGTGATCTCCTCCTCGGCCTTTGGCAATATCATGAAATAAAGCGCTGATGTATAAAATTTCCTGTTTCTCCAAGGTTGTCATAATCTTGGAGCATAAAGGAAATTGTTTCGAGTATTCGTCGTTTTTAAAACGCGATATATTACGAATAACAAACAAAGTATGTTGATCAACAGTATAAGCATGAAATAAATCATATTGCATTTGTCCAGTTACTGTAGCAAAGCAATCAAGATAGCGCGCTAAAACACCATATCTGTTCATTCTTTGTAATGCATCGTAGGGGGCATTGGCAGATCTGAAAATGTCGATAAATATATTAGCTGTTACTTTTGATTCTCTAAAACGCCTACCCATTAAAAATAATGATTCTCTGATTAACCTTATTGTGCTTGCTCTTACTCCCTCTATATCAGGTCGTATGGCAATCCAATGGAATAATTTTAATAACGATTGAGGATTCTGACTAAACACTCGAGTATGGCGTACTTCAATGTATTGGTTTGAGAGTTGAAATTCATTATCCAAGTGAGCAATTTTTTGTTTTTGATGATAGACTATCGTTTCATTGAACCATTGCAATAGCATTTCATTAAGCTCTCTATTGCGTTTGATCACTTTAAAATAGTCCTTCATAAATTGTTCTATACCTAGAGAATGAGGCAGATCTTGATATCCAAAAAATTGGGCTAATTTAACCTGATAATCAAATGATAAACGTTCTTCAGGTTTTTCAGCTAACATATGCAGAGCAAATCGGACTCGCCAAAGAAAATGTTGGCAGTACTTCAATTCCTCATATTCTTTATCAGTAATAAAGCCATAAACAATTCCCTCTGCTAATTTTTTGATTTTAAAATGACGTTTACTGATGCTGAGCAGGATTTGCAAGTCTCTTAACCCACCTGGACCGTTTTTGACATTCGGTTCAAGGTTGTATGCTGTCTCTCCATACTTGGCATAGCGGTTCTGTTGTTCTTGAAGCTTAGAAAAAAAATATTGATGACTTGGCCACATATGCAAAGTGTGTGTTTGATAGATTAATTCTTCCATTAATGCGCCATGCCCACATAATAAGAACATATCCATAATTGTGGAAATAACACTCAAATCCTGGCTGGCTAAATCAGCGCAGGAAGACACAGTAGTCATTTGATGGCTGACTTCTAATCCGACGTCCCAACAATCTTGAATAAATTTTTGAGCACGTTGGAGCTGAATTTTGCTTATTTTTTCAGTATGTAATAATAACAAATCAATATCTGAATAGAGTTGAAGTTCTCTTCGCCCGTAACTTCCAAGTGCAAGGAGACAGAAGTTATCTCCTTGGTGTAATTTATTTTTAACAAATAAGTTAATTAATACAGTATCAATAAAAACAGCGAGTTTGCGGGTAATGGAAGTGATGTTTGCTTTCTGACTAAAATCGTTACACAGCTTCTCTTTAAACTGTTTAATCGTATTCTTTATAATGCGATTATCGTTCTTCATCGCGCAAAGTCAGTATTTCAACACCTGTGTCGGTTACCAAGAGTGTGTGTTCCCATTGAGCTGAAAGGCTATGATCCTTGGTAACAACAGTCCAATGATCTGGCAATAACCGTGTATGGTGTTTTCCTATGTTGACCATAGGTTCTATTGTAAAAGTCATGCCTGGCTCTAATTTCAGTCCTGTTCCAGGAACTCCATAGTGCAATACTTGTGGATCTTCATGGAATACCCGGCCAATGCCATGCCCGCAGTAATCACGTACAACAGAACAACGATTTTTTTCAGCATGTTGCTGAATAGCATACCCTATGTCACCGAGCTGAACACCAGGTTTAACCATGTCAATACCAATATTTAAACACTCATGAGCTATCTGAACTACATGCCTGGCTTTAACTGATGGGGCACCCAACATAAACATTTTACTGGTGTCACCATGGTATTCATTTTTTATGACAGTGACATCAATATTGATGATGTCACCATCCTTTAATGTCTTTTTTCCAGGTATCCCATGACAAACCACATGATTTATTGAAGTACATATCGACTTGGGGAATCCGTTATAATTTAATGGTGCAGGAATTGCCTTTTGTACACTGACAATATAATCATGGCAAATAGTATTTAATTCATCAGTGCTAATACCAATCTGAACATGTGGCCCTATCATTTCAAGCACTTCGGCTGCGAGTCGACCGGCTACCCGCATTTTTTCTATTTCTTCAAGTGTTTTAATTGTGACGCCCATTATGGTTTATCCAAAATTATAAATGTTAGCACATGGCTAAGAGGAGCAACAATACTCTATTTGATACCGCAAGAATATATTGTTCAGACAAGTGACGCGCAAACCGGATGATTTACCATGGCCAGTCACTCAAAAATATGAACTATAATTAAGATAATTCTTAATTAAAATAGCATTGATTTCAGGATTTTTTATGAACCCTAAAACGAAAAAGAATGTTGCACGTACTTTAGTATTTGCTCTTTTTATCCTTGCTAGTGCAGCCGCTGCAGCTTATTTTGGGTTCTTATAATAATGACTTATTTAACCCATATTGTAACTTTATTAGTTACGTAGATTAATAATAGATTAAGTCACTATATTGTTTGTGTAGATTAGCGCTACATTATTTCATCATCAGAGAAAACTTAGTGAAGCTCAATACTTATTTAATATCAATATCAGAAAAAAGGATCCTATCTAAAATATAAATATTGAGATCCGCTAATCATTCAGAGCAAATCTACACAATCATAGAGAAAAATTTTTAATTTTTATGTGCTTTTTTTCATGTTTTTATATTGTGATTTTTGTTCATTGGTAAGTAGATTATAAATTTGATTTTTCATCATAATCCGATTTTTTAGCATGGTTCCTGTTATTTTATTTCTTTGACTGATTAAATTATCCAATTTTACTTCATCCAATTTCTCATTAGCAACAAGAGCATTGATTTGCTGCTTAATTGCCTTGAGTTGATTATAGTTGGTTTTCATTGTATTGCGTGCCTGAGTTTTAATTGCTTTAATTTTAACTTTTTGCTCTTCAGTCAAATTCAATTGTTTGAATGCTTTTTGGTGATCGTGACAATGGCAAGGTTTGGATTGATTGTTGCCACTTATGTTGGCAAAAACAGGCTGCCCCAAGGTAAATATTAATGCAAAAACAGCTAACCAGATCGATTTTTTACTCATAATCGTTTCCTCTTAATTTTATGTTAATACGATACTCCTGAGTGCCACACAGTTTAAAACTTCCATGCAGAATGCAGTATAGATCAAAATCAAGTTATTAACATAGTTCTACTTATGAATTAGCTTTACTCAGACTATTGAATAGCGGAAATGATGAATTTTATTGCTGAGTTTGCATGAATATGTTATAAATACCGCGCTTTAAATACACACACGTTTCGTCACATGCGATAGGGTCCCTCAGGGGTTTCGTATGGGAAGCGTGGAGGCTTAACCCTGGAGATATAATATTATGAATAATGTAAGTATGCGTGAATTGCTTGAAGCGGGCGCTCATTTTGGACACAGAACACGTTTTTGGAACCCCAAAATGAGTGAATTTATTTTTGGATCAAGAAATAAAATCCATATCATTAATCTAGAAAAAACTTTGCCTATGCTAAATGACGTAATGAATTACGTTGGTCGATTAGCAGCAAATAAAGCTAAAATTCTTTTTGTAGGTACGAAAAGAGCAGCTCAAGAGAGTATTCGAGAACATGCAACGCGATGTGGTATGCCTTATGTTGATCACCGATGGTTGGGAGGCATGCTGACAAACTATAAAACAGTTCGTCAATCAATATTCCGATTGAAAGAATTGAAAGAAATGAAAGAAAAAGGGCTGTTTAATGACATGATTAAGAAAGAAGCCCTAATGCTCACCAGAGAGCTTGAAAAACTGGAACGTAGTTTGGGTGGAATTGAGAACATGGGTGGCTTGCCTGACGCCTTATTTGTAGTTGACGTTGGTTTTGAGCATATTGCAGTTGAAGAAGCTCGTCGATTGAGAATTCCAGTAATTGGCGTAGTAGATACAAACAATAGTCCTGACAATATTGATTATGTTATACCAGGTAACGATGATTCAATGCGAGCAGTAGATATTTATGTTCGTTGTATTGCAGATGCTATTTTAGATGGTAAAAACAGTAATACTGTTGGTAGGGTATCATCCGATTCAGAATTTGTAGAAGTGGCCTCAAATTCTAAAGAAGAAAAATCTGAAGAATAATTACTATTTGAATAAAGGGGGCTTGAATTCAATATGCCCCCTTTTTGCTATGTGGAGAAATCAATATGTCAACAATTAGTGCTGCATTAGTAATGCAATTGCGAGAGCGCACAGGCGCAGGTATGATGGAATGTAAAAAATTTCTAATTGCAACTAACGGTGATATCGAACAGGCAATAATTGAAATGCGTAAAGCAGGTCAGGCGAAAGCAGATAAAAAAGCAGATAGAGTGGCTGCGGAAGGTATCATTGTCATCGCACGCTCTTCTGATGAGTGTACAGCAGTAATGCTTGAAATTAATAGTGAAACAGACTTTGTGGCTCGAGATGAGAATTTTACCAACTTTGCTGCTATCGTGGCCGATGCAGCATTAACAAGTCTTGCAAAAAATGTAGAGAGCTTATCAAATCAAACCTTGCCTGCTGGCATTACTGTTGAGCAAGCAAGACAAGAGCTGGTTGCAAAGATTGGTGAAAACATTAAATTGCGTCGCTTGGAAAGAATGCATTGTGAAGGTGGCGTAATTGGGTACTATTTGCACGGATCACGCATTGGGGTTATGGTTGCTTTAAAAAATGGAAGTGAATCATTAGCAAAAGACATTGCTATGCATATTGCAGCCAGCAAGCCAATGGTAGTTAGCCGTGATCAGGTGCCAGCTGAAGCAATTGAAAATGAAAGAGAAATCTTCACTGCTCAAGCTAAAGAAAGTGGAAAACCACAAGAGATTATTGATAAAATGATTGATGGTCGAATCAACAAATTTATTGATGAGGTGAGCTTGTTAGGACAACCTTACGTAAAAGATCCTAACATTAAAGTGGGTCAACTTTTAAAAGAAAAAAATGCCGAAGTAATATCCTTTATTCGTTATGAAGTAGGTGAAGGAATAGAGAAAAAAGAGGACAATTTTGTTGAGGAAGTGATGGCTCAGGTTCGTACATGATGAATGAAAGTCAACCTAAATTAAAATACAAACGTATTCTGCTTAAATTTAGCGGTGAAGCTCTGATGGGTAAATCTCAATTTGGGATTGATCCTTCAGTTCTCGATACACTAGCTAGAGACACTGCGGAATTGATTCATATGGGTGTAGAAGTTGGTTTGGTATTAGGTGGTGGTAATCTATTCAGAGGAAAGGCTCTTTCTGAAGCAGGTGTTGGGCGAGTTACTGGAGATCATATGGGTATGCTGGCGACTCTCATGAATGCCTTAGCGCTCCGTGATGCTTTAGAACGAATTGATCTACCCGCTCGTATTATGTCAGCTATTCCAATGCTTGGAATAGTTGACCCTTACCACAGACGCAAAGCCATCACTCACTTGCGCAATGGGCATGTAGTGATTTTTGCGGCTGGAACAGGGAATCCATTTTTTACAACGGATACTGCTGCTTGTTTGAGAGCAATTGAAGTTGGTGCTGACGTTGTTTTGAAAGCAACGAAGGTCGATGGGGTTTATTCTGCAGACCCACTTAAAAATCCTGATGCGAAACGTTATGATTATTTAACTTATAAAGAAGTTTTAACCAAAGGTTTAGAAGTGATGGATTCTACCGCAATTTGCTTGTGCCAGGATCAAGGGATGCCATTGCAAGTGTTTGACATGGCAGCTCCTAATGCATTGAAACGGATTGTAACAGGGGAACGTGTAGGAACTATAGTCGGAGCTAATCATGATTAATGAAATTAAGCAAGATTCAGAAAAGCGCATGAGAAAGACTATTGACGCTTTGCATACGGATATGACAAAGATCCGTACAGGTAGGGCCAATGCTGGTTTATTAGATCATGTAATGGTTGATTACTATGGTAGTCCTACACCCTTAGGTCAAGTGGCTAATATTACCACAAGTGATCCACGAACCATTCTAGTTACACCTTGGGAAAAATCCATGGTGGCTGCTATAGAAAAGGCCATATTAAATTCTGATTTAGGCTTAAATCCTGCTACTGCTGGATCAGCCATTCGTGTTCCTATGCCGCCTTTAACGGAAGAACGCAGGAAGGAATTGATTAAAGTAGTTCGCCATGAAGGTGAGCAAGGAAGAGTCTCAATTCGAAACATTAGAAGAGATGCTAATAATCAACTGAAGGACCTTGTTAAAGAAAAAGCAATTTCTGAGGATGATGAACGGCGTGCTGCTGAATCAATCCAAAAGTTGACAGATCGGTATATTTCTGAAGTCGATGCAGTATTGGCCCAGAAAGAAAAAGATTTGATGGAAATTTAAGGAGTAGGGATAACTCCTTTTTTTAAAGGACTACTGTTTCGTATATTTCTAGCATTAATTAGAGGCCACTTGATATACGCTAAATTAGCTGTCTTTAGTATTGTAAATTGGCATTATTTCCATAAATTATGTATCAATGCTGACAGAAGATATTTGTTCTGTTGATGTTTTTATTGAAGTGGTACACAACTTATTTAAATTGGCAAAATATCCCATATAATCCTAAACTTACTTTAGCAATCATTATAATTTGAGGATATGATGAAAAGGAATATACTGATTACAACGTTAATATATGTAACAAGTAATCTAGTTTTTGCCAGTGATTTGGGAAAATATACCTACGAGATTGCTTGTCAAAATTGCCATGCCCCTAAATTGGCTAAATCTATAAAAGCTCCCGCGGCTTTTGATAAAAAGACGTGGAAACTACGTTTTAAACAAGCAAAAATAGAAGCAAAAAATAACCCCTCACAATTTGAAAACCCAATGGATTATTTGCTTTATAGTGTTAAGATAGGTAAAGGATTGATGCACCATGGTGGTTTATGTAAAGAGGCCAATATTCCTAATACTAATTGTTCTGATGATGCTTTAATTGCTGCAATTAATTATATGCGGAAATAATGTGGAAAGTTCTTTGAGATTTTATGGAAGCTTAATAGTATTTATTTCAACCGAACATTAAACCTGGAGTAGGCGGTTAAGACCTGCTTCTTATTCCATGTTTAATATTTAGCAACATAACCCCAATCCTTTACCCATGCTATTTTTTTTATTTCACCAGTACTTTTTACTTGATTAATAAAGAGTTCTTTATTGCTATTCTTAGACGCAATCACAACTAGATTGGCACATTTTTTTATTGGAATAATGATATTTGATGGAAATTGTTTTTTTATTAATTGAATCAAAGGCCATTGTTCTTGAGCGTTTGCTAAATTAATCGCTATAAATCCATCATCAGTTAATTGTTCGTTACAGTGAGTGAAAAAATCAGCAGAGTGGCATTCGTCGGGGAAGTGTGTAGCATCATATAGATCTAGAATCAGATGTTGAAAAGTATTTTTGTTCTCATATACAAAATCTTTGGCATTTTGGTGGATTATGGTGAGATTAGGAATTAAGTCCGTCATAAAAAATTGTTTTGCAATTTGAATCACTTCTTCACTGCTCTCTACAGTAACAATAGATTGCAAAGGATTTTTCGCACTTAGAAAATGAGGAATTCCAGCACCACCAAGCCCTAATAAACAACAGTTATTAGGAAATTTTCGCGCCATAAGTGTTAGTATTTGCAGATAATGCAAACCTGGCTTATGAGGTCTATAGCGGTTAATAACGGTTTGCCATGCTTCACTACCTAAGGTAAGCCAGCGATATAACAGATTTTGATAGACTTTGTATCCTGAAGGTGAAACATAAATACATTTTCCGAATTTTATTTTCCACATGACGCAGGTACTCAGGATTGGAACGGATAAATAGAGCCTAACTTCAAAAGTTGAGTTAATTCATCCAAAGCATCCAGGCATTCATACAATAACTGCGGATCTGCTAAATCAGAGGCTTGCAACTCAGAGCGGTAATACTTTAAAACCCATTTATCTAAAGCATCTAACAAGTCATTATCTACTAAAACACCTTGATGCATTGACTTGAGTTCCTCGTCATTCAAAGGAACTCTTAAGCGTAAACAGGCAGGTCCACCACCATTACGCATGCTTTGTTTTAGATCCAGGTAATGCACTGAATTGATAGGATTTTTTACATCAGCGACTAATTCATCAATACAATTTTTTACTTTAGGATTAGTTTGACATTCAGAAGGGGCTATCAAAATCATATCGTTTTGGCCAGGCAAAGTAATTAATTGAGAATTAAAAAGATAGGTACTCACTGCTTCATTTACACTAAGTTGTTCTTTTGAGAGCTCAATTATTGTTAAAGGAAAGTCAGCTTTTTCTCTCAGTTGCCCCAAAATATTAGATTGATTGCAAAAAGCTTCCTCATGTACCAGAAACACATGCTCGTTAGCAACAGAGATGACATCATTATGAAACACACCCTGATCTATAGCTAAGGGGTTTTGGCGTGCAAAAATTACTTGATCAGTTTTTAATAAATGGTTACGAACAATAGCCTCTGATGCTTCCTGGGTTTGTCGAGCGGGATATTTCATAGGGTTTTGATCTAAGGGATGATTTCCGAGTGCCTTTTTGCCATATACGAATAAATTAATTCCAGTGTGGGCATGGCTTTGACATAAGCGATTATGATTAGCAGCCCCCTCGTCACCAGTACTTGTTGATTTGGGTAATATGGGATGATGATTAAAATAATTTGAATTGGAGAATATAAATTGTAGTAATCTTTGGGAAAAATCAGCTTCCTGATGTCGATGTAAATTACTGATTAAATTGGCGGTGGTAAAATGAACCTTGCCGTCTTCAGTATCTGTGCTTGCGGAAACAGTTGCAGCATTAGCAGTCCACATACTTGAGGCAGAGTAGCATGCACTGAGTAATTCCGGGGCTATTTTATGTGCTTTGTTGATTTGCTCACTGGGAGTGCCTTTAAAACCTAATTGATATAGTAAATTTAAATTAGGACGCTGGTGAGGAGGTAATAGACCTTGCTTTAAACCCATATTATAAAGTTTGCGCATTTTTTCCAATCCTTGTCGTGCAGCGGCTTGAGGATTAGAAATGGATAACGCATTATTTGTGGAGGCTATATTCCCTGCAGAAAGGCCTGCGTAATGATGGGTTTGCCCAACAAGTCCATCCATATTTAACTCATAAACGTTCATAATGATTTATTCCAATACTAGGCCAGGTAATTGTTGTTCTGGGGTTGTTAATAGTGGTTGCTCCATGCTGGCTACAGGATAAGCACAATAATCGGCAGCAAAATAGGCACTGGGTCTATGATTTCCACTACATCCCACACCGCCAAAGGGGAGACTACTGGCAGCACCCGTGGTTGGTCTATTCCAATTGATTAATCCCGCACGAATATTTTGATAAAATTGTAGATAGTGTTCTTCATTATCGCTTAATAAGCCTCCTGATAAGCCATACCGAGTTTGATTCGCCAGTTGAATTGCTTCATCAAAGTGATCGTAACGATATATTTGAGCACATGGGGCAAAAAGCTCATCATCGGGTGGATTTTTAACCCTTGTCATATCAATAATTCCAGGGGATAGCAGGCCAGTGTACTCAACCAGAAGTGACATGGGAAGCACGGATTCCCCCCCCAGCTCAATAAGATGTTTCTGCGCATGGAGATGTTTCAGTGATTGAACATGGCTGATGACTGGTCCCATAAAAGGCTCTGGTTGACTATCAAAAGGGCCAATCTTTATTAGTTTGCAAGCTTTGGTAAAACGCTCTAAAAATTCATCACCCGTATGAGAATTAGGAATTATGACTCGTCTTGCACATGTGCAACGCTGACCAGCAGTTATCATAGTTGAAAGTAATGTATGATAGACTGCTGCGTTAATGTCTTTAATTTCATCAATAATTAATGGGTTATTTCCCCCCATTTCCAATGCTAAAATAACTTCGGGCTTGTTACAAAAATGTTGATGTATTCGAAGACCTGTTGCATAACTCCCAGTAAAATAGACTCCTTGGATGTCTTGGGATAATAAGGTTTTTCCACACGATGCATCTCCTTGCAAACAATTTATGGTTCCAGGTGGTAAACCACTATCATGCCAACATTGCAAAATTAATTCTGCAACCGCTGGAGTGTATTCACTTGGTTTGTAAACTATGGTATTTCCAGCAAGAAGAGCAGGAACAATATGCCCATTACTTAAATGAGCGGGAAAATTAAAAGCACCTAATACGACAACGACACCTTGTGGTTTAAAACGTAGGCAGGCATTAGCTTCTGCTGTTTCACTCTGTTTGGGCCATGTTCTTTCTTTGTATGCTTGTATTGATAAATTTACTTTGCCGATGACTGAGGTCACCTCAGTTTGAGATTCCCATAAGGGTTTCCCAGTTTCTAATGAAATAAGTCGAGCTAATTGCGCGCGATTTTTTTCTACTTGCTCAGCAAAAGTTTTAGTATAATGTGCTCTTTCTTCAAAACTTGTATTAGCCCAGGATTTCAATGTTTGATGGGCAGAGAAACAGGCATTGGAAATTTCTTGATCTGTCGCATTGTTTCCTTGCCAGATCAGAGTTCCATAGGCCGGGTTGATCGATTCCAGAATGGTACCATTCCCGCTTACCCATTGGCCGTTAATATACTGACCTTTGCTCTGTATGATTTGTAATTTAGACATCATTCATCCTTTGTTACAATGGTGGGTTGTCATCAGTGCGTAAGGGCGATATGCGTAAACTGTCGCCACGCTTTACATCAAGTAATTTGGCTGTTTCTTTACTAATAATGCAGGTATTTTCTTGCTCATTAAAAACAGCATGGCTAATTGTTGCTCGAAAATCCATTTGGGTATTAGCCAGTAAATAGCTATTGCTACTTCTTGCCTCATCGCTTACGTTTTTAATGACCATGATACGACTTAAAGCAATAGTTTTAATTTCTGATAAAGGTGATTCGATAGTAGGTCCTGCATCAAAAATGTCAACGTAATTGTTATAGCGAAAACCTTCTTTTAGTAAGATATTCATTGCAGGTATGGTGGATTGGTGTGGTTTACCAATGACTGCTTGTGCAGCGGGCGAGAGTAATTTGACATAGATAGGATTGCGCGGCATTAAATCGGCGATAAATTGTTTGTTAGTAGCAAGGGTAAGGCGATCTGCTTCTACAAATGGCATATGAAAAAAGTTGGCTCCAACATTCTCCCAAAATGGTGAATGTCCCTTGTCGTCAGAAATACCGCGCATTTCGGCAATGACAATAGGGGCAAAACGATGGGAATATTGTGCCATAAATAAAAAACGTCCTTTTGAGAGTAATAAACCATTGTTGTTTTTTCTATAGTCAGGGTGCAGAAAGAGGGTGCAAATTTCTGTGCGGCCTTGGTTATCATTGACCAGACTTAATACTTCATAATCACTGCGTATGTTAAGTGAATGACAAACTCTGGTTCTTTTAGAGACTTTATAAGAGTAAAAGGGTATTTCATAACCTGTACGTGCTTCTATGGCAGATATCCCAACAATTTTTTTATTTTTTTGATCCTCCAGAACAAAAAAATAATATTCAGATCCTGGATTGGTTACATTTTTTTTATAAGATTCACAGGACCAGTCAAGCCGTTTTTTTAGCAACTCTTTATCTTTTGGCAGAGTGGTCATTCCAACACCACTGATTTCTGCCAGCTGATGGATTGTATCCAAATCAGAGTCCCGTGCGCTGCGAAATAATATCATTTTGTTAAATCCTCTAAACCACCTTGTGCCAAATCTGTCATGAGAAGTGCGCTAAGGGCAGCTCGTTCTGCCAAACTATCCAGCAATATATATTCAGCGGGGCTATGTATATTACCGCCTCTAACTCCTAAAGTGTCCAGAACGGGCAAGCCATGGCAGGCCAAATTGTTCCCATCACAACAACCACCGCTGTCTTTCCAGTCAATAGCCAAATCAATCTCTTTCCCAATCACTTGGACGCGATGAAAAAGTCGTTCTGTCCCGGAACAAACACGTTTCACTGGTCGCCCAAAAATACCATGGATATTTAATGAATACTCGGGACGTTTTAACTGCGTGGCGATTGCATCCAATTCTTTTCTTACCCAAAACTCATCTTCAGGTAAACTAATTCGTATATCAATCTGAGCTACTGCCTTGTCAGGAACAACATTCAATGCTTCACCACCAGCAACTTTACCTACATTGAGTGTTACTCCATTACGTTTCCCATTTAACGCATGGATTGCAGTAATTGCTTCAGCAAGATAGCATATAGCATTTCTTCCTTCATCAAATGCTCGGCCTGCATGAGCTGCTTTTCCTGTGGCAACAAGAGTTAATTTTCCACTCCCTTTGCGATTTTTTGCCAAGGTGCCTTTGGGTGTCATTGCTGGCTCATAAACCAGGGCAGCTTGATAATTATGTGCTAATTCATCAAATAGTTTGCAGGATGCAGGTGAACCGATTTCTTCGTCTGAATTGATTAGTACATCCCAGCCTAATTCTTTTGCAAAGCTTGTGTTTTCAAAAGCATATAAGGCATGCAGTATCACAATTAGTCCGCCCTTCATATCCGCAACGCCTGGACCATTAATCTCATTATCATTCAAGTAAGTTAATGTTTGAAAAGGATTGCTCGCGGAATACACCGTATCCATATGTCCACTTAGCAGGATACGCCGTTTTAAGTGAGGACGTTTTCTAACGAACAATGCATCACCACAGTGTTGAGTTACTGTACTTCCAGTCATATCAATAACAGATAAAGGTGATAATTTGATTAATTCTGTTGTATCAGCGATGGGCTTAAATACTGACTGCAAGGTATTAGCCATGACAGCTAATCCTGCTAAATTAGTGGTTCCGGAATTAATTTCACAAAATTGGTGGAGCTGCTCCACCATAGTTGTCTGATTATTGTTTATTGAACTGATAATTTCCTTATATTTAACCATGGTTTTAGCTCTAAACTAAATCGTCAACAATAGCGTAATTTGAGTGTTGGCGTCAATTCAGTATCATAACCATACTAGGCAAAATCATACTTTGCCTACAATATAAACAAAACAAAAATAAATATATGACTTCTATCATGTGAACACCTTTTCACTTATTCTCGCATGAAGGTGTTTTTTGAAATTAGCATTTATCTTTTTTCTGATATAACAACTATAGTTGTGTTTATAAATTAATCAAAAAATCAAAATATAATCTATACTCTCCATATAAGTTAGATATTGGGTTGGAAGTAGGTAGAGCCATATGCAAACAAGTTCAGAGATGGCAAAAGAACTTCTTTCTATGCAAAAAACATCACCTAAAGTAGCTATTACTTTTTATTCCAAGCGCTCTTCTGATGCACAGGGATATTATGCCGGTATCTTCAATGAAGAGAATAGGAAAGATGTAATGCGATTGAAAGAAGGAATTGAAAAGGCGGCAACGAAGAAAGGGGGCCTCCCGCCAAAGATAGAAATTACATTATTTCTTATTCCTAACTGGGAAAAGCATGAAGATTATAATTCATCAGAGTATTTAGCAGCAAAACAACAAATGCTTGTTGATGCCAGAGCATTTTACGGAAGTGATATAATTATTAGAGATTTTCTCGAGACTGGTGTAACAGCGGCTGAGCTTGGTTTTATAAAAGGTTGTCAATCTTTGGGAAGTATCGCCGATATAGTAAAAACACGTACTATCATCGATAGTGCAGGTACACCTTGTTTACAAACCGATTGCAATGTGACCTGGGCCAATAATAATTTTTCTCAATTGTATGAATTAACCTTTGCGTCAAATATGGATGCATTTAATGCCAGCCGATGTTCTGAAATCTATGTTTCTGCTCACAACAAGGTGTTATTTACGGGCTCTGGCAGCAAGTTGCCATTGATTTTTTCAAAGACCCTGGTTGACTATTGTACAAAATATCAAAATGACAAGTGGCATAAAAGTGAGAGTTGCAATGGGGTATATGATATTGCTTTTGGAGAAGGAATGTGTCAATACGGCCTTACTTATAGAGTGAGAGTCGATGATAAATACAATCCAGGTGAAACATTTGATTTCTTTCCAGCAAAATTGCAAGATAGCCGCTACAAGTTGATGCCTTTAGTTGTTGCGTGCCAACGTGAAAGTTGGCGTAAAGGAATGCCACCACCTGACCCTGTGGTAACAGAATTAACAGGTAACCTCACTTTGCATGATAACTCTAAAAAACCTGCCTTGGAAGTTGATATTGGCGGTGTTCGATATGGATACTTTCATTTTAAAAGTTTAGTCAGAGTGTTTACTAATGTGCCAAGTTGGCATACGGAAGAGGGTAAATACAAGTATGCTATGGATACTCATGATTATTTTGAAGGTGCTGAGGAGGCGCGTAATTTATTTGTAAGTCAGCAAGATACTGAATTATGTATGACAATTTTTGCTGAATATTATAATGCAGCTAAACTCGCATGCGAACAAGGAAAACTTCAGCAAGGATTCCGTACTCTGCAAGTATTAGCTGACCTTATTCCTGAGACTGAGGCTGGTAATAAGTTAACCCAAGCATTGTTTCAATGTAGTGCAAAGGAATTGCATAGTAATCCTATGCGTGATGCTGTTTTGTCGAACACAGCGAAACATGATAAAATAAGCTTTAATGTGCAAGAATCACCCACTTTTTGGAATAAAAAGAAACAAACTGAAACTCAGAGTACTACTCCTCAACAAGAGAAGGATAAGCAGTTCAATAGCAAGCCACAATAGGGTGATAATAAGTTTTTTTAAAGGGCAATTTAATGGGGAGGTTTATTATGAGTCCCGATGTTAAACCGATAGATGATAGTTTGCGTGAAGCGGTCATGGATGGAAACCGTTCACAAGTCGAATTAATCATAAAAAATTACCAAGGTGATGTGAATGCTCAGGATGCCAATGGAACAACACCAGCTTTGCTTGCTGCCAAGCGTAATGATTTGCCGATGTTAAAATTATTGGTAGAAAACGGTGCTGATGTGAGGACTGGCGATCAATTAGATCAAACTCCTATGCTTTGGGCTCTTCATAATAAAAATGATGAAATGATAGAGTTTATTGAAATGCTTGGTGATAACCCCGGGATCAGGCCATAATCTTATTTATTTCCACAAGCGTTTTCTTCAGGTAATTGATTTCAATCATACCATTAGAAATAAATATCGCTTCAATTGCACTTTTGATCATCGCCTGAACTTTACAATTTACCGCTTTAAAACTAAACTTGAATTACGAATCATAATTCAAGGTTGGAGGTCTTATGTCTCATGGGGGGGCAAGGGTGGGAGCTGGACGTCCTCGAGGGAAAGGAAAATATGGTGAAGCGACAAGGTCGGTGCGTATACCCGAATCTCGTATCCAAGAGGTGCTGAAATACCTTCAGGGAGAAATGGAGTTTCCCAAAATTCCCTTGTATTCAAGTACTGTGAGAGCTGGTTTTCCTTCTCCCGGGGATGATTATATTGAATCCATGCTGGATTTGAATGAGTATTTGATAAAACACCCCGCATCCACTTTTTTTGTACGAGCTTCTGGAGAATCCATGATGAATGCCGGCATTTACTCTGGCGATATTTTAATCGTTGATCGCAGCATAGAAGCTAGCCATGGAAAAATAGTAATCGCCGCTTTGAATGGCGAGCTTACGGTAAAACGCTTATTTCAACAGCATGGGCAAATAAAACTGATTGCTGAGAACCCTGATTTTCCTCCGATAGATATCACGGACGAATATGATATGGTCATTTGGGGGGTCGTCACCAATGTCATTCATGCGGTATTATGATGTTTGCCCTGGTTGATTGTAATAATTTTTATGTCTCTTGTGAGCGATTGTTTCAACCAGCGTTGGCCAATAAACCAATTTTGGTATTGTCTAATAATGATGGTTGTGTCATTGCGCGCTCTAATGAAGTAAAGGCGTTGGGTGTTCAAATGGGAGTACCCTATTTTCAGGTCAAGGCTTTATGCAAACAACATAAGGTGCACGTGTTTTCATCTAATTACACATTGTACGGGGATATGTCGCGCCGGGTTATGTCAGTGATTGAGGATAAGTGGCCAGAAATAGAAATTTACTCTATTGATGAAGCTTTTCTTGATCTAAAAACTTTACCCAAGTCAGAACATGATGAATTTTGCCATAAGTTACAACAAACCATTTTGCGCTACACTGGTATACCAGTTTCCATAGGTATTGGGGCGACCAAGACATTGGCCAAATTGGCGAATCATATTGCGAAAAAAGAGTTGAAAATTCCTGTATTTAATATTGAGAATCAACGCAATTGGCTGGCTAAAATAGCCATTGGTGAGGTGTGGGGAGTGGGAAGACAATGGAGTAAAAAATTAATACAACAAGGAGTTTATACAGCCCAGGATTTGGTCGATATGGATTGGCATGTAATGAAAAAATTATTTACTATTACATTGCAGCATACTGTGCTTGAGCTACGTGGTGTTTCTTGTGGTGGTTTGCAGGAGTTTGAACCAAGAAAAAGCATCATATCTTCCAAATCTTTTGGAGCTATGCAAACGGACTACTCCACTCTTGCACAGGCAATCAGCAGTCATTGTGCCAGGGCTTATGAAAAACTGCGTCATCAGAAATTGTTGGCACATCATCTTTCAGTATTCATCAAAACGAACCGATTTCGTTTGGATTTACCGCAATATGAGCAGTCCATTGGGTTTAAATTGGTTAATCCAAGTGATGATCTACGGTATTTGATTCGTTGTGCCAATTTGTGCCTGCGTAAAATATTTCGCCCTGGATTTCATTATCAGAAAGTAGGCATTTGCTTGGGAGATTTAATTGGGAAAAATTATTTACAGATGGACTTATTTAATCAAGCTTCAGAAAAAGAGTTAAATCATGTAGAAAGGTTAATGTCTGTATTAGATGCAGTAAATAGTAAATATGGCCGTTACACTTTGCGTTTGGCAGCAGAAGGGTACGTAAAGCCTTGGGCTATGCGAGCGCAGTTGCGCTCCCCTAATTATACAACTCAGTGGTCTGAGTTGCCTGTGGTGAATTTAAATTAAGCTCATAGGCATGATTACCATGCAATAGATTTTTGCGGAAATTCTACTGCAGTGACGAATTGGTTCGTCGAAGCGGTACTTGAATCCTCATGTACTGGTGGCGTGTACTCTAGTGCTGCGTTCCGATTTACCTCACACTTCACAATAGGTGGTAATCCGGGAAATCATGGTAAATTTCTCGGATTACAGCCAAATCTGATCACTCAAACTTAAAGTTAATGTGTAATGACAGGATAGAGAGTCTCTTCAAAAGGTGGTGCGCTAGGATTTACCAGAGTATTAGTTTCAGATGGATGTTTATGAACATTAACTTCAGGGTTGAAGAATGGGGTAGATGAATAGATATAAGGCTCAATTTCTTTAGCCTGTTTTAATGCTTGCTCAGCTAAAGCTTCAGCATGCTGTAATTCATCTTCCAAGCGATTTTTAGTACTTTCATTCTTCAATTGGGCTTTTTGCAGATTAGGAATCGTTTGATTTTCCAATGTGTAAATTTCTTGTAGATTTGTCCCCATTTGCTGTCTATTGTTTTCTATCGTTTCCTGATTTGATTGAATGGCTGAATTATTCATATAAGCTTTCACAGCATAAGTAATTGCGGCAATACCAAAACCAAGACCCGTAAGCAGCAACAATGCTGGTGGGGCAATAACCAATGTTAGCAAGAGGGCTGGTGCAATGACATAAGGAATAACTCCAGTTAGAGTTAAAATTAATGGAATAGAAAAGAGCAAAGATAATCCTGATGAAAGGAGGGTTGGAAAAATCAGTTTATTTCGTGTTTTGATATGGGCATCATGGGATTCACTGAGCTTTTTGTTCTCTTCCTCCAAACTTACATTTTTCTTTGTTAAATTAGGATTAGCAAGTCGTAATGAATTTAATTTGGAATTAAGTCGCTCCAAGGTGTTTTTGTTTTCGCCAATAGAACGTATTGCACTATTTAATTGCAATTGAATGTTCGCAGCCTTTTGTTGGTAGCTTAAGTGATCTTTCATTCTTCCAGAAATGGTACGCAAGGCTTCAATTTCCTGAAATGAACGTCGAGCTGTTTGTAAATAAGGTTCTAATTGCTCGAGAAAAACGGAGTAATTTAATTGTTCCGCTTTTCCGATTAAGGAAGAACATTGCTGTTCAATCGTTTTTAGTTCTTTTTCAATATTAGAGGTTAACTTCCGTTGATTTGTGCTTGACAGCGTCTCGGTAATGGTATCGACTTTTTTAGGATCATAGACAAAACGAAGCAAAGAGGAGGGGTTGGCCGTCAATTCTTTTTTAGCCAGATAATTATTACGTGCCAGAGAACGCTTTTCTCTGTTTTGAGAGCGTATTTCTCTTTGGTCACGTCTTAAATCCAAATCTTGTAATTCCTTTGTGATTTCTGAAATTCTTCGGTTAAGCTTATAGATTCTTGACTCAAGATCTTGCCGACTAATAGAAGCTTCGGAATGAGTATGAACATTAGGATTTGGAGTTAGAGTTACTGAAACAGAAGGAGTGTGATGGTGAACTGTAGGAGTATCAGGATGTACATGCGTGTTGGTGGGTACAGTATATATCAATAACTGCCTTTCATACTCTGCCTTAAGTAGTTTTTTTTGTTGGAGCTCTTCGGTTAAGATTTCTCTTTGATTAAGATCTTTACGTTTTTCTTGTAGGTCTCTGTTAAGCTCTTTCTCATCTTCTAATATTTGTTGTTGTAAGGCATCTTCTTCCAATCGAATGATGGCCGCTGATTTTTCAGAATCTCTGAGCTGATGTAATTTTTTTGTGATTTGCTCATGAATAGAGGAGATGGGTTTTTTATTGGTGAGCAAGTCTTTTAATTCAGAAAATTTATAGTCGATGGATAAAAAGTTTTGGGTGAGCTTAATTAGTTCCTGTTTTACATCATAATTAGCAAGAGACATAGATTACTCCCAATGATCAAGTTGGTGCATTTTAAAGCATAAAGCTTGATTTATCAATATTGGGTTCGCAGTTTTGTTACCGCATCATTAATGTTTGGTCTTTTTCCATTGAAACTTTTTTCTCACTAGAAACATTTGTTAGAATTTTATTTAAGGGGTGTTGAGGAGAAAATTTCAAACATTGAATGGCTTTATTCGTATAATATTCGGTAGGCAAGTGCTGGTACACAGATGAAACGAGTTGATATAGAAAACTATTCCTTGGGGAAAAAAAGTGATATTCGTTGCTTATTTCTTTTTGAATGCCCTGCAAGCCGTGCTGCAGATGGAATAGTTTCATTAGCACATTTGGAGCATGATTTACTTTATTGATCAGGTTTTCTAATTTTTCTATTTGTTGAGCTCTCTGATGATTGTAACTATTTGCATTAACCTTATATTTCTTAATTGCCTCTGATAATTCTTGGGTTAAGTGATCAAAATCATAATTAGATAGATCCTCCAAGTGTTTGGTTTCTGCGTTTAAATAAATATTTGCGGCAGCTGTGACAGCCCTTTGCCATTGAGTCGATGTTCTAAATAAAGAGGACCAGCTATCAATAGGGAGTAATAAAACAATTTGTACATACAACTCAATAGGCAGCAGATTAATAAAGGGGGCGTGCTTGAGCAAGTAGCTTTGAAAAGTAGAAGGCAGCATTAGTAGCGCATTATCATTAAGCAGCTCCAGGCTAAGTTCGGGATCTTTGGTTATTTGATTGAGTATCAAAGTGCTCAAACTAGGGATGTCTGTCATTTTCTATGCTATTTATGAATAAAGGGTAATGCGAGAAAAAGATACACTATTAATAATTTAAAAGCAAATATTGGCCAGGTACAATAATACACAATTAAGCATAAAAAAGTGATTTAAGATATCCCATTCACTACTTCATTATCTTCTTCCTGGGATTCGCTAAACTCTTCTGACAGTGCGGATAAAGACTCATCAGGAGAGTGTGTTTTTCTGGGACTTAAAAATGGAGAATTGGCATAGGATGATGGCTCTATTTCCTTTGCCTTCTGGAATGCTTGTTCAGCCTGGAGTTGCGTTTTTTGCAATGAAAGCACTAATTGATCTCTTAAATTTTCATCTTTTTTGACTTGTGATTCCAGATGGGGAATTGTCAGTGTTTCCATTGTTTTCAAGTTTTGCGAAATTCGTTTCATTTGATTGGAGTTTGATTCTATCGTTTGCAAATTGGATTTAATGGCAGATTCATTGGAATGAGATTTGAAGACGAAAACGATGGCGGCTATACCAACACCGAGAGTTGAAAGTAATAATAGAGCCGGGGGTATTGATACCAGAGCATAAAGTAAGGCAGGAGCGATAAAAAAGGGAATAACTCCACTTATTGTTAAAATAAAGGGAATGGAGAATAACAAAGTCAATCCAAACAATAGTAAGGCAGGGGTTCCCAGGCGCTGTTGTAAAGCATTATTATGAGATAGGGTATTAGATAATTCCAAATTACGCGAAACCAATTCTTCATTAACAGAGGCCAAATTAGGATTATTACTTTTTAAAGATTTTAATTTGCGTTGTAGCTCTTGCAATCTTACTATTTGACCACCGATCGATTGTTTTTTAATATGAAGACTTGACTGAGTATTAATGGACTCATGTTCAAATTCCAAATGTTGTTGCATAAATTTTATAATCGCTTTTAGCGCCTCAATTTCCTGTGAAGATAATTTGTGATCTTTCCCTTTTAAAAAGTCCTTGAGCACCTCAAGAAATAATGGGTAATTAATTTGCTCTGACTGCTGTATCAGTTCCACACATTTCTTTTCAAGTGCATTGCGTTGATTTTGTATACTTTTCAATAAAAGAGATTGGTTTTTTCCTGATAAAGTACTTAGAATTCCTTCTCCTGTACTATTGAATCCAACTCTCGCTTGAGCACGCTTGACCCTACTGGTATGGTGTTCTAATCGAGTATTAGCACGTTTGTCAATTTCTCTCAGTTTTATCTTATTATTAACTTCCAATTCAAAAAGAGATTGAATCTTAATTTCATGCTCGTTAATGGATCTTTGTAGACGTTCAGTAGATATTGTATGGGAAGAAGAAGATTGTTTTTTCTTTAAAGCCGGATCATGATGATGTATGACATCGACTTTAGCCTGGCTTTCCAACAACCGCTCTAATTTATTATGTAGTAATCGAAGTTCTGTTTGCTGCTCACTTAATTGAGTTGGTATATGATTTAATTCGCGAGTTAAATGATCCTTTGATTTTTTATCTTTTGATTCTTCAGAATCATCTAGTTCCTTTTGTTTTTTATCTTCTGCTAATTGAGTTTTATAGGATTGTTGTTCAAGGTTTTTTTTGACCTTGAGTTGATCCGAATCCCTGGATTGAGTGAGGGTGTTTACTATGGAGGAATGAATCTTGGGAATAGGAGCCTTTCTAAGGATTAAATCTTTGATGTTAGAGAAGGATAATTCTTCATCCAAAAAGAATTGATTGATGTGTTCCTTAACTAATTTCTCAATATCGCAGTTGGCCAAAAACATAATCACTCCAGATTATCCTTTTAAATGATGTTAGAGTAATTTGAATTATCAGGCAACATACCTATTAGCGAAGTTGAGAGGAAAATTGGATTAATTCATCACAAAGAAGATTTCTTTCAGAAGCAAAAAATCCAGTTTTTGCAGTAGCTAGTCCATTAGTAATGAGAGGTTTGGCATATCCGAAGGAGGGAATGTATAAAAACAAACCTAATAAACATTCCATTAAGCCACCGATAATATACAAAGCAGGATGATTAATTCGTAATTCCTCAGCAAGTTTTTTATAGGACTTAATCAATTTAGGGGTAGGGCTTGTATGTAATAATTGTGAGGTTCGAGAAACAGCCTCTAATAAAAGCCTTTGACCACTCACTTCGTGCTTATATTGTTTCTGGATTTGAGATAGCAGTTCATGTCCCATCTCTTTTACTTTTAATTGATTACTTGTAAAAGTATTGAATTGTTCATTGCATTGTTTAATTCTTAGTTCCAACAAGTGTTCAACACGAGAGTGGGGACAATTCATATCTCGCCAGTAAATTAGCCAGGATTTTTTATGATTGTTTATTAGTTCATTATAATTAGCATTGATATAGGCATCGAGAGCATTCCAAATGATTTTACGATGAAAATTCATGCCTCGACCTTTCACATTAGCTGCTGCAATATCCAAAGCTCTTTCAAATTCTTTTCTTTGCATGGGATTTTCAAGTGTGAAAGATTTTAACAGATTATAATAAACGGAAGAAACAGCTCCCCTATCTATCGCATCCTTACATGAAAAATTATAACCATCAGGTTCCAATGTTGTAATTATGTAATCGGTTAATGCGAATTTAATAAAATAAAACCATACCGCTTGTTTTTGAGCAGTAGATAAGTGCTGATTAGGTTTTATTCCTATCTTTTTGAAACTTTGAGTTAACAAGTTTCTTAGTACAATGGATTCGGACTCTTTGTTTTTAAAGATTAATTTTCTGGTATTGGCACTGATCCTTAAATCAGAAATACCGCTTTTATGTCTCTTACCTTGTGCGATATGCAGGAACTCATTAAATACATCGTCATAATTAAGTTTGTCAAAAAAGATTTTATAATGTTTGGAGCTCATCAGTGATTTACTGGCTGGAAGAGTAATGACTGCGATCTTAAGCAATGGGTTATTTTCCAATTCATGAAGTGCTAAACTTAATTCTTTCTCATTAGTACCTGCTATATCTAAATCACTTCTATCCAACCCCAGATTGTTGAAATAAATATGGCATATTGGTTTATTAGAAGTGGTACGATTGGCATTTATTGCCAGCCATCTTTTAAACAAAGGGCTGACACGCACTTTTCCATTATGCCGTTGGCCCTGGGTACTAAATCGATATTCAATTATCTTTGAATCTTTTCTATAGAGATAATTTCTTAATGAAGGGAGATTGGTGCTATGTTGTGGTTTGAAATTAGGGTTAAATAAGGAAAACAATCGAGTCAGTATACTTTCTTGTTTTTGTGGTGAAGTTTTATTAATAGGAGCATTCTGATCGATGAGTTCTTTCGCAATTTTCTCTCCTGTTTCAATCTGTCTGGGTCTTGCTTTTGAACTTATATGGTTTATCCATTCTGCGGAATCAAGAATATGGTTGTCATTATGATAGATTGAAAAAATTAAATCATCCAGGGCATTGGATTGATGTTTTGTTAATGTGGGATATAACGAATCTATTCGATCTTCCAAAGAAGCAATAGTAAATGAATAGAGATTACCATATGCAAATTGGTCATTATATACTTCATTTAAAACAGCCACTGAATTCAGCTCAGGAAAGTACTCAAGGATTGTTGAATTAACAAAAGGTTTTAACTGAAGAAGATAGGCATAACAATTACGATTGTGAATGATATCGCTTGATAAAGTATCTTTTAAAACCAATTCGGAAGTCATTTTTTTATTTATATAGAAATAAATTTAAAAATATTGTAACAAAAATATACTAAAAATAACAGATATTTGTTTTATACAAGTACAATATGGTAATAAATTTTCTTGTTTTGATGTCAGAAGAAAAGCTTTATGCCCTGATCTTAAAATGAGAAGATTTAACAGAGTTAAGAATGATGTTAGAGTCTGCACGGTTTCAAAGTTTTGAGTCAGTAATAAAGGGAATTGTCAACGTGGCTTAATTAATGTGAACTGTTTATCAAAATAATAAGGATAAGAATTAAGATGTATAAGAATTTATTGGTTGGATGCCATGAGGAATGGAAAGAAATTCTAACAACAGCATTGAATACAATGGATAGTGAATACTTAAAACAAATACAGAATGATAATCATTGGCTACCTGGGGTAAGTCAACTGTTCTCGGCTTTTAGCTTACCCTTGAGTCAAACACAATATATTCTTCTGGGGGAGTCCCCGTATCCGCGCAAGATTTCTGCTAATGGTTATGCTTTTTGGGATAATTCTGTAGGATCCTTATGGAGTTCAACCGGGTTAAGTAAAGAGGTCAATCGAGCAACCTCATTACGCAATTGGATTAAAATGTTATTGATTGCTCGTAATGATTTACTTGAAAATACTTCTCAAGACGCGATCGCCAGGGTAGATAAATCCGGATTAGTCCAAACGGCAGAAGAGTTTTTTAAAGGAATGATGAAAAGGGGAATTTTATTATTAAATGCTTCCCTGATATATAGTAAAGGTAAGGTACCTTATCATGCGCGTCATTGGAAACCTTTCATGCAAAATTTGTTTGAGCAATTGGCTGCAAGAAAACCAAATATTCAATTGATATTATTTGGTAAAATTGCTGAGAAAATACCACTAAATAAATTATTATTAGGACTGGTTTCAGAGCATCCATATAATGTAAGCTTTATTACTAATCCACGTGTAATAGAATTCTTTAAACCAATGGATTTATTGTCATATGAATCAAACTGAGTCAACTATTGCTGTTCAGGAAGTAAATAAATTTGCGCAACTGGCAGAGGATTGGTGGGATACTGATGGTCCACTGAGAACTTTGCATGATATTAATGGTGCACGCTTTGAATTTATTTCTCAACATATTAATTTACAAGGCCTCAGCGTGCTGGATGTGGGTTGTGGTGGTGGAATACTCAGCGAGTCCATGACTAAAGCGGGGGCTCATGTGACTGGAATTGATGCAGAAAGTGAGACAATTCAAGTTGCTAAAGCACACGCTAAAAAAAACCACTTGCATATTGATTACTTTTGCAGCGCTATAGAAGAGTACGAGGCACAATGTTTTGATGTGGTAACGTGTATGGAATTGTTAGAACACGTACAGAATCCTGATCTGGTGTTACGACATTGCAGACGTTTGCTAAAACCAAACGGAATATTGTTTTTATCAACGATTAGCAGAACATTAAAAGCTTATCTTGGTGCAATTGTTGCTGCGGAATATATTCTTGACTTGCTACCGAGACAAACACATGATTATGATAAATTCATTAAACCTAGTGAACTAGCTAAAATGGCGAGACCTTTTGGTTTAAATATCATTGACATGAAAGGCCTGTGTTATAACCCTTTCACCAGAAAAACGGGTTTAATGTCTGATGTCAGTATTAATTATATTGTGGTTTTACAATAAATTATACTTAACCTGGATGGCCACATTACAAGGTATCAGGTGCTTATCAAATAATTGTTCCCAATTGCCTACTGCGTAGAGAAACCTTCGCATTTTTAGATTGAGGTTAGCACCACCAAGTCAATCATTGCTATGCTGGTTTTTCTTGTTCGCATATCGTTCCTGATAACGTTGATAAGCATATTTAGCTTGCTCAGGAGTGACTACATCTATTTCATTACCGTAAATATCCACACGTGCTGTGTTAGGTTTTTGACAGTTTAAATAAGCTGGAGAAGCACTGTAGTAACTTAATGCTTCTCTTAGAGATTTTTTGCTAAAAGGTGGTGTGTCTAATCGTTCATAAAAATCGATTATGTCATCAAATATTCCAATTTTAAGTGGTTTTACTTGATTGCCTTTTTTAAAAAAGGCATTCGGAAAATTTTCAATAAGCCAATCAATCACTTGAAGCTTGTCTTTCTTGGTCGCATTTAATGGTTGGTTCATAGTCATACTCTGGTACATTTAATCGTAAATAAACTACCATATCTCATGACATAATCAAGCAGCTTATTTTTTTAAATAGCTATAAGGTATTATATTGGCTGTAATTTTTGTAAGAAATTTCTCAATTACATGGGAGATATTATCGTTTTTTCCTATAAATAGTTCTTGTGAAAATAATTAACTTATTGATTTACATTGTATTTATTAAATGGTGTTATAGGAAAATTGAAGAGAAAGTTAAGGAATCAGAGATTTTGATGTCTTGCGCTTCTGACATTGAGTTGCTAAATTTTAATTAAGACTTATATGGATATGAGTCGTGCAAATGGAATTGCAATCAGAGGGATCTGAGTCTGTCAGGATGACAATAAGAACGTACGTTCTTATACGGATGACTGCGAAAAGCCAGGGCTGAGTCCCTGGCTTACTTTTTTATGCTAGATATCCTGAATGAGACAGGAAGTATTTATCAGGATAGTAGGCAAAAATAACCGAACCATTCTTAATGGTATTAATAACAGGTTTAGCCAAGGTTTGCGCTATGGCCGGACAACCCCAGGAAAGGCCAGCACGCCCAGCTCTTTTAATGAAATCGGGTTCAACATACCAGGCGCCATGTATCACAACACGTCTATTGTAGGCATTATCATTAAATCCTCTGTCCAAACCCTGGAGATTCAAAGAATAGCCTTTGTGTCCAATATAGGTTCCTTTAGTGATATAAGTACCCAGGCTAGATTGTTTGCTGGATTCTCTATTGGAAAAATTTTTTGCAACATTAACGCCTGAATTTTTACCATGGGCTACGTAGGTATTATATAAAAGACGCTCATTACGAAGATCAAATACCCACATACGCTGTTTATTAGAGGGCAAAGAATAATCAATTACAGTAAGAACAGGCTTTTTAACCGCTCCTCTTTTGCTTGCATTCTTATAGGCAGTTAAGGCAAGCTTTAAAACTTTTTTATTTAATTGTGGGGCTTTGTGACTGAGATGTTGTACTTGGGCATTAATGTCTTGTCCAGGCTTAGCAAATAATAGAGTGCTGGATGTAATATTGCTTGTCAGTAGTACAGTTGAGATTAGAGTAAATAATGTATTCATACTGCTCCTTTCTTCTTGTTAAATCACCGTTATTGGTTATTACAAAAGATGGTGATTATATTAACAAATAAATTAATTGTAAATTTATACGAGTTTTAGTTGTTCATTAGGTTAAAATATTAGTCAATTCATTGTGTTAGTAACTGGCTCAGAAATGTGTTTGATTAAAACATAAACATATAGTTTATTAATAAATCAAAACAGCTATGCAATCAATCATCTAAATGATTAAAATTAAATATAAATGTACATAATTAGATCTAAATTAAGGGGTTAAAAATCGTATTTTTACTTTATTGAGTGTGATTGTCGTCATATAATATGCTGCAAAATTGTGTCTGATACATTGTTTCTTGTATAGTTCAATTCGGTACATGACTACTTATTAATTGACCAAAATTGTCCCCTATGTGAAAGTAGGGAGGCCTGGACAATAGATCTGTCCAGCTTAATATCGATGGTTATCCACTATGAGAGAGAATGGCAAGTTTATTTGTTGTCATGTACAGAAGAGTTAAATAACGTTTTTGTTCAATTACTACTTTAGTTTCGGAGAACATTATGCTGGAAAAGCAGTCCATTCATTCACCTGATGGTTTAAGAGCTGCTATTAATAAAGCTTATCGTATGGATGAGCTCTCTTTGATTACAGAACTCAGTGAAAAAGCCGTACTTGATCCTCAACAGATGATTGCGATTAAGGCCAGTGCTACAAAATTGGTTGAATCAGTTCGCTCTGAGAGAAAAAAAAGCACCGGAATTGATTCATTTTTAACGGAATACGCTTTATCAAGTGATGAAGGGATTGCTTTAATGTGTTTAGCAGAAGCTTTATTGCGTGTTCCTGATAATGCCACTATAGATAATTTGATTAAAGATAAATTGGCCGGCGGTGATTGGGAGTCTCATCGCGGACAAAGTGAATCTTTTTTTGTAAATGCTACAACATGGGCCTTAATGTTGACAGGGAAAGTTTTAACTCCTGAAAAAGCGGAAAACACATTGACCAAAGCATTATTGAAATTGGTTAATCGAAGCAGTGAAGCTGTTGTTAGAAAAGCAGTAGATAAAGCCATGCGTATTATGAGCAGACAATTCGTGATGGGACGTACCATTAATGAAGCGTTAACCAGAGCAAAGAAGAAGGAAAGCAGGGGATATAGGTATTCCTATGATATGTTAGGGGAAGCAGCGCTAACATCGGCAGATGCTGCAAGATATTTTGAGGCATATAAAAATGCAATAATTTCAATTGGACAGAAAGCAGATAAAAATTCTGATGTATACAGGCGGCCAGGTATTTCTATCAAACTCTCTGCCCTGCACCCTCGATATAGTGAATTTCAGTATGAACGCGTAATGACAGAGTTACCACCTAAGTTATTGGCATTGTCTCGTTTGGCAAAAGATTATGGCATAGCCTTAACAATTGATGCGGAGGAGTCAGAACGTTTGGATTTATCACTTGATGTGATAGAAAAGGTATTTACTGATGATAGCTTACAGGGGTGGAATGGATTTGGATTGGCGGTTCAATCTTATCAAAAAAGGGCTTTTTATGTATTAGATTGGGTTGCTGCTTTGGCAAGAAGCAAACAACGCCGTATTATGGTCAGATTGATTAAAGGAGCCTATTGGGATAGTGAAATTAAAAAAACACAAATGCAAGGTTTTTCTGAATACCCTGTGTTTACACGTAAAGTTTTTACAGATGTTTCTTTTCAGGCTTGTGCAAAAAAAATCTTGACCATGACGGATGCAATTTACCCACAATTTGCAACCCATAATGCTTATTCAGTTGCAATGATTCTTAATATAGTGGGAGATTATAGGGATTTTGAGTTTCAATGTTTGCACGGTATGGGTAATGAGCTTTATGAGCAGATAGTTCCTGACAATTGTTATGGTATTCCATGTCGTATTTATGCACCAGTAGGCAGTCATGAGGATTTACTGCCTTATTTAGTTCGACGATTGCTGGAAAATGGAGCGAATTCTTCTTTTGTCAATCGCATAGTGGATGATAAAGCACCTATTAGCGAACTGATTGAGGATCCTGTTGCTAAAGCCAAATCTTTATTTAGCAAAATCAATAACAATATTCCTTTACCTGAAGATGTTTTTTTACCAACAAGAAAAAATTCCAAAGGGTTCGATTTTACTAATAGGCATGAACGTGCGTTATTGCAACAGGAATTGGCAAAAATTGAGTCAAAAGAATGGCAGGCAAGTCCTATGATAGCAGGGCGTAAATTATCCAAAGACTTTTTACAAACAGTTAAGGCTCCGCAACAACCTGGACGTGCGATTGGTACCGTACAGCAAGCAACCCTTGATGATGTTGAAATGGCTTTAAATCAAGCTCAGTTAACTTTTGAATCCTGGAGCAAAAAATCAGTAGAAGAACGTGCTACTTTTCTAAATCGCTTTGCTGATTTACTACAAGCCAATATGACAGAGTTAATGGCATTAACCTGCCTTGAAGCGGGTAAAACTTGGAGTGATGGAATTGCTGAGGTAAGAGAAGCCATTGATTTTTGTCGATATTATGCCAGGAAAGCACAAGAACTTATGGGCATTCCAAAGCGATTGAACGGGTATACGGGCGAAACAAATGAATTAATTTTACATCCTCGTGGAACAATACTTTGTATTAGTCCCTGGAATTTTCCTTTGGCTATATTTACAGGACAGATTGTCGCAGGATTAATTACTGGGAATTGTGTGATTGCCAAACCTGCAGAACAAACCCCATTAATAGCAGCTTATGCAGTGAAATTAATGCATCAGGCTGGCATCCCAGCCGGGGCTATCCAATTACTTCCTGGAGCTGGAGAGACTATAGGAGCTGCTTTGGTAGCTGATCAACGTATTAAAGCAGTGTTATTTACTGGTTCAACTGATACGGCCAATTTGATTAATCGTACATTAGCTACTCGTGGTGGTGAAATCATTCCTTTAATTGCAGAAACAGGCGGTCAAAATGCAATGATTGTTGATTCTTCAGCATTATTGGAACAGGTAGTTGTTGATGCAGTAACCTCAGCGTTTGGTAGTGCAGGACAACGATGTTCCGCTCTTAGAGTGTTGTATGTGCAAGAGGAGGTATATCCCAGAACCGTTGAATTATTAAAAGGTGCCATGGCAGAACTGGTAGTTGGAGATCCTCAATGGCTATCAACAGATGTTGGACCTGTTATAGATAAGGAAGCATTGTCTACGTTGAAAAATCATGTCGACAATATGAAAAAACGCTATGAAATATTATATCAATGTCCTGCCAGTGATGAGATTGAGTCAGGGTATTTTATGCCGCCAACATCGATTGCAATTGATAGTATTAGTTCATTGGAAAAAGAAGTATTTGGTCCAATTTTGCATGTGATTCAATTCAAGAGAAAAGACCTGGATCAGGTAATTAACCAAATTAATCAGACTGGGTATGGTTTAACACTTGGAATCCATAGCCGTATTAATGAAACGGTTGAATACATTAGGCAAAGAGTTCATGCAGGCAACTGTTATGTGAATCGTAATATGATTGGAGCTGTTGTAGGGTTGCAGCCTTTTGGTGGTGAAGGTTTATCAGGTACAGGGCCTAAGGCTGGAGGACCTCATTATTTGATTAGACTCTGTCATGAACGCACCTATACTGTCGATACAACTGCTGCAGGTGGTAATGCCAGTTTAATGTCTATTCCAGAAGAGGGGTAGCAGTATTTCACTCATCCCAAGTAATAGAGAGGGATCTCCCAAAAGTGGTGTTGTGGTAGCTTTGGGAGCCCTTTTGTTTGCACGCTCGGGATGAAAAGCCAAGAGAAAATTTGTGGTAAAGCAACATAGCCACTCAAATTTTTTAATAAATATTGCGGTAGGTTACTGCAGGAACCAAAAATAAAATTAGAGTTAAATGAAACTCCCATCTATTTCGATAATTTGACTCACTTCTGACCACATAATTGTTCGTCATGCTTTTTAGCAAACAACCATGGGATGAGCACGAATAAGATTAGTCCTCCAATCAGAAAAGACTCAAAGAAAAAAACATTTTTTATAGGAATTTGTGAAGGAGGTATAAATCCAACAATCATGGCTGCTACACAGCAGGCTATTCCAATTCCAGAAATGAGAGACATTACCAGATTACCCCCAGGTATAGTGTATCCTCGTGGCTGTTCGGGCTTACTGTATCGTAATTTAATTGCTGCTGCGAACATCATAATATAAACCAACAAGGCCATTTGGGCACTTAAATCGCTTAGCACCCAGTAAGCAGCATTAATAGAATCTAGTAAAATAAACACAGTGCTTAATATAGAAAATATAATACCTTGCGTGAGAAGTATAGTGACAGGGGCACCGTATTTATTGACTTGAGAAAATCGAGCAGGTAAGGAGCCATCACGTGCAGAGACTAGTAATCCTTTGGTTGGACCTATTATCCAGGCTGAAACTCCACTTAAGCCTCCCAAAATAATTAATACGGCAATTACTGAAGTCATCCAAGGCATGTTATAGGAGTTAAAGAATATTGCGTAAGCATCAACAAGACCTGAAACGACACTTAAATTATCATTTGGTACTACAATAACAATTGCCAGGGAGCCTAAAGATAGGGTAGATATAATTATAAGGGCTGAATAAAAAAGTGCTTTGGGGTAATCTCTTTGTGGATTTTTTACTTCCTCTGCATGAACAGCGGACATTTCCATCCCGATAAGGCCAAATAAAACGGCTGAAAACAGAGATAAGTTCCCTAAGGAGCTAAAATCCGGGAGCAAAGTCGATGGGTAATTCACTGCTACCGGCCTGCCTTGGAATACCCAAACCAAGCCTAGAGTGATAATAACTATCATAGGTAATAATGTACCTATGGATGCTCCAATAATACTCACTATGCTGGATAACTTCATGCCAAAACAATTTAAAAGAGTAAATGTCCAAAACAATGTGAGACCGGTACCTAATAAATAAAATTTATTATTTCCTAAATGGGGTGCAATTAAATAAGATAATGTTGCGGCAATGAAGGCTAACATTGTGGGATACCAAACCACATTATAGATCCATTGCAACCAAATGGTGATGAATCCGGCTCGTCTCCCAAATGCTTCTCTAACCCAGATGTAAATTCCACCGGTATTAGGGTAAGCAGTAGCCAGCTCTGCAGCAACCAGAGCTACTGGAATAAAAAAAACAAGGGCAGCAACGATATAATAAGTCACTAGGGAAAATCCAAGTTTTGCGCTGATGGGCAAGGTACGTAAACTATCCACAGCAATGACATTGATCATAACCAAAGAAAAGACGTTCAGAACCTTTTTTGAATGATTCATTATTTATCCTTTATACGCAATAAATCTGGATATTAAATGGGGTGTAAATGGTATTATGTTAAGTTAACGGAGTAAAGAAAAGTGTATCTAACTTTTAATAGAATTAAATTGACTTTTTGTTTTATTGTTATTCTCTCCCTTACGGTCGCGGCTCGGATTATAGCTTCAACCGAGCCGAGACAGTAAGGGAGAGGATAGTAGTTGGTATGCAAAACTCAATATTTAAGAACTTATTTTGCGTAATACATACTGAAGTATTCCGCCGTTTTTATAATATTCGAGTTCATCAGCAGTATCAATTCTGCAGAGAGTTTCTATCTTTTCAAATTTCCCATCCTGCCGCTCGATGGTAACAGGTACCATTGCTCCAGGGGTTAAGTTATCAGAGATTGTGATACTGATTCGTTCACTTCCATCCAGTTTTAACGTTTTACGAGTCATCCCATCTTTGAACTGCAATGGCAATACACCCATACCAATTAAATTGGATCGATGGATTCGTTCAAAACTTTCAGTAATAACTGCTTTAACACCAAGTAAATTGGTGCCTTTTGCTGCCCAATCTCTTGATGAGCCTGTTCCATATTCTTTTCCGGCAATAACAACCAAGTCTTTTTTATCCTCTTGATAACGCATGGCTGCATCATATATTGACATGGTTTCTCCTGTAGGAACATAACGGGTGACCCCGCCTTCTTGTCCTGGAGTCATCTCATTACGGATGCGAATATTAGCAAAGGTACCCCGCATCATCACTTCATGATTGCCACGGCGGGATCCATAGGAATTGAAATCTTTCTCATCTACTCCTTTTGACTTTAAGTACAACCCGGCTGGAGAAGTCGCTTTAATTGAACCGGCAGGTGAAATATGATCAGTGGTAATCGAATCACCAAAGAGCGCTAAAATATAAGCATGATTGATTGGTTTGATGGATTCCGGTTTCACACTTAGGTTTTCAAAGAAAGGAGGATACTGGATGTATGTCGAATCAGGATTCCATTCATAAGTTTGTCCTGAGCTTGTTTTAATTGCTTGCCAATGCTCATCTCCTTTAAATACTTCCGCATATTCCTTACGGAACATAGTACCGCTGACTTTTGCAACTTCCGCTGCCACTTCAGCATTAGTAGGCCAGATGTCCTTTAGATAAACATCATTGCCTTCCTTATCTTGCCCAATTGGTTCCTTGCTTAAATCACTGCAAGTTGTGCCGCTTAAAGCATAGGCAACCACTAATGGAGGAGAGGCAAGCCAGTTAGCTCTGACTTGGGGATGAACACGTCCTTCAAAATTTCTATTTCCGGACAAGACTGAGGAAACAACAAGGTCATGTTCAGAAACACTGTGTGAAATTTCATCAGGCAGAGGACCTGAGTTACCTATGCAGGTAGTGCAACCATAACCAACCAAATTAAAGCCTAATTGATCTAAATAAGTTTGAAGCCCAGCATTTCTTAAATAGTCTGTAACTACTTTAGAGCCGGGTGCTAAGGAAGATTTAACCCAAGGTTTGCGTTGTAAACCTTTTTCAATAGCTTTTTTAGCTACTAGTCCTGCTGCCATTAGTACACTTGGATTGGAGGTGTTGGTACAACTGGTTATTGCAGCGATGACTACATGCCCATGTTTCATTTGAAAATCTTTGTTTTTCACTACAAAGGTTTTGTCTTTCTCTTTTTCTTTTCCAACTTCCGCTAAAAAATTATTAAATTCGACGGGTAAGGAGCTTAGATTGACTTTATCTTGTGGTCGTTTAGGTCCGGCAAGAGAAGGTTCAACACTGTCTAAATCCAGTTGCAAGGAGTCAGTAAACACAGGATCTTCACAGTCTTTGTCGTACCACATGCCTTGAGCTTTTGCATAGGTTTCAACAAGAGCAATGGTATGTTTATCTCGCCCAGTCAGTTCAAGGTATTTTATGGTTTCTTTATCTACTGGAAAAAAGCCGCATGTGGCACCATACTCAGGGGCCATATTTGAAATGGTTGCTCTATCCGCCAACGGTAAATCATTAAGCCCAGGACCATAAAACTCAACAAATTTTCCAACAACACCTTTTTTTCTAAGCATTTGAGTTACGGTAAGTACCAAGTCGGTTGCAGTAATGCCTTCTTTAAGTTTGCCTGATAATTTAAAGCCAATAACTTCAGGAATTAACATGGATACTGGTTGACCTAACATGGCTGCTTCAGCTTCAATACCGCCTACTCCCCAACCAAGAATACCTAGGCCATTAATCATAGTGGTATGAGAGTCGGTGCCCACTAAAGTATCTGGATAGGCGTATAATTCACCCTCATTTTCACTACTCCAAACTGTTTTACCCAAATACTCTAAATTGACCTGATGGCAAATTCCTGTTCCAGGCGGAACAACCTGAAAGTTAGAAAAGGCTTTTTGTCCCCAGCGCAAAAACTCATAACGCTCTTTGTTTCTTTCTATCTCAATTTTAGTATTTACTTCAAGCGCATCCTTAGAACCAAACTTATCCACCATGACGGAATGGTCTATCACTAAATCGACAGGGGATAGAGGGGATATTTTATCTGCTTTACCCCCCATTTTTACAATGGCAGTGCGCATAGCAGCCAAATCCACAACAGCAGGGACGCCAGTAAAGTCTTGCATGAGTACTCTCGTGGGCCTAAACGCTATTTCATGCTGAGATGTTTTATTGTGTAACCAGTCAGCTATTGCTTTAATATCTTTAGTAGTAACTGTGTTACCGTCTTCGAAGCGTAATAAATTCTCAAATAGCACTTTCAATGAGTAGGGAAGGCGGTTTATTCCTTTAAAGTGTTTGTTTTCAGCTTCTTTTAGGCTGTAATAATGATAGGTTTTACCATCAACTTTTAAGTGAGATTTTGTTGATAGACTGTCTTGACCCACTTTCATAAAATACTCCCAAAATCAAAACTTTAATCATAGCCTAATTTTAGGAACTTTTCATTTAGTATTAACAATCACACCCGGTTAAAAAATCCAGCATCTTCTAGAAATTCTGAAAATATCTTCCCTGGAAACTGCCATTTTGTTCCAATTTTCAATTTTTGTCTTGTTCAGAGTTTGTCTAGAGGTGGTATTAATTCAACAGTTTATTTATAATTGCAGGTTAATTGAACCATCTGGTCGAAAAAGTGATTAAGATTGATGTTATCAAAAACCTATTAGAAGAGAAGAAACAATTAGTTTATACAAACGTTTCAGAACCGCATGATTTCAACAGCGTTAAGCAACGTGTATTACAGTTAGAACTGGAAGAAGAAATAAATTATCTTTTGGAACTTCTTAAGGATGTTGAGCATTTTGAAGAGGGATTCCAACAACGATGCGTGGAAAGGGCGAAAAATCCTAATCAATTTATTGGTTTTGACCAATTAGCTTCCAGTGAAACCAATGAGCTTTATTGGCAAATAGCGGAATTGACCTTTAAGCCGAAGGCTATGGCGGGGATGTTGGCGATAATAGCGCCTGATATTCAGGAACATCTTCGGGTATGGCTTCCGGAAGATATTGATATTTCTGATTCCTTAAAGCAAACCGTGCAGGAAGGCATCATGCCTGTACTGCAACATTCAAAAAGCCTGTCTGCTTTACAAAAAGCTCCTCATTTTTCTGACTTGTCGACGTATGTGATGAAAGACGGAATATTATTGGATACAAGGCACATTGAAAATTTCCCTCTGCGCAGTCATGTCAAACTTTATGAGCAGTTAAAGAAGTCCTATCCCGGGTTTTGCCATTCATTGTATGAACATAATCAGGAGTTAAAAGTCTTAAAAGAAGACGTGGCTATTTTTAATAATCAGGGGATGACTCCTAAACAGGCCTTGCAGTTATTAATTAAAGGGTTAACACTGGGTGGCGAGCGAATGACAGGAAGTACGTTTGCAAGCAACATTGCTACAGAAGCCATTGATGCGTTTATGTCTTATTGGAATGCTTTGCCTTCAGGAGTGCAAGACCATTTAAGAAAGGTTACGGGCCCTCATGGTGATTTAGGCAGCGTTATCGATAAGGAGCTTCTGAAAGGAACTTGCGTTGAGACAGCAGCGCTTCATTTAAGCTCAATAGTAGAAGCTAATGCCAAAACGCCATTATTGAATCAACCGGCTAAAATGACCAGGGACAGTTTGAAACGCCTGGAAAAAAAATACAAGCACATTAATCCAGGACAGGATGACAGTGGCATCCAATTGCCTGAGCGTTTAGTTGCCCAGGCTATTTTAGGCATTGCACCTAAAAATTCCTATGAATTGGTGGTACTGATTATGAATTTTCCGCCTGCTTTATATGCCCATTTGTTAAAAAATATAAAGCTCACCGACCCCGAAAAAGCCTTAAACGCCATAAGCGATGTAATAAAACAAACATGGCTGACCAAAGAGCAAACTGACGCTCTTCCTGATGCGGTCATTCAATATTACAAGGTGCTAAACCCCAATGGAAATATTCTGCATTGGGCCGTTGAAATAAATAATGCCATCTATGTAACAAAAGCCCTGGGATCTATTCCTGAAAAAGAAAGATTGGCTAAGGTTCAGGCTAAAGATAAGTATGGCCGAACGGTGCTGCATAGAGCGGCAAACAATCCTGAGTTATTAAAAACCATTCTTGAGCTTATTCCTGAAAAAGCCAGATTGACTGCGGTTCAGATTAAAAATGGTTTTTATAATACGGTGCTGCATAAAGCAGCAAGTCATCCTGAATCCTTAAAAACCATTCTTGAGCTTATTCCCGAAAAAGATAGATCGGCTGCCGTTCAGGTTAAAAATACCTCTGGTAATACGGTGCTGCATAAAGCAGAAAACAATCCCCAAATCTTAAAAACCATTCTTGAGCTTATTCCCGAAAAAGATAGATCGGCTGCCGTTCAGATTAAAAATAATGATGGTAATACGGTGCTGCATGATTCAGCAAAGAGTCCTGAATCCCTAAAAACCATTCTTGAGCTTATGCCCGAGAAAGATAGGTTGGCTGCGGTTCAGGTTAAAGATAAGTATGGCCAAACAATGCTGCATAAAGCGGCAGACAATCCTGAATTATTAAAAATCATTTTTGAGCTTATTCCCGAGAAAGCCAGGTTGGCTGCAGTTCAAGTTAAAGATAATAATAGTGATACAGCATTGCATTATGTAGCAGACAACCCCCAATCATTGAAAACCATTCTTGAGATTTATCCCGCCAAAGAAAATAAATTGGCTGCGGTTCAGGTTCAAGATAATGATGGCCAAACGGTGTTGCATAAGGCGGCACGTAATCCTCAATCCTTAAAAATCATTCTTGAGCTTGTTCCAGAAAAAGATAAATTGGCTGTTGTTCAGGATCAAGATAGGTATGGTGACACAGTGTTGCATAAAGCAGCAAGCCATCCTGAATCCTTAAAAACTATTCTTGAGCTTATTCCCGATGAAGATAAATTAGCTGTGGTTCAGGTTAAAGATAAGTGTGACCAAACGGTGCTGCATTATATAGCATGCAAACCTCAATCCTTAAAAATCATTCTTGAGCTTGTTCCAGAAAAAGATAAATTGGCTGTTGTTCAGGATCAAGATAATGATGGTAATACAGTGTTGCATAAAGCAGCAAACCATCCTGAATCCTTAAAAACCATTCTTGAGCTTATTCCCGAGAAAGATAGATTGGCCACTGTTCGGATTAAAAATAATGTTGGCAATATGGTGTTGCATAAAGCAGCATACAATCCTGAATCCGTAAAAGCCATTCTTGAGCTTATTCCCGAAAAGGAAAGATTGGCTGCGGTTCAGGATAAAGATAATGATGGTAATACGGTGTTGCATAAAGTGTTACAAAACAAAAAAAACATCGAATCATTCAATTACATTATAGCTTTGATACCTGAAACCCAACAAAAAGAGGCACTCAACTCTAAAAATGGGGAAAATGAGACTGTGTTAGACATAATTATCCGAGATTTTAAAACACAAACACAATCACTAAATAGAAATTTACTATTCGCTTCTCCCTCATCTCAATCAAAGAACGACAAGGTTGAGGAAAAATTTTATAGCCTAAATTTGTGATGTTTGATCTATCCTTTCTTTGTCAGTTGAGATAGTTCGTTATATGATTTAATCTTTTCTTGGTTTAGCTATATAAATTTAAAACGGCTGAGCAATCATACGCTCACATTTTTGCCGTTGGAATATAATAATTTTCATCAAACTCCTCAAGTATTACATCAGGATCGATTAGCTTTGCTCCTTCTTCAAAAATCCTCTTTTCTTGCGCTTTCTTTTTTGTTGTGTCCGGAGAGTCTGGAACTAGAAGACAAAAACTGCTTGGTAAGAGAAGAGTCACTGCTAACGATACCATGAGTGCCCCAATAAGAGGGTTAAAAATAAAAGAGGGTATTGAACCAATAAGCAAAGCGATACAGATGCTAACAGTTGTTATAGCTATCTTTTGCACTATAGGTTCCGGCTTCATTTTGTCTTGAATTGCGACAGGATAATAAATTCTGTTATGGTAATAATATATTGCAGAGGAGGCACGAACAGGGTATTCCATGCAGATTAATAAGGTTTTTGCAAATTTTTCATACTGAGTAAGGATGAGTTCTTTATCATAGGAATCTAAAGACGCCTTATTAAGTTCGGTTTGAAATTCAATAACACGAAGGTTTAATAATCTTAAGAAATGAGTTTTTTGTTCTATATCCACATTGATAAGTAATTTTTTTGCATGATTTATCATCTCATCGACAGATTCTTGCGATTTATGGTGGTGAAATAAAAAGTGATACATAATTAGATTGCTCTCAATAAATTATGTCGAGAAAGTATCACTATTTTTTTTGACACAATAGGTATCGTTAAGAGGATTTACAGGCATGTAATATTTTTTAACTGTCCCTTAATTCTTTTTAAATTAAACTTGCAGTTGGTATAAGTTTTGCTTTATAAATAGTCATAACACAGGGAGTGTTAAATATGATTGATCTGAAAAATCTTATATTAAATTCATCCTTTTCATTGGATATCTCATCCACCATTCAGGATAATGAAAAATCTGAGCAATTGATTGATATTACTGAATATTCTGACGAAGGAAGTGATTTATTAACGCCCGAATCTTTTGTATTATTAATGGCCGAAATTATAGCAAATAGCACCAATATAGCTTATGAAAAAGAGCCTCAATATACAGCAAATGATGATGTTGAAGTTGAAAATGATGATACTGCTCTACAAAGTTTACCATTAAATGATTTAAAGACAGGTGCCAGTACTCAAAAAATTACTCATCAAGAGGAATCACCTAATAATCAATTAATAACGGAACCCATATTATTTGAGGTCCAAGAAGGATTAAATTTAGACGATGAATATATGGAACAATTGAAACCAACATCAACACAAAATGTTGCTTTAGCGTGGATCGATTCTGAAAATTTTGAACCGCCAATGGTTGAATCAGAAAGTAGTCCAGATGAAATTTATAACAATTTGGATGTAGAAATAAAAACCAGTCAAACTAGAAATATTAAATCGGAATTATTAAAATTTGATGGAAATGTGACTGCCATTAATACCATTCAAACCAACTCAATAAACCAACTGCAGAATAGTCTGTCCGTAAATCAAAAATTAGTTGATATGAATAATGCATTCTCAATAACAGAAAGTATTGATTTCAATTCAGAACTTAAGCCTGAAATAATAAAAACAGGGCTAGAAGTAACAGGAGTAGGACCTGAATTGTTAAGTTCCTCACCTCAAATGAATCAAAAAACTATTGTTGATTATACTCCACCTACAAATTTGTCGATTCCAATTCACGTTAAGAGCTCGCAATGGTCAGACCAATTATCTGAGCATATTGTTTGGCTTGGGCATCAGGAAGTAAAAAGTGCATTAATTAAAATTCATCCTGAAGAATTAGGTCCTTTAGAAATTAATGTAAAAGTTGTAAAGGATAATGCTTCTGTTAACATATCGACTCATAGTGCTTATGTACGTGAACTGGTTGATCAAGCTGTTCCCAGGTTAAGGGAGATGATGGCTCAACAGGGCATAAACTTATCTGAGGTTCATATTGGACCTGACACAGATTCTCGTCAAAATTCTCAACAAAATAATGATGTTGAAATGGAGCTTATCCAAGCTGCCGAAGATAAAAATCAAGTCACCTCGTTAACTAAGCGACCCTTAAAAGGACTGGTTGACTATTTTGCTTAGTTTAACGAATACATGGTTGAAAAGGAGTTTACAACAGTGTCTCATAATTATTTCCGTTCCTGGTTGGCTGCAAAGAATAATAACAAGTTTTGGCAAAAACCCCTGTCTTCAGAACGATTTGACAAGTTAATCGCTGATAGAGAATTTCAAAAATCAATCGCAAGCAGTAGAAAAAATCAACTAATGTATAGTTTTATAGAGTCTAAAATTGCTTCAGACTATGCATTATTGATTGATGCCAAGTTAAGAGGGCAATTGAAACAGTTTACACTGGATGATTTTAAAGACACAGCAGGATTTGAACGAAAAGAAAAATCGAATTTGAGGCAAAAGAACTATTTTGAATTAAGACATCAACTTGAGTTTTTTCTTAAACATGATATAGAGCAGTATGAATATTATCCTGATGCTCGTTTAAATGCTTTCAGACGCTGGATAAATATATCGGATTTATTATTAAGACGTCATTGTTATGAAGGTTTTCTCCTGGTTTTTGTTAATTTGCAATTAATTGCAGACGATCAATTATTAGATGGTTTGCCTAAAAGTATAAGAAATAATTACAATGAACTATGTCAATTAAGTTCACCAATAGGAAATCATAACGCTTTGCGTCATTTTATAAACACACATCACAGCGAGAATGATTTTACTCCTTTATTTTTTACATATCATGCTATAGGAGTCTTGGATGAATCTATTGAATCCTTAAAAGAAAAAGAAATTCGTTTAAAGAAACAATTCAAACAACTAAAAAAGGAACTTAATTCTGTAAAGAAAGTGGTAGATCCAGAAGTTGTCGATATAATTTCTGAATTATTGAGTAATAAGGAACATATACCTAGAAAACTGTCAGAACGTAGAGGGCAATTGATCGAGTTGATGAAGGAACTCAGAGGGGTTAGAAAACAGATAAAACAAATACAATATAATGTGCAAGACCAACTTGAGCAACGTGCCAATTTATTGGGACTAATAGCCAAAGAACAAAAAGCAACAGTGAGGGCAATACCCGATTATCTTGAGCAAACCTATCATATAATAGGAGATAGGTCTTATCGCAAACAGTTAATTCAACGTACTCAACAGGATCGACCCCGTGATCTACCAACAGGTAGGGTTCAAAGCCCATCTGGTTTGTATAAAAACAAATTGCTTCCGAGCTTTTGGAATAGAGAGGCCAAAACAGCCTCCAGTTACTGGGAGAGTGTATTTACGCCAAGTTATTTAAACAAAAGGTAAGATGGTTGGTATAAACTAACCTTAATTCAACTCTTAATTGAAAGCCATTTAAAAACAACGTTTAGCGCAGCGTATTACCCGACCACTCCATTTTTCTATTAAACAACTTTTTTGACAGCCATGACCTATATATTTCCATTTTGTCCAATAGGTGCTTCTGTAATATACAGGGCCACGCCAGTAGTAACCCGGATAGCTATGTATTCCAATATAATAAGCTAATTGAGTATTACTCAAAGGTTGCTGATTAGGACTGGTACTAGCGCCAGCTATATTGCTTATTAGTAGCATGAGAAACAAAATCAAATAGGAATTGATGACGTTTAATAATTTGAAATTATGAGTGCTATCTTTTTTCATGCTGAATTCCTTTTGTTGCTAGCAATACCCAAATTATAGACCAATATTTATTCAGAATATTTTCATTGTACTTGCAGAGTATTTTTCATTTGCTAAGAAAATGGTACAAAAAGAATGGTTAGAGTGTGGTAATTAGATCCAGAGATTAGTAGGATAGCTAAAAAATGTCATAAGGCATAGTAATGAATACGAAGATTATTTTAATCACTGGATGCTCCAGCGGTATAGGCTTTGATGCTGTTTTTGCTTTAAAAAAAAGAGGGCACAGGGTTATTGCATCCTGCAGGAAAACAGAGGATATCCAAAAATTACTAAATAAGGGAATTGAAGCACTTTTATTGGATGTAAGCGATACGACTTCAATTCAAAGTGCGTTTTCACAGTTGTTAATTATGACATCAGGCCGCTTGGATGTATTAATTAATAACGCCGGATATGGACAAGTCGGCGCTCTTGAGGATGTTTCTCGAGATATTCTCAGACAACAATTTGAAACGAATGTATTTGGTTTGCAAGACTTGACTAATTTGGTTATTCCTATTATGCGAGAACAGGGTCAAGGACGTATCATTAATATCAGCTCAATACTTGGTGTGATTAGTATGCCATTTCGTGGAGCTTATAATGCCTCTAAATATGCCCTGGAAGGCTTAAGCGATACGCTAAGACTTGAATTATTCAATACTGGTATTAAGGTGATTACTATAGAACCAGGGCCAATAGACAGCAGATTTCGTGATAATGCAGTGGATTACTCCTTGCAACAGATAGAGATGGAAAAAAGTTATTTTAAAAGCCAATATATGACAATGCTGAACACTTTTAAGCAAAAAAAGGCGAATTCTTTCTTTACTCAAGATACAAGTTCAGTGATAAAAAAATTGATTCATGCTATTGAGTCTAAAAAACCAAAACCCAAATATCCTGTCACATTCCCTGCTCATTTTTTAATTTGTTTAAAACGTTTTTTTAGTACTCGGTTATTAGACAAATTTATTCTGTATCTATCCAGGAAGGAATTATCTTAAAGCGTGTTACTGAGAATGAAGTAGTGACAAAATATTAAAATGTTGGCTACAATTATTAGGTACTATACAGAGCCCACTTAAAAATATACTATATATAGCATGAAACTAAAACACAGAGTAATTCATTACCTGATACTATGCAGCATGGTTTTTTTAATAATAAAACCAGCCGTGTTTCATAACAATACTCAACAAGTTCAGGGTAATGCACAGTATATCCATTCTATAACCGAGTGCCCACACAGAACGGCATTAGTGAGTTCATGCTTGTCCAGTATGTATTATACTATTGCTGAAGAAGAATTTTCTATTAATGTTATTTTGTCTTTATTGGCATGTATTCTTTATTTTGCGGTTATTCAATCAAAATATAAATCACCAATATCCTCAATATTTAAGCCTCCCATTTTGCTAAAGTAAATTTGTAATCTTTCTCAATGTTGGTTGCTTGTTACCAAGTACCGGCCTGTAATGTTATTGTTTATTATTTATTGGGATATTAAAATGAGAAAATCAATTTGCTTGATCAGCACACTATTGCTGGCATTTTTTACTCAAGTGGTGTGGTCGTATACACCAGGTTTTGAAAGCTCGAACCCTGATACAGTGATGCATTTTATTCAAGGAAATAGCGTATACGTCTATTTGAGTGCATTTTTTGGGTTAGGCATCTTATTGGCCTTTACCCCCTGTGTCCTCCCTATGGTCCCTATTTTATCCGGGATTATTGTAGGACAGAATTCCATATCGACCAAAAAGGCTTTTAAGCTGTCGTTTAGTTATGTGATTGGGATGGCTGTTACCTATGCAGGAGCTGGTATGCTTGCAGGGTATATGGGAAGTACAGTCCAAACATTGATGCAGCGTCCTTTAATCATTGTTTTATTTAGTATAATTTTTATTGGAATGGCTTTTTCAATGTTTGGTTTTTTTGAACTAAAGCTTCCAGCCAATTTTGCAAATAAGCTTAATAAAAATAATCAATTGGGCAAACAAAGAAGTTATCTTTCAGTTGGAATAATGGGGATTTTATCAACTTTAATTGTTTCACCTTGTGTTACTGCACCCTTAATTGGAGTTTTAAGTTATATTGGTCAAAATGGCCAGGTCATAATGGGTGGATTGATTTTGTTTGTCATGGCATTAGGAATGGGAGTCCCTCTTCTTATTGTTGGCTCAGGTTATGGTACATTACTTCCCAAGGCAGGTCCCTGGATGATTAAAATAAAGCAATTGTTTGGTTTTATGATGCTAGGAATTGCAATATGGATGCTGTCACGTGTTTTGAATCAGACAATAACTCATATTTTATGGGCTGTACTATTAATTATCTCTAGCATTAGTTTAGGTGGTTTGAAATCACAAAACAGCCTGAGCGGTTATTTAATTCAAGGACTTAGTATTTTTGCTTTGATCTCTGGAGGAGTTGTCATATATAACACAGCAATTCCCACAGTAAAAATGACTCAAGGTTCTGTTGAAAATAATTTATTTATCAAGATAAATACCTTAAGTGTTCTCCAACAACAATTGGAGCAAGCTAAAAAAGATAAAAAGGTAGTATTTCTTGAGTTTTCAGCGGATTGGTGCAGTGATTGCCAAGAAATGGATAAGAAGGTATTTAATCAACTGATTATTCAAAAAGCCATGTCTGGTCTGGTGAATATTAAAGTAGATATCAGTAGTAAGAGTAATGAAGTAGATGCGATTAAAAAAACTTTTGCTATTTATGGTACACCAACCATGTTATTTTTTAACTCATCAGGTGAACAGATTGAGCAAATGACTACTGTAGGGTTGATTTCGCAATCAAGAATGCTTGATTTACTGCAACAAGCCCATCATTTAACATAAAATCTCAGGTGGCTTAATTTTCAGTGTTGTTTTCTGCATTTTGGGTGTGGTTGATGTAAAATAAGTTGCAAAACTCAATTTACACCCAAAATATTGACGAGTTTTTAATCCAACATGATTGCTTTCGAACTGGATTATATTTCTAATAATTAAGCAATCTCTCTTGTAGATCTACTTTTTATCAAAGTATTCAAAAAATAATCAATTAATTTTATCAAAAAAGGAAGAAAAATTTCAATTTGTTTGCTAATATCTTAATGGGTAAACTAAAAATCCATTAACTATCAAGGAAGTAATATTATGAAAAAATCAACAATGGCTGTAGCAGCTCTGTTAACTGCTTTATCAACAGCACCTATGGTTTCCGTAGCTTATGCTGATGATACTTCAGGCACTACAGTTTCTGGCTGCAAAGGTTGTAAAGGCTGCAATGGCTGCAAAGGCTGTGGTGGCTGTAAAGGCTGCGGCGGCTGTAAAGGTTGTGGTGGTTGCGGCGGTTGCAGTGGTGATTAATAATTAATATTTTTTTCTAACAAAGAGGTAGTTGAAACTACCTCTTTTTATTATGTTGTATTCGCTATGACAAATAAATCAGATTTTAGTTTGCCTGAACTATCCAAGTGGCATAAAAAAAATTTTCTTGGTTATGCTTCACAGATTTTAGAAGCTCAACAACAAATGACATCCAGTAAAGGAAAAAACATTCTTCATTATACGCTAAGAAAAAAGCGAAGACATGAACGTATGAACCATTATCCTAAGGGTGACAGGATTGATCACAATACTGGTTCACAATATTTCTATCATTGCCATAGAGAGAATTTTGAAAGTAAGGAACACGGGCATTTCCATTGTTTTTTGCGTTATAAACACATACCCAAGCGTATTAAACCAGCTCCTTTACATGATTGGGATAAATACATAGATAATCCCATGACACACCTTGTTGCAATTGGGATGAATCAATTTGGACAGCCGATTCGCTTGTTTACGGTAAATCGTTGGGTTACTTCTGAAATTTGGTACAACGCTGAACATATCCCATATTTTTTGAAACGCTATAAGATGACATTAATGGATGATCCCTATTGGCGTGTTTTGGATCAATGGGTAGAAGGGATGCTTCATTTGTTTTCCCCCCAAATTATTTGGCTGCATCAGGAACGTGACAATCGAATTCATCTGCATCAACAGAATGGCTCAATCGATAACCCATATACTGATCATGAGTTGGAAGAACTTTCAGAGATATCAATTGATTTAAAAAAACAGATTGAGTGGGTTATAAGCTAAGATGTGATGATAAAAACTAGACTCATAATTTAATGCAAGTTTATCATAAGTGGATCTTAAGCTGAGTTTGGTAAATTTGCTCTAATTATTGGTTTTTAATTGCGTCCACCCTAGATAAAACTATACAATATCAGGACTTTGGGGAGCGATTGGTTTTAAGCTGATCAATCAGAGATTAATTCTGTCTGGTATAGAGATTTATGCAAAATCTTAATGAAACCCTTGATTTTTCATCTTTAACTCGTGAGGGTATCGAAACATTACTTTGCGATTATAATTTAAATCTTTCTGTGGATGAGGCATTAACTATACAGAACGAATTTCTTAAAAGGCCACCAACTATCTCTGAATGTGTTCTGTGGTCTATTCAGGGATCTGAGCATTGTTCATATAAAAGCAGTCGTATTCATCTAAAGCAATTCAATACATCTGGCCCTCACGTGATATTAGGAGCAAAAGAAGATGCCGGTGTCGTGTCGGTTGTAGAGGATAATAAAGGCTTCAGATATGGGGTTATTATCAGTCATGAATCCCATAACCATCCGTCTCAAATAGTTCCTTATGAAGGTGCTGCGACTGGTGTTGGTGGTAATGTGCGCGATGTTTGCTGTATGGGTGGGGAGGTTATCGCAGTAGCAGACAGTTTGCGTTTTGGTGATATTAATCGCTCACATACTCATTGGATACAAGAAGGAGTCGTAGCAGGTATTGCCGGATATGGTAATCCTTTAGGCATACCTAATGTAGCTGGGGATGTGTATTATGATCCGGCATATAATGAAAATTGTTTGGTAACTGTCGTTACCCTTGGCGTTGTCAGAGAAGATCACATTATACATTCTTATGCCCCGCCACAAGCAGATGATTATGTTTTTATCTTAGTAGGAAAGCCTACTGATAATAGTGGTTTTGGTGGTGCCAGTTTTGCATCAGCAGCACTGGAAGAAAATTCTAAAGAAAAAAATAAAGGTGCAGTACAAGAACCAAATGCTTTTTTGCAAAGACATCTTCTTAAGTCCAACTATGCCTTATTTGATTTATTAAGAGAAAGGAATTTAATTAATAGAGTTGGCTTTAAAGATTTAGGTGCTGGTGGTGTGGCTTGTGCCAGTATTGAGTTGGCCGAAGCGGGTGGCTCATATGGCGCTGAAATTGATCTGGATAAAGTACCTACAGGAATGGCCGGGCTAATGCCTTCAGTTATTCTATGTTCTGAAACTCAAGAGCGTTTTATGTGGGTTGTACCACCTGATTTAGTGGATACTATACTGAAACACTATAATGAAACTTTTGCATTGCCACAGGTTTCAGAAGGAGCATGTGCTGCAGTAATTGGTAAAATTCGTACTGATGGCTTGTATGTAGTCAATTATCAGGGACGCGAATTAGTTAGGGCAAGAGTTCCTGATGTGACTAAAGGGATTGTATATAATAGGCCATTTGTATCCAAACAACAGCATATAACAGAGCCTAATCTTTCTCCACCGTCAGATTATAATCACATTTTGCTTCAATTATTAGCTCATGAAAATATAGCCAGTAGAGAGCCGATTTTTGAAACTTATGATAAACAAGTTCAGGGGCGCACATGGATAGAAGCGGGGTGGGCTGACGCAGGAGTATTACAACCATTTAATGAAGAGAAGTACCCTGAGGAAATTCGTAAAACAGGCATTGCATTATCTTTAGATCAAAATCCTCGTTATAATAAAATTGATGCCTATTGGGGGGCTGTCAATGCAGTTGTGGAGTCAATTCGTAATATTACGGCTGTAGGAGCTAGCCCAGTCGCAATAACAGACTGTTTATGTTTCGGTAATCCTGAAAAACCAGAACAAATGGGAGAATTTGTTGACTCTGTTCGAGGCATTATGGATGCATGCGCTGCTATTCGGTTAAAAGAAAATTCTAACGCTACCTTGCCTGTCATCGCTGGGAATGTCTCGCTATATAATGAATCTGCCAAAAGTGCTATTCCTCCTAGCCCAATGATAAGTTGTTTGGGTACCCTTCCTGACATTGATTTTGCCACAACCTTTGATTTCAAGAAAAGTGATAGTCTTCTGATCTTAATAGGGGAACGCAAAGATGAATGTGGTGGTAGTGTTTATTATCAATTGCAGGGTGAATTAGGTGCTCTTGTTCCTAAGCCCGATCTAAATACATTGAACAGAGAAATTCATGCTATTTCAGAAGCAATTCAATGTGGTTTGATTAATGCAGCTCACGATATTTCCGAAGGAGGAGTTGCTGTTGCTCTTGCTGAGATGAGTTTTAAAAATTTTATAGGTGTTGATGCGCAGATTAATGGAGATTTGTCTGTCGAGAAGATTTTATTTGGAGAGACTGGAGGTTTTATTCTTGAAATTGATAAAAAACACAGAGCAAATTTCGAACATCTTTTCATGCAATATCAAGTGCCGTATATGTTTATTGGGCATACTATAGAGAAACCAGTGTTACAGATTAATTCAGTTATCAGCTTGTCAATCAGAGAAGCAAAGCATGCTTGGGAAAATGGTTTAAGAGAGAGGCTATTATAATGTCTACTATTAATTATAAATCGGCAGGCGTCGATATTGAGGCTGGTAACGACGCTGTCGCACGGATTAAGCGTAATGTAGAAAAAACTTTTTCACCTCAAGTTCTTACAGGGATTGGGAGCTTCGGTGCCATGTTTGATTTGAAGCCTCTTATCGAAAAATTTAAACATCCAGTCATGGTGCAAAGTATTGATGGAGTTGGCACCAAAACTATCGTCGCTCGCATGATGCAAAAATTTGATACGATTGGAATTGATCTGGTCAGTGCGACTACAAACGATATCATTGTTTTAGGTGCAAAACCATTAACTCTTTTGGATTATATAGCCACGGACCGTCTACAACCTGAGTACATTGAGGAAATTATTATAGGCATGACTCAAGCTTGTCTAGAAAATAATATTTCTTTGGTTGGTGGTGAAACGGCTGAAATGCCGGATACTTATCTAAAGGGTGAGCACGATTTAGTTGGAATTATTACAGGTGTTGTGGAAAAGGATGATGCCATATTAGGTAAAGAGATTGTTCCCGGTGATGTGGTGTTGGCATTCCCATCCAGCGGGTTACATACTAATGGTTATTCTCTGGCCAGGAAGTTATTTTTTGAAATAGGTTCATATACTGTGAACTCTAAAGTTGCAGAATTAGGTGAAACTGTTGGAGAAGCTTTATTGTCACCTCATATCAATTATACAAATCCTATTCTTCATCTATTGAATAATAAAATACCTATCAAGGGCATGGCTCACATTACTGGCGGTGGTGTGTTAGAAAATATTCCGCGGGTTTTGCCTGATAATTGCTCTGTTGAGATAAAGAAAAATTCTTGTCCAACGTTGCCGATTTTTGATGTATTACGAGCATTAGGCAAATTGGATGATCAGGAAATGTATCGTACTTTTAACATGGGGATAGGTCTTGTAATAATAGTTTCCCCGGAGGTTGTTGCTGAAATGCGTTCAGTGATGAAACATTTCGTCAAGTTTCCTCTTTATGAAATAGGGCAAGTAATATCTGGGAAACCAGAAGTGAGATTATTGTGATGAAGATTGCCATTGTTCAATTTCCAGGTTCTAATTGTGAGCGTGAAACGATGCTTGCAGTGCAGAGAGTGGGCATGACTCCAGTAGAATTTCTATGGAATGATTCATCAGAAAAACTGCGAGAAATGGATGGTTATATTATTGTTGGCGGGTTTTCTTATGAAGACCGATCAAGAGCAGGAATTATTGCAGCACTTGACCCGATAATGCAGGAAATAAAACGGCAGAGTGAACAGGGGAAGCCCGTTCTTGGTATTTGCAATGGAGCTCAGATTCTTGTTGAAACAGGTTTAGTTCCTGGCTTAAAAAATTATCAAATTGGTATGGCTCTTACAGAGAATAAGCGTATTCAAGATGGAAAAATTTTAGGAACCGGTTTTTATAACAGTTGGATCCATATGCGTATTGGAGACAAAATAAGGAAAAATGCGTTTACCAGGTATTTATCAAAAGATTCTGTATTGACGATTCCTGCAGCACATGCGGAAGGGCGCTTTGTAATGCCAATAGAATTACTGAAAGAACTTGAAGAAGAAGGCTTGAGTGCGTTTCAGTATTGTGATGAACAAGGTAGAGTGATTGATAATTTTCCTATAAATCCCAATGGCTCCCTACTTAATATGGCCGCTGTTATTAATAAAGCGGGCAATGTAATGGCTATGATGCCACATCCTGAGCGTGCTATAGCAGGTGATCCTATATTCCGCTCTATGAAAGATTATATTAAGGATAGGATACCTTTTGAGAATCAGACATTGTCCTACCAACCGGAACCAATGAAAGTAGCTCCTTATCATAAAGGGGATAATAGTCATGAGCTTATTGTTAAATTAATTATTACAGATAATGCAACTCTAACTGTACAAAACACATTAAGACAATTAAATATTCCTGTCACTGTCAGCCGTATGGTGCATTGGCAAATTGATACAAATACCCCTGAGATACTTGAGAAAATAAAGCAAACTGGTGTCTTGTATAATGATCGCAAAGAATATTTAGTTGATTCTGACCAGATGCTCATACCGTCAGCCAAAGTTTTTTTAGTCAAATCAAAAGACGATATGGTTGGTCAACAAAAATTGCAAATGTTACGAGACCATTTTTCTATAGATGGTGTAAGCGCTATACACCATGGAGTTTTGTGGATTTTCAGGAGCGAAAATGTTAAAATTAATAGCCTGATGGAATCTATTTTATCCACTAACATAATCTTTAACCCTAATGCCCATATCTGCCATGAATACAACCTATCCTAATAAAGAAGCAATAATTGCTGCATTACCCTATTGTTTAACAGATACTTCCTTACCCTTTGGTAAAAAATATAAAGGAAAAGTGCGAGATACTTATGATCTCGGCGATAAGATAATTTTAGTTACCACAGATAGGCAAAGTGCTTTTGATCGGTTCCTTGCCTCTGTGCCTTATAAGGGGCAAGTGTTGAACTTGACCTCCGCCTGGTGGTTTAAAAATACCCAATCAATTGTACCTAATCATTTAATAGCAGTGCCTGATCCTAATGTAGTGGTAGCTAAAAAATGTAAAGTATTTCCTATTGAGTTCGTTGTTCGCGGATATATTTCGGGTACGACTAGTACTTCCTTATGGACGCAGTATCAGAAAGGAGTTCGTGATTACTGTGGGATAACATTTCCGGAAGGGTTAAGAAAAAACCAAAAACTTCAAGAAGCAGTAATAACACCAACAACCAAAGAAACAGAGCATGATAGACCAATCAATCCTCTAGAGATTGTTTCAGAAGGGTGGATGACTCAAAAAGATTGGGATGAGGCAAGTAGTTATGCTTTGCAATTGTTTCAACATGGAATGAAAGTAGCACATCAACATGGATTAATCCTGGTCGATACTAAATACGAGTTTGGTCGAGACGAAGAAGGAAAAATTGTTCTGGTCGATGAAATTCATACACCAGATTCCAGTCGCTATTGGTTATCTAAAAGTTATCAAGAACGATTTGATGCAGGCCAAGAGCCTGAAAACATAGATAAAGAATTTTTGCGTCTGTGGTTTGTTGACCATTGTGATCCCTATAATGATACGGTTTTACCGGAAGCACCGCAGGAATTAATTGTTACTTTAGCCTCAAGATATATTCAATTGTATGAAATGATTACAGGTGAATCTTTTATTTATGATGATAATCCTGGTCCAGTGAATGAAAGGATTCTGCATAATATAGAGCAGTGGTTAGGTTAAATTTTAACCGGGGGAAAGGCTTATGTGTGGTATTGTAGGAGTTTATAGTCATGAGCCCGTTGCTGCTGAGCTTTATGATAGCCTGATTCATCTCCAGCATAGAGGGCAAGATGCTTCAGGTATTTTAACCTGTGCCGATCGATTTTATTTCAAACACGGACTTGGTTTGGTTAGAGAGTCTATTTTTTCTGAAGATATTATCAAGCTTAAAGGAAATTTTGGTATTGCTCATGTACGTTATCCTACAGCAGGTGGCTATAGTGAAACGGATGTTCAGCCTCTTTGGATTGGAAGCCCACGCGGGATTGCATTGGCGCATAACGGAAATTTGGTTAATTATGAAGAGTTAGTTGAAGATTTATGTGGCAAGCAACACAGACATTTGAACTCAACTCTTGATTCCGAGGCACTTTTATTACTTCTGGCAGATTATCTGGCCAAAGGGTCTTATTCTGACAATGACGAAGAACAATTTTTTCAATTGTTATGTACTGCTGTTACCCATATACATCAACGAGTTCAAGGTTCTTATTCTGTTGTCAGTTTGGTTATAGGCAAAGGTTTAGTTGCCTTTAGAGACCCATATGGTATTCGTCCCTTGGTTTGGGGGGAAAGAACTCGTGAAGATGGTAGTAAGGATTATATTTTTGCTTCTGAAACAACCCCTTTCTATGCTTTAGGTTTTGAACCTAAAGGTGATCTGAGGCCCGGTGAGGTAGCTTATGTGAATAGCCAAGGGCAACTGCACAGAAAAGTACTGATGTCCAAAGAGTTTACACCTTGCATATTTGAATACGTATACTTTGCCAGGCCTGATGCCACATTGGATGATGTTAGTGTTTATCGAGCCAGATTACGAATGGGACAAAATTTAGCCAAAAGCTGGAAGGAAAAATTTCCAGAAATAATCCCAGACGTAGTAATTCCAGCGCCATCAACGGCGAATACTGCTGCATTGGCATTTGCGAATGAGCTTGGGATACGTTACTCCGAGGGGTTGTATAAAAATCCTTTTATCGGACGTACATTTATTATGCCTAGTCAGGAGTCACGTTCAAGGCAAGTACGTTATAAATTAACCCCTCAAAAAACTGAAATTAATAAAAAAAAGGTTTTGATTGTTGATGATAGTATTGTAAGAGGGACTACATCACGTGAAATAGTAAGAATGGTGCGAGAGTTCGGTGCTTTAGAAATATATTTTGTATCGACCTGCCCACCTATTAAGAATCCCTGTTTCTACGGTATCGATATTCCATCTCGTAAAAAATTGATAGCGGCTCATAAAACGGAAGATGAAATTCGTGAGTTTTTAGGAGTGGACAAATTATTGTATCAAACACAAGAAAACTTGATTGAAGCAGTATCTAGAAGAGGTCAGTATGATATGAGTAAACCTTGTATGGCTTGCATGGATGGTCAATATATTTGTGGACAGATTACTGAAGCAAAAATTAAATTGTTGGAGAAAAAGAGGCTGACAGAGAACGGCCAAGAGACTGAGATAGGAGAGATGTCTTGATGAATATTCTCATTGTTGGTTCTGGAGCGAGAGAACATGCTATTGCTATGGCTTTAAGTAAATCTACTCTCAAGCCAAAGCTCTTTTGCTTTGGAACATCCTGGAATCCTGGTATACAAGATCTCACTTTGGATTATTGTGTAGGGGATATTACTTCACCGGATCGGGTTAGCCAACAAGCACAGCAATGGAGAGTTAACTTGGCGATTATTGGCCCAGAAGCACCATTAGAGCACGGTGTACCAGATACTTTATGGGAGTCTGGAATTGCGGTCATAGGCCCCAAGAAAAATTTGGCTCAAATAGAAACAAGTAAGGCATTTGCCAGAGAGTTGATGAGAAAATATGGAATTGCTGGCTTACCTAAGTATAAAGTATTTACCTGTTTAGAAGGGGTAAGGGAATTTCTGTCTGAATTAGGTGAAAATAATTATGTTGTTAAGGCAAATGGGTTAATGGCAGGTAAGGGAGTCAAGGTAGGAGGAGAGCACCTGTTATCGTTTGAAGATGCAGTGAACTATTGCAAAGAAATTTTTGATCAAAACCAGTCTTTAGTTATTGAAGAAAAATTAATAGGCCAAGAATTTTCCTTTATGTGTTTTTCAGATGGTAACTCATTAGTTCCTATGCCAATTGTTCAAGATCATAAACGAGCTTATGAACATGATGAAGGACCAAATACAGGTGGTATGGGAAGTTATTCAGCCGCAGATCATAATTTGCCTTTCTTATCATCAGAAGATGTCCATGCCGCATTTGAAATTAACAAATCGGTAATCAACGCTCTTATGAGTGAAATATCTGATAAATACATAGGGATACTTTATGGTGGATTTATAGCAACTGCACACGGAGTTTATGTGATTGAATTTAATGCTCGTTTTGGAGATCCTGAATCACTGAATGTACTTAGCTTATTGGAATCTGATTTTGTTGAGTTATGTAGTGCGATGGTTAATGGAAATTTACAAAAAGATTCAGTTAGATTTATGAAGAAAGCCACCGTTTGCAAGTATGCTGTACCTGATGGCTACCCAGATAATCCTTTACGTCATGCAGAGATCGATATTTCTGATGTGGAGTATAAGGAGAGCTTATATTTGGCTGCGGTTAATCTGGAAAATGGTAAGCTCTACGCCACTGGTTCAAGGACAGCAGCTTATGTTGGCATAGCGAACTCTATAATGGAAGCAGAGGAAATTGCCGAACAACAAATAAATCGCATAAAGGGTCCTTTATTTCATAGAAAAGATATTGGCACATTACCTCTAATTAATGCACGCATTGAAGCAATGCGTAAGTTGCGTCTTTTATGATTCGTTTGGGAATATTAGGCTCCACTCGTGGTACCAATATGATGGCTCTTATTGATGCCATTAATACTGGAGAGCTTAAAGCAACTATAGAAGTTGTTATTAGTAATAAGCCTAATGCTATTATTCTGGAAAGGGCTAAATCATATGGTTTGAAATCTCAATTTGTCAATCCAGAAGGTCTAAGTCGTGTTGACTTTGATCAAAAGGTTAGTGAGCTATTAATAAATCATCAAATAGATCTGGTGGTCTTGATTGGATATATGAGAATACTATCGCCAGATTTCGTAAGTCAATGGAATAAGCGAGTGATCAATGTTCACCCCTCTTTATTACCTGCATTCGCTGGAAAAATGGATACCGAAGTGCATCGAGCTGTTCTTAATTCTGGTGTTAAGGAAACGGGTTGTACTATTCATTATGTCACTGATGAAGTCGATGCTGGTCCAATTATTTTGCAAAAAAAATGTTCAGTTTTGCACGATGATACTGTGGAATCATTAAAGTCAAAAGTCCAGAAGTTGGAGGGTATCGCATTGATTGATGCGATCAATTTGCTCTCATTAAAGAAAAACTAGGCACAGGTAAGAATTTTTCCATTCAGAACAAACCAGGTTTGGCGGTATAGTTCTGAATGAAAGTGACTCCAGAATTAATCAAGAAATAAGTCTTAAATTATTTTAATACAGAGTTTTCTAATACCGTCTTAGCCTGTTCTCTCAAGTGATTAACGATAGCTTCTTTGTATTCCGGGTATTTATTTCCAAGAAAGCGCGTAGTTAAAATGGCCGCATTAATAGCACCAGCTTTTCCAACTGCAAGAGTTCCTACAGGAATTCCTGCTGGCATTTGCACGATAGAAAGCAGGGCATCCATGCCATTAGTAAAAGTCGAGGAAGGCATTGGAACACCGAGGACTGGTAAAGTAGTCTTTGCTGCGATTACTCCCGGAAGGTGTGCTGCCCCTCCAGCCGCAGCAATAAATACTTCCGCCCCTCGTTGTTCTGCCGATTTGATGTATTCAAAAACAGCATCCGGAGTGCGGTGAGCTGAAAGCGCTCTCGCTTCATGAGGCACATTAAATTTATCCAACATACGACTTGTTTCTTCCATGATTGCCCAGTCGGATTTTGAGCCCATAAGAATACTAACAAGAATATTTGACATAATAACACCTTAAATAATTGTGGTTTTTTGTGGTAGCTTAAGAATACTATAAGTTTGCTTTTAATAAAAATATTGAAATTGTATCCAGGGCATTCTGATAATGTGGATGACATTTGCTTTTCTTATCCACAATAAGGTGAATTTTTAACGTATGTCTTTTCTTCTTACCTGAATAGAATCTTAATAGTTTGTTCTTTCGGCCACCATGGGCTTTTTTCTTAATGTCAGCCTCTTTTAAAATGCTTATTATCTTTTCAAACGTACGGCGTTTTATGCCAGTAAGTCGACGGAACTTTTCGTCTTCTAATCCTGGAATTTGAGGGTATTTTACAACTCCTTGTTGTGGAGCTTTTTTTAACAGAAAATCGATTAATTTGCTGGTTTCGAAAGAGGTCTATTGTATGAGGAGAAAAGAACTGAGGAAAACCAGGCATGCTCTAACAATTTGATTGATCAATTTTTTAATAAGAATTTTATGCATCGATCTGGTATAGGAGTCAAAGTTTGTGAGCTAGTTTTATTTGCTTTCTTTTCTACTTATCCAGCAAGGAAGACTGCGAAGAGTCGACAAGCATAGATTCTATGATTTCAGCGGATACAGCTTGGCTGTATAGAAAACCCTGTACCTCATCACAATTATATTTTATTAAAACTTGTTCTTGTTCTCTTGTTTCGACTCCTTCTGAAAGAACCATCAAATTCAGTTGACGAGCAAGGGCAATTATAGCTTTGATAATAGATGCATTTTTTGGATCACTGGCACAGTATTGAATAAATGACTTGTCAATTTTTAATTTGTTAGCTGGTATGTCCTTAAGATAGCTAAAACTTGAATATCCTGTACCAAAATCATCAATAGATATGGAAATACCTAATAAATTCAATTCTCTTAAAGTAGAGATAATTTCTTCTGCATTAGACATGATTATGCTTTCTGTTATTTCCAATTCCAGAAAGGTTGGATCAAGCTTTATATAGTCTAAAATATTTTTAACAACTTCAATAAAATTACTTCGTTTTATCTGCATTCCAGAAACATTGACTGCTATTTTAATTTGGGGTAATCCTTTATCATGCCATGCTTTAATTTGCTGACAAGCCTGGCGTAAAACCCATTCTCCTAATTGGATAATGAGGCCAGTACGCTCAGCAATTAAAATAAATTCATCTGGAGTTACTGTGCCTAATAGAGGATTACTCCAGCGCATTAATGCCTCAACTGCTATTAACTTTTTAGTTTTCAAATTAAATATTGGTTGATATTTCAGAGAACATTCATTCTTTTTTATAGCATTGCGTAATTGACTATATATCAACATTTCTCTCTTGGTGCGAATATGCATAGTTTTATCGAATAACTGATAGCAATTCCTCCCATTATTTTTAGCTATGTACATTGCAATATCAGCATTCCTTAAAAGAGTGGAGGGTGTTTTCCCATCTTTGGGGTATATACTAATTCCTATACTTATTGTGAGGGTTATATTTAAATTGTGTATTGTAAGTGAATGCCCTATGGACTTGAAAATTTTATTAATTACAGTGCGAATATCCTCATATTGATCTATTAATGCCAAAATGACAAATTCATCACCACCAAAACGTGCTAGTGTGTCCGTTTCTCTTATACAATTTTTGAATCGTATAGCAATTTCCTTTAATGCTGTATCACCTGTGTGATGTCCGAAGGTATCATTGATATATTTAAAGTTGTCCACATCAATAAAAGCAACAACTAAAATCGTATGAAATCGTTTTGAATAATTGATCGCTTGTATGATTCTGTCATTTAACAACTGACGATTGGGTAGCTCTGTGAGTACATCGTGGTTAGCTTGATGTATGATTTCCTGCTCCATTTTTTTACGATCCGTTACATCACGAAAACTCCATACTCGTCCTATAATCTTATTCCCTACTCGGTTCGGCATGGAATAACGTTCGAATATCCTTTTATCTTTGAAAATCAATTCATCAAAGCTATTCTGATCTGGATTGGTATACAGTTCATTAACGCGTTCAACAAACTTTTCCGGTTCAACCAATTGGTTTTTAGCGATGTCAATCGCCGTTTTGTCATCAAGAAGCAAAAAAGATTCTTCTTCGAATCTCCACATATCAAGAAATTTTTTATTATAAAATTGAATTTTATTTTCTAAATTCACTACTAATATTCCATCGGTTGTTGATTCCAGCGTTGATCTGGTGATTGCTAATGTTTGATTTAATTTTTCAGTGTGTTCTGCTATTTTCTTTTCCAATAATTTCTTGACTGAATCAAGGTTGTTGTTCTTAAATCTTAACAATAGAGACGAAAGTAATAATGCATTATTTTTATAGGCCGCACTGATTAATATCCCAATATAAATGAAGCTTGAAAATCCTAATAAAATATAAGCGCCACCCTGATTAAATAGCCAAATAGAGAAAGGGATAATCGAAAATAGTAAAAACAAAATGTAGACTGATATTATCGGAGAATATAAGCTATTTGCTGCAGCACTGACTCCCAATATCATAATGACAACAAAGGATTGATGAACTATATCTTCTTCAGGTATAAGAAATCCACCAACGTAGCTCCATGTGCATCCGGTAAATAAAATTCCAACAAAAAATAAATTTAGCCACATTTTATAAGAGAAATCAAAAACATTACTGAGAAAACAATAGACTAATGTACTTCGTAATAAAATTGAGAAAGTCGTAAATATAATCCAAATAATTAATTCAAAATGTGGTTGTAGAGACCATAATGCGGCCACCAAAATTATCGATACAACAAATTCTCCAGCTAAACCGGCCGGTAACTGTTTATATAGTAACTCTACTTGTTCTGCTTTAATTATTTCAGACGCAGTTGTGTTTTCTAGTAAATTACTTTGATCTACCACCATGCATTAAACCTTGTTTTCAGTTCGAAAATTTATTGGTACCTCGAATTTTTATTAGCTGAATAAATTATAGACCATATTTAGTAATAAGTTTTTTAATCTAGAGGCTTTAATTTAGAGGTTTGACATTTGAACCCTTGTCGCCTTGTGCTGCGGATAAACCCTGAAAGGTAGGCACAAAGTAAATAGGTATCTTATTGTTTTATATATAATTTTTCTTTCCTACGTAATACGCTTTATGCCTGAATCCGTTTTATTAAACACTGACTGGTGTTTAATACCATTTCATGATAATTATAAGTGATGTCAAGGACGACTAATATTGGTAAAATATCGGCCAATATCCTTATAACTCTCAGGAGTTGTTATGAAAAAGATAGTTATTATTTTGTTATTATTTCCTTTTTTAATATTTTGTAACTTAGCAAACGCCACCGTTTCACAAAAACGATATCCAGGAGAGTCTTTTCAGGAGGCAATTAAAAGAATTACCAATATAGAACCTCAAAACTCACTTAAGATGTTACTTGCCAAGAGCACTCCTTTTTCCAAGAAAGTACCTCTGCAGAAAATAGATTATTCAACAGTGCCGGAAGTCAGTAGTTACGATGAACTCATTAATATGTTTCATATGATACGCGATACTCGTTTTTTATATTCCCCAGGTAAACCAGATTTTGAGAGGAGAATCAGTTGGCTTTATCCCGATGATGGCTGCTTCGCCAGAGCGGCACTTTCCAGAGTCAAATTGGATGGTGAGCATTTTGTTATTCCTGCAAAAATTTTTGCTTTTGGTAACTTGGAAATGCAAACTCCTTATTCGGAGGATGGGTTGGTCAGTTGGTGGTACCACGTATCGATTGTTGTTAATTATATGGGTTCTATTTATGTACTTGATCCCGCTGCAAAACCTGACGGTCCGATGTTAATTGAAGATTGGTATAACAAAATAGGGGTAATGGATGAAATGGAAGCCGTTGTTTGTAATCCTTATACCTATGATCCCTTTGACCGTTGCTATGATGCTACAGCCAAAAGTGATAACAAAGCGTTAAATGATCAATTAAAGTATCTTGATAGAGAGTGGGATAGAATTGAATCATTGGGCTTTGATCCAGTTGTTTTATTGGGTAATACTCCTCCATGGATAGTCCAATAGTTAAAAAAATCTTAATTGTTAGGCTTGTTGAACTCTATTAGCGGTTGAAAGGCAATTCATAAGTTATTACAGGAGAATGAGCCTATATTACAAGGAGGTAATACGCATGAAGCGTTTTTTTATAATTTTCTTAATTTTTCTTGCGACTCATTTTGCTAACGCCAATCCCTATTGGGATCGGTATAAAGTACCTAGAGATAGCCATTATCCAAATTTAAAATTTCATGATGTTAATCCTGATTTTTTAAAAACAATCGATGAAAATTCAGGAATTGATATATTAAGAATACAAACTGATTGGAATGAGGAAACTGATTCCTATGATGTTAGTTTGTCAATCATCGAATCATCTGGAACCCCGGCATTATTATCGCGAAGTATTCATAAACCTAAATGGGGAAGTTATCTGGGAATTTTAAAAAATAAAGTCACTGGTGAATCGGTTTATTACGACACAATAGGGACAGGAAAAGAGTATCGCAAGCTTGCTCGAGCTATTAATTTACGTTTCCCGGTCCCATCTAAGGATATGATATTTGAACTTTATGCTGAAAATCCTCAAACTGGTTTAATGGAAAAGGTAGTTGAAAAAAATATCATAGCTGATGAGTTAATAAAGGAAACTCGAACGTTTAATGGATTGGAAATAAAGCAATTATCACTTGCTACAAAAACTCCCTCTTTAAGAGTCAATATTTATGCCGAGGGATATACTCAAAGTGAAAAAAAGAAATTTTGGAAACTGGCAATTAAAACCCTGCAAGCCTTACAGAGCCAGCAATTTCCAGGGTTAGAATATATGAGTTTTTATGCTGTATTTAATCCATCCAATAAGCAACTGGGTGTTGCAAAGGATCTGGGATTACCAGTGCCTGAATTTGATTCCTTTTTGGGTTTATATTACCCCTATTGGGATAATTTTGGTCGTTGGTATCATATTGTTTATCCTACCAGAGAGAACAAGTTTCGCCAGGGATTGGCATCCGCACCTTACGACTATCCAATAGTACTAGTTAATAATGGGCAATATTGGGGAGTAGGGAATTACAAATCGCATACCGCAATACCAGCAAATAATTCAACTTATTTTACTTATATTTTGATACATGAGCTGGGTCATTTTTTTGGACTCAATGAAGAATATGAAGGAGGGGGACGTACTGAGTTGGAGTTTGCTCCAGAGATGACGGAACCATGGTCGCAAAATATAACTTTTCTGACAGTTCCAAGCTATTCGGGTTTAAAATGGAATGAGTTGGTTAGCGCCCAGATCTCTATTCCCACTCCTTATAGTGATTGGCATCCAACTCCGCCTCAATATGGTGCTTATCGAGGGGGCTACGGGGACTCCCCGGCTTATAGAGGAGCAAGTCATAAACCGGGTTTAAATTGTGTTATGGAGTCCCATGCGGCATTTTGTGATATTTGCAGTAGAGGGATAATGGATGTCATTCGCTTTGATTTAGGTATAAGTTAGAATCAGTTGCAGTTAAAAAATTATGACCCGGATTAGACTAAATTGTAATCCGGGGATTCAAGAGATAAGATTTCGTACTATTACCAATAGACCTCTTGCATAACCTGCCTCTATTATTTTATTGCTGTGTTGTAAAGGTTTCTGCGGTACTCATTTACTCTCTGTAAACTCCGCTCCTCGAAACCTTTACGCCTTGCACTAAAGCAAAATAGTCAGGTTATGCAAGAGGTCTAATATATTACTCGCTTAATTTTTATACCTTCCTGTACTAAATAATTATTCTTCATCTCTGGTAACGGTTATTTCTGAAGAAGTACCTCTTGCTTTGGTATTGGGATTATACATGGCCTCCGCATAAGGAGGAGGAACAATGTATTTGCCTATATTGGTTGCCTTAATTTTATAAACTAATTCTTTTGCAGTAGAATCCACGCCACCAAAGAAATTAACTCTGTCTTCTCGGACATCTGCGTAATCCATGTTATCGGCTTTTACTGACTCTCTGACTACTTCAAAACCACCTGGCAAGAGATCTTCGATAGCAATGTTGCTAAGATAATTATTATCTAGTGATCGAATTTGCAGATGTACCTCGATTTCTTCTCCCAAGGTAGCAGAATTAATGACATTTCCTTTTTCATCCCGATATTCTCTATAAAGTTCTATTCCTTGCTTTACAGTTTCATTAGGGATTGCCTTGTCAAATCCTGATTGAATTAATTGATAAAAGAATGTTTGCTTGTCAGGATTATTAAAGCGAATAGACTTGGCTGATTCATCGACAGACAACTTTTGATAATTGTTATTTTCAGCAGGTATTTCCTTTGTTTGGTTATTTGCCAATATTTCAGTGATAGATATCTTGGAGCTTGATTCTGTTAATTCATTTTGTGGAAAGGCAGCTAAAGCCAAACTGGTAAATCCTGATAAAACGGTATTGATTTCATCATTATTTATAGCTTGCACTAAATTCATTAATACATGGTCACTTACTTGTGGCAATAAATTGGGGAAATGCTTGGCAACCAAATAAAGATACTGAGCGTCAGCTATATTTCGGTCATAAAAGTCCGTTGCAAAAGTATTATTAGTTGACGGCTTGTACTGACCAATTAGTTGGTTTGCTTCATTGTAGCTTTTTAATAACTGGTAGGTAGAGGCAATATAAACTGCGGTGATGTCTTTTAACCAGCTTTTCGAGGCATCTTGTTGTAAGTATAATTGTAAGTTAGCCAGATAATTCGTAGTGACTAATTCATTACGAGTTAAAATATAAATGGCATATGCCTGAATTCTAGCTGTATAGGAATCTGTAGGGTTGTGGCTGGCAAGTTCCTTGAGGTAACTGATGCCATTATAAAACATCTCACCAGGCACGTTGAATCCTTGTGATCTTGCTTCAGTTAAAAAGTGCATAGCGTACACGGAAGCAAAACTATTTCCTGAATTATCACTTAATCCAGGCCAATAACTAAAACCCCCATTAGACATTTGTCTTTGACTTAACATTTGGATTGTGGCGTTAATTTTCTCATTAATTGGGCCGCTCTCCGAACCGAACCAAGGTTGACTATTCATAGCTATCAACGGTAAGGCTTTGCTTGTTAATTGTTCTGTGCATCCATAAGGAAAGTTATCCAAATATCGTTGCAATCCAAAGACAAGAACCAATGGACTGGTCGACATGGTACTATCTACCTTGCGATACTCCGGATATAGTGTTTGTATAATATCGAGTGACTTGTTGGTGTCTTGTGACTTTCCACTATTAACATAGGTTATAAATGGACTAGCAGGTCTAACACTTAGAGTAGCGTCCATCTTGCTCGATTTATCTCCTGCTTTAGCGGTTAAGGTAACCTTGGCAGATCCTAATAGAGGTTTGGCGCGTAATTTAAAATAAACAGTTTGTTCATTTCCCTCGCTTATTTCTAAAATCTGTTTTGTTGAACCAAGCACTTCAACTTCTGGAGAAGCTGTGAGCTCTACTTCAACTTGAGCATGTTCTCCTGAATCTTTGATATTGTTTGCAACACTGGAGGATATTTCAAATTCGTCCCCAGGTGCAACGAAAGTCGGTACATTAGGATTAATGATAAAATCTCCCCGAACTTCTGCTGAGACCTCACGTGACCCTACAGAGTCATTTGAAACTGCTATGGCTATTACTCGCAGGGTTCCATTAAAATAGTCTGGTACTTGGTACCTTAACTGCCTATCAGTACTGTCGGTGTCAAGAATACCTGACCAGTAAACAACTGGTAAATCGGTTTTTCTTTTAAATGGATTGAGGCGGCTGGATAAAGCCGCTTCGCCTTCATCGCCTCCGACTGCAGATATTTCTCTATCCTGGATAAATTTGGGTAAAATTTGATCTACAGTTTGTTGTGTTAATACTTCTAAAGCGTGTTTCTGGAAAAAGAAAGCCAGAGGATCAGGAGTCTCATAATTTGCTACCTGTAAAATGCCTTCATCGACTGCAAACACAATAATCTTCCCTGGTTTGTCTGTGTGATAGTCCATTACAAAAGGATCACCAGGACGTACCAATTTAGGGGTTTTCAGTTCAATTTTTATGTCATGTTTTTCATGGCTGACGGTAAAAGGGGTTACACTATAGCTTAAGGGGCTAATAAACAATTCAGGAGATTCCCAATCTCTAATAAAGGCCACATTCACATATCCATTTCCTTGGAAATCAGTAGGTATATGGATAGTTTGCACTGAATTTTTGGTTTCTGTTTTAAACCATTGCACTGCATAAACTTTGTCTCTTTCTATGGTGATTAAGCCAGAACCAGTGTAAGGAGCAGTGATTTGAATTTCAATATCCTCATTAGCCTGGTACTCTTCCTTATTCAATTTGATAGACAACTCTGCATTTTTAGCAAGAGGCGCTTGACTGGTGCCAACAATGCTGAATTTCAACTGACTAAGAACAGTATCATCCTTATCTAAGACGTTTAAAGAAAAATCACCAATGGTACTGGTAGGTAATGTATAGTTAGTACCAGATTCTGCTATCTCAAATGGTTTAGTACTAATTATTGTCGATTGAATAGTGGATTGATATTGATAAGTACCATCTGCTTTTTTAACCAGTGTCGTTACTGGATGTAAAGAGACCAATTGTAGTTTTAAATCCGTGACATCTTCTTTACTTAGTTGGGGATTAATCGCAATATAGTTAATATTTCTTACACTATTTTGCTTAATAAAATGTAAATCACCGTCCGATTTGTAACCAATGAAATAGAGTAATGGACTGACCAGTGTTTTGGTTTGAGTTGTGACACTTCTACCGCTGCCTGCTTCAAAACCTTCAGCAAAAAAAGTTAATTGATAAGTTGCTTTTTCAAATCGCTCGAGATTAAGGTTAAATTCGGCCTGTCCGCTCTCATTGGTAGTTGATTCCGTCAAGCTTTCCGTAAAAACTTTTGGAGGCTTTTTGGGATCATACAATGGATCTGCAAAAATATAATCGGGAAACTCATCAAATTGAACTTGCTGAGGAGTTAATAAAATCTTGGCACTGACCCTTCTGTTGGCAGCCGGAGCACCATATAAGTTCCAAAGATCTACTTTGGCTTTTAGGTCGGCAGGAGAACTCCATCCGTCAAAGGGTTTTGGTTCGAAGCTGGAAGTAATGCGCATTCTGTCAGGTTGAAACTCTGAAATACGAACACTAGTAGAACCAAGGAGATTTTGCGGATGATTATCCTTTACCAAATACAAATAAACCATGTATTGGCCAGTAGGAGAATTGGCATTTGTGGTAAAATCAAGCTCCATATAACCAGTATCATTTAAAGTAATTTTTTGATCTATTATAGTGGTACCTCTGGCATCAACAACAGTAGCTTGCAAAGGCAGTCCCGCAGGCTGAGCTTCTGCGAAGGCTTGTTTTACAATCATTCCAATATGTGCCGTGTCTCCCGGTTTGTATATGCCTCTGTCAGAAAATAAATACGCTGTTAAACTTTGCAGATCTTGGTTATTAGTATAGATGCCGCCAATATCGAATTTTGAGAAATTCAATTGTCGGTTGTAATTATTGAATGGAATAAAAGACACATCATTATTTAGGCGAGCCAGATATACGGTGGGTTCTTTGTCTTCAGTAAAATCTTTCAGGTTAGGGAAGCTGGCTCGGCCTTGGGCATCGGTAATGCGAGATAAAATAGGTAACCCATTTTTTCCAAGTACTGTAACAGTAGTGCCGGCAACCGGGATTCCTTGAGTGATGGAATTAATAAATACATCATGACTACCGTCGTTATTATCTTTTACTAACATCCCTAAATCGGTAATTAATATTAGGCGGGTGGTTTTGACATCCAGGGAATATTGATTGACTACATCCCAGCCTGTGGCTTGCAATAAAAAGAGTCCTTGGGGCCCTGAGACATTTGCTTCAGATGCTAAATATTTGCCTAGATCAAGAGCAGTATATTGTTGCCTGGTTAGATCGCTGGTGTCATATTGCTGAATTTCGGAAAAAATTTGGCTGATATTTTGCTGGTTAAAAGACGGATTAATAAAATAGGGGTTACTAAAATCCCCTTGAGTTTGAGTAACCAGTTGATTGATATCGTTGGGTAATACACGAGCAAATTCATACTTAACTGCTGGCACACCGCGGATAAGTACGGACAATTTTTTTTCACCACCCAGTGCCAATAATGCTCCTTTATGCAAGAAGCTAATTTCTTTTGGGTATTCCGGAACAGGAACAATCGCAGCATAATCATTGCTTAGAGTAAATCCGCCAAATCCTTTCATTCCTTTATCCATTTTGACATAAAGGTATCGAGGTGTTTGTGCTTTAAATTTGAAGCTGTGAAGGGTAGCATAATTTTGTTCTGAGGGTATTGCTTCCTTGGCTAATGGTGTGGCCAGGGAAAGAATGTTATTCGTTACTTCCCCGGGATTTTGCCATCCGTAATTGGGTTTTGCAGGCTCGGCAGCCGTAGCGGGGTAATCTTGTGGAAGCAAATAGACATGTATTGATTTATTAAATTCACTTTCACTTACTCCCAAGCTTGTTTCAATTGCAAGAACTTGTTCTGGCCTGTCTTTGTCATTTCGGATAATGTTAGCCGCTGTTGAAACAACCTTAAGAAAATTACTGGCGTCTGGTATAAGTAAATTCTTGGTGATTTGTTGTCCAAGATCCGAAGAGTCAGTTGAGGAGCTCACATTTTTATTCAGTGTTAATAGTAAATAGCGGGATACATCTTTTATTTTAATGTTCGCAGAATGAAGATAAGCGATTCGTTTGTGATTATCATAAGTATAAGAAAATGGAACGGATTCTGCGTTAAGATTGATTTTCCCATCTTTTATTGTTTGAAATATTAAAGAGGTGTTTTTTTCAAGATTATCAGTGTTTACCGGGTAGTTGAACTGGATCGTTGCTACTGCGTATCTTGTCTCTGAATTAACTGGATCCTGGTAAAATTTGAATTCATTAATAGTTGCCTGAAACGGTTTTGTTGTAAAAGATAAATCATAACTATCAATATTGGTATTGGGAGCAAAAAAATTTTCAGCAAAATGAATGTGGTATTTTTGTCCTGCAGGCCAGTCTTCCGCAGGAATAAAAACTAATTGGCTATCACTATTCCAACTCCATTTGCCAGTAATTTCAGGAGTCATTTCGATCCCTTCATCAATCTCTTTGCCAATTAAATTAATTGGTGCTACAGATTGCGGCATAAATTCATTATTTTTGATGCCAAAATCAATAATTAAATTATTAGGAACAAGATTTTCTTCATTAGGAGTGATATCAGGTGTTGTAATGGAGGCAGTGATATAAACTGGTTTAGGTAAGTTATTATACCAATAAGCACCATACGCTCCGGCACCTAACAGTGCAATAAATAATAAAGTGGCGCCCCAGAATACTTTGGGAGAGCTCTTCGATTTTTGCTCTAGATATTTTAACCATGGAGGACTATTCCATTTTACTTTACCAAAAAGGCCTGAAAATACCGAACACAATACATTCATTATGTATGAAAGTGGTTTTTTGTTCATGGTGATATGGAATCCTGGTTGGTCTATGTTATTTTTTAATTATTAGGTTAAGAAACTAATTAGGAGTGTCAGGCTCTGCTGATTCGGCAAAATCCAATACCCCCAGAAAGAATTCTACTTAATTTGTAATTACTAATCAGTATTTAGTCAATTCTAATGCATTTAAACATTAATTTGAATATAATTTAAACTCATGTATAGCTCCTGCTCTGACTAATGAGAAAAGTAATAAAGTATATAAGCATAATCCTAGTCTCGCTCTTTGTCAGTGGGTTTTTGTTAATATTTTTTTCGCCAAAACCTTCTTTATTAGAAGAATTCAATTTTTCCACTGCAATTTATGATAATAACCACCAATTATTAAGATTAATTTTAAGCAAGGATGATAAATACAGGTTATATGTTCCCTTGTCTCAAATGTCTAAAGAGTTAATTGAAGCAACTCTTTTGCAAGAAGATCAATACTTCTACTGGCATAATGGAGTGAATCCTTTCTCCATGGTAAAAGCGATTTGGCAGACTTATATAGTCAAATCTCGCAGGATTGGTGCTTCTACAATTACGATGCAAGTGGCGCGAATTCGTTTTGGAATTAATTCGAAAAAAATTTCTGGAAAATTGTGGCAAGTCATTAGGGCATGGCAGTTGGAACGGCACTATAGTAAGAAAGAAATTCTTGAAGCTTATTTAAATTTGGCCCCATATGGAGGAAACATTGAAGGAGCCGGAGCAGCGAGCTTAATTTATTTTAATAAATCAGTAAATAAACTCACCTTACCTGAGGCGATCACTCTAAGTATAATCCCACAAAATCCTGGTAAAAGAACTTCAAAAAATGTTGAATTAAAAAAAATAAGAAATCATTTATTTGATAGATGGCTAGAACAACATCCTGAAGATAAAGAGAAACAAGCAATGTTTGAGTTACCATTGGTCATGCATGGTACTCAAAATTTACCCTTTCTTACTCCTCATTTTGTAAATATGGTATTGAGTGATAATTCAACACGGTCTCAAAGTATTCAAACCAGTTTGGATTACAGACTTCAATTGATTGTCGAACGCATTACAAAACATTATTTAGCACGAAAAAAAATTTTTGGAGTTAATAATGCTGCAATATTGCTTGTTGATACTCGTGATATGGGGGTTAAGGCGTTAATTGGTTCTGCTGATTTTTTTAATAAAAGCATTAGTGGCCAAATTAATGGTGTAGAAACAAAACGATCACCAGGATCGACTTTGAAGCCATTTATATATGGATTGGCTCTTGATCAAGGTTTAATTCACCCAAATACTGTTTTAAAGGATGTACCACAAAGTTTTAATGGTTATAACCCTGAAAATTTTGATTATGATTTTATGGGACCAATCAAAGCGAAGGATGCCTTGGTACTCAGTCGTAATATTCCTGCTATTGAGCTTTCGAGTCAACTAACCAACCCGACATTACATCAGATGTTAGAACGAGCGCAAGTGAGTCATTTGCGTTCAGAGTCTTATTATGGTTTGTCCCTTAATCTGGGGGGAGTTGAGCTAACCATGAAAGAGCTGGTTAGCTTATATGCTGCGCTGGCTAATGATGGGGTTTGGTATCCAGTGAACTTATTAAAAGGAGAACAAAAGCACAAAGGACATCGTTTGCTTAGTACTGAGGCAAGTTTTTTAGTTTTTGATATGTTAAAAAATACCCCTATTAAAGAGTTGAATAGTAGTGGGGTATTGCAATTACCAATCGCTTGGAAAACAGGGACCTCATCTGGGTATCGAGATGCATGGGCAATTGGTTCTTTTGGTCCTTATGTTTTAGCTGTATGGATAGGAAACTTTGATAATCGGGCGAATCCTGCTTTTATAGGTAAGGAAATTGCAGCTCCTTTGTTTTTTGAACTGCTTGATGCAATAAAGCATGAAAGAGGGCCCATACCTCAGATTGAGAAACATCCAGAGCATATGAATTTGGAGAAAATTGCAGTATGCAAAGCATCAGGAATGCTGCCAGGACGATATTGTACTGATACAGAATGGACCTGGTTTATTCCTGGGAAATCTCCTATAAAAACAGACACTATTTTTCGAGAAGTAGCAATCAATAATAAAACCGGGCTTCGCACATGCCACATAGATGAAGACACTCGCTTTGAAGTGTTTGAGTTTTGGCCATCGGATTTGTTGAAAATATTTAAGAGAGCTGGAATTCAAAGACATACCCCTCCGTTTTTTGAACCAGACTGTGCTTTGTCAGGAAATGGGGGTATTAATCCACAAATTATATCTCCACAGGCAGGGGTCAGTTATATCGTTCATGCTAATAATCAATCAAACAAGGTAATCCCGTTAACTGCAGTTACAGATGCTGGGATTGCACATATATATTGGTTTATCAATGAAAGTTTTGTTGCAGAAACAAAACCAGACCAGCCTTATCTTTGGCGGGCCAAGCCAGGCAAATATGTTGTGAGAGTAGTGGATGATCATGGTTTATCTGATGCACGCGATATTACTGTCCAGCTACTTGGTTAAATAAGGAATCATTTCTTGAGTCATCCCGAACAAAATTGTTCGGGATGACTGTATCTGAATAGAGTTTTGAGTTCTATTGAAGTTAAAAATTTCGTGGGAATCTATCAGAGTCCGAATGTAGTGAGTGATCCTCTGATTTGATCACAGTGGCATAATCAGTAGTTTCCTCACTATATTTGGGTATCAATTAAATCGAATTCTGATGCTGGTGGTCTTCAAGATCTTCTTCCTCGTTCTCTTCTGCATTCCGATGCTGGCCACTTTCAAGATCTTCTTCGTCTTTTTCTTCCTCATCCTCTTCTGCCATTTTGGCTTGTGGATCTACATAAGAATCTTTGGAAAATTCACTAGGTGCCCATCCAACTAATAGAGTGCCTCGATATAATAATTGTAATAAAAAAATTGCCTTGCATAGGTCGGCATCAGTGAATTCCTCACACTCTGTTCCAGTAAAGAGCAACGCGATACTAAGTCCCATTTGTGATGCGGCTATACTTGCTTGCAAAATGTGGATTAGTTTTTCAGGTATATGAGTATCTGATCTGAATAAGGAGTAAAAGGAGATTAAAGTTTGAGCAAGTTTAGTGGGAATTGAAGCAGCGGGATTAAATGCTTCAAGAGTTGTTCCCAAAACCTCTGATGCGGCACTGCTTCGTTCGGCATTACGATGCCCAGTTGATGAAGAATAGGGGGTTCGCATTGCCATACCAGATAAACACTTACAAAAAGACTCAAACATAATGTATCCTTACAATAACCTAATTCATAATGGAGTAAATAAAAGAGGGCACGTTAACAGACAAAACATGATATTGCCAGTATTTCCTATATGATTAAGTTTAAATCTAAATGTCCTTGTTACAAAATGTTTTTAATTTACTCATTTGGTTTGTCTAAATCTCTTAGTTAAAAATCGTTTTTGGCCTCGACATTAGGATTTTGTATAAATCCTGTCTCATTGAATGATTTTTTAATTAAGGTTTTATTAATTGTCAGTACCAGATAATACTAGTCAATAGAGTTCTGTACTTTGATATGGCATTTTGTTTTCATATTTCAATGTTAATTTTCAGCTAAATTAGCCTTTCCAAAACGTCTAGCAATTTTAGGTTGTTCAATAAACACAAGCTTGCTTACGTAAATGGTTGCAATCAATTGAATGCATCCCATTACAATAAACAGCGTTTCAAATGAGGCATTAGCGATAATTAGACCGCCGCATAGCAAAGCAATTCCGGTATAAATGCTTGATAAGCCGTTTGCCAGACCCCATGTTAACCCTTCATGAGTTTTATCTTCATAGCGAGCATACAGGGCATACCAGGTGGTAGTCGAAAGGCCACCAGATATTCCCAAACCAATTTGCAATAAAGCCAATTGTTTTTTACTGGCTACAAGTATGTAACAAAAAGTAAAAATAGTCTGGAGTGCATACCCAAGCACTAATAACTTTTCCTTATAGATAAAATCAGAAATATATCCCAAGCCAATGACCACGATTCCTACTGAAATCAAATACAAAGACCATACCCAGGAAATGTCCAAGGGTGATGAATGAAATCTTTCGCAAAAAACACCAAAAAGAGGGCCTAACATCCCTTCGGAAAGATACCATAGATTATTAGCAAATAATAAAGTACGTTCTTTTTTATTAAACATTATTCAACATTCAAATTAAATTGGATCATGATTAACATACAAGGATAAATGTTTTTTTTATATAGGTTTAAGAAATTTAATTTTAAGCGTGATATTACAATCTGTTTACTAATGTCTTAAAATATAATCCTGAGTTTTTTTGATGCTTGGGTATCATTTAATTAGGCCAAAATTTTTTGGTAAGATATGCCGGCTTCATTGACAGAATACTGGTTTTAAAGAATAGATTAACCTATAAGCTGGCCATGAATACTATTCCCTTACAATCCAAGCGCATTTTATCTCTTGATGTATTTCGCGGAATCACTATTGTCTTAATGATCTTGGTAAACGGGCAGGCCGCTCTAAATCCATATCCTATTCTTGAACATGCTGATTGGAATGGGTGTACACTGGCAGACTTGGTTTTCCCATTTTTTTTATTTATTGTGGGTTTAACCAGTGTGGTCAGCCTAAAAAAACATATAGGCCTAAAAACAAAATCTGCACTGTATTCCTCAATAATTGAGAGAAGTGTTGTTTTGTTTCTCTTGGGATTATTTTTAAATATTTTTCCATACCCAATCGATTTTGGTAGTCTAAGAATATACGGTATTTTACAACGTATAGCGGTTTGTTATTTAATTTCCACCTTAATTTATCTGAATACTACTATCAGGACACAATTATTTATTTTTCTGGTTCTATTATTTGGATACTGGATTCTTATGACTTTGATACCCGTTCCAGGTTATGGTGCTAATCAATTGACTAAAGAAGGAAATTGGGTTGCCTATTTTGATCAATTGCTTTTTTCGGTGCCTCATTTGTATGAAAAAACCTATGATCCTGAGGGATTTTTAAGTACTTTTACTTCTATTGCGACTACTTTATCTGGCGTCTTAACTGGTAGTTTCTTATTAAGCTCATTTAATCAATCTAAAAAATTGTATCTAATAGTACTTATTGGATTCCTATTTTCATTATTAGGCTGGCTTTGGGGTAGTAGTTTTCCTATTAATAAAAATTTATGGACCAGTTCATTCGTGCTTTGGACCAGCGGTTTGGCTTTGCTTGTCTTTGCATTTTGTTATTTGATGATTGATATATTAAATATTAAAAAATGGTCATGGTTTTTTAAAATATTTGGTATGAATGCATTGTTTGCATTTGTATTTCATGTCCTTCTTATAAAGCTGCAATATGCTCTCAAAATTACCTTGAGTGATGGTTCTAGAGTGGCACTCATATCTTTTATTAAGGATTATTTTTTTGGAGAGTTTAGTAGTCCTGATGCGGCATTATTATATTCTATTTGTTTTCTTTTCTTAAACTTCCTGGTCGTTTTGACTTTGTACAAACGTAATATTTTTATTCGCCTATAAGAGGTTGGTCCGCGCAGTTTGCTCGACACCAACCTATATTATTGCCGGTGTTTTAGTGAAGACCAACGCTATGGTTTGATAAAGGCGTCGAGTGTTCCTTATCTTCGCCATTCTTATTCTTTGATAGGGTAGAAAACAACTTGGCACTCTTGATTGTCGGACTTACATTTAAATCATCAGAAATTCCCTTTTCTTTCTGATTTGCAACATCGGTTGATAGTTTATGACTGCTCGATTCACTGGAATTATTTTCCCCAAGAATCATCTTAATAAGGCTTTGATTTCTAAAATTGAGATCGATGGATTCTAGACTATTACTAGAGTCCAAAGCATATTGCAGCATTAGGTACTGTGCCAATGTAATATCCTGATTAAATTTTAATTCTTTTAACTGACATTGCGGATCAAGTAAGAAATTGCATAAGAGCTTGATCGTCTCATTAGATGGGTTGTATCGACAGGTATTGGAAATCGAGATGGAAGTTATATTTTTGTTGGTTTTAACTAGATTAATGATGGCTTTTAGTCCCTCATCTTCAATATAGTTATCATCCAGTACTAATTCCTCAAGATGAGTATTGGAAGCCAAGGCTTTGGCAATTTTTATCGCATCTCCCTCCATGTAGGCATTTTTGGACAGATCAAGTTCTTTCAGAGTTTCAGGATTACTGACTAAAAACTCACATAAATCATCAATGTTATGTAGACTTAAATTATTTTCAATTAATACAAGACTATTCAATTTTGTACATGATGTTAACCAGCTAAGAATTTGTGGGGAGTTAATCTGTCCAATATTAGTTTTACCAAGTATGAATGTGTCTAACGAGCGGTTGGCTTTCATGATTTGATCTAAAAGTGGTAAATCACTTTTATCTAACAACATGTCGTCAATTGCCAACATTTTCAAGGCAGAGGCTTGAGGCAAATACTTCAATACATCTCTACCGAATGTAAGACCACGAAGCATTAGGAAGCGTAGGGATTGATTAGGTTGTTTATTGTTAAAAAGAGGTATTTGTGCTCCTTTGTCAACCGATAGTGCTAAATTTAAATAAGTAAGTGGGGATTTATTTACCGCACGGGTTAATCCACGGATATGCTTGTTATCAAGAGGAGTGCCCAGAGGGAGTAAATCTATAGTTAATTTATTTAATGCTGGTTTATTATCCAGCATAGAAATAAATGCATTATTTACTCGTGTTGCTATCTTTTTTAATCGGTACTCATCTATAAAATCAAATAAACCAATTGGTAGTTTATCTTTAAAATAAAAATCAAAATTAAGAGTTGCTTCAAACACCAGTTTTTTCAGCAGGGGATTTTGCGCAACGACCTGGCCTAAACTCTCTAATGCTTCTGAGTTTTCTTTAGTAACTGTCATTGACAAGTCAAGATCTGTCACTGGAGTAATTTTTAAATATTCGCTTAAAAATATCACATCTTCATAGGATAGGGGATCAATTAAATCCAAAGCTCTGATAGAAAATTCCCCATTTTTTGTAGCGTTGATGCACTTTGCAAGTGATAAGGTTAGCATAATTACTCCTCAAGTCCTTTTGAAAGAAAATAATAATGATCCCGTCTATCTTCTACTTCAGATATCTGAATGTAAAGAGTTGATTATAAATTTCAGTAAATTTGTCACTTATAGACGTTGATAGCTATTTTACTAGATGGATCAAGCATTTCATCGATTGCAATGGATGGATTCAAATTAAGCGATAATTAGAATGCGCTAGTCATACATAGACTTTTATTCCAGGCTATCTCTTGCTTCTAACAAGTCTTTTAATGGTTTGGGTAATCTGGATCGAAGAATATTAGTTAATTTGGCTTCATTTTTTTGCCAAATTATACCTAAATAGATGATACCAAAACCTATCGCAGTTAAAGCAACAGGGAAGAAAAAGCTTAGCTTAAATACTTGGAATGCCAAATAACCCAGATAATATGAGCATCCTAATGCCCCAAAAATAACAAATACTTTTCTGTTTAAAATAACCCCTACCAGGATCATGAGAAGATTAATACACATATAAATAAATTTGGACAATTCACTATCTGAGGATTGACAACTTAGGCCAAACCAAAAAGCCATGACACCGAATATATACAGCCAGAAAGCATAGTCGGCAGACTGACTTGAACGGACATCTACCCAAAAAGCAATAAATATAGTAATTAGTCCAAAATACATGGAAACCATTGCTCTGAGTTCAAAATCGAATTGACCATCACTAATCATAGCGGTTATATCCATAGACATATACCAAAGGGTGATTGCAATTGGCATGATCATAAAGGGGTATCGGTATAGCCAGGCCAGGATAATACCTACCATAAGAGTCCCCAATTCCATGAAGATCCAATTCCATTTGATGTAAACATGATACTCATGATAAACCGTGTTATCTGGCCACCACCCCATTCCTTGCTGTAAACCGTAAATTGCCAAAGGAGTAAGACAGATGACAAAAGTAGCGCAAATACCGGCTGGAATGGTGTATCCTTTGTTATCGAATTGATGACACAAAGCTAAACCAAGTATGGCATAACAAGTTGAGAGATAAAAAATACCCCATCCACCGAATAGTTCCCATCCCAGATTCATAAATAAAGTCATTGCTCCAATAGCAATGAGTCCACCAAAGTAATAAAGCACATTGGTTAAGTTAAATCCAGGGGTTTGTTCAGGAAGGTTTTTTACAAATTCAATAAGATCCTTGGCTTGTTTTTCTGTAATTATCTTAGCTTCAACCGCTTTAGTAATCATATTCCGTGTTAATTTCATCATCATCTCCGATGAATTATGAATTCCTTCTCAATTTGGTATCATACTTGCTATTTGATAAGCATTAATATTTTGATTATAGCTGAGCGCATGACATTTTTTTGATATATTAGAGAGAAATTTATTGTAATTCGAATGATTTTGATTTTGCCCAAAATGGTATGAAGGTCATTATTATTAAGAAAAGTCCTCCTACTAGTGCATAAGCTATTTTAGAGTTAATTTCAATTGATGGTGGTGGAGTTAAACTGACAATGAGTGTTACACAACTTCCAACTAGCCCCAGATAGGCTGGGACACTAATATTTAACCTATTCATGAATGGCTTGGAGTACACTATTTTGAGTGCACTAATAAAAAGCAAGAGATACATTAATAAGTTAATTTGTGTAGCAGCATTAAGCATAATCCAGTAAGAAGCATTAATTGAAGGGATAATAAGAAATAAAGTGCTGATAAAAGACACACAAATAGCTTGTAAAATTAATAGCTTGGCAGGCGCATTATTTTTATTAACTTGATTGAATTGTTTACTTAAAAATCCTTCCCCTGCAGCAAATCCTAATCCTTTTATAGGTGCAATAAGCCAGTTGTTTGCGGCACCTATACAGCCTATCGCGATTAATCCATTAATGATAAAAGCAAAATGTCCATAACCCATTTTAGTGAAGAATAATTGAATAAGTTGGGGGATGCTACTGATAAAACTTAACTGTTGAGGTGGAATGATCATGGCCAATATTATTGAGCCAAATAGCATAGTTAGAAATATTAAAATAACAGAGATGATAATTGCTTTAGGGAATGCTCCATGTTGACTTTCCCTGGCGTGTACAGCTGCTAATTCAATACCACAAAATGACAGAATGATTGCAGTCAGCGATGTCCATGAATAGGGCTCCGCTTGTGGCAGAATAGTTTCATTAGGTTTTATTTGGGTATCCCACCAGTATAATCCCATTAGCATAATAATAGTAAATGGGACAATTAATCCTGTGATAGAGCAATAGGAATTAAAGCGGCTTGAGAATTGAATACCTTGTAAATTAATCCAGGTCAATCCCCAAATCAGGAAAATAATAATTAAAAAAAGTAAATTTTTGTTTTGAACCAAATCAGGGGACATTGAGTAAAGAAGTGTTCCTGCAATAAAACTAAGTAAGGTGGGATAAATTAAAATATTCTGAATACACTGAAACCAAATGGCGATAAACGCCCAATGAGTTCCTAACCCTTTTTTTACCCAACCATAAACCCCTTGTTCGGATTGTTTAGAGAACCAGGCTGCTATAATGGCGCAAGGGAGAAGAAAAAAAAGTAAGGCTAAGGTAAAGTAATAAAACAGTTGGTTTCCTGCCAGTGCTGCCGCTGGCAAGTTTCTAATACTGTCAACAGAACAAACTGTGATCAGGGTAAGGCTGAAAACGGATAAGTGTCTTTTCATTAAAATCTCAAAGACAAACAACTTAAACCACCATCTATTTTTTGAAATTCGCTAACATCCAGTTCTGTGATTGAAAAACCCAATTGAGTCAAATCATTGCTTATTTTAGGGTATCCTTTAGGTAATAAAACTGTCCCATTAATCATAATGCAATTCGCGGCATAAGATTCTTCAGGAGTTACCACGATTTGCTTTAGATGATTAAAAGCTTGATGATTGATTAGTTCTCCACTAACCAATACATGGTCATTGTCCAGGTAGCTGACTCCTGTTTTAAGATGAAGAAATTTTTTTAAGTGTATGATCGAAGCGGTGTATCCATGTTGATTAAGCCAATGCATTAACTGCGCAGCCCCATCTTTATTAGTTCTTTTAGAGAGACCAATAAAGAAATGATTGTCTACTCTGAGCACATCTCCGGCTTCAAGTGTACCTGGCAGGGTTATTCTAAGTGTCTTGTCTTTAAAGAATGTTTGAATGGCTTGTTCAATTTCCTGAACTTCACCTAATCTGGATTCAGCGCCTGGGTGTGTCAATACAGCAAATTGTTCAGTTAATAAGGATACATCTTCTACAAAACAGGAATCAGGGAATTGTTCAAGGGGGGGAAGTACTGTCACTTCCAGTCCGCATTTGGATAAGGCATTAATATAATTTTGATGTTGCACTAATGCTAATTCATAATCAGGTTTTCTGAAATCAGTTGATGTAGTTAACCCATTGATCATTGTGGAAGAAGGGGTTCTAACGATAGCATTTTTAAACATTAATCAGGTCCTTAATGAAACTTTATTCGATAAACATGTAGCAAGAGGTTAAACAAAGCGCTTTCAAAATGCAATGATTGTTAATTTAATTGAGTTGATTACTTGAATTATCAAGGATATATAGATTTAGCTTCAAAAGATAAGTATTCTTGTATCATTTTAACATATGGATTGTTTCTATCATGACTATGAATAAGTATGATATTGTTTTATTGACACAAAAGGATTTTATAGACCCAGTCAATATGACACCTTATATTCAAAACGTATTGATTGAAGATCGATTGTTGATTGAAGCACTGGAACATAAGGGATTAAAGGTCGCACGCACTCATTGGGATAATCAACAGTATGATTGGGCAGAAACCCGGTATGCTCTGTTTCGTGCTACGTGGGACTATTTTCATAGATATGATGAATTTTCTCTCTGGTTAAAAACTTATTCAAAGCAAATTCATTTTATAAATCCAGTTTCTATTATTCAATGGAATATTGACAAACACTACTTGAGTGATTTGCAACAAAAGGGAATTAATATTCCACCTACATTATTTTTACAGGCAGGGGAGTTATGCAATCTACGCCAGTTAATGAAACAGGCAGAATGGAAGAAGGCGATATTGAAGCCAGCTATAGCGGGAGGAGCACGTCATACCTATATGTTTGATCAGGATTCAGCTGATCATTATCAGGATTTGTTTCAAACATTGATTGAAAAGGAATCCATGCTACTGCAAGAATTTCAAGAAAACATCGTAAATAAAGGAGAAGTGTCTTTTATGGTGTTTGGTGGTAAATACAGTCATTCCATATTAAAAAAAGCGAAATCTGGGGATTTCAGAGTACAGGATGATTTTGGAGGTACTGTACATTCTTATGAGGCATCTCAAGAAGAAAGGAAGTTTGTTGAGAATGTCATAGCTCAGTGTGATGAGTTGCCAGTGTATGCACGTGTTGATGTGATGTGGGATAACAACAATAAATTATGTTTGGGTGAATTGGAAATGATAGAACCTGAGCTTTGGTTCAGGAACAGTACTCATGCCGCCTCCGCTATGGCAGATGCGGTGTGTGAGCATATATTAAGTAGTCGTCAATAGGCGTTAGGCATAGGAAAGTACACAGTTTTCTTCTGTGTAGGCTTAGCCATTTTGAGATGAATCCTGTACAAATGTTAGTGTTTTTGAGGGATGACATTCAAATTTACATTAGCTAGAGGTAGGGAAAAGAATATGAAAACAAGGATAGTTTCATTTTTAGTTATTTCTATGGCAAGCATTCACTTGCAAGCCGCTTCAGAAAGCATGGTTTGGGGGGGAGGTAATAGCTACTTAACAAAGTATAATTCTATTATCTTGAGCGATAAAAAAGGCTTAATGCTTATATCGGACAAAAAAACCGGGGAAAATTATCAATTAAAACCTGTTGAGTTTGATAGCAATCTCAACTCTGATGATACTCGTTATCGCATTTATTATCGAAATGTTCCTGTTTGGGGACACGAGCTGATTCTTCATAAGACAAATCAATCAAAAGCATTTTTTACTGGTGTCGATGTTTCTGAAATTGAGAAGGATGTTTTTCAGATAACTGGGAAATTGAGTCCTGGTGATATTGAAAATCAGATTTTAAAATATACCAGCGATTCAATTATTTATAAAAATATAGAAAAAATCATTTATTTGGATATGCAGAATAAGGCGCATCTGGCGTATCATTTATCTATGTATACTAATAATCCAGTACGTTTTGTGTCAGCTCCTAATTACATTATTGATGCTGATTCTGGTCAGACCTTGAAAAGCTGGGACGATTTAACTCATAAAAAGATTGGTCAGGGTCTAGGTGGAAATGTGTTTATTCTTCCTTATCGTTCTGGTTTATTTCAGCACGGCGATTCAATCAAGGACATCCCTTCTCTTGGAAAATTTGATGTGACGATCAAAGGGAAAAATTGTATTGTAGAGAGTCCTGAAGTGAGGGTAATTAATGCTGCACACACAGATTTAGATAAGCGCTCATTCCCTGTCCTGAGTATCGTAGAGATCTTTAAAAATATACCCGCTTTTTCCTATCCTTGCAGTGAGGATACTCACTATGTGAACATTAATGATGGTGATACCTCACCAGCAAACTATAGTTTTTCTTCAGTAAATGACGCTATGTACTTTGCTGGAATAACAATTGATATGTATAAGGAATATTATGGGGTAAAGAAACCTTTAGGTGACGATTTACCTTTACGAGCTTATACCCATATTAAAAATTTTGATAATGCGTTTGCAGTTCCTTCAATTAAAATCAAAGGGTTGTATTTAATGCATCAGCAAATCGTAATAGGGGATGGAGATACTAAATTAACAGCACCCGCACAGAGCACCCTATCTCACGAATTGTCTCATAACTTTACTCGATTGCATTCAAACCTGGTTTATAGTGGACAATCAGGAGGAATCAACGAAGCTTTCTCAGATATGGCTTCCATTGCCATGCAGGATTATTTACGTAAAGATTTTCCATGGTACTGGGATGGTGGAGATTGGTCCATTGGACGTGAAGCTACTATAAGTGGCGAGCCAATCCGTTATATGGATTATCCTGCAAAGGACGGTCAGTCCATTGAGCATACCGAGGCTTATCATGAGGATCTGGATGTGCATCTTACCAGCGGAATTTTTAATAAGGCCTTTTTTCTTTTAGCGAATAAGCCAAATTGGTCTGTGAGAAAAGCTTTTCAAATCATGGTGGATGCTAATATGAGATATTGGACATCGGGTACTTCTTTTGAGGCCGCTGCTTGTGGTGTTATCCAGGCAGCTGCTGATAGAAAGTACGATAAAAGGGATGTCGTGAGTGCTTTTGCCGATGTTGGTGTGATTTGTCCCATTGTTAGTTTGGTAAGCTGATTACTGTGATTCGAGGTGCTAATTGTCTCAAATGACAAATCACATTGGTTTGGGAATATCCCTATCCAGGCAATGTAAATAACGTGAGTTCAACATAAAAGGCATTTATGACTTTTATGCGCTAAACGAACGTTATCCCGTAAAAAAGCGAAGCTTTTTGTACGGGATCCATTCAAGATATCCAGTTCGATATAAGAAAAACCTTGGATTTTGCTTATATCGAATTGACGTTAAATAATAATTTTCATTTTGATATTTTTCTTCCAATCTGACAGTGATAACATCGTGTACGAATAGGATTTCAGTAGGGACAGATAATCACATGAATAAGGGAATGAATGCATTTGTATTCCTGGTTGCGTTAATTGCCGGATTTGGTGGTTTTTTATTTGGATTTGATTCCAGTGTTATTGCCGATGTCAAGGATCAGGTAATCTCCCAGTTATCACTTACAGATTGGCAATGGGCACAAGTGGTTAGCAGTAGTTTATTAGGATGCGTACTGGGAATTCCAATAAGTGGTCTTGTTGCGGATAGAATTAGCAGGCGATCATTATTAAAGATTGTGGCTGTAGGATTTATGATAGGGAGTAGTTTGTGTGCCTTAGCTCCTGGATTGTCTTTTTTACTCTTAGGTCGATTTGCCATAGGTATTTGTATAGGTGTTGCATCCTACATTGCACCTTTGTTTATTGCTGAAATTGCACCACCAAACCGAAGAGGATCTTTGGTGTTGATTAATGGATTAACTATAACTTTTGGGCAAGCTTCCGCTTATTTAATTGGTTACTTTCTTCATGACTATTCATTAATGAGTTGGAGGTATTTATTTTGGATAGGAAGCTTACCTTCTCTTGTTTTATTTTTAGGAATGCATTTTGTTCCTCATTCACCTCGATGGCTAATGGTTAAACATGGCGCAGAGGTCACTTTAAAGACTTTAAAACAAATAAGACCGTCCGGATATGATATTCAACAGGAGTTAGTTGAAATAAGAAACAATTTGGCAAAACCAGGCCGAAACTATAGCCAAATTTTTAAAAGACCGATCGTTTTTGTTTTATTGGTAGGTATTGGTTTGGGGATATTTCAACAGTTTTCCGGGATCAACGCGTTAATGTATTATGGACCAGTCATTTTTGAATCGGCAGGTTTTTTCCCAGTAAAAAATGCAATACTCGCTACATTTTTTCTGGGGTTAGTTAATTTTATATTCACGATTGTTACTCTATTTTCTATTGATAAATTAGGCAGAAGATTTTTACTAATTAGTGGCACCTTGATTGCATCAATTAGCTTATTTTTAGTGAGTCTCCTGTTTTACAATCCATTACTCACTAATAAATTCTGGATTGTGGGCTCATTGTCATTTTATGTGATGGGATATTGTATCAGTTTAGGCTCTTTATTCTGGGTTTTAATATCTGAAATATACCCTTTGTCAGTACGTGGTTTAGCGATGAGCATTGCAACGGTATTTCAATGGAGTGCTAATTTTGTCGTGTCGCTTTCTTTCCTTTCAATTTATCAATACACAGGGCAAGTATTTACTTTTGCCCTGTTTGCCTCATTTTGTTTATTAGCATGTTGGTTTGTTTATTATTTTGTTCCAGAAACCACCTCTATATCTTTGGAAAAACTGGAAGAAAATTTAAATACTGGAATGAAAATAAGAGATATAGGGCAACCCGTATCCAAAGATACCAAAATAACAAAATTTGAATTGATTATGGATTAATTATGAAACAAAAAATATGTCGAATCGGAATAGTTGGTGCTGGGAGGATTGGTAAACTTCATGCAGAAAATATTGTATTTCATTTACCGCAATTTAAATTAGAGTCCATAGCTGATCCCTTTCTCGATAGACATTGGGCAGAAAAATTAGGGATCCCTCATGCATCGGATCAGGCTGACGAAGTACTTTATCATTCAGATCTTGATGCTGTTTTGATCGCATCACCCTCTCATTTGCACTTGAAACAAATCATTGCAGCAAGTTCCAGCCATAAAGCAATATTTTGCGAAAAGCCAATCGGGTTGAATGAAGAAGAGATAGAGTCAGTACTGGATATCGTAGAAAGGAATAATACTTTATTGCAACTTGGATTCAATCGTCGATTTGATCCAAGTTTTGCCAATATTCAGAAAAGAGTACAAGTTGGTGAAATCGGCGCTCCTCATATTCTTCGTATCACATCTCGTGATCCTGCTTGTCCCTCCAAAGAGTATTGTGCGACATCTGGTGGAATATTTATGGACATGTCCATCCATGATTTTGATATGGCTCGTTTTCTTATGCAATCCGAAGTTGTTGAAGTTTATGCTACCGGAGCCGTTTTGATCAACCCGGATTTTGAGCAGTTTCATGATGTAGATACAGCAATCATTCAGCTGCGTTTTGCAAATGGAGCATTTGGTGTCATAGACAACAGCCGTCAAGCAATCTATGGATACGATCAAAGAATAGAAGTATTTGGTTCTGACGGTATGTTATTAGCAGAAAATCAGAAAGAGCATACTGTTACTCGATATTCAAGAAGTACGACGGATAGCGCAAAACCTCAATATTTTTTTCTTGAGCGTTATCAACAAGCTTATTTGGCAGAGTTGCATGCTTTTTATGATGTCTGGGATGCCAACGCATCGAGTCCAGTGTCAGGGTTCGATGGATTGCAAGCATTGCGTATTGCTACAGCAGCAAAACAATCATTGGAAAGACACTTACCAGTCTTATTGAGTTGAGGTTATTATGAAGAAGTACTCTGGGTTTTATTTTGATCAGAGCAGAGCAATCGATTTAATTTGTATGGGGCGCGTAGCAGTTGATCTTTATGCTGAGCAGATAGGCTTTGATTTGAAAGATGCAGCGAGTTTTAAAAAATATTTGGGGGGCTGTGCAGGGAATATTGCTGTCGGAGCTGCCCGATTAGGATTAAAAAGTCAGATGTTTTCTTGTGTCGGATCAGACGATTTTGGCAAATTCTTAAGGGAGGAACTAGAGCATGAAGGGGTTAATGTTGATTTATTAACTGAAACAGAAAATCATTTAACTGGTCTAGTACTTTTGGGTATCAAGCCTCCTTCTGATTTTCCTTTACTTTTTTATCGTAATGATTGTGCCGATATGCAGCTTAAATCCGAGCAAATAAATTTTTCAGATTTAAAAAATGCAAAAGCCTTATTAATAACTGGTACTGGTTTATCAACCCTGCCAATGAAGAATACTACATTGGAAGTTGTTCTTTCTGCGAAAAAAGCAGAGACAGCTGTCATCTTTGATCTTGATTATAGACCTGTTCTTTGGGGCCTAACATCAATTGGAGATGGTGAAAGTCGATATTATCAAAGTGAGCGAGTAAGTGATGCGTATCAGCAAATTCTTCCTTTATGCGATTTGATTGTTGGAACAGAAGAGGAAATATGTATTGCAGGTGGCTCAACTGATGTACGTACTTCATTAACCAACATTAGACAACGGACAGAGGCTCCAATAGTTATTAAATTAGGTGAGAAAGGGGCTCATGTCTATTTTGGACTGGGTAATGAAGTAATGCGATCCAAACCTTATCCCGTTGAAGTGCTTAATGTTTTGGGAGCTGGGGATGGTTTTATGTCTGGGCTTTTAGCCGGGTTATTAAAAGGAGAGTCCTGGGAGAAGGCGGCAACCTATGCCAATGCTTGTGGTGCGATAGTTGTTTCTCGACATGGCTGTTCCCCGGCTATTCCTTACAAAGAAGAATTGGAATATTTCATTAAGGAATATGATAGGGATCCACAGATATGGAACAGTCACTATTTAGCCCAAATGCATGAGCGACTTGGTAAAAATAAAATACCCCAAATACTTACTAAAAACCCGGACGGATTCAGCAACGGTTTTAACCCGATTGTAACTATGGGTAACTCACCTACAAAAATGAATTTCAGCTCTCTAAAATTAAATAAAGGTGAGAGTTATCAATTTAATAAAAATTATGAATTTGCTGCCTTGTTAATGACGGGAAAGGTCATTTTTAAATACGGCAATTATAATCATGAGGTAGAACGAGTTGATTACTTTTCTCAATCACCTTATGTGTTACATTGCTCAAAGAATGAACTTAGCTTTGTGATTGCCCTGACTGATTGTGAAATTTTATTAATAGAGACGGAAAATGAATGTTTGTTCCCACCAATATTATTTGATGCATCAAATATTCTTGAATTGGATAATAGAGGAAAAGAGATACTTGAGGACACATCCTATCGGCTTGTAAGGACAGTATTCGATAAACGAAACAGACCCGAATCAAATCTGGTCGTTGGAGAAATTATTACTTTTCAAGGGCGCTGGTCAAGTTATCCCTCTCATTACCATGTGCAACCAGAAATTTATCATTATCGATTTTCAGAGCCACAAGGCTATGGGTTTGGAGAAAATGGTAAGGAGGTCATGCGAATTGAGCATTATGATACGTATCAAATTGCTCAAAGTCAGGAGCATGCTCATTGTACTGCACCAGGCTATGCCCTATACACACTTTGGTTTATCCGACATTTAAATAATGACCCATACATCATGCCTACTTTTAGAAAAGAGCATGAGTGGACAAGGACTAATAAAGCCAATTTGAGAGTATGGCAAAGGAAATAATAGTCCTACTTATTTCGGAGTTAAGTAAATGAAAATAAAATTAACTATGGCGCAGGCCTTATTAAGATTTTTAGCTCATCAGTACGTAGTGTTGGATAATAAAGAGTATCGTTTTGTTAATGGTGTGTTTGGAATCTTTGGTCATGGCAACGTAACCGGATTGGGTGAAGCATTGGAATACGATGCTCAGGGCCTAACCTATTACCAAGGACATAATGAGCAAGGCATGGCTCATGCTGCAACTGCTTATGCCAAACAAAAAAACAGGTTAGGTATTATTGCTTGCACTTCCTCAATTGGCCCTGGAGCTACCAATATGATTACTGCTGCGGCTACTGCAACGACTAATAGAATTCCCTTGTTATTATTACCTGGGGATGTGTTCAGTTGTAGACAGCCTGATCCGGTTTTGCAGCAACTTGAAGTGCCTTATGATTATACTATATCAGTTAATGATTGCTTTAAACCTGTTAGTAAATATTGGGACAGGGTTAGCAGGCCTGAACAGTTAATGACAGCATGTATGCAGGCTATGAGGGTATTAACTGATCCGGTTGAAGCAGGTGCCGTAACTTTATGTTTACCTCAGGATGTCCAGTCTGAAGCCTATGAATATGAAGAATCCTTTTTTAAAAAACGTATATGGAGTATTGATAGAGAAAAGGTCAATGATGATGTGTTAGGAAAAGCGATCCAACTTATTAGAAAGGCTAAGCAACCATTTATAATTGCAGGTGGCGGTGTTCATTATTCTTTGGCAACTGAGATTCTAGCTGAGTTTGCTTTAAAACATCGCATCCCGGTTGCTGAAACGCAAGCAGGAAAAAGTTGTTTATCGGCTAAACATCCTATGAACGTAGGTGGTATCGGTGTGACAGGATCTGAAGCGGCAAATTGTTTGGCAGCCCAGGCTGATGTCATTTTGGTAATTGGATCTCGATTACAAGATTTTACAACGGCATCGAAATGGGCTTTTAAAAATCAGGAATGCCAAATAATTCATCTCAATGTGTCACGTCTTGATGCCATGAAAATGGATGGGATCATGTTAAAGGGTGATGCAAAAACTGGTTTAGAGCAATTAGAAAAAGAACTGGCAGGTTATCAAACCTCTCTATCTTATCAGCAATTAATTCTCCATTATCAAAACGAATGGGCTCAAGAGCTGGATAGATTAACTAAACTTTCTTTTTCAGAAAAAACAGGATTACATCAAACCAGTGTTTTGGGAATACTCAATCAGTACGTTACCGAGGAAGACGTGATAGTTTGCGCTGCGGGAAGTTTACCAGGCGACTTGCATCGAATTTGGCAATCGAAAAAAACAAAAGATTATCATTTGGAGTATGCTTATTCGTGCATGGGATATGAAGTTGCAGCAGGCCTTGGAGTGAGGATAGCAAAAGGAAACCAGGAAGGCGAAGTGTACGTTTTAGTTGGAGATGGCAGCTTTGTGATGATGCACTCTGAACTCTTAACAGCTATCCAGGAACGCAAAAAAATTACAATTCTCATTTTTGATAATCACGGTTTCCAATGCATCAGAAATTTACAAGAAGGTAATGGTAGTCTAGGCTTTGGTAATGAATTCCGCTATAGGGAACCAACAACTAACACTTTAAATGGGGATTATTTGTCCATTGATTTTTGCAAATATGCAGAAGGTTTAGGAGCGATTGCCTATTTTGCTGAGTCTTATGAGCAATTCCAGTCCGTTTTGGACTTAGCAAAAACACAAGAAAAAAGCACCGTTATTGTATTGCCTGTATTGCCAAAGACCATGAGTCAAGGATACCAGACCTGGTGGCGAGTTGGTATCGCAGAGGTGTCTCAATCCGAATTAGTTAATAAAGCGCATAGAATGATGCAAGAACAAATTGAAACCGTTAGACAGTATTAACAAGCAGGAACTAATGATGAGTATTAGACTTGGTATCGCACCAATTAACTGGTGCAATGATGATGACCCGAATTTGGGCAAGGACATCAGTTTTGAACAATGCATTGACGAAATGGCATTGGCAGGTTATTCCGGTACAGAGTTAGGGAATAAATATCCGCGAGATGTAACAACATTAAGATCAGCTTTGGAACAACGTGATTTGCAACTGTCCAGTTCGTGGTTTAGTACCTATTTTACTGAGTCTGGCCAATATGAAAAGACTTTATCAAGATTTCTCGAGCACTTAAGTTTTATGCGAGCGTTGGGCTCTTCATTCATTAATGTTTGTGAATGTGGTCATGCTATACAAGGTACTAATTTACCTATATTAAGTGACCATATCCCTCGGTTTACCCAAGAGCAATGGAGTATACTGATTCAAGGATTGCATACATTAGGCCGAATCGCTTACGACTTTAACATGAAGATTGTTTACCATTACCATGCCGGTACGGGAGTATTTTTAGATAGTGATATTGATTTTCTAATGACAAATACAAGTCCGGGATTAGTTTCTTTATTACTGGATACTGGCCATGCGACATTTGCAGGAATGGACCCTGTTAATTTAATAGATAAGTATGGTGATCGTATTTTATATGTCCATCTAAAAGACATTCGTGATGACGTATTAAGACAAGTTAAAATCGAAGGGCTTAGCTTCATGGATGCAGTAAGAGCTGGTGTATTTACTGTACCTGGTGATGGAGTAATTGATTTTATACCGATATGGACGGAACTTCAAAAACATTGTTTTAATGGATGGATGATAGTAGAAGCGGAACAGGATCCGGAAAAAGCGCCTCCTTTGGAATATGCCAAGAGAGCATATGATTACTTGCGTTCATTTGTTTATTAAAGCATTAGTTTAGTATTAATTTTAAGTGGTTCAGTGAATAGAATATATATCAAGTTTAACCGATAAATATTTTTTTCTAACATAGACTAATAAATTTATTATAATAGGGAGGTTACTGATGCCATCCAGGGACAAATTGATTCAATCTACCATAAGTGCTTTTTTGATTCTTATTACATCGAATGCAGCGTTAGCAGAGAGTCAAGTGACTGAAAAGTGTTATGGGGTAGTTAAAAAAGGCATGAATGATTGTTCAACTGCTACTGCTGATTGTGCTGGATCATCTACTAAAGATAGCCAAAAAGATGCTTTTATTTTGCTACCCAAAGGGACTTGTGAAAAAATTGTTGGTGGATCATTAGAAAAAGGCAAATAACAAGTTATTTAATGTAACTGGATATTTTGAATGGATCCCGTACAAAAAGCTTCGCTTTTTTACGGGATAACGCTCGTTTAGCGACATAAAGTCATAAATGCCTTTTATGTCGAACTCACGTTAATTTAGGAAATCAATATGAAACGGAATTACATACATCTAATTTTTTTAATATTTACTCTTTTTACATTTTCTCCTGGTATTAATGCGGAATCGCAACCCCTGATTTTGGATAATCAACATACCTATGTATTATGGAAGGTAAAGCACTTGGGTTTTTCAACTCAAGCAGGAAAGTGGTATGCCAACGGCCAACTTACCATTGATAAGGACCATCCACAACAGAGTAAGGTGAAAGTAATTATCAAGATTGATGATATCGTTACTGGTATACCCGAACTGGATAAACATTTGAAAGGGAAGCTGTTCTTTGATACTAAACAGTTTCCAACAGCAACTTTTGTAAGTAACAGAGTGGAAGTCACAGGGAAAGATAAAGCTAAGGTATATGGAATGCTGACCTTACACGGTGTCACAAAGCCTATCACACTGAATGTGGTTTTGAATAAAGCGGGAATTAATTTATTGAATGACAGAGAAACGGTTGGTTTTAGTGCTACCGCTTCATTGAAACGTTCTGATTATGGAATAAAAGCTTTAATACCAGAAGTAGGTGATGATGTTGATCTGGAAATAGAAGCGGAAGCCTATCTGGATAAAAAATATGGATAATGTATGCAGATTAAAAATACTTCTACTCAGTTTGGTTTAGTTACGATTTTTATTCATTGGATTATGGCGGTTTTAATTATTGGATTATTGGGGATTGGCTTATATATGGTCAGGATTCCTATTAGTCTTGAGAAATTAAAATTATATGGATGGCATAAAGAATATGGATTTCTAGTACTGTTTTTAGCTTTTTTTAGACTTATTTGGCGCCTGACCAATCAGTTACCAGAATTGGCAATTCCCCTATTGGAAAAAATTGCTGCTCGCAGTATGCACTGGGCATTTTATTTTTTCATGTTTGCTATGCCGATAAGTGGATGGCTAATCACTTCAGCAGCCGGATTACCCGCTTCCTTTTTTGGTTTGTTTGTTTTACCTAGCCTTGTTGCCCCAGATGAGAATAATAGAATTTTTTTCCAATGGATTCATGAATGGTTGGGCTATGCCTTAATTGCAGCGATAATGCTGCATACAGCAGCAGCTTTAAAACATCATTTTATTAACAAGGATGATATATTACGGAGAATGTTATAATGAATACCTTTTTCAAATATTCCCTTTGGGTATTGATGATTTTTTTGAACTCATTAATTTATGCTAGTAATTCTCCGGAATGGGAAATTGTACCATCACAAAGTGAAATTACTTTTACTGGCACTCAAAATGGCGCACCAGTTACAGGAAGGTTCAAGAAATTTACTGGTCAAATTTTTGTTGACCCGGTGAATTACAAGGCAAGTTCAATTCACATGACCATTGACATGAATTCAATTTCAGCACCTTTTGAAGACATCGTGACGACGTTGGCTTCTCCTGACTGGTTCAATGTCAAACTATTTCCTAATGCGGAGTTTAAAGCCACGAAATTCAATAAATTGAATGATAAAACTTATGAAACAGATGGTACTCTCACTATCCGGGATAAGTCAGCACCTGTTACTCTAAAATTTGTGGTTGATCAAATTTCTAAAGATCAAGCCTTGGTAGAAGGTAGCACAACAGTGAAACGAAGTGTATTCGGGGTAGGTCAAGGTGAGTGGGCAAGTACTGATGAGATACAAGATGATGTGATAATTCGCTTTAAAATTTCTGCTATTCGGAAAAAATAACTTCTATCCGTACCATAATTAGATGCGAGGTTTGCTAGCAAAACCTAACTGTTGTTTCGAGCAATAGCTGAACATTGGAGAGCAAATGAAAGAAGTCAAGACATAGTGTTTTTGAGATTGTTGACTTAGCTTTTGCTGTTCTTTGATGGTGTTAGTTACACAAAACGTCTTTCCAAAAAGTAATAGCACTACCAGCTAAAGTGGTAGTTCCTCATCATGCTGAACCAGCCCCATCCAGTCGTATACACTACTATATTATATGAGCAGGCTAACAACCGTACCAATCTTAACAAACTCTTAAAGAAATAAGCTAAACTTCAATTAAGTTCTGATGATATTGAGCTCAATATGACTGTTGTCAATAAACTTGGTGGTAGTTGTTTACGCTCAGTTGAAGATTATCGAAAAGTTTACCAAATTATCACAGAGAGACCTTGTATTCTTGTTGTTTCTGCATCTTACGGCACTACACAAACTTTATTTGAGTGTTTGCGCTTGGCCAGTCTTAAGAGAAATTATTTCTCCAAGTTAAATTCATTAATTAAAGCCCAATTATTATTACAGAATGAGTTGATTGTTAATGATAACGTCATTAAGACTACAATCAATCAGGATAAAGAAGATATTTTAGCCCTTTTACATAGTGTGTCCATGTTAGGATCTTATTCAGAAAACCAGAAAGATTGGTTATTAGGTTATGGTGAGTATTGGTCCAGTCGAATTATAGCCACTATGTTAGATATGCCATGGGTTGATGCAGGTCAAATTATCACCGTTAACAGCCACGAAGGAATTGTTAGTATAGACTGGAAAGAAACAAAAAAACAATTGAAAAAATTCTTCAAAGGAATCAGTGAGTCCGTTATAGTGATGCCTGGGTTTGTAGCGCGTACTGCGCAAGGACACAGAGCGTTACTTGGGTTTAATGGGAGTGATTATACGGCAGCAGTTATTGCCAAGTTACTAAAAGCTGAGCGATTATACAAATGGACTAACATAGATGGTATTTATACTGCAGATCCTAAATTGGTGAAATCAGCATTTGCAATACCAGAATTAAGTTATCAGGAAGCAGCGGAACTTGCCTATTTTGGTGCCTCGGTGCTTCACCCACAATCAGTACAGCCTGCCGTTGAAGCGAACATTCCTATATACATCAAAAACTATTTTAGATTGAATGAATTCGGTACACGGATAAGTGCTAAATCTGTAGCATCTCACTTAATCGTTAAAGGATTAAGTTCAATTTCAGGGGTTTCTTTAATTAACATAGAAGGAACAGGACTAGTTGGTCTGTGTGGTGTGGCAGGACGTTTATTTACTTCATTATCCAAGGCCGAGATATCTGTAATATTGATTAGTCAGGCAAGTTCTGAGCACTCCATTAGTATTGTAGTGAAAGAAGAGTATGGTGTTCTTGCTGTCAAAAATATTCGATTTGAATTTGAGTTTGAACTAGCTAATGACATCATTCAAGATGTAGAACTCATTGAGCATTGTGCTGTCGTTTCAGCTGTGGGCGACGAAATGTCTGGGAAACCCGGTGTGGCAGCAAGGTATTTTGAAATGTTGTCCAGAGCTAATATTAATATTTTAGCCATCGCTCAGGGCTCTTCAGAGAGAAATATATCGGCGGTTATTAGTGATATTCATACACAAAGAGCACTTCGAGTACTACATGGAGGATTTTATCTATCAAACAAAACACTCTCTATTGGACTGATAGGCCCAGGAGGTGTAGGAAGTACTTTACTAGATCAAATTAAGAAAAATAGATTGAGGCTAATGCAAGAGAAGAATGTGGATTTACAAGTGAGGGGGATTATGAACTCCAAAATGATGTTGCTTAATGATAAAGTGACTGATATTAATGATTGGAAGAAAAAGTTTAAACAATACTCGACACCCCAAGAGATAAACTCCTTTATTTCTCATGTAGCAAGTCCGGAGATCCCACACTCTGTTATCGTTGATTGCACCTCGTCAATGGATATTGCGAATCATTATAGAACTATTATTGAAAGTGGTTGTCATATAGTAACACCCAATAAGAAAGCCAACTCATCGGACTTGGATGAATATAAAAAGCTAAGAGTTTGTGTCAATGCACATAATAGGCATTATTTGTATGAGACAACAGTTTGTGCAGGGCTACCAACCATTAAGACAATTCAGGAACTAATTGCAACAGGAGATACAATAAAACGAATTGAAGGAATTGTTTCGGGAACATTATCTTATATATTTCATCAGTGTGCCCAAGGAGTCTCTTTTGCTGATAGTGTTCTTCAGGCTTATCAATTAGGCTATACTGAACCTGATCCTCGTGACGATTTAAATGGTCTTGATGTAGCAAGAAAATTTGTATGCCTGTCTAGAGAATTAGGTTATGACTTATCTCTTGAAAATGTGAAATTATTAAATTTAGTTCCTAAAAAATTAATAAATGTTTCTCTTCAAAATTTTTTAAAGAACTTAAAAAAGTATCAGCACGAAATTGAAGAAAGAATAATAATGTTATTGAAAAATAATTCAGTCATTGCTTATGTTGGAGTAATAGAATACGGAAAAATCAGTATCCAATTAAATGGATACCCATCTACTCATCCTTTTGCCAATACTAGAGGTACAGATAATATCCTGTTAATTCAGAGCAAAAGATACGACAAACAGCCATTGATTATACAAGGTCCTGGAGCAGGTAAAGATGTAACTGCAGCAGGAGTTTTTGCCGATCTGTTAAAACTGGTGTCTATGCTATGATAAAGAATCTAAATTCTATCACTGTATTTGCTCCGGCAACAACCGCCAACGTAGTGGTAGGCTTTGATATTCTAGGTTTTGCCATAGAAGCACTAGGTGATGAAATCACTTTGGTTAAATCATCAAATGAATCATTGAGAATTGAATCAATTACAGGTTCAGAACATGTTCCTTATGATTTAAATAAAAATACTGTAACTGTCGCTCTACTTGCCATGTTAGATTATTTGAACCTTAAACAAGGTTTTCATGTGCATATAAAAAAAAGAATTCCAATTAGCTCTGGGCTTGGAGGTTCTGCGGCTGGTAGTGTGGCGGCACTTGTTGCCTTAAATCATTTTTTGGAGAGTCCACTATCTCGTGAGCAGTTAGTAGAGTTTGCATTAACAGCTGAACAAACTGCTTGTGGGGTCAGGCACGGGGATAATGTTATACCGTGCTTATACGGAGGTATGACCTTAATTCAATCTTTATCTCCCGCTCAAGTGATCAGACTACCATTAATTCCATTGTATGTGGTTTTGCTTCATCCACACATGCATTTGTCTACTCGAGAAGCAAGAGCGGTACTAGACCTAAGTCTGGATCTATCGCTTCATGTAAAACAAAATGCTCGTATCGCTGCGTTTGTAAGTGCCTTGTATGAGAAAGATTATGAACGATTAGAAGCGTCTTGCGTTGATGATTTGATTGAACCTATGCGTGCTCACTTAATTCCTGGTTTTTTTGAGGTGAAGTCAGTGGCTTACCAATTTGGCGCTTTGGCTTGCTCTATATCGGGTTCAGGACCTACCATGTTTGCATTGGTTAAAACAATGCTCCAAGCCCAACACGTAGTAAAAAGAATGGCTATGGAGTTTAAAAAAATTGGCATGGAATGTGATTCATTCATCACGAAGATTTCATTAGAGGGTGCAAAAATAGTAGATGAAAATTAAAATGAAGAGTACCAGGGGGCAAGACGTCGCTACAATCGATGAAGCAATATTATCAGGGCTGGCAAAGGATGGGGGATTGTATGTACCCGCCAGATTCCCGGATTTCACAATAAAAAAATTTTACGAATACAGTAATTTAATTGATTTCTCTATTAATTTACTGTCTCCATTTTTTGGGGACAGTAAAATTGATATAAATCATACATTTTGTAAAAATTTTCTAAACTTCCCTATTCCTCTCCACCATTTGCATCACAAAAGTTACGCACTGGAATTGTTTCATGGTCCCACCTTATCATTTAAAGATTTAGGGGCTCAATTTTTTAGTGAATGTTTATTAAATTTAATACCAGATCAGAATGCTAAAATTCTAATCGCAACATCAGGTGATACTGGTGGTGCAATAGCCCATGCTTTGCATGGAAAAAAAGGTCTGGAAGGGATTATTTTATTTCCAAAAGACAAAATTAGTTTTAGACAACAAGCTCAAATTACATGCTGGGGAGACAACATTCGTGCTCTGGCAGTTAAGGGAAGCTTTGATCAATGTCAGCATCTGGTTAAAACAGCATTTACTCAAAGAAAAGGTAAAGGAATACTGACCACTGCAAATAGCATCAATATCGCAAGGTTATTACCACAAATTATTTTCTATGCTTATACCAGCATTCAAATAGCATTAAAACATAATCATTCGGTGAATTTTATAGTACCTAGTGGAAACTTGGGTAATGTAACAGCTTGTTATTGGGCAAAAATGCTAGGCTTTCCCATAAATCAAATTCTAATAGCTAATAATGCGAATAAAGTACTTACTGAATTTCTATTAACTGGTATCTATCAACCCAAGCCTTCAATTGAAACTTTAGCAACGGCCATGGATGTAGGTGATCCCAGTAATCTAGAGCGTTTATTGGTTTTATTTAACAATTATTCGGAATGTAAAAATCAAATGGATGCAGAGTCAGTTACTGATGAGCAAATCAGACAAGCTATTCTTGATTGTTATAATGAGCATAATTATATAATTTGCCCTCACACGGCAACAGCCTATCACCGATTGAAAGCAGTAAATCATGAAAAAGCTTGGGTTATTGTTGCAACAGCACACCCAGCCAAATTTGAAGAATTGTTAGAACCACTCCTGGATAGACAGATTCCTGTGCCTGAACAACTTGGAACTCTACTAAAGAAAAAACAGCATTATTCAATTATAGAGCCTAACTATCAATCATTAAATCATTTTTTAGTTGATTGAGTTCAATATTAGGGTCAAGAGGGAAGGATTTCTTCTCAATAAATTCTATGGAGAGTAAACTTATTCTATACTCGTTTCATTAAATGCATTGTAAATAAAGGATGTGTTGCATAATAAGGAAGTTGTCATGAAGCAGGCATTTATAAGCCTAATTATTTGTTTCATAGTATATCAAAATGGGTGGACGTCTAAGCGATTGCCAGAAATAGATGATCTCTATCGTTTACAGGATATCAGCGAGCCGGATTTGTCCCCAAACGAAAAATGGGTAGCCTATACTGTATCGCAATTAAATGCCAAGAAAAATATTTCTACGTCAGAGGTATGGCTGGTTTCGGTAGATAGCCAATCCAGTCATCAAATTACTTCTGCAGAAGATTCATCAAGTTCGCTTCCAAAGTGGAGCCCGAACGGCAAATGGTTAGCCTATTTGTCTGATCATGGAAAAGATGGAACCACACAGATTTGGATATCCTCTTCTCTAGATAATAAAAAATATCAGTTGACTGGTATGGATGGTGAAGTGAGTGATTTTACATGGTCTCCAGACTCTAAAAGAATTGCATTTATAGCACAGAAAAATAGTCAATCTCATAAAGGGGATCAACCTATAGTAATTGATAGATATCAATTCAAAGCCGATACCATTGGTTACCTCGGTATGGGCAGAAACCATCTTTATTTGGTCGAAATGAACAATCACCTTATTTCTCAATTGACTTTTGGTGATCATGATGAGTATTTGCCAGCTTGGTCACCCAATGGAAAATACATAGCTTTTGTTACGAAAAGAGGAAAAGATCCGGATAGGCATTTTAATTATGATATTTATTTGATTAAGCCTAAATCAGGTGCTAATGAACAGCAATTAACACACTTTCCTGGCAGTGATATGAATCCTGATTATGAGTCAAACCTTTCATGGAGCCCAGACAGTTCAAAAATAGCTTATCTTCGTAGCGATGAACATCAATGGTCTTATTATTCACCAAATCAATTAGCAATTGTGGATATACATAGTGGAGTTGAGCGAGTCATTGCTCCAAAAGATAATTGGTATTATAAGCCAAAATGGTCTAAGGATGGAAAATTTATTTATGCATTAATAGAAGAAAGCAGGAATACTTATTTGAATCAGATTGATACGCAATCTGGTCTGGTACGAAGATTGACCAATGGTTTGCGTAATGATATGGATTATTCGGTCGTCAAGAGCAAGATTGTTCTGTTAACAACAGATGATACGCATCCAGCTGAATTATTTATTTTGAATCCCACGTTATTTCCTTTAACTCAACATAATAAAAAACTATTAGAGGAAGTAAGATTTCAATCCACAGAAGACATACAGTTTAATAGTTTTGATGGAATAAAAGTTGATGGATTATTAATGAAGCCAGCAGGGTATCAAACAGGTGTTTTATTCCCTGGCTTCGTATATTTGCATGGAGGACCAGTATATCAGTTTAGTCATGAATTTAACTTTGATATGCAGTGGTTAGCTGCTAAGGGTTATGTTGTGGTTGCTCCCAATCCAAGAGGAAGCTCTGGAAGGGGCTTTAATTTTGCCAAAGCAATTTTTGCGGATTGGGGCAATTTAGATGTCAAAGATGTCTTGGCTTCTGTAGATTACGTCATAGCTAAGAAAATTGTAGATCCCAAACGATTAGGTATAGGGGGGTGGAGCTATGGAGGCATGTTAACTAATTATGTGATAGCTACAGATAGTCGCTTCAAGGCAGCGATATCGGGCGCTGGAGTGGCAAATATTTTGTCTAGTTATGGTGTTGATCAATATACTCCGGAATATGAGTTGGAATTGGGAAAACCATGGTTAAATCCTGAATTGTATTTGAAATTAAGTTACCCTTTTTTTAAAGTGAATAACATAAAAGCAGCGACTTTATTTATGTGCAGTGATTTGGATTTTAATGTGCCCTGTATTGGCTCGGAGCAGTTATATCAAGCTCTGAAATCCCAAAATGTACCTACGCAATTAGTTATTTATCCCAATGAATATCATACTTTAGAAAAACCAAGTTTTATCATAGATAGGTTAAAAAGATATGTGAATTGGCTGGACAGGTATGTTAAATAACGTGAATTGTATATAAAAGGGCAAGGAAATGTCTTTTATATCGCTAAATGAACGTTAAATCAGTGATAATATTGAGATTGATTAAAATAATAAGGTAACCAATCCAATAATTACAAAAGTACATGCTGCAATGATGTGAATTATTTTCATAGGAATTTTATGAGAGAACAGGTTTCCGAAATAGACAGCGGGCAAGTCAGCAAGCAACATCCCTAGAGTTGAGCCAGTAATAACCAGTATTGGAGAATTATAATGTGCGGTCAGGGCAATGGTTGCAATTTGCGTTTTGTCGCCCATTTCTGACAGGAAGAAAGTAATAAAAGTTGCTCCGAAAACCCCAAGATATTTCGAAATTTTTTTCTCATCCTGTTCAATTTCATCAGGTATTAAAGTCCATATTGCCATGAGGATAAACGATATCGCAAGTAACCAGCGCAGTATGTTCGGTTTTAATAGGGTTGTAATCCAGATTCCAATAAGTCCTGCAAGACAATGATTTATTAAGGTTGCGGCAAAAATTCCCAGAATAATTGGTAATGGTTTCTTAAATTGTGCTGCAAGAATGAAAGCAAGTAATTGCGTCTTATCGCCTATCTCAGCAAGAGTAATGACCCCAATTGATATGATCAAAGCTTCCATTAGAATGTATGCACTGGATCTAAACTAAGTATTATAACTGTATTTCCACACGATGGTGAGATAATTTATTATTCAAAATAAAAATTCATTATAGATATATACTTAAAATATTATGAGTAAACCTTAGTCAATTAAGGAGAATATAATGATTAATCCACTGGAATACCATCCTAAAGGGGATAAAGTCAACTCAGATTACTTTAACGAATACAAAACCAAAATTTATGAAAGGCGTGTATCTACTGGACTGGAAGAGTTGTATGGTGATATGTGCGGCGTAGTTGTTCAAGTACAAACTGGAGATGCTATTCCATATATCAGAGAATTGTATTCCATGACTCCTTACCGATATGCTCGGAGCTATATTAGTGATACACATAAGATTTATTGTCTGATTAATACAAAAAATTCACCTGCTTTTATAATACTTGAGCCGCTAGATCCTAATTTTAAAGACGATATAACTCGTTTAAATAAGATGTATCCTAATTCAAGAGAAAAATTTAATGCTCGTTACGTAGGTGAGATTTACCGATGCAAGGATAAGGATGAAACCAGGGGTGTATTAATTTCTCATGATTTTAATTTTCATAATCCTGATATGACAGAAAACAAGTTTTACTGTAATAGACATATTCATTTTACCAGGTTATCTGATTTTACTTACAATTGCGTGGGTTATACTGAGGATAATATTTATGATTTTGATGACCTGGAATTGGGGCAACGATTCTATCTAACTAAGGAGCAAGAAACGATATTGGATGCACAAGACCAAGAAAGTCATGACAATGGAATTAAAAATTTGATTAAAGGCATCGATCATATGGCCACTCGGATATTGGCTGGTGAACGTGAAGATGCCATTTTGGAGTTTTTGTGCTTGTCCAAATATTATTTTTGGGGTGCCTATAATATCTATGATATGAATTCATCGACTAATGTGAACAGAAATCCACATGGTCATGATATAAAATCTCCGGCAAAAGTATTTACTGCTAATAACACTCCCTTTATGGTCAATTCCTTTGAAAATCTTCCCATGCCAACTGAGACTTTTGTACGTAATTATGGCAGAAGAATGCATCATATTGCCTATGAAGTGAAAGATGGCGATCATTCTTCTGGGAAAAAAAATATTGATTTTGTTGTTGAAACACTTCGAGACAAATTGAAAATTGAATTTTTAGCTAAGGTGTTTGGGGCTTGCGAAAATTCTCCAGACTTAAAACAAATTTTCTCCAAGCATTCCATTTATTCTATATTAATCACTGAATACGTAGAACGATGCCATAATTTTGATGGATTTTTTACCAAAGAGAATGTCGCTGCCTTAACTGAGGCTGCTAGTTTGGATGAAACGACAAAGCAACAACATAAAAAAGCTTCAATTATTGGGGATTGATAAGCCTTAGGTTATTTTGAATGATAATTCCAAAACTTGGGCAATGCATAACAGCAGGCAGTTACTCCTATAACGCATAAAATACCACCTGATATTAGTGCGATTGGAATACCAAAGCCTGCTGCAACAATCCCAGCTCTGGTGTCACCCAATCTTGGGCCACTTAAATAGCTGATCATCTCAATTCCAGATAATCGTCCCCTTAATTCCTGAGGGATGGTATTATTCCATAAGGTACTTCTGAAAATGCCGCTAATGGCATCAAATGCTCCTGCCAGAGCAAGAAAAAAGAGCGATAACCACAGAGAGTTAGCCAGTCCAAATCCGATAATAGCTACTCCCCATAACGCTGCAGAAACAGCAATAGCTCTTCCATCGTGGTTAATTTTTGCTGTCCATCCACTGACAAAGGAAATAATCAATGAACCGACTGCAGGGGCGGCATATAGTAATCCTAATGTTTTGGCTCCGCCAAATTGCTGAGCAATGGCGGGTAATAGAGCATTTGGCATCGCAAAAATCATTGCAAAGAAATCAACAAAATAACTGCCCATTAATTCTTGTCGGCTAAATGCAAAGCTTAAACCTTGTTTTAGTGATACGAAAATGGGGGGATGCTCTTTGGTGATGGGTTTGGGTATTGTGTGCATTAGACTCAGATTGATCAATGAAATTATAAAGGTTAACAAATCAATGACATAAGTTATTACAATCCCATACTGCGCAATGATTAGACCAGCAATAGCTGGTCCAATGATCATACAAAAGCTGAATTTGAAACTGCCGAGGGCTCCTACTTTTTTATAATCCTCGGGCTTAACAATTTGTTGAATGATGCTGTCAAAAGCAGGTCGATGCAATCCAGTAATTGCGGACATTAATGAAGCCACAATAAACATTACGCTGATGCTTGGATGAGTAAGAATAGAATTTAACGCCAGGAGAAGGCAACCGAGGGCAAGTAAGAATTCACTGATGATCACTAATCCACGTCGACTATATCGGTCTGCAAAAACACCCCCGAGGAGTGCTGTAACAAGAAGTGGTAATAGTTGTACCAGACTGAGCATTCCTACCATGAGAGTGGATTCGGTGAGTTGATAAATCTGAAATGGTAGAGCGACACTGGTAATCATTGTGCCAATGAATGAAATAAACTGCCCCAAATAGAGTAAAGTAAAATCGCGGTTTGTTTTAAGGATGGATAAATCCAGTAAATGACTCATATTAGGAAATATAAATTATAAAAGTATAAATTTTTTAAATGATAATTTTATGCTCTTTTACTCGAACAGTACAGAAATATGTACAAATTGGATATTGAAGTAAGTTTTGTCAATTTAACTGTGTTTGGTTAGCCAGTACAGAGCAATGTCTATTCTCTTGGCTATCCATATATTTTGAAATTGTGAAATATAGGTTAAAAACTCATTTAAAGCGTGGGAGCGATCAGGCTTTCCACTCAATCTTGGATGCAAGCCTATCGTCATAATGGCAAGTCGATTTTCTTGATAAAGATAATCAAAGGTATTTTGTAAACGCTGATAGAAATCCTGAGCAGTAACAAACCCTGGAGAAGTTGTAAAGCGAAAATCGTTACAGTCTAAGGAGTAGGGTATTACGAGATGATTATTAATAAAATACGGTAGTTCATCGGCATAACTATCCGAGTCATAAACAAATCCGCCGATCTGAGTTAATAGATTACGAGTAAATGGACTTCGTCTTCCAGTATACCAACCTAATGGCCTCTGTCCTGTCAATTCTTGCAAGGTATCAATGCATCGAATGATGTGTTTTCTTTCTGTGGTTCTGTTTTCTTTTGAATAATCTATCCAACGCCATCCATGCCCAGCAATTTCATGTTTGTTACTTGCCAGATAGTTGGATAACTCAGGATTTAGTATTAAAGCATAACCAGTAACGAAAAAGGTAAGTGGGGTGTTGTGTTTATCAAATAGGCGGATTAAGCGCCAAATTCCAACTCGGCTCCCATATTCATAAAAAGACTCCATGCTGTAATTTCGCTCTCCTTTCCTTTTAGGGCTAAATGGGAAGTCGCTGCCGTAGAGTTCAGCTTTTGCGTCACCATTAATTGGACTTAATTCCGCTCCTTCTTCATAGTTAATAACAAAATTAATGGCGACCTTGGCTTTGTTTGGCCAGGTCAAGTCTATTTGCTTTGGTCCATATCCAGTGAGATCTCGAGTCATGGTTTATCCTAATTCAAAGGTGGTGATTCCATAGATGTTTTCTTTTTTTAATTGTGGTTCCCCTTTTAAATACATACGTGCTGTAGCGAATACCTTATTCATTTGATAATGCTGAACCAGCTCAATGGCAGAAGGATTATCTTCTGGAATATCTAGAAATATCTCATGCCCATCAGCATATTGAGCTAAATTAGTGAAGAGTTGGTGTGCGATATCGAGAGTATTAGCAAACAGAGGTCCAATTTTGAAACCTTGCTGACATGTTCTAATCACACCGTAACCTTGAATTTGTCCTTCAGATAGATAACCTAAAGCCCGACTTTGTGGCTGATTAATCCAGCATTTCAGAAACTTGGGGCGAGGTGCCGGGAAATGCAACCGATCATAATGGGATAGTTGTAAAAAATCAGTTTGATTTAGTGCGACAATATGGGGATCATTTTGAATTGTTTTCATTGTATTATTTAAGTGATAACGTGCGTTATTGTGTGCAAATTGATATCCAATGCTTGCATACTTATCCAGCATATTCATCACACCATCAATACCTGCATTTCTGTTACCAATATAAGCCAACCTGGCTCTGGTTAGTTCTAAACCATAGCCTTGATCTCTATAAGATTTATCAACAATATAAAAACCACAAAAGGCAAAATGGTCATCATAAATGACTGCAGAACCAACTGCGATCGTTTTCCCTTTCAGTTTACCCACAAAAAAACCATTAGGATCGGTTTGGTAAAAACATACTGCATCATGATTTCCTGGGTTCCATCCTTCTCGTGCTGCCCAATCTATCGCCAGGTTAATTTCATCCTGGCTCATAGTTTCTATAATATAATCTTTTGTCATGATGAACCTCAGTATTCCTTTATCGTTAGAAACAGGAGTTTAATTGTTTATTTGAGTTTGGTTTCGTGATTTAAGCTCTCTTAGCTTATGGGTTATTTCAATCCCATACACGGGTAGTTTATCTGAACTGAGTAAGCCGATTTGTACAAGAATTGAGGCTTGATCCCAATAAATATGTTCACTGATGATTTTTCCATTATGAAATCCAACAATTGCAACCAAAGGGATTTCTACTCGTTTTCCGGTAGGTTCAATTCCATTTAACATCCAATCCATCTGAATATTGTGAGTAAATTTGAAAATGAGCTCATCTACGATTTGATGGGTACCTATTGTTCTGGAGATAAGCTCTACTTCAGTATCATCGGGTTTTTGAGGGATAAATAATTTGCTGTAAAAATATTTGACTCCTTCCTTTCCAAATCCCCCTGTCATAGTCGGTACATTATTGACATAAGGATTGTCCTCCATAGTTCTCATGGTATCTTCAACACTTTTGGTTTCAAATTCATAGCGAGTATGATTTTCCCATACTTGAACCATGTGTTTTTGCTCTTCAGTAAGAATATCCTCAGTCATTTTGCTCATTGTTCTAGTCCTTTAAAAAAGAGATCTGTATTTCTTTAATTTAGACTAAAAAAGATATTTTTTCTGATCCTAATATCATTATTTATCACCAAATTACTTATGATTTAAGGCCAAATTTCTAATAGACTATAATAAAAACAATTAACGGATTAAAAAAGCTAAGGCAAAATCATGATTCCTCGTCTGACCTGTTCCATGGCAGTTTCCAGCAAAATTAGAGACTTTTTACAGGAACTTGAAAAATTATCTGGTTTTCAGGGTGAAATAGATGAAGCCTTAAGTAGCCGCATTGTTTTATCAACTGATAATAGTGTCTATCAAGTACTTCCTGAAGCCATCATTTTTCCTAAAACTGAAAATGATATATCCCTTATTTTTAAACTGGCTAGTGTTGAGCAATTTCGGGATTTATCTTTTGCTCCAAGAGGTGGGGGTACTGGGACTAATGGTCAATCATTAAGCGCAGGTGTAATCATAGATTGTTCTCGCCACATGAATCACATTCTTGAAATCAATCTTGATGAAAATTGGGTACTAGTGGAATCAGGCGTAGTTCTTGATCAATTGAATGACTACTTAAAGCAATACGGTTGTTTTTTTGCTCCTACCTTGTCCCCAAGTAATCGTGCGACGATTGGTGGCATGGTTAATACGGATGCCAGTGGCAAAGGCTCAAGATTATATGGAAAAACCAGTCAGCATGTATTGGCAATTACTGCAGTTTATTTAGATGGGCAAATCCATACGAGCGAAGAAATAGAAGTCAGTTTTTTGGAGGAGATAAAAAAATTGCCAGGAAACGTTGGACAATTTTATAAACAATTGGAGAAATCAGTTCAAGATCACCGGAAAACAATTGACAATAAGTTACCTAAACTACATAGATTTGTGACTGGATATAATTTAGCGAAAATTTATTCCGAGGATCGGAAGCGATTTAACGCTAATTATGCTTTAACTGGCTCTGAAGGAACATTAGCTTATGTCACTAAAATCAAATTGAAATTAACCAAAATACCAAAATATAAATGTCTATTTGTTGTCTTGTATCCCTCATTTAGTGACGCACTTGATCATGCCAAGCATTTGGTTGCATTGGAACCAGAAGCTATTGAAACAATGGATGGGACTATTTTGAATTTAGCTAAGACCGATATTATTTATCATAGTCTTGAGTCTTTTCTGAATTCTAAGGATAACAACAAGGTTGATGCGGTCAACTTGATTGAATTTGTAGCGCATGATGAAAAAATAATATCGCAATACGAAAAATCTTTAAAGAACACTTTAAAAGACTATGATTTCCATTTTGTAACTGATAATGAGGATATTCAGAATCTTTGGGAGCTCAGAAAACGCAGTGTAGGTTTATTAGGGAAAGTAAAAGGAGCACGAAAACCAATCTCAGGAGTTGAAGATACTGTTGTACCACCTGAACATTTAGCTGACTATGTTAGGGAATTCAGAGAATTATTGGATTCTTATGGTCTGGCTTATGGGATGTTTGGGCATATTGATGTTGGCTGTTTACACGTTCGACCTGAATTTAACTTGATGGATGAAAAAGACAGACAAATTTATTATGAAATAATAGAAAAAGTAGCAAAACTAACCCAGAAATATGGTGGCGTGTTATGGGGTGAACATGGAAAAGGATTTCGAAGTGAATTTGTACCGATGTTTTTTGGGGAAGAACTTTATACCGAACTCAGAAAAATTAAGACCAGCTGCGATCCTCATAATCAATTAAATCCTGGAAAAATAGCCATTCCTCTTGATAATAGTGATCCTCTTGTTAACATCCGTTCAGAAAAAATGCGGGCTGCTGCAGATAGTCAAATTAATAATCAATACAGAGATACTTATCAGTTACCCTTAAGCTGTAATGGGAATGGAGCCTGCTTTGATTTTAAATTTCAAGATGTTATGTGTCCTTCCTACAAAATTACCCGAAATCGTATCCACTCTCCCAAAGGAAGAGCCAGTTTGGTTAGAGAATGGTTAAGACAATTAAGTACTTTTCCAGGAAATCATGAGTCATGTTGGCCATTGACAAGACAAATCAACACTTTTAAAAAACATCGTGGTCAATATGATTTTTCTCATGAAGTGTATACTGCAATGGAAGGGTGTTTAGGATGTCAAGCATGCAAATCCCAATGTCCAGTTAATGTTAATGTGCCTTCTTTTAAAGCAAAATTCTTGCAGGCATACCACACAAGATACTCTCGTTCCTTAAAAGATCTTCTTATCGCATATAGTGAGCGCATAGGCTATTTGCAAAGTCTGTTTCCAAGATTAAATAATTTCATTCTCTCTAATAAATGGGTGATGAGGTTTTTAGACAAGTATATTGGGTTTGTTGATCCTCCCTTGTTCAGTAGTCCTAATCTTAAATCGCTCTTAAAAAAAGAGAACATTCCATGGCTGGATTTGAATCATTTGCCTTCCAAAGAGAAATCAATAATTTATGTACAGGACTGGGTGACCAGCTTTTATGAGGCAGAGCTTGTGACTAAGGTCTGTTTATTAATAAAAAAATTGGGCTTTAATGTTTACGTGTTACCGTGGTTTGAAAATGGCAAAACCTTGCACGTCACAGGAATGCTTAAATCATTTGTAAAACTTGCAAGAAAAAATGCGATCATGTTTCAAAAAATATCTGATTATGAGTTAACTATGATTGGTCTTGATCCTACGATGGTCTTAACTTATCGATATGAATATCCAGAGTATTTGCAAGGAAGTGAATGCAGCAAAATATTGTTGATTCAAGAGTGGCTATCTGAAACACTAACCAGTCAAAAAGCAAAAGAAATCCCAATAAAAATTAATGAAAATCTTAAAGGTTATCAATTACTCAGTCATTGCACTGAACAGGCAAATTGCAGTGCAGCACTTGAACAATGGGAGCAAGTCTTTAAGTTTTTTGGATTGACTTTGACTACCGAAAAAATTGGATGTTGTGGTATGGCTGGATCCTATGGACACGAATCAATCCATCAATTCGAATCACGTGGTTTGTTTGATTTATCATGGAAAAATTATTTTAAAGACAATACTCATTCTTCAAATGTTTTAGTTGACGGTTATTCTTGCCGTGCTCAAGTGAAACGATTTACAGGCTTGAAAGTCCAGCATCCTGTTGAAGTGTTACTTGATTACATCCTGACTTGATTACTGGAAATAGATGAGTTGCTAATGTATTTTTCAAGCTATGGATAATATTGGATAGGCTGTTATTATTATAGTATCTACAGAATTGGTTCTCTTTTTAACTCGTATAGAAGTCGTTGGTAATCTGATGTGAAAAGAAACTGGCTTATGTGAAAGATTCCATAAGTAATAAATGGGGCTGCAAAGACATCAATACTGTAATGAATATGCCCCGCCAATACTGTATAAGCAAAAACAATGGATGTTATAAGGCAAAAATAACGGAATGAGGGATTTTTCCAAAAAATTAGCATCATTAAAAATGGCCCACCAACATGCCCGGAAAAAAACAAGTCTCCATTAAACAAAACAAATGAAGAAAAATTATCGGGAATCACCAGTTGATTAGGGGGTGGTCCTAGATGGGTCATACTGATAAAGGCGCAGCGAATTAATATAAATAGGGCGGCACTTTTAGTAACAAAAGGAAGATATGCAGGTTGTAATAGAATAAAAATAGTGAAAATTGTCCAGAAAATAATTGCTATATGCACGTGAAAAAAAGTGACGTCACGAAGTGGCAAGTTATCTAGAATTAAATCATTTACTGGGCTACCTGCCATCAGAGACGCATAATTTCCTGCAAAATTCATAATGAGGAAGCTCGTGATAAGCAAAAAAATTCCACTTACCAAGCTTCTTATAAAATATCTTTCTTGATAAAGAATTTGGTAGCGATTCGTAATAGCTTTCATGATTTCACCATGGCATGGTAGATTTTCTCATATTGTTCGGTGGTTCGCTGGATATCATGCTCTTCAGACAATTTTCTACTTTCTATCCCCATTTGTGTACTAATAACCTGATCACCAAGGATTTTGATCATATAATGGGATAATGTCTCAATATCTTCAGGTTCAAAGAGATAGCCATTTACTCCTTCTTTAACCAACTCAGGTAAAGCCATGGCATTTGCAGCAAGGAGAGGCAGTCCTGACGCGATTGCTTCCAGTGCGACAATACTTTGCAATTCAGCAATTCCAGGATTCACAAAACAATTGGCGAGACCATACACTAATGGGTATTCTTCATCTGATAAATAGCCTGTGAAGGTGACGTGCTCCACAAGATTCAGATTATGAACCAGAGCTTGCAGGGACTGTAGCTCTGCACCACGACCAGTTAATACAAAGTGCGCATCAACAGATTGTCTTGCTTTATGAAATGCCTGAATAGCAATTGCCAGATTTTTTTCTTTATCCAAACGACCAGTATATAGAAGAACAGGTTTGTGAGGAATTTTATAGCGTTGCCTAATAATGTTGGCATCTTGTTTGGGCTGAAACTTTTGCCGATCAACTCCACAAGAAATCACATGAATTGTTTTTTGTAAATGGACTGTTTTAAGTAAGTTGGCTGCTGTATGGGTAGGAGTAGTTACTATCATTACCTGGGTTAGCATATCAACCACAATCTTCCAGGTGGTGCGATGAAACCATTTTTCAAAACGTTTAGGAAGACGAGTGTAGTGGAAAAAATTTTCAGGCATAAAATGATTAGTGGCCATCAAAGGAATTCCAGCTTTAAGACAAGCACGATAACAAATTCCACCCAAGAAAAATTTACCCTGCAGGTGAACGACATCAGGTTTAAAAGTCTCTATTGTCTTTAAAATGCCTTTCTTAATGAAGATAGGCCAGCAAACTCGAAAATTTTTGTATCCAACAGCAGGCCAGGAGCGTACTCCGTAGAGATTGACTCCATCATAGCTTGTATAACCTTGTTTTAAGCTTCGAGAGGGACATATAACGAGAACTTCATGTCCTTTGCCTTGTAAGGACTTTGCCAGACGGTGAGTAAAATAAGCTCCACCATTCAAGTCTGGGGGATAGCTATCCAGTACTGTCAGAATTCTCATACGCTTTTTCAGGCATCATAGAAGAACAGGTAGATTATCATTTATACAAGTATACAGCAATAATTTCTCATGCTATCCTAAAAATGTTTTCTTTGATTATCAACCGCCTTATAGTACAATAAATAATCTACTCCTTAGCAAATCAGTTCTATGACGTCAGTAAAAATCATTGGTATGGGAAAATATTTACCCGCTAATAAAGTGTTCTCATTAGAGTTGGACAAAAAACTTAACTTACCGAAGGGTAGCGTTCAAAAAAAATCAGGACTAATTTCTCGACATTTTTGCAATTCAAATGAAACTACTTCCTATATGGCTAGTCAAGCAGCATTACAAGCAGTGCAACAGGCAGACATTGCTTTGTCTGATATTGATGCAATTATTGGCGCCTGTGGGGCTGCGGAACAACCTATACCATGTACTGCGGCATTAATTCAAAAACAGCTTGAACTTGAAGAGTCTGGAATTGCTTGTTTTGATGTTAATAGTACCTGTCTTAGTTTTCTTACGGCACTTGATACTGCTTCTTATATGATCTCTGGCGGAAGATTTAATCGAATACTAATTGTATCGAGCGATATACCTTCAACGGGCCTTAACTGGAACGATATGGAAACTTGTACAATTTTTGGTGATGGTGCTGCGGCATGTATACTCGAAAAAAGTGAAGGTTCAAGCCGAATTTTAGCAGCTCATATGAAAACATACAGTTCAGGATCTGCCTTTTGCCAGGTTAAAGCAGGAGGAACTCTTATTCCGCCTGCGAGAGAATACGACAAAAAATATGGTCTATTTGAAATGGATGGGAAGAGTGTATTTAAATTAGCTAGTCAAATGATAGGTGATTTGCAAACTGAATTATTTGCCAAGGCAGGGGTTACCCTTAGTGATGTGAATTGGGTTGTTCCGCACCAAGCCAGTTTATTGGCAATGCATCATATACGTAAAAGGCTTGGTATTCCCAGTGATAAATTTGTGGATATTTATGCTACCCATGGTAATCAAATGGCTGCTTCAATGCCTTCAGCGTTGTGTCACTTATCTCATAATCAAAATTTACAGCGCGGGCAGCTGATTTATTTATTGGGAACAGGAGCTGGTCTATCTGCTGCCGGAATGATACTGGAGTATTAGTATGATTTCAGTCGTAACAGGAGCCACAGGATGTTTAGGCTTAAATCTTACCAAACGCTTAGTTGAAGAGGGTCATGAGGTTATTGCCTTAGGGCGTAATTTGCAACTTGGCGACATTATAAAAAAAATGGGAGCAACTTTTATTCCTTTAGATTTAAATGACTTGAACTCTTTATCTTTAATAAGCCAAAATGCAAATCTCATATTTCATTGTGCCGCTTTATCAAGCCCATGGGGAAAATACAAGGATTTTTATCAAGCCAATGTGATTGGTACTCAACATGTTGTTGCGGCAACTCCCAGTGATGCCAGACTTGTGCATGTATCCACGCCCAGTATTTATTTTGATTTTACTGAAAAACATAATATTAAGGAAAATTCACCTCTGCCATCGAAACCAGTCAATTATTATGTTCAAACCAAATTAATTGCTGAATCAATTGTTGATAAAGCCAGGGTAGAGCGACAATTAGATGTTATTACGCTACGGCCCAGAGGGATTTTTGGTCCCTACGATCGTGCAATTTTCCCTAGGCTACTAAAAGCAGAGCGTAGTGGAGTGCTTCCAATAATAGGCTCTGGTAATCATTTAATTGATATTACTTTTGTAGAGAATGTAGTAGAAAGTATGATTCTCGCTGCCTTGGCAGATAAGCACTGTTCAGGAAAAAAATATAATATCACCAATGATGAACCACGGACTTTTATTGATATTCTTTCAATGATATTTTCTGCCCTTAAAAAACCATTGAAAACGAAGAGCATACCTTATGCACGTGCACAATCATTGGCCAAACTTTTGGAATTTTTTCATCGAATGTTTCATTTTAAAACAGAGCCAAGAATTACAACCTATGGTGTAGGGGTGCTTGCCTTGGGACAAACCTTAAATATCGATGAGGCAAAAAGGGATCTAGGTTATAAACCCATTTGTAGTATCGATGAGGGTATAAAAAAATTTGCTGATTGGTATTGCTCATGAATACAGAGTTTCGGTTATTTGAAGTGGGTTATTGCAAACATTGTCAGCGTATGACTTTAAAAAATGGGAGATTCAAGAAGTATGAATACCCATCTTTTTGTGCTCTTATTAAACATCAAAACCATGGGTACATTTTATTTGATACTGGTTATTCCGAGCGATTTACAAGTTTGACACAAAAATTCCCCGCATCCTTGTACCGTCGCTTAACTCCTATGACATTGGCAAAATCTTTAAAAGATCAACTATTAGAAATTCATATCAAGCCAGAAGATATCAATTATATTGTGATTTCACATTTTCATGCTGATCATATTGGTGGATTGCGCGATTTTCCTAATGCTCAATTTATATGTCATCCTGAAGCGATAGACGATATCCGACATAAAAATGGTTTGAGAGCATTATTTAATGGTTTTTTACCAGGATTATTACCTAAAGATTTTTATGAACGGCTATTCCTGATGGAGAATGAAATCAAACTTGGTGAGCATCTTTTGCCTTTCTCTAAAGGGTTTGATGTATTTGGTGATGACTCATTAATTGCTATTCCTTTACCTGGGCATGCTAAAGGACAAATTGGTTTGTATTTTAAAGCGCCTAACGACACGTTCTTAATTGCCGACAGTTGTTGGCATCAAGAAACTTTTAAAGAATTAATTTATCCGAGTCAGTTGACGTATTTGATTCACCACGACAAGACTGCCTATGTAAATACAATCCAAAAATTGCATGAATTATATCAAAGAAATAAAGCCATAGATATTATTCCTTCACACTGCCAGCAACTGCGTTCGAGAATTGGGAATCCTGAATGTTAGTGCATATTCTATTTCATTATTTCAATGCACTTTATCTTGGTAGAGTTATCAATACTCCAGAGAAATTAAAGGTTCATCAAAAAAAACAATTCAATAAACTAGTAAAAAATAGTTTAAGTCAATCGGTATTCTATAGAGATTATCTAAATACTCCTCTGGAACGCTGGCCAATTATCAATAAAAAAATCATGATGGAACATTTTGATGATATTAATACGGTCAATATCAAAAAAAATGAGGCATTAGAGGTGGCTCTGCAAGCCGAAAATACACGAGATTTTTCTCCAATGATAAATGATATTGCTGTTGGGTTATCCTCAGGAACTTCAGGTAATAGGGGTTTGTTTTTAGTTAGTGCAAAGGAAAGAGATGCTTGGGCGGGAATAATCCTTGCCAAAGCCATGCCGAATGGTTTGCTCTCGAAAGAGCGAATTGCTTTTTTTCTGAGAGCGAATAACCAGTTGTATACCACTTTAAATAAAAGCAAAACAATACAGTTCTATTTTTTTGATCTTTTAGCTGATTTTGATTCTCATATCCAGAGATTAAATACTATCCAACCTAGTATTATCTCGGCACCCGCCAGCGTACTTTTAATACTTGCATTTCATAGAGAGCGTCTGAAAATCAATCCAAAAAAAATATTTTCAGTGGCTGAGGTGCTAGAACAGGAGGAAAAAGAGTTTCTGGAAAAGGTTTTTGACTGTACAGTCTCACAAATATATCAATGCACTGAAGGTTTCTTGGCCATTAGTGAACGGAAAACCAATCGCCTATTGATGAATGACGAATTTCTTATTATTGAAAAGGAATGGCTGGATGAAGACCGATTTGTGCCGATTATTACAGATTTGTATAGGTATACTCAGCCAATTGTTCGCTATAGGCTTGATGATGTTTTAGTGGTTAAAAAATCAAATAATGTTTTTACGGAGTTGAGGAATATTGAAGGACGTTTAGGTGATGTATGTTATGGGAAAAAAGGACAAGAGGTGGTTCCAATTTTTGCGGATGTCATTCGACAACGTATGGCAAGCAGTGGGGTGAGCTTTGAAGATTATTTAATCTGTCAGAAGACGCTAACAGAATTTACAATTCAAGTAATGCCAGAAATAAGCAACAAAAGTCAATTAATTGATCATTTAAATCAGCTTTTCATTTACAAGAACTGTGAACCTCCACAATGGAGTTGGCTACCATATGATGAGCACAAACCGGGTATGAAACGTCGAAGAATTCAATCAATGTATTGTCCTGAAAGCAAAATGGACGGATGACAGAACAAGCGCACTTATAGAGTAGCTGCACATAAATGCAGCGAACACAGGAATTCAAAAATAGAAACATCTATTATACTCTGCTAACTGGGCGTTAACTTCAATCCTTTACAGTAATTGCGAAAGGAGCAAAGAGTGATTTTCCATTGATTTGCACTTGAGCAAACATTTTGATAAATCCCCCTTTATTAGGTTCAATATGAAATTGTAACTCTGGTCCTCCTCGTTCAGTTTCATTTTGAGGTTCTTTCCCCATAGGATGAATGTGAGTAACGGTTTTAAAATCATCATTGAAACCAACGATATGTGCATAGGCACCCATAACAGGTTCCAACGTATGGATAGGGTTTCCTTCGGTATCAGTAATATCAATTTTACCCATAACTGGCTTACCTGCTTGTAATGGCAATTTATCAAAGGACAGTTTGAATTGATAGCCATTAACTGTGCTTACAAATGATGTTCGATGATCAATGTGATTTTCCTTTCTTTTTATTTTCTTTTGAGGTGAAAAATCGGCAATTATATATTCCTGAGTTTTTGTATTAGCAGGTAATAGATCAGCCCATGCCCGATAGGCGGCATTCTTGAAGATAGGTTGCCATTCAAATTGGTAGATACCAGGTGTTGCTGTTTCAATTGGATGGACGTGACTGTAGTCCCTGAAAGTATCATCAATAATCAGTAAGTGAATTTTTTGCGTATGCGCTTCAACAAGATCGCTTAAGGTAACTGGTCTATTATTTTTTATTTCAGTTAACTTGATGAAGACGAGTTTCTTATCCTTTTTATCAATTATCTTTTGAATTGACAGTTGCATGGTAGGGGGATTCACTGATTGCAAAGAAGAAAATGTTGTGCTTTTCATCGTGTGATGATGTGAATTTCCAGCAAAAACATTGCAATAGTATGAATTGAGTAATAGTAAGTTAATTATAATAATGGCAAATTTTTTCACAATACAGAGATCTCCAAAACAATTCGGAATTTAGTAAAATGCTATTGATCTGTTTTTGGATAATTATAATTGAAAGTAATCTATTAAATCTATTTACTTTACTTAGTATTGTTAAATTGTCTATATTGTAGTTATTTCCTTGTCGTTGTGATGGGGGCGTTAATACCAACGTTTTTAGGCTTTATTATATATTTTATTTTGCCGCTAAAACTTTTGGTGGAATTAAGCTCACAAAATAATGGATGAGCGAAAGCAAAGGATAAATGCCATGGGAGAAGAATGGTTTAAAAAAACACCCAAGGAAATTGCTTTATACTTTAAAACGGATTTGATTTTGGGGCTGACTGAAAAAGAAGCAGAATCAAGATTGAAAGAAACTGGCCCTAACTTAATTACCAAACAGAAAAAAACATCTGCCCTTATTATTTTCCTTCAACAATTTAGTAGTTTGGTCACATGGGTGCTCTTGGTCGCAGTTATTGTTTCCATGTTACTTGGTGAAACAGTTGATGCTATCGCTATTTTTGCAATCGTCATTTTAAATGCCATCATTGGTTTTGTATTGGAATACCGAGCTGAACGCGCCATTCATGCATTGCAGAAAATGGCTGCTCCCAAAGCGACTGTCTTGCGCGATGGATATACGAAGAGGATTACTGCTTCTGATGTTGTGCCTGGTGATATCCTGGTTTTTGAAAATGGTGACTTCATTGCAGCCGATGCAGGTCTTTTGGAACAGTCGGCACTCAAAGTCAATGAAGCATCACTGACAGGAGAGTCAATACCGGTTACTAAAGATCTTAATGTTTGCACAAAGAATACTCCTTTAGCTGAACGTAAAAATATGGTGTTTATGGGGACTTCTGTTGCCGATGGCACAGGCAGAGCAATTGTTGTGGCCACAGGGATGAAAACTGAGATGGGCCGTATTGCCAAGATGCTTAGTGAAGCATCCAGTGATGAAACACCTTTACAGAAAAAATTAAATCAGGTGGGCTCTCGTTTATTGTGGTTTTGTTTTTTCATTATCATTTCCATTTTTTGCTTGGGTCTCTTACGTAATATCCCTCTTATTAAATTATTTATGAGTTCTGTGAGCCTGGCAGTTGCTGCAATTCCTGAAGGTCTGCCTGCCGTAGTTACAGTAGCTTTAGCACTGGGTGTGCAGCGTATGGTGCGGCGTGCAGTGCTTGTTAGACGATTATCGGCAGTAGAAACACTGGGCAGTTTACAAGTCATTTGCACTGATAAAACAGGAACGCTAACTGTGGGTGAAATGACGGCCCGAAAACTCGTTACTGCGAGTGACACTTATAGTATTCTCGGAGAAGGTTATCACCTAAATGGAGGATTTTTAATTCAAGGTCAACACGAGTTGAGTCCTTCTGAAGACAAATTGTTACAAGCCATCCTGCGAGTCATGGTTGTCTGCAATAATGCTGAGATTAGTTGGCAAGGAAAGCAAGCAACCATGGTGGGAGACCCAACTGAAATTGCACTTTTGGTAGCAGCAGAAAAGCGGGATGTATGTAGAAGTGAATACCAAGTATCGCTTCCAAGAATTAAAGAGTTACCATTTAATTCCGAACGTAAGCGCATGACAGTAATATGCCAACAAGAAAATGAACTTATAGCCTTTGTAAAAGGGGCTCCGGAAACTATTTTGGAGCGATGCTCTCATATTTTGACGAAAGAAGGCATTAAAAAATTAACACTGAGCGACAAAGCATACATGAAGCAATCTTGTGAATTAATGGCCAGCGAAGCATTACGTATTTTGGCATTTGGTCAGCGTCAATTAGAGCATGCTCTGTTAGATCAAGATGACGAAAAAATTGAAAATAATTTCATTTTCCTAGGCCTAATTGGTCTACAAGACCCACCACATTCTACTGCAAAGGAATCGGTCAGTCGCTGCAAAAAAGCTGGCATTAAACCGATTATGATCACAGGTGACCATCCTGATACTGCAAGAGCCATTGCCAATGAGCTAGGTATTTTAGATGTGGGGGGGCGTTTAATTACTGGTAATGAGCTTGAGAAAATGCCAGAGGAAGAGTTTGATAATTGTGTTAAAGATATTACAGTCTATGCTCGAGTAACAGCTGAGCATAAATTAAAAATTGTTCGGGCATGGAAAAGACAACAAGTTGTGGTAGCAATGACAGGAGATGGAGTCAATGATGCCCCTGCTTTAAAAGAGGCTTCTGTGGGTATCGCAATGGGGAAAACGGGTACCTCAGTGACTAAAGAAGCGTCTGATATCATTGTTATGGACAATAATTTTACTTCTATTGTTGCTGGTATAGAAGAGGGTCGTACCATTTATGACAACATTGCCAAAACACTTTCTTATTTATTGGCGGGAAATAGTGGAGAACTATTGGTCGTTTTTATTGCTCTTTTAATCGACTGGCCATTACCTTTATTACCCATACAGTTATTATGGATTAACCTGGTAACAGATGGTTTGCCGGCTATCGCTCTCGCAACTGATAAGGCGGATCCTGAAGTTTTGAATCGTCCACCCAGAGCTACACAAAAATCTCTGATGAATATTTTGTTTTTTAAGCGAGTGATATTTATTGGTAGCTTAACAGCTGCTGTAACACTCGGTGTTTTTGCTTATGAATATTTAATTGATAATGATTTAACTCAGGCTCAAGATGCTGCGTTTTCAGTGTTAGTGACGGCTGAACTCCTACGATCTTTTGGAGCACGAAGCCAAACAAAAACTATTTGGCAAATGGGGTTATTTTCTAATCTGCGTCTATTTTTTATTGTAAGCATTAGTTTCATATTACAAATAGTGATCCATAATATTCCAGCATTGAGAGCGTTGTTTGGCGTTACTCAGGTTTCGCTTGCACAATGTCTCCTTTGGATAGTTTTAGGTATGCTCCCTTTATTAGTATTAGAAGGGCAAAAGTTGTTAAGGACGAGTGGTTATAAACAAAAAATAAGGAATAGGTGAAAAATGATACATGACCATCATCAAGGACATAAACATTCTGATAAAGGACATACCTGTAGTCATCATGAACAGAAAGAGCACAAATCTCATGTTGTAGGATCAACAATGGACGGTGCGATTGTCTATACTTGCCCAATGCATCCTGAAATTCGTCAAGATAACCCAGGGGTTTGCCCACTGTGTGGGATGTCACTGGAACCTGAAAAAGTGACAATTGAAGACGCATTAAATCCTGAATATCTGGATATGAAACGTCGATTTTGTATAGCAGTGCTTCTTACATTACCCGTCGTGGTATTAGAGATGGGAGGGCATTTATTGAAACACTTTATCTCTGCCAGTATTTCTAACTGGATTCAACTGCTATTTGCTACTCCGGTGGTGTTATGGTGTGGCTGGCCATTTTTTCAACGTGGCTGGCAAACTCTTAAAACACATCAATTGAATATGTTTACTCTAATAGCTATGGGTATTGGGGTGGCATGGGTTTATAGTATGGTGGCAGTACTTCTGCCCGGGGTATTCCCAATGGCTTTTCGAAGTCAAGAAGGAGTAGTTGCTGTGTATTTTGAGGCGGCAGCCGTCATTACTACCCTTGTCTTATTAGGACAAGTGCTGGAATTAAAAGCAAGAGAGCAGACCGGCAGTGCCATCCGTGCTTTATTGAAATTAGCTCCTGACAGTGCGCATCGTATAAAAGAAGATGGGAGTGAAGAAGAAGTATCTCTGGATAAAATTAATGTCGGTGATTTATTGCGCGTTCGCCCTGGTGAAAAAATACCGGTAGATGGTGAGGTACAAGAAGGCCGAAGTTTTGTAGATGAATCCATGGTGACAGGGGAACCTATTCCAGTTACTAAAGAAGCAGGTGCTAAAGTTATTGGTGCGACGATTAACCAGACTGGTAGTTTTGTTATGAAAGCACGTCATGTTGGTAGTGATACTATGCTTTCTCGCATTGTTCAGATGGTGAGTGATGCTCAACGAAGCCGAGCACCTATTCAACGGTTAGCAGATACTGTATCTGGATGGTTTGTTCCTGCTGTGATTTTAATTGCAGTGTTTTCTTTTATTTTATGGGGATTGTTGGGGCCACAGCCAGCACTTGGCTATGGCTTGATTGCTGCTGTATCTGTATTAATCATTGCTTGTCCTTGTGCCTTAGGCTTGGCAACTCCGATGTCTATTATGGTAGGCGTAGGTAAAGGAGCTCAGAGTGGTGTGTTGATTAAAAATGCTGAGGCGCTTGAGCGAATGGAAAAGGTGAACACGCTTGTGGTTGATAAAACAGGAACACTCACTGAAGGGCACCCCAAATTGACGCAGATTGTAACTGATCAAGGCTTAAATGAGGAAGAGGCATTAGCGCTAGCGGCATCGCTTGAACATCAAAGCGAACATCCGCTTGCCAAAGCCATCGTGAGTGCTGCAAAGGAAAAACAGTTGGCTCTTGAACCAGTTCAAGATTTTGACGCCCCAACTGGGAAAGGAGTAGTTGGTAAAGTAAATGGTCATCGTGTTGCCATTGGTAATATCAAATTAATGCAAGAGCATGGGAACGATAATGCTTCTCTTTTTACAAAAGCAGATGAGCTCCGTGCCAAAGGTGCCTCTGTGATGTTTATGTCTATTGATGCTAAAACGGTAGCCCTTTTGGTAGTGGAAGATCCAATTAAATCAACAACCCCTGAAACCATCCAAATACTTCAACAAAGTGGCATTGAAATTTATATGCTGACAGGCGATAGTAAAAAAACGGCGGAAGCTGTGGCAGAGACACTTGGCATAAAAAAGGTGGTGGCAGAAATCATGCCGGAGGATAAAAGCCGCATTATCAGTGAATTAAAAGAGAAAGGATTCACTGTTGCAATGGCAGGAGATGGGGTGAATGATGCTCCGGCACTGGCGCGAGCTGATATTGGTATTGCCATGGGGACTGGGACAGATGTGGCTATTGAGAGTGCTGGTATTACTTTATTGCATGGGGACTTGCGTGGTATTGTCAAGGCTCGTCGTTTATCAGAAGGGACCATGAATAATATACGCCAGAATCTCTTCTTCGCTTTTATTTATAACATCCTGGGTGTCCCTTTGGCTGCGGGAATCTTGTATCCATTCACAGGCTTACTATTAAGTCCAATCATCGCTGCAATTGCTATGGCGCTTTCTTCAGTTTCAGTAATTGTTAATGCGCTTCGATTACGAGGATTAAAACTATGAAATTAGAAGATGCAGTAATTTATGAAAAATAATACTGTTCGGGCGATTATTCAAGGTACTCTTGACCGTTTGGTACCTGTTTTAATGACAGCAGCAACAGCGGCTCTTGGCTCAAGTCTTATTGGGAGGACTATTGACCTCTACGTTTTTAAATAGGTTCGTTGTAACAGCAGATTATCACATGATTGAAATCTGGCTTGAAAAGCATCGACAGGTTTAATAATTGAAAATTAACATTCCATGAGCTATTTTTTATTTATCACTTCTTATTCAATAAAATTTCAATGGACAATCTGGATAGATCTTTGGGATTTTATAGACAAGATGTTTTTAAAAAGGAAATTTGGTTTCAGATTGCCAGTATCGACTATGAAGAACTGATTCATTTGTTTGATTTTAAACTATTATTCAATTCTTATAAAAAACCCATAAAACTATTGGATATAGGATGTGGGACAGGTCAATTTCCAAGAATGCTTGCCAGTCATCTAGACCCTGGAATTTCAATTGATTACCATGGTATGGATCCATCACCATATAGTTTGGAAGAAATAAAGAAATCTCTAACAGATCCCTTTAGGGCTCCTACACTGATAAAGGCGAAAGCAGAAGATTTGGATGCTCTTCCACTTAAAGAAAATAGATACGATATTATATGGGCTATACACTCTTGCTATTGTTTAGATAACAGTTCCATTCCAGTTGTTCTTGAAATCCTGGTGCAAATGCTTAATGATAACAATTCAAAACTCATTATTTATCAAGCCTCTCCTGTTTCTTCCTATTATCTAGCGCAAGAGATGTATTATAAATATGTTATGCCGCAAAATTATCAGCCTTTAGTATTTGCCTCAGATATACAAATGGCACTGGATGAATTGTCAATTAGTTACGCGATTGAGACAATACGGTTTAATCACGCAGTTCCTAAACATTTTTTGGAATACTATCTGGCTCAATGTTTGTTTTCTTCTACTCCGTTAAAGCTTTGGTATGTATCAGATAAGTCTCGAAATTGGCTTGAATCACTTCGAGCTGAAGATATCTATTTTTTTCCTCAGGAAGTCTGTTTAATTACAGTACAGAAGAGAGATTAGTGAGTTTTACAAAATACGTTTATGAGCTAGTGTAGCTCGCACGAATATTTGTACTGGGCCATTGAGAGATCCGGAGAATCCTTAAGTCGGTTGGCCGTTCCATTACTCCCCGAGCCCCAGGAGGAAGATGTTCGGAAAATCGTGGAAGAAGAACTATAAGCCTTTACGATTTGCAAAATATTAAACCGAGATTGAGAAAATGGAATTTTCTGATGATTATCTCTATTGCTTTATCAAAATCGTCTTTTGGATACTCTTACTGTTTTATTTTTAGTCCAATAATCATATTTAATACCGCTCAACTATAAGTTATTTCAGAATGATTCTCATAAGACTCGTCTGAATTTTTATGACTGTTTCTTCTTTTTTCATAGAAGATTCCTGGTATCCGCACTGATTGCTTTTTATCTTGATGCTTAAATTCAATGTGCAATTCTGCTTCATTGGTCTCATTCATCGCTATGATATTATCACTGCTATGTCGCCTTTTTATCGAAGGGGTTACTACTTTCATTTTCTTAATTATAGGTTTATATCCTGGCAAAGATTCGTTTCTGTTTTTTAGTTGTTTTTCAATATCATCTATTTGATTGTTATCATCTACAATGTATTCATTACGGAGATGTTCTTCCTGTTTTAAAGTACAGGTTAAATAAATATCATAGGAGCTGGCACCCATCCACAATAAGTTACTCACCGTTGAAAATATTCCAGAAATATAATCGTAAGTTGTTAAATCTTGGCCTGAAAATAAACCATAAATCGATACCATAGAGAATCCAGCAGCAACCAAAAACATGGATGATGATACAAGTCTTCTACTTAATAGACTCATTAATAAATTCCTTAATTCAAAACGAGAGTAATGGTATTTGAAATTGAATGAGTGGCCTCAGACATAAAAAATCAATTATTTTCAAATAATTAGTTACTTGGATTTTTTCGCAAATTAAGCATCGTTATTTAATTCTTGTCAAGACCCAAAATAGTTTTTATTTTCTATTAATATTAGTACGTTATAAGGAGGTCTACTGCACTGAATCTTAAAGCTTTTTTGGTAATTTTTTATTGAAGACGTATCATCCATATGGTGAAATAAAAAATTACCAAAAAAGCTTTAAGATTCAGCACATTAAACGTTCTCGCTACAATTCAACTACCGAATTTAGGATCATTGCTCAATAACAAGACTAATTGCGTCTAATTTAGGTTAAACCACATCACCCTTTCCGGATACCCTCTCAAAGAATGTTACAAGAAACGATATCGTTTTCTTCATTCAATTGAGATTGCTCATCAAGAGACTCAAGTTCTGGCAAAATACGAAAGTTATCAAAGTTTCGTGCAAAATTAATTAAATGCTTTGTGAAGTTCCAGTTTTCGGTATTACCAAAAATATCATTTAAAATGTCTTCGGATGTTTTTCCTAACTTAGGACAACATTTTTGTAATAACTCGTTAGCATAGGCATCGTTTATTTCTGACCACTTGCTGAATATTTTTTCTAAGTTTTCAATCTTAGTTTCAGTGTCATCAAATATGTGTACTTCATTTTTATGAAAAAAATTACCTATAAGAAATAGGACGAAGACACGAGATTCCATATATTCGTTCGGAATAGCATTCAGTATTGATGGAGTAAGTAATTTTAAGGGGAGATATTTACCATCAAAGAGCTGAGTTAAAAAGCGTAAATTCCAGCTACTATACAAATCGACCCATTCTTTACTTAGCTGAAATTCGCTGACAACCTTATTTTGTGAATTAACAGTTAAGTCAGGAAGTAAGTCATATTGATTATCATTGATGAGAGAGCCTCCTTCTCGTAAAATCAGATCCTTAATCGTGGTGTTATTGTGCGGACGGAGGTACTCAAGCATGGCGATTAAAACTGCTCCTGCGCAAGTATTAGGATTCCTATTATCTCGGAAAATATCTTCCCATATCACTTCTAAAATATTGATAGAGACATTTTTAACAGATACATCACGTACTTCGCCGAGCGAATAGGGTTGAATTCTAGCATTCCACAGCATTAGCCCATGTTTTTCAATAAATTTTTTGGCCTTCTCTTCAACATTGTCATTCAGATTACCTTCTAGAGAACGAACAAATGCCCCTGCAATTATTCCGGGCTCAAGAGAAATTGCCTTTAAGTTTTTGAAAATAGTAGCTCTATCCCAACGGAATCCAAATAATAAGTTATTTATGGGATTACCAGGGTATGAAACATTTCTTTGATTTACAAGGAAACTATAGATATCTTCAGTTAGCGTAGGGCTATTGGACATAGTTACAGAGAACGCTTCAAACAAACATAAAAAATTTAACCCTATTTGCAGCTGGTTAGCACTCTGCTCTAACTCTACATCTGAAACCAGCTCCTCTTTTTCTATAAAAGCTAATAACTCGCAAAGCAGAACGTTGTTTAGGATCCCTATTTTAAAACCTTCAATCAGTGATGTTAAATCGATTGGTTCCCTGCGTATCTTGGTCGTAAAATCTTTAAAATTTTCATCCCGTGGCTCAAAGTTATCTATATTTAACTCATTAAATATTTGTTGTATGTATATAGGATCAGATTTTGTCAAAAGGTAGGCCGTAGCTCGATCTAGGAACCTTCTTGCCAAAATCCTATTTGCATTTTGATCTTCATCGATTTGTTGCTGTATTTTATCTATATTTAACATCTTGACTCCGCTATCTACTTAAAAATTATACTTGGTGCATATTGAACCTAGTGCCTCGTCAATATTGAATTTACGGGTATGATCGCCTATCTTGCATTTATCTTTGCGTGATTTTTTGCTGCAAAAATGCTCGAATTAGTTGCTAGTCCTGTGCTTTTTGCAGCAAGTAATCCCACAAATCCGAACGCAATTTAGATGCCAACCTGGGGTATTTTAAGAATACCCGCGAAATTGTCTCCTTGGTTCAGTCTACTCGTTAATTACAATTTTCTCTGGGGGTATCCAAACAACTTTATTATCGCGCCATTCACATACTTGATTCCCTGCCTGCTTATGTTTTAACAATGCATCGTTTATCCCGGATTGGATGATTTTTGTTACTTTTTCTGGATCATTAAGAATTTTGGTGATGTTGTCATTCAAATGCTCATCTTGTTTCATTAGAAAATCTCCGAAAGGTTTTTCCATATCTCTTTATCTTTAATAATTAGACTATGATGCTTAATTTTTGAAGCAATAAGAGAAAGGTTATTGGTATTTGAATTGTCATAGAGCTGCCACGATTCTGCTAGTGGACTATACAAATTGAAGAAATTTTTTAATCCTGATGCATAACGTCTTCGAATGGTTTCTTCTGGAACTGAGTGCCCACCTGCTTTAATGCGTTCTTTAACCCTAAAAACAGCAAGGTCAGCATTTTGCAACCATAAAAAAATTAAATGGAACTGATAGCCTTGCTTTTGTAGTTTGGGTATCCAGGTTGCAAAGGTTCGACTTGCTAGTGTTGTTTCAAATGCAAAATTTACTTTTTCATTTGCAAGCGTATGAATGCGTTCTAGCATAATACGACCTGCTTGAATAGCTGCTCTTTCAGGTTGATAGGCACAAAGCCCTTGAGCTATGACATCCGCATTTACAAAATTATTAACATGCAATGCATCTTTTAATAAGGCAGGTGCTGCAGTTGATTTCCCAGCCCCATTAGGACCTGCAATAATGATTAAATGAGGCATACATTTACTCCATTGATACAATAGAGTTTTTTAATCTCTTTATAGTTCGGCATAGAGTTGAACCTCTGATTTTTTATTTAAAAAATGGAAACAATCTATTTCAGTTGTTTTTACTGATAACTGTTTGATGATCTTATCAAGATCAATTGAAATATCTTTTATTAATAGATCATAACGACCATAGAAATTAATATGAGTCCATGCAACCGGAGAAAACTGCTTGATCAAATTTGATTGTGGCAAATCTCCTTGTTCTTCGTGATAATCCATTAGCTTTGTAAGGATACTTGCATTGTAATAGATTGTTGCATTTGCCAATAAGCGAGCGCATTCATTCCAAACAGAAATTTCTCTATCGCTTGTTCCTCGAAAACTTTTACCATGAATCAAGGAAATATGGCGGCGTAATTGATGATAGGCTTCGCCTCGATTTAATGCACCTTGCACGGATCGGTGTACCACTACATCGCTAATGTAATCTAAAAGATAATCACTCATTAAAACTGCATTCATATCCCATAATGCAAGTTTGGTTTGATTGCTAAACGCATTACAACTCAACTTACTAATGATATTGCTTTGATTTGTTTCTCCAACGAGTAATGAAGCTAAAATATGCTGAATATTGTTTTCCTGTTTGCTTAGCCTATTACTGTTAAGCTGACTGGATGGTTTAATCAGATAGTCTTTAAATTTATTAGGATCAGAAAAAGAAATGATCGATTCAGTTTTTGTTGATAAGGAACGATAGCGCGGGGCAAATACTTTATTAATAAGGTAAAGTAATAGAAAGTTGAGTTGATTACTCCCTTCTGTATCGGTTGAGAAAATATCAGGTTGAACATCGGAGGTATTGTTGTAGATCAGATCAAACAAATGACAGCTTTCATGTTCATTAGCACCAATAATCTTAACATTCAGTGGGATATGGTTGGCTAGCAGTGTATAAGCCACAACGCCTTTCATTAGCCCAAAATATTTGGGTGAATATCTAGCAAGTAAGGACTCAAGTTCGGTAATAAATTTTTGCCCATCAAGACTAGCATGTAACAAATCAGCTGAAAAATTCCAGTGACGAAATATAGGCAAAGCTGCAATTGCATTACTAATTACATCATTGGCATTACGCAATGTTGCCAATCTTATATAATTGTGATCAGAGACAGCTAATTCGTTTTGTGGCAGATCGCATAATTCCGCCATTTTAGCAGAACCTAAATTCGTTCCCTTGCCGATAAGATTCGCAAAAATGCATAATTCATCAAGTTGGCTTTTTGCTTTATGAGGTTTAATGTGCGTGAATTGTTGAATAAAATGAGTATGCTGATTAACAAAATGGAGTATTTGGCTAATGCTAACCGTGGGGATCTTTTCATATAAGGGGTTTTTAAGCTCAATATCCTTCTTCGTATAAGGCAAGGTCCAAATAATAGAACCATCCTTGGCCGTTTTAATTTTAATATCGGAGTTTTCGCCATTCTGAATTGCTTCATTAACTTCAATAATTTTTTTATCCAGTGGCTTAGCCTTTTCTTCAATAAATTGCTCAACTGATTGATCTAACCGACGGTTGCTTAACTTTTTGAGTACAGCTTTTTTTTCTTCTGACCAATTTGGAAGTAGTTCTGACTCTAACGAGCGATACTTTGTACTGTCATTGATAAAGAGCGATTTATTTTCTAAATAGCAAGCGACTTTTGAATAACAATAATATTCATAACGACCAACACAGATATTCTTCTGTGTTTCATCAAGAATATATTTTTTTATACTGGCCGTTATAATTTGTTTTGGAAAATTTTTATAGGGTGCTTGGGTTAATGAAAGATCATCAGAAAGGGTGGTTTTAATAAAATCAAGTGCTTGCTGCAATGAACGGTGCTTATTACTAGTAAAAGGCAAAACTCTGAGCAACGAACGTAGTAAGGGGTTATAGGTTCGTGCCAAGTTATCAATACTTTGCCATGTAAATTTTTCATTGAATTTATGATTTTCATATCGATTAGCCACCTGTTCTATAAGTTCTGGGTCGATTATTGAATAAGCTTTTTCGATAATGCTGCTGAATGGCTGTGTTCTATCAATGTCTTTATCAATATAAAAGCGCATTAATTTAGCGACGACTGCTTTTTGTTCTGATTCCTCTAATGCTTCTGCTAATAGCAGATCCTGAGTGCTTTCTTTAATGGATTTATCATATTGATTAAAAACATAAAGAAACATAGTAACCAAATTATCGCATATACGCTGATAACGGTAATTTATAAAGCATAATAGCCACAAACAGATCTGTAATTGGTTGGTTCGATTTAATCCTTGAACAGTATAATGTTCAACAAGTGAAGCATAGTAAGCCATGCTTTTCTTCGGAATTTCTAAAAATGGCAGTACACGCTGAGCGATTTTATACAACGGAAGATAAGCAATAACGTTATCAATTTCTTGATAAATAGCTTTTGGCTTGAAATTCTTAGGTTCTTTTTTTAACAATGTTATTTTAAAATGTTCCTCTTTCTGCTCAAGTAATTGGAACAGTGACGATACTTCCATATCGGTTATCCGAGCCTTAATGATAGTGCTAATTCGTTTTTGTTCTGCATATATTGCATTGGAGATCATCTCTTGTAGTGTTGTGTAACCAGAAAGGACAATTTTATTTTCTTCAAACCACGTTAAAATTTCTTGAAAGATAAAGAGAGGATCAGCAGACAATCGTGCCAAATTGGCTGTTTTCTCCAATAAAAATTTATTGTGCTTTTCCTTGCTAAATAATGAATAACCAAACAAGGATAATACCCACTGTTGATTATTGTATTTGGCTTTTCGTCCGATTGTAGCTTTGGTTGTGATAACGCCTTCAAAATATCTTTCTCGGATGTACTCAAAGTCAAAATGAACTTCATTAAATGACCAGGAGAAAAAATTTTGCTTTGCTTTAAAATAGCCCAGCTGCAAAACAGCATCAATTTTAGTTTCGATGGTTGCTTTTGTATCTAAAACATATTGTTCTTGTTGGGTTAGTTCAAAAAACCATTCTTGCTCTTCTCGACTAAACGTTGGAAGACCATAAATTTGTTGGTATTCTTCGTCCTTTAAAACGCGAATCCGTTTATTTTGTTTTGTTTCGGAAAACATTTTAGTTGTTTTTGTCCACAAAAAACGATGGTTTTATGAAGACTATAAGTGTATATTATTTTATATTTAAATAATACATATATTGTCCAATTAAATTGTGTTTTGGGTTTTATCAAAATAAGCTGAAAAATATGACGAATTTTGCCTATTTACGTGTTTCCACTGACCATCAAGATGCTAAAAATCAAAAATTAGGTGTTTTGGATTATTGCAATCATCGAGGCATTAATGCGTTAACTTTTATTGAAGATACGGTTAGTGGTAAATCCTCATGGCGAGAGCGTGCTATAGGGAGCATTTTAGAGAAAGCAGAAAAAGGCGATGTCATTGTTGCATCAGAAATTTCTAGGCTCGGTCGATCGACGCTACAAGTATTAGAAATAATGGAAGTGGCAGCACAAAAAGGAGTCTCAGTGCATATCGCTAAAAACAATATGGTATTGGATGGTTCGATGCAGTCAACTATTACGGCCACCATTCTTGGGTTAGCTGCACAAATTGAGCGTGAGTTTATATCTTCTCGTACTAAAGAAGCTTTAGCAAAGAGAAAAAATGATGGAGTAAAACTGGGTCGACCAAAGGGTGAATCTGATTTACTTAAATTAGATGCTTTTCGCGATGAAATAACAAATTACCTAAAAAAAGGTATTAACAAGCGTGCTATTGCTAAGTTGATTGAGTGCTCACCTTCAACGCTTTACAAATGGTTAAAACGTCGGCGCATTTATATTTGATAAATAAAGAATATCTGTTTTTTTATGCACTTTGTGTTATATACTTCTTCGCACAGTAATTTCTAAGGATAGAATGATGAACAACAAAATAAACTTATTAATTTCAGGGCTCACAATGGCTTTTGCTGCGGCTTCGGCGTACTCTGATGAAGGAGCTAATGACTTATGCAGCAAATTACCCGGACACTGGCAAGGTATTTATACAATAAAAAATGTAGATCATTGTGAAGCTTACAATGGATGCACTCATTTAGTCATGGCTGATGCCACTTATCTTTCAGGTAATACATTTATGTTGAAGTTGTATCCTGCTGTTGGTGAGGGCGGTGAGTTTAAAATCCAATGCGAAAATGGTGTGATCACTTCATCTGTTAACCCAGGAAATAGCATTAAGGCCTCTTGTGACTCAATGAATCACTGTTTTGTGATTTATAGTGATCCCATGCTTACTTCTGAAATGGCAAAACTGTAGATACAATGAGTTTCAAAAACTAGAGAGGAAATAAAATTGGGTAAAATAATTGATATCAATTTATTTATAAATGATTTACACGATAGAGATATAGAACTTATATTTTTAGATAAGTTTATTCCTTTTAATCAAAAAGGGCAGACTTGTAAATTGGTTGCTGGAATTGCAATACAGAACTATTTATATGTAAGCAAATTTAATTCGATGGAGCCTTTGCCTTTGCATAAAGAGCGCCAAACTTTTAATTATTCTTTAAGGCAACGGGCTAAAGAATTAATTGATTCAAAAGTTGGAGAGGTGTATGGAACAGAGCAAGTAAAAAAGGTTTTTGAATATAATCGCTTCGAAGTAAATTCTTTTAGAATTTATGAGGAAATCATATATATAAACTTAATTAGAGACTCACTTAAGAATCTATGTCCTGTAATTGTCTTTTTTGATGTTATTCCAAGAAGAGAAGAGATACAAAATAATGGATCGCCTAGCTTATTAAATGGACGATTTGAACACGCTGCAGTGGTCGTAGGAATATATAAAGAAAATGATGAGTATCGAGTTATTTATTCTCAATGGGGTGGATTTTATGAATGTTCTGTAACTGACTTATTTAAGTCTACTTCACAATTAAAAATTGATAAAAACTCAGAAGATTATAAAAAATTTGATCCTATTCCATTTGTACTTCCTAAATCAGCGTGGATTTCTGATCAGCAAGTTAAAGATACACTTGAAATATTTTATGAGGATATGCCAGTCAAAAAATTCCTATTTTCAACTCTACACACTTTCTTTAAAAGCAGAATAAGCGATGATTTAACGCGAAATCGCATAGCTAATCCACCAATTGGTTTGGAAGGAAGCCTCGTCAATACTGTAACGATTATTACTGGTGATAATATGAGTAGGGATTTCTTGTACGAATATGAGGACTTTTTAGTGCGAAATGACTCATCTTCTCTTATTGAGCCTAACGAAAATTATTTTGAAGATTCTCTCACACTATAAAAAATCATCCTATTGACTTTAAGGAGACAATTTCGCGGGTATTCTTAAAATACCCCATATTACAACGTTACCACCCAAAGCAGAATTACAGAAAAAGTTACATCAATCTATTGAGTTTGCGAGATAGCGATTTGTAAGCAAATATAAGTGAACGATATTTGTCCGGAAATTTGGACGGTTTACGCCTAGAACCCCTATAACGCGCACAATTACTTTAAGCTACTCAATCCAAAATGTTATCCCTAGAAAGAGTGGCCTGTATATTAACAATTTTATGCGGAAAATTAGCATCTTAATTTGATGTTTCGAGTAAAAATTCAAAGCAAATAATTCTTCAAAAATTCTGGAATACGTTGTTCGAGCCAATATAACGGTTGACTTTGACTTATCCCTGTTCCAGCAATAAAACCAACATGTCCGCCATATTGGCTTAATTCTAAAGTGATTTGAGAAGAAAGCTCTTTGGAGGATGGAATAACATCGGGCGTCATGAATGGGTCGTCTTGCGCATGAATAATCAAAGTGGGTATGGCAATGTTTTTAAGATATTGCCTGGAGCTTGATTTTTGATAGTATTCTTTAGCACTTTGAAAACCATTGATTGGTGCTGTGATTTGTTCATCAAATTCCCAGAGGGTTTTTAAAGAAAGTAAGTCGTTTTTTGAAAAAGGAGAGTCGTTTATGTGATCTAATTTTTTCAAAAAGGTATAGCGTAATCGCTTTAATAAATAAGCTTGATATAGACGAGAAAAGCCCTGACTCATCTTGTTAGCTACTGAATTTAATTGAAATGGCACGGAAACAGCAATAGCAGCATCTATCCACAGAGACGCACCTGTTTCACCCAACCATTTAAGTAGAACATTTCCACCCAGCGAAATGCCGACAGTTGCTTTTTTTGTAAATGGTTCACGTTTGGCTAAAATCTCAAGAAAATAGGCAAAGTCAGCTGTATCACCAGAATGATAGGCGCGTAAAATGCGATTGGGTTCTTCACTGGCACCACGAAAATGCATTAAAACACCACGAAATCCTGCATTGGCAAAAGCCCGCAACAAACCACTGACATAAATGGAATTAACTCCTCCACCTAAACCATGAAGTAATATCACTAAAGGTGCATTTTTATTTAAGCCATTGATACACCAGGCAAGATCGATAAAGTCACCATCAGGTAACTCTAGTCGTTCATGAAAATCGATCGGCGGTTTTAAACGTTTTTTTACTAATGTGGGATATAGGGTTTGCGCATGCTTATTGCTTAACCACCACACTGGCTTAAATGAGCTATTAACAATCATATACTTCCTGAAAACAAAATAATTTTAGCCTAACGTACTAAATCGGGTTTTCATTAGAGGGTTAAAAGATTAAATTTTAATCAACAAAATAATTAAAACAATCTTTTTAGGTAACTTTTCATCATAATGATTTATAGTTACCATATCAAATTATAGGGATATAAATGATAAGTATTCCATTTACGGAGCCGTATTACCACTATTATATACCAGCTCTACCCAAAATGGCTTATTTCTTGATGCGATAGTCGGTAATCAAGAATTTATATGTTTTACTCCAAAACCCTTGTTTTACTAGAAGGAGATCTTTGATGTACTCATTAGATTGGGAACGCGCATATGGTATTCCAAATTCTACAGCAAGTTTTAAATTACTTCCTGAAGATTTTAAAGTTAATGAATTGTTTGATGGGCAATTTAGTGGAGAGGGAGAACATATAGTTCTCAAAATTGAAAAAAGAGGATTAACTACGGAAGAAGTTGTTAAATCTTTGGCAAAATTGGTTAATAAACCTATAAAACTCATAAGCTACGCAGGATTAAAAGACAGGCAGGCATTAACTACCCAATGGTTTAGCATTCATGCCCCTGGAGAAGTAATTGAGAGTGTTGGAACACTCGCAGCGCCAGGGTGGAGGGTACTTGAAAACACGCGTCACAATAAAAAGTTGAAACCAGGTTTCTTATCAGGAAATCACTTTATAATCACCTTAAGAGATGTCTCTAATGAAGAAGAGCTGATTCGCCGCATTGAACAAATTAAATTAAAAGGTGTTCCGAATTATTTTGGTGAGCAGCGTTTTGGTCGTGAGTGTGCTAATTTGATGAAAGCAGAGGAAATGTTTACACAAGGACGAAAAGTAAAGGATCGATTTTTAAAAGGAATTTATTTTTCGGCAGCTCGGTCGTGGCTTTATAATTTAATTTTATCCAAGCGAGTAAGGGATTTATCATGGAATTTACCCTTGTCGGGTGATGTTATGCAACTTAGCGGATCAAACAGCATTTTCGTCAATGATAAAGACATGGATGAGCAATTATTAAAACGAATAAGTGAGAAAGATATTTCTCCCGCAAGCCCTTTACCTGGCAAAGGTAAAAATTTTGTAAAGGGCAGGGCATTGGAAATAATGAATACAATCTATGATGAGTGGGCTCACTGGATAGAGGGATTGGAGAAGAATGGTTTGGAAGAGGCATGGCGTGCTAATATCCTTCATACTGAACAGTTTGAGTACGACATAAGAAACAATACTACTGAACTGTCGTTTATTTTGCCTGCAGGCTCCTATGCGACAGTAGTATTACGTGAACTGGTTTGCTATTAATCAGATATAAAATAACATATATTAAAATATCACTCGTTAATAAACTGGGTGCTTTTGTTTTCTGTCGTAATTGTTTGTGATGATTATCTTATTCAAGGAAACTCTCATGATGCCAGTTCGACTTTTTAGGTCACTTCTTTTATTCAGCGTATTAGCATCCTATTCAACACTCTCTGTAGCACTGGGTGTTGAACTGATCGAAACCAGTCCTAAATCTCCTGCTGTCTTAAATCAAGATGAGGCTCTGTATGTGCTTATACGATATAAAAGTGACCAACCTTTGCGTTTCCAGGCCATTGGAAAATATCTGGGGCAAAAGCTTATAGAAAGAGTAAGATTCAACCCATCACAAGCCTATCCTGCAGGAGAAGGAGAAGCTATTGCTTGGGTCGCCTATGATAAAGCCACAGAAATTGATTCAATAACTGTTACAGTCTATGATGCCAATTGGCAGCAATTACAAACCAAATCAATGTTACTATCAGCTGGCTGGCAAGGAGATAGGGGTAGACGTAATCATCCTATTGCTCCATGGGTAGAAAAACTCAATCGACAACAGCAATCCAGTGTCGGACAACATCAGGCACCAATCTCCTCCAGAGAAGCTTTTTTTGTTCAATTACTTTTTCTGTCGATTCCTTTATATTGGTTTTTACAGATTGTACTTCTTTTTAAATGGACTGGATCATGGAGGAAATTGGCTTGCTTCCCATTAATATTTAGTGTGCCTTTACTTCTATATACACTATATGCTTTGTATGCTGGTTCTAATTTATGGCCATTAATGATGTTATTTATAACCCCATTTATCTTACTGAGTTTGTTGATCATTATTGGGTATAAAAAATTCTATTTCAGGTAAGCAATGAGTTAATACATTAGAAAATCTTTCTTGATTCTCAATATTCCTGATAAGTTAAAAATTTGACACGTAGAAATAATGTTATACAATTTGCTATAATTGTATAACAAATTTCGATAGGTCCCAGTTCATTATGTTTTTTAAAGAATGGTGTATTAAGCAATTAGGGATATCAACAATAACAGAGGGTAAAATTGTTCCAATAACAGTATTACCATCTTTTGGCGGCGCTGTTCAACTTGATTCTCTTGCACAGTCTTATGGTGGATATTACGTCAATGTGCCTGTGCAAGGTATAGCTTTTTCAAAAGACAGTTATAATCGATTATGTCAATATCTTGATCAAGAATTTGCTAGAACTTCTCGTTATCTCCCTACTGCTTTTATGTTTCAACAAAACAGGGATCAATACTTTTCGCGATTAGGCATCAATTCAACTGCTCAATACAATGAGAGGAAATTACCAAATATTCATTTAACATTTCAAACTCTCCAAGCCAAGCAAGAATTTATGAAAAAATTTGCAAACTACTATCCGCGCGAGAGTTTTGATGTAATTAACAATGTATATACCGTAGAAATGCCCCCTGGATTTTTAAGTCAATTGAGAGATATGTATTATAATGATCAAAACACTAATATTTATAAACGAAGTGATGTAATAGCTCTTCAGGAACAGCTGGATCATTTAGAAAAATTAAAAGATTATATACAAAAACATAAATTGAACGATCGTCTCGATAAAGCGCAAAAACTATCTTTAGATTACAGCAATGATAATAGTATTAATAATGCGGAATACGAAGCAAGTAGTGCCTATGCTTTATCGTTACAAGTTTTTGCAGAGACAAATAAAGATAACCTTACTCAACAGGAATATAATAGTTTAATTTACGCTTCTAACATGTTAGCTGCCTACGATGATCAAGGTAATTTAAAGCAAAGCTTAAAAACGGATTCTAATTTCATCAATTATCTTACGCGTGGCATTTATTTCCCTCTTATAACCTCAAAAACAGTCTCAACTCAAAATGGTTGGCCTCTAATTTCAAGCCTGCCTACCAATATTCAAACGAACCTATTTACTCTAATTAATGAGAACACGACAAATATTTTACATGGACATCCCAAAGTACCATTAGGAAAAAATAAATATTATCAAATGTTGCGTTTTCTACCTGATAACTATGGTCGCTCTGAAACTGATGAGATTGTATTTCAGGCTGGGGGCATGTTTCATCATTCCGCCATGTTCAGAATCATTAAAGTTGGGGTTTTGGCTAATGGACAACAAATAACAGATCCTACTCAAGTTCCCCATCATTATGAATATTATAAAGTAGAGAGTAATTTGGGTGCAGGATGTCATGATCCCGATTTTCATTCCAAAACCTGTAGGGGTACTTATATTACCAAATTAGATCCTTTTGTTCTTAATAGTTCCAATCAATTAGTACCAAGTACTACAAATCCATTTACTGACCCTAGGAAGTATCAAGCTGAAATGGAATTTACTTTACGAGAATTAATTTCTTCTGAGCGGCAATTGCTCTTTTATAGACAACCACAAGTAGGCCAAAATGGTGAATCATCATCTACTCCAGGTACACCAGAAGCAAAGGAATGGACTAGACTAAATAACATAAAAGTACTCTTAAGCGGAAAACACTATCCTTATCCACTGAATTATTTTACAAGAGATGCCGTTGATCCAAAGAAAATTTACACATCTACAGTGGCAAATCAACTAGGTTATCTTCAGGAAGAAGGCAGCTGTACTATTTTTTCTATTAAACATTTGGTACATGGGCTAATTGGTCACGAATTAGCGGCTTTGCATAGTGAGTTTTTACAAAAAAGCAATGGTGTGGAACATCTTGCTGCTGTAGATCGAAAAATAAATATTCTCAAAAAAGTGCTACAACCAGTACAAATTCCTATAGACAGGAATTACACACAGCTATGGTTAGATACTTTTAAACGCTGCATGAATATAACAACACAAGGATCTATTCAAGGTTTAGGAATTACTTCCTCTTCACAAACCGGGCAAGATATCATTGTTCTTAATGATCATGCGTTGAAGAAACGTTGGTATGAATTATTACAACAACAAAAAACTCAATTTCCACTTAATCCACAAAATTATAAAAATCAGATAACAAATTTTTCATCCTGTTTTCCATATGGTACTATTCCTGGTTGCCAGATTTCTCCGACTATGATTACTTTTAATGATCCTGTTATAGCGTATTTATGGGAAGAACATTCTAAAAAAGCAACTTTATTACATACACCACCTCCTTTCGGATTTTTTTCTCCTCCTTCACAAGGTTTATTAATGTTAAAAAATCTGACATTAACTGGTGCAAATAAAATTGAATCAGCTGTTATCACAGAGGATTTAAAGAATCCAAAACAATATGTTATTAAATTAAAATTTCCAGATTACCAGAGCGCTCAAATTTTTGCTGGATCACTAGAAGGTGCTACTACAAATAAGCCAAAAGTGATAATAACGACAAATAACGAAGTGATACTCGGGGAAAAACGGAGTAGTATGCTCTTCAAATCTTTAAACATTAACGCTAAAAAGATTTTGAACGAGCTTCCTCAGGAAACCAAAAGTGGTCATGGGTTTAATTTTGGTTCAGGCTAAGTGAAGGAATGGAACCTTCCTACAAACAGACAATAAAATGTCATTATCCAACCACATTGGTTTTACATAATGTTCAAAATCTACCAAGCTGGATATTGAGAACCGAAAGGCACAACTGGTTTCATCTGAATAGAAGGCATAGAAGTGAACTTGGTGGGAGGGGCAAGACGGGTAATTTTTCCGTAAGGACTCTCTTCTGTAAGCAAATTTACTGGATAATCATCTTGCTCAGGGGCCTGCATAAACTTCTCCGGCTGAATATAACCTAAATCTTGAACCCACATTGCACTACGAGATAATGACACTTTAACATGGTAACTACCACCATCTATTGCACGTTTCAAAAGGGCAGACATTACTCCGGCCACTGCTAGATAAGCAGTGATCAAGTCGGTTAAATAAAATACGGGAGAAAATTTTGGGCCGACAGTTCCTCCTTCTTTCATTGCGAATCCAGTGGTTACTTGGCCAAGCTGATCAAACCCTGGTCTATTTCGCCATGGTCCTTTATGCCCGTAAGTATTAATTGACAGGTAAATAATACCTCTTGTTGACTCTTTTGCAATATCCTCTGCACTGAGTTGAAACGCCTCAACAACAGACGGACGATAGGAATTGGCAAACACATCTGTTTCTAATAATAATTCACGCATTTTATTGGCATCTCTAGTAGTATTTAAGTCGAGATAGGCATTTGTTTTTCCTGCATTTACTGCAAAATCCTGTACTAAAGTATCACGATGATAAGGTGAAGAAACATGCAGAACATTCGCGCCAAATTCCGCTAGTGAATAAGTACTTCTAGGTCCTGCCAGAACATGCGTAAAATCTAACACATTAATGTTTTCCAGAGGTGATTGAGCTCTCGGGCTTAAACCATAAGGTTCTCCATTCTTGATTTTCTCTATTTCGATAACTGGAGTTACTGCAAGGATTTTTCCTTGTGGATGGTTAAGCCATTCTTCTTGAGTATTTGCAATACAACAAGGCAAACCAAGTTCTGATAACTTTTCTTGTAATTCAAAAGAATTCCAATTTAAAATCACGTCTGCAATCGCTTCACGATTGTTACCGCAATTAAAAAAATTTAAATAACCTTGTTCAAGTTTTCGGTAAGGGGGGCCAGACTCAATCATGACAAATTGATTATCTTTGCATTTAAATAAGCCATTGGTTGGTACAGTTTCAGCACCCAACTCTAATTTATAACCATTTTGCCAGATAAAATGTGTCGGATGTAAATAGTGAATGGCATCTTCCATTTTTATATGAATATCATTGTCCTGATTTGTACGATATTTCCATACAGCAGCTGCTGCAATAGCATCTAGCCCTAACACATAACTCACTGCCTCACCTAATCGATGGGGGGATCTCAAAAGTGGATCTTTACCCTCTAAAGTAAACTCACCCTTAAAAAAGGGTGTAAATCCTAGTACATTGATAAGATCAGAAAGCGGTTTTAATTCACCATTGGATAGTTTGCGATGATTCATAAAAATCCTTTTGATTATAGTTATAAAATAAACACCTATGATTGAAGAAAATAAATTCTTTTGTGGAATTTATCCAGATTTATTACAAAAATAAGATTCTATTAAGGAAGGTATAGAGGCGTGGGATAAATGGATATGAAATATGAGAAAATTTCTAAAAAATCTACAAATCATGAGCTCTGATTTTTCTATAATTTATAAACGCCATGCTGTTTTTTATTTATTGATAATTATTTATATACTTATTTGTTACTTATTACATATAGTAATTATCTATTTCATTAGGATACAAGTTTAAAGGATTAAACATGAAAATAGCCGTTATTGAACCAATAGGCATCCCCATTGAAGAAATTAGGTCTGAATTATCGGCTCATAAGATTCTGGAATGTGATAGCCGCAACTGGAATGATGAGCAATTAAGTGAATTTATAAAAGATGTTGAAATAATTGCGTTAACAAATCGACATCTATCTGCTGATGTCATCGATTCGGCGGGGAAATTAAAATTTATTGCTGTAGCATTTTCAGGAATCGATCATATTGATATGAATGCAAAGGAAAAAAGGCAAATTCCTGTAAAAAATGCAGGGGGCTATGCCAATACAGCCGTCGCTGAGTTGGTGTTTGGACTTATGATTTCTCTTGCACGTAATATTCCTGATAATAATCGGAACATAAGGCAACAAGCCGCAAGCAATACCGGAGTTGAATTGAAAAATAAAGTCTTAGGTATTGTAGGGTTTGGGGCGATCGGTTTGGAGGTTGCAAGACTTGCCAAAGCGTTTCAAATGCAAACATTAGTGTATGATAGAAAATCTCAATTAACATTAGAAAATGTATTTTCACAATCTGATTTTGTGACTCTGCATGTACCACTTAGCAATGAAACAAGAGGGATGGTCAGTTTAAGACTTTTGTCAAAAATGAAAAAAACGGCTTATTTGATTAATTGTGCCAGAGGACCCATTGTGATTAGTGACGATTTAAAGCAGGCACTAGAGCAACGCTTGATTGCGGGTGCTGCGTTAGATGTATTTGATAGTGAACCACCATTACCAATCAATTACGGTCTTCTTGATGCGCCTAATCTTATTGCTACACCACACATTGGATTTAATACAAGAGAAGCACTTATCGCCAAGGGGAAATTAACAGTAAAAAATATTCAAGAGTTCCTTAAGGAGAGCTCTTGATTTCTTGATTCTTGATGATAAACCTGGGCTGAGAGTTTTGCTTTGACATTTTCTAAATCCATTACAGCCTTAGTATAGCTTTTCATTCGAGCTATTAGTTATTTATTCAATACTTAGACACCTCGTAAATTCCGTGCTGAAACCGTAGTATAAGGACAAGCTGGTTTTGGTATGGTTAACAGGCGGTAATTCAAATTTATTCTTAGCATTTTTTCAATTTCGACGATTTGCTCAAAACGCTCATCTATATTCTGATAATTGACGCATTTTAGATTGAGACATTCTTCTCGCTCGGATCTTGTCTCCAATTCTAGTAAATTTTCTTTATTATTTTTATAGGAGGCCACTAATTCAGATAAACAATAGTTAGAAATATAATGTTTAGCTATGTTACTGTAATCTTTAAATAATATTCTATAATCGACCTTTTCATTAAGGTAGTATAGAAACGCCATCATTTCATGGAGTTTGGGTTTATAATGACCGCTATCATTATCAATGATTTTCAAATTCCCATTCTCAAAAACCATAAATCCTGCCCCTCTAACCTTCTTACCATTTGCAAGATAAGAATGATGGGTTTTTTCATCATATGGTTTCGCAACAATTTCAAAATTATCCTTGATGATGTAGATGTACCTGCCATTAAGTAAATTCCCGTGCTGAGTAGTAAATCGACCTTCATCGGTATTACGGATCGTATTGATGCGTTGCTGTTTAGCTGTTAAATACAGAAGCTTAAAATCGGGATGAGAAAAAAATGAATTATTATGCAGATTAGCTTTCACCACGTCATTTTTTAAGGCAGCAACCAATCTCTCAGTCTTGCGTTCTTTTCTATATGGATCACCAAGTTTGATTTTAGACATTAATTTTTTTGTCGCAATTGCATCAAGTTCAGCATCTGAAAATGAAAAATCTACTGAATTTCCTGATTCATTATTTTGCGCCATTTGTTGTCTTAAGGTTTCACGGATTTCTTCTTGGCTTAACATTCAATATCTCCTAAAATTTTATGAAATAAATAAACTTTATGGTAAGAAATTATTATTAAATAAACTTTAGATTGTGTATGGGTAGATATACGCAATTTGAGTTAACCAATATTTTTTCGAAGCCTTAATCACTTCTGTCATATTTGTAAGTTAAATAAAATCAAATAGTTACGAGGAATTCTGGAGGAGCATTCTAACTTTAAATGCGACAATCATTTATATACTTTTACTTGAGAGAGATTCTCTCCCCACCCCTTGGTGGCTATGGCTTATTAATAACTGCCTGTTGCTTTTTGAAAAACTAAAATGGGCAGAAACGGTCCTATAAAATAGTAAGTCTTATCGGAATTACCGGTTAATATAGAGGGACAGGGAATCGATCATGGGTAATTACGATCAATTGATCCAGGAAATACTGACAAGGGCTGTCTTTGACTGTAAAAATTAATTTCGAACATCATATCTAATCGGTTTACAAATCCTCCGGGAGGACTCCGGAGTCAATAGCTACTTATTCCACGTGGTTAGGCAGCATGCTATGATTCTTCTATATAAAAATACCCTTTGTCCATTAATTTAGATACTATTTCATCTTTGGTGCTACAATTTAACTTGGCTCTAATATTCTCAAAATGTCTTTCAACAGTTTTTTTCGAGATGAATAATTTGCCTGCTGTCTCTCTATGATTTAATCCTTTCATGTATTCACCAATAATCTGCTGCTCTCTTTTCGTCAAATTCAATGTCCTTATTTCGTGTTTAATTTTTATTATTTTATCCTTGACGTTTATTGTCTCTAAAGTCTCTTTATCCCAATCAAAATTATAAACCGCTTGATTAATATCAGCAGTCAAATGCCGACTCGGTGAAGCCTTGTCCATAGTACTTAATAAACGCAGCATACGTTTATTGAAATACTGACTGAACTCCTGAAATAATTTGAGATCTCTTAAGTAATATTGGTTAATATTTATATTATTAATGTCTGTTCCATAAACGAAAATCTTAATTAAAATCCCTTCCTTAGTCACTTCCTTGTTAACTATCGTAAAAAAATTGCCAATTCCAAATTTTCTAGCAACTTCCTGTAAAATTTCAGGTCCATTTGAGTCACGCAGATAAGACAAGTAGGTCCCACTTTGAGGATATTGCTTTATCGACCATAACGGGGCGGAAAGAAAGAGGTCATTTTTTTGCATTTGAGAAGCGGCATATTCGTAATATTTGAGATTATTGATTAAACCAATGAAATCGCCACTTTCGTCAATTTCCATGTACCTGAAAAAATTCACTCCATATTTCAATAACAATGGTTCACACAAATCATTGATAAGATGAGATTGCCTCATAAAATTTTCTAAAACATTTTCATCCATTAGTCTATTGCCTGTGCTTCTTACTCGCTCCTATTATTAAGTATAGCCAAAGATGCAGATAAACTTGATTTCATTCACAAGGAAAATCTGTTGATACAGATTGTTTTGAAGAATTTTTATCTTGAGCTTTTTGCACTTTATCTTGTTCCTGCTTTTGCACTTCTTTTTCATTAGCCTCTAAGGCATATTTCTTCAGATAGAGGCTTAGACTCGAATCAAATTTTGTTGTTTGAGCTGTTAGCACAGCTCAATATCCAAAATATATATAAGATCGCATAACTAGTTTCCGTTTATCGGCCACATTGTTTGTATTCTCAGTCGCCATTCATAGACAAACAGGACGCTACTAGTAAAGGGTATTTTTTTTATTAACCTCTAAATCTTCTGCAGCTTTTTCCACGGCTTTTACAGACTCTGGACGTGCATATGAGAAGATGCCCTGGCGTGAACCAAGCGTAGCAAAGGTAATCACTGCGTTAACCAAGCTTTTTAGTAGGTTCTTCAGGTAGTCACTCCAACCTAAATCTTTTTCTAAAACTGGTTTGGCATCATTTATTGCTTTTTTACAAGCGAATTTGAATTGGTTTTTAGCTTCTTCATGAGGAATGTTATTAGCTCTTAGTCTTAGATTATCCTCATAAACATTACGAGCAGCTATCAAGTTGGTTAAAAGTGTCGTAGAAGCCTTATGTGCTTTTTTGTATTTATGTTGATCTACTCGGTCTATTTTGAGAACAAGCTCTGTAATAATACTATCAATTTTCTTGATGGTATTATTTATTTTACTTTCTCTTTGTTGGCTTTTTTGACGTTCCAATTCTTTTTGATGTTCCAATTCTTTTTGACGCTCTTGCTTCAAAGGATGTTCATGCGCCAAAATTTGTTCTTTATAATACGCAGGGGCTTCTATTTCTTTATTGGCAGAATTAAGGAAAACAATATTTTTTGCATTGGAGAACATCATACCTAATTTACCCCGATCCTCTTGGGGTATGGATTTAATTTCATCGATACTTAAATAAACAGTATTAACATGAGGTAAGGACGACTCGAGATTTATTAAATATTTAGGATTGATTCTATCTAAGTAGATATTTGACAAATCAATAGAGGTTACGTTTTCAGGAATAGCTTGCAAACATTGAGCCCATTCTTTAAGACTTAGGGGATGCCAGATACTGTTACTCAAACTAAGGTGAGCAACTGATTTTGGAATGGCGGCGAAAAGGTTAGTGAATTTCTCTAAGGTTTGCTCCCGAGTATCTTCCCCCCAAACTTTCAAGTTAAGGTGAGTCAGGTTCGGAGGTAGTTTGGAAAAAGCACTATACAATTCCTCACGATTTAGATGGTTAAATTTAGTGTGATTTAAATCCAGATGAGTCAGGTTTTTAGGAAGACTAGCGAAAACGTTGCCTAATTCCTCACCACTGAGTCTTTTAAAGTCATTAAAACTTAAATCCAGATGAGTCAAATTTTGTGGGAGAAGACCGAATATATTAGCTAACTCTTCTCCACTTAGTTCATCAAGGTACCTTGCATTTGTTAAACGAAGATGAGTCAGTTTGGTTAGATTGCTCAGAGTAGAAAAACACTCAACCAATTCATTATAATTGGGAAATTGATCAGTGACTATGTCATCATCTAAAATAAGGTAAGTAGTTTCAGAAGGAATTTGGCTAAATTCCCTATCTAGATCCGCCTTTTTTTTATGGTTTATCTGATATGCTTTCATGATGACTCCACAGGAATAAAAAGAAATAGAAATAAACTTTATGGTAAGAAATTATTATTAAATGAACTTTAGATTGTGTATGGGTAGATATACCCAATTTGAGTTAATCAATTTTTTTCGAGCCCTTGGTTCACTTCTGTCATATTTTTAAGCTAAATGAAATCAAATAGTTACGAGAAACTCTGGTTTTTGTTACCCAAGGTATCTATCTTAGTTAAAGGAAGGAGCGAAGCAGACCTTTCCAGTTATCTTGCTTCTCTAATAGGGAAGGAACGAGTTAAAGTAGTTTCATGGATCTAAGTAGTACTTACCGTTCCATCGTCAAAACATTTTCCCAATGCAAAAATAGTGGCCGACCGCTTTCATGTCATACGCCTCCTTCAACTTCAATGTATGATGACCTACCACGAACTATCGAGCCAAATAAAAAGGAAGCGGGGCATATTGGCTTTGCTGCGTACACGACCAGATGGATTGACGCCTCAACGAAAACTTAAGCGTGATGTATTTCTTGAAGACAATCCGGCTATAAATGCTATATATCAGTTCCAGCAACATGCTCTTACACAAAGCCATGAATAAAGATTGGCGTAAAAAAATGATCCCCCAATTTTTAAATATGCTGGATGACATGAAAAATAGTCCATTTAAAGCTTTGTGGCTCTTGGAAAAACATTCTGTCTATGGAAAGAAAAGATAGTACGTATGTGGCGTTTTAGAAAGTCTAATGGCATTACTGAATGCTTTCATCGAAAGATGAAATTGATTCAACGAAGAGCTTATGGCTTTCGTAAATTTCTCTCAATATGTAATAAATATATGCAGAATTATATGCGGTTGCTGAGTATAAAACAATCAAAATAATCATGAGATGAGCAAAGCATTGCTGGGTGATAAGTTTTTAGTCCACGGGGGGGGGGGGGGGGACAATTACCCCTTTAATTTGCTTTAAATACATCAAGCTATGATAACGCCTATCAAAAGACTTTTCGCTTTGGTTCGTCATGGTCAATGGTTCTTTTTCTTTAAGTTGGTAATTGATAACACGCCATTGAGGCAAGATTAGCTTACTCCTTGGAAGGGTTTTATAAGTTTTTCCATACCAGATCTTTGGCTTACTCAGTCAATAACGGTTGGTACTTCATTTGATGATGAAACTGGAAAGGACAAGGAAAAAATGAATCGAAGGAAGTTATTATCCACCTTATCGGCAAAAAAAAGCCAAATTAATTGCAGAGAAAATTGATTTTGATTATCGGTATTTACTTTAAATGAGTATGTTATATATCATTAAAAAAATATTCAATTAACTTTTATAATCAATAGTTAATGTACTTTGTGCAACCTCAATCATTGAAATTTCATGGTGCTCATAATTCCCATTTAAATTATCAATACACAGTCTCGCTGAAATAGGTTTCAAATTATCTAATGAAGTTTCTAAGTAAATAATGCTGCTATTGCTCTCAAAGTTAATTTCATCCGGAATGGATTCTTTAATGGTTGTTATCCCTTGTTTAAGAGAAGACGTTTTGTTTTGGTCTAATATTTGTACTTCATAAATTGCAGACTGAAAACATTCATCTTCAGAATATAGATTACCAATACGATTAGCCCGAACAAATTGACGTGCATCAGAAAGAGAATAAAAGACCATCACTTTACTTTGTGGATCTTGTACATACAAAGGATATGAATACTTTATCAACTTATCAGTAATTAAATAAGTAAAATCAAAAGTTTCATCAAATATCTCTCCATTATTTTTAATACAAAATGGCAAACCTGCAATAAAAAAATTTTTACTCTTATTATCCTCAAAGGATCGCTTTTTAAGAAACCACTTTTCTTTTGTAACTAACCAGGAAGGAGGCTTTTTATTGGTAATATGAAAACCAACTTGATTATAATTTTGAAAAGCATTATCAACAATAGTCTTTGCTGTATCAGAAATATAATCTGGGACATCTAAAAGATATATTTTTTTAGTTGATTCCTCGATATTCTCCTCAGAATCTTGTGGCAAGCTAATAGCTGAATCTTCTTTAGATCTCATAAAAACGCCAAATAATTAAATTAAGAATAATTATTGCATATTTTACACATGTTGAGAAATTGCTAAACTTATTCATGCGTTGCTCTTACACAAAGCTATGAATAAAGATTGGCGTAAAAAAATGATCCCCCAATTTTTAAATATGCTAGATGACATGAAAACATTTGCCAAAATGCCTAGGTTAAATACGTCGATTCTGTGGCAAGATTTCAATCGAATCTGTAAGCGTCATATTGCCTTGTTCTGGGACTTTAGGCACATGAAAACGATAGCGATTATTCTTTGCAAATATTTCTATTACTCTATCCTGTTTTTCTATTAGATCTCGGTACCGGTCATTACACCTTTTTAATTCTTCCTTTATGTCGGCCAATTCTTTTTCACCTTTACTAATGCGTTCTGCTATTTTGCAAAAACTTGTTTTCTTTAGGTACTCATGCCATTTGGTTGTAGATTTATCGTAATCATTAATTGTTGGTTCATTGCTTTCAAACCCAATAAATCCTCTCAATAAGGAAATTTGCGGTTCCGTAAGTGGATTGGCTTCGGATTCTGGGTTATTTTGAAACCCCATATCATCGTTAATTATTGGTTCATCGCTATCGAATCCAACAAATCCTTTCAGTAAGGAAATTTGCAGTTCCGTAAGTGGATTGGCTTCGGATTCTGGAATATTTTGAAACTCCGCGTGATCGTTAATTATTGGTTCATCGCTATCGAACCCAACAAATCCTTTCAATAAGGAAGTTTGTAATTCCGTAAATGGATTACCTTCTGAGTCCGAGGCATCAAGTTGTGAAAAAGTACTCATTTTAGATGATACTCCATATGAATTAACTTGGGAAAGGTGCACATGTGATTGGGAAAGACCCCATTTTTGCTCTGAAGAGATTTATGTTCTATGAGTTATTTAAAATGGCGCGCCCGGAAGGATTCGAACCTCCGACCCCCTGGTTCGTAGCCAGATACTCTATCCAACTGAGCTACGGGCGCGTTGATTGGCGGAGAGAGAGGGATTCGAACCCTCGATGGGATTTCTCCCATACTCCCTTAGCAGGGGAGCGCCTTCGACCACTCGGCCATCTCTCCAATCAATGGTAGCGGAGTATAACAGGTATTTGACGGGCGTCAATAATTCTCTCTGCAGAAAGTAGTGAAATTCAAAATTGAGCGTAATTAATATCATCAATGCCCATAAAAATGCCATTGTATTTTTTTTAAAGTGGAACTGTGTTATTACATTATTAAATTAAAAGGATTTAAAACCTATTATGTGGTATGAGCGTTTGTTAGAGTATTTGGCTGGTAAAATTTGCGCATCTGATAAAGACAGGGCAATTTCATTTATAGGTCATCTGGTTAAATTGTTCAAAAAGGAATTTTCCGATAAAGAGGAACTTGAGCCGGAATTTATTTTTGGTTTTATTATTACTCTATATAACTATTCAAAAGACCATCAAGATCAAAACATTTCTCTATCTGAATTTGCTAAATACTGCTTGGGCATCATGATACTTTTCGCCAAAGTTACAGATGACTTGGCTATTTATTGCTCGGATTTTGTTGAAATTTTGTCTGATGAAAAAATATTGCAAGAATTACGCGTTGAAGAGGATTTGGCAAGGTTTAGAAAGGATTACTTGCAAGGTATAAGACAACATCCAGAAGTTACCCCATTTCTTCAGTTTAAACAGGTTGAGGATCCATTTAAAATTAAAAAACAGATAGAATATCTTGCTAAAATAGAGGAACTGAAACTACTTGAAAAACAAGCTCTTATAAAATTGAATTTTGTCGTAAATCTAAGATTTAAAAATGTGGTAGACGTATTCACGGATTTGTTAAACCGTGTGAATGACCAGCAAACCATCATTTCAAGTCTGCATCAATATCTTTTGCCTTACAAAGGTAAGGATGAATGGTTTGATGCTTTTATCTTATCGTTAAACAGACTCTTGAAAAGGTCAATATGGAGTCAGAGATTTCACAATAAAACTCAGTTACCAGATAACTTCAAGATAAATCTGGTGTTCGTGCCACCTCTAAAATTGCAGGGCTTGCCCAGACATAATCAGGAAATAATAAAAATCTGTTCGTTATTAGAAGATTATACAATCAAAAAATCATGCAAAACAGGCTCATTATTCACCAAAAAAAACCATCAAAATTATATAAAAGAAGTCAATGACATTGTGAGGAAGATATACAAAGGCGATCTTTTAACAGTAGAAGCAATCCTTGATGAATTAGCTACAATTAATATAAAGAATCAAAAAGATGAGTTGATTTCTTTAAGAGAAACAATAAAGACTAATTACAATGAAAAACGAATGCGATCGAGTAATGAATAATTTATAAAATCAATGTATTATCTTTCGCTTGGTTAATTTTAATAACTAAATTTCATCAAAAAATCATCTTAAGATTTCAAAATATAAAGAATGCTGATAATCTTTGAGTTTATTGATTTAGGTATAGCCCCATACATAGAGTGGCCCTAACAAGGAGGACTAATGAAACACCAGTCGAATTTAAATGGTCGTGACGTTTATGTAGTCGATGGAAGTCGAACTCCATTTCTTAAAGCAAAAGGAGTAGGCCCGTTTTCTGGCTCAGATTTAGCTGTAGCGGCAGGAACGGCTTTGCTAAACCGTCAACCATTTTCTCCAGATGTACTTGATGAAGTGATTATTGGTAGTGCAATGCCAGGCCCAGATGAAGCAAATATTGCCAGGGTGGTAGCGCTGCGTTTGGGGTGTGGTGATAAAGTACCAGCATTTACGGTTATGAGAAATTGCGCTTCAGGTATGCAGGCATTGGATAATGCGGCAGTTCAGATTGCTACCGGCCGTAGTAATTTAGTTCTGGCAGGTGGCACAGATGCCATGAGTCATGCCCCTTTATTATTTAATGAAAAAATGGCTTCCTGGCTTGCTGGCTGGTTTGCGGCTAAAAGTGTGGGACAAAAGTTAGGTTTGATTACAAAATTTAGACCTTCTTATTTAGCGCCAGTAATTGCTTTACTCAGAGGGCTTACAGATCCTATAGTTGGATTAAATATGGGGCAAACAGCCGAGAAGGTTGCTTATAGGTTTAATATTACCAGAGAGCAAATGGATGAGTTTGCTAATCAAAGTCACTTGAGAATAGCTCAGGCCTATGTAGAAAATAGAATGTCAGAAGTGATTCCAATTATAGATTCCAAGGGGCATATTTATCCTCAGGATGATGGTATTAGAGTAGATTCTACAGCTGAGAAACTATCAAAACTAAAACCTTTTTTTGATAGAAAGTATGGCATGGTTACTCCAGGGAATAGTTCGCAGATAACTGATGGTGCTTGTCTATTATTATTGGCTAGTGCAGAAGCTGTAAAAAAATACGATTTACCTGTTTTAGGTCGCATAGTAGATTCGCAATGGGCTGCGTTAGATCCATCTCAAATGGGTTTGGGGCCGGTCCACGCCGTAACACCAATATTAGAAAGACATAATTTGAAACCTCAGGATTTGGATTGTTGGGAAATTAATGAGGCGTTTGCAGCACAAGTTTTGGGGTGCCTGGCAGCATGGAATGATGATGAATATTGCAAAACACAGCTTGGGCTTAAGGGAGCATTAGGGGCTCCATCATTGGAGCGACTTAATCGAGACGGAGGTGCCATTGCCTTAGGCCATCCGATTGGAGCCAGTGGTGCTCGTATCGTATTACATGTTCTCAAATCGTTAGAACAAAGAAATGAGTCACGAGGTATAGCTGCAATTTGTATAGGAGGAGGCCAGGGAGGCGCTATGTATCTTGAACGAGTTACCGAGGTGAAAGGACATGAATAATTATAAACATTGGGATTTGCAACGAGATAATGAGGCTATACTTTGGCTGGGTCTAAATAGAAGAGATGCCGCAGTTAATAGCATTAATGAAGAAGTATTGGATGAGTTGAACAGTTTATTGCATGAAATATCCCATGATAAAAAGGCAATAGGACTTGTCATTTATTCACTTAAGGAAAAAGGATTTATTGCAGGTGCTGATGTCAATGCTTTTTCTCAATTTGAGAATTCCTCTCAAGCAGTAAGCTTTTTGCAGAAAGGACAAACTGTATTCGCGCGGTTACAAGCTTTATCTATTCCTACTGTGGCGATGATTGATGGCTTTTGCATGGGTGGTGGTTATGAGTTGGCACTATCTTGTACCTATCGAATTGCTACTGATGACAAAGATACCCGTATTGGTTTGCCTGAAGTGATGTTAGGTATTCATCCAGGGTGGGGTGGCACTGTACGCTTGCCGCAATTAATAGGTGGGTTTAAAGCGTTATCACAAGTAATATTGACTGGTAACGCAATACCTTCCACAAAAGCTAAAAGTTTAGGAATGATCGATGAAGTTGTTCCGGTTCGTCAACTAAAAAGAGCTGCTATTTATTTTATCAAAAATAAACCTCCTAAACACAGACCATCATTCATTGAAAACTTAACTAATAGCACGATATTTAGAAAACCGATAGCTTATTTATTGCGTTACAATGTAGCCAAACGAGTTCGTAAAGAACATTATCCCGCACCCTATGCAGTAATTGATTTGTGGGAAAAGGAGGGGGGTATTGGTGATAGAGCTTATCTAAAAGAAGCAGATTCTATAGAAAAACTTGTATCTCAAGGTGAGACAGCCAAGAACCTGATAAGAGCTTTTTTGCTACGCGAGCGCTTAAAAGGGTTTGCCAAAGATAGTCATTTCAAAGCAACTCATGTACATGTTATCGGTGCAGGTGTTATGGGGGGAGATATTGCTGCCTGGTGTGCACTACGCGGTCTTCATGTTACCTTACAGGATAAATCTTATGAGCAAATTGCTCCTGCGATAGGTAGAGCACATAATTTATATCGAAAGAAATTACGTAAACCACGATTGATTCAGGCTGCACTGGACAGATTAATACCTGACCCTGATGGGTATGGAATCAAACGAGCTGATGTCATTATTGAAGCAGTTTTCGAGAATTTGGCTGTTAAACAGGAAATAATGAGAACTGTAGAAAAAAATGCCAAGAAAGAGGCTATTATAGCAACAAACACATCCAGCATTCCGCTCGATGAGATTAGCAGTGTAATGAGTCAACCAGAGCGTTTGGTGGGTATCCATTTCTTTAATCCAGTTGCTAAAATGGATTTGGTAGAAGTAGTCAGTAGTTCATCCACTGCAAAAAAAGTCCAGCAACATTCTTGTTCATTTGTAAATCAAATTGGCAAGTTGCCTTTACCAGTCAAATCAAGTCCCGGGTTTTTAATAAACAGAGTACTCATGCCTTATTTGATGGAATGTGTGCAATTATTGGATGAAGGATATAGCGCAGAGACTATCGATGAAGCGGCATTACAATTTGGTATGTTTATGGGACCTGTTGAGCTTGCTGATACAGTAGGAATGGATGTTTGTCTGGCGGTAGCTGAAAATCTGACCAGTCATTTTGGTGGCACCATACCGCAAAAATTACGTGATTTGGTTAAAAACGGTAAATTGGGACGAAAAACCGGAGAAGGCTTTTATAAATATAAAAACGGCAAAATAATTAAGAAGAAGGCACCTGCTCATGTTGATAAAACAATTGCAGACAGATTAATTTTACGAATGGTCAATGAAGCTGCTGCATGTTTGCGTGAAGGAGTAGTTGAGGATTCTGATTTATTAGATGCCGGAATGATCTTTGCAACAGGTTTTGCTCCATTCCGTGGTGGTCCTATGAATTATGCTAATGATTTTGGTAAAGATAAACTGGAAACCTTATTTAAGACGTTTGAATCTAAATACGGCGAACGCTTTAAAGTAGATACCAGTTTATAATTCTCATAGACCTCATTCCAAAGGATGTGGTTGTTAGACTGAGATATCCGAGCCGAGACTGTAAGGGAGCGGTACAAATGGTGTGTATCCCGCTCACTCACGGTCGAGTTTCGGTTCGTTCAGCCCAGGTCCTTTGGGAAACATTTCAAAACAAAGTCATGATGATTTTGAAGCCAAAAACATGAAAAGAATTTTGTATCTAATTTTTTTGTTGAGTAAATACTCTTTTGCAATGGTCTATGTATTGCCTGAAAGTGGGAATACTGTTGGTGAATTTCAGGTAGCGTTTTCTGAGTTTGGTGAAACCATAGATGAAGTAGGCAGACGTTTTAATATTGGCTATTACGAAATGGTGAGAGCTAACCCAGGAGTGGATGCAAAATATCCACTGGCAGCTAATACAAGGTTAATTATTCCTTCACGTTTTACTCTTCCAAACGTTCCTCAAAAAGGTATAGTCATTAATTTGGCAGAGTATCGCCTATATTATTTTCCTCAGGATGAGAATGTCGTAATTACTTATCCGGTAGGGATAGGTAAAAAAGGCTGGGAAACCCCTTTGGGATTGACTAAAATTGTATCCAAAGAAGTTAATCCTACCTGGAGACCAACAGAAAAATTGCAAAAAGCTGCTGAAAATATTGGTGCACCAATTCCCGGTGAGTTTCCTCCAGGTCCTTATAATCCTTTAGGTAAATATGTTTTACGTTTGGGCTGGCCGACTATTTTGATTCATGGTTCTAATCGGGTCGATGGAATTGGTGCAAAAGTGAGTGCGGGTTGTATACGCATGCTTCCTGAGGATATTGATCATTTATATAGTCTTGTGTCCGTTGGGACAGCAGTAAGAGTTATCAATACGTCAGGAAAAAGAAGCTGACAGTCAGGGTATTTTAATCCGATATATTTTGATTTTTACAGGTTTACCGTAGCTTACTTCAGATTATCATTCTTAACTTTGATCAAAGTCAAAAAATAATAGCATAAAGCAATGAGAGCTAATGCAGCTAAGATATCAATAGGATAATGCCAACCAAGTAGCACACATGAAGCCATCAACAACACATTAATTATCGCTAATATCATGCATGGAATAAACCAATCTTTGACTAAGTAAACACATAAAATTGCCCAGATCGAGTGAAATGAAGGAAGAGCAATTAAACCACCCTCAATGGTTGTAGGTTGAATATGATTATGAATTTGATGAAATTTAAAGCCTGTTGCGATTTGTTCAGGGAGGAATAAATGACTATGTATTTCACTGGCAGGTGCGGTAGTTGGGAAAAAATAATAGTAAGTAAAGCCAAGTAATGTCGTGGAAAGTAATAGGAAATAATAGTCTTTGAGGATATGAAATCGTCCTGAAATTATAACACATAAGGGTATAATGCTCATTTGATATGTTAAGGTGTCATAGATAATAGACAACAAGTATTTAAAATAGGGATGTTTACTAGTCCATTCCAGAATAGCTACCATATTAATACCTAATTGCTCTTCCAGCTTTATAATTTGCTTGTCAATTGGAGTGAATGGCGTTAGCTGAACAGCGTTTGTTGCCAAAGCAATGATTGACATAACAACAAAAATATTGATTAATTCTAAGTTGGACCGAGTAAGTCTATTATTTTTGCCAAACACTAAAGTCAAGCCGATATAATTTAATAAGATAATGCAGGCTATAATTGATGTATTTGGTGGAAAATAATTGTTTCCCGGGAATTGATAGTAAAAATGATTGATAATTAGAGCAATTAGCGATAGACCCAAAATAGTCCCTGCTAATAAGATAAAACATCTTAAAGGTATAACTTGCATTTATTCGCTATTATTCAAGTATAGTTAGAGTTTCCTTTTGTTTAATTGCCTGGAAGACTTCTTCTCTATGCACGTTAATTGACCTGGGCGCTTCTACTCCAAATTTTATATTCCCATTTTCCTGTGTTTTAAAAGCTAATATTTTAACAACGGTGTTAGAGATACGAATCATGAGCGGCTCTTCAAACTTAAGGGTTAATATGTCCATTAAAAAACCTCTTTGTATAATAATTTATTCCAAATATTAATAAATAACTGGTGTCATTTATCCACGAACGGTACCTTACTTTGATAACAGTTGTCACTATAAATTACTGTAAAATTTATAAAATTTTTTGACTTAAGCTTGGAATATTACTTGAGTGAGTATAAGTTAAACAGAACATCATTCTGTCATTTAGAGTAATTAACCAAAAACTATAATCAGTTTTAATTTTTAAAACTCATAAAATTAGTGAAATTATATAAAAATAAATTACTAAACACAGTTGTTAGTTTTAAGATTAGTGCTCCTTGAGCCCCCGATTTTTCAATATTAATCGTCCTGAGATTGTAAGAATTTAATAAAGAGGCTATAATTGGCGGTTTTTAAAAACCTTGCCTTACTAGTATATGAATATTGGAAGGCTTTATCCATAAGGAGAAACCATGAGACATTATGAAATTATGTTTCTAGTACACCCTGACCAAAGCGAGCAAGTACCAGGAATGGTTGAGCGCTATGAGGGGATTATTACCAAACATAACGGTAAAATACATCGTAAAGAAGACTTGGGTCGTCGTCAGTTAGCTTATTCGATTAATGATGTTCACAAAGCTCATTATATTCTAATGAATATTGAGTGTAATCTTGATGCACTTAATGAAATTAAGAACGCATTTAAATTTAACGACGCAATTCTAAGGTATTTAATTACTGTCCAAAAGCAAGCGATTACGACAGAATCTGTGTTAATGAAGAAAGAAAAAGAAACTAAAGCCGCTTAAGAGGAGAGCATTTATGTCAGCTTATTTTCGTAGAAAAAAAATGTGCCGCTTTAGCGCAGAGGGTGGTAATGAAATTGATTATAAGGACATCAATTTATTAAAAAATTACATTACTGAAACAGGTAAAATTGTACCAAGCCGTATAACTGGTACACAAACCCGTTTCCAAAGACAATTAGCCAAGGCAATTAAGCACGCGAGATTTATTGGTTTGTTGCCTTATTGTGATAGCCATAGATAAAAAATGAATCCTGCAGGTAATTTTATAATTAGACAAAGCAAGGCGCTTCTTGAAAACAAACAGTATGCCATTTTTTGCGCTGTTATTCTTTCAATAGTTCCTTTTGCCTCTTGGTTATCGGTTGCCTTAGTGAGTTTAATTACCTTGAGGAAAGGTGCAAGACCTGGATTTGAGGTGATGCTACCTGCATTGATTATCCATTCTGTGCCTCTAATAATGTTGTTGCCTCTGGAAATGGCGTTAATTAATACAATGGTTGCTTATTTGCCTTGCTATATTGCTGCTTTAACTTTACGCAAAACAGCGAGCTGGTCAAATGTATTTGGAAGTTTTCTAATTCAGGCATTCCTGGTGTTTCTGTCAATTCAAATTTTGGCTCCTGACTTTGTAAGTGGGCAATTTAACCAATTTAAGGTGATATTGTCTCAATTTCAGGATTACAAACAACTAATAGAAAATAGCACAGACGGACTTGGTTTTTTAAGTTTGGCTCAGATTTTTTTGGGCATTCAGATATTGAGTGTGATTGTCTCAGCGGTAATCTCATTAATGTTTGCCAGGTCGATACAAGCCAAACTATTTATGCCCGGTGGTTTTAAACAAGAAATATTGGAGTTTCGTAGCGGTAGATTTTCATTTTTGATGCTAATTCTCATATCCATCGCGTCATACTTTGAGGTTCCGGCTGCTATTAGTACTTTGCCATTACTTCTTGCGTATTTCTTTTTATCCGGGTTTTCTTTGGCCTACTATATATTAGCTAGAAAATGGCAAGTCAGAGTAGTGATTTTACTATTTCTATTGATATTACTAAAACCATTCTTTGTCTTATTTGCCTACATTGTCTTTGGCTCATTGGATAGTTTATTTAATTTTCGATTATATCTCCCTGAGAGGGTGAGAGAATCAACGTAAGGGGTTATTAAGATGGAAGTAATCTTATTAGAGAAGGTACGTAATCTGGGAAATTTAGGTGATAAAGTACATGTTAAATCAGGATATGGACGTAATTACTTAATACCACAAAATAAAGCCGTATTTGCAACAGAACAAAATATCGATCTGTTTGAAAAGCGTCGTTCAGAGTTGGAGAAAAAGGCTCAACAATCATTGGCTAATGCAGAACAACGTGCTGCTAAATTGAATGACATTACTTTAGTTATTAGTGCAATGGCTAGTGATGAAGGTAAATTATATGGTTCCGTTGGTGTTAATGAAATTAAGGATGCTTTGATAGAAAAACAAATGGAAGTCAGCAAGCGTGAAATTGTTATGCCTGAAGGACCATTGCACTCTATTGGCAATTATGTAGTAGAAGTGCATGTTCACAGTGATGTCATTGCTAATCTTCAAGTTGAAATTATACCTTCCAAATAATTGGTTTATAGTTAGACCGAATAGTTTTCTTTAAAATTCAATGATATCCATTTATTTTGTTCCTTAAATTGTGCGGGTCACCCGCACAATAATGCTCTTTTATTGATTAACTTGATCAACATATTAATTTAATTTATAAAAATTAATCAATAATGTGTGACAAAATGATGAATTCTGAGTATAATTAGCACACTTTAATTATTGAGGTATCATTGTTATGTCCAAAGCTAAGAGAGAACAAAATCCTATCGCTCAAAATTTACGAGAATTTAGACAAGTTGCCGAGCTCTTAAAAAGAGAAGGTTTAGTAATAAGTGAAAGTAATTATAAGGAAGTTTTTGGATTATTAAAAAGGTACCAAGATTTGGCCAATTATTTTGATCGAAATCAAAAAGAACTAAAAGAAGGGCAAATAGGTGAATTAAATAAAATTAAAGGGAATAGAAAGAAAAATATCGAGGGCATAATTTCTGCGCACGACAGGCAGGAAATGAAGCGAAGAGCTCTTTTTATTGAGAACGATATAATAAGAAGGGAAGCCAAAATAAAAGAGGAATTTGAAAGAGTAGAAAAACGTCATATCGAAGCACGAAAACAAGTTGCAATTTTATGGCCTGAAGTGAAAAAAGCAGCAAATGAATTTATAAATGCTGGCATTAAAGACATGGATGATTTATTACGAAAATACAAAAATTTAAGAACAGAGTTAGCTATTCACGTTAATAAACTACCAAACGAAGAGCGTATATTCAAAACGCAAGAGATGGATGAATTATCTAAACAGGTCAACCGGCATGAAAGGGAATTATACATAGAAATTTATCGGGCTAGAAAGGTGATTGAGACTGCAGTAGCTCAAGCACAAAGAAATGTAGATAAGATGTCTTTGATACAAATGGTACAATTAATGCTGCCTGGTTTAAAAGAGGCCGATATATTAAAAATCGCTCAAAAAGCCGGTATTCTTACTCTTGAAAACGGTACTGTTTCTGAAAGTGATGTTAATTTAGGAACAATAGTTGTAAAAAATATACCGTTAAAAAATCAAACTGCTTTAATGAGTGTATTGTTGAAAGAATTAGCTATCCGTGGTACTGAAGCTGGCCCACTAGCACAATTCATACAAGCGATTGAAAAAAATGCTGAAGCTCTAGTGACTGGTGAAAAAACTTATTTCTCTATTGCTTACGAAACCAAACATGGTGAGTTGGGTAGCCTGCATTACAACATTCATGATCTTTTAAATGACCCGCATGGAGCAATTTCCAGGCTTATCTTTGAAATGTATAAGCATGGCGTAGATGAAAACAGTCATGTGGTAATGGCATTTACTAGTCCTGAACAGGTTGCCTCCTTAATGCTGGCTAATGGTGGAAACATCAAGGAATTAACCCAGGGTGGAAATTTGCAAGCATTGACAGGAGTATTATTAGAAAACTCTGATAATCCAAACGCTTTGGCAAGAATAGTCGGTCATGATGTGCCTGTTGACCGAAATACTTCTGAAATTATTCTAGCTCTAAATCGCCCAAGAGAGAGAGTTGGTATAGAACCAAGTAAAGTGATGGAATTATTTCAGGTGGTTGCTGTCGTATTCGAAGCCCGAAGAATTTTAATTGATTGGGTAAATGCTCCAGCAAGAAAACGAGAAAAAGATTCTGAAGCTATATTAGGTGGAGTTAATCCGCTATTACTTGAAGGCGGTAGAGTAAAACAAGTGCCAGGATTTTTACAAATTTTGGGTCCCAAGGAAAAACCAACTGTCACAGTTGTGGATATTGATAAAACTATACCAAAAACAAAAGAAGAAGAGTTGCTTAATAAAAAAATACAGGCTGCTTTAGATACTGTTGATATAGCTTTACATGGCCTTAAAAGTAAAATAGGCGAGATCAATCAACATCAATATGATAAAGCTTATGCAGCAGCTAAAGTGCTTTTAAACCAATTGCAAGAGGCTCGTGATCAATACGCTATTGATTTAAAAAATCCTGAAATTAAACATGCCGAAGCGGGACTTAAATTTAAGGCGGCTTGTAAATTAGCGATTGATGAAGCAAAACCAGTCCTGGAGAAAGACTTAGGCTGGGGAGATTACCTCAAGAATTTGTTGAAAGTGATTGCTAACGCAATTGTAATCGGCTTGACATTGGGAATAAGCAGTGGCTTCTTTACAACAAAACGTTCAGAATCTGCTAAAGCAGTTGAACAGGCAGAAAAAGATTTGGAGCTTGAGCAAGTAACTTCATCTGTTAAGCAATGTTGTAAATAGTACTTTATGTGCACTCAATATCGGTATTTGTTTTATTCAAATAGATGGATTTAATAAGTACTGATATTAAGCATCGTTTCATTCAAAGTTCGATAGAAGCAAAAAATAATCTGCCTCTATCGAACTTGCTTTATTCTGACTGGATCCCGCACAAAAAAGTGTTGCTTTTTTACCTGATAACGTTCGTTTAGCGGCATAAAAGGCATTGCGCTTTTTTATGTCAAACTCACGTTATTTAGGGTTTCCATTTAATATTACATCCAATACTTGGTTTTTGTTCAAAATCTAAAGCTTTGTTATTTAGTATGCAATCTAAAGCTTGACGGAGCGATTCTCCGGTAACCGGAACACTATTACCCGGTCTTGAATCATCCAATTGTCCTCGATACATTAAAGACAAATGAGAGTCAAATACAAAAAAATCAGGGGTACAGGCCGCGTTATATGCTTTGGCAACTTCTTGAGTTTCATCAAAAAGATAGGGGAATGGGTACTGATATAATTTTGCAGACAGAATCATATTTTCGGGAGAATCATCCGGGTAATTTTCTACGTCATTAGAATTAATGGCTAAAAAACGAATTCCTTTAGGAATATAATCGTTTGCAAGTCGCGTTAGTTCATTATTTATATGTTTAACGAAAGGACAGTGATTGCAAATAAACATAATCACAGTAGCATTATAATGAGGTGTTTCACTTAATCTAATGCTACTTCTGGTAGTCACATCTTCTAATTCAAAATGAGGAGCTACTGTGCCTAACGGAAGCATATTTGATGGAGTTCTAGCCATTATTCAATTCCCCAAAAATCAATTTCAAAATAACAACTTATAAAGCGCAAAAGAAGCAAACACTGTATTAAGAACGCCCCAAATATAAGAAACATATTGTCCCTTATAAGCACTATAATAAGCATATATTGCCACACTTGAACTTCCAGAAAAAAATATGATTTGATTATTATAGGCAAGACCTATAGAAAGCAGAGCTATTCCAATAATGCCAATTAATACAAAGATACTATTTTCCTTACCTAATATTAAATAGAAAACCAGCAGCTGCAGACACAATAGTGAAGGTAATGCTGCCCCAATATATGGCCCCATACCCAGAAGTATGGAGGTATGGCCAGCTCCCAGAATTAACTCCAAAGCTATAAAATAAATCAGGTTATAATGAATTGCAGTAACCAGCAGTGCTATTGAACCAAAAATATAATATCCTTGAGGAACATCCTGACCATGCCCATAGATAAGTAATAAAGCACCTGTAATCCCCAGTATTATGTAGATAACATCGTACTTTGTTCTATCCACTGATCACCATTTTAAATAGATTCCCTTAGCTACTGATTCCTGAATGACTTCATTTTGTGATTTGTTAGTAGAAATCCAATAATTACCCATGTTACTGAGTGCGAATTTTACACGAGGGTATTGGCAGATTTCTAGTACGTCACGGCAATCCACTAAAGAAGTATTGTCTTCAACATGTTTGTAACATTTGAAATTTAAATTTTTTACATCAGAGGCAAATGCAGCCCAATTCATGGAGTCTAATGATGTTTGCAAAGGAGGACTCATAAAAGCATCTGAGTTGTCAAAACGTTCAAGTTCAATCTTGGAGTCCGAACGGTTTTGAATTAGATAATAAGCTTGATTACCTGATTCATTTAAAATGAGATAATTTTCGCTATAGCCAAAACCTGTAACCTCGCAGCCACGTGGAAAAATTGAAGCAGCCATGGTTGCATTTGATACAAAAGCTGTTACTAACATAACTTTAGTAAGGTGATTAATTAATGACATAATTTCCTCAAAAAACAAAATTAAGTTGCTATTTTAATCATTAATTAGACAAAGTCTATCATGTAACAAAAAAATAGAGGGTAATGGTCATAACCTCTAGTTTTTATTATTTGCTGCCATTTTGGCTTTGAGCATTGGGTAGTAAGTTCTGTAAAAACTCAACAATAAATACATGCTGACATAACCTAATGATAAACTAACCCATAGATTGTTTGTTTCAGGATAATTAATAAGCAAACAAAGTGAACTGATTCCATATAGTGCAGAACAGCAATGCATTAATATTTTCAAGATCCTGGACTCGGTCAGGTAATCCAGCCTTGATGGATAAACATATTTTACTGGCACAAAAATCAGTACGCAAAAAAGCGACAAAAGAATAGTATTAATAATCTCAGAAGTTTCAAAAATATACATATAGAACACGGTGATATTCCAATAACAAGGAAACCCTTTGAAAAAATGATCAGGTGTTTTGGCGTCATCCTGGCAGAATTGGTAAGCAGATGTTATTGTAATCGCAGATATTATCGGTACTACATAATCTATTGGTAACATGCCTGGTTTTACTAACAGGAAAAAACAGGGAGTAATAACATAGTTTAAATAATCAACAATATTATCCAATAATGCGCCATCTATTTTAGGTAAAACACTTTTAACGTGAACTAATCGAGCAAGACTACCATCTACAGCATCAATAAACACAGTAATAGCCATAAGCCATAAAGCAAAAATATAATCATGCTGATAAATTTTATACAAACTAAAAACACCAATACAGGCAGCGCTAGCTGTAAATATATGTACAGACCAGGCAGCAAGATACTGAGTGATTGTAAAAGGGGGCTTTATTGGATTCATTACTTATCCTAGGTTTAAACAATATAATTCTCTCAGTACATGTCAATTACTGTATTGCGCTAACATGTAATTCTCGCAAAAAATCCCAAACGAGATGGCGCAGTGTACCATATCATGAGTAGATTCCCAGCTTCATGAGAACGACTAATTTTTTTGTCATGTACATTTCTAGTTTCATTAATATATTGATTTTTATTACTGTTCTTAATGACAATCTAGCTTAGAATATAAAAATAGTATCAACATTCAAAAGCAAAGCGCAAGTTAGGTGGATTATTTTAAAGTAAAAATTGTTCTTATATGGTCTAAACTAAAGTCATGTTAATTTTATTTGGTGAATAAATGGATATTCAAACAGTTAATCCGGCAACAGAAGAAATACTAAATAATTACGTATGCCTGGATTTCGCCACAATAGATAAAAAAATAGCCGCAGGGCACGAGGCATACTTAAATTGGAAGAATTCCAAATTTGATGTCAGGCGCTCTTTAATGCTTAATTTAGCGCAAATTTTAAAAGATAAAAAATTTGAGTTAGCTCATTTAATGGCCTTGGAAATGGGGAAGCCAATTACTGCCGGCAAAGCCGAGATTGAGAAATGTGCTTGGGTTTGTGAGCACTATGCTGAAAATGCTGAACAATATTTAATGCCAAGGACAATCCAAACTGAAATGAAAATGGCAAAAGTTTGTTATAGGCCTTTAGGAATAGTGTTTGCTATAATGCCGTGGAACTTTCCTTTTTGGCAGGTTTTTCGATTTTCAGCCCCCACAATTATGGCAGGTAATGGTGCGATTTTAAAACATGCCCCGATATCAAGTGGAACAGGAAATAAAATTCAGGAGTTATTTGAACATGCCGGCTTCCCTCCTTCATTATTTCAGCATTTAATTGTAAACAATGATGGTGCGGCTCACATAATTGAAAATCAATTTATTACCGCCGTGACTCTAACTGGAAGTGAACGAGCAGGGCAAAGTGTTGCAGCAACTGCCGGAAAAAACTTAAAAAAATCATTATTGGAATTAGGTGGCTCGGATCCTTATTTGATTCTGGATGATGCTGATTTGGATCTCGCGGCTCACTGCATTGTGACTTCAAGATTAAATAATAGTGGACAAGTCTGTATTGCTGCAAAGCGGGTCATAACAGTTCAATCAATTGAAAAGAAATTAATATCTAAAATCAAAGGTCTCACTACTAAGTACAAGATAGGTGATCCACTTGATCCTAATATTAACTTGGGTCCGATGGCCAGGAAAGATTTACGAGAAAATTTACACATCCAAGTACAAAAATCTATTAAACAAGGTGCGAAATTATTGCTTGGTGGTATAATTCCACAAAGTAAAGGGTACTTTTACCCACCTACATTATTGACAAATGTTAAACCAGGGATGACCGCATTTGATGAGGAGCTGTTTGGCCCTGTTATTGTTATAATTTCAGCGAAAGATGAGAGAGAAGCCATTTCTCTGGCCAATATGGGCCAGTATGGTTTAGGCGCTGCTGTGTTCACACAGGATTTGAATAAAGGGGAGCATATTGCTACTTATGAAATTGAGGCAGGAACCTGTTTTGTTAACGCATTTGTAGCCTCCGATCCAAGGCTACCATTTGGCGGAATAAAGCGTTCGGGATATGGAAGAGAGTTATCCAGAGAAGGTATATTGGAATTCGTAAATACTAAAACAATAGCAATTAGTGATTTTAGATATGGTACAAGATAGTAAATTCATTTTTATTTCCACTACAAAACAGGAGTTAAGCTGTTTCGAAAAGGATCATTTAGTTGTAGTCTATCCAATTTCATCTGGGAAAAATGGTGTTGGTGAAAAAATTAATAGTGAATGTACCCCAAGGGGTTGGCATCAAGTGTATTCCATTCTCGGATTAGATTTGCCAGTAAATAGCGTTATGGTTGCTAGAGAGTGGACCGGAGAAATTTATTCGGAATCATTGGCAGCACAATTTCCAGAGAGAGACTGGATACTCACTCGAATTTTGCAATTGGATGGATTAGAGCCAGGTCGAAATAAGGGTGGGGATGTCGATACTTTACAGCGTTATATTTATATTCACGGCACACCGGATACAACCCAATTGGGCGTACCTGGCTCACATGGCTGTATTCGTATGAATAATAATGCAATCATTGAGTTGGCCGCTTGGGCAACAACGAATACTTTAGTATGTATACAATAATTAACAATAATGAATGCTTCAGAGCATATGTGAACCTGAAGGGGTGAATTAATGTCCTATAAATTTGAAGAAGGTAAAGACGTAATAGTTGATGCGGTTGTAGAGAAAATTAAACGTACTATGACTGGAGAACAAACAGAATTTTGCGCTGAGTTTGCCAAACAATTTTATGGAACCGTAGCTCTTGAGGATCTTAGAGAGTGGGATATCGACGACCTATATGGGGCAGTAGTTAATTTTTGGTCATTAATTTGTGAACGTGCGCCCAATGAAACTAAAATTAGAATTTATAATCCGGAATATGATCGTCATGGCTGGCAAACAACACATACTGTTGTGGAAGTGATCTGTGATGATATGCCTTTTATTGTGGATTCTCTTCGCATAGTAATTAATAGAATGGGTTTGACTTCACATCTCACTATCCATATGGGCGGGATCAAAGTTAGAAGAGATAACCATAATAGAGTTTACGAAATTCTCCCGAGAAATGGTAAAGCTATTGGTGATGATGTTTTGCATGAGGCTCCTATTTTTATAGAAATTGATCGGCAAACAGATCCTCTCGTTTTATCAGAGTTGCATAAAAATTTTGAACGTGTTCTTGAGGATAATCGGGCTGTCTTTGAAGATTGGGACAAAATGCGTACAAAGGTACGAGAAATAATCAAAGAGCTTGATACGGTTCCCAAAATAATAGACGTGAACGAAATTGAGGAAACCAAAGCGTTTTTAAATTGGATGGAGGATCACCATTTTACATTTTTAGGATTGCGTGATTACGATCTGGTTAAAAGAGGAAAAGAAACCTTTTTGCAGCCGATTCCTGAAACCGGATTGGGTGTGTTACGCCAGAGTTTGAGTAAATCAAGTGCAAGAAGCATTACCGCCATGGGACCTGAAGCACAAGGACTAATTTCATCACCTCGAATTCTTGTAATGTCCAAAACAAACACTTTGGCTTCTGTTCATAGAGACGCGTATACGGATTACATTGGAGTTAAGCGTTTCAACAAAAAAGGAGAAGTCATTGGTGAAAGACGAATTATAGGGCTTTATACTTCTGCAGCATATCATACCAATCCTAAGCACATCCCATTTTTGCGACATAAAGTTGCATTAATTATGAAAAATTCTAACTTAAATCCATATAGCCATGCAGGCAAGGTATTACTGAATATATTAGAAACCCTGCCAAGGGATGACCTGATTCAGGGTACCGAAGATGAGTTGCTCGAGATAGCTATGGGTATTTTCTACATGCAAGATAGAAAACGTATTCGTCTATTTGCAAGAGTGGATGTTTATAAACGATTTATTTCGTGTTTGGTATATGTTCCAAAGGATCGGTTTAATACAGAATTAAGATATGCCATGCAAAAAATTCTGGCAGAAAGCTTTAATGCAGAAGAAATCACCTTTTCTACCCAATTTTCCGAATCAGTGCTGGCGAGAATCCACTTTATTGTAAGAGTTAACCCCAAGAACTTACCTGATTTTGACTTAAAAGAAATCGAGAATAAACTAATTGAAGTGGGACGCTCATGGATAGATGATTTGCAACATCATTTGCATGAGGCATATGGTGAAGAGCAGGCCAACGCTCTTTATTCTCGCTATAAAAATGCTTTCCCTATTTCTTATTCTGATACTTTTACTCCCAGAACTGCTGTCTATGACATCAAACATATCGAGATGTTAAATCCAGAAAATCCTCTTGGAATTAATTTTTATAAACCTCTTGATGAATCTGAAAAAAGTTTTAGGTTAAAAGTGTATCAACATGACATTACTATTCCGTTATCTGATGTATTGCCTATTCTGGAAAACCTTGGATTAAGAGCAATTAGTGAACGTCCATATGTTTTGAAATTTGAAGACGGTAAGGTGGCATGGATCAATGATTTTGCCATGCAATACAATAAAGACGGCGAATTTAATCTCGATGAAATTAAAGAGTTATTTCAAAATGCATTCGCAAGAGTTTGGTTTGGTAATGCAGAAAATGATGGCTTTAATCAATTGGTATTAGCTGCAGGACTAAATTGGAGGGAAGTCGCTGTATTACGAACTTATGCCAAATATTTCCGACAAATAGGGTTTACATTTAGCCAGGATTATATGGAAAAGGCGTTAAACAATAATGTAACCATTGCAAAAAAATTAATTAAGTTATTTGAAATTCGTTGCAATCCTCATGACTCAAAAAAGAGAGAGGATAGGTACGTCACTCTTGTTTCTGAAATTTTATCTGATCTGGATAATGTAGCAAATCTTGATGAAGATAGAATTATAAGACAATATGTGCATGCAATTGGCGCCACTATACGTAGTAATTTTTATCAAGTAGATGACCAGGGTAATCCTAAAAATTACATCTCTATAAAATTATCCAGTAAATTAATTCCTGGTGTACCAAAACCTTACCCAATGTTTGAGATTTTCGTCTACTCCCCTCGATTTGAAGGAGTGCATTTACGTTGTGGTAAGGTGGCACGTGGGGGTTTGCGCTGGTCTGACAGGCGTGAAGATTTTCGGACTGAGATTCTTGGTTTAATGAAAGCCCAACAAGTAAAGAACTCTGTCATCGTTCCAAGTGGAGCGAAGGGTGGTTTCGTGCCTAAGCAAATACCAGTTAATGCCACTCGTGAAGAAATAATGGAAGAAGGGATTAGTTGCTACAAGTTGTTTATAAGAGGATTATTGGATATAACCGATAATTATAAAGAAGGACAAGTTGTCAAACCTCAAAATGTTGTTTTTTATGATGAAGACGATCCTTACCTTGTGGTTGCTGCAGACAAAGGGACTGCAACATTTTCTGATATTGCCAATTCAATCTCTCTCGAATATGGATTCTGGCTCGGAGATGCCTTTGCTTCAGGCGGATCCGTTGGATATGACCATAAAAAAATGGGGATCACCGCCAAAGGAGCTTGGGAATCAGTTAAACGTCATTTTTATGAACTGAACAGAGATATACAAAATAAAGATTTTACAGTCGTCGGTATTGGAGACATGGCTGGGGATGTATTTGGGAATGGAATGTTGCTATCGAAGCGTATTAAGCTCGTAGGAGCTTTTAATCACGTTCATATATTTGTTGATCCTGACCCTGATGCGGAGAAAAGCTTTAAAGAAAGAGAAAGATTATTCAATCTTCCACGATCCAGCTGGACAGATTATGACAAAAAACTTATTTCAAAGGGTGGTGGTGTTTTTTCACGCAGTGCAAAATCCATTCAAATTAGTCCTGAAATGCAAAAAGTGTTTGGAATAAAACAAACCTCTATTGAACCTAATGAGTTGATTAAAGCCATATTAAAAGCTGAAGTGGATCTGCTTTGGAGTGCTGGAATCGGTACCTATGTGAAGTCAAGCACTGAAAGTAATACCAGTGTCGGTGACAGAACAAATGATTCTACGCGTGTTAATGCCAATCAGTTACGATGCAAAGTGATAGGGGAAGGAGGCAATTTAGGATTAACCCAATTAGCGCGAGTTGAGTACAGTTTACATGGCGGTAAAGTTTATACCGATTTTATAGATAATTCCGGAGGAGTTAATTGTTCAGATAAAGAAGTCAATATTAAAATTTTGCTGAACAATATTGTGATTGCGGGTGATCTTACCCCTAAACAAAGAAATGAATTATTGAGCAATATGACGGATGAAGTTGCCAAATTAGTGCTTAGAGATAATTTCTTACAAACCCGAGCTATTAGCCTAACCGCCTCTCAGGCACTTAGAGCAATTGAATTACATGGACGATATATTAATGAATTGGAGAAAGCAGGTAAAATTGACAGAACTCTAGAGTTTTTACCTGATGAAAAAGTATTGATGGAACACAAACTTATGGGGAAAGGGTTAACTCAGCCAGGGATCGCAGTTTTGATGTGTTACAGCAAGACCATATTAAAAGAGCAAATTCTAGCTTCTGAAGTACCTGAAGAAAGTTATATGAATCAAATCCTTGTTGGTTCATTTCCTAAACCCTTGCAAGAGCATTTTAGTAAACAAATGCAGGATCATCCATTAAGAAGGGAAATTATAGCCACCCGATTAAGTAATATCATTGTTAATGAAATGGGTTTCACTTATGTGTATAGATTGCAGGATGAAACTGGTGCTCCGGTTTCAGCAATTGTTAGAGCCTATATGATTGCGAGAAGCGTCTTGAACCTGGAAACTATATGGAAGCAAATCGAGGAGCTTGGAACTAAAATCAGTGCACAGTCTCAAATCGAAATGATGATGCTCTATGTCAGGTTATCAAGAAGAGTAACCAGATGGTTTTTGCGAACCCATAGGAGAGCAATGGGTATTACACAGGCTATTGAATTATATGCTAAAGGTGTCGATGAGTTAAAAAAATCCATGCCAGCGGTTTTTGGTGAAGTAAGTCGCTCTCAATACGATGAACACTATCAAGAACGTATTAATGAGGGAATACCTCCAAAATTAGCCCATGAGTTGACCGTTACACGTGGATTGTTTGCAGCCACTGATATTATAGAAATTGCTTATGAGAATAATATAAAAATATCAAAAGTAGCTGAGATTTATTTTGGCATAGGTGAATTTCTGGATATCGCATGGCTTCGTACCCAGATTATTGTTCATACTACAGATAATCACTGGGAATCACTGTCTCGAGAGGCATTACGTGATGATCTGGATTGGCAACAACGTCAATTAACTGCAGCTTTAATGGGTTTTGAACCAAATAATAAGGATTTGCAAGCACGATTGTCTAGATGGGGAGATGCTCATGTGTCGTTGATTGATCGTTGGAATCATATACTTACCGATCTAAAATCGAGTACGACATTGAATTATACTATGTTTTTAGTTGCAACCAGAGAGCTACTTGATTTAACACAAACTACATTGCAATCTAATTTAAAAATGGCAGAATCTTATTGATAAATAGAAAGGGAGTTACATAAATGACATCTAAAGTTGCTTCAGGGTATTCGCCACTTAGTAAATTGTTTCATTGGGTTATTGCATTAGCTGTTATAGGAATGCTAACAATGGGTTTTTTTCTTGATGATATACCTGAACAATTCCAGGGAACAGCCTATATGCTTCATAAATCGACGGGAATTACCATTCTTTTCTTGATGATTTTGCGTTTTATTTGGATTCATGCTGTCGGAAAACCTCCCTTACCTGTTTCTATTAAGACTTGGGAAAAAGTCTTATCAAGGTTTGTGCAATATAGTTTTTATGCGCTCTTGGTTATTATGCCATTGAGCGGTTGGATCATGTCAGTTGCTGCTGACAAAATTCCAAGTTACTTTGGTTTGTTTAGAGCGCCATTGCCTTGGATAGAACCCAATAAATCTTTGGCTGAATTAATGGAAGAGTCTCATGAAACCATCGCATGGATCTTGATTGCTTTTATTACATTACATATCTTGGGTGCACTTAAACATCATTTCATTGATAAAGATAAAGTGTTGAAGCGAATGTTGCCGGGGAAGAGTGAGTAGCTCCATATGTTTAACTTAGAAAATCCAGCAGATTCGGTGACAGTAGGTTGCGCAGTGGGTCTTGGATGCTTTTTCTAAGTTAAAATATTTGAAGCAAATCTTGAGGATTAGGGTGAGTGTGATCCAGGATTGATGTATCAGTGAACTGGAGCAGACAGGGATCCATTTCTAATATGGCTACAAGACTGTTAGAAAAATGTTTCCCAGTTTGTTCGGGTACGACTTGGTCCTTTTGGAAATTTATTGTTTTTAAGTTATGCAAAGCCATATCCATTAAGGCTGAACTACTTCCTCTAATGAAATAGAGAAACTATGCTTTTCAAGTCGAGCTGATGAAAATTTTTCTTTTAATATACTTACAACAAGCAAATAACGATCATGGCCAAGTAAAGAGTAATCAATTAATTCTCCTATCTCGGTATTCTCATCAGATTTAAACAGTTTTTGCCCTGAATATAATTCATCATTTGTTTGAATAATACATTTCTTTAATTCATGTTTCAAAGTTGCTCTATAGTGAGTTCTTGCTATGATTTCTTGCCCTTTATAACACCCTTTATCAAAACTAATGTATTGAGTCTGATGCAAGTCAATTCTATGTGGTAAAAATAAGCCTCTAGAGTTGAGATAGATATCCATTTGACTATTAAATAGTCTGAGAGTGTGCCAAGTTAACGAACCCAGTAACTGATTATTTTCAAAAAAAGGTTTACAAAATTTTTCATAATAATCTAGGGGAATTAAATAAATATAGAATCCTTTTCCTATGTGATAGGCACAATAATTTTTGGTATAAGAAAGTGAATAGATACTGTTTGACAAGTGTAATGTGTCAGGTATTTGGTCTTTGCTGTTTTGTAGATAAAATCCCAATATTTTGTAATCGCTATTTACACTAAGAGCAACTCGAGAAATCTGAGCGGTTTTGGTTAATGAATTTTTAGTTACTTCAATTAAATCTTGCGGAAGAAGTAGTTTTACACCTTGCCAATCTATAACATCTAGTAAGCTAAGAATTCGACCTTTAAGATTGCATTGTGCTCCTTGAATCATAGTAGAGTTAGATACTAATCTTAAATCACAGGTTAATTGTCCTTGCAAAAAATCAATGGATTTTTCGCCGAACAAATCAATCACTCCCATATAAGATAAATCAAACAGGTAATTTTTCTGCTTATTTAATAATAACTCAGATTCGATTGGGTTAAACGTTGTAAAATGCCTATTATTAATTACATATTCCAAAATGGTTTTCATACCAGATTCAGTGATTTTGTTTATAAATAGAGTAGTGTATCATTTGTTCTCCCAAAATCAGATATAATTGTAAGTACTTTCATTTAGTATTTTTTAATTTGTCGTGAAGTAACAACAGAGGAAACCATTTTGGACAATAGACAAAAAGCCAGGTTGGTATGGAAATGCAGACGTGGAATGCTAGAACTTGATCTTGTTTTTCAGAAATTTGTAGAGAAGAAACTTGATCAACTTACAGAAAGTCAATTCACTGCATTTGATAATTTATTAGCTCACAATGACCCCATTTTATACGCTTGGGTTATGGGTCACGAGGAGCCCCAAGAGAAAGAGTTAGCTGAAATTGTCTCATTCATTAGAAATTGCAATTAATCCAGGTAAATCTAAAGTCTATCTTAGACTAGTACTGGTTCTTTATTTATGTACCATTGCCCTGGTTTTATATTCTTCTTTGTATGCGATAATAAAAACCTTCTTATTGCTTCTTATTACTATTCAATTCAGATGCGATATAATTAATCAAAGTGTCTGCTATAAAATCAGAGAAATTCAATATAGACAGAACAATAAATGGCTATTAAAGGCAGTGGATGGAACAACCCACAATTACGACGAATTAAAAATTCTTATTCATAATCTTCTATTTCAAGTTATGAAATTCTCTTCCGGTAAAAAAAATCAATTGTTAATTCTATTTAATGATCAGATACCTATCTATCAATTGCGATTATTGCACCTAAACAGCAATAAAAAGTAGTATATAATATTACATAATGGTTAAACTATAAACAATCCCGCATTGCATTGACTTTATCTTATTCAAAAGCAATAACAAGTAATGGAATAACGAGGAACTTATGAATATTGAGACCACTTTAAGTGATGAAAATCTAATTGAGTTGGCTCAGAAAGGAAATGGACCAGCTTACGATAAGCTATTTGAGCGCTATCAACATAAAATTCAACAAATGATTTATTTCTATACTAATGATTGGGTCAATGTCAATGATTTAACTCAAGAAGTACTAATTAAAGTATTTAGGCATTTGCCAGACTTCAATGAACGTAGCCAATTTTCAACATGGTTATATAAAATTATACAAAATACTATTAAGAATTATTTTCGCTCTCATAATTCGCGGACTGATTCGGAAATGCAATACGTAGACGAACAATTTTCTGCCCACTATAACTCCCCAGAATCTAACATCATGGGTTTAGAATTTGAAAAAAAAATAGAAGCAGCGATGTCAAGTTTATCAGAAGATTTACGTCAGTGTTATGGTATGCACATATTTGATGGCCAAACCTACCAGGATATTGCAAAAGAAATGCATTGTCCCATTGGTACTGTACGTTCCCGTATATTTAGAGCACGGAAACAATTAATGGATATTGTCAGCGATAACACTTAACATATCAATTAGATATACTACATTGTATATAACCTTAAAATCTGAATACCATCCAGGCAATAAAGTGACATATCTTTACTGAGCTCTTACTTTGAGCGGTTGTAAGTGCAAATCAAAGTTTTAATACTATTTTATTTACTAAATAAATGAGGCTAATTTATTACAGCAAACAGCTGATATTCAATAAACATATGCTAAAATATTTTCATTCATACGAACCTACAAGACCTTCTATGCTGGAAAGTGATCGCTTAATCAGTAGTCAAAGTAATGTCTCAGAAGAAGCAATAGATAGAGCTATCAGGCCTCTTAGCTTAAGTGAATACATAGGACAAGAGGTGGTAAGCTCCCAGATGCAGATATTTATTAATGCAGCAAAAAAGAGAAATGATCCTTTGGACCATGTTCTTATTTTTGGCCCACCTGGCCTTGGTAAAACCACACTGGCAAATATCATTGCTCATGAAATGGGAGTTAATATCAGACAAACTTCAGGGCCAGTTATTGAACGTGCGGGAGATATTGCTGCTATATTAACCAATTTACAACAAAATGATGTTCTATTTATCGATGAAATACATAGATTAAGCCCTGTTATTGAAGAAATCCTTTATCCAGCTATGGAAGATTATAAGTTGGATATCATGATAGGAGAAGGACCTGCAGCCCGATCTATAAAATTGGAATTGCCTCCTTTCACATTAATTGGAGCAACAACAAGAGCAGGATTGCTTACATCGCCATTAAGAGACCGATTTGGTATAGTACAACGCTTGGAATATTACTCTGTTGATTCACTTACCCAGATTGTGGCTCGATCCGCTCATTTGCTTAATGTTCCAACAAAACCAGAAGGTGCAAAAGAAATTGCTTTGCGTTCTAGAGGGACTCCACGTATTGCTAATCGATTATTAAGAAGAGTCCGAGATTATGCTGAAGTAAAGGGAAATGGCATCATTACTGTTGATATGGCTCAAAAAGCTTTGGAAATGCTTGAAGTTGATCAACATGGATTTGATTTAATGGACAGAAAATTGTTGCTGGCAGTTATTGAACACTTTAATGGTGGTCCAGTAGGTGTCGATAGTATAGCCGCAGCCATTGGTGAAGAAAAAGGGACTATAGAGGATGTATTGGAGCCTTTTTTAATACAACAAGGTTTTCTCATGCGCACTCCTCGAGGTAGAATGGCTACTCCAAAAGCTTATCAGCATTTTGGTTTTAATGCTATTGAACAGGAATAGTACATGAATCTTATTTCGAATCATCAGCATAGCATAAGAGTCTATGCAGAGGATGTTGATTTCATGGGAATCGTTTATCATGCGAATTATCTTTGTTATTTGGAAAGGGCTCGCACAGAGTTATTAAGAGAAAATAATTTAATTTTAAGTGATTTGATAAAATCAGATATTTTATTTGCAATAAACGAGCTCACTATTCATTATTTGTTACCGGCAAAGCTAGATGATCAATTAACTGTTGAGACTAAAATCAAAGAATTAAAAGCATGTAGTCTTATATTTGATCAAAAAATATTTAATCAACATGAACAATTAATTTGTAAGGCTAGTGTTCAAGTAGTCTGTGTTGGCGAAAACTTAAAGCCCAAACGACTACCTAATATTATTAGGAAGAATAACTAAGGCCTTCAATACTGGAGATAAATGGTGGCTAATCAAGCAAACGTATTAATGTATTTTATGCAAGCTGGTTTGGTAGTAAAAACCGTGATGCTAATATTATTAATTGCTTCAGTCGTTTCCTGGACATTGATATTTCAAAGAGCATGGTTTTTTAATCGTAGAAAACAATTGACGGAAGCGTTTACCAGAAGATTTTGGGATTGTGGTGATTTAAGCAAACTTTATGCGGATGTGGATAGTAATAGTGATGAAAAACAAGGGATTGCAGCTATTTTCCATGCCGGTTTTAAAGAGTTTGTTCGCAATAGGAAGCAAGGTACGGTTACTATTGAACCAATACAACGAGTCATGCAGATAAGTCATGCTAAAGAAGCAGAAAAGTTGGAACAACATTTACCATTTTTTGCTTCAGTTGGGTCAATTTCACCTTATGTGGGGTTATTTGGTACAGTTTGGGGTATAATGACGTCATTTCAGGCCTTGGGACATGCACAACAAGCAACAATAGCTATGGTTGCTCCTGGTATTTCGGAAGCATTGGTTGCTACGGCTTTAGGACTATTTACAGCTATTCCTGCAGTTATTGCATACAATAGGTATACAACTCAGGTTAATACTTTGCTGAATAAATATGATTTATTCCAAGAAGAACTGATTTCTTTAATTGAACAACAAACTTCTGGTTCGTCTAGAGGATAAAATTTAAAATGAAGCGATCTAAAACCAATCGTGAACGTCCAATCTCTGAAATTAATGTAGTACCCTATATTGATGTGATGTTGGTTTTATTAGTTATTTTTATGATTACTGCACCAATGCTCACACAAGGGGTCACTGTAGACCTTCCTAAAGCTGCAAGCCAAAATTTACAGCCTTCTGATAGGGAACCAATTATTGTGTCTGTAAATCAACTGGGTAGTTATTTTTTAAATATTAGTAGTACCCCAGCAGAACCTATTGAAGCTCAGGCATTACTAGTAAGGGTTGCAGCAGAATTAGAGTTGGCAAAACAATCAGGCCAAAAACTCAATGTCCTTGTTAAAGGAGATCAAGGGGTCGCATATGGTAAAGTTGTTCAAGCTATGGCTCTATTAAAGCAAGCAGGTGCCGAGCAAGTAGGATTACTTACTGATTCTGAGACAGGTGAAACAGAGGGAAAGGCATGATAATAAATACACCTAGTTACAGAAAAGCATTCTTTTCTGCTGTCATACTTCATCTTTTTTTGATCGCCCTTCTTTTAACTGATACGAACACTAAAAGACCGGTTCTAACCAAGGAAATCCAAAATTCCCCAGGCATGTTACAACCAATTGCATCTCAACAGGAGGTTGTAAAAGCAGTTAGTGTTGATAATAAAGAAATCATGGAAACAGTTAATCGTTTGAAGGAAGAACGAGAACAACAAAAAAGAGCTGAACTCAGCAGACAAAAAGAGTTATTAAGGCAAGCCGAAGCTGCGAAACAACAAAGAATCAAGGAGCAACAAGAAGTTGCAAAATTGAAAGAGGAAGCGAATAAGATTGCCATTGCCAGAAAAAAACAAGCTGAAGAAGAGAAGAAACGTTTAAAAGAATTAGCAGAGCAAAAGGCGTTAGAGGCGAAACGTATTGATGAGTTAAAAAAGCAAAATGAGAAATTAGTGAAACAACGTGAATTAGAAGCTAAAAAATTAGCTGAGCTTAATAAGAAAAAATTGGAAGAAAAAGCGAAAGCAGACAAGCTGAAAGCTGAACAAGCAAAGGCCGAAAAGCTAAGAGCAGAGACTGCTCGTGCTGAACAAGAAAAAGCAGCTATGGAAAGAAAAAAACAAGAAGAAGCAGCGGCTGCGCAACAAGCTGCTCAAAATGCTGAAAGGCAAGCACGAATAGCTGGTGAAGTTGATAAATACAAGGCACTCATTGTAAATGCAATTGGACGCAATTGGATTTTACCTGAAAATGTTGACAGCTCTCTGTCAAGCCAATTCAGAATACGTCTTGCTCCAGATGGAACAGTACTTGAAGTGTCCCTAACCCGCAGTAGTGGAGATCCCTTATTAGATAGGTCAGCACAAACAGCGATATATAAAGCCTCACCGCTTCCCGTGCCTAAAGACGTTGAAACATTTAATTTGTTTCGCGATATCAGTTTAACCGTTCGTCCAGAACAAGTTAGGGGGTAATGCTCGTGTTGAATCGAATTATTTCACTTTTCTTGCTGTTATTTACTAGTCAAGTGATTGCTCTTGACTTGGAATTAACTCAGGGGATTAACTCAGCTCTGCCAATCGCTATCAACTCCTTTGGTACCGATGCAGCAGCACAGGAAATAGCAAATGTTATAGAAAATGATTTAAATATATCCGGACAGTTTAAAATTATTTCCGGCCCTCAGGGACCAAATTCTCAGTCCTCAGTGAATACCCTACGTCAGCTAGGCGCTGATAGTGTAGTAACAGGAAGGGTTAATCAATCGGGTAATCGAATTGAAGTGAGTTTTACCTTGGCTGATGCAGTGGCTAAAGGAAACATTTTGTTGACAAAAACCTTTCAAATCAATGCCAATCAAGTTAGAGCCCTTGCACATCATATCAGCGATGAGGTATATCAAAAGCTAACTGGAGAGAGAGGGATATTTTCTACACGAATAGCCTATATTTCAGTCCAAAGAAATGGGCCAAGGGCACGTTATTCACTAGAAGTTGCTGATGCCGATGGGCATAACCCTCAAAGCTTGCTCGTTTCAACAGAACCTATTATGTCACCTTCCTGGGCACCGAATGGCAAAGCTATCTCATACGTATCTTTTGAAAAAAAACGAGCTCAAATTTTTACTGTTTCAGTTGAAACGGGACAACGTCATTTAATTACCAGTTTTCCAGGAATTAATGGAGCACCCGCATGGTCTCCTGATGGACGTCATTTGGCTGTTGTTTTGTCTAAAAGTGGAACTCCCAAAATTTACGATGTTGATTTGGGTTCTGGCGTTATGAAACAACTGACTTTTGGTAATTCTATCGATACAGAGCCACGCTTTGCACCCGATGGACGTAGTTTATTATTTACCTCAGGCAGAGGAGGCGCTCCTCAAGTCTATCGATTATCATTAACAGATGGTCAGGTAAGTAGAGTAACTTTCGAAGGTAACTATAATGCACGTGCATCCTATACTCCTGATATGAAACACATTGTCATGCTGCACAGAGAAGACAGGCAATTTAACATAGGCTTACAGAATGCCAATGGCGGCCCAATTTCTAATTTAACTTTTTCAGGTCTGGATGAATCTCCTTCGGTTTCACCAAATAGTCGTTTAGTACTATATGCAACTCGCCATCAGGACAGAGGAGTTTTAGGCATAGTATCTATAGATGGTAGAATTAGAATGAGACTTCCGGCTCGTGAAGGTGATGTTCAAGAGCCTGCCTGGTCTCCTTATTTGAGTTAATCATGGTAAGAAATATATTAATATTGTTTTTTTTATGTATATTCAATTCAGGTTACACTTGGAATGCGATAGGGCACCAATTGGTCGCCCAGATCGCATACGATAATTTGACACCTGAAGCCAAACAAATGTGTGATTTGTATTCTCATTCAAAAGCCAGAGTATCACCTAATGCCAATTTCGTAAAATCAGCCTCTTGGTTAGACTCCATAAGAGCCAATGATGTTCATTGGTTTGATGCATTACATTATATAGATATTCCATTCTCAAAAGATGAAACACCACTCCCATACTCTCCAGAAATCAACGCTCTCTGGGGAATTAAACAGGCGATTACTGTATTATCCTCCAACAAATCCAATTTAGTTGATAAGGAATTGAGCTTGCGCATATTAACGCATTTGGTTGGAGATATTCATCAACCTCTACATACTGTCACCAAAGTAAGTAAAAAATTACCGAATGGAGATTTAGGTGGAAATTTGTTTCAGTTGGGTGAAAATCCAATTGGAAACAATTTACATAAGTATTGGGATAATGGAGGTGGCGTGCTGATAGGCCAAGGCAGGTTATTTCAGATTAAAAATAAAGCGAAACAACTAGAAAAGAAATGGTCTTGTCAATTAGCTATAAAGGAAAAAAATCCTCGGCAGTGGGTTAACGCATCACATCAATTGGCATTAAAGCAAGTATATGCTATTTCACCATATAAAGTGCCTGCTAAACGATACCAGTTAAATGCTCAAAATATTACAGAAAAGCAAATACTTTTGGCTGGGTGTCGATTAGCCTATTTGCTTAATCGTATTGCTGAAGATCGTAATAAATTTAGTTAAAGCACAGCTTTAAGAGCTCATTCTTTATCATTATATATCCGCTCCATTGCGGTCGCGGCTCAGTTCTGCGTCATTATAATCCGAGCCGCGACCGTAAGGAAGCGGATAGTTGGCACGTAGAATAACCAGCTGTGAACGATTACGAGCCGTGATTATTAGGGAGCGCACGTATAAAGATTGGTGTAAACGGTGGACACTCCACTCAATCCATTGGCCACATATTTAACAGAAGTAAATCCAGCTTTAAGCAGTATATTCAAAGCAATTTGGCTTCTTTTACCAGATTGACAGTATAAAATGATAAGATGGTCTGGGTTTAATTCCTTTAAGCGATGGGATAATTCTTCTAACGGAAGCACAGTTCCCCCTATATTTTGTGTTTCATGTTCTTTTACTGTGCGAACGTCTATTAGGGTAATATCTTTATTTTTCAGAAACAATTGATGGAGTTCTTCCTTAGTGATTGATAGGTTGTTTGAATCAATTGGAAGTTGACAATTTGCAGGACAAATTAATTCTTTAATTGATTGATTATGAACACAAAATTCACAATCAGGATTTTTTGAAAGGAGAATTTCTTTAAATGTCATTTTTAACAAGTCAACAATAAGTAGTCGATTTTTTAATGGATTACCTATTTGTAATATCCATTTTATTATTTCAGTTGCCTGGATAATACCTAGTATCCCAGGTAAAGGACCTACTACTCCACTGATTTCACAGTTTGATACATTAATTCTGCTTGATGAAACGGGGAATAGACAATGAAAACAAGGTGATTGTTTACCATGAAAAATTGAGCAATACCCTTGGAGTTGGGCAGCACTGGCATAAACATACGGTTTTTCTAACTTAAAGCAAATACTATGAATCAAATATCGGGTATAAAAATTATCCGTTCCATCGGCTATGATATCGTACTGACTAATTAACTCAGCTGCATTGTCCTCCGTTAATCGATCAGTAGATGAAATTATTTGAATAAAGGGATTGATTTTCTGAAGTTGTTCCTTTGCTGCAATAGCCTTTTTTTGGTTAACATGTGATTGATAATAAAGAATCTGTCTTGGTAAATTGCTTAACTCGATAATATCATCATCCACAATACCTAGAGTACCCACACCTGCTGCTGCCAGGTAAAGTAATAAGGGCGAGCCTAAACCTCCAAGACCTATACATAATACTCGGGCGTTTTTAAGTTTTTCCTGACCTGCTAACCCAATTTCATCTAATTTAATTTGTTGGGAGTATTGAATTTGTTCACGCATTGATAAATTTGATTTATTCATGGTTTGACTTACTAATTTGGATTAAAAATTGTTCAGCGGCGGTTAAAGGAGCATTTGCTTTTGTAACCGCTGATATTACTGACACACCATCAACATTTGTCTTTAGGACATTGGGAAGATGTTTGAGAGAAATGCCACCAATAGCGACCAAGGGGTAACTCAGTGTTTTCCGCCATCGTTCAAGCTGGTCAACACCCTGAGGTTTAAAGGACATTGCTTTGCTGGTTGTCTCATATATAGGGCCACAAGCAATATAAGAAGGATTAAGAGTATGGGCTCGGGCAACTTCATAATAACAATGGGTGCTCACACCTAAATGCATCCCTGATTGCTTAATTCTGTCTATATCAGCTTCCACAAGATCTTCTTGACCAAGATGAACTCCTTTAGCGCCGAGATTAATAGCCAGTTCCCAGTAATCATTCACAAATAATGTGGCACCGAATTGATTGGCTAAAAGGACACTGTGTTTAATTTCTTCTTCCAACCATGATTTGGAGGCATTTTTTATTCTTAATTGAATGCATTTAACACCTAATGGCAATAGAATTTTTAACCAATGACTGCTATCAACTATTGGGTAAAAGCCAGTATAGCATCGTTCAAATGGCTGACTTAATTTTATTAAAGGGGTAGGGGATAGATAGGGAAGATCTACCTCCTCTTCAGGCCAGCCACCATGAAACAACTTAGCTGTTTGTTGGTCAATCTTCTTTGATTGACGTATGCCTCTACTCACATACATTTTTGAAATAACAATTGCATCTTTTATAGGGTAGCCTAGCGCAAGACAAGCCGCTAGTGCTGAAGACAATACACAACCTGTGCCACGATAATTTATTTCAGGGAAACGTTGGTTCGCAATCCAGAAAGAGTCTTTTCCATCAGTCCAATAATCCTGACTAAATAGATTATCCTTTACATGGCCTCCTTTAAGTAAGACTTGTTTGACTCCCATTGATAAAAGGTCATGGGCAGCAATTTCGATATCCTGATAAGACTCTACAGTCCTATTTAAAATAATCTCTGCTTCTGCCAAATTAGGAGTAATAATGTCAATATGTGGAAATAATTTAACTAAATTTGCTCTGTGTTGCTTTAAATCTGAAAAAAACAATTCAGTACCTGAAGAAGAAGATACTAAAGGATCAAGAACTACAAATCCCGTGTAATCCTTTAAAAAATTAACTAAGTTCTCAGTAGCTAATGTTGAGCTCAGCATACCAATTTTAATGGCGTTGGGTTTAAAATTTAGTTTTAAAGCATCATACTGCGCAGTAAGATGCTCACTGGAAATTGCTTCTATAGCTAAAACTGAGTTAGCGTTTTGTGCTGTTATCGCAGTAATTATAGTGCAAACCTCAACCCCCAGATTTTTTAGCGTTTCGACATCAACATGAATACCAGATAGCCCTACTGGATCAACACCTGCAATAGTCCAAACAACTGGCATTTTCATATTTTATTTTCCTGATGCCAAAAAGGAGTATCTATTAATGGGGTACTTGGATGGGCCATATTTCGTTCAGACATCATGCCCCCTATGAATGCACAATGACCTGAGATAACGGCATGACGAAATGCAGTGGCCATAGTTGGAGGATGGTTAGAAAGGGCAACCGCTGTATTGAGTAGCACACCATCGAACCCTAATTCCATAACTTGCACTGCATGTGATGGTTTACCAATACCAGCATCAACTATTAGTACGATATCTGTAAAGCGATGACGCAATGCTTCCAAAGCATAGGGATTAACTAATCCTTTGCCTGAACCTATAGGGGAAGCCCAAGGCATAAGAATTTTGCATCCAACATCTACTAGTTTTTGGCATAAAACCAAATCATCTGTACAATAAGGAAAAACCTCAAAGCCTTGCTTAACCAATGTATTAGCTGCTTTGACCAATTCAAAAGGATCAGGTTGCAAATTATAATCATCACCAATTACTTCTAATTTTATCCATGAAGTATCAAATAATTCCCTTGCAATCTCTGCAGTATTGATGGCTGCTTCAGCACTGCGACAACCTGCAGTATTTGGCAAAAGATGGCAGCCCAGGTTACTCACTGTTTGCCAAAAGAAGTCACCACACAGTCCAATAGAAGTCTGGCGTTTTATTGATATTGTAATAACCTCAGAGCCAGAGTTACGAATGGCATTCTCCATGTGCTCAAGCGTAGGATAGCACGCAGTTCCTAATAACAAACGACTGTTTAATTCTCTATCTGCCAATCGCCACATCGTTAACCTCCTTGCATAGGTAGAAGGATATCTACACAATCGTTTGCTTGTAAAAATATTGTTTCGTAAGTTCCACGTAACACAAGACGGTTATTTAGAGCAACGGCGAAGTGTTGTCCTGTGTAATTATGTTGCTGTAAAAATTCACTTAATGACAATGGTATCTCAATGTCATAGACCTTATCGTTCAAACAAATACTAACCATAATAATTCTCCCAAAGGTCAGGATAGTTCAGATACTGAAAATTGGATGTTACGCCTCGTAATATCTCTTCTGCCAAAGCTGGGGCAATTAAATAACCATGACGATAAAGCCCATTGACCGCTACAAATCCCTTAGAGAATTGAATACGTGGTAAATGATTGGCCAGCGTTGGTCGACAATGGGTGACTGTTTTTAGTATTCGCGCTTCACCAAAGCCTCCATGTAAATAATAAACGGCTGTGAGTAACTCCAACGTAGTTCGAACTGAAATAGGGCTAAAGTCTTTTGCTTCAATTTCACTAGCACCTATGAGATAAATATTTCCTGGTCTAGGAACCAGATACAGACTATAGCGTGGATGTAACAGGCGTATAGGACGTTGCAACTTAACCTCGGGGGCATGCACCCAAATTAGTTCTCCTCTTAAGGCACGTAAATCAGGGAATACTGATTGAGCACCTAACCCACGACAATCAAAAACGACATCAAAATAGTACTGTCTTTCTTTAGTGCCAATGACATGCGGCTTAAGAGCGAGCACAGGTGTGTTTGTCATGTATAGTAAGCAAACAGCCTTCAGGTATTTATTTAGAGCAGTCATTAATGCCTGGCAATCGATGTGCGCTTCATCCTGAAAATAGTATCCTGTTTCAAATTTGGTAAGTTCAGGTTCAAGAGCAATGAGTGTGTCGTGTGATAATTTTTGAAGAAAGGTGGATTCATGACCTAGCTGGCTTACAATACGACGACTGAAATGAGTCCATTCTGTATGATCATTCGGATGATAGAGGACTAGAGTCCCTGATTGTTGAAAATAAATTGTTTCAGGTAATTGATTAATGATACGTGACCAATAGTTTTTAATTGATTCCTGACCTAAACAAGAAATTAACAGTTCCGATTTATCTAATTCACAAAATGGTGATAATAGTCCTGCAGCTGCAGTGCTGCAATTCATATTTTCAGTCTGTTGATCGAAAAGTGACACCTGCCAGCCGGCATTATGTAAAGCCAAAGCTAACAGACGTCCCATGATTCCAGCTCCTACAATTCCTGCTTGCATAATTAGTCTTCAAGACAACAAGCTATTGGCTTCAAATCAGAATAGGGCGTATCAGGTAAGTAATTGTTGGTATAACATTGAGAAATATCAAAGTGTTCATCAATAATTCCCAGATGCTTTGTATAGCGACCAACCTTAGCCCAGTCTCTATCAATATTTAGTAATGATCGAGAGAAAAATGGCAGGGTTCTTGTAAAAATCTTTTGATATAGTGGGGTACGCAATTGTGGTTTGGCCTGGCATAATAGTTCATAGGCTTCTTCTGGTTTCTCGGTAGTGAATGCTGCTCCTCGTTGTGTGGCTCGGAGGAACCCTTCCACTAATTCAGGTTGCTGCAATGTACATTCAGGGACAATAAATTGAACCGAACAAAAACAACAACAGCCCAACCCCGCCAATTGATCGATTCTTAAGAATACTGTTTCTCCACAAAGATGCTCTAATTCAACCTTTTGAAAATTAATAAAGCCAATACCTGTATCGATGACATCACGATAAATAGCATCTGTAACATTCATGCCAATTCGCACTGTTTCATAGCTTGTTGGATCAATACCCGCAAGACTTGCTAAGTTATCGATAATTTTTTTACCAAATTCACCTATATAACCAACTCGTTTGCCAACAATGTCATGGAATGAATTTATTCCACTTGATTTTAAAGCGATTAAACCTGTAGGTGGTTCATCCAAAAGTGTGCCAATAGATGTTACAGGATAACCTTTGGCTTTGGCAGCCACTGTATGAATCATTGCTTTTACACCAAAATCTACTGTCCCTAACCCAACTATTTCAGTCACATCGCTGGGATCCGTTGGTTCCAAAATAGCCAGTTTAATGTCTTCTTGTAAATAAAATCCCAATTGCTTTGCAACCAGAATAGGCGCATGGTATGGGTTTGCATACCAGTTAAGTAGTAAAGTAACTCTGGATTTTAATGATGACATTGCCATAACTCCTTGTGTTATTATTTGAATAATGGAGAGATGGCAAAAGGGAACCTGACCATAAAATGGCGAGGTTTTTTTGAAGGCAGTCCTTACGCTGATATGACTCAGATCAAGTTCTACGGGTAACTCTCAGCCGGATTTCCGACACCCCGCGCCATCTAATAAACTTTGCTATACTAAATTTTATTATTTTGTTTGTCAAACCGGCATTAATGGTGAGGCAGGTCAAAATCATCCTTCACCTGCAATAGAAACAAAACGATGTCACTAACAGGCGATAACTATGAAACACTTAGAGCATGGCCACTCCCAAAAAGAAATTTTAGAACGATTAGCTCAAACTCCCTCACAAAGTTATTTACGAGATTGGATATATGGTGGTATTGACGGGGTTGTCACTACTTTTGCAATTGTTTCTGGTGTTGTGGGCGGACAACTGTCTTCTCTGGTTATTCTAATTTTAGGTTTTGCTAATTTGTTAGCAGATGGGTTTTCAATGGCAGCAAGCAATTACCTGGGAACAAAATCAGAAGTAGATCAATATAATCGATATAAAGCCATTGAGGAGAAGCATATAGATCTTATGCCCGAAGGAGAAAAAAATGAAATTAAACAGATTTTTCTAAAAAAAGGATTACATGGGGAAACATTGAATCAAGTTGTTGAAGACATTACCGCCAACAGAACACTGTGGATAGATACTATGTTGCAGGAAGAATATGGATTGCCAGCTTCTCTTCGTGTTCCCTTTAAATCCGCATTATCTACTTTCGCAGCATTTTTGCTTTTCGGAATTATTCCATTAACTCCTTACGTGCTTGTTTTTACTAATCCATTCTTTTGGTCTTGTCTCTCTACAGCGGTTACATTTTTTGTCATTGGCTCAATTAAAAGCCATTGGTCTACTAAATCCTGGTTCTACTCTGGTTCTGAAACTCTAATAATAGGTGTTATTACAGCAATACTTGCTTATAGTATTGGAGTGTTTCTGCATTATTATTTAACTTAAAAATAACAATGAATAAAGTATAGATTTGTTCATCTTCCTTTGTGCTTGTTTTTAAGTATCCGACATAGGTGATAATAGAGTTCATTTAGTTCATTGGATTTTATAAAATATTCTGGAACCCGATATGTTTGATGTTATTTATAATAGCCTGTTGATGTTCAAACCTAAACCAATAAGTCAGTTCAATCACATTTTATTTTCTTGTTTACTCTTGTGTTTTTTAAATTCAGCTAATGCAGTTAATTATAGTGATCTGAAATTGAATCATGCTGAACAGATAACGTTTTTCACCGATATTGTTAGCCACGGGAAGAAAGTTACTCTGGATAACTTGTCCGTGCCTTATGATTATTTATTGACACAACCATTAATGACTATCGGCCTGGAGAAATACTATCAACGTACGCCTATGATTAAGGTAATTTATGCTTTAAAAAATCAACATCGCAACACCTATTCACGAGTTATCATAATGTATGTTGATCGATATAAAAACAGAAATAATCCTATACTTGCTCAAAAGAAAAATGAAGCAATCCCTGTTGAGTTAGCTTTCATTACTGTTAATTTTAATGAGCTACCAGAAAAAATAATTACTGACATCCTCCATACCGAAATTCCTTTTGGTAAATTATTGACCAACCATCATTTCAAAACCTCTACAGGAGAGCGTACTTATTTTACAGTCTCTTGCAACAAATTTTTGAGAACCTTGGTGCATTGTAAATTAAATAAAAAATTATACGGCCGTACCAATACAATTATCCGATCAGATAACAAAAAATGGATTGCCCATGTTGTTGAAATTTTGCTCTAAATCTAACTTGATAAAATCGATTTTCAAACATTCTTCCAATATTCCATTTTATTGCATAAGACAATAAATGGTTCTGTTTACCAATTTAAAGTGAGTATTAAAAGTCAATGAAGCTTTTTTCATTGCTTTCAGCATCCATTGACAGTCCGAGTCATTAGCATAGTGTAAACTGAAATTCTTTCTTACAAAAGGAACCAGTTCAAGCACTTTAAGAGATAAATGAGCATCAAAAGTTAAAAAATACATTAATGTCAACTCATCTTTAAATTGCTGATATCCACCAATGCCCTCGTAATCATTAATTAAATCACCGCATCCATACAAAATTGGGCAGTGATTGTATATTTCAATTCCAATTGGATGATGTGAAGAGTGACCATGAATGATGTTGACACTCAACTCATCAATTAAAGCGTGGGCAAAATTCTGATGTTGGCGTGGAATATCATATCCCCAGTTACCACCCCAGTGAATGCTGATAATAATTAAATCATGGGGCTTTCTATAATAGTTAATTATTTCTTTTATTTGTTGAATTGTATTTCCATTCAAGTCATGCAATAGCCACAGTCCGGGTTGCTTTGTAGTGGCACCCCATTGTGGAGATATACCACTGGAATAGGTCCCCATGGAAAAAATTAATATTCTTATTTTATCATTCGGCGTGCGAAGAATAGCAGGAGTTTGTGCTTGATCAATGTTATGGCCAGCCCCGGAATATTCAATGTTTGCCTTTTTTAAAGTCCGAAGTGTTTCCAAAAAACCTTGTTTACCCCAATCCAATATATGATTATTCGCTAACGAACAGACATTGATGGATGCGGAAGTAATTGCATCGATATTACCAGGATGCATTTTATAATGAATGCTCTTATGCAAGTCTTGTGTTTTACTTTTAGTAATGCTGGTCTCTAAATTAATAATTCGAGCAGAGAGATTTCTTTGTTTTAATTCAATTAATCCATCTCCCCATAGATAGCCGCCATAGACACCACGAGGTATTTTTCCATTAGTTCTTTCAGCGATTACAACGTAATCCTTAGCGTCTTTAATATAGGGTTCATAGAGGCGAGGAAATGAGGGGCATGATAAAATCTGATCAATCCCTCTACCAGTCATAACATCGCCACATAAGAATATTTGCAGATCCTGTGGTGGAGGCATAGAACAATATAATCCTATAAGTAGGAGCATTAAATTACTATTAATTATAGCGTTATATTGCCTAAGGAGAGTTTAGGTAGCCTCATCCTGTAAAGACTAAAAAATTTTGGTTTAGAAATAATTATCTTTCATACTATGTATTTTTTGGAAAAATTTCTTACTTATCTTAAGGTTATATTTTTTACATAAATGTTCCCGGGCTTCAGATTCGTCACTTTCTAGCATTTGGTCCCTTTGAAGGAAAGTTAAGATGTCTTCAGTCACTGCCCATTGATACATTAGCCATTTCCATTTTTTCTGATACTTCCCTACGAAATCAGCTTTGAATACTGTGGTTGATTTTTCATGAAGAACAGCTGTTTTAAATAAAGCAGGATTTAATGATTGGATATAGTCAGAAGCGACTTTAAGTGTTTCACCTGTGTCATTCACATCATCAATAATTAATACATGTCTTCCCTCAATATTTACATTAACAGGGGAAATAACTTCAGTGGATTTATGCTTTTGTGCTCCACCATAATAATGACTGATCTGCATCGAACCTAACTGTCGAATATTTAAAAAATCACAAATAAAGCGTGCTGCAGGAAAACCGCCTCTTGCAATAGCTACGACTGTATCAAATTGATAGCCAGATTGCATAATTTGGCCTGCCAGTTTACAGCTTATTTCATAAACTTCTCGAAGTGTAATTATTTTTGCAGAAAAGTCTTGTTTCATAACAATGATAATTGAGCAGCTGATAGAAGAATCTCATTATAAATGACTTCTTAGTTTAAATAAAACCAGGAAAATAGATTTATATTCTTACAATAATAATCCAGAACTCTATGAAATCACTTAAGTTTTCGCCGCATCAAGTTTGACTTCATGTAAATAAGCCACCACATTATTAAATTCTTTTTGATTAAATGAGAAGCCAAAATGGAGCGAAACTTTTATTGCTAACTCATTAAATAATTCACACATTTTAAATAATGAGTCCCACATATTGTTATATTCAGCATTAGCATAGGTTTTTAAAAATTCCTGCCATATCCCAGGTTCAAGATGGTTTTCAATATATTTTCCATGATTACCTATGATACTTTGGTAATTAGTATTAATTCCTATATACCATATTAACATCTGGATTAACTCTTCTTTTACAACTTGTTCCGAAACGTATTTCGCATAAGTTAACTCTTTACGCCAGATGCCCTTGGCAACATAGGTGCTTACCCATAAAAATTCGTTACAACAATCTAAAAACTCCTTCTCTGTGGGGGGCTTAGGTAAATAATCTTTATCACTAGGTGGTGGGAATGGTTCAATAAAATTGTCTTTATCAAGCAATAAAATACTTTGACTATCTTTTGACATTGTATTTAGCTGGTTGATATGTAATAACGTTAGATCAATCCTGTTCCAATCCTTGAATTGCATTAAATAGACATACTTATCTTTTGATTTTGGCCATTTTTCATCCATCTTATCAGGTGCTTGCATGATTAATATATCACCAAAATGGTTAATCCAATTGGTGTCCACTACAAATGGCTCCACATCTGTCACTATGTATACAATATCATAGTCTTGGAAAATATCTTTTTTTGCACAAGGACTCGCACGCGAACCATTCATAATCACAGCTCTAATTCTCTCATCACTTTTAGCTATTTCGATAATGAGGTTAAGCATTGTTTGTTCATCTCGTCTATATCGTGTTTTCATAAGAATCTGTTTAATTTGCTTTGTTAAGGATGGAATTTTTTAACTTTTTAGCTTTTATCATATGGCTAGCCTAGTTTTTGCAGCCATCGTACTAATTTGCGAGTTTTATTTGAAAATAATTTCGGCGCATAAAATTCCCCAGCCACACGTTTACTGATTTCACTTAAAGTAGGGTAGGGAGCAATCACATCGGTAAAGCTTCGTAATGTTTTTTGTTCACGAATAGCCATAACCCATGGCAAAATGAGTTCACCTGCATGAGGACCAACAATGGTAGCTCCTAAAATCCTTCCCTTTTTATCTGTGATGATTTTAATTTTTCCATTTAAAGTGCTTTCGGTTTGAGCACGATCATTGTCAGCAAAAGGCCATTCGGTAATTTGAATATCAGGTCGCTTTAATGCCTCAATAACAGAGAGTCCAGCATGAGCTAATTCGGGCTCGGTATAAGTTACCCAGGGAACTGCTTTATAATCTACTTTAGCGGGTAACTTAAAAACAATATTACGGAGTACAATACCAGCTTGATATCCGGCCATATGAGTAAACTGATAAGACCCAACCACATCACCAACCGCGTAGATTTTTCTATTCGTGGTTTGTAAGCGCTTGTTAACTTCTATGCCTTTGTTCGTAAATTGAACACCAGCTTTCTCCAAATCCAATGAATTAACGTTGGCTCGTCGTCCAGTTGCAATGAGGAGGTGACTGGCATTAATCGTCAATTGTCCGCCTTGATGTTCAATTGATACGATGATGCCAGAATCAGGATGCGAGACTATTTGTTGTACTTTAATTTGTTCATAAATGAGAATGCTCATTGCTTCCAGTTGAGTACGAATGTGAGCAACACAATCAGCATCATCTTTAGGAAGAATATTCAACCCTTCCAAAATTGTAACTTTAGAACCTAACATAGCAAATGCTTGAGCAAGTTCGCAACCAATGGGGCCACCACCAACAACAACCAAGTGTTTAGGTTGTTCTTTTAAATCAAAAATGGTTTCATTGGTAAAATAGGATACTGTATCTAACCCAGGGATAGGTGGGATAAATGGCAATGATCCGGTTGCAATCACAAAACGCTTCGCCTGAATTAAAGCATCGCCAGCTTGTAATGTATCAACATTTAAAAATTTACCCTTTTCTTGAATAACTTGTACACCTAATGATTCAAAACGTTGCACAGAATCATGTTCAGAAATATTCTCTATGACTTGATGTACATGCCGCATGACTTGTGGAAAATCAATTTCCAGTTCTTTAGCGCGTAACCCAAAATGAGTGGCATGCTTTGCATAATAAAAGGCTTTGGCTGCAGCCAATAAGGATTTGGATGGAACACAACCATAATTCAAACAATCGCCACCCATTTTTCCTGACTCGACCAGAATAACCTTCAGTCCTAATTGTGAACATCCAGAAGCCAAACTCAAGCCAGCAGCTCCACCGCCAATAATAGCTAAATCACACTTTATTGCCACATGTATACCAGTTATACCACTTTGTTGATTACGACGATTACGAGTTAAGTATTGATAAAATGCAGGCATTAAAGACAAAGCAGCCAATGCTAATAAGGGACCTAATATTTTTGGTTCAAAGATAACTCCAAGATTAGGTGTCTGATTAGCTGCAAATATTTGACCTAGGCCATTACCAACCATCACATAAACGGTTGAGCCGGGAATGATGCCAAGAAATGTCGCGGTAATAAATGTTTTTGCCTGTACATTCAAAAGAGCAGGTACAATGTTAACCACCCAAAACGGGAACAAGGGAATCAAGCGCAAGGTGAGCAAATAAGAAAAGGCATTGTGCTGAAATCCTTGGCGCATACGCTCTATCCAACCCGATGCTTGTTTTGCCAGCCATTCACCTATTGTGGTGCGGACTGCATAAAAGAGTATGGTTGCTCCAAGCGTAGCACTGGTGAGCACGAATAAGACGCCCCAGAGTACTCCAAATAAGAACCCGCCAGCCAAAGTAAGGAACACTGCTCCTGGTATAGAGATGGCAACTGAAATTGTGTAACAAACAATAAAAATCAATGGTGCCATGAGGTAATGAGTTTGAGTCCATGAAATGAGTAAGGCATGATTTTCTCTTAATGTATTAAAACTTAAGTATCTATCCAGATGCAGACTGAAGAAAAGCATTAATAATCCGATTAATGCAATCAATGGCAGCCAACGGCGAATCGTTGTTTTAGTCATTAACGTTATTCCCTTAACCCAGTGAATTTGTATGTATTGGGATCCTAGCAGTAATTTAGTCTCAGGTCATACCTTAATTCACTGCAGGACAAGATAGGATTAAAAAATTATTTAACAGAGTCGGTAAGTGGTGCTAAGTCTTCCAATTTAATATGAATATCGCGCTGGGGAAACGCTATGGAAATATTATTCTTACGGAAAGCTTCTTCAATAGCAAAATTTAATTCGCTTTTTACACCCCATTTTTTATTCACATCTTTGATCATGCACCAGAGTTGAAAAATTAATGCACTATCAGCAAAGGTAGTAAATAATACTACGGGTTTGTATCTAGTACTCTTTACTACATCATCGTGTTTATTAGCGACTTCCAAGAGGATTTCCCTAACTAGATTCAAATCACTGCCGTAAGCAACACCAACTTCACAATTCACTCTCCAATAACTATCAGTAAGCATATAATTGACAACACGACGTGTAATCAAATCAGAGTTGGGGATAATGATGTCTTCGTGTATTGGAGTAATAATTTGTGTTGATCTTACTCTAATTTTTTTCACAAACCCTTCAACACCATCAATACTAATTCGATCACCAGGTCTTATTGGTTTCTCAATAAGTAAAATGAGGCCAGAAACAAAATTATTAACAATGCTTTGTAATCCTAAGCCTATTCCTACAGAAAGAGCTCCTGCTATGATAGCAAGGCCAGTAAAATTGAACCCTGCTACGAGCAAGCCAGCAATAACGGCGATACTAAATCCAACATAGGTTAGAATAGAGGCGATAGCAACCTGAGTTTCTTCTTCATTTTCGAACTGTTGGTGACCGCTGACCGCTGTTGAAATGGCGCGAAAAACTAAATAAAGAAAACAAAACACTATCACTCCAAAGATAGCGCGTGTTGGATAGATTGTAATATTTGCCAGGGTAAAACCGTATAATAATTTGACATAAACAGTGTCTATAAAATCCGTAGCAAACCCCCAACATTTTCCTATCAAATAGATACCTACAAGAATGATAATAAGTTTCAATGTTATTTTAAGAATATAAAACTCCGTAAGCAGTTGATCTTTTTTATATCCAAACAATCGAATGACATTAATTTTTCCTTGTGTGTAACTCAATGAAGCATAAAATTTGGTAATCCCCTGTTCGACTAAAATAGTGATGTAAAGGATGAAAAAAGTGCAAATACCGGATAGTGTGAGTTGCATGGCCAAGGTATAAAAACCATTCAAGTTAAGAATGGCACAACCTAAAAGCAGTACAAAAATAAAGTATCGAATGAAATTATAGTGTCGCTTTACGAAAGAGATATGAAGATGTGATCGGCAGAAATAATGAGTAAAATAAGCTGCAGTGCCAAGTAATATAAAAAGAAAAACAGATTGAATTAATTCCAGAACAACATTATTCACTCCCCAAATATCAGATAATTTTTGTTCAAGGATTGCGAAAAAATAAAAGACAATTACAACAATGCTTAGAACTTTAAAAAACTCACTATCCATGGCATACCAATCAAAAAAAGCTTTGATTTTTTTTACTTTGAATAGGCAAATAATTAGTAATATTCCTGTGAGAAGCAAAAATAACTGCTTCATTAGGAGAAATTGAGAGTTAATAAGTTGCTCTTCATTGCCAAACAACCATAGATAACTCAATAACGAACCAGTCATAATATACAATGCTAGAAGTGTGACATGGATCCAGCGAAGTTTTTTAAACCTTAAGTAACGACGAATAATATTGGATTGCCGTAATTTTGAGAGAAAGAAAACGGAAACTAAAAAGCTGGCAACAACAATAGAAATCCATATATAAAAGGGTAGTTCTTGAAGCAGAAATTTCTCTTTTGAGTAATTTATCCATTTAACGTTATCAGGAGAATTAAGAATTTTATTTATTGATTGCCAAAATGGTGAGATGCGAGCCAGAGTTTTTTCTTGTTTTAGCTGCAAAATAGCACTTTTATAAGCTTCTATCGCTTCTTGAGCTCGAATTGAGAACAATCTGCATTGTGATTGCAGTTCAGCTAATTCTTGCTTTTGATTATTTAAATAGACAAGGTCTGCTCCTTTATTATTCCCTGTAGAAGTCGCTTGCTTAATTAGTACATCCACACCGTTTAATTTCTTTTGCAAATCTGAGATGCATTGATCGGATTGGGCTGATAGCTCGCTTAACGTTTCTACTGCTTTATTCAGATTGTTTAAATTGAGATTTTGAACGGACAGTTGAAGATTGATGTGATCAAATTGTTTGTTTGCATTTTTTACATCAAAAATGGCCGGCAAAGTAGTATCCCCCAAAATAGGGGGAATACTAAGAAAGAAAAGCAAAAACATGACGAAAAGTCTCATGGTCATTCTCTTCATTGCCACGGTATTTATTACTTACTGTACTTTCTTATGGTGTGAATCTCAAGAAAGAATTGAAATGCATAGTAAAACTAACTCATAATAGTCTGAGTCAAGCCATGCTTAACTCAGATTCAAATTATCCCTGTTGTAAAGATTCAATCACAGCGCCTAAAAAGCGAGTAGCTTCGCCTCCAGTGATAGCTCTATGATCAAAGCTTAAAGACAAAGGAAGCAGACTATGCCCTTCAATTTTGTCTTCATTAGTCACTACAGCTGCTTTATAAAGCCGCCCAACAGCTAAGATAGCAACCATAGGAGGTACAATTATAGGACTTGCAAAGCGCCCGGAAAATTTTCCAAAATTGGACAAAGTAATGGTGGCTCCTTTTAATTTGTCTGCACTCACTGCGCGATTACGAACAGACTCTTTAAATTCATTTATTATTTTTCTTAACTCGCTATCCGAGTATTTTTCAGCGTCATGAATAACTGGGACAAATAATCCTTCTTCGTTATCCATCGCAATACCAAGATGTACTTCCTTAAAACACTGGCGTGCAGCATGTTTGGAATCAAACCAGGCATTAAGAGCAGGCTCTTTTTTGGATGCATGAATAATAGCGCGAACTAATCGAACAGTAATGTCTGTACCGGGTTTCCAATTATTAATGTCCGCTTCATCAAAAATACTCACAGGAACTATTTCTGCATGAGACTGTACCATGCTGCTAAGCATGGCACGTCTGACACCTCGTAAAGGTTCAAATCCAGCAGGGGGGTGTGAGTTTTTATCTGCTTGAGCCTGAACATCCTCACGTGTAATAAATCCATTTTCGCCAGATCCTTTTAGAGATGTTAAATCAACACCTAATTTTTTTGCCAATACTCTTACTGCAGGTGTCGTTTTAACACGTTGACTGGAATTTTGATTCCCAATGACAAAAATGTCTTCAGTAACATCCGTGCTTTCCTCCAGATTACCTACCACAGTGCCTTTATCTGAGGCTTTTTCAGTTGATGAAGCAAAAGCTACCAGCGGTTGCCCGGTTTTAATGACATCACCTGGTTTACCATAGAGTTTTGTAATGGTACCTGATTGAGGGCAGGGCACATCAACAATAGCTTTCGCTGTTTCCATTGAAACTAAAGGTTGATCCACTTTAACGACATCACCTTCCTTAACAAACCACTCATGAATTTCAGCATCAGGCAGTCCTTCACCTAAATCGGGTAGATTAAAAATGTTCATTATTACTCCATTATACTCATAACAGTGTGTTTAATACGGGTAACACTAGGTATGTATTGCTTTTCCAGTTGGAAATAAGGCATGACTGTGTCATAACCTGTGACTCTTAGAACGGGAGCCAGTAAATCAGGCATACAATGTTCCATGATTTGAGCTGAGATTTCTGCACCTACTCCACAAGTTTTTGCTCCCTCGTGAACTATAACGCAACGTCCTGTTTTTTCGACTGAGGCCAAAATAGTCTCTATATCCAAAGGCTTAATTGTTGCTATATCGATCACTTCACAGGAAATACCTTCATCACTCAATTGTTTAGCTGCTTGTAAGGTTTCATGCATGCTGGCTCCCCAACTGATTAGTGTCAGGTCATCTCCCTGTTGCAGGGTAAAACATTTGCCTAATGGCAATGCTTGTCCATCATCAGGAACAGGTTGTTTTACTAAACGATAAATTCGTTTGGGTTCAAGAAAAATAACTGGATCGGGGTTGCGTATGGCAGCTAATAATAATCCATAAGCTCGTTTCGGAGAAGAGGGAATGACTACTTGCAAACCCGGTATATGGGCAAACAATGCTTCCGTACTTTCAGAGTGATGCTCAGGTGCTCTGATTCCACCACCAAATGGAGCACGATAAACCAATGGGCAATGTAGTCGTCCTCTGGTTCTATTACGCATACGGGCTGCATGGGAGATAATCTGATTCATGGCCGGGTAAATAAACCCCATAAATTGAAATTCCGCAACAGGCTTTAAACCTTGAATAGACATTCCAACAGCTAGTCCAGCTATCATGGATTCTGCCAAAGGAGTATCAAAAACGCGATTTTCTCCAAATCTATCTTGCAAACCTACCGTAGCTCTAAATACGCCACCATTTTTACCAACATCTTCTCCAAAAACAACGACATTTTCATCATGGGCTAATTCATACGCCAAGGCCTGAGTAACGGCTTCAACTAAAGTAATATCAGGCATGAGAATACTCCTCCATGGCTATTGCACGTTGTTCTACTAAATACTCTGGTAATTCCGCATAATGGTAATCAAAAATACTGTTAACAGATTGAGGTTTGGTGTTTAAATATTCTTCTACCGCTTTTTCTACCTTTTCACTACACTCAATCACCAATTTTTCTTCATCCTGAGATGTCCAAATATTTTGTTGCATTAAAAAATGTTTAAATCGCGTAATAGGTTCCCTGGTTTTTGCTTCTTCTACCTCTTTAGATGGTTGATATCGAGTCGCATCATCAGCAGTAGTATGATCACATAGACGGTATGTGAGTGCTTCGATTAAAGTAGGTCCATCTCCTCGACGTGCTTTTTCAATAGCATCACCTATAACTTGTCTGGTAGAAAAAATATCATTGCCATCTATTTGAATTCCAGAAAAACCGGCAGCAATGGCTTTTTGCGCTATAGTTTGTGAGCCTGTTTGTTTGTCGAGAGGAACGGAAATCGCCCATTGATTATTGTTTACTACAAAAACAACCGGTAAGTTCCAAGTACCAGCCACGTTCATGGCTTCATAAAAATCTCCTTCAGACGTTCCTCCTTCTCCTAAGCAAACAACAGCAACCCTGGGTTGATTTCTATATTTGAATGCAAAAGCTACTCCTGCTGCATGCAAGCATTGAGAGGCAATAGGAACACAGATAGGAAGATCTTCGGCATTATTAACAAAATGACTTCCTCTTTCATCTCCACCCCAAAAGGCGAGGATTTCGGACATTTTAACACCACGCTGTAGTTGTGCCGCATAATCTCGATAATAGGGCACAAAAACATCCTCAGGTTTCATTGCATGGCCAATGGCTGTTGAAATTGCTTCCTGACCATTAATTGGTGCGTAGGTCCCCATTTTACCAGTTCTTTGCAACGCAATCGCTTTTTTGTCAAAAGTACGAGTAAGAACCATGATTTTATATAGTTCTTTAAGTGTGGATTGATTATCAGCAAATGATGGTAATTCACTGACTAACTCACCTTGTTCATTAAGATATTGTGTGTATGTAATTTCAAATTGAGCAACTATTGTCATTACATGGCTCCTTGTCAACAACGCGTTGGCATAGCATACTCACAAATTAATTGAAAAACCAGTAAATTAGCAGGAATCACAGATAAAAAGGTTGTATGGGATTTACTCAAATTAATTGAGTAGGTATGAGAAAGGAAATATAATCACTCATACCTAAAACTTTTACATCAAATTGGCTTTTATTTCTTCCGATAGTTGTGTATCTAATTGAGATTCACTATTTAGTTGATTTAATTGCATAACTAGAAAATCTTTAATTGCAATTATTACCTGTTTTTTCCAAAGCTCAATATTTTTAGAATCTTTTTTATTGAAAGCCAAATCCTTTGTACTGGCTTTAATTTTACTCATCAATAAAGCCCCCCATTCATCACTCATATACAAATCCTGATCGGAAGACTTCAAGGTATGAGATATCCATTTTGCTGGAGTAGCTCTGGAGTTACCTTGTGTACAACTCATAAATTCAGGTAATAGCGCATTAATGATAGCATCCATATGATGATTAATTTCGCTTTCTGGCAAAGAGCCTTTCTTTAAATGGTTAGCTATAAAAATTTTAAAGCTGGATTGTACGATCGAGCGAATTGGATGGATTTTGGGAGGTAATTCGTCTAATGACGTTTCTGGAATTTCGTAGTACATATTTAGCTGATTCAACGCAAAACCAAGTGTCATATTACCCATTTGCGATGCTTTAATATGCTTCAAAAGTAGTGAGAAATCAATGTGTCCCTCTTCAACACAAGCATCTAAAGTCAATTTTTTATTATCATGCTCAATCAAGCCTACGCAAATAGTAAGCAGTGTTAATTTGCGTAAAATCAAATCAAGTTTTTGCTGGTGTAATTGAATATGCTTTTTAAAATCTTCAAGCCATGATCTCAGTTCCAAATCATTAATTGTGCTTGAAAGAGGCAAATCGGACGCAAAATACTGTAAATCTTTCAACATGGTTCTTGCGTATATTTCTCGGACTCTGTAATTTTCTTCACAAGGGATTGGTTCACCTTCCTGGTAATAACTTATTTCAAATGCTGTGTCATGGGTATTATATTTACTATTTATCATGATACTTCTGATAGCATTCGTGAAATAGTTCATAACCGATTTAGGAACTGATTGTCCTTCTCTGAAAGTACGTAAAGATGAGATAAAAATTTCCTCAAACAAACTCCGTATCAACTGCATTTGCAATTGGCGGATATAGTAATAGTCAATATTTTTAATGACTTGAATGGATAAATTGATGGAAGTACTTGAATGAACTTTTAAAGCAGCTAATCGTTTAAGATTGATTTCATTATTGTCCTTTAAGTCCTTTTCGTATACAAGCGTCTCACCTCTATAATCGGCCAGCAATGTTTCCAGATCTAGAGAGCTTCTAACCAGTTCAGTTCTAGTTCTCGCAGATCTTATTCCACTTTCTGTTGAATGAGTTGGGTCACTGGTTGCTGGTAATGAAGCGAAACTTTTACTAAAAAAGGAGGTCCTAACTCCACCTGGCTCCGTTTGATTCGTTTCGAAAAGGGAAACCAAAGTGAAGGGATAGCGTTTGCGAAACTCTTGGATATTATCAATACAGGCTATACCATCAACAATTTGAACACCAATAATATCCTTTAATTCATTATTTACTAACTCGGGATTAATGCTATCTTTACTTCCTGCAATTTTATAATTACATTTTGCCGAATTAGTGCTCTCATCAAAAGTCCAGATAAGAGGTTTGGCTTGATAAGTGACATTTTTGAAATAAATTCGCATACAATTTTTATGATATAAAGGTTAAAAAATGGACATAGTATGTTTTATTTACTTTTTTGTAAATCAATATCCAAAATAAGTGATGTTGTAAGGTGATTAAATTTGATTAATAGCACAGTTATTTCTTTTGATTACTACAGTTTTTTACCCGAATCCTATGCCAAGCTTTGCCATTTACCTGGGTTTGTACTTCTTCAGAGTACTGATCAGTCGATCGGTCGTTATGATATTTTAAGTGCATATCCCTATGAAAATATAATTATTAAGGATAATTCCCAGGATAAAGACCTGGCATTAATGGAATTAAAAAATAAAATCAAAATAGAACATTCAAAGCTTAGTCTACCTTTTCAGGGAGGAGCTATAGGATACGTTTCTTATGATTTTGGCTCTTTATTGCATGATCTTAAAAAACAACCAGCAAATGATTTAACCAATATGCCATTGTTAAATCTAGGGCTCTACGATTGGGCGATCATAGTAGATCATGACTTGAAAAAAGTGACTTTATTCGCTGCAAATAGTCACTCATCAACAACCAATATTTTAGAGGAAGTAAAGGAGATATTAAGTAAGGAGCTCATTCAGCCTGTAATGTTTTCATTACAAAACGAGTTTACTCCTTTGATTTCCAAGGAGCACTACAGTGATTCATTTAATGCCATTCAACAATCATTGAGAGTAGGGCGCTCGTATCAGGTGAATTATACTCAACCATTTCAAGCAAAATTCAAAGGTGATCCCTGGGCTATGTATCAGGCAGTTAGTACAAATAATCCTGTTCCGTACTCTGCTTTTATGAGGACTGATGAAGCCGATATTTTAAGTTTCTCTCCTGAGCGCTTTTTACTATGTGATAATAGTGAAATTTTAACCTCACCTATAAAAGGTACTATACACCGTTCAAACAACCCCGTAATAGACAAACAATTGAGAGAACAATTATTAAAATGTCCCAAAAACAAGGCTGAAAATGTAATGATTGTAGATTTACTTAGGAATGACCTGGGTAAAATTGCCAAACCAGGAACTGTTAGGGTAAAGCGCCTTTGCGCTATTCAAAGCTATAATGCAGTTCACCACTTGGTCTCTGATGTACAAGCCATTTGCAGAGATGAGCTCCATCCTATCGAAGTATTTTTCTCCTGTTTTCCAGGAGGCTCAATTACTGGAGCCCCAAAATTAGAAACAATGAAAATTATCAGTGAGCAGGAGCTTTATACAAGAGGAATTTATTGTGGTTCTATCGCATATTTTTCAAAGCATGGACGTTTTGATTCAAATATTGCAATACGTACAATTACAGCCAAGGACAATGACTTGTATTTGGCAGCAGGAGGGGGGATAGTGATTGACTCTGAATGCGAAGATGAATATCGTGAATGTTTTACGAAATTAACTGCGATTATAAATGGAATCAAACAAAACTGAACAAATAATGGGTACGCATTCATCCGTCATTGTATTACATGATCTCTTTAAGAACTCATTGATTCTTACCAAACGTAGTGAACAACTTAGAAACCATCCAGGAGAGGTGTGTTTTCCTGGTGGATTTCAAGAAGTAACAGATCAGAATTTATATAGCACAGCATTAAGGGAAGTGGATGAGGAATTAGGCATCACATCAGATAGAATAACATTGATTAGAGAGTTAGAAGTTGAAAAGACACTGCAAGGCTTAATTATTCATCCTTGGTTTGCTAGCATTAAAAATGTATTTCCCTACACTATGAACCTTCAGGAAGTCAGTGAATTAATTTTTGTGCCTATGGATTTAGTAAATAATCCACAGAATTATAAAGAGTTGAGACTTGAAAAAGACGGGCGACGTATTATGACCTGTCAATTTATTGCCAATAAAGAATTAATATGGGGAGCTACAGCACGAATTATGCGCCAGTTAGCCTTCTGAATAGAAATCAACTGTGTAAACGATTGAATACCCGTAAATAAGATAATTAGTTGTACAAATTGGGTTTTCTGTACCATTATTAAATGTAGACCAACTTCCTAAATTAAAGGATATAGTTTATGAAGTTATTCAAAATTCTCTTATTTGCTGTTATTTCTTGTAATTCCTATTCGTTCAATTTAACGATTGGAATATCAAAATTTAATCCTCCTTTTGAAGTTTGGTCAGGTAATCAAAATTCCTTATACGGATTCGATATCGATCTGATGAATGAAATCTGTTTAAGGTTAAAAGCAAATTGCACTTTCGAAGCTTATATTTTCGATGATTTATTTCTCGCCTTAAAAAATCGTAAGGTGGATGTGGTTATTGCTTCTATGATAATCACTGATGATAGAAAGGAAAGTTTTATTTTTAGCCTTCCTTATCTAGAAAGCAATTCACAATATATAACTAATTTTGATTCAGCAATCAGTTCCTTACCTGATCTATATGGCAAAAAAATTGGGGTAAGAAAAGGTACGCCTTATGCGAATCAAGTATTATCAGAAAACCGCAACAATCAAATAGTTTTTTATAAACTCATACAAGATATGCTTGATGGATTGAACGATAACCAAGTTGAGGCCAGCTTAATGGATTATGAGGCTGCAAAATATTGGATGGCGTCTGAACCTAATGAGTATAAATTAATTGGTGATAAAATCCCTATCGGAGAAGGCTATGCCATTATGGCTAATCCCGATCAAATTGAATTAATTAAAAAGATAAATAGAATTCTTCTCGAAATAGAATCCGATGGAGCTTACTTAAGGATATATTCAGAATACTTTTAAATGTGAGGTATTCGAGATAAACATTATCCCGAATACCTATGTTGCCTAAACAGAAACCACAGTTTTTTCATTTTGCGAGGGTTTGGATTCCATTTCTTTATCTTTAAGAGCACGGCGCAAAATTTTACCTACATTAGTTTTTGGGAGTTCATCAAAAAACTCAACGACTTTAGGGATTTTATAAGCTGTCAAATGCTCTTTACAATGGTTAATAATTTGTTCTGCTGTTAATGTCGTATCTTTTCTTACAATGCAAGCTTTAACTCTTTCTCCGGATTCTTCGTCAATAATCCCTACAACTCCTACTTCTAATACGTCGGGATGCATTCCTATTACTTGTTCTACTTCATTAGGATATACATTAAATCCTGAAACTACGATCATATCTTTTTTTCTATCTACTAAATAAATAAAACCCTCTTCATCCATGCGCGCAATATCGCCTGTTCTTAAAAAACCGTCTTTGGTAAATACCAATGCTGTTTCATCAGGTCTTTTCCAATAGCCAGGCATAACTTGTGGCCCTTTAATACATAATTCACCACTGTCACCAATCGGCATTTCTTTGCCTTTCTCATTACGTATGGATACATCGGTTGATGGAAGAGGCAATCCAACGCTTCCATTATACCCCTCAAGATACATAGGATTTATAGTGACCGCTGGACTAGTCTCAGTTAATCCATAAGCTTCCAAAACACGAGTTTTGGTCATTTCTGACCATTTTAGGGATACACTCTTTTGCAATGCCATACCGCCGGATAGTGCTAATTTTAATTTACTGAAATCAATTTCCTTGAATTTAGGATGATTAAGCATTGAATTATATAAAGTATTAACACCTGTGATCGCTGTAAAGCCTGAATTTTTAATTTGATCTATAAAATGTCCCATATCACGTGGATTTGTGATAAGAATATTTTTAGCACCAATTTTCATAAAAGTCAGACAGTTAGCTGTTAAGGAAAAAATATGGTAGAGAGGAAGTGCGGTTATAATAATGTCTTGATCGCTTATTCCTAAGGGTGCTATCCATGTATAAGCTTGCAGCACATTCGCGACAAGATTACCATGCGTTAAAATGGCACCTTTTGCAACACCTGTAGTTCCGCCAGTATATTGAAGAAAAGCAATATCGTCATGATTAAGCTCTACTCGATGAAGCGTTGCTTGCTCTCCTTCCGTCAAAGCATAGTTAAAAGCTACAGCATGAGGAATTTTATAAACAGGGACTAATTTTTTTATATGATTAACAACAAAATTAACAATAAAACGTTTAAATGAAGGAAACAAATCACCTATTTGAGTGATAATGACATGCTTGACTGATGGCATGGAAGGCAAAGCCTTTTCAATTGTTTTTGCAAAGTTGGCAAGCACAATAATGACTTCTGCTCCAGAGTCATTCATTTGGTGTATCACTTCATCCGCAGTATATAATGGGTTGGTGTTTACTGCCACATAGCCTGCGCGCAAAATACCGAATATAGCTACAGGATATTGTAAAATATTGGGCAGCATTATTGCGACTCTTGCTCCTTTTTCCAAATCGAGTTGTTGTAGATAGGCTGCAAAATTTCTACTTAAGTTATCTAAATCAGCATAGGTAATTTCAGTCCCTAAATTGGAATATGCTACTCTTTTCGCATAGGAGCTGCATGATTCATTAAATAAAGACACTAGGGATAAATATTGACTTGTGTCAATTTCATATGGCACTCCATTTTGGTATTGTTCAAACCATCGTTTATCCACTTTGACATCCTTCTGTTATTGTTTCCTGCATGATAGTATAAACAAAAATCTCACTAATGGATATCATGCTAATGAGTGAAAATATAACTAATACACAGGCCTTTAAGCTAAAAGGAAGGTTGTATACTTTAACCGTTTTGCATGTTTTGAATACTAACAAAGACGTTTTTTCTCAACAATTTGCTGAAACGGTTGTTAAAGCACCCAAACTATTTGAAAGAACACCAGTAGTTTTTGATTTATCTTCCGTAAACCATTTAGACTTTGACCTACAGGAACTGTGCCAGATTGCGCGAAATCATGGTATGATTCCTGTCGCTACCCAAGGCGGGAGCCCTTTGCTGGATACCATAGCTCAGTGTCAGGGTTTGGGTTTACTTAATGCTTCAACATCGCATGATAAAACAATAATTGAAGAGTCAACCGAATCCCTTTCTACTTCTACAGAGAATGTTAAATCGAAGTTATTAACAACTCCAGTAAGATCAGGTCAACAAGTTGTTGCCAAAGGGACTGATCTTATAGTTGCTTCCTCGGTTAGTCATGGAGCTGAGTTATTGGCAGATGGAAATATTCATGTATATGGAACTTTACGAGGTAGGGCGTTGGCAGGAATATCGGGTGATATTGACGCACGAATTTTTTGTCAATCTTTGGATGCTGAATTGGTATCCATAGCTGGTTTTTACAGGCTAAGCGATGCCATTGAACCGATTAACGGACCTTGTCAAATCTACTTATCAGAAGAACATATTGTTATTGAGCCTATATGATTGACGCAGTATTTATTTCAGATCTTCATCTGCATCCTGATGATAAAGGCATTCAGGATAGGTTTCATAGTTTTATAAATTGGGCGCAACGATCTGTAAAAAAAATTTATATTCTCGGCGATTTTTTTCATGCTTGGCCAGGCGATGATTCAATTAATACCTGGAGTAATGCGATTGCAGAGCAAATATGCACGCTGACTCAAAAGGGTATTGAGGTTTATTATATGACTGGGAATCGTGATTTTTTGCTTGGGTCGGCATTTGCCAAACGCGCTGGATGGAAAGTGTTGACAGATCCGACTGTCATTACACTTGGAGATAGCAAGGTCTTATTAGTACATGGCGATCGTTATTGTATTAAGGATAAGTCTCATCAACGCTTTCGATTGTTAACTAGAAACAGATTATTTACATTTGTTTTTTTAAAATTTCCCTTATCGATGCGCAAACGATTAGTGAACAGTGTTCGAAATATTAGTCTCAGTAATAATAAACCGATCGAACAGATGGATGTGGTTAATTCTGCAGTAATTCACCATATGTCAAAAAATAATACGGATACTCTTATCCATGGTCATACTCACAAACCTGGCTTAACTAATTACTCATATAAAGAAAGCGAACTAACAAGATATGTTCTAAGTGATTGGGATGACACGCCTATGCTTTTGTGTTATGATAATACAAAAGGTCTTTATTTCACCCAATATGATACAAATTGAGGAGTTGTCTAATGTCTAAATCATCGAAAGAAATGAAAGAGGAACTTGAACGAATTCGAAAAATTGAAATAGAGAATGATATAGTCAAAAAACGCCAAGCATTAGAAGACAGCAGAAATCGGTCTCGTGCAGAAGCTGACGATAAACTTAAAAAAGATAAATACATAAAAGATCCTCGTTCCGGCCAAACAATTACTCTTTGGGAAAATGCGGTTCAAAAAGCAACAGAGGTATTTGAGGCAGAGATGAATTCTTATATGGATGCACGCGCTGCAATCATGACCTTATTAAAAATGTACTCCGAACTTGTTAAAGCCAATTTCCAGACCATGAGGGAATTTCGCGCAGCAGTTGGAAATAAATTGATGGATTGGGGAGTATTGCCTCTTAAAGATTATATCAGCAGTAAACTAACTGGTAATCCTGAAATTGATTTGCCAATGCTACAACATGAGGTTAGTTTTACTGATGACAACAAGTTAAAAATCGAACCTCTTTCTCGCTCAGACAAAGGTACGGAAAAAGGTAAAATCGATGAAATATTTGAAAAAATGATACATTTTTGGTTAAAAGACAATGATTACACTCCTGATCCACAAGACCCAACTAAATTTGTTGATTCAAATGGCACAACTCTAGATAAAGCAACATTCAATAGATTAAAGGATGATCCAGATCATGGCCTTGATCATTTCTTAACCGAATATAATCCGGATTTGCAATATAAAGCACGGATGTAATCACCAACATTTGCATAGCGCCTATCTAACGTATTTAGAGGGGAGGTAGGCCACTATGAAAGCGGAATACGACATCATTTGATACAATAAATTCATTCTCTATGTCTAAAAACTGTGAGATACGCCCATTAAGATTTCCGCCATAGAGTCTAGCCAAATGCAAGTATTCTTCAAAGTGTCTACACTCCGATTTGACTAATGTTCTATAAAATTTAGCTAACTCATCATCCTCTATATAGTGGGTTATCGCATTAAATCGCTCACAAGATCGTGCTTCAATGATGGCACCAATAATTAATTGATCACAAAGACGTTCCATTCCATCTTTATTAGTGACGTATTTATGTAAATTGGATGCATATTCTGAAGGCTGCAATGGAGCGTAAGAAATCCCCCTTTGTTTCATAATATCGATAACCTTTTCAAAATGGAGCAACTCCTCCCTCGCTAATGGTGCCATTACTGAAATTAGTTCTCCTTTTTCAGGGTATTTGCTTATAAAATTAATTGCAGTACCCGCAGCTTTCCTTTCACAATGAGCATGATCAAGCAATAAAAGAGGTATGTGTTCAGAAGCATATTGCAGCCATTCATTTGGCGTTTTCACTTGCAAAAAATCATTTAACGTTTGTAAATCACTATCTAATCGTTTTAACATCATAAATTACACTATAATTTCAAATAAATAGCCCTTATATCATATACTTTAAAAAATTTAAATTGGATGAAAAATGGACGAAATACAAAAAGATGATGAATTGAGCCGATGGTTTTCCACCTATGGATTAATAACTGCTGAACGAATATTAGGCAAATATAGTATAACTCTGCCACAAGATGAATTGTTAGAAGCAATTACCACACCATTGAGTTTCTATCGTTATTTATTGCAAATTCCCTTAAAGAATGTGCTTAATGGAATCGTGCTTCAACAAGCAAGTGACTATCATATCTATGCACAAAAATTATTCATTGATTATTTATTATCAGGCGAAAGCAGCAAAGAACCAGATTCACAAGGTGCTGGTACTCGTGAGTCTTTAGAGGACGAAAGGCAACAACTGGTTCAGTTAGGTGATGAGTTTCATAAACTGGAGTTGGAACAAGATAATCTAATTGCTTCAAGTCAAGCTAGTTTAATGAAAATAGCTCATGATTGGAATATAGAGCTTGAAGCAGCTCTTTCCAAATTAAACACATTATATAAAAGTGTTAATCCTGATATTAAAAAAAGCTCAATCAGAAAAGCATTGAATAAGGCATTAATTCATTGTGATCTTGTTAAAGACCAATCACAGAATAACAAAGATGTACTCGTTGATAAATTGAATCAATCATTAAAGATTTCTTCCACTGCGGAAATAAAGGAAACCGTTCTCATGCATCTGGGCGGACTCTTGCAAATTATTGAATCTTTGGATACGAAACTTGGTGAATTTGCTGATCGAACCAATCAAATGGGGCAACAAACAAAATCATTTAGAACACAGTTTTATGAAACAATACTTCGTGTTACGGAGCTAATTAAACTATTACCCGAATACAAAATCAACCCAGAACAAGATGCTATTAATAGGGAGCCCTTATATTTTGATAGAACAATCGGTGAATCATAATGACCGACATTTAATAGTTTTGTAGCCCAATAAATGAGGGATTAATCAAATACAAGTAGTCGATAAGAATCAATCCCAATGTATTTCATCTATTGCTGTAACAGATAAAGAGTTCAATTAATATTAATTTTTTCTAAGTGCAATCTTTAATTTATTAATTTGAATTTACACTATAATTACTAATGGAAATTAATCATATTAAACAAAATTAAGGATGATTCGTTTAATGCATAATGAACTGGATCCAAACATCTCTTTTTTCAAATCAGTATTAGATAAAATTAGAATGAGCAGATCCATGCTTAATCTAATTTTTATTGCTTCAATTGGATTTTTATTAATCATTAATTTCATCTCTTATTATCAACTAAATAATTTAATCAACGCAAATCAGAGAGAAGAACATACCCGTGAAGTTATTGAGACCCTGGATTCTTGTCTTTATAATTTTGTGGAGATTCAGTCGAATCAACGAGGATATCTCCTCAGAGGAGCAGATCAGTTTTTAACCGATGTAGAGTCTATCAAATCAGAATTAAAACGGAATTTAGAGAAACTGGCAGTACTAACAGAAGACAATCCAGAACAAAATAAACGGGTTTTGAATTTCATCGATCGAATTGAGCTACGGCTGAAAATGCTGAATCAGATCGTGACATTTAAGTTAAGTAATAAACTTGATACACAAGAAGGAATTAATTTAATTAACCAAACACTGAATCTATCCAACAACATTAAAAGTTTAGGGCAGGAAATTAAATCAGTAGAATTGGTATTGTTATCGGAAAGAAGTATCAATACCATACAAAAAGCTGATTCGAGTTTTATCCTGCTAATAACTGGCAATATTATCAGTATTCTTTTTCTTATCCTGGCTTTTATTGTTGCCAGTATTGAATTATCAATGCGTAACAAAACAGAATCCTACAATAAAAACATCCAAGTTCGTTTACAAAAAATTATTGAAAGTGCTAGTGATATGATTGCTGCACTTGATAATGATTATCGATTTATCATTTTTAATGAAGCTTATCAACGTGAATTTAAACGTCTTTTTAATAAATCAATAATTGTTAATATGACTTTGGAAGAGGCATTTTCCAATACACCTGAAGACAAGAAAGATTTAGTAAAAGTATGGACTGAGTCATTGCAATACACAGATTGTAATAAAGTTATTGAAGTTAATATGGAAAATGATAAAAATATTTATGAAACAACCACTAAATTAATTCAAAACGGAGATAGGGTGATTACAGGGGTTGTGCACAGCGTTCGCAATATTACTAAACGTATTCAGGAGCATACTGAATTACAGGAATCCTATCAAAAACTTGCTGCGGGAATGAAAGAACTACAGAATAAAAATGAACAAATTACTTTGTTAGTAGAAATGAGCGACATCATGCTTGCATGCAATTCACAAAATGAATTAAGTGAAGTGATGTCCAAATACTCGCAACGACTGCTTTTATTTTCTAGTGGTTATTTGTTTATTATGCATCCTTCTAGAAATTATTTAGAAAAAGCCACTAGTTGGGGGAACCCTCATGATCATCAGATAACCTTTACTCCAGAACAATGTTGGGCTATTCGGATGGGTAGAATCCATGAAGGAGGCTCCTCACGACTTGAATTAATGTGTAGTCACATAACAACTAAAAAAGAGGAAAACATATTATTTTTTTGTGTCCCCTTAATGGCGCAAAATGATATCTATGGCTTACTTTATTTGGAAGTTCATCAAAAACACTCGAACTTGATTAATGAAAATCAACGTTTGTTAATTACTGCTTTTGCTGAACTGGCCGCATTAGCTCTGGCAAATGTCCGTCTGAGAGAGAATTTGCGGCATCAATCAATACGTGATCCACTGACGGGATTATACAATCGTCGATATTTAGAAGATTTTCTGTTTAAACAACTGCACCAAGCACAACGTTCAAAAACCTCATTTGCTATTTTGATGATCGATTTAGATCACTTTAAAAAAATCAACGATACCTTTGGTCATGATGCCGGTGATGCTGCACTAAAAGAGGTAGGAATGCTCCTTCAAGAGGATACAAGACTTGGTGACACCGCTGCTCGATACGGTGGTGAAGAATTTATTATCCTTCTCTATGGCATAGATGCTGAATCAGCTAAAAACAGAGCTGAAACCTTGAGAAATACAATCTCTAAATTACAAATCAAATACGGCGCGCAACAAGTGGGGCATATTACCGCTTCAATTGGTATCGCATTGTATCCAGCGGATGCTAAAACATCATCCGAATTGATTGAGGCGGCAGATAAAGCATTATATCAGGCAAAAAGCAAAGGAAGGAATCAAGTAGTTATGTTCTCGGAAATCACTTCATAATATTGGCATGTTTGACAATTTATTAAATGAATAGATGAATTTTTATTAGCCAGACAAGCAAGAAGTCATGTATAATAATGCACTTTAACTTAACCTCATTGGAGTGCATGATGGCAAAAGAATTAACTTTATCTATTATTAAACCTGATGCTGTAGCTAAATCTGTAATAGGTCAAATTTACACCCGTTTTGAACAAGCTGGCTTAGACATCGTTGCAGCTAAAATGGTACAGCTCTCACGCGAACAAGCTGAAAGTTTTTATGATATTCATCGTGCACGACCCTTTTTTAATGATCTGGTTGCTTTTATGATTTCTGGCCCTGTAATGATTCAAGTATTAAAAGGTGAGAGTGCTGTGGCTAAAAATAGAGAAATTATGGGAGCCACTAATCCAAAAGAAGCGGCGCCAGGAACTATACGCGCTGATTTTGCTGACAGTATCGATGCTAATGCGGTGCATGGATCGGATAGCCAGGAAAATGCTGCCCGTGAAATAGCATTTTTCTTTGAACCACATGAAGTATGCGATAGATAAAAGCTGGTTTGGAATGGCAATGAACCAACAAAAAGTGAATCTATTAAATTATAATTACTCCCAATTACGAGAGTTGTTGATCACTTGGAATGAAAAACCTTTCAGGGCTCAACAGTTATTTCAGTGGATTCATCAGGCTGGTATGTCTGATTTCACCCAGATGACCAATTTAGGGAAAGCTTTAAGACAGAAGCTTTCTCAATTGGCATATATTGGATTGCCTGAAATCGTTGCTTGTCAAAAATCCACTGATGGTACTCATAAATGGCTATTAAAACTGGAATGCGGTAATTGTATTGAAACAGTATTTATTCCTGAGTCTAACCGAGGAACACTCTGTGTGTCATCACAAGTAGGATGTGCATTAAATTGTTCTTTTTGTTCAACTGCAAAGCAAGGATTCAATAGAAACTTGTCAACTGCAGAAATTATTGGACAAGTATGGTTGGCAGTACGAGAATTATCGGGTGACCATGGTATTCACGATAAACGAATCACAAACGTTGTGATGATGGGAATGGGAGAACCATTACTTAATTTTGATAATGTAGTTTCTGCAATGAACATCATGATGGATGATTTTGCCTATGGATTATCCAAAAGACGCGTTACCTTAAGCACTTCTGGTGTATTACCAGAAATGGAGCGCTTAAGGGAAGTGAGTCCAGTTGCTTTAGCCGTATCCTTACATGCTCCAACAGATGAGTTACGTAATGTACTGGTACCAATTAATAAAAAATATCCTCTCACTCAATTAATGTCCTTATGTAAACGATATTTTAAGGACGAACCAAGAAGAAAGGTTACTTTTGAATACGTTATGTTAAAAGGCGTTAATGATCAACCTGAGCATGCCAATCAATTAATTAAACTACTGCAAAATGTACCTGCGAAAGTGAATTTAATTCCCTTTAATCCATTTCCTCTGACTCAATATCAAAGATCACCACAGGAAGTTATAGACGCATTTAGAGAGAAATTAATGAGCCATGGGATTAATACTATAACACGCAAAACTCGAGGTGATGATATTGATGCAGCATGTGGACAACTTGCTGGTGAGGTAAAGGATAAAACCACAAGATCACAGCGATGGCAGAAACTTCATTTCATCAGCAAAGTTAATCAATCAAATGAAATAGTTACTTCCTCGGAATAATCACTTTTGTGCCTGCCAAAATAATTGGCTTGATTAAATCAAATAAAGCTATTTTCTTGTATAGATCTCACATTAAATAGCGACAAATCATTTTTAATTTGGACTTAAGTAGTTATAATGCGGAATCATTTCTAACGTAAAGTGGTTAATCGTGCTAAAAAGCCTGAGATATTTATTAATTATGGTATGTTTGCTTTCACAATCCTGCCAACACACAGAAGACAATGAAGAGCAAAACAATAAAAAAACAGATCTTAGCAAAGCAGCCACTTTTAATATGCAACTGGGGTTAGGATATCTAAAGCAGGGAGATAGGCCAAGAGCAAAAAAGAAATTATTAACTGCCTTGGAACAACAACCAGAATCACCAGATGTTAATGCAGCATTAGCCTATTATTTTGAACAAACCAAGGAACTGGAAAAAGCTAAGAAATATTATCAAAAAGCAATATCGCTATCAGGAAGCGGAGGAGCACAGATGAATAACTATGGTACATTTTTGTGTCGACAAGGAGATTACAAAAGTGCTGAAATATACTTTTTGAAGGCAGTTACAGATCAAAACTATGTCCATACTTCAGGTGCTTATGAAAATGCGGGATTATGTGCTATGGCCATTCCTGATCATGATAAAGCCATTTTATATTTTACAAAGGCATTAAATCAGGATCCATCAAGAAAGGAATCACTATATGAATTAGTGAAGTTACAAAGTAAAATGGGCCATGATACGGAAGCACTCGACTTGCTTCAAAAATATCCCGATTTAGTATTAAATGACAGGGTAATGCTTGCTCTAGCTAAAGATATAGCTAATAGAACAGGTCAATATACACTGGCTGCAGAATATGAAAACAGCTTCAAAAAAATGGAGCCGACTAATAATATTAGTGGAGTAGATAATGAATACAACAGCAGCAATGGATGAAACAGGTAATAACGAAATCACTAACCCTGGTTACGAATTGGCAATTATTCGTCAACAAAAGGGCTACTCAATCGAGTATGTTGCAAGCAAGCTTCATTTGCGTACTCGTATTATAGAACTAATCGAAGCAGGCGATTTTAATTCATTACCCGAGCCAGTTTTTGTAAAAGGATACTTGCGTGCTTATTCAAAATTATTGGGAATTTCACCTGAACCATTTTTAACTGTGTTTAACACACAATATTCCTTTGAAAAAAAACCAGAGCGCGTTGCCCTATGGCAAAGCAAAAAAGAATCTCATAAAGCTGAGCATTTTATTAGATGGTTTACGATATTATTTGCAATTGGAGTGTTGGTTGCGGTTGGTATTTGGTGGCAAAAAAACAAGGATAGTCAAGCCTTATATTCACCTAAAGAAAACACATCTGGATTATCAATAAGTGAAACCAACTCTGAACTTAAATTGACTGATTTATCAAAAATGGAATCATTATTAACACCTAACAATACACAAATGACGCCTCTGGAGAAACAAGGTGGCTGAGAAAATCCAAGCAATCCGAGGAATGAATGATATATTGCCAGATAATACCTCGGCATGGCGATTCATTGAACAAATTTTTGTTAACTGCCTTTCACGATACGGTTACAATGAGATTCGTTTTCCAATTGTTGAAAGTACACAGTTATTTAAACGTACAATTGGTGAAATTACCGACATTGTTGAAAAAGAAATGTATACTTTCAATGACTTGAATGGTGATAGCATCACTCTGAGGCCAGAAGGTACGGCAGGCTGTGTTCGTGCCTGCATAGAACATGGTTTATTGCATAATCAACAACAAAAATTGTGGTACTCAGGCCCCATGTTTCGTCATGAACGCCCACAAAAGGGTAGATACCGTCAATTCAACCAGTTCGGAGTCGAGGCACTGGGAATTACTGGTACATCCATCGAACTGGAACTCATATCGATTTGTCGCAGATTATGGACTGATTTAGGTTTTTCTCATTCAGTGCAACTACAAGTTAACTCGTTAGGTGAGCTGGAAGAACGTCAAAAATATCGCGCTGTTCTCGTAGAATATTTACGAGATCATTTTAATATATTAGATGATGATAGTAAAAGACGATTAGATAGAAACCCTTTAAGAATTCTTGATAGTAAAAACCCTGCTCTTCAGCAACTGATTCATAATGCTCCTAAACTAATCGATATTCTGGGAGACGAAAGCCGCGAGCATTTTCAATCATTTTGTAGCGGATTGGAAACGCTTGGCATCCCTTATTCCATTAATCCAGTCTTGGTAAGAGGATTGGATTATTATGGTCAAACAGTATTCGAATGGGTAACAGATCAATTAGGAAGTCAAGCCACTATATGTGCGGGAGGCAGATACGATATGTTGGTAGAGTTTCTTGGTGGAACTCCTACTCCTGCAGTTGGTTTTGCTTTAGGCCTGGAAAGAATTTTTCTTTTAATGGAAACTTTGAATTTATTGAATTTAAATGAAAATAAACCATTTATATTTGTTATTGCTACTAGTGAAGAAGCAATATTGAAAGCGCTGGTTATGGCTGAATCAATTCGTAATGCTCACCCATCAATTAATATTATAACTAATACATCGGGGGGAAGTTTTAAAAGTCAATTTAAAAAAGCAGATAAAAGCGGAGCTCGTTTGGCTTTGATTTTGGGAGACGATGAGATTGCTAAAGAATGTGTAAGTATTAAAGATTTGAGAGCTGAAGTAGAACAACTGTCAATACCCCTTATTAACGTAAATCAATTTTTACAAGATTATCTAGCTTGAGGGCAGGAGAGTATTATGTCTGTTTATATGACGGAAGAAGAACAATTAGAAGTTATCAAAAAATGGTGGAAACGATACGGAAATATAATAACTATTGTTATATCAATAGTGCTTCTTATTATTGCAGGATACCGATACATGAATTGGCATGATGACAAGATAAAGCAACAAGCATCTATCGCCTATGAAAATATGATGATTGCTTTTTCTAATCAAAATATAAAGTCAGTGCGCTCGTATGCCAATGAACTAATAAACGATTATAAGCACACAGTTTATGCTGATGTAGCACATATGACACTTGCAAAAATTTATGTTGGTAAAAATAAACTTGAAAAAGCAAGAGATGAGTTGCAGGCCGTTGTTTCTGAGAGCAAAATGAACCCGCTAAGACAAATTGCCAAAATACGAATCGCGCGCCTACTGGCGGCAGAAAAAGCTTATACCAATGCTTTAAATGAATTAAGTGTTGTCGAAGACAATGCCTATCTGCCGGTGATTAATGAGTTAAAAGGTGATATTTATAGCGCAAAAGGTCAGTATCAGGATGCCATTAAGTCTTATCGACTAGCTATTGACGAAGTACGAACAAACGGAATGGGCAATTTATTTTTAGAAATGAAAACAAATGAGTTAGCAATTAAAACTCAATCGATGATTACTGACGACAAAAAGATAAAAGCGGCTTAATTTTTATTGTTAATAAAGGTTTATGTTTTATGAAAATCAGAATATTTGTTTTAACACTATTTACCTTGGCTCAAGGATGTACTCATATTGATGATTATATGTTTGGTAAGGATAATACCCCTCAGCCAAAACAACTAAAAGAAATACAGCCCAAGATTAAAGTAGCTCAAAACTGGACAGCACCAGTTGGAAAGGCTCGTAAATCCAATGAGCACTTGAATCTTAAGCCAGTGATTCGTGGAGATATCGTTTATACTGCTGATGCAAGTGGATTAGTACAAGCAGTCAGCAAAAAAGATGGTCAGGTAAAATGGTCAACCATATTAAAAAATAATATTGTTAGTGGACCAACTGTAGCGGACGGCTTTGTAATTGTAGGGACTAACGCCTCTACATTGGTATTATTGAATCAAGCTAATGGAAAAGAGATTTGGCAACACAAAGTGTCAGCTGAAGTTTTGGCGCCTCCAGCATTATCACATCAAAAGGTTATTGCAAAAACTATAGATGGGAAAGTTTATGCGATTGATGCCGTAAACGGTAAACAACTTTGGGTTGCAGATCACGGCGCTCCAGGTCTGGTACTAAAAGCCAGCTCGTCACCTATCGTGGTTGATAATTTAATTCTTATAGGGTTTTCAGATGGGAAATTAGATGCTCTTGAATTGCAGACGGGAAGATTAATGTGGCAAAGGAGTATTGCTTATGGAACAGGTGCAAGTGATGTTGATCGTTTAGTTGACATTGACTCTGATCCCATAATAAATAACAACGTTGCCTATTTGGCCAGTTATCAGGGATATGTTGGTGCTTTATCACTGTCCAATGGCCAATTTCTATGGAGAAAACCAGCATCAGTTTATAAAAATATGCTTTTAAGCCACAATAACCTGTATTTTACAGACAGCAATGATGTTCTGTGGTCGTTAAACAGCCTTACCGGTCAGGTTAATTGGAAACAAACAGCCTTAAAAGCAAGAGGACTCACTGCACCTGTTTTAGTCGGAGGAGACTTGGCTGTGGGGGATAGGACAGGATACCTGCATATCTTGTCCACTCAAACTGGTGAATTACTCGGTCGCTCCCAACTATCGGGAGGAGTAACAGTATCTCCAAGTGTATCTGGCCAAAAAATGTATGTATTAACTGACAATGGAATGCTCAATCAACTTTCAGTGAGCTAACGATATGATTCCTGTAATTGCCTTGGTTGGGCGCCCCAATGTAGGAAAGTCTACTTTATTCAATAGACTGACCAAGACGCAAGATGCTCTTGTTGCTGATTTTCCTGGCCTAACGAGGGATAGACAGTATGGGCAAGCCCAATATGAAAATAAATCCTATATTGTTGTTGATACTGGTGGTATAGGGGTTGATGACATTGATGTTGATACTTTGATGTCAAAACAGTCAAGAGTCGCTTTAAACGAAGCCGATGTCATTCTCTTTCTGGTTGATGGTCGATCGGGATTAACTGGTATTGACGAACAAATCGCCCAAACATTGAGAAAACTAAATAAAAAAGTACATTTGGTTGTTAATAAAACCGATGGATTGAATGAAGACATTGCTTGCGCCGACTTTCAGTCTCTAGGAGTTATAGATGTACATGCGATTTCTGCTTCTCATGGAGGAGGGATCAGCTCATTACTCGAAAGTATCCTGGCTCCATTTACATCCGAAACGCATGAGCCAACTCAGGAAAAAGCCATCAAGATTGCTTTTGCTGGTCGGCCCAATGTTGGAAAATCAACCTTAATTAATAGAATATTAGGTGAAGAAAGAGTAGTAGTCTATGATATGCCTGGAACAACTCGAGATAGTATTTCAATCCCGTTTACAAGAGATGATAAACAGTACACCCTCATTGACACTGCAGGAGTAAGACGCAAATCACGTGTTGATGAAAAAATCGAAAAATTTTCTGTTATTAAAACACTGCAAGCGATAAAAGAAGCGCATGTTTGCATGTTACTTATTGACGCGAATGAAGGCATTACAGATCAAGATATGAATTTGCTCGGGTTCATTATTGAATCCGGCAAGGCATTAGTTATTGCAGTAAATAAATGGGATGGTTTGGAAGGCGATCATAAGGAAACTGTAAAATCTGAACTTTCAAGGCGATTGCACTTTGCAAATTTTGCAAAAATACGATTTATTTCCGCATTGCATGGTAGTGGGGTAGGTGGATTATTCAAAGACATCAATGAAGCTTACAGCTCTGCAACACAATCTTTTTCTACACCAAAACTAACCAGATTACTGCAAGACATCAGTACAAAGCATACACCACCATGTGTTAATGGTCGCCGTATCAAATTACGTTATGCACATCTGGGTGGACATAATCCACCAGTTGTAGTTATTCATGGAAATCAACTTGATGCTTTACCTGAAAGTTACAAGCGTTATTTAAATAATGAATTTGTTAAACATTTGGGATTAATTGGTACTCCTTTAAAACTTGAATTTAAAGGTGGTTCTAATCCGTTCGCCAACAAAAAAAATAAATTATCACAAAGACAAGTTAATAAGAAAAAACGATTGATGCGATGGGCCAAAAGCAAAAAATAAATTAAAAAAATAGGTCATAGTGAATCAAATAGGACTGAATCATAATCAGGAAGATCCCGTCTTAACTACGTTCCCCCTGGCAACGATTGCACTTTTACTTGTTGTCTTCTCTTTCTTCCCAAGATTAATCTGCTCTAAGAGTTAATACATCGCAATGCGCATGGTTTACTACAGCATGAGCTGTGCTCCCTAAAATTGATGGGAGGCCCATAATAGAATGAGAACCTATTATAATAAGCTGGCAGTTTAAATCTTTTGCCTTATTTAGCACATGTTCTTTTACTGATCCAATTTCTACAAATTGCTGCTCTAAGGGTATTCGTAAATTTTCCCCTAACAATGAAAGTACGGTTTGTGCATCCTCTTTTGAAGGGTTAGCTAACTCAGTAAACCCCAGTCCTTGGGCTATTAATATACTTGTTGGTAATTCGATTACATGTAAAAGATATAGTTTGGCATTGAACTGTTTCGCGATACTTGCAGCTTTTTCTGCGAGATGGACATGCTCATTTAATAAATCAGTTGCAAATAAAATATTTGTATACATGTTGACCTCATTTTAAATAGAATCATTAAGTTATAGTGTAGTAGATTATGTTGTCAGAGTATAATCCTAAATAACGTAACTGCATCCTTCTATGAGCACTTAAATCATCCATCTCCAAAACCTTAGATATTCTTGTTACGAATACAGCCGCACTTTTTAAGATAATTTGATGCTGATAAATCTGGCTTTAATTCCAGAAGAGGAATAAGAACAAAATCTCGCAAGTGAAAACATGGATGTGGAATTGTTAAATTTTTTGTTTTAACTGATCTACTACCAAATAAGACAATATCAATATCAAGTGTTCGTGGCCCCCATTGTTTTTTCCTAATTCGCTTATGTTTGTTTTCAATTTTTTTGCACCATTTTAAAAGTACTGTGGGTGATAAAATGGTTCTGATTTCTATCATAACATTACAAAAATCTTGTTGATTCTTAAGTCCCCATGCCTTATTCCAATATAATTGGGATATTTTTACGAGGGAAGTTGATGGAATTTGTTTAATTTCATTAATGGCCTGTCGTATTTGACGTTCAGGATTTTTTTGATTTGAACCCAGGCTGAGATAACAGACGTTCATTTTATTACTTTCGGTTTACGACGTTTTTTGGATTTTGCAGGGCTGTTCGCAAATAATTGCGCGACCATTTTGTTTTTTTCATTATCATCAACTTCTTGAAAAGTTGTCCACCACTGTGCTAAATCCATCGATTCATCGCCAGCTAATGCCCTTAATGCCATAAAATCATACGCTGCCCTAAAACGTGGGTGTAAAAGCAAATTGAAAGCCCTACCTCCGAGTCTTTTTTCAAAACGGTATTGTAAAAGCCAAATTTCCCTAATGACCTGGCTATAGCGCTTCGGAATAGAAATTATTGTATTCTGGTCACTAAGCGCCAAGGACATTGCTTTTTCAATAGATGGTAAAGGATCCAATCCGGATTTTTGTAATTTTTTAGAGATTTCAATCATTGGAAACCATAGTAAAATAGCAATAAGAAATGCAGGAGTTACTGGTTTTCCATCGCGTATTCTTGTATCAGTATTTTCGAGAGCAATGCCCAATAGAGGATTAACTGGATAATTGCTTTCAAGTAAAGCGCTAGTCTGAGGAAATAAATAATGAAATAAACCATATTGAACAAGTAATTTTTGAACTGTTTCAGCTTCCCCACATTGATAAAGTTTAGTCATTTCATCAAATAGCCGTGAACTAGACACTTGAGTAATCAGATGACTGATTTTAGGGAAGGGGGCTTCTGTCTCTGGTGACAGTTTAAAATGCAACTTCGCACTAAATCGGACAGCTCTCAGCATACGCACTGGGTCCTCTTTATAGCGTGTGACCGGATCTCCAATTATCCGAATCCGCTTTTGTTGAACGTCTTGAACACCACCAGTAAAATCAATAATTGAAGAATCAGAAATATTATAATAAAGAGAGTTAATCGTGAAATCTCGCCGCCATGCATCCTCATCCAGGGAACCATAAACATTATCCCTTACGAGCATCCCACGCTCATTAAATTGATGACTGGAATCACTGGAATCATGACCTCGAAAAGTAGCCACTTCAATAACTTCACGATGAAATAAAATATGGACTAACTTAAATCGACGACCAATGATGCGAGCGTTTTTAAATAAATTTTTTATCTCGTTGGGAGTAGCATTTGTCGCGATATCAAAATCTTTAGGTGCCTTATGGAGTAATAAATCTCTGACACTGCCACCAACAATATATGCCTGAAAACCATGACTAATTAAACGGTTAAGAACCTTTAGAGCATTTGTGCTAATATCCGCTTTAGATATGTTGTGCTTATTTCTTGGAACAATATATGCCAAGTCGATTACACATCCATGCGTCCTGTTTTTTCTTAACAGCTTTTTGATAAACTTGATGATCGTTGTTTCTCTCTTGATTGATTAAAGATATTAGGGTGTGTTGACAATTACCTCATAAATTATAAGTACCGGCAAAAAAGCATCAACATAGAGGACATTGCAGATCGCTTTAAACACCGAATTGTTAACACAGACTAATTATAACGAAGCAAATGATCAAAGGGAATCATTTACCTTTACAAATATTTTAGCGAAAATGATGCATCATACTTATCATAAGGATACTAAATGGATTTTATAGATATATCCCTTAGTTTAACCGCCCTGGTTATCCTGGAAGTGGTTCTTGGAATAGACAACCTGGTTATTCTGTCAATTATGACAGAAAAATTGCCCCGTGAAAAAAGAAAAAAAGCAAGAAGGTGGGGTTTAACTTTTGCCTGGATGACACGATTACTCTTACTGGCCTCTGCTGCATTTTTAGTTAAATTGGTAAAGCCAATCATGACTATAGGTAGTCTGTCATTTTCAGCACGTGATTTGTTCTTGATATTGGGTGGTGCTTTTTTAATTTGGAAATCAACAGATGAGATTCATCAGGATGTTATGGAAGAGCCACCTATCGAGCCTGTTTCAAAAAATGTTTATTCAACAGCTACATTCAGAGGTGTTGTGATTCAAATAGCATTGCTTGATATTATATTTTCACTGGATAGCGTTCTAACGGCCGTTGGACTAACATCTCATTTTATGGTGATGGCACTAGCTATTACCATTGCAATTATCATTATGATCTGGGCAAGTGAACCTGTCAGTAAATTTATCAGTGATCATCCTACTATTAAAATGCTGGCTCTAAGCTATTTAATTCTAATAGGTACAGTATTGGTAGCCGATGGATTTGAATTTCACGTACCTAGAGGATATTTATATTTTGCCATGGGCTTTTCGTTAGCAGTAGAATCACTCAACCTGGTTAAACATGAGCGAGCGAAGCGTAAGAAGTTGAGAAGGAAATAGGTATGTTATTCATTAAAGCATTTCATATAATTGCCATGGTAGCCTGGTTTTCAGGTTTATTTTATTTACCAAGACTGTATGTATATCATGCTGAATCCCAGGATAAAATCAGTCTTGAACGGTTTAAAATAATGGAAAGAAGATTATATTATGGAATTACCTGGCCTGCAGGGCTTGTTACTACCATTTTGGGCTTGTGGCTATTAAATTATAATATGTCTTATTATCTTAAAGCAGGGTGGATGCACACCAAGCTTACGCTGGTTTTAATTTTATGGATATATCATTTGGTTTGTGGCCACTACCTTAAATTGTTTGCGCTTGATAGAAACACAAAAAGTTCTCGTTTTTATCGGTTTTTTAATGAAATGCCTACCTTACTACTGATAGGCATAGTTTTGTTGGTTATTTTGAGGCCATTTTAATCCATTTCAACCATTTCAAAATCTTCTTTACCTGCCCCACAATCTGGACAAAACCAGTTTTCAGGTACGTCCTCCCATCGTGTGCCTGGCTCAATACCATCTTCAGGCCAACCTTCAGCCTCATCATATATAAATCCACAAATAACACAAATGTATCTTTTAAACTCTTGCATAGTCTAAACTCAATAAAAAAGTGCTAATTTATCTACTGTTGACAATTATGTAAAGTTAAACCTCATTTGATACTGCAGCAAACTTATTATTTACATTAAATACAAGCATATTGATGCAATTTTGTACTAATCAATAGCTGATATACAATTCCACTGAAATTGGATACTTATGTATCAATCTTCAAACTTATAATCATTCATAATACACATGATGAATTGAATTTAAGCAGAACAATAGTTCTAAATCAACTCGATCTGATATCTACTTGATGTGTGTTTAATACTACTATTTTGCAAAATTTACGAAATGACTGTACCATAGCCTTGCAAAATAGATAGTTACTTATATAGTTTAGTCATTATGAAGCGACTTCTGGCCTGCTTTACTAATCAGCTAACACAATAGCCGTGAAGAGCCTTAAGACGTAATTGTTCATATGAGTTCCTGAACATCCTAAATCAATAGAAATAATGACTAAAACCTTATTTATTATTTTAGGATTTTCTATGAGTCGTTCTTTAGATTTATTTCACCAAGCTCAAACAATCATTCCAGGAGGTGTTAATTCACCTGTCCGTGCTTTCAAAAGTGTAGGCGGCGATCCAATTTTTTTCAAATCCGGTAAAGGCGCATATCTTACCGATGTAGATAACAAACAATATGTTGATTATGTTGGATCATGGGGACCATTAATCCTTGGCCATTGCCATCCAACAGTTATAGAGGCTGTCAATAAAGTACTGCATAGTGGTATGAGTTTTGGAGCTCCAACAGAACTGGAAATACAACTGGCTGAAAAAATTGCCTCATTAATGCCCTCAATAGAAAAAATTCGTATGGTTAATTCAGGTACGGAAGCAACTATGACTGCAATTCGCTTGGCACGTGGATTTACCAATAAAAATAAATTTATCAAGTTTAATGGGTGTTATCATGGACATAGTGATAGCTTATTAGTTAAGGCTGGTTCTGGTTTACTTACTCTTGGTATACCCTCAACACCAGGTATTCCGCAAAGCATTACTGAACACACATTGACCGCTGATTTTAATGATCTGGATCAAGTGGTTCAGCTATTTGAAAAATACCCAGATGATATTGCTACAGTAATTCTAGAACCTGTTCCTGGTAATATGGGATTTATATTACCTAAACCCGAGTTTTTAAAAGGTCTACGTGAACTTTGCGATCAATATAATGCTTTATTAATTTTTGATGAAGTAATGACTGGATTTAGAGTTGATCTACATGGAGCACAGGGTTTATTCAGTATTAAACCAGATATAACAACACTTGGAAAAGTAATAGGTGGGGGTATGCCTGTAGGAGCTTTAGGTGGAAAACGTGAAATCATGTCCTTTCTAGCCCCAGAAGGACCTGTTTATCAAGCAGGTACTCTCTCAGGAAATCCTTTAGCAATGGCAGCTGGTTTGGCTACTTTAAAAGAAATTGAGAAAAATAACTTCTTCAAGGATTTAAGTAACACTACCCTTAAATTAACCAAAGCATTATCAGCGGCAGCAGAAAGTGCCAATATTCCATTTTTTACTTCATCATTGGGCGGAATGTTTGGATTTTGTTTCACTGATAAGAGGAGTGTTGAAAATTACTCAGATATTGCTTCATCTGATGAAGTTTTATTTAAAAAATTTTTCCATGCGATGCTTACACAGGGTGTGTATTTCGCACCATCCATGTATGAAGCAGGATTTGTTTCAAGCGCACATGGTGACATGGAAATTCAGAAAACATATGAAGCTACTGAACTGGTGCTTAATCAATTAAAAGGTAAATAGACACTTCATATGTCTTTGAACTAAGTTAAGGAAAAGGTTTCCTTAACTTAGCGCGTTGAGACTTATTCTGGAAAGATTAGTCCTCAGCAGTATCCTTTATATTTTTAGGGTTAGAAAGCATCTTTTTATCATTGCAAGCTGTCATTTTAAATAATTTATAAAACACTAGACAGTAGTTTTTCCCTATGTCATATTCCTGTCTCTAGATCACAAGTATGGAATCTTGGTGAAAGATCAAATTTGAACTCATAATGGTGAAAAAGTTTCTAATTGAATACAACATAGATTTCTGAGATTTTAACTATTCTTGCAGAGATAGAAAATATCTTTAATCCAAGGATCTATTAGTGCATACAGATACTTTTCACTCAAGATGAGTCAAGTATGGTTTTTCTTTGATTTGATCACAAGAGAGTCGATGTTATATTCGAGAAGAACTCAGCTAGCAAGGGAAGGCATATTATGTCGATATTGAGAAGAAGAGGACTATGGAGCTCCATGCCACAAGGTACGTTTGCATTATTTTTTATACAAGTAGTTTCTACTTTAAGTTTTAGTGTTCTTTATTCAACTCTTGTTTTATATATGAAGGGTAAACTGGGTTTACCAATAGCCACCGCAAACAGCATAATGGGTGTGTTTATAGCGTACAATTTTGCTCTGCATTTATTAGGTGGTTTCTGGGGAGGTAGACTTCTATCAAATCGCTCACTATTTTGCGTTGGCATGATTGCGCAAATTCTTGGGTGTATTCTGTTGTCTGTAGGAAATACCACCTTTTTATATTATGGATTAGCTGCTTTTCTAACAGGCTCTGGGCTAAATGTTACATGTGTTAATTGTATGTTAACCCAGCAGTTTACACCCGAAGATTCTCGACGAGAAACAGCTTTTCTCTGGAATTATGCAGGTATGAATATTGGCTTTTTCATTGGGTTTAGCCTGAGTGGTATTTTCCAAATTTCTCAAAACTATCAAAGGCTTTTTCTTTTAAGTAGTTTAGGTAACCTTATTGCTTTGCTTATTTGCCTCTATTTTTGGCAACAACTTTCTGATAAAAACACCACATACTCAAGAAAAAACAAACTATCGCAAAGAAAAGCAACAGTATTTGGGCTTGGATTAGTTATTGTACTTCCTTTTATTTTAAGTCAATTGTTACAATATGCGGATTGGGCAAATAAATTAGTTCTTGTAACTGGTCTTGCCATGCTTGGATTAATATTGGTGTTAGCCCGTCAACAACCCACTAAAGAAGCAAAAGACAAGATTTATGGATTTGCGATATTAATGATGGTTGGTACTGTTTTTTGGATGCTATACCAAATTGGTCCAATGGGATTAACAGTATTTATTGATCATAACGTACAACGACAATATGGAAATTGGATTATCCCACCACAGTGGTTCCAAAATATTAATACGGTAGTCATAGTATTTGGAGGTCCACTACTAGGATTGACATTAAATAAAATGCGCAATAATGGATCACAAGTAAATATTCCCACCCAATTTGCTTTTGCATTACTATTTATAGGAATCGCATTCGCTATCTTACCAATAGGCATTGCTTACGCTAATTCGGAAGGTATGGTTAGCCCCAGCTGGGTTATCACCAGTTTTATACTGCAAAGTATTGGCGAACTTCTAATCTCTCCTATTGGTTATGCTATGATAGGAGCCTTAGCTCCAACTTCTTTACAGGGTGTGATGATGGGAATGTGGATGCTAAATACTGGGGTAGGAGCCACTTTATCCAGTTATAGCTCAAATTTGATGATTATTGGTCAGGAAAGCACCTCGCCTTTACTAACCAATGCGGGTTACAGCCATGTTTTTTTAATGCTTGGTTTGTTTGCTATGGCATCATCCGTTATACTTTTTACTTTAGTGCCTAAATTAAGAAAGTTAATTAAAGAGAGAAATTTAAATAACTTTAAAGAATCAGGCTTAGAGGTGAACGAAAGAGTAGCTTTATGTGAGTAGTCCGTTTGTACCCATTATAACGGCAGATATCGATTGGCGCGATGGACTGCCTTACTCCTTGCAGTTTGATGATATATATTATTCTGCTGAAAGTGGCATTAATCAAAGTCGCCATGTTTTTATCGATGGGAATAATTTAATTGATCGATGGCAACAGTTGCCAATCGATGAATCAAGCATGTTCACTATCGCAGAAACAGGCTTCGGAACTGGAATGAATTTTTTGCTCACTTGGAAATTATGGGAGCAATTTGCGCCTAAGGATGCCAATCTGCATTACATTTCATGTGACAAACATCCCTTAAGTAAAAAAGACTTAATCAAATGTCTAGAAAAATGGCCAGAACTGAGTGATTACGCAATACAATTAATAGATCAATATCCAATTTTAACCCCCGGATATCACTATTTGACATTTAATAATAGTCGAATTACTTTGATTTTAATGCTTGGAGACGCACTGGAGTGTTATGAACAACTTTTGTTGTGTGGTGATAGTAATCTTGAGCAACAGTTGCGAAGCTCCCATATTAATGCATGGTATTTAGATGGATTTTCACCCTCTAAAAACCAAACGATGTGGTCTGAAAACTTATTTACTATCATTGCGATGTTATCAAAGAATGGCACAACTTTAGCTACTTATTCAGCCGCTAATCAGGTCAAATCCGCTTTAAGAAATGCAGGATTTATTATTGAAAAGAGAAGGGGATTTGGACCTAAGCGACATATGGTCTGTGCTTATTATAAAGAGTTCTCCTCAAATTCACAAAAATATCGTCATACTCCCTGGCATGTTAGTCCTCCGTTTAAAATGAATACAAAATCTGCACTTGTTATTGGAGGAGGTCTGGCTGGGTGTTTTATCGCAAATAATCTTGCCAAGCGAGGATGGACTGTTACGTTATTAGAAGAAAAGAGTAATGTTGGATGCTGTGGATCTGCTAATCAGCAAGCTGTCTTGTTTCCTAAATTATCGGCTTATAAATCACCATTCACACAATTTATGCTTTATTCATTTATTTATGCCAACCATGTTTACAGGGCACTTCTAAATCAATATAAAATTGGTGAATTAAAAGGTTCTTTGTTATTGGCACATAATGCTAAGGAAGAAAAAAATCAACAAAGCCTGGTACATTGGTTAAAAGCGTATCCAGAATTGGGACAATTAATAGATAATAAGGAAGCAACGGAACTATCTGGGCTATCCTTACAGTGTGGTGGTTTGTTCATTCCTTTTTCTGGCTGGATTAACTCACCAGAACTATGCAAAATATTGATCAATAATAATAGAATTTCTTTAATCACTGAAAAAAAGATCAACACAATAAATTTTAATCAGAAAAACTGGGTAGTTAATGATTTAGAAGCTTCTGTACTGATTTTAGCGAATGGACAACAAATCAATCATTTTCAAGAAACCGATTATTTGCCTGTTAAATCCATAAGAGGTCAAATGACTACAATTAAAACAACAGAGAACAGTTCAAAATTAAAGATACCTTTATGCGCAGATGGACATGTTTTACCATCATTAGAGAACAGTCATAAAATAGGGGCCACCTATAATATCGGTATATCTGAACCAGAAATTGATACTCAGGATGATCAGTTAAACCTTAGCAGATTGAAACAGATGGTTCCCGAAGTAGAGTGGTCTACACATGTTTTAAATCACTGGGCAGGTATACGTGCTGCTTCACCCGATTATTTACCTATAGTAGGACCAGTATCCAAAGCAAATGAATATAAAAAAATTTATTCAGGGTTACAAACTAATTCAAAGAGGTGGATCGCTCAACCTGGACCTTATTATCCCGGCTTGTATGCTTGTGCGGCTTTTGGATCCAGGGGGTTAACGACTATACCTCTTGCAACAGAATGGTTAGCTTGTTTAATCAATAACGAAATTTCAATACTACCTCGAAAATTAGTACAAGCGATATCACCAGCACGATTTTTAAGAAAAAAAATTATACATGGATTATAAGATATATTGATAACTCAACTTAACTTCATCTTTCTATATCAGCTATAATCCTTATTTTGATGTGAGCTGACTGTGCATAATATTGAATTTTATCAAATAGATGCTTTTACCGACAAAGTCTTTCATGGTAATCCAGCAGCCGTCTGTATACTTGATGAATGGTTAAATGATGAATTGTTAAAAGCAATCGCTGCACAAAACAGTTTGGCAGAAACTGCATTTATAATAAAAGATAAACAAGATTTTTATATTCGTTGGTTTTCTCCTAATGGTGAAATTAGTTTATCAGGACATGCAACATTGGCAGCTGGTTTTGTGTTGTTTGAATTAGGTAAAAGTCAAGATGACCTCATTGTTTTTCATCACACCAGCGGGCAGTTTTCAGTAGAGAAAAGAAAAGACAGAGTTGTTCTGAACTTTCCCAGAATAAACTATAAAAGAAATCTTTATCCTGAGACTATTATATCTTTATTAGATCAACCAGCTATTGAGGTCTATGAAAGCGAACTTGATTATTTGGTTTTGCTAGAAAATGAAACTCAAGTTCAAAAATTACAAATAGATCTTCTGGGTTTAATGAGGTTACCTAAAAGAGGAATCATTATAACTTCTACAACAACAGACGCCGATTTCTATTCTCGTTGTTTTTATCCAAAATATAATATCGCAGAAGATCCTGTTACTGGGTCAGCTCATTGTATATTAACTCCTTTTTGGTCAGAAAAACTCAATAAAACCAGCTTGCATGCTATTCAAGGACTGCATAGAAAAGGGGAACTACACTGTGAACTTAACGGGCAAAGAGTATTTATTACTGGAAATTGCCGATGGTATTTACAAGGATATTTAGTCATTTAACCTGGGCTTTATAAGTTAAGTATCATCTATTGTTAAGACAAAATATAATTTTGTACCGTTTCCAATGAGAACACAGGTTAATTTAATAAAATTAATTGAGATACATTCCCCATTGAAGCATAATATATACCCTTCAGGTTGAAGAATCGACGCATTTTGTTTGTCATCGCAGGTGTGTGTGAGAGACTTTCCCAAAGTTATCTTTATGCTTGCATAAAGATAACCTTCTCATACACTTGGGGAGACAACCTCATAAAAGTTGTTGATGCATCAGCTTTCGGGATCAACAGAGTTTAATTGAATGACCAATTCTGGAAGTGCGGACTTCCAAAAAAATTAAAGAAAAACATACTGTTTCAATAAACTCATACCCAACAATTTTAATTGTATAGGAAGAATACTTATTTACAGTAAGACATCAAAATACATAAAAAAATAGACCAACTGATGGAGGAGAAAAATGAGTAGCAAAAGTGGAGGTTTAGCCGGTGTAGTTGCTGGTCAATCAGCAATTGCCACAGTTGGATTGGCAGGCAAAGGATTAAATTACAGGGGTTACTCAATAAATGATTTAGCTGAATACGCAAGTTTTGAGGAAGTAGCTTATCTGTTGCACTATGGAGAACTTCCAACACAGAGAACACTGGATGAATATATAAAAAAACTCATTAATCTAAGAAATATACCCGATAAGCTTAAGAGTGTTTTAAAATTCATACCTAAAAACACCCACCCTATGGATGTTTTACGAACAGCTTGCTCTTTTCTAGGAAATATTGAACCTGAAGAAAATTTTAAGCAACAATACGAAATAGCTGATCGTTTATTAGCACTTTTCCCTGGAATAATGTGTTATTGGTATTCCTACCATTTTAAAAACAAGGAAATTTCTGGCCTTAGTGAAGAAAAAACAATAGGTGGGCATTTTCTAGCTTTATTACATGGCCGTCAGCCTAGTCAAATTGAAACAGATATGATGAATGTTTCTCTGATTTTATATGCTGAGCATGAATTTAATGCCTCTACATTCGCTGCTCGAGTTACTGCTGCAACACTCTCAGATTTTTATTCAGCAATTACAAGTGCAATAGGAACTTTGCGTGGCCCCTTACATGGCGGTGCTAATGAAGCAGCCATGGAATTAATCGAGCGCTTTAAAACTCCTGAAGAAGCGGCAATCGGTATAAAGCAAATGCTAGCTGATAAAGAATTAATTATGGGATTTGGTCATCGAGTATATACAACCTGCGATCCTCGTTCAGATATCATCAAGAAATGGTCATTTAGACTAGGTGAAGAAAAAGGTGCGCTGCTTTTATATCATATTTCAGAGCGCATTGAAGAAATAATGTGGCAAGAGAAGAAGCTATTCCCTAATCTGGATTTTTATAGCGCGTCAGCTTACCACTACTGTGATATACCAACCCATTTGTTTACTCCAATCTTCGTGATGTCACGTATTACAGGATGGTCAGCCCATGTCTTTGAACAGAGAGCTAATAATAAATTAATACGTCCTACCTCCGAATACATAGGTCCTGATTCAAGATCATTTCCCGTCATTGAAACACGAGGTTAAATATGCACAGTTATGTAGAAGATAATGTTAAGCCAGGCTATGATCAGGTTATAACTGATATAGCTGATTATGTTTTAAATAAGAAAATTGATAGTGTACTAGCCTTTGAGACCGCCAGATTATGCTTAATGGATACACTCGGATGCGGTATGTTGGCTCTTAATTTCCAAGAATGTACTAAATTAATGGGTCCAATAGTTCCTGGTGCGTTTCTTCCAGGAGGAGCTCGAGTACCAGGTACTGATTATGAATTAGATCCGGTTCAAGCCGCATTTAATATCGGTACGATGATTCGCTGGTTAGATTTTAATGATACTTGGCTTGCTGCGGAATGGGGACATCCCTCAGATAACCTTGGTGCAATTTTGGCAGTTGCTGACTACCTATGTCGAGAAAATTGCTGTAAGGGAGGTACGCCTGTATTAATGCACGATGTTCTTACTGCGATGATTAAAGCCCATGAAATACAGGGTTGCTTAGCCTTAGAGAACAGTTTTAATCGTGTTGGTCTTGACCATGTCATATTAGTCAAGATAGCCAGTGCTGCAGTTGCAGCCCACTTGTTTGGTGCTGATCGTGACATGATGTTAAGAACACTCTCACAAGTTTTCGTTGATGGACAAACCCTGAGAACTTATAGACATGCCCCCAATACCGGCTCAAGGAAGTCATGGGCTGCCGGAGATGCCACTTCCCGTGCTGTTCGTTTGGCTTTAATTGCCAAATCAGGTGAAATGGGATACCCAAGTGCATTGACAGCACCAACATGGGGATTTTACGATGTACTGTTTGATAAAAAACACTTTAAGTTTCAACGTCCCTACGGCAGTTATGTGATGGAAAATGTTCTATTTAAGCTGTCTTATCCTGCCGAATTCCATGCGCAAACCGCAGTGGAATGTGCGGTAAAATTACATCCAATCGTTAAAAACAGATTCGATGATATTGACCGAATTGACTTAGTTACTCACGAATCTGCAATAAGAATAATAAGCAAACAAGGTGCATTACATAATCCTGCTGATAGAGATCATTGCCTGCAATATATGGTGGCAATAGGTCTTCTCTTTGGTGATTTAAAAGCAGAACATTATGAGGATGATGTTGCTTCAGATCCAAGAATAGATGCTTTGCGTGCCAAAATGCATGTCACTGAAAATGAACAATTCTCAAAGGATTACCATGATCCTGAAAAACGTTCTATAGCCAATAGCATTAAAATTGTCTTTAAGGATGGGACTGAAAGCGAATTGATAACCTTAGAATATCCAATTGGTCACAAACGTAGACGGGAGGAGGGCATTCCAGTTTTAATGTCTAAATTTAAAAATAATCTGAGTACACGTTTCTCAGCAGAACGTGTGGAAAAAATTATCCAGACAATGAGTGATACCAATACTCTATCCGCTATGAAAGTGAGTGATTTTATAGCCTTGTGGACAGTTAATTAAAATCCATCAGAAATACAACTTTATAGCCCGGACACTGCATCAACAGTGTCCAGGATCTTTGATCAAAACACTATGCAAATGATTGCTATATTTTCCTCTGTAAGCCAGCAATAGCAAGTACCTTTGTTGAGATTTCCTCGATAGAAAATTTAGTTGAATTAATATAAGGAATGTTTTCCCTTTGATACATTGCTTCTACTTCGGCTACTTCTAAACGACATTGCTCTACAGAGGCATATTTGCTATTTGGCCGACGTTCTGACCTGATTTGTTGTAACCTTTGATAATCAATTGTAAGTCCAAATAATTTCTGTTTATAAGGTCTTAATATCTCGGGTAAACGAAAGCCTACAAGATCTTCTTCTGTAAAAGGGTAATTAGCAGCTAAAATGCCATATTGTAATGCCATATATAAACAGCTCGGTGTTTTACCACAACGTGAAACTCCTATAAGAATAATATCTGCTTTATCGTAACCTCGAGTTTTTATTCCGTCATCATGTGATAAAGCAAAATCAATTGCTTCAATTCGATGAGAGTAAGACTTAACATTTGCCACTCCATGAGTCTTACCCACTGTATACGATGACTTCTCTTCAAGCTCATTTTCTAAAGGACCAATAAAAATGCTAAACAAATCAAAAACACAAGCTTGAGCTTTTTTAATAGATTGCCTAATCTCAGGATCAACCAAGGTCATAAATACCAAAGGTTTGGTCCTTTGTTCAGAAAAACATTGATTAATTCTTAGCACAACGTTTTCTGCTCTTTGTATTGAATCTATATAAGGAATAGTTATTTTTTCAAATTGTATACTCTCAAATTGGGTAATCAAACTATTACCCAATGTCTCTGCTGTAATCCCTGTTCCATCAGAAAGCATAAAAACATAGCGTTTCATAAGTAGCCTTATTTTAATTTATTGATTAATAAAAATATTAATCAAATTACGAAATAGAATCAGCATTGTACTTATTATTAGTCATCTGCTATCTTAAAATTATAATATTACATTAGTTTAAACAAATTGAACTTTGGAAAATACTGTGCAGAATAAAATATACGAATATAGTAAGCTACATATAATAGGCATTATTTGTTTAGTAGTTTCCTTAGGCCTCTTTTTCTTTAGTTTTTATATTGTACCTTACTTAATTTGGCAATTGGATTACGATATTCCTGATTTTATCATGGATATGATTTCATATGGTGAAGATGAGTTTTTTTACAGTTCTACTATCAGCCGACTTATTGTTTGGCTGCTCTTTTTTATACCAAGCCTGGTTACTGGGTATATCGCTTATTATATCTCAAATTATATTGATAAAAAGAAATTACACCTTGAAAAAAAATCAGAGGAACAACCACAACAAGAATCATCTTCCCAACCTTCCGGTAGTGCAAGAGACTCGGCTATGTTAGGATTCAAGATCATCTTGTTGATGATTTTAATTATCGCAGCAATTTTTTTATTGCAGGCATTAATTAACGTCACAACTTAGACAGAGGAATATGCATGTTTAATTTTAAACGTTGGAAAATAAGAAGAATTACAAAAAAAATTAAGGCTATGCAAGCAAATAGGGTAAGTAATCAACCTGGGGACGAAATCCTCAAGAAGGAAATACTATATTATTTTGAACTGGCCGCAATTTTTAAGAAACTACAAGGGCATAAAAAATTTCCCCACGCAGAAATTATGTTAATTGAGTGCTATAGAGCAGCAGCTAATCTCGATGATTCTGCTGCGAATTTTCAGCTAGGTCAAATTTTTCTTGAAGAAGCGAAATACAGACAAAAATTAGATAGTGAAGGCATATTTAATAGTCAAGCCAATCTAAAAAGAGCTCAGCAACTCTATGATGAGGCACATGCCCACTTAATGGCTGCCGAAAAATTAGGGCATATAGGTGCCAAGAGATTAAGAGGTCTTTGTATCATCAATGGCTGGGGGGTCGAAGTAGATAAAAATGCAGGATTTGAACTGGTTGTAGCGAGCATTGATCAGGAAGGAAGTTGGGATAGGGTTCCACAAATCTTTGCATCAATGGGGCTAAACAAGCCTGAGTTTTTCTCCGCTATTATGCAAAGAAGAAAAGATTTATCTTAAAATTATTTAGTTATGAATATAAAGAAAAGGTCAACCAATGGCATAATTTATTAAATTCTTATGAGCTAGTTAAATTGAAAATAAGTATAACTTACTATTTGTAGTTGAAATCTTAATGAACGTATCTAAATCAGAGATAGAACTAACTGAAAATTATCAATCTATAACGACTCAATTCTCAGAAGGGGAACTTGCTCATCTTTCAAAGATTGGAAAAATTGAAAAATATGCTTCTGGAAATATCATTTATAATGATGGTGATCCATCTGATTCATTCTTCGTTATCCTCGAAGGTGAGGTCGAAGTATTTAAAACAGTCATCGATGAATTTGGTGAACATAATATACATTTACTTGCCACTTTATCTAAAAATGATGTTGTTGGAGAGATGTCGCTCATAGAAAATAATTCGCGATCCACTTCTGTTAGAGCTAAGACTAGCTTAACTGTCATACAGTACCCACTGGAAAAGGTGAAAGCTCAACCAAAGTTGAATTTGAAGTTAATAAGAAACATGGCACAGATACTCTCCAAGAGGCTTCGTTTTACTAATGAAGTAACCGTTAAGAATATGCAGCAAAGATTAAATGAATCCTTAGGCCGTAATTCTCTAGGCGTATTTCTCATAGGTTTGCTTTGGATCATTTGTCTTTATACTTTATCCTTAAATTTCTTGATCATGTTGATAGATAAAGCTGCTATTACAACTACATTGTCAATCTGTTTAATTACGCTCTTTGCCATAACAACGATCGTTGCTATGCGCTTTACAGGACTCTCTTATTCCCGATTTGGAATCACTTGGAAAAATTGGGGAAAAAATACTTTGGAAGCCTTGGCTTTTACTATACCTGTTATGCTCTTTGTATTAATAGTGAAGGTTTTTTTTATAATAGGTATCGACCCTCCGGATAAAATCTCTATATTTACAGGAGCAGAACCTTTCATTACAAATCATAAAATTGACTGGGAATATTATATATCCACAATGTTTTTATATAGCCTTTTTGCACCTATTCAGGAGCTTATTGCACGAAGTGCACTGCAATCAACATTTTTTCTTTTTTTACCAGGAGAAAAACTATTTCGCAAATGGAATGCAATTTTTCTATCAAATCTAATATTTGCAACCATGCATACTCATTTTGGATTAAATTTTACCTTATTGACCTTTATTGCGGGACTTTTTTGGGGATGGTTATTTCATAGACAGAATTCTCTTTTAGGAGTATCCGTTTCACATGTTATTCTTGGTCTATGGTCATTGTTTATTGTTGGCGTGAGTTAAACTACTTTATATATTACATCCAAAATTCTAAATACCAATTTATGATAGATTGCCCCCAAAATATAGCTACTAATCCAGAGCCACATAAAAAAGGACCAAAAGGAATAGCCGTATCTTTTGATTTATTACTTATTTTTAAATAAATCAATCCAACGATAGCGCCCGTTATTGAGGACAATAAAAGAATTAATGGTAAATACATCCAACCAAACCATGCACCAAAAGCTGAGAACAATTTAAAATCGCCATGTCCCATTCCAACTTTACCTGTAAATAAATAAAAAAGATTAATAAATAACCATAGTGCCGCATAAGCCCCAGCACTACTTAACACAGCAACTTGAAGACTAACAAACAAGTCCTGAGTATTAGCTATAAGACCAAGCCATAAAAGACCTAAAGTCATGCAATCAGGTAAGATTTGATGATCAAGATCAATAAAAATAAGTGGTATCAATATCCAGATAGCTAATAGAATAAATAATAATTGTAAAGTAAGTCCGAAATGCCAACTGGCATATAATGATAAAACAACAGTTAGAAATTCAATAAATGGATAACGAATTGAAATTGGGTTATTGCATTGATAACAACGTCCTCTTAGCAAGATATAGCTTAGTATGGGAATATTCTGCCATGCTTTAACCATAGCTTTGCAATGAGGGCAAAAGGAACGTGGAAAAAAAAGATTAACTTTTATTTTTTCTTTTTGCGGTTTGAGATCAAATAATTCACAGCACTGTTCTCGCCATTCATCCTGTAACATAATTGGCAGACGATAGATTACGACATTGAGTAAGCTTCCGATAGCCAAAGAAAAAAGTCCAATTACTAAATACATAAACCAAGGATAATTTGTTATAAGTGTATGTATCATTTGATCATTTGGCCTATGCTATTATTGTTAAATATAATTAGTTTAAACTGCAGAGCCTAGCTTAAAGATAGGCAGATACATAGCTACCACTAATCCGCCGACCAGGATGCCTAATATTGACATAATTATTGGCTCCATTAAACTGCTAAGCGCATCAACTGCATTGTTAACTTCTTCCTCATAAAAATCAGCAACCTTGCTCAACATTTTCTCTAGTGCTCCAGACTCCTCACCAATAGCTACCATTTGAGTTACCATATTTGGAAATAAATGAGTATTCTCCATGGCAACACACATTTGCTGTCCCGTCGCAACTTCCTCTCTAATTTTATCAGTTGCCTTCGCATAAACAATATTTCCCGTGGCGCCCGCTACAGACTTCAAAGCTTCAACCAAAGGTAACCCAGCAGCAAATGTAATAGACAGGGTTCTTGAAAATCGTGCAATTGCTGCTTTCTCCAAAATAGGGCCAATTATAGGAAATTTTAACATGACTTTATCAATAGTTTGAGCAAACTCCACAGAATGATTCTTAGCATAAAAAAAACTATAGATGGCTCCACCCAAGACACCAAAGATTATATACCAATAAGCCTGCATAAATTCAGACATAGTAATTACCGCTTTTGTCATAGCGGGCAAATCTGCTCCAAATCCCTTGAACAAAGATTCAAATTGTGGAACCACATAGATAAGCAGTCCGGCGGTCACTATAAGCGCAACAACCATGACAGCAATTGGATACGTTAATGCTTTTTTTATTTTCTTTTTGATGACTTCAATTTTTTCTTTATATGTTGCAACCTTGTCTAACATAACGTCTAATGAACCGGATTTTTCTCCCGCATCGACAAGATTACAAAATAATTCATTAAAATAGGCTGGGTGTTTAATTAAGGACTCAGAAAGTGTTAGCCCGGTTTCAATATCGTGTTTAATTGTTTCAATTAAATCTTTAAGCCTCTTATTGCTTTGACCTTTAGCAACAATGTCAAACGATTGAACTAATGGTATCCCCGATTCTATCATGGTGGCTAATTGACGACTAAAAACTGTAATATCGGCTTGTGTAATCTTTCTATTCTTTCTATCAAGTAAAGGTTTTCTTTTTTTGACCACCTTATTAGTTACTATTCCCTGTTTGCGTAAATCAGCCTTGGCTATTGCCAAACTCCTGGCCTGAATGTCGCCTTCCATTTTTTGACCGGCTTTGTTGATGCCTTGATAATGAAAAGTTAATAGGGGGTTTGTATTTTTATCCATCAAAATTAATCAACGGTTACCCGATTGACCTCCTCTATAGTCGTGATTCCTTCTTTGACCTTTTCTATGCCAGACTGAAAAATAGTTAACATCCCCTCTGATTGTGCTAATTTTAATATTTCTATGGAATTACCACCTGACATAATCAGCTGACCCAACTCTTTTGTCATCGATAAAACCTCAAACAAACCTACACGACCACGGTAACCGCTCGTGCATTGATTACAACCTGCTGCCTTATATAATTTTAGATCAACCAGATCGGTTTCCTTGAAACCTAATTCGATTAATCCTTGATTTGTAAAATCATCACGAACTACCTTACAATGATCACATAATTTTCTTGCCAATCTTTGAGCAATAATTAATGTAACAGAACTGGCAATATTAAAGGTAGGAATCCCCATGTTCACTAAACGATTTAACGTTTCTGCAGCACTATTGGTATGAAGTGTAGAAAGAACCAAATGGCCTGTTTGTGCTGCTTTTATGGCTATTTCAGCTGTTTCAAGATCTCGAATTTCGCCAACCATGATAATATCAGGATCTTGCCTTAAGAACGAACGCAAAGCACCTGAAAAGGTTAAACCCGCTTTAGGATTAATATTAACCTGATTAATCCCGGGTACTTTGATTTCAACAGGATCCTCAGCAGTTGAAATATTTACTTCCACTGTGTTTAATATATTTAAAGCAGTATATAATGTTACTGTTTTACCGCTACCTGTTGGGCCTGTTACTAAAATCATTCCTTGTGGACGTTCAATCGCCTTAACAAAATTTGATCGTTGGTCAGGGCTAAACCCTAAAGCCTCAATCCCTAATTTAGCAGCGCTTGGATCAAGAACGCGCATTACCACTTTTTCACCAGCAGAAGTTGGACAAGTACTTACCCTGAAATCGATGGCTCGTGACTTGGAAATTTTCATTTTAAAACCACCATCCTGTGGTATACGTCTCTCTGATATATCTAAATTAGACATCACTTTAATACGAGCAGTAATACGTGATGCCAGACTTGCTGGTGGAGTTGCAACCTCATGTAAAATACCATCTTGCCTGTATCGAATACGATATTCTCTTTCATAGGGTTCAAAGTGAATATCAGAAGCGCATTGTTTAATTGCATCAAGTAAAATTTTATTGACGAATTTTACTATTGGCGCATCATCGGTTATAGAAGTTATTGTATCGGAATCTTGTTCTTCATCTTCAACGCTTATCTCTAAGCCTTCCAAGTCTCCCGAATCTTCCACATATTCTGATAGGCCTTGACTTTCCTTTGCATTTAACAAATTATCAATCAGTATGTTAAGTTTATCTGTTTCTACAACAATAGCATGTGTATTAAGCCCAGTATGAAATTGAATTTCCTTTAATGAGGCTTGCTTACTGGGGTCATCTGTAGCAAGGTATAAATTAGTTCCTCGACTGAAGAGAGGGACCATGGCATGGCGCTTAATCAGTTTTTCATTTACTAAATTGACAGGAATGGATTCTATTTCAATGCAGTTAATATCAATCATTGGAACGCCAAAATTTTGCGCAGCTGTAAGGGCAATTTGCTCTGCAGACAAAATTTTATTTTTTACAATATATTGCAGTAAAGAAATCTTTTCGGATGCAGCTAACTTATGTAACTCAATTGCCTTTGTTTTATCTAACAGTTTTTGAAGCACCAAAAGCTGCCCAATTCCCTGCAATCTATGTTCATCCGTAGCTAGAACCATTTTATTTATTCAAAGTGTATCTTAGTTTTAAATATAGTTAAATTTTTTAATAATTTCACGATTTTTTGCACATAATCACGTATTTGAGTCTACCGTTAAGTATTTCATTGTTTTATAAATTATTTTAATTATATCTATTGTTTAAGAAACAGTAGCTATAAGTGCACTAAGATTTACGTATTTTTAATCCCTATCCTCAGAAACAAGAAGACAAGTCCAGAAGAATTTAAAATCGAAAATCAATTGTTTGCATGTAAAACTCGTTGTATTGTAGTTAATACAAAGATAATAATAATTCAAAGGCCAAATTTTGTTGATAGAACAGCAAATTAAACATTATCGCACTTTATGTGAATGGTTCCAATCACCTTTAGGTGAATTTGTTGCTAAAGAATTTACTGATCAATTTGAACCAGTAAAAAAGTATTTAAAAGGTGAAACTTTGCTACAACTTGGACATTGCGGTGAGAATGCGTGGTTAAATCCTCTCGGTTTTAAACACAAATGGATAGCATCCCCATTTTCTTACAAAGACCAAATTCATCTTGAATGCTCACTGAATCAAATACCATTAAACAGAAATACGTTAGATTGTGTGCTGGTACCATTAACTCTGGAACCATTCGGGAGCAATTTTAGTTTAATTGATGAAATTGATCGAATATTAAAGCCTATGGGTTTTCTTATCTTCCTTTGTATTAATCCCTGGAGCTTATGGGGAGGAGCTATGAAATGGGGCTTATTACATTGTTATGATAATAGAAAAGTGAAAATGAGAACGGCTTTCAATCTGAACAGAATCTTTCTACAAAGAGGATACAGGCAGTGTTCTTTAAGTAATTTTTGCTATATACCTCCTGTTAATAATAAGTCAGTACTTAAAAAATTAACGTTTTTGGATGAGATTGGTAAAATGATATGGCCTCTGCCCTCTGGATTCTATTGTTATATAGCTCAGAAATATGAATTTGTTGGTCCCAATTTAGCCATTGAACCCGCAGCAGAATCATTAAAAAAAGAGTATGAATCACCGTTACAACCAGCAACAAATTAGAACATGCTAACAATTTCCCACTATAACAATGAAGAGACTAATTAAGTAACTCTATAGCTGCATGGATAATAGTTTTACATCCAGCTCAGATGTATCTATACGAAACTGATTTAATTGGCTGAATTTGGTATCATAGGAGATTACATAATTCTATATAAACAGATTTATCTAAATATTTGAAGACTAACCCTTACATTTTGTATACTTTATTTTGCTTTAAAACAAGGTTAAATACATGACAAAAAAATCGCTATTTAAAATCAGTTTCGCCAATCAGGATGAAATTTATGAGATCTACGCTCGTTCAATAAAAGAAAGTGAAATGTTTGGCTTTCTGGAAATTGAAGAACTAGTTTTTGGGGAGCAGACAGCTCTGGTAGTTGATCCATCCGAAGAGAAGCTTAAAATGGAGTTTAGTGAAGTGAAGCGCATTTTTATTCCAGTACATTCTATATTTCGAATTGATGAAGTATCAAAACAAGGGACATCAAAAGTAAAAGATAACTTAGGTTATAGTAATAAAGTAAGGCCTTTCCCTGGATCAGGGAAAGTTAAAGATTAACTTTATTTGTCACAGTGCCTGTATAAGCTTCTAAGGAAACATAAATGAACATTCCTGGTAAAATTAAATCTGTATATGAAAAATCAACATGTCTGTATACTTCGAATGAAGTGGAAGCCGCACTGGATAGAATGGCCATAAAAATTCATGAGAAATTACAAGATAAAAATCCAGTCATTATTTGTGTTATGGTAGGAGGTCTCATCCCTTTAGGAAATTTACTGCATCGTTTAGATTTTCCTTTGGAAGTTGATTACGTTCATGCCACACGTTATCGAGGTGATTTAACGGGAGGGGATATTCATTGGAAAGTAAGACCATCAAGCAATTTAGCAGGGCGTACCGTTTTAGTCGTGGATGATATCCTTGATGGAGGTGTCACTCTAGCTGCTATTGTCAATGAAATTAAAGCGATTGGCGCGACAGAAGTTTATAGTGCAGTATTAGTCGATAAATATCGCAAACGAGTCCCTAATGGCCTTCAAAAAGCTGATTTTGTCGGTTTACAGGTGGAAGATCATTATATTTTTGGCTACGGGATGGATTACCACGAATATTTACGTAATGCACCTGGGATTTTTGTGGTTCACCCCGAACATGAAGCAGCGAAGTAGTAAAGAAATCCTGATTATATTTATTAAATAGAGATTAGATATTTGCAAGTGTCATTCTATCTTTTGAATATTGGTGTTGAACTAATAGTGTAGTAAAGTTCAACACCCATTATTTTGACTAGCTCCTTATTCCCATTCGTAGACTAAATGAAGATTAATAGCAAACTATTTTCTTAATCAGTGTCTCAATTATAAAAATTTCGACTTATTAAATTATATATTTAGTAAATAAGAATGGACATTCTATCTATTAATAGATAGAATGTCCTGATGAAACTCACAACAATGCAAGAAAAAATATTGAATACGGCAGAAAGCTTGATCCAGAAAATGGGTTATAATGCTTTTAGCTATAAAGATATTGCTGATGTGGTAGGCATTAAAACGTCTAGCATTCATTACTATTACCCAACTAAAGAAGACTTGGCTGCAGCAACAGTTGATTGGCAATTAAATCGATTGACACTATTTTTAAATGAGTTGAAATCGAATACCTCATTGTCTTTGCAGCAAAGACTACTGAATTTGGTAGAACAAGTATTGTCCCTAACTTTACATGATGAAATGAAAATGTGTTTGGGTGGCATGCTGGCATCAGATGTGATTTCATTACCAGAAAAAGTTAAGGTTAAGGTGCGTTTCTTTTTTAATGTTTTAGAGAAATGGATAAAAGAAGAGATTAGTAAAGGAAATTCTGATAAGACAACAGAGAATGTTTTGTTTCAATCTGACGATCTTCCAAGATATTTATTAGTACAATTGGAAGGGGGGTTATTAATGTCTAGATTATATGAGGATAATTCATATATAGAAACAGTAAAACATTTTATAAAAAGAGTATTTTAATTTTTTTACATAACAAATCTATCTACTGATAGATATACAAATGAGGAATCTATGAAAATTAAGCCTTTCTTGAAAACTTGTGCTCTAGCATTTGGAATAACAACTTTTAGCTATGCGAGTGACACAACCAGAACGATTAGTTCGGAAACTATTCAGAATGCCGCATATATAAAAATGATAAGTAAACCTAATTCAAGCTCAAATTTCGAGCAATTTATGAAGGATGGCGCCCAACTTATTCGACAAACTGAGCCCAATACAGTTTTTTGGTTTGCATTAAAAAAAGGTCATCAATTTGCTATATTTGATGTTTTTTTCAATATAAAAGGAAGAGAACAACATTTCGCTGGTCAAGTGGCTAATGCCCTAAAGAAAAATGCTTCGCAATTTGTACAAAGCGGATGGGAAGAGGGGGTTCTTCAGAATATAAGTAATTTTGATATCATTGCTTCCAACCACTTTATTAAAGATAAAGTTTTGACATCTAAAGAAGCATCTTATATTACCATTAAAGCAAAACCCGGTAAGAATCGTGACCTGGAACTGTTTTTCAAAGAAGCATCTCGACTGATCGATAAAACAGAACCCCAAACCTATTTCTGGGTAGCATTGAAAATTAACAAAGACAGTTATGCCATATTCGACGTTTTTCCTGATAAGGCTGCACAACAAAAACACTTTTCCAATAGAGTAGCATCGGAGCTACAGAAAAATGCTGAAAATTTGATTGTTGGAGGATGGGAAAAAGGTATAGTTGCTAATATACATAATTTTCAAATCATAGCTGTATCCTGATTTCTGCGCACCTCTGTGTGCGCTATTTACAATGCTGGGTCCTGAGGGGATTGAGGTAATGCATAACCCATTCACGAGCGAAAGAATGGGGCTTTTTCCATCTTTAACGAGTTATCGTTCCCTTAATGCCGATTGTTTCGCTTTAATGATTGGCTTAAGAATATACTGAAGAACTGATTTATGGCCGGTAAGAATGTCCACAGTGGCCTGCATACCAGGAATGATTGGCAAAGGATTTTTTGTTGTTCCCAGATGATTTTTCTCTGTGCGTACCTTCACCACATAGAAACTTTCTTCCTTCTTATCTGTTTCATCAACAATTGTATCAGCACTAATTTGTTCTACAACTCCTTCCAAGCCACCATAGATAGAAAAGTCATAAGCAGTAATTTTAACCATAGCTTTTTGACCAGGATGTATAAATCCAATATCAGAAGGGCGTATTTTTGCTTCAATTAATAAAGTATCATCGAGTGGTACGATTTCAATCAAATCACTGCCAGGTTGAATTACACCACCAATTGTCTTAATTTTAATTTGCTTTACGATACCATATACCGGTGAAAGAACTGTAGTTCGAGTTAACCGATCTTTATCGGCTTTATTTGCTTCAACTAATGCAAACAGCTCAGATCTAGCCTTATTTAATCTATCCAGTTGTTCTGATTTGAATTTATCAATGTTTCCTTTAATTTCACTTACAGTCCTTTCCAATCGAATAACTTCCACTTCAGAAACAGAACCACCTTTTAATAATGGTCGAGTCAAGTTTAATTCTTTTTGTGCTAACTCTAAAGCCGTTTCTAATTGATTTAATTCTCTCATGCGTGATTCATATAATGACATTTGATCTTGTACCAAATGAGGATAGGTCTTTGTAAAATTCTTTGGGAAAACTGGCTTTTGCTTATTAATTTGAGCATTAAGCCGTATAATTTCTATTTCCAATGCATCGATTTTCTTCTCTGCCTCTGCATAGCTGGACATAAATCGAGTATTATCAATTTGCATTAAAGTTTGATCCTTTTTGACTACCTCACCTTCCTTGACAAAAATATTCTGGACAATGCCACCCTCAAGGTTTTGTATAATTTGTACCTCACTAGAAGGAATCACTTTTCCTTCGCCTGTAGTGACTTCATCAAGTACTGCATAATTAGCCCAAATAATTGCTAAAACAATAAAAAGTAACGATGTCCATAAAATAATATGGGTAAAGGCTTTAGAACTGTGAGTTTTCTTCATATTGTTATTTCCTCACTGTTACCCCGGTTCTAAGCGCATTTAGAACGGCTTCTTTGCTGCCATCGGCTATTACTTTACCATTTTCCAAAACGATAATACGATTTACCAATTCAAGCATAGAAATCTTATGTGTTATTAAAATTAAAGTATGATTATCAGACAAATAGTTATTAAGGCGATTCTTAATTTGTTTCTCATTACTGTCATCCATTGCGGAAGTAGGCTCATCTAATAATATAATATTAGGACTCATTACTAAAGCCCGGGCAAGCGCCACAGATTGTCTTTGCCCACCAGACAATTCTGCTCCTTTTTCACCTACTTGCCTATCAAAACCTTTAGGGTGGTTATTTGTAAAACTCGTTACACCTGCTATTTCAGCAGCTTTTAAAAGGGCAGCGTCATTAATAAAAGGAGCACCAATGCAAATATTATCTCGTATACTTCCATAAAATAAGACCACATCCTGAGGAACATAACCGATTTGTTGGCGCAAGTCGTCAGGATTAATTTGTTTATAATCGGTGCCATCTATTAAAACAGTTCCCTCAGAAGGAATATACAGCTTCAATATTACTTTTCCCAGTGTTGATTTGCCTGAGCCAACTCGTCCAATGATTGCTACACGTTCACCAACATTAATTTTAAAATTAAGATTTTGCAGTACATTAATTTCATCATCCATGTAATGAAAAGATACTTGTTTAAATTCAATTTCACCTTTTAAAGCAGGTCTATGGAGATAACGAATATCATCCGTTATATCTGTATCAAGCTGCATCACTTTGTTCAGTGATTCCAGAGCATTAACCGATTGAAAATAGCGGGTAAATAACGTGGATACCTGCGCCATGGGCGCTAATGCTCTTCCAGTTAATATTGTACAGGCAATCAATCCTCCAGTAGTTAATTCACCTTCAGAAATCATATAGACACCAGCAATAATGATGGCAATAGTAGCAATTTGCTGAGCTAAATTAGTAATGCTAATGCTTGTATTTGCAACAAAATGTAATTGCATAGAATTTTTCGAGGCTTCATTAACTATTTTTTCCCATCGTGATTGCAAGAGTGATTCTGCCCCGGTTGTCTTGACAGTTTCAATTGTAGCTAAGGACTCAAATAGTGTTGCCTGTTTTTCAGCACCATATTGATAAGATTTTCTTGTCAGTCGAATTAAGGGCCATTGCAATAGTAAACCTATCAAAAAAATAGTTGGAAGTACTAAAAAAGGTATCCAAAACAAATTTCCACCTATCAGGTAAATAACAAAAAGAAAAATAAATACAAAAGGGAGATCAACAAGAACTGTCATTGTGGTGGAAGTGATAAAATCTCTAAACAGCTCAAATGATTGTACAGTATTAGCTAAAGAACCAACAGATCGGGGTCTAGTTGCCATACTCAGACCAAGAACTTGTTGAAATATTGAAGCTGAGAGCTCTATATCGCTGTGCTTATTTGCTACATCAATAAAATAAGAACGTAAACCTTTAAGCAACATATCAAAGATAAAAACCAAAGCGACGCCACTAGCAAGTACCCACATGGTTTCAATAGCATGATTTGGTACTACACGGTCATACACATTCATAGTAAATAATGGAATAATGAGTGCGAAAATATTAACGAGAAATGATGCAAGCAGAACTTCTGAATATAAAGGCCAAGATTTGATAACTACTTTCCAAAACCAGTTGTTTTGTTCTTTAGCAAAAGTTTCTTGCGATCTGGGAGTATGTTTAAATTGCTGCTCTACAAAAATAATTTGATCGCTTAATTCATCAGCGATCTGACTTAAATCAATTTGAACATCAGGTTGCTTTGGATCAAGAACTCTTCTTTTTCCATTATCATCTATTATCAGAAGTACAGCCTCACCATCTTTTTTAATTAATACCGATGGTATATTGGCATCATCAATTTGATCTGATTTCAAAGTTCTTACTTCTGAATCAAGAGAAGCCCTGGCAGCAGCACGTGAAAACATATCAACACTTAATTTATTATTCTGAAGTGGTAAACGTGCTATAAGTGAGGGAGGTGAGAATGGGTTTTGATAATATCTCGTTAATAAAACTAAGCAGGCTAACAGTGAGTCATCCTCAGCTATTTGACCTAAATCAATATGAGACCATGATTGTCTTCTGGGAGTAGTCATATGCTCTTAATGATTTTCTTTTAATAATTATTTTATTTAAGTATATACTCAAATAAAATAAAAGAGCGATACTTTACATTAAACCGAAAATTTAGGTTTTTTGAAAGGCTTGAGAGATTCTGATATTTGTTTATAAAGCTCGGGTAACCACCTCGGTTGAGCAAAGTTAGAGGTTGATGGCTTTTGATGACGTAAATCATTAGGAGCTATGATAACCTGGATGTTCTTAAGACCTACTCTTCTAGCTAAAATAAACAATTGATCAATAGCAAGATCACCTACAGCCAAACATCCCACAGATAAGTTTTTTCCATGGATAAAAATATTATTCCCCAACTCTTTTCTACCATCCATATAACCTTTTTGCCGATCAAAACTATTTGGATAGTTAATCATCATTGATAAGTGCATACTGCTAAATGGATTAAAATTAACCAGTTTATAAACACCTTCAGGAATTTGCTTATCATTTTCACGTAATTTAGGTCCTAAACGACCGCTAAAACCAGTTAATGGGAAATTATGAATATGTGTCCATGTTTGACTTGAATTCTTTGCCCACAGTTCGACCTTACGTTCTGACTTAAAAGCAAGTAGAGCTATTTCTCGGGGAGGGTAACTAACACCTGCTTTAGAGAAATAAGAAATCAATTGTGGTTCTACCTTTAGTCCATAGCGTCTTATAGCATTATCAACCGCTTTATCCCAATTAAGCTTAGGTGCCATTGCAAATAAATTAAAACAATAAAGGATAAACAATATTGAAATAAATCGTTTCATAGAAGCATTATACTTGTAAGATATACACATGGTATCAAATAATAAATAACAGAACAATTTGTTAAATTGCCGATTTAACTTTTCTTTTGTTGCAACAATAGCATTTGTTTTTTACTAGGTATTGATAATTGTGAAGCAATAAAATCAGGACTTATCGACAATCGACCAATCGATGGTATTAATCCATAGTGATTTGGGCAAAGATAATGTACTGCGCCATCTACTCCTACTTTATAAAAAATATACCTGTATGTACAATAATCAGGCTTTTCTAAAAGAGCCACCTGCATCACTGGTGTTCCAGTCAATCTATTTTCAATAAAGTATGCGTTCATCCACAGATTAATGACTACTAATAAACTTCCAATAACAATAAGAGATTGGAATAGGCTGCCTATAATTTTAAATGTTATATTATCCCTGCTTAAGTGCCATAAAATATAAATCAAGGATAAGCATAAAATAAATAAGTTGGCTGTATATATCGTCGCGTTTAGATAATTAAAATAACTCCCTAGAATCTCTCCTCCGGAAGTTTGATAATGTATGATTAATGAAATAAGACTGATCCACAATGAAGAGATAACATAATAAATTGCATTTCGCTTAATCCCAATAATTAAAAGAACTAAAGCAATTAATGGAAAGAGGCATTGAATAACTTTAGCCAAGATATGCATTGATTCTATCCCTTGTTATTTATGAGTTTGTTGGCTGAAAAAAAACATATATAGTTATATCAGTAATTTACATGTGTTACTAGCTCGTTAAGTAATAAATAAAGCAAGAACTTCTTACATTGAAAGCGAGCGAGTTTTATCATTTATTTTTTATCAGGAGAACAAATGGAGCAGTAGGAAAAATAGTGGTTTTTATCAAATTATCAGACAACTTAATTCGTCTCAGAGTAAAATCGTCCAGAGCAGGGATTATGTAAGACAGTGGATTTAAAACTGGTAGTAAATTGGTACTTTTCTTATTCTGCTTTAAGTTAAATATATTTTGGTGTATAGAACCTATCCACAAGGTGGTTTTTAGATTGGACAAATGATAATTTGATTCCCAAAGGGTCAAATCAAGTACCAAATTAGATTTTTTATCCAGGTAAGTCATAATTAGCCCAGGCCTTTTATTTTCAAATAATTGAGTCAACAAGGGAAGTTTAACCTCGGTGGAGGTATTATTCATTCGCATCAGCAATCTGGTAAAAAAAGTTTTGTCACTTTGTGGCTCCCATCCATATTCCTCCAGTTTATTTTGTAACAGATCCAAGTCACCAACGTATTGAATGTTCAAAAGACTTATTCGCTTTCCAATTCTATTTAGTCTGTATAAAGGTAAAATGGGTTTTTGCTGATCCCACCATTGCATTTCTGTCAGTGCAAACTTCTTTTGATAGGGCATATGATCATGTATCAATTCTTTGAAATTCATCGCCGTTGAGACCGCTGTGGAAAAAGCAATAACCATGAACAATGACACAAGCATAGTTAATGGGTGCCCGTTTTTTGAAATCGCAACGCTAGATCTTCTATATATTAAACAATGAATTAAACATATTTCAGCCCCTAATAAATAAGCTGCCAGAATGTCTGAAAACCAAAAATCACCCAGGTAGACATTGGCAAATCCGCTTAGCCCAAGCACAATTAATATAATTGTTTTAAAACTACTGGTTATCAATGAATACTTACTGTTTATATAGAATAAAATAAAACCATAAAAAGCAGTAGCAATAGAAATACTAATGGATGGAAAAGAGGAACCGGGTAAGGTAACTAATAATCCTTGCGGTCTAGGGCTATTAATTAAGTTTGTTAAAATTAAAGAGATAATACCACTGAACAAAACTATGCTGACTAAATAAACCGTAGCCCGGTAGTTTTTATGATAAATAAACCAGAAGCATGAAGTAATGAATAAACTGATTAATGTTAATTTGCTCGTTAATTGAGTGCATACAATAAAGAAAGCTTCTAATAAAGAACTATGAAAACTTTGCATGAAAAAATGTACTGGGACATTAATATAATCAAGTAATTGATCCTGAATCGTTAACATCACGAGCGTTAAAAAACAAAAGAAAATAATTAAAATGGTAAGTAATAAACCAACAGTAGGGTAATGATTTTCTTCACAAGCTGGAGTAATAACATAATATATTTTAGATAATCTTGAATTTACCTTGATTTTCAGCCAAAAACTATGCAAATTTCTTTTTAAAAATGAGTGCAACCTAATAAACAACCATTTGAGAACAAGGCTAACCAGCCAAATAACAGCAAGAATCACTAATATCAGTATAAATAGCCTTGTGGCGCCCTCTGCTGATAACTCATTCCCTGCAGCTCCAATCAATACTCCAGGCATAACATATAAAATAGACCACCCGATTGCAGAAAGTATGTTTGCAATGAGAAATCTCCACTGTTTCATATGCATTATTCCAGCAATAACCGGGATGATTGAGCGTAGTGGTCCAACAAAGCGACCGATTAGAACACTTTTTCCCCCATGACTTGCAAAAAAATCCTTACCGTACTTCAATAAACCCGGGTATTTTTTGAAAGGCCAAATTTCAACCAAATGCTCACTATAGTAATACCCTAAAAAGTAACTCAGACTATCGCCAGCAACAGCCCCCAAGGTAGCGGAAAGCAGTGTCAAATCGATGCGCATGATCCCTGATCCAGCTAATATTCCTATTGCAGTCATGGTGACAGAGCCAGGTATAATACTGCCTATTAGGGCTAAAGATTCACTTAAAGCAATTAGGAAAGTTATAAATAGAGACCAATGCGGGTTTACTTGCAGCCAATGAGTAAGCGGTTGTACATAATCTGCTAACAAATTCATAATATCCTATTATTTAAATTGATTCAAAAAATACTGTACAAAATGTTGACTTACTTCCTCTAGCTGAATATCAGGATGAAAATGACTCATCTGTGTCATTTCCATTTTAACAAAACCACACGGATTTATACCTAAAAATGGGCTTAAATCCATGTCCACATTTAATGCTATACCGTGATATGTACAGCCATTTTTTACCCTAAGTCCTATCGATGCAATTTTTTTGTCACCAATATAAACTCCGGGCGCCCCATGGCGTATATTTGCTGTAATTCTATAATGCTCCAAAACTAAAATTAATATTTCTTCCAATCTCGCCACTAAAGTTCTTATTCCCAAATTTCTGCGACGAATATCCATTAATACATAGGCCACCAATTGACCTGGCCCATGATATGTCACCTGTCCTCCACGATCTGATTGCACGATTTTTATGGAGTTACTATTGAGAATATGTTCTGGTTTGCCTGCCTGACCTTGAGTGTATACAGGATAATGTTCTAATAACCAGAGCTCATCTGAAGTATCACTATCACGTTTTTCAGTGAACACCTTCATCCGTTTCCATATTTCTGTGTAATCTTGTATACCTAAATTATGAGTTATCATCATAAAACCATTTTAACATCGGGATGTTGGGTCAACTCTTTATATAATGCATCCAGAGTTTTTTGGCTTTCAGCATACACAATAACAGTGATAGCTAAATAATTGTTTTTTTTGCTCATTTTATGGGTTATATGATTATCTTCAAAAGCAGGAAAATGATTAATAACGATTTGTTTTATTTCGCTGATAAATAATTCAGAATTAGTCCCAATAATTTTTATAGGGAAATGACAAGGGAATTCTATTAATGTTGTTTCTGTCATAATTTAACTTACTAGTTGTTGATAGGAATCATTAATTATTCGCCAATATTCACCAACTTTACCATCGTTAACTAAGGAATCATTAATCTTAGTGATAGGAAACACCTCCTTTGTAGTACTCGTCGCCCATACCTCTTTCGCTGCAAAAAGTTCTGAAGTATTAATTTCAGTTTCGATAAACTTTAAATCTAATTTTTTAATTATTTCAACGGTAACTTGGCGCGTGATCCCTGGTAAACAAAAATTATTCATGGGTGGAGTTTTAATGGTTCCATCTTTGGTAACAATAAAAATGTTGGTAGTGCTTCCTTCTGTAATTGTATCATTACGGACAAGAATTGAAGTATGGAAACCTTGAGATACTGCCTCATCATTCAATAAAATATTTGCGAGTAAGGAAGTGGTTTTTATATCGCATCTCATCCAGCGAATATCTTCTACCAGCTTAGCCCATAATCCTTTTTCTTTATCTTCCAAGGTAGGATATGTGTTATGGATAGTAAATGCGATAACTGTAGGTGTTATGGAGGAAGGAATATCATGTTTACGTGCGCCTTGATTCCCTCGGGTGACTTGAATATAAATTTGTAAATTGTCGCCATTATTCTCTAATATCAACCTATGAACTAAACCATACCAGTCATGTTCTGGTATAGTCATTTTAATTTTTTTCATATTTGAGATTAGTCGATCAATATGTTTATCAAAAAAGTAGGGCTTCCCATGATAAACGGGCAATACTTCATAAACCGAATCACCAAAAAGAAATCCTCGATCAAATATTGAAATTTTCGCGTCAGATAAACAACAATACTCGCCGTTAACAAATGCGATGTTCATTATGATAATACCCTATGAACCAAACCATCGCTTAAACGCTAAACGTATCGAGTCTTTGGTTCTGGTATAAAATCCACCTGACTCTACTGCTTGCAAAGCATAAAGAGGCTTGCTTGACACAACATTATTATCAAACTTCACCACTAAATCTCCTACTTTATCGCCTTTTTTAATGGGTGCTTGTAGGTAAGAGGGAACTTTAGTTGAAATATTTAGTCTTTGATATTGTCCCGCAGGTATCGTAATAAATTGATCCTCTGTCAAACCAACAGAGATTTTATCGGCAGCGCCTTTATAAAGAGGTAACTCTGAAATTGATTGTCCGGATTTATATAATTGATGTGTTTCAAAAAATCTAAACCCGTAGTTTAACAATTTTTCACTATCATCAGCCCGAACAGATTCACTTGGTTCCCCTAAAACTACTGCTAACAAACGCATATTGGTACGTTTTGCTGAAGATACCAGACAATATCCTGCCTCATTAGTATGTCCGGTTTTTATGCCATCAACTTGACTGTCTCTCCATAATAATCGATTTCGATTTGGTTGGCGTATTCCATTATAGGTAAACCATTTTTGTTTATACCAATCATAATATTGTGGGAAATCAAGTATTAACGCTCTACCCAAAATTGCTAAATCTTTGGCTGTTGTATATAAATTAGGATCGGGTAACCCTGTACTGTCTGTAAAATGACTATTTTTCATGCCTAAATTTTGAGCCTGCTGATTCATAATGTCAGTAAAGGCACTCTCTGTTCCGCCAAGATGCTCAGCCATAGCAACACAAGCATCGTTACCGGAATCTACAATGATACCTTTTAAGAGATTTTCAACAGAAACTTGTTCACCTTCCTTTATAAACATACGTGAACCGCCTGTTTTCCAGGCATCTCGACTGACTCTTACCATATCCGTTAAATGAGTTTGGCCGCTTAGCAGTGCATTAGAAATAACATATAAAGTCATCATTTTTGTTAAACTGGCTGGCGGGAGCTTTTCTTCGCTATTCTTTTCCGCAATAACTTTTCCGCTGTTCACGTCAATGAGAATATATGCCTTGGCATTAAGTGCAGGGGCAGCAGGGGTCGTAAAAGGCTTTGCTGTTACTGTAGGTGAGGTTTTTTGTAAATCAGAAGAGGATGGCAATTCCTCAGCCATGGAATTAGTAGATTGTACAAATAAAGTAATAAAAAATAATAGCGTCAATAGAAAAGACGTTGCTCTTGTCATGTTCTTACCTGATGTAGTTGCAAAATAAACGTATCTTATCACAGCCTTTTGCAGGCGGCCAAATAGCATATGAAAAATATTAATATTTTTTTAAAAATTTTAATTAATCGTGAATTAATTTAATCACACTTCGAAAATTCTTATTTTTTGGTAATATTAGCAATCATTAATAACAACAAGAAATATAGAAGAATATGCGCAAACTACTTATCGTTTTCTCAATATTTTTGGCAAGTTGTCAAACCACCCATGATAAGCCAGACCCTACAACAGGTAAACGTCAATCAGTTCCACCTAAAAATTCAATCTATGATCGATATAAAAATAAAACCAATCGTTATACGGTTGCGCAAGATAGTGCGCCCACACATCCTAAACAAATTAGCTTTAAAGAGCCTGTACCAGCAAAGGAACCATTAAGCAGATATGGTAATCCTTCGACATATTATGTTGATGGACGGGCTTATGAGGTCATGAGAAACTCTAGTGGATACAAAACTCGAGGAATTGCATCTTGGTATGGAACAAAATTTCATAAGCAACGCACATCTAGCGGCGAACCTTATAACATGTATGTCATGACAGCAGCTCATAAAACTTTACCTTTACCTACTTATATAAAAGTAAGAAACCTGGAAAATGGTAAAGAAGCAATAGTGAAGGTGAATGACAGAGGACCTTTTCATGGTAATCGGATCATAGACCTGTCTTATGCTGCAGCGATAAAATTAGGGATCTTCCCCAAAGGCACAGCGCATGTTGAAATAGAAACTTTAATGGGTCCAGCAGGACAAGCCCATTATTTCTTGCAAGCAGGAGCATTTTCAACAGAGACTTCGGCAAAACGTTTGAAAGAGAAATTAGTCCATATCACACCATCACCCGTGTTCATTGAACATTATAAAGAACATTATATTGTCCGAGTAGGGCCATTTGGTAATAAGCAAATGGCGGACAATCTCAAAGCTAAATTAGCCAACAATGGAATAAAAGGTTCCTTTTCAATATTGATTTAGCTTACTAAATCTATGGCAGGAATAATTTTTTTCTTTCAGGCACATAACCTGTCTTGAATTAAAAAATTAAGACAGGTATTAAGGTTTCTGTAATTGTTCACGCCCTTGTCATAATATAACCAGTTCCACCAGTTAATAACGAGGTAGTGGGCAACTCAGATCCCTGGTAATTTCTAAAAATTTACTTTTGAACTCAATCAGAACGGGAATACTTTTTAAACAAACCACAACTTATAAAAATTATTTTTCGGCCAATAACACTACCCCAAGTGCTGTATCAGACGTAGAAATGGATTTGGTAGGAATAGGTGTAAAACCTATTTGTTGCAACATGATTTTATACTCATCGGTGGTTTTAAAGACTTCAGCATCAAATTCATCCACAAAAATGTAGCTATATTCCCAGGTCAGGCAAAGATCATAGTAAAAATCTTTAAAACTTTCACAAATTGCAACATGACCTTTCTTTTTTAAAGCATGATAAGCCATATTTAACAGTTTTCTTTTTCTAGAGTCATCCCAATCCCATAAAACACGAACAAATAAAATTAAATCAAACCCTGATGGAAATTGTTCTTCGTTAATAAAATCACCACTATATACATTAATTCGTTTTTGTAATCCCATTGTTTCAATGTGTTTTCGAGCTATTTTTGCTGATTCGGGTAAATTGTAAACGGTAATTTTTAAATGAGGGTATGCTTGAGCCAGTGCGCAAGCAATAGTGCCATCACCACCTCCAACATCCAATATGGAGCGATATTGATTTAAATCAAGATAGTCCAATAAGGTTTGTATGAGTGGTGTTGCAGTTTTTGTCATCCAGGTTTCAAGAAAATTGGCTTCCTCCGTATTTTTGGGTGGCCAGGAAACATTGAATTTTGGATCAGCAAAACGCAATATATTACTTAATTTCTCGTTTGCCATTCTCTGCCAATAAAAATCATAATATTGTTTAAATCCCCAGCTTCCATCTCCCAACATCAATTGACTTTTTGCCAATTGATACCCGATTTGCGAACCGACCTTGATCTTTTTTAAAAAGTTTTCACAACAAAGTAAATGTAACCATTTTTTTGCTCGAACAGGTTTTAGTTCAAGTATTTTCATAATTTCATTTTCCAACAAATAAGGTTTGTCATTAAATAAACGAAATAAATCAAGGTCAAACATAGACTCTAACAGCTTGATTCTCACACCACCTGCAAGGAGTCCATAAAAATACTGACGTGCCTCAATATAACTCTCATGATTATTTTGTTTTTCATTTTGTATAACAATCTCTGGTTCAGGCCTTTTGGCGTAGATCATATGATGATTAAAACCCAATTCTGCAAAAATTGGATTTCTGTCAACATAGGTAACATAGCCCTGCTTTTGTAAGTAGGTGACGAGTTTTTCAACCCGATTGTCAATATCATGAACCTCGATACTCAGTTGTTTAATGAGAGTAAACTGCTCCGGATTAATACTGTTTATTACATCAAGTTCGGCACCTTCCACATCAATTTTTAATAAATCAATGTGAGTGATCTGGTTTTTTTCAATAAAACGTCCTAATGAGGTAAGTTTGCATTTAACTTTGGTTTCTGATGTCTGATTTTTATAATTTTTTTTAATGAGATAGTTTCGTAAGAAAGGCAAATACTTTAATTGATAATACAGTGACTTGTTTTGAAGGGAAGAAAGCTTTAATAAAGTGTCATATTCCAACAGTGGTTGATAATTTGAGATAATTTTATCCATTGGTTTGTAAGTGGCAGTAACGGAGCTATCCCCAAAGAGAGTAAAATCTATACTGCAATCCTCTGGAGCATTTCCCATCCCAGTATTGTATAGGTGTACGTTATGCTTAAACCGCGCTAAATTTTTTTTTAAACACGTAAACGTAGCCGGAATAGGTTCAAAACTGTAAATTTCAGTGTTGTAGTTACATTGCTTCAGAGCAAATAGAGAGAAAATACCAACATTCGCGCCAACATCAAAAACAACGGCTCCCGCACTTAAGGTAAGAAAATCTGATAAATAACTCTTTTGATGAAAAATCTCATATATCAAGCCATACACTTCTAGTTCATTAATAAAATATAAATCTCCAATAGTGAAGTGTTTTCGTGAGATTTCATTAAGCATTGATACTTATCCTTTTAATCAAAATATTTGGTCAATCCAACCAGGATTAATCGATTTCCTGTATGAGGTGTTTTTCCATGTAGGCAGGAATAATTATCTACTATCATAACATCCCCTGGTTGCCAGGATGTTGACACAGTATTTTTTTGTATTGCAGAGTTGATACAATCAGACTCTTGTTTAGATAATGGCTCTCCATCACCATAAAAAGCAATATAAGGGTGAAAATATTTGTGTAACAAGATAAAACGAGCAAAAGGGTTAGTAATCTTGCTTTTGATGTAATCACTGGTTCCATTATAATAATGGTTGGCATGGTTAATTTGGTTAAACCAGACTAATTTACCGCTAACCGGGTGATTGCGGTAAGCAGGAAGCAATTGTTCAGTAATTAGTCCATTACCTTGCACCCATCGAAATTGCTGCCCCATTTGATGCAGCATCATTTCAACTTTCTTGTTATCATTGGTTTGAAATCGCTCCATCCATGTCATACATCCAGAATTTTTACCTATTAATCGAATCATTTTGTACCTGATTCCAGAACCGTAATAATGTCTCCGATACAAAATCCCTTTAGATTGCAATTTTTTTTGTAAAAACTCGGGTAAAGAAAACCATACCTTGTTTCCATCAGCCAAAGCAGTATCTCCACCTTCTTCAGGAGCATGGATACAATTAAAAAAAACGTGGCTGGGAAAATCATAGTCATATGATTTTTCATTATGTAAAGCAAGATTAAAACTTGGATGGATATTTATTGAAGTATAAATATTCTCCTTAATCCTTGTTCTAGGAATTGGACAATATTCATAAGAATAATTTGGACCCAAATCACCTGCCTGGATCACCTCTAAAAATTGCTCAGCCGTATTAACATGAAACCCACGTAAGATAATCGCGCCATAATGAAGAAGATAGTCTTTAAATAAGGCATTTTCCTCTTTAAGAAATTGTTTTAAATCATGGATATTACCCTCTGATTTGGCTTGAGGCTGAATCATTAGAGGTAATTTTTGTTGATTTAAAAAAGAACATATGAGTTGATGGTATGCCATAAAATTTCTCACTTACAATCATGAGGCATGTTATTAGACTTTCAGAGAGTACTTCGTTCTTCCTGATTTTAAAAGGTAGCTCTCCCTCCTTCTCATCTATGCCATACAAATTACCGAGTCACCTTTTTTGGGAATACGCACATTAAATAGTATAGGTTATAGCAAATGTTATACAAGGCCGTATTAGCGCAGCGTAATATGGGGATTGGGCGTGCTTTTCTGGAATACGACTTCATCAAATCCCGGATTGCCGTGTGTATGACCAAATTACACCGCTATTTACGAATCACCATCTTAATATTCAATATTTAATAGCTAATTAATAGATTAATAGATAAAATTAATTTTATAATTCAATTTTAGCTACCTTTATTAATTGTGGGGTATTCAGGCGATGCATGATGGCTCAGTATTTTATACTATATTTTTAATATTTGCTGGAGCTGCATTTTTTTCTACTCTGGTATTGTATACCAGACAGTCACTTTTGGTTGCTTATATAATATTAGGCGCTATATTTGGTCCTTGGGGATTAAAACTTGTATCCGATGTCACCATTGTTAAGCAAGTAGGCGATATCGGAATAGTATTCCTGCTTTTTTTATTAGGCTTGCATTTACAACCACAGAATTTAATTCACATGCTAAAAAAAGTAACCTGGATTGCAATCGTGAGTTCTATTCTATTTGCAGCGCTTGCCTATGGAATAGGTAGATGGTTCGGCCTCTCAATAACAGAGTCTATGATATTGGGTGGCGCTATGATGTTTTCCAGTACGATTATTGGTTTAAAGTTGTTGCCGACAACGATTCTGCATCACCAACACACTGGTGAAGTGATGATTAGCGTACTTTTAATGCAGGACGTTATTGCAATAATACTATTAATATTAATCAACAGTGCTTATCAAGATGGCAGCTTATCAATCAATGATTTTATATTAGTTATTGTCGCATTACCTGCTTTATGCCTGTTTTCCTTTTTATTTGAGCGATACATCTTGATAAAGCTACTAGCTCGTTTTGATAGAACTCAGGAATATGTTTTTTTACTCTCAATTGGATGGTGTTTGGGTATATCTGTTTTGGCACAAAAAATAGGACTGTCTGAAGATATAGGTGCTTTTATAGCAGGAGTAGCATTAGCTTCCAGCCCAATTTCATTATTCATTGCAGAAAGCTTAAAACCATTAAGAGATTTTTTCCTTGTCATGTTCTTTTTTTCAATCGGAGCCACGTTTAACTTTGGTTTTGGAGCGCAAGTAGTAATACCAGCAGTAATATTGGCAACATTGATACTTATCATTAAACCGGTATTATTTTATATTTTACTGGCACGATCTGGTGAGAAAAAGCAAGTGGCTAAGGAAGTCGGTGTCCGGTTAGGGCAGGCGAGTGAATTTTCCTTACTGGTCGCAAGTATTGCGTTGAGTACTAAAATGATTTCAGAGGTCGCCTCTAATTTAATTCAAGCGACAACCATTTTAACTTTTATCGTTTCATCGTATCTTGTTGTATTAAAGTATCCAACACCTATAGCTTTATCTGAAAAAATGCGTAAGGATTAATCAAATGAAATTACTGGTAATAGTATTGTGTTTGCTCAGTGAACGGTTTTTAATCCATTCAATTTCTTATCAGCGATTTTCCTGGCTTAACGACTATTACCTATTTATAAAGAAAACAATTGAGAAAAATGAATATTTTTCTAACCCATGGTCCGTCTTAGCCGCAATCATACTGCCAATTGTTTTTCTTGTATCTCTAGTTTACCTTTCACTCCAAAGCGTTCTTTTTGGATTATTTGGCTTAGTCCTTAGCCTTTTTATTTTTTTCTACTGTCTAGGCCCACAAAATGCCTTTTATCCAATTTCAGAGAGTGATGCTAATCGGGCTGAAGTTGATTCCATTGGTGAATACTTTGCAGAAGTAAATAGCCAATTATTTGCCGTTATCTTCTGGTTTATCATTGCAGGTCCAATTGCTGCTTTGACCTATAGATTGCTTACCTTATGTAAAGATATTAATACTGTCAGTATTCAGGCAACTCAAATTACCGAGATCCTCGAATGGATACCAGCCAGAATAACTGCATTACTGTTTTTATTAGTAGGAAATTTCCAACGGGGATTTAATTTATTCATTCAATATGTTTTGACCCCTCCTGATTCGAATAATAAGATATTGAGTGAATGCGGTTTACAAGCTGTTCGTATCAATGATGACGAGGAAGTACCCATGGCTGTTGCTGAAAGCCTGGTAGAACATGCCGCCATAGTGTTATTGGTTTGTATTGCATTATTTACATTAGTAGCTTGGCTATAATGTTCTATTCCATATTAAATTAATATAGGACATAAATCATGAACACCGTATTTCGCTTGTTTCTTTGCCTGGTAATGTTGGGACTTTCTGCTTGTACTACAATGAAAGATAAAGTTACCCATCATAAAGTTTTAAGTCAATGTCAACAAATATGTTTGCAACACTTGGAGTACTGTAAGCAAAATTGTACAAATAACTGTCGAAATTGTTCTGCTAAAGCAAACAATATTGCCAGAGAAAATTACCTGGAATACCTTCACGAAGTTAAAGTTCAAGGCGGATATATTACTCGCGGGTTGCAATCTTACCGTGATCCACTACAATGCCGCAAAATAACATGTAATTGCTCTGCTGATTTTAATACATGCAAACAAGGTTGCACTGGTGTAATTCAGAAAAGATTACAGCCTGTACCATATTGTTCTTAAAAATTATTGATTGCTGGGGAACTATTTCATGAACAATGAAACAAATTTAGATCTGGATCCAATAGAAACACGCGAATGGCTGGATGCCCTACAAGCTGTACTTATTAATGATGGTCCTGAACGAACCGCATTTCTTTTGCAACAACTTATTAATAGAGCGAACACAGAAGGAGTTAAATTAACAAGTTCAATTAATACCCCTTACAGAAACACGATAAAACCACATGAAGAAAAACAAATGCCCCCAGATGAAGGGATTGGAAAACGTATCAATGCGCTAATTCGTTGGAATGCCGTTGCTATGGTGCTCAGAGCGGGTAAATACGCACCAGAACTTGGTGGACACATCGCATCTTATGCTTCTGCATCCACATTATACGAAACTGGCTTTAACTACTTTTTCAAAGGCCCTAAAGGAGATAATGGTGGGGATTTGCTTTATATTCAGGGTCATTCTGCTCCTGGTATTTATGCCAGAGCATTTCTCGAAGGTAGACTTACAGAGCAACAACTCGAAAAATTCAGACAAGAAGTGGAAGTCGATGGTTTATCTTCCTATCCTCATCCTTGGTTAATGAACGATTTCTGGCAATTTCCTACAGTTTCCATGGGACTAGGCCCTCTGCAGGCAATATATCAAGCACGTTTCTTAAAGTACCTTGAGAACAGAGGGTTAGTTAAAGCAGAGGGCCGTAAAGTATGGGCTTTTTTAGGTGATGGAGAAATGGATGAGCCTGAATCAGTAGGCGCACTTAGCATTGCCGCAAGAGAAAAATTAGATAATCTCATTTTTGTAGTCAATTGTAATTTGCAAAGACTCGATGGCCCCGTACGTGGTAATGGTAAAATTATTCAGGAACTTGAAGGTCTATTCCGTGGTGCAGGGTGGAATGTTATCAAAGTCATATGGGGAAGTCGATGGGATCCTTTACTTGCCCGTGACAACGAAGGTTGGTTGCAAAAAAGAATGGAAGAATGTCTGGATGGTGATTATCAATCCTATAAGGCTAATGATGGATCCTATGTAAGGCAACACTTCTTCAATCAGTATCCTGAATTAAAGAAAATGGTTGAAAATTTTACAGACGAAGAAATTTGGCGTTTAAATAGAGGAGGGCATGATCCTCAAAAAGTGTATGCTGCCTATGCAAAGGCAATAGAGCATAAAGGGACACCCACAGTGATACTCGCAAAAACAATCAAAGGCTATGGGATGGGAGCCGCAGGCGAAGGGCAAAACATCACTCATCAACAAAAAAAGATGACTATTGAACAGTTAAAAGCGTTTAGAGATCGATTTAGTATCCCAATCAGTGACGAAAAAATTGCTGATGTCCCTTTTTATAAGCCTGACGATGATAGTCCCGAAATCAAATACATAAAAAAACAAAGGGAAGCGTTGGGTGGATATTTGCCTCATCGCTCTCCTGACGTAGAACAGTTTAAAATACCTGATTTGGAAGAGTTTTCTTCTGTTACGAAAGGATTAGGAGATAGAGAAATCTCAACGACTATGGCCTTTGTTAGAATTCTTTCAATTTTGCTTAAAAATAAAGACATCAATTCTAGAGTAGTGCCTATAGTACCAGATGAATGCAGAACATTTGGTATGGAGGGATTGTTCAGACAAATAGGCATATACTCTCCTGTAGGCCAACTCTATACCCCGGTAGATCGAGAACAGGTGATGTATTACCGGGAAGCAGTCGACGGACAAATTCTTGAAGAAGGCATTAATGAAGCAGGAGCATTTTGCTCCTGGATAGCGGCGGCTACTTCCTACAGCTCCAATAAATTAGCGATGATCCCTTTCTACATCTATTACTCTATGTTTGGTTTTCAACGCATTGGCGATCTGGCTTGGGCTGCAGGAGATATGCAAGCAAGAGGCTTTTTACTCGGAGGAACTGCTGGGCGCACAACATTAGCAGGTGAGGGCTTACAGCATCAAGATGGCCATAGCCATGTGCTTGCTTCAACCATACCCAATTGTATTTCTTATGATCCCACTTATGCTTATGAATTAGCAGTTATTATTCAAAACGGTTTATATCGGATGTATCAAAAGCAAGAAAATGTGTTCTATTACATTACTGTCATGAATGAAAACTACACCCATCCAGACATGCCGGAAGGCGTAGAAGAGGGTATTATTAAAGGAATGTACCTCTTAAAAGAGAATAAGAGGAAATCAAAAAATCATGTTCAATTAATGGGTAGTGGTACCATTTTACGTGAGGTTATACAAGCTTCACAGATGTTAGAGGAGGATTTTTCCATAACATCGGATATCTGGAGTGTCACCAGTTTCAATGAATTGCGCAAAGATGGCTTAGCAGTTGAAAGATATAATAATATGCATCCCAAAAATAAAGCTCAAGAGAGCTACGTAACGTCCTTATTAAAAGGACGCAAAGGCCCTGTTATTGCTGCAACTGATTATATGCGTATTTATGCTGATCAAATCAGGCCGTTTGTACCTAATCGTTACGTCACACTTGGTACAGATGGATATGGTAGAAGCGATACGCGAGTAAAACTTCGCCATTTCTTCGAAGTCGATGCAAAATTCATAGTTTTGTCAGCTTTAAATGCACTAGTCGCTGAAGGAACATTGGAAAAATCAAAAGTAGTGGATGTCATGAAACGTTATAATATTAATCCGGATAAGTTAGATCCAGTGACCCATTAGTTAAACAAGCAATTTAGAACGCAAGATAGTTCCAGTTTAACTGAATGCTGAGGAAAAATATGACAAAAGAAAGTGAAATTAAAATTCCTGATATTGGTGGTGCTACTCAAGTTGATGTCATTGAGATTTTAGTTAAGGAAGGAGACCATATAGAAATTGATACTCCTTTGATAACTCTCGAGTCTGAAAAAGCAAGTATGGATATACCTTCGCCGCTTAGTGGGACTGTGTCACAGATTATCGTTAAGGTAGGCGATAAAGTATCGGAAGGGGATATAATCATCAAAGCCCAATCAGGTGCTGAGGGAACTAGAGAATCGGAGTCAAAACCCGAGCAGGAAAAGCAGAGTGTGCCACAAGAAAAAGAAGAAAAGCAGTCAAAGGAATTGAACAAACCGGCATCAGCAAGTACATCAAAAAATATCGAAGTGACCATCCCGGATATTGGTGGAGCGACCGATGTCGATGTGATTGACATATTAGTTAAATCGGGAATGGAAATAGAAAAAGATCAGGCATTAGTCACCTTGGAGGGTGATAAAGCCACCATGGATATTCCTTCACCATATGCTGGGACAATAAAAGACTTGAAAATAAAATTAGGCGACAAAGTATCCCAAGGAACACCCATACTAATTTTAGAAACCATATTGGAATCTGAAACCTCTGATGCAATCCAGACAGAGAAAAAAAATACATCAAATGAGCCTATCAAGACAATAGAGGAAACTAAAGAAATAGTAAAGTCCGAGCACGTATTGACTAGTAATTTGAATAGAACAGAATCAGTAAGTACCGTGATTTCGGCAGGACCCGCAGTTAGGCGAATGGCAAGAGAGTTAGGAGTTGATTTATCTCTGGTTCTCGGCAGTGGGCGTAAATCTCGAATTACTAAAGAAGATCTTCAGGATTACATCAAAACTCGTTTAAGCGAAAAAACAGTATCTGGAAGCTTCAACTTACCATCTAATCCAGTAATAGATTTTAGTAAATTTGGTTCTATTGAAACCAAACCGTTAAATAAAATAAAAAAGCTCACTGGTGTCAATGTACATCGCTCGTGGATAACCATCCCGCACGTAACACAATTTGATGAAGCAGATATTACCGATTTGGAAAACTTTAGAAAATCAGAATCTGAAAATGCAAAAAATCAGGGATATAAGTTAACGCTTTTAGCATTTGTTTGTAGTGTAGTCAGCAAAGCACTTCATGTTTATCCACAATTTAACTCATCATTAGATGCTACTGGGGATAATCTGATTTATAAAAAATATTGCAATATAGGCATAGCAGTAGATACTCCCAATGGTCTTGTAGTTCCAGTTATAAAGAATGTTGACAAATTATCTGTTGCTGAAATTGCGATAGAAATGACCAGACTGAGTGTTAAAGCTCGAGAAAAGGGATTAACACCTGTTGATATGTCAGGTGGTTGTTTTACAATTTCCAGTCTCGGTGGTATTGGTGGAACGGCTTTTACTCCCATTGTAAATGGTCCTGAAGTTGCGATTTTGGGGTTGTCCCGGTCAATAATAAAACCGGTTTACGATAATAAAGAATTCAAGCCCAGATTAATGTTACCTCTATCACTTTCGTATGATCATAGAGTCATTGATGGTGCTGAAGCAGCACGATTTACCCGATTTCTCTGTGATTGTTTAAGTGATATTAGGCGAGTTTTACTCTGATCATAGGGAAATGGACCTATTGACATTAGCACAACGCCTTGATTTTCTTTGCTCCGTTGCATATGTATGCTTACACCACACAACGGTGGCCAAAAGAGGGGGTTGCAACTTTAGCGAATAATTTACAACAGTTCCTTAAAACATATTTAAAAAATGAGGCTTCATAAATGGCTAATAAAATTAAAACAGAAGTGGTAGTACTAGGTAGTGGTCCTGGTGGATATACTGCAGCATTTAGAGCTGCTGATTTAGGTAAAAAAGTCGTTCTGGTCGAACGCTTTGATTCACTTGGTGGCGTCTGTTTAAATGTTGGTTGTATTCCATCGAAAGCACTGTTACATATTGCTAAAGTGACAGATGAGGCCCATGAAATGTCAGAACAAGGCGTTACTTTTGGTAAACCTAAATTTGATAATAAAAAATTGGTGACCTGGAAAAATTCTGTGGTTTCGAAGCTTACCGGAGGCTTAAAAGCTCTTTCTAAACAAAGAAAAGTAGAAGTAGTTACTGGAACAGGCAAATTTTCTGGAACCCATCAAATTATTGCTGAAACAAAAGAAGGCCCAGTTGAAATTGAATTTGAAAATGCCATTATTGCAGTAGGCTCGGAATCCATTAAATTACCGTTTATACCAGAAGATAAACGAATATTTAGTTCTACTGGTGCACTAGAACTTGCTGATATCAAAGGTGATTTACTTGTATTAGGTGGAGGAATTATAGGTCTTGAAATGGCAACTGTTTACTCTTCATTAGGAGTCAACGTAACTGTTGTTGAATTTATGGATCAATTAATTCCAAATGCTGATACCGATTTAGTAAATATACTTCAAAAACGAATGGTTAAAAAAGGTGTGAAATTTCTATTAAAAACCAAAGTAACGGCAGTAGAAGCAAAAAAGGATGGTATTTACGTCTCTATGGAAGGTGAGCACGCAACTGATAAACCACTTTGCTTCCAACAGGTACTTGTTGCAGTAGGAAGAAAGCCAAATGGTGGAGCAATTAATGCCGAAAAAGCAGGTATAAAAGTTGATGAACGTGGTTTTATTCCTGTTGATAATCAATTAAAAACTAATGTTCCTCATATTTTTGCTATTGGTGATGTGATTGGTCAACCTATGCTTGCGCACAAAGCCATCCCTGAAGGAAAAGTGGCAGCAGAAGTCATAGCAGGCGAAAAGCATTATTTTGAGCCCAAATGTATTGCCAGCGTCGCTTATACAGATCCTGAACTGGCTTGGGTAGGTTTAACTGAGAAAGAAGCAAAAGATAAAGGAATAAACTACGAAAAAGCCTCTTTCCCATGGGCTGCAAGTGGTCGAGCTCTCAGCATGGGGAGAGAAGAGGGAATGACTAAATTAATATTCTGTTCAGAAACCAATCGTATTCTGGGTGCTGGAATCGTCGGAGTAAACGCCGGTGATTTGATCTCAGAGACTGCTTTGGCAATTGAAATGTGCTGCGATGTTGAGGACATTGCACTTACCATTCATCCGCATCCAACGCTTTCAGAGACCATAGCTCAATCAGCAGAAGCATTTGAGGGCACTATAACTGATCTATATTTACCTAAAAAAAAGAAAAAATAGTTATAGAAGAATAATTGCCCATGAGCAACTAACGCTCTAATTCGTTCCTTTGGTCATTAAGAACAAAGGAACACTTAGTATATGACTAAAGAAAGATAATTTATTCCAAATCAGCAATTTTTATTTCATATTTGCTAATATTTAATCATAAATAGTTTACATGTTAAGCAGTAATTCCCAGGAGTAAGGAATGATATTAAACATTCGTAGAATGAAAGATAGTGATATTGAAAATGTTTATTCTATCGAAACCAATGTACATCTTGCTCCCTGGAGTAAGGACATATTGCGAGATTGTGTTCTTGTTGGCTACGACTGCAGGGTTCTTGAAATAAATAATGGAGACAGTCCAATTCTTGCGGGTTATATCATATCCAGAATAAGTAATAACAGTTGTCATATATTAAATTTATGTATTGCTAAACCATTACAATCAAAGGGCCTGGGAAGAAAATTATTACAAACTGTACTTTACTCTTTATCCAAATATACCCAGACAGAATCAGTCATTTTAGAAGTAAGGCCAAGTAATATCACCGCATTACATCTTTATGAAACCATGGGTTTTGAAAGAGTAGAAATCAAAAAAGATTATTATAAAGATAAAAATGGCACAGAAGACGCAATCCTCTTAAAAAAAATGATTCATCATTAAAATTAAATTTTTTACTAAAAAACAGCATAAAAAAAATTAAAAAAAACCTAAGTCAAGACTGTTTTTTCATTTTTTCTTTGCTATTATAAGTAAGTCCCATTAATTATCTATACAATTTACCCACCTGTGGATAAATTTATTTATTTTCTCTTGATTTTCTTTCTCATTATTTCTTAATTATTTATCAATTCCCAGAATTTATAAGGTCTATAGGACTTTATTTATTTTTCATTATAAAAATTGTTATCCACAAAATCTGTGGATAAACTTGTGTATAGTGCTGTGAATTCCTTGAATTAAATTACAAATTAAAGTTGTATTACTATTAACCAGAAATTTAAAACCAATAAGCGGTCAATTACACCTTATATGTTTCTATATATTGCATTCATTTCCCTGGTTTTTATTTCGACATTAGATAATTTTTCATCCAGTTCGTTAATGTTGGGAATAATGAATTTATATTGTCCAGAAACATTATTCACCATGATACCTAAACCTTTTTCAATAATATCTTCCCTTAGACTTGTCTTAAATTCGCGGTCCTTTTTAGTAGTAATGACTAAGTGATTACTTACTAGAGAAATCTCAGGGATATCATTATAGGTAATATGTAAATTATCCAGATAACTGACTAGCTTCATAATTACACTTTCGGTCTGATAATCAGAAGGAGTTAATCCCGTGATCTGAATACCCATGTAGTTAGTGATTGGTTTTCTATCAAAAAAAGCTGGTTCCTGTGGCTCTTTACCTTTATTTTCTTCCTTAGAAAGTTCTCTTTGTTTTGCATTCAGTAAATACATATTATGGCTTAGCACAACTGTGAGCATTGTAGATAGTTGAAACGGAAATAAACTAGTGCATTGATAATTATTTATAATTTGACTTAGGTAAGTGACAAAGTTATCTTGGCCTTGAAGAAGTGAGTTAGAAATATACCGCAAAGATTCCTTTTCCTCAGGGTATTTTTCTAGCTGAGTGTAAAGAGCTTCTAATGGCTCCGCAATAGTAGGTGCAAACTCATCTGACACTAAGAACATACCCAAACCACTTCGCTTATTAGCTCCCTTTTCGAAAGCCATAAGCAAATTCAACATTAGTTGCAGAGTGTCTCCCTGCACTTTGCTACCTTTAAGAACAATCAGCCCCATTCTTTCTTCAATATTTTTTTTATAATTTAAATAAACTTCCTCAATGGACAATATCTGGTTAATATCTTTAGCCGTAAATGGTCTGACCTGTTGTAAAGATAATTGTGGGCTCTTAAAATCATAAAGGTACCCATGTGTATTAATACATTCATTCAATTCCTTGACAGTATAAGCAGCACCACTTTCAGATCTAAACTCGATAGGGTTTTCGTTCAACATTTCCTAACCACTTCCTTAAGCCATCACAAATAGTGTATTAATATTTCAATAATGACAAAATAAGTTTAATTAGTTAAATATTAGCACTTTTTTTGCTTGCCATGACAACATATCAATTGCAAAAATATAGAAGATAAATTAATTTGATTATAGAAAACATATCTATAGGATTAAGATTTGAAGATTCTTGTTATCACAGGAATAAGTAGAGGAATAGGTAAGGAGATAGCTAGAACATTCCTGGACAAAGGTTGGCATGTTATCGGTACTTCAACAACTGGTGCTTCTTCAATAACTCATAATCGCTTGAAAGTTAATGTGCTAAATTTAACTAACTCAGAACAAATTGATAATTTTGTAAAAAAATTACCTAAAATTGATGTATTGATAAATAATGCGGCTGTGTTACTTGAAGATTGGGATGAAAAAAAAATTAATATGTCCCTGTTAAAAGAGACTTTTGCCATTAACCTGTTTGGTACAATTGAATTAACTGAAAAATGCATACCTAAATTAAATAACAATGCTCAAATAATAAATATATCATCAGGTTGGGGAACATTCAGCTCAAATAATTCAGCTTTTCAGCCTCATTATAAAATGTCGAAAGCCAGTTTGAATATGTATACTAAACTACTTTCAGAGAGATTACCCCAGATTACTGTATCCAGCTTTGATCCTGGCTGGGTTAAAACTGATATGGGAACACAAAATGCACCAACAGCTCCAGCAAGAACGGCACATGAAATCTATGAGTTAGTTAATATGAAAAAGAAAAGTGGGTATTTTTGGTACGATGGTAAAATAAGAGATTGGTAGCAGATTAAATCTAGGCTATTCTGAAAGTATAAAGTAATGCAATAAAGGAGTACAACAAGGTGAGTTATAGCTCAATAAAATTGATATGGATTGCTGGGATTATATGTATATTTCCTGCCTTGTCCTATTCAGACTCCAATAATCAGTACAAAGAGGAACTGCAATCACAGTGCCTCAAGTCATGGTTAAAAAATGCAGGCTCTTCAATGGACATGGAAGCATATAAACGATTTGGCGATAAATATTGCCGATGTATTTCGGCTCAAACTCTTAATAATGATACTGCTATTCAAAATGCGATCAAGTATTGTATGCCACAAACAATATTACATGATGCCATGGACGCACTGGAAGAGGAAGTCACCCTGTCCGAAGTAAACACTGCAACCATAGAAGAATATTGCCTTAGCAGGTGGAATCTTATTTATCGTAATCAAAGCTTGGAAGATCAAAAAAATATTAGTGCTTATTGTGCATGTGTCAAAACAAAATTATTACAATTTATAGAACAAATAGATCAAATATCGAATGCAGAATACAATACTGCTATTAACGATATTAATATGATTTGTTATGAAAATTTAAATAAGTAGCACAGCACACTTTAACCAAATGTCACTTAAATAGCCATTATTCCAATGACTTATAACTTACTCAGATTGCTCTATGAAGGGTTTACTTATGTTAAATAAAAATACCAATAGCGTCATATTAAGTAGGCAGGAAATCAACTGGATTTTAGAGCAACGAGTTACAAGACTTACTGATAATAAAGAAGTTTTAATTTATCCAATGGGGGCAGAGCGTTATTTATCATCCGTTTTATCTGGCTATAAAGAGGATCGATATAATATACGCAATGATATTGAAGGAAAAAATGTTTTAATTATACCAGGTTATGGTAATAGTGCTTTTTTATTTGCTCAAGCAAGAGCCAAATCTTTGGTTGTCTATGATAAAGATCCTGTTACTATTGCTTGGGTGAAAGCTTTTAAAAAATATTATCATTTCAGAGAATATAATAGTAATGGCAAGCCATATCCTTCAATTGGCGAACTACTAATCGCTCTCACTAAATGGTATCCATCCCTACTTCAATTACCTACTGGAGCCATTAAAAATTCCATATTTTGGTTGATAAACCCTAAATTATTAAGAAAATCATACATTTATTATATGTTAACACTAACTCAACAAGCCATACGGTTAAAGGTTCAAAACGAATTTGAATTAGAGAGTGATATTGAATTTTATGCAGGTGAATTAAAACATTTAATAAAAAATAGTAAATATAAAACCTTTGATACCGCTTTTGTTCCCTATCTTTTGGGTGTGCAAAATGGGATAGAGAAGGAGAGAGATATTGTTAATTTTATCAAGCAAATAATTGAGCTTACACCTTCAGGCCATATTTTAGTAACGCCATCAAGAAGTACCAGAGAGTTTCATATGGTTGGACAAAGTTATTTCTGCACTACAGGATATTCTAAGATACAAGATATCCCTGGTTTGGAACCTTATACCATTACAGAAGATAGTTTATGGTTTAAAACTCAAGGATTGGCCGTGTTTGGATTAAATAAGTCACGGTCATTAAATCAATAAGAAACTCCAATTTTATCTAAAAAGAAAAAATAGTCCTAAATTAAGTGAGTTTCGGAATAAAGCGCTTTAATTTACCTGTTTCCTTGTGCCTTGGTAAAGAAGAGAGAATCTCTATTTCAATATTTGGCGATGTTAACCCAGCATTTTTTAAAGCACTTGAAATTTCTTTTGCTAAAGTAATGCAGTTAATATCCTGATCCAAAATTAATCGACAGATGGCTCCACACACAGTTTGTTCAACCTGGTACTCTATAATTGATTGCTGTTGTCCTAGAATTGCACGAAAAACCATGGGATGAATCTTAATGCCTTCCTTATAGACAAACCAGTCATCAGAGCGTCCTTCGATGTCTTTTGCAATTCGATAGCCAGAATTCAGTGCTTTGTTAATATACACAGAATCATCAACCACATACCGTATAAGAGGAAAAGCATAATTGAATAAATTGGTTATCAATAACTTTTTGACATCGGAAGAACGTTTAACGGGCTGTAAAAAATTATCCACTAACTCAATAATCAGCAAATCGTCAGATAAATATAATCCACAATGCTCGTCATTTTCTACCCCCGCCATTCCCATTTCTACACTTCCCCACATATTATTAATTTCAACTCCCCATGCTTTTCGAACAACGTCTCGTGACTCAGAGTGCAACGGCTCGGAATTGGTTGAAACACGTTGAGGTGTTATTGATAATGAGCCACCCAGTGCATGATAGGCGAGTTCTGTAATAATAGAACTATAACCAATTAGATCGGTAGGTTGAGCTTGGTTTAATTTTTTACAGAGTTCATTCATATTCAAATCAGCGGGGAAATGTATTGCCTCATCGTTATCATTTAAAGTCATTGTAAACAGAGGAGTACTTGCATGAATAAGAGTAGGAGCAGTTAAAACGGCAATTTTTTTAGGTCGATTGAGGAGTTTTTTTTGATCATCCAGGTATTGGTAACGAAATGCCGCATAGCCAACTGTTGCAAAATATTCTAAATCCCATACAAACAAACCGCGAAGTCCAGATGATCCACCAGTTGCAGTGATATAGTAATTATCTCTAAAAAAGGGATTAGTAATTTGACCATTTTTGTACTGACGGAGGTGATCTTCTGCAATCTCTCTTGTAAGTTCAGGAACACAAACTATGTTATCCCAATTGTCCATAATATCTTTTTTGGTAGAAGGAATGATCCTCGTAAGCCCCATCGAGTTGCTACATCGTTTCTGATAATAGGATGAATAGAGCAAAACATGATTTAATATTTTTTTTAAATGAGCGTTCTGGAAAGCATGAATTTCGGTTTGAGTCCAATAAATACGACTGGCATGATTCTTAATTTTTTCACGCATCTTATCAAGCAAAACACTTCTAATCATAATGTAATCCATCATGATCTTATTCCTTTTAGCTTTAAGAACATAAACTTGAAATTATAGCTTTTATATAGCAGATATATGAATTATTTGCTGAAGCTATCTGAGTGTGTAGCTATGGAAGTATTATTGACTTTCACTCTAGTCGATAAAATTAACATTCTCAGGTGTACTATGTACGTAGAAGTTATTTTGTGAGAACAACCAAATCAACTGGGAGCAAGATTCTCATGAAATAGACTCCACGTACATATCCTCAAAATCAAATGATGTTAAAACCTAACATTCATAGAAAGGCTAAAATCATGTTATTTCAACTGAACTACATTAGCTTCCTCTACCTCTAAAATGAGTTTCTCAGGTATCTCTTGTGCAATAGATCTTCCATGGAAAGTTAATTGGATTGGTAATGGAAGATCATCTTTTACCTTATCCAACCCCTTTTTTGCCATGGCCCTCACATCAGAAGAAACCGCTTTAGAATAAATTAATTTTAGGCTGTTTATCATCATCGATTGTCGATTGAGATCATACTTATCCCAATAGGTAAATTTTTCAGTCAAATTAGCAGCCAATGTAGGATTGATCTTATCTAACTCAAGAATAATATCAGAAACTATTTGATAACCTTCGCCCGTAATTGCATGAAATCCAAATGGATTTTTAATAAAGGAGCCTATCAAAGCATACACTTTATTGGGATTAGATAAATCAAAATCCTTGTGATCTACCAGTTTTTTCACTCGCTCAATCACGTTTATGGAATGCATGGAAGCCTGTATACTAAACCAATTATTCAGAAGTCCTGGATCTTGCTTCGAATATTCATAATAACTACTTAGCATCTCATCCGCTTCGATACAACTCATCTCGCATAGCAGACTTAAGGCAGAAATAGTGTCTGTCATGTTTTTGCCTAGTGCATCCTCGAATTGAAGTATCAATTTCTTTTTAGTTTGTTCATAATCCGTACACTGGACATAAGAAAAACAAACCGACATCAAACGACGTAATCCTGCTCCTTTTAGATCAAAACCTTCGAATTTTGGTTTATCATAATTTTCTGTTATTTGTAGTCTGAAAAGACAATCAAAAAAATCAGTTCTCAATTCTCTTGCCAAAGCCTGTTGAATAAATTGTCGCCCCTCATTTAATTTTTCAAAATCCGGCTGATTCTGATTTTCTATTAACTCCTCTAAAGATGGTAATGCAATTAATTCCGCCAACATCCATTCATTTAAAGATCGATCAGAAAGAACTGCTTTATAGGCAGCAAAGAACTGAGGCAATAACTCTATTTTTTTACCGGTACAAAAATCATTGAGCAAAGCTGAAATAAGTTGCTTCGCTGCTTCGCAACGATTATATAAATTCGTATCAAATTGCATCAATAATAATAAATCTTGTTGAGAATAGGCATATTTTAAGCGTACAGGTGCAGAAAAACTACGTAACAAAGATGGAGTAGGGCGGGTCTGGATGTTTTCAAATTGAAAGTCCATTTCAGGTTGATCAATCATTAATAATTTATCCGATAAAATTTCTTTTCCAGTACTATCAAGCAAACCAATTACCAATGGTATAGGGCGATTTTTCCCATTTGTTGTTTTAATTTTTAAAATGTATTGTTTTGTATCAGGGTTAAACTCATCTTTTACGACTAATTCAGGAATTTCTGGTTCTGTAAACCATGGCAAAAAAGAATGAAGATCTTTACCAGATGAATCACTCAGTGAATCTATAAAATCTTCCAAAGTAACTGCACGTCCATCATTATCCTTAAAAAACTTGGCGACTCCCTGAAAAAAGAGCACTTTTCCTACGAACAACATCATCATGCGAAAAATATCAGCACTTTTTTCGTAGGCAGCAGCGGTATATAAACTTCTGACTGCAGTGTAAGAGTTTTGTCGAGGCGCTCGTTCATCCAAATTCTTGCCATCCAGCAATCTTATCAAATCAGTGCCGAATAATTCTTCTCTGAACATTGCTGCTCTGAAAGTAGTAAGACCTTCTTTTAATGGTAAATTAAACCAATCTCTTATTGTTACACGATCTCCTGACCAATAATGAAAAAACTCATGAGCAACAACCTCCAATACCCGTAAAATACCTAAATCGGTTTTGGTTTCAGGCGTTGCAAATAAGTTTTCCGTATTAAACAAATTTAAGCCAGTTGGCTCTGAAGCACCTGATGCGTATTTATCAACCCCAGCAACCATATGTTGTTTCAAAGCACATTCCAAATTAAAAGCGCGCTCATCCCACGCCATTGCTTCCTTCAACACTTCCTTTGCAAAACCACATTTTTCTGTTGCAGAAGAGGGTACATAGAACTCAATAGGTAAATGTCGGCCTGATTGTGTTTTAAAGTAAGTTGCAGATCGTTGTAGTTTACCTGCAACTAAAGCAAATAGGTAACTAGGCTTGGGGACATCGTCCAACCAGGTTATTGAATGACGATTAAAGGGTAGCTCATTTTTATCTATTATAACGCCATTTGAAAGCAAAACAGGGTGGTCTTCTTTATTCGCTACGATTGTTGTTTTATAAGTTGCTAAATTGTCAGGTCTATCAGGCAGATAGAATACACGACGCAATCCTTCTGTTTCCGCCTTAACCAAAGCTGTACCTTCCGTTTCATACAAACCAAATAAATCCGTGTTCTCACCCAACAAGCTTGTTGTTTCAATGACAATTGTCCCATCTTGCGGAACATTTTTGATAGTTAATGAGTGTTTGGTTAATTCATACTCTTCTACACCCAATAATTTATCGTTCATTTTTAAAGACACTAAGGTCATATTCTCACCATCCAGCACCAGGTCTTTTGAAGGCGACTCAACTTCAGGGTTGGGAACTACTGTAAGACGCGCTGTAGACTCAACAGGCTTTTTGCTGAGATCGATTTGCAAATCGACGTGAATTACAAAATAATCCAGAACCTTGTAATCACTTAATTTCTTTACCTTGGACTGATCTTTTTTCATGAATACTCCCTTCATTGACTACGTAAAAGACTAAGGATTGATATGGATACACTTAACTCACCACAAATTTTGAGTTGTTTCCAGTGAAGTGAAATCACAATATAAGATCAAACAAGCAATTTCAATAAAGTGAGTGTTTTAGATAAGGCAATTTTCGAATAATATCAATCATCAAAACCAAAGGAGAATAACTATGGACTATTGAAATACATTTTGCTGGATTAATATACCAGTTATTAATTATTACCGAATCTTGTTGTATCCTTAAATAAAGATGCGGTAATAATGAATGCTCCCTCAAGCGTGACGATGCCCGTATCTACAGCCTCTAATCTTGAATAAGATGATTCTTAGAAAACAGGAAGATCTGATGGAAATTAAGCACATTAAAAATGAAGTAAAACTATTTTTACTCAATTCTTTTAGAATTAAGGATATTGGTTATTCGGATAATATTTTTGATACAGGTGCAATGCACTCTTTATTTTTCATTCAATTATTAGTTTTTATAGAGAAGAAATATAAAATTGATCTTGAGGTCGGTGAATTTGATCCAAATCAGTTAACTAGTATTGATGCTATCGCTTGCTTTATTTCTAGTAAACTATAATTCAATTCGGATTACTGTGATAAAGTTTGGCTGTATAATGCATACAGAATGGACACACGGCATGAAACAAAAAAAACTTACTATTCTTGGTTCGGGTACAATGGGTTCGGGTATTGCACAACTTTTCGCGCAATACGGATTTATTGTCACTTTAATTGATAATCGCCAATCTCAATTAGATAAAGCAAAAAACACTATAGAAAAAAATTTACACTATCTGGTATTAACTCAAAATTTACCATCGAAACATTCTATTGAGACAATATTGGCATCCATTTCTTTTACAACAAAACTCGATGAACTCAAGCACTCTGAATACATTATTGAAAATATTCCTGAAAATTGGGAACAGAAAAAAGCGTTATATCAGGTATTAAATGAACAATGCAGTTCAACCTGTATTTTGGGAGTAAACACTTCTTCCATATCAATTACTAAAATAGCATCACTGGTTGAGTATCCCCAACGCGTTATAGGTGTTCACTTTATGAACCCTGCACCGATAATGCCAATGATAGAGGTGATTAAGGGATATCACACTGATGAATTGACAATAGAAAAAATCAGATCGTTACTTAAACAAGTACACAAAAAAATGATCGTTGTTAAGGATTCCGTTGGTTTTGTGAGTAATCGTGCAATGATGATTTTTATTAATGAAGCCATTTTTATGATCCAGGAAAATATTGCATCAATCGAAGACATAGATATTCTATTTAAACAATGTTTTGGGCATAAAATGGGGCCACTGCATACTGCAGATTTAATTGGTTTGGATACAGTTCTCTATTCTTTAGAAACAATCTATTCAGAGTTAAATGATCCAAAATATCGACCATGCTGGTTATTAAGAAATATGGTAGATGCGGGGCTTCTTGGACAAAAAACAAAAAAAGGATTTTATCAATATGAATAAGGAGAAGAATTTTGCCCAATTATCATCCTCGATACCTGAAACAACAGCGATTCTTTGATCAATTCATAGAAAACTATCTTCACTCCTATGCGGAAGTTTTTGATAAAGAAAAAAATATTCCACGCGATTTTTTTTATACATTAGCCAAAAATGGCTTTTTAGGTGCTTGCATACCTAAACGATTTGGTGGGCAACAATGGGATGAATTGACCATTGGTCTCATGCATGAAACATTTGCTAAAGAGCTTTGTTCCATGGCAAATATTTTAACAGTATTAGGCATGGTGAATAAATCACTCTTACAGTTCGGTTCTCGAGTACAGCAACAAACCTGGTTGCCCCGGATTGCATCAGGAAAAACTTTAGCTGCATTAGCATTAACAGAACCTAATATTGGTAGTGATTTGGAGCATGTTGAAACTCAGTTATTAGAAAGAGGGGATGAATTTATTCTAAAAGGGAGTAAAAAATACATTACCTTAGGACAAATCGCTGATTTATTTTTAGTTTTAGCCAATTGCCAAGGGCAACCAACTGCTGTTTTAGTTGAAAAAGACACGCCAGGCTTGATTATTTCACCGATGCCTGATTTTTTAGGTCTACGCTCTAATATGTTGGCAGAGATTTTCTTTGATGATTGTCGCATCCCTAAAACAAATCTGTTAGGTAGCATCGGTATGGGTCTAACTTATGTTATCCAAACTGCTTTAGATGAAGGACGCTATACAACCGCATATGGATGTGTTGGTTTAGGACAAGCATGCCTGGATGCAGCTCGTGGCTATACTCAAGAAAGAAAACAATTTGATCGTACATTGGGTGAACACCAGTTAATTCAAAAAATGATAACTGAAATGGTTGTGCAAGTTAAAGCTGCCCGAGAATTGTGTTTTTATGCAGGGGTACTTAGACAGCAAAAAAATCCAGCATACATTGCTGAAACATTAGTAGCTAAATATGTTGCTTCAAAAATGGTTGTTTTTGTATCTAATCATGCTTTGCAAATATTTGGTGCAGCTGGTTTTGATGAAACCTACCCTGTGGAACGATATTATAGAGATGCTAAAGTAATGGAGATCATCGAAGGAACCTCACAAATGCACGAAATTCTTATTTCGAAGCTTTGCATCAATTAATAGATGGGGGTTTTATAAAATGAAATCTTCTGATCAATACACAACAATTTGCTCTTTATTCGAGGAACAAGTAAAGCAATATCCAGAAAACACAGCTATTTATTTAGAAAATCGCCAAATTTCATATGATGCTTTTAATAAGCAAGCCAATCAATATGCACGACACCTGCAAAGAAAAGGACTACCATTAAATGGAATTGTCGGCATTCAACTCATGCGTTCTTTTGAGATGCTTGTGGCAATCTTTGCAGTCTTAAAGGCAGGAGGAGCCTATTTGCCTTTGGATCCCCTGGCCCCTGCAATTAGAAATCAAACTATCATTGAAGAGAGTCAAATAAAATTTCTAATTGTTGAGGATAATTCATTATTGACAGCAAAATCAGGGTTAAATGATAAAAATAATCTTCAAGTATTAAGCATTCATGACAATGTGAGCCATGAAAAATGCCATAATTTAAATCTGCTCCGAGGAAAACAAGATTTAGCTTATGTGATGTATACATCAGGTACTACAGGGAAACCAAAAGGTGTCATGATTTCACATCAGTCCCTGGTCAATCGAATTCTATGGATGCAAGACACTTTTCCATTACAAAGACACAATGTATTGTTTCATAAAACACACACTTGTTTTGACATTTCTGTTTGGGAGACCTGTTGGTGGTCTATTGTGGGAGCCGGGGTAGCTCTTTTACCACCTGGAAAAGAACATGATATTAAATTATTTATTCGTATGATTGAGCAATATCAGCTGAACGTTATTCATTTTGTACCTTCTGTATTACATATATTTTTAAATTATATTGAACAAGATTTTTCGATGAGTCGCTTAAAATCTTTAAAGTACGTGTTTGCCAGTGGAGAGGCGCTGGACGCAAGAAGTGTGAATTTATTTAATAAGCTATTCCAAGATCAAGGAACACTATTAGTCAATTTATACGGACCCACAGAGGCCACAATAGATGTTTCTTATTTTATTTGTGAAAAGCACAAGCGTTATCGCACTATTCCAATAGGAAAGCCCATTCAGAATATTCAATTTTTTGTGTTAGATGAGCAGCTCAATTCAACCGGTTTTGAACCAGGTGAACTATACATTTCCGGGATTGGACTAGCTCAAGGTTATTTAAATAATCCAGTGCTTACTCAAACATCTTTCATAGACAATCCTTACCTTCCTGGAGAAAAAATGTATCGTACTGGGGATATAGTCTGTTGGAATAATGCGAATGAATTATTATTTTTAGGTCGTAAAGATGATCAGATAAAACTACACGGTATACGTATTGAATTAGGAGAAATACAATTTCATTTATTAGAACATCCCGATATTCAGGATGCAGTCGTCGTTTGTCAGAAAGTGGATCTTCTTGATCATAGAATGGTCGCATTCTTAATTGCTAATAACAAACAAATAGAGCTTAGTAGTGCTGAACTTAAATCGTTTTTAAAAACCAGAATTCCAGATTATATGGTTCCTGAGCATTACGTATGGTTAAGTGCATTGCCAATAAAAGAAAATGGAAAAATAGATAAAGAGAAACTATTGAGTTTCATTTAATCCAAGAAACATCTGAGAAATAAAAATAAACTGGGTTTGATGGTTATTTAATTCAAATGAAAGAAAATGACTTATACTTAAAATAATCGTTTCATTAAAAAATAGTTGCAGCAATAAAATAAGGTGAGGCATGTTTTTGTAAGGAAATGAGAGGGTATGAGCAAGCTACACGCACATTTTGCGGCAACTTGTTTTAAAGTAGGTAATTCTGACTCAGTTGTCTAAGGATATGGCATCTGGTTAATGTCTATTAAAACTGTTAGTGCGACCAAAGAAATGGAGCCATTAAATTATGAATGTGAATGACCACTTAAACAAAATTGCTATTGTGGGTATGGCTGTAAAATTTCCTGGAGCCAATGATCTAGATGAATATTGGGATCTATTAAGATTTGGCAAAGAAGCGGTTAGTAAATTCTCCGCAGAGCAACTACTAAGGTCGGGTATTTCAGAGCAATTAATCACTGCGCCTTATTACAAACCATACAGAGGAATATTAGATAACCTAGAGTCATTTGATACCCCTCCGTTTGAAAGTACCACCAAAAATTATGAATTGTTAGGCGTTCAAGGCAAAGTGATGTCACATTTAACTTATCGTGCTTTGAGTACCATGAGAAGTCAGGTGAATAACTCAAATAACTTCATCAAAAGAACGGCTGTTTATATTGGCGCAAATAATCAACCTGCCTCTCATTTCTTGGGAGGAGCGTACTATCATGCTATTGATACTCAAAAAGCGATAGAAAGGTATTATTCAAAAGTAATTGCACCCTATATTTCCTATCAATTTGGATTTCAAGGAAGTTCTATTGATTTATATACGGCATGCTCGTCTTCTTTAACTGCTGTGATACAAAGCTGTCGAGAGTTAAATAGTTATCAATGTGATATGGCAATTGCAGGTGCCGTCTTAATCGATCTACCACAAGAAGTTGGTTATATTTATGAAGAAAACGGATTATTTTCCTCTGACGGTCATTGCCATTCTTTTGATGCTTCAGCATCCGGTACTTTATACTCAAATGGTGCTGGGTTGGTTGTTTTAAAGCGACTTGAAGATGCCATTGTAGATAATGATCTAATCCATGCTGTTATTATTGGAGACGCCATGAATAATGATGGCAATTCTTCAAAAGAAGGATTTATGGCTCCAGGAGTGCATGGCCAATATGTTTGCTTACAATCCGCTTGGAAAAATGCAGGGATTGAGCCAAGTGACCTTGATTATATTGCTGCTCATGGAGCCTCAACCAAACTAGGGGATGCAACAGAAATATATGCACTAAAAAAAGCGTTCAAAGACGTTACCAAAATAAATCATTGTCCACTGAGTTCGGTAATAAGCAATCTAGGTCATACAGGTATTGTATCTGGTATGGCTTCAATCATCAAAACAGTACTTATGTTAAAAAATAAAGCTATTGTTCCTTCAATTAACTTTGAAACTCCGAATCCAGATTTTATGTTGGAAGACTCTCCACTATATATTGCCACTCAATTCCAAGAGTTCCCTAAAATAAAAAAACACTATTTAGCTGGCGTTTCCAGTTATGGAGCAGGGGGGAGTAACACACACCTTGTTTTGCGTAGCTATAATGAAAGCTAAAATCTCATCTAATGGTGTCTTCAGGCAAACCTGTGTGAGTCTTCTGCAAGCTTGCAGTAAGCTCATTATAAAGCTAAATTTTTATGTCTTTTTTGTGAATGCTATAAATTACAGCTACGTGAGTCAGTGAGTTTTGTTTCTATATTTTCTGCAAAATGACTAAATGCATTTACAAGCCCGTCGGGGAAACCAGCGTTTCTGATCATTTCATTAATCTTTTGAATAGTTGGCAATGCTTGAGCAAGAAGCTCTGAATCTATTTCCAGATCACAATTTACTTCTTTATTCTTTGAAATAGCAATCAATAATTGGGCTACATTAGAGGGCGCAACCATTAAAAAATTATGCAAAACCACATCAGACTCTTTCTTGCCACCTGTCAGATCGTTCAATTTTTCTAAGGTTAGTCTTGTTTTTTTGAGTTGGTGATAACCTATGGATTTGCCTATCTGAATTAGATCAATTGGAGAGTAGGTTAAAGAGCTATATTTTTCAAGCAGCAAAAGCCTGGCAATTATTTTATCGTCTTCAGTGATCTCTGGTCTTACTTCCGTTTTATTGAAATAATCTATGAAGTCTATAAAATCAAATTCAGTGTAACTTCGACCTAATCCAACGTGATAAAGGTCCAGAATAGCACGACTTCCTGGTTCAGCACTGACATGTCCCGTTCTATTAAAAAAACCGTGTTCTTTGCGGATGCTATTTTCACATAGAACTCCACCTTCGATTGTCCAATATTCTTCAGCCGAAGGACCATAACTAAATCCAGAATTTTTCGGATATAATATTTGCATTATGGGATCATTTTCATATTTTGGACCTTGGAAAAAAGGCCTGAAATTATATCTTGCTTTCCCGGTAAGATTATGCAAACCATGAATTAACTCATGAGCCAATAAAATAAAGGCAGGGCCACCATCTGTTAATCCATTCCCAGCTGAGGCATAGACGTCTATATCCAAGGAAGATATTTTATCGTTAAAACGGTAATCTACACCAATAATAACCCTTGTAGCACCAATTCCACAAAGCGTTTCTCTTTTAAAAATAGTTTTAAAATCTTGCTCTGGTGTTATCGATTTGGGGATATAATCTGGACTTGTTTCTGCAAGTCCTTCCCGTACCATTGCACATTCAAAATTATGACTGGTTTTTAAGATTAATTGGGCATTCTTAGTTGTTAGCAAATAATTTAACTTTACAATTAATTGTATCCCTTGAGGTCTGGAGGCAATTTGCATTAGGAGTGAGGTAATGTAATTAAACTCTTCTTTGCTTAGTGAATTATTTCTACTGATGTTCTCTAACAGTTGATAAAAGTTTGCACTAACAATTTCTTTAGGTTTTTTTTCTTTTAATTCAGGAAGAATATATTTGGCTTTTAAGGAGATTGTTTCCTCATTATAGATATAAAGCGCTGAATTTTCATATAAACTCTCGGCTAAATCGTCATGAGTCACTTGTAATTCTCGCAAAACATTTTTTATTGCCAAAATTCTTTTAAAAAAATGAAATTGTTCATCTTTCGATGCGTCAGGATTAAATTTTGAGTATTGTTCTTCAATTGCTTTATATGCTGCATGATGTAAATGATCAATGTAAGCTGCCCACTTCATTAATGCTTGATCATTTTCTTGAGGAAATTCCTTTTGATGCTTAATACCTAATACAGATAAATGGTTGGAAACGTTTTCAATTTTTTCTTTCATGATCGAAATAAATACAACAAGTTTTTTTACATTATAGATGATTATATTTTGTTCGTCTGAAATATCGGAGTTCCTCAAAATTATGAACAAAATATCAATTACAATCATTACAACCCCATAAAACATCACTATGTTTTCGGGTATAACGGGTTTGAGTGTTGTACGATATAATAAATAATTCCTGAAACTATTATTCAACACTCGAGTTCGATTTCAATGGTATAAAACGATTCAGCTTACCTGAATACAAATAGATAATTTCAGGTACTTCGATGATTCTTACTTTGGCACCAGAGAAACCTACTTTGCTAAGACGTAAGCGTATATTCTCTTGCAATTGGAGCTTGTTTATAGAGCCAGTGGTTACAATCTTAATATTAACCCCATCTATTGTTTGTTCGACCTGATATTCTTGAATATTTTTTTCTGGCAAAAGTGCTCCCAAAAAAAGCGAATGATGTACAAAAATATTGCCAGGATAATTAAAGTCACATCCAGGTCTACCTTGAGGTGTTTTTATAAGCTGATGTTGTATACCGCAATCACAGGTTTTGTTTAAAAATAAAATGTCATCCGAGTTTTCATAACGGATTAGTGGCAAAGTATAATTATATAAATTAGTTAAATATACTTTGGAAACCATAACTCCTTTATCAACAGGGCGATTTAGTTCATCCAGTGGCTCAATAATACATTGATCATCATTCAAATGCATCTCATCCATATTCGCTCGGCAATTCAGTCCCACCATTCCCTCAGTACAACCAAATACATTAAAAATATCCACTTTAGGCCAGGTTTCTTTAATTAGAGCCAGAGTTTGTTCAAATAGTGGTTCTCCACCAACAAAAAGAATCTTAGGTTCAATTTTTATTTGTCCTTTTTGAACCAGTTGACATACTTTGTGAATATAGGAAGGAGAAGCAGCCAAGATATCTGGCACAATTTGATTGAGACGAGTAATGACTATGTTTAATGGCGTTACAGCCATAGGCAGAAAATACATATTTTCATTATGTCGCCCAAATGTTTTTGCTAAAGAGTAGGCTGCAATTGCAGTGTTTGTTACAAACAGGCTAACCGTTTTTGAATTTGCATTTAGTTTTGTAGTTACAATTTGCGTCCGTTCATCATTGTAGAGTGGATAGCGGATAAATGCAGTGTGAAATGTAATCCATTCATCCCAATCATAAATAAATACGCCTCGTTTCCCACTACTTCCTCCAGTTGACACGACCTGATAACGGGAGAATAGATACAATGTGTCGATCGCATCATTTTTTTTGCTTAAATGCTTTTCAACCAATGCTAATGAAAGCTTGGGATTGGTGACAATAGCATCCCAATTTTCCATTAAAATGGTTTTATTTATAGTGGGAAGCTCGTTTAATCGCTCCTTGGTGAATTTGTCTATGTTAATTTTTGCCAGCGTTTTTTTATACCAGGGAGATTTTGATTTTGCGTGAAGTAATAATGCTCTCAGTCTTTTATTAATTAGGTCTTGTAGCATTTCTTTTGAATAATAGATTGCTTCTTGATTTTTTTGAAACTGTTTATTGAAATCTTGAATCTGATGCAATGTTAATTCATTTGCAGCTATTGAACCATGATCCTCCTCACGGCTAACCAAATGATTGAGTCTATTTATTAAGAAGCGAAAAAAAGACATATAATTACCTTTTTTTAGAGCGTTACCCTGCTCACCTAAGTTAATAGTCTTTGATCATCTTCTCTGAGAGATCATAAAAAAGTAGCTCAGCACCAAAAAAAAGCATATATCCTGAATTTGCCAGGATATTCTCTCAAATGAGCCTGGTTTATATAGATTGTAGTACATTTATTCATTATGATAATAAGAAGTTACAGAAAAAAGTCAGTTTTTAATAATGCGGGTTGTATAATTTATATTCTGATTCAATAATATTTAATCAACTCACTTTTATAGTTATTTTAATTCATTTATGATAGGTCTAAACAGCGTTAAAAGGATTTTAAAATGCATAATTCATCAACATCGCAAAAAAGGAATGTGGCAATCATTGGTGGTGGTACCGCACTAACAACAGCATGGGCACTTGATAAACAGTCAAAATTCAATGTCACAGTCTTTGAAAAAAATGGATCATTTGGTGGACATATACAAAGTATAATAGCCAAAGATGCAATCCTTGAGGGAGGCGCTGAATTTATTGGTAATCCTGATCTTTATCCTAATGTTCATCGATTATTTAAATACCTCAAAGTCCCCTTACAAGAGTTTGAACTTAATATGGATTTTCATGACCTAAGGGATGATCGCCATATAGTCTTGCCCCCGTTATTCCATACAGATGATCACAATAATAATTCTGCCTTATCCCCTCTATCCTTTTTAGGATTATTCACAGGAGATAAACCACAGAAAAACTCACATATTTCTTTCCACACCTTGTTTTATGATTTTTACAGATTATTATCCATGAATGAAATCATTCACAAGTCTAAAAATAAATTATCAAATCCTGACGAATTTATCACTCTCGAAGACTTTGTAAATGCTTATATCAATGAAAGCTCCAGTTTTAAAAAACATCGACAAGATTTTGCAGATAATTTTCTTTATCCCTTGATCGCTGCAGGGTGGGGGGTTTCAACAGATACAATAAAAACTTTTGGTGCACACTGTGCCATGAACTATCTGACAGCTGGAAAAGACTGGTACGATGCAACTGAAGGATTAAGCTCATATATTAATAAATTAATGAAAAGGTGTCACAATGTTCAATTTGTTAGTGACACCTTCATCAAAAACATCATTCCTGTCGAAGAGGGTGGGCAAACAAAATATCATTTAATAAAAAATGATGATACCTATTGCACTGATAATAAAGGCAATCCATTAGTATTTGATGATGTGGTAATCAGTACACCAGCCTACATTACAAAAGAACTGATTAGTGAAATAGAAAATAGTACTATAGAAGAATTACGAAAAAAATTGGCAAAAGTACAATATTACGATACCACAATAGTATTTCATCAGGATACCAATTACTGTTCGCCTAATGACACAATAATTCATACTCGTTTTAATGGAGTAGATGCTACAAACACTATGTGCAAGGGGTGGAAATTTAAAAAAGATGAGATACCTGTTATGAAAACTTGGGTTTTACCCGGACAGCCAATGCCTCAAAACATTATTCAAGTAATCTATTATAAACACCCAGTAATGAATGAAGATTATTATGAAGCACAAAAAACACTGCAAAAAGTACAAGGCTTTAGTGGACTATGGTGGGGAGGAATTATTGCTGGAGGTTTCAATGGTTCGCATGAAAACGGTATCACTGCAGCTCTTCAAGTCGCAGCCAAATTATGCCTTCAGGAACATTGCCTGGAACACAATAAACGTTTAGCCATGTTTCCCGAAGTAATACATAACATTCAAAACGAAAATTTAGACATGGATTATGGGCACATGGATGAATCAATACCAACATGGTGTTCATGTCAATGATACGTTTAATGACCCTGTATATTATTATCTGAAAAAATCTATTGAAGAGGGGAGAGAATGAGATTAGAGAATCCATCCCCCTTTAAAAATAAACTAAATAGAATCTGCATGATATGAACCTCTACCGCAGTTACGTTGCATGAGGGCAATTAATCCATAGTCAATTTTAAAGCTTGCTCTTGAGCATTCGACTCATTCTTTAAGTAAGTCAGTTCATCTGTTTTCTTGAGCTCATCCGAGATATTCTTTGCAGACAAAATATTATAGGTTTTAAAAAAACTATAAGAACTGGCAAAACCTGCTATCACACAACCAGTCATTGCTAATGCTGCAATTCCTCCCGTTAGAACGGTAGTTGCCACTGCGAGACCCAAAACAGATGTTGCAAAAGCTAGTGTTGCAAGAGCTATGCTGGTATATAAAAATAAACTACTATATCGAGCTGCTATGTCAGGATTATTTCTCGCTTCTACATGAAATTTTGCATTGGACATCACACGACCTCCAAGCGTTACGGGACAAGGAATAAAGCTTGGCCATAGGATACCAAAAGCAAGATGATTGAAACTAATATTTGATAAACCCGGTTTTGGAATTCCTGCAAATTCAGTCAAAAACCACTGAGCTGCCACAGAGCAGTTTTCACCCAAAATGCTGGCATTATCCCAGGTTTCGCGCCAATATTTTTGCCAACTTTTAGTAATTTTATCAGTATCAGCCTCAATATGAAAACTATATATTGAGCTGGCTTCCTCAATATTGTATTTAGGTCCATGTGTGCACCAACTGTCTCTTGGGGTTTCCCAACGATTAACACCATAGAAAGTATGAGGACTTGTTGACGTATTTTCCAATACAATTTCTATATGAGACCAAATACCATGAAAATTTAATAGGTGTACTTTAATATCCGACATATAAATGATTAAGCAGAGCTTGATTGCCCCATATTTTACCTACTTGTTATTAAATTAACAATGGGGTTTTTAAATTGCTCAATATTGAATGAGTTTGTGGTATTTGTTTGATAAAATAATTATTATTTTATCAAACAAATACCTGATTACTGTTAGCTATAACTGATTACTTTTGTAATCTCTGTTAAATCGCTGTTTGAACCATGACTAAGATCACATGTCCCATATACGAGAGAATTATTTTCACTAGAAAAAAACATTCTTAATTGAGTAGCATTTTGGCGTCTTAATTTTGGACACGTTGAAGGGTAACCATCATCGTCAAGATGCTGTTCATTTACTCTAATAGATTCCTGAATTACCCGTTCTGGTAATTTTACGGCACCAGCATAGGACTCTACAGAATATAAGGTACCTGTCTTTAAATTGAAAAATTTTGACATCATTTACTCCCGCTGTTTTTAAAAATTCCATTTTGATAATAATTGGAAAACCATTAAAATTCACTACTTTTGTAATGCCATAGAAAAATGGCAAAGATTTTATCTAATTAGAAGGTTAACCATTATGAGTAAAACACATACCGAAAAATTATTTTCATACGGTACATTGCGATATGAAGCCGTACAGCTTGCTAATTTTGGCAGAAAATTGGAAGGGCAGGAGGACACAATACAAGGATTTAGATTATCTATGATTGAGATTAAAAGCCCGGAAGTTGTAGAAACAAGCGGTGAACAGCTTCATCCTATCATTACCTATACTGGTAACGGCTCAGATACTGTTCGAGGCATTGTTTTTGATATCAGCCAAGAAGAGTTAGCAGAAGCAGACAAGTACGAAGTCTCTGAATATAAACGTGTTAACATAAAACTGAACTCTGGCATTAATGCATGGGTATATATAGATGCCACAAATGATTTCGAAAATTAGCCAATAAAATAAGTGGATAACAATCTCATCGCATAATTATTATACGATGAGATATAAAAACTGATGTTTATCTAAAAATTATATATAGGCCAATTGATAACTAGTGATGTACATCAAGGGGAGGAATGTCTCCAACAGTAAATGTGGGCCCATGATCGCCTGGCTCATAGCCATCGGGATTTTGGTTATCAAGGACTTCCAGCTGGATACTCACTCCATCCAGAGGAAAATGCTGCATTAACTCTCTTCCCATATTACTAGCAATAATCTCCCAAAACACTTCAGCAGGAAACTCCTCTGAAGGCTCCATATACTTGAGGACGACCGAACGTAATGTTCGGTAATCCGGATATTCATTAGTTGGTGTTTTTTTCTTATAGGCATACTTAACATATATATTGACTGTCTGTCCTGATTGACGAGTCGTATGATATTCAGGAATAGCGAATTGAAAATAATTCTTCTCGTCAATATTTTCATATCTTGAACTTGCTAATAATGGGTTAGACCAATAAGAAACCACTGTTGTTAATATAATTATTCGGAATAAATTCTTCATTTAATTCTCCAATGTAAAATTAACACATCAATTTAATAAATATTGATATGCACTTTGGTTTAAAAAAGTGTTTTCATCATTGGTGAATGTCGTGGTGGCCTATAGACTTGTGTTCTGAATCCTCGGCATAGAGAAAAAAAATAAATAATGAATAAAATCAAACTCACAAGAGTATATTTGTTCAATAGATTTAATGTTTCCGACACCAAATAGATTTGACTTGAATTGCACTTCGAAGCAATAGTATTGATTGGCGTTTTTAGTGGGCATTTGACGCCATGCTCAAAAGCATACCTGACATTAGAATTGGCCGGAAATTTATTGTTGCTTGTTGTATATGGTAAAACGACAAGCAATATAGTGAAAAAAATAAAACATATTTTCATGTGTTTTATTTTAACAGGAAAATATATTTATTCAATCAACACCAGGATATACGACACCTAGTACAATATTTTAGCTGGGGTTAATAGAGGACACGATTTATATCACCCATCTCTTTCTACTGAAGAGTTTGTTGGGAACAACTAAAATACCTCAAATATCAATTTGTGGCGATGGAAATTCAAGAGCCAATAAATAAAACCAAAAGAAACCATTAATACCAATATTGATTATTTTTTATTCATTTTGTGTTATTATAATAGTATTCGAGTTAGATATTATAAATCACAGAGAGCCTATTATGACAAAGCATAAGTGGAGAGCTTTTTATGGTTCTCATCGCCAGGAAAAAAAAATTTCTTATGTTGAATATTTTAAAGAGCATTTAATTGAACATTTGACCAAAGAACATGACCCTCATGGTGAAACAAATCAACCGGGGAAAATAATTGAGACTGCTCGAAGTACAACTGGAAAATTATCAAGAATATTTGATGCATATAATTTCCCGGCTCCAAACTTTGAAGAGTTAAAAGCAATTAATCAAAAACCTAATGGGTTGAGAGAGCACATGCAAAAAAATGTAAATGGGGTTATCCCTGTTTTATTAAACGAAGAGGGAACAGCGCTTCATCCAAAAGTTATCGACGCCATAGGGCGCGAGAATTATGAAGCCATCTTAAAAAATGCTCAAGGTAATGAAAAAGAAGTTGCTCTGCAATTCCTAAAGGCAGTGGTGATAAGTTATGGACAAAGAATGTTAGACAATACTGATGATAAAAAACTGAAGAGTGAAGCCTTTTTTTCAATTATGCCTTCATTAGAAAAACTTGCCAATGAAGTGACTTTGAAAGGCTTGCCAGAACAATCTAAAAAAACAAATCCAATAGATATTCTAAAAATATCGCAGGAGTTTTTAGAACTACTAAATGAAGCTGAGAAAGCGGAAATTACTATCCCTAACAGCAGTATAATGCGTGATAAATTGGTAGCTGTATGTGATCTTATGGATCCAAGTAATGAAGATTATAAAATGCTTTCAGAAGAAACAAAAATTCAGAAGGCTATGGAAAATTATGATAAAGCAGTTGACAGTTTTATTGATGGGGCGCAAAAGACAATAGAAACTGAGCTTCCCAAGCCTAAAGAAGTCAGCTGGTTTAAACAGTTTCTACGACTCATTACAGGAAATGAAAAATTATTACAAAATACGGATGAGAAGCGTTATGATCGACAAATGAAAGTCCTTTCTGGAATTAATGATTTAAATAAAAAATTGAATTCTCTCCCAGAAGAAAATGAATTAAAAGACATATCCTCAAAACCTGAACAAACTCTTGACCAAAAAGATGAGATTCAGATGAAACTCTGATTAAAAGGGCGATTTTCATGGTTAGTTTGTGTAGAGTTTGTCTGATTATTTAATTCAGAGAGTTGAACATGGCAGAAAAAAATAAAAATAATGTTTATCAAATATATAATAAGATCGTTAATTGGTTTGACAATAGTCGTAGTAAAGATCTGACAATGGAGAAATTTTATTTAGATTTTATTCAAAAATATCTCCAACCTAAAAGCAAAATATTAGATGTGGGCTGCGGCACAGGGGAGCCTATAGCTCGCTTTTTAATCGAAAAGGGTTATGAAATAACTGGAATAGATGCCAGTATAAAAATGATTAATTTGTGTCAACACAGATTTCCAAAGGAAAGATGGCTTCTGGCAGATATGCGTACTTTAGATTTGAATGAAAAATTCCATGCCGTTATCGCTTGGCATAGTTTTTTTCATTTGCCTCATGAAGATCAGCGTATGACATTAAAATTACTAGCGTCCTACGTTAATCAAAATGGTTTATTAATTTTTACATCAGGACCAAAATACGGTGAAGTTTGGAGTGAAAATGGAGGGCACGATTTATATCATGCTTCTCTTTCTGCTGAAGAATATGAACAGATACTCATAGATAATCATTTTAAAATACTAACCCATAGAATTAGAGACCCAGAATGTGGAGAGGCGACAGTTTGGGTTGCTCAAAAAGGGTAGCGCAATTATTGAGAGAATCCCTCATAGTATGAACCCCATTAAGTCTGATTATTTTGATAATCAGACCTAATGTATGAAGTGTAGTTAATGTAGTCAACGTTAAGTAACTGGCATATATTTGTCCATTAATAGTTGATATTCAGGGAAAGATAAAATTGGGTTGAATTACAGAAACGGGACAAATGCGAACTAGCCTCTATAAATGAGAACCAATATAAGTAATGATGAGTTTATATGGTATAAAAAAAATAAGGTTTGTAGTTGTATAAACAAATAACCTCATATTCGTTAATCCATATCCGTAATTTACAATAGAACACGGTAGAAAAGGTGTTAAGCGAGATATAGCAAGAGATTTCCATCCAAATGATTCAAGGCGATTCAGCCATTGAGTTAATAGTCTATTTTTACCACCGGGAAGCCAAGAAAAACCAAAATATCGACTTACCATAAAAGCAATAGATGCGCTTACTACGGCACAAAATAAAGTTATCAAAAAGCCATAATAAAATCCAAACATAGCTCCTGATGCGAGAACGATGGGTTCGATAGGTAAGAATAACAATATGGCAAAACAATAAAGCATGAAAAATCCAATAAATGCATAAGCCCCTAGCCCTTGAGCCCATTGAATTAACGTTGGCATATAACTGTGTAATTCCCATGCAGAAAATCCAATCACAATAAAGATAGAAACTAACCTAAGCCATTTAATCATAAAAAAATAATCATTACATTCGTTTGGGACATTATATAACACAGGTGTTAATGACTAAAGAAAGTCAGATCCCACCACCCAGTGGTTTTAAATGGGTATTTTGTCGTTACAGACGTATTAAGAATTCGGATAGATATCTTGATGCTCATGATTATGGGCTCGAGTGCTGGAGATTTTTAGTACGTTGTTAAACTTAGCTACTCCGTTCGATTTGGAACGGAGTATTTTTTCCTTAATTTGATTTGGTTATTTAATACTATCAGGTTCCTAATTACATACTAAATAAGATCTGTTATCCTGCGTCAGAACGTTGACTACATCAACTACAAAACAATCTTGGATCTTTTAACATAGATAATCAGACTTAATGGGATTATAGTATTCAATGATAGAAATTAAGATATAAGTGTTTTCCTTGAAGTTATTCCTTCAAATGTATAGGCCTTACAACGATTAATTCCCAAACCGAAAAGCTGATTGATGCTCTTTTATTTCTTTCCTTGACAAATTTGTTTTATTTGTGAAAAAACGCATAAATTGATTAAATTCGTTATCCATACGACCACCAAAAATAGCATCATCATCTGTTCCTATGACTAAATTTTCAGAAACATCAGAGTAAACCGAAGCTACAGGATGTTCTTTTTCTTCCAGATGCCAGTTAAGCTTTTTATGGCAAGTCGGGCATACCTCTATAGGTAACGCCAGTGCGCGAATTTTTTCTTTCTGGTGTTCAGTTAAATAAATACAATGTCCTAATCTTATTTTGCCAAAAAATAATGTTCTTCCACTTTCTGGATGCTCTTTTTGCCATTTTTCTAATGCATCTAAAACTGCGTCTGTGTCTTGCCTTTCTGTTTCTGTATCACTCTCTCCCATATGGATAGCTATATTGACTTTATTTTCCAGGGCCATGGTCACTACTCTAGCCAAATCTTTTCCAGTAAGTGTTCTCATACCAAGAGGATTACCACTAATATCAATACCCACTAAAACAGGGCTTTTTAAAACGCGTTGAATAAAAACCGTAGCGTCTTCAACAGTGTGAATTGTTCGGTCGAGACTTAATAAGCCATGAGCTATTTTTTTATCATCTTTAAAATTAGCAGAACACAACCCCGCCTCAAAAGCATCAATGTAGTCATTTCTTGATTTGCCATTTATTGCTTTTGGTGTAGTGCGTATTTCAAGATATTTGGCTTCAGAATTTTTTGTTACATCAATTGTTCCTTGAGTGATATCGTCTAAACTTTGTACCATTTTATGAGTTAGCCCGAATAACCCCCAAATCATATCAATCAGCTTTTTGGCATATCCTTCAGCAGGTTGTTCTTTAGTAGCCTCTATATATTGTTCTCTCAGCTGTTCGTACTCATTATAAACCGCCATACAATTATTCTTTTCAGAAGTTCTTTTTAGAAATTCCAAACTAAAGCTGCCATTTAAATGGCAATGTAAATCACTTTTGTTTTTTTCAAACATTGCAAAATCCGTATTATAAAGACAAAAAAGAAGACATTATTATTAATTAATATTTTTTTGTAAATCTAAACTTATTAGTATAGGTTTTATAACTAACCATTAGGGTATAATTCAGGGTTCCTGAACTAATATCAGGGAAATTTTTTAGCATATCGTGGTAATTATAATTCGCATCTTGAATTAGAATAGAGAAAATTATTTCTTTTGCATTATACGCATGCATTAATCGATTAGCCTAGGAATTATCTTTTTTGCATAATTATTTCTGCATATTTTTGTGGAGCTGTTTTTTCATCTAATCCCAAATCTTCTTTTGAACGAGGCGATTGACATTCTGCTGTAAAAAATGAAGCTATTGTTTTTGAAAAATATTGGCGTGGTAAATAAGGTTTTCCTAAATGTGAATAAGTTGGTTTCCCTTCTAGTACAGCTTGATTTAGCAACGCACCAGGAACCGCTTGCGTTACTCGATCTGCGGTTGCTGCAGCCTCTGAACCGGTCACATTAACCTTTAAGAATATTTTTTGATATATAGGATCATTAATGGTTAGTTTAGGCTCTTTAATTCGACCAACAAGATTATCTGGCAAAATAATTTTAAATTGAGCAGTTATCTCAGGATGTTTTCTATATATTCCTAGTATCCCATTTAAATAAACATCCAGATTTTGTATACCTGGGTGCAGGCCAAGGCGAACTTGCATATTCGGATGATTTTTTAACTCTGTTAATAAGCAATCTAAAAATCCCGAATCAGTTTCTACTGGCTGAGTAGTACTACTTATGAATGCTAATGATTGATCTGGAGAAACTTGTAAAAGCTCTCTGACCTCTTGAGGTTTTTTTATGTTTGAAGTATTTGATGAATAAGCATTATCAATACTTAAATGGCCAGTGACAAACAAGCTATCGTCAGGAACATGGAAGTCCTCTTTAGCCGTGGCCAAAGGGAGAGCCCATCGAACATTAGGTTTTGCACTTAAGGACGGAACATGTTTCCAGAGACAATGATTATCTGGCTTGAACATAAACTCATAAGCCATTAATACTGGAATCTCCAGGGATTCAGCTAATTGAAATGGTATTTCACTGTTTATAGATGGTATGCCCAAATAGGTATAATCTATCTGCTGGTTTTGAAGATATTGATCTATCATACCAAGTTGTTCTTTAATTAATTCTCCTTCAGGAAAGAAATCTGAATTAGATTGGAGAATATCAGGAAGAGCAATTTTGCTTACTAATGTTGAAGATTGAAAGCTTTCAACACGTTGTTGTGCTGCTTTGGTCAATGAAATAAGAACAGTTTCTAGTTGCCCATTGTTCTCTAAGGCGTCAATTGTTTTTAAAGCTAAATCTGTGTCACCTACGCTACTGACAAGAAATGCGATTTTCATAATGTTTCAATAAATTAAAATAACCAAATAATGGTCATGATAACATTTTTTACTACTTAATCACAAACACACCCATGTGGATTTATCCAATAACTACAGCCGTTTTATTTTTTTAGACTGATTTTTTATCTAAGCCAACAATATCATAGATGGTAATGGGGGAAGCAATTCCCTTAACTTTTACTCTCAGATGCCCGTTTAATTTAAGCGAATTACTGACTTCCTGGTATGTTGCCTCGGAAATTAAAATTTGTCCCCCCAGAGTCAGATCTTGAATTCGTGATGCCAGATTAACCGGGGAACCAATGGCACTATATTGCATACGCTTTTGAGAGCCTATGTTGCCAACAATAGCACAACCTGTATTAATGCCTATACCCATTTCCAACTCAGGTAGTCCACTGTTTCGATTCATCTCATTCACCACAGGCATTGAAGCTTGCATCTCCAGTGCGCAGGCTATAGCTCGATAAGCATCATCGTCTCCGGAATATGGCGCTCCAAAAACAACCATGATGGCATCGCCAATAAACGAATCAACCGTGCCATTGTACTTTTCAATAACATCAACCATTTTTCCATAATAATTATTAAGTGCAGCAACAATTTTATCAGCTGAGAACCGTTCGGATAGAGTCGTAAAATTTCTCAAATCGCTAAACAAGATTGTAATCCTGCGTTCTTCTCCTCCTAGTTTTAATTCTGCTTTTGCTTCAAGAAGCTCGGTAACAATTTCATCAGACATAAAACTGCCAAACGCTTTACGAATAAAATTATTACGAATTTCAAGTTCTTTTTTAGCCTTTGTCAGAGAAATGTTTTTTTCTCGAACAGTCTTCTCAAGAAGCGAAATATCCAACAAAGTCAGTTGATCCTCTGCCAGTGTTGCCAAGTCTTTTAAAATTTTAATTTGGGATTCGTTTAAGTTACGTGGAGTTTTATCAATAACACATAATGTTCCCACATTAAAACCCTCGACTGTTGATATGGGAAAGCCAGCATAAAAGCGAATATAAGGTGAATCGGTAACATAAGGATTATTGCAAAAACGCTCATCTAACAAGGCATCTGGAATAATCATTGGCTTGCTCTGTTGTATCGTATAATGACAAAAGGAATCATTACGAGAGATTTTATTAAGGCCTAAACCACAACTAGACTTGAACCATTGATGCTGAGTATCTATAAAAGAGATAAACGCAATAGGAGCAGCCAAGTAACTGGAAGTTAGCCTGACAATTCGATCAAACCTCTCATCCGGTGGCGTCTCCAGAATTTTTAATTCATATAATGCAGCAATACGATTTTGCTCTTGTGTATTCACAGATTTTTTCATCATTTACTCAGAATAGTTATACACCATAGCCCCCTACCCTTGCCAACAACAAAATGAGATGCGAACTATGCTATTAAGATTATAGTACAATGCGCATTTATCAATTCGTCAAAAATTTCAAAGTTCGTGCTCTGTAACTACATAATTATCATTTGCTACACAAATTCAATAGATTCTTTAGTTTTTAAAACATGATCAATATTTTTCAGCAAATCGATATAAGATATTGCATAGCACTATTTTGCTATTATAGGATAATTTAGTGAAGATTTAGAAAGGACTCTAATCATGAAATTAAGCTTTTGGAAAAAACATAAAAATAATGAATCACAGCAACTTAATCAATTGCAAACGATCATTTCTCAACATGAAAAAAATAACCAGCCTAAGCAAGTAATGAAATTAAAAAAGAAAGCTCTTGCTCAAACCCAAGATAGTGAGAATCTGGAATCACTTAAACGAATCCTGAATAATTATGATAAAGACATTGATTGTGATGAAGTATTTAATTTATTCAAAACCACTCCTATTGATAATGGGAATCTCAGTACCTTAAAAAAACTTCATCAACGTTTCTCTGAAGCATTTTATGCTATTGCTGTTGCAAAAATTCATCTTTCAAAAGAACAAAGTTGTCCAGATGTCACTAAATATATTTCGGCATTCTTTTTCCATCGCATGTGCGTAGAGTGGTATTCATTTCTACGTGACTTTGATGAGATATATAACATTGAACTATGGGAAACATATGTGAAACTTTCAGATATTGAATCCGAATTGTTATATCATTGCAAAACCAATAACTTAAAGCTTACCTTAACCAGTGATCAAGTAAATTATATTCAGAGATGGGAAAACAGGGTTGATGAGTTAACCGGATGTTGCTACCCATGTTTTGGTATATAAATTAACTTGGAACCCAGCCTGACAATTTTTTTATATTACTTTGGCTGAGTTCTCGGTATACAATTGACCTATTTGACTGTCGCACTTCTAATTAGAATTGGCCACACTTGCCTATTTTCTGTAATTTTCGTGATATGGGAAGTAATGGAACGACCGACGTAAGGATTATTAGGGTTTCAGCCAACCATCAGCTTATATTCCGAAACAAAAATACAACTAAGTCTTGGTTTGATAAATCCTCAAGCCGATATTGGCCACCATAACTATATTTATCAAAATATTTACAGGAATTTCATAATAATTAGAAGCCAATACTGGAATAAAAGTTGGCAGATACTCTAAGACAATATAAAGTAAGTAGTATTTAATACCTACTGTGAAGGAGAAGGTAAAGTATTTGCTGAGGAAATCCCTGCCCTGGCTCCCACCATTGGCCAAAAATAACAGTATTAATCCAATCCCACCAACTATGGGAAATTGCCAAATATTTAGATAATCGATAAACTTGGGGGTTTTACCAATCATGTCCAAAGTTTGCTGAGTTAATTCAAAGTAGTCAAAAAGAATGATGAGATAAAAATAGATAAAAAGTTCTGTTTGGGAGAGGCGACTGGTTTGGATTTTCTCTATGCCAGCCTTGGTGCTGAAAAAACTTAATATCTTTGAGTGCATGCTTAGGCCCCTTTTTCAATCTTACAAACGGTATATTGTTGTTTTATGAACATTAAAAATTTTAGCAATTTCACTGACCGATTTATTTTCTTCCAATAATCGCTTTGCTAACAATTTCTGTTCCTCGTTTATTTTTTATGACATCTAAATCGAATCCCGTCTTGTTTAGCCACTACACGTCCTGCGAAAGTGGCCTGACGGATTAAATCATGCTCAAATTCAGAATACCGTCAAATACGGTCATGAAGTCGGTTGGTCGTTCCATTACTCCCCATACCTCTGTTCCATTAGTAACTATTGAAAGGCATCGATTATAGCAGAAAAATATTGTGGCTGCTCAGACCTGGAGTACCATGCCATGGCAATGGGATTGATATACGATTTTTGATGATTCAGGACGTGCAATTCACCTGATCTAATGTAAGGTTCTGCAAATTCTCTAGTCAGTACGCCATAACCAAATTCGGCAATGAACAATTGCGCAATGCTTTCAGTGTTATTGACAAAGTGTCTCTCTGACTGAACGCCCTCAAGCAAAGCATATTTATTTAAATAATTAAATGTCATTTGATCAGTTTGATCAAAATCAATTATTTTCTCATTCTGAATTATGTCGGATAATTGGCGATGCTTCCATTTTGCTGAGCAAACTAATAAATAATGCTCGGGAGATAAAAGCTTGCTTTCCATCTCTTGAGCCACTTGTTCAGGACGAATAATCACTAAATCAAAAGCACCTGATTTCAAATGCTGGCTAATGTCAGGGCTATCATCAACTAAAAATGACATATGTAGTTTGGGAAATAACTTCATTACTAGCTGGCACTGAGGAATAATTCGTGTTCGCATAATACTTGTAGGTCCAGTAATTTTTATTCTTACGTTTGATATAATACCCACTCCTTGAATATTCCCGAGCACTGTGTTTCCCATTTCAGTCACTCTCAGACAATAGCGATGTAATTGCTCCCCTTCTGCTGTTAATAACATACCACGTCGAGTACGGATAAATAATGTTGTCTTTAATTTTTGCTCTAAATTCCGTAAACGTTGAGTTACTGCCGTTTGAGTCAGAAAAAGTGATTCTGCAGCAGCATGAACTGTTCCTGTTCTAACTATTGCCTCAAAGGCAATTAACTGAGGATCAAGTAATATCAAAATTATTCATCATTTATTTAAAATGATTAATTATAAATATAGTTTTCCCTGAATTACAATAGTGTCATTGTTATAGGAGGAGAAAATTATGACCAAGTTAATCTATGCAAATAGCCCAAATTATGCGAATGCAAATTCTGTTATTTTTGGTGTTAATACAAAATGTGCTGGAACTGCACCTACCTTTTCATCAACAACTGATCGACATGAGTTTTCAGCTGATTTTATTAGACAAGTTGATAATAGATTGTATTCACTGCCAGAAAATTTTAAATCAGGTGCACAACTTTGGGACGAGGGTAACTTAGTAGTACAGCAACACACTATTTCAGAGGAAATTCAATTGGTATCTTCAAAATTTATCACACTCATGGAAGATCATAAAAAACCTATTTGCCTTGGTGGAGACCACATTATCAAATTTGCTGCCTTAAAAGCCCTGGATACAATTGTCCCTAATGAGTATGGTGTTATTTATCTTGACGCTCATCCAGATTGTGAAGTTAATGAAACACTATCCTATAGCTCAATTTTACATCATGGATTTTTGCTGCCCTCTTTAACCCCTCGCCAAATTATGCTGATGGGTATTCGACAATTCACAGAAAAGGAAGCGAATGCCTTATCCAGCTATCAAAACAATATTGGGGTTATCATGGGCAGCGAATTCGCCCACACTAATCTGGAAAATATGGTAAAAAAAATTATCGCTCAATTCGCAGGATTAAAATATCTTTACTTTTCAATTGATCTCGATGGGTTAAATCCATCTTGCGCACCTGCAGTAGAGAGCCCATACCCCGGAGGGCCAAGTGTAAACCAAATCATCTATTTGCTGCATGGCCTGCAAAACCATTTTACATACATTGGGATGGACATTTGTGAATTGATTCCAAAACTGGATCATAATCATATTACTGCCCTATCAGCAGCACGAATTATGAAAGAGTTTTATAGTATTGCGTCATCATGAATTCACAGTGTTAAATCCACTATATATGAATAATTAAAAAATAAAGCGAAATAGCCAAGCACGCCCACACCTGCAAATGCAGGATAACATGCAAAGTATTGGGGATTACATTATCCCCACGCGCAGGCAAAAAATGATGTGTATTTTTAAATTTGCTAAATTCTTCCTTAAGCTTTTGCGAACTACCCCAATAATAAGGAATCCACCAACTTAAAATAGTTCCGATTGTTAGTAGCAAGTAATATGTTAGTACTGTGACCATTGCTATTAATGGAACAGGAGTTTGTTGATAACACCTCAGTGTAATTATTAAAGGAATTAAAACAAACATTCCATTAACTAACGAACCTAATAAACGATAAAAAGTACTATCGGATTTTTTTAAAGCCTCTATATCATTAAAAGGGGGAATCGGTATCCAATCGTGAAATAACATAAATATTAGTAATATGGATTGTATAATAATAAAAAGAGCTATCATTTCTGTGCCTCAAAATAAATTCTACAGTCTTGAAACCTCTGCTATTGTACAATTACTTCCAATATCCATCAGATTTTTTGTCATTCGTACAAACCTTACATGTGTCTTATTTGGTAACTCGATTATTTCATTTGAAATTACCCTATAATCTAATGCCTTATAAAGTTTTACTCCTGGTAAAGTAGCCATCATTTCAAATCGAGTATACCCGCACGCAATAGCTTCCTGCTCACAATGTTTTAACAAAAAGCTACCCAATCCTTGTCTTGCGAATTTTGGATGAATAAAAAATGCTCTTATTTTGGCAAAATCCACTTTAGGATCAAGATAAGCGCCTTCCTCTCTCCCCAAATATTGACTACCACCAAATAATGTTTTTCTCATACTCCAGCCTCCACAACCAGCAATTATCCCATTTTTCTCAATAACAAAATAGGTTTTATCTAAAACCAACTCCAAATCGACCCCAAACACATATTGAATCGCTCCTTGTATTTCTTCCTCTGTATAGTCCTCTCGACTTAATTCCCTTGCTGAAATGGAAATCAATTGATTTAAAAATGGAAGTTCGTTCATTTCAGCCAATCTAATTTTGATCATCGTTTTCTCCTTAAGTAATCGATGAGATAAATTAGCATAAAATAAATATAAATAAATTTCTTATTTTATTTATAAAAATTACCTTTTATAATGTATTTTTATTTAAAAAGGTAATATATGAAAAATAAATCAGTTAAATCTTACTCAAATGAAAGAGACACAAACCATCCAGTTGAAATACTTGATAAAATTGATAGAAAGATCCTGAATATTCTTCAAAAAAATAATCAAATTACCAACCAAGCTCTGGCTGACATAGTTGGCATTTCTGCTCCTCCTTGTTTTCGACGTGTTAAGCGCTTACGTGAGGAAAAAATCATTGTGAACGATGTCTCTTTGGTTGATCCATTTAAAGTAGGTAGGCCATTAATTGTGTTTGTAAATATTACTCTTGAAAAACAAAGAGAAGATCTTTTAACACACTTTGAAAGAAAAATGTCGGAAGAGTCAGAAGTAATGCAATGTTATTTTGTATCTGGAGATACTGATTACCTACTCATTATTCATGTGAAGGACATGAACCATTATAATGACTTTGCCAGACGAGTATTTGCAAATGAACCTAATATTAAAAAATTCAGAAGCAGTTTTTGTCTTAATAGAACAAAATACAATACACAGGTAGTTTTATCTGAGTCTTAGTTATTCAAAATATTGAATAATTAGTAATTAAAAAAATGGCATGTACTATACTTTATTTAGGGATGAAAATTACAAGGAGCCACACTATGCAAGAATCACTTCACTCTTTATTTTTGGGGCAGGCAATAGGACTGTATTTTCTTATTGTGGGAATCATAATGCTTTCTCGAGCTTCATATTATCGTGAGTTATTGACTCATCTTAAAGAAGGCAGTGCTACAATAGTAACGGCCGGAAGCTTGGGACTAATTATTGGAATTTGCCTTGTACTTGTTCATAACATTTGGGTTCCTGAATCAGAAGTATTAATCACCATAGTAGCATGGCTTATTTTGATAAAGTCAATCTTGTGGCTTGGATTCCCTGAATTTATGGTCAAATGCAGCCAAAAAGCCTATAAAGGCTCGGGTTATTATATTATTTCAATAGTTGTATTAATTATTGGCATTCTTCTGATAACACATGGATTTTACCTGTTTTCATAGACAGCTTGGATGTCATCAGAGTGATTGCTAGCCTCTAAAATGCGGAGGGTATCTTTCATAAAAGGAATCTAAACCTGTTTAGAAAGATGCTGTTTGCATTTAAATATTTTGTAAAGAATCTTTAAAAAACTGTTAATTTCTTAATAAAATCTTAAGCTTTGTTACATATACTGCGATCTTCAATGGAAATGAACAGTTGAATAAGGAAATCTCTACATTATATGAGGTTTAGTATGTCATCGTTTAATCATTCTTGTGAAAAAATTGATATAAGTCTAGCTCATAATGTTCTAACCATTTATCCAAAAAATAAGGAAGCTCTTAACACTTTAAAAAAACTACTGAATAATCTTTACATGTTCTATTTCATAGGTGGCATTCCTAACTTCACTTCGAATGAAATGGAGCAAATTCAAATTAACATTAAGTATTCCTCGCAAATAACTGATACCAAACTCGGAAATACCCTTCTGGCGTTTGTCAATCATGAAGTAATGACTCACACAGAAAAAGAAGTATTTTTAACTAAGCTCAATGATGCCAAAACGGCATTTATGACGCAATTCAATACTGAATTGGAAAACATCAGGAAGAAAGCAGAAGAGCTAAGCAAAAAAGCTGAGTCCGATCCCTCTCAGTACAAATCAGCCTCTGAAGCGGCCAATAGGCTTCATCAAGAATTATTAATAGCCTCACAACTGTATTTTTTCCATAAAACACCCGAAGCTTATGAAAATTTTAAACAAACATGTCAAATTGAAATTGATAGAGCCCGATCAATACTCGAAAAGCATAGAGGATGGAAACCCATATTGGTAAATGCAGGTGCAGCAATTCTAGGTCTTGGCATTTTGTATTTGATCGCAGCCTCTGTGAACTACTACAAAACAGAAGGTCGTCACTTTTTCTTTCATTTTGAAACGGATTCCCTACAAAAATTAGAAAAATTGAACGTAGCCCAATCTCAAGTGCTACGAGTTTAAAGATTTGCAACCCGGATTTGTGACAAAGTCTCATAATCCGGGAAATATAAATTAATTCACCCTAATATCCAAAATGGAGCTCTTCATATCATTCACTAACGTTTCAGACTTTGTCTGAGAAAATAAACCGAAGCGACCTGTAACGTAATAATTGACCCCTAGGGCAAATAAATATCCGACACCCAATAAGGCAATCGCAGTAGACAGTTCAGCTACTAACCACCAAACATCCCGGTGATTTTTCAAAGTCGAATTTGCTATATCAATTTCTTTTGCACAGCGTTCTTTATAGCGCTTTATTAAAAAGGGATCCGGATTCTTTTCGAGATAATTTGTATAGATGGACAGTTTATTAACTAGCCTTGCCATGGCATCTGCGCCATCGAAGTGCCCTCTCAGACGCAAATCCTTCTCTTTCATTTGTAATGTGATTAAATGAAGATGAATTAAGTTGATCTGCCTTTTTAATTTAATCTCATTTTCAGTGAAATAAAATTGAGAATTTGTAGACTCCTTTAGTTGTTTATATTTTTCAAAATTAATTTGAGAAAATTGTTCGATAACTTCATCAATAGTCCCTCTTTCATCAGGATCGGTAACCAGCATTGTTTTTAAGCAATTCCTGATCTTATTTTTATCTTCATCCGTTAAATATAATTCCAACTCAGGATCAGAAAATAACAGCTCATTCGTGGATTTACTAATCACATAATCCAAATCTTTATCACGAGATATATAATAATTAGTATACTCATCTCCCCATAGATAACTTAAAACTCTACCTGTCGACCAAACATCAGTTTTTGCTGTATACAGTGGTTTGTCCTTAAAAGACTCAGGGGCTCTGTAAGCCCTTGTCCCACATCGACGATAATCCTGTTCTGGCTCTTTAAGCACAAAGCCAAAATCGATCACTTTGGCTACAGGCGGAGATTTATTAAAATCAATTATAATATTCCCTGGTTTTATATCTCTGTGAATAAGACGTCTATCAGTTACCTGTTCTTTAATAGCTTTTAAAATTGCAAAAGTTAGCTCGATCCGACTCATAAGATTAAATTCAGGTATTTTTTCAAGCAAATCAAGTCGTTTAACGGGATGAAGAACTTTTTCTAAAACGATTCCATCTACTTTTTCCATAACTAAATAACTGAGTTTTTTTTCTTTATCTTCTATAAACACTGGTGGTTTAACTGCTATATGTCCCGCCTGCATAATCCCTTGATATTCCTGAATTACTGCGTAACTTTGATCTCGTTCAGTATGATCCTGTATTTTAACTAATTTATTCTTCGGGTCTTTTTTAATTATGTTACCGAATTCAAACTGAATGCTCCCCGAAATAGGATACACTATGCCATATCCCCCCTTGCCTATTGGTTCCTTGTTGGGGTCATAAATTTCAAATGTGTACTTTTCTTGATTCGATTTTCTTGGGCGTCTGACTAAAGATTGGTTAAAATAGAAGTGATAACTGATATCCTCATAAGAATACTTGTATCCCTGCCTGTTGCTCCAAGCACCTGGTGAATTCTCATTATTGAGATAACAATCCAGAGCTTCAAAGGCTTTTGGATTATTAGTCTGAAATTTTTGAAGATTAGCTGCATCTATAGAAAAAAACATTGTTTGAGACATAATATTGTATATTATTTGTAAAATTAGGCCTATTGTATATCATTTAATTCGTTATGTTAAATTATTTGAACTCTTAGCCAAAATCTAATTCATAATTTCTTAAATTTATAGTATAAAATAAAATTTTTATTTCAAGGAGAGAATTGTGGGTAAGGTAAATGCAGTAGGAATGGCCGAAGTTGAAGTTGAAAGAGCCAAAAGAGAAAAAGCCTTGAGAGTTCTAACCTCCTCTCCCTTCAACATAGACAATAAAGAGCACACACAAGCTCTAGAGAAATACATTAAGCAATTTGAGCTAAGCGTTAATCAAATGTACCTCTATCAGGCAATGAGTTCCGCATTAACCGCCTGGGGTGGCTCTTGGATAGCTGGAATGTTTTTACCAATTCCTGAGTTTGCGAATCATCTTCTTACTGCTTGTCTCTATTTAGGAGTTGCAGGTTATGTTCTTGAATCATTTAGCATGACGGATTTTTATGAGCAGTTAACAGAAATGAAGGTGCTTTATAATTGGTGTTTGAAAAATGGCAAAGACAACTATCCCTCAGATTTCGATAATGACAATAATCTCTTGTATCCTGATATTCAACGAATGATTAAATTAATGGCGCCTTTATGTTCTACTGAATTCATGGTTGCCTGGCCTAAAGAAGTAAAAACAACGGAAGCACAAACCGGGATCCTGTCCAGCACGCTGTCTCTTGGTTATTATGTAGTATCTGCACCATTCTCTTTTTTCTCAACATCTAATAAACCAAGCCAAGATCAAGTTCAACGAGTGAAAGAATTAAAAGTGCAGGTGGAAACAAAAGGACTTGAATTAGGTGTTTTTGCCGGTTTTGAACAAGCAATAAAATATTTTGCTACCAATCCCGATTTCAGAGATTTACTAAAAGCCAAGTTAACACAACCTGTCAATTCCTTTAAGAACATATTACAAACAACCATACCTGCAATGCTCACAAGCCCTAGCTCAAAATAATATTTTGCCAACCTTTAACCTACAGTAAAGGTTGGCTTTACGTTAAATAGTAGGTTACAAATCCTAAAGGGATTCTCAAAATGACAACAATCTTTACAAATAGGGAATTGATTAATAAAAAATACAAGCAACTGTTTTTAGATAGAGTATCGAATGTTAAAAAATTAAAGGAATGTATTAAAGCAAGATACGATAAAAAAGATCTGTCTGATGAGATATTTTATAAACTATTCAGTAATAATCATAAACAAATCTATGATTTTATCGGTCCTCATAATGAAAATAGAATCAGACATTTTTTTGGTGATTTTGATAATTTCGACCCACGTGATAACCAGATTACAGTTTTAGATCGTTTTATTCTTGATAGTATTCATTTTGATGTGATAGGTACGTTATTAGTGCAATTTTATGAAGAATATAATAATAATCAGAAAGAGATTGATAAAGCCTGGCAACAGGAAATTCAAGCCTATGCTCATCTGGGCCCAATTCCAAACCAGACGATAATTACAAATTTAATTAAATCCAATAAAGATCTAGTGTTTAACGACTTGGAATTTCCCATTCATAAAAACGTTCAACTCTTCCAGTTAAAGAAATCTTCAATTGAATTAAATGTTCAAGTATTTATTCATTGGTTACCAAAAGTAAATAATGCCACAGATTCCAAATCCAATTTTCTTCATAATAATACTATTCTTTATAGTATAGTCGCAGGTATAGTCGCAGTTGCATTAGCAATAATCATTGCTCCTTTCTTATTTTCTACAGGTGCAGCGACTGGCTTAGCGGTTATTTCCAATCCCGTGTCCTGGGGTATTGTCTTTGGGGTATTAATAACAACTCTGCTTGCGATGAAGGGTATCTCCATTGCTGCTAATAAGTCCTCAAATCCTAATTGCAATGAAACAGAGTATTTTCAGGAAATAAAACAGTCATATAATGGAGTTCTTAAAAATAAAATGTGCTTTAGAAATGATAAAATAGAACAGTCTCCACCTGTTCACGATATCGCATGGCCGCTGTCAAATAGGAATAACCACGTGAAAGAAAAATTGGGGGTTGGTCAAGAGTTTAAATCTGAACTAGACCCATGCATTAAAATCAGCAGATGAGAGAAGTACCAACCAATGAGACTGTCTATGCTCATTCATCTGGGTACTTAACTTGATTTTTATGAAAGGGATTGGTTTAAAATTTGTGATGTAAAATATGAACGTAAATAAAATCCCCTCGGTAAGGTTTTTATACGATTTCCCTCTGAGTCATAACCATAACATAAGGCCTTCCCATTTGCTGCCTTGGGTCTTACCTGCAGATATTCTCCTGCAGCAGAATTTAATAATTCTAACTGTCCCATGATAATTTGGTTGGTTAAATAGTTCCAATCTTCTTCAAGAACAGACTCATGATGCTTATTTGGAGACCATAAAAATCCGCGCCCAATTCTTCTTTGTAGAAATGGAATATCAGTATCCCCTTCGATAGGTACCCATAATACTCGTTTTAATTTAGAGTAGCATTGAGAAGATTTCCAATGTTGCTCATGTATAGTAAGTAATGGGATCGAAACAATAAAAGTTGATTCTGCAGGTTTTCCTGACTTATTAATGGGTATCGTTTTTAATTCAATGTCCAGCTGTTTAAAATCAGGTAGTGATTCATTCTTTGCATCGGCACCTAAAGCCATTTCCAGAGCCTGGCCTGTCCACCCCTTTCTGTGAATCGGATTTAAGGAAGTAGAAATATTTAAGCCCATCGCTAATTGAGCAAAACTCAAGCCCTCAATCAACTGACACCGATCCAGTAACTCCTGCTCACTCTTCGGTGGTTTGCTTTTTAAGGCTGAAATCACTGGAACCCTCTTTTAATTCAACGCTAATAGGCTCGATAGGTGGTTGAATTCCTGCGGCCTTAAATTGAGCAGTAATTGCAAACAAGACTTTTGATCTGACTTCTACACGATTATGGTTTTGTATATTAATAAAATATCGTGCTTCAAATTCTATTAAAGCCGTATCAATTTTCTTTAAAAAAACTTGTGCTGGAGGATCAGAAACTATTTCCGGAATAATGGCTAATACATCAAGTATTAATTGCTGAATCATAACGGGATCATCTGCCCTGCTTACCTTTATTGGAATCACTGTACGAATAATTCCATCCTGATGAGTCCAGTTTGTAAAGGGTTTATTGAATGTTTCAGCATTAGGTATCAAAACTTGCGTGTTATCCCACGAAGAGACACGCATAGAACGAATCCCAATGTGGGCTACCTGCCCTTCGTATTCACCAATGGAAATCAAATCCCCTTCTCTTACTGGTCTTTCAATTAAAAGCATAATGCCACCAACAATATTGCTGGCAAAATCTCTAAGTCCAAACCCCATGCCAACAGCAAGTCCTCCAAGAATCATGGACATACCGCTAAAATCAAGACCTAATACGTGAAGAGTAATGAAAGTACCAAGTAGTATCACTGTGTATTGAGTAAACACGGATAAACTATGACGTATACCAACATCCTTGGTGTTTTTGTATAACCAACGAAAACAAAATTCACGCGTCCATTTTGCTGCCCAAACCAAAGCCGCGAGCAAAATAAAAAATTCGATTATGCTGGCAACAGTAATGTGTATGCCCGTGATGTTCAGAATACTGTACTTAACGATTTTTTCCAGGCTGGTCACAACTAACGAATCAGAGTACCAACCAAACAACTGAAATAAAACCAATGCACTTGTCAAAAATAAAACGATGCGCAAAATTTTATCGATTGGCTTTAGAAAAACTTCTATCCATAGCCAACCATTCTTTAGAGAAGATATCATCCATTCCGAAAAAAGCTCCAAAGCATCAAATATCAAACCTCTAACAAGAATATATCCTACTAAAACTAATAAAAAATAGGCCTGATAACGGCTCATAGTCCAAGCCATATTGACAAAGCCTATTAAACCAATAATTGCAGTCGTAAATAAAGTAATAGGAATTAGAATGACCAACAGGGACATTGCATTTTTAAAATATCTTTTTTTAGACTTCAATAATGGCCTGATAAGATAAGGAATAACATCTTTACTTTTCCATGCCACCAAAGACACCGTTAAGATAAACAACATAAATAATCGATTAAATATATCTTGTAATAAAACAGACAATGGTAATAAGTGACTAAATGTCATCAACGCGGTCGTCCACCCACCAAAGAGCAAAAGCCATTTTAATCGATAATATAATTTGACGTCTTTACCTGAAGAATCTGAAATACTTTCTAATAAGATCAAGCGCGCTATTAAAATCAAAATTCTAAAGGTAAACCATACTGCAATTAAATTAATTAACAATTGCGAGTTGGCAAGAGAAATACTGGTGAAATATAACACAAACCATAACATGGCAAAAAAACAAAGATGCGGCATATTCCTTTGCACTAAAACAAGTATTCCATCATAAAGGTAACCAGTAAATCTTGATCTCTCTTTGTCTCTGGCTAAAGTTTTTAAAAATTGATTTAAAATATAAAAAAAACTCAGAATACAAACCAGAAATACCCATAAAATAATAGTTGGAAAAGTATCTAGCCAAGTGTAGCTGTCATAAACTTTTAAAGTCAGTGTTTTTATATATTTATAAGATAAACTTGGAATTTCAATTAACTTCTTAAGGATTACAGTCCAGCTGTCAATATTGTATTCACTTAAACTTTGTCTAGTTGAAATCTGTTTCTTTAATTGATTCTGATAGTCTTCCAATCGCTTGGTTAACAGCAACTTTTGATTAGCAGTCTCTTTTAGTTCTGTTTTGACATCAAGCTGTAATAAGCTGTTAGACTTCTGTAATCCAGGCTCAACAAAAAGATTCGCTTCGTTTGTAAGAGAGGTGAGTATTATTTGCAAAGAGTTTTCGATACTTGAATATTGATTAATAACCTCTCTATAAGTATCAATTACAGACTGCAGAGTTTTGGTATCTGAGCTATTTAACAAAACCATGTCCGTTTTAATTACTTTTTTCTGTAACTCAAGTGTATTCAGCTTTTGATGAATAAATGCGATTTTCTGGTTATTAATATACAAATTGGCTTCGTAACTAATTTGTTCATTAACAGTCAATTCAGGGTGTTTTTGATCTTGTCCCGATACGATATTCGCATAAAGTGCATTCAGTTCTTTATTTAATTTTTCTTTGGAAAATTTTATTGACTTAAGTTTTTCCTCCAAGTCAAAATTTGCCTTCCAAAGTTCTAGCTCATTTAATGCATCATTTAAAATTAATTGATATTGCTTAGCCAAATCCAAAGTTTCGACAATTAATTCAGTAGTTTTTTTATTAACAGTGAGCAGGGTTTCGATTTTACCAACCTTTTCTTGAATATTTACCTCGCCGTTGGCAATCGGCATTTGTTGCAAATGCTTCAATTGCTCATTCAAATTGATTTCTTCTTTCTTTTGATTATCAAGAAAACCATTCAAACTTTCAATTTTAGCTTTATTCATCGAAAGAATAGTTCTAATCTGCCTCACTTTCTCGCTGTATTCTTTCTCATCCTTAGGCATACTCCTTTGTTTGATTTCATTGATGGCTATAGTCAAATGAGTTTTTTCATGAGCCAAATACTCCACCAATGTTGCATTACTTTCTTTAATCGACGCTGAAAAGATAGGGAAACTAAAAAAACTAAGTGTCAAAAAAAGAAGAGGCAGGAGCAAGCACCACAAGCGTTTGAAGCTTGTGGTGGTTAAATTTAAATTATTTTGTCGTAATAGTCGGAGCAAGTCTTATTCCCAGTTCATTTAATTGTGTACTTCCCGTGGGCGATGGTGCGCTTGTTAAGAGACAAGATGCTGTTTGAGTCTTAGGAAACGCAATAACATCCCTAATGGAAGTTGAGTCAGTTAACAACATGGCTAATCGGTCAATTCCTAATGCAATGCCACCGTGTGGTGGAGCACCATATTGTAAGGCATCTAGCAGGAAACCAAATTTTTCATGCGCCTCTTGCTCATTGATGCCAAGCAAGTCAAATACTGTACTTTGTAATTCAGGTTGATGAATACGAATTGATCCACCACCAATTTCATAACCATTAATAACTATATCATAGGCTCTAGCTAATGTTTGTGTAGGTTGGGAACGGAGTGCCTCAGCTGATAGTTCCTGTGGGGAAGTGAAAGGATGATGCATCGGCTGTAGTTTATTACTTTGGGGATCTAATTCAAACATGGGCCAGTCAACCACCCATAATAATTGCCATCCAGAACTAATCAGATTTCTGTCATGACCCAGTTTATTCCTTAAAGCTCCCATCGATTCATTGACTATATGGGTTTTATCAGCACCGAAGAAAATAACATCTCCTGTTTGTGCTTCAACTCGGCTAAGAATAGCCTGTACTGCAGTTTCAGGTAAAAATTTAAGAATAGGAGATTGTAAGCCTGCTGAACCAGCACTTACATCATTCACTTTAATATAAGCAAGTCCTTTGGCTCCATATATAGCCACAAACTGTCCATAAGTATCTAGTTCTTTTCGACTAAGATCGCATCCATTAGGTAACTTTAAGGCAACCACTCTCCCAGAATCATCATTAGCTGCAGAAGCAAACACATTAAAGTCACAATCTTGTACTAAATCAGCGATGTCAATTAATTCAAGAGGATTACGCAGATCGGGTTTATCACTTCCATACCGTGTCATAGCTTCCTTGTATGACATTCTTGGCAATTTATCAGGCAATGTGACATTAGCAAGTTCTTTAAATACAACTTTCAATAATCCTTCAATAAGTTGTAATATGTTTTCTTCATCAATAAAAGCCATTTCTATATCAAGTTGAGTAAACTCAGGCTGTCTGTCGGCTCGCAAGTCTTCATCCCTGAAGCAGCGGACAATCTGATAATACTTATCAAAACCTGACATCATCAACAATTGCTTAAACAATTGCGGAGATTGAGGTAAAGCATAAAATTGCCCAGGATGAACTCTTGATGGCACAAGATAATCACGCGCCCCTTCAGGAGTCGCTTTGGTTAGCATAGGAGTTTCAATATCCAAAAAATCTTGTTCATTAAGATAATTACGTATGCAACTGTTTAATTTGTGCCTTAAGGTCAGTTTGTTTTGCATAACCTCACGTCTTAAGTCAATGTAACGATACTTGTAACGTAAATCCTCATTAACAATTTGATGATCGTCAGGCAAAAAAGGTGGAGTTGGAGATTGATTAAGAATCTCAAGTTGGGTACCGATCACTTCTACCCTGCCAGTCTCCATTTTGTCATTGATCATTCCCTCTGGTCTTTTACGCACTATACCAGTAACACGGACAACAAATTCCGATCTAAGTTTTTCAGCAATTGCAAAAGTTACCTTGTTTTCAGGCTCGTAGACAACTTGCAATAGTCCCGAACGATCACGAATATCTAAAAAAATAACCCCTCCATGGTCACGTCTATTATGTACCCACCCACAAACTGTGATTTGCTTATCCAAGCTTAATTCATTCACGGCCAAACAGTAGTGTGTACGCATAAAACCACCTATTAAAGTTTATTGAGTTTTTACTTGTGACAATGCAGGATCAGCCTGCATTACACCTAAGGAAATTACTAATTTTAACGCTTCATCAATGCTCATATTCAATTCGATGGCATCTTGCCTGGGTATCATCAACATAAAACCCGAAGTTGGGTTAGGAGTAGTTGGCACAAATATAGACATCATGTCTTCCTTAGATTTTTCTTTAATTTCAACATTAACAAGCCCCGTCTGAAATGCTATAGTCCAAAGCCCTTTACGGGGATACTCCACTAAAACCACTTTTCGAAAAGCCTGACTATTAGTCGATAAAACTGCTTGAATGACTTGTTTCACAGCATTATAGATGGATCGCACCAAAGGTATTCTAGCCAACAAAGACTCACCCCAACCCACTAGCCTTTGTCCAAAAAAATTGGTTGCAATAATTCCAGTCACAAGTAATAAAATTAATGAAAACAAGACCCCAAAGCCTGGTATATGAACCCCTAGTAACTGCTCAGGTTGATAAGCTTTAGGAAATAAGGCCAGTGTGCCATCAAGCATATCAATGATAAAACGCAGAACTACTATGGTTACGAATATTGGTAGCCATACTATTAAACCTGTAATTAAATAGCCTCTTACTGAGATTGGTTTCACTCGCTATCACCTTTTGTCGATTTTAAAGTGTCAGTAGAGGTTGATGCTGGAATTTCTTTAGTGGAATTATCTTTTTTTGTGTTGGAATCTTCAGATTGATTCTCTGTTGACTCCTTTGCTGCGCTGCCCTTATTTTTGAAATCTGTAGCATACCAACCAGTACCCTTCAGCTGGAATCCGGCAGGAGAAATAAGTTTTGTCAAGGTATTTTCATAACACTTTGGGCATTGCTTCACAGGAGCATCTGTAATTTTTTGCATCAAATCAAAGTGATGATGACAACTTGTGCATTGATATTCATAAATTGGCATCTGGCATGACTCCATAAACTCGAAGTATCTGTAATTTAACTTTTCATTATAATTCCTAGCATGGGTTTAGCGCAAGAAGAACTAATACTGCAATCAGGGCAAAATCATATTTTGATTGTAATTCACACAAAACGATGTCATTTTGTGCGAAGAAAGGATTTCCTGAGGATAACTTCCGAGCTTGAGTGAGGAGATCCTTGGCTTTGCCAGGATCATTGATTGGGACAAAATAATGGTTCTAAATCAACTCAATCGGATATGATATTCACTGATAAAATCTTATTTTGATATAAAATCCCACTGAAATTACAAGGAATTTAAACAAATATCAGAAATCGACCCACCATAATTTGTAATAGCCAGCAAAGGATATTTTAATTGAGTCTCAAGAGTGCTTATATTTTCCTCCAACATTAGCATCTCAGGATCTATGCAGTTTGCAATCCATCCTTTACATATAATTTCATTTGCTTCGAGCGCAATCTGAGTAAGTAATGCATGGTTGATACAACCTAATTTCATACCTACAACTAAAATGACAGGAATATTAGTTAATTTCAAAAAATCCAACCAGGTTCCCTGATCATTCAGAGGAACCATGAGCCCCCCTGCTCCTTCAATAAATAGTTTCTCAATACCATCCAATTGCAAGTTAAGACAATAATCAGCTACTTTATGAATATTAATACATACTCTATCTTGCTTTGCGGCCAAATGAGGTGACACGGGTGATCTAAATCTCCAGGGATTAATAATATCCAAAGATAAACGGCTTTGCTGTTGGTGAAGAAGCGCGTCAGAATTTACTAATTGGTTCTCTTTATCATGACATCCACTAGCTATTGGTTTTATTGCTGCAGAATTAATAAAAAAGTGACCCAGTTGATTAGTAACAAATGTCTTACCGCAATCAGTATCAGTACCAGTAATAAAATATCGTTTCATTTTACAAATTCATTAATTGTTTTAACAAATAAATCGGTATGAGATAGAAAAGGCATATGAGCTGCCTTGTTAAACAATACATAATTAAAATCTGGATAAATTTCCTCCATCGTTTTCATTGTTTTAACAGGGGTTATGGGATCAAGTCGACCAAATAAATAAGCCGTAGGCACAGATAGCTTTTTCAAATCCTCTCTCAGGTCCCAGGTACCTAAAGCTTTAAGGCCGAATTCCAGTCCTTCTACAGACGGAGTATGGCCAAGTTTAAAATCAAGTTCCATATTACTAAGTTGTAAAGACAAAAATTCATTTAGTGTCTTATTAATATCTTTTGATAAATTGTTATAAAATTTGATGAATACCTCTTGCTCTACTCCTGGCCAGTTTACATCGGCGATAAAGCGTGGTGAAGAGGTAACATTTAACAAACAATGAATTCGATTTGGCTCCTCAATAGCCAGCCGCGTCGCATACAGCCCGCCCATTGACCATCCTACCAAAGCAAATTTATCTGGTAATTGATCAAACAATTTCTTTTTAAAATCATCCCACTCCATCATTGAGGTCAGTCCAAAGCCAGGTAAATCAACCAAAATAATTTGGTAATTAAGCTTAAGATAATGAACTAGTGGTAGCCAGATTTGACAATCAAACCCCCATCCATGAAAAAAAACTAACGGAATACCTTGCCCATATTTATCTAGGTGAATGTTCATATATTAAATGTAATTTGTTGAATAATTGAGTAATTTGCTCTGTACTATGTTTAAAATTAATAATAATCCGTAAACCAGAAGAAGTACTGCTTACGGTTGGAGACCTGATGGCAGAGCAATGAAATCCTTCTCTTTTCAGTGCATTAGAATAATAAAGCGCCTTATGAGGGCATCCTAATCTTAATTGCTGAATTGGTGTATCCGAGTCAAGCCAATTCAAAGGTGAGGACTTAATTAATTCTTTAAACTGAGAAATTAAATGCTTTAATTTTGTTCTTCTACAATCCGCTTCTATGATTATGTCTAATGTTTTTAGTAAGCCGTAACATAAAGCAGGACTAATGGCTGTTGAATAGATAAATGAGCGTGCTGCTTGTAACAACGCATTTATCCAATCTTGATGCCCTGCAACTATGGCTCCCTGAGAAGCAAACGTTTTACCAAAGGTAATGACCCGTAATGGCACTTCATTCTGAGTCAATCCATTATCTGGTACAGCCCCCTTTCCTTGAGGCCCGATCACACCAAAAGCATGAGCTTCATCCACGATGAGTTCAATACAATTTTCCTTGCATAAAGAATGAATTGTGGACAAAGGAGCCTTTTGTCCACTCATACTAAAAATTCCTTCTGTGATCACAACAGAGTCACCTAAGCTGGACGTCAATAGACTTGATAAGGCATTCATATCATTATGAACATAACGAGAGTAATTTACCTGAGACAAAGTTAATCCATCATAAATAGAAGCATGAACACTTTTATCTATGAAACAATGGGCTCCCAGACGTCCGAGCAAAGCCGTAATGGCTAAATTTGCAGAATAGCCAGAAGAAAATAAAAGGCAATCATCAACTCCCAATAATTTTGAGAAAGTATGCTCAAGAGTTCGATGGTTCGCATGATATCCGCTTAGAACCATAGAAGCACCACTTCCACAAGGATATAATTGATATCCTTTTTGATAGGCCTCGGCAATACGTTTATCCTCAGTTAATGACAAGTAATCATTAGAGTCAAACCGAACAATATCAGTGGTATTAGATTCGAAAAGTTGCCTCGTGCGTAGTAACCCTTGTTCCTGTATGTGTTTTGTATACTCTTCAATTTTAATATTAAGAGTCATTTATACCATCTCAGTTAAACCAAGCTTATTAAAAAGTGCTTTGTCCTTGATACGCTGAGGATTATCTTCGGTTAATAACTTATCACCAATAAATACTGAGTTCGCTCCTGCAAAATAGCAAAGGGCTTGTAGTTCATCACTCATTTCAGTCCGTCCAGCTGTCAATCTAATAGCACTTTTAGGCATTAAAATTCTGGCTGTAGCAATGGTTCTCACCAATTCGATTCCTTCAACACGCTCTGCCTTAGCCAGGGGCGTTCCTTCCACAGGGATTAAACGGTTGATCGGCACACTTTCTGGAGGAGTTTCCATGTTGGCTAATGTCAACAAAAACTCGATACGATCTTCTCTGGTTTCGCCTAATCCTAAAATACCACCACAACATACATTAATTCCTGCCGAGCGGACGTTATTCAGAGTATCTAAACGGTCACTGAACTTTCTGGTAGTAACTACTTTTTCATAGTAGGAAGGTGACGTATCAATATTATGATTATAATAATCAAGTCCTGATTCTTTTAAATGGTCAGCCTGCTCCCTTGTAAGCATACCCAAAGTCATGCAGGTTTCAAGCCCTAAGGACTTTACGCCCTCTATCATTTCTTTTAATTGCGGCATGACCTTATCCGGTGGGCAACGCCAGGCAGCACCCATGCAAAAGCGTTTTGCTCCACCCTCCTTGGCCTCTTTGGCACATTGCAATACCTCTTCAACTGACATCAATTTTTCTTTTTCTACATGAGTTTTATAATGACCACTTTGAGAACAATAGCCACAATCTTCTGGGCAGGCACCTGTCTTAATACTTAATAAGGTTGCAAATTGCAACGAATTAGAATCATGAAATTCACTATGAATAGTATGTGCTTTATAAAGTAAATCATTAAATGGTTGCTGATAAATTGCTTCGATCTCTGAAATTGACCATTTTTTCTTTTCTTCAGACACTTCTAACCCCTTTAATTCATAATAATGAACATGATAAAGTCACGCCTACGCTTGTCAACCAAAATTTTAAAAATGGTAAACATAGATCAACTTATAGCAAAAGATTTACTTCACATTTGGCATCCCTGTACACAAATGAAAGATTTTGAGACTTATCCACCTATCGTTATAAACAAAGCAAATGGTAGCTATCTGGATACCAACAAGGGTCCGTTGATTGATGCCATTTCCAGTTGGTGGTGTAAATCCTTAGGCCATAGCCACCCTTCCGTAGTAGCTGCGATTAAGAATCAATTAAATAGTTTCGAGCACGTTATTAGCGCTAATACAACTCATCCTATGGCTGTAGAACTGGCTGAAAAATTAAGTGAAATTACCGGCAAACAACATGTATTTTTTGCCAGCGATGGTTCCAGTGCAGTTGAAATTGCTATGAAATTAGCAATCCATGCTGCACAAATAAAAGGATACCAAAATAGAAATCAATTTATTGCATTAAAAAATGGATACCATGGTGAAACGCTTGGTGCTATGAGTGTTAGTGATTTAGGTCTCTATAAAGCACCATACACGTCATTTGGTGTTCAATGCCATTATATTAATGACATTCCATATGTCTCAGGCTTCAAAGATCCATTATGGGTAAATTGCGATACCCATTGGGATAAAATTGTTCAGCAATTAGATAAAATTACTGATAAAACATGTGCCATTATTTTAGAACCCATCGTTCAAGGTGCCGGAGGGATGCTGTGCTACAGCGCTGATTTCCTGTCAAAAATTGCTTCCTGGGCCAAAGAAAAGGACATTTATTTAATAGCCGATGAAATTATGACTGGTATTGGAAGAACTGGCCAATGGCTAGCATGTGATCATGCCAACATCAATCCCGATCTGATTTGTCTATCTAAGGGGCTAACTTCCGGATCAATACCATTTAGTTGTGTCATGATCGATAGCGCTATATTTGATCTTTTTTATAATGATTACCATACTGGTCAATCTTTTTTACATTCACACACATACAGTGGTAACCCACTCGCAATAAGTGCTGCATTAGCTACAATTAAAACAATTGAACAAGAAAATATCCTGGCGTATACGCAAGAAATTGGTGAGGCTATGCTGTCTTATTTGCATGATATAGCCAGAGAATGTGGAAAACTTGTAAACGTACGTGGCATTGGGGGGGTCGTTGCTGCAGATCTTATAGATACCGACCAAGATAGAATAGGATTCAAGATCTATCAGCAAGCAATAAAATTAGGTGCTTTAATACGTCCTATTGGAAATACTCTCTATTGGTTACCTCCGCTAAACACAGATAAAAAAATCATTGGGAAATTAGCAGAAATAACATTAAACTCTATAGAAACAGCCTATAATAAAACTCAGAGATATGAGTAAGGTTATTCATATATTGTCTTTATTTATTTATAAAAAATTCAAAATCATATGGATTCTGTTTACCATTGGCATCCTAATTCCATCCCTGTTTATCAATTGGAACCTTAACGAAAAAAGAGCATACAACGATCTAAAAGAGATCGCTATAAATCTTAGTAACAACATGGATGGTTTTATTGAAGATCTATTTCAAGAAATCTATGCTTTACCTGTGTATGGCAAAAATTTTGTTGATTGTAAATCTGATTTGTATCCGTTTCTAGAGCATATTACTCTCAATAATCCCAAAGTGTCAGGAGTCATTATTAGTGATAGCCAACATAAGCTATTCTGTTCAACTTTACCAAATAATAAAGGATTTATATCTACAACAGTTCATACACGCACAATATTAGGTCCATATGAACTACCTTTATTTGATCAACCCGTTTACTTGATCCAACAAAAAATGGGTAATTATCATATAGGAATTTATATTGTTGCTTCTGTTATAAAAAACGAATTAAAAACTGAAAAGGATATAACAACTTCCATCGCCTTATATAGTGTTGCAGAAAAGAAAACCATCCTACGCATTGAACTATCTGATGACAATAGAAACTGGGTATTAACTAAAAATATGGAGGCTCAAACACCAGAAAATCCAGCCGGTCTATTTGCGATAGAAAAATTACAAAGTATAAATGATATTTCCATAGTTGTTTTTGAAAATAGCAAAACCATCCTGTATAACCTTTGGTTTAGCCAGATAATAATTATTCTTATCATTTTAATATCTTCCTTTGTTTTATATGCCCTTATACAAAATATGATGTCAAAACGATATTCCTTACAGGGTGCATTGAAATTAGCTATTAAAAATGAGGAGTTTTATCCAGTATATCAACCTTTATTTGATTGTAAGGCAGGAAGGTTTTCTGGCGTTGAAATACTACTCAGGTGGGAAGATAAAGACAGTCAAATCATTATGCCTGATTTTTTCATTGTTGAGGCAGAAGTCACGGGCTTAATTGTACCTATTACACTTCAAATCATAGAAATAGCATTGAAAGAATCTAAACCTTTATTAGAGAAACAACCTTATTTTCATCTTGCATTTAATATTTCCGCATTACATTTTACTAATCCAGAATTTTTTAATGGTTTCAACAAGTTAATAAAAGAATACCATGTCTCACCACATCAGGTTATATTTGAAATAACAGAAAGAGAACTTCTTGATAAGAATGACAAAATTTTTATTGATAAAATGCGAGAACTGAGGAAGACAGGGTTCTCACTCGCGGTGGATGATTATGGAACTGGTCATGCCAGCATTAGTTATTTACAACATTTTCCATTCAATTATTTAAAAATTGATAAAGTATTTGTTCAGGCAATAGGTACAAATGCAATTACAGAATCCTTAAATGATGCCATTATTCAGATGGCAAAAGGGTTAAACTTAATAATTATAGCGGAGGGTGTAGAAACTAAAGACCAGGCAATTTATTTATCAGATAATGGTGTTCATTTACAGCAAGGTTGGTATTATTCTAAAGCTTTATCCATTGGAGAATTAACTATCCTGCTAAAAGGAGAAAAAATATGAGGAATTGTATTTTTTATGGTTTATCACTACTAATTTGTTTATCAACTGCAGGATTTAGTGCACCAGCAATGAATAAAACCAATTATTGGAAATGCGTAACCCATGATAAAGCTAATAAACAATGGACAGCACGCAGCCCTTACCGAAAGGTAGCTATTAATGTTGCATTCTCGGCTTGTAAAAAAGAAAGCGTAGTACCCGCAACCTGTAAAACATCAGCATCAAGTTGTGAAGGATTTGTAGATGGAATTAGTACAAGACCAATGTGGCATTGTACTGCCATAGACATGGCAGCCCAACCATGGGAAAGTAATTATTATTCTAATCGAGATGATGCAGCCCTCGCTGCCCAAGCCTTCTGTAAAGAGAATAGTACACTACCAGCGACGTGTTACATTAATATGGTAACTTGCATGAACATGAATGAAGGAGTCCGATCTCATGGTTTATTCAGTGGGATTAACTGGTAATATTGCAAGTGGTAAAAGCACAGTTGCTGAGTTTTTTTCCGAACTGGGTGTTGACGTCATTAATGCCGATAGAATTTCTAAGGAATTAACCTCTAAAAATACACCCTATTACCAAAGTATTCTTTCACATTTTGGTGCTTCAGTAGTATTGGGAAATGGTGATTTGGATCGAAGGCGCCTGAGAGATATTGTATTTTCTGATAATAAAGAGCGGCTATGGCTTGAAAATCTGTTACATCCAGCCATTCGTAAAAAAATTGAAGACAAGATTAAGGAGTGCACTTCTCCCTATTGCCTTATTGAAATCCCTTTATTATTTAATAAAAAACACTATCCTTACCTCCAAAAGGTTCTATTAGTTACTGCCCCATTGGAATCTCAGTTAGACAGAGTTATAAAAAGAGATAATTGCTCCAGGGAACAGGCGTTAGACATTTTAGCGACCCAACCGAGTTTAAAACAACGCATGGAAGCAGCAGATGATGTACTCAATAATGAATCTGGATTAATTGAGTTAAAAGCTAAAGTGAATGAATTACATAAAAAATATCTCGAGGAAGTGAACATCGAGCGCAAACGATAAATAACTACTAAACTATTCAAGTTTACCCAGATTTTAAACAAGGCAAAATCATACCATTCCAAGTTAATCCAACGACCTTATTCTGCTCAAATGATTATCGTCCTTCGCTTCGCTCAGCGATAACATCGTTTTGTTTGTTTTGTAGGCAAAATATGATTTTGCCCTGTGATTTTAAAGATTTTTTTGTTTTCAACAACTTTTATGTTAGTCTTGACACAAACTAAACATTAATAGCTTGATTTTTTGGATTTGTTTATAAAAAAATAATGCTGTTTTTTTTAAAACATGGAAATTCGTTTTTATTTAATGAGTATCTATAAAAATTTAAATAACCGCTACTATAGGATAAAGCTAGGGATGGCCTTAATCTATGCATAATAATATGATAACTTTTCAACTTGCAACTCATGTTTTATCAAGAATAGCTTTGCGCTTAGAATATCTATTTAAAACAATTAATGAAGCATGCAATGAGTCCCATGAGGTTATCCATCGATTTGCCTTAAAAAATATTATTGAAATTGTTGAAATAATTGAGAAACCTGAATTAAAAAGCCGATTTATAAAAGAATTAATTCGAATAGAACATGTACTAAAAAAACCTAATTTATTGAATAATAATGAGTTATTTGATCATCTGGCTACTCAAATTCATATATTAAATCATGTACCAGGTCGATTCAGTAATACCATTCAGGATGATGAGTTTTTAAAAATTTTAAGACAAATACACCATCCCAATACTAAAGAATGTGAATTTAATTCCCCGCATCTGGTTTTATGGTTTGACTCCGACCCTTTAATAAGACAAAAAACAATTAGTCAATGGGTAACTTGTCTAAAGGATCTGGAAGACACAGTAAAAATTTATTTATCCTTATTACGTAGTGTCACTCGATATATCCCTATCAGAGCATATAATGGGTTTTACCAATACAGCATTTCACCTAATTCAATGAATCATCTTATATTATTAAGAATGGATAAGACATTGAGAATTACACCTAAAATCCAGTTAGGGCATCACAGTTTGACTATTAGGCTCTATGAGCTAATTACTGCTCATGAAATTCGGGATAAAACAGTAGATATGGAAATTGCTTTTTGTCAAATTTAATATCACTTGGATTCAGCTCATTTTTTTATATAGTTTGAATTGAGTAACTGTTCATAACCCCGCCGGCTCTTCTTAATTGAAATGGATTGTAATCCCCCCACCATAATAACGTTCAACCCCGTTCAAAAGACCTCTAATGCGTTGATCCACTTCCAAGTCAATTACAATATTCTTTTTAATCTGATAAAGTATGCCTGCGTCAGCATTATAACCGCTCCCTTCATCAGGTGCTGTTTTACTTTGCCCATATGCCTCAACAAACAATGAAATTTTATTTTTTGTCCAAGACAAAATGAGATCCGGATTAATAGTGGTAAAGCTTTGACCACCGCTATTAATAGGCTCTGATAGAGAAATAAACTCCAAAGTTCCTGTCAGGTTTAATTGTGAGTTAAAATTATAACCCACTACTCCCGTTAAACCACCACCAGGTCCTTTACTGCCAAAAGAAGCACTTCCTGAAGGGAAAATGAATGTTCCATCAACTGCAACGATACAACTCTCATTAAACCATAAAACATGTTTGACATCTAACTCTGTTGCTGTAAAACCTACACGCGGCGTGACAGTTTGATTGATATAATTGGGTAACGTTATGTCCACTTCAAAGTAATCTGACAAACCCAGCTGTATTACACTAGCAGGAAAATTATTTTGTATTCCTTCACCGATCAATTGTTGATATTGATATCCAGCACCCAACAACACACTTTTAGGAGGAACTACGCAAGGATTTATTGCAATGCCTCCCCTATCAACAAAGGAAAACATATCCGTTGGTTTTCCACAAACACTTTCATAATTACTTACAGCGTGCACTTGAAAAGTAAGTAATATTAAAAAAAAAATAAAAATTCCATTTCGCTTGGTAACCATTTTCCTTCTCAATCTGAAGACCTTATATATAAAACCTAATATCATACTGGCCGTATGCAAATGAACTCTAAAGGATTGCCTTACTAAACTGGAATGCTCCTGCCTTAGTAGGGCATAATAACTGCAACATAGCATGAATTAATGTGGGATAAAACGGTGTATTATTCTATATCTGATATTTCGAATTATAAGTTAGTAATTAAATAGCTATTAAATCGAAAACAGCATGATTCGCCTCAGGAAAATCGTCAACTTTTAATTCCTCTTTTTTTACCCATTTCATATTGAGCTGTCCTTCCAGGCATAAAGGCATACCAGTAAAACGAGTCACCATAAAGATAATTAATTGTACTGACTTATCTGGATAGTCATAATTGACATACCCAAGTAACTGATATTCATTTACTTCTATGCCTACTTCTTCTTTTAGCTCTCGGATTAATGCGTCCTCAGCCAATTCCTCAGGCTCTAGTTTCCCTCCTGGAAATTCCCAAGATCCTCCATGAGTAGCATGCAAAGGACGTTGGGTAATTAATATGCGTTGTTTGTCATCAACAATAACAGCGACTGCTACTTTCACACCAAACTTCCATGACAAGCTTTATACTTTTTACCTGAACCACAGGGGCATGGATCATTACGACCAATTTTCTTTTCCTGGCGTCTAAATGTTTGAGTTTCACTCGCTGCCTCATCATTCTCAGATAGATTTTCATGCATTAGATTCATTTTTCTGATCTGATCGGCCCTACGTTGTTCTTCTACAGCATTAGCATCTTCTTCCGTTTGAATTTCAACAGAAGAGAGTATTCTGATGACTTCATACTTGAGATTATCCAGCATCATAGTAAATAAGCTGAATGCTTCTTTTTTATATTCTTGTTTTGGATCCTTCTGAGCGTATCCTCTTAAATGAATCCCTTGACGCAATTGATCCATTGCTGCTAAATGTTCACGCCAATGATTATCTAAAGTTTGTAAAATAACTGATTTTTCAAATTGGGAAATAACGGGTCTTCCAACTTTTCTTACCTTTTCATCATAATACTCTATGGATAAAGCAAGAATTTTTTCTTTAATTTGCTCTGGTTGTATGCTGTGATCTTTGTCGATCCATTCAGATACAGGTGCTTGGATTTTAAATTCATCTGATAAAACATCAGCCAAGGCTTGCGGATCCCATTGGTCTTCTAAACTTTGAGGGGGTATATAAGTATCTACCAAGCTCTCTATTACCTCATCCCTCATCATCTCAACCACTTCTTGAGTATCCGTCATTTCCATGATAGAAGCTCGTTGAGTATAAATAACCTGGCGTTGATCATTGGCCACATTATCATAATCCAAAAGCTGCTTTCTTACATCAAAATGGTGCCCTTCCAGCTTACGTTGCGCATTTTCAATTGCTCTTGTAACTAAACTATGCTCAATCGGTTCCCCTGGCTGCATTCCTAAACGACGCATCATAGAAGCGACACGCTCGGAAGCAAATATCCTCATTAAATTATCTTCAAGCGACAAATAAAAACGACTACTGCCAGGATCGCCTTGACGACCAGCCCGTCCTCTCAATTGATTATCGATACGTCTTGACTCATGACGCTCGGAACCAATAATTCTAAGTCCGCCAGCTGCAATGACTTCATCGTGACGTTTTTTCCAATCTTGTTTAATCGCTTCTTTATCTTGTTCACTTGCTTCAGCAGGCAAGTTTGCCAAATCTGCAGCCAGACTTCCACCTAAGACAATATCAGTTCCTCTACCAGCCATATTGGTCGCAATAGTTACAGCACCAGGACGCCCAGCTTCCGCAATAATTTGCGCTTCTTTTTCATGAAATTTAGCATTCAAGACCTGATGTTTTATATTCACCTTTTTTAAAAGCTGACTTAAAAATTCAGAAGCCTCAATAGATACTGTTCCTACTAAAACAGGTTGTTTTCGATCACCACATGCTCGTATATCCTCAATTATTGCCTGGAATTTATCGGCCTGGGTTAAATAAACCAAATCAGCTTCATCGTTTCTGATCATAGATTTATTTGTAGGTATAACAACAACCTCAAGATTGTATATTTGCTGGAATTCATAGGCTTCTGTATCGGCAGTACCAGTCATACCGGATAGTTTATTGTACATTCGGAAAAAATTCTGGAAAGTTATAGAGGCTAAAGTCTGATTTTCATTTTGAATAGAAACACCTTCTTTAGCTTCAACGGCCTGATGCAATCCTTCCGACCAACGTCTTCCAGGCATTGTGCGGCCAGTGTGTTCGTCTACTATAACCACTTGATTGTCTTTCACTATATAATCAATATCTCGATGAAACATGGCATGTGCTTTTAACGCAGCATTCACATGGTGCATCAGCATAATATTGCTTGCATGGTAAAGACTTTCACCAGGATCTAGCAATTTAGCTTTTATAAGTAATTCCTCAATATGCAAATGCCCTGCATCAGTTAAATGAGCCTGTTTTTGTTTCTCATCGATCGTATAATCACCTTCTCCACCTTCTTCCTCTTGTTTTTTCAACTGAGGAATCAAGGAATTAATTTTAATGTACAGCTCTGAACTGTCTTCGGCTGCACCTGATATAATTAGTGGAGTTCTCGCTTCATCAATCAAAATAGAGTCTACTTCGTCTACAATGGCGAAGTTAAGCTCTCTTTGAACCTTATCTGTTAAACTAAAGGCCATATTGTCACGTAGATAATCAAAACCATATTCATTATTGGTTCCGTAAACAATATCTGATTTATAAGCCTCTTGTTTTTCCTTATGCGACATATCAGGGTAAATAACACCAACAGTAAGTCCTAAAAATTCATATATAGGCTTCATCCACTGACTGTCTCTTTTCGCAAGATAATCATTAACAGTTACTATATGCACACCGCGCCCGCTAATGGCATTAAGATATGCAGGTAAGGTAGCAACTAATGTTTTACCTTCCCCCGTACGCATTTCTGCGATATTCCCTTCATGTAAAACCATCCCACCTATTAACTGCACATCAAAGTGCCTAAGACCAAGAGTGCGCACAGACACTTCTCTAACCGTTGCGAATGCTTCAGCAAGCAACTCATCCAGGCTTTCACCTTCATTAAAGCGGGCTTTAAATTGTTGAGTTTTAGCTGCTAACTCTTCATTTGACAAAGCTTGCATTTGAGATTCAAACGCATTAATAGCCATTACCGACTTTTCCATACGCCGTAATATCCGTTCATTTCGGCTTCCAAACATTTTCTTGATTAACGTACTCAGCATGGCCTAAATAACCCTCAGGATGTTCCAATTAACAAACTCATTAATGTACTAGAAATCGCGATAAAATGCCACGAATTGTTGACATTCGTCCTATTATTTCTTAGACATACTCGACTGGATTCATCTCTTCCAAATCCAGTAAATACTGTATTAACTCACTAAAACCAGAAGTATTTCTATCCTGGATAATACTCATTAATTTCTTTTTCCACTGTTTTGCTCCAGGCAATCCAAAAGCCAAATTAAAAAGAGGTTTGACAAGAATACTTAAAGACATCTCTTTTTGAGGGTCATCAAGCAAATAATCCAGATAATTAATTAGCAACTGACTACGCTTAATCTTAATAAACTCTGGATGTAAAGCTTGATGAATCTCAGCAATCTGGTACGGATTATCACAAGCCAATCTTCCTAACATCACGCCATCAACATAATTCAAATGACTGTTTATTTCATCAATAGTCAATATATTTCCATTTATAGCTACAAAAACATGAGGAATTTCTTTTTTCAATTCATACACATAATCATAATTTACAGGAGGAACTGTTCTATTTTGCTTTGGATTTAACCCATGTAACCAGGCTTTTCGAGCATGTACAATAAGCTTATCACAACCCGCTTCAATCAAAGGAAGAGCAAAAGACCTGAAAAATTCATAACTGTCTTGATTATCTATACCAATTCTTGTTTTGGCTGTAACCGGTATCTGAACTACTTGCTTTATGGCACGAATACAATCAACAACATGTCCCGGCTCCTTCATCAGACAAGCACCAAATCGCCCAGCCTGTACTTTGTCACTTGGACACCCTAAATTCAAATTAATCTCGTCAAAACCGCTCTGTTCCGCAATAATGGCGCATTTTGCCAACGCAAATTTATCCGCTCCACCTAATTGAATAGCCAGGGGATGTTCAATAGGATTAAAATATAAAGTGCGATGTGGATTATTTTGAATAGCCCCGGTTGTATGCATTTCAGTATATAAAAAAGCATTTGGAGCCAATAATCTCATCAGAATACGGAATGGACTATTAGTCCAATCAATCATTGGGGCTATGGACAACTTGGAAGATATATTATTTACCACGTTCAATACAAATAAAGATAAAGCGGTGATTATACCTTTTTGTTTGGGAAATATACAAAAAATAGTAGGGTCTGTTGACAATTCGCTAGATTGAGCCAAAATGGCGTGATTTTAGAGCACCGAAACACAGCATACATGAAGTATGTGAGTATCGGAGCGCATAAAATCACGCCATTTTGGCCAAGATAGTAGAATTGTCAACAGACCCTATGAATTTAAAAGATTACACTTGCTAAGCAACATTCATTGCCTGAATCAGTAATTGCAATTTTGTTCTGCCCTGATAAAAATTAATATCCAGCTTATAGGCCACATGGATGTATTTAATTCGATAATTAGGCCAAAATTTTAAATCCACATTAAAAGCAATAGCATCCAGCTGCTCACCACCTAGTAATGAAATTAATGTCATTTTTAAATGATTTTTTCCAACAACTCTCTGATCCAGAATTTCAAATACATTATCAAATACAGGTTCTGCAAATAATTGCCCCCAAGGACCAGCTTGCTGTATTAGTTGTGCTGTTTCCAAATTAAGCTCGTGTGGTTGTAACGGCCCATCAGTCAGTACTTCTCCTTCACATCGTGATAAATCAAGATGCTTCCGGGTTTCTAACACAAAAGCGTCACGAAAATCATCCAATAACTCTGGTTTAATACTTAAGCCTGCTGCCATGGCATGACCGCCAAATTTAAGAATTAATCCTGGGTTATCTTTATCAACAGCAGCCAATACATCTCTAATATTTAAGTCCGGTACAGAACGTGCAGACCCCTTTAACTCCTGCTCACTAACAGAAGCAAACGCAATAACAGGCCGATGGTATCTCTCTTTCATACGTCCAGCCAAAATCCCTATAACTCCCTGATGCCAGGATTTATCATGAATGCACAAGGCAACAGGTAAATTTTTATTGGCTTCATCACTAATGGATAACTTGTCCAAAGCAAGCATAGCTTGCTCTCTCATTTCTAATTCAATCTGTCTTCTTTCCTGATTCAATTCATCCAATTGCTGGCAGAAATTTCTTGCTTTTTGTGAATCAGTTGTAATTAAGCATTCGATACCAAGAGACATATCATCTAACCGGCCTGCGGCATTTAACCTCGGTGCAATAGCAAAACCAAGATCAGATTCTTTGAGCTTGGAATAATCTCTGCCAGCAATTTCAATTAAGGCTTTTATACCCTCTCTGCATTGCCCTTGACGAATTCGCATTATTCCTTGATTAACCAGTATTCTGTTATTCTGATCAAGTCCTACCACATCCGCCACAGTCCCCAACGCAACCAAATCCAGGAAATTCGCCATATTGGGTTCAGATAGGTTCATTTCACGAAACCAGTTACAATTGGATAAGTGCCTGCGAAAAGCAAGCATAACATAAAAAATAACACCAACCCCGGCGATCGATTTACTCGGAAACAAACAACCAGGTTGATTTGGATTAACAATAACGCAAGCTTCAGGTAGAGACTCAGCTGGTAAATGATGATCTGTGATTAATACATCAATTCCCATTTGATTTGCTGTTTCTACTCCTTCAAAACTGGCTATACCATTATCAACGGTAATAATTAAATGAGGTTGCCATTTGCTTGCTACCTCAACAATAGCTGGGGTGAGACCATAACCAAACTCAAATCGATTAGGCACCAAGTACTCAACAAACTTTGCTCCCATAGCTCGCAATGCAGTAACAGCTAAAGCAGTGGAAGTTGCCCCATCCGCGTCAAAGTCCCCAATAATGAGAATACGCTGTTCAGAACGCAATGCTTCCTCAAGTCGTAAGCAAGCTTCGTTAATACCTTTTAAAGAATGAAACGGCAATAATGTTTGTAATTGTTTATCAAGTTGAGATTCTTCAAGAATGCCACGTGTTGCATAAATGCGTTTTAGTACATCAGGTACATTCGGTAAATTGGCAGTATGCTCAGGTTGTTGTCGTTGTTTAATCAGCATGCGTCAGACTTCTCCATAATCGAGTAAACCAGTTGTATTTAGTGTGAATAGAAGCACAATTATTCCAATACCAATGTGCCGATATTTTTTTTATTTCAACTTGATGAGATTCGCTTAAAGAATCCATTCTATTTAATAAAATAATTTGAAACTCACTTAAATTCAGTGATGGGTTATAGACAAATACACTAGAGGAGCAAACTTGAGCTATATCGAGAAATTGTTTATCTGTACAAATTGGTATTGTTTTTTTTGCTGTTAGTTTGGCACTACCCCAAGCCCAGACACCATTTATTAAAGATTTCTGGGGATGAGATGCAAAAAACATTTGGCTTTCAGTAAAAAATTTTTGCCAATACATAGTAGTATCCAGTTGTGATAATTCAGGCATCAGAGACTTATTTAGCATCTGGTATACGGGTTTAGCATTAAGCGAAGGCTTATCGTCGACTTGTAATAACCAGGTGAATGCATCATGAAAATAAAGAATCATATTGTCATCCGCGAGATAAGCACAATACAAATCAAACCAATATTTGGCTTCTTCTTCTGTTACCTGCAGATTCTTACCAAAAGTAACAATCACAGCATCATTATGAGATGCTTGCCAATGTATAGGGGTTAAAACCACCCAATTTCCTTCTAGATGGTGACAGGATTTTAATAAGTCACCAATGGGAGGATTTACAGGATCATAACCAGTACAAACCAACAAATTAAGTTCTGCCGAACCTTGTGATTTTAATAACTTATCGCCCCTGTCATCACAGCTGTCCTCAATATTTATAATAACATCCATTCTTAAACAGCCCTAAGTAGACCATCTCTCTTAAACAAGGCTTTGAGATTCCTTAGTGCTTGTCGGGTTCTGTCTTTATTTTCAATTAAGCCGAACCGTACATACCCATCACCTTGTTGTCCAAAGCCTATACCAGGTGAAACAGCCACTTGAGCCTCTTTTAACAAGTATTTACTAAACTCAAGTGAACCCATATCACGGTAATTGAGGGGTATAGGAGCCCAGACGAACATGGTTCCCTTTGGTTTACTAACTTCCCAACCAATATCATTTAAGCCATCACACAAAAGATTACGACGTTTTTCATACAGATCTCTTATCTCTAGCACACAATCATCAGGTCCTTCCAGAGCTGCAATAGCAGCAACCTGTATAGGAGTAAAAGTACCGTAATCCAAGTAGGATTTAATGCGTGTCAAAGCAGCAACCAGCTCTTCATTACCGCAAGCAAATCCAACACGCCAACCGGGCATATTATAAGACTTTGACATGGAATAAGTTTCGATAGCGATATCTATTGCGCCAGGAACTTGCAAAATTGAAGGTGCTTTATACCCATCAAATACTATATCAGCATAGGCTAAATCATGGATAATCCAAATTTTATTACGCTTGGCAAGATCAACCACTTTTTCAAAAAATTCGTATTCAACACAGTGTGTACTAGGATTGGCGGGGAAGTTTAAGACCAGAGCCTTGGGTTTCGGCCAGGTTCTGTTAATAGCATCTTCTACTGCATCTAAAAATTGAATCTCATCAATTAAAGGAATTTGCTTTACATTAGCACCAGCGATAATAAATCCATAAGTATGAATAGGATAAGCTGGATCAGGAACCAAAATAGTATCACCTGGACCAGAAATTGCTAAAGCCAGATGCGCAAGACCTTCTTTCGATCCGATAGTAGTTAATATTTGAGTTTCACTGTCTAAGTGTACGTCATAGTGTCGCAGGTACCATGTTGCCATTGCACGGCGTAATCTGGGTATTCCTTTCGACATAGAATATCTATGGGTATCGGGTCTTTGAGCCACCTCAATCAGTTTATTAACGATATGTGGAGGTGTTGGTTGATCAGGATTCCCCATACCAAAGTCTATGATGTCCTCACCCCTTGCTCGCGCTTCCATCTTAAGCTGATTTATCGTATTAAATACATAAGGGGGTAAGCGTTTAATGCGTGGAAATTGGCTCATAATATTGACCTCTGTGATATACTGTTAACCACTATAACTTAATGAATTCTTTAAAACCATGAACATCAATCTAGAAACTGCTGAGCAATATGCTGTAGAAGCCTATAGCGATAAAAAGATTCAGATTAATTCCATAATTTATGAAGCTAGTTTAATTGTTTCCAGAGAAGAAATCATTACTGATTTTGTAATTAAAGACATCCAGGAAATAAATGATTCATACATCGATTTATTATTACGAAGCAAACCAGAATTAATTATTATTGGCTCTCTGCAAACAGGTAAAATGTTACCTGCTTCTCTAATGAGTCGATTTTCACAAAATAGAATAGGTATAGAATGCATGTCCATAGGTGCCGCTTGTAGAACTTATAATGTCTTGTTAAGTGAGCACAGAGCGGTCGTCGCTGGATTTATTTTTTAGCCTGTATTAGGCAAAACCGTAATACAGAGGAATTCCACATATCACGCTTCGCTAAAACGGGCTTGATGTGGTAATGAGAGTTGGATCTTGCTCTGCACGAACCTGAGTTAAAATGTTAGAGTTATAACTGCCTTCTGGCTTCCAACACATTGGGAATCTGTTCCAGTTTAGCTAATAGACGCGACAAACTGTGTAAACCATCTATTTCTACAGTTAAAGTAATATAAGCCATGTTTTCCTGTTTATTGCTCTGGGTCTGTAGGGCATAGACATGGGCCTTTTCATTTGAAAGTAACGAAGTGACATCTTTTAACAACTCGGACCGATCAAAAGCCTTGATTAAAACATCGACAACATAATTTTCTCGCGTTGCACTACCCCAATTGACTTGAATAAACCGTCGTTTTTGCTTCTCGCTCGCATGAATAATATTAGGACAATCCTTTCTATGGACTGATACGCCTCTTCCAATTGTGATATACCCTATTATTTCATCACCTGGAACAGGTTGGCAGCACCTTGCCATAAACGTTAATAAATTGCCCACTCCTTCGATTCGAAGATCACTGCCCGTTACTTCTGGTTTTTGTTGTTGTCTTACAAATTTTTGTAAATTCTGCTCAGAGGTATCTGGGGGCGCTAACCGATTGACAATCTGACCTATTTTAATATCACCACGACCCAAATTGGCATAAAGATCATCTGTTTTTTTATAGTTAAGGGCAGCAGCAACCTCATGCAGTTTATCTGATTTAATGCCTAAGGATTTTAATTCCTTTTCTAATAATTCTCGGCCATCTCGTATATTATCCTCATAATCCTGCATTTTAAACCAGTGTAATACTTTAGCCTTGGCTCTTGCTGTCTTTAAATAATTCAAATGAGGATTGATCCAATCTCTTGATGGCTTAATTTCCTTTCCAGTCAAAACCTCAACTCGATCACCTGTTTTCAATTGATACGTCAAAGGCACTATATGGCCATTTACCTTAGCCCCTCGACATCGATGTCCCAAATCACTATGAACATGATAAGCAAAATCCAAAGGAGTAACTCCATGAGGCAAATCCAGTACATCACCATCCGGAGTAAAGACGTATACTCTGTCTTCAAGGAATTCCGTTGTAATGTTTTCAGAGACACCTTTGTTAGCTGCCATCTCCTGATGCCATGCTAATACATCTCTTAACCATTCAATTTTGCGTTCATGGCTTTCTTTTTGGGTAACACCTCCTTCCTTGTATTTCCAATGCGCGGCCACACCCATTTCTGCTAAATCATGCATAAGGAACGTTCTGATTTGCACCTCAAAAACTCTTCCTTCCGGACCTTCAACTGCTGTATGAAGAGACTGATAACCATTGGGTTTTGGATTAATAATATAATCATCAAATTCAGCTGGAATTTGTTTCCACAAAGTATGAGCCATACCCAGTACCTCATAACATTGTGCCTCAGTATCGACCAGAACACGAACTGCAGTTGCATCATATATTTCATCTAATGATACGTTTTTGCGTTTCATTTTTTTATAAATACTATGGATATGTTTGGAACGTCCATAAACAGCGAAGTGATGAGCTCCCGTTGCACGAATCTGGTGTTCAAATTGCTCAACAATTTTGTTAACAAAATTGTCTCTATCCAATCGTTTGGCTTTCAATCCCTTGGCAATAGCCTTATATTCTTCCGGATGTAAATAACGGAAAGCCAAATCTTCCATTTCCCACTTTATAGCTCCTATTCCTAATCGGTTGGCTAAAGGGGCGTAAATTTCCATAGCTTCTGTTGCAAGCTGTTTACGGACAGCCTCAGACAGATGTCCCGCGGTTCTTAATATACACAGGCATTCAGCCAATTTGATTAAAACAGCCCGCACATCATCTACCATTGCCAGGAGCATTTTACGAATATTGTCAATTTGATTTTTGTTTTGCGGGTATTTATTCAAAGCTTGGAAATTGTTCATGGCACTCATCTTTTCTATGCCTCTGACCAATTTAGCAATGTTATGACCTAATTGCTCTTCAACATCATCAATGGACAAATCGGCATAATGAACATTTTCAAAAATAATTGCCGCAGCCAAGGTCTCCTGATCTACTTCCAAATCTGCAAGTAAATCAGCCATAGACAGGCCTTGTTGTAAACAAGTTTGTCCTGTTTCAGTAGCATGATCTTGCCCAGCTAATTGACTTAATGTACACGCATTTCGTATGAGCTCAAGATTATCCAAATACCCTTTTGAGCCAAGATGATGTAACCACATTTCTACATCAATACTGCCATCTGAAGTCAAAGGAGTAGTATCTTTTACTCTTACCATACCTATTATCCTTTTTGAAACAAGGCTATAGACTCGACATGTGCTGTGTGTGGAAACATATCCATCACTCCAGCTGTTATCAAAACGTAACCTTTTTGATTAACCAAAATATCAGTATCACGAGCCAATGTGACCGGATTACAAGATACATATACTATACGCTCAGGATTAATTGAATCAATTTGCTTTACAATTTCAAGCGCACCAGACCTGGGTGGATCAATTAAAACTTTATTAAATGAAGTATTAACCAGATTCCTTACTTCCATTACATCATCAAGATTGGCAGCATAAAAATCGGCATTGGCAATATGGTTAGCCCTGGCATTCATATAGGCTCTTTCAACCATATTTTTGCTTCCTTCAACTCCAATCACTCTAGAGCATAATTTAGCCATGGGAAGTGAAAAATTACCCAGCCCACAAAATAAGTCTAGCACTATATCAGAACTTTTTAATTCCATAAGTTGTAATGCCTGACTTACCATCTTTCTATTTAGCCCGGCGTTCACCTGGGTAAAATCATTAGGATGAAATTGAAAGGTAATTTTGTAATCTGGCAGCTGATAGCTTAAATAGTCATGGGCATTGGGAGGATAAAAAGAGAAAACAGTATCAGGTCCACCTGGCTGTAGAAAAATTTTGTATTGGAATTGTTGTGCAAATTCCTGAATTTTTAACTCATCTTGTGATGTTAGCGGCGACAAATTTCGGAAAATCAGGGCAACTTCATCATCACCTGCAGCAACTTCAATTTGTGCAATACAATGCTTATCTTCCATAGTATCAATTAATTTTCTCAAGTGAACAATATCAGCGTCTAATTTCGCATTAAGAATAGGACATTGATTAATCTCAGTTATGTATCTTGGATTATTCCGCTCTCTAAATCCAACCATAGTAGTTTGTTTCTTTTCTACAAAACGAGTACTTAAACGTGCTTTATTCCTATAATTCCAAGGATGAGATGTTAAAGGTGATAACACAGTTTGGGGTTCGGTATGTCCATAGCGTGACAACAAATCCAAAAGATGTGATTGTTTAAAACGAATTTGTTCCTCAGCACTCATATGTTGTAAAGAGCAACCCCCACACATTTGATAATGAGGGCACTTTGGCTCGACTCTTAAAGAAGATGATTCGACAATTGATAATAGTTTTCCCTCATCAAAATCTTTTTTCACACGCGTATATTGAAATTCAACCAGCTCATTAGGTAATGCTCCTTGAATAAAAGTTGCCTTACCGTTAATTCGCGCCACACCTTTTCCATCATGACTTAAATTAACAATCTGGGTAGTTTGTGGAATTGGATTTGGTTTTGGTTTCACTTTTCTCATGAAATAGTTCTCAAATAATTATCAATTATAAAAATCTCATGCTACATTTTTAGAATGTTGTATGGATATAAAAAACAAAAAATGCCCATTTAGCGGGCGAAATAATCAAAGGAATGCATAATGTTAAAGAATATCACACGAGCTTTGTCTTTGTCATTGTTAATCACCTACAACCTCAATGCCCACGAAGCATCATCTATCAAAACAATCTCATACCAAACAACCATTCAATTGCTGGAAAAATTTGGCGCAGGTTTTGCCAATCTCGAACATAAAAGCATAGGAGATTTGGTACAGCTTCACCTACCTGGTATTAATACTACTAACGGAATAATAAAATTGACTTTGCCAAATGGAGTAAAACTGAGTTATGGTGATATCGTCATGTATGGTGGCGACATGTTTGGAAATCCAGCAAGACCCATATCAAATTGTTCTGAAAAAGACAGGTTAACTTGTTTTCAGGCTCAGTTTGATGCCATTGGAACTTTAGGAAATAAAAAAGACAAACGCTGTTCTAATCCACTTAACCAACTGACTCAGCTTAATCAATATTTTATAAATTTGGCTAATGAACTCAAACAGTCACGACAAAATGGATCAAATGATTGGGATTATTACAATCAACATGAAATGGATATCAGTAAGGAATTAAACAAGCTCACCTGCGGCGGAAGCATAATCAGCGGCTTTATACCCTTTGGAAATTATATTAAATTAGCACAAGTTAATTATGATCATTTTGCTCCTGACTCACTTATAGCGTATAAAACAGGTCATCAATTTGCCTTGGAAACAGCACTAAAAGCCTATCGAAAAAAGCAAGAAGGACTTATAGAGGAAGCCAATGCGTTCCTTGAGTTAGCCTATGCTCAAAATGCTTTTGCTAATCATTACTTAACAGATTCTTTTTCCGCAGGGCATATGCGTACCCCTAGACGAGCCATAGGGCATGATATTTTACTACCTTCTGTTCTAAATCTGCTGATAGCCAATTTGATGCATAATGAAGATAATAAACATGGGTTAAATGTAGTTAATAGTGAGGGTATAAGTTGGTTTGCATATGGTGATGGATACTTATATAAACCTGAAGCGGAGCTACAAAGAGCTGTCATGGTGGATGCTATGCAACGTTCTGCTGATAGCATTTATAATACGTTTATGACTGGAGTTCTCCCTGAGCATTACCCTGAAATGGATGTATTTCCTGATTACTCTAAAATTGAACAGATCAATGACACAGCTCCGTTATTTAAGGTTGAAAATGGTATTTTGCTTAAGCGAGTTAAAAACAAAGATTATTATGACCATCATTGGACCAAATATTGGAGTGGTCTTGTGACTCTCATAGAATTTCAAGTTAGTAAAAGTTAAAGCCTTTTACTCTTAAGTAAGCATTATGAAGAAAAATATTATTATGTTTATTGTATCTTGTGCCATGTTCATGGAGGCCATAGATACTACAATTCTCAATACCGCTATCCCAGTGATGGCTCATAGTTTAAAGGTCAATCCACTTGACCTGAAACTTGCTTTAATCAGTTATCTTTTAAGTTTGGCAGTTTTTATCCCTATCAGTGGATGGATAGCTGACAAGTATGGTATTAAAAAGGTATTTATAACCGCTATAGGCATATTTACCTTGAGTTCTTTATGGTGCGGATTCACTGAAAACCTCATGGAACTGGTATTAGCCAGAATTATTCAAGGGTTAGGCGGTTCACTAACCATGCCCGTAGGACGCTTAATTATTTTAAGAACTTGTGAGCGCCATGAATTGCTTACCAAGATGACTATTGTCGTAATGGTTGCGTCTTTAGGTATGTTGCTTGGTCCATTACTTGGAGGTGTTATTACCGATCATTTTTCCTGGCGCTGGATATTTTGGGTTAATGTTCCTGTGGGTTTACTAGCCATGATTTTATCATACAAACTACTCCCTACCATGCTACCAAGGCCTGTTCCACCTTTAGATAAAGCAGGATTTGTACTTTTTGGAACTGGATTAGCCTTTTTAACTTTAGGTTTATCCATGTTTAGCGAGACTGAAGCAGGTATTGGCTACTCTAGTTTGATTATTATTTTATCTACCCTGTTGCTGGCTAGCTACACCCAACACTCTCGCAAAATGAGTCACCCTATAGTTAAAGTGGCTTTATTACATACTAGAACCTTTCGTATTGCTGTATTAGGTAATTTGTTAGCACGTTTAAGTTTCGGAGGAGTACCATTTTTATTGCCCTTACTGTTTCAAATTATTCTTGGATACTCTCCACGTTTATCTGGTATGTTGCTAGCTCCTGTCGCACTTGGCGTCTTCTTGGTTAAACCATTGTCATTTTCCATATTACGCATGTTAGGTTATAAAAAATTATTAATTTTAAATACAATTCTGGTCAGCTTTTCTCTTTGGTCCTTTTTATTTATTAACCAAAACACTTCAATTTATCAAATTGGCTTTTTAACTTTTATTTATGGTTTTTTTATTGCATTACAGTATACCGGAATGAACTCACTTGCCTACGCCAACATTGATGAAAATGATATCAGTAACGCAACCAGCATCATGAGTACCATTCAACAGTTATCTCAAAGTTTTGGAGTCGCGATATCGGCCATATTAGTGAGCCTATTCACTTACCAGACCTCCGAACATCTCGTTTTGTCTCTAAAAACTTTTCAAATAACTTTTTTATCTCTGGGAATACTTACTTTTCTTTCAGGATTAATATTTTCGGGTTTAAAAAAGGAAGACGGAGAAGAATTAATCAGTACTCCAACATTGAAATCCTCTTAAAATAGAGAGACAAGTATTGCCGATTTTGAATGACTGGCGACATGCTAAATAAAAATTAATATATTGATAAAATTGAAATACCTGGGTTATCCATCGGTTTTCCAGAATATTAAACTCTACCCATCAACTGGGGATGTGGATACGCGATGGATACGAATTAACTATTGTTGTTACCCGATTTTGAAAAATAATCATTCAAAATTTTCATAGTAATTGGCTTCAATAGAGCGCTGCCATAAGGTAACAGTGGCGCATTCGGGTTGCTTCCCTCGGCAATAACAGGTTCTTTATCTGTCAAATTACTCACGAAAATGTATCGTTGCTTACCATTTTCCACAAAACCTACAAACCAACCATCTCGTAGTCTACTGGGATTTTTTTGTCTTTCGTTTCGCCCATGTCTCCCGGAACCTGTCTTACCATAATAATCTGCTCCGTTCTCCAATTTTCCTAAGTACATGTTTTTTCTGGTAATATGTATTGCCTCTGGAGTAAGTGGCAGTTCATTGCTTAACATGGCTTTTAGAAAGTTTAATTGCTCCAATGCCGATATTTTTAGGCTACTGCTTAACCAGGCATAGGCAAGACCGTTTTTTCTACCAGGATCCCCACTGAAATCCTGATTACCATAATCAAAACCAGCCAAATAATGCTTGATTTGTGCATAACCCATCTGTTGCGTAATTTGTTGTGACACCCAAACAACAGAATATTTAAGCCAGCTGGCAGGAGTTTGATCTTGATTCCAATCAGCTAAATCTTCCTTAGTGCCATTCCATTTAAAGACAGTCTGCTGGTTAATTGTTCCTTGATTGAATGCCATTAAAGACAGTGGAATTTTAAAAGTTGAATCAGGTGCTATTCTCTCTGAACATCGAGAATTTGGGTTATATTCACTGACGATCTTGTTATTGTTTAAATCATAGAGAATAAAACAGGCATTATATTTTTTAAATAAATTGTAATAATCAGATTTTTTTGCTGCCAATACCGGCGCATTGATGAAACAGAATGCTAAAAGCAGACTTAAGAACTTGATCATGAAAACCCTACTAAAAAATTGTTTACCTGAGGATAAAGCGACCAATCCATATTTTAGCATTGCACATTCTCCTTAGACAAAGGGAACTATTATTGACCCATCAATAAAAAATACAAACAGGCTCACCAGGTTCGTTACTCACGAGCGACTCCTTTAAAACAGAGAGCTTTCTTTTACACTTAATAAAATCAGCATCTTTGGAAAACATGGTGAGTTGAGTAGAGAAGACTTCAATACCAAACACTATTTCAATAAAATTATTGATATGCGCTTTTAACTGGTTCCAAAATCCAGGCGCTGACTCTAAAGATGGTTTGTATTTATGGATAATATCCGTACATTGATCAGCCAGGAGGTATTGATTTATCGGAGCATGAGGGTATCTCAATCTGGAATCTTCATCCAGGATAATACTTAGGTCACGAAGGAAACCTTTAGCAGCCTCCATTACCTTTACCTGTTCTTTAAGTTTTGATTTATTCGCATTTAAAATCTGTTCGACACGCAAACGCAACTGACTCACTGCCTTATGGACCTCACTTTCGTCAAGCAATTCCTCAGTTGCCTCGACAAGCAACCTTTCTCCCTTATTAAGGGCTTTAGTAAACCAATTAGGCATGTCCATGCTCCACTAATAAATAAAGTGGGCAATTGTATATCATAGCATGGCAGACTATCAATCTTTTCTACACAACAATAAAGGACAAAATTTTACCAAAACAAGTCATCTTATGATAATAGGAAAAGTGCTAAAAAAGACATTAGGATCTCAAATATTGAGAAATAATCTCAGCAACAGGAGCAGGGTCATCCATGTGTACATGATGACCTCCTTGTACCCTATGTATGATTAAATTTCTTATTGATTGAGCTCGACCTTCAAAAACAGCTTCGGGATAAGACACCCCCTGATTGGCAAGAATAAGACAAACAGGCGTTTCAATAGCACGTAACATCGCTCTAATTTCATCTTCATGTGGAATAGTGGAACTAATACATCGTAATCGGGGATCAAAAGTCCAAACCCAACCCTCTTTGCTTTCTTTTGTGCCACGTTGAACCAGAGCTTGGGCGGCCTGATAGCTTATATTACCAATGTTCATGCGGTCTTTTATAGCAGAATCCTGACTGACAAATACAGTTCTCTGTTGCTGACCAAATGTTAAATAGGTTTCAATATTTAATGGCAAATAAGCAATACTGTTTTCAATAATGTTCACTGTTGGCCCTAAAATATCCAAAAATACAAGTTTCCGGACTTGATTGGGTTGGTTAATTGCTATAACAGCTGCCAAAAATGAGCCCAATGAATGAGCAATAATATCAAATCGTTTCCACTTCAATGCCTTGATGACATGGCACATCAAAAAAGCATCATTTTTCCAATGAGGAACAACCCCTTCAGGATAGTGGCTTGATAATCCTGTCCCAGGATAATCCACAGCAACCAGTTGCCTATCAACTAATAAGGGCGCTAACAAATCAAAGCTCGCCGCATTATCCATTTTACCATGCAAACACAACACCGGATTAGGATTATCGGAGTTCCAGATTTTAAGAGCGATAGTAAATCCTGGAATTTCAATTGTTCTCTCTTCGTACGTTATCAAGATCAAATTCCTGCATTAACATAGGGTTAAAATATCCTATTTTATCTCAAACCTGTTAGCATTATAATAAATCTTCAAAATTAGGAAGTACATTATTAGGGCTGTTGACATTTCCAGATCGAGTCGAGAAACCTTGGTTGAAACAGAACTTAGTGGAAGAGGAAAAGTATCAGTGCTAATATAAGCTATAGGTGTTAAGCAGTAAACAAACACCTAATGATTAAAATTCATAATGCTGTATCCAAACACCTAAGGAGAGTATTTTGAGTTTATCGCTTACCAGTCCAGCGTTTGAACACAATGCATTCATTCCTGATGAATTTACTTGCCATGGAGCAGATTATCCACCACCCCTCATGTGGGAAGATCCGCCTCAAAATACCAAATCCTTTGTATTAATTATGGATGATCCAGATGCACCAATGGGTGTTTGGATTCACTGGATTTTATTCAACGTACCGGCAAATTGCAGGGAATTAGACGCTGCCATCGATATACCCAACTCAGCAATTAGCTGCAAAAACAGCTGGGGAAAAGCAGGTTACGGCGGACCCTGTCCACCTAGCGGAACACACAGGTATTTTTTTAAGTTATATGCTTTAGATGCCTTGTTATCTTTGGATGAAACTGCATCAAAGCACGATGTAGAATATGCCATGCAAAGCCATATTCTTGAAACGAGTGAGCTTATAGGTAAATATTCCAGGCAGTAAGGTTTAATATCAAATATTAATCAGATTTTTCTTGATCAACCTTAACGATTTATTCTTGATACAATTCATTAATATTACTCCGCGAACAAAAAGATAATAAAATGTACAGAATGGTGTGTATTTTATAAATGCCCATACTTTCATCAGTAATTTATATTTAAGAATAACTTAATTTGAATTTATTTTTTCATTGTCGTATAATTTATAATCTTAAAGTTGTTTTTATAATCAAATATATGAAAGTACATCTTAAAATTTGGACAAAAAAAGAAGAGTTTCATGAGATTCCTTCAGAAACAACCGAACTTAGAATAGACGGTTATCAACCAATTGAGCCTCTCAGTTATAAAGAATTATTTGATCGTTTTTCTATCATTAAAAGCCTAACTAAACTTAAACACCTTAATATGTGTGGTGGTGGCAATTATCTTGATAAAGTAAGTGGCACTGAATTGGCTAATATTATAGCCCAACTACCACAAAGCTTGACTTACTTAAATTTAAGTTTGCTAAATTTAACAAGATTCAGTGGCGAGGAAATAGCTAATATTTTTACTAATCTTCCTAAGAATCTAACTCACCTGAATCTGGATCTTGTACATTTTAACGAAAAACTAAGTCATGAGGAATTACTGGAGATATTTTCTAAACTTCCTTCCAATTTGATTCGCCTTGATATGGCGGTATGCTCTAGGAATGCTACGCACATAAGTAATCTCTTTGCTGTTATTCCAAAATCAGTCACTCACATTAACTTGAAAGAGAGCATCATGGAGTATTTAACTCACGAAGAACAAGCTCAGTGTTATAAAGCTATTCCAGAAAATGTGACCTCTATTGATTTGAGAAACATCTTAAGATTAACTAAGACTAATTCATCCGATTTAAGTCAATTTGACTCGGCTTTACCTTATATTCAAACTGTTTATTTAAGTTTCGATGAAATTAAATCTATTTCTCCAGAAAAGCGAGCTCAATTAGGGATGATGTTCCCCAAGGCAAAGAACATTATTTTTCTTGATTCTAATGATAAAGAAGTAGAAAACATAGAGTTTAAGCAACAAATTCTGATGAGAAAAATTAAGGGACATAAAAAAGAGCAAGAAGAACTTCAATTCGAAAAACAACACCATAAACACGAAAGTCAACATAAAGAACCCAAATCAGAACTCATAGTCAATGAAACTATCAAGAAAATTGATGGTATTCTTGAGAAGCTTGCTCTCAAAATTGACCGAGTAGATCAACATAAATACAAAAAAGCACATGAAGCAGCTAATACACTTTTAACCAGTTTGATAGCTGCCCGTAATGTTTATGAGCATGATCTACAAGGTAATAACATTCCTCAGGAAAAGGCTAAGGCTGGAAACCAATTCAAATTAGCTTGTAAAGAGGCAATAAAAGATGCCAAATCAGTTCTAGAAAGGGATTTGGGTTGGGGTGACTATCTGAAGAACCTACTAAAAAGCCTGGTTAACGCCGTGATCACTGTTGCAACTCTGGGCTCATGCCAGGGCTTTTTCTCACACGTACGTCCAGAATCTGTAAAAGCGGTAGAAAAAGCGGAAGAAGATTTAGAAGTTAACAAAAAAAACACCCTTTCCTAGTAGTGTCCTGGTTGTCTATGCACGGCAGCCAGGAACACAAACAATATGACAAAAAATGCCAGATACTTTTTGTTATCGTAGTTTGACGTTGAGAGAAACAAAGCTTAGGACCTCATTTAAACTACTAAGATAATTCTTTAGGCAACGAATCAAGAAAATCTGTCACTTCTTTTGGAGTAAGTTCATAGGTCTGTCCTCTGGATAAAAACCTGGGCATGGAAAGCATGCCATAACGTACTCTTATTAGCCGACTGACCTCGACTCCTTGAGACTCCCATAATCGACGAACCTCTCTGTTTCTTCCTTCGTTAAGAGTCACATGATACCAGGAGTTAGCTCCCTCCCCACCACGGAATTGTATTTTGGTGAATTTGGCTAGCCCGTCATCTAACACAACTCCTTTCAGTAAGTTATTTAAGGATTCCGGGCTCACTTGACCATGCACTCGAACCGCATATTCCCTTTCCAAACCATATTTTGGATGCATTAGTTGATTAGCTAACTCCCCATTATTGGTAAAGATAAGCAAACCAGAAGTATTCAAATCCAATCGACCTACTTGTACCCAACGTCCTTGTCTGAGATGTGGCAAATTATCAAATACTGTTTTTTCAAATTTAGGGTCATGTCGACTGGAAATCTCACCTACTGGCTTATGATAAAGCAGAATTCGTGTATTTTGTTTAACCTTTAAAGGATTGGGAATCAATTTGCCTTTGACAGTGATTTTGTCATGGGGACCAGCTGAATCACCCAGCTTGGCAGGTTTGCCATTAACTTGAACCCAGCCACTATCAATCCATCGCTCCATTTCACGACGAGATCCCAGCCCTGCTTGGCTTAATATTTTCTGCAATCTTTCACTACTCATTCTGTAAGACACTCTTCTGTAGATTGGTTTACTTGCTGTAATGTCAATGATTCCATTACTTCAGGTAAGGAGGGCAGTTCACTTAAATAATTTAAATTGAAGTAATTTAAAAACTCTTTGGTTGTAGTATAAACTGCTGGTTTTCCCGCTACGTCTTTATAACCGGCAATACGAATCCATTCTCTTTCCATTAAGGTTTTAATGATCTGGCTGTTGACAGCAACTCCTCGTATTTCTTCTATATCCGCACGGGTGACAGGTTGCTTATAAGCAATTATTGCCAAAGTTTCAAGTAAAGCACGAGAATATTTCCCAGGCTTTTCAATTTGCAATCGTGCAACCCAAGTACCATATTTAGATTTGGTTTGTACCTTATAACCACTTGCCACCTGAATCAGTTCGAAAGCACGAGAGGAATAGTCGACCATTAAACTATCAATAACTGACTGCAAACTATCTAGTGTTGGCCTCTGCCATTCGTCGAATACCCCTTGTATTTTTTCCAGGGTAAGCGGCACATTACTGGATAAAATTAAGGATTCAACAATATTTTTTAATTCATTCTCAACCATCTTATGCAGCCTGTAAATGTATAGGTGAAAATGGTTGGGTTTGTGTAATGACTAATAAAGACTGCTTAGCTAATTCAAGAATCGCTAAAAAACTAACTACCAAACCCATTTTTCCCTCTTTCAGAGTGAATAATTGATTGAATTCCAGAATTTTCTGATGTTGCAATTGAAACAGAATACGGCTCATTCGCTCACGGACAGACATTAATTCACGGGCAACCTGATGTTTGGAATAATGCTCTTCACGCTGCATTAAAAATTTCATAGCCTCAATTAAATCAGACAACTGGACTTCAGGATAAACCTTAATAGTCTCAACTTCATCGGGATTAACCTGAAATGTAAAATTATCGCGGTCTTGCCTTGGCAAAACATCCAATAATTCTGCTGCCTGTTTTATTTGCTCATAAGCCTGCAATCGTCTAACCAGAGTCATGCGAGGATCTTCCTCTTCTTCTTCAGAATCTGGAATCACAGGCAATAAGAGCCGGGACTTAATTTCTGCCAGTACAGCAGCCATTAACAAATAATCAGCGGCCAATTCCATTCTTCGATTTTCCATGAGTTGGATATATTGTAAATATTGGTTAGTTATGCTTGTCATAGGGATATCAAGAATATCAATATTTTGTTTGCGAATCAGATACAGCAATAAATCCAATGGACCTGTAAAAGAATCCAGTAATACTTCCAATGCATCAGGGGGAATATACAAATCGTCAGGAATCTGAGTAATTTCCTTACCATCCACTACCGCTCTTACCAGAGGTTCGGGTAACAACTCCCTATTCATTAATAGTCAAGCCCCATCACTTCTCTAACCGTATTTAAAGTTTTACTCCCTTCTTCCCTTGCAGCCTCACTTCCTTCTGCCACAATACGCTTGACTGACCCTAAATCAGACTCATAATCAACAATTGCATCCTGTATCGGTTTAAGCTCTTTCTGTATAGTATCTATAACCGGCCTTTTGCAATCAATACAGCCTATTCCAGCAGTACGACAACCCTTTTGCACCCAATCTTTCACCTCATCATTGGAGTATATTTTATGAAATTGCCAAACAGGACATTTTTCAGGCTCGCCAGGGTCAGTACGTTTAACACGAGCCGGATCAGTTGGCATAGTCAAAATTTTCTTTTCAACCGAAGCCGGTTCTTCTCTTAACATGATCGTATTATGATAAGACTTAGACATTTTCTGCCCATCCAATCCTGGCATTTTTGCAGTCTCTGTGAGTAAAGGCTGAGGTTCATTTAATATAATTTTCCCACTGCCCTCTAAATAACCTAGCAATCGTTCTTTGTCTCCAATCGATAAATTAGGTTGATCCTCTAAAAGTGCCTGAGCAGTATGAATGGCTTCGTGGATTCCATGCTCTTGAAATTGTCTGCGTAATTCAGTATAGATTTTCCCATTCTTTTTACCCATTTTTTTAATAGCTGCAATAGCTAATTCTTCAAAATTGGGTTCCTTACCATAAAGAAAATTAAACCTTCGGGCCACCTCACGAGTTAATTCAATATGAGCCACTTGATCTTCACCTACTGGAACATAATCCGCATGGTATAAAAGTACATCGGCACTTTGTAACAGGGGATATCCCAAAAAACCATAGGTTGATAAATCCTTCTCTTTTAATTTTTCCTGCTGATCTTTATAGCTTGGAACTCGTTCTAACCATCCCAAAGGTGTAATCATAGATAAAAGTAAATGTAATTCAGCATGCTCAGGGACCCATGATTGAATAAAAATTTTGCATAATCCAGGATTCACCCCACAAGCTAACCAATCAATAATCATATCCCAAAGATGTTTCTCAATAAAACCAGACTCTTCATATTGTGTAGTTAGACCATGCCAATCAGCAGCAAAGAAGAAACAATCGTATTGATGTTGCAATTTTATCCAATTTTTCAAAACACCATGATAATGCCCTAAATGCAATCTTCCACTGACACGCATTCCAGATACAACTCGTTTATTGGAAGTAAATAACGCTGACATCAATTTCCTCTTATTGTTATAGATTAATCAATCATTTTAAGTAACACCAATACATTCCTTGAAATCACTTGGGAAGTACAGCTAAACATCATTATCTAAATGGTTCGGGATCCCCTTTTCCTTCCCTTATAATTACCGGATAATCTCCTGTTAAATCAACTACGGTTGTCGGTTCATGACCACAATTTCCACCATCAATTATTAGATCAATTTGGTTTCCTAACAAATCCCTGATGGCTTCAGGCTCGCTCAATGGAGCCGCAGCCCCTGGCAAAATTAGAGTGGTGCTCATTAACGGAGCCTCCAGACACTCCAATAAGGATAAGGTGATCGTATTATCAGGAACTCTTAACCCCAAAGTTCTACGTTTTGGATGAAGCATTAAGCGAGGTACTTCATGAGTTGCATTAAGAATAAAGGTATATGACCCTGGCGTAAAAGCTTTCAATAATCTAAAAATAGAGTTAGATACTCTGGCATAAGTACCCAGCTGAGATAAATCGCGACAAACCAAAGTCATATTATGATGTTTATCAAGTTGACGTAAACGACGAATACGCTCCAACGCAGATTTATTACCTAGACTGCAACCTAACGCATATCCAGAATCTGTCGGATAAACAATTAACCCCCCATCTTCAATAATTGAAACTGCTTTTCTCAATAAGCGTGCTTGAGGATTATCAGGATGTAATGCAAAAAACTGACTCATAAAGTCCCCTGTTTAATATTCCATTCTTGCCAAATAGGCGTACATATTATTGGTAATTGTTGTTGGCGTCCAAGGTTTATACGTGATTGAGAATCACCATGGTAATCTGATCCTGATGAAGCAAGCAAATCAAACCGCTTACATAACCCAGCCATTTCTTGAATTTGCACTGTAGTCATTTCTCCAGAAACTACTTCCATGCCAATACCGCCCACATCCTTGAAATCATTGATTAACTCATGCAATTTAGAACGCGTCAATCCATATTTAAGGGGGTGAGCTATCACTGCTTGTCCTCCAGCATGCATTATACCCTTAACCGCATCCTGCATACTAAGCCACATGGTTGGAATATAGGCGCATTTGCCTCTTCCAAGGTAATTTTTAAAAGCAGACTTCATATCTCTTGTCTTTCCTTCATTAATCAATACTTGAGCAAAATGAGGCCTTCCTACACGTTTGTGCCCTGCTAAATCACACGCTTTATGGTAAGCATTATTAATACCAGCCAAATATAGAGAATCTCCAATTTGCTCGGCTCGTTCTATTCGACTTTTATTTTGATGCAAAATTAATTCTTGCAACTCCGGTGTATGATTAATTTGATATCCAAGGATATGAATGTCGTATTTTTTCCAACGAGTACTTAATTCTATCCCATTGACTATTTTAATAGTTGTATGGAGTGCTGCTCCATATAGGGCGCTATAGCCTGCAACAGTATCATGATCAGTAAGTGACAAACATTGAATTTTTAAATTATTTGCTCTTTCTATCAGTTCCTCTGGAGTGAGAGTGCCATCTGAAAAAGAGCTATGACAATGAAGATCAATCATAAATTGAAATCAGTTTAAAAAAACTGAAGTATAGCATAGTTATTATCAAAACCAGGTAAAAATGCGATTTTATCACTTTCCAGATTATCCTCTTCTTTGAACAACTTGCACAACATAGCACTTTTGCACTATTCTTTAAGTATGGTCAGTTAATCTTTTAAATGCTTTGAGTAGCACACTAAATAGCGAAGTAATTAAATTACCACCACTTAATACCCAGGAGCTCGCAAACCTGTGTGGCGTTTTGCATAGTAACTTAAAAATTTTAGAACAACACTTCAAGGTTTCAATAAAAATCAAAAACCACAATATGATTTTATGCGGTCACTCAGATGATCGTTTTGAAAAGATAAAAAAAGTATTAAAATTATTATACCCTTTAACTACACAACCTATAGATGTTAATACAATGCGTGTCTTAATCAACGAGGATTATCAATCAGCAATGACCCATCATATCAGACTATCTCGAAAATCAATTTCTGCACGTAATAATAAACAAGCAGCCTATCTGGATGCTATTGATAAATACGATATTACATTCGCCGTTGGTCCTGCTGGTACCGGTAAAACCTACCTGGCTGTTTCCAAAGCAATCGAATGTTTTGAAAAAGGAGAGGTTCAGAGGCTAATCTTTGTAAGACCGGCCGTGGAAGCTGGTGAAAAACTGGGTTTTCTGCCCGGTGACCTTGTAGAAAAAGTTTTACCGTACTTGAGACCCATCTATGATGCGTTATATGAAATGATAGGTTTTAAAGAAGCTCAAAAATTGATTCAAACAGACATCATTGAAATTCTTCCATTGGCATTCATGAGAGGAAGAACCTTAAATGAATCCTTCATTATCCTAGATGAAGCTCAAAATACCACTATCATGCAAATGAAAATGTTCCTAACACGAATGGGGTTTGGCTCTAAAACAGTAATTACAGGCGATATTACTCAAGTTGATCTACCTAAAGGAATAGACTCAGGACTTACCCATGCTGTTAAATTATTTAGACATATTCCTGATATTAGCATTCATACGTTTACCAGTCGTGAGGTCGTTAGACATCCTTTAGTTTCAAAAATCGTGGACTGTTATGATAATGAGATTGAAAGGAATAAAAAATGACCTATCACATTGACATACAAAATGCTACCAATGAACCTTTGCCGCTCAGTGAAAACGAAATAACTATGCTTGCTTCATTAGCCCTAAAAGATCATAAAAAAGATGCTGAATTAACTGTCCGTTTGGTTGATATTGAAGAAATGACTAATCTCAATAATACCTATAGAAAGCAGAACAAACCAACCAATGTTCTTGCATTCCCTTGTTCTTTACCCCCTAACATTGAGTTGGAGTGTCCTCTTCTGGGAGATGTCGTTATCTGTCCTGATGTTTTATTGGCTGAAAGTAATCAATTGAATAAATCACTACAAGCACATTGGTCTTTAATCCTAATTCATGGGGTGTTGCATTTATTGGGCTATGATCATATAAAAGACAATGAAGCCTCAATTATGCAAGCGATTGAAGCTAAATTATTAGCTGAATTAGGATATGCTAACCCATATGAAGTCGAGGAAAATGAACTTGAATAAAGTGGAAGATGGTGGTTCGTGGTTTTCTCGCTTAAAACAATTTTTGCAGGGAGAGCCGCAAAATCAGGAAGAGTTGGTCAGTTTATTAAGAGACGCACAGATACGCTCTTTGATTAACTCAGAGACACTCGCAATGATTGAAGGTGCGATCCTTTTCTCTAAAATGCGCGTCCGAGATATTATGTTACCTAAAAATCAAATGGTTTGTATCAACAAAAATGATGATTTTAAACATATTATAACAATTGTCACTCAAACAGGACATTCACGCTTTCCCGTTACCGGTGAAAACCCCGACGAAATTGTTGGTATTTTACATGCGAAGGATCTATTAGGGCATCAACCAGAAAGTCAGGAATCATTTGATTTGCTGGATATCTGTCGACATGTCACCTTTGTGCCTGAAAGCAGGCGTCTCGATAGCTTGCTCAGTGAATTCCGAAGTAATAGAAATCATATGGCTATCGTTGTTGATGAATATGGGGAAGTTTCAGGATTTGTTACCATTGAAGACATCATTGAACAAATAATCGGTGACATAGAAGATGAATTTGATATAGATGAAGATGCGTATATTAAAGCACATGAAGGACATTGTTATATTATTAAAGCCCACACACCGATTGAAGAATTTAACGATCAGCTTAAAGCGGACTTTAGTGACGAGACCTATGATACGATTGGGGGTATAGTATTAAATAAATTTGGGTATTTACCCAAACGCGGCGAGATCATCACCATAGATGATTTTGAATTTAAGGTTCTTAATGCTGATTCGAGAAGAATAAAGTTATTGGAATGTCTTGATAAACGAGTTTCAGAGAAACCAAATTCTAATATTGAAGGATAATTAATTCATGAGCAGCTCTATTCTCATTATTGATGATGACACCGAACTTACTGACTTATTGAACCAATATTTGGAATCAGAAGGTTTCGAGGTAGTATGCGTACACGATGGTGAAAATGGCGTAAAAAAAGCCTTAAATCAGGTGTTTGATGCAATTATTCTAGATGTTATGCTTCCCAAGCTTAATGGCTTTGAGGTACTAAAAGCGATAAGAGAACATTTAGAAACTCCTGTACTAATGTTAACTGCTCGTGGTGACGATATTGATCGTATTGTTGGTTTGGAAATTGGAGCAGATGATTATTTACCCAAGCCCTGCAATCCACGAGAATTGGTAGCACGTTTACGGGCAATTTTAAGACGTACTCAAAAAATTCCAACTTCTAAACCAATTATTGAACAACACAATATCATCGTCGATTGCTCGAAACGCCACGTTACAATGGGAGGAAAATTTCTGGAATTAACCAATGCAGAGTTTAATATTCTGGAAATGTTAATCAAATCACCGGGACAAGCATTTTCTAAAGAAGAACTAACAGAATATGCCTTAGGAAGGAAATATACTGCCTATGACCGCAGTATTGATGTACATATCAGCAACTTGCGCAATAAATTGGGTGATAATCCTCAAGGAGAGCCTCTGGTCAAAACTGTTCGTGGTTTTGGATACATGTTTAATGCGTAGTTTGTACTGGAAAATATTTGTCTCTTTTTGGCTTGCCACCATTCTGATTATTTTCACTATCGCCTGGGTTACCAGTCAAATCGCTCAAAAGTCTTCGCAACCAGCTCGAGAAGAAATGTTCATGGACAGTTACGCTAACGCAGCTGTCGCAACCTATGAGTCAGGTCAACAATCGGCACTTTTGAAATGGCTTGATCAAATAGGTTTATCTCGGCATATGACCCTTTACCTGCTTACCAGTACTGGTGAGATTATTGGCGCACAAAAACCACCTGAAAATGTAAAAAAAATTTCGGAAAACCTGATTAAAGATCAACTACCAAGTGATGGTATATTTAAATCTGGAAAATTAATTGTGAGTCATGAGATAATGTCAACTTCAGGAAAATATTACCGGCTTGCAGCAGTCAGTGAAAAACCAATCTCGTATTTTGTACAAATTCCCTGGGCAGGACTTACTATTCGTTTAACCCTGGCCACATTCATTAGCGGACTTATTTGCTATTTACTTTCAATCTATTTAACCCAGCCCCTTCGTTCACTTGGTATGGCAGCAAAATCCATAGCCAAAGGAAAACTAAATACCCGGGTCGGTCATTTCAGAGGTCATAGTAAAGATGAGATCGCGGAGTTAAGTAATGAATTCGATCGAATGGCAGAACAACTAGAAGCCCTTGTTCATTCCAAAGAAAGATTAATTCAGGATATCTCTCATGAATTACGATCTCCCTTAACCAGACTTAAAATTGCTATTGAACTGGGTAAAAAGAAAACCAAACATTTAGCTGATAGTGAATTTACACGTATGGAAACAGAAATATCCAGACTCAATGATTTAATAGGAGAAATTCTGGATTATGCTCGTTTGGAAAAATCAACAGCAGAACTTCAATTATCCCAAACAAACATTGCTGATTTGCTCTCAGACATTATTAACGATGCCAATTATGAATTTGGTAATAACTCCGTGAGAATACAGCCTGGAATAATTAGTTCTTGTCAATTGGTTATTGATCAACGCTTAATACACAGAGCAGTTGAGAATATTGTTCGTAATGCTTCACACTACTCGCCACCAAATGAAAAAGTCATTATTTCATCAAGTTATAATGAAGATGAAGATCAATTATGTATTGATATTATTGATAAAGGTCCTGGTGTACCAGAAGATCAACTAGAAAAAATATTTAATCCTTTTTATCGAGTAGACACCTCCAGAACCAAAAAAACAGGGGGGTATGGTTTAGGATTAGCCATCGCTGCTCAAGCAGTTGCCTTACATAAAGGTGAAATAATCGCTAAAAACAGGGAAGAAGGAGGATTAATGATTCGAATTAAGTTGCCAGTAAATGCCAATTGAGATTTTCACTCGACAACACCACTTTTGCCAAAAATAGACTTTTTATATAACCGTTGTCTTTTGCTTTGATCTAACGTAGCAATAAAACAAAAACACCAGTTATACCACAGGTCTAAAGTAAGTTATACAATGAAACAATAATCTAAATTTCAAACCCTTTGAAGATCATTATCAAAACACTCTAGTCAAGATATGAATTTACTGGATAAGAACTTGATTATTCAGTAGAATGAGAAAAAAAACATTCGGAATATAATTTTGTGAGTAACGATACAAAATTAAATAATGCAAGCAGCTATTTCTTTTTTTCTGGGTTTATTGTTTCAAAAATTAAGTATCTACCCGTCCCTCTGGTATCTCCTATTCTTAATTTAATTTCACTTTTTCTTTATTTAGTTGGTTATTGTTTTTGGTTCATATCAAGCCATTTTTACCCCTCTCAAGAAAAAAAGAAAAGTGAATGGTATGGGTTTGCTCAATTCAAAGAGCAATATCTTTACGCTGCTGCGCTCGGGCTTGTCGCAACGTCCATTAGCCTTATAGCAATTTTTTTGCCAATATTGCTTGTTCCAGCAGGATGGATTTTTTTGGGCAGTAATATCATATGGACTATTGGCGAATACCATAAATTAAATAATCCTCCCAGCCATGAGGAACATTTTTCTCAAGATCGTCAAAGTGTTTATGTGTCTTATGCTTTATCAATGACTTTAATTGGATTTATTACTGCAACATCAACTACCTTGGCATTTTTTCTTCCAGTAATAACTATTCCTTTACTTATTTCTACTACCCTCATTTGTATTGGAGTAGGATCATTGGCATTGAAATTTTGGCTTGAATCCAAATTTGGTGACTTTCAACCCCCTTGCTCTAATGACGCAAGTTATAAACAAATGAACAATGGTTTAGGGAAAAAAATTCATTCTGAACCCGACCTGTCCATGGCACCATACCATGGCACCAGTCCACTGAATTCAAAATCACATAATGCAAAAGAGAAGGAATTATCGCTTGATTATCAATTGGATCTGCCAATCCAGACTTGTAAAAAACCTCATTAATTTAGTATATTCTGCACGCCAAACAAGAGAGTCATAATGGATAAAATTACTTCGAAAATGATTACTGAGGCTCATAAGGTATTAGTCAATGCCTATGCACCCTATTCCAAATTTTCTGTCGCATCTTGTATCTGCACAGATAAGAATAACTTTTATACTGGAGTAAACATAGAAAATATCTCTTATGGTTTGACAACTTGTGCCGAAGCCTCCGCAATTTGTAACATGGTATCTGCAGGCGAGAAAAAAATTAAAAGCATTGTAGTGCTGGCTGGAAATAATTTACTATGTTCCCCTTGTGGGGCATGTCGACAGAGAATACATGAATTTTCATCTCCTGAGACTATGGTACATCTCTGTAATAAAGATACAATATTCCATAGTATAACCATTAAAGAATTACTACCCTTAGCTTTTGATTTTAACCCTTAATTGGATGATTTTATGACGACTTCAACAACCACTACTAGCTATCCCCATTTAGCAGCAGAGTATATTAAAAAATTATGTCCATCATTTAAACCAATAGTGGGTGTGGTATTAGGATCAGGGCTAGGTCAATTTGCAGAAGAACTAGAAGATGCCATCACTATAGAATATGAAAAGCTCCCTGGTTTCCCCAATATTACGGTGCAAGGTCATGGTGGAAAATTAATCTTAGGGTATTATGGATCAACTGCCGTTGTTTGCTTACAGGGCAGAGCGCATACTTATGAAAGCCTGGAAAATCATAACACAGTAAAAACGTATGTACGAACCTTAAAACTATTAGGTTGCAAATATTTTATTGCCACTAATGCTTCTGGCTCGCTAAGAGAAGATGTTGGGCCAGGTGAATTAATGCTAATCACTGATCACATCAATTTTCAACCTGGCAATCCTTTAGTTGGCCCTAATGATGAAGAATTTGGCCCCAGATTTTATCCTTTGGATAATGCCTACGATAAATCCATGCGCAAAGATTTACTGGATATAGCTCAAAAAAATTTAATTAATTTGCATCAAGGAGTTTATGTTTCTGTATTAGGTCCAAATTATGAAACTGGCGCCGAAATTCGCGCGTTTAAACTATTAGGTGCTGATGCAGTAGGAATGTCTACCGTCCCTGAGGTATTAGTTGCCAACCACTGTGGATTACGAGTGGCAGTCATTGCAACTATAACGAACTACGCAACTGGCCTTGCAAAAACCAGCCATAGTCATGAAGCGGTTATCAAAATGGCATCTACAGCGTCTGAAAGGCTTAATATTTTGATTAAACAATATATCTTGGGATTATCGTGAGTTTAGATAAGCATTTAAATAATATTTTATATCAACTATTATCTAATCAAGATATTAAACCCATCATCAATGATCAATTAATAAAGTGTATCGATTTGACATGGTTGGATGCAAATGCTTCTGCTGATTTTTTACATCAGTTACAAAACCAGGCCTACAAGAATCATGTTGCTGCTATTTGTGTATTACCCAAACATCTTCATGAATTTCAGCTTAACTCTCAAGTCAAATTAGCCACTGTCATCAATTTTCCTCTTGGCAATGACGACTTGCTAGCCTGCCTGGATGATATCGATAATGCCGTTCAACTTAGTGCAAATGAGATAGATTATGTATTTCCTTACCAGCATTACTTAACTGGAAATAAACAAAAGGCATTAAATCACTGTGATGTTATCATTCAGGCATGTAAAAAAAATCAATTAACCTTAAAAATAATTTTGGAAACTGGAGCATTTCCAGATATGGAAAGCATATATCAACTCTGTACTGAGTTGATTGCTCTTGGAAGCCATTTTCTTAAAACTTCCACCGGAAAGATTCCACAAGGCGCCACCTTGGCATCAGTGTTTGCAATGCTTTGCGCTATTAAAGATTCCCCAGAGCCCATATGTGGCATAAAAGTATCTGGTGGTATAAAAAGCTCTCATCAAGCGCAACAGTATGCTCAACTTGCTGAATTAATGATGGATAAAGCGATTGATAGAGGTTGGTTTCGTATAGGAGCTAGTACACTGTTAAATGAGTTATTGAAATGTTAAACCAAGATTACTGATATTTACCTTATTAGCTTTTCCAAAAATAGCTTTCAAATGCTCTATTCGAAGCATCACGTCCAGGCAGGAAAACGACATTATGGGGTACTAATTGCAAAAAATTATTACAAATTAGGCATCGTTATGATCCTAAAAAACTGTTCATTTGCCACCATTGTATAGCGAGTGAATAAAATCAATTAATAATTTTGAAAATCTCGGTTAGAATAATGAACCATAGTCAATTAATTATCATTGGAGTTTGAATTATCATGGGTAATAAAATTATATTTAAATCCATTCCAGCATTGCTATTAGGCTTATTTCTAGCTGGTTGTAGCAATGAGCTTCCTCCAGGTGAATATGATGCTAATGAAATTGGCAAAGTTAAAAAAGTAATACCCGGGGTCATTATTTCTAAACGTCCGGTGAACCTGCATCGACAAAGTACTGATGCCAATCTTCATTCTAAAGGTAATGCCGAAAATAATTTACTTGATGGTGGTTATAATCGGACTCACGGCATGGAATATGTCATCAAACTAAACTCTGGTAGTATTATTTCAGTAGTACAAGCAGAGGATTTGAGATTAAAAAACAAACAGAAAATTCTTGTCATTTATGGAAGAAACACTAGAGTTGTAGCTGATAACGGTAGCGACGTATATTAGTTTTAAAAATACTTGCTCAAGACCTTAACGTATTGAGCAAGTCCTCCAAACACCTATTGTATGCTACAAATTTAACGATTAGTAATACGAACCTATTTCAAAACAATGCAACTGCAATTGCTAACCACATAAGCAGCCCATAATAATTACTGACTAAAAATGCCCTAAAGCAATTCTTTGGAATTCTTTGATAAATTAATTTTTGCTGATATATCAATATCCCAGTTGCAATAAACCATACAGCATAAAAAGGCCATGCCACACTATTTTTTATTCCCCAAAATAGCCATAATGAGTGAGAGAAACATTGCAACAACGCAATGATTAATCGGTCAAAGTCAGCAAAATATATAGCTGATGATTTAACCCCTATTTTTAAATCATCAGCTTTGTCCATCATTGCATACATTGTGTCATATGCAACAATCCAGGCGAAATTAATTAAAAATAATAAAATTAAATTGCTGTTCAAAGCTTCTCCCGAGGCAATAAATGCCATCGGAATACCCATTGAGAAAGCAATCCCTAGCGCAATTTGAGGTACATTTATAAATCTTTTGCAAAAAGGGTATATAAAAGTAATGAATATGGCTATCAGAGCTAGATAAAAACAAGCCGTCGGAAGTTGTACTAATAGAAGTAATGAAGTAAAAAGTAATAGGAATAATAATATAAATGCTTCAGATAAACTAACCTCACTGGAAGTTAAAGGACGTAACTTGGTTCTTGCTACATGTCTATCAATATGTCTATCGGCTATGTCATTAATAACACAACCTGCAGAACGCATCAAAACAGTGCCTAACAGAAAAATTATAAACAAATCTCCAGTAGGAGCATCATGATTGGCAATCCAAAGTGCCCATGCCGTAGGATACCAAAGTAATAAAATTCCTATAGGCTTATTTAAGCGCAGTAATCTTGCATAAGCATTCCACGAGATCATGACAAATTCTCTAACTCTGGTAATAATATTTCAATTAAATAAAATGAGTTCTGATCCAGAAATATTAATTCTGTTAACCTTACCCATAAAGAGGCATACGACGAGCTAATGTATTTTTTTACCCAATAAAACTCAAGATTCACTTTGTCAACAGGATAACAAAGTAAGGGTAGACGCCTTACTTTGCTTTCACCAAAGATCAAATTCCGTATTGATTCATTTTCTAAACGATCAAAGAACTCAGGCTCAAGATTATAACAGGTTTGTGGAATAACTGACCTGGCGTACCAATAAATCATTCTCTGATTTTTCATAATAATTTCACGCTGGAAAATAATATCATCTTGTATATTCAGAACATATTTGTCCCACCAGTTGGGTGTTGTCCACTGCTGCGTTAAAAGCTCCAAATCAATCTGTCCTACTTTTGTCTTCAATTTGTCGGTCAAGGAATCCTGGCACTCTAGCCAGCTCTTGAGTGATTCAGATTCCTTTACATCGGAAAACAGGATGGTTTGATTATTAATAGGCATAAAATAATACTTTGAAAAATATATTTGTAAGATATTACAAAATTACCTCTTTATGAACAACCATCTCAGACTTTTACCCGATTTTAACTCTACCTAACCTGTTTAAAGTAATCATAACCTTTTCATGAGTATGCCAGTTGTCCAAAATGAATTTACCATTACTTATCGCATGAGATGGGCTCTGAGACAAACCAATCCTGTTAACAGAATCAACACCTATCCAGTTAACGTTCCAATATCTCAAATTCCACTGCCATTGATGAATTACATCCATTTTTTTAGTTATCTCATTGAAGCTCACAAGCATCATTCCTTTAGACCAGTTTTCAGTAAGATTTAAAGGAGTAAGATAGACAGATTTTCCTATAATGATTGCTTGAATTTTAGAGTATTGGACCGCTGTTTTTATATTGTTAATTAGGATCTGTCGCTCATTTTTCTGTGTTAGAAAAATAAATGACTTTGAACCTATAAGTACTAATCCTGTAAAAATAGCTAATGTAATGACAAGTTCGAGTAGTGTTAGCCCTCTAATTTTCATGAATTTTAATTGTGTCTAAGAAATTTTATGATGAAAATAGGATGCCACTGCAGCAGCAATACCTTTAGGTGATATAGCGGCCGTGTAAGCCAAAATTTTATTTCTTATGCCTGGAATAATATATAGTTTTCTCTTTTGTAACCCTTTGTAGGCAATTTTGGCTACTTTCTCTGGGGTCATCATCCCAATATATCCTTTCTCCAACATAGAATTTTCCATACCGGAAGAATAAAAGAAATTGGTTTTTGTTGCTCCTGGGCAAAGAATAGACAAAGAAACTTTAGTATCTTTAAGCTCATAAGAAATCGCATGAGATAATGTTACAACATAAGCCTTGCTCGCATAATAAGCAGCCATAAGAGGGCCTGGTTGAAAAGCTGCTGTCGACGCTATTTGCAAAATGCTTCCTTCATTTCTAGCTACAAAATCATTAAGATAGCATAGTGTCAGCTCACTTAATGAGACCATATTTATGGCCATCAAATCATCCAGCTTAGCCAAACTCATCTCACTGAACGAACCCATGTAACCTATACCCGCGTTGTTAACCAGACAATTGACTTCCAGACCTTGCTCTTTCAAATCAGCATACAATTTAAATGCGCTTCCAGCTTTGCTTAAATCACATACTTTATATTCCACTTTAACATGATACTGAGAACTTAATTGCTTAGAAACGTGCGTTAATTGTATTGAGTCCCGTCCAACAAGTATTAAATCATGACCGTGTAGTGCAAACTCATGCGCCAAAGCCAAACCTATGCCTTTCGAGGCTCCCGTCACTAAGGTCATCATGATAATTATCTCCTTTTATCGTTTGCATAGGTTCCATATTGTTGCGCAAATAATCAAGCAATTTACTAGCCTCGGTGTGTTTTTCTTGTTTAATTAAATTTAAAATCCGCAAGCATTGAGGAAGACTTAAATCCCATTTTCCAAAATATTTTGCTCTCAAGAGGTTTATATTACTATACAATAAGTTCTCAACTTCTTTTAATATATCATAGACTTGTTGACATGTATTTTCTTTAAGTTCTTTCACTAATTTAACAATAATATGAATCATAATATGACCATCACTTGAAATTTTACCAAAATGTTTTAGACAATCAAAAGGAGCATGTATGCTCAGTGAGTGGCGAGCACGATCTAACAGTGCCTTATCGATTTTACTTATTAAGAACTTAGAAGATAACTTTAAAAAAATTGGATATAAAGCTAACAAAATCGCATGGTTATTATCTTCAGAATCTACACTATGATTATTATGTAGATGACACACTGAATTACCAAAAAAGGTTAAGGAAGAGCTTTCATTTGGTTCTGTCTTCTCTTTAGGGGGATTATAAGGTGTGGACGTATTAAAATAGAGATTTCTAAGCTCAAGAGATTGTTTCATTAAAGCAGTTCGGTTAGGCAAAGCGGATTTAACAATAAGGTCATTCACAATCTCAAACCATTGTAGATCACCTCTGTAACAACAGTAAGCAAGTAAATCGCCTAAAGAATTGAAAGTGGAATACATTAATTCTCTATTGACATAAGTATTACCCTTCCTGGTATATCGCACATTAATGTAGTCCATAGTCGTTTGATGACCATTTTGAATTAACTCCTCTTGGGTCTTTTTTTCTACATTAAATCCTGTAGTCGAAACGCTTCCAGTTTCGGGAATTATTGTTTGAAGAGCATATTGTCTTAATTTTAAGCGGTCCCGTTCCCATCCACTTGCTGGATCACTAACACCTGTTAATAAACTGTAAATCCAATTGAGGATAAAATTCTCTCGATAAACTTTATCCATTATTTTATCAATGACGTTTCTTTCAACCCCATTATCAAATTGAACTGCCAATACTTTTAAATTATTACCAAATTCGGACTCAAGAAAAGTGGAATGATCATCAAAAAAAACTTCTGTTGGAAAATTACTTAATATTCCTCCATCGTTATGTTCTTCACCATCTAAAAGCGTATCTCTATACAAAACCGGGAAACTGGCGGATATTTTAACTGCTTCACTAACCTCCATTAGTGGATGACGTGCCAGTGACAAATAAATGGTTTTCCCTGACCGTTTATTTGTTGCCGTAACAATTAATTCCTTACCAATGCCACAATCAGGAAACTGTAGTCTCAATGACTCCAAAGTGCTAAAGGTAATTTTTCCTTTAGGATATGGAATTTTATATTTATCTACAATTTGATTTACTTTATTAGCAATAGCATAATCAAGTGCTGTTTTTAGTGAATGCGCATCTGATAATCCATTTCTGTCTATATCAAACTGTACTAAATGCTCCTGCTTAAAATGTTTAAAAAGTTCTGTAATTTCATCTGCGGTATATCCTAAATAGCACATCAATGCCATGATAGCGCCTGCAGAACTTCCAGCAAATTTTGTAGGTTTGATTCCTGCTTCGTTTAAAGCCTTCCAAACTCCGACATGAGCAAAAATTTTGGCACCACCACCACAAAGAACCAAATTGGTAATATCAGGACGCCTTTCCGTAACTAAAATCTCTTTTGATTTGGAGCGTTGATAAATTTTGACGGTTTTAGTCTTGTAAAGTAATTCTAATTTGTCTTCGGATGCTCTTGGCTTTTTCACCTCATCCGCGTTACCGGCAAATAGATTAGATATCCATCTCCAAAGCCTGATATACCAAGGTTTCAAACCTGTAAAACGCTGCATTCTCCTATAGCCATACATTTCTTTATGACGTGCGGCAGGATTTACTACATCAATTGATTGGGGATGCGCACTTTTACACACAGACTCAAAATTAAGACTTTTATAATTAAGGTCAACTAATTCATCAACCAATTTATCAGTAATAAATACTCTTTTAGTGTTACCCAGTGGTTCTTTTTGTGAGTCATTGGGATCTTTATATTTACTACCTGAAGGCGGAACCAAAAATTGGTTAAAACCTATTAAAATACCTTGTTTCCCATGACACATTTCAATCCCTGTCAGCTGGTAATGGAGTGAAAGTCCCAAATCTGTTATCTTCCAATGTTCCGATTTATTATTAAACAACCAATTTTTTAGTATACCCCACCAGCTTAATTCCACTTCCGCAGTAAAACCTCTGTAGTCATTGACATATACACCACTTAGGAAACCATGTTCTTTATCTTTTTGATGAGGTGCGAGTAGCCATTCGATGAACAAAGATCTTTTCGCGTCACTCAATCGAGTAAAATCAAAAATCATTCGTTCGTTATCAAATAAGTAATTGCCTAGAGAAATCTTATTATCTGGGGGTAACCCATTTATTCCAAGACGTCCTAAATAAGCTGTTATGATGATTTTTTTTAATAAATCTAAATTCTGAGGGTATTTTGTGTCAGATTCCAGCAGCTGACTTATGACGTGCTGAGGGGTCATCAGTAAATCCTTACGCCTGGTAGTCCATAAGATAAATATCTGAAATAAATTGGATTTTATTTAAATATTTATCAATCTTCTTTATAACAATTATCATAAATTTTTATAGAATTGAATAGAAATGGTATAACTTATTAATATTTGACAAAAATTATACCATATGTCTCTTTTAATTAATATATGATCAATAAATATCACCAAGAATGGCAGAAACAACTTCGGAGGGATTAGCCGCTTGTGTAATTGGTCTTCCAATAACTAAAAAATCACTTCCTGCTTTAATGGCCTGTTGTGGGGTCATGACGCGCGATTGATCATCTTTTAGGTTATTTGGCAATCGTATTCCAGGAGTCACAGTAATAAAACTATTACCGCACACCTGTTTTATGGTTTCTACTTCATGAGCAGAACTGACTATACCATCAAGCCCAGCATCCCTGGCAAGCTGAGCCAAATTCTTTACTTCATCAAGTAATGAGTGACTAATACCAATGCTGGCCAGTTCGCCTTCTTCAAAACTAGTCAATACAGTCACTGCAATCAACAAAGGTTTATCTTGGCCATAAGACTCTAAAGATTTTTTTGCTGCTTGTAGCATCTTCAAGCCTCCTAAAGCATGAACATTAATCATCCATACTCCTAGCTCGGCTGCTGAATGACAGGCTTTTGCTACGGTATTAGGAATATCATGAAATTTTAAATCCAAAAATACTTTAAATTGTTTGCCTACCAGCTGTCTTATAAACTGAGGGCCTAAGAGAGTAAAAAGTTCACTTCCAACCTTTAAAGCACACTGCAACGGATCGAGTTTATCTATCAATTGTAATGCACTATCCTGATTATCAAAATCCAACGCAACAATTAATTTAGGTGTCATTTAAGCTACAGCCTCTTCATTTATCAATAGCAAAGCATTTCTAACTGCGACAACTATTTTCACTTGCTCTTCCTCTTGTAAATAAGGATGCATAGGCAAACTAATCACACGCTGACTAGCATTTTCAGAGTTTGGAAAATCTCCAAGTTTATAATTCAAATAATTGAGCGCTTGCTGCTGATGCATGGCAACTGGATAATGTACAGCAGTAGGTATTCCTGATGCCTGCATTGACTTCTCGAATACGTTTCTGTTATCTACTTCAATTGTATACTGAGCATAAACACTATTGTTGAATTTATGTACATACGGGGTTTTTACCAAGCTTGAAAGCATTTCATCGTAACGCTCAGCTACTCTTTGCCTCATTAAAATTTCATTAGAAAAAATTTTTAATTTCTCAAGCAGAACAGCTGCTTGAATAGTATCCATTCGGCCATTAATTCCTACTCGCTTATGGCAATAACGTGCATTTTGACCGTGAATTCTAATTTCAACTAATTTCTTAGCCAAGGCATCATCATTGGTAAAGCAAGCACCTGAATCTCCATAACCTCCTAAAGGTTTTGAAGGGAAAAAACTAGTACAACCGATAGTAGATAAGGAACAAGAATATTTGCCTTTATAAGTTGCCCCAAAACTCTGAGCCGCATCCTCAATAACCGGAATACCGTATCTTTCTGCGATAGCATTAATGGCATCGTAATCGGCACATTGCCCGTATAAATCAACTGGCATAATAGCCTTTGTTTTCTTTGTGATCGCTTTTTCTAATTGTTCCGGGTTTAAATTATAACTTAAAGGATCAATATCAACAAAAACAGGTACTGCATGGCAAAGACTGATTACTTCAGCTGTTGCAAAAAAACTGAAAGGACTAGTAATCACTTCGTCCCCTGGCTGAATTTCCAATGCCATTAATGCCATTAATAAAGCATCAGTTCCACTTGAGTTCACAATCGCATGTTTGACGCCAATAAAAGAAGCCAATTGTTTTTCCAGTTCTGCAATTTCAGGGCCCATAATATATTGCCCGTGATTTAATACCCGTTTAATGCTGCTTAGAATGTCCTTCTCAATTAAAGAATATTGTGTTTTTAAGTCGATAAATTGCATTATAATCTCATAATTAGTATATAAATTGTTTAGCTACACCTAAGACTGAACACAATGAAGTTAAGAAATAATTTTTATAAAAACATAGGGTTGCAATGAATTTATTAGAAAGTAAACTGTCATAATAACCACTAAAAAGCGAGCCAGATTGAATCGCGCTCAAATCTTTCAACTGGTTGCTTCACTTGGATCACAACGACACAATTCAATTACGATACCAAACTAATAATATGCAACTTTTCATTAACTTTGTGATAGCATGTCTTGGGCTAATCCCCTTCCAACCCATGAATAGGCTTCATTCTACCCCACTGTTTACAACTTGGGCAATGCCAATGTAAATGTTTACCACCAAAACCACAGTGCCCACATCGATATATGGGCTTATTGTCTAAAAATTTACTAGTAATATCATAAAGCATTTGTAGTTTTTCACGTACTTTCCCATGAGCTGATTCGAGATGCCAATATATCAAGCGATTTAATCCTCTTATTGACGGATGTTTGCTTAAATTATCAGCTACAAAGTCAATTGCAACATCCATTCCCTTATTTTGTCGCAGATAATCAGCAATAACGAAAATCACTGAAGCTCTGGGGTGTTTTACTAAAGTCTGTTCAAGATAATGAATGCAATCCGGCATTGAATCCAGTTCTTTATGACAAAAAACCAATGGTTCTATAATTTCAGTTAAAAATTCCGCATCTTGTTGCGGCACGCGCTTTAAAGACCGAATCGCTTGTTTATAACGACCCTCTTTAATTTCTATTGTTGCATTCATCAAACTGGCTCGTACTGATTCAGGATCGACATTCATTGCTTGTTTGATACAATAAATTGCTCTGTCTATAGCATTGACTTTAAGAGCTTGATTAGCCATTTCACAGTAATAATGAGCTGCCTGATTATGAAAACTGGCTCCAGTAGAAATTTCCAATTTTTTAATAATATCTAAAGCCTTTTCCCAAGCTTTTTCCTGTTGGTAAATTGCCAATAATCCTTGAAGACTGTTTGTATCTCGGCTCCCACCTAGCTCGACAACCTCAAGAAATATGCGCTCAGCCCGATCAAAAACTCCAGCACTCATATAATCTTGCCCTAGAGCCATCAGTGCTTCTTTGCGTTGCTGGATGCTTAATTGTGGCCTGGCAATTAAATTTTGATGAATACGAATAGCTCTGTCTACTTCGCCTCTACGTCTAAATAAGCTACCCAATGCCAGATGTGTTTCTACTGTATCACTATCCACTTCTAAAAGTTTGATAAATACATCAACCGCTTTATCAGATTGCTCATTCAATAAATAATTAAGTCCAACTACATATTCTCGCGATAACCGATTATGAACATGAGCGTCCTTATTAGAGTTATTGCGACTTGCCATCCACCATCCAGACCACGCGGCAGCAGGCAACAATAGTGGCCATAAATTAATCATTTATTAATTTTCCTCTCTGCATACCGAGTATCCCAAATAATAATTAAATTAATGTTGATCTTGTAAAGGTATTGAACGTAGATTTTTTATTTCTTTTTCAGTTAGTTTTAATTGGCTTTTCATTTTACGACATTCAATTTTTAAACGCCAATATCGTGCAATAAAGAGAACAAAGCCAATAAAGACTCCAACACCAAGCATAATTGTCATAAGGACAGATATAGGCATAGATACCGTTTTGAAATAGAAATTAACTTGAACTGAGGAGGCGTTTAGAGCAGCAAAACTAACACCAATAATAATAAGTAATAGATAAGTTACCAGCATCAATATGCGCATCGAGTATTCCTTTTATCCTTAAACTAAAAAACTCATCATACCATAATCTGTTTCTCAAAATAAAAAAGCGTAGAGTTATCTACGCTTTTTTTATCTTTGAATTTAAAAGGCTATTCACCCTCTTTACTAGCCATTTTCTCTTTTAATAGATCCCCTAGAGTAGTTGAAGCAGCTTCAGTTCTAGAGTATTTTTTAATTGCATCTGCTTCATCCTGAGCATCTTTGGCTTTAACAGAAAGCGAAATGGTGCGATTTTTTCTGTCTACATTAGTGATTTTTGCTTCCACTTCATCACCAACTTTTACAACAGTGGTAGCATCATCAACACGCTCATCAGACAGTTCACCAACACGAATTGTTCCAAAAACGTCTTCTGCTAATGCAACAGTTACGGTTTTAGCCTCTACTGCGGTGACAGTGCCTTTAACAATCGAACCTTTAGTGTAAGTTTCAGAAAAGCTTGCGAAACTATCACCTTCCAGTTGCTTCAAACCAAGAGAAATGCGTTCTCTTTCTGGATCAATTGCTAAAATGACAGCTTCCAGTTCTTGGCCTTTCTTAAACTGTTTTACCGCTTCCTCACCAGCTATAGTCCAGGAAATATCAGATAAATGAACCAATCCATCTATATCACCATCAAGACCTATAAAGATTCCAAAATCAGTAATAGAGCGAATTTTGCCTTGAACCTTTTCACCTTTATTATGAGTTGATGCGAATTGCTGCCAAGGATTACCCACACATTGTTTCATGCCTAAAGAAATGCGACGTCGTTCTTCATCAATTTCAAGAACCATAACGTCAACAACATCTCCTAAAGAAACCACTTTGCTTGGATGAACATTTTTATTAGTCCAATCCATTTCTGACATGTGTACTAACCCTTCTACACCCTCTTCGATTTCTACAAAACAACCATAGTCAGTAATGTTGGTTACTTTACCTTGTAGTCTCTTTCCTATTGGATAACGCTCTACCAAATCAACCCAGGGATCATTTCCTAACTGCTTCATTCCTAAAGAAACTCGATTCCTTTCACTATCAAAGCTTAACACTTTAACTTTTACATCTTGACCTACTGATAGCAGTTCGCTCGGATGTTTAACTCGTTTCCAGGAAATGTCAGTGATATGTAACAGACCATCTATACCACCAAGATCAATGAAGGCGCCATAATCGGTAAGATTTTTAACAATACCATGAAGTTCTTGACCATCATGCAATGATTCCAGGAGTGCCTGTCTGTCAGCGCTGCTTTCTTCTTCAACAACCGCACGCCGAGAAACAACAATATTGTTACGTTTCAAGTCCATCTTGATGACTTTAAATTCAAGTTCTTTACCTTCGAGATAAGAAGGATCTCTAACTGGTCTAACATCAACCAGAGAACCTGGTAAAAACGCTCTTATAGAGCCAATTTCTACAGTGAAACCGCCTTTGACTTTACCAGAAATCAAACCAGTCACTGTTTCATTATTCTCGTGACATTTTGACAATTTACGCCATGCTTCCTGACGCTTGGCTTTTTCTCTTGAAAGGAGCGTTTCGCCGTGACCATCTTCTACTGAATCCAGGGCCACTTCGACAGTATCACCTACTTTCACTTCCAGTTCGCCATTTTTATCGTAGAATTCTTCTACAGCAACAATACCTTCTGATTTTAATCCTGCATTTAGGGTAACAAAATCATCATCTATATCAATAACCTTAGCAGTAATAATGGCACCAGGATAAAATTGAGCTCCGGCAATACTTTGCTCAAATAATTCTTTGAAACTTTCAGACATGTTAATAAACTCTTTAGTAAAAAAATGGAAGAATGAGTTCCACTCACCTTCCCCCCAATTAGAACTATAAATTATTCAAACGTTCATCAATTAATTTTAATACATTATTGAACACTTGTACAATTGTTAGTCCAGTTGTATCGATCAAGACGGCATCCTCAGCTGGTTTCAATGGAGCATGTGTACGAGCCGTATCCCTTGCATCACGTTTAGCCAGTTCTTCAACAACCTGGGCGAGGCTAACATTAATTCCATTATCTTTCAACTGTAAATATCGTCTATTTGCTCTTTCTTCTGCACTTGCATACAAATATACCTTCAAAATCGCATTTGGAAAGACCACTGTACCCATATCTCTACCATCAGTAACCAATCCAGGAAATTGAGCAAAATCTCTCTGACGTTCGAGCAATGCTCCCCTTACTTCTGGAATTGCTGCAATGAGTGAAGCATCTTGGCCACACTGTTCACTACGAATTTGCTGACTTATATTTTCGTTATCAAGTATTACTTTTGTTTCATTATCTGGAGACGATTCAAAACGTAAATTCAAAGACAGAGCCAAATCAGTGAGTTGATTGATTTGATCGGGTTTTATGCCGTTTTTACGGGCAGCATGAGCGAGAACACGATAAATCGCACCACTATCAAGCATATTCCAATGTAATTTCTTTGCCACCAAATGGCAAATTGTTCCCTTCCCTGTTCCGCTTGGACCATCCAATGTAATAACAGGAATTTTTTTATTAAAAACCATCAGCTAAATTCCTCTATCTGAAAACGAAGCCTATTGGCAGTACTTGCAAAGGAAGGAAATGATGTTGCAACATTCGTACAATTTCGGATAGTTATAGGAGCACTGGCTATGGCTCCAGCAATGGCAAATGACATGGCAATCCTATGATCTCCTCGACTATCCACTTCACCACCATGTATATGACCACCCTCGATAAATATTCCATCCTCAAAGCCTTCCGCATGAATACCTAATCGATTTAATCCATCCACCATTGCACCAATACGATCACTTTCCTTCAGCCGAAGCTCCTTAGCTCCATGAAGTGTAGTTTGTCCTTTAGCGCAGGCCGCTGCAATAAAAATAACAGGAAACTCATCAATGGCTAATGGCACCATAAAAGCAGGGATATTAATCCCTTTTAATTGTGAATATTTAACTTGCAAATCCGCAACTAATTCTTCTCCATAAGTCCTCTGATTCAAAACAGTAATATCGGCACCCATTTCAGTTAAAATATGGATAATTCCAGTCCGTGTAGGATTGACACCTACATTGCGAATTAAAACATCTGAGCCTGGGGTTATAGATGCTGCAACAATAAAAAAAGCAGCAGACGAAATATCCCCTGGAATATTAAGATGAGTTCCATGGCATTCCCCATGCCCATCAATAACTATAGAATCATCCAATATCTGAACCGGGTAAGAAAAAGTTTTTAGCATTCTCTCTGTATGATCACGACTTACAGCATGCTCAGTGATTTTTGTTTGTCCTTCAGCGTACATACCTGCTAATAACAGGCAAGATTTTACCTGTGCACTAGCCTCTGGCATGACATAATGTATACCCTGTAACGTCCTTCCACCTTTTATTGTAATTGGTGGTTTACCCTCCTGAGTGGTTATATCGGAACCCATTTGACTTAGAGGTCGACTAATCCGAAGCATAGGTCTCTTAAGCAGACTTTCATCTCCAGTTAATTGACTATCAAATTTCTGCGCCGCCAGCAAACCCGCTAATAAACGTATACTGGTACCTGAATTACCACAATCAATAATGCTTTTGGGTTGTTTTAATCCATACTTTCCAACTCCATGAATAACAAGACGTTGTTTATCAGGTCCCTCGATTGCAACACCCATCGATTGAAATGCTTTTAGTGTTGCCATGCAATCTTCACCCTCTAAAAATCCATCAATCACTGAAGTTCCAACAGCAATTGAACCGAAGATAACAGAACGATGAGAAATAGATTTATCTCCAGGAACCACTATTTCGCCTTCTAGAGATTTAACAGGTTTACTAATAAAATTAAGCTTGCTCACTAACCATTTTCCTTAGCAAATTCAGACATAAACTCAATGAGAGCATTCACTCCAGACATGGGCATGGCATTATATAAGCTGGCGCGCAGACCTCCTACAAAACGATGGCCTTTTAATGCACATAACCCACGTTCATTAGCCCTATTTAAAAACTTCTCTTCCAAATCAGTATTATGAAGAGAAAAGCAAATATTCATAATTGAGCGAGCTTCTCTTGAGACGGGAGTCAAATAAAAATCGGTGGAATCAAGATATTGATATAACTTCGCAGCTTTCAGACAATTCTGCCGAAATAGTCCCTCTACACCACCTTGAGTCTTAATCCAATCAAACATTTTGGCTGCCAAGTAGCAATTGAATACTGGTGGAGTGGCATATAATGAATGATGTTTCGCATGAGTTTCATAATTCATCATGGTAGGAACCATTGGCTTAGGACATTTTTTTAACAAAGCTTCGTTAATTATAGCAACGGTTAAACCAGCATTAGCAATGTTTTTCTGTGCACCCGCAAAAATCAAACCATACTGTTTAATATTTATTGGCTCACTCAGCAAACATGAGGTCATATCAGCAACTAACGGCACTTCACCGGTTTTGGGAACATAAGGAAATCGGACTCCATTCACTGTTTCATTTGGCGTGAAATAAACATAAGATGTATTGTTTTTGAATATCCAATTTTGTGGATCAGGAACAGATACAAAGCCACCTTGCTCTTCATTGGCAAGACAGTAGGCCCTTTTCACCAGATTTGCTTCATGATAAGCCATCTGAGACCAGATTCCTGTCACTATATAAGCGGCCTCATTTTCTGGTTGTAACAAATTCATAGGAACCATTGCAAATTGAGTACGAGCAGCCCCTCCTAAAAATAATACATGGTAATTTTTTGGAATGTTTAGCAGTTCTCTTAGTGATTGTTCTGCAGTACTTAAAAGATTAATGACTTCAGATGTTCTATGTCCTATTTCAAGAATGGACATACCAGTACCGTGCCAATTAAGAAACTCCTCTTGCGCTTCCTTTAATATCACTTCAGGAAGCATAGCAGGGCCGGCACCAAAATTATAAACCCTGGCTTTCATCACTACTGTCTTCAATTTCTAATGCTGAATTTTCTGAATCCTCCAAATCTTCTCCAAGATCCTCAATCTTTTGCATTCCTACAACGGTCTCGCCAGAACTGACATTAATTAAGCGAACACCTTGTGTATTTCTGCCTATCACAGACAACTCATTGACTTTGAAACGTACCAAGGTTCCTTTATCTGTAATTAACATCGCTTCATCATTATCTGTTACCTGCAAGGAACGGATAACTTTACCATTTCGTTCAGTAACCTGAATAGAAATAACTCCTTGTCCACCTCTGCCTGAAACTCGATATTCATCGATATGAGTTCTCTTGCCATAGCCATTTTCAGTTGCTGTTAAAATAGTTCCACCATTAGGGTCTACTACCACGAGAGATTTAACTGCCTGATCTTTTTCAATTCTAATTCCGCGAACGCCTCGAGCTGTTCGTCCCATTGGCCGCACTTTATTTTCATCAAAACGAATGACTTTTCCTGCATCAGTAAACAACATAATGTCTCTGGTACCATCGGTAATTCCGACTCCTACAAGACTATCGTCATCATCCAGATCAACTGCAATAATTCCATTTGACCTTGGCCTGCTGAACGCATTTAAAGGTACTTTTTTAACCGTTCCATTCTTGGTAGCCATGAATACATACGTACCTTCCTTATACTCACGCACAGGAAGCATAGCATTTATCTCTTCACCTTCTGCTAATGGAAGAATGTTGATTATAGGTCTTCCTCTGGAAGTACGACTTGCCAGGGGTAATTGATAGGCTTTCAGCCAATACAATTTACCATGGTTAGAAAAGCACAATAATGTATCGTGTGTACTGGTAATCACCAAACGTTCAACAAAATCTTCGTCTTTCACATGCGTCGCCAGTTTTCCTTTCCCGCCTCGACGCTGAGCCTGATAAGCTGTAATTGGTTGATATTTCACATAACCTTGATGAGATAAAGTCACAACTACGTCTTCTTCGGTAATTAAATCTTCAATAGTCAAATCTTCTTGTGATGCTGTAATTTCAGTGCGTCGTTCATCACCGAACTGAGTCTTGATTTCAATCAATTCATCACGAATCACTTGCATGAGTCTTTCCGGAGAAGCCAGTATATCAAGTAACTCTTTGATTGCATTCAATAACTCTTCAAATTCGCTAATTATTTTATCTTGTTCAAGAGCAGTTAATCGGTGCAATCTTAATTCAAGTATTGCCTGAGCTTGGGCAGCAGACAATTTATATCCATTCTCATGCAAACCATATTCTTCAGTTAAATCATCTGGTCTTGACGCATTTGATCCGGCTTTTTCCAACATAGCCTTTACCAAACCCGGTTGCCATATTTTATCTAATAAAGCTTCTTTTGCATCCTGGGGTGTCGGTGATTTTTTAATTAATGCAATCATTTCATCGATATTAGCCAGAGCAATTCCCAAGCCTTCGAGCAAATGAGCACGATTTCTGGCTTTTTTCAATTCAAATATTGTTCGTCTAGTAACAACTTCTCTTCGATGTTTAATAAAATATTCAAGTATTTGTTTTAGATTTAAAGTACGTGGTTGGCCATCAACCAGCGCGACCATATTAATCCCAAATACATTTTGCATTTGAGTATGGGCATATAAATTATTTAATATGACATCTGCTACCTCATTGCGCTTTAACTCAATGACAACTCGCATTCCCTGTTTGTCCGACTCATCTCTCAGACCAGAAATTCCTTCAATTTTTTTGTCTCTCACCAATTCAGCGATGCGTTCAATCAAACGCGCTTTATTAACCTGATAAGGTAACTCCTGAATAATAATAGATTGGCGCCCTGAACTTTCTTCAGTTTCTATATCAGTCCGTGCTCTGATAACCACTCGTCCTTTTCCAGTCCGATACCCTTCGATGATTCCAGCGCGTCCATTAATTATTGCTGCTGTTGGAAAATCAGGACCAGGAATAATTTCCATTATATCTTCAAGACTGGTTTCAGGCTCATCAACCAAAGCAATACAGGCATTAATCACTTCAGTAAGGTTGTGTGGCGGGATATTAGTCGCCATTCCCACTGCAATACCTGATGAACCATTAACTAATAAATTGGGAGTTCGTGATGGTAATACAACTGGTGCAAATTCAGTTTCATCATAATTAGGAGTGAAATCAACTGTTTCCTTCTCCAGATCAGCTAATAATGCATGAGCCACTTTGGACATTCGCACTTCGGTATAACGCATGGCTGCAGGGGCATCTCCATCCACAGAACCGAAATTTCCTTGACCATCAATCAAGAGGTAGCGCATAGAAAAGGGCTGCGCCATACGAACAATAGTATCATAAACCGCTGTATCGCCATGAGGATGGTATTTACCGATTACATCCCCTACTACACGAGCAGACTTTTTATAAGGTTTATTCCAGTCATTACCCAGCTCACTCATTGCAAAAAGAACTCGCCTATGTACTGGCTTTAAGCCATCACGCACATCAGGCAATGCTCTACCTACAATGACACTCATAGCGTAATCCAAATAGGATTGCTTCAATTCGTCTTCAATATTGACTGGTAAGACTTCTTTAGCTAGATATACCATGATTTGGATGTATCCTTTAGACAATAAATTACGATTAATTTAATACAAAAGGATACCACACTGGACGTCTTAATTAAATCATCTTACGCTTCAGAAGGTTCGAGGATGTTTATAATGTTTGCGAGTGATTTGGTAATAAAGGAATCCAAACAAGATTTTACATCGGCGACAAAACTTCCATGTATTCTATTTGCAAGTACCACGCTTAAGGACAAGCATCTATGTCCAAGCATATTGCCAAGTGCATAAATAGCAGCAGTTTCCATTTCAAGATTAATTATCGAATAATTATTAGCACGAAATTTTCCCAACTGACTAATTAGATTTGGGTAACGAAGCGGCAATCTTAATTGACGTCCCTGTGGTCCATAAAAACCACCACAAGTAGCAGTAATTCCGGTATGGCCCAAAAAATTAAACTGTTCAGCCAATTTAGGGCAAGATTCAGAAATATAAAATGGACCACTCTCTCCATTTAGATGCTGTGATAACTCTTCTTTAATCACTTGAAGTGCTCGAGTAGGTTCATACTGATAATAATCAATCAAGCTATCGAATCCAATTGCGTATCGACTAATTGCTATATCTCCAGGCAAACACTCTTCAGTCAAACCACCGGTGGTACCTAATCGAATGATTGTTAATCTTTTTTTGTTAGCATTCACTGTTCGAGTCGACAAATCAATATTTGCCAAAGCATCAAGTTCATTCATTACAATATCTATATTGGGCATGCCAATACCAGTTGAAAGTACAGTAAGTCTTTTGGAGTCCAAGTATCCTGTATGTGTAACAAATTCCCGATGAGAACGTTGCACCTCAATCTTATCAAAAAATCGACTGACCTGACTCACACGAGCCGGATCTCCAACCGTAATAATAACGTCTGCTATCTCTTCTGTTCTTAAATCAAGGTGATATACTGCACCACGATGGTTAATGGGTAATTCCGCTGGAGTTATCATTTTTTTTTCTATTCTCCCTCAAATTTCTAAACCATAATATATACTCAATGTATGTGATTTAGAATGACTAAATTATCTTGGGTGTTTAAATCCCGAGCTAGCATTTTTTATGACCAAAATTATGTTTAATTTGACTGTATGTTGTCATTTTTATATAGTTCCGCGCACTAGTGCAAGTAAGAATGCCTATGGCATATAAATTATCGGGAGAAGCAATGACTCAAAAGACAGCGAAACTCAGCATCAAAGGGCAAGAGGAGATTGATTTACCAATCTATACTCCTACCTTAGGTAATGATGTAATTGATATTACCCAGCTTGGTTCACATGGCGTCTTTACCTTTGATCAAGGTTTTTTATCAACTGCCTCCTGTGAATCTAAAATCACCTATATTGATGGCGACAAAGGCATTTTGTTATATAGGGGCTATCCTATAGAGCAACTAGCAGAAAATAAGGACTTTCTTGACGTCAGTTATTTATTGCTTAATGGCGAATTACCAAATAAAGAAGAGAAGAAATCTTTTGTTAATTTAATTAACAACCATACTATGGTTCATCAACAAATGTATCAATTCCTGAATGGATTCAGACGTGATGCTCATCCAATGGCTATCATGGTTGGAATAGTGGGTGCCTTATCCGCTTTTTATCATGAATCAATGGATTTGAATAATGCACAAGACCGTTTTATTTCAGCAATCCGATTGGTCGCTAAAATGCCTACTTTGGCTGCAATGAGCTATAAATACTCTATTGGCATGCCTTATATGTATCCAAAAAATAAAATGTCTTATGCAGAAAACTTCCTTCACATGATGTTTGGCGTTCCTTCTGAAGATACAACTCCAGATCCTGTGTTAGTAAAGGCTATGGATACCATCTTTATTCTCCATGCTGATCATGAACAAAATGCTTCTACATCAACCGTTCGCTTGGCTGGCTCTACCGGGGCTAACCCCTTTGCCTGTATTTCCGCTGGCATTGGAGCCTTATGGGGCCCTGCTCATGGTGGAGCCAATGAAGCTTGTTTAAATATGTTGAAGGAGATAGGTGATGTAAGCCGTATCGATCATTATATTAAACGAGCCAAAGATAAAAACGACCCATTCCGCTTAATGGGCTTTGGCCACAGAGTTTATAAAAGCTATGACCCAAGAGCCAAAGTAATGCGCAAAACCTGCTATGATGTGTTAGAAGCAGTGGGGGCAAAAGAAGCACCCTTGTTCAAACTGGCAATGGAGCTTGAGCGTATCGCTTTAGAAGATGAGTATTTCATCGAGAAAAAACTCTACCCCAACGTAGATTTTTACTCTGGGCTTACCTTAAGTGCTATCGGAATACCAACTAATATGTTCACCGTGGTATTTGCTCTGGCCCGCACTGTTGGATGGATGAGCCACTGGATGGAAATGGTTGCCACTAAATCACGTATTGGTAGACCACGTCAGTTATATACTGGTGAAAAAATTCGTGATGTAAAATAAAAAACATAACTTTTCAAAGTAGCCCGTGTTAGGGAAAACCATAATACGGGCAATGCCAGAAAATTTTATCTATACTATGTGCCAGATTAATACAACAAAAGATGACATAAAATTTGATTTATTTCTTAAAGTAACTTTATCCTAAGATTGTGAAGAGCTGATCGACTCTTGTAATAAAGACTTTTGGTGATAGATTTTGTATAGTGCACGCTTATAACAGGCTAGGAGTTCGAAGAAATCACCCATGAAGCAAGAGCAGTTTTACATTGCGGGTATCGACTTTTCTGATGATAGTTACGAGCAGGTTGAGCTTGATCGTAAATTAGAACTTGTTTTGGACGCCCTTGAAAAAATAAATATGAATGCATTAAAACAAGTTGGAAGCAATGTCATTATTCTTGTCGTACTGCATGAATATTTTTTTACGCCAATATCCATTAGCAGCAGTGATAAAAAAAAGTGTCTTCAGAAGATATCCGATAAAATCAAGAAATACCCTAATATGGTTATCATACCAGGCAGCTTTTCAAATTTTAAAAATGAACCCGATTCAAGATTAAGTCCTGAGAAATTAGAGAAAAAAATTAAAGCGACAAAGGAAGCTTACCAAATTGCGGACAGCAATAAACAACACCATAATGTTTATGATTTTAACAATTTAATATTTGCATTAAATTATTTCAATTTAATTTCGTTATTGAAGAATAATAAGCTTAAAACAGCAGTATTTTTAATGAATTGCGCCTATGCGATGAGTTCAACAAATACAATAAAACACTACAAACGTTTTATGTTTTATGAAAAATCCCTTTTACCATCTTCTTTTGTCAAAAATTATGTGTACGCATTTAAATACAACGAGTTGATTCAAAATATCAGTGTGAAGGGGATTCAGCTCAGCTTATTAATGACAGTTTGCTTCGATCATAAGTTTATTGACCGGAATAGCCTTGTCAGAAAAAAACCTGATATTCATGTGATTCCATCTAATTTTATTTCTGTAAAAGAAGATCATCTTCTCGGTAAAATCAATATACACATGGATGAAAGATCAGGATTATCTGTCTATGTTAACAAAAGTGACTATAATAGCGACAATATAAGAGCCATGCTTTACAGGATTGACCCAAACAACCCTGGTAAAGAAAAAATATTGTCTGTTAATATTAAAAAATATCAACAAAATAACGCCCATGCTAATTTTCTGGAATGCAATAGATTAATAAATAATGGAAAATTAAATATAAATAAAAATTTGGATGAAGCGCTGTATTTTTCTGTTAGAGAGGGAAATCCTTATGCTTCAAAGTATCTTTTCAAGCAAGGTGCTAAACCAAATGTACAAACCTATGAGGAGCACAATACAGCCCTCTTTATTGCATGCAGTGTTGGAGATGATGAGCATGTAGAACTTCTCTTGAGTAATCATGCCAATGCAAAACATCAAAATAAACGGGGTCAGACACCTCTCTGGATTGCCGCCCAAAACGGCCATATGAAGGCTGTTGAAGCTTTGATTAAAGCAGGTGCCAATATTAATCAAGCGGATAATAACGGCGATACCCCGCTTTTAATCGCTGCCAAAAACAGACACCTCAAGGTTATGGCTATTCTTCTCGAAAATGGTGCTAACATCAAGCAAGCAAACAGAACTCAAGAATCACCAACTTCTATTGCAACAGAGAAAAAAGATATTGAAATGATGGAAATCCTTTTAAAACACCAAGCTAATAACAATCAGGAGGAAACAAACTTCTCTGAACCCTCTTGTATATGCTATTTCTGAAGAGAAAACCGTTGAAGATTTCTTTTGTGATATAATTTAATAAAAACTTTACCTTCGACAGAAAGCAACTTGAAATGCAAATTTCCCTTCAAGATTTTGGTAGTTAATGAGCTCTATATTATAAAATATGAGCCGGATTATTCTAGTTTATTTTGATTTTTAAAACTATACTTTGTGTGAAATGTTCCTGCTCTACTTTTGTCCTGATTTAACCATTGCCAACGCCTCCAACCAACCTCGAAAATCCTTGTCCACGTCCTCTCTTTCTCTAAAAGGCCGAAACTCACACTCGGCGTCCCATATTTTATTTATTGCAGAAATGGAATCAAACAAACCATAGCCAATAGCAGCGAGTATTGCTGCACCTTTAGCAGTCGTTTCAATATCCTTGGGTTTTTGAATTGTTAATTGGCACTGATCAGCAAGAAATTGAAGAAACCATTGGTTTACTGCCATCCCTCCATCTGCTCTTAATAAAGTCAAATCCAGTTGACTATCATCTCTCATACAAGTTAATACCTCACGTGTTTGATAACAAACTCCTTCCAATGCAGCTCTGGCAAAATGTGCTCTGTTCGTTGAGCGTGATAACCCTATTATGGCAGAGCCCGATATGGATAACCAATGGGGTGCTCCTAATCCAGTAAAAGATGAAACCAGATATACCCCATTATTACTATCCAAGCTTTGGGCCAACGATTCAGTTTCGCTGGAATGAGATATTAATTTCATTTCATCTCTTAACCATTTCACAGTGGTACCAGCATGATAAATACTACCTTCCAAACCATAGACCGTTCTGTCCTTAATTTTATAAGCAATAGTAGTCAATAATTTGTGCTTTGAATGAACTGGCTGATCTCCAGTATTAAGTAATAAAAAACCACCTGTACCAAAAGTTGCTTTAACCATTCCTCCATCAAAACAGCCTTGCCCAATTAAAGCCGCTTGTTGATCACCTGCAACACCAGTGATTGGAATTTCTACACCTAACCATTCTTTATCAATCATCCCAAAATAATTATCACTGGCATGAACCTCCGGCAATACCGATTCAGGAATGGACAAAAGCTCAAGTAATTCCTTATCCCATTTTTCATTATTAATGTTAAACATCATAGTTCTTGAGGCATTGGTTATATCAGTAGAATGTTTCTCACCTTTGGTCATGCGCCATATTAAAAAACTATCAATTGTCCCAAATGCCAAATCTCTTTTGCAAAGTAATGACTGCACTTTAGGATTATTTTTTAATAACCAGTTTAATTTGCTTGCTGAAAAATAAGGATCAGGGAGCAGCCCTGTTTTTTCTTGTATCATTGAGGAACATTCCGCCAGGGTTAGACAGAACTCTTCCGTGCGTCTATCCTGCCACACAATAGCAGGTGCCAGGCATTCACCCGTTTTCTTGTTCCAAATGACAGTAGTTTCTCGTTGATTGGTAATGCCACAGCATAAAATTGATTTTCCTTGAACTTGTGATACAACATCTCTCATTGCCTTGACAGTTTTTTCCCATATTTCTTCAGGATCATGTTCCACCCAACCTGGATTTGGGTAATATTGTGTAAGAGGATACTGACTACCGGCAATTAATTCACCTTGACGAGTATAGATCATGGCACGAGTACTACTTGTTCCCTGGTCAATAGCTAGTATATAGTTCATTATTGTTAGCTTCCTCTGTATTATAATTATTAAGTAGTCACTACTCATGTCATCCTGAGTACCTGCAAAGGATCTCTATGGGATGATAGAAAATTAACAGTTACGTTGAGTGTAATCTTTTTTCGGAGAGAAAAACATGGATCAAGTTTTTGATGTTGCGATTATTGGTGGAGGCATCAATGGCTGCGGCTGCGCTGCAGACGCAGCATTAAGGGGACTTTCCGTGATACTCTTCGAACAGGACGACTTGGCTTCCAAAACCTCATCAAGCAGCACAAAGCTAATTCATGGTGGTTTAAGATATTTAGAGCATTATGAATTTGGTTTGGTAAAAAAAGCCCTTAAAGAACGCCAAACACTCCTCAATTTAGCACCCCACTTAGTCCATTCACAATCCTTTGTTTTACCTTATTTAAAACACATGCGCCCTTCCTGGTTACTGAGATTGGGATTATTTTTTTATGATCATCTCAGCCGAAAAAATCATTTGCCGAAATCCAAATCGATCCGCAGAAATAATAAAAACAATTATTTTATGCCCCTAAAAGAAGAGTTAAAACGAGGTTTTCTTTTCTATGATGCCACTACAGATGATGCACGTTTAACCATTCTCAATGCCATACAAGCAAAAAATCATGGTGCCAGCATAAGGACGCAAGCCAAAGTAATCCAGGCTGAGGTTATTAATAATATATGGCATTTAACTATCCAGCCTTCCAAAGGAAAGAGTTATAAAATGTACTCCAAAAGCATTATTAATGCAGCAGGTCCCTGGGTTCAATCCATTGCCAAATTAACTCAAACACCTATCCAGAAAAAAATCACCCTGGTTAAAGGCAGTCACATTATTGTCCCTAAACTCTTTGAAGGAAAACATGCCTATTTTTTGCAACATAATGACCAACGAGTAATTTTTGTGATCCCTTATCATGGCTTTAGTATGGTTGGAACCACCGATGTTTACTATACTGGAGATCTTAATCAAGTACAGATCAGCGAAGAAGAGATTGATTACCTGATTGAATCAGTTAACTCCTATTTTAAATTCAAAATAAATAAAGAAGATATAATCTATTCCTGGAGTGGTATAAGACCTCTACTGGCTGATGAGAATAAAACAGTGAACGTGTTAAGCCGTGATTATTCCTATGAATTTAATAACTCACCCGCTCCCATTATTACAATTTTTGGTGGAAAAATAACCACGTACAGGCAGTTAGCGGAAGAAATTATCAATCAACTAACACCCTTATTCCCTCAACTTCCAGCATCCAAAACAAAACACACACCCTTACCTGGAGCCACATTAGCTGACATGAATTTTGCACAGTACGTTAATTATGCTAGAGAAAAGTATCATTGGTTGGATGAGGAATTATTGAATCGTTACCTCAATACGTACGGTTGTTATACTGAAATTTTTCTTTCCCAATGCAACAATATGGAAGCAATGGGTAAAAAATACGGATCAACCCTTTATCAAGTTGAAGTAGATTACCTTGTTTTAGAAGAATGGGCGAATAGTTGCGATGATATACTATACCGTCGCACCAAGTTGGGTCTTACCATGGATAATGCCAGCAAAAAAGAGCTGGCAGATTATCTGGCCAGTATTTCTATTTATCCCCCTGCTCCAACTGAGCTCGTATTTCACTAACATCCGCATCCAGTGCTTGTTGTGCCAACTCTTTTAAAGTAGACTCGGGTATACTTCCAGCATCAGAATAAATAACGATGCTGTCTTTAAAAACCATGAGATGAGGTATGGAGCGGATCTCGAAAAAATCAGCCAGTTCTTGTTGCTCTTCAATATTCACTTTAACAAATTGGATACCTGGAAACTGATCGGAAACTTGCTCATACACTTTTGAGAACTGTTTACAAGGAGCACACCACTCTGCCCAAAAATCAATGAATACTATCTCATTGTCATTAATCAATGACTCAAATTCGGCACTGGTTATAGTCTGGGTAGGCATGTGGTCTCCTCAGTCTCAAGTATCGTTATGATGTTATCAAATATTTGCTCTACTGTACCTGTACCGCTAATAGTATGAAATTTGGGGGCCTCTTTAGCACCAGATTCGTCCCATTTCTTATAGTATTGTACTAATGGTGCTGTTTGGTTATGGTACACTTGCAAACGCTTACGTATCGTTTCCTCTTTATCATCATCGCGTTGAATCAAAGGCTCTCCTGTCAGGTCATCTACTCCTGGACTTTTCGGCGGATGATTAATAACATGATAAACCCTTCCTGAAGGCTGATGAATGCGCCTTCCACTAATTCGCTCAATTATTTCCTCGTCATCAACAGCTATTTCTATCACATGGTCCAAATGTATTCCTGCTTGCTTTAAAGCCTCAGCTTGAACTAAAGTTCTTGGAAATCCATCAAACAGAAACCCCCTATCGCAATCAGGATTTTCTAGTCTTTCCTTGACCAAACTAATAATAATATCATCGGATACTAATCCCCCCGACTCCATAATTTTTTTTGCGCTCAAGCCTAAAGGAGTCCCTTCTGCGATGGCAGCACGCAACATATCGCCTGTCGAAATTTGAGGAATTTTATAACGTTTAATTAAAAGTGAAGCTTGGGTTCCTTTGCCAGCGCCCGGTCCACCTAAAAGCATTAATCGCATCCAAAACTCCTTAAACAATTCGTATTCATTATAAACTTTGAAACATAGTAACATATTAGCACTACAAAATTTTATAATTATTTGGGGTATGTTGACAAATAATTTTGGGCATGCATAGTCTCTATGCCCTATATATTCTATGAATATTTCAGGAAATATGTATTTTTTGAGAAGAAAAAATTAAGTAAAATGACCATCAACCCTCCTTCGCTTCAGACCGGCCCTCCATACAAAGATTTCGGTTCATCCTCACCACCAGGAACGTGACTTTAACGAACCTTTACAAGAATTGAGCTGCATAGCATAAAGTTGCGATTTAGCCTTCACCTTACGTGCCACGGAAATCAACCACGGCTTTTGTAAATAGGTTTTTCTTTGATATCCGCCTATTCCTTCATGATAAGCTAAATAAAGCGAGTAAGCATCGGATCGGGGAATACCTGCTTTAATATTCGCCTGATTGGCATACCAACCGATGAAATCAACTCCATCCCCAAAATCATCACGCGAAGACCATAACCACCCATTCGTTCGTTTATAATTATTCCATGTTGAACGCAAAGCTTGGGTATAACCATAAGCAGTCGATGGTCTTGTCCATGGAATTATCCATAGCAATTTGGTACGTGGGGGTTTCGCTTTGGCATTAAATTTTGATTCTTGATGAATGATTGCCATTTGGACTGGGACTGGCACCTTCCAACGCCGCTCGACATCTTTAGAATCCGCATACCACTTGGGGTATTGTTTAAAGATGTTACAAATATTATTAATGTCCGCTGGAGGTTTACTGACGCAGCCCGTAAGAAAAATAATAGAGCAAAGTAAAGCGAATTTAATCTTCATGATTTTATTATAAAAAATCCGTGATATAGCATTAAGTCTCAATGCCACAACATAGTTAACTTAAAATGAATTTTAACAAATATGCTGTATAGAATCTACGTTATTTAAAGTTACTTCTTTCCATTCACATGATAGAATCAATTTGGAACTAAGTTATTATGTCGACAAATCCAGGAAGTTTTGCAACCATTGAAAAGCCATGTATGGCCTCATGCCTATCAGCAAAACTCCCTAAATCTACCGACATAATGATATAAAAATTGGACTAACCAGAAAAATAAACTCCTATGACAATACTTGTTTTTGATATTGAAACAATCCCCGATATTGAATCAGGCCGAAAATTGTTTGCACTCGATGGCTTGTCAGATGAAGACACTGCGCATGCGATGTTTGCCTTAAGGCGTGAGAAGGTAGGGCATGATTTTTTACCTCATTATTTACAAAAAATCTGTGCTATCTCAGTAGTAATTAGTCATGGAGCTCAAATAAAAGTATGGTCTCTTGGTGAGAAAGATTCTGATGAGAAGGAATTGATAACCCGTTTTTTTGCTGGAATAGACAAACACACACCTACTTTGGTGAGCTGGAATGGAAGCGGCTTTGATCTTCCTGTACTTCATTACCGTTCGCTATTACATAGAATTAGTGCGCCAACTTACTGGGAAACGGGAGAAAATCAACAAACCTTTAAGTGGAACAATTATCTAAGTCGTTTCCATTATCGTCATATTGATCTAATGGACGTACTTGCAGGATATCAAAATAAAGCCTTTGCTCCATTAGATGATATTTCAACCATACTTGGCTTCCCAGGAAAAATGGGAATGAGTGGTTCAAAGGTTTGGGATCAATACCTGGCAGGAGAATTAAAAGAAATTCGCGATTATTGTGAAACAGATGTACTCAACACCTATTGTGTCTATTTGCGATTTGAGCTGGTACGTGGAAATATCAGCCAAGAGAACTATGACAAAAATATGGATCGGCTCAAAAGCTATTTAAGCGCAGAGCATGATAAAATACATTTACAAGAATTCCTTAAGAGAATGGCCTGAATTGAACTGCCACTTATACCTAACGTGATAATACATTCACGGCTGTGTTTTAAAAATAAGCGCAAACTTATTTATATACGGTTATTTTTTATCCGCTCCCTTACGGTCACGGCTCGGTTTTGCGCCAGTATAATCTGAGCCGAGACTATATCCGAGCCGTGACCGTAAGGGAGCGGATAAATAATAACTTCAAGGATACAGCAGAATCAGCTACTGATAAGTCACATGAGTAGCACTCAAAGAGTAATCGCTACTCTAAAAGGATCTCTTTCCCGAGAAAGCAAGGCTATAAGTATCCGCCTCAATAACTTCCTGAGCCTTACAGTACTCTTCACTCTTCAAATGATTCAAGGTGCTATAATACCTTTCACATCCTAGTTGTTCATAAGATTTCAAATCAACCGCATTGGCCTCATTTGCCAATTGTGTCCAAGACCAAATCGTTATCCACCATTCAATAATAGGTTTATAAACCTCTATCCACGCCAAAAGAGATTCATTAAGTTCTTCCGTATTAAAGTAAGCTTTTAACAGAATATGTTGTTGTTCGCGATTTAGTTTGGCCTCAACCATAAAATAGACCAAGTCCCAAATAAAATCATTATTACTGGAGTATTCCCAATCAATTTGATGTATCTTTTCGGATCCTCTGATTTCTGGATTTTCTGACAAAATAAAATTAAGTGGTGTTGTATCGTTATGGCAAGGAAATTGATCAATATGGTAAGAAGAAAAAGTCTCTTTTAATTTTTTCATTTGTTGTTCAATAAAATCTATTTCTCCGGGAAAACTGAATTGTTTAACTTTTAATATATGTAAAAGATCTTCATTTCGCTTAAAAAAATGGGTGTCATTATCAAAAGGTTCAGACTTATGAAGTTTTCTCATCATGGCAGCTACTTCGTATAGAATCTCCTTTCGCGCCAAAGCTTTGTCATCCAAAGCATGAACTCCTTCGATAAAACGTGTCACTTGCAAACCATCCTCCGGATCAAAAAATGCTATCGGAACATTAAGCTCTAATTGCTCCGCTTGTTTGGCATTATGAGCCTCATCCCGTCTGGTTAAAAAAGATGACGATCCTTTTCCAGCAATCCGCATAACCCATTTTTCAGGAGCGCTCTTGATTCTTAATCTAAAGTTGGAGTTCGTCATGCCGCCAGTCATTAATTTTAATTTCAAGACATCAAGTCCCAGATTAGTAAACATAGGTACTCTATGAATAACTGGTAAAATGGATAAGTATTTTTGGGTCAGTTTGACTAGCTGACACCACTCTTTATTTACTAAAGAAGCAGCAGACCGGGATTTGGGATCTAGTAAACTGAGTATGTAAATGATTAAATGCTCATTTAATTTAGGTTTATTATTATCATCGCCAAAAAAGTATAATTTCATAAAATCTTTGTTAATAAATGACAAAAGTGAAAGTATTATATAAAAACTGATAATAAAGTAACAGATAACAGACTACTGCTTTATTTAGGAACACTGAATGTTTTCTCATCTTAATCGCTATATCGCACTTTATTTTTTACTCGCTCTGTTCATTGCTCCAATCCACCTCCTTGCTCTGGATAGTTATTATTACTGGGACTGGAGCAGGCATTTGGCCCTTTCTTATTATGATGGCTCGCCTATGGTGGCTTATTTTATCAAGTTCGCCACTGTATTATTTGGTGACTCCTTGTTTGCTTTAAATTTTGTTGCTATTGTCTCAACCGCCTTAACCAGTTTTATCATTTATAAAACGGCCAGGCTATGTCTTAACAAAGAAGCCAGTTATATCACAGTCATTGTTTGGTTGTTTTCGCCACTCGTCACTCTGGATTTAATCAATCAAACAACCTATGACACGCCACTGACTCTTTTTTGGGCGTTAACTCTTTACTTTACAATAAAGTATATCCAGTTCAATCGTACTCAAGATTTGTATTATATTGGGCTTAGTATAGGCCTTATGCTTTTATCCAAATATTCTGGTATTGTTCTGGTACTGGCCTTACTTATTTTTTTAGGGGCAACTCCCTATAGACGACTTTTTAAATCCGTACATTTTTATTTTGCATTAATCATAACAATCATTGTCTTCAGTCCCGTCATTGTATGGAATGCTCAACACGATTGGATATCTATTCGTTACCAGTTAAGTACACATCAAATGCAACATACCTCTAATTCTATAGGGAGTATATTCAAAAGTTTTTTTAATATTTTTCTACCCGCAATCAACTTTTTATTAATTCCACCCACTTTGTATTTATTCAAATCTGCACCTAGAAAATCTCCTGTATTTTATTTGTGCCTCATTATTTGCATTACATTTATTCTTTTTTATTTATTGGTTGCCAGTAGAGCCACAATCAGAGGGTATTGGTTGAGTCAATATTTGATCACTGCCAGCATATTGGCGGGCTATTGTTATCAAACATGGTCCTATCGCAATTCCACCTATTTATTAATTGTATTTTATGTTCTTACAAGTGTGATTTTTTTGTTGAATAATACTATCTTTTTTAGTTTTGGATATTCAAAAAAACTTGCCTACTATCAATGGATACAGCAACTCAATCACTCTAATGAAAGGCTCCCTGATACAGTAATAACCCCAGGATGGTTTGAAGCACGCATGCTGTTTTTTCTCAAAAATAAACCAACGATTTATACATTCGATTGTGGATCAGTACAAAATCAATATAAGTTTTGGTCCCCTGATCTGAATACTCTTGGCGATGTGTTATATATTGATACCTTTGATAGAGTATCGTGCGTTCAAAAATACTTTAATCAATGTCAACCTTTGAATATACCAGCAGCTCTTGATGACAAAGGCCAGCAAATAATTTATGCCTATCGATGCAGTAATAAAAGAAGTTCTTAGGTTCTACAAGCAAGGACGTGTTACAAGGTTCGGTGTCTCTGGCTAAAAATTAAACGCGACTATGATTCTTCAGAGTCTTTTGATTTAAAAAATAAGTGTGACCGTTTTTGAGACCAAATAACATTTGAATAAAACAGATAGTTGATAATGGAGCCGACACCAAGACCGGAGGCTAGAATAATATTTTCCTTCAAAACCCCTTGTCCGAAGTAATCAACAAAAATATGAACCCATAAACTTTGGAAGTAAACCATAAAAACAGAATAAAGAATAAATTGTGAAAAACGACTAAGAGTCTCTGTCTTAGCCATGCGAAGATTCGCTTTCTGTTTGAATGTAATGGAATGATGAAATATAAAATTGGATACAATAGCAGCACTGATAGCGATTTGACTAGATTCTAAAGCTGAATGATTCGAACTCCGCAACCAATTGTATGTGCTAAACTGAATCAATGCTCCGAGTGATCCTACGCAACACATCGTGATATATTGTCGTAACTCTTTTAAGCGAAGCGTAAAAAGGACACGCAAGGTGTCAGCCATACTGTTTTTAGGTAACTTGCTTTTCCCCTTTTCCCTATCAACAAATTGGATAGGAAATTCAGCAATTTTGGCTTTCGCTTTATGCAAAAGCCAGTATAGTTCAATTTTATAAGCGTAATTTGGAGACAAGAAGCTTGAAGGTAATAATTGTCTTAGCAAAGTAGTACGTGTTGCCCTTAAACCAGAAGTAAGATCTTTGTATTTTCTGGTTAACAGAAGACGAGCAATCCAATTGCCTCCTACCGATAGTAATTTACGATGAAGCGCCCAGTTAGAAGGAATCTTCCCTCCAGAAATATATCGACTACCAACCACGACATCATGTTGCTTAAGTAATTCTAACATCGGTGCAATGTAACAAGGTTGATGAGATCCATCTGCATCAAACTCAAATACCACATCAGCCTGTAATTTATCCATAGCAATTCGCATAGCTTGCAAATACGCAGAACCAAGGCCTGTTTTCTGTGGCTCTTCAGCGAAATGTACACGGTGTGATGTATAAGCTAATTCTCGAGCTATATGCGCTGTAGAATCAGTGGAGTGACTATCAAATACAAGAACTTCAACCTGATAATCTGGTAATAATCGAGTTTCCTCAAGAATCAAATCAATTGTACTGGAAATATTATCTTCTTCATTGTAAGTAGGGATGATAATAACGACTTTTTCTTTGGGCATACTGATTTGGTCATTAGAAGCAGATTATCGAAGTAAACAAATCTTATCAAATGGCAGACTTGCCGTAAACAAACTTTAAGTGACAGCCACTATTGTATAAATTTATCCTTCATACATGATGTTTTTTTGTCCTGTATGAAAAGATTTATCAGATTTTTCTACCAAACCATGAAGCAAAAGTATATACTGATAGACCGCCTTTTCGAAGTAATTTATTCAGGGTTAATGCTATGTCTGAACCACTTATTAAAATCTCACGCAGACAAGCCATTATCTTTGCTAGCTTTTTAGTCTTGTATGAATTTCTTACTTACATTGCCAATGACATGATCATGCCTGGCATGATTAATGTTGTTAAATCGTTTAACGCAGCAGAATCTGTTGTTGCTACATCCCTTACTGTATATATTTTAGGCGGAGCCAGTTTGCAATTCATACTTGGCCCACTATCAGATACCTACGGCAGAAGACCGATGATGTTAGTAGGATCCTGTTTATTCTTTCTGTTTACGCTTTTAATTGCAAGCTCACACTCCATGAATCAATTTTTAATCGCTCGATTCTTCCAGGGAATGGGACTATGTTTCATTGGTGTCATAGGTTATGCGACGATTCAAGAAATATTTGAAGAAATGGATGCCATTCGATTAATTGCTATTATGGCTAACGCAGCAATACTGGCTCCGCTATTGGGGCCTCTTTTGGGAGCTATTATCATTCATTATGCCTCCTGGCGTTTAATTTTTGTCTTTATAGCATTTGGCGCTCTTCTAGCCTATTGGGGATTATGGCGTTTCATGCCTGAACCAATAGGTCAGATTAAAACAGATGGTCAGCTAATAGCCAAAGCTCCTTTTTCATTGAGATCAATAATCCAAAATTATAAGGCTCTGTTATCTAATCCTGCCTTTTGTTATAGCGCCATTGCAGAAGGTCTGGTGGGAATACCATGTATCGCCTGGATTGCTCTTGCGCCAATCATACTCATTGCTGAAGCAAAATTAAGTGTCATTCAATATGGTCTCTGGCAACTACCCATATTTGGAGCAACTATATTAGGCAATTGGTGCTTACATCGATTAACTTATAAATATAAAATCGAAAGAATTATTTTTATAGGTTGTGTCCTCATGGTTATAGGGCTTGCTACAACAGCTCTCCTCCCTTATTTCTATGGCAATAATTACCTGTATTTAATACCAGGGATTATCATTTACTTCTTCTCACTTAGCGTGATTAATGCGCCATTAAATCGATACTGTCTCTTTGTAACCTCTGTAAGTAAGGGTACCGCATCCGCATTAATCAGCTTAAGTATCATGATCATTGGTGCTATTGGTATCGAAGTAGCCAACTTGTTTTACCAACAACATAATAATCTGCATTTTGCAATCTATTGCAATGCAGTTGGAGCTTTGTTTTTACTCTTTATAGGCCTAACTTTTTTTGTAGCATCAAAGAAAAAGTCTGAGATCAGTAAACCTCTTGCATAACCAATGTATTTAAAATGCGTCGTTATTGAAATTATTTTTAAACTCATCCTCATCATTACCCTTTTTTTGTAAATTTGTATTTACAAAAAAGCTGTAATTATTAATAGATGGCGGCTTTTCATTTTTAACTGTATTCAAACCTAGTGCAGGAATAAATTCATGGATGACTTTAAGAGATTCTGGCTTGCTTGCTGCATTATCCAACATCGTATAACCCAGTATGGTTTTAACCTTAACTACGGCCAATCTATCTTGTTCAGGAATAAACCCAAGAATGGTTTTAAGGGATTCAGGGTTGCCTGCTGCCCTATGCAGCACCGTATAACCCAGCCTATTTTGCATCTTAACCGCATCCAATCTATCTTGTTCAGGAATAAGCTCAAGAATGGTTTTAAGGGATTTCGGGTTGTCTGCTGCAGCATGCAACACTGTATTACCATCATGACGTTCCACCTTAACCGCATTCAATCTATCTTGTTCAGGGTAGAGTCTAAGAATGGTTTTAAGAGATTCCGGGGCGCCTGCTGCTTTATACAACACCGTATCATCATAATAATTTTTAACCTGAACGGCATTCAATCTATATTGTTCAGGAATAAGCTCAAGGATAGCTTTTAGAGATTCCGGCTTGTTTGCTGCATAATGCAACACCGTACCACCATCATTATTTTTCACCTGAACAACATTCAATCTATTTTGTTCATGAATAAGCTCCAGAATGATTTTAAAGGATTCCGGTTTGTCTACTGCATTATCCAACACCGTCTTACCCTGTTTACTTTTAACCTGAACGGCATTCAATATATCTTGTTCAGGAATAAGCTCAAAAATGGTTTTAAGGGATTGCGGGTTGCTTACTGCATAATGCAACACCGTATAACCATATTTATTTTGAACTTTAACCGCATCCAATCTACCTTGTTCAGGGTAGAGCCCAAGAATGGTTTTCAAGGATTCCGGTTTTTCTGCTGCAACATGCAATAACATACTATCATTATTATTTTTAACCTGAGCCGCACCCAATCTGTTTTGTTCAGGAATAAGTTCAAGAATGGTTTTAAGAGATTCCGGGGTATCTGTTGCTTTATGCAACACCGTATTACCATATCTATTTTTAACCTTCACTGCATCCAATCTGTTTTGTTCAGGAATAAGCTCAAGAATGGCTTTAAGGGATTCCGGATTGTCTGCTGCAAAATGCAACACCGTATTACCATCATTATCTTTAACCAGAACAACGGCATCCAACCTCTGCTTTTCAGGTATGGATTCGAATGCTTTGGTTACATACAAGGCATTATTGGTAAGAACCGCCCAATGCAGAATATTACCATTTGGGTTGAGTTCCTTGTAATAAGTAATGACGGCAGAGGCCAGTGCGTTCACTTGTTCTGCTGTCAGCCATTTTTGTTTGATTAACTCGGCTATATCGGCTAATGCTTTATCGGGTTCCGTAAGATTGATATTGTTTAATAATTCCCCATATAAGGCGGGCGGGAAATTCATAATCAGACTGATAAACTCAAACGAGTTCTTAGGCGCAATCCCTTGAATGGCTTTTTTAATGAATCTTTCAGGCAGCTTGCGGTAGCCTATATCGTCTTGGGGGAGAGTGATGTGTTTATATTTTTTTTCCAGTTGCTTCAGGCTTTCTTGGGTCATGTGAGCGGGTTGATTAAAAAGTGGTGTGTTTTGATTGGCTTCTACGACAGAGCGTAAATGCATGGCCGCTGTCTCAACACAAGTCCCTTTTTTTATCTCATTATCGATGATGCTGCCTAAACTGCCATGATTGCCTTGAGCGTTTCTTAAATGGTCTTGTATTTCGGAAGGCAAGCTTTCCATAAAAGAATAAAACATATCAATGGCTTCAACAGCAGTTTGGCTCGCAAATTCACTGCCTGTCATCCTCTCGCCACCCAATGTTAATCCTTTGATTAACAGTTCCAGTGCCTCTTTAGGGGCCCTGCCCTGGTTCTTAAAAAGGGCAATATCGTTTTTTAAGGTACTGAGCGCATGATTATGTTCATACAAGGCATCAGCAAGTTTGGGATAGTCTTTCTTTAAGTATTCGTAAAATTTGGCCTGGCTGCGTAACGGAAAATTTTGTATAGACCGAACATCAAAAATCATCTCCCCGCTTATCACATAATGGGACAAATCAGACAAAAGAGCTTCATTTGTCAAATCCGATGTATCTTTTTTTAAGTCCAAAATTGGCTCTATGTCTTTGAATGCTGCTTTAAATGAGCCTGAGAATGTGATGTCTTGTGGAAGCATTACTCGAAGGTGTTTTTTCACATGCGGCGCTATGATAACCAGCATGTCGGACATGGTTTGGGGGTTAAAAACAAGCTCTGCTATTTCCCAATACAGTTGATTGGTTGCAGTAGACGATATTTGGCTAAAGCCAATAGCATCAACTGTACCCTTTTCTCTTTGAGCACATCGTTCTTTAAATCTGGTTTCGAATGTGTCCGGGTTTTCAAGAAGCTCGGATAAATAGGCTATCTCTTGCTCTAACTCCAATTGCAGCACACGCTGCTTCACACTGGCATAATCATGAGGTTCTGAAGACTGAGAGTGTACTAATTCACTCTTTTCTTCTAATAATTTTTTAATAGCATCGATGTCAAGGAATTCAAATTTGTCTTGCATATTTTTCACTTTATTATTTCTGTAAGATTAATTTTGGAAAGAATTATATCTGAACCAATTGAGCAACAAAAGATCTACTTGGCTTTAAATATAAAATAACCTGGCAGTAGAAGCGCGCTTGCTATGATGCATTCCTGCATTAATACAATGTCACGCTCTACGGGAGTATAGAACTCAGCTATAACTATGCTTTGCGTGCAGGATGGGATTCCTTTAACAAGAAGGTTGCAATAAGCAAACTGGCCAGAAAACATAAAGGCATAACCAGCAAAGCAGTTTGATAACTCGATATGCTGTATACATGAGCGCCATTTACAATTCTCCATGATCCTGTCTGTTGCAATATATATCCGACAAGAGGCTGAAAAATAGCGCCACCAATTAATACGGACAAATTATTAAAACCAGATGCCGTTCCAACCAATTCCGAAGTATTGTTCTCTTTAACTACAGCAAAACTTACCGTTTGTCCGCCAGCACCCAAACCTAAAACAAACAGAACAAAATAAGACCAATTATAAGATAGACCGGGCAAATAAAGGATAATCAAAGTAGCAATAAAACCCAAAATGGCACTGATAATCAAGGCGATACGACGGCTTTCCAGTTTATCGCTCAACCAGCCTAATAATGGACTACCAATTCCAATTCCTAGCCAAATCATGCTGCACAGTCCCGATGCAACGACTACACTGACTTGAAATTTTTCTTGTAAAAAAGGAACTCCCCAAAGCGCAGCAAACACCGCAATAGGGGTCCAGATTGCAAAAGCGTAACCACCTATAATCCAAGTGTAACCATGTCTGCATACTGCAACTAATCGCTTCCATTCATCTCTTAAATAATGATCGGGTATTGTCTGGTTTTGCTGATGAGGATAATCACGAATAAAAACCCAGAACAGCGCTGCTAATACAAATCCAGCGCCTGCTAAAATAAAGCTCGCGCTTCTCCAGCCAACCAAATCAATTAATGCCGCCAAAGGCATTTCGCCAAACATTGCACCTACAGAACTCATTAACTGTGCTATTCCTGCAAGGATCGCAAAATAATAAGGTGGGAACCAACGTGAAATAAGCACCAGCACACCAATGAAAGAAAAGGCGGAACCTATTCCGATTAGAAACCTTCCAATACAGGCAGTCAACACACTGTCAGTGGAAGCAAAGAACGCGGAGCCTAAAGCACACAAAATAATTGCAAAAGTCATTAGTTTTCGAGGGCCATAGCGATCATATAATACACCTGCTGGCAATTGTGTTGGGGCATAGGCATAAAAATAAAAGGCTGAAATGATGCCAAAACCTTGGCCAGTTACTCCAAAAGTTTTCATCATCGACTCCGCCATAACGCTCGGTGCTACTTGTAAAATAAATTCATACAAATAGAATGAAGCGGCGAGAAAAAAAATGAAATAAGACGTTGCAAGAGTATTTTTTGCCCCATTTTCTGATGATCTGTTGTAATGTGCGGTCAATTTGCAGTCACTCTGTTAATATTTTCCAAAATTAAACCTTATGACTCTTTAGTTTGTCAACATGAATTTATTATAGGGTATATAGCGCCTAAAATGGCAACACCTTTAGACCCTGTTATTGATGTTAAATCAACTGGTATCCGATTGATAGTTTGTGCAGCAAGCCATGCGAACATCATTGCTTCGAGATAATCAGGACTATGCCCTAAATCTGCTGTACTCTTAACTACTATCCCAGGCAATAAATTTGCTAACGTCTTTTTCAAATGTGTATTATGTGCCCCTCCACCACAAAGATATAACTGTTTTACTTCATCTGATCTATTCAATATCGTTTCAGCTATAGTATGGGCAGTAAGTGCTAACAGAGTTGCCTGAACATCTATTGATTTATAATTCGGTTGTAAATGTTTTTGCAACCAAGACAAAGAAAAATATTCTTTACCTATGCTTTTAGGTGAACCCAGGCGAAAAAATGGATCTTGTAACAAATGCTCAAGAAGAGGTTGTATTATTTCTCCTTTACTAGCCCAAGTACCACTTTCATCAAAGAAAATTCCTTGATTCTTATAAATCCAGGTATCCATAAGACAATTTCCGGGGCCAACATCCCAACCTGCAGTCATTTGATTCTTAACAATAAAAGTGACATTGGCAATGCCTCCAATGTTAACAACAGCAACAGGATCATTCACTTTAGAAAATATCTGCTGATGATAAAGAGGGGCAAAAGGTGCACCCTGACCGCCATTAACCAAATCTCTCGTCCTGAAATCAGCAACTACTGTAATACCAGTTAAAGACGAAATAGTATGGGCACAACCCAATTGTAGAGTATATGGAATATTTCCACTTGTATCATGGCAAACTGTTTGACCATGACTGCCAATAGCCTGAATTTTTTTTGGAGATATTTTTGCCTCAAGCAACAGTTGATTGACAGTTTGTGCAAATTCTCTACCGATGAGGGTATTCAATTGACAAATTGCAGCCAGAGTTAAACTCTTACCAAGAATTAAATCATCCAGCCGTTTTTTAACATCGATGTCGTATTGTTTAGTAATCCCGTAAATCAATTGATTGGAAGGAAGATCCAGCAGAGCGGCATCAATTCCATCCATACTGGTGCCTGACATCAAACCAACATATAAACTCATTGATTGCCCTGAATTTGAGATATGATTTATAGATACTACTAAAACCTTTGACAACAGGCAAAACTTTACTGTTTCAGCTTAGAGGAAATAGACTTCTTTCCAAGCTCGCTGAGAGGAAATGCACTCTCATCAGCTCTCAATATGGTTAAGCTAAAAGTCATCATTCTTTTTGTTTAATATTGAAGCAACTATAAAAATTGTTTGTTGTAATTTCTGCTATTTCCTGAAAATCCATGCCTCTGAGTTGTGCGATAGCTTCTGCGACATGTTTAACCAAAGCAGGATGATTTTGCTTACCGCGATATGGTACCGGGGCTAAATAAGGTGAATCCGTTTCTATCAACATTTTATCCAAGGGTATTTGTCTGGCTACTTCCTGTAACACAGTAGCATTTTTAAAAGTAACTATCCCAGAAAATGATATATAAAAATTCATATCAATCGCTCTTTGAGCAACGTCTAAATCCTCCGCAAAACAATGCATAACACCACCTATTTTTGACGCATTTTCCTCAGCCATCATGAGCAAGGTATCCTCAGCCGCTTGGCGAGTATGAATGATTAACGGTTTCGAGGTCATCAGTGCGGCTTTTATATGCTCTCTAAATCGCTCTCTTTGCAAAACCTGTGCATCTTCAGTAGTGATTCTATAATAATCAAGCCCGGTTTCCCCAATTGCAATACAAGCAGGATTTTGGGCTAATTCACATAACATCTGTGAAGTCACAGGATAATCCATTTCACTGTTAGGATGAACGCCAACCGAAATACTAATATTGGGATAATCTTTAGCCAAACGTTCTAGTTGGGGATAATCACTTAACTCAACACAAACAGACAAAAAATGGCCCACACCATTCTTTTGGGCCTGTTTGATCACTTGAGTAAGATCATTATTGAAATCAGCTAAATCTATAAAATTTAAATGGCAATGCGAATCAACTAGCACGTATGTCCCCCGGATGATAATTGTATTAACGGGCTTGACCTTGGATTAATGTATCAAGTGAATAGGTCTTTCCCGCCTGCACACTGCCATCAAGTTAATGAAACGAGTCTCACGTAGGTTGGGCCTTGGCTCAACAAATAAAAGGTTCAGTGCTACCTCATGTTGGGCCAAGACCCAACTTATTGCCATTAACTTAACGGCAGTGACCCGCATGTGCGGAAAAGATAATGTCTCTTTTGGGAATTTATTATTCTTACATCAATTAGAGGTCATACCCATATTAATTATAATACTAAATAGTATCAGTAATTTGAGATGATTTTAACATCCCGGCCAGATAGGTCTCAATTTTGTTGCATAAATAACGACTGTTTTCGCCTGTAAATTGAATACCGATTCCAGGAGGCTTATTACCCTGTGCCCCTTTGGGAGTAATCCAGACCACTTTACCATCTACTAAATAAGGCTCGTGTTCATTTAGTAGTTTAACCGACAATTCGACAGATTGACCTAAAGGATAAATGTGATGAGTTCTTAAAAAAAGCCCACCACCCTTTACAAATGGCATATAGGACATATATAAAGAAGCTTCATTGGGGAATGAGCAATTTATAAGTTGTGGTTTATCGGTCATAACCCCTCCATTCAATCAATAGGCACTGTCTAAGAAAATCCTATTGGAAGCAACCATTTCCCTAATTTAAGCTGGCTTAGTAAAAAACTCGATTTAATATGACATGAATTAATTACTTTAAGCCTAAATTATAAATTATTTACCAATGTAAATAATAAATCTTCTAATACCAATGTATGATTTATATTCATATTATGGCTTAATTTTTTTAATATATGATTAATTTTATCAATTTGAGTAAAAATCTGAACTGGTTTTAATAATATTGATAATCGAGTTAATTGTTTTATTTCAGAACCAGAATAGATTACTCGGAACAAATGCATGTATTGTAATTGAGAATATATTAAATATAAAAACCACAAAAATGCACTTAATTCGTATTGACTCCACTGAGTAGCTAAAATACATGGGTGTTCTCTTAGTTCAATGATTGCAATCAATCCTTCTAAAATCGATTCTGATTGTTTTAAGATCACAGATCTATCGGACTCTGGAGTATAGTATTTTCCTAAAGCCAATAAATTATTACAAGACAATTCATCAGAAGTAGAAAATCGAGTCATTTGACAACGGCTTAATACAGTGGGCAATATATTACTGAGTTGTTGCGCTAACAAAATAAAGACTGTATGTTTCGATGGCTCTTCCAGAATTTTCAATAATGCATTCGATGCTGCAATATTCATAGACTCTGCAGCCTCAATAATTATCAGTTTATAATCTGACCTTTGTGGCGTTAAAAAGGCGGAATTCTGCAGCCCCCTAATTTGATCAATTTTAATTACCCCTCCAGTTTTTTCGGGTTTAATCCACTCTATATCAGGATGCTCAAAATTTTTAATCATTTGACAATCCACACAGGTCAAACAAGGCTCATTTTGTTTCATCTTGCAAAAGAACAATTGCATTACTTGCACAGTAAATTCTGCAAGACCACAGTGCAAAGGACCAACAAATAATATGGCTTGGGGTATACGTCCCCTTGCCCATGCCGTTTGTATTTTTCGCCACTGTTCCTGATGAGTATTCATATATGACGCTCTAGAAACCCATCAATTGCAGATTGAATATCCTGTTGCACCTGATCCAGGGATCTACTGGCATCAATCATGATGATTTCAGGGTTATCTTTAACTATATTGTGGTATGTTTCGTGTACTCTATGAAAAAATTCAATTGCTTCCTGTTCAATTCTGTCAAATTTACCTCTTGATTTCGCACGAGCCATACCCAGATCAGGGTTAATATCTAAATACAAAGTGAGTTCCGGTTTGAATCCATCTAAAGAGAAAGTCGATAATTTTCTAATAAACTCCATATCCAGCCCACGACCACCACCCTGATAAGCAAAAGTAGAAAGCTCAAATCTATCAGCAATGACCCACAGTCCCTTGCGTAAAGCCGGCTTAATAATTTGTTCAATTAATTGAATTCTTGCGGCATAAAGAAGTAATAATTCACTTCTATCAGCCAGAACATTGTTATACTCAGGGTTTTTGATAATACTTCTTAAAATTTCACCTATTGCTGTCCCACCAGGCTCTCTGGTAGTTATAGTACTAATATTATTTTTGGATAGCAGTTCAACAACCAAATTTACGGCAGTTGATTTACCTGCTCCTTCCAAACCTTCAATTACTATCAACTTCCCAGTTAATGATGGCATTAATAATCCTTACGTCTGTATTGATTAATCGCTTGTCTTTGTTGCTCATAGGTTTCAGAGAATTGATGCGTTCCATTCCCTTTAGCAACAAAATACAAATAATTGGATAATTGCGGGTGAGCGGCAGCCTCAATGGCCTCTTTGCCAACCATTGCTATTGGAGTAGGAGGCAATCCTCTGTTCAGGTAAGAATTATACGGCGATTCAATTAATAAATCATTATGGGATAATTTGCCTTTGTAATCATTTCCAAGTCCATAAATAACTGTTGGATCCATTTGTAATGGCATTTTTTTCTTTAGCCTATTGACCATAACACCTGAGATCAATTTTCTTTCTTGCGCGATTGCCGTTTCTTTTTCAATAATCGAAGCAGCTATGAGTAATTCATAGGGCGTTTTATAAGGTAAATTTGGTGCTCTATTAATCCAGCTAGTATTTAAATAATTCAATAAATCACGATGGGCTTGTTCCAATAAAGCTTTGCTACTACTTCCACCGTGATACTGATAAGTATCTGCGAGGAGTAAGCCTTCTGCACTTGGATAATTTTCCTTAACTATTGCCCAATCATCTGAATGATATTTCAAATAATTAGCTTTTCTTAAGTCATAATCTACTTTTTGTTGGGTAGTTCCTTCAATAATTGTAAAATTTTGTGTAATAACGTCTCCAGCAACTACGCGGCGAAGCAAATCCATCGAGGATTCTCCAGGCTCAATTTGATAAACTCCTGCTTTTAATTGATGAGACAACCCTTCAAAACGAATAATCAATAGGAGAAATTTAGCAGAACTTATTAGATTCTTATCTTGCAAGGTATAGGCAAATTGATAAGCTGATGCCGATTTATCCAAAGTAATAATCGTTGGAGAAGCATTTTTAGGGATGATTGGAGCATACATCAAACGATATATATTCCAAAATACAAACAAGAAAGACATAAAAAACACAGTCAAAATAAGAGTAACCAGTTTTTTATGCCTAGAGAATTGCATTTAGATTCGCTTGAACAATAAGCTACCGTTTGTTCCACCAAAACCAAGCGAATTGCTTAGAACATAATTAATAGTTCTCCGTTGCGGCACATGTGCTACATAATTTAAATCACATCCTTCATCAGGATTATCCAAATTAATTGTAGGTGGCGCAATCTGCTCTCTGATAGCCAAAATACTTATAATTGCTTCAACAGCTCCAGCAGCTCCAAGCAAATGACCAGTCATGGATTTGGTCGAACTAACTGCCAAATCATAAGCATGATTTTGGAAAACGCGCTTAATAGCTTTTGTTTCGTTTAGATCATTCAAATAAGTCGATGTACCATGAGCATTAATATAATCAACTTGTTTAGGATCAATACCGGCATCCTGTATAGCTGCTTCCATTGATCGCGCAGCTCCATCAGCATCTTCATCAGGTGCTGTGATATGGTAAGCATCTCCAGACATGCCAAAACCAACTAATTCAGCATATATTTTTGCTCCACGAGCCTTTGCATGCTCATATTCTTCCAATACCAGAATACCAGCGCCCTCACCCATAACAAAACCATCTCTATCCTTATCCCAAGGTCTAGAGGCTTTTTCAGGTTCATCATTGCGCTTGGATAAAGATCTTACCGCAGAAAACCCTGCAAGGCACAGTGGTGTTGTTGTCATCTCCGCTCCACCGCAAATCATGACATCAGCATCACCATAAGCAATAATACGTCCGGCAAGTCCAATATTATGTGTTCCGGTAGTACATGCGGTCACAACTGAAATATTAGGTCCCTTTAAATTGTGTTTAATAGAAATCTGTCCAGCAACCATATTAATAATACCCGCTGGAATAAAGAACGGTGAAACCTTGCGCGGTCCACCTAAAACCAGTTTATCCTGGTTGTTTGTAATTGTTTGAATACCACCAATACCTGCACCTACTGCAACACCAGTTCGACGAGATAAGGCTTCATCAATTTTCAAACCGGAATCAAGCATCGCTTCATCAGCAGCTGCCATACCGTATTGAGTAAAGACATCCATTTTTCGGGCGTCTTTAATTGGCATGTGATCCTCAACATTAAAATTCTTGACCTTAGCCCAAATTTTAGTTGGGTATTCAGTAGTATCGAAATCCTCTACTAAACCTACCCCACTAACCCCAGCTAAAATATTACGCCAAGTTTCTTCTACATTAAGACCGACAGGAGTAAGCATTCCCATGCCGGTAATAACCACACGCCGATTATTCAATGAGAACTCCTCGAAAAAATTAAGCTTCTTCTTTATTTAAGTTAGATTCAATATAATCAATTGCTTCTTGAATAGTAGTAATTTTCTCAGCTTTTTCATCAGGAATTTCTGTTTCAAATTCTTCTTCAAGAGCCATAACTAACTCCACTGTATCCAAGGAATCAGCTCCTAGATCATCAACAAATGATGCATCATTTTTTAATTCTTCTTCCTTAACACCCAATTGTTCAACAACAATCTTACGAACACGATCTTCAACTGTACTCATAACGTAATTTTCCTCTTTCGGTTGATAGAAATTATTAAATACTGACGGCTAGTTTATTCAATTATACAGATAACGCAAGTGCATTTAACTCATATACATACCGCCATTGACATGAATTGTTTCACCTGTGATATATTTTGCGCTGTCTGATGCTAGAAAAGCTACAGCATCAGCCACATCTTCCGGCTGCCCTAATTTACGCATAGGAATTCTTTTTAGCATTTCTTCTTTTACTATGTCTGGTAAAGCAGTAGTCATATCTGTGTCAATAAAACCTGGTGCTACCACATTTACAGTAATTCCTCTACTACCAATTTCCTGTGCCAGAGATTTAGAAAAACCAACCACCCCGGCCTTGGCTGCAGTATAGTTTACTTGTCCGGAATTACCACTGGCTCCTACAACAGAACCTATAGAAATTATTCTTCCCCAACGAGCTCTGAACATAGGTTTTAAACAGGCTTTGGTAAGTCTATAAATAGAATTCAAATTTGTTTCGATTACTTTGTACCACTCATCATCATCCATGCGCAATAATAAATTATCAGCAGTGATGCCTGCGTTATTCACGAGGACAGAGGGACATTGATCATTATCAGACAATGTAGACATCAAATTTTCTACTTGTTCAGTACTGGTTACATCCAAAATGACACCTTTGCCTGCCAGTTTTTCTTTTTCAAAAAAGGAATTAATAGAAGCAGCACCATGTTCAGTAGTTGCTGTTCCAAAAACAAAAGCACCATTCCTTGCCAGTTTCGCTGCAATAGCATGACCAATACCACGACTGGCACCGGTAACTAATGCAATTTTACCTTCTAAATTGATCATTTAGTTTCCTCTCAAACTGGAATATGTAAGCGTTCTATGACTTGATCAAGACTGATGGTGTCATAAACACTAATAGTAGTTAAACTTCTTTCAATTCGTTTTATCAAACCATTAAGAACTTTCCCAGGTCCACATTCCACTATCAGCTCAATACCACGTTGTTGAATTAACTGAACTGTTTCAACCCAACGAACGGGACTATATAATTGTTCTTTAAGTTTTTCTTTTATATGTTGAGCAGAATTATAAATACTTAAATCAACATTGCTTATCACATCCACTGAAGGCGTTGTAAACTCTACTCGGGCAAGACTTTCAGAAAATAACTCCGCAGCTTCTCTCAACAAAGGACAGTGACAAGGTACGCTCACCGGAATTATCATTGCCAATCTGGCATCTGCATCTTCTGCCAATTGAATGAGTTGATCAACTGCTGATCTATGCCCTGCTACAACAACTTGTCCTATGGCATTATAATTAGCTGGAGTCACGAGATGACTCGCAGAGCTGGCTTGCTCGCATAAAGAACGAACCTGCTCATCAGACAAACCGACTACGGCAGCCATGGCTCCCTCACCGAGAGGAATCGCATTTTGCATTACCTGCCCCCTACGGGCTACTAATTGAGCTGCTTCTTTTAAAGATAAAGAATTAGCACAAACCAAAGCAGCATATTCTCCCAAACTGTGCCCTGCCATCACTTGTGGTTGAGGTATTCCCAGTTGCATTAATAATCGATAAACCGCAACATCAGCGGTTAACATGGCCACCTGTGTGTATTCTGTTTGATTGAGTTTTTCCTCAGGTCCATTCTGAACCAAATCCCACAGGTCGTAACCTACGGCATCCGAAGCTTCCGCAAAAACATCCGTTATAATGGAGTATTGTGGTATAAAATCTGACAACATACCCACAGATTGCGATCCCTGCCCTGGAAATACAAATGCTGTTTTTACCATAATAGAATTAACCCTTATTAACTAATTTTAGTAACGAATCACCATAGCACCCCAGGTCATTCCACCACCAAAGGATTCAATTAATAATATTTCATCCCTTTTAATCTGATTATTTCTAATGGAATAATCAAGAGCCAAAGGAATAGACGCAGCTGATGTGTTGCCCTGGTTACCAATTGTAACAATGACATGTGACATAGGGAGAGATAATTTTTTAGCTATGGCTTGTATAATACGTATATTAGCCTGATGAGGTATCAACCAGTTAATATCAGATTTTTTTAAATGACTTGCTTCTAGCACTTCATCAACAATATTACCCATAATATTAACAGCAATTTTAAATACTTCATTGCCTCGCATTCCAATCGTTGCTCGTTCTTGTTCAAAAGTTGAATTACGAAGAACTAACAATTTGTCAGAATCATAAGCCGAATGCAGAACACTCCCCATGATCCCTTCACGATCGCTTGCACTTAATACAACTGCACCAGCTCCATCGCCGAATAAAACACAAATAGATCGGTCAGTCCAATCAATTGCCCTCGACATACTTTCACTACCTACCACGAGAACATGCTTAGCAGCGCCCGTAGCAATATACTGTTTTGCTACATCCATCGCGTATACAAAACCACTGCATGCCGCACCAATATCAAAAGCAGGAATAGGTCTTTTGATTCTTAACGCATGTTGCACATGACAAGCAACGCTAGGGAAAAAGTAATCAGGAGTACAAGTAGCTACCAATATCAAATCAATTTCTTCAGCATCAAGACCTGATGCTGCCAGAGCTCGCTCTGCCGCTTTGGAAGCCATAAAAGACGTTGTTTCATGTTCTTGAGCTACACTACGACTACTAATGCCAGTTCTGGTCACTATCCACTCATCACTCGTATCAAGCATGGTCTCCAGTTCAGCATTAGTGATTTGTTTTTCTGGAGAGTAACTCCCAGTGCCATTGATAACAGCATTCTTCATAACAACAATCCTTGATTTATAAAATCATTTATTTGATCACGTACTAAATCGACAACATTATTTTTTACTTCAAGAACAGCTTGTTCAATAGCATGTTGAAAACCTATTTCATTTGCTCCACCATGACTCTTGACCACTATACCATTTAATCCAAGCAAACTGGCGCCATTATATCGTGACGGGTCTAAACGATTTTTTAAATGTTTTAAGGCCGGTAAAGCAATAAAACCTGCAATTTTTGTTAGCCAATTTCTGCCAAAAGATTCTTTGAGGACAGTTAATAAAAGTTTTGCCAAACCTTCACTGGCTTTTAGGGCAACATTCCCAACAAATCCATCACATACTACTAAATCCACATCACCAATATAAAAATGATCGCCCTCGACATACCCCACATAATTCATAACAGAGCACTCTGCTAACATATGTGCAGTACGTTTCACTTGATCATTACCCTTAATTTCTTCAACACCAATATTAAGTAGACCAATTTTAGGTTTAGGCTTATTTTCTATTGCTTGTATTAAGGCTGAGCCCATCACAGCAAACTGAAATAAATGCTCCGCACAGGAATCAACATTAGCTCCCAAATCAATAACTCTTGTTTTACCACCCATAGTGGGTAATTCAGACACTATCGCCGGGCGATCAATTCCTGGTAAAGTCTTCAGTACATATCGGGCAGTAGCCATTAGAGCCCCCGTATTGCCCGCGCTAACACAGGCTTGTGCAGTACCTTCCTTAACCAGATTAATTGCTATCCTCATGGAGGAATCTTTTTTATTTCGTAAAGCATGAGATGGCAATTCATCCATTGTAACGACTTCAGAGGCATGAACAATAGTAAATTGCTGAGAGGATAACATGCCATATTTTTTCAAAGCGGCACTGATCTTGTCTTGAACACCCACAAGCATTAGTTTCAAATCAGGATTGTTTTTAGCGGCACGAACACAGGCAGGAATCACAATGTCTAATCCATGATCCCCACCCATCGCATCAATTGCAATGGTGATATTTTTCAAGAAAGTTACTCTTGTTCGTAAGCGGTTTCAGCGTCAATAATTTTTTTGCCTCTGTAGTATCCATCAGGTGTCATATGATGACGCAGATGTGTTTCACCTGTTGTTGAATCCACAGACAAAGTAGGCTTGGTTAATGCGTCATGAGAACGTCTCATATCACGACGTGAGCGTGATTTTTTATTTTGTTGTACGGCCATTGTATTACTCCTAAACAAATTGCATTCATAAGGCGGGAATATTACCGATATTTTAACTTCAATCCAAGTATTAATTGTCAAAATATCAATAAGTTTCTTTTCCCCCAGTTAAAATTTCGTTAATTTCGCCACCACATGTATTGATCTCCGGGTGTGTTTGAGGAGCATATAGATGCAACTCATCCACAACCAATTCATTTAAATCAACATGCCAATTGGAAGAAACGATACACTCATACTGACTTAATAGCTGTTCTGCTCTTTCATCATTACGACAAACAGCAATAATGGTGGAATTATCATAGCATACAGTGAAGTCTTCCATACATCGTTGGCAAACACTATTCAAATCACCTTGCACTCTTAGATAAATAAGATAAAAATCATCCTTCGCCTCAACACGATAGGAGGCGTGCAAATGACATATGGGTTTAATAAATGAAGGTAATCGTTCACTTAATGTAAAGTCTTTTTCTTGTTGGCCTTGCTTAGCCAACTCTTGCAAATGAATCATAAATAATCATCCAAAGTCCAGTTTTAATCGTCCTTTAAGTACTGTCGTATCGTTTTTACATACCTGCATAAAAGCATTTTGGTTTTTAATCCCGATAAGGCTAAAACATTAACTAAAACTTAAAAGTGTTATATTATCCAATTATATGTAAAAAATATCAACTTATTGGGTAAACCATGCAAAGTACCATGTTTGCCAGAGCACCGATTGTTTTAATTTTATCCAGATCTATGTTGACATTTTCAATCCCAATATTCCTTTAATTAACCTATCCCTACGTACTGCAGCTTGTCCTTATCCAAATGATGTTATGCATGGTTTCGAGCCTATACCGCACACAAGGCGCGGGATGCAATTTCTAGATCGAATTGTCAAAACACCTTGGAAAATAATCTCCCTACCTAAGTGCCCGGTTTTATGTCCACACAAGAGGTGCCTTTCTACAGTGTAAAAAATTTGTTAAAATTGCCCATCTTAATCATGTTTACCATTCAAAAAATCGGTACAAACCACTTATGAAAGCTAAAGTTATTGTTGGTATGTCTGGAGGAGTTGACTCTTCTGTTGCAGCCTGGTTATTACAAAAGCAAGGATACCAGGTTGAAGGCCTGTTTATGAAAAATTGGGAACAGGACGATACTGACAATTTTTGTCCTGCTGCAAAAGATTTAGCAGATGCCCAAGCTGTTTGCAATCAATTACGCATACCATTAAATACCGTAAATTTTTCAAAACAATACTGGGATAAAGTATTTGCCCATTTTTTGAATGAATATGAAAAAGGAAGAACTCCAAATCCTGATGTATTATGCAATAAAGAAATCAAATTTAATGCCTTTTTAAATCATGCTTTAAGTTTGGGAGCTGACTACATAGCTACTGGCCATTATGCTAAAAATACAACGGAAGGATCTATCGGCTACTTATTTAAAGCAAAAGACAGAGAAAAAGATCAAACTTATTTTCTTCATGCAGTTGAACCTGAAGCATTAGCTAAAACTCTTTTTCCAGTGGGTGATTTTACAAAGCCACAAATTAGGGAATTTGCCAAGGGGCTTGGTCTTGTAACTCATGCCAAAAAGGATTCTACGGGAATTTGCTTTATAGGTGAAAAGAGGTTTAAAAATTTTCTTAACGAATTCATACTGGCTAAACCCGGAGAAATAAAAAGCACCGAAGGAAAAACGCTAGGTCAACATGACGGGCTCATGTTTTACACTTTAGGGCAACGCCAAGGATTGGGTATTGGAGGATTACAAAATTCGACCGACGAACCGTGGTATGTTGTTGATAAGGACGTATCAAACAACATCCTTTATGTGGCACAGGGCAGTCAACATCCAATGCTCTACGCCCAAGGCTTAATATGCGGCTCCATTCACTGGTTGGCAGACTGTCAGAATAATTTGCCATTAACCTGTTTCGCCAAAACCAGATACAGACAAACAGAACAAGCGTGTATGATTTCCCCCCCAGACAATAATCAACACTATGTCATGTTTTCAAGTCCACAACGCGCAATTACTCCAGGGCAATTCATTGTATTTTATGAAAAAAACCAATGCCTTGGTGGCGCTACGATAGAGCAAATTATTAGATAATTTGCGGAAAGAAGCTATCCACCACAAAACAAAATCATGCTTTAATAAATACATTGTAATCAGTCTGACCCAGGCAAAGAATCCCCAACAAATAAGAAACGAGTTTCAATATTAGAAATCCTTCACGATCTTCAGAATGACATAAATTTGGTATTAAAATATACTTTCATTCAATTTCTATCAAATAGATCAATATGGTGTCATTATGTTTGTTTTTTGATAATTTTAATGTAAAATCACACTTCATTATTCTATTTGATGGGAATTCAAAATGCCTTTTTTCAATACCGATGCCATTAAAAAATTATTAGAAGAAAAGAGGCAATTAGTACACATCCAGTCTTCAGAGCCCCATGATTATGCCAGTGTGAAGCAGCGTGTGCTGCAATTGGAGTTAGAGCAAGAGATAACTTATTTATCCGAGCTTCTTGAAACCCCTGACACATTCGAAACCCGGTTTAAAGAACGATGTGCTCAAAGAGAAAAGGATATAGTCGATGCCATTGGCTTTAATCAAATATCGTCTACCGCAACCAATCAACTGTATTGGGAAATAGCGAGACTTGTTTTTAATCCCAAAACCATGTCCGGTATGTTGGCTATCATAGCGCCACATGTGAAAAAACAATTTCAAGTAACGCTTTCACAAGACATCTCAGTCCCATTAAAAAAAGCGAAACTGGAAGGCATAGAGCCGATTTTGGATTTAAAGGAAAATACATCCAAATTAGAAAAAGAACCGCTTCTATCTGATTTGTCACATTATGTCATAAGCAGTGAGATAATTTTTGATGTTCGGCATATACAAAATTTCCCGCTACGCAGTCAGACCAAATTATATGACTACTTAAAGAAAGACTATCCCGAGCTTACCGATGCCTTGTATGAACATAACCAGGCGCTAAGAACCTTTAAAGACGATATCGCCCTTTTTAAGAATCAAGGGACGACTCCCAAGGAGGCACTGGAGCTGTTAATCAAAGGATTGACTTTGGGCGGGGAAAGGATGACTGGCAGTGAATACGCGAGCCAAACTGCTGTTGAAGCCATTGATACGTTTTATTCTTTTATGGAAAGCTTGCCTTCCGAAACGCAAGACCATTTAAGAAACGCTCAAGGCAACCATGGCAGTTTAGGCAAAATCCTTGATGATGAACTAAAAAAAGGGGCTTGTGTTGAGACAGCAGCCATGCATTTACGCTCCGTCGTAGAAGCCAATCACAACACACCGCTATTCAACCAACCCGCTCACATGACCAAAGAAAGCCTGAAGCAACTGGAAAAAAAATACAAACAGATTACTACCCTGCAAGACGATACCGGTTACCACAAATTGCCTGAAGGACTCATTAGAAAAGCCATTCAAGGCATCGCACCCAAGAACTCCTTTGAATTCATCAGCCTCATTATGAATTTCCCGCCAGCCTTATATGGGGAATTATTAAAAAACATCAACCTCACGAAACCCGATAAAGCGTTAGCCGATATAGCCGAGTTAATCAAACAAAAATGGCTGACCACTGAGCAAGTCGATGCACTGGCCACTGCAGTCATTAGCTATTACAAAGCACTCAACCCCAATGGCAATATTCTGCATTGGGCGGTTCTTACAAATAATGCTTTGTATGTAAACAAAGCACTTGAATCCATACCTGAAAAGCAGAGATTGGATGCCATTAAAGTTAAAGATAAACTAGGTAAGACGGTGTTGCATAATGCAGCAAAAAACACGGAATCCCTTAAAATCATTCTTGAGTTGATTCCTGCGCAAGATAGACTGGATACCGTTCAGATTAAAAATGAGTATGGTAATACAATGTTGCATAATGCAGCAAGAAACCCGGAATCCCTATCCCTTAAAACCATTCTTGAGCTGATTCCTGAAAAAAATAGACTGGATGCCGTTAAGGTTAAAAATAATGATGGTAGTACGGTGTTGCATTTTGCAGCAAACCACCCGGAATCCCTTAAAATCATTCTTGATCTCTATCCTGAACAAGATAGATTGTTTGCCGTTATGGTTAAAGATAAAGATGGTAATACGCTGTTGCATTATGCAGCAAGCTACCACCTGGAATCCCTTAAAGCCATTCTTGAGCTTATTCCTGAACAACGTAGATTGGATGTCGTTATGGTTGTAGATAAAAATGGTCATACGGTGTTGGATTATGCAAGAGGCAAACCAGAATTCCTTAAAGACATTCTTAAGCTTATTCCTGAAAAAAGTCGATTGGATGCAGTGAAGTTTAATAAAGTGTTGCATGATGCAACAGACAACCCGGAATTCCTTAAAGACATTCTTGAGCTTATTCCTGAACAAGATAGATTGGATGCCATTAAGATTAAAAGTAATTTTGGTCATACGGTATTGCATAATGCAGCAGACAAACCTGACTCCCTAAAGATCCTTCTTGAGTTTATTCCTGAAAAAAATAGATTGGATGCCATTAAGGTTAAAAATAATGTTGGTGATACAGTGTTGCATGCTACAGCAAACAACCCGGGATCCCTTAAAACCATTCTTGAACTTATTCCTGAACAAGATAGATTGGATGCGGTTAAGGTTGGAAATGGATGGGATAAAACGGTGTTGCATAAAGCAACAGACAAACCGGAATCCCTTAAAACCATTCTTGAGTTAATTCCTGAACAAGATAGATTGGATGCCGTTCAGGTTAAAGATCATTTTGGTAATACAGTGTTGCATGACGCAGAAGGCAAGCCAAACTCCCTAAAAATCCTTCTTGAGCTTATTCCTGAGCTGAGCAGAGAACAAGAGTATACCTATAATACCAATACCTTCTTTAAGAAAAGCCAGCCGACAAAATCCTCCGAGGAATTGACCAATCTGGAGCCCCCCGCGCAATCATGTCAAATTATATGAGCGGTTGATCTATACTTAAAAAGCTATGGATAAACTGCTTGCTTTTAACACGAGGCCGCTTGGTGGCCTTTATTATGTATTGTATTCATCTAATAAACCACACTCTTTTCAGACTCTGATTAGTTTCAAGCACTACGAAACAATCAGTATTGTTGGTATAATAACTAATAATAGCAATTGTTTTGGAGTTCACTATGGCAGCTGTAGATCTATCCACAAATACTTCAGATATACATTTTTCTGTGAGTGCTGCGGATAAAGTCGCAGAACTAATCAAAGAAGAAGATAATTCCAATTTGAATTTACGTGTTTCAATTACCGGTGGTGGATGTTCTGGTTTTCAATATGGATTTAGCTTCGATGAACAGATTAATGAGGACGATACCATCGTAATACAACAATGCTCCGATGGAAAATCTTCTGTAAAGTTACTGGTTGATTCAATGAGCTATCAGTATTTGCATGATGCCGAAATTGATTACATCAAAGGAATTCAAGGTGAGCAATTTGTCATACGTAATCCTAACGCAAAAACCACTTGTGGTTGTGGATCATCATTTAGCATTGACGATGAAGAGGATTTATAAAAAAAATCACTGCCTATATTAAGACAGTGATTTTAGTCTTTTACGGATGAACTGCTTATTATTCTCAAGCAAGTCGTGTAGGACCAGGTGATGGAAAGTTAAGTTCAGTTAATTTACTGTCAAGTGTTCTTGCCCAGTCTCGTAATGACTTACATGTTTCGACTTTGCTCACTCTAAAAAACTTATCATCCAAACCTGTTTCTTTTAATTTTGCTCGTAAATTGTCATCTATTCCCTTTAATATACAACGTTTGGCACTACTGGCGCAGTTATTAAAAAGAAACGAATAGTTTTGCTCACGCTCTTCCTGCATAGCCTTCAATATTTTGACTTCATCCACATAATAAGGTAATCCACTCTCAGCAGTTGGCAACGATACAGTGTAGTCAGGGTGCCTGCCTTCCGTAAGATCACGGCTCTTGACGTATTGTTCTTTGCGAGAAGTATACTCTTTACGACGGCGTGCTTCAGCTTGTAATTCCTTTAAATCATTTTCATCCCTGCCATTTATTTTAGTATCCAATTTTATCAAGTCTTCTTCATGATGTTTGATTGCTGTTTCAATTTTTTTCAGACGTTTTTCAAGATTTTGTACGTCCTCATTATAAGTTAGCTCAGTTTTTGACATTAAGTCACGTATTTCCAGCTGAGAACTTAACATAGGCTCACGGTCTTTTTTTAATTTATCTAACTTAATATTAAGATTACTTAATTGTTCTTTCGTTTTAGGATCGGGATTTTGTAATTTACTCAGATAACTTACAGTTCGTTCTGTAGCGGTAATTTGGCTATTTATTTTACTCAAATCAAGTTCTATTTTGGCTAATTGCTTCTTTAAATCTTTTAATTGGATTTGATGAGTGTTGGTTAATTGCTTCTCTTGTTTAATCAAGTCCTCTTTTTCTAAATGTAGTTTCTTAAGCTCTTCTGTAAAAATCATTCTTTTCTCAAAATTTACTTCCAGATCTGAAACTTCAATGACAAAATCCAAATCCTTTTTCTTTTCCTTATCAATTGTATCTAAAGCAGATGAGCGATGTACAATAGATGTTGGAGTTAATGAATCTTCAGCAATCATATCGTCTTCGTGGGTCTTAAATTTTGGTTTCACTCCTTTGCCTTTAAAAGTCTCGGATTTAGTTGGTCTCTCATCTGGCCAGAAACTGTGCGCAACGACATCGCTTTTTACCATGGTCGGTTTCAAATGAGAAGATTCTATATTTGAAGACATCGGATTAGCAGTAGTTACTGGGGTAGAAATCGTACGTAACGTTTTTTTAGCGCCTAATTCTGCAGCATGTTGCTCAACAAAATCAAAACTTTCTTTTGAGCGTTCATCAATTTCTACTTTTAAATTGACATGCCCAACATTTTCCCCTTTAGACTCAGATGCCAAAAGCGGCCCAAAAAATTTATGTTTAATTTGCCTCTTAAATAAAACGGTAGTTGATACCCAAATATTTACTTCTATCATAATACAACTCTAAATTTATAAAATTAATAAAACATACTAATTGTTTAATTATATCACATAAAATATAAATAAATAGCAATAAATAAATAGCACAATATTGGCCATCAATAAGACTTGATAATTACTTTTGTACCAATTCTAATAAAATTTTGGCTTAACCATCTTGCATCATGTGGTTTAACTCTCACACAGCCATGACTCGCATTATAGTTTGGTACATCAGGAGATCCATGTATTGCATATAATTTGCTAAAGAACATACAATAAGGCATTGGAGCTCCCCCACCACCTAAAGGATAACGACTGGAACGGCACCCAGGACCACCTTTACTGATAACTCTAAATACCCCAGAAGGAGTTTTACACGATCTGCGAACATCAGCACAGTAATGCTTTCCACCTGATCCACGCCCTGTACGCACGACCTTACCATTCGCATTGATAGCTTTCCAGGTTAGTGTATTAGGATTAAAAATAAAGGTATTTCCTGCTGCAAATCCATTGCTAAATAAGAATACCCCTAAGATAATAGACAGAACTTGAGATAACAATCTCAAACGAAAATTGGACTTTTCCATAATCAAGCCTATTTGATTTCCATTATTTTTTATTTTAGTTTAATTTTTGAACAATTCAAATGCTTTACACAAATTGCTGTATCCGCATGAACCAAACAAAACGCCATGAAAATGTTCTATGTTGCTCCACAAACTAAATAAAAATAAAAGTAAAATTCTTATAAAAAAGCAAAATTCTATTTTTTGTCCTACTATATAAAGTGAGACTCCAAAAGAAGGATAAGAAATCATGTCAAGGAAATTACTTATTGCTAGTACTCTAATATTAAGCAGTTCCTTATTTCCCTTAGTGACAAATGCTGAAGACTCATCAAATCCTAGCGAAATGTCCAAAGATGCTTGGCTAAATTCTATGACTCCTTTATTGCCAGATCTTATTTGCAAAGGATTTATTCAAGATGCAGATCTTAAAAAGAGATTTGATGAAATTAAAATGACCTATGAACAATGCGTTACTTTAATTCCTGAAAGCACTAAAAAGTGTCAAGATGAACTATATGCCGGTATGCCAGATAAAATCAATAGTGAAACTGCTGCAACCTGGGGAAGGTCTTTAGGGGAATGTATTGGAAAAGACTTTGCTGAAAAGCATTTAATTCCAAAATAAATTACTAAAAAGACGAATCATAAAAATTATTAGATTGACATGATTGTTGGGCTTCACTGGCACTCAGTCGTAATTCGAGTTGCAATTGAACAGAAGTGAAGCCCAGAAAAATTCTATTGATAAAATGGGCGATACTATCCCTCTTCCCAATGATTTATCTCAGCTTTTTTAGTTAAAAACTCTATGAACTGTTGATGTTGAGTCAATTCATCGTCAGTCGCATTTATTATAATTGGATTTTTCAAATTCAATAACTTATGTTCCTGCGCTTTCATTTTTGAATGACTCAGAGTGGATTCAACTTCGGAAAACAGGTTACTCTGACCACCAGTCATTGCCAGGTAAACGTAAGCCAAAATTTCTGCATCCAGCAAAGCACCATGCAACTCACGATTAAAATGATTAATTTCATATCGTTTGCATAAAGCATCGAGACTGTTACGTTGGCCAGGATGTTTTTCTCTGGCTAAAACCAAGGTATCAGTGATATGACAATACTCTTCTAAAGTCTTTTTCCACTTTACATGCTTTAATTCTGAATTAAGAAAACCTACATCAAATGGCGCATTATGAATAATGACTTCAGAGTCCTCTATAAATTGCAAAAACTCCATTACAATTTCGTGGAATAAAGGCTTATCTTGTAAAAATTCAGTACTTATACCATGAACTCGGAAGGCACCCTCATCAACCTCTCTCTGTGGATTAAGATAAACATGAAAGTGGTTTCCAGTTAATTTTCGATCAATAAGCTCGACACAACCTATTTCAATTACTTTATGACCCTGTTCTGGACCAATTCCAGTTGTTTCAGTATCTAATATAATTTGTCTCATAGTGCTATGATAATTCCTCAATACCCAGATTTGCCAAAGAATCGACTAAATCGTTCTCCAAATGACCCGAGTGTCCTTTAACCCAATGCCAATGAACGTTATGAACTGAAGCCAAATTGTCCAGGGATTTCCAGAGTTCTGCATTTTTGACCAATTCTTTTTTTGAGTTACGCCAACCGTTTAATTTCCATGTTTTTATCCACTCCATCATCCCTTGGCGCAGATATTGTGAGTCAGTATACAAATCCACCTCACAGGGTCGTTTTAATGCTTCCAGACCCTTAATTGCCGCCATCAACTCCATACGATTGTTAGTAGTTTGCATCTCTCCACCATGAAGAGTTTTCTCTCTACCGTTATAACGTAGCAAAACACCCCAGCCACCAGGACCAGGGTTTCCTTTACATGCACCATCAGTATATATTTCTACCTTCATAAAAATAAATCAGGACAAAGTTGAGCTTTGGGATTCATAGCATAACAAGAAAAATCAGTTACACCACTTTGTTTTAATACTTCTTCATCTATAAAAAAGTTTCCAGTTGTGGACTTTGAGGACTGGTTAATAATCCAATAAGCAGCGTCGGCCATAATCTGCGGTTTGCGGCTTGCCATATACATTTCACTAGGAAAATGGACTCGTATAGCATCGGTTGCGATAGTAGTCCTTGGCCATAAAGAATTGACAGCAATTCCAGCTTCTTTAAATTCCTCAGCAAGGCCTAAAGTACACATACTCATACCATATTTACTGATAGTATATGCCAAATGAGGGGCAAACCAGGTCTTATCCACGTTCAATGGTGGGGATAAAGTCAGGATGTGTGGGTTGTCACTTTTTAACAAATAGGGAATGGCCGCTTGAGAACAAGCAAATGTGGCCCTGGCATTAACACCCTGCATCAAATCATAACGTTTCATTGTGGTATTTAAAGTATCAGTTAAACTGATAGCACTCGCATTATTCACTAATACATCCAGTCGCCCAAAAATTTCAATCGTTTTGTTTACTGCGCTCTGGATTTGTTGTTCATCTCTGACATCAACCATTAAAGGCAAGGCTTTGCCTCCCAGCTCTTCAATTTCCTTAGCAACTGAATAAATAGTTCCTTCAAGCTTGGGGTGAGGCTCGGCTGTTTTAGCAGCAATAACAATACAAGCTTTATCACTTGCCGCAAATTTCAAAGCGATTTCTCTTCCAATCCCTCGACTACCGCCTGTAATAAAAATAACTTTACTCATAGTTTCTCCTTCAACTTGATTCCACCTACCCAAGCCATGACTCTACGCATTAAAAATCCGTAGGGCGGATATAACCAGCTAACTGTAGAAATAAATCGTTGCACCAACACTGGTTTTAATTTTGAAAAAGTATCAAAACCTTCTCTTCCATGATAGTGCCCCATACCACTATGTCCCACACCACCAAACGGCAGATCATCAATTGCAATATGCATTAATGTCTCATTGATTGTCAAAGCACCGGATAAGGTTTTCGTTTGAATCAATTTTATCTCACTCTTATCTTCCCCAAAATAATACAAGGCAAGTGGATTGGATGAAGAATTGATATAATCTATTGCATCATTGAAAGAATGATAATTTATAACAGGCAAGATGGGACCAAAAATCTCTTCTTTCATGACACGCATATCATTTGTTACATCGAATACAAGGTACACAGGCAATTTTGAACTTTCTGGAACTAACTCTCCAAATTCAACAATACGCCCCCCTTTGCTTCTGGCATCCTCAACAAGCTCTAACAAACGCTGCTTGTGGCTCTCTGAAATAATACTGGAGTACTGTGCATTGTTCATTAACTCAGGATAGAAAGTGTTAATAAATTTCTTAAATTCTCGTTCAATTACTTCTTCCCAGCCTCGGGGAACCAATAAATAATCGGGGGCAATACATGTCTGAGCAGCATTGAACAGTTTCCCCATGAACAAGCGCTTAAAATAATTGAGATTCATCGAAGATGATAATACCGCAGGAGATTTTCCACCTAATTCTAAAGTAACAGGGGTCAAATTTTCACTGGCAGCCTTCATTACTAATTTCCCAACATTCGTCGAACCAGTAAACATAAGATGACCAAACGGTAAAGTAACAAATTGTTTTGATATTTCAATATCACCGTTGACTACACAGATATAGTGATTTAATCCAATAGATTGAATCAATGAATGCAAGGCCTCACCAATGTTGGAAGATAATTCAGACATCTTGATCATCACTCTGTTTCCAGCTGCCAGCGCATAAATAGCGGGGACTAAAGACAGATAAACCGGATAATTCCAAGGCACTAAATTACCTACAACCCCAAGAGGTTGTGGTATAACATAAGCTTTTGCTGGAATAAACAGCCAGGACACACTTCGGTGTCTTTTTTTCATCCAATACTTCATCTTTTTTAAGCAATAGTTAATCGCTTTTATTGTTGGGAAAATCTCCAAAAACAGGGTTTCTTCAACTGCACGATGCGTGAAATCCTTATTAATTGCTTCTGCCAATGTGTAAGCTTCTGTTTGTAATGCTTTTTTAAGAGCAGACAACAATTTTCTTCTTTCATACAAAGATGGATACGGGTTGGTTTCGTATTCCTTATCCAATGCTTTATATTCAGCCATCAAATCCATTTGATATTCCTTACAATTCATTCTGTAAATTCAGTAATGAAAATTCCTTATTTAAAATCTTCTTTTTTACTATCTCAATGTCAGGGGCAAAATATCGATCTTTATCGTACTCTTTCACTACTTTCCTTACACTTCGATAAATTTTGTCAAGTTGAGGAGAGGTCTTTAACGGTTTATGAAACTCCAAGCCCTGACAAGCTGCCAATAATTCAATAGCGAGAATAGTTGATGTGTTATCGATCATCTCATGTAAGCGACGAGCTGCACTTGTTGCCATAGAGACATGATCTTCCTGATTTGCAGAAGTAGGAAGACTATCAACAGAGTGGGGATGTGCGAGAGCTTTGTTATCGCTTGCACAAGAAGCAGCGGTTACATGTGCAATCATAAAACCTGAATTTAAACCACTTTCTTTTACTAAAAAAGCGGGCAATCCACTAAAATTTTTATCTATTAATAAAGCAATTCGCCTTTCCGCATTGCTACCTATCTCAGACAAGGCTAATGCAAGGTTATCAGCAGCCATTGCAATGATTTCGCCATGAAAATTTCCCCCGGACAAAATATCTCCCTGCTCTGGAAAAACCAGGGGATTATCAGATATCGCATTGGCCTCCACTTGCAGAGTTTGTCCTACAAATTCCATCTGATGAAGAACAGCTCCCATGATTTGTGGTTGACACCTTAATGAATAAGGATCCTGGACGCGATTGCAATGTCTATGAGACTCTCGAATTTGGCTACCTGCTAATAAATTTCTATACATGGAAGCAACAGCAATTTGAGCTTGATGCCCACGAATCTGATGTATTCTGTCATCAAAAGGCACATCACTCCCACAAGCAGCATCCACTGATAAACTACCCGATATAATGCCCGTTTCAAATAATGCTTCAGATAGAAATAAGGCGGACAATGCCAGAGCTGTAGATACTTGTAGGCCATTAAGAAGCGCCAAACCCTCTTTCGCCTCCAACTCCAGGGGTTTCAATCCAGCTTTCCTCAGCCCATCTTCCGAACTTATAATTTCCCCCTGGTATCGGACTTCACCTTCTCCCAATAAAGGTAAAGACAAATGAGCAAGAGGAACCAAGTCTCCAGAGGCACCTACAGAGCCTTTTGCTGGAATACATGGATATATTTTGTGATTAAATAAAGTAATTAAAGCATCAATTAATTCAGGCCTAACCCCAGAATATCCCTGAGACAAGTTATTGATTTTTAACAATAAAATCAATGAGACCACTTCATCGGGTAACAAATTTCCTGTGCCACAAGCATGAGATAACACGATGTTGCGCTGCAATTCTTTTAAATTTTCTGAAGAAATTCTCTGGTTCGCTAAAGAGCCAAAACCTGTATTAACTCCATAAACCGTTTTATTGTCATCAATCACACTTTGTACCGTTTGATGTGACGCTTTAATCAATTCATATGCATTCTCAGCAAGGACACAATTTTGTCCTCCTTCTATAACTTGCTTAATAGAAGTCAGTGATAATTGGCCAGGCTGTAGTATAAAACGTTCAGACATAACGATGCTCCATTAAGATTCCATAGGTAACCAGAGCGAATTCTCTTTTGCGCATTGCTTGGCAAGCTGATAACCAGCATCCGCGTGCCTCATTACACCAGTTGCTGGATCGTTATGTAATACACGAGATAGTCTCTTTGCCGCTTTTTCTGTTCCATCCGCAACAATAACAACACCGGCATGTTGCGAAAAACCCATTCCCACGCCTCCTCCATGATGTATGCTGACCCAAGTAGCACCGCTAGCACAATTTAATAACGCATTAAGTAATGGCCAGTCAGACACAGCATCACTACCATCCAACATGCCTTCTGTTTCACGATTAGGACTGGCCACGGAGCCAGAATCCAAGTGATCACGACCAATGACAATAGGTGCTTTAACCTGTTTATTTTTTACCATTTCATTAAAAGCCAAGGCGAGACGTGCTCTGTTCTTGAGTCCTACCCAACATATTCTGGCTGGCAGGCCTTGAAATGAAATTTTTTCCTTGGCCATATCCAGCCAATTATGTAAATGATGATCGTCGGGTATCAATTGTTTCACCATCTCATCTGTTGCATAAATATCATCCGGATCACCTGATAATGCTACCCATCGAAATGGTCCTATTCCTTCACAAAACAAAGGTCTGATATAAGCAGGAACAAAGCCTTCAAATGAAAAAGCATTTTTTTCTCCTGCCTCTAATGCCATTTGTCTTATGTTATTGCCATAATCAAAAACAGGAATTCCTCTCTTCTGAAATTCGAGCATGGCATGCACTTGAACAGCCATTGATTTCTTGGCTGCTTCAACAACTTGTTCAGGAGACTTTTGCCTCATTTCAGCTGCTTGCTCCAGAGACCACCCTAAGGGTAAATAACCATTGAGAGGATCGTGAGCACTAGTTTGATCAGTGACCAAAGAAGGTTGTGCCCCACGTTCAATCAATTGAGGAAAAATATCCGCTGCATTCCCCAAAACGGCGACTGAAACAGGTTGCTTACGCTGACAGGATTCATTGATCCAGTTTAACGCTTCATCCAAATCATCCGTGTAACGATCCAGATACTTTGTCTGTAATCGTTTTTCAATTCTATGGCTGTCACATTCAACAGCTAAAACACTCGCCCCTGCCATAGTTCCTGCTAATGGTTGTGCTCCACCCATTCCTCCCAAACCTGCTGTTAAAATCCAACGTCCTGCCAAATTTCCCTCATAATGTTTCTTGGCTGCAGCGACGAATGTCTCATAAGTTCCCTGGACAATTCCTTGTGACCCAATATAAATCCAACTGCCAGCAGTCATCTGGCCATACATCATTAGTCCTTTCTTGTCTAATTCATTAAAATGCTCCCAGGTAGCCCAACGAGGAACTAAATTAGAATTTGCTATTAATACTCTCGGAGCATCTTCATGAGTGGTAAATACCCCTACAGGTTTTCCAGACTGAATTAGTAAGGTTTGATCACTGTCTAATAGTTTTAGTACATGTATTATTTCATCAAAACATTGCCAATTTCTGGCCGCCTTACCAAGCCCTCCATACACGATTAAGGACTCGGGATCTTCTGCGACAAGAGGATCGAGGTTGTTACAAATCATCCGTAACGCTGCTTCAGTCAACCAACTTTTAGCTTGAATTTCGGTGCCTCTAGGGGCAGAAATAACACGTCTAGTCTTGTCTTTGTACATCAAGAATGCTCCTATCGCTATATCAATATCAGTTACTATTCACTTCACTGACTGCTAAAAATATTTAGCATCATACACGAGTCAACTTTCTGCGGGAACGAGATATTCCAATGAATTAGGAAAAATACGCTAATATGACCAATCAATATTCATACTGTTTTTTATATGATATAATTTTGTTTATTAATTAATTTATTATTCATAACATAGACCAATATGGAAAAACACCCAAAATCTATTCGCATCTATTTTACAACTGAAATGTGGGAACGCTATGGTTTTTACGCCGTCCAATCCTTGTTAGCACTTTACTTAGCTTTACATTTTGAATGGCCCGATAAGGAAATCTATTCTTTGGTAGGGTCATTCACAGCACTGACTTACCTCTCACCGTTGATAGGCGGTTGGATTGCGGATAAATTAATTGGTCAAAAGCGAGCAATATTATTGGGTGCAATTGTCTTATTTTTAAGCTATTGTCTTTTATCCTTAACTGACCATTCTTTAGCATTGATTTCGTCACTTGCTGGCATAGCTGTAGGAACTGGTCTATTAAAACCCAATATTTCATCATTATTAGGCAATGAATATCCTGTAGGTTCAACAAAAAGAGAAAGTGGATTTACTATTTTTTATATGGGCATCACCTCTGGAATTATTCTGGGAACCACTTTACCTAGCAAGCTTAATGAACATTTTGGTTGGGCCGCTTCATTTACCAGCGCAGCAATTGGATTGATCATCGCGTTTATAGTATTTTTATTTGGCATTCATCGATACAAAATTAATGATTACAACCCTTTTGTTTTTCAGCCAAGTAAAATCATTTCGGCTTTTGTATTATTAATTCTGCTCTGGGCCTTGTCTTTTTACATTCTCAGTTCTCCTCAACTAGCCAATATTATGTTTGGACTTGTGGTACTTTTTTCGGCCAGTTACATTTTATACTCCGTCAATCGCGAAAACGCCAATCAATCACGTCAAACATTAGTTATTGGCCTGCTCTGTATTATCTCAGTTGTTTTTTGGGCATTTTATTTTCAAATGTTTATGTCCCTAACCTTATTCATAGCACGAGTAGTTCAACCAAAACTCTTAGGTATTGATTTCCCACCACCGTATTACATCACAGTACAGAGTATTGGTATGTTAATCATTGGCTATTTTCTGGCAAAAAGGCATCATAACCTTACAATGATTGAAAGAGGCTTGAGCACCGGGAAAAAATTTATACTTTCAATGGTATTCATGACCGCAGCTTACTCAATTATTGCATTAGTAAGCAGTGTAGTTGATAAATCCATTTTAATTTCTCCTCTCCTCATCATTCCGGCTTACTTGATGATATCCTTGGCTGAATTATTGCTTTCCCCTGTAGGTTTATCCGCGATAACAGTACTCGCAGATAAAAATAAGGTGAGTACCATGATGGGTATCTTTTTCGTTTCATTAGGAATTGGCGGCTTCCTTTCAGGAAAATTAGCTGATTTAACAGCCATTCCCGCTGGAGAAACGAACATAATCACTTTAAAAACCCTGTATGCTACAGCATTTGCCCAACAACTCAGCATATTGTTTGTTGCTACATTAGGCTGCATCGTTCTGTTTGCTGTGATTAAATTTTTACTGACACACATTCAGATTCCTGAAAAATAATGGACTATTTTCTTGCAGTTTAGGTTCCATCCTTTAAACTTAATGTGTTTATCCTGCATGGAACCTAAAATCTCTTTTTATATAAATCAATTGTTGATATTATTTGACATTTTTTGACGGAATATATCTTAGTTATGACTGAACAAAACACTATGCTGGAAAAACTGTTAAAATCTCTTGAAGACATTCAAGCGATCGACATCAAGATCATTGATGTACATAAACAAACAACAATTACTGATTATATGGTCATAACTTCAGGGCGTTCCTCTCGACATGTCAAGTCCATAGCTCAAAAAGTTCTGGAGGATATGAAACTCAATGGTCTCCCATGTTTAAGTTCCACTGGCATAGAAAATGGCGACTGGGCTTTAATTGATTTTGGGGATATCATATTGCATGTCATGCAGCCAGAGTATCGACATTTTTATAATCTGGAGGGTTTATGGGAAGATCATACTACTAGTTCCTGATTATTGATTATGCTAAAAATTACTATTATTGCTCTTGGAAACAAAATGCCTGATTGGGTAACCTTAGGCTCAAATGAATATGCGAAACGGTTTCATGATAACATTCAGGTAAAAATCATTGAAATCCCGCTGATGCGTCGTAGCAAATCATCCGACTTGGCAAGAATACTGGAAAAAGAAACCACACTAATTAAGGATGTTTTACCCACCAGTGCTCGTCTCATTGCCTTGGATATGCTGGGAAAATCCTTTAGTAGTGATGATTTAGCCCATAAGATAAGCCACTTACAACAAATTTCAAGCCATCTTTGTTTTATCATAGGTGGACCCGAAGGGCTCTCTACTGAGATATTGACCCTTTGTGACGAACGCTGGTCTCTTTCCAGGCTAACACTTCCTCACCCATTGGTACGTATTATTTTATTGGAGGCACTTTACAGAGCCTGGTCTATTATTAACAATCATCCCTATCACAAATAAACACATCAGAATTTACAGTTTGCCCAGCAGCTACACTAAAAATGAAAGAAAAGGATACTTCATAAACAGGATATCATTGGTAAAAATCTGCAATTTCGGTTACTATTCCCACTTTTGTTTGGCCTTACAATAATACTCTGCGATGTATCGGAATCAATCATTTAAAAATTACCGCGCTGAATCCCAACATCAACGATTTAGACTTAATCTATTAATTGCAATTCTGATTATTTTATCTTTAATACTCATTTTAAGATTAGCTTTCCTACAAATATCAGAATTTAAGCGATATCAGACTTTGTCTTTAAAAAATCAAATGAGCATTATACCTATCGCCCCTCCCAGGGGGGTCATTTTGGATAGAAATGGAGTATTATTGGCTGAAAATATACCTGTTTATGTACTTGAGATCACACCTGAGCGTGTCAAAAACTTGAAACGGACGTTGGCTAAGCTTCAAGAATTACTTCCTTCAATCACGGACGATGATATCGATAGTTTCAATAAAGCCAGATCACAAAACCGTTCTTTTGTTCCTATACCCATCAAATTAAAATTAAGTCAGGAAGAAGTCGCTACTTTTGCAAGTAATCAATACCATTTTCCAGGGGTCAGTATTAAGGCCAGATTGATGCGTCATTACCCCCTTGGAGAGATTACAGCTCATGCTCTGGGATACGTTGGCAGAATTAATATACAAGAATTAAAACAAGTTAACGCAACCAATTACCGAGCCACCAACTTTATAGGCAAAGCAGGTGTTGAAAAATACTATGAGGACGTTCTCCATGGTAAAGTTGGTTATCAAATGGTAGAAACTGATGTCAGCGGGCGTACTCTGAGAGTGATAAATAAACTTAATCCACATTCAGGGGCAAAACTGTATTTAAGCATCGATTCCAGGCTACAGGAAGCTGCTTATAATGCCCTTAAAGATAAACGCGGTGCTGTAATTGTCATCAATTCCCATAATGGTGAAATCCTGGCGTTGGTCAGTTCTCCAAGTTTTGATCCCAACCTTTTTGTCAGCGGAGTCAGTAAAAAGGATTACAAAATTTTATCCAATGCACTTCAAAGACCTCTTTTTAACCGCGCGGTCAGAGGCGTATACCCGCCTGCCTCAACTATCAAACCGTTTGTCGGATTAGCTGGCCTAGATAAAGGCTTCATCACAACGACTACAGAAATTTACGACCCTGGAAAATACAAATTACCTACTTCCAGCCATATTTACAGAGATTGGAAAAAAACCGGGCATGGAGTGATTAATTTTAAGCGTGCCATCACAGTATCTTGCGATACCTTTTTTTATCAATTAGGTAATAAAATGGGAATTTCCAATATTGAAGACATGTTAGTCAAATTTGGTCTGGGGCAATTAACTCATGTTGATCTTTATGAAGAAGCGAATGGAGTAGTTCCAAGTGCTCGCTGGAAAAAACAGGCAAAGGGAATATCCTGGTATCCTGGAGATACTTTAATTTCAGCGATAGGACAAGGATTTATGTTAGCTACTCCTCTGCAAATGGCTAATGCTACTGCATCTTTAAGTCAACATGGACAACGCTTCAGACCCCACCTGCTGATCAAAACTGTAAATAGTGATACTAACGAAGGAGAAAAATACAAACCTATAGAAGAGTATCCAATTTACCTGAGAGATGAGTCCAACTGGGATGTGGTTATCGATGCCATGCATAGTGTCTTAACCAGCAATGAAGGAACAGGCTATCGTTTTGGTAGAAATCCTCCTTATCCTGTTGCTGGCAAAACAGGAACAGCACAAGTTTACAGTGGAAGACAATATGAAAAAGCCAAATATGAAGATATCCCTGAACATCTGAGGGACAATTCTTTATTTATTGCATTTACTCCAGTAGAAAAACCAGAAATTGCCATTGCAGTAGTAGTTGAAAATGATACTATCGCTTCAACTGTAGCTCGTAAAGTACTTGATACTTATTATCAACTTTATCCAATAAAAGAACACCATGAGTAGACAAACGACTAAGCCAGTATATCGCTTCACCGCCAAGTCCCTTCATCTTGATCTCCCATTGCTTGGGTTAATACTTAGCCTTATTGCGTTTGGACTCTTGGTACTCTACAGCGCCTCAAACGCTAATATGAGCATGATCATGCGCCAATCTATGAGGCTTCTCTTTGCTTTTCTGATTATGTTCATTTTGGGGTTTATCCCCCCTCATAAATATAAAATTTGGACCCCATGGATTTATGGAGTAGGTTTAAGTTTGTTAATTGCAGTCATGTTAATGGGAAAAATAGGTAAAGGAGCTCAACGCTGGCTGGAATTAGGCTTATTTCGCTTCCAACCTTCTGAAATTATGAAATTGGCTGTGCCTATGATGGCCGCTTGGTTCTTTGATCGACAATCTCATCCCAGCAGTATGCGCTCAATTGGCATCGCCTCGCTTATTATTTTTATTCCTGCACTACTCATTGCAAAACAACCTGATTTAGGTACAGCCATAATGGTTACTGCCGCTGGTTTATGTGTGGTCTTTTTAGCTGGAATACGTTTTAAAGTAATATTATTAATTGCATTACTGCTGTCTTCTGCCATTCCGATTGTCTGGAACCTGATGCATGATTACCAAAAACAAAGAGTCTACACTCTTATTGATCCTGAGCAAGATCCACTTGGTTCAGGCTATCATATTATTCAATCCAAAATAGCAATAGGCTCTGGTGGATTAATAGGTAAAGGATGGTTAAAGGGCAGTCAGTCTCACTTGAATTTCTTACCTGAACATGCTACCGATTTTATTTTTGCTGTCAGTGGTGAAGAGTTTGGATTTGCAGGTGGGTTTGCAATTATTGCCCTAATCGTTTTAATTTCCTTGCGCAGTTTAAATATTGCCAGCAATGCACAAACCACCTACACGCGTCTTCTTACTGCCAGCCTTGCCATGACCTTCTTTCTGTCCGCATTCGTCAATATTGGGATGGTCATGGGGATTATTCCGGTTGTAGGTATACCACTCCCACTCGTCAGCTATGGCGGTACTGCTATGGTAACTTTCTTGGCTGGTTTTGGAATTTTAATGTCGATCAGTTCACACAGAATATTATTTAATAGTTTGAATTAATTAATGTGATTTTATTGCATCAAATATTTTCCAGGACTCCATACAATACAGTTTGTGCAACATAATTATATTATTGCATTGGCGGTTTTATTTAGAAACCAAATCCGCAACGGGAGAATAACTTCTTCGATGAATCCTGCATGGGCCCAAACGTATCAAGGCTTCTTTGTGATCTCGAGTTGCATATCCCTTATGATCCGCAAAACCATAACCTGGATATATTTTATCGAATGCTATCATTTCTTCGTCACGCAATACTTTGGCGAGAATGGAGGCAGCACTAATTTCCGGGATCAAACTATCCCCCTGGACAATTGCCTTGCATGGGATGTTCAATTGTGGAACATATAATCCATCCACTGCAACCATTCTTGGTTTAACAGGTAACGCTTCAACAGCTCTTTGCATTGCCAATAAAGTGGCATGATGGATATTAAGCTGATCAATTTCTTCCACTTCAGCTCTACCATAAGCAAAAGCTAATGCTTGCTCTTTTATTTTAATAGCCAGTAAGTTTCTTTGTTTCGGGCTTAATTTTTTGGAATCAGCGAGCCCTTCTATAGGTTCCTTTAAAATAACTGCGGCAGTTACAACAGCCCCAGCAAGTGGTCCTCTCCCAACTTCGTCGACACCAGCGGTCAATACTTCTTGTTCTGAATTCATGCCATTGCTCCCTGCGGAAAATTAAGCGTAAGATAATATCTATTTAATATAAGTGCAACAGAAGAAAATAAGTCTATTTTTATATGAGTTAGAAAACTTGGAATTGGTTTAAAAATAACAAAAAAAATAGGAAGGATATAATTTAGTATTATTGTCATAGGTTAAGCACGATAACTATGGGAAAGACAATTGATTTATCATTAAGGAAATGCGATCATAAGTACAAATAATTATCAATTGATGACCTGATGAATAAAATTCGTTGTGCAGTAATTGGTGTTGGATACCTTGGCCGATTTCATGCCCAGAAATACCAGCTTATTCCTAATGCAAAATTGGTTGCAGTTTGTGACGTTAATCCTACAGTTTGTGAAGCAGTTTCCAGAGAATTAAATATTCCTGCGTATCTCAATTACAGTGATTTATTTGGCAAAGTAGATGCTGTAAGCATCGCAGCAACTACAAACAAGCATTTTGAAATTGCAAAAATCTGCATACAGCATGGAATACATGTCCTAATTGAAAAACCAATTACTGAAACAGTTGTTCAGGCCGAAGAATTAATTCAACTCGCTAAACAACATCAAGTTAAATTGCAAGTAGGACATTTAGAGCGTTTTAACTCCGCCCGTCTTGCCTTGGATGAATATCTGGACGCCCCATTATTTATAGAATCTCAAAGACTCGCACCGTTTAACCCCCGCGGGACTGATGTCAATGTAATACTGGATTTGATGATCCATGACATAGATATCATTCAAAATATAGTACAGAGCCCAATCAAATCTATTATGGCTCAAGGAGCGCCAGTCTTAACAAAAGCTATTGATATAGCAAATGCCCGAATTACCTTTGCTAATCACTGTGTAGCCAATGTGACAGCCAGTAGAATCAGCTTTAAAACAGAAAGAAAAACAAGAATATTTCAAGACAATTCCTATATTTCTATTGATTACCACAATAAGCAATTTGCCGTATTTAAAAAAGGCTCTGGAGAAATGTTTCCCGGAATACCAGACATCACAAGGAACCAAATGGAGTTTGAAAAAGGGGATGCTTTACTTGAAGAAATAAAAGCTTTCTTAAATTGTATAGAAAATGACAGTATACCTCTTGTTACTGGAGAAGAAGGAAGAGATGCGTTAAAGACTGCTGAACAAATCACTAACCTAATCAATAGTAATCTTGTAGAACGCTATGCCGAATGTTAACCGCATAGTTATTGTAGCTGGTGAAGAGTCTGGTGATCACCATGCAGCAGATCTGGTAAGGCAGTTAAAAACTGTTTACCCAAATCTGGAGGTAAGTGGTATTGGTGGAAAACACTTGAAAGCTGCTGGAGCTCATTTAATTTCAGATTTAGCACGTTATGCAGTAACTGGTTTAACTGAAATAATCCCTTTTTTGAGAATATTTCATAAAGCTTTACAGGATATTAAATTGCATTTAAGTGCCAAAAAGCCAGATTTGCTGATTTTGGTGGATTATCCTGCTTTTAATTTAAGATTGGCCAAATATGCGAAGAAAAAATTAGGTCTTAAAATTATCTATTATATCAGTCCTCAAATTTGGGCTTGGAAAGGCAAGCGTATTCATCTTATTAAGGAATGTGTTGACAGAATGGCTGTCATATTTCCATTTGAAAAATCCATTTATGAAAAAGCAGGAGTTCCTGTCAGTTTTGTTGGGCATCCTTTAGTAAAAAAGGTGGAGTCTGCCCAAGATAAAATTTCCAGTAGAACTTCTTTACGATTACCACTAAACGAACAAATTATCGCATTACTTCCTGGTAGTCGAAATTCAGAAATTGAGCGACATTTACCAATTTTAGTAGATACAGCAAAGTTATTGACGAAAAGTTATTCCAAACTCCAGTTTGTAATCCCTATAGCAGGAACTATAAATCCCGACAAAGTGAAGGCTTATTTCAACAATCAGGGCTTAACCATTACCTTTATTCAGGGACATGCACTAGAATGTATGTCTTCAGCTGATTTTGTTATTGTGGCTTCTGGTACTGCCTCTTTGGAGTGCGCATTATTAGAAAAACCAATGTGTATTATTTATAAATCATCCTTCCTTACTTATATTGCAGCCATGCATTTTATTAAGGTTAAATTTCTAGGATTATGTAATCTTTTAGCCAATAAAATGATGGTTCCAGAATTTTTACAATACGATTGCAATGCTATTGAATTATCAAGATATATTTCCAATTTTCATAATGATCTTAACCAGCCCCAGTCAATGATTAACCAACTGACAACACTTAAAGAATCACTGTCATCAAACAAGTCTGATTGCTCCCTTTTTGATCTCGTAGTGGCTGAATTGCCCGATAAAAATGCGCAGTTTTGATATGAAAATCTAGATTATCATTTAGCCTTCATGTACAATTAATTTTGCTTTCATTTCTATGTGCAAGCAATTGGAATGTATGATTTAATTAATAATAAGGAAGTTAAGATGAATGTCATTGATACACAAGCTACAACTCAATCCACTAAACAAGAACAAGGTTTACAGGATTTAGTTTACAGTTTGGTTACCCGCTTTCTTGCTGAAAACAAATCCAAATCAATTAATGATCTATATGATATGATACTGTCAGAAGTTGAACCACCTCTGTTACAAGCTGTAATGGAAAAACGTCGTGGAAATCAATTACAAGCAGCTAAGATGTTGGGTATTAGCCGCGGTACAATTAGAAAGAAACTACAAAGATATTTCGGTACCAAATATTTTCGCTTAACTGAAGAATAAGGAAAATTTTAAAATAAAAGGGCCCAATTTTCGGGCCTTTTTATTTTATGCTCAATCTCCCTGATTACTGTTTAATCCAGGTTCTTTAAACAGTAATAGAAACACTCTAGGAAGACACCAGGAGTTTATTAACACGATTCACAAAATCAGCAGGATTATCCAATTGACCTCCTTCAGCCAAAACTGCCTGTTCAAACAGCATGGTAACCCATAACTCAAATTGTGCATCATCATGAATATCATACAGACGCTTAATTAATGCATGATCCGGATTAATTTCAAAAATAGGCTTGCTAACTGGGATCTGTTGGCCTGCAGCTTGCAAAATTCTTTGCATTTCGAGCCCCATATCTTGCTCGTCTGCAACAATGCACGCAGGAGAGTCTGTTAAGCGATTGGTAAGTAATACATCTTTCACTCGGTCATTTAGGACTGATTTAATATGCTTAATCACAGGCTCCAAAGTTTTTTCTTGCTCCTTAATTTGCTCTGTTGATTCATCTCCTAACTCAATCTTCCCTTTTGAAATGGATTGCAGTTTTTTGTCTGCAAATTCATTCATATAGCCAACCAACCACTCGTCAACTTTATCGCTGAGCAACAATACTTCTATCCCTTTTTTCTTGAATATTTCCAAATGAGGACTATTTTTAGCAGCATTGTAGCTAGAGGCAGTAATATAATAAATTTTATCCTGCCCTTCTTTCATGCGACTTAAGTACTCATCAAGCGATACATCTTGTTTCTCGCTACCGCTTGCCGTAGTAGAAAAACGAAGCAATTTGGCAATGGATTCTTTATTAGTAAAATCCTCAATAGGACCTTCCTTCAATACAAGACCAAATTCGTTCCAGAATTTTTGATAAGTCTCCTTATCGTTAGAAGCCATTTTCTCAAGCATCGATAAAACACGTTTAGTGCATGCTGAACGAATGGATTCTACTTGCTTATTATCTTGCAAAATTTCACGAGAAATATTAAGCGGCAAGTCACTGGCATCAACTATGCCTTTTACAAATCTCAAATATCGAGGTAAAAATTGAGTGGCTTCATCCATAATAAACACTCGCTTAACATAAAGCTTAAGTCCGTGTTTTGCTTCATGTTGCCATAAATCAAATGGCGCATGAGCCGGAATATAAAGTAGGGTAATATACTCATGTTTTCCTTCCACATGATTGTGAGACCAGGTTAATGGATCCATATGATCATGAGAAATATGCTTATATAGTTGTTTATATTCTTCCTCACTAATTTCAGACTTCTGTAAAGTCCATAGTGCCGTAGCCTTATTTACTGTTTCAAACTCTTTTGATTCTTTGCCTTCCTCTGTATGCTTTTTCATCACAATTGGCCAGCAAATGTGATCAGAATACTTACTAATAATACCGCGTATACGCCAATCACTTAAAAACTCATCATCTTCGGGTTTTAGATGTAAAGTAATTTCAGTACCACGACTTGATTTTTTTTCATATCCAATAGTAAACTCGCCATCACCGTTCGATTCCCATACAATTCCTTCCTCAGGCTTTAATCCAGACCGACGACTTTTAACTGTTACTTTATCTGCTACTATAAATGCAGAATAAAAACCTACTCCAAATTGTCCAATTAACTGGGAATCTTTAGCTTGTTCCCCTGTTAATTGACTAATGAATTCTTTTGTTCCAGATTTAGCAATTGTTCCCAAATTTTCTACCGCTTCATCCCAACTTAAACCTATTCCATTATCACTAATTGTGATCGTTTTAAGTTTTTCATTAACCTGAACACTAATTTTCAAATCAGAATCATTTTCAAATAAAGAACCATTTGATAACGCTAAAAATCGTAATTTATCCAATGCATCGGAAGCATTAGAAATTAGCTCTCTAAGAAAAATCTCCTTATTGCTATATAGCGAATGCACAACCAAATGAAGCATTTGCTTTACTTCTGTTTGAAATCCCATAGTTTGTTGCTTGCTGACCATTAAACGATCTCCCCTGAGTAGCATGTTCATAATAATTACTTTCTCATATAGGGTTGGATTATTTAATTTCAAGGGGGATAACTCTAATTAAATAGTTGGGCTTATGAAATACCCATAACCATCGACCAGTTGATCATGAGCTTTTTTTACAGGTATTAAATACGCTTGTTAAAGTGCTGCCGCAGAGTTTCCTTTGAGTCTATGCACAGATTGGCAATCTGTTATTAATAGAGTATCAGTTTGCTCTACTGTTGGTGACCCACTTACCATCTTGATCTAATTATGCAGAGTCAGGAATAACACTAAAAATCAAAACCAGCCATTGTTAACGTTCCGCCAGAATGTATAATCAATATCTTACCTTGTAACGGGGTTCTTTCTATGCATCTCCTTGCTTCATAGAATAATTTCGCAGAATATATTGGATCAGCTAAAATCCCTTCTTCAGAAGCCAACCGCCTGACTTCCTTTTTAATAGTTTGATTCATAGTTCCAAATGATTTGGCTGTTGTCGGGTAAAAACAACGATAATTATCTGGATTGAAGCAATTCCATCGCTCCAGTTTTTCTTTAAAAAGGATTTGGTTATCTGCTAATAACAAAACATGAACTAATCCCCTATGCCTTAATTCATTCAATCCTTTGATTAGTGCGATTGCTGAAAAGCCAGTGCCAGCATCAATAAACACATGATCAAATGTAAAACCTAAAGCTGCTTCATTTCGCACAATATCCTTTGCCAAAGACATGGCACCTTCCATAGATTCGATAACGCTTGAGCCTTCATATAATACATAACCAGGTTCTTTAAGCTGATTAAGATATTGCTCAGCGAATTCATTAACTTTATGCCATTCCTCGCGGTTTACCCAAACAATTTCCTGCTCATGAAGGAACAAAAGACTTAATTTAAAATTACCTTGGATTTTGAAATGTTTTGGTTTGATTAAAAACACAGTGATCTGTAATTGAAGTTCTCTTGCAATTTGCAGCGCAGCCAACAAATTATTAGATTGCGGGCCTGCAATAATAATTAAATGACGAATACCACTCTCTTTTATAAATGGGATTAAACTGGCATATTTTCTTATTTTTGAACCACTTATGCCACAACCTAGCTCATCGTCTCTTTTGGCGTAGCACTCTACCCCTTGATTAGGGAAGTGGTTAAGTTTATGCACGCGGCTGGATAAATTCCACATCTAATGATTTTAAAAAAGCTGTTAATGAATTCGAACAAAATTCAAATGATTTTGATTAGAAGTGTCTTCATCAAAGTAATAGCCAGACTCTGAAAATGCCTTGATTTGTTCAATGGAGTCCACTTTATTTTGCATTATATACTTTGCCATCATACCTCTGGCTTTTTTAGCAAGGATACCAATCATCTTCAATTCATTATTTTTTTGTTCATAGAAATTAATAGTAATAATAGGATAATTCAGCGTTTTCCCATCTACTGCTTTAAAATACTCAGTTGATGCCAGGTTAATCAGTATAGGATTATTCTGATGTGCCAGTATCAACTTTAAAGTATTAGTGATTGTTTTACTCCAAAAAGCATAGAGATTCTTGCCTGCTGGATTTTCCAAATTCACCCCCATCTCCAATCTATAAGGTTGAATTCTATCCAGAGGTCTTAGAAAGCCATACAAACCTGATAAAATTCCCAAATGAGATTGAGCATACATAATATCCTCTGAAGTCCAGGTAGTAGCCTTCAATCCTTGGTATACATCACCCTGAAACAAGAACAATGCCGGATAAGAACGGTCCGGAAGATTATTTTGAAGATCAAAATCTTGATATCTGTCATAGTTCAATTGAGCAAGTTCATTTGATAAATCCATTAGCTCACCGATTTGCTCTGCGGATTTTGATTTCATTATTTTAACCAATTGAAAAGTCTTATCGATTAATAAAGGATCACTGGTTTCATTTGAGTAATGCTTTGAAATAGTTAATAATTTTTTAGCTGGCGATAACAAAATTAACATAAATATACCCACACTAATTAGACTTAATATTTTTCTTCCTGCCCTTGCCCATACCCACACGAGGATTGTGCATGAAAATTGTAATACTGTCGCTGGTCTTAAGCACATCGCCTTTCGCATTAAGAACTTGAACAGCAATAGTATGAGATCCTCTATAGATACCATTCAATTGAAAAAGTAAATTGGGCTGTGGATCTCCTAAAGGAGAACCATCAAAAATAATTTGTAAATTATCCCCTTGCGACAAATCAGGTTCAATTTGGACTGCGACAACAACATAGCCTTGATTATTACGAATTGTTGCTTCGTTCTGAGGTTGAATAATTTCAAGCTTGGTGTATTTGTCCTCATCCTCTTTCTGCTTCACATTGTCTTGCTGAGGAGCACCACCTGCGTCATCTGCAGGTGGTGTATACGTTTGGGCCTCAGGAATTTTTACTTTTTCAGCACCTTCATGAGGCTTATCGCTAAAATGAACAACACCCTGGCTATCGGTCCATTTGTAAATTTGCGCATTGGAAATACAAATTGCCATCATCAAAAAGACAAATAACACCAGTTTATTCATAAGGATAGGTCCTTATAGGCTATAATATAACTCAAATTCAAAAGGATGAGTCAAACTTCTGATTTTAGTAATTTCCTCTTCCTTCATTCGAATGTAGTTATTAATGAAGTCTCTGCTGAATACATCTCCTTGCAGCAAGAAATCATGATCTGCTCGTAAATGATCCATCGCCATTTCCAATGAAGAGCAAACGGTAGGTACATCAACCAGTTCCTCTGGTGGCAGATCATAAAGATCTTTATCCATCGGTTGACCAGGATGAATTTTCTTTTGGATACCGTCTATTCCTGCCATCATCATCGCAGAAAAAGCAAGATATGGGTTGGCTGTTGGGTCAGGGAAACGCACTTCTATGCGACGTGCCTTGGGATTACTAACATGAGGAATACGAATAGCAGCAGAGCGATTTCTGGCTGAGTAAGCCAGTAATACTGGTGCTTCAAATCCTGGCACTAATCTCTTATAACTATTGGTAGATGGATTGGTAAAGGCATTCAAAGCCCTGGCGTGTTTAATAATACCACCAATGTAATACAAAGCAGTTTCAGAAAGTCCTGAGTACTGGTCACCAGAAAACAAATTGTAACCATCTTTGTAAAGAGACTGGTGACAATGCATTCCACTACCATTATCACCTACCAGGGGTTTCGGCATAAATGTGGCGGTTTTTCCATAATTATGGGCAACATTATGTATCACATACTTTAGAATCTGCAGTTCATCTGCTTTTTTCGTTAAAGTATTGAAACGAGTAGCAACCTCACATTGGTTCGCTGTAGCCACCTCATGATGGTGTGCTTCAACCACCATTCCCAAGGACTCGAGGGTGATACAAATCGCTGAACGAATATCATGAGATGAGTCCACAGGCGGAACAGGAAAATAACCACCCTTCAATGGAGGTCTATGGCCGATATTCCCGCCCTCCATTTCTTTACCAGAGTTCCAGTGTGCTTCATCTGAATCTATTTTATAAAAGGAACCACTGATAGTTGTTTCCCATTGCACGTTATCAAAAAGAAAAAATTCAGGTTCTGGTCCAAAATTCACACCATCCGCAATTCCGGTAGATTGTAAGTAATTTTCTGCGCGTTGAGCGATTGAACGAGGACATCTGTCGTACCCCATCATTGTTTGGGGATCAACCACGTTACATCGTATAAATAGAGTATTGTCCTGAAAAAATGGGTCGAGCATAACGGAAGTTAAATCGGGTACTAAGGCCAAATCTGACTGATGAATTTTCTGCCAGCCTTTAAAAGATGATCCATCGATCATTTTACCATTTTCAAGAAAATCATCATCAACAGCTGAAACAGGTATTGTGATATGTTGCTCTTTTCCACGAATATCAGTAAATCTTAAATCTACAAATTTAGCATCGTATTCTTTAATTGCATCAAGTACCGCATTTTTAGTCATCTTTTGTCTCCAGGATAGTCCGCATATAGTTTACCTTAAGTGACTTATTAAACCCAATAGATTACACTATATAGTTTTAACTTTAACAAAAATAATATGGGCGCGTACCAATATCAAGCGCTAAAAGTAAATGGCAATGTAAGTAAAGGAGTCATTGAAGCTGACTCAGAGCGTCATGCTCGCCAATTATTGCGTGAACAAGGATTAATTCCTACACAAATACAAACCTTAACCCAGCAGCGTGCTGCCAATACAAAAGGTAAAATCTCTGCGGCTGATTTGGCTTTACTTACCAGACAATTAGCAACCCTTCTTGCTGCAGGTATCCCCGTTGAAGAATCATTACGTGGTGTCAGTGAACAAACAGAAAAAGACAAAGTAAGAGAACTAATCATTGGCGTTCGCTCTAAAGTCCTGGAAGGGTATGGCTTAGCACAAGCAATGGCCCAGTACCCCAATGCTTTCCCGGAACTTTACCGCGCCACAGTGGGGTCAGGAGAACAAACAGGGCGCCTTGATGTCGTTTTGGAAAAATTAGCTGATTATACTGAAAAGCAACAACAAACTCGCCAGAAAGTCCAACAAGCCTTAATTTATCCATTACTCATGATCATTGTGTCCACTGCGATCATCAGTTTTTTACTTACTTTTGTTGTTCCTAAAATTATTGATGTGTTTACTGAAAGTGGGCAAACTCTCCCAGCTATGACCCAATTGCTTATTAACTTCAGTCAGTTTATCAAATCTTATGGTTTATATACGTTATTAACTCTGATTCTTGCACTAATCGCGTTTAAAAAGAGTCTGAACAATATAAAAATCAAAACGGCATGGCACAAATTGATACTTAAGCTCCCTATTGTTTCCTATCTGGTTAAAACAATTAATGTTGCCAGATACATCCACACCTTTGGAATCTTATTTGCTGCAGGAGTCAGCGTACTTGAAACCATGCGAGTTTCTGCAAGCCTGGTAACCAATGTTGTCATGAAACAATCATTTGATACAGCTACCCTTCGAGTAAGAGAAGGCAGTGGGATCAATGAAGCGCTTAAAGAAACAAAATTTATTAGCCCCATGGCTATACATTTGATAGCAAGTGGAGAGAAAAGTGGTCAGCTTTCAGATATGATGGAGCGAGCTGCTACTCATTTAGACAATGAAGTCAATCGATTAATTGAAACGTCTTTAACCCTTTTAGAGCCTCTGGTTATTCTTTTAATGGGCGCCGTTGTTTTATTTATTGTTCTTGCTACCTTGTTGCCTATTTTTTCAATGGAACAATTGGTTACTTAATCTGTCAAAGAACCAGTCTCAACTATAACTATTTTTAGATAGACCAGAGTGGGTCCGAGCATAACGAAACCCAACTTTCATTTAAATCCCAAGTCTATTCATGAGACACAATATTTGTGTTATAATTTGACATTTAGTTTTAAGAGGTACACAAATGAATCGACAAAAAGGCTTTTCTTTGATCGAAATTATGGTTGTTGTCGTCATATTAGGCATACTCGCATCGATAGTTGTCCCTAAAATCATGGGACGTCCAGACGAGGCACGTAAAGTAAAAGCCAAGCAAGATGTCTTAGCTATTCAAAACGCACTTGATTTATACAGACTTGATAATGGCACTTACCCTACAACCGATCAAGGTCTCTTGGCCCTGGTAGAAAAACCAACAAGCAATCCTGCCCCAACGAATTGGAAACAATATCTTAAATCATTGCCCAAAGACCCATGGGGAAGAGAATATCTTTATTTAAACCCAGGACAACATACTGATGTCGATGTATTTACATATGGAGCGGCGGGACAACCAGGCGGAACAGGGATTAATGCGGAGATTGGTAACTGGGATGACCACTCATAGGGGTTTTACCTTAATAGAAATTCTTATTGTCATAGTGATTATAGGCATAACTCTCGGGTTTGCCTTAATCGCATTTGGTGATTTTGGAGAAAGCAGACGTATACAATTTTCTGCTGAACAATTGGCGAATACTCTTAGCCTGGCTCAGCAACAAGCTATTTTAGAAACTAGCACTCTTGGGTTGAGAATAAACAATACCAGCTATCAAATTCTGAAATTTCAAGACAAGACAGGATGGAACCCTATATCAAATAAAGGAATTTTTAAGGTTCATTATTTCCCTAAAAACACTGTCATTCATCTTAAAACCAGCTACAAACCTGTTCAGGGAACACCAGCAATCCTTATCACTTCTTCTGGAGATATGACTCCTTTTACTTTAGAATTCGGAACTGATAAGGAAAAGTGGATGGCTAGACTGACAGGCAGTCACGACGGCAATTTGAATTTTACGACGGCAAAATCTCAATGACGCCAAAACATAAATTACCTAAATTACTATCTGGATTTACTCTGATAGAAGTCTTATTGGCTCTTACAGTCATTGCAATTGCTTTAACAGCGCTTTTAAAAGCAACAGCCCAAAACACAGACAATACACATAGAATCAAAGAAAAAACAATCAGCCATTGGGTAGCAATGCAAGGTATCGCAATGATCCAGTTAAATCTGTTACAAACTACCCAAAGCCAGGAATCAACACAAGCAACCACCATGCTAGGCCAAAAGTGGTACTGGAGAGCAAAAATCAGCTCAACCCCTATAAAACGTATGCAACAGATAACCATTTCAGTCAGTCCAAAACAAGCAGGTCCTTTTCGAGAAGAATTAATAGCATTCAGGTATTTACCATGATAAAAAGTCGACCTCTTTCAAAAATCGCTGCAACGAATCGCGTGTTGAGGCACACCAACGCGCAGAACCACGGTGTACAGGTAGTACATGAAGATTCGAGTACAACTTCAATTCAACAACTGTCCAATGCAGTGGAGCTTCGAAAAAGGTCTAGTAAAGGATTTACTCTAATAGAAATACTGATTGCCCTTACCGTTTTTGCCATATTAGCTACCATTACTTCTTCGACCCTATACTACGCATTCAATACACGAACCCGAGTTAACCTTCAGGCCGAACGCTTAAATGCTCTACAGCTAGCTATAAGCATCATTCAACAAGATACTTCTCAAACAGTAGAACGTGCTATACGAGGTAATGAAATGAGGTTATTCCCCGTATTTGTTGGCCAACCTCAATATCTTGAATTAACAAGGGATGGAGTTGTAAACCCAAACAGTGCCGAAAAACGAAGTACACTAAAACGAATTGCTCTTGTTTGCCAGGATGAAAAATTGCTACGCCGTACATGGAGTACTTTAGATCCTATAGACAGAAATAAGTATGAGGATAAAGTCCTTCTGGATAATTTATCGGACTGTCATTTCAACTATTTAAATCAAACCCTGCAGCTTCTCGCCGAATGGCGTGAACAAGCAATCACTCAAAATCAACGTCGAGAACCTCTACCTAAAGCTATCCAAATGAATCTTACACTCAAAGATTGGGGTGAGTTGAATATGCTTTTTATCATACCAGGAGCTCTCTATGTTTTTGACTAAGCTCTTTTCAAAATTTGCTGCGAAGCAAAAAGTACAAGGAAGCGCCCTTCTCACTGCTCTATTTATTATGACATTAGTTGCCATAGTAGCTACGGCTATGAGCACACGATTGCAATTGGATATTTACAGAACAAGATTAGTCATCACTCAAGATAAATTGTATCTTGCTTCACAAGCCGTCACTTTTTGGGCTCTTAATGAATTGATTAATAAAAATAATCGTTTTACCAAAATCAATAAGCTAAATATGGTTGCACAATACCCTAAAAATATGGAAAGGATTTACAATCAAGTACAATTAAGTGGAGGGCTTTATGATTTACAAGCTGGATTTAATCTTAATAATTTGATTGAAAAAAAATCAATCCCTACTTTTATGCATCTTATTAACCAGGTATATTCAAAAGCAACAGGTCAAGAGCGAGCTAATATAGCCTTAGGAGTAAAACATTGGCTACTTACTTATGCTCCAGGGCGTGGAGAAGACATATACACATCCTACTATCTCTCGCAAAAACCTCCTTATTATCCCAGCCATCAACTTATAAAAAGTAAATCCGAATTCCGATTAGTAAAGGATGTTTCTGCACCTGTCTATCTTTCCCTTGAGCCTTTTATCACCGCTTTGCCTGAATCGACAAGTATTAATATTAATACTGCACCAAAACAAGTATTAATGTCATTAGGCGATGGCCTTAGTGGCGCTCAGGTCAATGAATTAATCACAGCCAGAAAAGATAGTGGTATTACTGACCTTAAAGAAATTAATGAATTATTAAAAAAACTAAATATACCCACTGATCAAATTACCCTTGAAAGTCAATATTACCTCAGTGTTGCTTATGCAAAGAGCGATGAGTTCAACTTGGTTGTTTATTCATTACTAAAACGCAGTCGGGATAGGAAAGGCAAATTATCGGTAAGTGTTATCAGAGAAAGTATTAACAGTTTTTAATGTATAGAATTGGTAACAAACTTTGAAAGTCATTGAAATTCCGCCCCTTTAAGGTATCGACTCGGTTTTCACTTCTATAATCAGAGCAGCGACCCTCAGGGAATGGATAAGTAATAATTTCCATATCTACAGCACAAACAGTTATAATTCTTCTTCCTCAATCTTCTTCATAATTTTCTTTACTTTCCAATGACCCCATTTCTTTAATCATTTTCTCTGCTTCTATCTTTTCTGAGTCAGTCAACTTGGCTTCCAAGGTTTTAAGCTGCTTGGCTGCCTCTTCATTTTTATTGTCAGCAGCAATTTTCAGCCATGCATACGCCTTAACTAAACTCTTATTGACTCCCAGACCTGCCAAATACATATAACCTAACTTCGCTTGTCCAACCGGGTTTCCTTGTTTTGCAGATTTTCCAAACCAATAGGCGGCTTGTTGATAATCTTTGTCAGTTCCAGTGCCTGTTAATAACAATTGTCCCAATTGCGCTTGTGCTTCGGGTTGCCCTTTTTCAGCAGCAGATTGATACCAATAGGCTGCTTTAGCTGGATCAGAATCCACCCCATATCCTTTCAGATAATAATAGGCCAAGTAGGTTTGAGCATTAACATGGCCATGATTAGCTGCTTGAGAGAACCAATAAAAAGCAGCCTTATCGTCTGCTGCAATTCCCCCTTCCTGCCCTGTATATAATAAACCTAGACTATACTCACCTTTTTCATCCCCCTGTTCTGCCGCTTTTTGATACCATTCGAAGGCCTTATTCACATCTTTTGGAGTTCCTTTACCCATCATATACTGATACCCCAGATTCACCTGTGCTTTGCTATAACCTTGCTCCGCTGCCTTTTTAAACCAGATAAATGCATTATCATCACTAGCGGGAATACCATCGCCTGTGGCATACATTAATCCAATATTTCTTTGTGCGATCGGGTTGCCTTGTTCCGCTGCCTTCATATACCATTTGAATGCTTCGGAGAAATCCTGGGGCACCCCTTTCCCTGTGTCATAAATAAACCCCAGGCTTAACTGAGCTAATGCATTATTTTTATCCGCCGCTTTTTGATACCAGTTTCTGGCTTCTTCATAATTGGTCGTTACACCATACCCATACTGGTACATTCGCCCTAATAGATACATGGCTTCTTCATTACCATCTTTAGCCGCCTCCATTAAGTGTGGATAGGCTGTGGTATAGTCACCGTTTTCAAAGGCAGCAAAACCTACTAACTCATCAGCAAAAATACTACTACTGATTACCAATAACAGAGCCAAAACAAAACTTCGCATACCTGCTCCATTCCGATCTCCTATTATTTTAAGAGTAGAATAAAGAAACAACAAAGCAAGTTATTGATCAAATTACTTGAAAGTCAATATTAACTCAGTGTTGCTTATGCAAAAAGCGATGAGTTCAATTTGGTTGTTTACTCATTACCAAAAGGCAAACGAGATAGTAAAGCAAGTTATCAGCGAGTGTTATTAGAGAAAATTTTAACAGCTTTTCATATACAAAATTGGCGATGAATTTTGAGATTGATTGAAAATCCTCTTCATTACGCTCTCGGCTCGCTTTTTCACTACTACAATCTGAACCAAGACCGTAAGGAAGCGGATAGACAACAATCTCCGGCATAATTTAATAATCCATTAAATTAGACTCAAAAAAAAACATGAATCCTTTTAAAACAGTAAAATCAATAAATAAGCAATTATTAAATTTTTTTTACTGATCATATTCTCTTAATAAATACGTAATATTTTCTTAATAATGATCAACTATAATAAAAAATATACAGAAACATCTGGAGAGGATCATGACAAAAGTAGCTGTGACATATAGTCCTGAAGTTGGTGGGAGTAGTGTTATTTCCTTGAAAGAATCATTTACGCATGTTGGTTCTGAAGTTATTGACGGCGACTATAGAAAAATGATGGAAGACATACCTAAAGAAGAATTCGATAAGTTGTATTCCACAGAAGAAGGCCGACAAATATTATTTGCACACGCCAAAGCAAAAGCAATGGAGCTACTTAAAGACGTTGATGTGTTAGCATTATCAGGTAACAGTGCCATGATTGATCCTGAGCTTTTTAACCAAACAAGGGATCCTGACCAAAAATATGATCTTTCGCGGACAATTGCCGAACTGGCATTGGTACACGTAGCAACAGAAAAAGGTATGCCTATTTTCGGTGTTTGTGGCGGCCATCAAGTCATCGCAGTTTATGGCGGTGGAGAAATATCAGACTTAGACTCTGACAAATTAGATAAACAACGATTCATGAATTATGACTCAATAAAATTAAATAAAGATTCAATGATCGCTCAAATTATTGGTGGACCAAAAGTTCGTAAGGAATTAGAAGAAGTCAGAGAAAAATTTGATAATAAAATGGATGAATTTAATGAATTATCGGAAAAAATAGTAGCATTAGAAAAATTAAATATATTAAAAAAAGAAGATAGGTTAGGAGACTTAGATAAGTTAGATACATTAGATGAAAAAGAAATACAAGAATTATTAGATCTAACAGGATTAAAAGTTAAAGAAGATCTATCAGGTATAAAAGAATTTGCCGGAGAATTAGATAATCTAGAACAATTAAAGGAAGAATTGGGGCAAGTAGGTCAAGAATTAAATGAATTAAAGAGAGGATTAGAGGATGGTCCTACAACCACTCATTATGAGGGAGAGTTTTTTGGCGCACACAACCAGGTCGTTTCCAAACTAGGTTCTGGATTTAAACAAACAGGAACTGCAAGTGATGATGAATCTATTGAAGCGGCAGAATCAGAATTTGGTGTTCCAATTATAACCACACAATTCCATCCAGAAGTTGGCGCTAAGGGATTACCCAATGCCAAATTCTTTTATAAAAGAACAGAAGCAGAACAAGAGATGAATCTGGATATATTCAGATATCTAGATAAAGCGGGTGATGCTTATAGTAAAAAGAAAACTGTGATGGATGAATTAAGCCAATTCAAACCTAAAGAAACGGTTGAGGAAAAAGGTGTTGATGTGACACCAAATATTAAGCCATCTGATATTCTAAAAGCAAGAAAGGAACAACAAAAACCAGAAGAACCTGTTGGTGAAAAACAATCTTCTTCAAAACAGGAAAAATCTTCGTTCCTAGGAAATATGTTCTCAGCGATAGGTTCATTTTTTAAAGGCATAGGTTCTGCTATAAGCTCGGCTTTTAATGCTGCAGTAGAAACTGTGAGAGAAGCTGTTGGTAAATTTTTAAGGGATAGAGTATCCAATAAGCTTACCAGTGACAAAGTTTCAAGCCTAAAGAAAAAAGAGAAAGAATTATCAAGTTCTGAGGATTTAGGTGTGAAAAAGGATGAGGTTGTTATCCCAAGTAGCTCATTCTCTACTGTCTTACACGATATCAAAGCGAAAGCACCTTCTGAAATATTGCGGGAAACTCCTGCTAAATTATGGACGAAACAAGATGATGATCTTGACAAGACTGTAGTCAAGGAAACTGGGGTTGATAAAACAGATAAGGTGGATCTAACAACCACTGCACCAGTTCAAGAAGAAGGCTCGCAGCTTGATGAAGGTCAAACATCTCGCATGGGTATGGGTAGTAAGTAGTAAATAACAATCTAACCGTTGCCGATAGGGATATGGCACATGAAATTCCCGGTTTAAAATGTTACTTTAATCCGGGAATTTTATTAGTAAATAGTATAATTATAAAGCTTCGAATACAGCAGCAGCTCCCATACCTGTACCAATACACATAGTAACCATACCATAGCGACCCTTTGTTCTTTTTAAGCCATGTAACAAAGTAGCTGTTCTTATAGTACCAGTTGCCCCTAAAGGATGACCTAAAGCAATGGCGCCTCCAACCGGGTTGACTTTCTCTCTCGGTAAATCGAGATCTTTAATAACAGCCAAAGCTTGCGCTGCAAACGCTTCATTCAGTTCAATCCAGTCTAATTGGTCCAGTGAAATTCCAGCACGTTTTAATGCAACAGGAATTGCTTTTACTGGCCCGATCCCCATAATCTCAGGAGGAACTCCGGCTACAGCAAAACTCATTAAGCGTCCTAATGGTTTTAAATTATACTGTTTTAAGGCTTTTTCGCTGGCTAGCAAAGCTATTCCAGCACCATCGCTCATCTGTGAACTATTTCCCGCAGTAACAGTACCTTTTAAAGCAAACACAGGTTTCAATCGAGAAATGGCTTCATACGAAGTATCTGCTCTGGGTCCTTCGTCTTTGCTTATTAATTTTTTCTTTACTTCGACTCTGGAAGTTGTCAGATCGGCATGCCTTACAGATATTTCCAAAGGACTTATTTCCGCATTGAAATCCAATCGTTCTTGTGCAGCGATTGCTTTCTTATGGCTTTCTATAGCAAATTCATCCTGTTGCTCACGGGTAATTTCCCATCGTTTTGCTACATTTTCTGCGGTAATGCCCATGCCATAAGCTATGGCAACGTGTTCATCATTAAACATCGCTGGATTGGCAGTATACTTATTTCCACCCATGGGTACCATAGACATACTTTCTACGCCACCTCCCAACGCTAAATGGGCATCATGATTGCGAATAACATCTGCTGCAGTAAAGATGCTTTGTACGCCTGAAGAACAAAATCGATTAATTGTCATTGCCGGAACAGATTGTGGTAAATCAGCCAATAATGAGGCAATCCTTGCCACATTCATACCTTGCTCCGCTTCCGGCATTGCACAGCCTATTACTACATCGCCTATTTCTTGCCAATCAAGTGTTTGATGTCTATGCATTAAACATTTGATAGTATGTGCTAATAAATCATCTGGTAATGTATTCTTAAAAACACCTCTTGGTGCCTTACCTACCGGTGTTCGTAACACGTCAACAACATATACGTCAGTCATCACTATTCTCCTTGCTTAATTGCGCAGTGGCTTACCAGTCTCTAATAGATGACTAATTCTGGCCTGAGTTAATGGTGTATTTGCAAGTTTTACAAAGGCCTCTCTCTCTAGTTTTAACATCCACTGTTCATCAACCATTGTTCCATGATTAACATCACCACCACAAAGAACATTTGCTAATTCACAAGCTAGAAAGTAATCATGTTGAGATATAAATCCACCTTCCAGCCAATTCACTAAAGCGGACTGCAACCGCGCTTGTCCTTCAATACCTGCCACTTTAAATTGCTGTATTTTTAAAGGAGGAAGATAATTCGCAGCCTGCATGGCGATAATTTTAGCCAGAGAAGCATATAAAACCTCATCGGCATGCATCATTACAGCATCATTTGGGCGCAGATAACCCATGTTCTTGGCTTCCGACGCACTTCCGGCTACTTTTGCAGTGGCTATTTGTTGAAAAACGGGGGATATAAACGTTAACAAATCCGCTTGTTGGGCTTGCTGGGCAGCACGCATTGCCATTTCTTTACAACCACCTCCGGCAGGAATAACTCCTACTCCAGCCTCAACCAACCCAGGATAAGACTCAAAAGCAGCGACAACCGAGTCACAGTGCATCATTAATTCACAACCACCTCCTAGCGCACGTCCTCTCAATGCTGCTACGGTAGGAATGGAACTATATTTTAAACGCATTGCAACATGTTGAAACTGCTCTATCATACGCTCAAGAGCCTGAATCGTTCCATCTGATAATAATTTGGAAACACCCCGTAAATCTGCTCCTGAGCTAAAATTAGAAGGATCTTGTTGGTAAATAATCAATCCTTGACAACTTTTCTCGGCAATATCCAAAGCAGCTTCCAAACCATCGAGAACGGACTGACCAATAGTATTCGCTTTGCTTTTAAAATTTACGACAGCCACATCCTCTCTCAAGTGCCACAAACAAACACCCTCATTTTCATACATAACGTGCAGAGGATAATGCGACTCTTTTAAAACTCTGTCATGAAACAACTGCTTGTGATAAACAGGCAAATGGCTTCTGGCTTGATAGCTGTTTTGATGTGGTGAATAAGCACCTTCTCGAGTATAAAACTCTTTTATTTCGTATAACCAATCAGGTAATTTTGCATTGCTTAATGCCGTATTGTCATGTATTGACTGTTCAATTTGCTGAGTAACCCGATGTAATTCAGAAAGTTGCCATGTTTCAAAAGGTCCTTGCGACCATCCAAATCCCCAACGAATGGCCAAATCAACATCCCTTACGTTTTCAGCGATATCCTTTACATGATATGCACAGTAATGGAACAAGTCTCTGAAACAGGCCGCCAAAAATTGGGCTTGCTTATTAGTGGACGTCATTAGGCTTTTCATTCTTGCTTCAGGATCTATAATGCGCATTATATCCTGCAGCTCATTACTGACCTTTGCTGCAGCAGGTCTGTATTGACCTGTTTTGATATCATAGACTTCAATTACTTTACCGATTTTTCGATAAATTCCTTGCCCCGATTTTTGGCCTAGATGGCCGTCTTTTATTAAAGTATTTATCCAATCTGGTAAAGTAAACAATTTATGCCATGGATCATCAGACAGCTGCGACCGCATGGTATTGATAACATGTTGCATTGTGTCCAAACCAACAACATCCATAGTTCGGAAAGTCGCAGATTTTGGTCTGCCTAATAAAGGCCCTGTCAATGCATCGACCTCATCAATACCCATATTCATAGCCAAGGTATGATGTAGCGTAGTTAATAATGAAAAGACTCCTATTCGGTTCGCAATAAAATTAGGTGTGTCTTTAGCTCTTACAACTCCCTTGCCCAAACAGCTGGTTAACCAGGTTTCCAAATGATCCAGCAACTGGGTTGATGTGGTTTTAGCTGGAATCAATTCTGCCAAATGCATATAGCGAGGTGGATTAAAAAAATGAATTCCGCAAAAATTTTGTCTATGTTGAGCAGGCAAAACATCAGATAAAGCATTAATGCTTAGTCCTGATGTATTGCTTACCAAAATTGATTTGTCTGACAAATAGGGAGATATTCGCTTGTATAATTCTTCTTTCCAATCCAGGCGCTCGGCTATCGCTTCTATTACTAAATCGCAAGAAGCCAAATCATCCAAATTCTCCTCATAATTCCTTGCCTGGAGCAGTTCAGCCGTTTGAGGTGTAGCAAGGGGAGTTGGCTTTAATTTTCCTAAGTTAGCAATTGCTTTGTCAATTAAACTATTTTTAGACCCTTCTTTATTAGCTAAATCGAATAGTAAGGTTTCTATTCCAGCATTAATACAGTGTGCTGCAATTTGAGCACCCATAACGCCAGCCCCTAAAACTGCAACTTTTTTAATGAAAAAAGGCTCCTGCATTATTTTTTCCTCTTGTTGGTTACATACCCAAAAAACGCCCAAACACTATGTTTTACCGGATTGAAATTTATATGTCCGCTCCCTGACGGTCGCGACTCAGATAACAGTTTAAACCGAGCCGCGACCGTCAGGGAGCGGATGCCAAGTTATTCTTTTTATATTTAAGATAAATTAAAGCGAATTCCTTGGGCCAATGGCAACTCATCTCCCCAGTTAATCGTATTGGTTTGACGTCTCATATAAGCTTTCCAGCAATCAGATCCTGACTCTCGTCCGCCACCTGTTTCTTTTTCGCCACCAAATGCCCCTCCTATTTCAGCGCCTGAAGTACCGATATTGATATTAGCAATACCGCAATCGCTTCCAGAAGCACTTAAAAAGAGTTCAGCGTTTTTTAAATTTTGGGTGAATAAAGCAGATGAAAGCCCCTGTGGTACTCCATTATGTAAAGCTATTGCCTCATCCAAAGTACGATAGGACATGACATAAAGAATGGGTGCGAAAGTTTCTTCCTGCACAATATCCCAATCATTTTTTACATCACAAACCAAGGTAGGCTGAACGAACGATCCAGCTTGTTTGAGCGCTTCGCCACCATAAACAATTTGGCCACCTGCTTCCTTTATTCTACTGATCGCTTTTTTAAACTGTTCTACGGCATGATAATCAATCAAAGGTCCCATTAAATTTTGAGTATCCAGGGGATCACCAATAGTTATTTGTTCATAAGCATGTCTCAATCTTTCAATAACATCCTGGTATTTTGATTCATGAACAAATAAACGCCGCGTAGTAGTACAACGCTGGCCTGCAGTACCAACTGCACCAAACACTATGGCAGGAATAGCCAAATGAAGATCAGCTGACTCATCAAGAATAATGGCGTTATTACCACCCAATTCCAGAATACTTTTGCCAAGTCTAGCAGCAACTCTTGTTGCGACTTGCTTGCCCACTGCCGTTGAACCAGTAAAGGATATTAAAGATATACGCTTATCATCGACCATGGCCTCAACCACATCATGTGAGTTGGGAATGATTAAACTGAATATTTCAGGGCAACTATTTTGTTTCAAAACCTGATTGCAAATATGTTGCACTGCCACAGCACAAAGAGGTGTCTTTGCCGATGGTTTCCATATGGTCACATTGCCACAAATAGCAGACAGAAAAGCATTCCAGGCCCAGACTGCAACAGGAAAATTAAATGCAGAAATCACGCCAACAATTCCGTAAGGATGCCATTGCTCATACATTCTATGGTTAGGCCGTTCAGAATGCATGGAATTACCATACAACATCCTTGATTGGCCTACAGCAAAGTCAGCGATATCAATCATTTCTTGAACTTCACCATCCCCTTCCTGCTTTGATTTGCCCATTTCCAGTGATACCAAGCTTCCGAGACTGTCTTTATGCTCTCTAAGTGCCTGACCGATTTGCCTGATGATTTCACCTCTCTTTGGTGCAGGCACCTTTTTCCAAGCTTGTGCTGCTTGTTCCGCTCTCTGCATAACTTGTTCATAATCCTTCATGGTACAAGTTGCTATGGCAGCAAGTTTATCCCCATTGCCAGGATTAAAAGATTCCAAAGTATGGTCATGGCTGTCACTATGCCAACCATGCCCACTAAAAGCCCCTGGGTTTACTGATTTAATATTTAAACGATGCAATAAGTCCATGAGATACTCCTAGGCATAATATTGGCCAAAGCGATTTTCCAATACATGAGACAATTTAAAGTTTTCCTGTAAAACAAGTCCACTATATTCATTCCCTTGCCCCAACACTAAATCAACAACAGCACAAACACCTGATGCTGTACTGACTTGAATAGCAGACCACTCGAGCCCTCGAATGACCTCCGGGTAAATTTTCTTAACGTAACTTTTTTCCGTTAATTCACCCTGTTTGATACCCTCGACTGTCACATACACTATCACAATATCCTGATATGTTTTTGGAATCGCGTTTTCTAGTATCCTTTTTAACGTCGCGCGATCCTCGTTTAAACGTAGATCGTTCATTAGAAAACGCATTTTTTTGCAATGTCCAGGATAGCGCATCGTCTTGTAATTCATAGACTGTATTTTTCCAGCATACAGTTCAGCCAGACTACCCAAACCGCCTGAAGTATTAAATGCTTCGTATTCACAACCGTCAATTTGAATTGATTCCAGACCTTCAAGTGGTGCCATGACCACATCCTTTCCAGCCTCTATTCCATAACAAGGATTCCCATACTCATTAATAACCCCATCGGTTGACCAGGTTAGTGAATAATGAAGGGCATTATTAGCGCGTTGAGGTAGTGCCCCAACTCTTAATCTGGCATGATGACATTTATCAAATTCCTGCATCAAGCTATTTGCTGCAATACTGATAAAACCAGGTGCTAATCCACATTGAGGAACAAAAGCTGTCTCAGCATTTTGGGCAATGACTTTCACTGCTTCTGTCACAGAGGTATCTTCCGTCAAATCAAAATAATGAGCTTTAGCAGCTTTGGCAGCTCTGGCTACATGAGTATTTAAGAAATAAGGAAGACTAGAAATCACTGCAATAATATTATGCTTTTCCAAGTAGGCTTGAGTGGATTGTTCATCTTTTACATCCAATGCAACCGTTTTAATTTCAGGCAAAGCAGTTAATAATCTTGTTACATCAGAGCCATTAAACTCCACATCAGCTAAATGAACCTGATAAGACCCACTATCGGCCAGAAGACAAGCAATTAAGCTACCAATTTTTCCGGCACCAGTAATCATTACGTTGTACATACAATCCTTCTCCTTTGTAAAACCTGCTAATCCTACACAAAATATCAGAGATTAGATAGACCTAAAATGAGATCAATACAGCAATTCCTGATATACTTCTCGGAAATGAAACAACTGGCTTTTAGTCAACTTGATTTATTTATTCGCGATATTTTAAAAACAAGTAAGGAGTATATCACTTGACCTATCAATCTTACTCATTTATCTTGACTGCTTTAATCCATTTAATTAGACCATGAAGCAAGCCGCTTTAACGAACTCCGTAGAGATACACTCTTCAATATTAAATAAATATTCAAAATATATTATTGTATTTGTTGCTGGATTACTTGCACCTCTCGGGTTCTCACCTTTTCATCTTCCAGGATTAACTATTCTAAGTTTGGCATTTTTGTTTTCTGAACTTCTCCAGTGCTCCGTTAAGCATGGATTTACACTGGGTTTTGCATATGGATTGGGGTATTTTGGTTTTGGTGTATCCTGGGTCATCATCAGCATCCATGACTATGGGCAGCTGGATTACTTTCTTTCCAGCATCATCACATTACTATTTATTATGTATCTTTCTTTATTTCCTGGTCTTGTAGGTTATTTATTTAAATTGCTTTCATCCAAATGCAATCTGTTTATTACTATGCTTTTGTTCAGTACGCTTTGGTGCCTCAGCGAATTCGCCCGTTCTAAACTTTTTACAGGCTTCCCCTGGCTATTAGTTGGCGTAACCCAAATTGATACACCACTAAAATATACCGCACCAATAATTGGTATTTATGGGCTTGGATTAATTTGTTCCTTTCTGAGTACTCTACTTGTACTTATTGTTAAAGATAATACCATCAAACGATATTATTATGTCTGTATCTTTATCCTGGTTCTTATTACACCAAGCATTGGAAAAAACTTACATTGGACAGAAATAAAGAAAGCCCCCATTTCCATTGGCGCTATCCAACCTAACCTTTCGATGAGAGACAAATGGGATGAAACTCTATTCTGGAATTTATTAAAATATTATGAAAACACAACAGACAAACTGCTAGGAAAGAATTTAATTGTTTTACCTGAATCAGCCATACCTTTGCCTGCAAGTTACGTGGAAGATTATTTACTGAAATTACACGAAAAAGCTTTAAAAGCTAAAAGCAGCTTAATTCTGGGTATTCTGCAACCTACAAATAACGATGAAACCAATTTTTACAACTCCATTATCAGTTTAGGAGAAGCAACAGGAGCCTACGTAAAACGCCAATTAGTACCCTTTGGAGAATACATACCAAAGCCTTTTATTGCCATCAATCGATGGCTAAATCTTCCTGAGCCTAATGTTGTTCCAGGGAAAGCAACCCAGGCATTGATCAATATTGCCAACCATCCCATTGCCAGTTTAATTTGCTACGAAATTGCATACCCTAATATTTTAAGGTCACAAATGCCTATGGCCCAATGGATCGTGTCGATCAGTGACAACGGCTGGTTTGGCCATTCTTTGGCAAGCTATCAGCAATTACAGATGGCTCAAATGTTGTCTTTGCTTACAGGACGATATCAGATTCTTGTGAATAACGATGGACTATCGTCGGTCATTAATGATCAAGGAGCTATCGTAGAAGGACTTCCCGCCTTCAACTCCGGGATATTACAAACGGATATATTCCCTGCTAATGGCATCACCCCTTGGATTATCTGGAGCGACCATCCTGCGCTTATTTTTTGCTCATTTTTTTTATTTTTTGTACTATTTATGCATCTCAAGCAATTTACCGAAAAATAATCTATTGCTGGCAAGGGCAAGAGGGGGTATCCTTAGCGATTCCGTGTTATTAAATTTATTGGACTATGGATAATACCTATAACCCCCAAGAAGTCGAAGAACAAGCCCAACAATATTGGCATAAAAAGCAATCATTTAACGTCACTGAAGATTTAAACAAAGAAAAATTTTATTGTTTATCCATGTTCCCCTACCCTAGCGGAACATTACATATGGGACATGTTCGAAATTACACTCTAGGTGATGTGATCGCTCGCTATCAACGGGCATTGGGGAAAAATGTCCTGCAACCTATAGGATGGGATGCTTTTGGATTACCTGCCGAAAATGCCGCCATCAAAAATAAAATTCCGCCCGCAGAATGGACAAGAAAAAACATTGCTGCTATGAAAGAACAGTTTTTACGCCTAGGCAATGCTTATGACTGGAAAAGGGAAATTACCACGTGTGATCCTGAATATTATCGCTGGGAGCAATGGTTTTTTATTCGTTTATTCGAAAAAGGACTAGTTTACAAAAAAAACGCCGTTGTTAACTGGGATCCTGTAGATCAAACAGTATTAGCTAATGAGCAAGTAGTAGATGGGAGAGGCTGGCGCTCAGGAGCCTTGGTTGAGCGTAAGGAAATTTCCCAATGGTTTCTTAAAATTACTTCTTATGCTGACGAACTGTTAAGTTCCTTGGATACACTGGATGAATGGCCTGCCCAAGTAAAACAAATGCAGCGCAATTGGATTGGTAAATCCATAGGCACAGAAATTTATTTTAACGTAAACAACTATCCTAAAAGACTAAAAATCTATACAACACGACCAGATACTCTGATGGGAGCAACCTATCTTGCTGTAGCAACCGACCATCCTTTAGCAAAAGAAGCTGCTTCCAACAATAAAAAAGTTCAGGAATTCCTAGACAGTTGCCAGGGAATTAAAATGGCAGAAGCAGAACTGGCAACCATGGAAAAAAAGGGTGTTGATACTGGGATGACTGCAATTCATCCTATATCAGGTAAAGAATTACCCATATGGGTAGCCAATTTTGTTCTAATGCAATATGGTTCTGGTGCAGTCATGTCCGTCCCTGCTCATGATCAACGCGATTGGGAGTTTGCTCAAAAATACCAATTACCCATCAGGCAAGTCATCGAACCAATTGACATGGAGCACGACTTTAATCAATCGGCTTATACTGGCGAAGGAATCCTGCTTAACTCGAGTCAATTCGATAAATTACCTTCTACTACAGCTATTGAAGCGATAACTAGTTTTCTGGAAGAAAATGATGCTGGCAAAGCCACTATTAATTATCGATTAAGAGACTGGGGTGTTTCCAGACAAAGATATTGGGGAACCCCTATACCTATGATTATCTGTGAACAATGTGGAATAGTTCCTGTTCCCGATGAAGAACTACCTGTTGTGCTGCCAGAGAATGTGGACTTTACTGGCACTGGCTCACCACTTGCACAGTGTAAAGAGTTTGTTAATGTATCATGCCCTAAATGCGGCCAGGATGCGTCTCGTGAAACGGATACTTTTGATACCTTTGTTGAATCATCCTGGTACTATGCCCGCTTTGCGTGTAAAGGTCAGGAAAATGCCATGCTTGATGACCGGGCGAAATATTGGACGCCAGTTGATCAGTATATTGGTGGTATCGAGCACGCCGTAATGCACTTATTGTATGCTCGATTTTTCCATAAACTTATGCGAGATGAAGGGTTAGTTAATTCAGATGAACCTTTCAAAGCCTTACTCACACAAGGCATGGTTTTAAAAGATGGACATAAAATGTCAAAATCAGTAGGTAACGTTGTAGATCCAAACCATCTTATCGATACCTATGGGGCAGATACAGCACGCCTGTTTGTCATGTTTGCTTCTCCTCCCGATCAATCACTGGAATGGTCGGATTCTGGAGTTGAAGGCGCGCACCGTTTTCTAAAACGGATTTGGGCTTTTTCACATCAGCATAGAGACATGCTTATTGACATTAACGATAGTATTTTAAGTGGCAATGGCCATTTGGATTGGAAGGAAACAGAATCTCGCTTAAAAAAATCTCGTCATGCTGTACACCAAATACTTGCCCAGGCGACTCATGACTATGATCGCAATCAATTCAACACCGTTGTTTCTGGTTGTATGAAGTTATTTAATGAAATATATGACTATTGCATTGAAACCGAGAATGACAAATTTTTCATTCATTCAAGCCTTAGTATATTGCTTAGATTATTAGCTCCAATTACACCACATATCTGCCATTGTCTTTGGCAGCAATTAGGATTTGATAAAGCGATAATCGATGCACCTTGGCCAAAAATAGATAAAGGCGCTTTAAAAACCGATGAAGTGGATTATGTTGTACAAGTTAATGGAAAGTTAAGAGCACAGTTCACTGCAAACACGGATGCTTCAGAGGAGGAGTTAATTGCTGCGGCTAAAGAACATGCCCACAACTTTGTGGTTAACCATACCATTAAAAAAGCAATTGTTGTTCCGCATAGACAATTAATAAATCTGGTTATTGGTTAAAAATGAATAGATTGTACTTAGTCATTATTCTGGCAACCTCCAGGTGTTTACAAACCTTCTCAAACCATGGATAGCTTTACATGTAATTACAAAAATCAGGGATTAACAGAAAAATGACCAAGATCAAAAAATATTCAATATCCCTTGTACTGATTTTACTTCTAACCGGTTGTGGGTTTCATTTACGCGGAGTAATTGATATCCCCGAGTGGCTTAATAACGTAGCCATTATTTCTAATGATAATAATAAAGAACTGGCTTCTTTGCTCAAATCCCAGCTGGAAGGTTACAAAGTTGATGTTAACTCTGATCCATCTCTTGCAAAATATTGGCTAATTATTAAAAATTCCAATTTACAACAACAAATTGTCAGTATTGGCGCAAGCACCAATCCAAGGCAATACCAATTAATATTGACCATTGAATTTATGTTACAGACCCCTAAAGGACAGATTATTAAAGCTCCCAGAAAAGTTGCGGTGAATCGTCAACTGACTGTAAATAACGATAGAATACTTGGCTCTAATGAAGAGGAAGCTCTGCTAGTCAGTGAAATGCGACATGACGCTGTGATTCAAATCATTAATCGTTTAAGTCGACCATAGTATGCAAATAAATCAACAAGCCCTAACTCAGCTGTTACAAAAAAAAATATACCCGCTTAATATGATCATCGGTCAGGATAATTATCTTATCGATGAGGCACTAAATAACATAAAAACGACATTAAAAGAATCATCTGACTGTGATGAAAAAACTCTATCTATTCAATCACCAGAAGATTGGCATGTTGCTCTAGAAGAAACCAATAATTACTCTCTATTTTATCAAAACATCATATTAACTATTTTCTATGATAAGAAATCAATAGATACAATAGGAAAAAAGATTCTTGGCGAGTATCTTAAATCAGTAAATTCACGAAATTTTATTATCATTAGAGCTCCTAACCTCCCTGCAAAACAACTCCAATGGTTAACAAACGATGAACAAGTACTGGTTATCATTGCACAGCCATTAAATCCAGAAGCAATTAAAAAATGGATTAGCAGTCAATTAAAATCAAATGCCATCCATTTTGATCCACATGTTCCTGAATTAATTTATCAATATACCAAAGGAAACATGTTAGCTACTGCTCAAGTGATTGAGAAAATCGCTTTAAGCAATAGTCCAGACACCCTAATTACTCCCTATTTGGCTCTCGAACATTTATCTGATCAGTGTGATTTCTCTCTTTTTGAACTAGTTGACTCATGTTTACTTGGTGATGGTGACAAGGCAATTCATATTTTAAGACACGCCGCCAATAGCAAAACGGAAACCACATTGGTTTTATGGATACTTACCCAAGAGATCAGAACACTATTGCAATTATTTTTTCTTATGCAACAAAAGATGGATATAAGAACAGCAAGTAAACAATTAAAAATTTGGCCTCAGCGTGTTAATTTTTACCAATTAAGTAGTAAACGATTAAATATTCGACTTTTACAACAATTGCATCATTATTGTCAGATGGTTGATGAGCGAATTAAATCCAACTTAAATACCCACGTGTGGAATGATCTGGAAAATATTTCGCTTTCTCTTTGTTTTGGACACTTGTTAGGTCAATCATGCATAGTATAGCGATTTTTGGTGGAACATTTGACCCGGTGCATAATGGCCACATTAAGACCAGCTTAGCAATTCAATCTTACTTTAGGTTTGATTCCTATTATTTTCTGCCATGTAAAAATCCTACGATAAAACCTCAATCAAGTGCCAGCAGCAAGCAAAGGGTTGAAATGCTGGAATTAGCAATCAAACCCTATTCAGATTTTAAAATTGATACTCGAGAAATAGACCGCGACACACCTTCTTATATGGCCTATACCTTGCAAAGCTTTCGATCAGAGCATAACAACGCATCGCTTACATTAATAATTGGATACGATGCATTACTAAGTCTGCCTAGATGGTACCAATGGGAGAAAATAATAACTTTGGCTAATTTGTTAGTTATTAACAGAGAAGAATTTTCTCAACAACCCATCCCGGAACCTATTAAAAATCTTCTTAATCAGAATAGAAATGATGATAAAAACGCACTCTTAAGTCACAAAGCTGGTATTATGTGTTTATTTGATGCGGGGCACTATGATATTGCTTCAACCCGAATTAGACAACAATTAAAACAGCATAAAGAACTTAAGAACGAACTCCCAGAATCAGTCTATGATTACATCAAGAGGCAGGGACTGTATCAATGAGATTTTCTGTTTTATCAACGGCCTTCACTTGCTTGATAAACTCAGGTAAATGACTATAGAGTAAAGCTACTACTGGATCAAACCGCGCATAAAGCTTGGATTTTTGTGAGTATTCCTGATAAGGTAAAGAAGTCATTTTAACAGCAACCATAATCAAGGCTACAATAAAAACCCCGCGTAAAAAACCAAAGCCCATTCCCAAAGTTCGATCAGTTCCACTTAAACCAGCACGTTTTAGGATAAAACTCAGAATTGCATTGACTACACCCCCGACTAACAGAGTGCCAAAAAGAATAATAATAAAACCTATGACTGTCCGCACTGATTGCTCTTGAATATAGGGGCTAAGCCAAGGATCCAGATTTTGTGAATAATTAAAACCTAACCAAATAGCTAGTACCCATACACATAGTGCAACAAGTTCTTTTACAAAACCGCGAAATAAACCAGTCAACACTGACAAAGCGATAATTGCGACAATTGCTATATCAACCCATTGCAGTTGCATGGCTAACTAACTCCAGTATTTACAACAAAACCATTTAATTGCATAGCATTAGCCAACTGAGTTTTTAATTTAATTACATCATTTTTCACTGGTGAATGCCCTACAACTACTTTATAAATCACCCCATTTCTACTATTGGATTTGATGAAATTAGCCTTATATCCTTTACTCTTCAATCGATTAACTAATGCTTGGGCATTTGATACTTGAGAAAACGAAGCCAGCTGAACAGCATACATATCTCTTTTAATCACTGGTTTGGCAGCAACCTTTGTAGCCGCATTAACCTTCTTGTTAGTTCCTTTCTTTGCTGTGGCAACTGGGGTTACTCTCACTGGTTTTGCAGCGGCTAATGTAACCACTTTTTTTGCGGTAGCATTCGCCGCCTTATTTACTGCTAACTTAATTGGCTCTTTAATAGAATGAGTACTGTCTGCTTCAACCTTGGCAATCCCAGAGGCTTTAATAGTGCTATCCGTACCAGTACCAGATGTGATTGGTTCCGCTTTTACTAAATTAGTTGATTGCTTTTCAACTGAAATGGGAGGTATTTCTGCCCTGGCTACTTTTATAGTTTTGAACACTTCTTGTTCATCAGTAACTACCACATTAGGAGGCAATGGTTTTGGCGGCAATTTCACGTTTACACTAAAATTACTTTCAGGATTTTGGCTGGATTTTTTTATTAATGCAGGAGCAAAAATCGCCCCCAATGAAATAATAACGGCCAATCCTACCAAGCGATGTTTAACTTTCTCATCCATTACCAGTTTCATTGATTCTCCTTCTGCTCCAAAAGATTATGTTGGGCAGCCATTACATGACTAACCGTAAAAAATGAACCATAAATAATAATTAAATCTTCGTCTAACGCTTGCTTTAGTGCTGTTTCAAACGCAATTAGGGGGCTATTATAGCAAATATCTATAAAAATTTCTGCTTCCCTTAATACTGAAAGTAATTTCTCTTTACTCGCAGCACGTTTATTATCTAATTGTGCAGGATACCAATGATTAACACAATCCTTTAAAGGCATAATCAATCCATAAAGATCTTTATCCTTTAAAGCAGAAAAGACCGCGTGAACACGTCCTTTTATATTGATTTTTTTTACCGTGTCTGCAAGTAATCGAGCTGACTGGGGATTGTGGGATACGTCATATAAAACATTAATTTTGCCTTTTAGTAGCTGTAACCGCCCTGGTATATCAATACACCTCATTGCGTTTTCAATGGCATCACAGGATACAGGCAGATCCTTATGCAACAAATGACTAGCCATTATAGCAGCTGCTGCTGATTTAAGTTGAATTCCAGGTTTGGGCAAACAACTCAATAATTTCCCAAGATAAGTAATTCCCCAATTATCTATCTCTTCGTGATAAACATAATCGTTGCCATATAAATAAGACGGCGCGCCAAGCCGAGTTGCAACATCAATCACACTTTCTGGTGGAGAGTTATCCGCATAAATAAAAGGCTTATTATTCCTTATTATTCCAGCTTTCTCATACCCTATTCGATCAAGTGTCTCACCTAGAAAATCCTGATGATCAAAGTCAATAGTAGTAATAATCGCTAAATCAGCATCCACAATATTTGTCGCATCAAGCCTTCCACCTAGCCCTACCTCAAGAATAAGGATATCCAAATTCTGTTGTTTAAAATACCATAAGGCAGCAAGGGTGGTCATTTCAAAATAGGTTAAATGAATGGTGTGACGAGCTTCCTCAATAATTGAAAAAGCTTGACATAAATCCTTATCTTGAATGGGGGTTAAGTTAACTCGAATTCGTTCATTAAATACAAGAAGATGTGGTGAGGTGTATGCTCCTACACGGAAGCCTGCCTGATAATAAATTGTTTCAAGTGCTGCAACAGTAGATCCCTTCCCGTTAGTTCCTGCAACTGATATTACTTTGCAGTCCTGGGTGTTCAAATTTAATTTCTGGGCTACGGTCAAAACCCTTGTCAAACCAAGCTGTATTTCCTGGGTATTCCTGGTTTCCAAATAGGTTAGCCAGTGGTTTAAATCCCATTCACTCCATGGCATGCGCAAAAAAATTCTCCTTTCCCTTATGAGTCAACTTGGAAACCAATTCCGATATCGTTGACTTAAGGTGTTTGCGTTCAACTATCATATCGATATGACCATGTTCAAGGAGAAACTCACTTCGTTGAAAGCCCTCAGGCAAAGTTTGCCTAACTGTTTGCTCAATAACTCGTGGTCCGGCAAAGCCGATTAGAGCATTCGGCTCGGCAATAATCACATCACCAAGACTTCCAAAACTGGCCGATACACCACCCATCGTTGGATCAGTTAACACGACAATAAAAGGCAATCCTGTTTCAGAGAATTTTGCCAAAGCAGCGGATGTCTTAGCCATTTGCATTAAAGAAAACAAGCCTTCTTGCATTCGTGCACCACCACTGGCTGTAAAGCAAATATAAGGTCGTTTTTCAGCAGTAGCGAGGTTGACTGCTCTGACAAATTTTTCTCCCACAGCTGCCCCCATGGAGCCGCCCATAAAATTAAACTCAAAAGAACTGACGATCACTGGTTGGTGCATTAAAAACCCTTTAACAACAATCAATGCCTCTTTCTCACCAGTCGCTTTTTGAGCCTGTGAAATTCTGTCCTTATACTTCTTGGAGTCTCGGAATTTTAATCTGTCTTGAGGCTCCAGTGCTGCAGCCACTTCTTCTTGTCCCGATTCATCCAGAAATTGTGAAATTCTCACACGTGCTGAAATCCGATGATGAAAATTACAGGATGGGCAAACCATGAAGTTTTTTGCCAACTCAGTACTGTAAAGTACTTCATTACATCCAGAACACTTAAGCCATAATCCCTCCGGTACACCCTTCTTTTGGGAAGTCTCCGTCCTTATTCTTGAGGGTAATAGTTTTTTAAGCCAGCTCATAAATTGGAACCTAATATTATCGAATCGGATATTATACACAGAAAACAATAATCTGAAATGCCTATATTTAATATGAATACAACACGAGATAATCAACCTGTCTTCTTATATCAATAGGTCTTTTGTTCTAATTCCAGCTTATAAAAGGCAATCTTTTTTACGAGATAATGTTTGGTTAGCGATATTAAAGTTATTGCATACATTTTATTACAAACTAATATTATTTAACACTCTCATTTTATTAAACAATTTTTTTCAATTTTTCAAAAAAATTGTGTTCCATTCTAAAGTTTTTTCCATCATTTCCGATAACTGTATCGGGTACAGTAAATTCACAACAATAAATCGAATTTGCTGAATACAAATGTCCCATACCAGGGATTCAGGTCTGAGGAGACTAAAATTATGGCTCAAGTAATCAACACCAATGTGGCATCGCTTACAGCCCAACGGAATTTAGGCGTTTCGAATAACATGTTGCAAACTTCGATTCAACGTTTATCATCGGGATTAAGAATTAATAGCGCCAAAGATGACGCAGCAGGACTTGCAATCTCGCAACGAATGACCGCACAAATCCGAGGTATGAATCAGGCTGTCAGGAATGCTAATGATGGTATCTCTCTGGCTCAGGTAGCTGAAGGAGCAATGCAAGAAACAACCAATATTTTGCAACGTATGCGTGAACTTTCAGTTCAAGCGGCAAACTCAACCAATAACTCATCCGACCGTGCTTCAATCCAAAGTGAAGTATCGCAATTAAAAAGTGAGCTGGAACGGATTGCCCTAAACACTGAATTCAACGGCCAAAGAATTCTTGATGGCTCTTTCTCTAGTGCGAGCTTTCAGGTCGGTGCCAATGCAAACCAAACAATCAATTTTAGTATTGGCAGCATCAAGGCTTCTTCCATCGGTGGTATTGCAACCTCTACGGGAAATGAAGTGGCCGCTGCTGCAGCTGCAGATATTACTATTGCAATTGGTGGTGGAGCTGCAACGAGTATTAACTCTTCTGCTAACTTCACGGGATCTCTAAACGGCCAGGATGCGACTTCTGCTTATGCTAAAGCAGCAGCCATCAATGATGCCGGGATAGGTGGTTTAACAGTGACTGCCTCTACAAATGGTACTCAAACCGTTGGCCCTATTGGTGGAACCGCAGGTGACACTTATAACTTGACACTTAATGGTGTTGCAATTTTCACTAACTTGGATGTGGCCACCGCATTAACCAATTCAGCGCTTCGTGATGCGATAAACGGTGTGAGTAATCAAACTGGCGTTGTCGCCTCACTTAATGGTGGAGATTTGACCCTCACCGCTTCAGACGGTAGAAACATTACTGTTACAGAGAGCGGTACTGGTTTCACTGCAGGTACTGACGGTTTAACAGTTACTGGTGGGGATTTCGATGGCGCATTACGAGGAACACTTTCTATCAGTGCTACCGATACTATCGCCATTGGAGGTACTGTTGCCAACGTAGGGTTAAGTGCAAGCATAGCTAAAGACACAGTAGGCGTAGATTCACTTGATGTCAGCACAGTTGATGGAGCCAACACAGCTATTAAAAGAATTGACGCAGCACTAAATAGCGTAAACTCCAACCGAGCTGATATGGGGGCTTTGCAAAACCGCTTTGAATCGACCATAGCCAATTTGCAAAACGTATCAGACAATTTAACAGCCGCAAGAAGTCGTATTCAAGATGCTGACTACGCTGCTGAAATGGCTACTTTAACCAAAAACCAAATCCTGCAACAAGCAGGCACAGCCATGCTGGCACAGGCCAATAGCTTGCCACAATCTGTGTTGTCATTATTAGGTCGTTAGGATGTCATAATCGAAGTGCAGTAGTAGCTGCACTTCGATTTATTTATACCTACCAAAAGGGTATAAAAAGGAGTAAAAAATGAACATTGAACCTGTATCCTCAGTTAATAAAACGTCTCAGACTGAACCAATAAAATTGGCTGAAGAGGCAATTAAATCAGAAACTAAAAATACAGTTTATGATTCTGCTTTGGATGCAGAAACAAAACAGGCGCTGGATAAAGCAACAGGTTTGCTGCAAACTATAATAACAGAAAAAATATCAGATAAAGTGTTACGCAAAATGCCTTCTGATGAATATTTAAAATTACTAAGTTTGCTTGATGATATTATTAGTGGTTCTATCGACAAACACGTTTAATCAACTAGTATACGTACTAGAAATTTAATTAAATTATAATAACAACATAGAAAAGGGACGTCTCTATGGAACTTTCATCACCGGGAGTAGGGTCAGGGCTTGACGTAAAAAGTTTAGTTGATGCCATAGTTACTGCTGAAATTACTCCATCGCAAGTACGTCATGACAAACAGTTAAGCAGTGTTAATACCGAGTTATCGGCGATCGGCCAACTAAAAAATTATCTGGCGAATTTACAAGCCTCATTGACCAAACTTTCTGATCTCAACCAATTCTATACCAGGAAATCAAACATTAGTGATCCGGATTACTTCTCGGTTACTTTAGGAGCCAGTGCCTCTAAAAGCACTTATCAAATTGAAATCCAAAAATTGGCTCAACAACAAAGCCTGGCAAGTTCTTATATGACGAACACAGGAAGCGGAACAATAACAATCGATTTTGGAACTTATAACAGTGATAAAACTACTTTTACACCTAATCCATCAGCTAATTCGGTCAATGTTACAATTGCCCCTGGAAATGATAGCCTTGCGGCAGTGCGAGACGCTATTAATAATACTAATTCAGGAGTAATAGCGAGCATAGTTCAGGATAGCCTTGGCTCAAGACTAACCATTACCTCCTCTCAAACTGGAGAAAACTATGCTATGAAAATTAGTGGTGGAGTTAACTCCTTGAATTATGATCCTACGACAGGAGTAAACTCATTAACTGAAACAGTAGCAGCACAAAACAGCACGATTAAAATTAATGGTCTGACTTTGAATCAAAGTTCTAATCAACTGGATGAGGCTATAACAGGGGTCACCATCAATTTAAAAAAAGCAGAGATAGGTAAAGTCATTAACTTGACCATTGATGATAACAAAGACCAACTAACTACCTTAATCAATGAATTTATAAAACAATACAACGACGCTATGACTTTTTTAACCAATTTAACTGGTTACAACATTGAAACCAAGCAAGGCGGTGTATTTCAGGGCGATCCACAATTCCGAAATTTAAAACTCAATTTAAACAAGTGGGCAACCAGTCCTTTAGCCAACCAAGAAGGACCAATCCGCTCATTAGCAGATTTAGGAATAATCACTAATAAGCAAGGTTTACTGGAAATCAAGCAAGACAAGTATAAAACAGCCCTCGATAATCATTACAAAGAAATAGGTGCATTATTTGCAAAGACTGCTAAAGCCAGTGACACAGGCATCGCTGTCAAATCTGTTAATTCAACAGTGAAGGCAGGCAACTATGATGTAGTATTAACTGAATTTACTCCTGGAGTCAGCATGTCTGGGACAATTGGAGGTTTATCTGCTACTTCATCGGATGGTGTTGCACTGACAGGAAGCAGTAACTTGGGAGGTCTATCGATTAACGTGTTTTCCGGCTCTATTGGAGCCCGTGGACACGTAACTGTGACAGATGGTATCGCAGTTCAGTTAAGCTCTTTGCTAGATACTTACATCGAAGCGAAAGGTGATTTAGATCAAAGAAAGGATCAACTTAATAACCAAACCAAGCAATTAACTAAAATACAAGACGAGATTGATGCCAGGCGTAAGTCCATTGAAACTCGCTACTTAAAACAATTTACTGCTTTGGATACTTTGTTAAGTCAACTACAAAATACGAGTGTTTTTCTATCTCAACAATTAGCTAACTTACCCCAATTTAAAATCAAATAATATGAGGTAATCACAATGAAAAACCCATATTCGCAACTGTCTAACCAATATAAGTCAATAGAGCTACAGACTCGTATAGAGACTGCATCTCCCCATGAACTAATAGAATTATTGCTTCAGGGCGCCAGATCTCACATCGCTACAGCTCAAGGTAATATACAACGCAATCAAATTAAGGAAAAAGGTGAGCATATCAGCAAAGCAATTAGCATCATTGAAGGGTTAAAAATGAGTCTGAATCATGAAAAAGGCGGTGAAATTGCAGAAAATTTACTCCAATTATATGAATATATCCAACAAATTCTTCTAAAAGCCAATTTAAAAAATGATGAAGATTTGTTAGCTCAATCCAATATGTTACTAGCTGAGGTACATCAGGCATGGCAAGCAATTAATTCCAATATCAGGGAGTAATTAGTAATATGAAACATAAAATTCCTGGTTCGTGTGGCTAATTCTATTTTTGATGACAGAAACAGCTTTATATTTATATAATAATTGCCCCTTCTCCATGCACAATCCTGCTTTATAATCCATTTTTTCCTAAGTTTACACATCACCGTCGTTGCCACATGAATAATAGGTTCAAACCAAGCCACAACGCCATGATGAATAGTAAGTCTCGTTATCGAAAAGAAAAATTTACATCAAATTAAAATATAAAGTTTTTTCATAATATGCCGCCAAACAGGTTAGGATGGATAAATTGACTTCATTATGAATAGAATTATATCAATATTAATATCCATAACTTGCCTTTTAGTAGCCAGCATTCATATGGCACATGCCCAAAAACGTTATGGAGAAACTCTTTGTAATCTATCTGAATATTTTTGTATGAAAGTAAGAAGTGGTGAAACTTGGGAAGAGTTATTTCCTAATGTAGAAGAACGAGATATCGTTAGACGAATTAATCGGATGAATACCAGACTTAGACCAGGAATGATTATAGCTGTCCCTAAAAATATTGAGCGCCTCACTATCTATGACGTCTCTCCTTTCCCTCGATACATTGAACCAAATGGAGAAAAAACCATTTATGTGAGTCAAAAGAAACTGGCTTGGGGGGCTTATGATGAAGATGGTGAATTATTGTGGTGGGGGCCTATATCATCTGGCATTGGCAAGTGTAAGGTACTAGGGGGATGTTCTACACCCACGGGTTCATTTCGAATTATCCGTAAACAGGATATTGATTGTGTTTCCACTGTTTTCCCCAGAAGAGCGAACGGTGAGCATGGCGGTGCTTTAATGCCCTATTGCATGCACTTTTTTAGAGGCTATGCGCTGCATGGGAGTTATGAAGTTCCAGGATATAGGGCCAGCCATGGTTGTGTTCGCATGTTTATTGAAGATGCACGTTGGCTAAATGAAGAATTTATCGATCTACCTGGTGGTGGAATGAAAGGAACACGAGTCATTCTCGATGCACCAAATGATCCGAATGATCAATAAATTAAATAGACTTCTTACCAAACTCGCTGGAGAGAGGGAAATTCGAGGAGAAATGCAGCGCAGAACCAGAGTGTACACGTTAGCATATGAGGATTCGAGCACTGTATCGACGAAGCAATTTCCCACTACAGAAGAGCTTGGTAAGAAGTCTAATATGGAAAGCACTTTCCTGGTAATTCCCTCCCAAATAGACAAATTGTGGTCAACCTGATAATATTTTATTTGGTGAATTTTCCTACCAGGTATGTTAACGTATAAATTTACTCTGTGAATAAAATAAATGCATTTTTGATGAAAGATCAGGAAATAAGGAAGTACCATCTATATCCTCTTTTTTTGACTCATAACTTTCATAAAATCTAACGATTGGATAAATATGGAGAATTTTAAAACAATGGCTCATTACAATGTACAGTCCGAATCGATCAATAAAACTAATGTCAGTTCAATTATGCCCTGGATGGTATGGGGATTAGGTTGTTTATTCTATTTTTATGAATGTTTGCTGCAAGTATCCCCAAGCGTAATGAGTAATGAGCTAATGAGAGATTTCTCTGTAACCAGCCATACTTTAGGTATTTTGTCAGGTATTTATTTTTATTCTTATGCTGCCATGCAACTTCCTGGCGGAGTCCTTATGGATTACTTTGGTCCACAACGATTATTAACCCTTGCTACAGTAGTTTGTGCGGTCAGTACTATTGCATTTGGTATGACTGATAATTTCTTTATGGCTTGTATAGCAAGACTTATGATTGGCTTTGGTTCTGCATTTGCTGCAGTCGGTACTATGAAATTAGCTGCTAACTGGTTCCCTGCTCAGAAATTTGCATTATTGACAGGACTGATGGTAACCATAGGCATGATGGGCGCAATAGGCGGAGAAGCACCTTTAGCTCTTCTAATTGATAATTTTGGATGGCGTGAAAGTATGATTATTATGGGTAGCATTGGACTACTCTTAGCTATTCTACTGATATTGGTTGCGAGAGATACCCCCAAAAATTTTGTTCCAACTATTCATCAGCATCCCATTGAAGAAGAGCGTTTAATACCAAGTCTATTAACTTTGATGAAAAACAAGCAACTTTGGCTGATTGCTACCTATGGTGGTTTAATGTACATGGCGACTCCTGTGTTTTGTGGGCTGTGGGGTGTTCCATTCCTAATGAATAAAATGCTAATTGCGAAATCGACTGCTGCTAATTTTATCTCGTTAGTATTTATAGGTTGGGCTATTGCCAGTCCTCTGTGGGGTTTATTCTCAAACCGTATAGGTCTACGCAAACCACCTTTATATATAGGGTGCATAGGTGCTAGCATTTGTTCCATCCTCTTTATTTTTGCTCCTATCACTTCATCCATAACAATGGAAATTCTACTCTTTGCTTTTGGTATTTTTTCTGCAGGTTTCCTGCCAGCCTTCTCTGTAGCAAAAGAGTTATGCAATAAAAAATATGTAGCAACTGGTCTTAGTTTCATGAATATGATGAATATGGTTGGAATTGCACTGGCACAACCTTTGATTGGCTATATTCTGGATAAAATGTGGGATGGTCAAATGATAGGAACTGTAAGAGTTTATCCTTTGGAAGCTTATCATACTGCGCTATCAATCCTTCCAATAGGGATGATCATTGCACTTCTGATATTACCAAAAATCAAAGAAACCTATTGCCAAAGTGTTAATTAATGAAATAATACCGACATTTCAATAGTAGAATTAAAATGATTAAAAAATTATATATCAAAACAAACGGCTGCCAAATGAATGAATACGATTCTTCTAAAATGGCGGAAGTACTTCATGCATCCCATGGCCTGGTTAAAACTGAACTAGTTGAGGAGGCTGATGTTATTTTACTAAATACTTGTTCAATTCGAGAAAAAGCGCAAGAAAAAGTTTTTTCCCAATTGGGTCAGTGGCGAGAATATAAAGCCAAAAACCCTCATGTCCTTATTGGAGTTGGTGGTTGCGTAGCCAGTCAGGAAGGTTCCGATATAATAAAAAGAGCTCCTTTTGTTGATATTGTATTTGGACCACAGACGTTACACAGGCTCCCTGCCCTGATTAATGAGCGAATTCAAAAAAATAAATCCGTCGTTGATATCAGTTTCCCTGAAATAGAGAAATTTGATCATTTGCCCGCCCCAAGAGCAGAAGGCCCAACGGCTTTTGTATCTATAATGGAAGGCTGCAGTAAATATTGCAGCTTTTGTGTAGTACCTTATACCAGAGGTGAAGAGATCAGCAGACCATTTGATGATGTATTGGCCGAATGTTATCAACTGGCTACTCAAGGTGTAAGAGAAATCAATTTGCTAGGTCAGAATGTTAATGATTATCGAGGCATCATGGACAATGGCAATACAGCAGATCTTGCCTTATTAATTCATTACATTGCGGCCATAGACGGAATCGGTAGAATACGATTTACAACATCACACCCTCTGGCATTCTCAGAGAATTTAATTAATGCCTATGCCGAAGTTCCGGAACTCGCGAATCATTTGCACCTTCCAGTACAAAGTGGCTCAGATCGTATTTTATCATTAATGAAGCGAGGATATACCGCTCTGGAGTTCAAATCAAAAATTCGTAAATTAAGAAAAGTTCGACCAGATATCCGCTTATCTACTGATATTATTGTAGGATTTCCAGGAGAAACAGATAAAGACTTCCAAGATACCATGGATCTCGTACATGAAATTGGATTTGATACCTCCTTCAGTTTTATATATAGCCCAAGACCTGGTACTCCAGCGGCTAATCTCCCTGATGACACACCAATGGATGTCAAAAAACAACGTTTACAGATTTTACAAAACAGATTGCTGATGAATGCCGCCCGCTACAGTGAATCCATGATCGGCAGTAAACAAAAAATCCTGGTTACAGGACTTTCCAAAAAAAGTGAGCAACAGTTATCTGGACGTACTGAATGTAATCGTGTTGTTAATTTTGACGGCCCATCTCATTTAATAGGAGAATTTGTAGAAGTCCTAATTAGTGATGCATTACCTAACTCATTAAGAGGACGCCTGCATGAAATGGAGACAAAACCAAACTAATGCTTGAACACATCCAAAAACAACTATCTGTACCCCGTGAACTTCATAACCAACGAGTAGATAGTGTGATTGCTCAGTTACTCCCTGAGTATTCACGCTCTCTTATCAGTAATTGGATTAAAACTGGAGCAGTAACACTTAACAACGAACCATGCAAACCAAAGGATAAAGCAAAGGATGGTGATCTGATCAGGATCACTGTCGACTATACAAAAATCAATACAGATTTCAACCTTTGCGAACCTGAAAACATTCCAATCCAGATCATTTATGAAGATGAGGAAATCCTGATCGTTAATAAGCCAGCCGGACTGGTTGTACATCCTGGTGCTGGAAATAGAGAACATACCTTAATCAACGCCCTACTTCATCATGCACCTGAACTACAGCAACTCCCGCGTGCTGGAATTATTCACCGTTTAGACAAAGATACCACTGGGTTATTAATTGTCGCTAAAAGCCTGATTAGTCATACTAATCTAGTAAGACAGATGCAGGAACGCGAAATCAAACGCGATTATATCACTTTGGTTCATGGTCACATCATTTCTGGAGGAACCATAGATACAGGATTTGCCAGACACCCTAGAAATAGATTAAAGATGACTGTCACTGAGCATGGACGTCAGGCGATTACTCATTATACTGTCAATAAACATTACAATGACTTTACCTTACTCAATGTAAGTTTAATGACAGGACGCACCCATCAGATCAGAGTGCATATGAACTACATCAATCACCCTGTTGTAGGTGATCAACTATATGGTGGTCGTATAAGATTTCCTGTACATGCTAATGAAAACGTCTTGTCAATATTAAAACAATTTAAAAGACAAGCACTGCATGCACGATTTATTTCATTTTATCATCCAATAAAAAATATTGAATTAACATTTGAAGCACCAGTACCTGATGATTTCAAATTACTGTTAAACACTCTGGATCAACATTATGAAAAATAGATTTGCCAACTGGGCAGCACCCAAAAACATTACAGCGTTTAGCACTACCCGTATATCAGGTTTCAGTCAAGAGCCTTATGCTAGCAATAATCTAGGGCTACATGTTGGTGATAAAGAGTATGATGTCTTAAAAAATAGACAACAACTCATGGAATGTTTCGCTCTTCCTTCAGAACCGGCTTGGCTAGAACAAACTCATAGTACAGTCTGTGTCACTATAGAAGAAGAAAAAAATAGGGATGCTGATGCAGCAATAACTCGTTTATCCAAGCAACCTCTGGTAATACTGACAGCAGATTGCCTGCCAATACTGCTCTGTAATAAACAAGGAACTGAAATTGCGGCTATTCATGCTGGATGGAAGGGTCTGTATCATGGTATCATAGAAAATACAATAAAAAAGATGAATAGTAACGCAACGGATCTACTTGCCTGGATAGGCCCGGCTATTTGTCAAAAATGTTATGAAGTCGGTGAAGAAGTATATTTATCTTTTAACAAGAAATACCCACCAACTAGAAAAGCATTTGAGCCAACTCAAGCTAAATGGCTAGCCAATTTGCCTCAAATGGCCGAAATCATTCTTAATTTAGAAGGCATAAAATCCGTGTTTCAGTCAAATTTGTGTACTTTTGAGTTAAAAAATGAGTTCTATTCCTATCGCAGAGAGTCACAAACAGGTAGAATAGGTACTTTCATCTGGATCAATGAGCAAAATCAGGATTAATAATATGATTACACGTATAAAATTATTTATAACAACTTTACTTATCTTTTTCATTCCTATAACCAATGCGGCACAAGATGCCAGTACTATGCCTAGCTTGGCTCCTGTACTAAAAAATGCTATGCCAGCAATTGTTAATGTAGCGGTTCAAGGATATTTACCTAATGATGTGGCCTCATCCGGACACTCAGGTGAAGATGATGGCCAAGATAACAAACAACCGTCTAGAATACCCGAAAAAGGCAGAAAGTTTGAAAGCATAGGTTCAGGAGTAATAATTGACCCTAAAAATGGCGTCATTATCACTAATGATCACGTTATCAGAAATGCCAATTTAATTACTGTAACCCTCCAGGATGGCAGAAGGCTGAAAGCTCGTTTAATTGGTGGTGATAGTGAAACAGACTTGGCCGTTTTAAAAATCGATGCTAAAAATTTGAAGTCTTTAGTGATAGGTGATTCTGACAAATTAGAAGTTGGTGACTATGTTGTAGCTATTGGAAACCCATTTGGATTAAACAGCTTTGGAAACAGTCAATCGGCTACCTTTGGTATAGTAAGTGCATTAAAGCGCAGTGATTTGAATATTGAAGGAGTTGAAAACTTCATTCAAACAGATGCCGCAATTAACCCCGGTAATTCTGGGGGCGCTTTAGTCAATGCAAAAGGCGAATTAATTGGCATTAATACAGCAATTATTTCCCCTTATGGAGGTAATGTTGGTATCGGTTTTGCCATTCCTATTAATATGGCAAAAGATGTTGCACAGCAAATCATTAAATTTGGCTCTATTCACCGTGGTTTAATGGGGATATTCGTTCAACATTTAACTCCAGAACTTGCTCAATCCATGGGATATGCTGAGGACTTTCAAGGTGCTCTGGTATCACAAGTCAATGAGAACTCTCCTGCTCAACTAGCTGGTATACAAGCAGGCGACATTATTGTGCAAATTAATGAAACCCTGATAACCCAGGCCACGCAAGTCAAAACAACAATTAGCCTGTTACGTGCTGGCTCTACTGCTAAAATTAAGGTTATACGTGATAATAAACCCCTAACCTTGGACGTAGAAGTAACTGATATCAAAAAACACGAACAGAAATTACAGTCCAACAATCCATTTCTCTATGGATTAGCCTTACGTAATTTTGAACAGGAATCTCCTCCTCATGGCAATGTTGTTGGAGTTCAAGTCGTAGGTGCCTCTGAAAGCAGCGCTGGATGGCGGGCTGGCTTACGACCTGGTGATATTATTATTTCTGCGAACAAAACACCGGTTAAAGACCTTAAATCGTTACAAGCCATTGCACACGATAAAAAGCAACAATTGCTAGTCCAGGTACTTCGTGGACCAGGAGCTCTTTATCTGTTAATTATTTAAACCTAGTCCTTGCATTTCATAACCCCCTTTTTTATAAACGGTGGGTTATGAAGTGTTCATTTAAGATTAGGACTTATGTAAAACTTCAGAATTGGAACATAAAATGTTTTTAATGAGAGAGTTTAGATAAACTAAATAACCGAATTAAAAATATTTTTTAACAAAGAAATTGGAATTTTGCATAAGTGCTAAAGATGATTTTATACATTTACCAATCAACTTCCTCTATGAATAACTTAGCTTAATTTTTTGATAAACCCAAACTCAAAAAATTAATTATAAAAATTCTAGGAAACAGTCTTGACATCAGCGCATGAAAAAGACAAAATCACGCCTCTTATGGCTATGTAGCTCAGCCGGTTAGAGCGCGGCACTCATAATGCTGAGGTCGGTGGTTCGAGTCCACCCATAGCCACCATTTATAATCAACAAACTCCATTAAATTATCAAGTTTTCCCTCAACTTTGGGTATTTATTAGGATGATAAATGAACTTTGATAAGCAATACCAATGCAAATTACGGTCTCCTGAACAAGCTGTAAATTTAATCCCCCAAACGGCAGTAATTTCCATGGGTATGCGAGCTGCTACCCCTCCAGCCTTATGCCACGCTCTGGCAGATCGCGCAAACTCAGGGGACTTAAAGGAAGTGAAGGTTTATTATCTTCGCTGTGGGAAGATTGCATTACAAACAATCTTTCAAGAAGAATTACTTCATGTTATTAGACCTTATTCTTCTATGTTGTCCAAAGGAGAAGTTCTATTGGCTGAGCGAGGATATGCTCGTGGTAAAAAATATATTAATTTTGTTCCTGTCAATTTTAGCCGTTATCCCTCCACTATCAAGGCTCTAACAACACTCGATGCTTTTATTGTTACGGTCTCGCCAATGGATAAATTTGGATATTTCAATCTGGGAACTAACGGAGATTATGCGATCGAACTGGCACGCTATGCTGACAAATTAATTGTTGAAGTGAATAGCAATATGCCCAGAACAGCAGGTGCCACTTTAATCCATATTTCTGAAGTGGATGCTATTGTCGAAAATACAGTTGACCTATTAGAAGAACCATCAAAACCTACAAATGAATTAGACCAGCAAATTAGTCAGCACATCGCATCTTTAATTCCTGATGGCGCAACTATTCAAATGGGTATTGGCAGTATTCCCAATGCGGTTTGCGAACAACTAAGCCAGCATAAAAATCTCGGCATCCACACTGAAGTAATTACCTCAGGAATGATTGAATTAATCCAGAAGGGAATAGTAACCAATAGCAACAAAACAATTCATCCTTATGTCAATGTATTTACTTTTGCAATTGGTGATAAAAAACTCTATGACTTTATTGACAATAATCCATCAATGATTTGCCTTCCTGTTTCTTATGTTAATGAACCTAATGTTATTGGGCAAAATAATCTTATGACTTCCGTCAATGCTTTTATTGAGATTGATTTTAGTGGGCAGGTAAACTCTGAATTCATTGGGCACCAATTTTCAGGCGCAGGTGGACAATTAGATTTTATTCGAGGGGTGCATTATTCAGAAGGAGGCAAAACGATTATTGCGAGTAGCTCAACTGCAAAAAATGGCACCTTATCCAGAATTGTCCCGAGACTTTCTTCGATTGCAACTGATACACGACTAGATATTGATTATGTAGTAACTGAATATGGAATAGCTCAATTAAAGGGAAAATCTACTACGGAGAGAACAAATCAACTCATTAATATTGCTCATCCAACATTCCGTGAACAGTTACTAAAACAAGCAAAGCAACAAAGATTTATTTAATTAAATAGAGTTTATTTACTCACTAATCTAATAAAACAAGGCTTCCCGCAGGAATAAATGAAGGACATGGATAAGATAAATATTATGTATTAACAATTCAGATCTCAGACACTTAGGTGTCGGTTATGAAATATTAACACATGGTAGCTTTAAAGAATTATTTAAAAATAACCTCATCCACTTCCAAAACCCTTCTCTCAGCAGAAAATTGATTCTGAAACAAATTAAGCCCTTCCTCACGCATCATGGGTGCCAATTCAACAAAATACTTATCTAAAACATCTCTGTTATCTAACAAATACTGAACCGTTAATTTTTTCTGATTAGAAATTTCTTCTTTATCCTGCCTTAGAATGTAGGCTTGAATAAATCCTGGAAATTGGATGATTTCGGCAGCATGCTTCTTTAACCATAATTGAAATTGTGGGTATATTTCCGTATTAATAGTTAAGTTCACTTCATAAATAACCATATTTTTACCTTTTAAAATGAATCCCAATCGAATACCTCAAAGTCTTACGAATCACACTAACTTATTTATTGGTTAATGCAACATATCATCAAGATTTATTATTTGGATAATGAATAATGTCATGAAAACATGAAACTTCTGATGAGGTATTGCGATAACCATGTAATTGATTGGCATTGAAGCGCAGCCCCTCTCCTTGACTCAAAGATTTCCAGATATCACTTACTAAAACCTCAACTTCTCCATTGACCACAACAACATGCTCAATCACATTATGTTGATGTGGTGGCGATAAATGTTCACATCCTGGCAATAATTCAATTACAAAAATTTCAAAACTTAACTCATGATCGTAAGGAAACAATGGCATTACTCTAATCCCTCTATCTGAGGGATGCAGCGGTTGTGCTTGCCCAGAGCGATAAACCGGTTGGTTAAAATCGGTACTAATATCTTCAATAAAAGTAGAAAAGGACGTATCAAACCCACTGGCAATTTTCCATAAAGTAGCAATAGTAGGACTTGATTCCTCCCTCTCAATCTGGCCCAACATGGCCTTACTAATCCCAGTCTCTTTTGCTGCTTTATCCAAACTCCATCCACGCTCACGACGTAATGTCTTTAAAGTCAAAGAAATTTTTTTGTATATATCTTTCACACTTCACCTACACATAGAAATCACTTGTGCGTTATAACGCACAATGCTAACATAACCTATTATGCGTTATAACGCACAAACTGTGAAGATGAGGCATCTCATGTCGGAAGAGAAATTCAAAAATAAATTAGTAGCTGTTCTCAATAAAAACATAGAGACAGGTAAGGTTATGAATGCATTGGCTCATATGAGTATTGGTATAGGAGCAGCTATTGGTAACAAAGAATTACGCTTAACAAATTATCAAGATGCCGATGGAGGATCTCACCTCTACATTTCAGAATTACCTTTTATTATTTTGTCATCAAATTCCAACAAAATTAGAATACTACGCCAGGAAGCACTTATAAATAATATTATCTTTAATGATTTCACTGACACAATGACCATTGGCACCTATAAAGAACAAATTGAAAGAACATTAGAAGTTAGCGATAAGAATCTTATTTATTATGGCATCATACTATTTGGAGACTGGGACAAAGTAACGGAATTAACTAAAAAATTTTCTCTCTGGCGGTAATTTGTCTAAGATATGCTATGACGATCGAATATGAAAATTTGAGTAAAAATGCCAAAGCCATTCAGGACGCTTTGTTAAAAGAAGGATTAACAATAAAAGTGCTTGAGCTGTCTTCCAGTACACGTACGGCTCATGATGCTGCATTAAGTATAGGATGTGAAGTTGATCAAATTGTTAAATCACTACTGTTTCGTTCAGAAAAGACCAATCGGCCAGTTTTAATTCTGGCTAGTGGTATAAATCGAGTGAATGAGAAAAAATTTGAAAAATTAATTAGTGAAAAAATAGTTAAAGCTGATGCTGACTTTACCCGTGCCATAACGGGGTTTGCAATTGGTGGCATTCCACCAATAGGTCATAAACAAATAATTGATAATATTTTTATTGATGAAGATTTGATGACATTTGAAAAATTATGGGCTGCAGCAGGAATGCCAAATGCTGTTTTTTCTTTACATCCTGGCGAGCTTGTCAATTTAACTGGCGGAAAGATTGTTTCAATTCAGTAGACTTGAAGAACAGTAAAAAGTCACCTGGAGATTCATAGACACTTCCAATAGGATGCTAGCGATAATAAGCATCCGTTACATAAAAACAGATTCACCTCTAAATCATTCTATTTAATGTGAGTTCGATATCAAAAGTGAGCTTATTTTTTGATATCGAACTCAGCAATTTATGAAGTGGATCTCATATAAATGCTATACATCCCCGCTTTCGCTGAGGACAAGCTTTATGGAATATCGTTCATTTAGCGATATAAAAGCCATTTCCATGTCTTTTATATCGAACTCACGTTATTTAGTAAAAAAATAATTCCATATATTCTTTTTTTAAATGATAATGATAATCATTTTCATTTAAAACAATCAAGTGTTGTACATAAAAACTTACATTAAAACTGGAATTTTTTCTGGAATATTGGTGTTCTTTGGTAATGTATTTGCTTTTGCCAGTACCGGTAATACTTTATTTAAAAGTCAAAATTTCACTTATGACGGACATATATTCTTTAATGCCACTAATTCAGCAATACAAGGTGAGAAATATTTACTCAATCAACAGTTATCCAATATCAAACTAGGCACTGAATTACAGGTTACTGATTGGAATAAAATGAAAGGACTTTTGATTTTTAATACATTACCAACCCCCGTTGCTCCTCAACTTTATCTTGAGCAACTCTATGATGAATTCAAAATGCCTCCGTCAAACGCCTTTTTTACAATTGGGAGAAAATGGCTGACTTTTGGAAATTATAAAAACGACTTGATCTACAAACCACTCACAAAAGCGTTAGGACAAACAAACGAAGCTACTGCAGTTATTGGCTATGATTCTTTATATTATGCTAATGCCTCTTTTTTTGAGCCTTATTCTCGGACAAAAACTTCATCACTGCCTCTTTACTACAATTTGAATGCTGGTCTACATAACAAAATAGCCGACCTGGGTGTCAGTTATTTATATTCCTTAGCAGACAGTCAGCTGTTTCAATATAATAAAGGTTTTGGAGGTTTTTTATCTCATCCATTAAAAACCAGAGTACCTGGGTTCGCAACTTATTTTAATTTGAGACACAAGAGGATAAGCACTTATCTGACTTATGTCACTGCAGTTAAGCCTTTTGCGATAGAAGACATGAGTTATAACAGTAAAAGAGCTTTACCGAAAGCATTTAGCGTACAAAGTGGTTATGATATTAATGTAAAACTCCCTTTTAAAATAATTGGCTTCTATGACTATTCCTTTCAAGCTCTGGCGTTAGGTTTACCTGAACAACGACTTGGTATAGGATTGTCAATGAACCCCTCCCCCTATCTTAGTATTCAACTTCAGTATGCTAAAGACTACGGTTATGGAAATAATGCCATAGCCTCAGGGTTAAATCATTTTGTAAGTGGACGCAATATAAAAATGAATAATTTTGCATTACAAGCCATATTAAATTTTTAAATTGAGCTAAGGCGCCATATGATTTAAATATGCACAGCTAGATTTTGAATTAAAACAGAACAAATGTATTTACTTATACACAATACGTCTCGCGCTTTATGCGCGAAAAGTATTTTTTTGATTACTTACTAGCGCTATTTTGTAAACATCTCTTAGAGACAAACCAAAGCATGTGTTACTTTGAAGCGGTTTAACAAAACGAATTGTCAACAAATTCCATTAAAAAAGCCATTCCCAATTATTTAAGTAGAAAAAACACAACACCTTATTGCAAATGATAATCATTATCATTTATAGTATGATCGTTTCTCACCTATTGAAGGGAATAATCATGGCAGTGGTTTTAAACAATTCTTATAAAACAAATAATCAATTACATAAGTTATTACTTAAAAAACAAGTTCCTATTTCACAGTCAGAAATGGAATATTTTATATCCATCGCACATCAACAATGTTTAGCTCGATTACAACATGCGGCACTTTGTGAAGGATTGATGGATAAGAAAATTCCCTGTCACCATATCCATGATTATCTTGATCTGCTTAAAAATCAGCAGAAAAAACAAAATCCAGCAAAGATATTTGATAGATGGTCTATGTTAAAACAAGAACTCGAAGAAAGTATTACCAATCAGGCATTAGCCCTTGCCTATTATCATTATTGGCAACAATCACTAAAGCAACAGGCAAAAAACTATTCCAGTTTATGGTTATGGTTATCTGAACACCATGATAAGCAGCAAATTCTGACCTTTTCAGAGCAATGGGGGTGTACAGGTCATCCATATCATCCAAATTTTCGAGTAAAAAAAGGATTTACTCCTGAAGAAGTGATTCAGTATTCCCCTGAATTTAACACTCAGGTTAGCATTCATTGGCTAGCCATACACCGTTCCGTTGCATTTACTTCAATTGATACCACAAACTATGTCTTATTATTTGCTCAACATTTTGTTAAAGAATATCAAGCCTGGTATGAACATATCAGCTTGCAACATCTGGATCCTGAACACTATCTTCCCCTTCCCGTTCACCCTTGGCAATGGGACAATAAATTACGATTTCTTGCCTCAAGTTTAATCAATTCACAACAGTTACTCATTGTCCAGAATCTTCAAAAAACAAGACCTTCAATGTCCTTTCGAACTATGATGCCTATAGATAACAGAGGGCCACATTTAAAATTAGCCACTGCGGTGCACACAACCTCTGCTCTTCGTACTGTATCTCCAGCATCAGCAAGCAACTCAGCGCCTCTTTCCAATTGGCTTAAAGAATTACTTATTCAATACCAGGCTTTTGAGAAACCACTTTTTTTAGCTAGAGATTTAGCGGGAATTAATACAATGCACCCTTCCATTTCTCTCCAAGAAAAAAAACATTTGGCCATGATAGTACGTGAAAATCCACTACAAATGCTCGAAGACTCACAAATATTAATACCAGTTGCGACACTCTTTGCAGCTTCTGCAATCAGTCAATTACCTCTATTAATTGAAATTATTGAAGCAAGCAAAATTGAACCTGAAATGTACTTAATTGATTATTGCAAGTGCGTTTTACAATGCCAATTACATTTGTTATTAAAATATGGTGTTGCTTTAGAAGCACAGCAACAAAATACATTGGTTATTTTTCAGCATAATCGGCCAATCGGATTGGTAATTCGTGATCTAGGTGGTATTAAGCTCTGTTTTAATTCACATTATGACAAAATTCCAAAACCAAATCTCCACCCCGATTCTACCATTTCATGTTATGAGCTTGGTGATGTCTTTAATACTTTCATTTATGGAAATTTCCTGAGTAATTTGACACCCGTTATTAACTGCTTGCATGCAGCCTATGGCTTATCTCCCAAGAAGATATGGTCCTTAATAAGACAAACTGTAAATGAATTGTTACAAAACTTTAGAAAAGAAATGAATTCATTAATATATCAAAGATTTCAACAGCACTTATTTTCTCTTCCCTGGCCACATAAAAGTTTGCTTACTATGAGACTTAATCAGAATCAAGATAACTTGGTATTTTCTAGTCTCGATAACCCATTGAGTCAATATAATGAATAAGTCGATACAGAAAACGATGTTGTTTGGTCAATTTTTGATGATATTGGCATTAGAAATGACGAATCCCTTTCTGCCATTGTTAATTTCTCATCAAAGCAATGCACCAATGCAATCTGCTGTGGTTTACAACACATTAAGTTTAATTTTACCTATGGTTGCTAATATACTATTAACACCAATCTGGGGGATGGCTGCTGATCGCTATGGCTATAAACCCATGTTGATGAGAGCATCTTGGGCTTTGGTACTTACTCAGGCAAGCATGATTTGGGTAAATTCTATATTTTGGATTTTAATTATTCGATTAATGCAAGGAGCCTTCGCAGGATTTATTGTTGCAATGCAAACCTATGCTTTAAGTGTCACTGAATGGCAAAACAAAAGTACACAACTGTCCCGTTTACAGTCTTCCAAAGCAATTGCTACTGCCACTGCTGGGCTTGTCGGAGGCTTAGCACTAATCCTTACTAACTACCAGGGATTATTTGGTTTAGCTACTTTAATTTGTTTGATGGCTACTATAGCCATGCACTACAAATTACCTTCTTCAAGAAAAAATCCGGTTAAGAAAAAATCACAAACATCCAGCCATCTTCTCAGGTCAAAAAACATTTTCTTCTTTCTTTGTTTATTAATCATGCTAACGCAAATTGCCAAATTTTTGCCCGATCCAGGTTTTGCACTGTATTTAAGCAAGTATTGCTCTGATAATCTAATACTGATTGGCTTACTCTACTCTTTACCCGCTATAGGGATGCTATGCAGTTCAGAGTGGTGTGGTAGACAATTTGACCACTGTCGAAGTCATCCTCCATTGGTTAACCAATATTTAATACGTTATAGCTTACTGGGGGCTATCCTCATGATAATTCAAGCCAATGTCAGCAGTTTTTATCTATTTGGCTTTATACGCATTTTATGGGGAGTTGTATTAGCCGCCCTATTACCCGCATTATTTGCCCTGTGCAGTGATCGTAATTTATTACCTGGTTATGCATTAGGATTAGCCAACTCATTTGCTAAATTAGGAAATCTTATTGGATTGCTATTAGGGGGTATTTTGGCAAGTTATCTACCATACACTGCGATTTTCCTGATGATTGCTGCAATTTACTTTCTATTCGCTATTTTTGTGTATGGACATCATCTGTTAAACGCTCGACAAATCTCTGCTTTCTCTAACTCTTATTTGAACGCAAAATTATGAAAACAAATGCTCTGCTTATTGTGCTATTAACCTGGTTTCTTGGGAATATGGATATACATTTTCTCACACCTGCTTTACCTTCATTAGCCGATTTTTTCTTAGTAAGTCCCAACATAGCCCAGTTAACCATTAGTCTTTTTCTGCTGGGGAAAGCCCTCAGTATGATTTTATGGGGTCTTGTTTCCGAACACTATGGTAGAAAACCTGTATTCATAGGAGGATTGATCCTGTTTATTGTTAGTAATTTTTTGGTAGCATTGAACAATTCTATTGTCCTCTTTTTAATAAGTCGCTTTTTCCAGGGAATTGGAGTTGGCGCTACTCTACTGATGGGTAGAGCAATGATCAATGATACTCATAATGAGCAACAATCCACAAAATATTTTGCATGGTTATTTACCTTAGCAGGTGTTTTTATTTGCTTTCTTCCCTTTTTAGGAGGATTAATAAACAGCTATTGGAATTGGAAAATTGCTTCTCTTCTCATAGCATCATATGGCTTACTACTATTACCATTGTGTAGATCGCTAAAAGAAACAAAACCTCTAAAAACAAGCTCTCCAGAGCTAAGTCAAAGTCTTATGCTGGTCTTTAGCCATCCTGTTTTTGTTTCTTATCTTTTTATTTCTGCTTTGATGATGGCAGGTGAATCAGCATTTAATACCAGTGCCTCATTTATTCTTATTAAAGGAGCACATTTTACTAGCGCTCAATACGGCTCTATTAAAACTTCTATGGCCATTATGCATTTATTAGGTACAGCTTGTTGTGGCTTAATAGTAAAATATTTTCATAGTACGCAATTAACAAAATTAGGTGTGCATTTCTTTGTTTTTTCAACCGTTCTCATGTGGTTATTTGTATTGTCTTCTGAAAATATTTATTTGACTTTTATAGTTCCTATGATGGTCTATTATTTTGGTACAGGTTTTATTGTTGCTTCTGCGACATCGGCCGTCGTTCGCCCTTTCCCACAACAAATGGCTATTGCATTAGCTATCACTTTATTTTGCCAATTTAATTGCTCAGCCTTCTTCAGTTTCATCACCAGTATGTTAGGGATTCAACGAGTCGAAATCTTTATGTTGCTGTTAAGTTTTATCAGTATTTTAAGCATGCTTTCTCTGCTCAAACTTGAACGAATTAAGTCCTACTGAAGTATAGCCAAAATAAGTGGACATATAACTCCTTGTATAACCTATAGATTTTGCCTGGATCTAAGCTGATGTGACATAGATCCGCATCTTTAAAACACTTATAGCGTATCTATGTAAAAAGATGCAGATTATATGTATTTCTGCCTAAAGAAGGCTATGCTTATTTAAAACGAGTCATTAATCTTATTTCACTTGGAAGGTGTGTATTCCCTTCGAATAGAAAGCATAAAATTATGGCTAGCAGCTTTAAAATTAGCATACGTGTTAGTATTATTACCCTATTCGTCCTTTTATTGAGCTTGGTAGGTTTCACTATTATTGGCATCAATTATCTCGCTTTCAATAAAGTTCTGAACAGAAGTGCCAAAGAATCAATCGAACAAGCTTCCTTACTAATTAAAGAACGATTTCAAATCTACCTAAATCCGTTAAATCTTGATTTAATTGAAATAAAAAATGCGCTGGATAAGGGTATTATTAACCCTGATAACTCAGAACAATTTGATAAATTCCTTTTTGAATCGATTCGATATAATCCTGAAATATTTATGGTTTACTATGGAACAGCAAACGGGGATTTTATAGGGGTAGATAGAGAAAAAAAAGGAACCATAGGATTAACCCATGTCATTAATACAAAGTCACCCCCTATAAATAAGCATTATGAATTAGATGCAGAAGGGAAAATAGTTAAACAAAAATTACTTACCCGTCACTATGATCCAAGAGTGCGTCCCTGGTTCCAGCAGGCCGTAAAAGAGGAGAAACCAATATGGACCAACGTATATACCTTCTATGTATTCGATAAAAGTGACTTCCTTGTACCAGGTATTACTGCTGCCTCACCAATATACGATAAAAATAAGAATCTAAAAGGCGTTATTGCACTTGACCTGACAGTGGATGGCTTGCAGCATTTTATTAGATCTCTGGAAGTAACTAAAAATACAATGATTTATGTAGTCAATAATCAGTCCAATGTGATCGCTTACCGCAATCCTCAAGACCATGAAGACATCCGTGGGAAAAGATTAACTTCTGAATGGATAAAGAAACTTAATATTCCTCTTGAGAAACTGGATTTTAATTCCTTTCAACCTATAGTAAAGTCCTATATTCACAATAATCAAAAATACTTTTTCTCCTATCAACCCGTACTAAACAGGAAGGGGATAGAGCCTTGGCATATTATTATCATAGTTCCGGAAGATGATATAACCGAACCCCTGAAAAATTTAAGTATGCGTTATATCCTGCTCACGATTTTGGTTTTACTGATTGGAACAATCTTGGTTCGTATCGTCTCACAAAGAATATCAAACCCTATCATTCAATTAACTGAAGAAGCAAAAGAAATTACCATGCTTAATCTTAAGCCCAGACCATTATTAAAAACCAGGATTAAAGAAATTAGTTATATGGACAGAACTCTTTCCACTTTGCGCTCAAGTTTGACCTCTTTTCAGCGCTACGTACCCAGTTCTTTGGTCAAAAAATTAATGAATAGTGGAAAAATAGCTCGAGTTGGCGGGCAAAACCAAACCGTAACCCTTTTATTTTCTGACATCAAAGACTTTACAAGTATTGCAGAATCAACTTCACCTCAACAGTTAATGACTTATTTATCTGATTATTTTCAGTACATGACTGAGGCAGTGATACAACATGAAGGCACACTTGATAAATACATTGGGGATGCCGTTATGGCCTTATGGAATGCTCCTTTAAAGGATGCAAAACATGCCTTTCATGCCTGTAAAACGGCCGGAATCATGCTGGAGCGACTGAAAAAATTAAATCAGAAAAATAAGCGTAGGAGATTTCCTGAATTTCATATAAGAATTGGCATTCATACAGGAGATGCAGTAGTTGGTAATGTAGGCTCTGAAGACAGACTTAGTTTTACAGCTTTGGGAGACTCTGTCAATTTGGCAAGCCGCTTAGAATCAATTAATAAAAATTATCACACCAAAATTATTGTCAGTCATACCACTTTCATTCAGGTGGCCAAAGAATTTCCTTTTCGTATGCTGGATGAAGTAGCGGTCAGGGGTAAACGTGAAAGCATAGCAATTTATGAGTTAATTACCGAGACAAATCTTGAGAATTTGGAGAAACATAAAAAAGAATTTGAAAAAGCTTTTTTGCTATATCAAAAAGGGTCTTGGGAAAAAAGCATAGTGGCTTTTGAAAAATTAACTCCTGCCTACCCTAATGATAAACTGGCTTCTGTTTATATTAAGCGCTGTCGACTGTTGTTGACTACACCACTCCACAATTGGGATGGTGTTTGGCGCGAAGGAGAAACAATCACTCAAATCAGGTAAAATCAGATTAATACGAACTGATTATTATAAGCAATTACAGTGTCTTCTTTTAACTGATACATGGTTCTCTTTTCCTATTTAAAGAATTTACTTGTTTTAACCAGGTTTCCAGGACTACGGTATTTCCCAGACTATCCAATAAAGATGCTTCATTAAATTGTCTCACATCTCCATGCCATATTTGTGTATTTATAAAATCTATTTGGTAAGTGTAAAGTGATTTTTCTGCATTGACATTTACTTCTTTGGGTGTTGGTTCATTATTGAGGTAGATAAAAATTTTATTATTCTCGCAATTGGGCAACCAGGGATTTGTTTCAACTTTTAAATGGCCTTTTGTTCCATATACCTCAAATTGCCAATACATCTCAATATCGTCCGCAGTAGAAACAACAGCTATCGTATCCTCTTCAAATTTTAAAAGAACACTGGCTTGATTATCTGTATTGTTTTGAGGATTCATCCTTCCAATCCCACTTATTTCAACGGGTTCAGCATTAGCAAGCAGTCTTACCAAAGATATAGGGTAACATCCAAGATTTCGTATACTTCCTCCAGAAGTTGGATTTGCGACTTCTGCAATATTTGCCGTATAAGTGGCATTATATAATTTTACCTGACCTATTATTTTGCTTTGAATAATGTCTTGGAGTGTTCTTGTAAAGGGATGATACTTATACATCAATGCTTCCATACAAAATACATTTGTTTTATCAAGAACTGATGTGACTTCATGAATTTCTTCTATGCTAATGACAAAAGGCTTTTCGCATAAAATATGTTTCCCCGCTTGTGCGCAACGAATAATCCATTCTTTATGCAAATGATTAGGCAGTCCTATGTAAATGGCATCAATCTCGTTATCATTAAGCAAAGATTGATAATTATCGTAAAATTTTGGAATGGCAAAATTTTCAGAAAATTGTTTGGCTACTTCTATTGATCGACTTCCAATAGCTATAAGTTTACTGGTTTTCGACTCTTGAATCGCATTGGCCATGACTTCAGAGATAAAGCTTGTACCTAAAATTCCCCATTTTATTGGTGCTTTAAACATAAATCCCTTCCTGTGAATTTCATGAACGTTAAAAATAAGCAATTTTTAGGACTTACGAAAAACGACAAGGTCAAGGCATAAAATGTTTTCAATGAGGGGGTTAGAAGGTACTAAATGATCGAATTGAAAACATTTTATAACGAAGAGATTGAAGTTTTGCCTAAGTCCTAATTTAAAATTTTTGCTTCAATCTATTTGAATTATTTCAGTTTAGCAAGCACCAATCTTTTCTGTACGCAAAATACTTCAAAATGCTGTTTTGGAGTTTCTTGGGTATAAGTCCTGAAAGTAAGTTGGTATCTAGTAGTATCTAGTATTTTATGAAAATTTTTCAGAAAATACTCTCCTCGTTATTCAATACATCAGGACTACAACCACAAGAAAGAGAATAAATGCGTTAGTAAATCCTTACTAACAAAAATCACTTAAATTTCCTGGTCTAAGTTATTAAAAAAGCTATGGTAAGCAGTTAAATTTAGTTATCATGTTATTATCCATTATTTTACGGTTTTTAAATGCGCTCGATAGTAATTATACTTTTAGCCTTTATTTGTTCTTCATTAGTACGAGCTAATGACGTCAATATTTCAACCGTAACTAAAGATGGCAATACAATTTTTTATCTTCAAGCAGGCGCTTATAACTTGGAAAAGGATGCTAAAATACGCCAAAATGAGCTTGCCAAATTGATAGATCAACAAGTTGAAATTAAGAATCTGGCAGATAAACACCTTTACCTTGTACAAGTTGGTCCCATTGATGATTATCAAACGGCCAGAGCACTCAAAGAAAAATTATCTCAAAAAACAGAAAAACAGCTTAATCAGATTAGCAAGAACCAAACCTCTGCACTTGAAGTAAGCCAACCCCCCAAACATTTAGAGCAACCACAAACTGCTCCCTCCGGCAGTAAATTATGGAATTTGAGAAATGCCGATATTCGAGCTGTAATCGCGGAAGTATCTCGAATTACAGGTAAAAATTTTGTGATAGACCCAAGAGTACAAGGAAAAGTATCTATTGTTTCCTCGACTCCATTATCCAATCGTGAGTTATATCAAGTTTTTCTCTCCGTTCTACAGGTATCCGGTTATGCCGCAATACCTAATGGAGAAATCATAAAAATTATTCCCAATATCGATGCAAAAACACAGTCGCCAGATCTACTCAGCGGAATGAAGACACCCCCAAGGGGTGACGACATGATGGTCGCTGTAGTACCAGTTCATTATGTTCCTTCTGAACAACTTGTACCAGTTCTAAGGCCATTAATGCCACAGTGGAGCAGTGTTTCAGCTTATGCTCCTTCTAATATGCTAATATTATCCGGTCGAGCAAATAATATTAAAAGCCTCGCGGAAATTATCAGGCAAGTGGATAGTTCCAATGCTAATGGAATCGACATGGTTCGTTTACAGCATGCTCTGGCTATGGATGTAGCAAATACCTTAAAGGATCTGGTTAAAACGCAACCAGGTATTGGCAGCAGAACACAAATCACTATTGCTGCTGATGATCGTTCGAACTCAATTTTAGTCAGCGGAAGCAAAACAGATAGAATTCGTCTGCGAATGCTCATATTAAAATTGGACAGAGAGAGTTCTACAGGGGTCAATTCCAATACACAGGTCGTTTATCTCAATTACTTAAGAGCAGAAGATTTAGTACCCATACTAGCTGGGATAGCTCAAGCTAATTTTAGTGGCAACGTAGGAACAACCATAGGAACCATTACAAGACCAGCATTAGACAGTACTAATCCAGCATCCAGTCTTGCCAATACTTCTGCTGATGGGCAAAGTTCCGCATCAAATTTGTCACCACCAACCTCAGCCCCTCCAAGTTCTTCAGCTGCAACAGCAAATACGACATCGGCAAGTACTCAAAATGAGGGATCCACTAAACCTACAGTACAGATAATTGGAGAGCCCAATACTAATTCGATTATCCTTAATGCACCAGCCTCAATTATCCGAATTCTAAAAACGGTTATTTCTCAGTTAGATATAAAACCGGCACAACTATTAATTGAAGCCCTTGTTGCTGAAGTAGATCAAAAAGATGTTAACAATTTAGGGATAGAATGGGGATCCAATCAACAAACAGGTAATCCCAAAGATTTCAGACCCGGTTTTGCCATTATTAACAGCAAAACAAGAATAGATGACTTCCAGGCTCAAATTTATGCTTTGGCAAGAGAGCAAAAGGCTAATATTTTATCAACTCCTTCTGTAGTAGTTCTTGATAACCGTCAGGCTAAAATACTCATAGGTAAGCAGGTTTCTGTAGCCACAACCAGTTATCCAAATAATGCAGGTGGCACCACCACAGCAAGTCCCTTTACAACTTTTGACCGGGTTAACGTTGCTTTACACCTCTATGTAAGGCCACAAATTACTCGTGGACAAGGTATTCAATTACAAATCGATCAAGGTAATGACACCTTGGATCCAGCCAGTACAACAGATAGTACAACAAATCCTACTTTTAATATCAGTAGTATTGTTACCTCGGTTCAAGTTGAAAGTGGTGATATTGTTGTGTTAGGTGGATTAACTCAAGATAGCCTCGGTAATGACAATAATAAAATACCCATTTTAGGAGACATTCCCGGAGTAGGCAGATTATTCCAGCGAAACATCCGTAACAGAGACAAGCGCGTGTTAATGGTTTTTATAAAACCGATTATACTACGTAATGAGAGAGACAATTTACATATTACTGGTGAAAAATATAATGATGTACGACAATACCAGCTGGATTGGTTACGATCACAAGAAGCTTTTGAACAAACTGATGATGAAACAGTACTACCACCCCTAACCCAGGGAAATTTACCAGTACCTTTTAGTAGTCCTCCTCCACAGTATTTATCACAAATGACTAAATAAATCATGGGAAACGACGAAAAATTACTTAAAATTCCTTATAGTTTTGCAAAAAGCAATGGACTTGTTGTGGGCGAGATGAAGGATGATCATGCTCTTATCTACCATTTGTCTGCCACTTCCTTACAGGCATTTGCTGAAGTAAAACGATTATTACAATGTGACCTGGATCTAAAACAAGTAGATGAATCAACCTTTCAACAACATTTAGCGAATGTCTATCAATCCAAATCTTCGATCCTAGATGCTGCGGAAGGCATGGAAGAGGATATGGATTTATCTTTATTGGCAAGTCAACTTCCTGTGAGTGAAGACTTGCTAGAAAATCAGGACGATGCCCCTATTATCCGTTTGCTTAATGCCCTGTTTACCCAAGCCATTAAACAAAAAGCCTCTGATATTCACATTGAAACTTATGAAAACAGAGTATTAGTACGTAATCGAATCGACGGTGTTCTGCAGGAAGTCCTTGAAATTCAACGAGCAATAGCACCTTTAGTTATTTCCAGAGTTAAGGTTATGGCGAAATTGGATATAGCCGAAAAACGAATCCCTCAAGATGGTCGAATTTCTCTACGTATCGGAGGCCACAACATTGATGTCCGGGTCTCAACTTTACCATCAAATCATGGAGAACGTGTTGTTTTAAGGATATTGGATAAACAAGCAGCACAATTGGATTTAAGTCTTTTAGGTATGCCTCAGCATACACTAAAAATAGTAAGGCAAATGATTGCTGAACCTCATGGCATTATTTTAGTCACAGGTCCTACAGGCTCTGGTAAAACTACATCCCTATACGCTATGCTTACTGAGTTGAATCAGGTTAGTCGCAATATACTAACTATCGAAGATCCAATAGAGTATGATTTGGCAGGTATAGGGCAAACCCAAGTAAATACCAAAGTTCAAATGACATTTGCTAAAGGCTTGCGAGCTATCTTGCGTCAGGATCCGGATGTCGTAATGATAGGAGAAATCCGCGATTTGGAAACCGCTGAAATTGCTGTTCAAGCCAGCCTGACAGGGCACTTGGTGCTTTCCACCCTCCATACTAATAGTGCATTGGGAGCATTATCCCGTTTGCATGATATGGGAGTTGAATCCTTTTTATTATCATCCAGCATAGTTGGCCTCATTGCACAACGTTTGGTCCGCAAGTTATGTTCCTATTGTAAAACGCCTCACGAATTAAGGGAGGAAGAGAAGGAGTTAATGGGCCTTAAACCAGATGCTGATGTGTCAGAAGTATTTGAAGCGAAAGGATGCGATCACTGCAATCACTTGGGATACAGGGGCAGAACGGGTATTTATGAATTAATTACCGTAGATGAAACACTACGAGGAATGATTCATCGTAATGAAAACATTCAAATTATGGAAAATTATTTAAGACCAACCACACCAAGTATACGAGAAGATGGATTTAAACGAGTTCTTTGCGGCGACACATCGCTAGCCGAAATTTTAAGAGTAACTTCTCAAAATTAATGATTCTAAAAAATAGTCCATGCTAGTGAAGCATAACAAGATACTTCAACTTGTTATATGTCTGTGTTAAAGCAATACCAAATTTGACGTCATAATAGTGATGAGTACCCAATTTGCAGCTACTTTTGTGGTAATCAATACAACTAATTTATTGATTTAGATACCCTACAAGAAAATTACTCAGTCACTTTACGCCAGGTTGTACCAGTTCCACTATCCTCTAACTCTATTCCCCGACTTAATAAATCAGCCCTTATCTGGTCAGCTTTTACCCAGTTACGTTCGGAACGTGCTTTAATACGCTCAGCAATGAGTTGTTCAATAGCAGCTCTATCTATCTCTTCCAAACCGGATTGTAAAAATGACTCAGGATCTTCCTGCAAAACCCCAAGTATACCGGCAAGGCTTTTCAAGGTATTAACCAGCACTGAAGAATTGCTTTTATTGACTTCATGAGTTAACTGAAAAAGAACAGATAATGCGACAGGAGTATTAAAATCATCATTCATAGCTTGATTAAATTGTTCAAGCCAATAAGCATCCAATTCACTATTCCCTGATTGAGATGGTACATCTTTAATAGCCTGGTAAAGTCTAGTCAAACCCTTTTTAGCGTTTAATAAATTTTCTTCTGAATAATTCAGAGGGCTTCGATAATGGCTACTTAAAAGAAAATAACGTATTACCTCAGGATGATGAGTTTTTAACACATCGGCAATGGTATAAAAATTCCCTATTGATTTTGCCATTTTTTCACCATTAACCTGTAACATTCCAACATGCAACCAGTAATTAGCGAACGGTTTATCGGTAGCAGCTTCACTTTGAGCAATTTCATTTTCATGGTGCGGAAATTGCAAATCCAATCCACCTCCATGAATATCAAATTGTTCACCTAATTCATGCATAGCCATTGCAGAGCACTCGATGTGCCAGCCTGGTCTTCCCTCTCCCCAAGGTGAAGGCCAACTAGGCTCACCTGGTTTTGCTTTTTTCCATAACACAAAATCAAGTGGTGAACGTTTTTCTTTTACAATTTCAATACGAGAACCTGAAATCAAACCTTCTATATCTTTATGAGATAATTTGCCATACTCTGGAAAAGTATCGACTTCATAGCACACATCGCCATTATCACTGACATAGGCATTGCCCTTATCCAGCAGGCGCTGAATTAATCGAATTATAGTTTCTATATGTCCTGTTGCCCTTGGTTCAAGATCCGGAGGCAAAATATTTAAAGCTTTGGTATCTTGATTCATCGCATCGATGTATTGAGAGGTCAACTCATCTATGGAGATACCTCTTTCAGAAGCTCGGGTAATAATTTTATCATCAATATCTGTAATATTTCGAACATAAGTCACATCAAACCCTTGTGATCTTAAATAACGAACTACCACATCAAATGCCACCATTGATCGAGCATGCCCTAAGTGACAATGGTCATAGACAGTGATTCCACAGACATACATCCCTATTTTTCCGGGTTTTAAGGAAATAAATGGCTCTTTTGTTCTGGTCAAAGAATTATATAAATGCAACATGACTGCCCCTTAACTCACTTTACCCCAAGTATCTTTCAAATCAACCACCCTATGAAAGGCTTGAACACACCCATTGACCGTTTTGTTGACACCATAATAACCTAAACGTTCGAATTGAAATACATCACCTTCCACCTGTTCCGCCATTGATGGTTCACAGTATGCTTGCAGAGTTTGTAAAGAATCATGATTCAGAAACTGGAAATAATCCTCTTCTCGGGCAGGATTAGAATCAGTAAACAATCTATCATATTGATAAATAGTCACAGGATAAGCATGTGCACAGGATACCCAATGAATCACGCCTTTCACTTTACGATCTTCAGGGTTTTTACCTAAGGTATTTTCATCATAGGTACAATGCAATTCCGTTATGTTTCCTTTATCATCGCGGATAATCGACTCACACTTGATAACATAGGCATGACGCAAACGAACTTCTGCGCCTGGAGATAATCGGAAGTATTTTTTAGGCGGATCCTCCATAAAGTCAGATTTCTCGATATAAATTTCCCGAGAAAAAGGCAAACGTCTCTTTATTGATTCAGTATTCTGTGGATAGAAAGAAGCTTCTATCTGCTCCACTTTACCTTCAGGGTAATTCAAAATAACTATTTTCAAAGGATCCATAACACATAAAGCACGCTTCGCTGTTTTGTTAAATTCAGCACGAACACATTCTTCAAGTAAAGTCATATCAATCACGGAATCACTTCGAGATATACCAATCATTTCACAAAATTGTCGAAGTGCAGCAGGCGGATAACCTCTTTTACGCATGCCACGTAATGTTGGTAAGCGTGGATCATCCCATCCTGAGACTATCTTTTTTTCAACCAGTTCACGTAATTTACGCTTGCTTGTAACAGTATGAGATAAATTTAATCGAGCAAATTCAGTTTGTATTGGCTTCGCTGGCAAAGGCAAATTATCAACTAACCAATCATAGAGAGGTCTATGATCCTGAAACTCCAAAGTACATAAGGAATGTGTTATTTTCTCCAAAGCATCAGAAATAGGATGAGCATAATCATACATAGGATAAATACACCATTCATCCCCTGTTCGTTGATGACTTGCATGACGTATACGATACAAAACCGGATCACGCATATTTAAGTTTCCTGATGTCATATCAATCTTTGCTCTCAAAACATGTGTTCCATCTGGAAATTCACCTTCTTTCATGCGGGCGAATAAAGCAAGATTTTCTTCGACTGATCTGTTCCTGTATGGGCTTTCACGCCCAGGTTCTTGTAAGGTACCTCGAAAGGCCCGAATTTCTTCCATGCTCAAGCTGTCAACATAAGCCATATCTTTCTTGATAAGATAAATAGCCAGCTCATACAATTCATGGTAATAGTCGGAAGAATGAGTCATAGCACACCACTCAAATCCCAGCCAACGAACATCCTCAATAATTGCGTTAACGTATTCTTCTTCTTCTTTAATTGGATTGGTATCATCAAAACGTAAAAAACATTTTCCTTTGAATTCTTCTGCGAGACCAAAATTCAGACAAATAGACTTGGCATGCCCAATGTGAAGATAACCGTTTGGCTCGGGAGGAAAACGAGTGACTATGGTTTGATGTTTTCCGCTTGCTAAATCATCAATGATTAATTGTCTAATAAAATGAGCACGTTTTTCAGTTTGTTCTGTCATACTTTACTTCCACTATTATCTATTGCCTGCCTCATGGAGCCCAATAAAACCGCCCCAGCCTGCAGTGAATCTTTATTAGCGTCATAGGCTTCAATGATTTTGTTTATTAATGCCGCACCAACAATAACCCCATCCGAAAATTCTGCAACTTGTGCAGCCATTTCCGGTGTTTTTATTCCAAATCCAACCATTAAAGGTAATTTAGATTGCGCCTTTCGTTGCAGATATTGTTCTTTTAGTTGGGGTAACTTAAGAGCATCGGATCCAGTTACCCCTTTTAATGAAACGTAATACAGATAACCATTAGCATGTTGGTTAATGAAATTCATTCTTTCTGCTGAAGTAGTCGGAGAACATAAATAAATACTATACAAGCCATGTTTTTGCCAAACTCGAGAAATTCCATCAGCTTCTTCAGGTGGCAAATCAACCAATATTGTGCCATCTACTCCGGCTTCTACAGCATGTTGAGCAAAAAGATCATAACCATACTGTTCTATAGGATTTAAATACCCCATCAAAATTATTGGTGTTTCGGTGTCCTCTTTACGAAACTCTCTCACCATATTCAATACATCATCACAGTGAATAGAATGAGACAAAGCTCGCTCCATAGCCCGTTGTATAACCGGTCCTTCTGCCATAGGATCAGAAAATGGTATCCCCAACTCCAATATATCAGCCCCAGCTTTAACTAATTGATGCATCAAGTTCACAGTCAATTCAGGATGAGGATCTCCTGCTGTGATATAAGGGCTTAACATTTTTTTTCCAATGGCTTTTAAATTTTCCAGAGTTTTATCAATTCGGTTCATGTTTTACCTGAATAATTTATCAAAATTAAATTGTTATGCCGTCAATAGCAGCTACAGTGTGAATATCTTTATCACCACGCCCAGATAAGTTTACTATTATACTCTGTTCACTTGACATGGTTTTAGCCAATTTCATGGCGTAAGCTACTGCATGACTGGACTCCAATGCTGGAATAATCCCTTCTGTATGGGTTAATGTACGAAAAGCGTCTAAAGCCTCTGTATCATTTATAGATTTATATATAACCCGCCCTGTGTCTTTTAGATAAGCATGTTCAGGCCCAACACCAGGATAATCCAGGCCAGCTGATACAGAATGTGTATCTTTTACTTGCCCATACTCATCACAAAGCAAATAGGTTCTATTGCCATGTAAAACACCAGGCTTCCCGGCAATCAGAGAGGCGGAATGTTCTCCCGTTTCTAACCCCTTACCTCCTGCCTCAATACCATAAATTTCTACAGATTGATCATTTAAAAATGGATAAAATAAACCTATTGCATTGGATCCTCCTCCAACACAAGCTACCAGGGCATCTGGCAAATGGCCGGTTTTTTCCAAATATTGCGCCCGAGCTTCAATACCTATAATCGCCTGAAAGTCTCTAACCATTTGAGGATATGGGTGAGGACCAGCAACAGTACCAATAATATAAAAAGTATCGTCAACATGACTTACCCAGTCTCTTAATGCCTCATTTAAAGCATCTTTCAATGTCTTCGATCCGGAAGTCACAGGAACGACTTCAGCACCTAACAATTTCATTCTATAAACATTACTGGATTGACGCTTAATGTCTTCCGAACCCATATACACGACACATTGAAACCCAAATTTAGCAGCAACTGTTGCCGTTGCAACACCATGTTGACCTGCTCCTGTTTCAGCGATCACTCTAGTTTTCCCCATGCGTTTGGCAAGTAAAGCTTGTCCAACGGTATTATTAATTTTATGGGCTCCAGTGTGATTTAAATCTTCACGCTTCAAATAAATTTGTGCACCGCCTACTTTCTTGCTCAAATGTTCAGCATGGTACAGTGGATTTGGTCGTCCAACATAATCTTTTAATTCGGACTGTAACTCAGCAAGGAAATCCGGATTATTACGATATTTGGTATAAGTATGCTCTAATTGTTTTAAAGCATGAACCAGGGTATCAGCAACAAACATACCACCATATGGGCCAAAATGGCCAAACTCATCTGGAAGCTCTCTTTTATTCATACTATCCCCATATTGCCTTTATAAATTGGCTCATTTTTAAATGATCTTTGACTCCAGGTAAGGCTTCAATACCACTGCATACATCAACTGCATAAGGACAACACACGTTTATTGCCTCTAAAACATTAGACTCATTTAGTCCACCAGCTAATATATAAGGTTTTGATAAATTTCCAGGAATAATCTTCCAGTCAAAAGTTAATCCTGTTCCACCCTTCTCTTTATCTGATGGTGTATCCAATAATATCGCTCTTGCATCAATAAATTTATCAATAGATTGTTGTATTTGCATCGCTGTCTTAGGATGAATAGCCTTGATAAACGGCTTATTAAATTGTCCGCAAAACTCTGAAGTTTCCTCACCATGAAATTGCAGTAATTGTACAGGAATTTCATCGATTATCTGTTGTACAAATGATTGTTGAGGATTTACCATAACTGCTACAATATCAACAAAAGCAGGTATATTATTAACTAAGATCCTCGCTTTTTCCAGCGACACATTGCGCGCACTCTTGGGATAGAATATTAAACCAACAGCATCAACTCCCAAATGAATGGCATGCTCAATATCTTCTGAGCGTGTCATACCACACATTTTGACTCGTACGCGGGATGGATTCAATTATTTCTCCCAAAGAAACAAAGGGCCAGGGTTACTTTGAAGCACCCCGAATTCTTGAGGATAGGCAACATGCACTAAATAGAGACCATAAGGAGGTGCAGTTTCTGCCCCCAACTTTCTGTCTTTCGCTTTCAAAACATCATCCACCCAGGTTACAGGATGTTTTCCCGATCCAACCGCGATCAATACCCCTGCTATATTTCTTACCATGTGATGCAAAAAAGCATTGGCAGTAATATCAAGGACTACCAAGTCCCCATGTCTTGTGACCTGTAATTGATGGATATTACGCATTGGTGTATTAGACTGACATTCCACAGAACGAAATGAAGTAAAATCTTGCTCACCTAGAAGGATTTGTCCCCCTTGCTGCATTAAACGATGGTCTAATTGCCGATATTGCCATGCCACATTGCTACGCATTAATCCAGGACGTATTGCTCCATTATAAATGATATAACGATACCTTCGACTAATAGCAGAATATCGAGCATGAAAGCTCTCAGGCACCTCTTTACCCCATTTTACACAAATGTCTTTAGGCAAAAAAGAATTAGCCCCATGAATCCAGGCTCGTATACTGCGTTCTTTTTCACAATCAAAATGAATAACCTGATTAGTTGCATGAACACCAGTGTCGGTTCTACCCGCACAAACAATAGAAATAGAACAATCTGCAACTTTTGATAATGCAAATTCAACCGCTTGTTGAATAGTATGCAAGCCAACTTGAGCTTGCCAACCATGATATTGGCTACCATCGTATTCAACCACTAAGGCAATACGCATTCAATTTTCCTGATAAAAGGGTCAATTTATAACACCCTCTTTCTTTTGTCTATATCTTTTAAAACATTAACCCATATATGGTATTTGAATAGTACAAGTCAAATTCGTTATAGTATTTCTTTCAACAAAAAAATAGAGATACTTATGAGGATTTTGGTAACAGGTGCATCCGGTTTTATTGCTTCCCAATTGGTTACCGATCTGATACTCGATGGTCATGAAGTCATTTGTTGTGTACGTAATGTCAAGCGTACTCAAAGACTTTTCCCCAAAGCCAAAGTTATTTTTTGTGATTTTATAAACGATACCAAACCAGAAATCTGGATAGACAGACTGCAACATATTGATGTTGTTATCAATTGTGTGGGAATTTTATATCACCCTAATGCAAGGGTGATATGGAACATCCATTATGAAACTCCCAAAGCATTATTTGATGCCTGTATAAAGTCAGGAGTAAAAAAAATCATTCAAATTTCAGCTTTAGGAATAGATAAAGTGGATGTAAATTACGCCACCAGTAAAAAAGCCATTGATGATTATTTATTGAGCTTCCCCGTACCTTCAATTATAGTAAGGCCTTCTTATGTCTATAGCAAAAGCACATATGGAGGATCCTCTCTATTCCGTGGATTAGCTGGAATACCCTTTTTTACTATCATACCAGGAAAAGGGACACAGAAATTTCAACCAATCCACTTAAATGATTTGTCCAGATCGATAGTGAAAATGGTCACAACAACTATAACCCAAAGCATTGTTTTGCATGCTGTAAATGAACGGGTTATTACATTAAAAGAAATACTAATAAAAACGCGTTCATGGCTTGGGTTTGCTAAAACAAAAATAATCCTTATACCTTTATCATTGATTCGCCTGTTGACACGATTAGGTGATTTGTTCCCTTATTCAACTATCAATACCGTTTCTTATAAAATGCTCGCTAGTGATAATATTACTACACCTGAAGAAACCAAGATCTTTACAGATTTAGTAGGCTTTAGCCCACGTGATTATGAAGAAGGGCTTTATAGCCAACCTGGCTCAGTACAGGATCATTGGCATGCTCGATTGTATTTCCTTAAATTACCTTTAAGACTGGGAATATCCTTTGTCTGGCTTTGGACAGCGATATGTTGTTTGTTTTTTTATCCTAAAAGCAGTTCTTTATTGATGTTTTCACAAATAGGTTTTTCATCTTTCTGGCAGTCTATTTTATTCTATAGTACTGTCCTTTGGGATGCTTTGTTAGGTTTATTCATGTTGTTTAATTATCGATTTAAATTGACCAGTATATTGCAATTGATTACGATGTCAGCATATACGGTTATTATTACCCTGAAACTACCTTACCTTTGGTTGGATCCTTTTGCACCGATAGCCAAAAATGTTCCTTTATTAATAGCTATTTTAATAGGTCTTGCTTTGGAGACTGATAAATAATGCTCTATTTCTGGTTGAAACTCATTCATGTATTAAGCTCAACTATCTTGTTTGGCACAGGCATAGGCACAGCAAGCGTTATGGTTTATGGGCATAGAACAAAAAATCCAATTGTTATTGCAGCTATATCAAAATACGTAGTTTTTGCTGATTGGATATTCACTGGAACATCTGGAATATTGCAGCCGATTACAGGATTAGGTATGGTTTACCTCGCTGGCTTTTCCTGGACCTCTTTCTGGATTCTTGGATCAATTATTGGTTATGTTATTGCAGCAAGTTGCTGGTTCCCAGTGGTTTATCTACAAATCAGAATGCGAGATTTAGCTTTAGAAGCAGTAAAAAATAATACTGATTTACCAAACGAGTATTACCAATATTTCAATTATTGGTTTATTCTGGGATGGCCCGCATTCTTAAGCCTCATTGGAGTTTTTTATTTGATGACCAATAAACCTGTCTTGTAATATTAGTTGTAATGTTACTTGCTCTTTAGCTGATCTAACAATTGCCTGGCTTCTTCTTTTTGTGTGTCAGTTCCATGCTCTATCACTTCTTCCAGAGAGTTTTTTGCCATTTCTATATCATCCATACTGATATAGGTTTTTGCCAAATCCAGTAAGGTATCTAATGCTTTTTTACTCTTCAATGGGTTGGCGGTCTGATTGTCCTTGCTAAATTCTGTCTTAAGTGTACTTTCCTCAACATGTTCAGTTGGAATCATATCCTCTTCTGGTTTCTCTGTTTGAGTTGGCTCAATAACAAATTCTGTCATTTCCAGATTGCTGCTTACCTTTTTATCCTCACTTCTTGTGGGCTCTGATGTTAGGTTTTCAAGATCAAAATCTAAATCAAACTGATCATCTTCTGTAACAGGTTCTGCAGAACTCTTACTGTCCAATTGACCTGACCCTTCGGCTTCTCGATCCTGTACCAATGTTTTATCAACCTCATCAGCAGCTAATGATGAAACAAAATCTATTCCATTATCAGTGTCTTCACTCTCTTCAGTTGATTTCATTTTTTTAGTTTTAGGCTTATCTTTGATTAATTCATGTAAACCTGATTCAAATTCCAATACTTCATGATTTTTAGACTCTTCATCTACAGGCGTTTCATCCTTATCTGACATGGAACTATTTACACTCTCAATCTCTCCTGCTTCACTAACTACAATAGAGTGCTCCAATCCTCCAGGCTCGAATCTAATTTGGTCTTCTTTCTGAACCTCTGGTTCTTTCTGAACCTCTGGCTCTTTCTGAATCTCTGGCTCTTTCTGAACCTCTGGTTCTTTCTGAACCTCTGGTTCTTTCTGAACCTCTGGCTCTTTCTGAATCTCTGGCTCTTTCTGAACCTCTGGCTCTTTCTGAACTTCTGGCTCTTTCTGAACTTCTGGTTCCTTCTGAACCTCTGGTTCCTTCTGAACCTCTGGTTCTTTCTGAACCTCTGGTTCCTTCTGAACCTCTGGTTCCTTCTGAACCTCTGGTTCTTTCTGAATCTCTGGTTCTTTCTGAATCTCTGGCTCTTTCTGAACTTCTGGCTCTTTCTGAACTTCAGGCTCTTTCTGAATCTCTGGCTCTTTCTGAACTTCTGGCTCTTTCTGAACTTCAGGCTCTTTCTGAATCTCTGGCTCTTCACCAAGGTTAGTTGTATTCTTAACTGTTGAGGATTCTATAATATCAATCTGTGTAGTACTTCCTGCTTTTGTCTTCAGTTCATTTATATCCACTTTAGAAATCGGAGAACTTGTTTGCGATTTCTTGCCAGATAACTCTTCCTGGGTTGAAGTAACAGTAACTGGGGCATCACCTGATTCCTCCTCAGACTCATACTTCACTGGTTCAACCAAAGGTATAGAGGGCTTAGGATTTACATGAATGTCTGTTTTGTAATGAGAGTCCTCTTTATTTTGTTGGCGTTGTCTGAAGTACCAATAAGCAAATCCAGCTCCCCCAGCTACTAGAAGCAATAAAATAAAATAAGGCCAAAGGCTCATCGATTGTTCATTAGTAGACAAAGAGCTGGATTGTGAAGCGACAGCCTGGCGTTCCTTCAACATAGTTTGCACTTGTGTCCGCATTAATTCTATTTCTTTATCACGCTTATCCAATTTTTCTTGTAATTTTTTATTTTGTTCCTGGAGAATGCGCAATTGCTCCATTAATAATGCATTAGCTTCTCGAACTGATTCAACCGCTGCAGTAGTAATTGAAATTTCGGCTTTGATTTTTTCATTTTGTTCCGTCGTTTGCGCTTTATTGTTTTGTGCAGGCTGCTGTTGGGTAAATGCATCTATAGAAACATAAGTATTGCTTGGTATCAGTTTAGGAAGTGTCTGCTGATTTGGAGCTTCCTCTATACTCAGTTTTGGGATCACAGGGATTGTGGAATTTTTAGTTTGCAGAGTTGTATCCGCGGATTGACCATTAATATACGGAGGTGCTAATACATGATTTATGGGTGTTTTTTCATTCCAGGCTTTATCATGAGCCATGACTTCCTCAACAGCTAATTCAGAAGGCACTTTTGAAATCTCTTCAGTCGATGGAATGATTAATCGCACTCCAACTTTTAAACCATTTAAATTTCCATCCTGAAATGCCTCAGGATTAGAGCCTACAATAGCTAATACAACTTGAGGTAAAATTAATTTTGAAGTTTTATATCGTTGCGCAATCTGCCATACGTTCTCATTCGTTATAGTAGGCCCGTACGTAGTTTGCTTTTTGCTGTCATTCCCAGATACTTGGTTACGATCCACAGTAGTAATTACAGTTTTGTCAATAATACCAGGTTCATTGTTATAACCAGATGACTTCTTCTTGTAATAAACGGGTCTACTTTGAGCAGTAGTAATCCCTAATTGATATCCTGGAGGATCGAGTAATACCGTGTATGCCTTATATAATTGCCCTTTTGGCCAGGTTAAATCGACTACAATTTCCATATAGGGCTCTGTCATTCTTTCTGTAGACGACACTTTTATTACTGGCTTACCTTTTGGGTTCTTTTCGACCTGGAACCTCAACAAAGAGAGCACTGCAGCCCGCTCGAGTCCAATTTGCTCAAATTGCTCCGGGTCAGCCAAACTGACTTTAATGCTGGCTAAAGGGTCTGCGCCCACATCGATTAATTCTATTTCAGCTGAAAAAGGCTGATCTAAAGATGACTGTACCTTCATCTCCCCTAAACCAAGTGCATAAAGGGACATTGGGATAGTCAATGAGAGTATAGCCGCATGCAGAACAGTTTTTTTCAATCAGAGCTCCATGCACCTGTGATATAAGATGATTATAAATTTCAGTATCATTCCAAAATTATCATCATATGCGACTCTATTCAAGAAAACATGATATTATTCCATAATAATCATGAAATTATGTTCAAAAATTCCCCATGTATTCCAGTAGCATAACTATAATGAATTAGTATTGTTCATCTTAAAGTCAAATAAAGCAAAATTTATAATTTTAGAGAACCATCAACTATAATTATACTTAAGCTAAAATTAAATCGGAACAACGATGAATAGGGAAAACGAGGTTATCGAAATATTCTTGATGGACGTCAGCAAAAAGGAAAAATGCAAATTATTACGGGATTTCCTTTTAGATTGTAAAAATGAAATGGAAGCTCAAGATCAAAACATGCATCCTGAGGTACATCACAATTTATCTCAAGCTTATCAACTGGCTCAAAATTATTTAAGAAAACTGGAAGAATAATTGCAGTTGTCCGGGACTTATGAAAAACTCCAGCCTCTTCGTTAAAAAAGTTTTTAATTCCGTTACTTAGTTTATCAAAACGCCCACAAGAAAAACCTTTTTTGCTTCGACCCTGTAATTTTTGTAAGTACTGAATTGCACACAATATTGCATTAGATCAACCTGTAATTCATAATGTGCCCCACAAAAGTTACGAGAAAAACATGCCAGCATCATTAATCGATGGAAAAACAATATCAGCTCTTCGCAGGAATGAGTTAAAACAAAGAGTACAACATCACGTCGAGCAAGGACAACGAGCTCCTGGACTTGCGGTTGTACTAATTGGCGATGATCCTGCTTCTGTTATCTACGTTAGTAATAAACGTAAAGCTTGCGAGGAAGTAGGTATTACTTCTCATTCCTATGACTTACCCGCCGAAACAACTCAAGATGAGTTAATCCACTTGATAAATGAGCTAAATCAGTCTGATAAGATTGATGGCATTTTAATTCAATTGCCTTTACCTAAGCATATTAATGAAAGAACAATAATAGAACAAATTAAGCCTGAAAAGGATGTAGATGGATTTCATCCCTATAATCTAGGCCGGCTTGCTCAGCGAAATCCATTTTTAAGACCATGTACTCCTTTAGGCATCATGAATTTATTACATCACTATGATCTCAATGTCAAAAGGAAGCATGCAGTCGTTATTGGAGCATCCAATATCGTTGGAAGACCGATGAGCCTGGAATTATTATTAGCAGGTGCTACAGTCACTATCTGCCACAAGTTTACCCAAGAGTTGCAAAAATTTGTAGAAATTGCTGATTTCTTAATAGTAGCCACAGGGAAAATTGACATAATAGATTCTGATTGGTTAAAAGAACATCAAGTAGTGGTTGATGTAGGAATGCACCGCTTACCAGATGGCAGCATCAGAGGAGATGTTGATTTTAAAAGTGCCGTCAAAAAGGTAGCATGGATCACACCTGTTCCTGGAGGTGTTGGCCCCATGACTATAGTCTCTTTGCTTGAAAATACTATGATGTCGGCAGCAAAATTAAGGGACTGAAGTCATTTATCCAACTCATCCCAATCAAATTCTCCGCTTAATTCATCAAAATCATCTTTGAATTCGTCTCTTAAACGCTTCCGTTCAAGTTTATCCTCAAGCATACGACGAATTTTCTTTTTTTTGGTTAAATCATCAACGTGATCATCAACTTCCTCTTCATAGTTATAATCAGAAAATGATTGATCCTCAAACTCTTCATGTAAACCCATATCAGCCTCCAAATTTACTCCCCTCAAAAAAAGTATAGTGCACAAACAAAAAATAAGGTAACCGACAACAAAATGGCTACTCCAGTGCTAGTTATTCCCAAGATGCTTCAAAGGTAAGGTTTTATATGATTTGATTTTTTGTTGTAGAAATTTTTAAATAAAAGCAATAGAAATCCAACCCTATTGTAAGTTAAGAACTGCTTTATCAAAAAACAATAGGCTAAAAATAGCATTTTGAAGTTTCTCAGGCATATTATTTTGGTATAATCAAAAAAATCCTTTCGAAGTTTTTTTTCATGCTCAGTTATCAACACGGCTATCATGCCGGAAATTTTGCTGATGTGGTCAAGCACGTGACCTTAACTCGACTCCTGGCTTATCTTACCAATAAGGATAAACCCCTATTCTATCTTGAGACTCACTCAGGGAAGGGTTTATATGATTTGAAAGACAAACAGTCTAAAAAAACAGAAGAGTACAAGCAGGGAATTCGCCTTATATGGTCGGATAGAGATAATCTGCCGCCAATATTTCTTGAATACATTCAAATCATCAACCAAATAAATCCTAATGCCGTATTGCGCTATTATCCAGGCTCACCTTATTTGGCAATTAGCAAATTACGTTCACAAGACCGATTATACTTGTGTGAACTACACCCTACTGAACACAGTGCCTTATTACAACTTCCTCATTTTAATAAGAAAATTCACATTAGTCATACTGATGGCATTTCTATGTTGAAAGCCCTTTTACCTCCACACGAAAGACGTGGTTTCATTTTTGTTGATCCCTCCTATGAAAGGAAAGAGGAGTACAAAGAAATTCCGATGGCGTTAAAGCAGGCTTACTCAAAATTCTCCACAGGAGTTTATTGCATTTGGTATCCTATTGTTAAAAAGACATGGACAGAGCAATTCTTAAGAAGTATGAAAGCGATAAGTGCTAATGCAATAAGAGTCGAGTTTCATTTGAATCCTCTCCTTAATGAAGGAATGACTGGATGCGGTCTTTGGATTATTAATCCTCCATATATTTTCTCTTCAGAAATAAGGACAGTTTTGGATACTTTAAAGTCATATTTTAATCCTGGTTTATCTTCGTATATTATTGAATAAGTTCTAAATAATGTTACGAGTTATAAATCATGACTGTATTCCCTATCCCTGCGTTTTCTGATAATTATATTTGGGCAATTATTGATAAAATAGCCGGTGTGTTTGACTGTGTTGATCCTGGGGAGGCTAACCAGGTAATCCACTTTGCTCAATCTAACCAACTAACATTACGTGCAATATTATTAACACATCATCATTACGATCATATAAATGGCGTTGATTTATTGATCAAACAATGGCCTTCTTGTAAGGTATACGGCCCCGTTGATAAACGAATTGCACATATCACCAATCAGGTTATGAAAGATCAACTGCTTCAAATCGGGCATTCTAATTTTTATATCTTATTTAACCCAGGACATACCTCTACCCATATTAGCTATTATGAACAAAAGAAAGGCTGGTTATTTTGTGGGGATACTTTGTTTTCTGCAGGTTGCGGCCGTGTATTCGATGGTACAATAGAAGAATTACATCAGTCCTTGCTCATGTTCAAAAAATTACCAGGAAATACGAAAATATTTTGTGCCCATGAATACACTCTGCAAAATTTAAGATTTGCTCATACTGTCGAGCCAGATAATTCGGCTGTCACTCATTATATTCATCAAATTGAAAAACAATCTTCTCTTTGTACCTTGCCTTCCACTGTAGATTTGGAGTTATCAATTAATCCTTTTTTACGCACTGATATGGAAGCAGTCAAACAATATGCTATTAGTCATGGTGCAAATTCTTCAGAATCATTCGATGTATTTAAAGTGCTGAGAAATCAAAAAAATTTATTTAAATAATTAATCAAATGGATCGAATTGAGAACCATTTGATCTTAAGTGAACCAAAAAGGGTTTAATCCTTCTTAAATTTTTAGTAAACTGATTAGCCAATTATAATAATAGGTAATACCATTGAATTGTAAGTTATTAATAATAAAAAATTTTTTATTCTGCATCATTATTATTCTTAGCACTTCTAATATGGCAATTTCTGGCGCAGCTCCAGATGTATGGGATGTATTACGTAGTGAATTTTCTCTAAGCCATGAAGTAACTCGTCCAGAAGTTCAAGAACAAATTAGATGGTTAATTTCTCACCCAAGTTATATAAATAAAGTAAGTCGACAGTCTGAACCCTACATATATCACGTGTTAGGTGAAATAAAAAAAAGAAAGCTACCTGGAGAATTAGCACTACTACCTATGATAGAAAGCGCATACGATCCCTTTGCATATTCAGGAGCCGGTGCAGCAGGTATATGGCAACTGATGCCTCGAACCGGGAGTGATCTTGGATTAAAACAAGATTGGTGGTTTGATGGAAGACGCAGCATTGGACCTTCCACTGATGCGGCATTGAATTATTTGGTTTATCTAAATAAATTTTTTAGTGGTAACTGGATCTTGGCTATAGCAGCTTATGATTCCGGTGAAGGAACAATTGCGCGAGCAATTAAATCAACGACTCATCGTGGGAAATATGTTCAATTCTGGAACTTGCCAGTTCCCAGAGAAACAAAAGCCTACGTTCCGCGTTTATTGGCTTTGGCAGAAATCATCAACAATCCTAGACGCTATAGAATAACACTTCCAAGTATTCCTTATCTTCCCTACTTCGAAGAAGTCAACATAGGCAGTCAAATTGATTTAAATCATGCTGCTAAACTGGCAGGAATCAGTTATAAAGAATTAATTAAATTAAATCCTGGCTATAATCGATGGACGACAGCTCCTTATAAACCATTTAAATTATTAATACCCACTGAAAAAGTTGAACGATTTAACCTAAATCTGTCGAATATGCCTGAAGATAAGCGGGTAAGCTGGACTAAACATCAAGTAAAACAGGGTGATAGTTTAAATACCATAGCCAAAAGATATCACACAACAGTTAATTTGATAAAACAACTTAATCAACTCACTAGTAATAATGTTAAACCTAATCAATCAATACTTATTCCTAGCAGCAAAAATACTCCTGTTGTAGCGAAAGTGGCTGCACCTCAAGAAAAAACGTCAGTTATACAACAACTGGCACCTATGAAAAATATTCGCATTATTCATATCGTGCAATACAATGATACTTATCAGAAAATACAAAAAACTTATGGGATTACTGCCAAAGATTTACAAAACTGGAATAAATTGACAACCAACACACCTTTACGTAAAGGACAACAATTAGTTATCTGGAAACGAGTCAAGCAACCTATTCAATATATAATAAAATCCGGAGATAGCTTAAGTACAATTGCCAGGAGACACCAAACCAAGGTCAATACTATTATTAGTTTAAATCCCGGAATTAAAAAGTCCACACCGCTTCGCTTGGGTCAAAAAATATTAGTGGGATAAAGGGTAAAATGGTTATATCAACTGAATGTACCACTGTTATTATTCAAAACAGACAAGTTTTACCTAATGACATTAATTTAATGAAGTTAGATATATAAAAGGCATTCTAATGCCTTTTATATCGAATTCACGTTAGTTGAAGGTGTTAACAATCATTTTTACAATAAAACATCGATAGATAGTATATAAATGCTATAAATTATTTTGCAAATCAGGTATGAACCTTGCAGGTGAGTTCTAAAACTTGTGTTATAATGATAATAATTAATTGATAAATTAAATAATATGAAATTACTATTTGATTTTTTTCCCATCGTTTTATTTTTTATTGTCTATAAATTTTTTGGCATTTATACAGCGACCGCCGTTGCTATGTGCGCTTCTTTAATTCAAGTTGCACTCTATAGACTGAAGTTTCAGCATTATGAAAAAATGCATTTATTTAGTCTGGCCATCATTATGGTTTTGGGAGGAGCAACGTTGTTCTTCCAAAACCCCTGGTTCATCAAATGGAAACCAACCGGTATCTACTGGTTGTCTGCACTTATCTTTTATGGTTCAGGTTATATAGGCTCTAAACCACTAATCCAAAAAATGATGGAAACAAACATTAATTTGACAGCAAAAATCTGGTATCGACTTAACCTGGCCTGGACAGTGTTTTTCATAATGATGGGGGCATTAAATCTCTACGTTGCCTATTATTATGATACAGATGCATGGGTAAATTTTAAATTATTTGGTGGTGTTGGATTTACTTTACTTTTTGTTTTAATCCAAGCTTTTTATTTAACCAAGCATACTGATGAAAAGAGCTTTGAAAAACAATAGCGAGATCTCTGCATCTGGATAGATGAGAGAAAAAGTAGGGAGCACCGATGAGACTATTACTTGTTGAAGACGATGAACTACTTGGAGACGCAGTAAAAGCCGGGCTTACGCAATTTGGTTATGTTGTTGACTGGCTAAAGGATGGTGAAGCAGCTCGTGCAGCCCTTAAATCCGAGTCTTTTGAATTAATTATTCTTGACTTGGGGCTACCTAAATTATCTGGACTATCTTTATTGCAAAGCATCAGACATGATGGAAATGCTACCCCTGTTATTATTCTTACAGCCCGCGAATCAATTGAAGATCGTGTTAAAGGATTAGATAGTGGTGCTGATGATTATCTTACCAAGCCCTTTGATTTAAACGAATTAAGCGCAAGAATTAGAGCGCTGGTAAGACGCTCTCAGGGTCGAGCTGATTCCGTATTGCAATATAAAAATATTACTCTTGATCCAGCCGCTCATTCCGTATTTGTAGACGACGTTCTCGTAAATGTTCCTCGACGAGAATTTGCTCTACTGCAGAAACTACTTGAAAATAGCGGTCAAGTGTTATCTCGTGAACAATTAATGCAAAGTATTTATGGTTGGGAAGAAGATGTGGACAGCAATGCCCTAGAGGTTCATATACATAATTTACGCAAAAAACTTAACGCAAACTTTATCCGCACTATTCGTGGTGTAGGATATATGGCCGAAAAAAATGACAGTGTACTTCTATCGTGAAATCGTCTATTCGAAAATTTTTATTAATTAATCTGCTCCTTGCAATTACTATCACTACAACACTTACCGCTATTGGTAACTATTACCTTGATCAAAAAGACATTCAGGATCATCTTGATACCTTAATGGCCATTTCCGCGCTATCTTATCAAGCCCTACTAGGAGACGATCTCCACCAAAGACCACTAGCAAAAATTCAAAATGCCCTGGAATCCATTCCTCAAAAAATTAATACTTATTATCAGAAAAGGTATTTAAACGACGAGCCACAAGAAAATTACTTGGATAAATTTAATTTTCAAGTATGGACTAATGGTGGTAAATTGCTATTGCACTCGCCCACTGCCCCTAAAATTCCCCTGACCGCTGAGACGGATGGTTTCAGTGATAAAACGATATCTGACCAAGACTGGAGGGTGTTTACAACTTATAACGATAAAGCAGGAATTCGCACTGTACTGGCGGAGCGTTACGACACTCGAAATGAACTTGGACATAGAATTGCTCAAGATGATCTCTATATTATGTTACTCACTTTTCCATTATCAGGGCTTTTAATTTGGATCATTATTGGAAGAGGATTAGATAGTCTAGATAAAGTGGCTGAAGAAGTGGCTAACCGAGCCCCTAGTCACTTAGAGCCAGTGGACCTGCATGAAGTCCCTGAAGAAATTAAACCTGTAATTGATGAATTAAACAAATTATTTTTTCGACTTAAGGAAGGATTCGAGCGTGAAAAACGATTTGCTGCCGATGCGGCACATGAATTGAGAACACCTCTTGCGGCGCTTAAAGCGCAGGCTCAAGTGGCTTTGAACTCCAATGATATAGAAGAAAAAAATCAAGCTTTACAAAAATTAATTGCAAGTGTTAACAGAAGTACACACGTAGTTCAACAATTATTAACCATGAGCAAACTTGTACCAGAAGCTACGGGACAACATGAACAAGATGAAGTGAATCTAAGTAAGTTAACTCGTGAAATATTAGCTATGCTTGCTCCCTCAGCGGTTGAAAAGCAGATTGAACTGGAGTTTGAAACAGACGAAAAAATACCCAAGATTTATGGAAACCCTACCGCGTTAGGCATATTGATCCGTAATTTGGTTGACAACTCAATTCGTTATTGTCTGGAAAATGGAAGAGTCATTGTCCGATTATTACGACATAATAACGAAATCATACTTGAGGTATGTGATAATGGCCCCGGTATCCCACGTGAACTACAAAAACGTGTTTTTGAACGATTCTTTAGAGTATTAGGCAATAAGAGTCCCGGTAGTGGTCTTGGTTTAGCTATTGTACAACAAATTTGTGCGCTTCACGGTGGTAGAGTCATGCTTGATTCACCTAAAATTGGGACAGGCCTAATCGTACGAGTCTTTTTACCTATTAAAACGAAACCAAAATAAGTGTAATCAAAATGTATCATTAGTTGTGACCTGGATTAAAAACAGGTCTTGCGCAAGCAAGAATCCATTTCTAATTAGATTATAAGACTATTAGAGGAGTGTGTCCCCCGCCTGTGTGGGGACGACAAGGTCTTTTTTCAGAATTTGTTGTTCTTACAACAATCAGGGGTCATACCCAATCGATTAACTACTGCATTTATTCAGGTTTATATCTAACAAAATTTTTCAGGAATATCTCCAAATTAGCTTCGAGAATCCGCTTTATGATCTTGAGCATCGTCCACATCGTCCACTACAGCTTGTGCTTCTTTATCCGCTTGAACACTATGTTTCGCTGTTTTCACACTAGTCTTATGCTCTAGAGTTTGTTGAGACACATCTTTGTGAGTGATCTTTGAAGAAATTGCATCTGCAGTAGCAGTTTTGGCTTGAGCAGCTTTGGCTTGAGCAGCCTTGGCTTGAGCAGCTTTGGCTTGAGCAGCTTTGGCATGAGCAGCTTTGGCTTGAGCAGCCTTGGCTTGAGCAGCTTTGGCTTGAGCAGTTTTGGCTTGAGCAGTTTTGGCTTGAGCAGCTTTGGCTTGAGCAGTTTTGGCTTGAGCAGCTTTGGCTTGAGCAGTTTTGGCTTGAGCAGCTTTGGCTTGAGCAGCTTTGGCTTGAGCAGCTTTGGCTTGAGCAGTTTTGGCTTGAGCAGTTTTGGCTTGAGCAGTTTTGGCTTGAGCAGTTTTGGCTTGAGCAGTTTTGGCTTGAGCAGTTTTGGCTTGAGCAGTTTTGGCTTGAGCAGTTTTGGCTTGAGCAGTTTTGGCTTGAGCAGTTTTGGCTTGAGCAGTTTTGGCTTTATTTGCATTGTAATTATTATGAGTACTCACTTGAGCATCAGTGGCATTAACAGTAAAGGCTAGCATTGCACTTACAGCAAAACCTGTAATTCTTTTCATAAATGCTCCTGTTTGTTATGAGGTAAACTGTTTCTAAGATTTCGTTAAAAAATCATAGCAATAACAGCTTATAGGATAATTCAAACAGTCACAACTGCCTTAACTCAGTCTCAGTTAATTCCTTATGCTAAACTGATGAAGAATAAGTCGACTATATGGGATTAATTTACAGACAAAGTGATTGGCAACATTTGAGATCAATGATTAAGAAGATTTTACTATCAAAACTTACACACCCCCCAATCTCATCATTAAAAAATATTTTTTATTTCAATCATTTAGTTTATCTAAACGCTGTCATTAAAAACCTTTTTGCCTCGAGCCTGGAGTATTGATTAAGTCCTAACTATGTTATCTCGAAGAGAGAATTTGTAATGCCTCTCGAATCAATTGTTCACAACTCTTATCGCCATTATCAATTTTATTCACTGCTTTCAGTGCTTCTTGCGGTTTATAACCTAAGGCTTCTAAAGCACTAATCGCCTCATCTTGACTACGAAGATTAATTCCTTGTTTGTAGATGACATCAGAAGTTGATTCACCAAATTGTTTCATGCTATCTCGCATTTCAACAACTAGTCGTTCGGCTGTCTTCTTGCCAATGCCAGGCAATTTTGTTAATAAAGCTGAATTCTCCTGATGAATACACTGAATAAATTCTTTGGGAGAAATACTGGATAAAATGGCCATAGCCATTTTGGGACCTACCCCATTCACTTTAATTAACGCCCTGAATAAAGAGCGCTCTTCTTTATCCAGGAATCCATACAATAACAAAGCATCTTCACGAACCACTGTATGAATATGCAACCCAATTGGCTGATCATTACTTTCTATTTGAAAAAAAGTATTCAGTGATGTTTCTACATCATATCCTACACCATTAACATTCAGAACTAATTTTCCTGGTTGATGTTTATCTACAATTTGACCATGGAGCCATCCGATCATAGTCTTCTTCTCCTTCTCTTTATTCCTCGTGTTCCTATTAATGCAGACAAACCATTTCTCATATGGCTATGACATATTGCTATAGCTAATGCATCAGCAGCATCCTTTTGTGGAGAACTATTTAGCATAAGAAGTTCAACAACCATATGACTGACCTGATCTTTTTCTGCTGCTCCATAACCTACTACCGTTTGTTTTATTTCTCTTGCTGAGTATTCGCTGATTTTCACACGATGCGAAGCCGCTGCTACCATAGCAACACCTCGCGCATGCCCCAATTTCAAAGCTGAATTAGGGTTGTGATGTATAAATACCTGTTCTATCGCAACTTCAGTTGGTGAATAATGATCCATTAATTGGCATATTCCATCGTATATTTGCAATAATTTCTGACTTAATTCCGCATCAGTTGAAGTACGAATACAACCACTATCGATGTATTCCATTTTATGGTTTGATTCTTTGATCAATCCATATCCTGTAACCCGTGAACCTGGATCTATCCCTAATATAATAGTCATTAATTCATTGATTCTAATATTTTCTCAGAAAACTCGGCATTGCTATAAACTTCTTGTACATCATCCAAATCTTCCAACATATCAATCAGCTTAATTAAACTTTCAGCAGTTTCATCACTAATTGGAATCAAAGTTTGCGCTCGCATCGTTAAATGAGATTGTTCAACCTCCAAACCAGCATCCTGCAAAGCATTCAAAACAGCGTGGTAAGTTTCAACGGGAGTAATGACCTCTACCTGATTGCCCTCAATAGAAACATCAGAAGCCCCTGCGTCAATTGCAATTTCCATCACCTTATCTTCTGATTGCCCCTCTACCATCAGAATTTCACCTTGATTAGTGAAAAGATAAGATACCGAACCATCAGTGCCTAAGTTACCCCCATGTTTTGAAAAGGCGTGCCTGACTTCTGAGACTGTGCGGTTTTTATTATCCGACAAACAATCCACTAATATGGCCACGCCACCTGGCCCATAACCTTCATAACGCATAACAACCATTGCTTCGCCATCAAGACCACCAACTCCTCGCTTTACAGCATTATCTATGGTATCACGTTTCATATTCGCATTGAGTGCCTTTTTAACAGCGTCTCTCAAACGTGGATTACTTGATTCATCTGCACCACCCATACGGGCAGACACTGTAATTTCACGTATTAATTTTGTAAATATTTTCCCTCGTTTGGCGTCTTGCACACCTTTACGAAACTTAATATTAGCCCATTTACTATGACCAGCCATCACTCCACCTCTAAGCAAATTTTTATAGAACGATTATACAACGCTCTATCATCAAAAAAAATGACTAAAGCAATATCTACTCTCGACAATTTCAACTTTTTTAGACTATCCTAGCACCATCCAAAAATCTTTAAGGAGATTTCACTGTGTACTTGCAAGGATTTGGTAATTATCACCACACTGAGGCTATTGCAGGAGCATTACCTCCTAATCAAAATTCACCTCAACGCTGTAACATGGGTCTTTATGCGGAGCAATTGAGTGGGACCTCATTTACTCGGCCCCGGCACAACAATCTTCGTAGCTGGCTCTATAGAGTACTTCCTACTGTTATTCAAGGGGCATATTATCCGTATGAATTCAATATAGTAAAGTCTTTTGTTGAGGAACAATCACCTAATGCTTTGCGTTGGTCTCCTTTTTATAGCAGTTCCCAAATAAAATGCGATTTTATTGAAGGTCTGTTTCATATTGCAGGTAGTCCTTTGATCAATGCTTATAGTTATTATTGTAATCATTCTATGAGTGACAAGTATTTTGCCAATAATGATGGGGAATTATTATTTGTTCCTTATGTCGGTGAAATCATTTTACATACCGAATTTGGGAAATTAAATCTCTGTTCTGGCATGATTGCAGTCATCCCGCGGGGTATAAAATTTAAAGTGGAATTGATCAGCAAAGAAGCGAAAGGATATCTTTGCGAGAATAGTGGTATTCCCCTGACTTTACCTCAATTAGGCCCCATTGGTGCAAATGGTCTTGCAAACCCACGACATTTCCAATATCCATTAGCTGCATTTGAAGAAACTACTAAGGAATGCACTATAATCTGTAAAAATCAGAAAAAATTATGGTTTGCAGTTTGCGATCATTCCCCTCTAAACGTTGTTGCCTGGCATGGAAATTACGCGCCTTATTGCTATGACCTCAGCTTATTCAATACCATTAACACGGTTAGCTTTGATCACCCGGATCCTTCCATATTCACAGTGCTAACTTCAGAAAGTGAAATACCCGGAGTTTCTAACCTGGATTTTGTTATTTTTCCACCTCGCTGGATGGTTGCTGAACATACTTTTAGACCCCCTTATTTTCATAGAAACTATATGAACGAATTAATGGGTCTTGTTCATGGAGAATATGACGCGAAGAAAGAGGGATTTATACCTGGAGGCATCAGCATTCACAACTGTATGACCCCACACGGCCCTGATTATGAATCCTACGAAACGGCAGCGTCTCAAGATTTAAAGCCAAGTTATATTGATTCCCTGGCCTTTATGTTTGAAACCAAAGATTATTGGCAAGTTACTGAACAAGCATATCATCATCCTAGCAGACAAACCGATTACCTCGATTGTTGGCAGGGTTTTAAGGTAGAGTTTGGTAAATAAGAAATTGTTTTTGAAGTAGTGAAATTATCAAACACATATTTAGGATTATTTTGACCTGAATTATCGTCAGTTATTAGGAAAAATTGACTGACAAATTGTTATTTAAAAAAGTAATGACAGACATAAAGAGTTTGATCTAACTGTTCTTTTCGAAGAGTCAACTAAAGAAATTTTATGTCTGTCAGCATGGTTGCATTCCACTTGCTTCCCCATTCAATAGACCTCTTGCATAACCTGCCTATTTTGCTTTAGTGCAAGGCATAAAGGTTTCGAGTAGCGGGAGTTTACATGGAGTAAATGAGCACTGCAGAAACCTTTACAACGCAGCAATAAAATAAAGGAGACAGGTTATGCAAGAGGTCTATTTAGTCGGCTTAAATCACTAACGTCAATTAGTGCTTCCATAATTAGCCCATAATTAGCACTAAACAATGAATCTTAAAATGGATACATGACACCATTATTGGTGTATTTATTAACAGACTCGAATTTCAGAGAAACGTACGATCGACAAATCAAGAATACCAATGAATCAATATACTATAATTTAAATACAGTATAATTTTGGTCGATTATCAATCATCAGCACACTATTATGAATTTTAATAAGATTCAAGCGATTTTTAATCAGTTTAAAGATCATATTATTTATGGAGAAATAAATGAAATTAAAGAACTGGCTCAAACATTGGCTAGGGAACTAGGGGAAGATGCTGTTTGGTTGCCTATTATAACTGACAAAGATGGGAATAATCTGCTACATTTGGCTATCAGCACTGGTGACCGTTCAATAGTAAGAACGTTATGCGAAGAAACAGGGAAGGTAAATTCCAAAATTGATTGGATGAGTATATGTTCATATATGGAAAATAAAGATGGAAAAAAACCTGTAGATTGTGTACCAGAAAAACCCCAACAAGAAAATTTTGAATCCATTATTGAACGAAATTTTACTCCTCAACAACCGCCCGTCCAATTTGACCAAAAATCGATAATCAAACAGTTTCAACGTTATCTAATAAGTAATACGATAAAAAATCCTGAGGAATATAACATTGAAGATGTAGTTAATATTATCAATGATATTAATGAGGGAATGTGCTTGGGTCTATCAGGATTGTGGGCGCAATCCATATTGAATGGCCAACCTGGAATGTATTTTGAAATGATTGATAAGATCATGAATTGTAAAGACTTCTCTATAGATATGGACCCTAAACTACAACAACATTTTGAATATGTCATACAGTTAGTGAGATCATTTTTACTACTTGGAAAAGACATTAATGAGGCTCGTTCTAAAAATTCCGTGTCTAATGATAATTCATTCCATGCCCAAGCCAAGGATTTACCTGAACAAAAACAAAAAGATCTGGTTGGTATTTGGGGGAAAGAAGAAAGCTTACAGAACGAATATTATCTCTCATATTCTCCAGGATCTGGGCATTTCGGTGATTTTTTTACTAATTTTGCCAATCAGCAGAATGATGGTAAATTAATGATGATAGATGGTCAACTTCATAGTACAGCTTGTTACTTCAAAGATAACAAATTTTATTTTTTTGATTCAAATAAAGAAATTCAGGGATCTGATAATAGTATTAGCTATACTGCTATTGTTGATGTTAACATAGATCCGAAGTATGACATAACGCTTGGAAATATTATTCAAAATGCTTTATATCCTAATGGTGTGGATCCATGGTGGGATGATATAACGTTCAGAGTTGCTGACAGAGCAGGAAATATTCCTGGTTCATATCCAAGCAAGGAAATATTAGAAAATATGAAGGTTCAAACTCATACAACTGATTCAATACTTACGAAATACTAGATCCTGCCGGTAATCGTTCACGGCTCTGTTAAACATAGTGTTTTTTAATGTTAGCCTTAGGTGGTTTATTCGATTATTTATGCTATATGATATATTACTGCTTCATGCTGAGTTATTATACAGCCTGTGAACGATTAGTCCTGGTTATCCGCATTGGCGGACAACCAGACTCAGAATTAAAACAAATCCTCTTGTGTTAATCCAACTCGCTCTAACAAGGTTCTTAGTGTCTTCAAGGCTTCAACTTGAATTTGACGAACACGCTCACGAGTTAAATCAATTTCCTTCCCAACATCCTCAAGCGTCGCTTTTTCAAAACCTCTTAATCCAAAGCGCCTTGCGATAACTTGTTGCTGGTTTTCAGTTAATTTATCCAATAAAGACTCTATATGCTGCCTTAAATTTTCATTGGTTAGCAGCTCAGCAGGATTTACACTGTTTTCATCAGCAATAGTATCCAGCAAGGATTTTGTTTCATCAAACCCAATTGGCGTATCCACTGAAGCTACTTTGTCATTCAAACCCAATAATTTTTGAACATCTTCTAATGGTTTATCAACCATTTCCGCTATTTCTTCGGGAGATGGTTCATGATCAAGTTTTTGGGTTAACTGCCTGGCTGCTCTAAGGTAGACATTTAGCTCTTTCACGACATGAATAGGCAATCGGATAGTTCGCGTTTGATTCATAATAGCGCGTTCAATTGTTTGTCGAATCCACCATGTGGCATAAGTTGAAAAACGGAATCCTCGCTTGGGATCAAATTTCTCAACAGATTTCATTAAACCCAAATTCCCTTCTTCAATTAAATCAAGAAGAGGCAAACCTCTATTAAGATAACGTCTGGCTATTTTAACAACCAATCGCAAATTCGACTCGATCATTTTCTTACGTGCCTCAACATTTCCTTTCAGAGCCAGCGTAGCATAATGAACTTCTTCTTCTGCTGTAAGTAATGGTGAAAACCCAATTTCGCTCAAATAAAGTTGAGTAGCGTCTAAAGCCTTGGCAATATTTTTTCCACGTTGAAATAGAGGGATAGCTTCATCTTCCTCAAACTCTGGAAATTCATTAAGAACTTCATCTGCTATTTTTTCGATATCTGGTTCAATCTCGTCTTCCGATAACAAGGAATCATCATCTGGTTCTGACCATTCTTCTTCCTTGATTTCCTTATCTTTAATTGGCTCTTCTTCATCTTGCATTGTATCACCTGTATGTTTAGCCATGCCTTGAAATAGTTTTGTACTTCTTAACAAGTCTATTGTTGCTATAACTATAAGTTATATGTCAACCTTTTTGTAGATAATTCAATGGATTAACTGGTACACCTGCCCTTCTAATTTCAAAATGTACACCCCAATACGTTCGATCTATCAAACCAGCTTCTGCTATTACTTGCCCTGAATTAACTCGTTGGCCCTCTGTGACCAAATTTCTGACATTGTTAGCATAGGCAGTTAAATATTCATTATTATGTTTGATAATAATTAAATTACCATACCCTGGTAAACCACTACCAGCATAAGCCACAATTCCACCAGCAGAAGCTCGAACTTTGTCTCCTTTATTACATGCAATATTTATGCCCTTTTTGCCTTGAGATGGGATAAATGTTGTAACAACGCGACCAGTAACTGGCCATAACCAGCCTGAAGTGGAGCGTACATTATAAGATGGAGAATAAATGATTTTTTGCTTTGGCTTATAAGGCTTACGTAAATTGCCTCTGGAGGCAGAATTGAATCGATGCAATCTCGGTGCAATACCTTTTAAGCTTAAAACTTGCCCTACTCGCAAAGAATAAGGTGATCTTAAATGATTTATCGTTGCGAGCTTTCTATAATCTGTATCGTACCGGAATGCTATTGCATACAGCGTCTCACCGCGTCGTACTGTATGAAACTTTTGATGTTTTGAAAAAGGCTGCCATTTTAACTCTGTCACAGGTGCCAAATCATTTCTTGTGGAGCAACCGGCAAGATTCAGGATAAGAAAAAGACAAATTAATTGTTTGCAAAATAGGCGCATTATTATCTCATTTATAATTTATTAATTTTCTATGCAGATTTCGTTAAGCAAGGTAGATAAATGATCAAATAGTTTATAATGAGTCATGTCTAAATGGAGTGGCGTTATAGAGACATGACCTGTTTTAATTGCAAAAAAATCGGTACCAGCACCAGCATCTGCTTCTATGCCTGGTGGGCCAACCCAATAAATTGGCCTTCCTCTGGGATCATACTCCTTAATAATAGGCTCAGCGCCATGGCGAGTTCCCAATCGGGTTACCTGCAAACCTTTTATCTTATTCAGTGGCAAATCAGGAACATTAACGTTTAAAATAGTTTGAGAAGGTAATCTATTAATACTTAATTTGATAACTAATTGTTTAGCAATGATTGCAGCTGTTTCATAATGTTGTACATTATCACCTACCAATGAAACAGCTATTGCAGGCAACCCTAAGTAACGACCTTCCATAGCCGCTGCTACAGTGCCGGAATAAAGCACATCATCGCCTAAATTGGCACCTTCATTAATCCCCGATACCACTATATCTGCTATGGGATCTAAAAATCCGGTTAATGCCAAATGCACACAGTCAGTTGGTGTTCCATCCACGCTGTAATAGCCATTTTCCAATTGTTTGACCCTTAAAGGTTGTCTTAAAGTTAAAGAGTTACTGGCACCGCTTCTATTTCTATCAGGCGCAACCACTTCAACTGAACCTATCGTCGCCAGTTCATTAGCTAAAATTTTTATCCCAGGCGCTAAAACTCCATCATCATTACTTACTAATATTTTCATATTTAACTCTCTGGTGATTCTAACCATTTCACAACTGCTAAATAGTAAGCAAGATCATTTTGATTTTTTTCCAAAGAATCTTGTAGTTCAGCATTAGCAGTTTTTTTCTGTATTTCCATTTGTTGTTTGGCGATGACTTGTTGCAAGGCCAAAATTTTGTTACCAAATTCTTGTGGATTGTATTGTAATTGATAAGCCAGACTATTCATCCTTTTGCCAATTGCTTCTAATTGCTGACAACTTAATCCATCTGGTTGCTTATTTGGGCACAATTTTAAGGCACTTTGCAGTTCGGAAGGATGGGAGCGATAATATTGTTCATCTTTTTTAAACTGACATGAAACTAATCCTAAGGTGATTAATATTATCACTAAGTACTTACTCATACGCACCCTCTTGATGTAAACTACAAAAAGTCGATATTATCACCAGTCAGCAAGTAACGCTATCTTATGAGAATACCATATGCTTGATTTTAGATTAAATCGTGATCCCCAAACGAGCGAGCTATATATAGAAACTTCATTATGCGGGAAACCTTTACTCACTACGCCACAATTAAATAAAGGAACAGCGTTCACTCAGGAAGAAAGAAAAGAATTTGGTCTCTTGGGGAAACTCCCTCACCGTGTAGAAACCCTTGATGAGCAAGTAAAGCGAGCTTATCTGCAATATTCCAGTTATACGACACGATTACAACAACATATTTATTTAAATAATTTACATGATAAAAACCAAATACTGTTTTATAAACTCTTAAGTCGTCATTTAGGAGAAATGTTACCCATCATTTACACGCCTATCGTTGGTGCTGCCGTAAAACGGTTCAGTCACGAATACAGGCAGCCAAGAGGGTTGTATATTGCTCATTCAGATAAAAACCAACTCGAAGAAATAATTAATAACCGATCAAACCCAGACATAGATCTGGTTGTAGTAACTGATGGTGAGGGAGTGCTAGGCATCGGAGATCAAGGAATAGGTGGAATGGATATACCGGTTGCCAAATTAATGGTATACAGTTTATGTGGCGGCATTGATCCGACACGCACCTTACCAGTATTTCTTGATGTTGGAACCAATAATCAGGATTTATTAAATGATCCAATGTATCTTGGTTGCCGCCACCCAAGAATTAAAAATTCTGAATACGATGATTTTATCACAACCTTTGTGAATGCAATTCACAAACAATTTCCCAATGCCTTTTTACATTGGGAAGACTTTGGTCGAGGAAACGCTCGACGAATCCTGGACCAATTTCAGGATGAATTGTGTACTTTTAATGATGATATTCAAGGAACAGGGGCTGTCACTTTAGCAGCAATTCTGGCAGCCTGCGATGTGACTGGACTCCCCTTGCACGAACAAAAAATAGTAGTGTTCGGCGCGGGTTCTGCGGGCACAGGCATCAGCGATCAAATAATTGATGCGATGGTCAAAAATGGATTGAGTCTTGCTGATGCTTACGGAAGATTCTGGTTGATTGACAAACAAGGCCTGTTGCTTGCCAATGATCAAGAACTCACTGATGCTCAAAAACCTTATGCCCGTGATCCCGGAGATATTCAGTCCTGGGAAATCAATAACAGACATTCCCCCTCTTTCACTGACACAGTAAGGCAGATTAAGCCTACTATTTTAATCGGCTGTTCAGCCCAAACAGGCGCCTTTTCACAAGATATTATTGAAACCATGTCCGCCACTTGTGATCGCCCTATCATTTTCCCTCTATCCAATCCAGATGAGCGTTGTGAAGCACAAGCATCTGATATACTGGCATGGAGTAAAGGACGAGCATTAGTTGCCACTGGAACTGCTTTTCCCCCCGTTGAATATCAGAATCGAATGGTGCAAATCGCTCAGTGTAATAATGCTCTGGTGTTTCCTGGTATGGGTTTAGGTGTTTTAGCAGTAAGCGCCTCCCGGTTGACTAAAGATATGATTTTGGCCGCAGCTCAGACTTTAAGTAAATTTGCCCCAAGTAAAAAAGACAGTTTTTTACCTCTATTGCCGTCATTAGACAATGCACAGATTGTAGCCAAAGAAATAGCCATTGCTGTAGCTCAATGTGCCATTGATTCAGGCTATGCTCAAAAAAATCAGGACAAAGATCTACCAAGATTAATTGATGAACTTTTTTGGGAACCAAGATATCTGCCTTTTAGAAAAAAAGAATCTTAGTTGTTATTTAGTAACCGTTCAGGGTGTATATCTTGAATCTTGATGTCTTGATGAAATGCCGGAGTGGCATCAGGGTCGAATGAAAAACTGACTGAGTAAGCGCAGCATACATCAGTATGTGGGGATTTATCAGTCAGTTTTTCGTTTAAGATGGTTCAGATATGGCATTCCAGTGATATAGCGTGAACAGTTCTTAATTATTAACAGGATCAACAAAGTTGATTGTTACCTTTTTTATAGTTCCGCTATCGGGCTCCCAGGATCGAGCATATTTAAATACCATTTTGGTCTGGGCTGGATAGGTTTTGCCCTTATTCAAATTAAAAATAAATAACATTTTACCACCTGCCCCAATCAGATTAGTTTGCGGCTTTTCATAAATACTATTACTTAATGTGAGTAAATTCTTATCAAATTTTACTACAGACCACTGATAACCAGTGGTTGGGTTAGCCGCCAGACTGACAACGAAGTTGGGATCTTTGGAGCTAACTTTCATGACAACATCATTATTTGCATAGGACAAAACAGAAAATCCCATCAGCAACCAGCTCAATAACATTTTCATTTTTTTTCCTCATAAAACTCTGGCACCATATTAAATTTGAGAGCACCTTCGCTAACAATTAGTCTGCGCTATGGGTTGCGATTTACGTTAATGCGTTTCAATTTCCCATAATCAAAAATTAATTCGTATTGAAAATCCACAGGCGATTTTTGATAAACCCAAGTCTCCATTGTACTAGTACCATAACCTGTTTGATAACCAGCAGCATTATATAATGGTACACTTTCTTCATACATGAATTTATCCAGGGGCTCTCCACATTTAGAAAGAACTGTGTACTGGCTATCCCCTTCATACACCAATTTATCTCCACATCGCATGGCATAAGCTAAGGAGGATGTGATCATCAAGAAGAAGGTAGCCAATAAATAATCCCGTATTATCATTTACTACTCCTTGAGCTAACTAACCGTTCTTTTGCAGTAGAGTTTCAACAGTTCTTTTAAAAGCATAGCATCTGATACCTATTTATTCATCCCAGTTATCTCTATCCATATCTGACTCAGGCAAGAATCCGCCCACCTGAGCATCCCACATAGATTTATATAAACCATCCCTCGCTAACAACTCCTCATGAGTGCCATCTTCAATTATTTTTCCTGCTTCAAATACCAAAATTCTATCCATATGCAACAGAGTTGATAGCCGATGTGCGATCACTATCGTGGTCTTCGACTCCATTAATTGCCATAATGAACTTTGTATAGCCTCTTCCGTCAAGGAATCTAACTGCGAAGTAGCCTCATCTAATATTAAAATATTCGTGCCTTTTAAAATAGCGCGAGCAATTGCAATACGCTGCCGTTGTCCGCCAGATAATTTAATTCCTCTTTCTCCAACCAGGTTGTTATAGCCATCGGGCAGAAGTGAAATAAAATCATCACAGCAAGCTTGTTTTGATGCCATGATAACCTCATCATCTGTAGCATCAGGATTACCGTAACGAATATTTTCCATCAAAGTCCTGTGAAACAAAGTAGTATCTTGAGGAATTAAGCTGATTGCAGAGCGCAAGGAATCCTGAGTTACCTGGCTTATATCCTGACCATCAATCAAAATTTTTCCAGATTCAACATTAAATAAACGTAAAATTAAATGAATAAAAGTCGTTTTACCACTTCCCGAGAAACCTACCAACCCCACACGCTGTTTAGGTTCAATGATGACCGATTTATTTTCAAATACTTTCTTACCTTGATTATAATGAAAGGTGACATTATCAAACTCTATTTTTCCCTCAGTGACGACCAAAGATTTAGCCTCTGGAACATCCTGTACTTCTATAGGAGCGCTCAGCAAAGCTATGGCTTGTCTTGCTATACCTATTTCACGAAACAATTCTGCTATGGCGTGGCATAAGTACCAAATTTGGGTCATGATGGCGAAAGACACATTGAATATAAATACCAAATCACCTGTTGTAATGAGTCCTTTATTCCAAAAGGTCAACAGGAAATACACCATAGCTACTAACATCACTGTGACTGGTATATCCAGATACAAACGAAATATATTCATATAAATCGTTAATTTTTTATTACTTAACACTTCATTATTCTGACTTGAAGAAATGTAAGCTAACTCATCTCGCGATCGAGCAAAGAGCTTCACTACACTGGCATTACTTAAACTATCAACAATTTTCCCACTTAATTGGCTTTTATCTTCTGCGTTTACTTTCGCATATTGATCAACTTTTTTAGACAATCTGAAACTGATATAAAGTTGAAAAATAATCCAACTTAGCAAGATCACTGCAAACCAATAATTAATGGTGCACATTAAAATTAATGCAACCACAATAGAAGCAAATGCAGCAATGGCATACCAGGTTATAATATTGAATATAGAATCCAAGGCACGTGGTAAATCATTTACTTTATTTGCTAATCCTCCAGCCATTTGATTGGAAAAATAATGGTAGGATTGTCGGCTCAAATACCCCATGACTGACATCCTGACCTCAGCTTGAAATTTTGGTATCACATAGCCTTGCCACCAATTTTGCAGACGTAAAATAACAATTAATACAAACCAGGCTCCGCCTCCTAACCATAAGGCTGGAGCAACAACAGAAAAAATGTTTTCTTCTTTGGAATGTGTCCCAAGTGCGTCAATAATCATTTTCAAAGAATACGGAATAGCATTATTTTCAAGCACCATCGCAATTGGTGCTACAAAAAATACTGTAAAAGCCAGGGGTTGTTTCTTTATAAAATGCCAGAAAAATCGCCCTAGTGTTTTTGGTAATTCTTCGGCTTTCTTATTATTGTTATTCATAAGCCATACCTTTAGTGAATTATGACAAGGATTGCCTATTCTAACCTAATTTTTATCAATTGGAGATTTTTTTGTTTATAAACAATAACATTATTAGCTTAAATTACAGAAATGGGGGCAATGCAAACTGGAATTTTATTTTTGTATAATATGAATGAATAATCGCAAGAGATTTGAAAAACCATCTATACGAAAATCGTTTTAAAAATTATTTCCAAGCAAATAAAGATTTTTCGCAAATTAAAAAGTACAAAAAATAAGCTAAACTTTATAGAAATAACAAGGATCAACTTTAACTTAGGAGAAGAAATGTTTACTAAGCCTTTCATTGCTATGGTTAGCGCTGTTTTGTATTTTAGCCCTGTCTTAGCGGTCGCAGATGACACGAAAATGTGTAATGCAACTCAACAAGGAAATTGTGGGCGTTTTTGTCAAGCCCATCAAGGAATGAAATCGTGCATCATAGATATCACCACAAGAAGCGGTACTTGTACTTGTGTAGATGGGACCTCTCATACTAAATCATGAGTCATGAGTAACTGATAGACAATAGTAGCGGAATCATATTGAGAAAGTTACTTCTGTTTTTGCGTCAGGTACAAGCTCCAGCCAATTGCAGCCCGTATTGCACAGCATAATGCGGGTTGTTCATATCCAATGACCTTTGATACAAGCAAAATACATGAATTAAAAAACTTTTTTCATCAGGCGATTGAAAATTTTTTGTAAGTCCTGAAAATTTAATCTTGATCTTAAGTCTTATAAAAGCGATCATTTTTAACTTTGTTAAGTTAGGAGTGCGTGTGAAACACGAAACAATGGAGTTTGATGTCATCATAGTTGGTGCAGGACCTTCTGGATTATCTGCTGCAATTAAACTAAAACAGCTTGCCTTAGCTTCTCAAATGGAAATTAATATCTGTATATTAGAAAAAGGAGCTCAAGTGGGCTCTCATATTCTTTCAGGTGCCGTTTTAGAACCTAGAAGTTTAAAAGAACTGTTACCAGACAGCTGGCAACAAGCGCCCCTGGATACCCCTGTCAACAAAGATTTGTTTTATTTTCTGACGCAAAACAAATCATTTAAACTCCCCACCCCAAAACCCATGCACAATGAGGGAAATTTTATTATTAGCTTAGGAGAGCTATGCAAATTTCTTGCAGCACAAGCTGAAGCCTTAGGCTGTGAAATATACCCAGGATTTGCTGCATCAGAAATTCTCTATAATGATAAAAATCAAGTCATAGGGGTTGCTACCGGCGATGTAGGAATAGATAAACAAGGAGAAAAAACCAATAATTATCAACCGGGCATGCATTTATTAGCCAAACAAACGTTATTCGCCGAAGGATGCCGGGGACAATTAAGTCAAACATTAATGACTCGCTATCATTTAAGAGATCATTCACAACCACAAACCTACGGGATAGGGATTAAAGAAATTTGGCGGGTTGATGGCTCCAGACATGAGCCAGGAAAAGTCATTCATACTGTAGGTTGGCCTTTGGATCATGCGACTTATGGCGGTTCCTTTTTATACCATCTTTCAGAACTACGAGTGGCAATAGGTTTTGTTGTAGGACTTGATTATAAGAATCCCTGGCTGAATCCTTTTGGCGAGTTTCAGCGATTTAAAACACACCCTCTAATAAAATCTGTGCTCACTGGAGGAGAGCGAATTTCTTATGGTGCCAGGGCTCTAAATGAAGGAGGCTGGCAATCTCTTCCCAAGCTTACTTTTCCTGGCGGTTCTTTGATTGGCGATGCTGCAGGCTTTCTAAATGTGCCTAAAATTAAGGGTATACATACTGCGATGCAATCCGGCATGCTTGCTGCACAAGCATGCTTTGAGGCACTCAGTGAAGAAAAGAATGATCAATTTGAGTTAACAGGATATTCTGAAAGAGTTAATCAGTCCTGGCTCAAGCAGGAACTATATGCTGTTCGCAATATTCGACCTGGATTCAAATATGGTTTAGTCCCAGGCCTAATTAATGCCGCTTTTGAAACTTATGTCACTCGAGGTTATTCCCCATGGACATTAAAAAATCATGCCGATCATAAATCCTTAATTCCAGCGGAAAAAGCAAAAAAACTTGACTATCCCAAACCAGATGGTGTGCTCACTTTTGATAGACTCTCCTCTGTATTTTTATCAAATACATTTCATGAAGAAAATCAGCCCTGTCATCTCAAGTTAAAACAACCCAAATTGGCTATTGAAGTCAACTTTAACAAGTATGCCTCACCAGAGACGCGGTATTGTCCTGCAGCAGTCTATGAAATCATTGAAAATGAAGAAAACAAACCTCGGCTGCAAATTAATGCCCAGAATTGTATTCATTGTAAAACCTGTGACATTAAAGATCCTCGTCAGAACATAGTTTGGCAAGCTCCTGAAGGTGGTGGTGGTCCCAATTACTCAGAAATGTAATCAGTAAAACTTTATAATATTTTGTTAAGTATGCTAAAGAATTAATGAAAAAAAATTTGACCATTTTCTTTAACAAATTATAAAAAAATCAGGATTACCATATGTATCAACCATATCTGCTATTTGGCATTTTAATCCTCTCGCTCATTTTATTCGTTTGGAGTTACTGGCGATACGATTTCGTTGCGTTGTTTACATTGATTATATCTGTATTGACAGGGCTAGTTCCATTTAAGGGCATTTTCGGGGTTCAGTAACCCGGCAGTAATCACAGTTGGCTGCGTCATGATATTAACTTATGCCATCACCCAATCAGGAGTATTAACTAACCCCTTTATAAAATTAAAAACATTTTCAAAAAAATATCATTTCAGGTCAGTCTTTTCACAAGTACCAGTGCCTTCTTGCCTGCTTTCATGAATAACGTAGGTGTCTTGGGAATAATGATGCCTATCGCTATTCATTCGTTTACAGAAATTAAAAAATCTCCGTCGATCATCTTAATGCCTATTGCATTTTGCTCAGTGCTAGGTGGACTCATAACTGCCATGCTCTTTCCTAACTCCAATTGCCCATCAAAACAACACCATGGTTATGGGGCCATGGTAGGTATCGGTTTTTTGATTATCTTAGATTGGGGATTACCATTAGAAATTATTATTCTAGCAGTTTCAATTCCATCTATCTTATGGGCGTGGCCATTATAAAAATGAAGAGCAGTTTTAATTAGACCCGTAAAGTAGCACGGGTCTAAAGATACTTAAGTATTTATATATCTCATTTCGATTACATTAAACCTTTTGTGGATCAATGTCTTTGATTTTTTCCCATTGGGTATTACCTTTTTTTATGTTACCCGGTATATCTTTCGACCAAATTTCCTGTACTTGTTTGTTAAGATTAAGGTACAAGACACCATCAACAATTTTCCATGCCAAAGGATCACTTACTACTTTTCTACCTACTGAAACAGCAAAGGCACAATAGCCGCCATAAGCGGGCAAATATTTTTCAGGATTAGCCTGAAAAGTTTTTTTATTTTCGTCGGTGGCAAAAATATAAGCTACTCCATTATGAAAAGCAGTGTGGTTTCCACTACCACGAACTGGACCACTATTTTGATGATAGGAAACCAAGTCATAACCCTGAACACCAACCAGACTAACCGCTGCATCGGAAGCAAATACCAAAAAGGGCAGGAATAATAAAGATACAATTGATAATACAACTATTTTAATTTGTTTCATTTTTATTGTCCTTAATAACGTTATATGTACTTATTAATTCATTATAGGAGCTGCCGTTTGGTTTAAAGCAAAAAAATCTTCTAACTCTTGGTTAATTGCTTCAACAGTCCCTATAGAAAACCATAGATTATTTTTAGGTTTTTTTCCTTCATGTTTTGCAAGTTCTTTTGCAATCAGTTGCATTTGATATTCATCGATCTCCACTCCTTTGTTATGAAGCTCCTTTTTTTGGCTTAAAGTTAGCAATGCATTGACTATATGGGTTAAAGATAAACAAATTTGTGGATCATTTTGAAATACTTCATCCTCCAGAACGACTTTAAGTCTGTTCAATGCTTTTTCATATTCAATTATGGTGATTTCCTGATGGTTCATTACGATTTTATGTAATAACCTCCCTAATTCTTGGGAGTTATCATAGGCCTCGTTATCTCTATGATAAGTCAATTCTTCAAAACGTCTTAAACAGTTCTGATTAAAATCTTGAATATCTTGCAGAATTTTAGCCTCATCATCAGGACCATGTATAATAAATCGCCTGACATAAATTTTTTCAATCACATCAATGAGTTCTGCTTTATCAATAACTCCCTGACAACCTAACCCCATCGGATAAGTTTTTGTATCGGGTTTATGTAAAATTGCCAATAATGGCCCAAAGTCATAGTTACATACACCCAGATAAGTAAAACATTTTAAAAACAAATAGCACTTCTCTCCTTCATGAGTAAACTTAAGCTGCAAATAAGAATAGCTTGAAGTATCGCGTTGCTGCTCAGATAAATTTACTGCTAAAGCCTGCTCACCTAATAAACTATCCCCATGATTTCGATAAACACTATGCTTAATAGGCAATGTAATAGTTATCGAATTGACCTCCTTCTCGACTTCCATGGGTTGAAATTCTGAATCAACACAATTGATATAAGCCTCATCTAAAACAATTCTGTCGTTTGTTTGAAAAAGACCAAAACTGGGTTGGATATTGGATCTGTATGATGAATTAAGGGACTGACTAACCAAATTTGCTTCCTTTCCAGCAACTAATTGCTTCCCGATACTAGCACTTTTCTTTAATCCTTTAAAAATTTTCATAATTTACATCTCCTTTAATAACACAACCTTTGCAATCCATTCTTAACTACTGCAAAGTATCTTAATTATTAACTTTTGGTCAATAGTTCTTTCGTCTTTAATAATACCTTCTTTAGTTCTAGTAAGAGCTTATTATCTTTCGAGCAAGAGATTTTCAAAAATTCTGCAATGAGAAATCACTAAGCTATACTGGGCTACTCATTATTTCCATTTTTTCACAGAAGAAATTTTCATCCTCGTTGTCATTTTTCAGCTATAAAGGTAGACTTGCGTTTGGAAAATACGTCCCGGTGGCACAGATGGATAGCGCAGCCCCCTCCTAAGGGGCAGGTCGGAGGTTCGAATCCTCTCCGGGACGCCACTAGCAGAAAGACCTGAAAAAATTCCAGTCAAGTGGATTTGATTCACAAGGTGCTGTTAACTCTTTCTTGCCTTACTAAATTCAATGCTTTCATTTAATCCCTTCCTATAAAACCATTAAGAATGAATAGAAAAATTTGGGTATGAGTTAATGACACAGATCAACTAGACTCGCAAACAAGCTCTGGGACACTGAAGAGCCACACAAACAAAGCGCGGACTAATTCCTGATGATTTATAGGGGCAAATCAAAGGATTATTTGGGTGTATACTACTCATTTAAGTATCCGTTCAATCCAAATAGATGCAGCCTCTTTAAATATGGTTTGGATTGCATTCGCGACAAACTAAGTACACTTTCCTGTAAAATGCCTGAATTTAGAAAATCATTGAACATATAATACCAAAATCTATGCAACAATGAATAAAATCATGAATTTTTACCCTACACAGAGAACGTATTGATCATTATTTGCTCATTTAATATTTCGTTAATATTGCTCAAATATAATTCACTCACAATGAATTAAAATGGCTTTAGTGTATGCCTAGAATCAATATTAAAGATAAAAATCAAAATTATATTCATGCTGTTACAAAAAACTCGAAATACATTGCTTTTAAAGAAGGTGTATTATCTATATTCAATGAATATGATAGTGAGGATGAAGATACAGATATTGATTTTGATAAAGCCATCATTCAAGAAGCCCTTCTGAATAGTTTAAATTACATCCATCAAGAGATTTGTAAGCAACAGGAAAGAGAATATTTCAATATTGTTCGCATATTAACTATCATTGATGATTTAACAAATGGCTTTCGTGATGTTGCTCCTAGAATGTCACGAGTTTTCGCCAATGAAGCATTTCGACTATTATTAACTCATTATGATTTGAAACTAAAAGATTGGTATACAACGGTCGATCTTGCAACAATGCATCATTACGCCGCCTATCCCTGTTCAAACGGAAAGCGAGAAAGAATACAAAGAAACACGATTTGTGACATTGCTAATGATATGCTAGTTTCTGTCGACTTGTATTATGGAAGTTATCCTGAGAACTATGAATATCTTTATTATGGGATTTACGATGATCTTAAAAATCTTTTATATCCTGATATTTCTTTGCACGACAATAAATATCTCAACCAACAGGACAGGTTTGAGCAAAGGCAAATGCAACTATTTTCAGAGAATGACAATGAAGAGCCCAAAGTAAAAAAACATAAGCGTTGTATTATTCTGTAGTTAACTGTAGTTAATAGGGTCAGGCCTTGAATTGTGAATTATCAATTAAAATTTGCTGAATCTATTGACTATAAGGGTAAATGAACTAAAACATTACAAGGAAAAAATAATCAAAATTCAAGGCCTGCCCCTCTAGGTTTTGCTCTAAACCAAAGCAGCTGCTGAAAAAATTAAGGCAATATACTGATTGTTAAAAGGATTAAGCTTGTAATGGCAAATATCGGGTGAAAGATGACAACTAACATGGGGGGTCTTTTATGTTTAGAGCGAAAAACAAGTAATGTTAATCCTCCCAACACCGTCAGGGATAGCGTGACAAAACTGACCAGTAGGATAGTAGAGTACCCCGCGGTAATCATATGAAGACATACAAGCAGCCAAGCAATTATCGCTATTGAACCATGAAGTACCACCACAGTTTTAGAACGCACCTGTTTTTGTAGCAAGGTTGCCAGATTGGCTACGCCTAACATTATAGCCACCAACAATAAGAAAGCTGCTGTAATTAACATATATTTTCCTTAGTTTATAAAACATTTAAGCTTAATTATTTATATTTTGCCAGGTTTCATGAGATTTTGTAGTTAATAGGGTCAGGCCTTGAATTGTGAATTATCAATTAAAATTTGCTGAATCTATTGACTATAAGGGTAAATGAACTAAAACATTGCAAGGAAAAGATAATCAAAATTCAGGGCCTGACCCTCCAGGTGTGACTTGCTGCAATTTTTAAAAAAATTTTTGACATAGTCATCATTCAATACAGTTGCCAAGATAATATTGGTTAGGCTGTCGCGAGATAGTCCGTTCCAAACTGAGCAAGATAATCTTTATAATTACCGAGGTAATTTTGAGCACCGTACCGCTCGGTTAAGACTAGAATCCGGGTTGAGATGCTGTCGATGAAATGGCGATTATGGCTTACGAATAACACGGCTCCTGGAAAAGTTTGGATGGACTCTACTAGGGCATCAATAGATTCAAGATCAAGGTGGTTGGTTGGCTCATCAAGAATCAGAACATTGTGTTTTTCCAAAATTAATTTGGCCAAAACTAATCTTGCCGATTCACCACCACTTAACAACCCAATCTTCTTATCAACGTCTGAGCCGCGAAATAGAACCTGGCCTAGCACTTTCCTGATCTCCTGAGAAGTGGCGACAACTTGCTCTTCCATCCACTCTAATACAGTTTCAGTCGGATCCAACTGCAGTCGATAATCTTGTGAAAAATACCCAACTTTAACCGTCTCACTCCATTCAAAACAACCTCGATCCGGTTGAAGCTCACTCAATAAAATTTTTAATAAGGTCGATTTACCGATGCCATTAGGCCCAATAATTGCACATTTGTCGCCGCGATTAATATTAAACGCAACTTCTTTTAATAAAATCTTTTCATTAAATTGTTTATGAATATTATCAACTTTAATAACTGATTTACCGGACGGATTTTTTGGTTGAAAATTAAAATACGGTTTAAAAACATTGGAATCTTTTATTTCAACCAATTCTATGCGATCAATCATTTTTTGGCGAGAAGCTGCTTGAGAGGCTTTGCTTGCCTTTGCCCCAAATCGATCCACGAAGTTTTGCATTTCCTCAATTTTCTTTTGCTTATTTTTCAATTCACTCTGTTTCAGAATAAGTCTTTCTTTTTTAGCGGCAACAAATTGATCATAATCACCAGGGTAATTTTGAATAGTATCGTAATCAATATCTAGAATATTGGTCGACACGTTGTTGAGGAAACCACGATCATGTGAAATGAAAATGAGCAACCCAGTGAAAGATGTTTTTAAGAATTGCTCAAGCCAGGCTATTGATAAAATGTCCAAATGGTTCGTCGGTTCGTCGAGCAGCATGATTTCTGGTTTTTGAAACAAAACTTGCGCCAGCAAAACGCGCAGCTTATATCCGCCAGATAAGGCGCTTAGTGGGCCATTATGGAATTTTTCAGCGATGCCTAAACCAAGTAATAAATTTTTGGCCGTGGATTCTGCCTCATAGCCTCCTTGTTGCATGATAAGTTCTTCAAGCTCGCTCACTCGATAGCCATCTTCTTCGGTAAAGTCATCACTGGCATAGATTTTATCCTTTTCGGTGAGTGCATCCCATAAGCTTGCATTTCCTTGAATCACCACATCCAGAAGTGAATCGTCTTCGTATCGAAAATGATCTTGCTTTAATATCCCAACATTAAGGCTTTTCGCCTTTTCAACACTGCCACTGGTCGAGGGTTCTTCTCCTGCTAAAATTTTTAAAAACGTGGATTTTCCTGCTCCATTTGCCCCAACTATGCCGTAGCGCTTGGTAGGTAATAAGATCAAATCAACATTTTGAAATAGGGATTTTTTTCCAAAATCCATACCAATACTTCTTACTTCCAACATGTGAAAAACCTCAATTCAAGCATTTAACTTTTGTCCAAAATTTCAACTTGCTTAGCATATTCGCCCCGTTCGCCCTTATCTAAACTAAAACGAACGCGCTGCCCTTCGATTAATTCTTTGTAACCCTCGGCCCGAACTTCAGAAAAATGAACAAAAACCTCTTTATCTTCTGAATCGGGTGTAATAAAACCATAACCCTTAATTTTATTAAAACGCTTTACTATACCTGTTTGCATTATTTGCTCACTTTGCTCTGAAACGTTATGGCAGCCGTCGAACATTTACTTTCCGGCCTTTTAGTTTCCCATTTTGTAAATATTTATAAGCTTTATCGGCCTGGCTTCGCCTGATTGCGACATAAGAATAAAGTGTGGACACATCAATTTTACCAATATTATCCCCAGGCAAACCCGCATCTTTAGTTAAAGCCCCTAATATATCACCTGGACGAATTTTTTCTTTTCTTCCAGCAGAAATGCACAAAGTCACCATATCTGGTAACTTAACCGATGTGTTGATCGGGTCTAACTTGCTTTTGTCACCCCAAGTCAAGGACACTCTTGTTTCTTGCTCAATCACACAAAGTCGCTCAGCATCAGCCGGCGTCGTTAGAGTTAAGGCTAACCCTTTACTGCCCGCGCGCCCAGTTCGACCGATTCGGTGAATATGAACTTCTGGCTCAAAAGCCACATCATAATTAATGACTGCAGGAAGATCTTTAATGTCCAACCCGCGTGCGGCCACATCCGTTGCCACTAAAATCAAGGCACTGCGATTACTGAATCGAATCATCGCCTCGTCCCGCTCAATTTGTTCCAAATCCCCATTAAGGGCAATGGCGCTAAACCCTTCGTTGCAAAGAAGGCTCGATAACGAGACGGTTTGATCTTTGGTATTACAAAAAATCAGTGTTGCTGTGGGCCGATGATGCAGCAACAGTGATTTTAATAATGGGAACTTATCATTTTTATGTGACACTTCATAGAAGCATTGCTCAATATCAAGATGAGATTGCGCATCCTCGATAATCACCCGCTGAGGATTGTGCATAAACTCACCCGCAAGCTGCTTAATTTGAGCCGGATAAGTAGCAGAAAACAATAAAGTCTGTCGCGCCTTGGGGCAAAAGTTAATCACTTTTTTGATCGAATCTAAAAAACCCATATCCAGCATTCGATCTGCTTCATCCAGAACCAGCGTTTGTAGTTTATTCAATGACAAAGATTCTTTATCTAGGTGCTTTTGCACGCGCCCAGGAGTGCCGACAACAATGTGGGCCCCATGTCTTAGTGAATCCAACTGAGGGCGCATCGGCATACCGCCGGACAGATTCAGAATTTTAATATTAGATAAAAGGCGTGCTAAGCGCCGCAAAGCCTGGCTGACCTGTTCAGCTAACTCACGCGTCGGACAAAGCACTAGTGCCTGAATGGCGTAATGCTCCACATTTAAACGATTCAATAAAGCCAAACCAAATGCCGCGGTTTTTCCACTTCCTGTTTTGGCCTGTGCAATGATATCTGAGCCATCCAGCATGATGGGTAAACTCTCTGCCTGAATCGGTGTCATGTTCTGATAATCTAAAGACACGAGGTTGACTTGCAAGGCATCTCGCAACTTCAAAGAAGTAAAGGAAAGCCCTTCCAAGCTTTCTGGCACAACATGACTATCAGGATTTTTCACGTAGACACATCACAAGGATAATAAAATAAAGGCTATCTTAACATTGAGTAGATTTATTTTAAACAATTTATTTAATTTAAGTACATTTATATTTTATATTTTTTAGTGTTCAGAATCTTATATTGAATAGACATCAATCACTGAGATTATAGGAAATAAGGTTAAAATAGAGCTCATGATGAACATAATACGATTAGTCTGTGAATGGAATATCTGTAGCGAAATACAATCCAAGCCGCGCTTGGTAATTCGAATACCCCCTGCATTTTTTTCCCATCGATATTTTTTGAGTGAAACGTCAGTTGAAGCCAAGTTGATTGATTTTTGCAAAGGCGATTTACCATTACGATTATCATTATAATAGCGCTAAAAAGAGTTTAATTTACTATGTAAATTGCGATCATTCTAGAGCAGATTATTACTACGCTTGCTTACATGTGTTTTTGGGACATGACACCAGACAGTCATCGACTAAACTTAGTTTTCACAGTAATCAGACTTAAGAGAATTTTATCGAAGGAAGGATGTTGTTCGCCTCCCTCCCCTTTTTTATCCTTGGACCATTGGTTATTCGGACTTTTAGATCCTGCTATTTTTCCAACCGGGGCACCCCGTAGTGTATAATTAACGAACACATCTTTGAATTTGAATATATACTATAAATATGTAAAGGAATACTATTATGAATCCCACATCTCAACATAATCTATTATCTCTTTTTTCAACGTTAAAAAGTTTTGAGAGAAGAGAATTTACTTTTGAAGAATTAAAAACGTCCTACCGACCCAACACTATCAATAAATACTTAACAACGTACCTTGAGGGCTATTGTAAAAGAATATCGTCTAACAGATGGATATGTGAAGGAATTAGTAACTTATCCAATGAGCAGTTTTTAATTTTAATGAGTCAGAAAAATATAAATCATTTAAGAACTAATGTTGCTTCGAGGTTAATTCTTCGTAGTAAAGAAGCATTTTTATCTTCTTTAATCATTTACAACAATCCATTACAACCTTATAGATTGGAATCATTCTTAATACTATTACTAAATGCTTGGGAACTTTTACTTAAATATGAAATTGTTCAAATAGATGGGGAGAAATTAATTTATTCCGATAAAGATAAAAAAAAGACTATAACAATTACAAAGTGTATAAATAAACGCATAAAAGAGAATGATCCAATTAGGACTAACTTAGAATTCTCTGTATTTATACGGAATGGAGCATCACACTTTGTAATTCCTGAAACACTTCCTGCTCTTTCTAGGCTTCTGTATCCAACAGTACATAACTATATTGAAAGATATCATTCTTTAATGAATGAATCACCCTTAGCACCTAATACAAGCATGATAAATATGATTATTGATGAAAATCCTTGGGATCAACAAATGATAATAAAAAATTATGGAAAAAAAACAGCGACACAAATTTTTAATATGTTAGATATGATTAACAATAAAGCAAAAGAGATTAACTCTGATAAATTTTTCATCTCTTTCGACTATAGGGTTGCTTTAGCAAAAAAAGGAAAAAAAGCTGATATCAATCTAACTGTTGGTACAGATGGAAAAAATGTAGGAGCAATTGAAACTACTGTCTCCATTGATAAAAAATATCCATATAAATCAAAAGAATTAATAGAATATTTAAATGGTAATATTACACCCAGTATAGTGAACCAATATCATTTGAATGCGGTAAACTATGTATTCGATATTAAGCATGAAGACACTTATTACTATCTAAATGAAAATGTTTCTCGTTATTCTCAAAAATTTGCTGATTGGTTCATTCAAGAATATTTAAAAGAAGAAGATTGGATCATTGGAGTATTAAAAGAATATAAAAATACTCGCAATAAAAAGAGTAACCTTTCGAAAAAAATGCAGGGACATCAATTCTCAGGAATCAAAGAAATTACTTCCTAATTAAACTATTCTTAGAATGGATCTCTGCCTATTCATATCGCCAATTAGCTCATAATGTTAGCAATTTATCGAATATATGATTCGTCATCATAAATTAAACTCTAATGGTTCAATTAAGCATATCTCATTATATGTCTCTAATAATAATCGTTTAATTTTTCCCCTCGAATAACTTAATATATTTGCATCTTCATAGTTTTCTGTCTCCAAACAAAATATTTTGCAAAAAATATTTTTATAAAATTCTTCAGTTATCAAATCTAATTTGTTGTGATTTTCAGCATCTTCTATTTCATTTAAAACTAAAGGCTGAAGTCCATCAACACAAATAAATGTACAATGAAGTGATTCTTGGAGGAGAAAATAAGATTCTTCTATAATTTTTTTCGTTAATTCAATATTTTTTTGTATACTATATATCGCCGTTCTCAATAAACTAATAATTTTTAATTTATTATTAAAACGAGTTTCTCTTGAATTTTTAATTATTTCTTGTCCTGCTAAATTCAATGCTTTCATTTAAATCCCTTTCTATAAGTCCTTAAGAATTAATAGCAAATTACTTTCTCTTGAGATCTCGGTAGAAGTTTTCATGTACCCCAAGTGCTAATAGAATCCTTAATGCTGGATCCCATTCATAAGCTAAAAGAAATTGTTGATGATTGATTTTAAATTTATAAACATATACTCCAATTAAATCCCCTTTTTTCTCTTCTCCAATTTTAGGATTATTGACGATTGTACGGACAGCCTCGTTAACTATGGTTTTATGTGATGCAGGCAATTTCTTATAGACCTTCTTAAACGCAGGCATTTGCCTTATTTCGATATCACTCACCTTCACCCTCGAATTGAAAAGGTTCAGCTAAAGACTTATCTTGAAGCTTAGAAAGCAAAACATCTTTTATAAACTCAATTGGTAAATCAGGATTATCCAATGCACACTTTCCTAACTTAGCCCAATATTCTATTTGATTCGGAATAGAACGAAATTCTGCGGCGGCAACTTTTTTGGCCTCATAATAAATATTTTCGTCAATTCTTATTGGGATTCCCATTATTTCACCTACAATAGTATTTTTTTGCTACATTTGTAGTATAGCATAGTTCTGGTTTAAATAAAGTTCAAGCAAATATTTTTCGCAGGGAAATGAAAGGGAGGTACAGTTGACTTTTTTTTCAAACATATCGTCTTTTCGGGCTTCCACACCTGAGGCAATCGATTCCGAAAAGGAGAATATATAAATTAATCGAAGATTTCTAGTTATAAGAGAGCTTTCTGTAAGTTTGCACAACATCACTAAAAAGACAGAAAAAACGTGGGCTTTTGGGACATTTAGCCGCATATTCCAGCTTCTAACTAGAACATTCCCTATAAAACATACATTTAAATCAAACAAATTTATATAAAAGATCTACAATTAAAAATAAAGGAAAATACTAATTATAAAAAATGATACCTTCTCCGCCCGACAATATTCATGACATATTTGACGAATGTGTCAAAAATAATAGCTTTGAAAGTATAGCTTTTGAGTGGTATAAATATATTGCTCAACTTGTTCTTCACTGTTCATCACTTGATAAGTCTTCACCTGCTATAAATGAAATTAAAAATATGCATTATGCAATTTTAATTGGAATGCTAAATCGTATTGGCCGATTAATGATATCAGTTATGGAATTATCAAAAGGCGGGAATTTTGGAGAGACCACATCAATTCTCGATAGATGTATAAATGAAACATGTATTAAATTAATGTGGTTATGCCACTCACCTTCAGAAGATAAATTTAACCGCTTTATTGCATCCGGCCTGAAATCTGATCTCAAACTTCAAAAAAATATTCTGTCTAATATTAAAAACAGAGGAAATAATCGCTTACCTATAGAAGATAGAATGCTCAAAAGTATTAAAAAATATATAAATGATAGTGGGTTATCCAAAAATAAAATACAAAAATTAAAAAATATTCCTAATATGAGAGAAATGATTATATCATTAGGTATGCATGAAACATATTACACTGTAATAATGAATATTGGATCTCATAGCATACATGGTACATGGTCATCATTATACAAAGACTATTTTGAACTTGATGGTGAAAGTGTTTATCCCGCAGATCACACCTCTCCTACTCATATTAACCAATATCTGTCAATATCAGTTCTTTCTCTAACCTGCATTTCATATTTCCTGAAATTTATTATAAATAATACTGATGCATTAAAGGGTTACACTGAGATATTGCAGAGCGTCCATAATGAAATATTAAAAATCAAACAATTAAGTGACTAAATTATACTCATTTATTCACACCAACCATCTTACAAATTGATTGAATTGAATGTTTTTTATTGGCGAAAAGAGTCTTCACTAGCTCTTTTTGCTCATCACTAAGTTTTTCAGGCTTACCACCTTGGCGACCTCTAGCTCTAGCAGCTTCAAGATCTGCAAGTGTTCTCTCTTTAATTAAATTACGTTCAAATTCTGAAAGGGCTCCAAATACATGAAACATAAACTTGCCTGAAGGTGTTTCTGTATTAATAGACTCAGTAACACTATGAAAACCTATTCCCTTTTCTTCTAGCTTGCTCACATAGGAAATAAGATGTTTGAGAGATCGCCCTAATCTATCCAATCGCCAAACACCTAAAACATCACCCTCTCTAAGGAAATTTTCAACTTTTTCTAAACCAGGTCGTTCCGATACAGAACCACTAATTTTATCCGTAAAAATTTACTCACACCCAGCCTTCTTCAATTCATCAAGCTGCAAATCTAAATTTTGTTCATGTGTTGATACCCTGGCATAGCCAACTCTCATTATTATTCCTTCTCGTTCAGAAACACTAATAGAATAGATTAAAATGAACTTTGATTAATGTATAGAATTTTCGAACTGGTTTACGAGGTAAAATGCAAATTTTTGAACATCGATTTTAGACGTTCACAAACCCATCATTTATCGGAACTTTAAAAGAATAAATTATTAGTTATAAGGAGATTTTCCGAGCTGTTACTTTAGATTTTTGCGTCAGGGCACAAATTCCGGGGAGCTAGTCCTAAAAATACGATAGACTCTTCAAGTTTCCTCAAAATATGAATTGGTAACTTTTCCAGTTAAAATTTGCTCAATCCTAATTTAATTCATTAAATGATTATCTCAATTCATTTTGTAATGCATTTGGGTAAAAGAAAAAGCATCTCTCCAGGCACTGGAATTTAGTGAATTACCAGAGTGTATGCACAGAGTTATCCACAGAAAATGGGGATAAGTTATTAGCAGAATAAAATAAAGCAAAGCTCAATAAGCCTTAATTAACCAAGGCATATTACAAAAAAAATTAATAACAAGTGAATTATCTGCTAAGGATAATGGTAATTATATCCACAAAGGGGAAATGACCTATTAAAAGGTGAGATATCCATGATATCTAAAATAATCATTGAAAAACAGTCTTGACGAAGTGATTTTTAATTTTTTTTCAAACGGCATTAATTAGAGGTAAAATGCCTATATATAATTAAACAACGACAAACCCTGAATTCTTGCAAAACTTAACTGGGCAGCTTGAAGGTTAACCAGTTGCGAGTTTAATTCCGTTGCTACCGCAATAGGATCAATTTCTCTCAGTTTTTTTAATGTGGCAGCACTGGCGTCCAAAAAATCATTATTCGCTTTTTCAGCGGTCTCTAATTGATTCAAACTGGCTCCCAAATCCGATTGAATACTCAAAATATGATCTAAAGTACTATCAATCTGAGCCAATAATTGATTATTTTCTGTTTGAGTTGCTGCTTTTTCTACAGCAGTACCAAATGGTTTATTTAAGTTGGCTATCATGCGTTGTACCGTAGAAAAAATTGATTCATTTTTTGCAGGACTAATTAAAAATGAATCTCCAGCATTTGGCATACCAGAAACAGTCATTTCCATGCCGTTAAAACTAATTGCCCCGCCCTCTTGATACAATGGTGCGTCATCCGGTAAACCTGTTGGTGGTATGACATTACCACTACTAGCGCCGCTTACCATAACAACCAGGTTTCCCTGTGAATTTAAGGCAAAAGTGATTGTATAGTCATCGGGGACCAAAGCGGCTTCATTCACTACGGATCCAGAACTCACCGAAGCTGTTCCAGCATTAGGTGCTCCTGTTTCTGTTATAGTAAAACGCCCATTGCCATTTGGAATACGCATAAAAACATCATCACCGCTATCATTAATTGCAACCAGCAAACTGGTAGTTACAGCCTGAAAACGTTGTGTGCTGTCCCCATTATAAATATATTGTCCTGATGAATCTAAAGACATTGGTTGAGTTAATGACTTGCTCCCGCTGAACATATAACTTCCACTATTGTCTTTCGTATTCGCATAATCCAATAATTGATTTAATAGTGTTTTCGCTTCAGCCGCCAAGGTTTTTCTGTCCTCTTCCGAGAGACTGGGGTTGCCGGATTGAACTTGTATCTCTCGTAAACGATGAAGAGAGTTCACAGCATTACTTAATATCCCTTCCTCCAGACTTAAAGCGCTCTTCACAGACTGACGATTATTTTGTAATAGTTCTATATTACTAATGCGTTGTTTAATCAGCTCAATTTGGGCAGACGCAACAGGGTCATCGGATGGAGTACGCACCCTTATGCCACTGGCTTGCTGATCCTGTAGTTTTGCCAGTCTTTCTTGTTGGGTCAATAAATTATCCAAACCTTTCTGATATATTTGATTGGTTGAAATTCGCATTCATCACCTCATGATATCAAATAACAAATTCATAATTTGATTCGATATTTCCATCAGCTTTCCAGCCGCTTGGTAAGCTTGTTGAAAAATAAGCAGATTCGCACCTTCCTCATCCAGATTGACTCCACTTTTACTTTCCTGAAAATCCAAGGCCTGTTTATGTAATATATCGGCTGACTCAAAGCTTGTTTTAGCTTGATTGGTTTTGCTACCCACTTCAGCAAGCAAATTACCATATCTATCAAATAAGGTTTCACTGCCGCCAGAAAAGATTTTATATTGTTGAAGACCGCTCAGGCTCAAGCCATTACGGTTGTCACCAAATCCACCAGCATTATAATCCGCAGTAAATTGATCTCCTGCTTTAGGAATCCCGGATAAAACAACCGAATAAGAAGGTGTTATTCCATCAGGAATTTGAATGACATTGTCTGTATTTGGAACAAAAGCAAAAGGACCTGTACTTGTACTGTCCGTCACATTAACCAGGTTGTATTGAGTATCAGAAATAAAATCGATTCTGAATTGCTTATTGACGACCGTTGTATTCAATACTGAGTCTAAAGCTATTTGCCCTTGTCCAGTATTATTCAATGATGCGATAGTTTTCACAGGAGAAGCCAAGGCAATTTCACGAGAATCGTTAATTTGTAAAGCAAAATCCCTCGCAGCACCTCGAGTAGGCGTTAGAGTATAATGGTCATTATTTGCAAGTTGCGATAAATCATCTACTGTTATTGTCATCCCATCGATAACCACTTGCCCAGCCGGTGGGGCTGGAGGCGAACTAGACCATGTTAATGGAGTGGAAGTCCCATCCGATTTGCGTATTAATCGTAATTGATTCGTTCCAGTATCGCTGATTATCAAATCGTAATCACTAAGTTTCATTTGTGAAATATCAGAAATACTCACTGAAAGAACAGCTGTTCCAGTGTTCGTTGCCGACGCGATAGATCGTTTTAGCATCTGCGATTGACTATTAAAGTCCGTGAAGAAGTCCTTACCAATTTGGTTATTCATATCCATACCCAACTTATGTTGAGCATTAAAAGTCTGAGATAACCCAATTGCCATTTGACCTATCAATTGACTGGCCTGTCCTAAAATGTTTTGCTCATAATCCATTAGCCCTCCCAACATACCTGTTGTGAGTCTATCTGTAATATCAACCTGACTATTGGAACCATTACTTAAAAATATTTTTGTGCCGAAGATATTGTCATTATTTGAACCAATCACTAAATCCCGTTGCTGAGTACCTGCAACTAACATATCCCCACTGGCAAGTCCAACACTGATAGTGCCGTCACCCTGATCAAAGATACTCAAATCAGTGTAACTTGACAGTTGTTTCAGTAATTCATCTCTACGATCAAGCAACTCCGGTATATTATTATTACCTAATAATTTTCCATTGGCCTCAGCCAGCTCTTTTGTGAGTTGATTAATTATTTTTGCAGACTCTGCTATTTGAGCTGTAGAATTGCGCTGGTGTTCTTCCAACCTTGTTTGCAATGAATTAAATTGTTGCGCCAACAACTGACTTTGTTTGAGGACAACACCTCTTGTTGCTATATTATCTGGTGTACTGTTCAATTGTCCCAGTGAATCAAAAAAAGTTTGCAGGGAAGTCGAAATACTCGATCCTTCCTGAGAAAGCAATTTATCTATCTGAATGGCTTGATTATAAAAAGCGTCGAATTGAGTTCGATAACTTAAAGTACTCCTGACTTGAGCATTAGCGAATTGATCTACGTTTCGATAAATAGATGAAACCGATACACCAGCCCCTATATACGAGCCCGCATACCGATTTGAGGCGATTGGAGTAAATTGAATGGACTGTCTTGTATAACCTTGCGTTTTAAAATTGGCGATATTATTTCCAGCGACGTTCAATGCATGCTGAAAAGCGTTCAACCCTGAATAGGCAATATTAAGTATGGACATATTCGCTCACTCCCTGAACTAATTTATTCATCTACTCAATCCTGATCACATCAGATTTGCTCGGATAACTCACATCGTTGTATTGCCTGATTCAATTCGTCACCATGATAAATTGATAAAATTTTACTGCTGTAATTTGGATCAGTGGCGTATCCGGCTTTATTCAATTCATTAACATAAATCTCAGGATTTGTCGCATTGGCTAATGCCGTTTGATAACGCTCACTTCCTCTAATTAATGAAACATAATCATGAAAACTGTGCTCTATAGATGGATATTTTCTAAAAGAAGCATTTATCTTAATCGGTGTATCGGCAATATATTCCGTTGTTTTAACTTGAACCGAATCGGATGTGCTATTGGTTTTAGCTTTTATATTAAACAAGTTATTACTGCTCGAACCATCCACATCTTTTGCTACAAATTTACCCCACCCGGTTTCCAATGCTGCTTGCGCAATTAACAATTTGGGATCCAGGCCAATGATAGACGCCGCATGTTTTGCCGTTGGCCAGATAGATTTTACAAAATCATCAATAATAGAAGGGCTGGTTTCCGAATTGGAAGTTTTGCTTCTGTTAATCTCAGCAACAGGATTAGTTATGCTATTTTCTTTAATACCAACCGTTCCTTCCAACTGTTTGGCTAACATTGCTGCCAAACCTACCCCTTTAGATTCTGCAATAGTACTGGCATATTGACCATCAAGCATTTCCTGAAAAGTAGTCTCGTTCTTACTACTGAAAGGACTTGATTCATCCAGAAAATGCTGCCCCATCCGCATACTTTTTAACATGGATTGCAAAAATATTCCTTCAAACTGCTTAGCCACTTCAGGTAACGCATCTTTTGCATTATTTTTTGCCTGAACTTTTAATTCGTTTAACCCTTGAAAGTCACTCGTAGCAATACTTTGTACGGTCATTTTCATCACCTTTATATTACAATTAATGTCGCATTCAACGCACCAGCTTGTTGTAATGCTTCCAAAATGGAGATCACATCGGCCGGAGTGGCACCAACCGCATTAATTCCTCTCACTATATCCTTCAAAGTAGTACCTTTAGGAAGGATAAAAGCATGGTTGTTTTTCTGCTGAATATTAACTTGTGATTGCTGAGTTGAAACAGTTCTCCCAGAGGCAAACGCATTTGGCTGGCTGATAACTGGAGTCTCCGTGATACTAACCACCAGATTACCATGAGATACTGCGGCTGATTTCACAATGACATTACTGGAAATGACTACCGTTCCTGTTCTGGCATTGATAATAATTTTTGCAATAGGCTCACCTGGTTTAAATTCAATATTTTCAAGTACTGAAACATAATCCACTCGTTGGGATAGTTTTTTGGGAGCCGTCACTACAATTGAACCTGCATCTATAGCTTTCGCCGTACCGGGTCCCATCAACTCGTTGATGGCATCACTCATTCGTTTCGCCGTAGTAAAATCAGGGGAGTGTAAGTTATAAGTAAGTGATTCTGAAAAATAAAATGGGTTGGGAATATCCGCTTCTATAGTGGCGCCATTGGGAATTCTTCCTCCGCTTGGCACATTTACAGTAACACTGGAGCCATCACTCCCGGAGGCACTGATTCCTGATACGACGATGTTTCCTTGCGACATGGCATAAACACGTCCATCCGCTCCTTTTAGTGGAGTAAGCAATAAAGTTCCGCCTAACAAACTTTTGGAGTCGCCTATGGATGAAATATTAACATCCATAGTCTGTCCTTTTTTCATAAAACTGGATAAATTGGCAGTTACCATCACCGCTGCAATATTTTTCGAATTGAGTTTGACTCCTGGAGGAACGTTTATTCCTAATTGAGTCAGCATGTTGGCAAAACTGTCTTCAGTAAATCTGGTACCGGTTTTATCACCAGTACCGTTTAAACCGACCACTAAGCCATAACCAACCAATTGGTTAACGCGAACACCGGCTAAAGTAGCGATGTCTTTGATCCGCTCAGCAAAAACCTGAGTTATAGTCAAATTGATTGCTAATAACCATCCAATAACCAGCATTCGCCGCATCACAGTTCCTTGTCCGTTTATATTAGACCTCTTGCATAAGCTGTCTCTTTTATTTTATTGCTGCGTTGTACAGGTTATGCAAGAGGTCTATTCTCAGTAATTATCAATTAAGTTGGGAATAAAGGTCCCCATAAAATTCTTGATAACCATCCTTGAGCATTCGTATTATTAATTTGGCCAGTTCCACCATATGAAATTCTAGCATTGGCAATTCTATCGGAAGTGATGGAGTTATCTGCTCTTATGTCTTGGGGACGCACTATGCCTGAAAGTCTCACAAATTCATTACCCTGATTGATTCTAACCCACTTCTCACCTTGAACAATCATATTGCCATTTGCCAATACTTTAGCTACTGTCACTGAAATACTACCAGCCAATCTATTGTTTTGTATTGATTTTCCGTCACCGGTAAATTGTCTTTGATTATCCAAATCAAAGTCCATGCTATAACCGCTTCCGAGAGATATTGGTCTACCTAAAAAGAGCTTATTCGTAATTTTTTCTGTATCATTTTTCTTCTGGGTAGTAGTGGCATTCTTCTGGGCATCAGTCTTTTCAACCAAAAATACAGTTAATATATCCCCAGGATGTCTGGCCCTTGGCGTTTCAAATAATGGCAAAGCTGTCTCATTACTATAAATAGCGCCACTTACCTTTCTCAGCTCCTTAGGATCGGGGGTTACCGGATAAGTTGGTGCATAATCCGGATCATTGCCTGGAGCAGGAGGATGAAGCGCCTCACACCCGATCAATAAAGTTGTTGCGAAACAAGCAGCAGCCAAATGAAATCGATTCATAGCCTGACTCACTTACAGAGTTTGTGTTAAATATTGCAGCATACTGTCCACAGTCTGTATGCTTTTGGCTGTAATTTCGTAACTTCGTTGTGCTTGAATCATATTAACCAATTCTTCAACTACATTCACATTGGATGACTCTAACGAACCCTGCAATAAAGTACCTAACCCGGAATTACCAGGGTTGTCTGTTACAGGTGTACCACTTGCTACTGTTTCAACATACAAGTTTTGACCAATTGGTTGTAAACCAGCCGGGTTGATAAAATCAGTTAATTGGATATTTCCTATGACTGATGGGGCGTTATTCCCAGCTACCAAAGCACTGACCGTACCATCTGTTCCGATAGTAATTTTTGTGGTTTGCGCAGGTACAGTAATAGTTGGCTGGAGCGGGTACCCATTACTGTTAACCACTTGACCAGTATTATCCGTCTTAAGGCTTCCATCGCGTGTAAAGGCTTGAGTACCATCTGGCATTAAAACTGTTAAAAAACCACGACCTTCAATTGCTACGTCCAATGCATTTTGAGTGTTCTGGATACCGCCTTGACTAAATATTTTCTCTGTAGCGACTAAATGAACTCCTGTACCCATATTAATACCGGTTGGAATTTGTGAATTTTGTGAAGATTGAGCACCGGCCTGGCGAAGGTTTTGATAAATCAAATCTTCAAATAAAGCACGTCCTTTTTTAAAACCTGTAGTATTCACGTTAGCAAGATTATTCGCGATAGTAGCAATATTTTTATCTTGAGCTTCCAAACCTGATTTACTGACCCATAATGCTGGTTCCATGACGGCCTCCTGCTATTATTCTTATTATTAAACCGGCCTTAGCTGTTATTTCAGATTTTGTAAAAATCTTGGGTTAGCTGAAGCGCTAATCAAATTATTTAATCTATTCTTGCAATAGTTGTGCCAATTTTTGTCCATTATCATCAACTGCTGATAATACCTTCATTTGAGCATCAAACTCACGACCTGCACTGATCATCGATACCATTTGATCAATTGCCTTCACATTGCTTCCCTCCAAGGCACCATTTTGTAATTTAATGTTACTGTTGGCGGCCGCAATAGAGCCTTGTTTTAGTTGTATCAAGCCCTCATCATTTTTATAAATGGTATTTTTATCTAGAGTAACTAATTTAATCCTATCTAAAATTGCCAGAGAATTAACATCACCTTCTAAAGGAACAATCGATATCGTTCCATCTGAGCCAATCTCTATAGATTGAGCAGGCGGGATAGAAATTGGGCCTCCATCACCTAAAACCAATTTACCTGAGGCAGTAATTAACAGGCCATTTGGGTCCAGACGTAAACTTCCACCTCTGGTATAGGCTTCACGCCCTTTACTATCCTGAACTGCCATCCACCCATCTCCATCAATGGCCACATCCAAATCTCGACCAGTTGTAATGATTTCGCCTGGAGAAGTATCTACGCCATTAGAATTTTGTATAACAAACGACTGACCATTTAAGTTATTATTCCCATTAGCATCATTCATATACATGGTTTGTGCCTGGTATAAGTCAGCCTTAAAACCAGGGGTATTAATATTCGCCAAATTATTGGCGATTATTTCCTGTCGTTTAAAATCTGAACGGCCACCGGATATGGCATTATAAAGAATCGGCTCCATGATTTATCTCCTAACGAATATTAATAATCGTTTGAGTAATCGCATCACCAGTACGAATCGTTTGAGCATTCGCCTGGAAATTTCGTTGAGCGCTAATTAACTTGACCAACTCACTCGTCAAATCCACATTTGATTCTTCAAGCCTTCCTGAGTTAATTAATCCTAGTCCACCACTTCCTGGAGCACTAACTAAAGGTTGCCCTGAAGAAATGGTTTCAGCCCAACTGGTATTACCCAAATTTTGCAAACTTTCAGGATCAGCAAAATTAGCCAGCTGAATCTGTCCCATTGACAAGGATTGACCATTTGTATACCGGCCAAATATCTTCCCTGAATCATCAATATCCAATCCGGCAAGACTACCTGTTGTATATCCATCATTATAGGTGGCTTGCACTGCAAAAGGACTTCCAAATTGAGTGCTATCTGATAAATCGACAGTAAAATTTAGGGGATTGGAACCATTATTTAAATTGAATGACAAAGGGATTAAATTATTTGGTAATGCAGCGTTTGCTGTATCAAACACTCCTGCGAATGAGCCATCCGGATTAAAATTCGCTCTGAATAAATTATTGGTATTCTGAGCACCAGCATTAGCAGGAGCGTTTTGATTATCTATTTGAAAAGCAACATACCATTGATTTTCTGTACCTGCTGGTGATGCGGCATTCGGTGCACCAGCGACAGCCGTTGAATCCGCATGAATAAAATACATGCTCAAAACATGAGAGTTCCCTAAACTATCATAGATAGTTGAAGAGCTGACATTATTGTAAGTATCACTTGATGGAGTGGCTCCACCTACCCAATCCACATTAGGAGCCTTACTTTGTGAATATAAATTAACGCCTACTGTAACGTTAGTACTTGCTCTGGGACTAATGTTGGCAGTGTTTATTCGTAAATCACCCGAAGCTCCTGTGATTGCACCGCTGGAATCCGATAGCAAACCAGTCAAACGTTGGTTATTCGCATTGACTATATAATTCTGATTATCCAGTTTAAATTGTCCGGCACGGGTATAAATTTTTGCGCCCTGATCACTTAGAATGAAAAAACCGGAACCATTCACAGCAAGATCAAGGGTATTATTTGAGGTGCTTAATGTTCCTGTGGCAAATGATTGATGTACTCGTGATAGCCTTACGCCACCACCTACAGCATTACTGCCTGTCCCATAAGCACTATAAGCGTAAATATCTGAAAATTCAGCTCTTGATCCCTTAAACCCTACCGTTGCTGAATTCGCTATATTATTCCCTATAACATCCAAATCTCTGGTTGATGCCTGAATTCCGCTTAATGCTGTATTAAAAACCATAATAGCCTCCTGCTTTATAATTTTTTAGCATTTCCCTGATTGCTTAAAGGGATGCATTAATGACTTCCATCACCGTTTCCATAAAACAACGATGACTAAAACCCATTTATACTGATATTTGTCTTACCTCATTTAAATACACTGAACCTATTCCAGCTACATTAAGCTTCAAGCCTTCTCCATTTTGGCCAAGACTGACACTATCAACATTGGCTGAAGTCATAGTCTTCAATGCTACTTCCTGTCCACTATAAGTACCACTGACCTTTATAGTATATTTGCCTGCGGTCATACGTTGATTACTTTGGTCTGTACCATCCCAACTAAATTGGAAAAATCCAGGTTCTGGCTGCCCCAAAGGAATGGTTTTTATCAATTCCCCGGACTCTGTATAGATTGAAGCACTGAGATTTGCAACACCAGGCGCCATATCAATGGCAGCCTTTACATCCCCTTCTGTCCCTAAACTCAGTGAATCACTGTTTACTAATACTTTGCGGCCAACCAAAGCGGACGCTTGTAGCGCTTGATTTGATTGCAGAGAAGAAGCCAGTTGTTGTAATGATTCTTGCATTTTTGTGATTCCGTCATTAGTACTAAATTGAGCTAATTGAGATAAAAATTCCCCATTAGCCTGTGGTTGCAATGGGTCTTGATTCTGTACTTGAGCTACCATCAGACGCAAAAAATCCTGTTGTCCCAAATTTTGTTTTTTTCCTGAATCAACTTGATTCAAACCCAAATTATTTGCCGAATTGGAAGCATTTACTGAATTCGTGGTCATTCCTTTTCCCCTTATTCACCTAATTGCATTGTCCTTTGCATGAGTTGTTTGGTTGTATTTAGTAATTCAATATTCATTTGATAAGAACGAGAAGCTGAAATGATATTGGCCATTTCCTCAACATAATTGATATTCGATGTATAAACAAAACCATCTTTGTCCGCGATAGGGCTATTAGGGTCATATCTTCTTCGTGGTTCAGCGTCGCTCTCATGAATGCCCTCAAGTTTCACACCAGCCTTAATCTGATTTCCCATCCATTGATTGGCATTCTCTTGGACTGCTTTAAAAATGGGGTATTTGGCTTGATACACTTCCTCTGGGCTGCTTGCTTCAACATTCGCATTACTCATGTTACCTGCGCTCGTAGTCAAACGGGCAGTTTCTGCAGTCATTGCAGAAGCTGCAATATCAAAAATTGCGTTTAATGACATGATTATTCCCCTTTCAATGCGGCCATCATGGATTTGATTTTGCTATTTAAAAAGTTCAAACTGGCTTGATAGTTCAATGCATTCCTGGCAAATTCTGCTGTTTCCATATCCTTATCGACTGTATTGCCATCTAAAGAAGTATGATTTGATATTCTATATTTCATATGAGCTGTAAAATCAGCATTGGTATTAATATGATTGTCTGAAGTAACTCTTAGTTGCCGGGTGTCACTGGCCATAGTCGCAGCCAAGACGTCATTAAAATCAACATCCCTGGCTTTAAAATTTGGTGTATTAGCATTAGCTAAGTTATTTGCAAGAACTGAAGCTCGCTGATCTCTTGCAATTAATGCCTTGGCATGAATCCCAAAATAGGAATCAAGATTAATGGCCATATTCACTCCTGTCTTATGATTATTTAAAGCTTACCCACCATTTTGATATTATCTATACTGTCTAAAGCCATGAATCACTTCATGCTTGTTTCTAGACTTCTCGAGAAAGTCGAAATGATGAAAAACCTGTTATTTATAACAAAGCAAACATTGTGCCAATATCTAAAGAATGAGAAAATGAGGACTCTAAGCTGTAATGCCCGGTGTGGAGTAACTCATCATGTCAATCTCAAAAACACTTCCCTATAATGCAATAGAACATATTAAATCTTATCTGCTTCAACTGCAAAATACAATTTGTGTTTCTTTGGAAGCCCTGGATGGCAAAACCAGGTTTATTGAAGACTCCTGGCAACGCCCTGCGGGAGGCGGAGGTAAAACAAGAGTCATGACCCACGGGAGTGTATTTGAAAAAGCCGGGGTCAATTTTTCACATGTGTCAGGGGAGCAGCTGCCTCCCTCAGCCAGCGCACAAAGACCAGAATTGGCGGGAAGGCATTTTAGCGCATTAGGAGTTTCTCTGGTTATTCATCCACAAAATCCTTATGTTCCAACAACACATGCCAATGTTCGTTTTTTTGTCGCTGAAAAAGAAGGGCTGGAACCTGTATGGTGGTTTGGTGGAGGTTTTGATTTAACCCCCTATTATGGATTTATTGAAGACTGTCAGCATTGGCATCAAACTGCCTTGGATGCTTGCTTGCCATTTGGGGAAACCATTTACCATAAATTCAAACGTTGGTGCGATGATTATTTTTTTATTAAGCACAGAAATGAAGCCCGTGGTATTGGTGGCTTATTTTTTGATGATTACAATGAAATCAGTTTTGATCACAGCTTTGATCTCATGCGCAGCATAGGAGATCATTTTATTCCTGCTTACGAACCAATAGTCATTCGACGCAAAGACCATCCTTTTGGACAACGAGAAAAAACATTCCAGAATTACCGAAGAGGACGTTATGCAGAATTTAATTTAGTCTATGACCGCGGTACCTTATTTGGTTTGCAATCAGGTGGAAGAACAGAATCCATCTTGATGTCTCTCCCTCCAATTGTTCATTGGGAGTACAATTGGCATCCCGAAAAAGGCAGTGAAGAAGAAAAATTATACACGGATTTTTTACCTGCAAAAGATTGGTTATCATTGTAGCAACATTCATAACCATTGAGGCTATGTGTTTTGAATCTCTGTGGAATACCAGAGTTAACATGTACCAACATTCTTATGCTTTAAGACCTGGATTACTATCCAGATTTATTCACAAAAAAGCCGTTGCAATACTGAATAATAATAAATTAATGATCCTTCAAAAATTATTTAGCCAGTAATTAAGCCATTTCGTGTGAATTATTTTTCAATATCCTTAATCCAACGATTAAAAACAGAGCTGCAACCAAATTCAAAAGACATAGTATTAGAAAAACCTGAGGAATTGAAAAATTAAAATACAATAAGAGCATCACCAGCAAGGTCCCTGTCACCATAAATAACGCATTACAAATGTTGTTTGCTGCTATTGTTCTAGCTCTGTTCTCAATTGGGCTAATAATTTGGAGGTAGGTATATAAAGGAACTACGAATAGACCGGCGCAAAATGCCAACATAAACATGTCAAAGACAATGCGATAATGATTAAAAGAAGTAAAGAAATTTAATATATTTAACAAAGGTTCATTTAATTCAACGGCACCAGGCGATGACCAATATAAATCAAAGGTAAAAAAAGTAAATGCAAACATAGCTATTGGCACTGCAGAAAGATTCACTTTACCCTTCAATAACCAATTGATCATAAGAGATCCTAAGGCTATTCCTATTGAAAACAAAGCGAGGAATAAGGCAAAAACAGAAGTATTAGCTCCCAGAACATAATGAGTATAATCGGGTAATTTGGTCAGCATAACAGCACCAATCAGCCAAAACCAGGAAATCGTTAAAATGGATACAAGAGCTCCATTCTCTTTTTTTGCTTGCTTTAGCAATTTTGCAGTAGCACGCCAAAGGTTAAAATCCATTTTTAAACCCGGTAGAGCTGATGGGGCTGGAGGAATAAAGAAACTAGAAATCAAACCACAAAAAGCGGCACTTAAAGTCATGATAATAGCGACATAAGGTACTGAACTTGTGGTTCCAATAGATAAAGTACCCAAGGTTGTCCCTAATAAAATTGCAACAAAAGTACTCGCCTCAATTAAGCCTGTTGCAGCTAATAAATCCTGTTTAGGTAAATGGTCAGGTAAAATAGCATATTTGATAGGTCCAAAAAACGTAGAATGTATACCCATTCCTGTCAAAGTACTCATCATTAAAAAAATGCTACCTCTGTATAAAGCGATACCTCCAATAATCATTAGCAGTACTTCCAACACTTTAACCAGGCGTGTCAATAAAGCCTTATCATATTTGTCAGCAAATTGACCTGAGGTGGCAGATAAAATAAAAAAGGGTAGTATAAATAAACCACCTGCAATAGCTTGATAAGACTCTGATTCTCCCTGTGTATGGCTTAAACGATAGCTAATCATTGTCAACATCGCTAACTTATAGGCATTATCATTAAAAGCGCCAAAAAACTGCGTCAGGAATAGCGGTAAAAATCTTCTCTGTCTTAGAAGATACATAAAACTTGTAGTCATTAACGCTCCATTTGCGCTTAACAAAAATAATATCGAGAAGGATATTGCTGTATTGATTGAAAGTAAATGATAAACACCATAGAAAAATGTAGCGGATGATATCCTCGCACTGCCAATTGTACTCACTAAGGGATAAGCAAAAATTGACTTGACAAGAAAGTACTCATTCTCCTCTTTTTGTTATCCAATTGGTAAAACCCATGGTGGTAGACTATAATTTATTCACGATCATTTTAAATTCAATTTGACCATTTAAGTATCATTACTTAGGGGGCAAGCATGACTAAGAACTCATCTAATGATTACTCAGTTTTATTGGAGATGATTAGATCACATACACCAGTTAGATATAATGAACTGAATATACCACTTACTATTACGCAAAAACATGCAGAAGCTGTATTGCATGTAGTTCATGACGTTGGTGGGCAACCAGATGGTCCTCTCGATAAATCAACACATAAACCTACTTTATGGGAAAAGAATACTCATTGTACCGCGGAATGTTTGGCTTGGAGAGGTCATTGGGTAGCAGAAGAGCGGCGAAGACGAGAAAACGATCTTGGTGAAACTATTTATTTTGGCACACCTTACTATGCAAGGTGGTTACTTGCAATGGCCAAAATGTTGCTTGATAAAGGGCATATCACTCCAGATGAATTAATGAACAAAATGGCAGAAGTTAGAAAGCGCGAGGAGATCTAGATGGATAAATATAAAATAGGCGATCGTGTAACAGTGAGTAATTTGCCTTCTTTGTTTCATACTAGAACCCAAGGTTACACACGCGGACATACAGGAGAAATTGTTCTTTTACGACCAGAATGGGTTATTCCAGAAGATGAAGCGTGGGGTCGATATGAAGGACGCCGTGAGAGATTTTACCTGGTTCGTTTCAAGTTAAATGAATTATGGGAGGATTATGGCGGTAGCCCAATTGATACCTTAGAGACAGAATTCTCAGAGCGCTGGCTTGAACCAGCAAAAGAGAATAGAAAAAAGGAGAAAAAGTAATGAAGGATAATCATTTACATGAACCCATAGAAGAGCATGATGAAGCGATAGAATTTACTATTCTTGAAACAGCTATTCGTGAACTTGCAATCGAAAAGGGTTTGTTTTCACGCGAAGATCACCGTCGCTTTACGGAATGGTATGATAACCTTGGGTATTATTCAGGTTCACGAGTTGTCGCTCATGCATGGGTAGACCCTGAATTTAAAAAGCGTTTGCTCACTGACGGGGTTGCTGCTTGTAAAGAATTGGGAATCGATTGGTTAAAACCTACAGGCGAAGGTACTCCTAGTGATTATACACATTTAATCGTCTGTGAAAATACACCCAAACTTCATAATACCATGGTATGTACTTTATGCTCATGCTACCCAAGACCTTTATTGGGTATAGCGCCAGCTTGGTATGAAAGACCTAACTACAGACGTCGTTTAGTCCGATGGCCACGTCAAGTACTAGCTGAATTTGGTACTATTATTCCACCTGATGTGGAAGTGCGAGTTCACGACTCCAATCAACGCACACGTTTTATGATTTTACCTTTGCGACCTGAAGGTACAGAGGATTGGAGTGAAGAAAAACTGGCAACGATTGTAACCAGAGATACGATGATAGGAGTCGCCATTCCAAGAGTTGACTGGACAGTTGATTCGATACCTGGCACTTAGAGGGAGAAAGATCATGTTTAAAATTTCCTTACGCACAATTTTTGTTGCGGTACTGGCTGTCTTAATCCCCTCCATTGCATTTGCTCATCATGCTGAATTTATGAGGAATGATCCCTTTTTGCAAGGTTTCAGTATGCCTATACACGGAATAGATCACATGTTATTTACCGTGGCGGTAGGACTCATAGCTGCCCAAATTGGAGGCCGCGCCTTATGGAGCGTTCCTTTAGTCTTTACTGTAGCGATATTATTAGGTGGTATACTAAATGTGTCTGGTATAGCTATTCCGCTACTTCAGTATGGTGTTTTGGCGTCTCTAGTAATTTGTGCAGCCTTATTGTCATGGCGTACCAGCGTATCTTTGTTATTGACAGTAGGTCTTATTGGCCTCTTCGCTATTTTCCAAGGTAATGCGATGACTACTGAATATAATTTAATATATAGCATGCCATTTTTTATAGCGGGCTGTTTAATTTCTTCATTAATTTTATTAAGTATTGGAGTCGGCCTTGGATTACTTATTTCGCATTTAAATAAGTCTATATTTCGTTATGTGGGTGTCATGATGCTGGCTGCTGCAATCGTGATAGGAGTTTTCCCTGAGTTTGATACTTCTATCATCCAATTATTAAATGCTTGATATTAAATTTTCCAGTAAATTACCATGCGACAAGTTTATCAGACTTGTTGGATGGTATTTTTTCTAATTACTTTAGTCCCAAGTAATGCCCCTTCATCATGCAAAGGTCTTTTGGATTCCGTTTAAATAAACCTTTATAGATTATGATGACACGACTCGACGCATTCCCCGCTTTACCGGCGATATCATCAATAATAACAAATAATAAAACATTTAATTAAATGTTATTCCTGCTGACGCAACAGGATTATAATGAATTTTATTCTGATCCCCATTTGGAGCTTGAAAAATCGGAATGCCCAATCCTAACTGAAAAAACAATTTTTTAGTCGAGAACCACAAGGAAGGAATAATGTTCACAAGGTTCCCACCCGAGTTTGGGTCAATTTCTCCTATAAATTTATTTTTTTCAATATAGATTCCATTCACTTCAACCAGACCAAAAAAAATATATTTTCCAGTTACGCTTTTAATATTTCGACCTAGACCCATTTGATATAAATATTGGTTTCCTAATTTCATACTATGGTGTTTTGTTATCACGTTTAATCCGGTAGAAGCAATCCCTAGCCAATCCACTGACATTCGATTGTAAGTTCCTCCTAAAAAATAGCTAACAGAACCAATACCGGTCGATGGGTCTTTATTTACTGAACCTGTTGGAGTAGTCAATCCTCCCACAAAAGTCATTTGCTCAGTGTATCTGAAATTTGAATTTTCATAAAAAGCATATTCTCCTTGAAAGTATGTATCCCCCAAACCATGAGAACGCGATGTTTCATTAACATAGTTTATAGCGACAGGCACTGAAACCAAAAAGGATGCTTTATTAGATAAGCCATAAACTAAGGAAGAAGAAATAGTCAGGAAATTTTCATTTTTAAAATGTAAATAGTTCGGCGAAACGTAAAATTGCACCTGATTTTTATCAATTAAAGCTTGACCAAACGAAAGGAAAGGACCAGGTTGCTGAGATGCGGGAAGAGCATAATTACCTATACTTGGAGGTTCATTTTGTGATTCTATGGAAGAGGCTTCTCCAATCGCAATCTTTGGCAATGCGCTGATAACTAAAAGTAAGCTCAAACTTCTTAATTTATGTAGAAAATTTTTCATAATATTCTTTTATTGGTGTGCGAAAAACAGGAATCTGCCGAAAATCATAATTCTCTGAACAGTAACATAAATCAAGTAATCAGTTACATAACGAATTGATATTAAATCATTAAATTTTCAAAATGATATCATAGAAATTATTGGCAGCTAATACCTCAGGATAAAGCTGAACATCAAATTTTATGATAAGAAAGAAATAGTTGCCTATGCTTTAAGCCTAAATGCATGTGACAGGTATATAGACTAATTAGTTTTTACTTATTATCTGAAAAATAAAGTCAGCCCGATCTTTAATAGAGCATTTTGGCATCTCTATTAATACATAACCACAATCGAAGTATCCTTCGCTTACAGCATAATAAGTTTTCAATGCTTCCTGAAAATCCTGTTGACGTTCAACATCATTTTCATAAATTTCAGGCCAGGGTGGGAAAATAAAAACTGTTTTATTATAGCGAAAACGCAAAACGGCATCGTTAACTTCCTTATTTGTCTCCTCACAAAATACTTTGGAGTAACCATACAAATCAGGTATGCCTCGGTCGAAAAACACCATTTTTTCCTCTGATTGCATCTTATGATAATCAGCAATCGATTGCTCAAGCATCAAATCACGAAAGGCCTTTCTATTTCCAGTATGTATGGCATCACCTCCACTGGCATGTTGTTTTTGAATAATAGAGCGTGCTGCTTCAGGGACAGTGGAATAACCCCGACTATTTAACTCGTTCAATAGGGCAGTTTTGCCAGAACCTGGTCCTCCCGTAAATATAAAAAAATTAGTACATAAGCTGGAGTCTGCTATCATAACATTTCATACCTTAAAAAATTGCTCACACCTTAGGTTAAAGATCATTAATAAAAGAGAAGAAGAAAGAACACGCATTTAGGATATTTACATCAGTTCTCTTAAGTTCTTATTTAACTTATCTATTTCGCAATAATAAAAATGAGTATCCAAAGGACAGAATTCAAATTCTTTAGGCAGAGATTCTTTATTAATGAGAACAAACCCACTTTTTTCATAAAAACGTCTTGCTGCGTTTAACTGTTCGACTGTTCCTAAAAACAGCCTTCTCAATCGATGCTTTATGGCATTTTTAACTAAAATCAGCATTAATTGTTGAGCCAAACCTAATCCACGGTACTCTGCAGTAATAAAAAACTTTTTTACTTCACCCACAGTATCATTTAACTTCTTCAAACCTATACAACCGATAAGGCCTCCCTCCTTATCCACTGCATACCAAAAATTACAACTGTTATAATAGCAATACTCCTCTTCAGCCTTTAAAATTGATGCATTGATTTCAGGAGTAATGGAAAGATGAAATTCATTAACCTGAATGCTTTCAATCATACGAACAATTTGTTTACGCAAAGTTCTGGAAGTTGACAAGCGTAAAATCTTAATCTGATCACGAATTAGACGACTTTGCTCTAAGGCTTGAGAATATTTACCTATTGCAGTAATGATTTGTTCCCTGTCTTCGTTAGATAAAAAATGAAATGCTCTTTTAATCTTGGTATTAGAGTATTCATCAATATAATGTACCTTTTCCTTACCCTTATTCGTGATTCTTAAAAAGCGCTCTCGTTTATCCAGTCCTTCGTTTACTGTTATCAATTTATCCTTAATTAGAGAAGTAACTATTCGAGATAAAGTAGGTAATGAAATTAATAACGATTGACTGAGTCTGGAAATAGTAATATCTGGTTCTTTATTTATCTCAATTAAAGTGTGCCAATAAGAAGGCTGCTCTTTTGCGTCTAATTTATTTAATTGCAGCATACCTAACTCTCTCACCAATTTTCTCGAATATTGTCTAAGTAAATCAATTGGATCATAAGCCATTTTGGATCTCTCTTATTAAATACATGATATTTATTATTGCATATATTATAAATTAATATTAAAATAATTCCATATTTTATGTATTTTTATTATAAATGAAGACTATCTTGTGCTATTTAAACAATCCCTTCCTCTTTGAACATAAAGCAATCTTTCTTAAACAAGAAGTAGATGAGATGGGAAGCTATATTATTCTTGACAGAACTATCTTCTATCCCCAAGGTGGAGGCCAACCTTCTGATCAAGGGTTTATGACCACCAGTAATGAAGATATTGTATCCATCCATCATGTTAAATTGATAAATAATGAAGTTCGACATTACACTCAACACCCGGCTTCTCTTATTCAAAACCAGGAAGTTCATTGTCACATTAATAAAGAAATCCGATTAAAACATTCTCAACTTCACTCAGCTGGCCACTTGCTAAGTAATCTTGTAGAAAAAATATATCCTGAATTGAAAGCGATTAAAGGGCATCACTTCCCTGGAGAAGCTTACGTTGAATTTATATCCAGTACTTCAAGAGCTGAAATTGATTTAAATATGCTGAATAATGAATTAAACCAAACTATTGGGGCAAATCTAACTGTAGAATCTCTGTTTATTGCGGGAGAACAAATATCAAAATATTGTCCTGATTTGCCATTTTCAATACCAGAAGGAGAAAAAATCCGTTTGATTCGTATAGGAAACTACCCTTTCCAACCCTGTGGAGGAACACATTTGGATAATTTAAATAATATAAAAAGTATTATGTTAACCAAATATAAAATTAAAAAAGGGCATTTAAAAATTAGTTATGATATTAACTGAAACAACTTAATCAAGGCTTATGAAAAACACCCATGGATCGAAACAAAGGTGTTTTAATGAGAGAATTTAGACAAAACCAAATGACCGAATTAAAACGCTTTATAATGAAGAGATTGGGGCTTGTCGTAAGCCCGTTAGTAAAAAATCTGGAGTCACTATGGAACAATGGCATCAATTTACCCTACTTCTACCTTTAATTATTTTAGTTTTTATTTCATTAGTCAGTCCTGGACCAGATTTTGCTATCACAGTCAAAAACAGCTTGGTTTATTCAAGAAGAAGTGGTTTACTAACTGCTTTAGGAATATCCTTAGGCAGCCTGATTCATATCAGTTACACCCTCCTCGGGTTGGGTCTGCTCATTACAAAAAAACCTCTGTTACTTCATATCATCCAATATATAGGAGCTGGATACCTCTTTTATATCGGCTTAAAAAATCTAAGAACTAGTCCAAATACAGACAAATTGGGAAGTTATACAACGTCCATTGATTTAAAACCAATTGAAGCTTTTTTCAATGGATTTATAACGAATTTATTTAATCCTAAAGCCATGCTCTTTTTTATTAGTCTGTTTTCAGTACTTATGCCCAAAGACATTTCAAGTTCCAGCAAATTATTCCTGGCAACCCTACTCTTTCTTCAAACATTGTTATGGTTTTCCTTTGTTGCATTCAGTCTTTCTGGAAAAAATACGCGTGCAAAATTTCAAAGAATTAGTCATTGGGTTGAGCGTATTACAGGTGCTATTTTAATTGTATTGGCATTAAAGTTATTATTTAGTCAACTTGTCTAATCTTAGGATGGTGAGCATTTACAGACCCCTAAAATTTTAGAACGGATTCCGTATTCGATATAAAACATGCTTTGCTAACTTGTGATCAGGAGCTAATTTAGGATGTAGAAAATCTCCTGTAAAATCCCTGGTCATCCCAATCCGCTCCATAACTCGCCTCGAACGGAAATTATCGGGTACAGTAAAGGAAACTATTTCAGGGATATGCAAATCCTGGAAAGCGTATTCAAGCGTTGCTTTTGCTCCTTCAGTGGCATACCCCTTACCCCAAAATTCAGCAGCCAAACGCCACCCTATTTCTACACAAGGAGTGAAGTGAGCATCCCATGTTGGATGGTTCAAACCAATAAAACCAATAAACTGTTTACTCTCTTTCTCTTCAACAGCCCAAAGAGTATAGTTTTCCCTGGATAACTGCTCATTCATTCTGACAATAAAAGACTGAACCATATCCATAGACCATAATTCAGGAAAATACTCCATAACTACAGAGCTTTGGTTCATCTTGTAGAAAGGTTCAACATCTTCATCTTTCCAGGCTCTTAACAAAAGCCTGGATGTAGTCAAATACTTCATGGCAAATATATCCTTCCTTCCAAGTAAAGATGACAGCTTCCATAAATCAACACTCTATTTTCTCTCACTTCACAATAAAGATCACCCTGCCTAACGCCACCCTGCAAAGCTGTTATTCCGTTCTTTCCTAATTGCTCACACCAATAGGGTGCAATAACACAATGCGCTGACCCAGTCACAGGATCTTCAGGTACATTACATCCTGGATAAAAGCAGCGAGAATATACATCTGTTGATTGACCTGGGGCAGTTAATATTAATCCCCTATAGTCAAGATGAGCTACTTTACTCAGATCAGGCTTTGCTGTACTCACTTCCTCTGGATTTTGGTACACAAACATCAAATCAAATTGACTTTGAAACACCTTAAATGGTTTTTTTAAATTCAAATTCAGTAACTCTGACTTAAGATCAATTTCTTTATAAGGTAATGAAGGAAAATCCATTACCAAACCTTGAGTTGTATTTTTAACCAATAGCTCTCCGCTTAGACATTGAAATAAAATGTCCTTTCCTGAAAACCCCAATTGATTAAAAAGCACATAAGAACTGGCAAGAGTCGCATGACCACATAATGCTACCTCTTCATTGGGAGTAAACCATCTGATCCTGAAGCCATCACCTTCCGGAACAAAAAAAGCGGTTTCAGACAAATTATTTTCAGCTGCAATCGCCTGCATTGTGCCATCGCTCAACCATTCATCTAAAGGACAAACTGCTGCAGGATTACCCTTGAATAAATTTGAAGCAAATGCGTCCACTTGATAGATTGCTAAACGTTTCATAGACATCTCCTAAAACAATTTGCAGACAATAACATAGCTTGTTATAATATAGCAAGCTATATAAATTGGAAATCATATGCATGTTTCTACCCTACTAAAAAAAACCAATCGTTTATTAATCAAACGTGCCAATGAACTCATTAAACCCTACGCCATGAATCATGCATACACCTATATCCTTATGGAGTTATATAATGAGGATGGGTTAACACAATCAGAATTGGTACAATTGCTTGAAGTGGAACAGCCTACCGTTGTAAGAACCCTGGATCGAATGGAGCGGGATGGCTTTATTACCCGAAAGCCAAGTGCTCTGGATCGAAGAGTTGTTCATATTTTTCTTACTGAACAAGCAAAGTTATCCAAAAAAAATTTAGATAAATGTTCCAAAACACTCAACAACGAGATTTTAGCTGGTTTTTCAGCAGATGAAAAAATAAAGCTGCACGAACTCCTGATTCGGCTTTTGGATAATTTAAAAAATCCATCATATCCTTAGAGTGTTACTAATTTAGGCTTCACTAATTTTTCAAAATCGCTGAAAGAAAGTTGTACTAATTCAGAATGAGATCCAGCATTGAATAAAATATTATCCTGGCTACTAAGTTTACTTGATACGAATACAGGTAAACCATATAAATTACCGAATGGAGGCATAGCTCCCACATCGCATTCTGCGAATTTTCCTTGAAACTCAGATTCTGTGGCAAGCTCAAGACTGGTAGCACCAGTAGCTTCTTGTAGTTTTGTAAATGTAACATGGTCACTAGCCGGCAACACAACCATAGCTAAGTGACCATCCATTTTAATAATGACTGTTTTTGCTAACTGTTTTCCTGAGACATGAGCGTAAGCTGCTATTTCTTGAGCAGTATAAGCGGGAGAATGAGCCACGGATAAATATTTTATCTTGTGAGCATCAAGAAATTCTTTAAGATTTTTGACTGGCATGACAAACTCCCTTTATGTGTTAATCAATCTCTTCTCGATTATCAATACAAACGATTTTCCCCTAAAATTTTGAATCATTTACTTGAAACTGTCGACTAACAATTATTCGATAGAAAACAATAAAATTAGAAACACAGCTTTTATCTTTATCAATTGATGATATGACGCTTACCCTCAACATAAACGGTACTGGCTGCCGCTTCCCGACTATTCTGCACGGTTTCAACAAACCGAACTCTGTCACCAATTTCTAATTTATTGATGTCATAATCAACAATACTTTGCCCTGTGAAACGAATTAAACGCCCATCCAATGTTTCAATGTAACCATAATCAGCCATTGGGCAAACTTCAAGAACTCTCCCGCCTCGAATTGAATCTTCATGACGTTTAATATGGCCACGTCTCTGTTTTGCATAACTTTTAAGCTGACGTTCAAGCGCATTGAACGCATCTCGGAGGGATACATAGACGTCTTCGTGTGCGTGTTTGTCCGATGACTCATGACTCACTACCAACTCGGCATCCGGTACTGTAAGATCAATACGAACATGATACAGTTTCCCCTTGTTATGATGACGGTGAGGAGACTCAATAACTACCCTGCAGCCCATTATTTTGTCACAAAGGTTATCAAGTTTATTCGCCAGTTTTCGCGCTTTACTTTCGACAGCTTGTGATGGGTCCATATTTCGGAATGTCACCTGAATAGGAAGTAACATTTTTCACCTCCCTCAAATCTTATTGTGAACAGTTTTAGATCTTATTTATTAATCTATAGCCAAAAAAACAGACTCTTTCAATATAAAAATTATAAGAAGTTGAAATAACAATAAAAATAAACTACTAAAATCGATTCAAAAGACTGAGATTTGCTATATAAAGTATTTGATCAGTGGTAAAAGCCAGTCTGTATTATTCTGAGTTCCTATTATTTCGCAACCAAGCACTGAGAATTCGACACAGAGCTTTGAAACGAATTCATTCTGAATCGTGCTTTTCCACCCACGCCCACAGATAATCCATACCCTTACTCCTGTATCTTTCGCGGGCGAGGTGTTTTTGATGCAGCACTAGACTATAAATTATGTCAAACTCTCAGAGACAAGCTATGGTATACCGATACTTTAAGGATTTTTTAAAAGTAAAATACCAAAACAATTTTACCAAATGAAATGATCTGGCTTATTCTTCTGTGTGCGCTGACTCACTAGCTATAACCACATTTTGTGCTTTCAAACCCTTAGGTCCTCGATCAAGTACAAAGGTAACTGGATCATTCTCATGCAGCGTTTTAAAACCTACTCCTTGAATGTCTTTGTAATGCACGAAAATATCTTCGCCTTTCTGATTAACAATAAAACCAAATCCTTTTTTTTCATTAAACCATTTAACATGGCCTGTTTCTCTTTGCGACATTCGCATTTCCCCTTTGACTTACACTATACAGCAAAATTGTTATTTAAATAAATAAACGTTCATTTTAGCGCAATCCAAAGTGAAAAAATAAATCACTCGCAAGTTAGCTATTTGCGCTATAATAAACCCTTTTCCATGCAAGCATAATATCCTGCACTGTGATTAGCATATCAGTTTTTTATTGATTGTTAAGGACTTTTTTCAAAATATGTATTTGTTTTCAATTAAATTTTGTATTAGGAAATCAGAATGAATCATACCAAATCATCTTTTATAAAATTAGCTCTGGAATGCCAAGTGCTAAAATTCGGCGAGTTTACTTTAAAATCCGGTCGCATAAGCCCTTATTTTTTTAATGCTGGTTTATTTTATCATGGCATTGCCTTACATCAATTAGGTCAGTTTTATGCAAAAACTCTTTTAGAGCATGATGTTTCATTTGAACACCTATTTGGACCCGCATACAAAGGTATACCACTCGCTACTTCAGCAGCAGTGGCATTAGCAGAGCTAGGTAAAAACATCACTGTAACCTTTAATCGTAAAGAAATTAAAACCCATGGGGAGGGTGGACAACTAATTGGCTCTCCTTTAACAGGAAAGACGATAATTATAGATGATGTAATTACTGCTGGTACTGCATTCAGGGAATCACAAGCACTAATCAAAGACAATGGTGGCATTCTTCAAGGGGTAATTATTGCACTGGATAGATGCGAACGAGGATTAACTGAGAAATCAACACTTTCTGAAATCAGGGCACAAGGAATTGAAGTCTATTCTATTATCAATTTGTTTGATTTAATAGAATACTTGAAAAATACCAATCAACACGAACAAGTAAAAAAATTGGAAGACTATCAGGAACGTTACGGAGCTTGTTAACTGGTTCCCCTAAAATATATCAAATATTTCACTCTCAAATGTTGGGCTTTAGTAAAGCCCAACAATATCCTGCATTTAACCCATTATTTTCTATTTCACATCCTCTTCCCTGAGCTCCAACCAAACAGCATTGAGAACTGCAAACACGCAAGCTAAGCCTGTACCTAAAATCCAGGAGAAATACCACATAACTGACCCCCTAATATGCAGAATCCTGCTCTGCTTTAATAGAATTCTCTGTTACTTTACCTCGCAGCACTCGATAAACCCAAGCCGTATAGGCAAGCACAATGGGTAATAGTAATACTGTAGCAACCAACATAATGAACAAAGTAAGCTGGCTGGAAGAACTATCCCAAACAATCAAACTGTATTTTGGATTTGATGAGGACGGTAATATGAAAGGAAACATACTGACACCAACTGTCGCTACCAAAGTACTGACACTAAGCCCGCTCAACACGAAAGCAAACACATGTTTATTTGTAAAAATAATTGCTAAAAATGCAGATAGCACACATAAAACTGGAACTAAAAGAGTGACTTGATACTCTTTATAATTATTAAACCATGCACCTGCCTGAGCAACAACATCCTTATATGAGGGATTTGATGGGCCATCGTGCAGAACGGTTCCTTTTAAAACATACCCATCAATACCATAATAAGTCCAAAACCCTAACCCAATAAACAAAAGAATAACTAAAATCGCACTCCATCGAGCACTTGTCTTCGCTCTATGCTGTAAAACTCCTATTGTTTTAACCTGAATGAAAAATGCACCATGCATAGCTAGCATTAACACAGATAATAAGCCGCATCCTAATGCAAACGGATTGAGTAGTTCAAGAAAACTGCCTGTATAAAAGACTCTTAAACTCTCATCAAAATAAAATGGAACTCCTTGTATAACATTTCCAACTGCCACCCCAAAAATCAAAGCTGGAACAAATCCGCCAGTAAATAAAGCCCAATCCCAAAACGATCTCCAGGTTGGATTATCTAGCTTGGATCTGTATTTAAAACCTACTGGTCTTAAAATCAAAGCTAAAAGAACTACCAGCATCGCCAGGTAAAAACCTGAGAAAGATAAGGCATATAGTGTAGGCCAAGCTGCAAAAATAGCACCCCCGCCCAATATAAACCATACTTGATTTCCCTCCCATGTTGGGCCAATGCTGTTAATTAAAATCCGTCTTTCAATATCTGTTCTGCCTAACCATGGAAGCCACATTGCCACTCCAAGGTCAAATCCATCCATGACAGCAAAACCAATTAACAGAATACCAATTAACAACCACCAAATTATTCTAAGTGTTTCATAATCCAAAGGCATTTGATTCTCCTTTCATCACTTATAAGTCATGCCATCTGGGCCAAGACGTATATATTTGACCATTAAATAAAGCTCGACTACTGCTAGAACAGTATAAAATAAGACAAAACCAGCAATGGAAGTCATTACTTGACCTGATGTTAAAGAAGAAGCCCCCATAAAAGTCGGTAGAATGCCTTCAACCACCCAAGGTTGACGACCGTATTCTGCTACTATCCACCCTAGCTCGGCAGCTACCCACGGTAATGGTAATGAATAAAACGCAATCCTGTGATACCAACGTGTTTTTTCTAATCGATGTCTTACAGATAAATAAAATCCAGTTGCAAAAAGGAGAATAAAATATAACCCACAGGCCACCATGATTCTAAATGAAAAAAACATGGGCATTACTTTAGGTTTTAGATCCTGGGCTGCTTGATTAATTTGTGCTTCAGTTGCATCAGTGACATTTTCTGTATACCTCTTAAGCAATAAAGCATAACCAAGATTTTCACCATGTTCTTTAAACACCGCTTTTGCTTGTTCATTCTTTGGATCTTTTTGTAAAACCTTCAATGCGTCATAAGCGATCATTCCATCCTTGATTTTTAATTTTCCTTGCTCAATTAATTCATAAATTCCCTCTAATGGTGTGTTAAATGAGCGAGTGGCAATAATGCCCAATACATAAGGGATGTCTATAGCATATTTTGTTGTAAGATTTTTCTCATCTGGTATACCAAAAACTGTCATATCAGCAGGTGCTTTTTCTGTATGCCACATGGCTTCCATCGCCGCCAGCTTCATTTTTTGGTTTTCATTAGCGACATAACCACTCTCGTCTCCCAACACTACAACAGACAAAGCGGAAGCCAGACCAAAAGATACAGCAACAGTCATCGAACGCTTGGCAAAAGCCATGTTGCGTCCACGTAAAAGGAAATAAGCACTTATGGATAAGACAAACATGGCACCTGTTACGTATCCCGCACTGATCGTATGTACGAACTTGGCCTGGGCAACAGGATTAAACAGCATTTCATAAAAACTGCTTACTTCCATTCTCATTGTTTGATAATCAAAATAAGCCCCTACCGGATGTTGCATCCATCCATTGGCAATTAAAATCCACAAAGCAGAAAGATTGGTTCCCAGGGCCAATAGCCAGGTGCACGTCATATGCTTCAACCTGGACAACTTATTCCAGCCAAAGAAAAATAGACCCACAAAAGTAGCCTCCAGAAAAAAGGCCATTAAACCCTCAATCGCCAGCGGGGCGCCAAATACATCTCCAACATAGTGCGAATAATAAGCCCAGTTCGTACCAAACTGGAACTCCATGGTAAGACCAGTAGCAACACCCAATACAAAATTTATTCCAAACAAAATTCCCCAATATTTCACCATCTGCCGCCATATATCACGGCCAGTCATCACATAAACTGTTTCCATAATAGCTAACATCACCGATAACCCAAGCGTCAAAGGTACAAATAAAAAGTGATATAGCGCAGTTAGTGCAAATTGTAATCTTGATAAATCAACAACTTCAGCAGCTGGAATCATAAAACTACCTCTTGTTATTTTGGGTAAGTACAGTTGGTTCTTCTTTTCCTAACAACCACTCTTTATTACTAGAAAGTACAGGGTGCATGCCTCGAACACAGAAATACCATAATAAGACAAGCAGTATCATTTTAACTGTAAGAGTAAAAACTATATCTCTAGTAAATGGTTTCATAACATTTCCTCAAGACTTAGGGCATTTAGTGTCTGTTGACAATTGCTCTATAACCTCTACGTACCGCTGCTTGTCCAAGGTACGTAGAGGTTATAGAGTATATTATAAATTGAATTGTCAACAGATCCTCTATTATCTCTATAGTAAAAATATTCGCTTTATTCCGAGATCTTCCGTAAATCCGGTTTCCGTGTATTGAGAGGAATATACTTTATACGATCCAGAATTTTTTTTCACTAACTTATTGACAATGATAAAGATAATCATTAAGATTTATATCATGTTATATCGTGATAATACATTAATATGAAAATACATGGTTCTTTCAAAAATTCTGCTCTGCCTGATTTGATGCGTGCCATAAGTTTGATTAAAGATGAACAAGAGGCCATACAGTTTTTTACGGATCTCTGTACTCCCGCCGAACTGGAATCGATGTCTGATAGATGGCAAGTTGTTCCACTACTACGTGAAGGTATTCCTTACAGAACCATACATGAAGAAACAGGGGTAAGCGTGACAACTATCACTCGAGTTGCGCGATGTTTGAGCTTTGGAACAGGAGGTTATCGTTTAATTGCCGAAAGATTGGAGAAGTTGTGAAAAATCGTTTACGTTTAGCATTACAAAAAAAAGGCCGTTTGTCCGATGAATCCTTAAATCTCCTGCAACGTTGTGGTTTAAAATTTCGTATTAAGCCTAACGCCCTACTCACTCATGTGGATAATTTTCCAATTGATTTATTATTTGTTCGAGATGATGATATCCCTACTCTCGTATTCGATAGTTTGTGTGACGGAGGGATAGTAGGTGAAAATGTATTATTAGAAGCTTCCCTTAACAGACCTAATAAAGACTTTAAAAAAATATTGTCATTGGGTAGTTGTACTTGTCGTTTATCCATAGCGGTACCAGAATCATTTGATTATCAGGGACCAGGAAGTTTAGATGGGAAACGCATTGCAACCAGCTATCCAAATTTACTCAATAATTATCTGGATGAACGCAAAATTTGTGCAGAAATTTTAATATTGTCAGGCTCCGTCGAAGTAGCCCCACGGATGGGAATGGCTGACGTAATCTGTGATTTGGTATCCACTGGTCAAACGCTCGAAGATAATAAACTAAATGAAGTAGATACAGTATTAAACAGTCAAGCTGTCTTTATTCAAACCCAAAAAAAATTGGTTCCCGAAGTACAAGAATTGTTTGCGATGCTTGCACGAAGAATTCAAGCTGTCCAGCATGCTCAAGAAAGAAAATACATAGTGTTTCATGCTCCCAAATCAGCCCTTGAACGGATTGCCCAAAAGTTACCTGGGGCTGAGTCGCCAACCATTCTTCCATTGCCAGGGAACCAGGAAAAAATTGCGGTGCATGTTGTCTCCAGTGAAGGAGTATTTTGGAATACTTTAGAAACCATCCAAAATTTAGGTGCCAGTTCCATTCTGGTCTTACCTATTGAAAAAATGCTGGAGTAATCGATATGTTAACTATTAAAAATTGGCGATCATTATCTGAAAACGAGAAAAAACAATGCCTTCTGCGGCCACAACAAAACTCTGCAATAAAAGAGAAAGTACTTGAAATTATAAACCAGGTTCAATTATCCGGGGATAAGGCACTCTATGATTTAACAAAACAATTTGATAATGCAAATTTGGAGAGTTTACAAGTTCCACAAGAAAAAATCAGGCAGGCAAGTATACCGCAAAGTTCACTAACTGCTATAAAAAGAGCCATCAAAACTATTACTTCATATCACCAATCTTTAATACCTGAAAATAGTCAGATTTCTACTGAAGCAGGAATTACAATTAACAACACCTATAGAGCAATTCAAAAAGTAGGTTTGTATGTGCCTGGAGGAAATAAAACACCTTTACTTTCTTCACTCCTCATGCAAGCAATACCTGCAAACGTGGCTGGATGCTCAACAAAAATTCTTTGTACTCCACCTGATGCAGAGGGAAAAGTTAATGAACATATCTTGGTAGCAGCACGATTATGTGGTATCGACACCATTTATACTCTGGGCGGTGTTCAAGCGATTGCTGCTATGGCTTATGGCACTGAAAGTATAATCAAAGTCGATAAAATATTCGGACCAGGTAATAGCTATGTGACTCAAGCAAAAACTTTAGTTGCAATGGATCCTAATGGGGCAGCCATTGATATGCCAGCTGGCCCCTCTGAAGTCATGATTCTTTCTGATAAACAAGCCAATCCAGGATTTATTGCGGCGGATTTGTTAGCTCAAGCGGAACACGGACCAGATTCCCAAGTTCTTTTAATCTGTGATGACTTCGAACTAGCCAGTCAGGTCAACCAACAACTGGAAATCCAGATAAGTAATTTATCAAGAATAAAGTTCATCAAACAATCACTAGCCAATAGTATGATTATTATTTGTCCGAACTCATCGGAGCAACTTGCAATTATTAACACCTACGCTCCTGAACACCTGATTATTAACAGAAAAGACGCCGGACTATGGGTAGACAAAATAATGGCTGCCGGAACAGTATTTATTGGCCCTTGGGCTGCGGAAACCATGGGTGACTATGTCACCGGAAGTAATCATGTGTTGCCTACTTGTGGTCTTGCCAAAAATCATAGTGGACTATGCACCCTTGATTTTATGACGCGATTTACCATACAAACGATAAATCAGGAGGGCATCCGAAATTTAGGCCCAACAGCAATAGCCTTGGCAGAAATTGAGGGTTTGGATGCTCATGCCAATGCCGTGCAAATACGACTCAATGCTCTGGAGGTTTAAATGTCAATACTTAATCTAATTCGCTCTGATTTATTAAATAGCCAAAATTATATCCCCGGTGGGGATAATGCCAAATACCGATCACATGCCAATGAATTGCCTTGGGCGCCAGTTACTATGGCTAATCTCGATTTGAATTATTATCCAGATATACGTTTACAAAGGCATCTGCAAGAACAATTAGCAAAGCATTATCAAATTGCCCCAGACCAAATAGTACTCACCAGAGGAAGTGATGATGGCATTGAACTGATAACTAAACTGTTTTTAACTGCCAGGAAAGACGCTTTCATGCAATTTCCTCCTACTTTTCCGATGTATGCATTTTATGTTCGCTTGCAACAAGGTGAAATGATCCAATGTGTCCTGGATCCATTGAATAACTTTAGTCTCAGCTTGGATAAAATCCAAAACAATTGGAAGTCTAACTGTAAAATCATCATGTTTTGTAGTCCCAATAACCCGACTGCTAATTTGGTGGATTTAAATCTTATTGCAATGGCATGTGAAGAATATTCCAATAAGTCGATCATCGTTGTAGATGAAGCTTATATAGAGTTCGCAAACGCTCCAAGCGCTACGACCCTGGTTCCACAATTTGAAAATCTGATTGTCTTAAGAACCATGTCAAAAGCCCATGGACTTGCTGGATTACGATTAGGTTGTCTTATCGCTCAGGCTCATATTATTCAAGCCTTTCATAAAATTATTGCCCCTTATACTATTCCCAGTCCTACCATAGAGCTCGCTAGAAATGCCTTAAATGATTGTGATTGGTTTACAACAGTTATTGAACACATCAAGTCTTCACGCACTTGGGTTATCCAGAAATTAAGTGAGAATCCAATTATTGAAAAAATTTACCCAACGGAAACCAATTTCATTCTCATTCAAACACGATTTGCAAAACAATTAACGAATTGGCTTGCAAGTCATGGCATAGCTGTAAGAGATTTTCCTCCTTCCTCTTTATTGCATGATCATCTTCGAATTACTGTGGGTAATGATGAGCAAAATCAATTATTGATTACTGCTTTATCCTCTTTTAAGCCGATGAATCAGGATTAAATTATGAAAAAGATTTTATTTATTGACCGCGATGGCACTTTAGTTGAGGAACCTTTTGATTTTCAAGTGGATTCCCTGGATAAAATTAAACTAACATCCGGCGTAATCCCAGCACTTTTACAATTACAAAAAGCTGGCTTTACGCTCATCATGGTATCTAATCAAAATGGTATAGGTACTGCTGCTTTTCCAGAAGAAGATTTTGCTGTTTGCCATGAATTCATTCTTGATCTGTTTTCCTCTCAAGGCATTGTCTTCGATGAAATTTTTATATGCCCTCATACCCCAGAGGATAATTGTATCTGTAGAAAACCTAAAACTGGATTACTCGATCAATACATAAGAAAAACTGTATTTTCCAAGAATTCTTCCTGGGTCATTGGAGACAGAGATACCGATAGAGAATTGGCTGATAACTTGGGTATTCAATTCTTGCCCATTTCAAAAACAAACACTTGGCAAATGGTGGCTTCGATCATTATGAATAATTCTCGCAAAGCCTCTGTCCACAGAAAAACAAAAGAAACTGAGATTAATTTGTCAATACAGCTTGATACTGATCAATCCAGTGTCATTGAAACACCTATCCCCTTTTTCAATCACATGTTAGAGCAAGTAGCAAAACATGGAGGATTTGATTTGCAATTACGAGCTTCCGGAGATTTGGAAGTAGATGAGCATCATTTAATTGAGGATACAGCCATTGCATTGGGAGAAGTAATTAAAGCAGCACTGGGAGACAAATGGGGCATTAACCGTTATGGCTATACTCTTCCAATGGATGAGTCTCTTGCTACCATAGCAATAGATATCAGTGGCAGAAGCTTTTGTGATTTCAAAGGTCAGTTTAGCCGTGAATTTGTTGGTGGAATGGCAACAGAAATGGTCCCACATTTTTTCCAGTCTTTCTCCAGTGCTTTAGGAGCAACTATTCACATCAATGTAACAGGTACTAATCATCACCACATGATTGAAGCTTGCTTCAAAGTATTAGGCAGAGCCTTACGCCAAGCGTGCTCAAGAACCAATGATTACTTACCTTCGACCAAGGGGATACTATGATTGCTGTCATTGATGTAAGTGGCAATAACTTAACCTCTTTAGCGAATGCCTTAATCAGATTGGGTTGCCACTTTGCCCTGACCCATGATGCAGAGGAAATACAGAAAGCCAGTCATGTCATTTTACCTGGTGTTGGCACAGCACGCGTTGGTATGAATGCCTTGCAGCAAAGTGGACTAATTGATGTTTTAAGATCATTAACTCAACCGCTTCTCGGGATATGCCTCGGAATGCAATTATTACTTGAATTTAGTGAAGAAGACAATGTGCCTTGTCTTGGTTTGATTCCTGGAGTTGCTGAGTTATTAAAAACTGAAAAAAATCACCCCGTTCCTCACATGGGATGGAACAAACTTCATTGGCAAAATTCATCATCCTTGCAACAGGGATTAAGTAATAATGAGCATGTTTATTTTGTTCATAGTTATGCATTAAAAACAGATGATTACGCTTTAGCTCGATGTTGCTACGGTGAACAATTCACTGCAGTAGCTAAAAAAGATAATTTTTATGGCATGCAATTTCATCCAGAAAAATCAGCAGATGTTGGCATGGTGTTACTAAATAATTTTTTATCCTTGGAGTCTACATGTTAGTTATTCCAGCTATTGATTTGCAATCCGGACGTTGTGTTCGCTTAAAACAAGGACAATTTGATCAAGTAACTCAATATAGTACTTTGCCTACAGAAAGAGCATCATATTTTGCCAAATTGGGTGCAAAACGACTTCACGTAGTAGACTTGGATGGTGCCCGTAGTGGAAGAATGCAGCAATTGAACCTGATTTGTTCTATGCAAAATACCGGGATATCGATTCAGGCAGGCGGAGGAATAAGGAGTTTGGAACAAGCCATCGAATGCGTCGATGCAGGAATTTCACGATTAGTAATCGGCAGCATCGCGATCACGAACCCTGATTTAACGAGACAAATAATTGAAAAAATTAAACCGGAAAATATTGTTCTTGCTTTGGATGTTCGTGTTAATACAAACATCCCGATTCTTGCCATTAATGGCTGGCAAGATAACAGTACAAGCAATCTTTGGGAAGTCGTATCCTATTACGAAAATTTTGGAATTAAACACATACTTTGCACCGATATTGCATGCGATGGAATGATGAATGGACCTAATTTTGACTTGTACCGACAAGCGGTTGAACAGTTTCCTCATGTTGCATGGCAGGCCTCAGGGGGGATTCGTCACTTGCAAGATATTGCAACTCTGGATTCATTAGGAGTATCCGCAGTAATCCTGGGGTTAATTCTTTATCAGGAAAATATTAATTTAGAGGAATTATTATGTTAACTAAACGCATTATTCCTTGTCTTGATGTTCGTGATAGTCAAGTAGTCAAAGGGGTGAAATTTCGCAACCATAGAATAATTGGAGACATCCTGCCTTTGGCTGCTCACTACTCAGCATCAGGAGCTGACGAATTAGTATTTTATGATATTACAGCGAGTAGCGATGACCGATCTGTTTGTCCTGATTGGGTCAATAAAGTGGCAGCAACCATTAATATCCCTTTTACAGTAGCAGGAGGAATTCGAACGTTACATCAAGCAAAATCAATATTGAATGCCGGAGCAGATAAAATTTCAATCAATAGCCCAGCATTAGAAAACCCGTCTTTAATTGATGAATTGAGCAAGCAATTTGGAAAACAATGTGTAGTCATTGGGATTGATAGCCAGTGGATAGTTGATGATTATTATGTCTATCAATACACAGGAAATGAAAGTAAAAGTATCAATTCAAAGCGCAAAACTCGTGAATGGATCAGTGAAATTCAAGAGCGTGGTGCAGGCGAAATAGTTCTTAATTGCATGCAATCTGATGGTGTAAGAACAGGATATGATATTTTACAACTATCAGAAATGAGAAAACTCTGCCAGGTTCCCTTAATCGCGTCAGGCGGTGCTGGAAAAGTGGATGATTTTATTGAAGTATTTAGGAAATCTCTGGTGAGCGGAGCTTTGGCAGCAAGTGTTTTTCATGACAAAATACTGACAATTAGCGACGTAAAACTAGCACTAAAAAAAGAAAACATTGAGGTAAGACTATGAATGACTTGGATATTAACTCTCTTGACTGGCAAAAGATGAATGGACTATTGCCGGCAATAATTCAAAACGCAGAAAACGGTAAGGTATTAATGCTAGGATATATGAATCAGGAAGCATTAATTGCCACATTAACTACCGGACAACTGACCTTATACAGTAGGAGTCGAAAAAGATTATGGCGTAAGGGAGAATCTTCCGGTAATAGCATGGCCCTCCAAAATATTAGTACCGATTGTGATAATGACAGTCTTTTGATTCAGGTCATTCCTAAAGGACCTGCTTGTCATCTTGGACACTCCACCTGTTATCAGCCCCATCACAATTATACTCTTGGTTTTCTCGATGGTTTAATTGAATTAATTAACGAACGTGCTGAGGAGAAAAATCAGAATAGTTATACAGTCAAACTATTGGATTCTGGAGTGGATAGATGCGCTCAAAAACTAGGGGAAGAAGCAGTCGAAACAGTGATCGCTGCTGTTAATAACAATAAAGAAGAATTTATCAGTGAAACAGCTGATTTAATTTATCATTTATTAGTGCTTTTAAAAGCTTGTGAATTAAGTTTCTATGATGTTTTACTGTGTTTGCAAGCAAGAGACAGAAGTGTCCATACTTAAACTCTAAGTGCTCTGTCTGTCCCATAGAAGATCTCTACAGCCCCAGGGCCTTATGTAACTATCAATCCTGGTTAATAATTATTTTTTTAAGCTATTATTAAAATATTAATAAAAATAATAAAGCAGGAACTTATCATGAGGATATTGATAGTTGGAGCAGGGATTGCTGGATTAACTTTGGCTGCATTTCTTAAGCAGCGTGGATTAAACCCCGTCGTTATTGAAAAGTGTGAGTCGTTCGGATCTGTGGGATATATGCTTGGATTATGGCCAACTAGTGCCAATATTTTACGAGCGATTAATTGTTACAACCAGTATATTGATTCTTCCAACCCTGCCAATCTGTACGAAGCTTACACTGAGAATAATCAACTGCTCAAAAAATTTTCTCTAGATCCTATAATTGAACGTTATGGGCCTTATCAAGTGATCACTCGATATGAATTATTATCCGTTATCCATCAGGCTTGTGGTGAACTGGATCTTCGTTTCAATACACAAGTCGTGTCATTATCACAAACTGATCATGAAGTGGAGGTTCTGTTTGACAATAAAACACAAGAAAATTTTGATCTGGTAGTAGGCTCCGATGGACTTCATTCTCAAATCAGAACTCTCATTTTAACAGATAAAGAATACCAGTATTTTCATACCGGTTGGGGAGGTTGGGTTTGGTGGTCTCACGACAGTATGCTGGAAACCAATAAGCTTAGAGAATTCTTTGGGATCGGCACTTTCTGGGGTGAATACCCAGTGAAAGGAAAAACAGGTGTCATTGCAGCCGTTGATTCACCTACGGCAGAAAATGCATTACAAGGAAAAAGTCGAAAAGAATTTATTGAAAGAAAATTTGCTAAACTATTGCAACATAGGCCTGATTCTCTCAATGCACTTCCCCCGGATAACGACCCTGTGTTCTTTTGGTCATTGTGCGATCAACGTACAACTACCTGGCATAAAGGAAGAGTTGTATTACTTGGTGATGCCGCTACAGCTTTTTTACCAACAGCAGGTGTAGGTGCCTCTATGGCCTTAGAGTCCGCGGCTGTTTTAAACGATGTGCTATCAAGAACAGGTGTGGAATTTATTCCTCAAGCGTTGAGTAAATTTGAAAATCGCCGTAAAAAAACGATTGAAAATGCCCAAAATGACTCCCGAGGTTTAGCTAAAATAATGTTCGTTAGTTCCCCTTGGCGTGCAAGGCTTAGAAATTACATTTATAAAATGATGCCTGTTAAATCACTAATTAAAAGCATAGTGAAAGGATTTGATAATCCAATTTAATACAATAAGCTGGCCTCTCATAAAAAGTAAATTAGGGCGTTTAAAAAAAGTAACCTCTGTATTGAAGAATAGATTAACTGTTCTTGATATATGCTTCGATATAAGCAGGTAATTTAACTTCCGACCCCACCTCCCCTTCTTTTGTTGTATAGTAAGAAGGCAATTCATTCACCATACCCTGCTGACAATACAGCTTGTTACTAGGGAAATATTCAAAGAGTAACTGTACTTTTCCAGCAACATCATTGCCTGCGATGGCCGAAATAAATTCAAATGCCATATCAATACCACTCGAGATCCCACCTGTAGTCCAGATTTTACCGGACTTAACAATACGTTTTTCAACCAATTGAACATCATCAAAGGATTTTAATTCGGGAATAGCACGCCAATACGTTGTTGCTTTATGGTTAGTCAATAAACCTGCTGCATGCAATAAAAAAGATCCTGTACAAACAGAAAGCAGATATTCACTATTTTTGGCCTGTTTTTTCAAAAAAAGAAGTAAGTTTGAATTATATATTTGTTCTCTTCTGCCAACCCCTCCTGGGATCAATAAATAGTCAAATTGAGGGGAATCATCGAATCCACAATGTGGCTTCAAACTGATTTGATTGGCGCAACAAACCTCATCTCGTGTCTCTGCTACTAAAAACATATCAATAGGAGCATTCAGAATAGTTTTCCAAGTTGCAAAAACCTCCCATGGTCCAATGACATCCATAGGTTGGGCATTTTTATAAATTAGGATCCCCAATTTTTTATTCGCTGCTACTTCCTTTGCCGGTATTTTTTTCATTTGATCCCGCCTCAAGTCTTAAAAAATTCCATACTACTTATCACATCAAACAGCATATTAGCTTTTTATTGCACTAAACAATGAATTATAAAAAATCAATATTAATTCAAAGAACTCTTCATTTTTACGATTCTCTGATAGGCTTCATCAATTCTATGTTCAGAAATCTCCCCTGATTGCACTTTTTGTTCAATCATATCAATTATTTCTTTTGAACCCTGGAGCTTTTCCACTAATTGATTACCAAAAATTAGCATATCTGCTCCTGCATTAATTGAAAGAGTAACAGCAGTATCTAATCCATAATAATTAGTTATTGCCTTCATCTGCATGTCATCTGTAACAACTACTCCATCAAATTTTAAATCGTGGCGCAATAATCCATTAATAACATGATAAGAAAGACTAGCAGGAAGTCCTGTCGTATCCAATTTTCTATTCACAATATGAGCTATCATGACCATATTGCAATGGTTAGGCTGCGAAAGCATCTGCAAAAAAGGAATTAACTCTCGTTCACTCCAAGTATCACTCACATCCACAAAACCTAAATGCGAATCCGATAAAGAACTTCCATGGCCCGGAAAATGTTTATAGGAACATTGGATTTGATGTTTTATAAATTGTTGAGTATAAAGTTGAGCATATTGAGTAACCATTTCGGGTACCGAGGAGAAACTTCTATTCTTTTTACCTATGATTGGATTATCAGAATTGACATTGACATCCAATTCAGGAAAAAAATTCAAATTAAATCCGGCGGATTTTAAAGTATTTGCCATTAATTCAGCAGAAGAATTAGCAAGCTCTAAAGGCATAGATCCCACGTCTTTTGCTGAGGGCATTTCGGGAAATCCATAACGTGGATGCAAGCGATTAACTTCCCCGCCTTCATAATCCACTGAAATTAATAATGGCAGATTGTCTCTACGATGTTTTCTGTTTGCTATTTGAGTTATTTTTTGTAATTGATTATTTAATTCTTTGACTTGTTTGGGGTTCTCTATGTTTTTATCAAAAGTTTGTGATTGCTGATTAAAATCAAATAAAATAACCCCTCCAATATTGTCCTGCTCTATTGATTGGGCAATAGGCGATTTCTCATCAATCACTTTACCATGAAACCCCATTATCAACATCTGCCCAATTTTATCTCTTAAACTCACTGCGGTAGCATGAAAACTGATAGTTATTAAGATAAGAAAAAAGGATAAGGTAATGTACTTGATTTGCAATTGTAATCTCATTTGATAACTTCAACTTAGTATAACTCAGCACATATTATATATATTGAGACCAATTGAATCAAATATTAAACAAAAATAAATAATACACGCTACTGTCGCGGCTCAGATTATAGTCCTGTCCGAGCCCTGACCATGAGGGAAAGGATGGCTAAAATATAGTCAATCCATCGCAACACATAGTAGTTCCTATAATTTAGACTCGTCCGCGTTAACCGGCTTCAATTACACCAACTACTCTTGTGAGGCCGAACTATTTAATTTTGAATTAATTAACAGGATTACACCACTGCCAATAAAACAGCTGTCAGGTAATTCCCTTCCGGAAAGGAAGCCAATGTTGGATGACAACTCGCAGGCCCATAGACACCTAAAATACGAGCCTGCTTTCCCATCGCAGAAGCCTGAGCACTTACTAAAGAACAAAAATCCTGGGACGACAATGCTGAGGAACAATTGCATGTCATCATTAAAGATCCTGACCTCATATATTTAAATGCTTCTCTATGTAAAAATCGGTAATAATTTTTGGCTTGTTGCAAATGTTTTTGTGAAGGAACCAATTTTGGTGGGTCAAGAATAACAACATCATACTCCCCAGCCATTTTCAGATACTCCCTGGCATCTGCTTTGATGAATTCAATAGTATTCAAGTCATTTAAAACAGCATTATTTTTAGCCTGTTCTATTGCCTGTGCTGAGCTGTCTACTGCGGTAACATGAAGCGCCCCGGCTTTCGCTGCATGCAAGGCAAACCCTCCTGTAAAAGTATAAAGATCCAAAACTCGTTTACCTCTGGATAATTGTGCCATTCTCCTATGATTTTCTCTTTGATCAAGAAACAAGCCTGTTTTTTGAGTATGTGCAAATTCAATCTGGTATCTTACCCCTTCTTCTAAAACCTGAGTGCTCCTTTGGAGTTTCTCCAATTGAATTTCTTTCCAACCATCTTGAGATAAAGGCCTGCTTTGAGGAATCCAAATAATTTGATTTTTAGGGAATAACTCTTGTAATACTTGCACAATAATAGACTTATTTAACTCTACCCAATAAGCAGAACTCGCTACGACGCAGTATTGATTAAAGCAATCAATTGTTAAGCCCGAGAGTCCATCTGCTTCACTATTGAGCAATCGATAAGCATTTGTCTGATCATTTGGCAAATCAAGACATTGCCTTACCAAACTGGCTTGCCTCATTCTATGGGTAATCAAAGATTTGTAATTCGATCGATCTATCTGTTCAGCAGACAGGGCAAGAACTCTTACCCTATATAACGAATGCTCATTATAGGCCCCCACGCCCAAATTCACACCATCAGAACTCATAATCTCAACTAATTCACCTGTAATTAACTTCCCTGAATACTGAGCTATGGCCTTGGGAAAAATCCATGGATGCCCTCTTAATACTGTATTTTGTTTTTCTGCAACTAAAGTAACTTTCGCTTTCATTTTCTATTTCCCAAAAACCAAAAGTCAGTTAATCTACACTATCAAGAGTTATACCTGCAATGGAAAAAAGGACAAACATGCGGCAATTGATAAAATACTTGGCCATTTTTATATGTTTATTTATGCTAAAAATTTCTCATGCTGGACCATGGTTTACTGGCCCCCTACTGGCGCCAGCCGGACATACAGTTCCAAATGGCCATACTAATATAGAGGTTTATGGTATTGATGTCTTTACTAATGGACAATACAACGCTGCTGGGCAATTAGTGCATACGCCCTCGTTTAGAACCTTTGCAGCCAATCCAATACTTACCCATGGTTTTACTGACTGGTTGGATGTACAGTTGACTGTGCCTTACTTGTTCAACTCGACACGTGGAGTGCACCACAATCGTTTGGCTGATGTTTCAACGGCACTGGGGATACAATTGCTAGAACAAAAAGGTTCCCCAAAAAGAATTGATTTTCGTGTCCTTTTGCAAGAAACCATACCAACGGGACGTTATGATCATTTGAATCCGGCTTTATTTGGCACTGATGCAACTGGCCTCGGAAGCTACCAGACTTCGGTGGGTTTAAACTTTCAATATTTGTTGCAAATTTTTAAAACCCATTATCTAAGAACACGGCTCATTGCATCCCGCCTCTTTTCCAGTAATGTTCATGTGGATGGGCTGAGCAGTTATGGGGGCTCAATAAATACTCACGGCGACATTAAGCCAGGTATTGAAAATAACATTGATTTGGCCTTTGAATTCACTCTAACCCAGCATTGGGTGGCAGTAATGGAAGGTTATGTATCAACTGGTAAGGCCAGTCGATTTAATGGTATTTTAAACATTAACAGTGTTGGAAGCCCTCCTGTCAATGTTAGCGATCTGGATGCCACGCCTGCAAGTATTGGCAGTGGTTCATTTAGAGAAGAAGCACTTGCTCCAGCAATAGAATATAACTTCAATGAAAACATTGGAGTCATTGGCGGGGTTTGGTTCCCCGTAAGTGGAATAAATACTTCGCATTATATAACTTATATGCTGGCTATTAATGCCTTTTGGTGATAATAAATGCCTTACTCGTCTTATGAAATGAAAAAAAACAGGTTCACTTATGGCCTTGCTATTGGAGCTTTAGGTGTTGTATTTGGCGATATAGGCACTAGCCCACTCTACGCGCTAAAAGTTACTTTATCAGGTATTCCTATTAATCAATTTAATATACTAGGAGTATTATCCCTGATTTTTTGGTCATTGATCATCGTTGTTTCTTTTAAATATTTAATCATTATTTTTCGAGCAGATAACGATGGGGAGGGAGGAATTTTAGCCCTGCTTGCCTTAATGAAACACAAGAGTACCAAGTATCAACCTATATTTTACATAATTGCCATATTTGGCGCAGGGCTGTTGTTAGGTGATGGGATGCTCACACCAGCCATTTCCGTTATCAGTGCCGTAGAAGGTATTGGAACTCTTTCAGATAAATTGTCTCCTTATGTACTGCCAATAGCCTCTTTAATCCTTATTTTACTTTTCACTATACAAGCCAAAGGCACAGCAAGTATAGGTTATCTTTTTGGCCCACTTATATTTATTTGGTTTTTAACTATAGCAATACTTGGACTATTACAAATCGCAGAGCATCCTGTAGTATTGAAGGCAATCAATCCCTATTATGCTGTTGCATTTTTAGTTGACGAAGGCTGGAAAGGATACCTTTTGTTGGGAGGTATTTTCCTTGTAGTAACAGGAGGAGAAGCCCTATTTGCAGATATAGGTCATTTTGGTAAAAACCCAATCAGAGCCAGTTGGTTTTTTGTGGCATTACCCTGTCTATTAATCAATTATTTTGGCCAAGGGGCTAACTTGATCGTGCGCCCTGAGGCAATAAGTAATCCTTTCTATATGATGGCGCCTCCTTGGTTTTATCTGCCTTTAATCATTATTGCAACCGTAGCTACAGTGATTGCATCCCAAGCTGTGATTTCTGCCACTTTTTCTTTAACTAAACAAGCCGTATTGCTGGGCTTATGCCCAAGAATTCCAATTATCCAAACTTCCATGTTGCATTCCGGACAAATCTATGTTCCACAAATTAACTTTATTTTATTTATAGGCACCATGGCTCTTACCTTGGCTTTCAAAACATCGGATAACATGGCTCATGCTTACGGAATTGCTGTGAACCTTGAAATGCTTTTAGTTGATTCCATGGTCGCTTATGCCGCCATCTCAATATGGGGATGGTCAAAACTTAATGTTACTGCCCTCTTTGGTGTATTTCTTTTGATTGATTTTGCTTTTTTAGGAGCTAATGCACATAAATTCATTACTGGTGGTTGGGTTCCAATCGTTTTAGCTTTATTTATAGCCTTCATTATGTACAGTTGGCGATATGGACTAGAATATTTAAGAGATAATTTTTACATGAACAAAGAAGATATCTCTAAAATTCTAAAACAGTTGCAATATAAAAGTTTAAATCAGTTGCCTGGAGTTTCTGCAATTTTTATCACCGATGTTTATGATAAGAGTGGCGGCAGTTTTCTCCATTTTCTAAAACTAAACCGTTCGGTGCCGGAAAATGTTTTAATTGTAAATTATATTGTTGATAACATTCCTTATATTCACTACAGCCAACGCTATGAAATTGTCTGCCTTGATGAAACTGTATGCAAATTGGTAATACATTATGGTTTTATGGAAACCATTAATATTCCCAGAAGTTTAGAAAAAGCCTGTGATAAAAACTTGCTTCCATTCAAATTAAATGTTGATACAGCAACGTTTATGGTAGAAATACCTAATATTATGGCTTCAAAACAGAAAAGATCACTAAGCTTTTACTGGCAAGAAAAACTCTTTGCTTTTTTGATGCGTAATTATTCGGCCAATTTAAATATTGAATTCTATAAACTACCTTACAATAGAACTATCGCAATAGGAACTTATTGTATTTTATAAGTTTTATAACCATTCATCATAATTTTAAAATCCTGGTGAAAAGTCAAATTTGAGTGCTAATTGAATAGTTACCAAGTTTTAGACTAATCATCGCAGCAGTAAACATTCCATGATAACATAATGGATTTATTGTAAGGACAGAATATGTGGTTTAATAACGCACTTATATTTCAATACAAACTAGATGATGGGTTTGATTTAAATGCTTCCTTAAGTGAAGAAGCACTTAAGCCCTGCCCCCCACACGCACGCTTTATCTATGGCTGGATTCCAGCATTTGACCAGGAAATGGTTCATGAGGTTGCGGGTAGTTCCCTGATTTGCCTAGGTAAAGAAGAACGAATCCTCCCTCGAGGAGTCATTAATAAAATGCTCGGAGAAAAAATTCAACAAATTGAGTTGGCACAAGGTCGACAGATAAAGCGATCGGAAAAGGCTCAAATAGCCGAAGATCTTGAGTTTGAATTATTGCCAAAATCTTTTTGCGTTCAAAAAAAACTGTTAGCTATTCTTGACAGTGTTAGTCAAAGATTAATTATTAATACTTCGAGCAATAACCAGGCGTCTCAGCTTACCTCTTTTTTACGCAAATCAATTCCTGGAATTGTGATAGAGCCCTTATGCTTCTCTGAAAATCTCTCTTTACGATTTGCGGAATGGATTCACTCTCCAGCAACTCTCCCTGATGATTTTCAATTAGCCTCTGATTGTTTGCTTTTTTCTCTTGAGGACGATAAAAAACGGGTTCATTGCAAAGGTTATGAATTACCTGCGGAAGAAATATTAACTTTACTAGCTCAAAACATGGCTACAGCAGAAATCTCATTAATTTGGAAAGAGCGAATTCAATTGACTTTAACTCATGATTTTACTTTTAAAAAACTGAAAACCCTTGACTACCTGATTGATGATTTTAATGAAATCAAACAGCTTGAAGAAGAATATCAAAAACAAGATGCTGCCCTAACCTTATTAGGTGGTGAATTAAGGGAGCTAACAAACGCTCTAATGAAGGCATTTACCAAGAATACTCAACTGAGCCCTGCTCAAATTGAAACAGCCGTTGAAAATTGCCCAGCATAAAATAATACTCCTAAATTCGACAGTTGAATCGTAGCGAAAACAGCTTTAAAATTCAGGGCAGTAGCTATTCGCTACGGCTTCAACTACTTTTTCCAGGATTATTAATCGATAATCCCTTTTTATTATTCTATTTGACGGAAACTCAAAATGTCTTCCCCCAATACTGATGTCATTAAAAAATTATTAGAAGAAAAGAATCAATTAGTACACTCTCAGTCCTCAGAAGCCCATGATTATGCCGGTGTCAAGCAGCGTGTGCTGCAATTGGAGTTAGAGAACGAGATAGCGTACTTATCTCAGCTTCTTGAAAACCCTGACACATTCGAAGCCCGGTTTAAAGAACGATGTACCCAAAGAGAAGAGGGTACAGTCGATGCCATTGGTTTTAAGCAAATATCGTCTACTGCAACCAATCAACTATATTGGGAAATAGCAGAGCTTGTTTTTAAACCCCAAAGCATGTCCGACATGCTGGCTATCATAGTGCCGCAGGTGAAAAAACACCTTCGAATAACGCTTCCACAAGACATCACATTCTCAGGCTCATTTAAAGCAGCATTCAAAGACATAGAGCCCGTTTTGGACTTAAAAAAAGATATATCGGATTTAACAAACCAAGCATTTCTATCGGATTTGTCTAATTATGTGATAAGCGGAGAGATGATTTTTGATACGCGATCTATACAAAATTTCCCGCTACGCAGTCATGTCAAATTATATGAATACTTAAAGAAAGATTATCCCGAGATTGGTAATGCATTGTATGAACATAACCATGCGCTAAGAACCTTAAAGGATGGCATCGCTCTTTTTAAGAATCAAGGGACGACCCCTAAGGAAGCCCTGGAACTGTTAATCAAAGGATTGACTCTGGGTGGAGAAAGGATGACGAGCAGTGAATATGCAAGCCGAACTGCTGTTGAAGCCATTGATATGTTTTTTTCTTTTATGGAAAGCCTGCCTTCCGAAACGCAAAATCATTTAAGAAACGCTCAAGGCAATCATGGCAGCTTAGGCAGCATCATCGATAATGAGCTAAAAAAAGGGACTTGTGTTGAAACAGCGGCCATGCATTTACGCTCTGTCGTAGAAGCCAATCAAAACACACCGCTATTCAATCAATCCGCTCACATGACTCAAGAAAGCCTGAAGCAACTGGAAAAAAAATACAAACAGATTGTTCCCCTGCAAGACGATACAGGCTATCTCAAATTGCCTGAAGGACTCATTAAAAAAGCCATTCAAGGGATTGCGCCCAAGAACTCATCCGAATTCATCAGTCTGATTATGAATTTCCCGCCTGCCTTATATGGGGAATTGTTAAACAATATCAAACTCACGGAACCCGATAAGGCATTAGACGATGTGGCCGAGTTAATCAAACGCAAATGGCTGACCGCTGAACAAGTGGATGCACTGGCCTCTGCCGTCAACAGTTACTACAAGGAACTTAACTCAAATGGAGATATTCTGCATTGGGCAGTGCTAACAAACAATGCCTTGTATGTAACCAAAGCTTTCGAATCCATACCTGAAAAGCAGAGATTGGATGCCGTTAAGGTTCAAGATGGATTTGGTAATACGTTGTTGCATTATGCAGCAGACAACTCAGAATCCCTTAAAACCATTTTTGAACATATTCTTGAGCAAGATAGATTGGATGCCGTTAAGGTTAAAAATAATGATGGTCAGACGCTATTGCATTATGCAGCAGACAACCCTGAATCTATTAAAGCCATTCTTGAGTTTATTCCTGAGCAAGATAGATTGGATATAGTTAAGGTCCAAGATGAAGATGGTAATACGATATTGCATAATACAGCAAACAACCCGGCATCCCTTAAAATCATTTTTGAGTTTATTTCTGCAAAAGATATATTAAGTGCAGTTAAGTTGGAAAATATATATGGTAATACGGCGTTGCATTATGCAGTAATGAGCCCGGAATCTCTTAAAGCCATTCTTGAGTCCTGCTCTGAACAAGATAGATTAGATGCAGTTAAGGTTCAAGATGAAGATGATAATACGGTGTTGCATTATGCAGCAAGCAACCCGGAATCTCTTAAAACCATTCTTGAGCTTCTTCCTGAACAAGATAGATGGGATGCGATTAAGATTAAAGATGCAGTGGGTAATACGATGTTGCATGATGCAGCCGACAACCCGGAATCTCTTAAAACCATTCTTGAGTTTATTCCTGAACAAAATAGATTGGAAGCCGTTCGGGTTAAAAATAATGATGATAATACGGTGTTGCATAAAGCAACACTCAAACCGGGATCCCTTAACACCATCCTTGAACTGATTCCTGAACAAGTTAGATTGAATGCGGTGAAGATTCAAGATGAATATGGTTATACAGTGTTGCATTATGCAACAGACTATCCAGAATCCCTGAAAACCATTCTTGAGCTTCTTCCTGCACAAGACAAATTGGATGCTGTTAAAGTCCAAGATAATTATGGTCATACGGTGTTGCATGATGCAGCAGACAACCCGGAATCTCTTAAAACCATTCTTGAGCTTCTTCCTGAACAAAAGAGATTGGATGCTGTTAAAGTCCAAGATAATTATGGTCATACGGTGTTGCATGATGCAGCAGACAACCCGGAATCTCTTAAAACCATTCTTGAGCTTCTTCCTGAACAAAAGAGATTGGAGGCCATTAAGGTTGAAGATAAATATGGTAGAACGGTGTTGCATAATGCAGCAGGCAACCCGGAATCCCTTAAAACCATTCTTGAGCTTCTTCCTGAACAAGACAGATTGGATGCCGTTAAGGTTAAAAATATATTTGGTGGTACGATGCTGCATGCCGCTGCAAACAATCTGAAATCACTTAAAAACATTCTTGGACTTATTCCTGAACGAGATAGACTGGATGCCGTTAAAGTTCAAGATATGTTTGGTAATACGGTGTTACATAAAGCAGGAGACAACCAGAAAGCCCTTAAAACCATTCTTGATTTTCTTCCTGAACAAGATAGATTGGATGCGGTTAAGGTTAAAAATATTGCTGGCATGTTACATGCTGTAGAAAAAAAGCTGGAATTCCTTAAAACCATTCCTGGGTTTATTCCTGAACAAGATAGATTAAATACAGCGACGAATACACCTAAACCAGAACAGCATCCTCTTCCACAGGAAACCCGAACTAATAATACTCTGTCAAAAGATAAAAAGGATAAATTTGAATCAAATCCAGAACATCTTGATATAAATAAAAAAATACGCTTAATAAAAAAGCACTTTGAGGAACAGAAAGGATTACTCAATGTGATTGATCGCCTAGAGCGAGGCAGCAAAAGTTTTAACCCTTACTGGATGAATAGTAGCAGAAAACTGAATCGCATCCTCGATTGTTTAATGCAATCGATAAAAGAAGACAGTGATGTAGGTGCCCTATTATCCGACCCCAAAAGTGATTTATCACAAGCCATCAACATGAGACGATTACCATCGTTTAGTTTCTTTAGCTTATGTCAGGAAAACCCTGTCGTTAAATCCAGAGAAATAATTAATAGAAATGAAAATAGGGAAAAATGCGCACTATAATCCTGGAAAAAAGTTGAAGCCTACTGCACAAGGCAAGGCAATGTCTTTTATATCGCTAAAACATCAATAACAATAGATCTCTTGAAAAACGTAAAGGTTTTCGAGGTGCGGGGTTTACATAGAGTAAATGAGCACCGTAGAAACCTTTACAATACTGCAATAATATAAAAGAGGCAGGTTATGCAAGAGGTCTAATAGATAAGTAATAAGACCTCGATTACGAATTAATTCTTACCATATTGGAAGTATGATAAGTGGCCTGATACACGGCCATAGCATCGTCAGCTGCCTTATTTAGACCAAGTGCCTTATTCGCTTCATACATAATAGCTAAAGCTTTTTGCGCACTGGGGGCTTGAGGATAGTTTTTTACTAAATAGCCAGCCCTTTCAATAGCAGCCACATACATCTTACGTTTAAAGTAATATTGTGAAACATTCAATTCATGCTGGGCAAACATATTACGTAAATAAATCATACGCTGTAGCGCATTAGCTTTATATTTACTGCCTGGAAATCTCTGAATCAAGGTAGCAAAATCAACAAAGGCTTGAGTCTGAGTTCCGGGATCGCGCCATGACTCATCCATGGGCAGCATTTTAGCGAATACACCCCGTGTTTGCTGGAAATTTGCTAACCCTTTCATGTAATAAGCGTAATCAACATTTTTTGCTCGTGGATACAGATGAATAAATCGCTCGGCAGTTGCTGCGGCAGAAGGGTAATCTTCATCTTGATAATAGGCATAGATGAGTTGCATTTGTGAACTTTCAGTATAATCACTAAAAGGATACATAGACTCAATCGCTTCAAGCTGTTTGGACGCAGTGGCATACTCCTCTTTCTTCAAAGATTTTTGCGCTGCGACATAGAGTTGCTTAGCGGTCATGCCCTTGTATGGGCTATTATCCTCATCATCCTTACCCCATTTAGCACAGGATGATATCGAAACAACCAAGCTAACAAGAAATAACACATGAATTCGTTTCATAAAGCACACCTATCAGTTATATCTGCTGCATTCACAAGAACAGCGACTGGAAAATTTGAGACATTATACCTAGGACTAGTTAATTTGCGAACAACCTATTATTCTTTTATTTATCTATTAAAAAAACATTTGCAAAATGAAAGGTGTTAAGATAGTATTCTCGCCCGGAGAGATGGCAGAGTGGTCGATTGCGGCGGTCTTGAAAACCGTTGAAGGGCAACCTTCCCAGGGTTCGAATCCCTGTCTCTCCGCCAAGTGTCTTTACCCTAATATGCTAAAGCAACCAACTAATTAAATTGGACCAAAAAATCACAAAGCAAAGGATTTGAGAGTATACCCATCGAATAGTTTGATGTTTATTCCAGGAAAATATCTTTTCTTTCACAGAGCTTGTTAAAAACCTTTGCTTGGAGAGTAAAAGATCTGCTTAAGTCACATACCTAAGATTTCATTACATATCTTTGTTGGATTACCTTCTCGACTTCTTCGATACCAAAACCCAGACTCTCTTGCTTGGCAGCCCACATTGAAAATCTGTTTTTTGCGACAGCAGTATCTTGAACACCCTTATCTTGTAGCCATAAAGCATGAGCTACGCTTTCCGGAGTAAGAGGCTTCTTCTTATTGACTCTTATACCCGATAAAAATTCAGGCTTGTCTGGTTTCAGGAAATCAGAAAGATTGATTTGCTTCTGTAAGTTTTTTTCTGCACTAACCAATTGATTCTTGTGATCAATTCTTAATCTCTCTACTTTACCTGAATAACGAGATACTTCTTTAGCATGTTCCTTTTCGTTTATATAAATATCAATCCCGGCAGCTGCCACCATAGTGCCTAATGCAGCACCTGCTGCAATAAGGGCAATTCCAACCGGTGCAAGAATTCCGGTCAAAGACAACGCTACTCCAACCCCAATCATTAGGCCTAGAAAGACACCAAATCCCAAGGATCCTTTATTTCTACTAAAAAATCCTCCTTTATTAGGGGTGGGTAATTTGTTCAATTCTACTTGTAAATTATGATTTGTTTTGTCTTTATCTATGTAATATTGTTTTACAACAGGATTGGTTTCGTAATAGCTCTTAACCTTCTGCTCAACTCTCCTGGCTTCGAATTGACTCAACAGCACAATATTGCCATTATCTTGGTGTGTTCCATCAAATTTTATAGACTGCGCATCTGATTTTATTTTTTGAGCCAGTGCTCTAAAAGTATTGGCTAACTCAGGATTCCTCCTTTGATCTGAAGCGAACATTTCAATCTGAGCATAACGCTTGGAAATTTGATTTAAAATGTTGTTTATCTCAACTGCTGTTTTGGTTATAGAGGGTCTTTTACTTAAGGATAAAGCAATCTTGTTAGATAGCTCACTTAAATGTTGCTCATAATTTCCATCCTTGAAAAAATCAATCTCTTCAATCATGCGAGTTTTAACTGAAGTAATATAATGTTTTAATTCTTCATCATTTGTTTTCTCTGCCAATTCGATAAAGATATTTAATTGCGCTGATTTTGAGTCACGATCATCAATATTACAATTTCCTTTAATCCTGGAGTGCAATTGTTGAATATAATTAGAATTGAGTGATCCATCCTGGTTAAAGACTCCTTTAATTAAACTGGTCACTTTATCATTCTTGATTATTGCTTTTAATTCTTTTTCAATCGCAGCAGGATTGTCCATATCCACTGTAGTCTGGGCTTGAGAAACAACATAATTAGGAGAGGCTAAAACGGACACTTTCCTGTCCTTATAGTTACCAACAGTATTTTGGATAACTGAAATAATCCAACCTTTGTGTTTTCCCTCGCTATCACCATTTGGGGCCGCTACGAGAGAAAACCCAGCAGGTTGACCATCTGAATTCCTATAAGAAAAACAAATTTTTGTAGTATCTCTTGTCACTTCAATAAAAGCTTGAGGATCTTTTTCAGACAAAGGCAGCGAAAAATGTGTGGTTTGAAGAATTTCGCCTAGCGCAGCGCCTGTGTTATCTCCTTGTGCAAAAGAGGGATAAACCCCTTCTGATAATTCCATTTCGCCCTGTGGATTGGTCGTTAACCAATCGGATTTTAATTGTGAGGTAGTCAGTCCATCAAAATCCACATAACAAGTTCTTTCAAGATCCTTATCAATTTGCTCAATCGTTTTGGCAACAACTTTTTTCTGTGTTTCAGTCTGTTTCCAAACTTCCTCAGGAATTAATTCAGAAGATTTCTCTAAAAATATACTTTCAGGCAATGAGAATACTTTGGGGATTTGTCGATATGTTAAATTAAATTTTTTAATACCAGGCATAATTTACCCCAAACTTGACGATATAACTCATTATATATTTTATTTATTAAGAAAATATTACGCGCCGTTCGGGTGAAAATTACTCATATGGATTGTTTAAAATAAAATAAACTAAATAAGTTCATAGCCTGGGAAAAATCGATCTCCCACGCTTAGAAGGAGGTTTATCCCGTGTTACACTCCGTTTCACACGGGCTACAAATAACCATTTAATTAAAAGTCATCATTATGCTTTTTATACACTTCATCCGTTGCTTTCAATGATTCCAAAAGCCGTTTCATTTTACCTAATGGCCAACTGTTTGGACCATCGCTCAATGCTTTATCTGGATCAGGGTGCGTTTCCATGAATAATCCCGCGATGCCCACAGCAACTGCCGCTCTTGCCAGGGCTGGGATAAACTCCCTTTGTCCACCAGATACACCATTATTGCCCCCAGGTAATTGCACGGAATGTGTCGCATCATAAACCACAGGACAACCTGTTTCCCGCATAATGACCAGAGAACGCATATCAGAAACCAAATTATTATAGCCAAAGCTTACACCACGCTCACAAGCCATAATCTGATCATTACCTTCTGCCTTTGCTTTAGTAATCACATGCTTCATTTCCCAAGGAGCGAGAAATTGCCCTTTTTTAATATTAACGGGCTTATTCATTGCAGCGACTTTTTGGATAAAATTGGTTTGTCGGCATAAAAAGGCCGGTGTTTGTAATACATCAACGACACTGGATACTTCAAATAAAGGCGTATCCTCATGAACATCAGTCAAGACAGGGACACCTATTTGTGATTTGACTTTTTCAAGAATCAATAACCCTTTTTCAAATCCAGGTCCTCTGTAACTGGAAATGGATGAGCGATTCGCTTTATCAAAAGAAGACTTATAAATAAAGGGAATATTCAATTGGCCGCACATTTCCTTTAAATAACCTGCCGTTTCTAAAGCCAATTCTTCGCTTTCAATAACACAGGGACCAGCGATCAAAAATAAAGGTTTATCCAGACCTACTTCAAAACCACATAATCTCATTTTTTGTCCTTTTCTTGATGATGAATGCGAGCAGCAAGAACAAACTCTTTAAAAAGAGGATGGCTATCTCTGGGGTTTGATGTGAATTCAGGGTGAAATTGACAGGCTAAGAACCAGGGATGATCTGCTAATTCGATCATCTCGACTAATGTATTATCTGCTGAGCGACCTGAAATAATTAAACCATGTTTCACCAGACTATCAACATACTTGTTATTGACTTCATATCGATGACGATGACGCTCTATGATTTGTGGCTTACCATAAACCTTTCTTGCAAGAGTCCCTTCTTCCAGATGACAATATTGCCCTCCCAGACGCATGGTTCCACCCAAATCGGTGTTTTCGTCCCGAAGCTGCTTACTACCATCAGCATCCATCCACTCATTGATCAAACCGAGTACTGGATACAATGTTTCTTTATTAAATTCGGTTGAATTAGCGCCCGCTAAACCTACCACATTTCTGGCAAATTCAATCACAGCAGTTTGCATCCCAAGGCATATCCCCAGGAAAGGAATTTTATGTTCACGAGCGTATTCAATAGCCTTAATTTTTCCCTCCACTCCTCTTTCACCAAAACCACCAGGTACAAGAATAGCATCAACGGACTCAAGCAATAAGGCTCCATGTTTTTCTATTAATTCAGCATCAAAATAAACAATTTCTACTTTTGTTTGAGTATGAATTCCGGCATGCAATAGAGCCTCATTAATCGATTTATAGGCATCATTCAATTCAGTATACTTACCCACCATGGCTATTTTTACCATCATGGTTTGAACTGCTTGCATATCGACTACTCTTTGCCACTCACTCAAATCAGCTTGCTTCGCTTCCAGACTCAATTTCTTGACCACAATTTCATCCAAATGCTGGGCATGTAAAATCATAGGTATTTGATAAATACTTTTTGCATCCTCAAGAGAAATCACTGCCTCTTTTTCAACATTGGTAAACAATGCGATCTTGGCCCTATCAGACATAGATAATGGTTTTTCCGAACGACAAATCAGCACATCAGGTTGAATACCAATGGAACGTAATTCTTTCACAGAGTGTTGAGTTGGTTTGGTTTTGGTTTCTCCGGAAGTGGGTATGTAAGGAACCAGAGTAAGATGAATAAATATTGCTCGTTGTGAACCTAATTCAATACGCATTTGCCTAATTGCTTCAAGAAAAGGCAAAGATTCAATATCTCCAACGGTTCCTCCAATTTCAACCATAGCCACATCAAAGGCATCAGCACCTAATTTAATACAACGTTTTATTTCGTTAGTAATATGAGGAATCACCTGTACTGTTCCACCAAGATAATCCCCTTTTCTTTCTTTCTTAATCACATTTTCGTAAATTTTGCCCGATGTAAAATTATTGCGCTTAGTCATTGTCGTTTTAACAAAACGCTCATAATGCCCCAGGTCTAAATCCGTTTCCGCTCCATCATTGGTCACAAAAACTTCTCCATGTTGAAATGGACTCATGGTTCCAGGATCAACATTAATGTAGGGATCAAGCTTTATCAACGTCACACGAAGACCGCGAGCCTCAAGAATAGCTGCAAGAGATGCGGCCGCTATGCCCTTCCCTAAAGAAGACACAACTCCGCCAGTAATAAAAATATATTTTGTCATTTTTTTAGGCCCCGCTCAAAATGCCGAATCCACCAGTTTGGTGTTCAATTTAATTTGCATGTAAACGGGATTTAATTCTATCAAAATGAAAATATAAATAACAGAAATTTGAAGAAAATTAATAGAACTATTGCAATTGCTGCTTAATGGAATACATAGAAACAGCACAATCTATCGCATCTCGTCCCTTATGCCCATGTTCACCACCCACTCTGTCCAAAGCTTGTTTTTCATTTTCGGTGGTCAATACTCCAAAGATAACTGGTATGTTGTAATCCAACATGACCCTTAGACATCCCTGACTGACCTGATCACAAACATAATCATAATGAGAAGTTTCACCGCGAATGACTGCACCAAGTGCAACAATGACCTCGGCTTGCCTTTTTTTAGCTAATAGTTGCGCAACCAAAGGAATTTCCACAGCACCAGGAACTTCAACCAAAGTGATTTCATCCGATTTAAAACCTAGTTCTTCAAGCCTCTCTAATGCACCTTTTTTTAATGCAGAAGTTATCAAATCATTAAAAGTACTCACAACTACAGCTATTGGAAACGTTGTATTATTATCATCAATAATTGTTTTTATTTCTTTCATCTTTATTGTCCTAATCTATGGCTAATAAATGTCCCAGCTTGTTTTTTTTGGTTTTTAAATAACCACGATTTTCATTGGAAGGCTCTACTTCCAAAGGAACACGTTGAGTGACCTTCATTCCATAACGCTCGAGAGATGCAATTTTTGAAGGATTATTAGTTAACATCCTTAATGCCTCGACTCCAAAATATTTAAGTATTTGGTAGGCAACCGCATAATCTCTGTCATCCGCCGGTAATCCCAGCTTAAGATTAGCCTCCACCGTATCAAGGCCTTGCTCTTGTAAAGAATAAGCTTTCAATTTATTTGCCAACCCTATTCCACGGCCTTCCTGGCGTAAATAAATCAATATGCCACCTTCAGCTCCAATTTGGGACAAGGACGACTCCAGCTGCTTTCCGCAATCACATTTTCTAGAACCAAAAACATCACCGGTGATACATTCTGAGTGAATTCGAACCAAAGGCACTTGATTCCCATATAAAGGGGGCTTAACCAAAGCAAAATGTTCGGCGGAATCTATTTGATTATCAAAAACGGTCATAGTAAAGACGCCATTCTCTTCTAAAGGAATACGAGTAGTGGCCACAGCATTCACAAGATTCTCATGGCGAATTCTGTAATCTATTAAGTCCCTAATGGTCACTATAGGTATTTGATGTTTTTTAGAAAAAGGAATCAGCTCCTCTTGCCTGCTCATTGTTCCATCTTCATTAATGATTTCACAAATCACTGCTGCCGGTGTTAATCCAGCCATTTTTACCAAATCAACACTGCCTTCTGTTTGCCCTACTCTTTCCAGTACGCCTTTTTTTCTGGCACGTAATGGAAAAACATGGCCAGGAGAAATAATATCTGACGGTCCGCTTTTTGGATCAATTGCTACTTTAATTGTTTGAGCTCTGTCGCGCGCTGATATACCAGTGGAGACACCATGAGCAGCCTCAATTGAAACAGTAAATGCCGTTCCATAAGGTGACTTGTTATTTTGTGCCATCATAGGTAATTGAATTTTATCTACTAGTTCTTCTGCCATAGGTAGACAAATTAAGCCGCATCCAAAACGAGACATAAAATTAATTGCTTCAGGAGTCGCATGCTCTGCAGCAATCACCAAATCCCCTTCATTTTCTCGATCTTCATCATCCATTAGAATAATCATTTTACCGGCTTTAAGTGTTTCCACTGCCTGTTCTATTGTTGCTAATGAATGTTTCATGACTCTACCTCATGGTTCAATTTCCCGGCAATTTGCAACTGATGGGCTACAATACGGGTAAGATAATCAAATTCTATATTTACTTGCTGACCAACTCTCAACGATCCCATATTAGTCATCAATAGTGTGTGTGGTACCAACATTAACCCAATGGTTTGTTCTAACATTGAATTTATGGTCAAACTTACCCCGTTTACTGTGATGCTGCCTTTTGGGATCAGATAAAACATATGGTCTTGAGTAAAACCCCCTAAGTCCATTGCAATGAACTCATTTATGGAGTGAATGGATTTAACCTTGGCCTTGGTATCCACATGGCCAGATACATAATGTCCACCAAATCTTGTGGATGCCAACATGGCTCTCTCCAGGTTAACTGCATCCCCAGATGACAAATCAGCTAATGTGGTAACATCCAGAGTTTCAGGCGAAATATCAAAACTCAAATCATTTGAATCCGATGGTAACAGCGTTAAACAAACACCATTCACGGCAATACTTTCACCGGGTTTCAATCCCTCAAAAGCTGAAGAAATAACTAAACGATTGGAATTCTCTCGCTTACTATTTATTAATACTTTACCAGTAGTTTCTATCAATCCAGTAAACACTCATCCTCCTGCCAATCCAGACATGCTATCATATTGTCTCCCATAGCCTTCCAACTCACTGTATGAGCTTTTTTGAAAATCCCATGCTGTTGATAAGCTGATATGGCCTGATGTCCCAAACTGTCAGGGACTATATACAAATACGTTCTGTGTACCAATCCTTCCAGATGCAATGTAGAAAAAATAGCCCCACCAGCTTCGACCCATACGTCATGGTAGCCCAATTCACCAAGATGAGTAATTATAGCGTTTAAATCCATAAAATCATTTTTCAATGAAATAGCGCAATGAGTGCTATTAGGATAAATTTTATCCTGGTTTGCCTGTGTTTGATGGTAAATATGGCAATGTTTAGCTGTTGAAAAAATCTTAGCGTCATCAGCCAAATCTAAATTGCGATCAATAATTGCGACTGGTTTTGCTATCTCCTGCTCCTCTAACCTGACGTTCATTCTCGGGTTATCTCGCCGGATTGTCTTGGCACTTGTTAATATCACATCGCTAGCAGCACGCATTTGATGAGTAAACTGTTCACATAATCTATTAGACAAAACCACACGCTCTCCCACAGCTCGCCCGATTTTACCATCTAAAGTTTGTGCTATTTTGACGGTGACTCTTGGTTTATGTGTCACAGTCCAATAAGCATAGCTTTTATAGAACTCATCGATTATAGTCATAGGAACATGTGTGACTTGTATTCCATGTTCATGCAACTGTGCTGTGGTGTTATTTTTGGCAACAATAGGATTTGGATCAAAATAGGAAAAAATAACTTCTTCTATGCCATGGCGAATAATAGCATCAACACAAGGTGGCGTCTTGCCCCAATGATTACATGGCTCAAGCGTGACATAGAGCTTCACCCCTGGTGTTTGAGGTGTGATTTGTGATAACAATAATTGTTCTGCATGTGGGGTACCTGCACCTCTATGCCATGCCTGTGCTATAATATTGCCATTTTGCACAGCAACCGCCCCAACGCTGGGATTGGGGGCACAAAAGCCTCTCCCCAGTTTGGCTTGTTCAAGTGCTGCAAGCAGAAACTGTTCGTGCATAGATTAACCACCTTTTAAATGTGGTCGAATGATAACAAATTATTCAAATATTGAGTAGCCTAATGATTAAATTGAATTTAAATTATAAGCTAAGGACACAAAGCACATTGTCCAAATTGCTTCATTGGGGCTTGGGGATCATGATCTGCTTTTTGGCGCAGGCATCCAATATAGGAAGTTTGTCACCTTATACAACCAAAGAACTTGAACAATTAGAACGAGAGTTCATTCAACTTATTAATCAATCGGATAGCGTAGAACGCAATCCATTGGCCAGTCAATACATAAACCACATAGGCAAGAAACTTGCACTTTATGGCCGCATCAAAACTCCATACTTTTTTATTGTTAAGTCAAAAGAAATCAATGCGTTTGCCGGCCCAGGGGGATACATTGGCATCAATACCCAACTTATTTTAACCACCAGCAATGAAAGTGAACTTGCTGCAGTAATGGCTCATGAAATTGCACATGTTCGCTTACATCACCTTTATAGCATCATAGAACACCAAAAACAGATGCGTATTCCATTATTAGCATCCATTCTGGCTTCAGCAGCTTTGGGAGTTCTAAATCCAACGGTTGGTATGGGTGCTATGATGGCTTCTATTTCAGGCTTTTCCCAGGACAATATCAATTTTACGCGATCCAAAGAAAAGGAAGCGGATAGAATTGGTATCGATATGCTTATCAAGGCAGGGTTCAATCCTAAAGGGATGGCAGCATTTTTTAATAAGATGCAAGAAAATTCTCGCTACTATTACACTGCCAATATTCCTGCAATACTTCGCACCCATCCTCTCGATGCTGATAGAATAGCAGAGGCAGAAAGCCGAACTACTCATTTACCGAAAAAGCAATACACTGATTCTCTGGATTATACATTATTCAAAGAATTAATCAGAGTTTCCGTGGCTTCCAACAACAAACAAATTCTCGACTATTATGAACACCATTGCCATAAAAAAAATTCGAGTACTGCCTGTCAATATGGCTATGTTCTCGCTTTGCTAAATAATAATAATTTTCAGAAAGCGGTAGACAAGATAAGACCCTTATTAAGTCAAGATAATAGCAATCTCTATTTTCAGATAGCCATGTCTCAAGCAGAATTAGGCTTATTACAATATCAATCGGCACTTGGTCGTCTTGCCGAGTTACAAAATAACTTTCCTGATAACTATGCTACTTTAATGGCGTATGCTCAAGGGTTACTGAGTGCTAATCAACCTGAAAAAGCAACTTCCATTCTTCTAAAAGGCAGTAGACAATATAAGGAAGATTTACCTCTTTGCAGAGAACTGGCCAGAGCGCAAGCTGAATCCCATCATAAAAGTTATGCTTATTTTACCCAGGCGCAATGTTTACTGCTTGAAGGACAAAAAAGAGGCGCTATTGCTCAATTAAAGGTAGCACAGAAACTGGCTAAAAAAGATCCCTATTTATCAGCAAGAATTTCAGCAAAAATTGATGAAATACAATTTATGGTAGAAAATTAGTCCAAATATAGACTTATTTTAAAATATAGTCTATATTTAGACTATGATCTAACAAAATGGAATTCGTCATGATTCCTATACAAACCTATAATAATTTAACCAGGAACCACGTTCAAACGGCGTTTAAAGTAATTTTAAACATATTTGATAAATGGAACTGTACAACAGAAGAAGCCCTCACACTGCTTGGTTTAAAGCGCTCAACCTGGTTTAAATATAAAAATTCCCCGGAGCAGGCTTCTTTCAGTCATGATTTGATTGAGCGTATCTCATATATATTAAATATTCATGCTGCTTTACGAGTTTTATTTTCCAATCAGGAATCTGTTTATCAATGGGTAAGAAAACCCAATAAAGCCCCCTTTTATAATGGCCGATCAGCTATGGATATTATGATGCAAGGACGTGTTGTTGACTTATGGGCTGTTGCCAGTAGACTTAACGCAGAACGTGGTGGAAAAGCGTAATGATCTCAATGGATTCCTTAAACAGAATATACTTCGACAAACAACGCTGTTTTCGCCTCATCCCTTCCCAATTTCCTCCTATTCATTTATTTGAAGATGTAGCCAATGCCGATGAATTTGAAGCACTATACACGGTACAGATGATTACAAACCCCAGAATTCAGGATGAAATTGGTCAAATTGATTTAGTACCAAAGGATCAACGCGTATACGCAGTACCGGGGTGTGGTTATATCATGGCCGCTTTTACTCATATTAACCCCGATGGCAGTCGATTTTCCAATGGGGATTATGGCGTATATTATGCTTCCGACTCCATTTCTACGGCAATCGCTGAAACCATATATCATAAGGAACAATTCCTATCCTATACCAATGAACCCGCTCAAGAATTAGATATGCGCAGCCTAATCGCGGATTTTAGTGCTGAATTATTTGATTTAACCCTTTTAAATAAACAATCCGATCCTCTTTATGCCAAAAATGATTACCGAATCAGTCAGGAGTTGGGAGCACAAATAAAACAAAATCAAAAAGATGGATTGATTTATCATTCAGTAAGAACTCAGGGAGTTAATTTTGCTTTGTTTAAACCAAACATTATTAACAAATGCCAGCAAGGGGCACATTTTAGCTATGTATGGAATGGTAGAACAATTGAAAGCGTGTATCAAAAAGTGCTAAGAGGCCAAACAGAAATCACGAATATCTAAACCAAGACAGAGAGCATATTAATCTTTCAGATAACTAAAATTGAGTAAGTCAACCAGCATTTTACCAATTAATTAAACAATATGATCGCCATACTATACTTTATTTGATGGTTTTGGAGATTTCGCTATAACTTCTGAATGCAAATTATCAGATTATACGATATGCCTGAGAAAGATTTTATGGACAACCTAAACCGGGTCGACTGGAAAGCCTGGAAAAAATCCAACTGAGAGTCTGGCTGTAGTGGGTATAAAACTTAAGCCCGAAATTACTCTTCAATTGGTAGAGAATGAAAAGGAAGCCATGTCAGTGCCGGATTCAGTATTAGCATTGATTGCCCAAAAAGCTCCAGGCAATAACAAGTTAAATCTTAGGGATTTGTCTGAAATAGCAGGCGGAAGAGGTGAAGCAGCAGGAATATCTCCCACTTCTCGATATGCATCTCTTTATCGCCCCTTAGTTTAGCCGGATGGAAATAAAACTTGAATCGAGAGGCGATACATCCAGGTTTGTATAAATTGAAGTGGTAAAAACATTTATCGTGGAGTCACTTATAGCCAAGTGGGAAATTATAATTAAAGAACAACTATAATCTCCCCCAGCTATTATACAATCTGCTTATTTTACGGCGACTTCTTTCCACCAACTGGTTTTAGTATCTGCAACCCAATCAGCATTTCTTAAATTTTTAACAAATAAAGCAGTTTCTTCGGGGCTAGAATGCTTAGAATCAAGTTTTATACACCAGTCCCAGTCTCCTGAGGTAGACCAAAGACTTTGAACACCATTCATCCTTGCTATGGAAGAAGAATCTGACCAAGCATTTTTAGTTTTTAAGAAAACAACACTATTCCATGAGTTCATTGCATATTCCTTAATTTTAATCAATTATATCATTTCGCTTTGAACAAGTGTTCATCGCGTTATATAACCTTAGACTAAGGATTAGCGGATTTCAATTCTTAATAAAGAATAATTTTGCGGGCGTTTTAGAGTACATTATAAATTGAATTGTCAACAGGCTCTGATCATCAAGCCAGGGCAAGAACACCCATTTTGGGTAGACTGTTATATTGTTATATTATACTAATTTGCTCATGTTTGTGTCATTCCCACAGAAAGGACTGCTCTATCCTATAAGATAGATTCTCTCCTGCGCAGGAAGGATACAAATATCCCAATATAGTCAAAGTATGATTCCTCCTTTCTAATCAAGCCCTAATTTTTTTAATCTATAACGTAATGTCCTGAAACTAACACCCAATAATCGTGCAGCAGCGGTTCTGTTCCATTTTGTTTTTTCAAGAGCATCAAGAATTATCTCTTTTTCCTGATCCAACAAATATCCTGTGAGGTTGGCTGATGGAGCAGGAGTGACAGTAGTATGCGTAGTATGAGAACTAGGCAAATGCAAGTCACCTGGGTTAATGACATCTCCCTCACACATAGCCAATGCACGCTCAAGAATATTCTCCAATTCTCTGACATTTCCTGGAAAATGGTAGTTACTTAGAATTTCAAAACAAGCCGGATTTATTCTGACTTGAGGTCTATTTTGATTTTTACATAGTTTTTTTAATATTGCTTCAGAGAGACAAGGAATATCGGAAAGTCTTTCTATTAAAGTTGGAACACGCAATTCAATCACATTAACACGATAGTACAAATCTTGACGGAACCCCCCTGCATTAATCTCGTCCAGCAAATTTTTATGACTTGCACTTAAAATACGCACATCAACGGGAATTTCATACAATTCGCCTATTGGTTTAATCGCTTTTTCCTGAATGGCACGCAACAACTTAACCTGCATAGCAAGAGGGAGTTCGGCAATTTCATCAAGAAACAAAGTTCCGCCGTGAGCAGCGACAAATAACCCTGTTTTGTCAGAAATTGCGCCAGTAAAGCTCCCCTTTTTATGGCCAAAAAACTCTGACTCCATCAACTCACCGGGTATAGCACCGCAATTGACGGGAATAAAAGGTTTGTCTTTTCTGGGGCCATTAGCATGGATCAACTGAGCAACAAGCTCTTTTCCAACCCCGGAATCCCCTTGAATAAAGACTGGTGCCTGACTTCGGGCTAATTTATGGATGCTATCGCGAAGGTGTTTCATTACCTTGCTCTCGCCAACTAATAGTCCTTCATCAGGTATCTCAGTAGTTGAATTTTGCATAGATAACGCCGTCTTGACAAGATCTCTGAGCATCTTTAAGTCAACAGGTTTAGAAACATAATCAAATGCACCAGCTTTTAAAGTATTTACAGCACCCTCGACATTTCCATACGCAGTAATTACAGCGACGGGCAATTGTGGTTTGTATTTTTGAATAAATTTAACAATTTCTATGCCATCCCCATCAGGTAAACGCATATCAGTTAAAACCAGAGAATAATAATGTTGTTTTATGTATTCTATACCGCTCCTAAAATCAGGGACTGCATCACAGCTTAACCCCATGCGCGACAAAGTAAGAGTTAATAACTCTCTGATGTCTGGTTCATCGTCTATAATAAGCACTTTGCTTTTGTTCATATTAAAAGCTCATCCGATGGATTAACAGTGATTGCAAAACAACATCCCTTGTTTGATTTTACCAAATTTAGTCTGGCTTGATTAATTTCGCATAAATCCCGGGCAATAAACAGCCCCATCCCAGTCCCGCTTCTCAAGGTAGTAAAGAAGGGTTCAAATATGTTATCTCTATGCTCTGGAGGTATCCCTGGCCCTGAATCACCTACTGTCAACGTTATTTTATTCAAAGAAGATTTAGCAGCAATTACTATATTCACATTACCTTCCGGATCTCGCCCATGCTGAATAGCATTTTCACACAAAATAACCAAAATCTGTTCTAACTGACTTTTATCAAAAACAACAGATAACTGCTTATTTTTAGGTAACTTTATCATAAGATCACAATGCTTACTGTGAGAAAAATCTTGCTTAAATCGCTCTAAAAATGTTGCAAGATCATTAACCTGTGGTTGAGATTGTTGACGTCTTGAGAGTTGTAATACATTTTTAATCACTGTATTCATTCGCTCACAATTATTAATTATTAATTGCTTTAAGCGGGCATTCTCTTCATCCAAATGCTCATTATCACCAAATAACTGAACAGCATGAGCAATTGCTCCTAAAGGATTACGTAATTCATGAGCTATACTCGCTGAAAAGCGTCCCAATGCTGCTAATTTAAGTTGTTGTGCCTGCTGAGCAATATAAGTCATATCTTCCAAAATAATGAGTACCTCAGGTTTATTTGCAACAGACGTAGAAAAAAAATGCACTCTCAGATAGGGGTCTTCAATAATTGTTTGAGCAAGACGCTCATTCTGCTTGGTTTTTGACAGAAAACCATCAAATTTTGTTACAAGCAAATCTGATAATTGGTTTAAATTTTGAATTGAATGATGTTTACTCAAATTAAAAAATTGACGAGTTGCAGAATTCATTAACTTAATCTGTTTACCTTCATCAACATAAATAATACCTGAATGCAGTCGTTCAACAATGTATTCATTAAGTTTTTGCATTCCAGCGAGCTCATAACTACGATGTCTGGCCAGATTCTCAGACATTCTAACCCAATTAGACAAATACCATGCCGTTATGGCCGTAGCAAAAAAACCAGCCCCATAGATACCACTATAAAAGAAAGTACTTAAATCTTTTTGATTATAAATAAAAAATTGCAATGCATTACCGCATAACAACAAACAACTGGCTAATGAAGCAAAATAGATGGCTAATCGACCCGGTACTAAAATACTCAAAGCCGCGATAGTGACATTTAATAAAATTCCATATCCGGATTGTAAATTCCCTATGATGCTTAACATGCTGGAAACAGCTATGACGTCAATTGTTCCCGATAAAAACACCTGCTTATCGAAACTTAATATTCGTTTATACCAAAAATAAAGAAAAATCAAAGCGAAAACCAAGTAGCCGGATGCTATGCAGAAAAACAATAAAGGATAGAGTTTATCGTTATAGCTGAAATAATATATACCTAAAAATAGAAAAATACTTACTATCCTGTAGGTATTGTATACCAACAATATTCGCCATTGTCTTACCTCTGGATTTTTGATTTGGCGAGCAGTAGGCATTTTTTACTAATCCATTAGATTATTCAGCTTACTTTAATTATATAACCAGACTTGGCTATTTTACACAACTCATGTATTGTCGTACCCACCTTAATATTTCCATAACTTATTTTCATTCCATATCGTAAGAGCGTCTTGAGAACCACTATCTTTCGCTTTCCCAATCCAGTATTTTGCCTTAGTCAAGTCTTTGTTGACACCTATACCATCAAGATACATCATACCCAAATTAATTTGAGCTAAATCCAATTCCTGCTCTGCTGCTTTTTGGTACCAATACAAAGCTTTTTTAAAGTCTCTTTTAGTCCCTTCGCCACGAATATACATGACAGCCAAATTATTTTGCGCCAAATCCAGGCCTTGTTCAGCAGCTTTTTTGTACCATTGAATAGCTTGCCTGTTATCTTTCTTGACACCCAAGCCCTTCATGTACATGATGGCCAGATTATGCTGCGCCAAAGGCAACCCCTGATCTGCTGCTTTGTGATACCAGGATACTGCTTCGTGAAAATTAACTGGCAAGCCCTGTCCTTTCATATACATTAAACCGATGTTATTTTGTGCTTCGGCAAATCCCTGATTTGCCGCCTTTTTAAACCATGAATAGGCTTTTTTGTAATCTTGCAGGTCACCATCATTGGAATACAAAACACCTAAATTATTTTGAGCCAAGACAAACCCATTCTCTGCTGCTTTTTCATACCAATAGATGGCCTTTTTCATATCTTTTTCCGTACCAACGCCTTGTTCATAAATATAACCAAGATTATTTTGTGCTTTTGTCCCACCTTGCGAAGCCGCTTTTTCATACCAATAAATGGCTTTCTTACTGTCTTGAATTGAGGGGTCACCAGTCATATACAAAACACCAAGATTAGTTTGAGCAATCAGTGAGCCTTCATTGGCAGCTCTGGTATACCAACTAATGGCTGCTTTTAAATCTCTTGGAATATCTTCCCCTCGTTCATAAAGCACACCAAGGTTATTTTGAGCATCGAGATCCCCTTGTTCTGCTGCTTTGCTATACCAATGAATTGCTTTCTTGATATCTTTCGGAATGCCATTACCATACATATACATAACCGCAAGATTATATTGCCCATCGGAATTTCCACCTTCAGCAGCCTTCTCGTACCAAAGAAAAGCTTGTTTAAGGTCTTTTTCAACACCCAAACCATTTTCATATAAAATACCAATATTATTTTGACCAATTGCCAAGCCTTGCTCGGCAGCCTTTTTGAACCAATGCATAGCTTGTTTACTATTTTGAGGTACACCTTCTCCCTTAAGATACAAAACCCCAAGATTGTTCTGCGCTTCAGGTTGTCCTTGCTCTGCGGCTTTCTGATACCAATAAGCTGCTTTTTTTAGATCTTTTTTTATACCATCGCCCTTTTCATATTGTAGTCCCAACTCAAACTGAGCTTGAGCATCACCCTGTTCAGCTTTATCTTGTAAATTGAACTGTTTTTGAGAACTACGATAAGTATCAAAATCCAGGGCTGATAAAGGAGAAGTCAGAAGTAATATGGACAGTCCAATACCAACTAATTGTTTCATCATACCTCCCTGCAATCATTGTTCAATTATAGCACAAACAATGGGTGGTAACGTTGGTAATGGTAGTTGAAGACAACACTTTTTCAGGATACTGCTGAGCAGACAGTATGTAGCCCTTATTAGGTGAAACCGTAATAGATATTATGGACTCATCCGCATTACGCTTCGCTAATAAGGTCTACGATACAAAATCATTTATGAAAATGATAAATAGTCAATGAATTGACTTAATAAGTAAAATGAAGTGCTGAGTCCTCATCAGACTCTATAGTTTTTTCCATATCGAAACCAAAAGATTTAGCCCATTCCATTGTTTCATCAATCAGTTTCACACAATCTGATTGCACATCATAACGACCTGAAAGTCTTGGCCTGTATTGAGAAAAATCGTTATAGATTGAGCTTAAAGTAGAGATCAAGTAATCATTAACATAGTCTTGATCCTCAAACATTGAAGACTGACGTCTTAAATTGGCAACAATATTTTTTGCTGCGTGTGTATAGTTCGAAAGCAACTGATAATAATTTGGTTGTTGTTCACTAAAAAAGCCCTTGGCACCAAATAATTGTCTTATTTGAACATCAGCAGGAACCGCGAATTTATTCCACATCACATTATAGCGTTCTTCCAATCGAGAGTCTTTAAATTTCATATTGATTCACCATACTTAAAAATATGGCATATAATACTGATGATTCCTTATGGGAAGATTAAGAACCACCTAATTTAACCATTACTCTTCTTGGTCCCCAATGACCAACTTTTCCCTTAAACACTCCGGCTATCTTGGTTTGGCAATTTGAGCAATGTCCTGTATCATCCAAACGATAATCCAATATTTGATACCAATCCCTTACAATGACCGGTAGCTTACAATTAGGACAATAGGTACTGCTTCCGACTGTATCATGAACATTTCCTGTATAAACATAATGCAAACCGGCCTTAAGAGCTATTTCTCTTGCCCTTTGCAATGTCATAAATGGTGTTGATGGTTTGTCCATCATTTTCCAATCAGGGTGAAATGCTGAGAAATGCAAAGGAACATCAGGCCCAAGGTGAGTCATAATCCATTCAGACATACCCTCCAATTCAGCATCAGAATCATTTTCTTCAGGAATTACTAAATTAGTAATTTCAAACCATACCTTGGTTTCCTTTTTTAAATAAACTAAAGTATCCAAAACCGGTTGTAAATGCGAACCGGTAATTTTGTAATAAAAATCCTCACTGAAGGACTTTAAATCAATATTGGCAGCATCCATATAAGAATACAGTTCTTTACGTGGCTCCGGGTTAATATATCCTGCAGATACCGCTACAGAATTAATACCAAGCTTATGACATTCCTTAGCAACATCAATAGCGTATTCCATAAAAATCACTGGATCGTTATAAGTGTAAGCCACACTTAGGCAGTTTAAGCTTTGCGCAGCCCTTGCAATATCCTCAGGCATGGCAGCGTCTGCCAATGTATCGATATCTCTTGATTTACTGATATCCCAATTCTGACAAAACTTACAGGCCAGATTACACCCTGCAGTTCCAAAGGATAAAACAGGACTCCCGGGCAAAAAGTGGTTCAATGGTTTTTTTTCAATAGGGTCTATGCAATAACCACTTGAACGCCCATAGGTAGTTAATTTTATTTGATTATCCAGATTGGCACGAACAAAACACAATCCTCTCTGGCCTTCACGCAATTTGCAATTACGGGGACATACATCGCATTGAATACGTCCATCATCTAACGTATGCCAATATTTTGTTGGAATAGTATCAAACATCAAATAGCTCCTAATCAACACTTGGTCTATATTTATAAGTATAGTATCTGCAGTTGTTCGGGAGTGTTGTTGTGAGCGTTCGCCAACCTGCTGTAGCAGGTTATTTTTACCCGCAGGATCCCTTAATTTTAAAGAAAACAGTACAAGATTTATTGGATCAGGCTACAGTTCATAAGCCTATTCCAAAAGCAATATTGGTTCCACATGCTGGTTATGTCTATTCTGGAGCTATAGCAGCTTCTGCATACGCTTCGCTGCGTGATAAAAAGGATTCCATCACCAAAATCGTACTATTAGGCCCTGCACATAGATTATACTTCAAAGGTATCGCTTATGATCCTGTCGATAAATTTTCTACACCTTTAGGAGAGATTGAGCAAGATAAAGAGTTATTAACTCAAATTTCAGACTTACCCTATGTCTATTCTCTGCCTGAGGCTCATCAGAACGAACATTGCCTGGAGGTGCAACTCCCTTTCTGTCAAATGATATTCCGCAAATTTAAAATACTTCCCCTGGTCATTGGGGAAACAAATCCCAATGATGTAGCTCAACTACTAGAGAAAATATGGGGAAGTGATGATACCCTTATAGTTATCAGTTCTGATTTAAGTCATTATCTTCCTTATAATGTAGCCCAAAGAGAAGACCAAAAGACGTGTATTTCTATAGATACACTAAATTGTGAAGAAATACATCATGATGCTGCTTGTGGTTATTTTCCATTACGTGGTTTTTTATATTTTGCCCGCCAAAATCACGTTTATGGCCGTTTACTGGATTTACGTAACTCCGGAGACACTGCTGGCGATAAAGAGAGAGTAGTAGGTTATGCAGCCTATCATTTTTACCAAAAACTTAATTTTTCAGATCATTGTGCTGATGAATTAAAATATATAGCGAAGGAAACAATACGGTTGCAGACAGAAGAAAATAAGGCATTAGCCATTGATTATAAGGATTATAATCAATTGTTACAGGTACGTATCCCTACCTTTATCACTCTAAAAAAGAATGGATTACTGAGAGGTTGTATGGGAAGCCTGATAGCTAAAGAACAATTGGCTGAAAATGTTATTTACAATTCAATACGGGCAGCTATTGCTGATCCCCGCTTCCCTAAAATAAAGCCATCTGAACTCAACGAGTTATCTCTTGCAATTTCATTAATTAGCCCATTAAGCCCGCTGTGTTTTAATAACGAAGACGAACTTAAATCACAATTGCAAATCGGCATAGATGGTCTGGTATTAGCTTATGGTCCGTATCAAGCTACCTTTTTACCCTCAGTTTGGGACTCACTTAAAACGAAGGACGAATTTATGAATCACTTAAAATTAAAAATGGGACTGACAGAGACTTTTTGGTCTTCAGAAATGAGGGCATTGCGCTATACAACAGAAATTATAGAATAAGTTGAAAAATTAAGCCTCGTGGGTTCGAACAGTATCCAGTAAAAACCTTTACTTTTAATTCAAAATATCCGTAGAAATGTATTCCATATCCACCACACTCGTTATTTACTCTGTCTATATATTTATTCTATACATTGCTATCAAATCAGATAACAAATTAGCAATTTTTCCAAAAACCCTCTATTAAGCATATTTTATGCTAATTTTAAAGTATAGGAATTTTACCAACTTATCCTGAATAATATGGATTCTGAGGTATAAAAAATGGATAATTCATTTGTATTTAATGAAACCACCTTAAAGCGTGTACCTCAATTTTTAGTATTAATTATTATCTTGTTATTAGGACTTCCTTATATAGGATTAAACTGGGGCTTGGATTTTAGTAATTTGGCAATCACGCTAAATCATGGTAATGAAATAGGTTCCCAACTGATTGAGTCTCAAATTCGGGGTTACTTTAGACAAACTCTTTTACAATGGTCTGGATTTTCTCTCGCAGCAGTAACTGTCTTATTAGCATTCACCCAATATCGATTGAGTAATGATAGAATCGCTTTAATCATAGGCCTGGCAATATTATTTTCTGGCTCAGTTGAAGCACTTCATACTTTGATCATTGATGGTTTGGCATTGGATTTTGTTGAAAAAAACAACCTTGATGCTTTAATTTGGGTTTTTTCAAATAGCATCAGCGGATTGATCTTGATTATCGGACTCACTCTTCTGGTGCATACCAGTGATGACAAATCGGTCAGTTTACGAACCTTTATCCTGCTTACCACTTTTCTAGTATTATCCGCTGTTATGGTTATTTATTACGCAGCAGGAGTCATTGAACTCCCAGATATGTGGTATGTGGACTCTTATCTATCCAGGCCTTTTGAACTGATATCTGTCTTTATTTACCTCATACTAATGATTATTGTTTACCCTAAAACTTATGCATCATTCCCAAGCATATTGTCTGATAGTATATTCTACATGTCGGCAACCCAAGTGGTGTTGTCTATATACATCATGTTATTATCAAATACTCCTTATGACAGTGCTTATAATATTGCCTATTTTCTCAAAGTAGTTGTTTATTTTATTCCTTGCACCTGTTTCGTCATAAACTATGTATTTTCTTACTCAGCCGTTTTACAAGCACAGAAGAAAATAAAAGTAAAACAAGAAGAGTTGAAATATTTAGCATCTCATGATTCCTTGACTGGCCTATTCAATCGCAGGGAATTCGAGGAAATACTTGATAAATCCATTGCTAACGCTGAGAGGAACAATTCATCACTGGCTTTGTTACTTATTGATTTGGATAATTTTAAAATCACGAATGACACCTTTGGCCACTTTCATGGTGATGAACTTTTAAAGCAATTTTCTCACCGTTTAGTTTTATTGGTTCGAAAAGGTGATCTTTTATCCAGGGTTGGTGGTGATGAATTTACTTTGATCGCTTTAAATACAAAATCTCCTTCCAGTGCCCGTCACTTGTCCGAACGAATTTTAAATGAATTAAACACTCCCTATACTATTAATGGAAAATTAATCACTGTAACGGTCAGTATTGGAATATCAATTTTCCCAGGTGATGGAAACACAACAGAAGAGTTATTAAGAAAAGCAGACTTGGCACTGTACAAAGCAAAAAACTCTGGCAAAAATACTTATCAATTTTATACAGAACAACTTGGATATCTCCAACATCGAGAATCCGAATTGGAGTCTCATTTACGAAAAGCCCTTCAGTATGATGAACTTCAACTTTATTACCAACCTAAATTTAATCTAACCAATATGGAAATTATTGGTGCTGAAATTCTGTTGCGATGGAATAATGAAGCATTGGGTGATGTGTGCCCGGAAGAATTTATCCCTATTGCTGAAAGCACGGGATTAATCGCTGAATTAGGGCAATGGGTACTCCAAAAAGCAAGTGCACAAATAATGCACTGGTCAAGTCAATATAACAAGATGCTTTCATTTTCAATTAATATCTCACCGGTTCAATTAACTAAACATCATTTTCTTGGCATTCTTGAAAAAATACTCAAAGAATATCAATATCCTCCCGAGTATCTGGAACTTGAAATTACTGAAAATATTTTAATGGGTGATCAAATTCAGGTTTCCAAAGTACTTAATGATATTTCGTCATTAGGAATAAAACTGTCACTGGATGATTTTGGCAAAGGATATTCTTCTCTGAACCGACTAAACACCCTCCCCATAGACGCTTTAAAAATTGATAAAAGCTTTATATCCGATATACATAATGAACATGAAAAAGTAGTTATCATAGATATTATTATCAAATTAGCTAACGAATTGGGAATGAGCATTGTTGCTGAAGGTATCGAAACGATACCTCAGTTAAAATATCTGATATCAAGAAAATGTCATTTTGGTCAGGGTTTTCTTCTAAGTAAACCCTTAACAGCAGATGAATTCTCATCTATTGCTTATACCAAGTTCGGAAAAACCAAATCAAATATAAAAGTAATATCATTAATCAACAATAACAGACTTTAATTAGAACCATGTACTGGATCTTTGGGAGTGAAGTTCTTGTAAATGCTATGCATCCCCGCTTTCCCTGAGGACATTTATATCGAATTCACATTAATTAATCACGAAAATTTTCATACTGCAAAGGCAATTCAATATTTGATTTTTTTAGTAAAGCAATGGTTTCCTGAAGATCATCACGCTTTTTTCCAGTCACTCTCACTTTATCCCCCTGGATAGAAGTTTGGACCTTGGCTTTAGTGTCTTTTATATACTTCACTATCTCTTTAGCAGTAGGTTGGTCGATGCCTTGTTTAAAAGTCATGGTAAGAGTATAGAATTTTCCACTGTGCACAGGTTCATCTTCTATGTCGACTCCTGATGTACTGAGGTTACGTTTTGAGCAATGATTCCGGAATAAATCCTCAAGTTGCCTCACTTGAAAATCAGATTCAGAACGCAAAGTAACTGTCAGTTCTTTAAGTTCAATAGTGGCCTCAACTCCTCGAAAATCAAATCTGGTACTTACTTCACGCACTGCATTATCTACTGCATTACGCAAATCCACTTCATTCATTTTAGAAACAATATCAAAAGAAGGCATAACCAATCCGTTAAAATTAAAATTGTAATTTATCAAAAAATAAGAACAGGTGAAAGAAAAGGGGGTTCCAATTTCTTTATTGAATGAATTAAAAGTGTTTTAAAATAAATCAATTGATTAACTATTGCATAATACCCCAAACAATGCTATCAAATTAATTGGAAGAAAAATTACCCAGTTGGTTACAGATATTATTAATCGGCAGCAAAAAAGGCTATTGCTAATCTAGTGTTCATCTGGAATTACCTTAAGTTTTTTTTTGCTTTCTCAAGGAGTGAGAAGTATGGGAAAGGAAAAGATGGATTTTGAAGCTTCATATATACCGCTTCCTAAAAAAGGACGTTTTTGGATTCATTCTGAAAATTGCTATACGGAAGAAGAGTTAAACTTAAGAGAGTGGATTTTAAAAATTCGTTCCAACTCCGGGATTCATCCGGATTATCTTAATAATCCAAGCTCTTGGTTTGCGAGCGACGACCAAGCATTGGTTAATCTTTATGAACATTCCTGGTTTTATTCAAATGCCTACAAACCAAGACATGTATTAAGCCGTGATGATTTCCACGTTCAACCCATTGATAATCAACGCCTCCAATGGCCTCAGCTTTATGACCTAATGCAAAAAGTAGGTGACTATCTTTTATTAAGAAATAGTGAGTTACCTTCGGAGCATTTAAACCAACCTATGAATTTTGTCCTTCTTGATGTCAATAACATCTTAAAAGGGCTAAGTCAAAACAACAATATACAACAAGTGAAAGATCAGCTTGAATTCGTCACCCGTTATCTGCGTACCATCGAAAAAAATATTTCGCCTCTGGTTGGCTCGGACCGTCTATTTTTAGCCAATTTTCGCAGAGCAGTCGATACTAAAATTCATCCGCATCTGGACCACATGCTGGAAACTCAACTGCTAAGAGACAAATTGGGAGAACTATCAAAAGACATCAGAAAACTATCCAGTGAACGGAATAGAATTTTGCATTATGCCTTGAATGCCAATCAGGTAAATCCTCACTCTTACGAATTTGAACTGGATAAAATCAGTGACTCTGCCTCTTATCCAACACAGGCTGCTAAACACTGTGCCCAAAAATCCAATGAGTTGGTTGCAGATCCTCTTCCAATTCTCCATTTGACTAAAGAGCAATTAAGTGATTGCCCTCATTTCAAATTAATCTCTATGAAGGACGAAATCCTTGATCATTATGCCAAAGCCGTTTCCGATCTTAACGAACTGGAACGATTTCAGAAAGTCATCCAGGAAATCATGGATCTGTTGGGTCAGGCTGGAGAGGTCTATACTGTTCATCAATTTAAAAATCAAATGCAATCCTTGCTGACACAAATTGATGGCTTTATTGATGCCTCATCAGAACATATTGAAGAAATAATCGATGCGAACACCCAGGCATACCATAAAGCAATACAAGAAGAACAAAATTTATCTTTCTGGAAAAATTGGCTAACCAATGAAAAAGAGAAATTAAAGATTTTTATTAAAAATCAGGACACACTTGCTCAATTTCCTTCTAGTTCTTCCGAACTCAAAAAAACAAATAACGCTTTAAAAAGTCGGGTTAATGAAGTCGTTACCCATTTAAATCAACCCAAATTAAAAGAAACGTCCTTCGAAGCAATTGCTGGACAGACTCAAGCACTTAATAAGCTCATGTGGTCAATGCATGATTGGATGAAAATCCAACATAAATTAAAAGGGCTCCCCCTTCCCCGACCACCCGAGCCATTCAAGATAATGCCACCCCCTGTACCAACAGTTGATATATTCACTTCTGTTCCACCTCCCCCAGAAGCTTATAAACCACTATTCGCTGCCCTTCCTGGCAATACAACGGTTACTTGTGGATCTGACAATAATGAATGTTCAATCAATTCCAATTCATCCACACAAAATTCTTTAGGCTATTTAGGATTAATCGCACTAATACCTATTGGTGTCATAGCATTATATCTAATTATTCAATGGATGAATAAAAATGAAGCTCAAGCACCAGTATCTGGCACAGAAGAAGAGTTCGATAGAATTAAAGAAAAAATTGAAGATTTATTAGCCGACATTAAAGGTTATGAGCATTCTGAAGAGGTTGATCTTTCAGATGACTATTATTTCATTGTGCAAGATTATGAGGATTTAATAAAAAAAGCGAAATCAAACTTTTATAACGTAGAAGCATTACAAGACTTATATAATGAATTAGTGGACTTTCATGAAGAGCTTTACAGTTCCAATAAGGAATCACTAACTTTTTAAAATTACAAATAACTCTATTTTGATTATTGAATTTGACATTGACCCTCGGCAATCTTGAAGGTCAAAAATTTCATGCTGAATTATATTTTATATAAAAAATCACACTCAGTTGAAGATAAGAATCCATTTAATTTTGTCAATTTACTATCTACAATCAAAGGAACCTTCTCTGTACCAGGGTTATTTTTCAGAGGCAGCCAAGGATTATCAATGACAATATCCGAAGAAATCATATGGGTAGCAACATATCTAAAAAATCCCCCCATTTGATTTCTTTTCACAGCATTAATATGAGTTGATGATCTTTTCCTTTCAACCATATCTCTTTCTTCTTTTCTCGTATAATTGTCATTTATTTGATTTGACTGTAAATAAATTTTAAGTTTTTCCGTTTGCTTTCGTAAAGAGGACGAATACTCTCCAGCGAAAATACCTTCAACAATAATGACATCGGCAGGATCAACCTGCACCTCTCCACTCTCCACCCTATCGCTAATTCTTATATCATAAGTAGGTCTTGCTATAGATTTTCCGGCCTCTAAATCTTGCAAATGCTTTTGAATCAAAGATTGCTCTAACGCTTCAGGAACGTCATAATTTTTCGGCTTGCCGGGCTCTAACATACTCTTGGGTAGATAATAATGATCTAAATTCAAGACTGTGACAGTTAAATGTTGGGCCTCTGCTATTAATTTAATTTCTTCTGAAACAGTAGTTTTCCCTGTTCCGGTTCCTCCAATAACAAAGATAAATTTGGGCACGTTGATTTCTCTTGCGAACAAAAAAAAAGCATTATAATAACTGAAAAACAAATTACAATAGAATACGCACATTCTGTTCATCATATCCATTTATAATTAACAACCATCTAAAACAATTGGGACAAATTCCGGATAAAAATAATGTACTCAAAAGCCCACAAAATAAGCGGTTTTAAAAATTGTGGATAAAATAAAATCATTATTAAAAATAATGACTTAAAAAAAACCATTTATTTAAATAACTTGTTGATAATAAATGATTATTGTTTAAAATGACTCAAGTATAGACTAATTAGGTTATCCACAAAATCTGTGCATATCTTTGTGAATAGCTTGTAAAAGTTCTAGTAAAATCAGCATCAAATACCAGTGATTTTTTACTTACCAACCTGGTAAGAGTTCAGAAATTGAGAATGCAGCAAATTGATTATAAACTCCTCACATCGACGTAATTGCTCTACCTCAACATATTCATTGGCTCTATGGGCCTGCTCGATACTGCCTGGACCACATACAATTGTTGGAATTTCAGCCTGTTGAAATAACCCTGCTTCTGTAGCATACGCCACTTTCATCAGCTTATCACTGCTACAAACAGTTTGTGCCGCCTTCACAAGTGGATCTGTAACAGGTGTATCTAATCCAGGAGCTTTTGCTATCGTGTCAAGGTTAATATTAGAATCAGGATGATCGTCGTGCATATTGGGTACAAGTTGTTCCTTAACATAAGACATGATTTTCTGGTCCAACTCCTCAGAACCATCTGCGGACAGATTTCTAAATTCAAAAACAAACTCACACAGACTTGGGATAGTATTATAAGCATTACCCCCTCTGATCAGATTGGTAGTCAGTGTTGTATAAGGAACATCATAAGAAAAATCCCGATTTCCCTCTTTTTTGAATTCATTAGCCATACCTCGAAGATAACTAATAAAATTTGCAGCATGTTCAATCGCATTGCACCCATGATTTGTTAATGAAGAGTGAGCGGCAACACCATGGATTTGGCAACGATAAGAATATTTGCCTTTATGGCCAACAACAGGTTGCATTAATGTTGGTTCACCAACTATGCAAGCACGAGGTTGATAATTAAGTTCCAATATTTTATCAATAAGAGAAGGTACACCAAGGCAACCAATTTCCTCATCATAAGAAAATGCAAAATGTACTGGAAAATCAAGATTCATTTCTTTTAATCGAGGAATTAATGCCATCACAACAGCAATAAATCCCTTCATATCACAGGCACCGCGACCATACACTTTGTCATTTTTGAGAGCGGCTTGAAAAGGATCACTATCCCAAATTTGACCATCAACAGGCACGACATCTGTATGGCCAGACAGAATTACCCCACCCTCCAAACACCCCTGTTTTCCTGGTAAAGTGGCCAATAAATTAGCTTTCTGCTTTTTATTGTCATGAATTAAGAGCGGATTGACTTTGAACTCATTTAACCCATTCGCCAAATATTCAATCAGTGATAAATTAGAGTTTCGTGAAGTAGTATCAAAAGAAATAAGTTGATATAGCCAATCTAGAGTCGTCATATTAATACCTTTTAAATTGCAGCAAGATGTTCTGGTTGGTTCTCAAATGGCTCTTTCTCATCCTGATAGGAAAGAACGCCTAGAAAACTGATAGAGACTGTCGTCATTAAATAATAAGTAAAAACCATAGGACTTTTAGTATATTCGATCAATGCAGTGATAATGAATGGAGCAAAGCCACCAAACAACATGACTGCCGAATTATAACTAACTGCTAAACAAGTGGAACGTATGGATTTTGGAAATAATGAGCTCACAGTATACGTCAAGACCCCAAAATAGGCACCTATACATAAACCCAAAATACTTTCAACTGAAATAAGAATGCCTAAACCAGGGTGTTGGTTAAGTAAGGAAAGCAAGGGATAAATTAATCCAAGATAAATAGCCAAAGAACATAACATAACTATTTTTTGACCTATTCTATCCGAGAGTGCGCCAAAAACAGGAATGGTGAGAATACTGACCAGAATCCCGATCATTGGGCCTAAATACGCCTCTGTTAATGATAAACCCAAATATAATTTACTATAGGTAGGCATATAGCTGAATAAGGTATAAATCGAACCAGTGCATCCTGCTACCAGGCTGAAGGCAATTAACAAGGAACGTTTTTGTTGCTTGATTAAAGAGACTAATTTTCCTGACTCCTTTTGTTCTTTCTTCCAAATGAATTCACGTTGCAATCGACGTCTTAAAATCCATCCTAAAGGTAGAATCAACAAACCGAAGGCAAAAGGTATTCTCCAGGCAAATTGGTATAAGGTTTCATTGGAGCAATAGATTGTTAAAATAAAGCACGCTGAAGAACCTATTAATATTGCCAAAAGCTGGCCAACCATTTGTAAGGACGTGTAAAACCCCTTTTTATCGTGAGGGGATAAAGTAACTAACAAAGTGCTGGATATACCAAACTCACCTCCAGTGGCAAAACCTTGCAGCAAGCGTGCTAATACAATTACGAGAGTGGCTAACAAACCCATTGTGGCAAAGGATGGAGTAAAGGTAATTAACAGGGTTGCGGCGGCCATTAAGTAAAAAACCAGCATTAATGCTTTATGATGTCCATGTTTATCTGCCCAGATCCCTAAAAAAATCCCCCCTATAGGTCTTACTACTAATGCTACTCCAGAACTGGCCATAGTAGCCAATAGAGAAGTAATACGGTGATGACTTGGAAAAAAGGCTTGGGCAATAAAGAGCAACATGAAGTTATAAATCATAAAATCATACCATTCCATTGCATTACCGATACATATTGCACCTAAAGTCCTAAAAGAAGTATTCGATGTAGTCATGTTTCCTTACTAAGGCAAATTACAACAGACGCAAATACTAGAGTAATATAAAAAAAATTACTACGATTTCTCAAGAATCTGACTGAATCACTAATTTTGCTGGTAATTCCCTATTAACTGATTTAAATTATTGACGTTTTAAACCTAATAATAAACATGGAATGAGTTACTAAATCATGAAAAAATTTATCCTGTTCCCTTTAATTTCAGCCCTATCCAGTTCTTTTGTCCATGCCGGTGGTATGGGTGACTCTAATTCTTGTTGTTCTACTTTTGCATCACTTGAAGGTGGTTATACAAAGAATTCAATTGACGGATATAATTTCACTATAGTCGGTTCAAACAACACCCTTACCTCAACTGAAGATGAACAAGGTTATACTGTTCGACTTGCTGTGGGTGTACTAAGCATGATAGATGATCTATATGGATTCACTGGTGAAGTAGGTTGGGGTTATTACGGTAAAACCACCATCAATCCAAGTGTTGCTGGAGCTTTGGGCCAAATCCCTGCTGCCTTAAACATTGAACATACCTTAAGTGGATTTGATGCCCTACTAGGTATTAGCTATATTCAAAACTACTTTACTTTGTCTGCAAAAGCAGGAGCACTCATTCAGAATATGCAAACAAGTTCTACTGCCTATTTCACTCCTCAGGTTTTTCCAATAGTAGATAGTTTTTCACTTAAAACCAATAGAACTGCTGTCTTACCGACAATCAAACTGGGGGCAGCTTATAACTTTGACTCCAATTGGTCTCTCACTGTCTCTTACTTAGGTGCTTTCGGAGCAAGCCCAGGGGTATCAGGTGTCTTTAATCCTAATACATTAAGATCCACTTTAAGTATTGACGATCAAAACTCCATGATGAATGCGATTTTGTTTGGAGTCCAATACACTGCTTAATTGATATTCCTTTTGACCTATTTATCTTGAGTAAGGTCATGGTGTTTGCAAAAGTACATAAAGCCTTCGAACGCTTTTGAAATCCTGTAAAACACCCTGACCTCAATATGATCCACCTGGAATCCAATAAGCTACCCAAAAACGATTCTTTCAAGCGCATGTGAAAGAAACTTCAAATTTTCTGTATCGCTACCCTAATGCTCATAAAGGTATTTCGTGTACTGCTTTATAGACAATTAGAAATTCAAATTCTATATCTCTTTACTTACTCTGAACCAGGTCAAAGAATTAGCATAATTTTTTGTTAATCATTAAAAGCCATGAAACAATCATAAGGAGAACCAAAACTTGACCATTATAGGTCATTATTGGTAAAATCTGTCTATTTTAAAGTCTACATCGATCTTTTTTAAGGTAAATTCATTATGCCCTACAACTACAGCAGTATTTTTGATGGACCTAAAATTATTACGAAAAAAGATCTCTGTGAGATTTTAAACCTGGATACCTCAAGACCTAATTTATTATTTAGTCCACAGGAAATCAAAGCCGCATATAAAAAAAGAGCCATACGATTTCATCCTGATAAACAATCTCAATTCGATAAACCAATCCCTGAAAAAATATGTAACATGCTAATGAATGACATTACAAAGGCAAGGGATCATTTACTTAATGGAGACGATAATATTCCTGGGAAGGCTTTTCAGGATGCCAACAATTTTGTTACTGGAGACTTTGCGGATATTGCTATCTCTACTTTAAATGCCCTCAAAAATGGTACTTCAAATCTCCCGGAATTAGTCGGTTGGTTACACTTATTTAGTAGTGAATGGTTAATGATGATATTTCTCTCTACCTATTCTGATAACCAATTAAATTTTCGCTATATTAATATATTATCCGAACCATTATCGGCTATTAGACCCTATCTTAAAAATATCGATAGCAGTTCAGTCATCCATTTATTACGCCAGATGAAAGAGGGGCTTCAAAGTACGGATGAAACCAATATTGATAAAGCGATTAGCGAATTAATTGATTTGTTTCCTAATCTCATCAGCGATGAAAAAAAACGCAGTGACTTGATTCTGGCAATTAAAGAGTCCTCAAAGGAATTGAAAAACACACTGACAGATGAGTTTATTAATCAAATAGAATACATTTTAAAATTTTGGCCAAATCTGATAGCAACGATACCTTCCTGGAAACATATAGCAAAAGTCTATTTTATTTCACTACTGTTTACGGCAACGAGTTTGCCCAAATTTTTTAATGCAGTTAAAGTTATTTCAGAAATCATTATTCAACAAAAAGGGATATTACCTTTCGTAGCTCTGGCGTTGCCATTACTATTAACAACAGCCATTATATTGCCGATTAATATCGCTCTTCAGCTTTCTATTCAATTAGCCTGGTTAGCTTTAAAAGCAGCGATTCAAATGATTGCCAATGGATTACAAATTGTATTTGCATCAGTCAATTTACTTAATCTACTTTTCTCAGAAAGTAATAAATCGTATACCCATGATTTATTTTCGCTGTTTGAAGGAAATTTTAATTTATTTATCAGATTAACTACTAATAGCGTACTGGAAACATTGAATGCAGTTATTTTTATCCTTTCAAACTATAGCCCTCTTACGGATACCATTACCGAAATTAATGAGATCTTTGATAAAATGCTAAACAGCATTCGTCCAGAAAAAGAACTTAGTCAAAATAATGAGTCTAATTTGGAAAAAGCATTAGTGGTATGGGAAAATAAAGACGAACCGCAAAATAAACCACAAGTAGAATTTCAAGATTCAACACAAAACCTGGGGTTTTTTGCAAATGCTCCCCTATCTAACACCAAGGACGTTTGGTTAGATAGTTTATTAGAAAACATCCATCCTAAAGAAATGCAAGAACAAACTGTTACCCCCTGACAGGTATTATCCCCAAAAAAATGTACCTACTATTTAATGTGAGTTCGATATCAATAAATGATGTTATTTTTTGATATCGAACCAGGCTATTTGGAAGTGGATCCCATATCAATGTTGCGCATCCCCGCTTTCGGAAAATGACAATTCTATTATGGCTTATTGAATGACTTGTTAAGCAAGTATAAGACCTCTTCATCTTCTGTCTGGGAAAAATCTTCATACCATAAACCCACCGCATTAAAAGATAGTGGGGTCATGAGACAAACATATTCATCGGCTAGGCCTCTCATTATTCCATTCATGTCCTCAGGAGCTACAGGAACCGCTACTATAATTTTTTTAGGAGATTCTTTACGTAAAGCTAGAACCGCTGCACGTATACTCGCGCCAGTAGCAATGCCATCATCAACCAAAATGACGATTTTATCCTTTAAAACAGGGAAAGGTTTCTCACCACGATAAGCTCTGTTCCGTCTCGCCAATTCTCTTTCTTCTTGGGAAATAACCTGATTGATGTCTTCTTGAGAAAGTTGTAAATACTGAAGTAACTCTTCATTATAAACTTTGATTCTATTACCAGCCAAAGCACCGAAAGCCAACTCTTCATGGCCAGGCACACCAAGTTTTCGAACAATCATCAAATCTAATGGAGCATTTATAGCTTCTGAAATCATAGCAGCAACAGGTACACCGCCACGAGGTAGCGCAAGCACTATAACATCATTCCGATTAGCGTAAGATTTAAGTTTCTTTCCAAGTAATTGGCCTGCTTGATAGCGATCTTGAAAACGTTCCATTGTTCTCCACTCTATTTATACATCCAATTACTTTTATTGTAGTTCAGATCTGTGAATTATTATGAAGCTTATAAACACTTATCTTTAACTATCCTCTGTTAATTCTGCCAGGCAAATACTGATGAAATTAACCAAGATTATTGAAGATCATAGCCGTTTCTCATAAGTTACAATCACAATCAGGGAAATTACGCTAAGAAATATTGAATGGCAGAGGATGGAATTTTGGCAAATTTGACATGATGACAACACCAACGGCAGAAAAAACCATTTGCACACAACCTACAAGTGCTGCTGCTGAACCAGCAATTGACTTGAACTCTGCCACAGCAGTAGACATACCCCGTGGATAAAGAATACCAATACAGCTGGTCATAATCACTCAAAAAATAGCACGCCAAGAAATAAAATGAAAAATAAAACCTCCCAAAATGGGTGCAACCATTGAAATTAATGAGACAGTCATAGCCAAATAACTAATTGCTCTGGTTAAAGCGATATCTTTATGTGTGCCATTAAGACACGCACGTGTTACTGAAGTAATACCACCAGCACCCATTCCTTCCATAGCACGAGCCAAAAGGAAAAGAATAATATTGGGAGTAATGGCACAGAACCATTAGGCGCTCCAGGGTGTGTTGGCAATATTTTTGATCATTTATTAGGCATATTTTAAAAGTTGACTCTATAATTATGCTGTACGCTACGAAAACAACTTAAAGTAATATAAGGAGAGTGCCATGAATACGCATTCCATGTGTTTTTCAGGGTTGTTACGCAATATAGCTATGATAGGTCTGTTGTTTGCGGCCGTGAGTTATACATCCTCAGCGAATGCAGCTCAAGGATGTGGTGAAGGTTATCACCGTGCCATACATAATGGTACCTGTGTTTTAAACTATCCAGGGGCATTTGCAACTCCCGCTCCGGCCCATCCTGGTTGCTGGCGTAATATGTGGGGACAATTACGTTGCTATAGATATTAATTAAAACCACCAATCATAAGCCTTACTACTTGTTCTCATGACTCATATGATTAGCAAGAAGTAAGGCTTTCATTTAATAACTTCTCATCGATTATTTTAAACACCTGAAAAACCAGAAGGTTTTTCCAATACTTTGGTTTTCTCCTGCGAGAGTAATTTTCCAGATAGGGCTACGTATATCCCTAACAAAATCAAACTGCCTCCGATGATTTGGGAAATACCGGGTATTTCTCCCAAAATCAAATAGGAAAAAACGATAGACATCAAAGGTATTATCGATGCACTGATTGCAACTTCAGCAACTTTCGCATGCTTCATACCTAACATACTGAAATAATATCGCAATGCAATAATAACACTCCCATATAACAGCATCCATTCCCATAAAAAGGGAGAAAACAGATCAGAAAAATGATTTAAACCAAACATAAAAATCACTATAAAAAAGAACAAAATAACTCCTAACAACATTTTAAAAATACTAAATAAGTAATGAGGTAATCTTCTAATAGCATGGAAACCAATAACAGTTGAAACAGTGCTGGAAACTACCGCCAAAAATATGCAAATTTCACCCGTTCTAGGGATAGAAGAAAGAAAAGTATATAAAGGGCCAGTCTTGCTTCCAGTGTTTGGGATTAGGTTCACCGAAACTCCTAACCAGTATTGAAGCAAAACGATTGTGATCACACCCACAGTAGCCAATAAAGCTCCTAACATAATCCGGGCATTGGGGATCTCTCCCAAAAAAAGCCAACCAGCTAATAAAGTCATAGGAATTTGCAAATTTGAGATGAGAACAACATTAATCACGTTGGTATACATCAACCCTAAAAAATACAGGGTGGGCGTTAAAAAACCAGCAAAAAACGCAGCAAACAGAATTAAAAACCAATTTTTTACTGTTAAATGTTCTGGTTTAAAATCTCCCAGATCTTTAAAATGAATTAAAATCAAGGTAAATAAAGCAATTAAATTTCCTGCAAAGAGCACATTACAAAACGAAATCGGGTTGCGGCCATTCACTAAATGCTCATTCCCAAGTGTAATAAGTTTTGCAATAACGGGATTAGCAGCACTTATTATCATAGCGCTTAAGAATAAATAGAGTATTCCCTTATATCTTGGTGACATCTTCCTCTCCCTAATGCTCTTACTATTTAAGTATCACTTTTCATAAATCTATCAGGTGCCAGAGTATCATTCCATGGCAAGTGACAAACCAATACATTCTTTCTTCTTCGGCACTGTGATCTGAAAATAAGAGCAATTTCTGCATGACATTAATCAATAGGAGTGTATTAATATTGTTTCAGCCTATTTGCAAATTTTAATGTTCTAATTTTACATATTCAATTTTACCTGTATCAGCATCCTTTCTGAGATCTGACGAAGCAATAAATAATATATCTTGATTACTGCCACCCAACGCACAATCAAATGGAATAGATAAAGTATGCACGGTTTTAATAATTTCACCCATTGAATTAAGGCACAATATTTCCTTCTTTCCAGGCGAAGCTACCCAAAGCTCCCTTTTTTGTTGATTATAGGATATCCCATCTGGATAATGCCTTTCCAAATCAATAGGAACAGCATTTCTATCAAAATCCACTTGAAAGCCTTTCTGATCAAATGCTACCAGCTCACATCGATTAGTAAGCTCATGCTGGCTATTAAGCTCAAAAGTAATAATTCTGCCCGCGAAGGTTTCTGCTACGATTAACTTTTTATCATCATCACAAAGAACAATGCCATTTGGATAACCAACGTCTGTCGCTGCAATTCGCAATTCTTTATCTGGTGTTATCATCAAAATATTTGAAGGGACGGGTTTTACCTGGTATGCCGGATAAAAACCGGAGGCACTCAAGTAAATATAATCATTTTTTGAAACTGTAAAATCATGACAATATCCGGGGGCAGAACACTGTAAATCTTTATATAGAGAAAGGCTATTCTCTTGATACGCCAACAACTCTCGTTTAAACAATGAGGTTATCAATAATGTTCCATCAGAAAGCCAACCTAAACCAACAGGCTCATCTTCTAACTCAATGACGTTAATATAGGTACCTTTATTATTTGATCGATATACTTTTTTTGCCCATAAATCACAAAACCAAAGTTGATTATCATGCCAGCGCAAACCTTCTGTAAACTTTAAACCATCTATGTATATTTCTGTCTTCAATTCTTTCATTAGAGTCCTTTCAATTCAGGTAAAAATTTGTTCTATAATGACTTCTGGATTTGACTAAAAAAAACAGTATATCATTCAGTATGGATCAGTTTTAACATTATCAAAAACAACACTCACAAAAACCGGAAGGTCTCTTACAACACGATATGATAAGATACAAAGGAGAAAAACGAGATTAAATCCAGGTTTCTACTAGAGTAGAGAAATGAAAACCTGATTTAACCCCGTCATTAGAAAATATAATAAATAGAGATTGTTAAACTACAGTTGATACCGGAATATCATTCATATCATCGGTAATGTCTTTTGGCAAGGCTGTGAAAACCCTGTCTGTATAATACTGAGGGTGATCTCTAAAAAATTTAATCCCAATATCACGTAAGCTTGGAACCTGATTTTTAGCCATCAAATTTTTAAAATCCGAATAAGTAAAAGTATCCAGGTGGAATTCATCACCGTGTTTATGTGATATGCTTCCAATTTTGAATCCAGGATAAGTTGATGTCAGCAACTGGTTATAACCATATAGAGCATCTTTTTGTATTTGTTCGCCAGAATCTTCTAATGAAATATAACCAAAGGAAACCTCAGACTTATATGCTATTGATTCACCATGAAATACTTCCCACACATAATCCTTTTGTAAGCAAGGTTGAAGAATATCCATTGGAAAAGGATGATGTTTATTTAACAATTCTGCCATTCGGTTGACATAAACTGACAAAATCTCCTTAGGATTAAAAATAACGGCACGAAATTTACCTTCTTCTTGATGAGATTCACAAACTTTTACATTTGCACCTGGAGGTAATATTCCTTTTAAGGAATCACATAACTTTTGAGCTTCTTCTTCATTCATCAAAGATGAAACGATTTGATTTAATTGATGATCTTTCATCCTACATTCAAATTGCACAGACTGGCCAGTTCGATCCAAATATAGATCCTGGATAAAATTCATCATCATTATTGCCTTCATAAATACCTCTTTGTTTAATTTTTTGCTTATTGTATTTCCAAAGAAACTATATGTCAACTTTTTTTATAAAATGGTTTTTATATGGGCATATCATGGGTAATTATTCCCCCCAATACAATCTTGGTAATTAAAACTAAAAGAACAGGCTACTCAAACTTTCCTTTTTCTAAAAAGCTTAAAACCAGTTTTTTTACTGTTGAACCATTCATAATGAAGGTATGGTTGGTATTGATAATAACCGGTTCCGTTTGTCCTTGCAGACGAGCTGAATCAGGAGGGACTTTCGCATCAAACCGCCCAGCTATTATTCCTATTTTGACATTTGGCACAGGTACATGATGCACGTAAGAAGATTGCTCGGAGCTTAGTTCAGCTAAAGGTTTTATGAAATAGGTAATCATTGGAAAGAATTTAATGGATAGTCTTGCCAATTCAGAACCCTGGTTGGGAGGGGCAAGCATGATGAGATAACCAATATTTTTTAATTGTTTTGGCGACAATTTGGATAAGGCTTCCCTTACAATAATACCTCCAAGACTATGGGCGATAAAATGAACTCTTACCCCCGAGTTTTTATCAAGTAGTGTTGTAATAAACTGATTTAAATAAACACCATGCTCCTGAATACTATATTTAGCAGAAGGGTATTTGTACAAATAAACCTGATACCCCTGATTTTCCAGATAGGATTTTAATGGCTTCATACTCACATACGTACGCATTAAACCATGAACTAACACCACAATTTCCCCAGTATGTTGGGGTTTCATTGTCATTAAGGGACTGCTTACATGAGTTAGATCCTTGCTTTGGGATAAACTAGCATAAGCCTGAATAAAGACAGTCATTCCGATGAGAATCATCAGAATCCTTTTTATAGTTCGATTTTTATTGATAATGGAATTACCCATTATGATCTCTATTGTTGATTTATCCAAGGTTAATCTTTACTTATACGCTTACTTAAAATTATTAATCAAGCAAATCAATTATGACTCCCATTGTAAGGTAACCTATGCAGGATGGGAATAAAACCAAGTGTGATTCTTTCATCAAATAAATGAACTGGAAATCTGAAACCAAACACAAAGAATTTTTTTAGTCATAAGGGTGTTATTTTTGTAGATTTTGTAGTATATTTGCCCACATTATTTCGAAGAAAAATGATGTAACAAATAATATTGCCATTCTTATGTTTTAGAAAAATATCAAATTCAACCAAGATATTTTGAATGGTTTGTTTACATTATTTATCTATGTATAGTGATTTGAATTTTAAATGACTTATTTCGACGTACCGCTGCTTGTCAGCAGTTACCCATAAGTCACTCTGGATGCCTCGGTCCAGCCGAGGCACGTAGTTTCTTAAGAGGTCGTTTTAATTTACTATACCATACTGACCAGATCAATTTAGGAGAGGAAATGTTTGAATATTTGACATGGATTACTGCAAATATTGTATTAGCAAGTAATTCAATTTTTGGTTCCCCCCAGCCAATCCATGCTCAATTACAAGTACCACAGTGTCTTGCTGCAAAAATGACTATTGCACATGATGTCTTAGCTGAAAATGAGCAATTCAAAATCATTGATCTACCAGGCAATGATATTAAGAATCTGACTCTCTTGGCAGACCAAGTCAAATGCGGCGAGTTTATCAATATCACTGATAAATTCACTGATACCTTGTTAGACGTTAAAAAGAAGTCGGCACAAAATATACTGCAAAAAAGCGCGCTAAATTCTCTTAAAGCTGCAAAAATAAATAAGAACCTCTACGAAATTAAGCACACCAAAGAAGTCAATACTGCCATGAAAGAAGTCATCGCAGATAATATATGGCAAACATTAAACCATTTAACGTCTTATACAAATCGCTCAGCAACCAAAGACACTGGAGTTCATACCGCAAACTGGTTAAAAGACACATTTGAATCCATGGCAATTGAATACAATCGCCCTGATACAACAGCCTTTTTTGTGAAAGCGGGTTGGTATAAACAACCCTCATTAGTGACAGTCATTGGCAAAGACATTAAAGCTCCTGCTATTGTAATTGGTGCCCATATGGATACCCTGGATGGGCGCATGCCTGGTGCTGATGAAGGGAGTGGTGCTGCAGCTATTATGGAGACTGCACGCGTTCTATTGTCATCATCCAAAATAAAATTCAAGCACCCAATTTATATTATTTGGTACGCTGCTGGTGACAGAAATTTGGCTGGTTCTCAATATGTCGTCCAATATTTCCAGGAAAAATCTATTCCAGTTAAAGCGGTTATGCAACTTGACAAAACAGGATTTCGTACCGATTCAGATGATTCAACCATGTGGGTATTTACAGACAATACCAATAATGATTTAAGTCAATATATTACAAAATTAATTACAAATTATATCCATGTTCCTGTTAACTCTTCCAAGTGCAGTTACGAATGTAGTGATCACGTTTCCTGGAATGAAGAGAATATTCCTGCGACATACTCAGCTGAATCGGATTCCAGCGCTTTTAACCCTTATATTGGCAGTTCTTCAGATACGATGGATTTGTTAAATCTGGAGCACATAACTAATTTTTCAAAATTAGCTTTAGCTTTTGCGATAGAGCTGGGGGCTGAATAAATATTCACATTCGCCATTACGACATTGCTCTAAGACAGTGCACTACTCTCATAATTTAATATGAGTTCTATATCAAAAAATGATGCTATTTTTTGATATCGAAATAGACTATTTTGGAGTGAAATCCCATGTCAATGCTACTCATCCCCGCTTTCGCCGGGGACAAGCTTTATGGGATAACGTTCGTTTAGCGATATAAAAGACATTTTCTTGCCTTTTATATCGAACTCACGTTAATTTAAGAACGAGGAGGACGGCCATTATAATTTGCTACTCTCGATCCCCATTCCAATAAATTTTTATTACAATCATCTTTGTCCAGTAGAACTTCAATAAAACATAGTGCATCTGTTTTTTCAGCCTGTCCAATCGCATCCACTAACTCTTTATTGGTTTTAACTACAAAAGACTTGGCATTACTCTGTTCACCACGAAAGACATTTACCAATTCAGCATAGCGCCAGTTATTAATAACATTATAAGGACCATCATGAATTTGTACTTCAATGGTATAACAAGCATTATTCATTAAAAAAATAATTGGTTTATAGCCATAGCGAATTAAAGTTGATATTTCTTGTGCCGTCATTTGAAATGAACCATCACCTATGCATGCAATCACTCTTTTTTGATTATGCAAAGCTGCCTGCATACCTAATAATGCGCCCACAGACCATCCAATCGAGCCATATTGCATTTGAATCTCAAAAGGACAGCCTTCAGGTAAAGACAAACGCATACAATTAAACCAGGAATCACCTGTTTCGGCTAATAAGGCCTTTTTAGCAGACAACATTTTTTGAATTTGACCAAACAAATAACGAGTACTTAATGGAGCTTCAGAGGGATCTGATTCGGGATAAACAAGAGTTTCTTCAGCGATACGTTGATATGCTTTGTATGATGCATCATTAAATTTTAATTTTTTACTTAATTCTCGGATAAAATCGTTCATGAATACATTAGTATAGACTGTTTCACCAATGATGATACCGCCCTTAGTGGTCTTAATTGATTTATGAGGGTTAATTCCCCATACATGCCCCACCGTAGTATAGTCATTCTCATTCGGTCCAATAAGCAGATAAGCATCACTGGAATCGATGATTTCAGCACATCCTGAGGAGCTGACAGGTCCCCAATAGATACCTATGTAATTAGAATGTTGTTCTGAAATAAATCCTTTCGCATCTGGCATAGCCGCCATCGCATACCCAGTACTCTTCGCCAGTTCACTGACCGAATTTAGTGCACCACAATGCCTGGCCTTACTACCCACAATCAAGCTGGGCTTTAATGCAGAGTTTAATTTCTCGGCAGCATGCTTCACTGCTGCAGCCAAAGAGGAACTATCGCTAATTTTATAAGTATTGAATGCGCGTTGAGTGGGCTGTGAGATAGGATAGTTAGCAATATTACAAGCTATTTCAATATAAACTGGCTTTTTTTGTGTTATGGCAATCGCAATCGCCTCATCTATTTGCATAGCGGCTTGTTCCGGCTTGCGAATACAGACAGCATGGGCAGTAACTCGAGAAAAGATGTCTCTTACATACAAATTATCTTCAGTGGCCAGAGTGTGGTGGAGAATTTCAGCATCTTGAATGGAATTGGTATTTGGCCCTCCAGATATGACTAATACGGGAAGATTTTCGGCATAAGCTCCAGCAACTGCATTAACGGCACTTAATCCTCCAACACTATAAGTAACAAATAAAGCTGAAATACCTTTTATACGGGCATAACCGTCAGCAGCATATCCCGCATTCAATTCATTACAGCAATTAATCATTTTCAATTTTTCGTTTTTAAGAACTTCATCCAGTAAAATAAGATTATAATCACCTGGTATGGCAAAATATTCAGAAATACTTAATTCTTCCAGACGCTTTGCTAAATACCCACCAATTGAGTACATGTTAATCCCTTATTAATTAAGAATTTTTTAAATTATAGCACAGCCTCAAGTCGGTAGGAGACAAGGTGAAAACCTGTTATTTGGCCAAAAAAACAAGAGTGCGCCTGGCATCCTGACTTATATGAAGCTCCAAGTCCCCTATCCTAATTTTGAGGATACAAACTCACCATTTTTGGAGCTCAATATCTCTTTTTGTATTTCTATCATTTTCTCCAAATATAATTCCATTTTGAACTTTTCATCTTTTTCACACAAGATTTTTTCTTTCGGAGTTAATCTAAGCATAAGTTGAATATAATCATCCGAAGCGGCTTCTGTAGTATTTGAAAATGTGCTTGATAATGTGCCATGAATAACTAAATCAACCAGATCAGGGTTTATAAATTTCTGCTTCATCAATGAATGCTGTAATAGTACAGATTCGCTTTTACTCTCAGCCTCTTTTTTAAATTTTTTTAAAGTATCCTGCATCAATTTTAAGAAAATATTTAATCCTTCTATCGGATTTATTTTTCCAAGTGAGACCTCCTGCAGGATTTTCAAGGATTTTTGCCTGCAAGCCCCCTCTAACATATCATCCAGATCATTCACGAATGGTGGTAACTCTACAGTGGCATTCAAACTATCCATAAAGTGAGTGCCGGAAAGTAAGCTTTTATATTTTATTCTTCCCTGATTTTGATAAATAGTGGTATCCAGTAGTGAAGGAATAAAACTACTATGACATGCCTCGGTGATTGCTCTACCTCTGTTTGTATTGCGTCCCCTGCCATGCTGGAGATCAGTATGACCACTTGTGGGAAAAATGCCTGTATTATAATACGCAATTAAAGTATAAAAAAATAAGTCAACACGCCGACTCGCATGTTCAATCACATGTTTTTTCACCATTGTAAGGAGTGCATTTTGTTCACCCCGCCTGTCATCCAACTCTTTCCTGGTGTAAGGCAATGAAAGTGCAGCACTAAAATTATTTTTATAATCAAATCGTTTACGTTTTCTGTGACCGAACTGATGCTGCTCTGCTAATTTTAATTTTGAAAAAAAACTGGAGTCAGGTACTGTGGCAGGATATTTACCTTTTGCTAATTTTTGTGTTTCCAAGGTATTTTCTTTTGTGGATACACTTCCATGTGGTGGCAATTGTGATGGAAAAGAAGATAATAAAGCATCTTTGTATGATTTTGTTAAAGGTTTTGCACGAACTTTAAATATTCTCATCATGGTCGTCTCCCTTACTTGCCTTTATGTCACCGTAGTACCTGATTAAAAGCATCAAGAGTCTATATTTTCCATGAAGACACTTAAACTTATTAGAGTAAGGGATGGTAGTTGAAAGAGTATTCCAGACCAGCCCCCTGCTTTAGTCAGTGCAATACTGTCTTATTACAGTACATAATAATCTTTAGGAAAGCAAACATTAAAATTGCTGTATAACAAACTATTGAAGGATAAATAAGTGATATGGAGAATGATTATAATATTCTCCACATGATGTTGTATGAATTTGTTAGTTTCAAACTCTGCAAGAAAACAAAGATTCTATCTCATCTGTGGTTTCATCAAATTTCAAGACAGTTCCAGTTTTAATTTTTTCAACATTTTCAAGATACATTGGCGGTTCAAGTATGGGGTAAACTGAATTAGGAGGAATCGTCTGGGCCTTGTGAGATAGTTTAATATTATAATTCATCACTATTTCGCCGATAGCGGTTTTAAAAACTAACATAGCAAATTGCGAAGCTGCGGGGCACATTCGCTTTCCAGTAGTGAAAGGAAAAATATTATTAAGATTAAATTCATTGGTATCAGTCTTTTCAAAGCGATCAGGATCAAATTTACCTGGATTATTCCATAAATTTGGATCATGACCCATGGCTCGTAATGGAGCAAAAAAATAGGAACCAGCGTTGATTTTAAGATGCTGAATTTCACCTTCCTTGTTTTTTATGTTCCATTCTGTTGCTCGACTGGTCTTTCTCGCAATCATGACACTTGATTGTACATAACGTAGAGCTTCCATGTACACTTGATGCAGATATTTATTTTGAGTTAGTTTTCGAAGCATATTCTCATCGTTCAATGCCGCAGAAAAATCAAAGTCTTGAAGCTCCTTACGTAATCGATTTTTAATATCATCATTAGACATAATTCGCTCCAGGGCTATCATAATGGTATTGGAAAGATTACCTTCAACTAAAATAGAACTGCCTGCCTTTATTTCAAAAAGTTTTTCTAATGAATAATCATTGTGCAGTTGTTCGGAAATGAGCTTATTACTTCCGATGATATCTTTATGGTATTTTCTTGACAGCTCATCTCCCAGATTCTGCAAATTCTGACTGGCTTCAATAAATTCAGGAGAGGTTGGTTCATGATTCGCCAGAGCGTTACTCATTGACTGGAGAGCTTCCATAGAACCAATTTCTACAATGGGAATACCAAATACAACTTTCGCAATAATATTGGTCACCGCCCAGCGAATATTCTCCTGATAAGTATATTTTTCAACCCATTTTTCCAATAATTCAGAGAAGGTATGGAGTGTTTCTGCGTAAGTTTCCTGAGAATTATTAAGATATTTTTTGATAAGTCTTCTCTGCTCAAACGCATCAGTGCCTTGCATATTTGCAACAGTTACTGTTCCAGTGGCCTGGTGAACTCGATCTAGTGGTTCTCTGGCAGCTGGATCATTATCCTCCCCTTCCCCATACTGAAAAAGACGAACCAAAGCGTCTCTATCATAAGGTCCAAGAACAACAATTTGAGGCGCATACCCCAGATTTACCAGTAAGGGAGAAAAAGTTGGAGCAACTGCAAAGCCTTCTTTAGAAGCGATTGGATAGAGATAATCTAAAATAAAAGATTTGGGGTTCATAAGTAGTTCATAACTATAACCTAATCCATAATAACCCCAGGCAGTAACAGTGGATAATTCGTAACTGTCTTGTCTGTCCTCCCATCCGGTTACGTTATCATTATCAGAAGACTCGACTGCTGTATGACTTTCGGTCCATGAAGATATTGGCATAGCTATCCTTATTTAACAGAATTAACTTTGCAATTTAGCAAAGTACGATAAATTCATCCAGTGGTTAGGGCTTTTACTATAGACACATATAATATATAAAAACACTCCACACTGTACACAAGCCGCAATGCGCGGTGCTTTTGTTGCAAAGAAAAACAATTGGAAGGCTTATATGAAGATCCTCCAAAAGCCAGCATTATACCAGCACAAGGAGCTCCTGCATTAACATTCGGGATAACAGACGTTAGAAAAATTCTGTAATGCATTTCACAAAAAATACTCAACCAAAATGAATCAATCTATAGTTATTTCAAAAGTTGAGAAATCTTTTTAACTCGCTCTTCCCTCGACCCCCACAGCTCAACGAGCTTTGGAGCATTTTTTATGGGCATGACTTGATATCTATTTTCAAAATAGATCTGTTTAAAAAAATCATCTACTTCAGAACGGTATGATTCATCAATCGGGCGAATGCCATCGTCTTCAATTTCTACAGGATGTTTTTCATTGATGGATACAAAAATTAAAAGATCAATAAATTCAAGTGATTCTCTTATCGGTTCAATTAAGCTTTCTACAAACGCCATATCCAAATCAGTTTTATGATAACGTTCTGTATACAAGGAGTACGCAATGTAATCAACGGGTGAACGATCAAATATAACTTGGCTGGAAGAATCATGATATTGCTTTACACGGCTGATATTTTGATAAAGTTGGATTCCATTACAGAATCGTGTTGAGTCTTTGCCAAATTTAATATTGTAATTCGCACGTAACGCTCGATAAGGCTCTTCTTCTCTAACATAATCTGGATGAGCTTTAATAAAATCCCAAACAAAAGTACTTTTGCCTACCGAATGTGTTCCTGACACCGCAATACGCATGTTTTCCCCCGCTTTAAAGTTACGGAAAGCATAAAAATATTTTTATATCCTTAACCCAGATAGAGTCCCTTTTCCAGGTTCAACTAATCAAACAAAGTTTTTCCCGGAGAAAAAATGATTTCATACAATCTCTCAAGTTGTTTTTTTGTAACGCGATGAGTAGATAATTGCGGTAATTCCTTGACATCAAAAAAATCAATTTTTGAAATTTCCAAATTTTCTTTGGGTTCTCCAGAGATTATCTCGCAATGAAAAAAAAACTTGTAGGCATGAGGCCATTGCGGAGGATGGTCATGTTTTTGTTTATCCCAGAGAGCCAATAACCTGATTACTGATATATTAAACCCGGTTTCTTCTCTTGTTTCTCGTATAACAGATTCTGAAGGTGATTCATTAACATCGACCCAACCTCCAGGAAGCGTCCATAAAGAGTCAGCTCTTTCCTGAACCAATAATAATTTCTTATCTCTAAGAATAAACGCTCGCACATCTAGCTTAGGAGTAGCATAGCCCCTTTCTAATGAAAAAATCTCATTAATGTCATGAAAAGAATATTGAGAATTCATAGAGGCCATTTCAGCGGAAATTTCTCTGAGCCTGATATATCTTTCCCTATCAAATTCATTCCCACAATAGGCAAGACCATTCTGCGCTATAGCCTGAATTTCTAACACCCACTTTAACCAATTTGCTTTATCATTTTCCATGAGTTTTCTACTCTTAACTATTGTGTTCTATAAATTTAAAAGCTCCGAAAGTTATATTAATTGTATACCAACAAAATAAATTCATCTCGCCATCTTGATCATTAGTATCTGTATACAAATACAACAAAAATATTAAATTCCGCACAAATTTTAGATAAAGTATTAAGCTAGAGCTTACGAAAAATTCCATGATCAGGGCAACAAACGTTTTTAAGTAAGAGAGTTTATATAATCTAAGCGACTGAATTAAAAACATTTTTTAAAATAGAGATTGGAGTTTTTCCAAGTCCTGTATGCATAAAAATTCTAAAACGTCTATGCTATAAACAGATGCTTTTAAACAGGATAGCCACGATGGATTGTGACGTTTTAATTATTGGAGCAGGACCTACTGGTTTCATGCTGGCGATAGAACTCACTCGAGCCAATATTTCTTGTGTGCTTATTGATGCAAAGAAAGGTGTTTCCGATATTATTAAAGCCACCGCAATTTCATCCAGAGCACTTGAAGCCTTTGATGATCTTGATGGTGCAAAACCATTTGTTAACAAAGCAAATTTTACTCACGCACTGAATATTTATATTGAAGGTCAACCCAAACTTCATCTTCCATGGGTTGGTATTGAATCCAAGTACCCTTCATTTTGTTTGTTAGGGCAGAATTACGTTGAAAAATTTCAAGAAGACCTGTTAAATAGTTATGGTAATAAAGTGCATTGGAATACTTCTTTAATTGACTTTCAACAAAATGATGATGACATTACCGGCACACTAGAGAAAAATGGAAAAAAACTGAGTTTTACATGTCGATATCTTATTGGTTGCGACGGCAGTAACAGCACCGTTAGAGAAATTGCTCGAATTCCACTCTATGGAAAAACATATCCAAATCACTATCTAATAGCAGATGTTCACATCTCTGGAGATTTTTCTCGTAAAGACTGGTATTTCTTTTTAAGTCGGCAAGGTTTTTGTAGTATTGGTGGATTGCCTGATGGGCGCTGGGGAGTATTGATAAGTCTCCCGAAAGGAAAAGAGTCTGAAACAAAAGAAATGATCGATCTTGCCAAGGTTCAATCATTATTTGATAAACACAGTAGTATTCCAGGAAAATTATCTGATCCAAGATGGATATCGCATTTTCATACTCATATGAAATATGTAAAAAATCGACAACAAGGACGAATATTCTTATGCGGAGATGCTGCCCATCAGATCAGTCCCTTAACATCTCTTGGCATGAACAGTGGCTTGCTGGATGCAAAAAATCTTGCCTGGAAACTCGCACTAGTCTGCCAAGGAATCGCGCAACATAAAATTCTTGCAACTTATGATCAAGAACAACGCCAGACTATAAAGACTGCTCAGAGGCTCTCTGATGCCAATGAACGCTCTTTTGCAATGACTGGCGTGCTAAGCCGAGAGGTTCGTGATCATTTTACCGAGCTTTTTTTGCGGCTTCCTCCTGTAATGCGCATGTTTGGCGGAATCATGTCACAAATTAATATCGCTTTTAAAAAAAGTGCCCTCACTGATGAGTTTGTCGGTCTACCTTTATTAAATTTTGTATCATCAAAAAAGCATTTAAGTTCACAAAAAAATTGCTTAAATGCCTGGATGGATTTTTCACGAGGTCCAAAGCCGGGTAGTTATTCAATTGATATTGAAAACATCTATTGCCCAAAACTACGACATCAAAAATGGCTTTTCGATAATACTCTTAAAGGAAAACATGCTCTGCTTCTGTTTATGGGTATCACTATACCCGATGAAAAGCATTGGGCTAGTTTGAAAGAAATTGCCGACTTTACAAACAATCATTATTCAAAATGGATCAATATCTATTTTATCATTGCAGATGAACAATGGCCTGAACACTTTAATTGCCCCTATTCAGTTTTTTTTGATAAAGACAAAGAAGCGCATCAACGATACGGCGCTACGGCGGATTGCCTTTACCTAATCAGACCTGATCGTTTTGTTGCTTACCGTTCATTGCCCCCTCGCCTGGATATGTACATCAAATATCTGACTAAAGTTTTCAGCATCAGTTCATATCAAGAAAATGAATAACTTACTGGATGGTCTTTTCAAGCCCTGTTTATCCAGGTACTAAATAAAAAACCGAGCTTTTTACCAGTTTATTAATAACACCTCACCAATATTATTTTATTCTCTTTTGCTTGAACTTTCATTCAATTATTGACCTTAAACTTTAGAAACAGAGTGGAATCTTATCTAAAAATAGCGAATACCAAAATACAGTAAAGATAATTGCTATGCTGATTATTATTTACAAATATTGCCACTTTTTTTAATATTCGGAAATTCAATAACAAGGATTTACAGTGTCTTACCAAAAATCTTTTTTCTCGCGAATTGATCACCTGAATTCTGTAACTGAATACGGATAAGTTTTTACCAATACAAATTTTGCTTAACTCAGGATAAATACAAACATCATTTAGACAATTTGTTTGTACAGACCCGGCCTATATAGATAACAACGTATGGAATTCAGATATGGAACCCAAATTATTACGGTTAATTGGCATGAAAAAATTGTTTGAACTGATAACTACCAAGAAATCAAGAATAAAGTATGGCCATTTGCACTTAGCAAAAAAACAATTTATCTGTGTTTTCCTCTTATTCCTCACTATAAAATGGTCTTGGGCAGAACATCATTATGATACTATAATCGTTGGCGCAGGCGTTGCTGGATTAACTGCAGCGCAACACTTACACGATGCCCAACAAAAAGTACTTATCCTCGAAGCTAAAAGTCGTCTCGGGGGCAGAGTATATACCAGTTATGACTGGGGATTCGCCACTGATTTAGGCGCTTCCTGGATTCATGCCATTGAAAACAACCCATTAATGCCTTTAGTTGGCAAGCAATCGATTGTCATCAATAGTTATAACAACTCCGATCCGGTAGCCATGCTGAGCAATTTTGCTTTATACGACAGTCAAGGAAAACCAGTATCAAAGAAAGCATTAAGTTGGTTTTCCACTTTAACCAGAGAATTCTTGGATTATTGTCAAACACGCAATAAAATGATCTCCTTTGCGCAAAATTTCACTACATTTACACAGCAAAAAAAGATAGATGAGGAACAAAGAGCCTTACTTCATTATGCCTTAGAGAACATCTACACTTACGAATTTGCCGATAATTTGACCAAATTATCACGTAACGTCTATTCTGTATATGAAGCATCCACTGCCTCCGGAGACAATGCTCTTGTTCCAAATGGCTATTTCCAGATTTTTCGCCAATTTACGCAGCACATTCCCATCCATTTAAATCAAATTGTCAGCCAAATTGATTACAATGCTAATGGCGTCAAAATCATCACCCAAAATGATACCTACCATGCCAAGCAAGTGATCATCACCGTGCCCTTAGGAGTACTTAAAGCCAATACAATCCAGTTTCATCCAGCCTTACCCATGGAAAAACAAGCAGCGATCTCCAAATTACAAATGGGGAATTATGAAAAATTATATTTGTTGTTTGACCAGGTTTTTTGGGATAAAGACAAAGAATGGATTGGTATGTTGCCAAAAAACGAGCATGAAGCATTCAATATCTTTAACTATTACAAATACACAAAAAAACCAGTGCTCATCGTATTTACCAGTGGCAAACTGGCACGCGACATGGAAAAGGGCCATTTAACAGATTGGGTCATGAAACGTTTAAGACTGATTTATGGTGACCACATTCCAAAACCAATTAAAAACAAAAAAACTCATTGGGGCAGCGATCCATTCACACTCGGCAGTTATTCTTATTTACCTATGAACGTTGATAAAAGTGTCATTGCCACTCTAGCCAAACCTGTGGCTGGCCGGCTCTATTTTGCTGGAGAAGCGACTTCAACCACTGACCCTAGCACAGTCCATGGTGCTTATTTATCTGGGATTAGAGCGGCTGATGAAATATTGGCAAACATCAAAAAAACAGGAATATCAATGAGTAAACATGCCATAGAGTAATTTAACTGAATAATTATAAAAAATATTTTCATTGCTTTTTTAATTTTAACCTGAGTCTCAATTTTATTTTGGAGAAAAGAATGTTTGCTAAAAAAGAAAAGTTTTCATTAACTAATAAAAAAGACGAACAAGATCAGGAAGAGACTCAAAATACTGTATTTCCCCTCCAAACAAATAATTTAGCCCCTCCAGAAACAGGAAGCTATTTTTGCTCCGCAGATCAATGCTCTTTAAATAATCCTCATGCTCCTGCTCAAGGCTTTACAAGACCAGACTCATTTCTTGGCAAAACAACTCCTCAATCCCCTATGGTCTACGAACAAGTATTTAAAGTCTCAGAAGAAACTATGAAACCAGAAACACATTTTATAAATACGAGTCTTGAATACCCAGAAGAAGAAATGAATTCCAATGATTGGAGACAATTCATTCCAGATGAGTTGTATCAAATGATGAAAGAAGCTGCCAAACAAGGTTTTCTTCTTTCTTTCCTACTGACACTTTCTGATGAAACAGTGAGTGACTATCTTAAAGGACATCATTACTCACCAGGACAAATTTATTGGATTACTCAGGCCATTCGTGCTTTCACTTTAATTGCTATCGGTGCCTCCCCAGGAATCGCTTTGGGCTTACCGTTAAGCAATTATTTATTGACTGAGTATTTAGGATTTAACAAAACTAATGTCAATTATTTCACAACCGGATCTATCATAGCTTGGGGATTACTTAGCTCCCCTTTTAGTGTACTCAATACCTCACTAACAATGGCTAGTTCTATTAGCTCCAGTATTATAGGGGGTCAAATTGCCCGATCATCTTATCAATTCGTCCGCAATAGATTTTTTTCTTCTGGATCAGTATCAGAAGAAGAAGTAGAACAAGAGAAAATACTACGGATAACGAGTTGACAGAGATTTAGATCAATAAATTTTTTATATACCAAGCCATAGTCATATTTTGCCTATAATATGATCAAAATGATGTCATCCTGAGTGCATCAAGGATGACGTTAATTTAGGCATATGAGGGCCTCTCTGCTATGTGACCTGACTTCGTTATCATCTGCCATTCTGAATTAAAATCGCCAGTCTTCATCAAGACGAATTCCAAGCCATAGGATTGCAGGAAATAGAATCAATTAATACTTACCTAACTTTTATTTGCTATATTCTTTTTATAATCATTATTTTCATATGATATGGCAAAGGATAAAAGATTCTTTTCACAACGACCCCAATTGAGCCTTACCCTGATAAATTTTGTGTATCATGATGGAATTGGTGATTTTAAACATTTTCTTGAATTTGTGGCCTATTTTCATAATATCTTACAATCAAAAGAAATAGAGCTCATCTGTATTGTTATAAATGGGCATGAACAAGGTAATCCGCATTCATTATATATTGAAGAAAAATTAGAGACGCTTCGAGTTTCACATAAGCTTTTGATCTATGACTCTGTTGATGGCCATGACGATTTGCGCCAACAAATTAAGGAAAATAAATCATTAAGAAAACAATTACAACACACAATCGGAATCGTTGATATTGCACTCAATACTTCCTATAAACTGGTTGTTCAAGAGTTTTGCAAAGAAAAAATACCAACAATTACTATTGCTGAAATTGATTTGTATGCGACCTATGACAAACCTTCTCGCATTTCGACCCCATCAAAACATATAGAAAAATCCCGCTATCAATCTGACCATGTCTATATAATGGGATTAGGGAAAAACAGAGTGGGATTAAAATTAACAGAGGGTTTGTTGAATTCTCCTCAGAAAGCATGGCAAGCTCTGGAACAAATAAGTGACAAGAGAATTAAAAATTTATTATTAGGACACTTTGATGAAGAGCCGATTTCACAAAGCACTATAAGCCTATTTTTACAAAATAATTATTTTATTCCTGGTTATCTTCAGGATATTGATACCATTTTTGGATTCATCAGTATTTTCGCCATCAATCATAAATTAAATGCAGATGGGAAAAATCTCATTTTTTATTTGAACAATTATCAAAATTTGTTTAAGAAAAATTATTATGATGAAGACACAGAACAACGTTACTCACAATTTACTGATTTGTTGTTTGATCGAGATCATCCATGGCATGAGGTTTTTACAAATTCAGGCATCCAATCTATAACAATCCATAACTACACTGGCCAAAAGCCCAGTGTCGAATTGATCAATCTAAATCAGGGAGGTCGAAAAATTACTATCATTACAGGTATTCAGCTAAATGATACCGACTACCAATTACTGTATGATATCCCACAACATTTCGTTGCAGCCTCTGGTGACAATACGCTTGAAAATGCTATTAATCATGGTTTATTATTTTTAATGCAGTATAAATATCAGTATCAGACCGTTAGAGAAATTGCCAAAATTGCAGAACAAAAGAGTGATATTTTTGGCTTTGATGACGAAGAAATTCAAGAGTTTCATGCCTATTTTGGGGAAGCTCATCACCTTATCAGTTATGCTAACCAAAAATCAACGAATGCAAGGGCTTCTTTACAATCAATAGACTTGGTACGCTTGTCTTCTAACATGAAAAAAGTGTGTGCTTATTTGATTGAGAAGGAAAATTTTTTACACCATTTACCTGAAATTTTACAAACTGATTTAGAACACATAAGTAAGCCAGAAATAAAACTATAACCTGATCTGCTCTACCCTGTTATCTGAGGAGAGCCCACGTTTTATAGTGATTTTAATTTTAAATGACTTATTTCGACGTACCGCTGCTTGTCAGCGGTATCCATAAATCACTCTGGATGCCTCGGTCAAGCCTAGAGGTCAAGCCGAGGCACGCAGTTTTTTTAACTCGGGATAACACGAGGAAATAGAATTAACCTAAGAATTTATTAGTCTTTATGATGCCGTCTTTCATGATCAATTAGCCACTGTTTACGACTTATGCCGCCGCCATATCCACCCAGTTCACCATTGGCATTGATAACACGATGACAAGGAATAACAATGGCTAATTGATTCGCTCCATTGGCATTAGCTACAGCTCTATAGGCCAAAGGTTTTCCGATGATTTGAGCCTGTTGCATATAGCTTCTTGTCTCACCATAGGGAATGTCGATTAAAGCCTGCCAGGTTTTCTTTTGAAAAGAGCTTCCTATCAAACAGATGGGTGTTTTAAATTGCTTTAGATTCCCAGAGAAGTACAGCTCTAATTCTTTCTCTATAGATTGTATGGGAGATGAATCCCCTGGAATAATCGCAGCATTCGCCTTATTTCTTAGCCTTTCAATTTCTCTTTCCAATCCTCTCCTATCAACAAATTCAAGTAAATATAAGGCTTGCTCATCTGAAACAGCCAGCATGGGGCCTAAAGGTGTATCTAACCATGAAGCTTTAAGCATCTTATATTGTTTATTAAGATGTGATGGTGCAGCACCCATAATTTTAGCAAAAGCATCCCTAAAACCACTTCCCGAATGATATCCAGCATCCACTTGAGCATTAATCACTGAATCTCCTTCTCTGATTTGTTTCATGGCTATCCCCATTCTTCTGGCTCGAGCATAAGCTACAAAGGTCATCCCAAATCTTTTCTTAAATTGACGTCTTGCTGTTGATACATCAACAGAAAATTCTGCAAAATCACTGTCTTTCCATCTTTTTTCGGGATTAGCTTCTACCGCATCAACCAAACGTTTCACCAAATCAGATATTCGATCGGGATGAGATAATGGCTGACAACGCCTGCAAGGTCTATAAGAAGCCAATAGTGCTTCTTGAACCGTTTGAAAAAATTCACAATTTTCCAACTTTGGTTTTCTTGCTGGGCAAGTTGGTCGACAAAAGATACCCGTTGTTTTAACTCCCACATAAAAGAGCCCTTCATAGGCAGAATCTTTACTCAACAGAGCGTTATAATATTCATTTTTTCTTTGATCACTGATTTTAAACATCACGATTCCTGGCAAACAAGCTTACTAGTTATTATAAATCCTTTATAAAACAATAAAGCCGAAAATCAGACAGTGATTTTTTACATCACTGGAACAAGACTTCCGAAAGGTTTACCATTGTTCACAAATGACAGATTTTCCTAAATATTCCTGAATTCTTTTATAAGTTGCTGGAGAAATATCTTCTGGTAATTGCTCCATTGAGAACCATTGATAATCAGCTATTTCAGATGAAGAAGCTGGTTCCTGTATACCACCCTGACCAATGTAAAAAATAATGTAATCGTCTCGTTTTTCATTCCGGCTATAATAGACTGAAAACAATTGTAATGGTGAGATTAAAGTGACCCCGACTTCTTCTTTTAACTCTCTCAGCATAGCTTGTTGAGGGGCTTCACCGGGCTCAACTCCTCCACCTATCGTATACCAACCTGACTGATAAGTATGTTTTACCAAAAGAACCTTTTCATTATCTATGAGAAGCATCCTAACCCCAATAGTCCTTTTAGCTAACAAAGAAAACATAGCATTTCTAAGTAAGTTGTAAAATCTCATTTCAATTTCCTATCGCAGGCTTGTCCATTCTCATCATTTCTGCACGATGATCCTAAAAGACACTATCAACTTCTTTATGGTCAGTTTTTTAAAAATAAAATCTGAACTATGGTTAAAGCGGGTTAATGGAGAAATTACACCGCTTTAGACTTATGTTTTATTTGATGATAAACATAAGCCGGATAAAAGAAGTAGAAAGGTAAGAATTTAACCAGGGAATATATAAATAAAGGCAAACCAATAATCAAAATTATAATTTTTAAAACGGCATGATCGCCTGTGATGCCAAGCATAAACCAGGGAAATATCAGCGAAAGAAAAATTAAAATACGTAATCCCCATACCTTGCCAACTAATTTTTTATTATTGAGAGCGAACTGAATCGATTCTAGACTTTTTTTCAAAGGGGAGCCTGGGTTATTGACGCTTAAAATCGGAGTAAAAATAGCCAGAATATAGGCTAATAGTACCACTAACCGAAAAGGCTTAAAGAAGGAACCAGCCAATTCCAAGGCAATTATTGTCAATAAAATGGGCCCCATAGACATACCCATTGTTTTGGAAGTATCTGGATTAATAAAATCTATAAAATCAGTATTTACTTTAACAACCTCCCCATCCAGATAAGTTTTAATCGTCTGATATAATCCATCAAGAAAAGGAAAAAATGCCAAATAAATTAAGCCTGATATCATTAAAAGATAAGGATAATTAATAAAAGCATGGTCAAAACTAATCCATCCTAACTGATTTAGCCCTAATGGGATAATTAAACCAAAAACGATAAAAACAGCAAGCGGCGTTAATAAAAGATAGCTCAAAGGCCACCAGAGCGAAGAGCGACATTGCGCATAAGATTGCCATGCCTCATTAAACCAGGGAAAGTATTTTTGCAGGGTCATGTAATTGCGATCATAATTCAAGTTAAATGGCTTATATTAACACGTAAATCCAATGGTTAGAAGAACAATCAAAATCTCTTGTCTGTCAGTTTTCCTACCCCTTCGTATGACTATAGTCTTACGCAAAATTAATGACAAGGAATGAAGACTTGATTGAAATTGAAGGATCTATAAAGTAATCGACCAATCTATTTCAAGCAAGCCTTGACCTCAGACAAATATTTTAAATACTTAACTGTCGTTATTTAGTTTTTTTAGGGCTACTCGAGCTTAATTCATCTGTATTTTCTTTTGGTGTTTTATCCTTCCGAGAAGAAGTAGAAAATAGCGGAGGGCTATATATAGGATCTTTTTCTCTTTCGGAACAATGCTGACGCGATTGCTCTTTTGTATTGGATTTCATTTGAGATTCTTTGGATATGGAAACTTTCTCATCAGGCTTCGTAGTACTTAACTCAGGTACAGCATTCCAGGAAAATAAAGTCAAAACACCCGATGCTATGAAACCTGCTCCTGCACCTATAGCAGCTCCTATCCCAGCTCCTACTAGCGCTCCAACTCCCGGTAGAAGGAAAAACCCTATGACTCCACCAATAATTGCTCCCAATCCCGCTGAACCTAATGTGGTCCCACCTATAAACAGGCCCACTCTGGTTGCGGGAAAGGGTTTATTTTCTTCGTGGGTTTGCGTTGGAATAGTTTGGGGCTTCAATTTATCAGAAGACTCCTTTCTATCAGAAGGATCAATTGAAACATCTGGAATAACTGGAACAATGGAGCCTTTTCTATCATCAATCAGTGCTCTGCTTTCTTCACGTGTTGCCAATCGAAGTACATTGTCTTCATTACCTAGATTGTCGAGAGTGTCAATAAGTACTTGATTATAGCTATCCCTAGGTGCACCAAATTCTTTCATTTTCTTATGGCTATGTGCGCAAGTAAAATCCCCACACGAGTAGGCATCGCCTTGAGGATGTATTGGACCGGTATGACGTATTTTGACAAGTTCTGGGGGAACCCCGCATCTGTTAAGTAAATCAAGTACGTAATGATCAAGAGTAGCAGCACCGGAAGGTCCATAGGGATCAAACAGCTCAAGATCATAAGTCACCTCGTCAGTGTCTTCTTTGGGTTTGGTCAAGTACACTCCTCGCCAATGTCCAGGACCGACTGGGATCATGATGTGCTGAACTTCCGGGTTAAATATATCATTAGCCAGACTCTCTATAATGGCATCAGACGAATGAGGATCGAAACGATTGGTTACCGCCATGACGACAATATGACCATTGGATTTAGGCATTAGCAGGGTCATATCATGGTCTTGCATTTGATCTCGTTCTGCCCTCAGATACAGTCCTGTTTCATCAAAACGTCCTTGTATAAGATGTCGTTGGCGGTTTCGAGCAGATTGAGCTTCCATTAATTCGGTTATTAAGCCATAAATAAAAAGAGAAGTCCCCTCTAAATCCGGATTTTGTTCAGTCTTGCTTTCCTTAATAGTTTTAATTAAAAAATCGATAACTTCACGTTCTTGAGTATGCAAAGGGATATCATCTTGAGCAGCAAGATTATTAATGTATTCCAGAAGCCTTTTGTCCGTTTCATTTAATCGTTCATTATGCTCACGTATCAATGACCGCAAACTTTCTTCTCGTACTTCTCTACTTAATGCCATCTCATTACCCCAAAAAAAACACATACAGGACATTATGATTATTATATGCCCAAATAATTAAGGAAAAATGAAATCGTCCTTACTTATATCTTAAAGATCTTACAACCTCGTCATTAACTTATTTCAACCTATTATAATTTTTATCTAACAGATCCTGGTTCATAAATACCGCTCTTTAATATGTGCTAAATAATATTCCGGATTTAACTCTTCCCCTGTTGCTTGTTGCAATAACTCTTGATAAGGAAGTAATTTTGCTTTTTGATGAACATTTTCCCTTAACCAAATTAATAAAGATTTAAAATCACCTTGTTTGATTTGGTCATGTATATCAGGAATTGATTTTTTTGCTGCTGAAAATAATTGGGCGGCAATTAATGCTCCGAATGTATAAGCAGGAAAATAACCATAGTCTCCAGAGGCCCAATGAACATCTTGCATCACACCATTTTTATCATTTCCTTTTGTCGTTAACCCCAAATAATTTTGCATATAGGAATCCCACACGTCGGGCAAATCATCAATAGTAATCTCTGAAGAAAACAATTGTCGCTCTATTTCATATCGTAATATCACATGGAGTGGATAAGTGACCTCATCAGCATCGACGCGAATCAAATCAGGCTTGACTCTCGTATAATGAAAATAAAGATTTTCTTCGGTAATATTTTTTGCATCGTTAAAATATTTTTGCGCGATAGGTACTAAGAAGCTTATAAACTCCAAACTTCGACCAATTTGCATTTCAATGAGCAGCGATTGACTTTCATGTACAGACATTCCCAAAGAATGACCAACAGGTTGCGCAATCCATTCTTTTGATAACCCTTGTTCATATAATGCATGGCCAGTTTCATGGGTAATTGCCATTAAGGAGGATAAAAACTCGTGTTCATTATAACGCGCTGTAATGCGAACATCACTTGAAATACCACCACAAAACGGGTGATGACTAACATCTAATCGGCCATGATTAAAATCAAACCCCAAATGCGACATGATTTCAATTCCAAGCTGTTTTTGCTTTTCGATTGAAAAATCGCCCGAAATGGTTTTAATTCCTCGTGTTTTTTGCTTTTCAATAACATCAGGCAGGATAGCTGGTATCCGTTGCTTCAAAATATTAAAAATTGGAGTAATTGTTTTACAGTCCAAGCCTGGTGAATACTCATCAATTAAAACGTCTAAAGCAGATTTATTAAATACTTGGGATTTAATATCGGCTATCGTTTTTACTTTTTCAAATAATCTTTTTAGGTGGGGTTTAAACGATAGCCAATCATTTTTAGCACGTAATTCTCGCCATGCCTGGACACAAATAAAGGACTCGCTCGTAAATTCTTCGACTAATTGTGCTGGAATGCAAGTTGCTTTCTGATACTGATTTTCAATCCAATAAAGATTCCTTTGTTGCCATAATGATAACCCTTGTAAATTTTTTGCCTGATTTATCAGATCACCAACTTTTTTATTGGTTAACCAGTCATGTTGCACAGCACTTAATGTTGCCATGGCTTCTGCACGCAATTGACCACCTCCAACTGGCATCATGGTCGCTTCATCCCAGGATACAATGGCAGATAAATTTTCAAAATCATAATATTTTTTAAAATGCTGTTCTAATTGTTGGTAGGCGTTCATGAAATGACTCTTATGTTATTCTTTAAAAAGATAATACTCCAACTCAGGCTCAGGAGCATTGAAATATCCATATACATAATAAATTGGTTAAAATCAATTTTCGATACTGAAAATTTTATAGAGCAACTGACTCTTTATTTTGAAAAATCTACCTTATTAGTGTCTTCGGGTCCTTGCTTATTGAGTTTATTTAACACGAAGGCGACCTCTCCCAGATCCTTAAGTATAAATTCAAATTTTCCCTCAACATTGGTAACCTGGACTTGTAAATCTTTAGAAAAGAGATCTCTTACTTCATACTTAAAACTCCTCTCAGGTTTTGTATGGATATGAACCATGTTGTTTTCCAAAACAACTTCCAAAATATCATTCCCTGTATAGCCTCTGGACTGCAAAAAATTAAGAAGGGTACTCATCTCTTTATATTGATTCAGCAAATTATCGACAGACACAGTACCTACTTTTATCGGATTATCTGAAACATATTTATTTTGAGGAGTAGATTCATCATGAGTTTTAAATATACTCAGACTCACAAGTGTTGATGATTTATCTTCCAGCAACTTAGTTGTGATATGAGAAGGTATTATATAGGCTAGTTTTTCTTTAACGTCTTCGGGTAAAACTGCAAACAATAACCTCATTCTCTCAATATTATCTGGTTTATCAGACGTGCAATGAGATAAAATCAATTTGATAATAAAATCTTGATATTGTTCCAGAATGTATCTGGAAAACATCATGCTTTCGCTTTGATAAACTTTAATTAACTCCTCACAGGCAGAATTTTTATCATAGGCTGAAAAGCTCTTATAATTACGACCAATTTCTTCTATCAAATTTTCAGAAAGAGACTCACCTTTGATCAAACTAAAAATACCTGATAAACCTCGTATTAATTGTTTCGTGTTGACATAACCACAAGTTCCATACTTCTGAGTGGACGCTAAAATAAAGGGTAATAGAATTTTTGCATCTTTAAGACAGATCTCTACATCCTCTTCAAATTTTTCTTTTCTATATCTGAAAAATCCCTGTTTGTTCTCCCCTATTTCAAAGTGTGAAAAAAACTCTTCATCCAGTTTGCCGTCTAACTCATAAATCACCGAACCATATAATCGTTGATTATCTTCAATTAAACTTTTATCAGTCAAGCAGGACTTTAGCCCCCCTTCTCCCCTGTTAGAAAATAGAACATACGTTTTATTTGATTTTTCGTCCCATACAACTGCCAACCCCACTCCATGCTGGCTCCATCCGACAGTAAGCAATACAGGTTCACCTTTTGAATAAGCTTGATATAGATATTTTCGTACCACCGCTGGGTTGGATATGAGATTTAATAAAACTGTTTTTTGCAGCGATTGCTCAATCGCCTTGAAATCTTCACTGACGTCAAACTGACTGGTGAGTCCTTGTAAAACATGCAATAAGAATTCATTCGATTGCATAAAACCGGCCGAATATTCATTTAGACCCAATCTGTGTGCAAAAGCTGCGAGGCTTGCTCTCTCATATAGTGCAAAACCATTCTTTACAAAATAATCGATAAGTAATGAGGCCGACTCAACAGAATTGACTTTACCAAACATCACTTTCAGTAGATCTGAATTACAAACGGGTAATAAAAGTTGAAGTGTTTTGATGTCATTAAACTCTATTGCTTTCAATAAACATTTATCTATTTGTTCGCCAGGAATTTCTCTCATTTTTGTGGCGAGTACTTTTCTTAACTCCTCTAATCTTTCTTGATTTGGGGCTTCCATTGCCAAGATAACTGCATCAACTAAATCACCCAATTCAAGGATCTCTTTATCTTTTTGTGATAAAGAAGCGCCCAATTTTATTAATTCTTCGGGATTAAGGGAAAATCTGTTTTTTCTACTTTCCAGTATGCAGTAGTAGAGTACTGTGTGCCCTTCAGAATCTGTGATATTAATGTTAGGTATGCATCCAAGCTCTAAAAGAGCTGTGACAGCAGCATAATTATTACTTTTAGCTTCCCTTAAAAAAATACTTTCAAGCACAGGATTTATATCTATAATTATTTTCTCGTGAATCAAATAATTATAAATTTCCATCATTTTTTGAGGATTTTTTTTCCCCTCATATGGATTTTGTAAAAAAAGGAAATGAAGCAGCTGTTCCTGAGGTAAAGAGACATTCATTTCACTGATTAGGTATTTGATGATATCAAGCTTTCCGTAATTCAGTGCACGACCCAAGTAAAATTGAAGTATTTGTTCCTCACTCCATTTTTCCTGGCCTTCCTTCCTGTTTCTGAATATATTACCCTTGGATACCTCTTCCTTAAATTCTGATAATCCATTTGCAATAATGGCAGCCTCTGCAGAGGGCAAGCCAGCATCACCAACCAGATAATTATAATATTCCCAATCAAATTTTGATTCTTCTACAGTACTGTTTACAGACAATTTTGACTTAGACATTTTTTTATCTCCTCGTCGTAATACTTATAAGTATACTCAAAAAATGACCTCACTGAGGCCTTTTTACTTATTACATAATCAAATTGTATTTTTTTTAAAAAAATCACAATATTGTGCCTCTATGCAAAAAATCTGTTTTTTTCAAAAAGTAAAAAATATCGTACAATTGCTCTACCATAAATTGTAAATTAACTGTAAACTTCAACCCTGAAATGAATATGTTCTTAATATGATCATCTTCTTTCATGTTGTGTTTTTAACTGGATTTAATTTATTTTAGTTTAGGAGTTACAATTATGCCTTTAACACCAAACGCTTCACCAAAAACTGAAAGAAAGACAGAAGAAGGAAGTAACCAACAAAATCCACAGCAAAATACCCAACCAAGAAATCAAAATACTCTTTTTGGTTTTGCACCTAAAATTGCTATATGCCCAGAAGGTCATATTCATGCATTCCAAATATGTCCAGAAGGTCATATCCATGAGTTAGTTTTTGCTACTGATGATCCAACAGTAACCATGCTATTGGCACTGGCATTACAAATGGAAGCCTTAGGCATAAATCCTGACGAACTATTTTCCGATGAAGAAAATTCAGAACTTAATTCTTCACAACAAGAACAAGTTGAAGTCAATCAAGAAGAACATGTTGAAGAAAATCTGGAAGAAACAGAAGAGGAAGAAGAAGAAGAAGAAGAAGATGAAGAGGATGAAAACTCGCATTCAAGCACTCTTTCTATGTAATATTTCTTCTCCCATCCGATCGTATTAGTACATCGAAATATGGGAATTTCAGTTTTTTGCCCATACTTTAATAAAGTATGGGCTTATCTCAACAAATCCTGCCATCTACTTTTTGTTTTCTTTATTCTACTCAAACATAACACCAACCGAAAATGATTGAGCAATAACCGCTAAATATCAAAAATCAATAAAAATACTATAATTGGGTTATTGTTGCTAAAAATTATTTGCAAAAGGAAATCAATAAAATGGCCAAAAAAATTATTGTTATCACAGGTTGTTCCAAAACATCTGGTGTAGGATATAATCTAACTTGCGAAATGTTACAACGTGGACATCAGGTTATCGCTACGGTACGTAATCTAAAAACCAGTCAGCTAAACAAGTCAGCAGTTCCAAACTCCAGCAACCTGGATATAAAAATATTGGATCTTTGCGATACACATTCTATTGAACGCTTTATTAAAGAAGTTTTAAATCAATATGAATATATTGACGTATTGGTCAATAATGCTGCCAATGTTGCGATTGGTCCTGTTGAAAGTGCCACTGATCAAGATGTATTAACAACCTATCAAACCAAAGTATTTGGCCCATTGGCTTTAATCAGGGGTTTCGTTCCTGTCATGCGAGAACGAAAAAAAGGGTTATTAACAACAACCTCAACGATCTTTACTTCCATGCCAATAAGTATCCCAGGGATAGCCGTTTATTTTTCTGCACTGGCCGCATTCGAACGATTACAGGAGTCTTTAGCTGTTGAACTAGCCCCTTGGAATATTAAGGTTATAAACTTTCAACCAGGCCCAATTTCAACAGAATTGACTCGGTTTGAAGGTTCCCGTTCAGAGATCATAGAACAATATTATAACAATTTTACTGAGCAGGCGTACCTTTGGTTTCAAAAAAATACTATTTTTCAAACGGCAGCCGAAGTTGCCAAAGCGTATGCTGAAGTGATTGATACGGAACATCCTGATTTATGCTATCAAAGCAATGATTTCGGCAAACAGTTTGTTGCTGAAAATAGAAAAGATACAACCGGGAACGAAGGGCTAACCGCGCTTTTTGATCATTTTAAAAATTTACCTCATAATAATCCAGATGAGTGGAAAATTTAACAAAGAGAGTAACCAATGCCGTTGCTACCTGATGAATCCCCACGAATTTGTACAATTTTAGTAATGCCTCTGTTATCCCTTAGATTCTGTCATCCCTGCGAAGGCAGGGATCCATTTTGCAATGTACATCCTAAGTTTCATTAGGGTATTCTATCCTGCCAACTTCGCAAAAAACTCTACATCATATGGAAAAACAATATTATGTTTATATTCTTGCCAGCAAAAAATATGGAACTTTATATGTTGGCTTTACCAGCAATTTGACTCAACGTATCTATGAGCATAGGGAAAATTTAGTCGATGGATTTACTAAAAAATATCATGTACATGAACTGGTTTATTTTGAAGTTCACTCTAATGTTTATGAAGCAATTACTAGAGAAAAACAAATAAAAAGATGGAAACGACAATGGAAAATTAACTTAATTGAGTCAAACAATCCTCAGTGGATTAATTTGAGTTACGAACTATTTTGATGGATGGATCCCTGCCTTCGCAGGGATGACAGAGTCATTTAAAATTGTACATTTTTGTGGGGATTCATCAGGTTGCTACCCCAGCCGGAAAAACTGATAAAAATTGAATGTTCGTTTTTGATTGTTAGAACATGATCTCAGGGCAAGGTCATACCATTTTGAGTTAATTCAACGCCCTTATTTTGATCAAATTATCATCATCCCGAGCTGATTTATCCCCACAAAAATTATCCGTATCTATTTGATTAAAATAACTATTTCATCTTTTATTCTAATCGAAACCGTTCATGCTGAGGAGGAGCGGACGGTTTCGGGATAACTTCATTCTAAAATTTGTGGGCTATATCAGATCCTGAGCGAAGCGAAGGATGACAACAGGATTTTGCCCTGAACATGATCTGAGGTTTACTGGACAAGATAAGTAACAACACGGATAATTGCACTTTTTATCTATAACAGCAGATGACAACACCCCTCATTGAAATCCGTCAGGTATATAAATCATACGGGAATACTCCCGTTTTGAATAACGTTTCCCTAAGTGTCAATCACGGTGAGTTTTTAACCCTGCTTGGCCCATCAGGTTGTGGAAAGACAACGCTTCTTCGCCTAATCTCAGGTTTTGAACAACCTACTCAAGGTGACATTTTTATTAATGGACAATGTGTTAGCCAATTGCCGCCTCAAAAGCGTGATGTACACACTGTTTTTCAAAGTTACGCACTTTTCCCGCATTTATCTGTTTTCGAAAACGTCGCTTTTGCTCTGAGATGCAAAAAAACTCCTGATAAACTAGTTAGAGAGAGAGTCATTGATGCACTAAAGTTAGTACAACTAGAGTTTTTAGCAGAAAGAAATGTCAAACAATTGAGCGGAGGCCAACAACAACGTGTTGCAATTGCACGCGCCATTGTCAACCGGCCACAAGTACTACTATTAGATGAGCCGTTAAGTTCACTTGACTACCGACTCAGAAAAGCCATGCAATCCGAGTTGAAACAATTACAAAAAACTCTGAATATGACATTCATTTTTGTCACTCATGATCAGGAAGAGGCGTTATCAATGTCTGATCGTATTGTTGTCTTTAATCATGGTCATATTGAACAAATTGGAACGCCAAAAGCGGTCTATGAGACACCAGCCAATCTCCATGTTGCTATGTTTATTGGTGAAGCCAATATATTTGAGATAAAGGTTCATTCGATAAAAGGCCAAGAACTCGTAACAACGATTGAAGATACACAACTGCTGTGTAAAAACACCGGTAATTATCAAGTTGAGGAACGACTGCATTTGATCGTTCGACCTGAAGATATTCGGGTTTGGAGCTTATCTGAAATTGAGAAAACAGAAAGAATGTTGCCTGGACGTATTGTTGATATCATCTACAAAGGCTCGACGGTTGATCTCAAAGTGGAACTCTCTTCTGGCAAAATGATTAATGCCTCTGAGTTTTTTGATGAGGACGATGACAAACTGGAATATTCACTCAACGAAAGTGTTTGGGTACAGTGGTTGCCTGGTTGGGAGGTTTTATTACCCTATGAAGACTAGATCATTTTCACTCAATTTATTGTATTTTTGGTTAATTGTTTTTTGTTTTATTCCCTTATTAACAGTGCTCATTGCCAGTTTCATGTCCAAAGACAGCATGCATCTTGTGACATTACCCTTTACGTTGGAAAATTATGCCGCTTTCCTCACGCCTGTATTTGCAAAAATTCTTTTCCGCTCTTTGCTGATAGCATGTATCACAACCCTGCTTTGCCTGTTAATAGCGTACCCCTTTAGCTATTTAATGATTAAATCAAAGCATCAATCCATTTTATTACTGCTTATTATCATTCCTTTCTGGACAAGCTCCTTGATAAGAACTTATTCATTGATCGCTATCCTCAAATACAAGGGGGTTTTAAACGCCATATTATTGAAATTATACCTGATAGATGCGCCTTTATCGTTACTCTATACCAATTTTGCGGTCATTATTGGCTTGGTTTACAATTTATTCCCTTTCATGGTTCTACCCATCTTCACCAACATGGAACGCTTTGATTTCAGATTAATTGAAGCGGCCAGGGATTTAGGAGCAAACAAATGGTCTATTTTTACTCGAGTATTTTTGCCTAATACAGCGCCAGGGATTTTATCAGGATGCGTGCTGGTTTTACTGCCCGCAATGACCCTGTTTTATATTCCGAATGTATTAGGAGGTGCCCGATCTATTTTATTGGGCAATTTAATTCAAAATCAATTTCTTGTCTTAGGTAATTGGCCTCAAGGCTCTGCTACCAGTGTGATATTAACTTCCATACTGCTCATTTTAATGTTCTTATTTCATCGTCAGAAAAATGAGGTCATACGATGAAAACATTTACACAGCGCCTGTTTTTATTTTTGGTATACGCCTTACTTTATATTCCCATTGTGGTGCTGGTTCTCTATTCAATTAACAATGCAAAATTTTCATTGCAATGGCATGGCTTTTCTTTACGATGGTACCGAGAATTATTTCATGATCATGATTTGTGGTCTGCTTTTTTCAATTCTGTGCTCCTTGGCCTTGTGGCCTCCTCAATCGCAACAACGATGGGCTTGCTGGCATCCATAAACTTATTTTTATTTCGCACGAAGCATCGTCAGATCCTGTATACTCTGTTGCTTTTACTAATTATCATTCCTGACATAGTCCTCGGTGTCGCCTTATTGATTTTCTTTAATATCACCAAAGTACCTATTGGTTTTTTAAGTCTATTGGTGGCACACATTACTTTTTCCATCCCCTTTGTCATCTTGACCATTAATTCACGGATCAATACCCTAAATCCCAATATTTATTTTGGTGCCTTAGATCTAGGCGCCAGTCGCTATATTGCCTTAACTAGAATATTGCTACCTTTATTATGGCCAGCAGTTTTAAGCGCATTTCTTTTAAGTTTCACCTTATCATTTGACGATGTCATTATCAGTTATTTTGTTGCAGGCCCTGATTTTACTATCCTGCCCTTAACCATCTACTCACTGGTACGATCTGGAGTCACTCCGGAACTTAACGCACTTTGCTCCATTACGTTTGGTCTATCTATGATGCTCGTGGTTATCTCTCATCGCTTGTCAGGGAAACTGGTATGAAATATCTTCCGTTGTTACTTGTCCTTCTTTCGTTTAAGGCATTCTCTAATCCAGTAGTTAATGTCTATGCCTGGGGGGGAGAAATTCCTAAAAAAGTGATTCAACAGTTTGAACAGGAGTCAGGAATTAAAGTTAATTTCTCCACTTATGACAGCAATGAAACCATGTATGCCAAATTAAAAGCAAGCCAACGAACTATTTATGATGTCATACTCCCCTCGGCTTATTTTGTAGAACGCATGCAAAAACAAGGTATGCTACAACCTCTTGATCACGAACAACTCCCAAATCTCAACAATCTGGATAGCCGGTTTGTGCATAATGATTATGATCAAGGCAACCGTTACAGTGTGCCCATCATATGGGGAGCAACTGGGATTTTTTTTAATCGCAATGTCGTAGCGAACCCACCAAAAACATGGCAAGGATTATGGAACAAAAAATGGCTTCACCAGTTAATGCTGCTGGATGATTCACGTGAAGTATTTGCAATTGCCTTAATGAGCCTTGGGTTCGATCCGAATGATACCGATCCTGACCATATTAAAAAAGCCTACAAGCATCTGTTGCAATTAGTCCCTAATATTAAATTGTTTGCCAGCGATGGCATTCAGGCAATTATAATTGATGAAGACGCGGTCATTGGATCAGCATGGAATGGTGATGCTTTTAAAGCACACTCAGAAAATAATGCTATTGAATTTATCTATCCTGAAGATGGTTTTGTGATTTGGGTAGATTGCTTGGCCATACCTAAAAATCCACCCCATCTGAAAGAAGCGCTTCAATTCATTAATTTTATACTGAAACCTGAAACGAGCGCTCAAATCGCATTAAAAGAAGGCCATGCCATTACAAATGCCAAGGGAAGAGCATTATTACCTTTATCTATCAAAAATGATCCCATGGTTTATCCATCGGCAGATACACTAAAAAACGCTTACTTTCAACGTGATATCGGTGAAAAAACAGTAATACTTTATAATGGATACTGGGAACAACTAAAGCTGGCTTTTTAATTCTGAAAGTGTTACTTATTCCTTTCTCAAGAAGAAGACAATATCGATCTGTTTTGTCAAAATGAACTCTGAAAGTCAGAATATAAAAATTAAACAGAGAGAAAATTTTAAGATACCTATTTTTGCTGAAGATAAACGTAAAGAACACAAACAGAAAATTGCAATTATTGACCATAGTTTTCATTTTTTTTTCATTTCTTAATATTTACTTAATAAAAAACTGTTATCCTTGCGTCACAAAATAGATAAACAGAGGTTTAATAATGCAAGAACGTAGAGATAAATCAAAAATACCATCCACACCTTATTTTGCTACTCCTTATGATTGGGCTAATGTTCTAGTTAAAGTTCCAGTAATTTCTTTTGCTGTCTCTAGTGCAACCCAACCATTTCAATTTTTGTTGAATAAATTACAATATTCATCCGCTGGCACACCATCAGCAGTTAGCGGAAGCGCCTTCCGCCATATTTATCGTGGATTTTTTCCCTATGCTCTCGCGGGACAAAAGCGTGGTGCCGTAGCTGTAACACACAAACAAACTAACCGGGCAACTGAAGAAGAGGAATTTGAAATTCAAGGACGTCAACGTCTGCTTAGCACTGTAATTTTTTCCCAGTTTGACCTACTTGTAAGTAATGGCTTGAGTGGAAAATCAAGATTGCAAAACGTTGACATCATTACCAAAGACAACTTCAAGTGGTCTTTTACTAATTGGTGGAAATTAACTACAGTAAATTGGGGCTCTCGTTCCACTGCAGGTGTTGTTAATTTTGCTTTAATAGGGTTTATGGGTGATTATGTTAGCTCACTTTATAAGTTTGATAAGGACGTGTATAACAAGATAATGGGTGGTGCTACTTCCGGTGTCATTGCAACAATTCTTACAACCATCCCTAACAGCTATGCTGATAGAAAGTTGTTAGCATCTAAAGTAGAAAATGGTCACTTACTCACTGTGACTCCTTTTACCATGTTCAACCAAATGAAATCTCATGTAAAAACTGTTGGACTGAAGGATGCTGCGATGACTTTTTTCAAATTCAGCTATTTGAAAGAAGTCGCAATAAGAAGCCCTCAATCCGCTTTAACTTTTGCTATCATTTTCGGACTGGATTCTTGGATGGGGTCAGAACCATTAAAAAACATTTGGCCGGGACGAGTTCAAGAAATTGACTCTGAAAAACCTAGCTCTTTCTCAAAAAAAATGTAATCAAGTATGACAAGGATGTTATCTTTCATCACTATGCGCTAACTAACCACATTATTTCACTGCAACTTATACAGAGTTCTTCAAATTACCTCGACCTCCAATAACGTATGCTCGTTTTTATTACAAAATAGAAATATAGATTGTATTTACTAAAAATTCATTTAGAATAATCAATGAATAATGGGCAATATTGTTAACATTTAATCAGGATGAATTATATGATGTCACTTTTTTGCAAGTCAATGAGCAGGTCTTTGCAATCTGCAACTATAGATACTGTACGTGTTACAGGAACTACGACAATATTTATGGCTAGTTATTATCTATACGATAAATTATCTCAAAATTATAATGGCTTCTTCAACAATCCTGCTCCTAAAACAAACTCCCAAGAGAAAATTCCTGAAAAATATACTCACCCTAAAATTTGAACTAAAAAGCTAATTGCTCCCACACCCTGGGGGCAATTCCATTAATTCTATTGTTTAAAACACATAAAAATAATTCTACCTACCCAAAATAACAATAAGACAATGATTCCCCATATGATAATCAATAGAAAGTTGTTAGCATCTAAAGTAGAAAATGGTCACTTACTCACTATGACTCCTTTTACCATATTCAACCAAATGAAATCTCATGTAAAAACTGTTGAGTTGAAGGATGCTGCGATGACTTTTTTCAAATTCAACTACTTGAAAGAAGTCGCAATAAGAAGCCCCCAATCCGCTTTAACTTTTGCTATCATTTTCGGACTGGATTCTTGGATGGGGTCAGAACCATTAAAAAGAGTTTGGCCTTCGGATTCTGAAACAAGCTCTTTCTCAAAAAAGATGTAATCAAGTGTGACAAGGATGTTATTTTTTATCATTGTACTCTATCTAACCACATTATTTCACTGCAACTTATACAGAGTTCTTCAAATTACCTCGACCGCCAATAAGATATGCTCGTTTTTATTACAAAATAGTAATATGGATTGCATTTACTAAAAATTCATTTAGAATTATTGATTAATGGATAATGGGCAATATAACTAACTATTGATCAGGATGAGAAATATGTTATCAATTTTTGGAAGAGCTATGTACAGAGTATTAGGTGGAGCCACGAAAACAGCTGCAACAGACACAGTACGTGTTACAGCAACAACAGGATTAGTATTCAGTACTTTTTACCTGTATGACAAGATATCAAATAATAATTATGGTTTCTTTTGGAAATACCCTTCCCAATCCAAAACACTTGAGAAGGCTCCTGAAAAGAATATTAATCAAAAAATTTGAACTAAACAAATGATACCTGTCTGGCTCCCGATCTTCCGGGGGCTTATCAATGTTTAGATTCTATTGTCCTCCCCTTAGGTAGGGATTGACCGTTTAGTTTTGAAAACCTGGATGGTAATTTCTGTAATTGTGACTTGAAATTACTTTTTTGGTATATGTTTATTATTCTCTTCTTCTGCTTGACTAAAACTTTTCAAAGTGTCTCTCAGTTGAACCGTTTTTTGAATTGAGTCTGTTGGTGTAATTTCAACATATCCACGAGTGATAAAATTCAAAGCAACTTTTAACCCATGCCATATATTTGCAAAAAAGCCTCGATGATCTTTTAGAGTGCTTTTTTGAGCAATATGAATTTCATCTTTACATTTACTCACAAAAGTACCTTTATCTATTTTTCCAAGAAGAAACTCTTTTTTTTGAGCCTCTAATGCATTGACAAGATTTTCTGCTGCTTTAGCAGCATCAGGATAATTTCTTGATCGTAATTCAGTAGCTTTTTCCTGCAGTTGCTTCAAATTCTCATCCAATCCTGACTCTTCAAGTAATTGTCTATTCCTCCATTTAACAATGGCAGGATGGTCTTTATTGTCCATAATAAATTGACGTACTGCTTCATGTTGTAATGCAGGTTCAAAATCTTCTTTTCGCCATGAGTACACCACAGGAGTTACACTTTCTTTAGTAAGTCTTTGGGTATGTTTATATAGTAATTTTATTAGTGCCTCTGAATATTGACTAATGTCTTCAATTGCATTGATGTCACTATAAAATTTCTGAAATTTTTCTTGATTTTGAATAGGAGTTTTAAAAAAAGATTCATTTTCCTTTATGAATTCCCTTACTTCTTCTATTGTTGGAACCGGCATATACTACCCTCCTCCCATGTTTATATATAACATATATGCCATGAAATGCTTTTTCACAAGCCATAAAACAAAACTTAAATGTCCTTTTAGTTAAATAATCGAATAAACCTCACCTCATGCCGGGATTTCAGCCAATAAGTGCTCCCACGAAAGAGCAAACCGGCTCAAAAGCAGCAGGTGCATAGAGGTAGATATATCATGAATTTTATTGTTTAAAACGCATATAAATTATTCTACCTATCCAAAATACCAATAAGACAATGATTCCCCATATGATAATCATTGGAAGGAACAAGATCACAAACTCAATAAATCCATAGGTAAACTGTCGCAATTGGTTTATTAAAGCATGATATGATGTTGTTACAACTTTTGATATTTGCCATGTTGATTCTTGTGCCTTATGAATCTCGGGGTTGATCTGTAAGTAAATTGTAATTAATGAATAAGCCACCGATTGTTTATAGTATTTTATTTGTCCTTCTATAACATCAATTTTTTTCTGGGTTTCACTTAATTGTTGAAAAACAGCCAGCACATCTGAAGTATTTTTTGCACCTTGCATGATTTTAGCTAATTGATTTTTAGAGGTTTGTAAATTTTTCAGTTCACTTTCAAGATTAACATATTGCTGAGTAATGTCCTCACTCGTAATCGACTCCTGAATGACTTTACTGGCTAAAGATTTTAAGCTTTGCAAAACATTATTCAGATGATTAGTTGGCACTCGAATACTGATATCAGCCACATTTCCACCAAGATAGTAACCATCCTGTCTTAAATTGGAATTAACGACATATCCCCCCTCTTGATTGGCCAGTTGCATAATGTCATCGACGGCTTTAGTCGCATCGTTTACTTCCATAGTGATATTCGCATTACGAATTATCATGCCTCTCATGACCTGATCAGAGGCAGCAGGGTTAGAACTGGAAGCGCTGGAAGTCGCGGGTATTGACGTAATGTTTTCTACAGTTGGATAAGCCCCTCCAACAGAATTAGCGCTGCCGAACATAGTCTGGCCAGTCCGACTTGCCAGTATTTGGTAGCCAGACAATAGAACTGCATATACTCCGATGACAACAAATAAATATAAAATGACTTTCTTCATTATTAATCTGCCGCTTGGACTGTTAAAGATAAGTTTGGCATAGTCTCATTGAAATAACCAATCATGCTTTTTAAGTTCATTGATACTCAGATAAAATAGAGCAATATAGCAATGAAAATTTCATCCGGAACACAAAAATAGTTATAAACTAATAGTAGAAATGGAGGTGTTCAATGAAAAAAATTGCACCATCACTAAAAAATGAAATTATTAACACAGCAATTTCCATTGCTCAGAAAACATCCTGGGAAAAGGTGAGATTAGTTGATATCGCTACAGCATTAAATATTAATCTAAATACAATTCGATATTTTTTTGCCGAAAAAGATCAAATTATTGATGCATGCTTTGACCGTGCCGATGACGCCATGCTCAATGCTTCCTTAAAACCTGAATTTAATTCTCTCACCTTTGAAAAAAAATTACATACCTTATTAATAGCCTGGTTGAGTGCTTTTGATGGGCAACAACGTGTTATTAGACAAATGATATGCCATAAACTGGAACCTGGTCATCTGCATATTCAACTACCCGCAATCAAGCGCATCAGCCAGACTGTTCAGTGGTGGCGCGAAGCGGCAGGTTTTACCGAGATTTTTCCTTATCGAGCCTTACAAGAAACTGGATTGACTATTATTTATTTGTCCACATTTGGTTTTTGGTTATTAGATAACTCTGATGAGCACCTCGCAACCCATCATTTTTTAGAAAAAAAGTTAACTATTGCAGGTACCTTATCTCAATTTTTTGGTTGTACACAGCATGAAACACACAAAATTAACTGAAAAAATCGGCATACCATTCCCAATTATCCAGGCACCTATGGCTGGTGGTGCTAGCACACCAGAATTAGTAGCTGCAGTATCTAATGCTGGTGGTTTAGGTTCTCTAGGTGCTGGATACATGAGCCCAACTGCGATTAGACAAGCAATAAGAAAAATTCGTCAATTAACAAATCGGCCTTTTGCAGTTAATCTTTTTATACCCGAAGCCCATTACGCGACACCAGGACAAATTCAAAAAGCATGTGATGATATTAATCACTGCTGTATCGAGCTAAATATTGCCATTAAACCGGTTAAAGAACCCTACTCCCAATCTTTTGAAGAACAAATACATCTCTTGATTGAAGAAAAAATCCCTGTTTTTAGCTATACATTTGGCACTTTGGATCCTCTCTGGTCATCACAATTTAGAAAAAATGGAACCATTTTAATTGGAACAGCAACCAGCTTAGATGAAGCAATAGCACTCGAACAAAGTGGTATTGATGCCATTGTTGCTCAAGGAAGCGAAGCAGGTGGCCATAGGGGTACTTTCGTTGGCAATGCTGAAGACGCATTGATTAAAATGCTCCCTCTGGTAAAGCAATTAATTGAGAAAATAAAAATTCCAATTATTGCAGCGGGAGGAATCATGAATGGACACGGGATAGGCACCGCAATTAACGCAGGCGCCTCTTGTGTGCAAATGGGAACAGCGTTTTTAAGTTGTTTCGAAGCAGGTATCTCTCAACAATACAAACAAGCCTTATTAACACAGCAGCAAGACAATACTGTACTAACACGCGCTTTTTCTGGAAAGTTAGCTCGCGGGATACGTAATAAATTCATTGTCTGTATGGATAATAGGGAAAGTAATATTCTTGATTACCCGATTCAAAATGCATTAACCAATATAATGAGACAAAGAGCTAAGGAAACCGATAATATCGACTTTATGTCATTATGGGCAGGGCAATCCGCCAACCTGTGCCGAAACATGTCAGCAAGGGATTTAATGAATACTTTAATTATTGAAACAGAAGCCTTGAACGCTGATCTGGGGAACTCCCTGGATATTGACGAAAAAATTATGCTGGCTCCCTTTAATCATCAATGGAATGAACTTTATAAGCTAGAAGCGACACGTATACTAAAAAAATTGGGAACTCAAATTATCGAAATACAACATATTGGAAGTACTTCTATTCCAGACATTTATTCCAAACCAATTATTGATATTATGATTGGAATAGAAAATCTGGAAAACCCTGAATTGGCTATAAAAGATCTGATAGAGTTAGGATATCAATATTTAGGAAATGCCAATGTTCCAGGACGTCTCTATTTTAGAAAACGCAATCCATACTCTTACAACATTGCATTATGCCAATACCAAAGCGAGATATGGATTAATAATCTTTTATTTCGAGATTATTTAATAAAATATCCTGATACAGCGCAGGCCTACAGTCTTCTTAAAAAGAACGTTTTTGATTCGGGAGTTGATACATTATTAAACTATTCTGAAATGAAACACCCCTTTATTGATGAAATGATAAAGAAGGCTAAAATAGAACAAAGTTCGAAGTAAGCGATTCTACTATCGACACTGTCTAAAGTGGCTTTTCACTCAATTCATCACAACCACTTGAAGCATCCCCAATATGATTGAAATACAGATCCACTGTTCAATTAATGATTAAGTTATTGGAAATATTGAATTTTTTATCATTAAATCTTGACTTGTTTAAAGCCACTTTAGATACTCTTACAGACGTTTCAATCAAATATAAGTAATAAAAAATACACTGTAATAATTCAGTTTAATTACACAATATAAATAACAAATCATTAGTTGGATGGAGATTAGGAATGTTTAGTTTAAAAAAAACAACCGCAGCAGTACTCGCTCTCGGAAGCAGTGCATTGTTCGCTGGCACGATGGGACCAGTATGCACTCCGGGTAACGTAACCGTTCCTTGTGAGAGAACTGCATGGGATATTGGCATCACAGCACTTTATTTGCAACCAAGTTATGATGCTAATTGGGGCTACAACGGTTTTACTCAATCTGGTAACTGGCAGTATTGGCATGATGTTGATCTCGAGTGGGATTGGGGCTTCAAATTAGAAGGTTCATATCATTTCAATACTGGAAATGATCTAAACGTCAATTGGTATCATTTGGATACTGACACTGATCATTGGGCCTTTATTGATCAATTGCATACCTACGATATTAACTGGGACGCCGTTAACGCGGAGTTAGGTCAATTCGTTGATTTTAGTGCAAACAAAAAAATGCGTTTCCACGGAGGCGTTCAGTATGCACACATCAAGACTGATGTCAATCGCCATTTCAATGGCGCTTTTTTAGATAATTTTAATTCAAAATTCAATGGCTTTGGACCACGTACTGGTCTTGATATGAATTATGTATTTGGGAATGGATTCGGCATTTACGCAAAATCAGCAATCGCGATTTTAGTTGGTACTAGTGATTTCTATGATAACTGCACCGTTTGCGGTAATTCCTCTGGCTCTAAAAATGCGATAGTACCAGAAATAGAAATGAAGCTGGGAGCCGATTACACTTATGCTATGGCTCAGGGTGATTTGACTCTGGACGTAGGATATATGTGGTTTAATTATTTCAATGCCCTACATAATAGAGCCGCAATAATTGTCGGTTTAGGAAACTCATTCGAGACTGACTTCGGAGCTTCTGGCCCATATATTGGCTTGAAATACATAGGCAATGTGTAATCCGTCAGTGACCTATAGGGCATTGTAAGAGAATCTAAAATGGGCTTATAGCCGAAGTGAGTGGTCATTTCATAATGAGACTCCCTAGGTTTAGGCCCAATAATTTTTTAATTGACTGTCAATTCAAATGAGTAAAACCAACTTATTCAGATAAACGTCTTATACGTTTAACTCAATACCTTTGTCATCAATAGTCAAATGCAAGCAAAAGTTCTTTAATCAACTTTTTAATACCTAGCTATAATTAAAAATAATAAACAAAACAAAGAGGGTATATGTTTCGCTATTTTAAGCGTGGCTGGAACGGGGAACTTAAATTTTCTGAAGTCCTGTTTGGATCAGGCGGCGATTATTTTTTGCTTGAAGGTGGATTAGCATACATTGGGTTTTATATTATATTTGCTGTAGTATTAGCCAGTACCAAACCATGGTCGCTGGAGAATATCTCATCCTTAATCCTCCTTTCATATGGCATAGTTTTTTATATTTGGCTACTAAAAGCATTTTGGGGTTCTGCCAACCATTGTTCAAGTAAAATTTCGGCAGGCCTCGTTCGTACGTTTACTATTATATTACCTTTGATCTCCATTGTATTATTTGTTTTGCTTATCATTTATTACATCGTTACTTCCATTTTAGATGCTATAAGCGGTTAAAGATGGTATTAAAACCTGGATGTTGAGGCTTTCACATCCAGGTTACTCTTGCAAAGCCGTGACAGTGCAAAATAAACAATCGTCTAAACTTTACCATATAGTTTACCAGCAGTGAAATCCAGGGCAACACAAGGTTCATCACCCACTACCCAGGCATCATGACCAGGTTCAATGAGAGCGACGTCACCAGGACCTAGTGTTTTTTGTTTTCCATCATCCATTGCAATCATAATTCGTCCAGAAATGATGTAATTAAAATGAGGAGCCTGACAGCTTGGAGTACCTACCGTTGGCTTGACACATTCAGACCATTTCCAACCTGGCTGAAAAGTCGCACGCATTAAAGTTTTATCACCCAGGTTGATGACTTCGATTTTGGTTTTGGGTAAGTTACGTAATTCGTCAGGGGCGTTAAAATTCTTTAATTCTATTGTTTCCATACAAAACTCCTTCTTAATTGCTTTATAAATGAAATGAATAAACAGGTCGATGTAAGAAAACCATACAATTGTCTTATATCGAGTTCACATTAAATGATAGCCTATTTGCTATTATTTATTTTAGTAAGGTCAGAATGAGGTTACTTGATAATTTTAAAGTAAAGCGTTTTAATAATGGAAAAAACTCAATGCAGGTATCCAATTATTTTCAATAACATATTGAAAATAATTGGAGGTTCATTTTAAGAGTTCAAACAATATTAAGGGATGGGAGTTTTCATGGGCATAGGAAATAGCTCAGCTAAATCGCTTGTTAATAACCTGCTACAGATAGCAAACATCAACGTGAATGGGCAAACTCCATGGGATATCCAAATCTATAATGATCAGTTCTATTCACGAGTATTACATGATGCCGATCTGGGTTTGGGTGAAAGCTACATGGATGGCTGGTGGGACTGTCAACGAATTGATTTGTTTATTTCAAAGCTGATCAACGCAAACCTTGAATCCAAAATTCAAATCAACTTGAAATTTGCCTTGAAACTATTTTTATCCAAGTTATTTAACCTGCAAACTAAAAGACGCTCTCTGCAAGTAGGCAGGCAACATTATGATATTGGGAACGATTTGTTTCAGATTATGCTCGATAATAACCTGAACTACACTTGCGGTTATTGGAAAACTGCTGACAATCTGGAGCAGGCCCAACTTGATAAGCTTGAACTCACCTGCCGAAAACTCTGCCTTAAACCCAACATGAAACTATTGGATATCGGATGTGGCTGGGGGGCTTTAGCAAAATATGCTGCTGAAAACTATGGGGTATCCGTTGTAGGAATAACCATATCCCAGCAACAATATGAATTAGCTAAATATCGCTGTAAGGATTTGCCAATTGAAATCCGCTTTCAGGATTATCGAGATTTGAATGAAAAATTTGATAGAATTGTTTCTTTAGGGATGTTTGAGCATGTTGGTTACAAAAATTACCTGGAATACATGAAAATTGTTCATCAGTGCCTGGATGACGATGGCCTATTTTTATTACACACGATAGGCTCAAATGAAAGCTCGACCAAAGCCACTCCATGGATTTCAAAATATATTTTTCCTAACGGAATGACTCCATCCATCATGCAAATTGGTAAAGCATCCGAAAAATTATTAGTTATGGAAGATTGGCATAATTTTGGTTCTGATTATTATAAAACTCTAATAGCATGGCATGAGAATTTTAACCAAGGGTGGAACCAAATTAAATCCAAATACAGCGAACGTTTTTTTCGAATGTGGAATTACTATTTACTTTCCTGCGCTGGCGCATTCGATGCCAGAATGCTGCAATTATGGCAAATCGTTTTTTCCAAGAAAGGAATTCCTGGTGGATATTCAGCACCAAGATAAATCATTTCAGCCTTGATATGATTTTCCAACCTTAGCAAACCAATCCTTTCCAACCACTATAATTAGTAAGCACTCAAGACTGTGTTTAAAATAGAGTTCATATATTGCATCATAACTGGTTACACTACGTGCCAACTATACCCGCTCCCTTACGGTCGCAGCTCGGATTATATTGAGGCAAAACCGAGCCGCGACCGTAAGGAAGCGGATGTGTAATGTAAGCTAAGTATGGAGTAATTGTGAGGGGTGGATGTTCTTTTGGAAGGTTGCAAGGACTATATATACCACCTATTTCATTGAAGCGGATAAAAAATAAGAAATCCGTCCTGACAAACCGAAACCGAAGCTTTGAACGTATGGTTCACGAACTCAATCAGTTAAAGCTAACATTAAAAGACCCTATATTTTTAACAGAGTCGTTAACGATTACTATAATTGTGCTACCTGAGGTGGATTTTTTATTACTCATGAAGACCTTTGAGACTTGATTATTAATATATTTTTATAAAATTTGCTTGCAATTTTTATTATCTCACATATAGTCAGTACTGAAATTTTGTCTAAAAAGGAATTAATATGCCAAAAAAAAATGATCCAAGCGGAGAAGAGCTTAAAAAAGCAGGTATACTGATAGGAATAACCAATTTGCTTTTATGGCCATTTTATTATGCTGATTCAAAATTAGGATTAGTTGCATCCATAACTGCTACGTTTGCCTTACTTTATGCTTCACATCAAGTAGGAGAAAACAGGCGACCAGTTGAAAATGCGTTAACCCGAATTGGCCCTTTCTTTCAACAAAATGGAAGTAGTGGTTCTGAAATAGAGAATGCTTTTAATAATACGGTCACGGGCGCTGCTGCATTGTATGATCAAATTATTCCGGGAGCCAAAAAATAATAAGCGTTGTCTCTTAAGAGAGAAGGAATTCACCACAAAGGAGTTGGTATGGTGTTGTAAATCTGATAAACAAATACCAACTTCAACCTGCTTTATTCAAACCACCAAATCAAACGACATGAACAATAAAGATAAGCTTATGCCCTCGTTCAACCATATCAGTTATCATTTTGATAATTATACTCTTTTGATTCCTTTACTTCTTACTACCTTTATCCAATACTTTATAATAATTAGTCTTGTAATACTAATACCGGAAAAATAATGAAATTTCGAACTAAGCTCTTTCTTGGTTTGCTGCTCATTGTAATAATTACTAACGGTATATTCCTATTGTTATCTTATCGATATGGTAAAGAGACAGTATACAATGAAGTAGGTTCGTCTGCCCTATCGATTGCTGCAACCGCAGCTGTACTTATGAATCCTGACGACGTGCAGAAATTTAATATGCTCACCGCTGAAGATTCTCCTCTTTATAAAGATCTTGAAAAAAAACTTCGTGAAGTACGTGACGCTAATCGCCGCAAAGACGTTTATGTCAATTTCATTTATAGTTTATTTCCTGATCCTAATGATCCTAAAGTACTTCGATTTGCAGTAGATGCCGAAGAAGATAGACTAGAGAAAACCGATGTGGGTTCAATCATGAAATTCAGGACTGAATCAGGAAGCACAATCAATGTAGATTATGACTATCCCATCATTATGCCAGAATTTGTTGAGGATATTTGGGGGGAATGGTTAACTGCTTTATACCCAATAAAGGATACAAAAGGAAACTATCTTGGAAATATCAGAGTGGACGTAAATGCCCATACTGTTCAGGAACGATTTCATTTTCTCCTTTATTCAGGCCTTGCAATCTTTGCCATAACACTTTTATTTGCGATGTTTTTAGGTTGGTTACTTTTTCAGTGGTTTAATAAGCCATTACTAAAAATTACAACTGCCTTAAAAAGTATTGCTCAGGGCGATATAGACCAACACCTCGAAATTAACACCAAAGACGAATTTGCTGAAGTAGGTCGAGTTATCAATGAAATGGTTGAAGGCTTGAAGCAACGTAATATGTTACAAGTGAGCCTAACACGTTTTGTTTCTCATGCCTTAGCAGAAAAAATAATGAAAACAGGAGAAATCCCGCAGGTATTTAGTGAACGACGTAAGGTCACTATAATGGTCTGCGATATTCGCAATTTCACAACAATTTCTGAGCGTATCAAACCAGAAGAAGTGGTTGATTTTTTGAATCATTTTTTTGAACAAATGATTGAAGCGATTACTTCCCAACAAGGAATATTGGATAAATATCTTGGGGATGGCTTTTTGGCGATCTTTGGCTCGCCCACCGATGATTCTTATCAGGAAGATCATGCTGTTCATGCGGCATTAAAAATGCGTGAAGGATTGAAATCGCTCAATGCGGATTGGGCAAAAAAATTAGGTACTGAAATACAGATTGGCGTTGGTATCAACACAGGCAGTGCCATCGTGGGGAATATTGGAACTGATGTGCATATGGAGTACACAGCCATTGGTGATACTGTCAATTTGGCCTCACGAATAGAAAGCGCCACCAAAGAGTTAAAGACCGATATCCTCATCAGTGAATACACTTATATTGCAACAGATCATAGTGCTTTTCAATTCATTGAATTAGGAGAAATTTCTGTTAAAGGAAGAGTCCATAAAGTAAAAGTCTATACTATCTGAGGATACCCCTTCTTCCTATTGAAAAGAAACAGCATATGATCTACAATTATACAATTTGTATACAGAAAAAGATATCACATGCCAGCACAAAGCCAAATTATTCAAAAAGTAAATCAAATTTTCCGTGCGAATCGAACCAATTTTACTTTTAATAGAGGAGGAGTTTGCTCCGGACTCTCTGCAATGTATGTAAAGTATGCCTTGGAAGATCGTGAAGATGTATTCTTTCGTTTGGTAGAAAAAATCAACGCATTACCCGATGATTATCAACTGGGAACCGATATTGCCTGCGATCGTTTTTTTCAGGAAGTACAACAATATTTTCTGCCGGAAATATATTCCGGGTACCAAATTCAGCAATCTGACACAGAAAAGTATATCCATATCAATGGACTACCCATTCGAAATGAATTTAACTTTGGTTTGATTGCCAGTGATTCGGAATGGGCTAGCATTTTTAATCAAATCAAACGCAATCAACGGGTTGCTGATATCCGATCACATAATCATATTGTCAATATCAAATTCAAGGAGGGTAAATTTATTATTTATGACTCCAACTATGAGAACCATTTTAAATCTTTTGATAATGAAACTGACCTGGTAAAGGAGCTCTCCTATTGTTTTGGAATAAAAGCCAGTGAAATGGGGCTAGCCGTCCGAGTTTTTTCTAATCCCTCCAAGCCAGCCTGTACTGACTATCCTTCCCATGAGCAATTACGTCAATTATTCTCGGAAACATCCTATTGTAAAAAAATTACAATCGATGGTAATGACTATACAAGTCTGATTTGGGCTGCCAAGGCGCATGATCACCAAACAATGCAAAAAATTCTCACTCATAGTGATGTTGAAAAAATCATTCACCTTGCAAAACCTGCCCTGAAATATGAATCATTAATAGATGAAGTATTGCAACTTCCTGAAGGCAATTTGAAACAGCCATTATTGAGAGAAGCCATTGTAACGAATTTACTGCTGGGCAATTCCCAATTATTAAACCGGATTCTTGATCACTATTTGCAAAATATCGATATCTCAAAAGAAACAAAGCAAATGGGACCGATGCTCGCATCGGCGCTACTCGATTTAACGAAAACTCAATCTACCGTATTTTATGGGGCTGGTGATTATCAGAAATTACTCCAATTATGCGATAAACTCTTAACTCAAAAACAAAAAAATGCAAATTTCAATAGTCTGACCAATTTAAGGCTTTTAACGGCCATACACTCCAAATCAGAAAGCGAATTGGCTACAATAATTGATTCACTGAATTCCTCCCAGTTGCTTGAACAAATCAAGTGGGCTGCCAGTCGACATCAGCATCAATTGTTAAAGAATTTATTAAAATGTAAAGCCAAGTTACATTACAACGACATTGTGTTTAGCACAGAAGTCACCCAAAACATTGACACGGAAGGAATGAGGCTATTACTCAGTGAGGGTATCAATCCTAATCCTGATGTACTGGGCGTTTTATCTTATCGTAATAATAAACATATGCTCGAGCCATACGTTGATGCCGTCATAAAGCAAAGTGGGCAGACCTTAAAGATGCCCATAGGGTTATTTGACAATATTGGTAGCGTATCGCGTATCGCTCTTCTAATGGCTATGGGTGAAAATCAATTCATCCAACAAAACTGGAGTAAAAATAAGCCCTCAGATGAGGAATTACAACAAACCCTCAAAGATGCCGTGCTGGTCAGCAATGAGACTATGGTTAAATTTATCAAGCAAAAAATGGATATTAAAAAAGTAAAAATTGATCCAAAAGAATTTACTTTTATTATCGAAGAGGCATTCGTCACTGAAAATCAAACGCAAATAAAAGCACTATCTCATTTAGGCATCGGCCTTTATGATATGAGTTATTCATCCATTACCACCAATGATGACAGTGAATTTAAAAAACGTGTGGCTGAAATCTACCAAATCTATAGCGAAACGGGTCTGATTAATATTCTACTTCAGGGGATCGCAACGACTACATCCTCTAAACGTACCATCCTATTTAACTATATATTGGCACGTAAAGATGAAAATACAATCAAATCTGTTCATGCTCAATATAAAGCACTCTTTGAAGGATATATTGTAGAGCTCTTTAAAAACTCATTAAAAACCAATAGTGCCAATGGACTAACCAGTCTCAATCGAGGTGGGAGTTTTGTCCCTGAAAGCATCAGCACTGAATGGTTTAAAGGGTTGAATGACGATCAGCGTTTGCAAATGGTAACAATGGCTTTGCGTGAAAAACAATATTCCCTAGCCCAGCAATTTTGTAAAGCCTGGAAGCAAACTTCTCAGGATTTATCCTCTCATCGCAAACAACGTCACGAGTTTTGGAATCAGTTAATAAATGAAAAATTAGAGTATTCTGCATTTATTTTGATGCAACAATTTCCTGACGAATATCAGGCCAAAGAAGATTTTGAACGCCTTTTTGAAGCTGGCCATTTGAATGCCATTGCGACACTCATAGATCAACAAATCATCAAACCCGACTTTTCTGATCTCTTTATTAACGAACTCTTTACTAAAGCATTAAAAGAAAAAAACGGTAAATTGCTTAAAGTACTCCTGAATCACTACGAAACAGGCCGCCTTTCAAAATTATCCGCAACAGAGATCTGTAAACAGGTTATCAGCATGGGCCAATACAACATATTACCCAATATCACCAACGATTCCTTTTTAAAAGTGATTCAATTTAACGATTTATATACACACGCGTGCGAATCGCAGCAATTAAATGCTCTGGAATGGATTTTAGCCCATGATATCACTCTGGATAATGTTGTTAAACGTAAAGGTCTACAACAACTCTTTAAGGACAAAAATTATAATCAAATGATGGAGTGGGTTTACCAAACGGGCAGCAGCCGTATATATCAGCTTATTATTAAACTACAATACCCCAACCCCAGAGCATCTCTTCTCAAATCCCTTGAAAACCCGATGCAGGATCGAAAATTTCAAAATACTAATATGTATCTGGAAATGCTTAAAGTCTCCCTAACAAAGGACAGTGGTAAACACTTTAATCAGGTATTTGAGAATAATAAAACAGCAACAGAGCTTACTCCAGAAGTCATTGATTTTCTGGTTGATAACTGCCATCAAAGCCGGGTCCTGGACTTATTAATTAAGCACCATTCATTGGAAGCATTATGTCAACTCGCCTTGCGACAGAAACAATGGCAGGCGGTTGCAATGATCCTGGAACATAAAGATACAGCAAAATTTTCTAGTGGTTTGATAAAAAACCTGACAGAAAAAAAAGAGGAAATTGCCCAAGGGTACCTGGATTTAAAAACTCGAATATCGAAACATCAAGATGTACGCAATGATATGTTTACTGTTTATCTTGCCAAATCAGAGACCAGTTTGTTATCTGCCTTATTGCAAGATAGCAAAGCAAAAATCTATCAATCGATTGTCCAGATCGAAGAAGAAATGTTGCGAAAAAAGCAAAACTTACACGGTAAGGTATTCCGCCTCCAGATGACTAATGTTTCCTTTGAAAATACCCTGAAAATGCTAAAACGTGATTTTATTAAATTAAACGAAATTATTAAAGAACAACAGATCGATTTAAAAAGACCACTGATAAATGAAGATGTCTTGGAATACGTGCAAAGAATTAAAGGCAAAATGGCAGAGAATGATATTACCAGCACTAATTATTTTGATGATGAAGAGGAAGAACTTCTACTAAACATTATAAACAACCCGAGATTAAAAACCATCATTGAGCGGGAAGAAAGCTTGTATTATCTGGTACGCCAAAATACTCAATTTCATCAGCCAGCTCGCCCCTTTACACAATGGCCTCAAAATCAACAGAAATTATTTTTTGAAAAAGCGGCTGAACTTGATTCAGCTTTGGAAGATAAGAGCTTGGATACCAGCTTTTTAATTCCAGGGCTAAGACCACTCATGCAATTTTATAAGGAAACAACAGAAACGCTGAATAATCCTCTGAGAAATACCGTAAAAATTGTTCCTGAAAAAATGGAAAAGATATCCCCAGAAATAAATAATCAACCTCATGGAGAAGTACAACAACCTCAAAAAGAACAACAACGTCTCAAAGAACTGGAACGCCAGAAAGAGCAACAACGCCTCAAAGAACTGGAACGCCAGAAAGAGCAAGATCGCCTCAAAGAACTGGAACGCCAGAAAGAGCAACAACGCCTCAAAGAACTGGAACGCCAGAAAGAGCAAGAACGTCTCAAGGAACTGGAACACCAGAAAGAGCAACAACGTCTCAAAGAACTGGAACGCCAGAAAGAGCAACAACGTCTCAAAGAACTGGAACACCAGAAAGAGCAGGAACGTCTCAAGGAACTGGAACGCCAGAAAGAGCAGGAATGTCTCAAAGAACTGGAACGCCAGAAAGAGCAAGAACGTCTCAAGGAACTGGAACGCCAGAAAGAGCAGGAACGTCTCAAAGAACTGGAACGCCAGAAAGAGCAGGAACGTCTCAAAGAACTGGAACGCCAGAAAGAGCAACAACGTCTCAAAGAACTGGAACGCCAGAAAGAGCAACAACGTCTCAAAGAACTGGAACACCAGAAAGAGCAGGAACGTCTCAAGGAACTGGAACGCCAGAAAGAGCAGGAACGTCTCAAGGAACTGGAACGCCAGAAAGAGCAGGAACGTCTCAAAGAATTGGAGCGCCAAACAGAACAAGTGCGCGATAAACAACCAGCAATTATTAACGATCGGACACCGCTTTTACCAAATGAAGATCTTCCAGATATTCAGAAACGTAAACCCTCAAAAAAAACAACAACACCTGTACCTATTAAACCACAAGCCCTCACCAAAGGTTTTGAACTCGATATCAGCATGCAAATTCTTGGGGGGTTTATTGCGGTTCTTGGTATTGCGGTGGTAGCTACAGCGTTTGTTTTATTAAATGCTGCGAGCTTCGGTATTCCAGGCTTGGTGGCAGCGGGTGTAGGTGCAGGCTTGATTGTTACAGGAGCAGGATTTTTTGCCAGTGGAACTGGCAAGAGAGCACCACCGGATGAGAGTATTATTGAAGATAATTTATTACCCAAAAAATAACTGGAATTACAATAAGCACTAAATTGCAAATATTGTCTTCAACATCAGTATTTGCAAAAGCCGCTCCAACCAAGGTTTTAGACTACCATATTTTGGTTTGAGTTAGTTGATGCAGATTGCTGACACCCTCTTATATAATCCATTTCATGTCAGGGGAGTACTTAGGCTCCAAATCATATTCTTTCCCAAGTTTTAATTGGAAAGCTTATAATAATTTAGCCATAAGGATTTTAGGTAACGTCCCTGAAGTTTTTTTTCACACAATTTAATCTTGGATTGAGCACAGACCGTGTTTAAAAATAGAGTTCTATAACTGTTTATTCTACGTGACAAGCACATCCGCTTCCTTACGGTCGCAGCTCGGTTTTGCGCCACTATAATCCGAGCTGCGACCGTAAGGAAGCGGATGTGTAATAACTTCCAATATCAGAATGATACAGTATACCAAATGACATAATTAACTAAATAAATCACTTAAGGCTATACTAAAAGACACTGTAGCTTAACAAGGTCGTGAGCGATTAAGAGCACTATTCAATTTAATTTTGCTACTATCCAATATGAAGATGCTCAAAAATACTCTTTAATTACAAAAAACTCAGACAACGTCTCTAATCCATCTGATATCAGTGAACAATTTAGATGTTATTATCCCCCCTTCATTGTATTTGGCTTGGGCGATGTAGTTTTATCCTTTTCTTTTTTGGGCTCATCAGTTAGTCCTTTTTTGGGACCACTAAAGAATTCATTTCTATGGGTATGGGGCTTCCTCTGCACAACTGGTATTCGTTGCACTTTACTTAAATCCATTTTTGGTTTTGCATTTTCTCCAGAGGGTCTTTTTGCTTTAGGTACATGGATTTTTGTTTTTTGACCGCCAGTAGTCTCTTCATGTCTCACTGTGGTTTTCTTTTCATGTTTTTTCTTCGTTATATTTCCATGAGTTTTTAGCGATTCCTGGACTTGCAATGGAGTAACAAACATTGAGAAATTATCAGTTTCTTTAGTTGGCTGCTTAGGAGAAGCTGGTGTTTTTCTTAAGTGAGTGAGTGCTTTAACAGGTTTTAATGGCAATTCTTTCTCGGGCTTAAGATTATGAGGCACTTTTTTATGATCATCCAAATGTTGCCGTCTTGGACTTGGGGTAACCTGTGTTTTTTTCTCCTGGAGTGATTGCTCTATCAATTCTTTATTTTGAGTAATATGTTGAGTCAGAGTAGCCATTATACCTTGAGGTAAAATCTCAATTGGTGTGGCTCGATTGTTGGTCGTGCGTATTGAAAAAAGTTCTCCATCCTTGTTTATTCCATATCGAATGCTATGAATCCCGTTGGAAGCCAGAAAGGAAGCTGCGATATAAACATACTTATTTTCAGTATCCGAATCGTTGGCTGAGCTCCAGCGCAATATAAAATTCGTCTTGGACTTGGATTTGGACTTGGAGAAGTATTGTGTCACTTCTTCTGCGGTTCTGATATTTTCTTTGTAATGGCCATCTACAAATATTTCGTTCATCACTTTGTAAATTTTTTCACTTTCCAAGGATTCCAATCGTTTACGATCATACAAATTATAACCCTCGATTCCGTTGCTGATGACATAAAGAGATCCTTTATTTTTCCATTCGATGGTCTCTTCCTCAGTAAAATCAAAAATACGGATATCACTGCTACCATTCTCTGTTATAAATTCCATGCCATGAACTCCTTTCGGAGTTAGTGCGTAGTGACCATTAAATCGCATGGTGGTCGCTACTGAGCCAATGATTCTCGTATTAATTTGTTTTTCCCTGAATAAACGCCCTAATAGAGCTGCGCCACTACTGAGACCGCCCTCACCGGCGTTACATGCCCAGAGAACAATCGTTATCGTATCACCTGGTTTGAGATTTCCATTATCCAAAATCAGGTCTCGGAACTGTTTATAGGTCCAATCAGTACTCATTGGCTGGACTGGAGTGGATGCAGGTGGAACATAACCGCCAGTGATATGATCCAGAGTAGTATTGCTATGTCCGGTAATGAAAACCAAACTACCGTCTTTAATTTGATTAAAGGATTCCTGCTCATCAGGGCGAGATTTTGCGTCTCTATGCATTTTAATCACAGGAAAACCTGTCACATGGTTTATTCCAGCAGCAGTACCTCCTCGACGAGGAAAGGTAGTTGTGGCTTCAGGGGATTGTGAACTTAAAACGACTCCAGTAGGCATTAGAGATACTCCAGTAATTGGTTTAACATAACATTATAGCATATCAATGAACACTATGATCTTATTTTGATCTAAAGTTATGGTAATCGTCGTGTTAAGCAAAGTCGTTTTGTTTCCATATAACGTCAGTACTTTATAATAGACCCCTTGCATAACCTGCCTCTATTATTTTATTGCTGTGTTGCAAAGGTTTCTGAGGTGCTCATTTACTCTATGTAAACTCCGCTCCTCGAAACCTTTACAACTTGCAATAAAGCAAAATATACAGGTTATACAAGAGGCCTAATGTCACACTTTTACATAAACAAAGAATGGCCTTGGATAAGTGTTATCGAAACAAAACCGTATTCGACAAAAAAGCATTGTTGCAAATAGTACAACAACGCTTTTGATGAAGAGAGAATAGAGTTTTATTAATTATAATTTGTAACTTGGTCTTAGATTGGTTGAATCAAGCGCTTGCGTTTCCTTCTCGGTTTCATCAGGAAAATGGATATATACCGTTCCACCATTTTTAACCAATTCCACATTATTCCTCAAATCATTGTTTCTTTCTAAACATCTTTTAGCAAAAAACAGATTCGAATAGCGTTTATGATAATTGGTGCTAAGTTCTGACACTTGCTTTAAATCTTCTGAACCCAGTTTGTTCATAATGACATCTACAACATCTAGTGGTACATCTTTTAAATTTGGCATATTTTATTCCTCATGTAAGTCGAGACGCTGAACAGTATACAAGATAAACATTAAGGTTATATTAAATACATATTGATATGCAATGAGATAATTACTTCATTGAACATCCAACTGTAGTGAAACACTACTCGTTTTTTCTGATCCCCCCTTAATAAAAATCTCCGAGTTTATGAAATGAATTCCCCATACTTGAGTTTTAACTTATTATTCAAAGTATTAACTTAACAAGGAGTCAATTGATGTTAAAAAAATGGTTTTTAGTACTTCACTGCTTTTTACTGGCAGCACTACCGGGTGTGGGAAATTCAGCTGATGTACAAACACTCGCCTCGGAGTGTTATCTGATTTCACAACATTTATTTGACCTTAAGGCGGTACAAACTGGTGCTTCTTGCACTTATAAACTCAACATGGCTGGACACTACACCAGAGTTGCCGGTGATAATTTAATAAAAGAAGATTTCAATACAGTAAAAGAATACATTCGAGATGCTTTGGAGTTTTTAAGGTACGCTGAAAAAATGAATTGCGAAAAGATGTCGGAGATTACTCAGGCTAAATGGGATTTAGTGAAAGTGATTCAACAAGTGTATGAGCTTTAAAATATTACTACAATTGCCTTGAATATTTTCTTAAATAGTCAAGGCAATTGCTAGGGTTCTGACCATTTTTTCTGATGCATTTTGTAGACTTTTATCGCTTCCTTGTCCGGTCTATGTTCCATAGGCATATTCCGTTCTTTCCAGGGTTTATTGATTTCCTGATAAAAATTCTCAAGAGTGAAGTATTTTCGATCATCAATATAATAGGTTTTGTATTCCTCTCTCGTGGTGATAAAAATCACTTTCCTTGGGCTACAATAATACATTGCGGCGAGACACATTGGACAAGGATGCGCTAATATATAAAAATCACAATCGTATAAATGCTCACTGCCTAATTTCGCTGTGGCAATGCGGATTGCATTAACTTCAGCATGAGCTGTAGGATCATGCGTTTGCGCAACGGTATTGGGCGCTTCGGCAAGAATTTTCCCATTCTGAACAATTAAGCAAGCAAACGGTCTACCACCATGTTCAACATTTTCTCGAGCCAGTTCGATAGTACGCTTTATAAAATCCATTTTTTTTCATTTTTAATCCATAATTATTGATTATTATCCATAATATAAAAATTAACAAATGAAACCTTACAGGAAACCAGAATGGCTAAAAAAAGTATAGAGCGGCTTATTTTTCAGAGATTGGAGGTAATCCGAAAAAAAGCGCTATGGTAATTGCAGGTAAGCTCATCTCCTATGAGAAATTGTTTGATACAGTGAACCGTATTGCAACTCATTTGCAAAACACAGCACTCTCAGGAAATCGCATTGCCTTCATGCTGCCCAATAGTCTTGAAATCATAGCCATTTACCTCGCCTGCTTTCAATCAGGTTGTATCGCTATGCCTGTCAATCGCCGATATGCCCCACCTGAGTTTGAAAAGGTGCTACAAGATGCCAAGCCAATTTATTTAATCATCGAAGCCGACAAATTATTTTTGTTAGAGAAAGTCAATTGGTCAGTGACAGGAATTCAAAAGATTTTTGTGGTAGGTGAAAGCCCAAGTCATCCCTATTTCTCTTTTGATGCATTGTTAAGTGAATCAGAGAATTTGCCAAAACAGTCTATATCCTGTGAATCACCTGCAGTTATCTTCTATACGTCTGGCTCAACCGGGCAGCCTAAAGGCGTTATACACACCCTGTCGTCCATTGAAGCAATGCTTGACTCAACCTCACTGGCTCTGGAAAACATTACATCTGAAGACAAAATGATAATTTGTGAGCCTCAATGTCATGTGAGCGGATTTATTGAAACATTGTCCACGTTATCACGAGAAGGCACCGCACTGGTCAATGATGGCTTTGATATGGACTGGTATCTTGCAACAGTCATGCGTGAAAAGCCAACTCTTGCCGTTCATCATATTGATACCTTTATAAAATTATTAGAATCTGGACGCTGCGATGCAGAAACGTTTAAGTCATTTCGCGGAATTTATACAGGTGGAGATGCTCTACCTGCAGCGATCCAAAATAAATTTTTGGCTTGCGCTGGCAAACCAATTCAAGTGGGGTATGGTATGACTGAAGCCATCTGGTTAACCATCTGCAGAAACCCTGATTTAACTCAAAAATCTTGCATTGGCAAGCCAGTAGCAGGAGTAACATTACGCCTTGTGAACTCCACTGGAAAAGAAGTGCGTTGTGGTGAAGTAGGAGAAATCCAGGTAAAAGGTGATATGGTGTTGCATAGCTATTGGAATAATCCTAAAGCAACCAGTGAAGCGTTTATGGAAGATTGGTTTAAAACCGGTGATTGTGGGACTCTGGATGAACATGGTGATTTTTATTACAAAGGTCGTATTAAAAACATTATTATTCGCAATACTTCCAATATTATGCCAGGAGAAGTGGAAGCAGCAATTTATAAACATCCTGCTGTTAGCGTAGTGGCAGTGATTGGTGTACCCGATGCAAATGAAGGTGAAGTGCCGGTTGCTTTTGTAGTAGTAAAAAATGATAAACAATTAACGATAGAGGAATTAAATTCATTTTTAATTGAACAAATTGCCCAATATAAAATCCCTGCAACTATTTACTTTATTGATGAAATGCCAGTGACTAACAGTGGGAAAATCAATCACAAAAAATTATATGATTATCTTGAGATTGAAGCAAAACCCACATCTCTACGTTAATATATAGTAACTTGAATTTTAAATGACTTATTTCAACGTACCGCTGGCTGTCAGCGGGATCCATTCGGGCATTGGAGTAGTTCCAAAATGGATCCCGGAATTTGAGATAAAATCAACTTAAACTAGTATTAATAATTTATGAGGTGATACTTCAGGGTCAAACCGAGGCACGTAGCTTTTTTGAATAAGTCATTTAAATTTTAATTCACTATAGCTACGGCATTTTTTACTAATTTGGTAATATCGAAAGGAAAAATCATGGAACAATTGATTGTTTTCGTAATAAGTAATTTTACACTGACCTTTTTTATTTTAAGTATTGTATTTGCTGGAGTAACATTAGCGTTAAAAGCCAAACCACTTCATAAGGCCATGGTTATAGAAATACTGTTTTCCTATTTCTTGTTATTTAATATAGGGATTAGTTATTTCTATAACTTTATCATGCACGTATTTTTTGGCGAAATCGCTGCTCAGTTTATTGGCTGGTCGCAAAGCCCCTTCCAACTGGAAGTGGGTTTTGCCAGCTTAGGGTTTGCCGTCACAGGTATTATTAGTTTCTGGTGTCGGATTGGTTTCCGTGCCGCCACTGTCATTGCCCCTTCATTATTTTTATGGGGTGCAGCCGGTGGACATGTCTATCAAATGATTGTGGCTCATAATTATGAGCCAGGTAATACCGGCATTATTTTCTGGTCTGATGTATTTCTCCCTGTCATCGGTTTTGCATTGCTTTGGTTGCAATACAGAAATCCTGAAAATATGAACTCAGCCTGATGTAAAGAATGGTTATCAGGTCTATTGCAGTCTTTAGAAAGACTTAAGATTGATCTACTGTAATTCAGGAGTTTTATAGACATCCTCTGATTGCTTCACGGGTTTACGTGAAAAAAAAGTCCCGAAATAACTTAAGATGGACCTATTAGAAACGGCATCCTCCCCCTCTTCTACTTCAATAATTTCAGGCTTGGGATACACACTATTCTGAACCATTCTAAATCCCGAAAAAATACTCTTTAGAACCAGGGGTAAAAGACTCAACATTAGAAACATGCTGATTAAATTAGTAGATTCATTAAACAGAGAGTAATTTGCCAGCGACTGAAAAACAGCGATTATCAATGCAATTCCCATGGTATTGGAAATCAGTCTCGAAGCATTGATATTCCGGTTATCCATCGGTAAATCAGAGCTTTCGTTAATTTCATAAAATGCAATCCATAACCACAATAAGTCAAAAACGACACTATACCAATGTTGCTGATTCATTTCTGTGACATTTGCCCCAACTGTTTTAGCCAAATCAAAAGTCATTTTTCCGCTTTTAAGTGCCAAAGCCATCGTTGGTTTTTCTTGTGAGTTTGCTAAAGGCGCGAATTTCTGAACAAACAAACTTTTTGGGAGATTAATATCAAAGAGCTCATAAAAAGTTTTCTGGGAGTCAAACAACCTTCTTAACTGCTCTTCACTGATATTAGATAAACCATCTACTCCAGGAGCAAAAGTTCCATCGTCTGAATGGTGTGCTATCACCATATTGGAGCTTTTCATCATCATGACATCATTAGTACCATCACCATTGGCTACGACAAAATAATGATGATCCTTAAGATAACGAGCTAAAATACCTTTTCCTTCGGTACTCATTTCGGCAAAAATGATGACCGGGCGTTGGGTCTGCTCTCTATCCATCAGTTTTTGAAATCTTGCCAAAATCGCTTCATTGACACCAGAAAATATCACCGTAGTGTCCGGTGGATAATATTCTTCATTCAAAAATTCAAGATCATGTTCTTCAACTTGCTCCGCACGAATAGTAAGAATGTTTTTTGCATTGTCCGGACATAGTACCTTGGCAATATTTTCTGCTGCTTTCGTTGTATCGCCAGTAGCGACAAATACAGGCACAGATACCTCTCGGCATTGAGCAATAAATTTTTCTGCCCCTTTTTTTACAGGATTATCAATAATAAAAGTACCGTAATACACCAAATTCCTGAGCAGGGCCGTATTTTCCAAAATAAAATGTTCAATCTCTTTTTTATCATCCTTATTAAATAATTCTTGCAAAATTAAAAAATCTTGCTCACTAATCTTGCTTCGACCTAAACACCAATCACGGGATAATACTGCCGTACGGCTTTGCATAGTGGTATAGGCTTTGAGTAAAGGAGTTTCTTTAAATGCCTCCTGTTTCGGCACCCCGCAAAAAACAAGGTAGTAATCTGTGTCATCCTGAACCAGAGTAAAACGCCCACCAAACGTACGGTATAAACCCAGATGAAACGTTTCAATTTCTTTCTTAGCCTCTTTGATAGTAATCACTTTTTTAAAATGATTATTACCATGAATAGCAACCTCCAAACATTGCTGATTATCCAATAAAGATTTGAATAATCCCAAAATGGCATGCTCTTCCGGTTCTAATTCTTTTTTATTATTGGTAAAAGCGTTGCAAAATACTTCAAAAGACTCAAGCCATTGCATTTCTTCTGGTAGCAGTAAGCCCTCTTTTTCTTTCAACACCTGCTGCACTTCAGCGGACATATCAGTTGTCCATAAACCCAATACATCCATTTTAGTAGTAGTGAGAGTACCAGTTTTATCTGAAATAATTGCCACTCCATTTGGAAATCTGTCGCGATAATAACCACCCAATGCATTACATAAATCAACCACACGAAGAGCATCTATAGTCTCGAAGGGCTGTTCCTCCAGATTGCTATTCAATTTTTTCATCAAACGGCTATTCACCGTTTCTCGCAAAAAAGCTTCGGAAAACGGAATCATCGTTTGAAAGAGTGTGAACATAAGTCTGAGAGTTTCTGCTGGCATTGCAGTAATGTCTCTTTGTAAAAAGGCTGCCATTATAATGGAGCCTAAAATAGAATATAAAACACTCCTTTGTTTTCGTTCGGCAATAATCTCATTAATAACTGCTTTTTTCTCATAATTACTGCTTAATAGAAGCTCTTTCTCAGGTTTAATTTGAATAAAAATATTATCATTGCCATATAAGTTTAACTTATCACCAACCAATACCCCAGCCTGTTTGCCATCTCTGACTGCATGCAAATCCACTTTTTTATAATGAGAAGTAAAATCGGGTTTGGTTTGATGTTCTATCCAAACATCTTCCCCATTTTGAGCTTTAAGATTAACGCTAAATTTTTTTTGTTCCAATGTTTGAGTAAAGCGTCCTTTTAAATCACGCTGTAAAGCAACCAGCTCCCCAGAAACAGGGACACTAGCCAAATCTATGCTACTATCACAATACACCAAATCTCCTGTACGTAATCGATACCTGGGGATACTTACAAATTTTGCACCATCCGTTGTAAATCTTAAAACCTGATGTAATTTATGATTGTATTCGTAATCATGCTCAAGCTTTTCTTGCTGTAGACGCATTTTGTTTATAGTCGATGGCGCCAAATCAGCAAATAAGGCAGGCAAGTTACGAAATTTCTGCACAATTCTATCGGCGTAACGAATATTGTGAGCAATCAGCCCCAATTGAAATGCACGAGAACTAACCATCAACTCACTGGCAATAAAATGATTGATTTGAAAATACAGATTGGATACCGGTGTAAGCCCGCTGGAAATCACTGCTGTATCCGAACGTTGAGCTCCTCGATTGTATTGAATTCGAACTAAAAACTCCTGGATTTTTTGTGTTAGATAAGAAATCCCACTCGGGACTACCAAAGCACTGGTTCCCAGTCCAGCAATTAATGAATATTCATCAGAAATACTGTCATTTAATAAATAAGTGGTGCTCTTGAAAACTGAACTGTACATATAAGTGATTGCCATGATCTCACTGGCTACAGCAGCAGATAACTCAACCTGTGAAGTAAATTTCTTATCAGTTATCCGGTTTAAAGCACAATACCCTAATATGGCTGCACCAAAAAGAAATTTGAAAATAAAATCATACTCTGGGCTTCCTGTTTGATATTCGCTCATAGATTGAGTTAGATAATCACCTAGAAGTAAAGCAGCCCCAGAAGATATCGTTGGCCAAATGTACTTTTTAAAACTACCCCAATCCATAGAGTCTAAAGAAAAAGTCATGGCCAGAGTGTTATAAAGTTCCTTGACTCGCGTAGAGAGAAAACTCCCTATTCCTTCTACAGTACTTCTGAGATAATAAGTTCGATCCGGTTCAGCACCTCGTACCAATTGAAGCGGTAAAGCCCTATTCTCTTTAGGAGTGGATTTTCGCGATTTTTTTTCAGTGGTTTTCAATATCTTCATGTTATCAATCCTTTAGTACACCAAGAACACTCTATTGGAACTTTAGAAATCAACCTGATAATTAACTTATCTCTATAAAAGTTCAAGAGGATTTGAAAAATAATTACAACGTGGTATAGCAAGTATCAAGGATAATGCAGGACTTACGCAAAGCACCAAGGTCAAGGTAAAAAAGGTTTTTAATGAGAGAGTTTAGATAAAATTAAAAAATTTTTTAACGAAGAAATTGGGGTTTTTCATAAGTCCTGTAATGATAAAAATCTTATCGATTAATCTGATCCTTTAGTCAGAGCAATGACTCGCCAACTTGTTTTAGGCAAAAAATCCGGCTCCATTGTAAACAGATAGATATGATCATTTGGATCAATGGCAAACAGAGGGATGCATTGCTCTTTGTGTTGCTCAAGATAATTATTATAGGTAAATTCATCAGTAAGCATCGTTGTTCTTATCTTTGCATTACTACTTAAGAGCCTTTCCAAATCCTGATAAGTCACCTGGCCAAACAGGTTACGTCCTTCATATTTAAACGTGGATCTGTCTCCTGTTTTTCCGCTTTTGGATTTTTCATTCTGCAGAGTGTATATGGCGTTTGCACCAAATTCTAAACGGTAATGAGCTGCCACAAGCGCGTTCAGTTCTACAAAAGGAGTAATAATCAATAAATGACCAATACCAACGAGATTAAGGTGGCGTTCAGCATGTTTTGAAACAGGATTGCCCCAGTAGGTTATTAAACCTTTCATTTTTGCCGCGGAAATACTTGTGCGGTCTTCATCTGCAAGACAAACCCTGAAACCATTCTCTACAAGCTGTGTAGCAATTGCTCGAGCAACAGCATTAGCACCAACAATGAGAAACCCTTTAGGCTCTGGTTCATTTACTTTAAAAATTTTGGCAATTGTATTGGCTGTAACACATTGAAGTAACACGGTTCCAATAATCATTAAAAATGTTAACGGAACCATTTTATAGGCATCGGAATATCCAAGTGCTTCCAGTTTAATAGCAAATAAAGTAGAGATGGCCGCTGCCACAATTCCGCGAGGTGCAATCCATGCCACAAGATTGCGTTCCGCGAAACTCAGTTTCGAACCAAGTGACGATATATGCACACTTAATGGCCTGATAAATAGCTGAATGGTTGCAAAAAGTATTAACGCAGGCCATCCCAGTGCAATTAAAGAAGAAAAGTTAATTCGAGCCGCTAAAAGTATAAAAAGGATTGAAATCAAAAGAATACTTAACGTTTCTTTAAAGTTTAAAATATCCTCCAGCTCAATCCCTTTCATGTTGGCTAACCAAACCCCCATTACAGTCACTGCAAGTAACCCTGATTCTGACTCTATAAAATTGGATAAAGCAAAAACAGCACAAAGAAAAGTTAAAGTTGCAAAATTATTTAAATATTGAGGAATCCAGAATTTTCTAAGAATAGTACCTAAGCACTCTCCTCCAATGATACCCAGAGCCACTCCAGTCAGTAATACTTTCCCAAAAACATTAAGTCCCGCCATAAATCCACCTGCTATATCTCCCGCAATGATGAATTGATAGGTTAAAACAGCAAGAATGGCACCAATAGGATCAATTAATATACCTTCCCAAAGCAAGGTATTGGCAATATTTTCTTTGAGATGTACTGTTCTTAGCATTGGAATAATCACTGTTGGGCCAGTAACTACCATCAAAGAAGCGAATAAAAAACTAACTTCCCAGGAAAAGTTCAATATGATATGTGTTGCGAACGCTGTAATAACCCAGGTAATTAGTGCGCCAATAGTAATCAAATTCCTGATAACATGCTGAATACCCGAGATGTCATGAAATTTTAATGTAAGACTTCCCTCAAAGAGTATGACAGCAACAGCAAGCGATACAAAAGGAAGGAGAAAATCACCCAGCAACTTGTCCGGATTTAACCAGTGTAATGTAGGACCAGCTAATATACCCATTAATAATAAAAATAAAATAGCTGGAAGCTTTAAGCGCCATGCAAGCCACTGACAAAATAAACCGGCAATGAGAATCATGGATATAACAAAAACAGCATTTTCAAGCATACCCCACTCCATCCCATAATCATAAAAATAGTGGTACTTTTAAAAGCTCTATTTATGCCTACCCTAGTCAGGAGCAATGCATTTTAAACAATAAGCAGAAGAAACTTCTCTTTCAGGATACCCTTCCTGAATTCGAGAATTAGAATCTGTCTTTGTGAATAGTTTGCATGTGTTTATCATAATCACACCTAACTATTGAGTGACCATTTCTGTTTAAGATCACTTAATGTGCCGTTTCCTATCAATTCTGACAAAATGTTATTGACTTGTTCTCTAAGCTTAAAATTATCTTTAGCAAATGCAATACCTAATTTTTCATGCGTCTCCGCCTGTAAGGGAACAGTTAATCCTGGATAATTTTGAATGAGATAAGAGATAACGGGGTATAATTTAATGACTAAACCAATTTTTCCAGCCGCCAAATCTCGAATAGCCAACTCTATTTCATTATAGGCATAATATTTAATATCACGAAGTATGTTCCTACGTAATAATTCCTTGGCCACTTCGTCTGATGTATTCCCTTTCTGTATGCCTGCAACCAGCCCCCTTAAATCGTCAAAAGAGTTAACCTTTGGATTTAATTCAATATTAACAGCAATTCCTTGATTAAATTCTAAATAAGGATCTGAGAAAAGCACCAGCTTTGCACGGTCTTGGGTAATAGTTGTTCCAGAAATAACAACATCATATTCTTTATTAGCCAAGCCTAAAAATATATCATTGAAATTTTCTCCCTTATATTGGATTTGGACGAATTCCAAATTCAAGATCTGACAAATCTCTTTCATTAAATCACCATCAAAACCGCTACTATTTTCAATATCAAAAGGTGGGTCAGGATAAGCGGTAGCCACCAATAATTTTCCAGATCTCAAAGTCATAACGTAAGTAATCATTGATAATTATTTATTGAGTATAGATTAAACAGAACAGAGTTACAGTACAGGACTGTTTTTGTAATATCGCTATACTCTCTCAGGAATTACCGAAAAATCATGTTGCACTGTGTACTTGCCCCTTTATTTATGTCAATAATCTATCTATGTTTGCTGCAGCAATCTGATTAGAGTTGATCCTGTGATCAATAGTTCAAAGTAAAATTATTTAGATTGAAATAGATAGCTTATCGTTATGGGATTGTTTGAAGCGAAAATTGAGATGATTTCAAGCAAATCAGCCTCAATTCGCAGCCAAATACTCCCTTGGCGGTAAGCTCTAAATTAACTTAGGCCTACATTATGAGAATATTTTCAAAATCTAAAGCCATCCCTTTAACTAGCCTTGAAGCATTTAATATATTGAGTACATCGAATGATCTGGAGAACATTGCAAAGATTCTATTTCATTTTAATCAATTGGTTGATATCAACAAAAGTACTCTAAAGTCTCTTCATAGGTCCGATTCAAAAATCACTAATAATCAAAAGTTCCTTAAAGAGATGGATGCCTGTTATTGTCGATTAAATAATGCCGTTAAAAAAAATAAACCTTATCCAACTTTATTCGGTGATCTTTGTTTATTAAAAGAGCATCTGCAAGTCATTCTATGGTACTATCAGAAACAGATAGAAAAACATCAGCCAATAGCAAAAAGTTATTTACGCGAGATAGTAAAAAACAGGAAATTTTCAACTCTAAAGTCTGATATTTCACATGGTGATAAACCTCTCCTCAGTAAGAAAGATTCTCATATTTTAACTAAGTACACAATTAATTTTTGTGCAAAAGACATCATGCAGAAGGATATCATTACGATTGGGGACTTTGTATTAAATCCATTTTTAGCTGATCACAAAGACGAAATAAATTTTACTTATTGCAAATGGTAATTTGTATGAATACAACCAGCCAAAGCAGGTCGGCTCTCTTTGGTCCGACACATCCAATATCTCTCCCCTGTGTTAGCTCATTTTTATTCAATCCCAATTGCCCTGCCATGAGATCCAAAATAAAACTATTACCCTATAATTAAAAAGAGAGATAATTCTTCTTAAAGTTGAACTATATTCATAGGGAATTCATACATGAAACTAATAGTACTTATCTTTTTGTTTATAAGTAATTTTCTTGTTTATAGTGAGCATCTCAAGGTAGGTGTTTTACAATTCGCCCCGCCTTTTTCATCAAAGTCAGACAAATCAAATCATTATTATGGTTTCGTCATTGATCTTATGAACGGTATATGTAATCGTTTGCAGGAAAAATGTGAATACATCCCTATTCCCAAAGAAGGTGAGTTAAAAGGTCTGGATCAAGGTATTTTCGATATCACATTCAGCCCAAACCCCATCAACACACCATTGCCTGATAAGTATTTATACAGCTTACCGTACTTGCCAAGTAAAGGTCAGTTTCTAAGCTTAAAAACCAACCCTGTTAATACCTTGAATGATATTAATTTTAAAAAAATTGGTTTCTTTCGAATTAATTTTCAGCAGTCCCCTCTTTTAAAAAAATATGATGCAACCAATACTCTTATAGAATTCACAGATCCTGCTGAATTAGTCAATGCACTGATCTCTAAAAAAATTGATGTCATCTTAATAAACGATCAGGCAGCACGATATATTGTGGATAATTTAAGTTCGCCTCAAGACAATAATTTAAAACTGGTTGGCGATAAAATCTCTATAGGGAGCGGTTATGGAATCATAACCTTGAAAAGTAAATCAGCATTAATAGATCAAATAAATAATAGCTTATTACAGATGGAAAAAGACGGGTCTTACTTGAAGCTCTACAATGAGTATTTTGGGTCAAACCCTACGCATAAACTCCAACCCTAGCAGTTGTTATCATTAATCATCTATGTTTGGATGCGTATTAAATGTGAGTTCGATATCAAAAAATAATTCTATTTTTTGATATCGAACTAGATGATTACAACAATCTGGATGCTTCTGACAGGTCCATCCAGACTGCTATATACCTATGATGAGGCACTTAAGCCATATACCTGGATTCTTTCACCAAGCTTATAAATTGTTGCAACTCACACACAGAACCACCACAAGCTGGAATAGAAACCGGATTACCATTGTAGGTGATTTTTACTGTGTAATAATTTGAACCATTATCATAGAGAGAGAAGTTCACATTTGATGCATATGGGGGAGATTTTTCCAAAGGAGTACCCAGGAAGCTTAGCGCGCCGGCAATTGTAGAGTCATGAGCAGATAATAAAACATATTTTAGTTTAGAGTGTTGCTGAGCTCCCTTACTAAGATAATTGGCGATATTAGTCATTAATTTTGTGCTGTAGGCATTTGCTATCTGTTTTGGCTTTTCTTGTGACATAAAAGCCCACTCACTGGCATTGATAATTATTTTGATATCATTAGGAGTTAATCCATCAGGCATTGGTACCTTACGTGTTTGATGAACGAATAAGGTATCACCTACTATTTCCAGGTCTTGCAGATTCTCGATGTTGACCCCTGTCAGACGACTCCAAAGTGGATATTTATCTTTTAACTCATTATTTTTTTGCTGCCACTCCTTTGTTGAATAGACATATTGCTCCATGAGTTTTTCACGTTCCTTATAATCTATTTGTTGAATAATAACTTCATCGTATTTAGCTGGTGCACTAAATACAGGTATGGGTTGAAAAGAATACGGCAGAGCAGAGGATCCTGAAGAGCTTGTCGGTCCTGTTCCAGGTGGGTATAACCCCATTAACAAGGACTGGGCACTCATCAAGGTACGCTCATAATCAGTAGAGCGGACATACATCGTTCCATACTCATAGTGCTCAGGCAATAGGTGTGACTCCTCAATATATTTTTTACGGAACTCTGTACCCATTTTATATTCTTGCTGCATACCTTCTGCTGTGAGCTGACCAGGCCCTTCCTGCCATTGGTAATTTACGGTGGGCAAAATCACAATCGGTGTTCTATCACCATGACGAATAATATCGACAGCAAAAATAAGGGCATCTTCTGCAAACAAAATAGACGGCAGACTAATTAATAATGCAAAACTCAGACTCGTTTTATAACCCATTTATCCTACTCCTTGAATTAAAATATATTAGTGGTCTCGTAGGGGATTCCTAATGAATCATGTTGCCCTGCGTTGCCCGTGAATCTCGCACTATGAAGAACACACAAGCAAAAATCAAGACTGCAGTTTATTTACACTTGCAACCTATTGCTCTTGAAGAGACTAAGTGCAGTGAATCAATTAAAACCACATATGATCTAGAATTAAGAATAAGGCTCATTTTTCTTTGAAAAAGAAACCATTTAATATGGAGCAGCTATGGGCAAGTACACCTGCAATCAAATATATATTTATTCTTTATTAATTTATATTGTCCTTTTCCTTAATACCTGCTCATTTGCCTTTGCAAAACCTTCTTTAACAAATCAATTACACACCATATTAAAAGATAGACTCGCAGACTCATCAACTCCAGGAGCTGTATTACTGATATCAAGTCCTGATTCAGGCACAATTTCTGTTGCAGCTGGATTAGCAGATAAGGAAGAGAATGTACCTATGAATATTACGGATAGTTTCCGTCTTGCAAGTATGAGCAAAACTTTTCTAGCTGTAACTGTCTTGAAATTAGTAGAGGATAAACAGTTAAGTCTTGATGATAATATCGCAGATTTATTGCCGGATAGTGTCGATGCTGATCGTATTCCGAATGGGAATACAGTGACAGTGAAACAATTATTACAAATGCGTAGCGGGATACCTAATTATACGGACTATGATGCTTATAGTGAACTTATAGATTCTATGGCCGACAAGGAATGGACACCGGAAGAGTGTATTAAAATAATCTATGATAAAAAACCCAACTTCAAGCCTGGGACAGCTTATGAGTACAGCAACACTAACTATTTACTACTGCAATTGATTATCGAGAACGTAACAGGGGAATCTTACGCACAATCTGTTAAAGAATACATCTTAACACCCCTTCATTTAAAGAATACTTATATTGAAGGACAAGAATCAGACGACAATCATTATTTATCAACACATGGCTATACTCTGGAAGATGATAAAGTCGTTGACGTAACAAACTATGATGATGGTTTTGGGTTAGCGGATGGAGGGATGATTAGTACCGCTGAGGATATCAATCTCTTTGTTCACGCACTATTAAAAAATAAAACACTTTTGCCTCCAAAATATTTGAAAATGATGCTTACTTTTCCAGATGATTATGGGTTTGGAATAGGGCGCGAAGAAATTGAGGGAGAGATGGCATGGTCCCATAATGGAGCAAGCTCAGGATATCAAGGTCAATATTACTATTTTCCTGAGCGACAATTGACAGTCGTTATTTTAACCAATTATTTCGACAGCGATATCATCGAAGACATAGCCTCTCAGACTCTCAATGCGATTGAAGATTCAGAATAGCCGCTTAGGTATACTAATGGAAGTTCGCAAAAAAGATTATATAATATACTAAGTGAATATTATATAATCTTTTATTGGGGTAAATTATGGCCAATTACAAATTTGAAATATCAACAATGCAAAACGGCGATATACAAATATCCGCAAAACACAAATCAACAGGAGAAATACACGGCTATGTTCAAATCGCTTCATCCCCTAGATTGGAAAGCAAAAACCTGCTAGAGATAGACCAACTTTTTGTCAACAATAATACGAGAGGACATGGTCTGGGAAGCGAACTTGCATCAAGAGCCATCAAATATGCTCTTAAAATGAATAAAGGCATTCATATGATGATTCAACCAGGCTCGGATATGTTTTGGAAAAAATATTTTAATTCTCGTTTTGATGGAAAACGCATGACTTTATTTGGTGGAAAGTCCTTAAATACAAACTTAGTTGATGGAAAAGTGTTTGAAATTTCTAAAGAAAGTCTGGTTGCCAATTACAAGTTTCCTCAAGATAGACACTTACGCGATCGTGATATGGAAAAAATCTGCACTAAGCTCTCTGCTTAAACGGATGATTACAAAAATTAAAAATATATTGGATTAGTATGTCAGGCTCAAAGAGCCTGACTTCGTCGTATTGACTAGCTACAGATGCCATTAATAATACAATTTTTCAATTCTGTCGCAAATTGAAATTGATTGTTTTGATCATAGGTAACCTCCCAGTTAAATACCCCCCCAATATTTCCATAGGCTCTTGGTGGAACATAGGTACCACAACTGGTATTACTGGCAATTGCTGTTTTAAGGCATTGTATCGCACGTTTAATCGTACTGGTTGGTGTCACTGGTGAACCGTCGCTTTGGCCATTGGCATTTGGAGAAGGATAACCAATGACTACTTGAGAAGGTTTTAAATAGCTAATATAAGGTTGAAATCCTGTACTACGTCCATCGACTGTCGCTGGCCAATCCTCTAATAAATCAGTAGCCATGGCTACAGAAAAATCAGGTGTATTAGTTGGTGTAGGGCCATAGCACACCTGATCAATACCGAAAGCACACCCTGTATTATAAAGTTGGATACCCACCCATGCCAAGGCATGATGTGTTTGCATGGTTAAGGATGCATAATTTCCCCATGTTTGGTCGAAACCACTCGTTGCTGCCACATTAGCAACTTGAGGTGTCAAAGTAATTAACAGAGACGGATTTTGACTGTACATGGTATTAATAATGCTCGCTAATACAGCGATATCACCTTGCGGTTGAGAAAAAGTACCTCCACCGTTTATTCCATGTTCAATATCAATATCAAACCCATCAAATCCATATTGTGTGATTAATCCGTTTAAAGAATTGATAAAAGTTTGTTTAAATACTTCTGGTGAAGAGGCGGAAATCAATGCCTGATGAAAATCTACTGTGGTATTGGGAATACTGGTTAAGGCGCCCCCTAAAGAAAGAATCACTTTAATCCCGGCTTGATGAAGAGACTGAATATATTCTTTAGTCACGGTTTCAAAGGCAGGGGTAATCACGCCAGGAGTACTTGTGCCGAATACCCCAAAGGCAATCATCACATGAGTATATCCAGCATTGGCTAATGCCTGGGCTGTCGGAGGAGTTTTCCAACCAGGTATATAACCAATAATGCGTCCCTTTTCAGTAGCCGATTGAGACAATGTAATAGTCACTATTGCATTTGCCGTAGCAGTTAAAGGTTGGGGTGAAAATTGAACTGTATAGCCTGCAACGGCCTCACTTGAAACAGTATAAATAACCCCATCAGTTAAAGATGCCACGGTCGAACCGCTACCATTCGACAAATTGACTATTTGTTCTATTGCTTGCGAACTATCGTTGGGTGTTAAAATAATTTTTAATGATGTTAAAGAAGTTGGAGCACCATTCACATTAAGCGTCACTGCATCTTTAACAACCTGAACACATTGATAAGTTAAATTCGTAGTTGCTACATTGCCAGCACTTGCCACTAAGGAAGAAGGAGTGAACGTTGGTAAGCAATTGTAATCATTATAATGAATTGCAGGAGTTGAGAATTGGTAAGTACTTCCTTCCTTTAACTCAGAAACAGTTATGGTATTTCCCCAGATGACTGGCTGTGATTGAGAATTTCCTGATTGGCTTTGGGTGACCAGAACAGAAGGATTGTCATTGTAGTTAATTAATTCACCAGGCAAATCCTGCAAATGAATCTTTATTTTACCTGGCTGTTGGACTACTGAGTAATTAATAGTCGAATTCGCTGTTTGATTGGCAAGTACACTAAGCGTACTGGGATTGGCTTGTCCTTGATAAGCATTGCCATTGCTGTCTGTCACTGTTTCAGCAGAAATCGCATAATTTCCCACGGCAAGACCAGATAAAGTCTTTGAAGTTTCCCAAGGTAATTGCACATCACTGACCAATTGACCATTCATCGTGACATGCACAAGAGCATAACTTTGTAACACATTAGTTGGTTTCGTTGCTGCATTGATTAATTGAATACTTCCCGATTCCACTGGTGTGCTTAAATAAACGTTAGTCGTCCCTTCGATATGACTGTCAGTGGGTGCTCCGTATTTAATTGATATGGATTTTCCAACAGGTAACTTACTATTAGCACCAGGATAGCTGGGAAAATGCAGATTAAAGGCAGCTAAAAAATTGCCATTAGTTTGCGGTTGGGAAGAAATGTTTAACACATTATCAGGGTAAGATAATGGTGAAAAGTCACCCCAGAATGACGTATTTAAAGCGTCTGTTGTTTGAAAAGAGATGGTCGAATTTTGAAAGTCGACTGCTTGATTGCAGTTATTAGTTAGTTTTAAAACAATTGATTTCCAGTGCTGATTTCCTGTCGCAGTAAAAAGAGTGCTTATACAGGCAGTAGACTGAGCAATCGACGGTTGTATGAAAGAATGAGCGCTTGCATTGTCCGTAATCACTGTTAAAGTACCTATTACTAATAATAAATGCCGCATCAATCCCCTCCCACGTAAATGAAAAAAACTTCAATCTATCATCATTTTTTCTTATTTAACAATAAGCCAGATAAAAATCGCGGGTTTTTTACAATTAGATCTTTTTTTGTCCTGAATAAAAGGATTAAGCAACTTATAGAATAGACCTTTGATATCAAGTCAATAACCAGGAATTATTACTGCCTGCGAAAATAGGTTGTATATCAAATTTTTATTTCTCTGATTAATTTAGTGACAAACCTTTTTTCGTTAATTCAGACATAATTACTGTAATTGTCATATAATTATAGATATCAACCCGATATAAACTGACCATTTATTAAGTGAATATCTGGAAAGATGAGTGGATAACACTTGAAAGTATAAACTGAAATGAAGACGATATCAGGATATGCATTACAAAAGAAAATGCGACATAATCACAATAGTGACACTTATTATGCGTTAAGACAAAAAGATAAGTGTAAAGTCTTAGTGAAAATGCCTAATAATCATTTTTCTTCTTCTGAAAATTTAGCCAGTTTACAGCATGAATTTCACTTACTGAAACAACTTAATACCTCTGCAATCATTAAAGCCTATGATTTCCTGCAAAATACACCTGATCCAGTCTTAATATTAGAAGGAGTAGAAGGGCAATTACTCAGCACGTATCTCAATACCCACCAATTAGAAATTAATGACTTTTTTAAGTTAGCACTACAAATTGTCGATATCATAGGGGAATTACATCAATTAAAGATTATTCACAAAGCAATTAAACCATCAAATATCATTATAGATCCTGAAAAATTAACCCTTAAATTAATCGATTTGAGTGCTTCTACAAAACTCGCGGAAGAAACCTTTGATTATCTGGCTTACAATACCTTTGAGGAAGGTTTGTCTTATATCTCCCCAGAGCAAACTGGTAGAATAAACAGACCCGTAGACTACCGTACAGATTTCTACTCTCTTGGCATAACTCTTTACCAAATGCTAACCAATGAGTTGCCCTTTCAAACGATCGACCCACTTGAATTGGTGCATTGCCATATTGCAAAAACACCACCCCCAGTATTAGAAAAAAGACCAGATACACCAGGAATGTTAGTTGCCATCATTGATAAATTATTACAAAAAATGCCTGAGGAACGTTATTCAAGCATTATTGGTTTAAAATCAGATCTGAAAGAGTGCCAAAAACAATGGCTAAGTAAGGGTCGTATTAGTCAATTTACACTGGGCTTAAAGGATACAAAAGATTACCTCAGTATTTCACGCAACCTGTACGGTCGTGAAAAAGAAGTAGAGCTTTTGCTTGCCGCATTTAACCGAGTCAATGAAGGCACCAAAGAAATGGTGTTTATTACTGGTTATTCTGGAATTGGTAAAACCTCTTTAGTCCAAGAAGTTCATAAGCCAATCATACAGCGCCGGTGTTACTATATTCAGGGGAAATTTGATCAACTACAACAAAGTATACCTTACAGCGCAATCGTTGTAGCCTTTCAAAATTTAGTAAAACAAGTCCTTGCAGAAAATGAAGCAAGTTTGGAAGTCCTTAGGGAACAACTTCTGTTGGCTCTTGGAAATGTTGGACAGGTTGTAATCGACGTTATCCCAGAAGTTGAATTAATTATAGGTCAACAACCGGCTGTTCCTGAACTTAACCCCAATGATGCGCAAATCCGTTTTAATTTGCTATTTCAAAATTTTGTACGCGTATTTGCTCAGGCTACTCATCCATTAGTGATGTTTTTAGATGACTTGCAATGGGCAGATAATTCATCGCTCGATTTTATTGAAAACTTATTACAGGATGGTGAGACTAATTATTTACTTATTATTGGTGCTTATCGGGATAATGAAGTAAATGAGTACCATCCATTACAATTGACTATTAATAATTTAAGTAAGAATAATGTTGAATTTATTACTTTAAAATTGCAACCCTTACAATTAAAAAATATACAGCAATTACTGCACGATACATTTTCTGGCCCCTTGGAAAAAACGAGAGACTTTGCGAAATGTATTTTTGAGAAAACTCAAGGTAACCCTTTTTTTATTAATGAATTTATTAAAATTCTCTATCAGGAACAAATATTAAGTTTCTCTTATGAGCTCGGTGCCTGGGAATGGGATATAACTAAAATTCTACATCAAAGAGCAACAGATAATGTGATTGATCTTTTGACTGCAAAAATCCATTTACTGCCTACCACAACACAAGAAATTTTGAAATTGGCTGCCTGTTTTGGTCATCAATTTGATTTTAAAACCTTGCTCACTATTAGTGGCCTGACTATCAGCCAAATTGCAGAAGAGCTAGGCCATGCTATTAAAGCCAATTTAATTTGGCCTCTTGAAGAAACGTATAAAACAATAGGGTTAGTAGGATTAGAAAAAATTACTAATAACCTCAATATGAGTACCTTACATTACCGATTTGCCCATGACAGAATTCAGCAGGCAAGTTATGAACTCATTAATGAGGAAGACAGACCTTATCTTCATCTTCAAATAGGTAGACTGTTGTTAAAAGAAAAAACTCTTTCAGAGAATGACGAACATTTGTTTGATGTGATGAAGCATTTTAATCATAGCATTTCTTTAATTACCAGGAATAAAGAACGGCTGGAGTTGGCTAAATATAATTTATGGGCTGGCAAAAGAGCAAAATTAGCTTCTGCTTATTATACTGCCAATGAATACTTGTCCGCAGGTGTTGCCTTGCTAAGCCAAAATGCTTGGGGAAAAAACTATGATTTAGCCTTTCAACTTTATAAAGAATTAGCCGTGTGTCAATATCTGATTGGGGAATTTACCGTTGCAGATCGATATTTTACTGAACTGATAAAGCATGGAAAAAATGCACTCGATAACCTGGAAATTTACCGTCTCGAAATTGAAATGTTGTCCGCTTTAGGAAAGCATGCAGAAGCTTTGGAAATTGGTTTAAGAGCCTTGCGAAATTTTGGAATAAAACTACCTAGAAAACCAAATAAAATTAATATATTACTAGCAATTTACAAGATCAAATTTAAAACAAGAAACACTCCAATTGAACAGATTGATTTACCACCAATGACTGATTTACAACACATAGCAATAGCTGACTTAATCACACAGCTTCTAAACAGTTCGTTTATTATTAATCAACGATTATTTGTTATTCTGGTTTGCAAAAATATTAGCTTGAGTTTGAGGTATGGATATACTGAAAGTACATCAATGTGTATACCCGTGTATGCCTTTGTCATTATGCATTCACTTAATTTATATCAAGAAGCCATTTCATTTGTGAAACTCTACAACAATTTAAAACAAAAATATGGCGCATCTCATTTTGAAGGTAAGAACCAATTTGTATTAGGCAGTTTCATTGAACCCTATCAACTCTCTATTGGCAGCTCGAACAACACAGTAACCAAAGCATTTAGACTTTGTTGTGAAGAAGGAGATTTAGTATACGGTAATTACAGTAACTTATTACTGGTACTGCATTCTTTATCTGCAGGAAAAACGCTTAATGAAGCCAAAAATAATGTTCAATCTACTTTATCATTTATATCAAGAGTAGGTATTTCTGATTTTCTGACCATAACAAAATTTTGGAATTATTCTATTCAATGTCTGGAAAATAAAAAATCAGCCATGCTTGAGCAAGCTTCTTCTTTTGAAAAAACAATTACTAATGAAAAAAATAAAACGCAGTTAAGCTTTTTTTACAGTTCATTAACTCGAATTTACTATTTATTGGGAAATATTGAGGAAGCGATTTACGCTGGAGAACAGCATGAGAACTACTCAGATTATGATAAAGGGTTAATTAGCCATCTTGATGGCAAGTTCTTTTATGCCCTTTCTTTATTTTATCGTTTCTCAGAATTACCGCCGGCCCAACGTAAAATTGATTTAAAGAAATTGAAACGGCTAGGACAGTTTATCGAGAAATACGCCACTTGGTGTCCTAATAACTATAAATCTTATTCCTTGCTCATCGCTGCTGAATTTTCTCGTCTTAAACAAGAGACTCAGCATGCCCTCGCCCTTTATGAGCAAACTATAGATACGGCGCTCTCAAATGAATTAATTTTAGTTGCGGCTATTGCCAGTGAATGTGCTGGTCGTTATTGCTTTGATATGCACGCTGATCGGGCTACAAAATTATATCTGCAGAATGCCTATCAATATTTTAAAGAATGGGGAGCGACAACCAAGCTTCAATTACTTGAAGAACGCTATCCAACATTTCTGCTTCCCAATAATACTCCATTAATGAGCATGAATCCCTATAATGAAAAGAACACACAACATTTGGATATGCTGTCTATTTTAAAATTCACTCAACTCATATCGAGTGAAATTCGTTTAGATAAACTCTTGCAAAAATTTATGCTCATTGTGTTGGAAAACGCTGGGGCACAACGAAGTATTATTTTAACCCAGGTTAATAATCAATGGGTTGTTGAAGCTGAAGGAACTTTGGAAGAGCAAATCATTTATTTAAATACTCTTGCGATTGAGAACACCTCAATAAAATATCCCCTTTCTACTCTAAATTATGTTCAACGGACAAAAAAACCTATCATCGTCAATGATGCGACTCAATGTGAACTAACTTTTAAAGATCCGTATGTACAACAGGAAAAGCCTAGATCAATTCTTATGATGCCACTATTTTACCAAGGCCAACTTTGCCGAATATTGTATTTGGAGCATAAAAATAGCAGTTATACTTTTACAACAAATCATATTGATAGTTTGCAGTTACTGTGCTCTCAGGCAATGACCTCATTGGAAAATGCCAAACTGTACTATCAGGCCACACATGATCCTTTAACAGGATTGGCTAATAGAAATATGCTGTATGAAATATTCCTGCAAACTACGAAACAATTGTCTCGTTCTCAAGGCCAGGTCGCCTTATTATTTCTAGATCTGGATTACTTTAAAGTAATTAATGACACTTTAGGCCATGATAACGGTGATAAACTATTAGTACATATTGCCAAAACAATAGCTTCAACTTTGCGTGAAGGTGATATTGCAGCTCGTTTGGGTGGCGATGAATTCGCAGTGATGCTTGCTAATGTGACTTCTCGTGAGCAAATTACAGCTATTGTTGATCGAATATTTCATAAAGTATCCAAACCTTTACACATTGATGAGCATACATTACAGATCACAGCTAGTATGGGTATTAGTATTTCACCCACAGATGGTATTGACATCCAAACGCTACTGAAACGCGCTGATACTGCACTATACCAAGCAAAAGAAAGTGGCAGAAACAGATTTCATTATTATTCAGAACAACTAAATGAAGAGTATCAACGAATTCACGGTTTGGATAAAGAGTTACAAAGGGCTTATGATAATCAGGAATTCTTTCTCATGTATCAACCCTTATATGATATTAACCCCAAATATGACGTGAATACTAAGAAAATAATTGGACTTGAAACATTATTGCGATGGAACCATCCTCAAAAAGGCATTTTTGTAGCGTCCGATTTTATTAATACTTTAGAAAAAAGCCCATTAATTGTTCCCGTTAGTGAATGGGTTCTTAATACAGCCTGCAATCAAGCAAAAATCTGGCACGATAAAAAGATCTTCTCTGGTGTCATTGCCATTAATATCTCAGCAGTACAATTTATTCGTCATTCTTTGAGCGAATTGATTGTTAAGATCTTGGACGAAACTGGATTAAGCTCTTCATCTATTGAATTAGAAATTACAGAAACTGTATTTATTGCCTACAATGATAGTCTGTATAAAGAAATTAAAAATCTTCAAAATCTGGGAGTTAATTTAGTAATAGATGATTTTGGTACAGGCTATTCCTCCTTATCGTATTTAAAATATTTACCAGTAACCAAGATAAAAATTGATAAAACATTCATCAATAATTGTGAAAACAACTCCTTAGATCAAACGATTATCAGCTCTATTACTTCTATGGCCCATAAGCTAAATATTACAGTGATTGCAGAAGGCGTTGAAAATGAAAAGCAACTTAAAATATTGCAAAAACTGGGTGTGGATGGAATTCAAGGTTATTTTTATTCTCGCCCACTAACCATAGAAGGTTGTGAAGCACTTTTAAATAACCAATTGAAGTAACCATTCATGAAGCAATGTTTCAATTCGCAATTGCTGTGAATTTTGAAGTCTATTTGTAAAAAACGGTTAGCAAGTATCAGGTATCGGATTTAGCTCACGGCCAAACCACCCTTTTGTTCATATAACCTTTCAAAAAGTAAAACAGAAGATTTGTCCTCATACTGGTCATCTTGATGCGCAAAAGTTTCGTTTAGTGTGTGAGAATCAATCTCATCAAGATAGGTAAACTTTTTGTTACTTAGCAGTCGATTTAACCACGAAGCGTTCATATTTAGTGAAGAACCATAAAATTCACAGAGATCAGTGCTAGCAAGTGCAAATATTTCACCTATCCATGGGTCAAGTAGAAAATTACTTGTAATGACTATGGTATGATCAATGTCTTCTATATTATAAATGAACGCTGGGATACTTTGTTGTCTAAGCAATGCAGCCAGATAGAATGCCTGGTGTTCGCAGTTTCCAACCATGCCTTTTGACATTATATTTTTTATTGCTGCTCTCGCATCTAGAAAATCAATTTTCTTATCCTCGAGATGTTTCCATACCCTAAGCAAAAAAACTCGTAGTTCACCGATTCCTGTGATAGCCAAAGAGCTATTTTCCTCATACTGAGTCATCCGATCCATGCGAATTTTTGCAGATAACTCATTAATAACTAATGCAGAAGAGCTGGCAATACACACTGACATGGTAACCTGCAGAGCGTTACATAACTTTTGGTAATATTCATCTGACTGGTTTTCCATTTCACTGTCTTTGAAAAATCGCGTCATGTTTAATCCCTTATTTAAACTGATACCTTAGTTTACATACCTGTGTGGAATCAGCAAGCGTATTTTACTCAAACAAATTAAAGATCCTATTCCTATTAATGGAGAACCCTAATTGCTAATATCTCCATAACATAAGTGGTGTAAAACCTACCTTATAACGCATTAGACCTCTTGCATAATCTGTGTATTTTTAATTTAACAAATTGAATTATATATAAAAATAACATAGGGATCTTTGAGATTTTTTCGATTATCCCCTTCCTCAGCCCGAATGGATAGCGGATATATTATAAGAATAAGCAGTCTCAGTTTGACGTATATGTGCCTCACTCGACATTTTTACTCAATAATTTTGTGATAACAGCTTTCTAATTGGTGAATTATTACAAATTTAGCTATTATTAATTTTCAAGGAGGATGGCTTATCTTTCAAAATAGTAAAGGAGTACGTTGCTATGAAACGTCTTTTTCCAGTGTTTCTATTGGTTTTTTTTGGATCTGCGACGGCATATGCCTCGCAAAAATCTGTTGTTTGTCATATGAAAGGAATAGATGATGCTATTTCTTTTGTCATACCGAACGAAATAGGTGGCTTACCCAAAATTGATTTCCCCTATCCGGTCAATGTGACACGATTCAGCATGAGATCAGGCAATTTACTGCTGGTCGCCATGGATCAGGAGGAGACAGATCGCCCGAGAATTTTTGTTTCAGCTCAATTAAACAAAAATAACCAAACTTACATTGGGCAATTTATGACGGATTTGGGTGGTAATCAATTACAATTAGATAACGGCGCGGTTTCATGTGTAACAAAATAAAAATCTTAGGCTGGTTATTTTGACCCGAACCGTGCTTGCTCTATTTTTCCATTCCAAAAAATCATATACACTGAATATGTCAAAATATTAATTGTGACTAAATCATGTTAATCAATAGAAAAACCAGAGAAAACGATGCGTTATATGCTGCAATTCTCGAATCAAGTGATGATGCAATCATCAGCAAGGATCTTGACGGCACTATCTTAAGCTGGAACAAAGGTGCGGAAAAACTGTATGGTTTTAAAGCGAAGGAAATAGTTGGTTTGCCTATAGATTATATTATCCCTGCCAATAGAAGAGAAGAATCTCAACAATTTTTAAATAAAATTAAAGAAGGTGAATCAATTAAGCATTTTTCAGCTGTTCGCTTAAAAAGAGATGGTACTGAGATCAAAGTTTCCATCTCTATTTCACCCATTATAGATGATTCTGGAAAAATTATTGGCGCCGCATCTATTGCGAGAGAAATTCCATTTGTAACTACTGAACAAAAGAAATTTGAATTAGCTGTCGAAGCGGCTCCAAATGGCATGCTCATGATCGACGAGTCGGGTAATATTCAGCTTGTCAACGAGCAGATTGAACGCATGTTTGGTTATTCCAGAGAGGAACTTGTAGGCAAGCCTATCGAAATGCTCGTCCCGGAACGCTTTCACAAAATCCATCCCCTTTATCGCAAAGAATTTTTTAAAGACCCCAAGGCGCGACCTATGGGAACCGGCCGAGATCTGTATGGCTTAAGACGAGATGGCACGGAATTTCTGGTGGAAATCGGATTAAATCCTTTACAAACTGAAGAAGGGATTTTTGTATTTGCATCAATTGTGGATATCACTGAGAGAAACCGCTTATCTCAACGATTTGCATTAGCTGTTGAAGCCTCACCGACGGGTATGATCATGATTAATCGTGCCGGTGAGATTGAGCTTTTAAACTCACAAATTGTAACTATGTTTGGCTATCAAAAAGAGGAGCTACTCGGGCAAAAAATTGAAACTCTAGTACCAGACCGATTTAAAACCAAACACCCAGAACATCGGTTGGTCTTTTTTGAAAAACCCCAGGCCAGATTAATGGGTGCAGGAAGAGATCTTTTTGGTCAAAGAAAAGATGGTACTGAGTTCCCTGTTGAAATTGGTCTAAACCCATTAATTACTGAAGAGAGCAGTTACGTTTTAGCATCAGTAGTCGATATAACTGAGAGAAAAAAGGAACAAGAAAAGTTTCGGTTAGCTATCGAATCGACACCGGCTGGTATTTTAATGGTAAATAAAATGGGGGAAATCGAATTAGCCAATGAACAGATTCTTAAAATGTTTAAGTATAAGAAAGAAGAACTTATTGGACAAAAAGTAGAAGTCCTGGTTCCAGAGCGGTTTCGTGAGAATCATCCAAATTATCGCAAATCCTATTTTATGAAACCACAAACTCGAGCGATGGGAACTGGCCGTGATTTATATGGATTAAGGAGTGACGGTACAGAATTTCCTGTAGAAATTGGTTTAAATCCCTTAGAAACTCAGTCGGGAATTTTTGTTTTAGCCTCCGTAATTGATATTACAGAGCGCAAACAAGCAGAAGAGATCATTAAAGAAAGTAATGCAGAACTTGAGCGTTTTGCTTATGTCGTATCTCATGATTTAAAAGCGCCTTTAAGAGGAATAGCAACAATTTCTGAATGGGTCATTGAAGAATACCAGGAAAAACTAGATCAAAAAGGTAAAAAATATTTTGAGCTACTCGCTAGCCGAGTCAAACAGCTGCAAGCTTTGATTGATGGTATTTTACAATATTCAAGAATAGGGCAAATAAAAGAAGAGTCTGAAAAAATAGATTTAAATCATGTGATTACTGAAATTAAAACCATCTTGATGCCCCCCAAGCACATTCAAATCAGCATCCAGGGAAGCTTGCCTATTATTTATGCTGCAAAAATTCATATTTATCAACTTTTTCAAAATTTAATTAGTAATGCCATCAAGTATAATGATAAAGCGCAGGGAAAAATCGTAATTGGAGCAACTGAGCATTTTAAAGAGTGGGAATTTTTTGTCAAAGATAATGGGATTGGTATTGAAGATAAATATAAAGATAAAGTATTTGAATTATTTCAAACACTGGGAAATAAAGAAAACGAAGATTCTACGGGTGTAGGACTTACACTTGCTAAAAAAATTGTAGATTTTTATAAAGGGAAAATTTGGTTTAAATCAGCTGTTGGTAAAGGAACGACTTTTTATTTTACTTTAAATAAAGAAAAACATAGTGAGGGATAACGTGTACTCAACAAAACCTATTCTACTTATTGAAGATGATGCCATTGATCAAATGTCAGTCAAAAGAGCATTTGAACAACTGGAAATTAAAAATGACTTGATCATTCAGGAAAATGGAGAAGAGGCATTAAAGTATCTCAAAGATAATGAGAGACCTTGCCTTATTATTTTAGACTTAAACATGCCAAGAATGAATGGGATTGAATTTTTAGACATTGTTAAAAAAGACAAGCTCTATAGAAATATCCCTATCATAGTTTTTACCACCTCCTATCAAATGGGAGAAAAAATCAAAGCCTATGATCGGTGCATTGTAGGATATATTGTTAAACCAACTGACTACAAACAAGTTGTAGAAACATTTAAAACCATTAATTCCTATTGGACCATTTCAGAAGGACCAATTTCCTGAGAGCATGCACCAGTTTAATGACATAGATTGGGCATAGATTTTGTCTTTTGCGATTGCTTGGGATTAATGTGATTATTGACAATTATCGGAAAATGACACGGAGGTAATAATGCACGGTTTAAAAATTTTTCATTATTTTTCTATTAGGATTTTTTCATTTCTTTTCGTTTTATTTTTTTTGCCACAGCTGACTCACGGAGCAGAGACATCCAACATGCGTGGCAAACGATATTGTGAGATTATCCTGTCAAAGAGCATATCAAGTTATGCCGTTTATAATACCTGGGGACTAAATGATTGCCCAGAGCAATTATGGGATAAAGTTTCTATTCCTGCAGTAAAAAAAGAGACCGGTTCTTCTTTTGTTCATCTTAATGGTCCGCGATATTGGGTAATTGACGGGTTTAAAAATACCTCTTTGGTAAATCCCACTATTAAGACAATCAATGGAATTCCCATGCGTGAAGCAGGTATATTGCATCTCAATCTAATGGATTTATTTAAAAACAAACCTTATCAACTCCATGAAGTTGATCGTAAGACAACATGGATCTATCAAGCTGGCAAGCCAGTTTTTGAGTTAATTAATCCATCTGGGCAAGTTTTTGTCATGCAATCCTATAGTGTTCAAAAATATCCTCAATCACTAACCAGCCTCGCACAGCTGGGTGATAAACTCAAACTTCCCAAAGGTTGGCAATTTAAATCCGGTGTGCTTAATAAATCAGAAACAATTCAAGCCATTAATAACAAAGCAGTCGTTGTCCAGGATACTTTTTTGAATACCTATCAAAAAGCAAGCCATGATTTTCTGAAATAAGTACAGCAGCAAGAAACTGCCTGGACTTTTAATTCAAGGCAGTTGCTGCCTTTCTCAGTTTAATAAAAGTCCGCGAAGCGAAATACCATAAAGGTAATAGCTAACAACATTAAAAAATAAAATTAGTCTGTCCGCACAACAAGCAGCCCTTGATAAAACCAATTAATTACTAAAAGATGTTTTGCTCATGCTCATCATGTAAGCCAAGAATTATCGTACATCACTGAAGATTGTAAAATTTATGATCCCGTTGGTTTTCAAACAACACATATGATACAATTCAGTACATCTTGTTATTATTTTATTTACAATGGCTGATAAATCTGTTTTAAATCAACTGTTATTTGTTACTTCCCCACCTGTAGATTCTTTAAAAACCAATACTTTTTATATTTATAAAAATGGTGATGATTGGTTTTTTACTTACAGAGACGAGAAAGATAATGCTGTTCATACCAGGATTGAAAAAAATGACTTAGTTAATTTGCTGCGTAGCATCCATGGAAAGAAATTAACAAAAATTGTTGAATTGAAAATTATTAATGCCCTTCTGCAAATTAAAAAACAAGAAAAACCCATCTTACAATTTGATTATTCGGAACATGCTACTATTGGACAAATATCCAAAGAACTTTTCCGGGAATATTTCCCGGATGATAAGTTGCTTCGTAAAGGAATAATAAAACTAGGGAGTTTTCAGATTGAAGCCAATGAATTCTATGCCTTAATGGGTGATTTTTTTGGCCTCCCAGATAAATCCATTTCTTCAGGGTCTAATCTGCAAGAACAAAAAAAGATCTTTATGGATGCGTTTAATACCTTATATCAAGGGAATCCAGAAAAAATTAAAAAAATTCTTGAAATTGGTGCTATTGAAAAGTTAGCAGTCCAGATCGCTTTACAAAATTGTTCGTGCAATCCTAAATCAAACTGTGACTGTGCTGAAAAAGCACTTGAAGAAGTATCTACTACAACTAACCGCTTATGGAATTACGTCACTGGAGGAGCTTTTTACCTCTATCCCTTATTCCAGGGTGATTATTTGCAACTTTCCAAAAATAACGTAGATCATTTTGCAGGATCGGCAAAAATAGCTTATCAGGCTGGTCATGAATTGGCTTTAGATGTCATTAAACAGATTCAAGAATTGTCATCGCAACAGCCAATTGATGAAACTAAAATTAATCAGCTTATTCATCTTACTTTGGCCATTGAAGCTTCGGCAGGCCATTTTCTTACAGATGCTTTTGCATCGGGACATATCAGAGTTCCCAGAAAAGAATTATATGAATTAAAAACACTATTTGGAATCCCGGTTCCTTCCGCCATTACTGGTCTCTTTACATTGGTGATGCATAACGAAGATGGAAAAAACGGTCTCTGGGTTACAGACAAGTTCTCTCAGAAAGAATGGAAAGCGTATGGTGATGATTCCTTACTTACAGGCAAAAGTAAGGACAACAGGGAGAAGGTATGCACTGCTGCCAAGATGGGATTATTAGAAGTCATTTCTCAAATTAAAAAAGCCTTACCCAATAAAACGGAAAATCCTCTCCCACTCTCTCGTTGGGGAGAAGTTTATGAGCTTTTTCCTATTCCCTGTGACTATAAAAATCAAAATCAACCCTTATTTAAATTAGATGACAATGGAAGGTTGTTACGGCGCAAAGAAATTAATAATACTTTATGCACAGAGTACATCAACAATTGGTGGATTTGGACAACGTTTTTATTAATTTTGCCCACTGTGATTAAGTATGCATTTGGAATTTCTGATTCGTCTAAACCTCGTACTGATACAAATCGGGAATCAGAAAAGCAAGCTTCCGAAGAAAGTGGGGTATTTAAAACAAATTCCGCTGCAATGCTTCAAACGCTTAATAAAGGCAGCAATCCTAAACAGCCCCCTACTCCAAATAGTACAAACTCTACTGAAGACAAACCAGTGGATACCAGGAATGAATTTTTGAGCGAATCACAGCTTGTTCATAATTCATTGCCAATAATTGACGCTGATAGCTCTTCAAAGCATAGGTTATAACCGACTCATATTACTTGAGGGATTACACTCTATATTGCACGGACAGATCCAAATCATGTCCTTTGCCTTAACTGAAGATTAATGTCATTATGGACAGTGATAATAAAATGACAAAGGCAAATGAACCCAATTGTTCAATCTGCCTGTTATTATTTTGAACTATATCTAACTTTCGACCGTAGCTCTCCGCAATGAAAAGGAGTTCAAGTATGTTGAAGCGCGCTCTCGATACTGCAAAAGCAAAACAACCTATCTCCACCACGGGGATGTTTGCCCATACTTATTATTGGTTAACTTCTCCTTCAGGCGATCAATCCTACCAGAATCCTAATTACAAGAACGAACAAGATCATAACTCCGGAACAGCGATCTATTTTATTCATGGTACAGGTGATCAGCCTGCAGCGTTTCAACGTGTGGCCGAACGTTTGATTCAGACAGGACTCCCTGATGAAATTTGTTCTCTGAATTTACCTGCTTTTGATCAACGTTATCAGGGGAAAAGCATCGAATTTTTTGCTGAACAACTGAGGGATAAGATTAAAGCCAATCACCATCAACAAGTCATTTTAATGGCGCACTCCCGAGGTGGGCTAGTTGCTTCCTATTTTGCAGAGTTTTTGGCTAAAGAAGCCTCCATTGAGGTTCCACTTGTCATTACAGTGGGTACTCCTTTTAATGGTTCTTACCTTGCTGTAAAACCATTGTCATGGTTTTCCGATTCAGTAAAAGAAATGGAAATTGATAGTCAGTTTCTTTTTCAGCTTAAGCAAAAGATAATCGAAAACCCAGTTAGTGATTATCACTTTATCATTGCTAAAGAAGATGCGATTGTGCTGGGGAATTCCGGGTATATCAAAGAATATGTCAGTAAATATCCTGACTCGTTGCGAATTTTGGATCGCCATGGCCACCTTTCTGTGATGTCCTCTCATCGTTTAGTGTCCCATACCTCTTATTTGCTTCGCAATTACTTTAATCAAGATCGAATTGAAGAGGAAGTAAAGATTTCCAAATTAGGGGAGTTCACCCTGATTGAAGATTATTATCCTGTGAAATCAGAGTCTAATTCCATTTCTAATCCATAAATACTAGTTTAAACATGATTGTATAGAGAATAACCAAGATAAAAGATAAAACCAGACCAGTTATTCTTAAAAAATTTTATTTAAGTCGATTTCAGTTGCTTCGAAAACTCAAGGTCTATTTCCCTTTGTTTTGTGGAAAATCCCAATAATTGATCTCTTGATAGATAAAGAATATGAGATTCATGATTTGAATAGATGCTCTCAAGGCTAATACTAAATGTATTATTCTGTTCAATAGGTTTTTTTTCATTTATCGGAGTTATTTTTTGAACAAAATAATACGAATTATCTAATCCATTTTTAGACCCATCGAATCCAAATAATTTACCCAGCTCAGTAACCTCAAGACTGGCTAGATATTTGATTGCTAGGTCTATCTCATTAGTCGTAAGTCCCATTTGCGGCTGTACTATATGAGCTAATTTTTCCTTGTAAACCGAACTTGAGTGTTCGAGTGGCTTTTCAAATAATGATTGTTGTAATCTTGGGTCTGTTTGATAAATCACATCTCCTTTAAATATCTGCCTTCCCTTGGAGAGGATAAATTCACTATCAAGTTCCATTTCACTTTTACTCGGCTCGGTCGAATCCATCCAGTCATGGTGATCAAAAACATAGACGCTTCGCGCACCAAATATTTCTGCAACTCCTATTGTATTTTCAAAAGTTTTGACATGAGTATTTCCCATCAACCCGCACCATTTTTTACCTTTAGGTAATAAGCTAATTTCACGCTCCATGATTTGGGCTGCGGTATAATTCATATATCGAATTCGAGTATCGTCTAATTGCTGATTATCGATACCGATTTTTTGGCTTTTATAAACAGTACTTATATCAATCCCAACTACCCTGATCCCTGCTTCACGCGCAGCACGTAATACTGCTATATAATCGTTTTCTTTCCATAAAGGTGATGTAATTTTTGACGTTGGGCCAAAGAAATGGCTCATTCCACCTCGATTCATTTCTTTAAGTTGAGCCATTAAATCGGCAGATATCTCACCTGTCTTGAAAAAATCATCCAAATCTTTTTGGTTAGTATCATAAAATAAATGTTCCATGAATAAAATTTCATACCCGTTTTCCTTCATTTTTTTCATATTGTCTATTAAAAATTTTTTCGGGCTAATATGCAAATGTGACTCACCAATAATAAAAGGCTCTTCCAATAAATCTTGAATTCTCTCTAATGACTTTTTTGGCATTACAGGTGAAACACTAGAAAAAAAACCATCAAGCTTTTCTGGAAATTTTTCCATGTCCAAATATTCTTCTGTTTGTATTATTCCTCTAAACTTATGAGAAACCTTGGAAACAGGAACAATGGATTTACAAAATTTTTCGTGTAGCTCATCTGTGATTTCTTCTTGGGGATACATACAATGCGATAAAAATTGTTTGTTATATATACAATAATAGTTCAAATGGTAATTTTTTGGATTCTCTCAACAAAGGGGGAATGTACAGACCCCAGAAAATTATGTTCCTAATCAAATAAAATTATAAATGGAAGATAATTTGTCTCATTACAATAGGTTATGATCAAGTTGTTGATAACAACTCACCCCATATAAAGTAAAATTTAGTAATAAACAGTATTATTTTAACCAATGAACAGTTATCCTGTGCAAACCTGAAACAAATTGCTTGATAAGATAAAATTATGAATTTTAGCGCTTGGTACTTTCCTTCTTTAGCCGCATTATTTCTTTATGGTGCCTGGGGGTATTGGGGGACAAGAGCTTCTAATTTCATTAATCCCCTTTCCATCACTTTTTATTCAAGCATAGGGGTTTTAATTTCTGGAATTATTGCATTAGTTCTATTGGGTTTTAAACCAGAGCTTTCTGTTAAAGGAAGTACTTATGGATTACTAAATGGCTTGGCCAATGGGATTGCCTGTATTTTTTTTATTTTGGCATTACGTAACGGCCCTACCATGCCAGTAGTATTGGTCACCTCCATGTACCCTATGATTACTTTAATATTCTGTATGATTTTTCTGAAGCAGGAATTAAGCTTAAAACAAGGATTAGGGATGATATTTGCACTGACTGCCTTGATTTTATTTTCAACGGAATGAGTAAGCATGTCGGGTCAGAAGGCTCCAAACCAGGTTGACTTGCCAATATCTAAAAAATTTACTTGCTGAACACAAAAAAATTGCCCAAAGATTCATCATTCAAATTAGTACTATACTCAAAAAAACTGAAAATCAACTAAACTGTAAAGTGCACCATTATATTATTGCTAATCATTAAGTAAGGGTAATCAAGCGTGACAATCAATAGAGTTACCAAGCAAAAACTCTCTTTACTGGTTAACAAAGCATGGTTTTTGCCTTTAATTATATCAATTACCATTAATTTAATAGGTGGTATTCTGATTTTAGCAAGTAAGAATATCAATGGATTTTATCTATCGGTGTCAGTTGAGAGTCAACAAACAATAATCAGTATCACTTCCGGCTCTTTAATGACCTTAATTGGTTTAACTTTCTCAATCAGCATGCTAATTTTGTCCACAGTATCAAATCAATTTGGTCCACGTTTACTGCCCAATTTCCTTGAATCCAGAATTACACAGACAACTTTAGGCTTTTTTTTAGGCACTTTTGTTTTTAGTCTTTATTGTATTTATTTTAACAGTAATGCTGGAACTCGTAGCCTACAAACTTTTTATGTGCTTTTTTTAACAATTTCTTGCCTGGTTATACTGGTTATATTTATTAATAAAGTAATTCAATCCATTCAAATTGATTATATTCTTGCCTTAGTTATTGAAAAAACAAAATCCGCTATTTCACTCAATTTTCCTAAAAAGGAGGAGATGACAGACTATATTAATGATAAATCTTATCCAAAGGCAGGAAGAAATAAAATGATTTACTCCGAATACAGTGGTTATGTTCAAGGAATTGATTATGACGAAATAAAAAAAATTGCATACGATCATCATTTGAAGGTATTTGTTCTTATCAGACCAGGCGATTATATCTATAAAAAAAGTCCTGTTATGGAATTGTATGCCAAGAAATCAAAAGATTTTGAATCATTGACCCCCTCTCTTCTACAAAAGTGCATCAATGTAAATCATGCCAGACTCCTAAACCAGGACATTGAATTCGGATTTGAGCAAATTGCTGAAATTGCTGTACGCGCTTTATCCCCAGGAATCAACGATCCCTATACGGCAAAACAATCTGTTTTTTTATTAGGCGAGTTATTCCTTTTTATCGAACAATATGACATTGAACAAGACAAATTATATTATGATAAAAATGTAGTGGGCCAATATAGAGGATTTACTTACAAAGGCATATTGGACACAGCATTAGCTCGATTAAGACAAGCGGCAACACGTGATCTAACAGTTATATTGACGATTTATGATTTGGTTATTCAGCTAAGCAGCTTATTAAACAATAAGCTCATGATTAAAGACTTATTGAGCCAAGCTAATTCATTAAAAGAAATAATTAAAAATGAGAGGTTATCAAAATATGATCAAGATGCTTTCAATGAGAGGCAAAAGCACTTGGCTAAAATAGAAAATACTCTGTTTAACTCTGATTAGAACAACAAGACTATATATAATTGCACTTTGTACTGAAATACCATAGTTATCATGAATTCTGCATTTCCTTTCGATGGATTAGTACAATAACTCCAACATTAAAACCAGCCATATAATATAAATAGAACAAGTACGCTAACAATACGAAAGGAACCCATAATAGTTCTACTGATGAATCCTTAAGATACTGTTTCACAACTGTGAGACACAATGACTTGAATTTTTATGAAATTCATATTAAACCTATTAAATTATTAAACGCACTCCATTTTAAAATCCATCATTAGCCATTTTCAAGGACTAGAAATGCTAAATAGAATCCAAACTGTCTCTTTATTAATAGCAACCGTGTTTTTCTCTACTGTTTCGGCAGAAACTTACAGAGTCCCGGCAACGAAAGACACCGTGACTTTAGGCCTTTTTACACTGGATAAACCACCTGTAGTTACCGTTCACTCTGGAGATACCGTGTCTCTGGAGACCTGGAACAGTTGTTTGCAAGAAATGGTCTTTAATAAGACAACACCTGCTGAACTTGCAGAGTTCTATACAAAATATGACATTCAAAAAAGACGCGGTATGCATAGCCTCACTGGTCCAGTCTACATTGAAGAAGCCGAACCAGGAGATGTGCTTGAGATTCGTGTGTTAGATATCAAATTAAATGATTTTGGGTATAACTTTTTAAGCCCTACACAAGGGATTTTATCGGAGTTTACCAAACCAAGAATCATGTACTTTAAATACGATAAAGAAAATAACACAACAGAATTTACCAAGGGCGTATGTTTACACTTAAAGCCGTTTCCGGGAATTATCGCAGTAGCCCCACCTCGGGATTGGCCTGATGGCTGGCCAGTGAATTTAGAATCTCATATGGGTCAACCTGTTCCAGGACAATTCAACTCTGTCCCACCAGGTCCTTTTGGAGGTAACTTGGATCAACCCAGCTTACAAATAGGTTCCATTCTTTATTTGCCCGTTTTTCAAAAAGGAGCTTTAGTCTGGACAGGTGACTCGCATGCCATGCAAAGTAATGGAGAAATTGACGTCACAGCACTTGAAACCTCTTATGAAGGAATCACCTTGCAATTTATTGTAAGAAAAGATCTAAAAGCTGAAGGGGTATTTGATAAAACCAAACGCAATGGAAACAGTTTATTCACCTGGCCAATAGTTGAAAATTCCAGGGAATGGATTGTGATGGGTTTGAACGAGAACCTGTATGAAGCCATGCAACTTGCCTCCAGGAATGCCATTGAATTTTTAGTGCGTACTCAAGGGTTTTCTCCACAAGAAAGCTACCAACTTTTAAGCATGGTAGGTGATTTCGACATTCCTGAAGCAGTCAATGTGATTAAAAACGTGGCCGTGCACATCCCTAAAGAAACCTTCAAAAACCTTGGAAAAACAACAACCCTTTGCTCTGATGGCAAGTTCCCTCTAACAACACCAAAGATCAACGAAAAGGCAACCTGTGTGCCCCAAGAAGGTAAAATTATTCAATAACCATTAGGTGAAATAATGAAAAAGATCTTAGTCTGGTTGTATTTATGCTTCATGGCTTCAACTGCTTTAGCTGACAGTATTGTGCTTGATAATGAGACGAACTATCCTGAGAAAGGGAAACCAGGTAAAATTGCAGTACAGTGGGCAGCCACCGTTGAAATCACTCAAAAAGCCAATAAGACTATCATTCATGGCTCAACATTAGATTTAAGCGCATTAATGATGCTTCCTCAAAAAGGGCAAATCCGATTAACCCCACCCAATCATTCAAAATACTTTAGGATTTTGGTGTGGTCAACCGACAAACACGGACCTGACTTCCTCACAAACTGGGTAAACATTGTTCCCAATACAACCTATACCGTTAAACAGGACCAACTCATACCTGTGGTACTCATGTCTGGGTCTGGCTGCTAAGACGACCTCACAGGGGGTAAAGTTGGATCAAGCCCCCAAGCTTTTAAAGACAGTATCTATGCTGACTGAAAAAGCAGAAGAAGTTTATTTTTTATTGAACAGATAGAGGTACTCTCCATACCCGGCTTTTTCCATTTCATTTTTCGGAATAAATTTCAAAGCAGCTGAATTCATGCAATATCGCAATCCAGTTGGGTTGGGTCCATCTTTAAAAACATGGCCTAAATGAGAGTTTGCGTATTTAGAACGAACTTCCGTACGCACAATGAAAAAATAGCTTCTGTCGGTATGAAAAACTAAATACGATGTATCGATTGGCTTTGTAAAACTGGGCCAACCTGTTCCTGAATCGTATTTATCAGTAGAGCTAAACAAAGGTTCTCCTGATACTATATCAACATAAATGCCTTCTGCTTTATTGTTCCAATAAGTATTATCAAATGATTTTTCTGTTGCTCCATCTTGTGTTACCTGGTATTGCAAAGGACTGAGCTTCTTAAGCTGCTCTGATTTATTAAATTGAGGTGTATATGCCATCACGTTTGTTATTATAAGTGTATAAAATAGAACGCTGATTAGTCTTATCATACCAACTCCCTACGCACTGCTCGTACCACATCGCCAAGAATGATACTTACAGTGTAGCAAACAACTTGAGATATTATCTGAGGAGAGGGTAACACAATCGAGAATAAAGTCCGTTTTGATTATAATAAATTTACAACCATCAATATAAATATGAATATGAATATGAATATGAGAAATAAACTTATTTTATACTCGTTTAGACGCTGTCCTTATGCAATACGTGCACGAATGGCGCTCTATTATGCTGGGGTTAAAGTACATATTCGTGAGATATTATTAAAAGACAAACCTCAAGCCATGCTTAAAGCCTCGCCGAAAGGAACAGTTCCGGTATTAGTGATGCCAGATGACAATGTCATTGATGAAAGTCTGGGAATCATGCGCTGGGCCTTGACTCAATCCGATCCGGATGGCTGGTATACTCAAAACCTTCAACAACAATCAGACATGCTCATCCAAATAAATGACAATGAGTTTAAGCCGATTCTTGATAGCTACAAATACCCACAGCGCTCGGAAAAACAAGATCCTTTCTATTATCGTGAGCAGGCATTTCCTTACCTACAAACCTTAAATGACAAATTGAGTACTACCCAGTATTTAATCAGTAACACCATTAATATTGCGGACGTGGCTTTGTTCCCGTTTATTCGTCAGTTTGCGATGGTCGACACACACTGGTTTGATAACATCCCCTGCCCCTACTTACAAGCCTGGCTCAGTCGCTTTATCACTTCAGATTTATTTACAGCTGTTATGGAGAAGTACGTTCCATGGACAGGGGGATTAGAACCTGTTTTAGCACCTCGGCTTTCTGCTAAGCATACATAGATACCGTGTCTTTATAAAGTTTGCTTTTTAAAACAGTATTTTGCCAAACCATTACCTCGCCACTTTCTTGCACTTCCTGTTTGAAGAGCAATTATGATAATATGTGCCTGTTTTATGCACACAGAACAATCAAGATCCATGGGAATAAAAATAACTCTAGACCATCCAACAATAGCTCTGAAATCCAAAATACAAGAAATAAGTGCTGACTTTCTAAATCGCCACGGTCTTAATTATTTTCAGTTTTTAAGATGCTATGACAATGGTTCTATCGGACTTCTAACTAACAATACAGGACTGTTAGAGCATTTTCAGTATGTGGATAATGCCCCAGTAGTATTTTCATCGTTTACAGATGAACATCAATCTTCTTCATCATATTGGTTTCTTTGGGATGAGGAACTCCCGGAAATGCCTGTGCAGTTAGCAAGAGAACAATTCAATATACGTAATGGTATCACTCTGGTCAGACGTTCGAAACATTATTATGACATGATCGCTGTCGCTACCCCCGTTGAACCAGACAATGCGGGAGCATTCTATCTTAATAAACTTAAAAGCATTGAGTATTTTATCAATGAATTTGAAATCGCCAATCATGAATTAATTCGACTCATGGATAAACACCCCTTATTATTACCTGAACCCTATAGAGATATTAACTATAAAAAAATTTGCTTGACTAAGGGAACAGTTTCTGTCCGAGGTAAAACAGGAGAAAGTTATATTACAACTCAGGAATTAGCCTGTTTAAGATTACTTATACAAGGAAAGTCATATAAACAAATTGCTCAAATTATGGATATTTCTCCCCGCACAGTTGAAACCTACCTTCAAAGAGTAAAACACAGAACAGGCCTCACTCCCCAGAACGAAATTGAATTAATGATTTTATAACTAATCTGTCCGTAATCAATACGGACAGACATTATTATTTTAATTGCTAAACTCTTCACAATTTAACAAATGAGGATTAATTATGATCATTAAAAATGCCAATAACTCAGCTAAACAGCTTTTAAATCAATTTTGTCATGGATACAAAAATCGTGATTTAACTTATTTACTAAGCCTCTTTACACAAAATGCCACTATGTGGGGATCTGGTCTTGACGAATATCGTGTTGGATTAACTCAAATCAAGGAGCAACTGGAGCGTGATTGGAGTCAGTCAGAACAAGGGGAGATTGAAATTATATCTTATACACCAGATAGCAATGATTCTTTATGGACAGCTGCACTTTGTACTGCCAAAGTTACAATAGATGGTAAACAACATATATTTGAACATCTACGTGGAACCATAATTCTGGAAAATGAAAATGGAAACTGGAAAATTGCACACATGCATGCTTCATTCCCAGATTTTAGAAATGCTGAAAATGGATCTTTTCCTATAAATAGTTAAATCCATATCCTAAAAATATACGACGTGTTATGAAACTCATGAGACCTATATAGAAGCTGCTCGACGTGAAAAACGCTTCAAAAATTGGTGCAGGCAGTGGAAGTTACACAGCAAGAAATCTCCTGCTGAAGAAGAGAAATATATTTATACTATGAAACTTTAAATGTTAAATTGAAACCTGTGATTTTTCTAAAAATTACAAAAAATCGATGATGTTCAAATAATTGCTGGGCTTCACAGCTCAGCCTACTTGCCGAGCCTCTCAAGTTGTTCTGATTTATTTATGTGTATATGCCATCACTCCCCTACGTACCCATCGTATCCACATTGACAACAGGAACACTGGCAGTTTAGCAAGCGTGCACGTATTAGGCTTCGCTAATATAGGTTATTCTGTCTGGCTTTATCCACTATACTCTTTTTGACACATCACCCTGATCATTTCTATTCTATATTTAATATAATGAGAATGATTAGGAAAAATAATGAGCAAATCACGGAGCAGAGCAATTGGAGAAAAAACTATTTTTGCAGCATTCAAAATTCTTCAAGATGCCGGCGGTGAGTTAAGAGGAAAAGAAGTTATTGAAAAAATCCGTGAAACTGTTCAGTTTGATGATTATGAAAAGCACGTCTATGAAAAAACTGGTTATGTACGATGGGAATCAATTTTGCATTTTTATACTATTGATTGCATGAAAGCAGGTTTCTTAAGAAAAAATAAAGGGTTATGGATTTTAACTAATGAAGGAGCTGAAGCAATTAAATTAGGTCCAGAAAACCTTCTTAACAACGCTAATAAAATTTATCGGGAATGGAATGCACAAAGAAAAATCGAAAGTCCTGAGTCTGAAATTGAAGATATCTCCATTGAAGAAGCAAGCATAGATGTAGGACAAGCACAAAAAGCCCTTTTAGAGCAATATGAAGGAAACGCCAACACAGGGATCAGAGATTTCATTAACAACAAAAATGCCTACGAATTCCAAGATTTAGTTGCAGCTCTTTTAGATGCCATGGGTTATCACATCTCTCACATTGCTGAACGAGGTCCTGATGGGGGTATAGATGTAGTTGCCTATACTGATCCGTTAGGAACCAAACAACCAAGAATTATCGTACAAGTCAAACATCGTCCCTCGGATTCGGTTGCCTCCGACTCCATACAAAAACTCTCTGGAACCCTTAAACGAAATACTGATGTAGGCATATTTGTAACATCTGGCCAGTTTTCAAAACCAGCCATCAAAGAAGCCATAAACTCAAGAGAGCATATTGAATTAATTGATTTCGACAGGCTCATTGAGCTATGGATAGAATATTATCCAAAAATGAGAGACGAACAAAAAAACTTATTACCTCTTCACCCTATTTATTTTTTAGGTAGTAATGAATAAATTAAGCAAAATATACTATCAAACTAACACTCAAGTATCTTCAAGAGGCAGTACCGAAACGACTATGTACTCCCAGGAACAGATGCGACAGGTTACATTATCGAACCTCGCAAGCAAGACACGTGTTAAAAGAGTTCATTTCACAACACATGATTTGAGAGTCACCTTGATAACCATTGCATAAACTCTGGATACTTCTGCTTACGCTTTAAAGCAAGCGTACTATTCTCTTGAACTGGAAATCCAAGTCAATTGTTGTCTTGCCAGGATGCTCAATATTTTCCACAAGATAGAATAACTATGCGCTTGACTTATATAGACAATATAATCAATATAAAGTCACTCTGAATAAAACAGGATTAAGGAAATATAGAGATTCTTACAAAAAAACACAGGTTCGAAGCTTTTGTTGTATTGGCTATCGGTTTTAAACTTTTTGAAATGGATTCTTAACTATGCGAAGTAAAACGACACAAAAAGCTCCATGTTTTTTTTATCATAACAATAGTTCTGGCTCTTCTCAAAGCTTGGCAGAAAGCTCATTAATCATTAAAGACAAAGAATTACTGGACCTATTAAATGCCCCACTGGATAAAGATGATAAATACCACCTCCTAATGTCCTGCATTCGTAGTCACGATGCCGAATATTTAAATCAAAAAATTATGGTTAATAGCCATATAACTATTGAAGGAGATGAATACACTCCGCCCCACTGGACAACTTTCGTAACAAAGAGAGTATATGGCTATCCAGGCCCTACGGCTCAAGAGAGCCCATTGATGACAACTCTGGCCAATGTTATTGCCACCAATGAATTAAATTTCTCTTCTACTCAAATGGTTACTTTGTTTCGAGAATTAATGGCAAAACGTGTTGATTTTGCCACCATAGATCACTCCCCTTACCTGAATTTGATCCACCCTGAAAGTGGCAATAACCCGCTCAAAAGCTTAATAGTATCCAGTTTGGGCGACCCCGAGATTATTGAATTACTACACGACTTTATTAGTTATATTGAGAACAATATCGCCACTGATGAACGGTTATTCATTATCAATAATCTAGATAATTTTGAATATGAATCGATGCGTCCGGCTGAATTTTTGTTGCGTTTAGGCCATGAAGATTTGGCTTTACGCTTATATAATATGGGAGCAGAACCGACTAAGCAGGCATTTCTTCTGGCCTGCTCAAGCTATGGAACCACCATTCATTACGAAGAAGCCATGCAATGCATCCGTTTCTTGATGAGTTCTGTCGATTTGGATGAAACAGATTTACTGGCAGGAAAAACCTCCCTGCAAAAAGCAAGCCCCGCACAATACGACGAGATGCTGACAAGAATATTAGGAACGCTGCGTGAGGATTCAAAGCTTAAAAGTGGACACTCCTCACTTTTCGAAACAATACAAAAAGAATACTCGGAACATTATCAGGATAAAATGTCCATTTCGTTTCGCGATTTCTGCCAAGAGAAGGCTAACATTGATCATCCGCTTATTCAAAAATATGCTCTTTTACGCATCAAGCAAGAAAACTTGGGTAATGGTTTTTTTTCGATTTATTACCGCACTGAACCTCATCGTTTGGCTGAGATCAAATGGACTTTGCTCAAAAAGGATCAAAAAGCCAATCAATTACTCCTTGACCTCATTGATTTAATTGACAATCAACCTGGACTATCCACGTTACCCATGTTCAAACAATAATTGTCTACCTAACGAGCATAACCCGTATTAGCGCAGCCCGTAATACGGGTTACGCTATCAATTCGGATTAATAGTTTTTACGACAAGTCATTTCAAGTAGATTTCAGCAGGCGTAGATTTAGCCCTGGCTTAACATTTTTTCAATAAAGAAGATTCAATAAGTGGGCTACATTAATTGTTTCAAATTAGACATCAAGTAACCAGAATTAATTCTGGAAGATAAGAATCTTAATGCTAATTAAACGCTCTACTTATAATTAACGTGCCGTAATACACTCGACAAATTGTTTGGCTTGCTCTCGAGTAAGTCCTGTCAACATAAACTCTCCTCCGAGCTCACTCTGAATTCTTGGAGAAGAAATCACGACATCATTCAATATTAAACGAGCTTGCTGACCTATGTTTTTGGAACTGATGGCCTTAAGCTTAAGTGCCGCATTCTTTCTCAACTTTAATTGTAATCCATATTGATTTGCCATTTCATCAATTGGAATCATGATTGCTGATTTTAACGTGGAGTTATCAAAACTCATCTGATCTTGATTCACTTGAAAAATTATCGATTGTTCAGAACAATTTTTAGCTAGCACTGCGAAGGAGATCAACAAACCTCCCCAAAAAAAAGTTATAAATTTCAAAAACATCTTTATCTGTTCCTTACAATTTGGTGTGCATATTGGCGTTTAGAATTTGGGCACTACCCTGTCAATACCTTCGAAATGCAATTAAAATCAAATTGGCAATTCTAATTGAAGTGCGATACTCATGGAAGGTGTACCTCATGTTCTTGAGAAACTTGAAACAGCACAGGAGAATCCCACATAAGATATACATGATACTATAATTAAGAATTTGCAACCTGAATGGAATAACTAACCTGCCACAATTTGTGAATGGCATATCATCAGGCTGTGGCGTAGTGGTTTATACCGTGCTTGCCAGGAATATTGCGTTTTTTGATCAAATTATAAACGACTTTACTCTGGATTATACCTATCAAGGTTTTGATTATATGGGAACACGTTTGAACAATCCTCAGGATCCCTTCTTTGTCCATTCCAAGAATTTATTATCACAAAGCTTTCCGCACATTACTAATCTCAATGATCATGTAGAGGCATTATGCCAATTGCTGCTGGACCTAACCTTCGCTTTCAAGGAAATAAGTGGCCCGACCATTTTTACCTCAGAGCGTAGGAACAATATGCGGGTATTAAAAAGGGATATTTTGTTATCCATGGCGGGAAGTATCGATTATTCAGAATCCCTTGATCCTTATATCGAAAGACTGCTGGATTGCGGCTTTATTCCAAACATTGAGTTGGTCAAAGAATTAGGCAATATTTTGCTCAAAATCAATGTGGAGGCATTCAGCGTTTTCATCAAAAAGGTTATACCAGCGCTCGGAGATTTTTTTCTAACACTGAGTCTGCCTGCTCTGACCAAACTCAAATCCGACCTCTTGTCCTATTATGATTCATTTAACTGTTTTAATGATAGTAAATAGCTTCTAACTCACAGCAAGTAATAAATGGGTATGCATACCCAGTGGGTTTTTATAAATCACTTAATAATATATTCAGATAATAAGTGTTCATAGCAATCTTAAGTTTTCAAGCTAGGTTGAAACATCTGAAATGATGTGAATTGATAATAATACTTATTGAGAGAGTGTGTATGGCAGATATTATTGACTTGATGGCGGAATTAAATTATCCTACATGCCAGGATGGTGTTTGTCAAGGTCTAGCATTAATGGCCGAAAGAGCCCGGCGCTTTGGACAGTATGTTAAGTTTAAAGAACGAATGGATTATTTATCTCGAATCGAAGAAGGCTCACTCGCCTCACTGATCAATGATGCAAAAGAACATGCCAAAACAAATGAGTCCCTAACGCATGAAGAAACACTTTTATTATCCATCGAGCCCTTCTTTTTCCAAATATCGTGTTATTATAATCCTAGAGCAGTTCAAAAGTTTTTTCAGATTGAAGGTCCTTTTTTTTCTCAAGATGATATTCAAGTAGTAGAAGAGTTATTATACCAAGACCTAACGTTACCAAACCCTAATAAATATTTCATTAGCACTGAATCAGAGGTAGACAAAGGAAGTTTCCTGGCTCGATTTCTGCAGCTCATTGAAATGAATGAGCAAAGAGGGTTATTAATTTACAGTTCTAACCATACCGTACATCTGTTCTATGATGATAAACAAGAAAGATGGTTCTTAACCAACCATTCAGAGTTATCCCAGTATACATCCGTAGATCAATTATTAAAGCCACTAATTGATATATTCACAGATAATGGTGTCACTCACTTAACTATTAAAGTATTTGCTGAGGAATCATATGAGCAAGATGAGTTGCGCAAAAAACTAAAACAAATCAGTAATGACTCACTTCAGGGGTTATGCGAAAGCAGTAATCCTAATCGAGTTGATTCCGATGGCTTTACAGCATTGTTAAAGGCTGCCCAAAGTAACCATCGAAGCGTAATCAAGCATTTGTTGAAAAATCCGGAAATTGAAGTAAACCTTAGCACTAACAATGGAGTTACACCGTTGTGGATAGCTTCACAAAATGGATGCAGTCATGCAATAGAGACTCTATTATTACAGCCCGATATTTTAGTGAATCAACCTGCTAAAAATGGGACATCCCCCTTAAGCGCAGCATCACGCCGTAATCATTTAGATGCAGTGAAATTCCTGTTAGCTCATCCAGATATCGCTGTAAATCAGGCTAACAAACATGGGGTTAGTCCCTTAATGTTAGCAGCCGAACAAGGACATATAGAGGTAGTCCAGGCATTGTTAGAACATCCAGATATTGATGTTAACTGTCACGATAAAAATGGGATTACTCCTTTGTGGATAGCCGCGCAGAATGGACATTGGAAGGTGGCAGAAGCTTTATTAAAACATTCAAATATTAGGTTAAACCATGCTATCCAGAATGGAAGAACACCCTTATGGATGGCAGCACAGAATGGTCATATTAATGTGGTAAAGATGTTACTGGAGCACACAGATATTTTAGTAAACCAACCCGGAGATAATGAGACTACACCTTTATGGATAGCTACTCAGCAAGGTCGCTTAGATGTGGTACATATGCTGTCTTCCCATCCGTCTATTGAGGTTAATAATCCCAATAAAAATGGGGCGACTCCCTTATGGATAGCAGCTTGTAGAGGTCGACTTGATATATTACAGGTATTGTTGAGTCATCCTAAAATCCTTGTAAATCAGGATGATAATAATGGTTTTACCCCTTTATGGATGGCAGTAAACCAAGGTCTCTTAGATGTGGTCAATGTTCTATTAAAATATCCAGACACATCAGTTAATCAACCTGAAAAAAATGGAATAACTCCCTTAGTGATAGCAGTTCAAAATAGTAATTTAGAAATGGTCAAAGCATTGTTAACCCATCCTGATATTGATGTAAACCTGGCATCTAATGACGGAATTACACCTTTATGGTTAGCAGCATGTAACGGTTATTTGGAAATACTAGAAACTCTATTAACACATAACAATATTATGATAAATAAACCCCAAAAAGATGGTATTAAAGCTCTAGATATTGCTAAATACAGAGGACATCGGGATATAGTGAGTGCTTTACAGAATTATCAAGGCCCGAATCTCAGTGATAAGGATCAAAGTATCGAAAGCCATGATATTTGTCACTCTAAAGAACAATTCTTTTTTCGAGGATAATTTTTTTGCTAAATAGCCAAGCCAAGAAACAGAAGTGAATAAATGCTGGAATAGATCAATGCGTATTATTTTCATTTCTAAGTAAAAATATTAGCTCCATCCTGTACACATTAAAAGGATTAACAGAATAAAGCGGCATCATAAGAACAGACCAAAAAATGCCTCAGAGAGAACCATCTTTTAATTGTTTGTAATTTCCTCATTTAATACGTTGAAACAATCCATGAATTTTTTTATTTCTTTCATTAAAATATTTTTTCAATTTTTAGATATAATTCATTCCTTAATTATGGAAGCCAAGACTAATTTTCGGGCTCTAAAAATACGAGAACGTACAGTCCCGACGGGACAATCCATTTTTTTGCGATGGCCTCATAAGATTGGCCATCAAGAATATGCATCATAACAAAGACGTAGCTCATCAGATAAACTGGAAAGAACCATTTCTAAACGTTCACTAAACTCGATACTAATAGATAAATATTCAGGAGACAGTTGTACAGAAGGATAATAGCTGTCTGCATATTCTGACTCCATATCCATACGTAAATTTGCAGCGCGGTAATGATTTTTGATTGTATTTTGCGTGATCCGATACAACCAAGTGGAAAATTGGCTTTTTTCTTTAAAATAATGTAAATAGCGATAAACTTTGATCAATACTTCTTGGGCCAGATCACTAACATTTGCTCTATCTTGAATGTGTGAGTGAATAATTTGCTGTATTTTAGTGTTATACCGTGACAACAACAGATTATAAGCTTCCATGTCCCCTTGTCTTGCCAGATTAATTAAGTCCTCATCACTATAAGAAGTTTCTTTATTCATTACTTCCCCATAATTCCATCATTCGAATGAGTGATATTTAATTGCTCTATATGTTCAGCCATATACCAGATTGACTTATTTTGAAATGCAGTAACCGCAATTGATGGCTAGATATCTGATCATTAAATAAAACAATGTGTTTTTTCTGATTTGTATCTTTAAATTCAATCAATTGGAAAAGAGGATTATAGATAAGTATCATGGCATGAGTAAAAGATTTCTGATTATTTTGGCCTGTTTCTACCCAGTTGCCTCATAAGTAAATGTTACCGAAGGTTCTTTTCATTCCCTCATAACTAATGTTACCGAACAGAGACTTAACTAACATAAAATACCCTCTAAAAACATCCTGACGGGGCGAAGGGGCCGGCGATGAGGCCCTTCGTTAATACCCCCGTCCCCAGATGTACTGTAAGTTTAAATATAGTTCATTTTTGAGTCGGTTTTGATATTCACCATTGCAAAAATTCGTTTTAATTTCTTCTGTATTGCTTTCTGTAACTTGAATGGATTCAGCTGATTGTAAAGTTCCGTAAGTTCTGTCTTCTTCTCTGCGGTAATAAATTCAGACTTCATCAGACGTTGATAAGGCGTCTCTGGCTTGCTGTGTTTCTTTATAATCTTTGCATGTATCCTTTGTTTTTCTATCAATTTGAAGTTAGGGAGAAAGAAATTATTCATTTGGGATACTTCATTTTTATAGAGATCATTCATCAGTTTAACAAGTCCCTCATTATCGAAGCGGGAATATCCAAATAGCTGTCTCACATGAGTCCAGTTTTTTTGCTCAACATGTGCATTATCATCACTGTGATAAGGTCTAGAGCGTGTAAAATGAATACGATGAGCGCCTTCTTCATTTGAGAAATAGTGCATCAAGTGCCAGTTTAAAAACTCAGAGCCATTATCACAATCAAACCCTAAAATAATAAATGGCAGACAATGCTCAATATCTTCTATTTGCGATACAACACCAGTAGCGCCCTTATTCCAAACAGCACGTAGCTCAGTCCATCCAGAGCAGATGTCTGGTCATCGTCAGGCTCCACACGAAATTACCACTCAGTGATGAGCCGCAGTGGGCAACAGTATCCGCCTCTAAATATCCTGGCTTATGTTCATCCCATTGATTTGTTTTTACTGGAATGTGTTTTTTAGGATACTACCGGGCTTTGTACCTCCATAAGAGCGTTGGTAGTGCGTTAGACTTATTGATATTGTACTATTGTCGCTTTTTTCAAGGAATGAGAAGGTGGCAATAATAGACGTGTTTTGTAGTTTTTTCATTTTTTATCTTCGATCATATTTAAAGAGCACAATAATTTAATGAATAATGTTTATTACTATCTTTATTAATACTTTGAGTATGAGGCTTCACATTAATTTCAATATCTTGATTTAACAAAATCAAAAACCGTATTAATCTGTCTATTGAAAATCCAGAAAGTTGTCCTCGACTAAGATTAGAAACTTTAGGCTGATCAATACCAAGAATTTTTGCTGCATTTTCCTGGGAAAGATCTTTCTCTTTAATAATTCGATTAATTAACATAGCAAAATCTGCTTTTAATAAATGCTCTTCCGCATTAGGAATACCTAAATCTTGGAACACATTTCCAGATGATCTAGTTATTTTTAATTCATCAGAGTTGCTCATATCCGACTCCCCTTTAACTTTAATTTAAGCTGTTTAAGCCTACTTGAAATCATATTTAAATCCTTTTGCGGTGTCTTAATCCCTGACTTTGATTTTTTTTGAAATGCATGCAAAACATATAAACAATCGTCAATGTTAACTACATATACCGCTCTATAAGTATCTGTATTAAAATTACTAACAATTTCATATACACCCGAGCCATGTCCTTTAAAAATCTTTGCTGATGAATGGGTTTCTCCCATTTGAGCACAATGTAGTGCATATCCCATCTCATCAATTACTTCACTAGGAAATAATTTTAAATCATCTAAACTGCTTCCAAGCCAAATTAATTCTTTCACAGAAAACTCGTATTACTAAGATATATGCCAAATTTAGCATATTTGCAAGGAATCAGCAATAAATCAAAGTGAGTGGATATTAATCATTATGAATATATAGATCTGAGTTTTTATATAAATTCTTAGCTAAATCATTATGGATAAACTGTAAATCTCTCAGGACATTTTTTATCGCTAGAACTTTTTTGGAAAATATAATTTGTTCTTCTTTCGATGCTTCAGGATTAAATTGCGAGTATTGCTCTTCAATTGCTCCATAAGCTACATGACTTAAATGATCAATGTAGGCTGCTTGCAGTTTTAAGTCATTATCATTTTCCTGAGGAAATTCACTTTGATGATGAATGTCCAACTCAGATAAACGTTTGGAAATAACCTCAAATTTTTCTTTCATGCTCCAAAACAAAACCACTGGGTATTTTTTATAGTATACATGATTATGTTTGATCTATTTCTGAGGAGAAACTGTGACGAGAGAAAAAACAAGCATAGGTCAGGCCACAAAGCCTTACCATGCTATAAACACTGTTAGCAAATAAAAGAAAATACACATTTTTATTATTTTCAGGTATGGTATTCACTAAAATACGTATTATAAGGTTGCAATCAATGACCATCTATTTTTTGTTTGGTAAAACTGGCTCTGGGAAAAGTTATATAGGAAGATTGCTCGAACAGCTAAACATCACTCATATTGATGGTGATAACCACATTACCCCAAAAATGCGTGACTGTCTAATCGAAGATGAACAAATGACTCCGGAAATGATTGATGAATTTGTCGATGTCTTGATTGATGTTATCAAAAAACAAAAAGAAAAAACTCCGAAACAAAATTTTGTTATCTCCCAAGCCATGTATCTCGACAAACACCGACTTAAGTTATTAAATGCTATACCCGAACTTAAATTTGTAATGATTGATGTCGCACAAGTACTCCGAGAAAGCTTCATCACCAGCCGATTTCAAAATAAAGAAAGCAAAGTAAGTCTGCGATATGCCAACGAGATGGATAAATTTTTTGAATACCCTTCCCACGAAATAATACAATTTGAAAATAACCGAGGAACCTATAAAAATCTTATAGAACAAATCCATGAAAAAATGCCTGCTCTTTTTAACACAACACCAAAAGAAGAATTAAACTCAAGTATACAACTACAATTTGCCTAAATTCAGCTTGGTAGGTTTATGGGCAGCGATTGTTAAGGTCTCGACAATAACTCCCCAATAGGTCATCTTGCTTTGATTAGAGCTCCCCAAGGGGTTTATTGGACCCATATCCTTATAGAATAAGCACAACCTTTTAGCCTTTATTTAGACCAAAATTTAAGTGTTAACTTATTGTTTTTGAAAAGCATATCGGAGCAACACTATCATTAAAATACATATAATGAGATAGATAGCAGGTAATGAATATTCTGACATTGGTAATAAACTCAATACCAATACCACTACAGTGACCAATCCCATATTGATAAAGTTCATTACGGCTGAACCATGTGCTTTATCTGAAGTATGATTCATAGCCAATGTTGAAGCATTTGCAAAAATAAAAGATAAGCCGAAATAGACAAACATCATAGGAATAAACAATTTTATAAGTGCTGAGTGGTGTGTCAATACCGCAATCATCATGGAAAGTGCAGAAAATCCCGCAATTGAAATACCTAATTTGATTCCCGCACATTGAGAGTATTTTTTTGCAAATTGGGCTGAAAGAATTGAACCAAGCATTAGCCCCAATGACGGTAGAATGTTGGCAGTTCCGTATTGAGTTGTGTCCATGCCTAATAAATTCATTGCAATAAACGGTGCTATTGCAGCAAAAATATAAACAAAACACGATGCTCCACCCATTAGAGCACCTCCAGATAATAATTGTCTGTTTTTGAATTGACTGACATACCCGTGAATAAGATGCTTCATTTGAAAGGCATCCAGTTGAAGGTTTTTTTTGGTTTCAGGAAGCCATATAACCAGAGCAAGCATAATTAACCCATAAACAATCCCGGCATAAAAGCAACTTTCCCATCCATAATGAGCGTTTAAAACGCCGCCAAGAGCAATGCTCAGTCCAGGTGTTATTGCAAAGGCCAACATCAGATAGGAAGTTTTTTGTGTAGCTAATTTGGGTTCATAATATTCATTAATAAGAGTAAATGTCATTTTTAACCCCACTCCGGATCCTAAGGCCAACAGAAATCGTCCTAAAACAAGTAATGAATACATTGAAATCACACCGGCAAATACACATAAAAAATTGCTAATAATTTGCAAGCTGATACCAGCATAAAGTGCTTTTTTTCTTCCGTATCGATTAGCTATGGGGCCATAAATAAGTTGCCCCAGGGCATAACCAATCAAAAAACTGGTAATGGTTTGTTGAGCGGCATGTTCCGTGACACCAAAAAAACGAGTAATGTTCGGCAATGCCGGGGTAAATAAAACGGCATTCACTGACGCAAATGAAATTAATAACAGTAATGTAATGAAAGATGGTTTGGATTTCGCATACATACTGACGACTCTTTTGACAACTATAAATTAATAAACAGTATAATTATTGACAAAATAATTAACAATATCATAATAAGTTAATAAATGTTAACTTATTTGCAATAATGGAAATTGGAATCATGAGTAAATTTGACCGTATTGCTTCTTTTATAGCTGTTGTTGAAGAGCATGGTTTTGCAGCTGCAGGTAGAAAATATGGTGTATCTACTGCCGCTATTAGCAGGCAAGTAGCTCGCCTTGAAGCAGATCTGAAAACAGAGCTGTTGATTAGAACAACCAGACAATTATCATTAACTGAAATTGGTGCACAATATTATCAGCAATGTAAAAAGGCTCTTTTGGAGTTGAATGAGGCGGAAATAGCTATTGCTAGCAGTCTGAATGAAGCAACAGGAATATTAAATGTAACTAGCAGTCGTTATTTTGCTATGCGATATCTCCTTCCTTATTTGCCTGAGTTTATGGATTTAAATCCAAAATTGCAGGTTAAAATTGAACTGGCTGAACGATTTCCCAATTTAGCTAAAGAAGGTATCGATTTGCTTTTTGGTGTTTCTATGGAAGGTCCGTCAGAATTAGTTCGCAAGCGAGTTTCTACAACACGATATGTCCTTTGTGCATCGCCAGATTATCTGTCAAAAAATGGCACTCCGCAAACTCCCTCAGAACTTGGTAAACACCGCTATATAACTCACAGCATGAGAGAACCAGATAATCTGGTGACTTTTAAAAACGGTAATGACATTTATGTGGAGCCTGTATTATGGCTCAACGATAGTCGTGCCATGTGTGAATGCGCGATACTTGGCATGGGCATTATTAAATTACATGAATATATAGTAGCAGAGGCATTACAAGATGGAGGTCTCGTTGAGATTTTGAGTGAATATCAGGAGTCTGAATTGTCGGTGTATTTATATTATCAGGCAAGTCGATATTTGCAGCCTAAAATACGAAGGTTTATTGATTTTTTTACAGAGCATTAAAAAAAGGGTTAGGAACAAAAGAGCAAGTTGAATTTTTAAATAAAATGGTTGTTTTGACATACCATGATACTATTTTGCCTATTCCCTATCCTTATCATTACATAAAAATTTAAAATATTTTGGACTCAACGCACGGGGCTTTACAGGAGAAATCTTGTTCGCAAGCATAGCCTTGATTCAGCGAAGCGTAATCAAGACTACGTTGACTAACTTGTTAGACTGGCTTCCTCTAACTTGATTTAATCGCACCCTTAAATCGGGAAAGACACTTAATTAATCATCATGGCAGTTTTTGAATTTTGCCGCCATTTTTCCCTCTGCTGTCTTTATCATATTTTGCAATGTCGCTTTTTGTTCTGGAGTAAGAACAACATAAATCTGATTTTCTGCATTGATACGAGCTTTCATTATATTACCAATTAATGCTGTTTTTTTATCAACCAAACTATTAACTGTATCTTGGTCCATTGTCGCTGAGTTCACCTGATCACGTATTTGAGAATCCAAAGCATTCATTTGAGAACCATTCTCTTTCATCGTGTTTTTCATTTGAGCAAGAATGGGTTTAATCTTTGTTTTTTGAGCATCGCTAAGGCTCAGAGATTCCACCATTGTTTTTAACCCTTGTTTGCATAGGGAGTTATCAGCAAATAGAGCCTGGCTGAAAATCAGAGAAAGCGTAAATACAATTATTCCTGATAATTTTTTATACATGATACGATCCTTGTTAATATGGAAGTCATAGATCAGTATAGATGAAATCTCATTACAACCCAATCAAGAACGACTTGGTTAAAAACGTAGAAAACTAGCCATTTTCTTCTTTTCATCATTATGTCAAATCTGGAAAATTACAGGAAAATATTAAAGAAAGCACAAAACGGTTGCTTTGGGGAATGATAAACCTTGATTACGCTGCTAAATGAAATTAATGCAATAAATCGATTAATATTAATCAAAGATCCAACCAATAGTGATTATGAGTTCGTGATCACTATTGTTGGAAAATAGGCATGAGTTAATAAAAAACCTTTTAATATGCCACTAAGCAAAGCTTAACCAAATGATAACTGGCGTGTCGAAATAAATTCAGACTCATCAATACCACAGAACTCAAACATCATGGAGATATCAACACCGTAAGGGTTAATATGATGATCTTTACCATTAACGGTTAAAGTCCCATAGCCATGTCCGTGTGATTTATATGTAAATGTATTTTTATCTACGAAAGATTGAATTGCTTTTCGTGCTTTCTCTAAATCGCCAGAAAAATTACCCTGATCGATATTCAAAGTATGACCGGCTACTTTATTGATGATAATTTTAACTTGCATAATAACCCCTCTAATCTAAATAATGACGCTCAAGTATAATAAACACAGGATGTTATGTTTAGTGCTAAATCTTCATTTTGTCGTTAGAATTATTGTTAGAGATAGTCAGCCCCGTACAAACTGTAGATCGAAGTGCTTTGCTTTGAGCTAACGTTGCCACAGCTAAATCATTAAAAGTAACAGCAACTGAATTTCAGAACTCATTATAAGCCTTAGTGGCTTTAACAATTTCGCTATCTAAATAAGTATTTAGAGAACTTTGAATAATCGGCTCAAGGGATACCAATTTAAACGCTACTAAAGCTCTTGGATTGACTCCTTGAGATTTTTTTATAGCCATCGTAGTTTGTAAGGCTTCATCTAGTTTAGTCAATTCAGCATCGCTACAGCTAATATGTTTTATCGCTGTCATAAAACACATAGTCCCTTCCGTTTGATCTTGATTGAACCAATGATCAGTATGGATACAAACTGTTGTTTCCCAGCCTTCATCATTTTCAATTGTCTGAAGCAATCGCTTCAATACTTGTTGCTCATCAAATCCTGGCTCACTCTCAGTTAACATTAATGTGAGAAACATTTTATTTTTTATTGCATCCGTAATAGCTTTTTTTAAAGAAACTTCCGGATTAGGTACATAACCACCAATTGTTGAATTAATTTGTTCAGGAAATGGTGTATTATCCTTAGTAATTTCTTTAGTAAGCGCTGGGTTGCTTCTTACGCCGCCTAATACATATACCCCACTTTCAGTATGAAATACGATCATTGCACCTGCACCATCCGGTTTAAAGTTAGGCAGTAATTTGTTTGGTATTGTGGAATTAATTTCTACGGGAGTCGATTGAGAAATATCTTGCACATTAACTACTGTCAGAATGTCGGTTCCACGCTTAACTAGAATCTCTTGTGGTGCTTGGAAAAAGGAATGTCCAAAACCAAAATTTTTACTTTGCTCAATTTTTTCTTGCATCTTAAAATTCCTAAAAAATTTAAATTCCGATATTATTTACTAAGGTTAGCGCGCGGAACATCTTGATTTTTTCTATGAGAAAGAGTGATCTTAGGTGCCAAAATCAAATGCCTGGTCATTATAAATTTGCTTCAATATTTTTCAAGAAGATTTATATTTTTTCATTAATTTCGATATGCGCTCGTTCTCCTAATGGTTGTCAGCTAAATAACGGCTAGCCCAGGCAGCAATAATTTCTGCTGCATATTGCGAGTCCCTTTTGTTACTTAACAAATGATCAGCTTTATCAAGACTGATAAAGCTTTTTGGATGTTTGGCGGCTTTATAGATTTTTTCGGCCTCTTCAATTGATACCACTTTATCTATGGGAGAGTGCAAAATGAGTAACGCTTTACCAGCGTCGCTATTAATCGTTTCCTGGTATCTGTCAATATCTTGTAGAAATTGCTTTTTGATAGTAAACGAGCGTGGGCCAAGCGTAACTTTAGCTTCTCCATCAGATTCTATTTTACTTAAATCAGCAGAAAAATGTTGTTTAACATGCCGAGCGCTGGCAGGCGCTCCAATAGTGGCTATTGCTTTCACTTCAGTAATTTTTTTGGCCGCAAGAAGTACAGCCGCACCACCAAGACTATGGCCTATTAGCATAACAGGAGCTTGATAATGTGTCCTTAAAAAGTCGGCAGCAGCAATTAAATCTTCAACATTTGAAGAAAAATTCGTTTCCGAAAAGCAACCCTCACTGCTACCCAAACCTGTAAAATCAAAACGTAAAACTGCAAATCCATTTAAGACCAAAGCACTGGCAATTCTGCTCGCAGCAGCTATATCTTTACCACAGGTAAAACAATGGGCAAATAAAACATAACCAAGGCATTTACCTGTTGGTTCTTCCAGTTTTCCTTCCAGTTTCAAATTGTTACTGAAAAAATGAATGGTTTTATGCATCACGTTTTCCTTGCTTATCTTGATTGAGATGTTAATCAAAAATATTCAATCTGTTTAAATCATTTTTCTTGCTCTGGCACTGATAAAGTGGATTGCCTTTTAATGAAAATTTCTATTGCATTTAAAGACAGTATCTACGCTGGCTGTGGAACGCCGCTAGCCTGCCAAGCAATGATACATAGGTAATAACAACACAATACCCACCTGGGACATTTCCTAATGTCTCCCCATGGAAGGCTGCAGATCCAATTCCTCTTCAAGTTCATTATCACTTGGGCTGGAAAAGAATGAAAAAAGAGAACGTCCAATCGAACTAACTGCTTGACAGGTATTACTCACCACTAATTTTGCAGCAGAGTAAGACACCTTCGCAAGACCATACCCGACTAGTCCAGCAGTCATACTGATAGCATAACCATTTTGATAAGCAAAATCAGTAACGTGTTCTCTCATTGGAATATAGATACTCCCATATTCAAGATAACCAAGGTCCTCTGGCATCGTTCCTGTAATGCTCCCATAAAAATAAGGAAAGCCATATCTCGTGATTGTTGATACATAGGGCGCAACGAAATAACCTGTTAAGGCAGAGACTGCAATTGGATAAAGATAGGACGTTGATTGAGCATTTTTAATTTTTGATAAAATGCTATTTTCACTTATTTCATTCGTAGGTAACTCGCGAGTTGTTTCAGTTTCCATGATCAAATTCTCCTGGTAAATCCCTATACAAAAAGAACATTCTCTTCTAGACTGCCAACTATTTACGCGCCTGTAAAGTAGGAGTGAATTTTACACCCAACTTTTATTAAATATTTTTAGAAGATTATTAACGAGATTCCATGACAAGAAATGAAGAAAAACATATTTCACCTTTATTAAAACTTGCCTTACCATTAATAATTACTGGCTTGGTGCAAGCAAGTGTTTTCTTTTTTCAAACTATGTTTTTAGCACAAAAGGATCCTGTTGTTTTAGCAGCAGGTGCTATAGTAAGTTGGTTGTCTGCAACTTTTGGTGTGATTTTATTTGGTACCCTGGGTGCGATTAGCATTTTAGTATCCCATAAATATGGAGCAAAGGATTTCGATGGCATTGCATCAGTGGTTCGTGATGGCCTTTGGCTTTCATTTCTATTAACCATCCCTACTTTTATTTTTTTTTGGAATTGTTCGTCCTTGTTTTTCTATTTGGGTCAAAGTGCGCAAATTTCAGAACTTGCCAAGATTTATTTACATGCACTTGCATGGGGATTATTACCCAATTTTGTAACGATAGCGCTACTAGAAGTCATCATTGGTCTTGGCCATACAAAAGTTATCCTAAAATTTAGTATATTGACTGTTTGCTTAAGCATTTTCTTCAGCTATGCATTGATTTTTGGCAGGTTTGGTTTACCTGATCTTGGTATTGCCGGGGCTGGCTATGGTGTAAGTATAGGCAATTGGATAACGCTGCTTGCATTTGTTATCTACCTTCGGTTATATAAACAGTATCATCTTTATTTTAGCCACTTATTTGTACCCAGCCAAAAATCCTACTATTGGGAACTCATCAAAATCGGAACACCAATGGGGTTAATGTTCTGTATTGAAGTTGGTTTCTTTTTTGTTCTCACGCTATTGATGGGCGCATTAGGAAAAGATGATTTATTGGCAGCAAATCAAATAACCATGCAATTTATGGGTACATTAATGGCGGTCATATTCTCAATTGCCCAGGCTGTTACCATAAGAATGGGGCATTTATTAGGTGCCGGAAAAATTAATGCAGCGAATAAAGCTGCTATTGTAGGAATACTATTATCCTGTTCTTTAATGCTTGCTGTATCAGGAGTCTTTTGGTTTAAGCCCGAGGCATTAATTGCGATTGATTTTGATCTCACTAATCCTAATAATAATGAAATTATAGGTTATGCAATAAGTCTTTTTGCAGTAAGCGCATTATTTCAAATAGTTGAGTCCGTCAGGATCTCCTTGTTTGGGGCTTTACGAGCCTTAAAAGATACTCATTTTACCTTGCTTATTTCTATTTGTAGTTTTTGGCTTATTGCACTTCCATTAGGCTACAGTATGGCATACTACTTTAATTTGGCAGGTAAAGGCTTTTGGTGGGGGATGGTAGCAGGAGCCTCTTTTAGCGTAGTCGTTTTATTTTTTCGACTACGCTATAAGATTAAAAATTTCAGTTTTAAAGAAAAAGGTGATCTTTTATTCTAAAACGCAACTTCTTTAAATTAAATATTACCCGATGGAGGAATAATGTCTGCTTTCAATCTTAAAACTTATACTAATCAGACATTTACTCATCTTCTACTTGAAAAAGAACATCTTGAACATATTGAATTTCAAAATTGCCAATTTAAACAATGCAAATTTCTTGAAGTTACTTTTAATAAGATAAAATTTACAGACTGTGATTTCGAATCATGCGATCTATCCCTCTCGAAATTATTAGGGTGTCAGTTTTCAGAGGTTTCTTTCAAGGATTCAAAACTGCTTGGAATAAACTGGACAAAATTACATTGGCCTATGGTAAAGCTTTCAAGTCCTCTTTATTTTTACGAGAGTAACATCAGCCATTCCAGTTTTTACGAACTTGAATTGCCTGATTTAATTTTAGAAAATTGCAAGGCACATAATGTTGATTTTAGAGAGACTAAATTAAACCATGCCAGTTTTGTAGGAACTGATCTCCAAGGCAGTTTATTTACGCATACCAGCCTGAAGCACGCCGATTTCAGCAATGCCATTAATTATGATATTGATATTCAACTAAATCTCATCGAAAAAGCCATTTTTTCCTTTCCAGAAGTAATCGGGTTATTAAGGCATCTTGGCATAAAAATCAACGGAATACCTAATGACAATAATGATTGAGTTTATCAAACAAGCTCAGGGGACGGTTCTCAATAGAGGAATTTAATTTCATCCAAATATTGAGTGAAAAATAATTTACTAAACTGGGTATCAACTATCTTATGGAAGCTTATAATTAAATATATTGACCATCTCAGTTGACTAGTCATGGATATTCTTCAATGCTTGGAAAGTTTTACCGCCGTTGTGGAATACAATAGTTTTTCTGCCGCTTCCAAATTTCTTAATAGTTCGCCTTCAAAAATTAGCAAACAAATAACCTATTTAGAAGAGGAGCTAAAGCTGAAATTATTTATACGTTCTACAAAAAAATTATTATTAACTGATCAAGGACAAGTCCTCTATGAAAAAGTAGGAAACTTATTTAATGAATTAAAAGACATTAAAAACATAACTCATCAAGAACAGTCATCGCTCCAAGGTTTATTAAAAGTCTGCCTCACTGTAGGGCCAGCGGTTATATATTTCACCTCTGTAATTACTCAATTTATGAAAAAACATCCCAAACTTATCATTGATTTACGTGTAGGGGCAGATATTATCGATGCATACCAATATACCTTTGACTTGATAGTTTCTTTCGATAGTTTTACGCATCCTCATATAGTCTGTAAAAAACTATTTTCTATTCAAAGAGGGGTTTATGCTTCACCAAATTACTTAAAACTTTATGGAAATCCCAAAAATAATGAAGATTTAGTTAACCATAATTGTTTAATTAATACTCTCTATGGTTTACAAAATAAATGGATATTGAATAATAAAATAATTCATGTTGCAGGGAATTTCACCAGCAATAATGCGGATGTAATAAAACAGGCAGCAATGGATGGAATAGGTTTAATTTGGGTTCCCTCATTTTCTGTACGAGAAGAGGTAAAATCAGGGAGGTTATTACAAGTTTTACCCGATTCATTATCTCCAGAGATAATGCTCTACGCTATCTATAAAAAATATAAAAAAAATAACTTAATGATTGATCTATTCCTGGGCTACATTTGTGAAAAAATAGTTATCGATAACATTATTTCAATTGACTAAGTTATATTTGCTCCAGTCCTATTCCTTGTAACAACAAGAGCAAATATAAGAGGAAGATGATTATTTACTTATGTTCAGGAATTTTAGCAGGTGGATTTCCTATTTCATCTACCCACTGAAGTTGTAACTCCATTTCTTGTTTGATATTAATTTCTTCCTGCGTTCTTCTATCTCTTTTTGTATCACCAAAAAAACCAGCGTTATATTTCTGAGTTTTAAATTGCTCTTGTTGGTACAGGGCATGATAGAGTTTTATTAATCTCCAACTATAGACTAATACTTGTCCAAGTTTTCCGTAATCTTTTGCCTGATGAGGGAAAAATTTCTCTTTAACAGCTTCGGATACCTCTCTTTTCTCAAACACATAGCGTTTTAATTTCTTATGCACTTTCTTCTTCTCTGGATTATCAAGGACACCCTCTGTTTCTACAATATCATTCGATAAAGCAATATCTCCCAGACTCCTTAGTACGACGAAATTTAAAGGGTGTTCTGTGCGCATTTTTGACTTAAGATCTTCGCAACAAAGTATATGTGGTATTCCATTAGGGAAAAAACGTCTTTTGCTTAAATTATATTTTTCATTAGTAAGTCGGTCGTCACTATGTAAATTAAGCAAACGTAGACCTGCAGCATTATCCAATTTTAAGTTTTTTGGTAAACTATTTTTCCTTAACTCTAAATTGATCATAGCGTCTATGCCTTGCTCCCAAATGAGAATACAATCATAATCACTATGAGTCCCAAAACGTTTAGCTCCCTTTTCGCCTGCATATGAGAGACCTGTCACACTACTCCCTTTGAAGCATAGAAATTCTGGCGGCCGATATTCGGTGTCTTTATCTACAAAATGCCCTTTATCAAAATAAGTAACAAGATAATTACAGAGTATAGAAAACTGATAATTATCCATACCTAATGGCAATTCATTCGAACTAAGCGGTCCACTCTCTGCACTCCCCAATACACCTTCTGTAGAAGAAACCAGAGTTCTTTTAGATCCAATTTGAGTGTTAGAAGAATTCCTTAATTTTTTAACTTTCAATTTTGGAGTTTCTCTGCTATTTTCAGAGTCTACAGGGGTCTTAGCCTTTATATTTTCCTTTACGTTTCGATTTAAATTTCTTTTTATTCCGTCCTCAACCGCAAGCATAAATTTTTCTATCTGAGCTTCAATTACTACTTCCATTTTTAAATCAGTTTTAAGTAACTCACTTTCAATTGCCTGTTGTAATTGTGGAAGCTTCCCACTCCAACGATCTATACATTTAATACGCCGCTGTTCATCTGCGAAATAATGACTTGCCAGGATTATTATCTTTTTCTTAACGTTATAAGCTAAGAAGTATGGATTGAAATCAGTAACCTCATATTTACCTTGCATAATACACCTATGAGTTAATTTGTGTGCAAATTATAATCTAGATGTGCGAATATTATGAACACCGAATTTGGAAAGTAAATATTTCCAATTTGGAAATAATTCAAAGTGAAGGAACAAAGACATGGCTCACATTTGTTTTTAAAAAATTCAGGGTCAGTCCGGGAAGTTCTCATTAAAGGTACTACAATTTGTTCATTATTTTACGTTTTACAAAGCCCTCCCCGGACCGTCCCCTATTGTTTTATTAAATCTTCAATACACAATTGCATTTTATAGTGAGGCACTGGATGCCATGAAGCAATAAATTCCCCAATGATTTCAAAACCAGCTTTTTTATAAACATGAACTGCACGCTCATTAGAGATCTCAGGATCAATAAGCACTATTTTGGCATCAGAAAATTGACTTAAGACAAACTCATGAATCATCTGCACTGATAATCCCTTACCGATATAATCCAACCTGCAAATGAATAAATCTAGTGTAACTGCGCCTTCTGGATATTCTTCAGATTTCTCTATTTCAGAAGTAATTAAATAAGCGAATGGAACTTCATTGTCATAGGCTATCCAATGAGTAGCCCACGGCTCTCCATTATTTAAAAATTGATCAATATCTTTGATGGTATTACTTAGACCATCACCATGAAGCCATTCATTAATATGTGGCTGATGAATCCATCCGAGAACGAGTTCATGTTGCGATTTATTCATTGGTTTGAAACAAAAACGAAACTCATTTGTGGAAGCTTTAATCATCAAAATACACTCAAAAAACTGGGATCTTATTGAATTGTATCATTTATCAAAACTCAGGGGACGGTTCTCATTAAAGGTATTACAATTTGTTCATTACAGTGCCCGTCCCGGACAGTCCCCTATTGTTTCTATTGCAAGATGTTTAATCTTATTTTGTGATTCTTTTTTCTATTGATGCCATACACATATAGGGGTCTGACCAAAAATAATTTATTTATTTCAAATGGTTAAATCAATAAAAATAATGTATTAAGGTCTTGAAATGGATTTTTTAATACAAAAATAACATTTAATAAATGTTATCCAGAACTAACCTGGCCATCAGTTCGGTACAAACCAGGAAAAAAAATCACTGTCTGAAACGAGATATAGTTTGAAGCTATTTATCTCTAGAAGATTCGGGGTATTGAAAATCACCTCATTTCAAATAATAATTAAACATTAATTATTAATACATAACACTATGATTTTAATTTATAAAATCATAGTGCAATTTATTCAAAATATACTGGAGTAAGAATGTTTCATTTAAAACTATTTAAAAAGCCAAGCGAAGAAAATTTAATGGACGTAAGACCTGAATATCAGCACGCTTTTGATGAAGCAGTAAAAGATTATGATCCGTCGTCAACGAACCCTTATATAACCATTAAAATTACAAGTGATTTTTCCAATAAAGAAGATGCAATGAAATGGCATAGTTCGATCACACAGTTCTATAAACAAATTAATATGGAGCTGGAAAAATATATGACTGACTATAATATAGATTTTAAAAAAAGTTCTTCTGGATGGATGCTTACTTTCTCACATCTATTCAATGTAAAAGGAATAGAAGCTATGCAAAAATTGCTTGCAGAAAATTCTTTAGAACAAGACTCTCAAGTAAACTCCTCTGTTTGCTCATAACATGAGTGTGATTCACTTAAGCTAAGATTAGGTGAATTAGTAATACAAAGGGACTTTTTTGCAAGATTCTAAATTGCTAGCTATGTAGGGGTCTGACCAAAAATAATTTATTTATTTCAAATGGTTAAATCATTTCGCTCTCGCGAGTTAATAAAGGCTACGAGTCTACAATGTTGCTCTTTTAATTTGTATTGAGTTTATTTAGTTTTTCTCTTATTTTGGGATAACTTTCAGAGCATTTCAAAAGCCATTTAACACAATTTAAGTGGTTATATTTTTTCGCATTCCGAAAAGCATAAAAATTTTCACTCTCTATCATTTGTTGTTGAAGGTTTTTATGATTTTCAGCAAAATTCCATAATAATTTCAAATTTTCCATATGACCCAGCTTAGCTTCCCAGCGAAATAGCTGATATTTTCTCCACCGTAACACTTCAACTTTTTCTTTTTCAGAAAAGGTACTCCAAATGCGTTTCCAACATTTAGGGCGTGTCCTCAATTTAAAGCCATTAATTAAACAGTTTTGGCATGTGGGAAGCCAAATTTGTTCAGTCTTAAAACAACCGCTCACTTCAGCTTGACACAGATCTTGCGATCTGATCTTATACTCCCTTTTGGGGGTAGAAATGGTAAGACAGGTTCTCACAGACGAGATATGGTCACAGCTTCAAAAAACGATGCTCTTTTTTGGTTGTCATAGATGGAATAACGATAGAAATATTATGGAGGCCATTTTATGGAAATTACGTACAGGGGCGCCTTGGCGTGATATCCCTGAAAAACTATGCCCATGGAAAACAGCCTACAACCGATTCAACCGCTGGGCAGAAAAAGGCTTGTGGGAGAATTTTTTTTTGATTTACGAGGCGAAATTGATACGGAATGGGTATTCAGCGATGGAAGTTATGTCCGCGCTCACCAACATGCGAGTGGAGCTAGGCATGGAGAAGAGCGTGCCATTGGAATGTCCCGAGGAGGAGCTACTACAAAGATTCATATGTGCGCCGATGCGCATGGAAATCCGATCGATTTTGAAATCACTGGGGGTCAAGTCCACGATTCCCAAGTTGCAGGAGCGATAATTGAGAAAGTTGGAGAGGCAACTCACTTCATAGCAGATAAAGGTTATGATTCCGAAACCATTCGAGAGCAAGCGCGGTTAGCAGGAATGAACCCTGTTATTCCGCGAAAATCAAACAGTAAAAAACCTAATCCAGAATTTGATTCATACCTTTATAAACTGAGGCATTTAGTAGAAAACCTTTTTGCCAGACTGAAGCAATTTAGAAGTATTGCTATGCGTTTTGAAAAATTAGCTCGCAACTTTAAATCAATGCTGTTTTTGGCTTGTTCGCTAATTTGGGTCAAGCTGAATTGAGGAGTTGTTTTAAGACCGAACAAATTTGGTTTCCCACGTGCCAAAACTGTTCAATTAATGGCTTTAAATTGAGGACACGCCCTAATTACGATGGTTCTATCGCAAAGATAATAACCGTTGTGACATGAAAAAATCTGGGCGAATTTATGCTGCAAACCCGTAGAATTGTTCAAAAATAGTTTGATTGACTGTCAAGCTGGTTGTATTGAATGAGAAAATTGATTAATTCAATTTAAGATTAAAAAGCAAAAGAGCTTTGTAGTCTCTTGGCGCTCTACAACAGCAAATAGGACATTCTTCGAAGACAAGGAGTTGTTTGTCCTAGTGTTCATAATAAAGAACACTATAAAACAACCGATTAGATTTACAATTTGATAAGATCACGAAAACATTCATTGAAACAGCATCCAATAACAGAACAGACTATATTGCTTATGTTGAGATGAGTTTGAATTAGATCGTTATTAGCTGAAAACGCGAGTCATTAATTGGCTCAACGTTAGATTATTTCATCATTCTGGCATTTGGACAATAAAGCGGGTAAGTATTTATCATTTCCTTATCACATACAGAATTAGAAATGAGTAGTAATGGTTCGTCAAATACAATGTCAGTTGTATTTGAAATAGGGATTTGTTGTTCTTTCTCTATTTAAATTATTCCTGTATAGTGTCACCTCTCAAAGGACTGCCATGATTTTTATGAATAAGATTTTTTTGAAAGAAACGATACTAGTTTTAGTGTTATTTATTATTAATTCAATCAGCTATGCCCATTCAATTCAAGGTAATTGGTATATCGGTGAAAACATAGGAGTCGCTTTTCCTAAAATTATTGATAATCATTTTGTGGCTACTGGCATAGGGTGGCCTGATGATCAATATTCCAATCATAATATAGATTCTGCCGCATTTTTTTCTTTATTAGGTGGCTATCAATGGAGTACTCAAAATAATTGGATACCTTTTTTTAGCTTGGGAATTCGTTATAGCTATGTAACCCCTTCCACTGTGAATGGCACTATATTACAGTATTCATTGCCTGAATTTGAAAATTATAATTTTCAATATAAGATACAACGTCAAACTTACTTAGGTATGATTAAAGCCAATATAGTTCGCTACTATAATGTTATGCCTTTTCTTACCGTGGGTTTAGGGTGGTCAACAAACAAAGTAAGTCATTATTTCGACACTCCCCTACTTGGCATCACTCCTCGTATTAGTCCAGCATTTCAGAATCACACCAACTCTCATTTTAGTTATATATTAGGTGCAGGGATCGATTATATAGTAAAAAATAATCTTTGGTTGGGGCTGGAATATCATTATGGTGATTTTGGGCAGGCGCAAACTGGGTTTGGTATTTTAACTTATTCAAATGAGTATTTAAAAACAAAATTAACAGGAAATACCATCGCATTGAATATTAATTACATTTTTAATTATTTGGTTTAAGGGAGAGATAATGATATGGCTACTCTTCGTTATGGCATATTAAGGTTATTATTGATTCTTATCAGTACATCAATTTCAGCTCAAAGTACTAACAAAAGCCAAGCAAACTCTTTCTTTATAGATCCATTTACCGTACAAGCAATAACGTCTCCAATATCAAGTACAACTGCTGTGGGAGGTAGTTATCTGGCCACTTATCAATTAATATCTAACCTACCGTTTAATATGCCTACACCTTTTGATAACTCTATGACTCATAATGCTCCGGCAGGTGAATTTACCCTTGCAGACAATTGCCAGGGAAAAACATTAAGAAGAGGAGAAACATGCACCTTTTCGATTGGTCTAAATGCCCGAACTGCAGGAAAAAAATCAGCTACCCTGACCTTAAAATACGGTAATAATCAGGTTCCACTAAACATCGTGAATACAACAGCTACTGGTTCAATGCCCAATTCACCTTGGGTTGCGCTTATTGGTGTCGATTATAACCCCGATCATTATCCAGCGGCAGCAAAACTGAATAATCACGATGTTTTTTATGTGGGCACCATGAATGCTGTACTGGTAACTAATGTGTATATGGAGCTTACCCAGCTTAAAGCAGCTGGATTTACCACAGTACGCTCCTATCAATCCATACCTTATTCCTGGATTGATATCATTCAACAAGCCAGAGCTCTTCAGTTAAAGGTAGTATATGAAGCAGTAATCCCTAAGGATGGTAATAACGCCAATATTACAGCAGCCGTTACTCAATTAAATAACGTGATTGATGTTGTTGGCGTTACAACATTCAAAAACACAGTTACCCTTGTTTTTGCAGGGCATGAAAATTATAACGGCTCTAATGTAACATATTTGACTAATTCGATTACTCAACTGCAAAATGCATTAACAGCCAAAGGTATTACTAATATACCTGTGGGTTCTGCATTAATCAGCCCCGATCTGGTCAGTCCAAACGAGGTTGCCCCAAATGCATCAGCAGACATGAAAACACTGATTAATAGCTATACACTAAGCGCTCCTTTAGCTTTTGACCCTTACCCTTTTCAATTTGGTGTGACTCCACCGGACAAAGCAGTCTCAGATATTACTTTAAAGAATTCCATTGCTTGGGATTATGCTCAGGTTCAAAAACAGTCTTTTTATACGCCACCAAGAACTATTCTAATGGCTGAATCGGGGTGGGCTACTGCAGGTCAAGGTAATGATGGCTCACCGCCCTATGTTTGTGGTGGAAATTGTGCTTCCAGTGTAGGAAATGCTGCTGCTTATTTAAGCGAGCTTTATGAATTTGTCAGGCAACCTGGAAACAACAGCGGTGTTCTGGTCTTTGAAGCTTACGATGAACCTGAAAAAAGTGGAGTCAGTGCTGAAAAACATTATGGAGTTTTTGATACTAATTGTATTTTAAAAAACAATAACGTGAATTTGCTACCTAATCAAAGTTTTATTCCAAGCGCTAATCTCGGATGTCGTGGGTTCAGCAGTGGCTCATTGCTGGTAGTCGTTGGTAGTAGTGCTAATGCACAACCGCCATTTACGGTTCACATCGTTCAAACGAATCCTAGTACTATGCAGTCTGGAGCAATGGATATTCTCGTTCCTACTCAAACCAGAGATAACGATGTTCGCCCCTGGCCTCATTATTTAATTTATCCTGGGGCCAGCATTACAGTCACCGGCACAGGAAGCAATAGTTGTACTATCACTGGAGTAGGTGTCTCAACAGCCCCAACGGCAATTTGCAATAATGCAATTATAGTAAATTGTGATAACGCTGATGGTATTGGGAGATGTTTTTTACCAGCAAATTTTTAAAATATAACCAATAGGTATAGCAACCTGCTATTCTACGAATCTCTTCAAGTGTTGGCTTTACTATTGGACTCGATTTAAATCACTAAAAGATTTTTATTTCTGTAAATAAAATTTTGTCAAGTAATAAGTAAAAAGGAACTTTAATTGTAATAGGTGACCGATAGCCTTAAATTGGAGAAATAGTAAGCAAAAAGTTAAGCTCCACTTTATTACATTGAAGCTAATGTTTTTGGATCACATTATTAAAAACACTGCTTAAAGAAAAAACACAGTTTTAATCTTGAGACATCAAGGCAGCAATTTGATGTGGTCAATCAACAATGGTACCGAAATTGGTTTTCTATAACCAATATAATTTTTTTCATCTCCACAAGGAGGGTCCGTCCGCTTAAATCCAAGATGTTCATAAAATCCTTGCGCATTTCTATTGGTCCTATGCGTCTCTAAAGTAATGGATTCAAAATCAGGAAATCGACTCTCAATACTCTCAATAGCTATCCTGCCTAAGCCGAGTGCCCCCTCTTTTTTATTGGATTTAATGGGTTGAAATGGTTTAATCGCCAAAAATTTGATGTATATCTCTTTATTACTTTGTAAGCGACAAGTCACAAAACCAACTGTTACATCATTAACCAAAATAGTGGCGAAAGAAGAAATATTTCTTTCTTTTTCTAAAGTCTGTATTTCCTCTGAAAATAATTCTTCCAGCCATGCTTTTTTCTTTATCTCGGAAATTCCCAATTCTCTTTCGGGAATATTCTGATGGGCACTAAGGAAAGCAGTCATATAGATACCCTTCAATTTCTTTATCAAAAATGGATCAAGTGTCTGATTCCATTCGACAGAAATGACGGACGATTGTTTTCCTACTTTCGCCCAAAATAAAGATGGCATCATCACCCACTAATGCATTAAAAATTAATCAAATTGTAACAATAATAAATAAATAGATCAATAATTTCCGAATAGGAAGTGTGGCTGGAATTAAACTGCTTTTGTAATTTCAAAATACTTAACGTGTCTTTCCCAATTACGGGGGCAATTTTGTATCATAGACATGTTCAGCAAGCCACTTGTAAATTCTCACTGGAAATGTGCGCATAACGGAACAACATTTCATAATTTGCCCATCCACCTACTAGTTGTTATAGCTCGCGTAATGGCTTGCTTTACCCGCACCTCCGTATCTATTAGTACTCAAACCCAGGGTTATCCAGTAAGCGTAGTTTCTCTTCCACCTCATTGTCGCAAATCTTAGTAAGAACAATCAACTGGCATTAATCCTTACTACATACTAGGACGAAAATTATTTGCTCATTCATGGCTCTATACTTCAGTTAATAAAAATTGGACTGTAGGTGGGATGATCCCTGTATTGATGTGGTTCAATTGATTTAGACACTCCAGTTAAGAGATAATTTGTTTAATTGGAGGTCACAATGTCTACAAGAAGAAAATATACAAAGGAATTTAAACTGGATGCGATTAGTTTAGTAACTGAGCAAGGATACACATGTCCAGAAGCAGCAAGGAGTTTGGGAATTAATTCGAATATTTTGAGTCGCTGGATTCGAGAGGCAGCAGAGAATAATGAAAATGCTTTTCGTGGAAATGGAAAATTAACGGAAGAGCAACTTGAAATTCGTCAGTTACGAGAAGAAGTCAGAAGGCTGACAATGGAGAAAGAAATACTAAAAAAAGCCACGGTCTTCTTTGCGAAAGAAGCGAAATAAGATATTCGTTTATCGCCCAACATAAGAAGACCTAGCCGGTTGGCATGATGTGCCAGCTCATGGGCGTTACTTCTTCTGGAGACTATAGCTATCAAAAACGGAAGAGTACAAAACCAAACAATGAACCAGAACATGAAGAGCTATTGGAGTGGGTTAAAAAAATCTCGGAATCCAGCAAATTCTCGTATGGAAATCGCAGGATAAGGAAAGCCCTGAATGCTCTTGGTTATCCGGTTGGCCGAAGAAAAACCCGTAGTTTGATGCGTGAGTCAGGTGTTTTTGTTCGATATAAAAAGAAATACAAAGTGACAACAAACAGCAATCACAAACAACCTGTTTTTGAGAATGTTTTAAACAGGAAGTTTCAAGTCAATGAACCCAATCGTGCCTATGTGTCCGATATTACCTATATCCCAACCCATGAGGGCTGGTTATACCTAACGGTGGTAATTGATTTGTTTTCCCGAAAAGTGGTTGGTTGGAACATGAGTTCGAGAATGAAGGCTGATACAGTTTGCGATGCATTAACAATGGCCATTTGGCAGAGAAAGCCAAAAGCAGGCCTTATCGTGCATTCCGACAGAGGCTCGCAATATGCCAGTAAACAATATCGCGGTCTTCTCAATCAACATGGTTTTGTAGGCAGAATGAGCAAAAAAGGTGACTGCTGGGACAATAGCGTTGCTGAAAGTTTTTTCAGTCGCTTGAAGGATGAATTAGTTCATTGGCGTAATTATCAAACCAGACGGGAGGCAAAACAAGATATTCTAGATTACATTACTATGTTTTATAACAATCAAAGATTGCATTCGTCTTTGGATTATCTAAGTCCGAATCAATTTGAAAGTCGGTACTGGGGGTTAATGAAAAAAATGGCTTAACTGGGGTGTGCAAATTTGCTTGACCACGTCATTGTTCGCCGATGTGCGAAATTTTACGACCATTTCGGAAAAAATGAGTGTCAAGGTTAATTTCAATACTTACTAGATACAACCATATGCGTAACATGAGTCTTTAATGCTAATTTTCCTGATTCGCGACTGGCGTGTGCATAGTCAGGTACTCGAATTATTTTATCCGGAAATGCTTTCTGCAGTACTGCTCGGGCAAACCCTATCGTTGCACGCCACGGTAAACGTAACATCACTTTAATGGTCAATAGATATTCGTACATTAGGGTACTATATACTCTTTGACCTCCTCGACGTTGAGGATTTTCATAATAAAGATGCTCTAAATAGTCTATCAAAGCTTAAAAGAATTTGTCCTCTTTTTACTAAAGACTTGTTATACTCTTTCCAGTTGCGAATCTTTTTAGGAGTCTTAGGCATTAAGCATCCTTGGTCGGAGATTTTTGCCAAATCTACTCTATTTTTTAAAATTCGCAACTACTTATTTCTTCTAGCTTTTTTATCCACGCAACAACGCCTCGCGCGGTGGAGAGGGGATAATAAAAAAGGCTTATCCCGAACTCATATTAAATTAACGTGAATACTTATTTTAAATTTAATTAAAAAAAGAGCGAATAATATTTTGAAGAAGATAATTTTGCATACTGTTTTGGGTTTTTTGTTTGGATTGTGTTTGTGGTTCTTATGCATCAATATATTGCATGCAGAGCCATTTGATAATTTACTATTATATTGTGCTTGTCTATTTTTTTATGGGCTAGTCATTGGCATCCTCTTCAAAAATATGGTGTTTTCTTTTTATATTGCTCTTTCATTCGGACAGATTTTTTATATACTTTTTTTTGCAAAGAGCACCCCATTCCTCTTCATCAGTATCATGTATGTTTTTATTTTTTCAATGCTCGCTATTTGGGGCAATGCCATAGGAGCTTCAATTTTCAAATGAACCTCCCCGTGGCAAGCCACGGGGTATCAGAAGAGGGTATGGTTCGTGCTTCCTGGGACCACTTTGTAAAAGACACTATCTTCGAGTCGTGATCTTACTTTTTAAACTACTCTGCCTACAACTCTCAGTTTGTCATCTCATTTTAACACTTTCTTTAATGGAGGAGCTTTTACAACAAATACGAAAATTAGTCTGGGCCTTTCATGAAGGGAGAGCCGTTTCAAAAATCAATTTTAATTATGATGCTTATGCTGATTTGTTATAGATATTTAATGAGGTCTGCTTAGTAGTTTCCAGTTAGTTTATTATCGAGCTCAATGAATGCTGTATGGCGTAATTTTTGTCTTGCTTGGCTATAAGCGCTTTTCGTCATTAGTGGTATTTCCTCGAACTGTAAACTTAATTCGTTTAAACGTAATTGCAGTGATTTTATACTCTTTTGCAATTGAAATAAGACTAATTCTGAAAAAGATAATTTTCGATGTCGAGTAAAATCTTGCGGATTTTGTCTATGCTTAATTGACAGCTCAGTCTGAAAAATACCCCCCTTACTGATTCTAATAACAATGTTTTTTATTCATAAAGCTCAATCCGGAGTAAACAAAACTTATACTATTAACCTATTGATTTTAAATAAAATAATCCTTAACTTAACGCCATTGAGGTGAGATGATCCCCGTATTATGACTTCGTTTAATACGGACTTGCCGACAGAATGTAGAAAAGCATTAAGATGTTGATTTTTATATATTTTTTACTATGTAATAGAACGCGCAAATTTGCAAAGCAATGATGAGATTAGCAGATTTGGACACAGTTTTTAATCACATGGTAGATACCATTCAAGAATTCATTACAGCGATCCAATCGCTTTGTTCCCATTGATTTGTTGAGGCTCATGAAAAAAGAAAGCATTGTTAATGTACGTCTGAGCGATCACATTTTGCGGGAAATGACAGTATTGTTCGCTGATGTGCGAAATTTTACTACCATTTCAGAAAAAATGAGTGTCAAGGTTAATTCGAATACTTACTAGATACAATCATATAAATAATTTTAAAAAGAATGTGTTCTGAGAAATAAATCCGCTTATTTATCTCATAATCTTGATATGGATAATGATTTGTACAATAAATTCTTAATATAAAAGTGGTGCCCTGTTGTCTTGTTGCCAGAGCAATCGTGAGTTAATACAGATGTCAATACAGTTTAGGTGATGATATGTTGTTGCCAGGTTGTATTCAATGTTATAGGATAGTTTGGGACTGAAGTGAAAAAGGATTTTAGCTATGAATTTTAAATTCTGGGAAAGAAAACATAAAAATAATCCATTGCAATCAATTGAACAATTGGAATCTCTCATCCCCTGTGATCCTCAAAATCTGAATAGTGACAATATAAAGTCATTACAACAAATTCTGGTTTCTTGTGTGGGCAGTGGGGATATAGATTGCAATGAAGTATTAGCATTGTTCAAAGGTATCACCATTAACAAAGAGAATGTAATGCTATTAGGTGAATTTCATGAAAAATTCGCTGATTTGTTTTATGATTTAATTATTAATAAAAAAACAAATAGTCCCGATATAGCCAAATATGTTTCAGCATTTATTTTTCACAAAAATGTCTGGTTCGAATTGATTGACAACCTTAAGTTTCTTTGTTTTTCTGGAGGGTTATTTTGTTTGGAACTTGCCAATATTAGAGCCAAGACTGGAATTACAGAGGCTGTTTTAACTGATGCTCAAAAGCAATATATTGAGTACATCAAGGATTGGGAAAGAAATAAGGATGACGAAATCTGTGGGTTTGATTACTCATGTTTTGATGAAGAGACACTGATTGCCAAGTTTTCTTAACAAGTGAAGTTGTCATTCATATAGTCAGTACCTGAAGCAGTAAAAAAGGTGTTGTTTTAGGTTAAGAAAAACCGATAGGAATAACGAAATCACAGCCATCCCAGAACTATTGGAAGTTCTTGAATTAGAAGGATGCATTGTAACAATTGATGCCATAGGGTGCCAAACTGAAATCGCCAAAAAGATACTCAGAAAAAAAGCTGATTATGCATTGTCATTAAAAGGTAATCAGGGCAAGTTATATGAGGAAACAAAGGATTTTTTGAAGCAGCCGTCTCTAAAATAGAGCAGATGACTATCATGAAAAGCTTGATGTAACAGGAGTAACATTGAATATCGTCAATGTTGGGACCATTTCACTGTGAAAAAGATATTCCTTATTTGAAATTGTATTTTCCAAAATGGACAATAAATAAGGGGTAATTGCTTCTTGTTGCTCTAATGCTGAATTTAACGCCTCTTTTGGAAAGCGACCATTGGGATCTTCAAAGTGATTTAAGATGTCTTCAATTTGCATAATAATCCAATTGTTCATTAGTAGATTTTCTTAACCTACCTTCATAAAGGTTATACTGCGCTATTATTGCATATGAGGGTGGATTTTCAACTTCAACTATCCACTTATAATTAAATCCTTTTCACTAACAAAGAATTAATAAGGATTTGATGTGGACTGGGAAGTTGAGTTGATAACATAATATTTGTAAACATTATGAAAAAAATTTATCAAAATATTGTGCAAGAATAGCGTATTATACCGATTTGAAATTTAGCGATGAAGAAGTTATAACTCTGTATCTGTATGGTGTGGTTGAGGGACATCGCTCGTTAAAAACAATTCATCGGTATGCACAAAACATCTGAGAGCTTGGCTTCCTCATTTACCTGCTTACAAAGCATTTATTCATCGAGTTAACCAATTATATGATGTTTTTGTGCCGCTAGTTGAACTCATCTGTAACGATCTTGATAATAGACAAACCTCTGAACAGCTCATCGGTCTTATGGATCTATGCCGAGTTTCTCAGGCACATTTTGCATTGGACAAAACTGGTTCTTGCCGAATCGGTAATTGATATATAAATATACAATATGTATAACTATAATAATTGCATATGAATTACAATGCCTATTTTCCTCGCAGTACAGCTTATGGCAAAGCATTTTTTATGCTCCCCTTAAATAGTCACAGCTACCTGAGCACCTAATACCAGAGCATTTGGGATTGTTCCTGTTCCTCCCGGGTGAATAATATATTGAAGATCAGGCTGAATCTTGAGCCAACCTGTTGCTTGAATAGTATATATTGCTTCAATTACTGTTTCAAAATATTGAACTCCTATTGGAATTCCCAACTGACTCTTAAGGAATTGTGCTTGTCTCAAATCATGACTAAGAGAACCATATACTACCGCTAATCCTGTTACATCATTGGGACGACTTGGAAATAATCCTTCATAAATAACACCGCCATTAATAAAGATTGGCATATTACTAATGGACTCATCTGGAGCTATTAAAAAGGAAAAAAATGCAGTAGCTCCCTGATGAGTACCTGCTCCTCCTTCACGATAAAACATTTGATCCATAAGAACATAATATCCCGTATTACCACGAATGGTAAGAGGAGGTAAGCCTGTTACAGGAGCTAAGCCACCCGCTTCATCATAAAGAAAACTTAGATAAGAATTGTGATCATGATAAACCCCAAGTTTGTAATTTCCAGGCAAACCTGTAGAGTCTTGAGATCTATTTCTGCGATAACCTAGCTCGGCTACAGCAAAAAGTGGACCGCGCATACTAAAATCGACACCATGCTTTGAGTTTTCTCCTAAAGTAGGATCTCCGTTAAATAGTCCTCCCATAAGATAAAATTTTTCAGGTTGAGTTTTAAAAGTGGTACGAACCGCCCATGTTGCCCGAGGATATGCAGACATTCCTGGAGCATTTTTGAAAATACCCACCGGGTTTCCATCAATGCCATTTTGCACAAATAACCAATAAATCGGAGACGATAAAAACTCATCGCCTGCTGCAAGACGTCCTACACGAACATTGAATCGATCAGCAAAAAAAGGTTGCTCTAAATAAAGATCTACAAGTCGATAAGTTGGCCCACAACATACCTGAGACACATTGAATATATTTTTAATATCCAAATTGGTAAGGCTTTTGCCTGAGCGTTGTGACATGGATGTATAAAATATAGTTTTTGGGGCCCCCATAAATTGTTCAAGATTTACATTGACACCTAAAAAAAGGTTATCAAACTCACGAAACGCCTGATGCACACCGCCAATGGGATTACCTAAAAGATCACTGGTCCAAATAAGTTTAGGTTCAATACCATTTTTCTCAAATAAGGGTATTTTTGACCAGTTTCCCAACATATTTGATTTAGCTACCGGTAAAGTACCTGAGCCAACATGTACATTATCTATATTATGCACTGAGATTGTTGCTGCTCTATCTACATCCCCTTCGCTTGAATAAGAATGATCACAAAAAAATAATAGTAAGGGAAAAAAAACGATAATAAACTTGCGCAAATAAGACTTCATAAGTCGACACCATCACTTGAACAGTTACATTTGTCTTCTACCCAGCCATCTTAGTGATTTACCACTAACAATATATTCTTCAATGTATTCAAGACTTAAATTTTTGGTTTCTGGCATGTAATTAATGGTATAAATAAGCCCCAAAAAGCAAATACCGGCATAAATCAAAAAAGTATACTCAAGGCCTACTGCACTAAACAAAATAGGAAAAGTGAAAACAACAATACCATTAAAACCCCAATTACTAATAGAAGATAATCCCATGCCAGCACCTCGGACATATAAGGGAAAAATTTCGGCCATTGCAATATAGGGAATTGGGCCCAGACTAATAGCAAACGAGAAAATATAAAGCGTAAGAAAAGTGACGGACAAATAAGCTAACCAGGTAACCTGATAATAAGAAAAAATTCCTATAGCAGCCAAGCTGATGCTCGTTCCGGCAAAACCTAGTAATAACAAATTTCTCCTCCCGATTTTATCAACATAAAACACAGCCAGAATAGTAACCAGCATATTGACAAGACCGATGCCCATAGTTGCCAGAATCTGGCCATGAGCGGTGGAAAATCCTAAATTTTTGAAAATTTCCGGTGCATAGTAAATGATCACGTTGATACCACTTAACTGTTGCAAGCAAAAAAGAATTACCCCTAAAGACAGTGCTGGCAATAAGGGCTTTTTAAATAATAATTGCCAGTATTTTTGTTCTGGTTCTTGGGATAAGGCCGTTTGAATCTCACTCAACTCGTCATCAACCCCAACGCCTCCTCGTAATTTATCTAATGCCTCTTTCGCTTCTTTACGTCTTCCTTCATTCAGAAGCCAGCGCGGTGACTCTGGCATAAACAAAATACCAATCACAAGAATCAATGCAGGAATGGTGCTAGAAGCAAACATTGCTCTCCAGGAACCATAATCAATCAACAGATAATTAACACTGTAGGAACAAACAATACCTATAGTAATCGCCAATTGATAGATGGCAACCATTGCACCTCTTAAATGAGTGGGTGCCGTTTCAGCCAAATATAAAGGTGTAGTCACTGCCGCTACGCCGATGGCAATTCCCAGAACAAAACGTGAGAACACCAAAACCCATTCATGAAAAGAAAAAGTAGCTCCCAAAGCGCCAATCAGGAACAGAATTCCAGCAAAAATAAGACAGAGTTTGCGTCCAAAATGCCTGACAAGGCGTGTCGCCAACACGGAACCAATCAACATTGATCCAAATAAGGCACCAAATGGGAGAGCTGAAGTCATCATACCTATACTCGTATGAGACATCTGAAAATAGTGTTTAATTAATTCAAGAGAACCAGCAATAATGCCTTCGTCATAGCCAAATAAAAAGCCAGCCAGTGATCCTATTATTGCAACTAACCAAGCCATATTGTCATCCTTAACTCTAAGCTATCGAACCAGAGCGTTTTTCAACCTATAAATTGACCAAGCTATACTATAATAAACTTATAGTGATTGCATATGATTTACCAATGAATAAGCCAATAACAGGTGAAATAATGGTAGAAATGCTTAGCCAGTTAGTCACTAAGCATTATTATGCCGCAGAAATAATCCCTTTAATCTCTGGACTGACTTCTTTTATTGTCCAGAATGAACAGTTGCGACAAACACTGGAAGAAATAGCTAATAAAACTAATTTTCTATCCGAACATCAATTACACTGGTCTCACTTAAACCCGGATGAACGGGAAATAATTAATTGTTTTTTTGATTATCTATATTTTACTTCACCACAATTTCTAAAGGACGTAGGTTGAATACTAAAACATACGATTGTTGCATTGTGGGCACTGGGGCTGCAGGAGGGATCCTTGCACACCGGCTGGCGTCTGCCGGACTTAATGTCATTTCTGTAGAGCAAGGGGGGGAACTTCAAGCGGATTATTTTAGTGAAAAAAACCCTCCTGGCATTAAAAAATGGTATGGTATAAAACCAAAAACTACTTTTCCTCCTAATGTAGCCGATGCGTTATTTATTCATGAGCTGTTTGCTGACTGCCATACTCGATCCAGCAATCAGCAATCTGAAGCGGCTTTTCGCCAATTTCAAATTTATGCATTGAATGGCTTGCAAAATCTGTGGAATGCGGTGTCTGTTCGTTTTAGTGAAACTGATTTGTCTACTTGGCCTATCAGTTATCAGGATTTAGCACCACATTACAGTGCCATTGAGAAACGGATTAGTGTTTGTGGCACTCAGGAGGGCCTGGCTGAATTGCCCGATGGAGACTATATTCCCCCCAAACCCTTAAGACCAGCCGATTATCTGGTCATTAAAGCCGTAAAGCGTTTAGGTTGGCCAAATTGTCATGCTATTCCAAATCGAAAAGCCATTGAAACAAGAATGGATAAACCAAATCATTGCGTAAGTACAGGCATTTGCACTTTTGGTTGCGCCGCTGGCGCTGTCTATAAATTTTCTGCACGGCTTTTACCATTAATCCGTGATTTGCCTAATTATACCTTGTTACTCAACGCGAAAGTTATTCGTTTAATAGGTAATCAGAAAACGAATCAAATTCAATCGTTGGAGTATCTTTGCCTTCAATCAAATGAGAGAAAAACAATTCGCGCCCGTTTTTTTGTTCTCAGTGCGGGAGCCATAGAAACCCCTCGGATTTTATTGAATTCACATGATACGCACTTTCAACAAGGTCTGGCTAATCAAAATGGTACATTAGGTTGGTATTTACAAGATAATCCCAAGGTAGTCCAGGCTACATCACTTTATAAATTATGGTTCAGCAAAAGACCCTCTGATATAGGGTATGGTGATTTGCTTATTTTACTTGGTAAAGCCAATTTACCTAACGGCGATCCTTTCCGTTTCATAGGTCATTCCATTTCAGCACCGCCGGATGTTCCTTACTATCTTGCAGATATACGTTGGATCCCTCGACCTATAAAACCATTTATAGTCAAAGCCATGTTTAATTCCTTTGTTACCCTGGGACTGTTTTGTGAAGGCGATTTGATGGCTTCGAACCGAATCGAACTATCCAATACCAGGGATGATTATGGGATTACCCAAGTAGACATTCATTACACCAGTTCAGAAACCACTCTGGCTCGTATGAAAAAAATGGCCGAGTTTGGGCGTAAGATACTGCGCCGCGCTTCAGCAACCCATATCGTGGAAGATTTCAGTAATGATGGCACAGGCATTCATTATGCGGGGACATGTCGTATGGGTTTTAATGATAAAGAATCCATTGTGGATGCCAACCTCAAGACTTTTGCTCATAACAATTTATATCTTTGTGATGGCGGGGTAATCCCTCATTTACCGGATAAGCACTTGACACTAACTATTATGGCACTGGCCGACCGGTTAGCCACACATCTTATTAATGAACTTCAGACACGAGGACAATGACATGAGTGAGGAGAAACCCGTTCGTACCAAAGCATTGCCTTGGGAATTCCCTGGAGCGCTCTGGATTGATGAGGAAGAACAGCGCTTGGTTGATGACGTGATAAAAGCGCATAGCCCTTTTCGTTATTATGGTCCTGATTTGCAACATATGGTTGATAAGTTGGAAGAGAAATTTTGTCAGAAAATTGGAGTTGAATACGCTCTGGGCGTTAATTCAGGAACGGCTGCTTTACATATCGGAATGGCTGCTTTTGGCGTAGGTCCAGGAGATGAGGTTTTAGTTCCAGGTTATATGTGGGTCAGTTGCCTTTCTGCGATTGTCAGGCTTGGAGCCATCCCTGTTTTAGTCGATATTGATCACACTTTTTGTATGGATCCTAATGATTTGGAGCGCAAAATTAACCCTCGTTCCAAAGCGATTATGTGTGTTCATATGAGTGGTGCATCAGGATACATTGATAAAATTGCAGCCATTGCAGCAAAAAATAATCTTTATCTATTGGAAGATTGCGCGCAAGCAGCAGGAGGTTACTCCAATGGGAAACCTCTTGGTAGCTTCGGCGATCTGGCCATTTTTAGTTTTCAGTTAAACAAAAACATGACAAGTGGTGAAGGAGGTATGATAGTTTGCAAGAAAAAAACAATCTATCAACGTTGTTTTGCTATCCATGATCTTGGCTATCCGCGTAATGAGTCTGGACGCCTTGATACTTTAAATGAAGAATTTCAGCTTTGGGGCATTGGTTCCAGAATGTCCGAATTAACGGCTGCTTTTGCTTTAGCGCAATTAGGGCGTGTCCTCAATTTAAAGCCATTAATTAAACAGTTTTGGCATGTGGGAAGCCAAATTTGTTCAGTCTTAAAACAACCGCTCACTTCAGCTTGACACAGATCTTGCGATCTGATCTTATACTCCCTTTTGGGGGTAGAAATGGTAAGACAGGTTCTCACAGACGAGATATGGTCACAGCTTCAAAAAACGATGCTCTTTTTTGGTTGTCATAGATGGAATAACGATAGAAATATTATGGAGGCCATTTTATGGAAATTACGTACAGGGGCGCCTTGGCGTGATATCCCTGAAAAACTATGCCCATGGAAAACAGCCTACAACCGATTCAACCGCTGGGCAGAAAAAGGCTTGTGGGAGAATTTTTTTTTGATTTACGAGGCGAAATTGATACGGAATGGGTATTCAGCGATGGAAGTTATGTCCGCGCTCACCAACATGCGAGTGGAGCTAGGCATGGAGAAGAGCGTGCCATTGGAATGTCCCGAGGAGGAGCTACTACAAAGATTCATATGTGCGCCGATGCGCATGGAAATCCGATCGATTTTGAAATCACTGGGGGTCAAGTCCACGATTCCCAAGTTGCAGGAGCGATAATTGAGAAAGTTGGAGAGGCAACTCACTTCATAGCAGATAAAGGTTATGATTCCGAAACCATTCGAGAGCAAGCGCGGTTAGCAGGAATGAACCCTGTTATTCCGCGAAAATCAAACAGTAAAAAACCTAATCCAGAATTTGATTCATACCTTTATAAACTGAGGCATTTAGTAGAAAACCTTTTTGCCAGACTGAAGCATTTTAGAAGTATTGCTATGCGTTTTGAAAAATTAGCTCGCAACTTTAAATCAATGCTGTTTTTGGCTTGTTCGCTAATTTGGGTCAAGCTGAATTGAGGAGTTGTTTTAAGACCGAACAAATTTGGTTTCCCACGTGCCAAAACTGTTCAATTAATGGCTTTAAATTGAGGACACGCCCTAATATACCTTGTATATTTTTCTTTCCATAGAACTTCATGACCTTCCTTTTTTACGTTGTTTGTTCCCCTCATTATACTTCACTAATGCGGCCTGATTCTGTTTTTTACAAATCAATCCACTTGTTTGCATTTATATCTACGTATTTGATGATATCTACTTTATTGCCAATATTATGTTCTTTCCATATCAACCACGGTTTGACTTGCACTGGATGGTTTTTAATTTTTTTCTCCAACATACTTAAACTACTATCTTTTAATCTTGAACTGACTCCTGAAATATCTGGTCCAGCACTTACCTGTTGTGCGAAATAAGTTTCCATTTGCTCTCTCCTTATGATTATTTATTATTGTTCACTAATGATTTTAGCTATTGAATAAATCATCAATAAATTTAGCACAGTTAGCATTAACCACTGATTTCAAATCTTCTTTGCTTATATTTGTATTCCGCTGGATTGTTTCCCAACCAAATAACTTTATTAGAAAACCTACTCGCTCTTTTCTATTAGCTTTATCGGTTAAAACATTCGAAAATACTATAGCCCAAAAAATCTTATTTACATTTTCCTGCTGATTTTTATTTTGAATCTCAATAGCATTTGAAAGCTCAAAAGTTTTTAGAGAGATATCTTTAATCTCTTTAGAAAGTTGGTTTGATCTGTAACTGAAATAAGCAATGAAAGCAGTTGCAATAGCACTAACTATAATTGCTAGCAAATTAAGGATTGTCTGGCACATAAAAAATACACTCCATGTATTGTGGAATTTATTTTTCCATAAACACAGTATAGACATAACATTCTATAAATGTTGGGCCCAACCTATATTTTTTGTACAGTTCATTCTTCGACACATATTCGACACGTGAAGTCTTTGTGGCCAGGCCAATTCTAATTACGTAACTAATTGATTTTACTATGCCGCTGAGAGGAGTCGAACCTCCGACCTCTTGATTACGAATTAGTGAATTATGGATTTTAGCCAATTAGACACTCTTATAAATTCTTTTAATATCCTTTTATTTACTTGATGTTACAGCATTATTACGTTATAAGTTCTATTAATTGATTTTAAATATTTGTGCGACACAAGTGCGACACAGTTGCGACACATTCAAAAACGAGTGTAAAAGTTAATTATGAAAATAACCAAAACAAACGTTGAAAATCTACCCCTTCCTCAAGCAACGGAAATAGGAAAAACCACACAAAAAAGATATTACGATGACAACCTAAAAGGCTTCGGCATACGTGTGACTTCTGGAGGAGCAAAAGCCTTTTTCGTTGAAAAATTCATAAATAAGAAACGCTGTCGCATTACTTTAGGGCATTACCCGGAATTGACTGCTGAAATGGCAAAAAACAAAGCGCTGCATCTTTTAGGGCAAATCGCCATGGGAATTGATCCAGTTGCTGAGAAGAAGGCAGCAGAGGTTCGAGATATAACTTTGAATCAAGTCTTTAAAGACTACCTAAAAACCAGAAAGAACTTAAAGCCTAGAACTATAGATAATTACAAACACATATTAGATAAAGCCTTCACGAGCTGGAAGAGTAAACCAATGTTATCAATCACCAGAGATCGCGTAGCTAAATATCACGAAAAGCTGGGCAATGAACATGGAGAAGCCTATGCTAATTTAGCCATGCGAATCCTAAGAGCCTTATTCAACTTTGCTGCTGGCCAGTATGAAGACAACAGCGGCCACTCGCTTTTCATCGATAACCCGGTAAAACGTCTTTCGCAAACACGAGCCTGGTATCGCATTGAACGACGAAAAACCTATATAAAATCTCACGAACTAGCCGCATGGTATGCTGGGCTACAACAAATCCATAATGATACATTACGCGACTATCTGCTGTTAATCTTATTAACTGGTCTACGCCGACAAGAAGCAGCGACTTTGAAATGGTCTGATCTCGACCTAAAAGCAAAATCATTCACTATCAATAAAACCAAAAACAATGAATCCCACACCCTCCCCCTTTCTGATTTTCTTTATGATCTACTGATTGCCAGAAAAGAAAAAGCAATCAACGACTATGTTTTTCCGGGACCAGGTGCAGCTGGTCATATTATTGAACCACGTAAGACTATGGCACACGTGATAAAAAATTCCGGTGTTCATTTTACTGTACACGATTTGAGGCGTACTTTTATCACCATTGCAGAAAGTCTGGATATCCCTGCTTATGCATTAAAGCGATTAATGAACCACAAGATGAGTAATGATGTGACTGCTGGTTATATTATTGTTGATGTTGAACGGTTACGAAAGCCTATGCAGCTTATTACAGATTATATTTTAAAGTGTATGGAAGTAATAGATTCCGCTGAAGTTATTCCTATGCAATCAACAAACAAAGAGCAGATATAAATACGCATAAAGTTTTGGACCGCAGTGCGGACCATATTTAAAGCCAATTTGGCACTCACTGCGTACCAAATTCAAAAAACTATAATATACATAGAGTTATCTTATTATCCTAAAAAATAATACTGAGATGACACCAGTTTGTCGATGACTTAAATTATAGTCATTTGAACTCTCCGGGATTTTCGGAAAGTTCAAAATCAAACTTATTATGTTAGTAGTCAAGTAATCCTTGACTACTGAATGGCACTAAGAATTCAACACACCGCTTACTTTATTGAAATAATTCAGAATGTGAGCCTGTACGAGCCAGTCGTAATAATTTAAGTTGGTCTTCACTTTTATAGATAAGCAACCAATCTGGAGAGATATGACACTCTCTATAACCCTTCCAGTTCCCAGAGAGTGAATGATCACAATTTTTAGGCGGCAAGGACTCTTGCCGTTGCAAAGCTTCTACAATTTCTTGTAATAAATCCAGATCCTTACCTTGCTTAATAATTTTCTTGAGATCTTTTTTGAATTGGGTTGAACGAACTATCTCAAGCATTCGTATCATCCAAATCATCAATCATTGATTTAAAAGATGAAAAAGATTTACCACCCCCTTTCTCTAATTCTTCAATGGCTTCACGAGATAGTTTGTTTGGCAGTTTCAATTCAAAAGGCAAACCTCTGCACATAACAATTTGTGCATAGAATGCATTAATAGCTTGAGAAGGCGTAATACCTAACATCTTTAGAATTCCTTCTCCAATATCTTTCAGGTTACCATCAACCCGAGCTTGGACAGTTTTCGTAGTCATAATGAATATATCCGTAGTTTAATTTAATATAATTGTAGTTAAATATGACTACAATTGCAAACTAGGGAACTAAATTTATTGCTATTAACAAATCATCCAAAATTTTTCCAAAAAATAGAACAACAACCGATGCTATAATATAAAAAATAAAACGGAGTAATAAAATAGGTTAATTTAATCCCATGGGTCAAAAATGGCACTCGAAGAAAAAGTAAGAATTAACTCAATAAAATTTACAAATTTTAAAGCATTAAAACAATATTCTGTAAAATTACATAACACAAATATTTTGGTTGGCCCCAATAATGCAGGAAAGTCCACGATAATAAGTGCATTTAGAATTTTAGATGTCGCCTTAAAAAGAGCTAGAAGGTTAAAACCGCAAAGAATACAGCTACCAGATGGTTTCAATCATTTTGGGCACAGAATTCCGGAGCAATCAATTAACGTGTCTTTGGAGAATGTATCAACAAATTATAACAGTGATGATAGCCAAATAGAGTTCTCTCTTACAAATGGAAATGTACTATTTCTTACTTTTCCAAATAGTGGTGGATGTATTTTACATTGGGAATCTATGGGAGTTCAAATAACAACTATAAGTAAGTTTAAACTCGCATTCCCAATCTTTATTCAAGTTGTACCGGTATTAGGTCCATTGGAACATGAGGAACAATGGGTTTCTGAGGATACTGTCAAAATCTCTCTGAATACACATAGAGCTTCAAGACATTTTAGAAATTACTGGTATTTCTTCCCAAATGGTTGGGATAAATTCTCTCATATGGTCTCTTCAACTTGGCCTGGTATGAAATTAATACCGCCAGAACTTGATTTATCTAATCGTAAAATTAGCATGTTTGTCGAAGAATATAGGATCACTAGAGAAATATATTGGTCTGGCTTTGGCTTTCAAATATGGTGCCAACTACTTACTCACTTATCCAGAACCGAAGAAATTACCTTAGTTGTCATAGATGAACCAGAAATTTATTTACACCCTGATGTTCAACGCTCCTTGTTAAACATTTTAAGGGAATTAAATTCAGATGTACTTATAGCAACACATTCTGTGGAAATAATTGGAGAAGCGGATCCCGATGAAATTGTACTTATTAATAAAGAAAAAAGGAGTTCAACTCGTTTAAAAGATATAGAAGGCATACAACAAGCAATTGAAACTCTAGGATCAGCGCAAAACATAACTTTAACACATTTAGCTAGAACCAAAAAAATTGTATTTGTTGAAGGTGAAAATGACTATAAAATTATTAGGCGGTTTGCGCAAAAACTAAAATTTAATCAGTTAGCAGTTTCGAATGATTTGACAGCCCTTGCTTCAGGAGGATTTGCCTCATGGATTGACATTAAATCTTTTGCATGGGGCCTAGATACTATCAAAACACAAATGAAACTATTTTGTATTTATGACAAAGATTATTATTGTGATGAACAAATAGATTTCATTAAAGGTAAGCTTACTGCAAAGGTAAATTACGTTCATATACATTCGCGTAAAGAAATAGAGAATTATCTATTAAACATTAACGTATTAGAGCGTAGTTTAAAAAATCAAATTAATATTAAATCAAAACGAATACAAGAAGATATAAATGAAACCTTTAATTTAAAAGAATATATAGAACAAGTTACTGAGGATGATAAAGCAATGATACTTGGACAATACATTGCGAAAAGAATCGATTTTCATCAAAAACTTGGAAAAGATCCAGGTACCATTTGTCATGAGGCGATAAGATCTTTTGATTTATTATGGCAAAACATCGATACAAGAATGACCATAGTACCGGGTAAAATCCTTATTAGAAAAATTAGGGATAAAATACAAAAAGAATACGGTGTTAACTTGACTGACTATCAAATTATTGATGAATATAAGGAAGATGAAATCCCTACCGACCTAATTGATTTAATAAAAGAAATTGATGGTTTCCGTATTAACTAATTTTAGTATTTATTAATACTTGTATATCTCGCGTCACTGAAGAGTTATCTGCAGTGACGCAGAGAAATTCATCTTCTTTAGCCCACATATACTTAGCATCAAAACGGCATCTGTCCTGGCGCACCAAATAAGATAGGACAAAATATTCCCTGAAATGGTATTGCTCCCAGATCTGCACTTTGTTATTTTTAAATGAAGCATAACTGATGAATCGGTGAAAATCCGATGAAACGCTTAGGCGTCTTATGCTTAGCCGCTCTCATTCCCTAACCTTGTGGCTGGACGTACAGTCGGGAAACCCTTCAGGAACCTTTACCGTTCGGTAAGGGGAGTTCTTCGGAACTCTAAGTCATTTCATTTGACCATGGATTAGAGATAAAGCTCTGCTTTATCACTTTCGATTACTTTATTTTTTAAGGAGAAAATGCCACAAAAAAACTAGCAGTACTGGCGAGATCGTTTGCCTTATAACGATTGATTTGCCCCCCTCTTCGAGCTTTACGGCTTTGCCGGGTTTCAACAGAGAGTGAACCGCTCGACCAACACTAAACAATACACAGAGCAATTTATTTTTTAACACTTTTTTGCGGATAGGAAGATGCGTGCACAATCCTTAAGACAATTCGCTAATCGACAAATCAAACAGGATAGGCAAGGTAAATACCTGTATCGTAAGCACCGTGCCTATGTCATCCATAAGATGATTGATGACTTGTTTGTTATTCGGCAAATACCACCTTCATGGCAGGCTTTGCAATCTGAACAAGTTCACAAGCTGGTGCGTTACTGGAAAAAACAGAATATTAATCCAGTCACTATCATGCGATACATGACCATTATTCGTCGTTTTTTGCTGATGAACAATTGTCCTATTGCTAATATTGATAACCAATCCCTTGAACTCTCAAGACCTAAAACAAGAAAAAAGAGAAAGAAAACAATCTCTCCAGATATTTGGAAGTCACTTCATGATCCTATAGCCAGAGTAATCATGGGATTGCAAACAGAGTTTGGACTCACCTTCAAAGAGGCGATTCTGATTAAGCCACATATACAAGTCCGCGAATACTCTCTTTGGATAACCAGAGACATTGCTTTTAATTCCAGCGACCGTACCATCCCTGTGCGAACAGAAAACCAGAAAGCTGTACTCCATCTTTTTAACTGGCTCACTCAACAAGATGGTAACTTGCTCCAATTAAAATCTTATGAGGAAATCCGCATCATCTGGCGCAGTGCATTAGTAAAGCACCGTTTATCTAGTACCAAAAGCTGGCGATATTTGTATGCCAAACAAATGTATTCTTACCTGCTACCTGAATATGACAATTACAAAACTTGTTTGCTGATACGCGATGAGATGGGTGTAAAATCTCGGAATACACTTTGGTTATATCTTAAAGATTAAACATTTAACTGGGACAGTTGGGACATGAGGGACAGCCCGTAAATACTGGCTTGTGGCCGTCCCAAGATGTCCCAGCATTTCAAAATAATGGGACAAATAGTTCTGATTTATCGAAATAGGATTACTCTCCACCCCAGATTTTATCTGTAAACATGTATAGTCTGGGTGTTCCAACTCCCTTAATCCTTGGTTTATGAGAGGGCGATCCATCTGCTGCTGGCTTTAGCCAACCTTCATTCATTAATACACGGACTACCATTCTAGGCTCAAACCCCATGCATAGCTCTTTTTTAAAGACTTCCGTTAATACCATATACACGCGAAAACCTGCATCATCGGTAAGGTAAAATCCAGCACGATTTTGAATCCTCTCATTGTTTGGCGTTCTGATATTATCAAACCGACTGGCGCCATGAGATTCAAAAAAGGCTCTGACTTGAGCTAATATCGCTCTATCCTCCTTGTTACCCTCTATGCCAAAATGATCCAGCCATGCCCTATAACATTTGTAAGCTGCATAGGTAGACTCGCCTTCTTGCCAGCCTGTCAATCCATATTGGCTAGCCAATTCGCCAGCTACTGCAACCAAGGCAAACCGTCGGGCTACACGGATAATTTGTCCTGTTGAATCCGGTAAGACAGCACTATTCACAAACTCTTGCATCGCATCAGCAATGTTAGTTTCAATACCTGGTTGATTTGCCACCACCTTTTGCAGCCATGCCATACCAACTGCACCATAATACTTGCTGGAATATTCCTTTAAGGATAAGGCCATGGTAGCGGGGCTGAGTTGATTATGGATTTTTTCAAAAATCCCCTTATTTAAACCAGCATCAGTTTCAATATCTGCCAACCGTATCTCTTGACCCGCATTGGTTTTCTGTCCTGCTCTAGCCATCAAAGACATCAAGGATTCCTCTCCAGCAGATAGAAAGAACAATGACCATCTAGACGAGGGCTTCACTGTTCCATGGCGTGAAGCTCGCGTTTTACCTTGACCATTGGCTAGCAAGTAAGCCGCCTCCCCTGCTTCTTTAGGATCCATCTGACTTAATTCATCCAGAATTAATAAGCCATCGTTATGCAAAGCAGCTAATCCTTCAAGTCCATTCGTAGTACTCCGCCATAATCGGCAATATGCTTGAGGATTACCCCACACCGAAGCAGCTACTTTCAATGCGGTGCTTTTGCCACTAGAAGAAGCACCCCTGAAATGAAATCCACCTGAATCTTCACCAGCAATCTTTGCTAAAGCAGGAGCAAAAGCAGCGGCTATGGCGAAAACTAACCGAGAATTCCCAGAGGCGAGATGGCCTATTGATTCTCGCCAATCATCTACAGTACCGGATACAGACATAGCAGATTCAATCGCATGGCTATTTTGAAAAACAATTTTTTCAGAGGAGTGTCCAAAGATTTGTGCAGGAGTGACAAAGAGGTTTTCATGCCAACCCAATTTCTCGACACAACGAGCCCGATCTTCAACAGGGAACACCTGCAAATAAGTAGCCAGTAAATCCCGAGCAACTCTATGAGGTGAAATAGTTAAACCAAGGCTAGCCAATTCTCGTCTTACTTCAGAAGCGTCTCCTTGTAACAAGGCTAATGGCATTGCCCATTGATGAATGACTCCATCATCATCCTGCCATTCGAGTAATCGACCCCACTCCCCACTTTTAGCATCACGAGTTTTAGCCACCACATACAAAGGAGAACAAATCCACTTTGGCGCCATTGGATTGCCGTCTTTATCTTTTCCAAGAAATGACACGCCCTGCTCATTTAATTTAAAACAACCTCCAGCGTACTCACAAGTAATAGGACTATGATCGTTTTTGTTTTTTAACGTAATAATTTGATTTTGCAACATCACTGTTTCTCCGACAACGTCCAAGGAAGATAGAAACCCTATCCATCCGTGAACAATCTATTTCTTCTATGGGATTTATTCATTGACCAGTGAAAGCAGTTCACCTCGGTCACCAGTAGAGCGATAGATTTTCTGTTGTTGGAGAAAAGACAACACGTCACTTTTTCGATACAAAACCTTACGGCCTATTTTAAGGTAGGGAACGCCCTTTCCTTCCCAACGATTGCGCTCCAAAAGTTGAGTGGAACAATCTAAAACAGCAGCCAAAGTGTGTTGATTAAACAACGCAGAAGTTGGTGCAGATTCGAATTCGTTTAACAGTTGTAAACGAGATAGTTTTTTATTCATATGGAACCTCATCAAATGATTATTCATTCAGCTTAATGCCGACGGTATGCGTCCTGCTCGATGAATATCAGTTGACTGTCCGGCCGGATAATAGTCGTGATATTTCATTTTCCGTTACTTTTACAGAACCGTGGATCCGCAAAAGTTTACTGCTCGAGATAAGTATTGCTTGGAATTTAAAAGACCGTCAAGCCTTTTAAAGCCTGGTGATCTGATTGTTATTAAATGATATTGTTTGTTATTAAAAAAATTTTATTGGCAGAATCTGTCCCATTTGTCCCAAGTGAACATTTTGAATTGGGACACCTAAAATCCTAGGTTTATGCAGTTGTCCCCACTGTCCCAATTGTCCCCATTTTTAGATAACGGTTTACATTTTAATTTAAACAGACCACACTTGATTGTTCAGCGCATAACACCTAGGAACTTTATCTTTTGGAATTCTAGGTTCACAGTTAAGTGTTCCTGTTTATTTTTGTATTAAGATATGAGTACATTTTATCTTGCGAAATGACTTAATAATTAGCATTTCTAACTATAACTTACCATAAACATCAATAACTAAGCTAACCTCCATATCCAACCAAATAAACCTTATATGTAAATAATTTTATTTGATTATGTTAATTTTATAAATTTTCCACCCACCAGAAAAAGAAATTATCAACTAAATTAACTATATTTTTAATATATCAGCGTAGTTGTTCCATTTAGTAAATGTAAAAAGTGGCTTGATAGGAGAAAATTCCTTGGAAATTATATACAACACTAAATATCAGAGAGATGATATATTCAGAAAGATAAAATACCAAAAAATCTTTAGTGAAGTTGATGAAGAGATAAAAAAATATATATCTAAACGAATCTCTTTCCCAAATATTTCTATTGATGATTATAACTATCAAATAGTTACTGATTATTTGCTAAACCTTAGAAAATTATTAGAAGAAAAATGCAAGCAAGTATCAAATATTTTTACTTATTATGAATGGCTCTATCATATTAGACGTATCCCCGATATTTTCTTTTCAGGCAGACTCAAAACAACGTATGATTATGATATTTCTCTAGCGCTTTATGTAGCCTCATTTTCAAAAAATAAAATGGGTAAACAAACTACTACTAAATTTATAAAAACCCAAGTATTTTCTTTTACAGAAAAAAAGGCGAAATATATAGTCAGGTATATTTATCATATTAAGCTTTTATCAGATATTGATGCCTTAATTAGACGAACATCAAAAGGAGTTAAATTAATAAAATCCCAAGATAATTGGCTGCCAGTTAAAGTACAAGATGAGTATTTAGAAGAAAGTATCTCTATTTTAGATAAGAGAATGGAAGGTGAGGTTGGTAGCATTTCAAGTGTTTATTCAAGAACAGGAATTTCTCCTCATGAGCCAATGAATTTTAATACTCAATATAGCGGCATACCCCAAATTTGTATGGTCAGCGATAACGAAATTTCCAAACTTCCTCGTACTTTTTCAAGTAAGGAAACGATTAATATTAGCCCTAGTTATTTGATTTATTTCCAAGAATATGAAAATTTGAGTAATTATTTAAGAAGTATAAATAATAGTCATGTGTTTGATCTCCGTTCTATAAACATAATCTCTATTTTTTTATTTCTTTCTACACTTTTTATTGTTTTTGAAAATCTCTCCATAGTTTCTTTTTATCAAGTAGGATATTTGTTGTTTAACAAAACCAAGTTTGAAAATTTCGTTAGGGATTATTTTAATGAAGCAAGAAAATATGTAGAGAAAATATTTTTCCAAAAAATTGACTTTGATTGTAATGTAGTACTTTCTGAAATGAAAAAAAGATCTGTTTCTAGCAATCCATTTTATGCCCCTGGATATTTTGAGATAGGTCGTGATGATCAGTTATGTATTGATCTCTGCACATGCTCTTTAATGCTAAATATTAAACTTGAACATAAAGTGATAGATGGTCCAATAGCAAATTTACGTGCTCTAAATTTTGAGAAATCACTTCAAAATTTAATAGATTTAAGTTCATTTAGACCTGATCAATATATAAGATCTTTAGTTGAGCAAAAATCACTCAATGTAAATTCGAAGGCAAAGACTGACATTGATGCGGCATTTATTTATGAAGGTATCTTAATCTTAATTTCTGCAAAAAGTTATATTTATAATTCAGAATATGATAAAGGAAATTATACTTATATAAGAAATATTAAAAGTAATATTGAAAAAAATATACATGAGTGGAGGGAAAAAATTGAATTTTTAAATAAAAATTTGGTAGGAGATAATTACGATTTATCTGACTATGGGGAAGTTCAAGGAATATTATGTACTCCATCTTTATTTTTTCTAGGGGCCGATTTTTATAAATCTAAAATAAAATGTGGATTAAATGAATATCAGTCTTCAATAGAATTATATAATTTAATCTATAAACATTAATTGGCTATGTGTAGTATTTTCTGACCTTTTGATCAATTTTCATGACTTTATCTAAATTACGCAGAATTACCGAAAGTCCATAAAACAAGCTAAGAAAGCATTACAAAGTGTGCCACAACCTGATAGAGCTAGACGGAGAACATTGTATTACTACCAGATGATCCAATCTTGGATATAAAGAAATTAAAAGGCGAACCTTATTTTCACCTGCGTGTTGACTCATGGCGAATTATTTTTCGACAGGGATGGTGAAGTGAGAATTATCTCTATTGAGAAAATTAAACCCCGTGGAGGTGCTTATAAATGAATTTACAAACAATTAAATCTCTTGATGGCAAAGTCGAATATGTTTTATTGCCTGTTGCTACTTATAATGCTTTACCTCAACAAATTACTGAGTAATTAAAACATGCCAAGAAGATTATGAGATCTTTAATCCTGCTGATTACATTGATAATCCAGTTGCATTAGCTCGTATTCAAGCTGGGTGAACTCAAGAAGAATTAGCTACTCTAATGGGCGTCACTCAAGCCTACATTAGTAAAATTGAAAATCAAGAGAAAGTTACAACTAAAATGCTAACTAAAGTCAAACAGGCTTTATCCAATTGACATGATCAAATAATCCCGTATTACGGCTGCGCCTAATACGGGCTACGCTTACTACTTCGCTAAAAAGGAATTTCATCATTTTCAATTTCGTTATATCGCTCAATGGAATCTAAACGAGAATGCAAGTTATTAATAATAATATTTTTTCTCTCTCTTGAACATGAGTCTAATAAATTTAAAAATGATTTTAATACACCAACTTGAAAATAAGAGTTTCTATTATAATAATAATTCCCATCTAAGAAGCAGCCGATTAGGGCTGAAATATTAGGAATACTTTCTTCTAAAAGAACTCTTTTATATAAATCTTCTAGTCTTGTACAAATACGATCGGCATCAGTAAAATAATTGGTATCTTTAGCAATTTTATTAACAGCTCGAGATAACGCATCCGCAAAATCAATATAAATAGCTTTTTCTCCAGCATCGAAATCTATTTCTAATTTACCTTGTGAAATTCCAGCATTAATAGTTAAAAATGAAGCCTCTCTTTTATGAGGACTCTTCTCTAACATCTTATGAAGAAAGGAGTTGTACTTAAAATGCTGTATCTGCTCATTATCAAGAATTGCTTCAAATAGCTTCGCGACAAAATAAATTTCTGTTTGAAAATTATATAACCCATTGAGTAATTCATCAGGGGGTTCATATCTCCAGTTTAAACTTATGCTTTTATCAAAATCACCAGGAGATTGAATTCTTTTTCCAAACCCCAAATCAATTATTTTTACAATTCCTTCATCAGTAACCATAATATTTTGTGGACGTATGTCGCGATGCAAAATTTTATTTTGTTCAAGATATGAGAATCCCAATATTACTTGCGAGAAAATTTCATTTATCTTTTCTGGGTACTCATTCAGAAATTGATCTATTGATTTACCATTTATAAACTCCATTAGGATAAAACCAGTAGTTTGTTCTGGATAAATATAATAATTAAAAATTCTTACTATATTTGGATGATATACTAAATATAATAATTTTATTTCCAACAAAAAATTTTGAAAATATTGTTTCTGATCAATACCAACAAGTGGGCTATATTTTTTACATACAAATTGCTCTCCAATTACATCATCATATAACAATACCGTCTTTCCACAAGCACCTTGTCCTAGCTCCTTTATTAATACATAGTTTTTTTGTCTAGTAAATGTAATTACTTCAGAATCCATAATGCTTAAATTAATCAATGTTTGATAAAAATTAAGACATTTTACATGCATATAAAACGGTTTCCAAAGTATTATTAAATCATCCAACAAATTTTACTATGAAAATGTTTTTTGAACCTGCGACACAGCTGCGACACAAAAAATTAAAACTTTATTAACTTCATGTAATCCATTGATTCTACAATGCCGTTGCGCGGAATCGAACCGCGGACCTATTGATTACGAAACTTTATTATACCGATATCAAACAATATCATTTAATTTCAAAAATAGCAAAAAACCCTTTATTTATAAGAAATAATTGAGTTTTAGCAATTCAATTAGTATCATTTGATAATATACCTATACATAAATTTTGGTACCAAAAATGGTACCAAAATAAAAAGGACTGTGTAGATGAAATTTATCGATAGCTATATTAAAAATCTCGCGCCAGAGACCACCTGGTTTGAAAAAATAGAATCTTCTGGATTAGGTATTAGAGTAATGCCAAGTGGTAATAAATCTTGGTTTTACCGTTTTAGTATGAATGGTAAACGTCAAAAAATGACCTTAGGAAAATATCCAGCTATTAGTCTAAAACAGGCTCGTGAATATCTTGCTAAAGCGCAAAGTTTAAAAGAGCAAGGTATAAATCCTATAGAAAATACCAAGCTAGAAAAATTAAAAGAAGACAATACCTTTTCAAAATTAATACAGTCTTGGTACGAAAATTATGCCGTTAAAAATAGAAAGCAACCACGCCCTATCAAATATCAGATTGACTCAGAAATAATTCCTCTACTAGGCGATACTGTACTTGATAAGTTACAAACCAAAGATATTACAATCGCCCTTGACAAAATAGTACAACGAGGAGCGCCAATTCATGCGAATCGCATTCTCAGCACTATTAAACAAGTTCTAAACTATGCAGTGAGTCGTGGTTATATTCAATATAATCCAGCTACCAATATACGATCACGTGATATCGGTGGTATTGAAAAGCCCAGGGAGCGGGTACTATCGCCCGAAGAAATAAGAATAATATGGAAATTCCTTGAAAGCGATAAAAGCCAAATGTCTGAATCAGCCAGGTTAGCAATTAAAGTTATTATACTTACTGGTGTTAGAACAGGTGAAATCCGACTGGCACAATGGCATCAATTTGATTTTGAGCAATCTTTATGGACTATTCCTCCCGAGCATTCAAAAGGAGGAATAACTGTAAAAATACACTTGAGTGAACTTACAAAAAAATTACTACTTCAGTTTAAAGAACAATCTGTCTCCCCTTTTGTAATTCCAGGCATAACAATCGATGTTCCTATGTCCAAAGATGCCCTACCACGTGCAATTAAAAGAATCCAGACTCGGGTAGGAGTTCCTGAATGGACTGCTCATGATTTGAGGAGAACCTTTGCCACACAATTGGGTGAGTCACTTAATATTGATCCCGTGGTGATAGAAAAATGTCTTGGCCACAAAATGCCCCGTATTATGGCTACTTATAATAAAAATGAGATGCTACCCCAACGCAAAGAAGCATTGGACGCCTGGGCAAGCCATATTGCAAAATTAATCTCATCAAAGGATTGAAAAAGTCATATGAACTGCTCTATAATTAACTTAACACAACCGCCACGCCTAGAGGACATTAGTCCTTGCGTAACCTTGGCGGTTTTTTTATGCGTATTGCTATGAATAGTCCTCTCATTAAATATCTAAAGCCAGCCCTAAGTTTTCAAGCTCAACTTGAAAAACTTCAAGCAAAAGGTCTTATTATAAATAATTGGTCTTCAGCACTGCAAAGTCTTTCAAATACCAACTATTATCGGCTTAGTGCCTACTGCTTGCCTTTTAAACGTTCCGACACATCATCAGGAAATATCACCGAACAATTTCAAGATAATGTTACATTTGAAAATGTCATAGATCTCTATGAATTTGATCGTAAACTAAGATTGTTAGTAATGGATGGATTAGAGCGAATTGAAATTTCAGTAAGAACCAGTATTGCTTATCACCTTGCTCATAGTTATGGACCATTTGCTTTGTCGAATCCTCAAAATTTCCATCAGCAATTTGAACATAATACCTGGTTAGCACAAATTAATAACGAGATAGAGCGTTCCAGAGAGTACTTTATTGAGCATTATAAAAATAAATATCTGGGCTATCCTAACTTACCAATATGGATGGCAATAGAGGTTTTATCCTTTGGTGCATTGTCGGTCTTATTTAAAGGGCTTAAAAATGAAGACAAAAGGATAATTGCTGAAGGTTATAAGTTACATCCAAAAACTTTAGCCAATTGGCTATACTTTCTAACTTATGTAAGAAATATATGTGCTCATCATAGCCGCCTTTGGAATAAAGATTTAGCCATTAAACCCAAAATTGATGCGATTAATGAACTTTGGCTACCTCCCATTACACCAAGAAATGATCGCTCATATATTATCTTGTTGATCATCAGAAAATTACTAACCACTGCGGGTAATGGCATAGATTGGGCAATATCATCCGAGAAACTTATTCAGCCTATTATTGAAAAATATGATTGGGCGCATGAAAGCATGGGAATTCCAAGGAGCTGGTTAGATCATCCATTGTGGAAAGAAGTTCAATAGCCCACATAATATGGGCTATTATGCTAAGATAATCGCATGTTTTGTTGAATCCAATGATTAACTGTCTCAGAGTGCCATGCCAGTGTTGTGCCATTTAGTTTAACTGGTTGTGGAAATTTTCCGCTAGTCCACCAACGCCTTAATGTCAAACGGTTACGACCAAGAAGCTCCTCTAAATCAGTAATAAACAAAATCTGTTTTGGCATTTTATTATCAGAAAACTGCATCTTAAAGCCTCCTAATGCATGTCAGCTGGAAAAAACTTCTCAGCTTTCTGCTCTCGTTTAATTTCCATATCGATAAATACAATGAATAATTTCAGCAAATTTAGCTCTACACTTCTATTTTGAGGCAATCGGTTATGGTGAAAAATCAATTGCAAATATGCAATTGGTGAGTTAGATAAGTTAGCAATTCGCTGCAACGGATAGTTAGTTGCATCTAGCAAATACTGGATAATCCCCTTGTAAATACCTACTTTATTATTATGGGACATGAAAAATACTCCTGTAAATCATGTGTACTAAAGTCCAATTCACGTCAAATTAACATTTAGCATCATTTGACGAAACTTATATTAAAACAATATTAATTTTATTATCAATATGTGTTTTAAAGAAATTTATATTAAGATACGATATGATATTGAATGATATCGTTTTATATGATAATTTTTTTATGACGTTCGATTACAAGGATAATTTTATGAGTAAGGGACCCTATCAATCGTTTGCTAACCGCTTGATTAACGCCCTCAAAGATAGAGGATATACGGCCTCTCGCTCGCCAAATGGGATCTGTATTAAAACCCTGGCTGAGTTTACTGGTGCCTCTGAACAAATCTGCCGCCGTTATATACGAGGAGATGCTTTACCAGACTATGAAAAAGTCAAACAACTGGCTTTCCATCTTCAAGTAAACCCAGGCTGGTTACTATTTGGGGAAGACGAAAATGCAACAACTAAGAAGAATGAAGTCGATGAAAAATTGCTTCATTACATCTTGAAACAAAGCCATCATTTATACCCTATCTCTCAGGGAAGTAATGACGATTACGCCGATTTTGTGTTAGGATTGATCAAAGAAGTCAAAGCAATTGACACTTCGGAAAATAATTTACTAAAAATCATTGACTTGGCCATTGGTTCAATTTCTTCTTATGAAGAAAAGAGAAAAAAGCACAGTCATGCAGTTTAAAAAACTTGTAGATATGGATGTAACAGCTGTGGAAGTAAAGCTTCACCCCAAAGCCAAGGAATTTCTGTTTGAACACTTTGTCACAATACGCAGGGTGTTTTCAGATGTACTAGGGCAAGTAGAAACTGACTATGCTTCTATTGCCCTTATTAACCAGGCAGGACAGATCTTTTTCATATCCTCGAACCCAGCCATAGAGCAAAATTTAATTGAGCAAAGTCTCTGGCTATTTGACGGTTGCTATCAACCAGAATTCCTCAGCCAGGATCAACCGAAATTATGGAGCGAACTACCACATATAGGCTGCACAGAATCAATTGTAAAATACAAACAAATAAAACCTAGACTTATAACAGGTATCTCCATCCCCACTGAATATGATTCTTATAAAGCTATCTTTTCATTTGGATTAAAACGGATAAATCCATATATCCAGAACAAAAGCTCGATTCATTGCGAAAAACTGTTAGCCATGGGCAAATTTGCGTTAAGGCGAATTCAAGAGTATTTAATTTTCCCTGACAAACAGCCCTGCATGACGACAAAACCCAAACTGACATTAATCATCAACAATCAGGTGCCCCATGAACACACTCCTTGATAAAAACAACCCTATTTTAAGACAAACCGCTGATCCAATTTCTGAATCAGAATTTGGTAGCAGTTGGTTAAAAGAGCTTATTAAGACTATGTTTGGCATAATGGCTGACAAGGGGGCTGTAGGCGTAGCTGCCCCCCAAATTGGCATCAGCAAACGAGTTATTGTATTTGGTACTGATTACACCAAAAGGAGAAAACCAGAATACCCAATTCCTGATACAGCCTTAATTAATCCTTCATTAAAAATCCTATCTCAAGAAATTCAAACTGGCTACGAGGGTTGCCTTAATTGTGGTGAATTAATGGGTGAAGTTCCAAGAGCCATGGAAATTGAATATTCAGGGTTTGACATAGATGGAAATAGAATTACCAAAAAAGCTTCCGGTTTAGAAGCCCGCATTCTTCAACATGAAATTGATCACCTGGATGGATTTTTATTTTTAGACCGAGTGGAAGATCAAGATTCACTAACCACTCTATCGGCAATGCAAAGTAAAGGATAATCGCATGAAGCACCAAACCCGAATCATTCTGGCAGGTACACTGGGTAATTTAATTGAATCCTTTGACATGGCTATTTGTGGCCTACTCTCAGTTTACATTGCCAAATACCTGATTGGTGATGTCTCCAAGGGTTTGTTTCTCGTCTTTCTTACTTTCTTTGCTGGATACCTAGCCAGACCTATTGGGGCTATGATAATGGGCTTACTATCCGATATCTATGGCAGAAAAATTATCCTTGCAGGTTCTATCCTAACAATGGGCATATCAACAACCCTTATCGGGTTTATCCCCCCTCACAGTACTATAGGTACATTTTCTGCTATTACCTTATTAGTGTTAAGAATTATTCAGAGCTTCTCCTGCGGTGCAGAATATTTAAACTCCTCTGCTTACCTAGTTGAGAATGCCGAAGCCTCAAAAAAGGGCTACTCAGGAAGCTGGGCATCCTTTGGCGCTATGTCAGGGATGCTGATAGCGTCTTTAGTTGTATTGATTGTTACTTATTTTACCAGTCACTATCCTGAACAGGACTGGATGATCTGGCGTGTTCCTTTTGTGCTTGCGCTTTTAGGATCTTCGATTGGTTTATACATCCGTTTATGTATCCCCGAGAGTATGGAATACATCGTATACTATGCAGACAGACCAAAGCCTAAATTTAAGAGTTTACTTTCTGAATCGGTAACCTATATCAAAAACAATAAAATACAATCCCTTTATGTGTTTATTTTGAGTTGTTTGGGTGTAACAACTACATTTCAAATTTACATTTATGGTCCTATGCAAGCTCGTTTATATGGTAATTTTCAAAACCATGAAATTATCATTTCCAACATCATTTCTTTAATGGTACTTCTAGGAGTATTTCCTCTGATTGGGAATCTATCTGATAAAATTAGTAGAGAAAAAATCGTAGTTGCAGCAAGTATAGGATTTCTAGTTCTATCTCAACCTTTTTTCAACTTCTTATCGCACAAAATATTTTATCAGTTAATTTTGAGTCAAGCTTTAATTGCTATTCCAGCAGGAGCATATTATGCAACAGTACCAGTAATGTTAGCTGAAATGTTCCCGATTAAATTACGTTGTAGTGTTTTATCAATACTATATTCCATTGCAGCAAGTTTATCCGCTGGCCTCGCTCCATTACTTTCTATGATACTTGTAAAAAAAACCGGCGTTGCATCGTCACCATCAATTTTAGTTTTTACGCTAATAGCAACAATGTTTATAATAATAATTTACAGAACCATAAAACCTGAAAAGAGATGCTCTTTAACGACACTTAAAGGCTAAAATAATAACATCGCATGGCAATGTGCTTCGGATAAAAGTACCGCTCAGATTACTTAATGATAGTGTTGCAAAAATATTCCCAATAAATGAGGCAGATTCTAACTTTTAGGTGTATCAATTTTAACCTAAATGAATTTTCAGAAATTTAAACGGCTTATATCTAGAACCTAGATAGAAAATAACAACTCAGACTGTAAAGGTGTTAATCTCTGAAATGACGAGCTGTGCTTATCCCATTACAATTAAATAAGCATTACAAAATCGTGAACGAAAATATTATTATGTTTAAATAATTTCTCATTGAAATAATCAAATCGTTATTTTCAGCATAGGGGGATAAATACTAACTCGTATGATAATGAAAGAGGAACCGCCTCACAGCTAATCCTGTCTAACCAGAGCCTGCAGGCGCTCTTGAGCTTGCAAGTGACCTTGCGCAGCAGCCTTTCGGAGCCACTTTATTGCTTCCATACTATTTTGAGGAAGACTCACTCCATCATGATAAAGTGCAGCAAGCACATATTGAGCTTGGGGCAATCCTTGACTAGCAGCTAAATGAAACCATTTCAGAGCTTTTGTGTGATTTCGAATCACCCCTTTGCCGTTAAGAAAGCCCATACCTATATTATATTGAGCCACAGCATCTCCTTGTTTCGCGGCCAGACGAAACCATTTCATCGCTTGAAAATCATCCTGTTGAACATTGCTCCCCGTTGCGTACATTAATCCAAGTGTTCGTTGAGCCATGAGATCGCCATGTTTGCCTGCTTTACGAAACCACTTAACTGCTTCCGTATCATTTTGCCGAACCCCCTTGCCTGTGACATACATAACTGCAAGATTATATTGGGCTATGGCATCTTCTTTCTCAGCTGCCTTGTGAAGCCATTTAAAAGCTTCGACATAATTTTGTTGCCCATTTTCAGCAGTGGAATATAGGATGCCAAGACTACGTTCAGCCTCTGGAAATCCTTGTGCGGCTGCTTTATGAATCCACTTGATTGCTTCCCTATCGTTTTGCTGAGTACCCATACCTTTTTGATACATGACACCAAGATTTAATTGTGACACGGCATCATTTTGAAGAGCGGCTTTACGAAACCATTGCATAGCCTTGCCATTATCCTGAGGGACCCCTTTGCCTGCAGCATACATCAAGCCAAGGTTGCGCTGGGCCATGGCTTCGCCTTGTTTCGCTGCCTTGCAAAACCATTTTACAGCTTCAGAGTCATTTTGTGCTACTCTTTTGCCAATCACATAATCTACACCACGATTATTCCAGGCTGATGGGCTTTTATACCCTATTATCACATTTTCTATGGGCTCTTTAATGACATTCACTATCCCAGAATAACTTCCCACACCAATAATAATTGCGGCTAAAACTAAGATGACAAGACGTAAACGCATACTAAACTAATCCTTGTTAGAGTCGTTAATAAAAACTAAAATGAGTCTCCAACCTCATAATAAGTTATTCTGTTGACTGAGCTCTATTATGACAAAAAGGAATTATGCTATTAAAGATTGGGCATGTAAAAATTTTATGACAAAATAGTAAAAATAGATGAGCAAGAATAAGAATAGGAATCCCATGAACGATATCACGTCATTTAAAATAAAAAAAATAGTCCTTCTTAAAATTATTTTTGCGGTAATTTTTTCGTGCACGACACTTAATGCCTGCGCCGGCACGCAATCCTATCACATCAAATACCACAAGGACTCCAAAATAAACAATGTGCCCTTATCCAATACTGAAGTATTAATAGAGTTCCACCGTGCTGGCAATTCCCTGGGAAGACTCCTGACAAAAACGAATGAGACTCAAGACATCACCATCGACAACACTTATGGGAGCAATTTGGTTATTCATGTGCTATTCATCGAGAAAGAGGGAAAAAGAATACGATGTTGGGGGGTATCTGCTGCTAAAACAAATACCATTGAGATTCAATGTGATAAAGTGGTTTCATTGAAAAAAACAAAGGGAAACACTGGAGAGTCCACTGATTCAATCCATTAAATCACTAAGAGCTCTCTGGTTAACAAGTATTGACAAAAAGAACAACGTGGCATGACACTATGTAACCTGCTTGATTATAAGGAAATAAACAAAATGACTAATAAAATTCGTGGTAAAGTCAAATGGTTTAATAAAGACAAGGGATTTGGTTTTATTGAAAGCAGTGGCAAGGATTACTTTGTCCACTTTAGCTCGATTCAAAGTAACGGCTTTAAAACGCTTCCCGATGGGGCAACCGTTCTTTTTAAAATGGGAAAAGGACAGAAAGGACCTCAGGCCGAGGAAGTAGAGGTTATCAAAAATGACCACCATTAGGTCTAGGCAAGACCGTTCTGATGAACAATAACACTTATTTTTACTGCATGAAACCATCAAGGAGGAAAGAAGTGGACCAACGAGTTGCTTTAGTCACAGGGGGCACTGGTGGTATTGGTACCGCCATATGCCAGGCAATGCAAAAGTTAGATTATCAAGTCATTGCCTGCTATTTTAAACAGGGCAATCATGATTTGGCGAAAGAATGGCAGAAAAAACAAGCCATGCAAGGCTTTGATATCGACATTGTCTACGCTGATATTTCTTCCTTCAATGATTGTGAGAAAGTGACCGAATTGGTCATCGAAAAATACGGCAAAATCGATATTCTAGTGAATAATGCCGGCATGACGAACGATGCCACTTTGAAAAAAATGACTCAAGAACAATGGCAGGATGTCATCAATGCCAATTTGAATAGTGTCTTTAATATGACGAAAACCGTGTTATCCAATATGTTGGATAATAGTTATGGACGTATTATCACCATTTCTTCTGTGAATGGACGCAAAGGTCAATTTGGCCAGTGTAATTACGCGGCCACTAAATCTGCATTATACGGTTTTACCAAAAGTCTGGCGCAAGAAGTGGCAAAGAAAGGCATTACAGTGAATACCGTCTCTCCTGGCTATATTAATACTGAAATGCTCGCTTCTCTAAGGGACGATATTTTAGAAGCGATTGTGGCCCAAATTCCTGTGGGACGATTAGGAAAACCCCAAGAAATTGCTCGTGTTGTTGCCTTCCTTGCAGAGGAGCAAAGCGGTTTTATTACCGGTGCCAATTTTGATATTAATGGTGGGCAATACATGTAACTCACGCAAAGGCGTTCTATTTCTGAAGCACATAAGTTCCTGGTGCCGCTTGCAGTGAGGGATTCATGACCGGTGGCGCAATGCGTTTTTTAGTGTTTTGCTGAACTAACCACGCATGCCATGCTTGCCACCAGGAGCCCTCTCGCTTCTCTGCCATCGTAAGCCAGCTTTCAGGATTTAAGTAAGCCTCGCCTTGTTTATGCTCATGGACACGATAAGAACGTCCTGGGTGACCCGGCTCACTGATGATGCCTGCATTATGCCCATCACCAGTGAGAACAAAGGTCACATCTCCTTCGGTCATAAGATGGATTTTATAGACCGATTGCCAGGGCGCTACATGGTCTTTTTCAGTGCTCACAGCAAAAACAGGCAATTCGATGTTCTCAGCGGCCACCGGCTTTCCTTCCACGGTATAACGCCCTTCGGAAAAATCATTCCTTAAGAAGAGTTTTTCAAGGTATTCACTGTGCATTTTGTAAGGCATCCGTGTGGCATCCGCATTCCAAGCGGTTAAATCAATCATCCCTCGCCGCATTCCATGCATGTAATCTTGGACCATTTTGGACCAAATTAAGTCATAAGCACGCAACATCTGAAAAGAACCCGCCATTTGCTTGGTATCCAGATACCCTTGTTCCTTCATCATACTTTTAAGAAAATCCACTTGACTTTCAGTCACAAAAAGCATTAATTCCCCAGCCTCAGTAAAATCCCCTTGGGCTGCCAAGAGCGTCAAGCTGTTTAAACGTTCGTCCTTGTCTCTTACCATCGCAGCTGCGGTAATCATGGCCAAGGTGCCCCCTAAACAATACCCCATCAGATTGATTTTAGTTTCTGGCAAAAGGGTCGACACCGCATCAAATGCAGCCATAGCTCCTTGCCGATAATAATCATCCATCCCCAAATCCTGGTCCTCTTTGTCAGGATTGCGCCAAGAAATGATAAATACGGTGTGCCCCTGACTTACGAGCCACTTCACTAAGGAGTTGTCTGGTGATAAATCGAGAATATAATATTTCATAATCCAGGCTGGTAAGATAAGTATCGGCTCTTTATAGACTGTTTTCGTTTGGGCCTCATATTGAATGAGCTCAATTAAATGATTTTGAAAGACCACCCGCCCTGGAGTAATAGCCACTTGTTTCCCGGGGATAAAATGTTCAGAACCTGTAGGTGGTGCACCGGTTAGCTTTTCTAACCAGTCTTCAAATGCGATTTGGCTGCCTTGGATGAGATTAAGTCCCCCAGTATGCATGGCTTCATGGAATAAATCAGGATTAGACCAAACAAAATTGGAGGGGGATAGGGCATCAAGGGATTGACGTGCCCAGACGAAACGGTACGCTCCACCTGGTTGGGCAATCCTGGTACGTCCGTTGTGGCACGTCGCCACCAATCCTCCATCTGCAAAAATCCTTCAGCGAATAAACGCCAAGGCATGGGCTGCCAACTGTCTTTTTTAAAACGCACGTCTTTACCATCCGCAGCACGTTCAACACAAACGATATTATTAATGCAATCCTTGGCATGAAAAACCGGATAAAAAGCAAGTTCCCACAAAACCCCAGGGGATTGGGACAATTGCCAAAGCCAGGTGGAATAAGAAGATCCGATGGCAGCAGGACTTATTCCTGCCGTCCATTTAGCCAGGTTGGCTTGCGCTAATCGAGTAAAAAACGGAAAGAAGCTTTCGGAAATACTCATATCAGCAGGTGCACAACAAGAGAAATCTACCCCTTCTTGCAATTCTTGGTCCTGAGTGAGTATCCTTTCCTTAGGACAACATTGTTTTTCTAATCTCTTCATGGCCACGACATCCCTGGCATTAAGCCCTATAATCAACAAGATATAATACAGCATAGCACAAGAATGAACCCATCAGTTCCGTTTAAAGAGTCACCGGTTAAAGAGTCTCTCTTCAGAAATAGACAGGCTAAATAGTCACCCCTTACTATCTCTTTAGCCAAACAGCACTTCTGTTTTTTTCAAGAAATCTTATCTCATCGATTTTGGCCAATAAGGTGTGGGCTTGTTAACTTACTTTATCCATTTTGGCTAAATTGCTTTTTTGTAGCTCAATTGGATTATTTCTTGAAAGTAATGAAACAACGCAAAACTACAGTGTGGTAATGGTTAACACTCAATATTTCTAAACGATGCTATATTATATAAATGATTTATAAAATGAGGTGGGTTGTTTTTATCTTGATTCAGCTTTCATTTTATTTCATTGCAAGAAGCATGGATATGCCAAAGCAGAGACTTATTAAAGCAGTTATTGGGATAATGAGCGCGATACTTTTGTTGACCTCTTGCACCCCAACAACAGCGACCAATAATTCACACAGTGTTTCTCATACTTATGAAGGACACAACACGGGAGGAATAGGTTGGCATTAACCTGCACAGGTATGTTTTTTGCTTTTCATACCCTATTCATGAAGTGCTATGATAGGATGTTCAGTCCAAACAATTTATTGAAAAAATAATAAGGAGATTCATTATGTTAAAACGGAATGTATTGATTTTATTGGCCGCCTGCAGTTTGGTTGCTACACCACTCTTTGCAGAAGACATGTCTTCTGGTTCTCAAATGAATAATACGAATAGCATGGGAATGCAAAGCTCTAATCAGCAGTCAACCCAACTGCAAGACGAAATGAAACAAATGCAAGAAGCACTAAAACAAATGCAGGAGATGCATGATAAGCTTATGAATGCAAAAACAACGGAAGAAAAGAAATCGTTGATGCAAACACAAATGCCCATGATGGAAGAAGGCATGCATGCGATGCAAAAAGGCATGAAGATGATGAAAAGTATGCAGGATGATGCAGCTAAACAACCCGAAACGATGGAGCAGCGTACGAAAATGATGCAAATGATGATGCAAATGATGCAGATGATGATGGATAGACAAATGATGGGATGCCCCATGATGAAAAACCAATAAATGTTCTATAAGAGGCCTATGCTAGGGCACTTAAACCAATCACCAGGGCTCTATGAGATTTCTATGAGCCCTATTATAGGTCAGTAGCTCATTAAGATTGTCCCCATTCAGGACCTACCTATTTCGTCGAACTCTATTTAAAGGCGTGGCTTGATGTATCATGTGGCAAAGTGACCTATGTAGAAGCTGATTAATGAGATCTCACACAGTGTTTGTTTTTTAGATACTTTCAGGCGAGCTGTTATTAATTAGCATTTTGCTATCTGTTTTCAAACTCTGTTATATTAAAATTCCATAAAGTGATGTAAAAATAGAGAGAATAGGACGACACCTAATTCATGGGTCATGAATTCAATTGGAAAATGATGGATAAAAACACGGCTGTTGCTCAAACTCATGGAACTCCCATCGGCAGGATAATCGAAATCAATGGCCCTGTTGTCCGGATACATTGTAATGTACTACCTCCTTTGCATCAATCTCTTAAAACTTACACGGACAGTGATGAATACATTTTGGAAGTGTGTCAGCACCTTGATGAGCATCATGTGAGAGCCATCACGCTCCACCGTGCCTCAGGATTGCAAAGAGGTTTAATAGTTTATGACCAAGGCACTTCGTTACGAATTCCCGTTTCAAAAGAATGCTTGGGCCGCCTTTTAAATATTTTTGGTGAGCCATTAGACGGAGCCCCGCCATTAGAAACCCATGAATATCGTGATGTTCTGGCCAACTTCGCGCCACTTGAAATGACGAGCACTCAAGAAACCATTCTTGAGACTGGAATTAAAGTCATTGATTTACTTTGCCCTTTCGTCAGAGGATGTAAAACAGGATTGTTTGGTGGTGCAGGAGTTGGAAAAACCGTACTCCTGATGGAATTGATGCATGCCATTATTCAATTGCATCAAGGAACCTCCGTCTTTGCTGGTGTTGGTGAGCGTATTCGGGAGGGACATGAATTGTGGCATGAGATGAAATCCGCAGGCGTAATGGATAAAACCCTCATGGTGTTTGGTCAAATGGACGAATCACCGGGAGTGCGTTTTCGCACAGGGTTATCGGCATTAACTTATGCGGAATATTTGCGTGATACGTTGGGCCATGAGGTTCTTTTTCTTGTGGATAATATTTATCGTTTTGTGCAAGCCGGCAGTGAAATTTCGGGGTTACTTGGCCGAATGCCGGCTAGTGTCGGTTATCAACCCACCTTAATGACTGAGATAGCGGAACTTGAAGAGCGCATGACATCGACTGCAAAAGGAGCAGTGACCTCGGTACAAGCGGTTTATGTTCCGGCTGATGATATGAGCGATCCGGCGGTGACCGGGATTATTACTCATTTGGATTCCATCATAGTACTCTCTCGCGCACAAGCAGGCAAAGGCATTTATCCCGCCGTGGATCCCTTAGCTTCCAAGAGTCAATTTATGGATAAAATCCTATTGGGCGAGCGACATTATTCCATTGCACAAGCCGTACGAGAACACCTGGAACGTTATCAAGAATTAGAAGACATGATTTCTATGATGGGGATTGAAGAGCTTTCTCCTAAAGACCGTGCTATTGTGTTAAGAGCACGTAAACTGCAGCGCTATCTTAGCCAACCCTTCCATGTCACCAAACTTCAAACAGGAATGGAAGGGAAATCGGTTTCATTAGAACACACATTAACTGATTGCGAATCCTTTCTAAGAGGCGATTACGATGAATTTTCAGAAGAAGCGTGTTACATGAGGGGTGCCATGGATAAAGGGAGATAACGACGGACATGGAGCTTTTTACTATCCATCTTAAGAGTGCCACACAATATGAAAAAATCGATAAGGTCATCAGTTTTGTGGGTGAGGATGCTTCTGGGCAATTTGGGATTTTAGCTCATCATAGCCGCATGATGACGTGCTTAAAATTCGGCTTGGCCTGGTTTCGTGATGAAAATCAAGAGACGGAGTACTTAGCCTTACCAGGTGCCGTGGTTTATTTCATTGACAATCAATTGCATATTGCGACAAGACATTATGTGCGACATCAAGAATACCAAGCCATACAAAGGGTCCTGGAGGAAGAATTACATTGGGAAGAAAACAACCTATTGCGCACTAAAGAAAGCGTGCATCGTTTGGATGAAGAAATGTTAAAGCGTTTATGGGAATTAAACCGGCAGAACAGCTATGGAATTTAAAAATTCAAACAAGGAACTGGAACAACAAGTGAAACGAAACGTCCGAAAAATCAATAAAGCTAAAAAAGGAAAATCAACGTTATTAGCCCAAACAGTTTACCTGGGTACTTTAGGCTTTGTTTTTGTGTTACCCATCATTGCAGGAGCCTATCTCGGGGTTTGGCTCGATGAGAAAATAAAAGGGTATTCCATGAGTTGGACCATCAATTTAATCCTCCTTGGGGTGATTATTGGCGCCATTAACGTGTATCTTTTAATTAAGGACTAACCGTGGGAGAAGAAGGATTCTTAGCGCATTTTGCCTTTTCAATCGGTGGATTACCCATCACACAAAGTGTCTTAACCACGTGGTTCATTATGATCTCCTTATTCATCATGGCATGGAGTACCACTTACAAATGCTCTCTCCTACAGCCAAGCACGTACCAACTCCTTTGGGAGGGTGTTTTGAGCACCATGTACGATGCGATAAAAGAAGTATTGCCTGACCACGTTGAGCTGATATTTCCTTTTGTAGCCACCTTGTGGATTTTTATCCTTGTTTCCAATTTAATTGGTGTTATTCCGGGATTTTATTCACCAACGGCGGATTTATCGGTGACGGCATCCCTTGCGATGATGACTTTTTTATCGGTACACTGGTTTGGAATTCGTGCCGAGGGGTGGCGAGAGTATTTGAAACATTATATTAAGCCAACTCCTTTTTTATTGCCTTTTCATTTAATCAGCGAAATCTCTCGAACCTTAGCATTGGCCGTCCGCTTGTTTGGTAATATCATGAGCTTGCAATTAACCGCCCTGATTGTCCTCATGATTGCCGGATTTTTAGTCCCTATTCCAATACTCATTTTACATATTATTGAAGCCATCATCCAAGCGTATATTTTTGGCATGCTGGCCTTAATTTACATTGCTGGGGGCATTCAAGCCCATGAGCTTAAAAGCCAAGGAGAATCGTTATGAATGACATAAGTTGGTTTAGTTTAGCGTCAACCGTTATTGCAGCAATAGCCATTGCCATAGGAACTATAGGGCCGGCTCTGGCCATGGGGCGCGCGATTAGTCACGCCTTAGATGCTTTGGCAAGGCAACCTGAAGCCGAAAAATCCATCACCAGAACCTTATTTATTGGTTTGGCCATGATCGAATCGTTAGCCATTTATTGTTTGGTGATTGTTTTGATTATCCTCTTTAGAAATCCATTATTGTCTTATTTTGTAACGCAACAGGGATAAAACCAATGGAACTCTCTTGGACCACTTTTTCATTAGAACTCATTAATTTTCTTATTCTCATTTGGATTTTGAAACGCTTTCTTTATGCGCCCATACAAAAAACCATATTAGAACGAAAAAAAAGAGTGCAAGAACAATTAGAGACTGCACAAACACTGCACAGGCAAGCAACGCAATTGCAAACAACCTATGAACATCGTCTTGCCGATTGGCAACAAGAGAAAGCGACCCTACAAAACGAGTGGCATGAGGCGATGGAACGATGGAAATCAGAAGAAAGACTCCAGTTTGAAAAACAATTGCATCAAGAAAAAGAGCAGATTTTTTCCCATGAAATGCAAAAAGCCGCAGCCATCATTGAGAACAATGCCAAGGAAGCATTTCTTTTGGCTGGGAAATTTGCTGAAAAATTGTTAATGCCTTTTGCGGATGCCCATCTTGAAGAGAAAATCATTAAAAAAACCATTGAGGATCTGAATCATTTTCCGGTAGAACAATGGCAATGGCTCCATACTGTGCCTGAAGAAGAAACCGTTTCAATACAAACGGCCTACCCCATCAAAGAACATCAGAAACAGGATCTCTTGCAAGTTATTGAACAATTGTCACCTAAAAAACTTACAGTCTGTTTTACGGAAAATCCAAAGCTTCTCGCGGGATTAACCCTGCAAATGGGCCCCATGTGCTTGCAAGCCAATCTTCGTGATGAATTAAAATTCTTTATAGAGACAAAAAATGAATTGGTCTAACACCCCTTCTTTTCTTGAGAAGCAACGACAACGCCTTGAGCGCTATCAATTTCAAATCAAGGTATCCGAACAAGGGCGGGTGGTTTCTGTTGGAGATGGGATTATCTGGATTAAGGGCTTACCAGGGGCTGCCATCGATGAAATTCTTATTTCAGAGGATGAGTGCTGTATCGCGATGGTGTTCCACCTCACCGAAGAGCTGGTTGGCGCTGTGATGCTGGTACAAACCAAAAAATTAAAGGCAGGCACCCCTATTTTTCCTCTGAAACGCGTATTGAGTATTCCTGTAGGTGATAAACTGCTTGGGCGAGTGATTGATCCTCTAGGCCATCCATTAGACGGCGGTGAGATTCCGCCCCATGAAGAACAAGGATTACTGGATAGGCTGTCCCCACCTATTCTTCACCGTGACTTTGTGAATCGACCATTGTACACAGGAAATAAGATGCTTGATAATCTAATTCCCATTGGAAAAGGACAAAGGGAGTTACTGATTGGGGATAATGGGCTTGGTAAAAGTGCTTTGGCCCTTGACATTGTGATGAATCAAAAAGATAAAAAAGTGTATTGTGTCTATGTGTTGATTGGCCAAAAACGTTCCACGGTAAGCTCTACCATTCAATTATTAAAAGAAGCCAATGCATTGGACTATACGACTGTTGTAGTAGCCCAAGCGACGGCCTTACCAGGATTACTTTATCTGGCTCCTTTTGCAGGGTGCGCCATTGCCGAACACTGGATGAAAAAGGGCTTAGATGCCCTGGTGATCTATGATGATTTGAGTGCTCATGCCAATAGTTATCGTGAACTGTCCCTTTTACTGCGTAGACCTCCTGGACGTGAGGCATTTCCTGCGGACATTTTTTATCTGCATTCCCGTTTATTAGAACGCTCCACCTGTCTTTCCCCTGCTCTGGGCGGCGGTAGTATGACGGCGTTGCCTATTATCGAAACCAAAGAAGGTGAAATGGCCACTTATATTCCAACGAATCTCATCTCCATCACTGATGGGCAAATCTTTTTTGATGAATCCTTATTCTCTTCTGGATTTCTTCCCGCCATTGATATCACCAAATCGGTCTCACGAGTCGGTGGTAAAGCGCAGCATCCGCAAATTAAAAAAGAATCCGGTCGAATGAAACTGGATTACCTGCAATTTCTTGATTTGGAACTGTTCACCCGCTTTGGGGCGAAACTGGATGCCAAAATGCAAAAGCAGATTCAAAAAGGGCGAGTTTTAAGAGAAATTCTAAAACAAGAACGTTTTTCACCACTACCCATTGAATTTCAACTCGCATGGCTTATTGCTTACAATGAGGGTTTCTTTGACGAATTGAATTTAGAAGACATCCCCAAAATGCTCAAAAAAATAGAGGAAGAAATAAAACAAAGCACTTTATCCTTGGGAAGCCCACGAGAACAATGGAAAAAAGCGATAAAAGAATGGCTAATGGCATAGAACGGACTCATTATCCACTCCAAAGCAATGAGTATCACTTAATACCCGGATGGTATCATGACGAAACGAACCAAACTCAAAGAACATGTTCATACTTTAGAAGAAATTGGCCACATTATGACGGCCATGAAAAATCTTTCTTTCATTGAACTGGGCAAAATCACTCAATGTCTTTCCATGCAGGACAACGTCATTAAAACCATTCGTGAGGTGAGCCATGATTTTTTAAGTTTCTATCCCATGCCCCCCATGAATCAACAAGAAAATCCTCCCTTAGTTTCTATTCTTATTGGCTCAGAACGCGGCTTTTGTGGTTCTTTTAATGATAATGTACTTCATCAGTTAGACGCGCACAACGAGCAACATTCTGAATGGGAACCAGCACTCGTTCTTGTAGGGCATAAACTAGCATTAAAAATGGCCAATGATTCTCGTGTCATGGCAACAATCGATGGACCCAATGCCATTGAAGAAATCCCAGCCGTGATTTCAAACGTGTTACACACGTTAGAAAGAGCCTTATTGCAAAGAAATAAGACATGGCACTCTTGGCAATGGACTGTTCTCTTCAATGAGGAAGAGCACAATCAAATTCAAGTAAAAACCTGGCAGCCCTTTAAAGAGTTGGATATAAGTCCTGCGCCTCCTTTTTCTGTGCCACCTGTTTTGAATGGTTCCAAAGACCAGTTTTTCGCTGACTTGGTGGAGCATTATTTACTGGCCAGGTGTTATGCGATTTTTTATCAATCGTTTTTTGCGGAGAATCATCAAAGACTGTTTCATTTAAACCAGGCATTAGATCGGTTAGAAAATAAAAAAAATGCATTAAACCATCGTCTTAATTTAATGCGCCAAGAAGAAATTACGGAAGAAATTCAGAATATTTTGCAAAGCGCCCAAGCGATTATTGGTCATGAGTTCACATAGAGCACTATGAGGCAAAAGTCACACCGCCTCTTTATAAGGTCTTTTTCTTATACGGGTTACAGACGACTATTAATTTCAACTGCCCTGGTTTCGATTCTCCACGGCATAAGGCCTTATATTGTTCCTGTCCCGAAATGGCGATGAGTTCGAGAGCGATTTGATACTTATCATCATAACCCATGATAAAATGTTGTTTTTCATCCGTGACCACTGAGAAATGCCCTTTGGGATATCCATAATAGTAGATTTTGATTATTAATGTGGCTTTTTTAAGAGGGATATTTTTTATAGGGGAGGCCTTTGAGTACTCCACTGAAAAAACACCATTTCGATATTGTGCTAACGAAGCAGTCGTCAATAAACTCAAGACCACACACCCTATTAAAACCATCCACTGCTTCGCCATTGGAAATTCCTCCATCCTGGCATCATAATGTTCACTACCATGTCAGAATTAGCACTTAACCGATTGATCCCTGTAAAGTATCAAAGCGTGCCGTCCCTTCACTTTTTTAAGATTCCACATAGGACATCTCTTAAAAAAGCTTCTATTATAGAATAGACAGAACCTCAAAATAGAGCAAATAACGTACTGATTTGGTTGAGTTTCTAATCCATGGAATGAATGACTGCATGAATTCCTAATCATACCCTTTTAAGTTATTGGAAATTTGTTACAGAATATGGGATAAACTAATAAGAGGCAGGAAAACAAATAATCTCAGCTTGTTCAGTGCGCTTTGGAGGGAAAGGATGCTGTTTCAATACATTAAAAAATTTTTCCTATTTCTATGGGTTCAAGCAGTATCTATTTCTTTCCTGTTGGCGATGGCTTCTGTTTCCTTTGCTCAACTCACAGCACAAGACCATGCTGCCCATCATCAAGGAGAAAAAGAAAGTGAGGGAATGGGGGGCATGATGAAAAACATAGGGACTCCCTCTAAGGAACTGTACCCTTCTTTAATGAATTTACCCACATTATCCCCCGAAAAACGCCTTGCAATTCAACAAAAGGCACATCAACGCATCACATCCGGCATGGCGCTCATGAAAGGTGGACTTAACGAGCTTTTGTTGGCATCCAACAATAACGATTACGCTAAAATGCAAGAAGCTTTAGAGAAATTACGGGAAGGGATAGCGCAATATGAGAGTGCACTGGCTGCACTTCGCGCACTGTCTGAAGGAAAAAATCCTCGCGACATCGCTTTGCAGTGGTTTAAACGTGAAATGAATCTTCTTCCAAGTACTCCTCAAGCCAAAAATGTCTTAGGCGGTCCTTTTTTTCATTTAACGATTATCGCTCTATTTGGTCTGTTTTTTTTGGTCATGATTTGGATGTATTTTTTCAAAATGAGAAGAGCGGCTGCTTTGCTCGATCGCTTAACCAAACAAAATGCGACTGTATCTTCAGAGACACCACCCCAATTCTCAAAAGCACCTGAACCAACCCCTTCCTTAACATCTGTAGAGCCTATTAAATCCTCTCAAGTTTCTAAAGTGCCATCAGAAATAGCCCCAACTACGCCTCCTACCTGCCCCGCTCATAAATGTCCTGTCCCGCAATTTCCAGTCATGAGATCGCTCACCGAACCGGAAGAGAAATGGGAAGGACAACTTCGTGTTTGCCGTATCTTTCAAGAAGCCCCGGGAATCAAAACGTTTCATTTGGCATCAACCCATGAGGTGGCTTTGCCATTTACCTATTATCCTGGCCAGTTCATTACGCTCACCGCCTTAATTAATGGTAAAACCGTAAGACGCAGTTACACCATGGCGTCCACCCCAACCCAATTGCATTATTGCGCCATCACGGTCAAGCGGGAAGAACAAGGCGTGTTTTCCCGTTATTTGCATGACGAAATTAAAGAAGGGGATTTACTGGAGGTGATGGGACCTAATGGTAAATTTACCTTTACTGGTGAAGAGGCAAAGAGCATTGTACTGATTTGTGGAGGAGTTGGTATTACCCCGATGATGAGTATCATCCGCTACCTCACCGATATTGGATGGCACAATGACATTTATTTGCTGTACTGTTGTCGCACGACGAGTGAGTTTCTCTTTCGCGAAGAATTAGAGCAACTTCAAGAAAGATACCTCAATCTCCATGTGTACGCGTCGATGCTGCGTTCAGAGGGAACCATTTGGATGGGGTTGCAAGGCCTATTTACCAAGAACATCATCAGCCATCTTGTCCCTGATATTGCCTCTCATCGTATCCACGTTTGTGGTCCTCCTGCGATGATGGCAGCCATCCTTGGTATCTTAAAAGAACTTAAGGTGCCCGCTGATTTGATTCTAACAGAAGCATTTGGACCAGAAAAGAAACCAGAAATAATCCAAGAAGACTTAGAGGCCATCAAAGCCGATACCCGTTCGATGATTTCTTTTCGGAAATCTGAAAAAATGGTTCCGATTTTGCCAGACCGTACCCTTCTTGAAATCGCGGAAGCCAATGGAGTTACTATTGATAACGCGTGTCGAACCGGGCAATGCGGGTTATGTAAAGTGAAATTGCTGTCAGGGGAAGTGACCATGGCTTGTGAAGATGCGCTTTCAAAGGAAGACAAACAACAGGGGCTCATCTTAGCCTGTCAGGCCAAAGCGACTCAAAACATTGAGGTGGATGCTTAATGAATGCGCAAGGACGTATGATGGTTTTGGGGTTAGTACTTCTAATGCTTATTACATGGCTAGGCTTTGCAGTCCATACGTCTTATCGTTTTGCCGGGAGTTTTTGGGGTGGTGTTTTTGGCGTGAGTGGCTCGATATTGATGCTGATTCCGCTCTTCTACCTCTTTATTAAGCGCATTTCATTTTTGAAAAATTGGGTAACACACTATGTGTCCATGAATACCCTGTTGTCATGGCATATTTATGCAGGCATTATCGGTTCTATTTTAGTCTTGATTCATACCGGGCATAAATTTAATAGTGCTTTAGGTATTGCTTTGACTGCGATGACACTCATTGTCACGCTCAGTGGTTTTATTGGTCGTTATCTCATGGGCTTTATGACTCAGGAAATCGATGAAAAAAAGACAATCCTCTTGGGACTACAACAGCAATACCAAATCGTGGCTCAAGAATTACAAGCAAGCGCACACCCCAAGCAAAACATCGAAAAATTACATCTTATGACCGCTCGCTTTCTTTCCTGGCTGCTTGAAGACACCGCACTGGATGGTCAGTTAATCAAGTCGGCAGAGGTACGCGCTTTGTGTTTAGCAGATGCCATCTCTGAGCTGGAATACGCCATTCGTTTTCACGAGCACTTCAAGCGCCTGTTTCAAAAATGGTTAACCTGTCACATTATTACAGCACTGGTATTGTATGTTCTGCTGGGTTTGCACGTTTGGTCTGGAATTTATTTTGGATTAAGGTGGTTTCAATGAAGCTGAGTTGGGCTACCCTCGCTGCCCTTACCGTAATCGCGGCACTGTCTTTTATGGCCTATTATCTGTCTTCTCATGGAGATGAGGTGAGCAGTTTGACGAACGTAGCGGAGTGGCAAAGAATGGCAAGCCCCGGAGAACTTTCCAAAGCCCACTCGTTTTTAAGTCACAACTGCACTGCATGTCATACGCCTGTGAAAGGGGTTGAGGCAGCGAACTGTATCGTCTGCCATGCCAACAACGAATCTCTGTTAAAACGCCAGCCGACCTCCTTTCATGCCAACATAGGCAGTTGTGTTGAATGTCATAGAGAGCACCAGGGCAGAACAGCACGTATCACCCAGATGGATCACAATGCTTTGGTTTCGTTAGGACTTCAGCAACTTCGTGCCTTTTCAAATGCAAATGATGAAGAAGAACAGTTGATTATTAATCAAGTTATGCTCTTTTTAGCGCAGAACGAATCCAATAAGTCCACATTACGGGTCAACCCCCATTTATCACCTCAAGAACTGACTTTACGCTGCGCCTCATGTCATCAAAACAAGGACAAGCACTTTAAGTTATTTGGCGACGATTGTTCTGCTTGTCATGAAACGGCTCATTGGAGCCTCTCTGAATTTAGGCACCCATCTCCGAGTTCAATGGATTGTGCTCAATGCCACCAAGCGCCACCCAGTCATTATATGGAACATTTTAATATGATTTCAAAAAAAGTGGCGCATGAGCATGAAGCCCGTGTCGATCAATGTTTCCTTTGCCACCAAACCACATTGTGGACTGATATTAAAGGAGTTGGGTTTTATAAGCATCATTGAGGGACACCTTCACTACAATGGAAAATTATAAGTGCCATAACAATTTATTATGGCACTTACCAGGACTATTGATTGGGTGACTGTTTCTGCATCGGGATTTGATGTTGTATCAACATAGACATACTAGCAGGCGTTTGAATATATCCTTTATGCCAATACACAGTGGCATAATAAGCACTACAAATCATGCCTAAAATCGCAAAGAGAACGATGAGCCAACCAAAGACTTTTGCCAGCGAAATACCACGTCCTTCGTTACGTAACGCCCATGCTATCAAAATAATACCCAGTGCTATTGCAATGAGAGACAACATCTGAGCCACATGGAACAGGAATGCTTCACCTGACATCATTGGCATCTGGAAATAGCCTGCATACCAGTACTTAATCGCGTAATAAGTACTGCATAGCTCCCCTAAAATCCCGATAATGACAATCAACCATCCAAATATTTTGGCTAATCCAGTACTGTTGCCTTCATTACGTAATGCCCAAACAACCAACATGATTCCAAGCGCTATTGCGATAAGGCCGAGCATCTCGGCACTGTGAAACATAAACATCATGGTGCACCTCCTTTACTGTCTTGTTGTTTACCAAAACGAGGTATAAACCCAGGAGTAACTGCAGCATAGTGTTTATATTCCTCACCATATTCCGCCAAGACCTCTTTTTCTTCTCTACGCGCGAGACGAACATACATATAAACCAATATAGGAAACATGATTAAGGTCAGAATGGTTGGCCATTGCAATAAAAAACCAATCATCACCAGAATAAACCCATCGTATTGCGGATGACGAATTTTGGCGTACAGCCCACTGGTTGCAAGTTGATGCGCCTTTTGAGCACGATAAAGAGTACCCCAGGCTGATGCAATCATCCAAAGACCGCCGATAATGAAGACAAAACTTAAGATATGAAAGACATCAAAATGGGGATCACCTTTCAAGCCAAGCAGGGTATGGAGTAAATGGCCACTGTCATGACCATATAAATCCATTCCAGGATAATATTTAGAAAGCCATCCTGACAGTAAATAAATGGTTAAAGGAAAACCATACATTTCGGTAAAATAAGCGATGACAAACGCAGAAAAAGCACCAAAGGCGCGCCAATCTCGCCTTGTTTTAAACGTGGTGGTAAAACTGTAAGCAAACAAAATGAAAATCGCCGAATTGACAATGACCAATAACCACAAACCATAAGCATAAGAAGAATGTTCCATTTCGATTAATCCTTTTTCTCAGAAGAGTCGTTGTCCTCGTCATCGGATTTATGGTGATGATTCTCTCCATGCCCCCCATGTCCTCTATGCATAAAAAGATGCATCAATGGACAGAGTAAGACTAACAGCACCAATGGTGAAGCGCCTAAAAAGCTTGCTATGTGAGCACCATGCTCTACAATTAAGTAATAGCTAATAATCCCAATAATGATAATGGCCATTAGACCGGAAGGAGAACTCCAGAAGCCCTTCTCTTTTTGTGGTTTTGGTGATTTCGGGTGGTGCCCAAATGCAGGCGACATGATGTGCACTCCTTTGACTCAGTAATTTGTATTAGTATAGTTCATCCTTCTAAAGGATTGCGCCAGTCAGGTATCATTTCATAAATTGATCAATTTATGAAATTCAGTGCTATCTTGTCTATAGATAAGTATTGGATTTAGAGTAGCTTAATCAGCTCTTTTACAAGGAGCGGCAATATGTGGACTTTAAAGACGTTGAAGTGGTTTGTTGCAGTAGCCGCTTTGATGGGTTCAAGTGCTGTAGCTTCTGCCTTTGATACCTCAATCAAAACTGATTCACCAATAGGTTCCATAACATTGGCTTCCAATATACCTCATGCCCCTCATTGGACACCTCATGGTGGACATGGCCGGTGGCATTGGGATGGACATAGATGGCATTGGATTCAATATCACTACAAGTGGCATCATAACTGGCATCAAAATTGGCACCATAATTGGCATCAACAAAACTGGCATCACGGTGGTCATGACGGACATGGCGGTGGACATTAAGAATGGGAAATTCATTCCCAAGTCTTGATGTGTGAGTGAGGGCATTTAACCTTTGGTTTAGAGGGTTTTTTGTGCCAAATATTTGGAAATGAGGCAGAAACGAGACAAATGCGAGCCAGAAAAACCCTCATCGAGAGACTATGAAAAAAGTATAACTAGCCACAGAAAAAATTGAAGCACTTAAATATCTTGTTCGAGATAATAAAAATCAATTAAGCCATTTAAATACCTTAAGCAATTTATTGCAACAGCGGATTGATTATTTTAAGCAGATTATTACCACCTATCAAAAACAAGAGAAAGAAGTAGCCGAAAACATGATGGCAAGTGACACGGGACTTTATCTCGCAACTCAGGTACGCATTTTAACCATCACTATACAAAATGGCGAATTTATTTTACTCAATTGAAAGCGACATTAATTTTATATTTTTACAATTAATACTTTTATTCATAATCAAAGTAAGTAATAGTCTTATATGGGTATGTTAAAAGCACGCTAAATAAAAGGAATTATGGATATGAAAATTGTTTATTTAATAATTAGCTTTATGATTCTTCTTTTGAATTCGGGCTGTGGCGGATTACGTCAAGTAAATGCAGATGCGAAAAATGTGAACTTATATTTGTCCTATCCTACAGGAAATTGCCGTTTCTTAGGGATTATTAAAAACCCAAATGTACATGAAGTTATGGATATCCGCTCCTCTTTAAAAGATCTAGAAAAAGATGATAATAATTTTTTAAAAAATGAAGGCGCGAAGTTAGGAGCAAATGTTATCGTTCTTGTAACCCATACACCAAGTGAAGCTCATAAGAGATATGTAAGGGGATCAAAAAACTTAACAACTATTAATATCCATTCCATAATAGCTAATGCCTATTACTGTCCCCATATGAAAGTTGACCAATTACAACAAAGAAATTTAGAAATTAAGCAAACTCCATTATTTGAAAATGATGATCTGCAGATCAATCATTAAAAATCCAGGATCCTGGGTTAAATTACAAAACTGAGGATAATTTAACCCAGTATTGTCAGATAAATTGTCCCCATCCTAAAGACATGAGGAAGGATTTTCTTGGAAGAGAACGCTCAACACCCCAATGAACAAGGTCATTGATAGGTGATATATTCCTCATGGATGGATTAATATCATGAAGGTGACTATTTATTCCTATGAATTCATAAAATAATTCCAATGTATATTTGGCTTTTTTAAAAAAGAACAGCAACTCCTAACGTGATTGTATCTTGAGTGGTAGGCTCTCCCTGACTTCGAAGAATCCTCTTAAGAGCACCATACTCTACATCATGCTCGTACTCTGAAAAAATATTAAGCCCTGGCTTAAGACGATAATAAGGTCTCAGGATATAACGCATTTGGTTTAAGCCATTGCCAATCTCGTTTTTGACGACGGTATGAGTGGCCAAAATGCTGCGAATTCCTGTGACGAAGAAGAAGTTATTAGTCAGTTGGTTAGCCCGTGCTAACTGAATGTCAAATTTCACACTGCCATCGCGGTAATAGGTTCTAATGTTGGTATCAATATACCAAGGCATTAACCCTTCAATACCAATACCAGGTTGCCAATAAGGGCCTCCCGGGCGATAAAAATAATTGACCCCTCCTTTAACCGCCCAAAATTGGCTAATCAAATGCCAATAGAACACATCGATGTCGGCGTTTTCAACCGTTCCTTTATAAATTTCAGCGTCCTCAGTATACAACTGGAGCTTATTGTAATCTGGGCCATAGAGGCCTCTAAACGTCATTTCCTGAGCATTATGAAAAGGGTCTTCGCCAAGTTCAATATAGCTTGAACGATAGAAGCCTTGATGATGCCCTGCAGGGTGTTTGATAAGAGAAGCATCCAGTGGCATGACTTCGTCTTCTCGTACAATGGGTCGATTGATGTAGGCTTGCTGATAGGCGTAATTGTCTGGCTTTCGAGTGCCGTTGGCAATCTCAATGATGGTGGTGTATTGAAATACGCGCGCCATGCCTGCGGTCATGTGCAGAAGATGATGGCAATGGAAGAACCATTGACCGCTGGCTTCAGTATCAAAATCGGCAACGGCAGTAGCCCCTGGAGGGACTTCAATGGTATGCAATAAGGGATCGTAAGACCCATGACCATTGCGTAAAATAAACCAATGGCCGTGAATATGCATGGGGTGACGCATCATCGAATTGTTGGTAAAAATAATCCGATAACGCTTTCCTGGCTCAATCAGAATTGGTTTGGCCTTGTATTCTGGTAGACCATTAATAAACCAAATGTAACGGTCCATGTAACCAAACAATTCCATTTTAATAATCCCATCGACCGGTTTATTCGGGTTGTTGGTTTTCACTGCTCCTTTTAACTCTTGGTATTTGGTTCCCAGGGTGCTGGCCTTTGCCGAATCAGGCGGCTCTATCTTATCGCCGATGATGGTCGGCTCAATAGGCATCTTCATATTCATGGAGCCCTTCATCGACATGCCCTGCTCCATAGGCTTATCTGACTTCATTTTCCTATTCATAGACATGTCATTAGCAGAGTTAGACGTCTTACTCTGGCTCATTGCGCTATGATTCATGTCCGGCATAGCCATGCTGTTGTTCATTGTGGTCGATGAGGGGTCAGATTTCATTTGAGCAGAGTTAGATGTCTTATTCTGGCCCATTGCGCTATGATTCATGTCCGGCATAGCCATGCTCTTGTTCATTGAGGTCGACGAGGAGTCAGATTTCATTTGAGCAGAGTTAGACGTCTTACTCTGACTCATTGCCCCATGATTCATACCTGGCATGTCCATACTCTTGTTCATCGAGGTCGATGAGGATTTGGACTTCATTGATGAGGTGTGAGCGGAATGATTGGATGCATTGTCCATTTTCTTTTGGGCAGTCATGGAGGACATGGAGTGATTAGCGCTTTGCGAGCTCATTGATTGAGAGTGCGAAGGCATGGTCATGGAGGGTTTCATTGCCGTTGATGATTTATTTTTGTTCATCAAACCATGCAGTTGGTTTCCATCCATTGCCCCGCTATTCATAGACTGCATCATGTTGGCCATCATTTCTCTTGTGACAGGAAGTGGTTCAGGGAAAGGAGTCACGTCCTGATAATTGACGACTTGATTAGGATGAGTCACTAAGGCCCCATACGCTTTGCCCAGCGTGTCAATCGACTCGGCATAAATAATATAAGGCCTGTTTTTTTGAATGGTCACCAGGATATCATAGGTTTCACCCGGTGCAATCCAAAAATCCTCAATGGGATAAGGGACCACATCATTTCCTTGAATGTGCACCATCTCCACTTTGGCATCAGGAATTTTAACACGATAGATGGTACTTGCACCTGCGCCAATGAAACGTAGCCGCACCCTATCCCCTACCTTCACAGGAGCAGTCCAAGGATGAGATTTAGGCTGACCATTTAATAAATAGGCATCGTAAGCCACGTCACTTAAGTCATAAATACTCATGCGCATTTGTTGCATCATTTTATAATCAGCGATTAATTTTTTACGCTCTTCGGGAGAGGCTTTACGATAATCATGAAGAAACTTCATGAGTGAGGGTTGTAGGGGAAATCGAGGACCGTAATAATCACCGTCTTTTTTTAAATTCGCAAGCACTTGTTCGGCGGGCGTGTTGCTCCAATCGGATAACACCACCACATAATCTTTGGTGTAGTGATAACTTGGAGGATTGGGTGGATCAATAATAAAAGTACCGTACAAACCTTCCTGTTCTTGAACCTTAGCATGGGCGTGGTACCAATAGGTTCCTCTTTGATAAAGCTTAAAGCGATAATGGAATACGCCTCCCGGAGGAATTGGTTTTTGACTCACCCCGTCCACTCCATCCATTTGCCAAGGGACTAAAAGACCATGCCAATGAATGGACGTTCCCTCATCCAAATGGTTATATACATTGATGGTGACATCATCCCCTTCTTTAAAATGCAAAGTCGGTGCTGGAATTTGCCCATTAACAGCAATGGCGCGTCTCGGTTTGCCTGCAAAATTCACCGTTTTATAAGCAACCACCAAATTAACCGTACGCTTTGCTCCACCTGTAATAGTTAGAGGCGTCACCGCTTTAGGAGATTGTTTTTTAGTGGTAGGTTGTTCCATTTTGTATTGTGCAGGTTTCGATTGAGACGATGTAGTTTTCGGTGAAGTTAACGGTTGTGTTGAGGCACCATGTTGCTCATGCTGGGCAAACAATGCAGAAGAACTAAGCAGTAAAAAGGAAAAAATAAAGTAATAATTCCTGATTGAACAACGCAAATCCTTTTGTAACATGTTTCCATCCTTCCATAAAAATCGTATTAATGCGGCGATACCGTCTTTTCTGCTGTGACAGGCAAAACACCATACCCATACCGATAGACTAATTCCGCACCATACCAAGCTGTTGTGAGCAACAACACCTGGACAAGGAATAAAGCCATTAAGAAGAGCAGCGTCGGTTTTTGGTGTTTAATATAACGCAAAACCATCCAGAAAGCCACAAGTAAAATGGCACTTGCAGTAGCTAGTGCCCAGTTGCGGTGAATCACTTTTACGGCATGCGCCATAGCCCCATGTTTCACTGTATAAAAAGCATAAAACCCAGCGGACACAGTGGCAATCGTGCTCAATGCGGCCAGCCATAAACACCAACGCACTACGATTTCCAATTCGACAATAAACGGGTTGATTTTCCATCGAGTATTAGAGGCGAAATAGATTAAGGCATAAAAAATCACCGAAACAGTAAATAAGGCCACGGTAAAATGAACAAAAATGGGGTGCCAATTGGGGATAATTTCTATCATGGTCGATGTGCTCCTTAGTTTAGTTTGAGGAACCAACATCTCCTTCCCTCATTTCTTCCTACAAAAAATAGCGAATTGGCTATTCTGTTGTCCCTTTTTATTTTCTTATTTTTGTCAATTGAATTGTTATCCATTATGCTAAATGTCTGAGATTAAAATAGCAACAATAAACCTGGGTGTTTCTAGTCGTTGGCAAGGACAAGGAAAATCATTTTGAAGGAATTGTTATGAATACTAAGGATTGTTTTGCAGAGAATGACTACGAAGAAAAAGCTAGAGAAACTAAACCTCTTTTTGATGAGACAGAGGTTCATGAAGCCAGGGACTTAGAAAATGAAATGGAGCTTGACGAGGAGTTTGATGCCATACGCTCCATGAATTAACGTCCTCGCCTGTTAATCGGGATCCTTATAAAGGGCTTCAAACCAATTGGTCATCACATCATTACGCATTATTCGGGAGGATTCCAATGAATCCCTCATCATCTGCGCAACACCATGCTCTATTTTTTTAAAGCAATTGCTCTGTGTAGCCATGCGGCGATTGGCTTGAATGGGTGGGCTTAATAGTTCGATTGCTTTCATCAGCGGATTCACTTTTTCAGAAAACACATAGCGACTTAGGCGCATGGGATGCGTTTTCTCAAGCCACCAGGATAAAAAAGGGTTACTTAAGCTCTGCACAGAAGGTTGGATAACTTTTTGATAAATTGAGTCATTGGCTTCGGATGTTTGACGAACCTTGTCAAACGGTTGCGTGGAGCTCGTTGCGCAAAGTTCTGTAAGTTCGCGCGCTTCAAAACGCACATGATATTGTTCTTTACTGCAATCGGGATCGCCCGTTGGGTTAACGATTATCATTTCATAAAGCCCTGGCTGCAATTGCTCAATGGCATTACTATGCTCCAAAATAGCACGATGGTGCAAACGAACGACCTTAGCCGACACAAAGATTCCTAAATGCCCAACGGAAGGATGAAGGAGATACACCACTCGCTGTTTGGCCTTCTTCAATGCTTGAGTTGTAGGATAAATCGTTCTTATCCAATGTAAAGCCTGCCTCGGTGGGGTAATTAGATCGCCTTGGGAAGCAAAGAGAACAATAGGGCTTTGAATGCGTTTCAAATCGTAAACGCATCCTTTATGAATCCGCATTTCACCGCGCTCTAGTTGATTGCCAATAAAAAGATTATTCACTGTGGCCATTATCTCTTCTTGACTGAATTGATAAAACCCATTCCACCAGCGTTCAAACTCCAAGAATCGTTCTCGCTCTGCATCAACTTCATCAAATAAGCCATAATACTTATCCCAAATAGCCGTGGTGGGATTGAGTAACTCAAAATTAGAGACCAACCACGCCCCATCCAATATCCCTTCTTTTAAATCCGATAGAAAGCGAGCACTCCAGGAACCACCCAAGAGTCCACCCAATAACTGCATGGGATTGGCTTCTTCTTCGCTGTTGGACCAATAAGAAACCGGTGAGCCATTCATGACCGTCAAGCCAACCGATCCCATACAATCAGAAGCCAATAAGGCCAGCATCCAACCGGCTTGACAATTGCCATAAAGAATGGGGGCTTTGCCTTCATGCCAGGCTTGGACTTTTTCAACAAAATGGCGCAAAGTCATCAGGACATCGGCGAGCGTTTGATGAGGCACAGGATTAGGATAAAAAATAACAAAATACACAGGATGACCACTATGTAATGCGATGCCCACTTCAGAGTCCCGTTTGAAACCACCAATCCCTGGCCCATGGCCTGATCTGGGATCCACAATAATAACTGGATGAGCCTGAGGATCAAAACATTCCTCAAAGCACACATCACCGACTTCAAGAATTTTAACCAAGGCATAATTCGTTTTGGGTTCCAATGATTTCCCATCCAAAACTAATTCATATTTGAAATTAAGCAGTGGTGGCAACCCTTGTTGTTCGTGCTCCATCATATTATTGGCGCGTTCACGTAAAGTATCGCAAAACAAAATAGAACGCTGCCAACAATCCAGTTGATAAGAAAAAAAATCAAGCCCTATTTGATAAGGCAAGTCGATGTCTTGCTTGTCCATGCGTCACCACCATCTTGAATCAGCCATCTCTTTACCTATTGTGGACTAGGGATAAGATTTTTACAAAAATTTTCTCTCCATCGGATGACTGATATGGACAAGACCTAAAGTCAACGACTGCTCAAGAAAGTGATAGGGAGATTAAATAATAAATAATCCAGTCTTAACCGTTTGTTGTTGCGCAGTAGATAATCTATTATGGTAATACCTCTTTTGATTAGGATGAATCTCATGAAAAAAATCAATTTTATATTGTATTTATTAACCATGCTCGCCATATCCTTTGTGACCTTGGGTCATGGAACCACTGAAACCACTGACACTACAAACCAAACGAAACACATATATCGCGGCTCCTCGATTACTCTTGAAGAGTTAGCCAAAGTTGCGGATTTATCCTCGGCACGGGATCAAAAAGGGAACCCCGTGACCCTAGAAGAAGAACGCTATCAGATTGGCTCTTTTACAAAAGGCACGGTGACTATCATTCCCAAAAGTGGGAAAGTGGACGATGTCATTACCTTGGATTTAAAACCAAATTAATGCATAAAAATCGAACCTTGCTCAATAGGAGCTAAAATCCACTAGTCGTTTTGTAAGTCATGATGTCTGTGCCTCGAATAGGGCCATTTACGTCTGCAGCCTCCTTACTTAAGGCGACCGTAATCGACAACAAATCATGCACAATACCCTACATCATGACTCATTCCTTGATTAATTAGGGACACCTGAAGGATACAAAGCACGCAGCTGCGCCAATACTTTTTGTAATTTTTGCCAGTTGGTTTCAGTTCCTTTTTTATCATTGGCATCGCCTGTTTTATCAAGACGAGTGGCCAATTGACTGACATAGCTTAGATTTTGCTGTAGTGATTTTTTCTGTTCCTCTGACAAATCCTTGCTTAACGCAGGTAATGCGTTGACTAAATCACGAATGGCAAACGCATGCTGGTGTATGGTCGTTAAATCATCACTACTGAGCACTTGATTAATGGATGCCGCATGCTTATCTACAGCCTCCCAAATGGCTGGAATCGTTTTGGGAATGGATTGTGTAGGCTCTTCAGTGGAATCAGCCATTGCTTGAGAATACCCACAAACCAACAAAACACTAGTGATAAGCCCCAACCAAAAATGGCTTTTTTGTTTCAAAGTAACGTGCTTCATGTTCTTTCTCCTTGTTCCGTTTTATTGAATTGCATCCGCTGTTCTCGCCATACTTCAATAGCATTATACACCGTAGGTACTACAAACATATTTAAAAACGTGGAGGTAAATAGTCCTCCCAAAAGCACCTGAGCTAAAGGACGCTCAAGTTCCTTTCCTGCAGGCGAACCCCATAACAAAGGAATTAAGCCAAGTGCTGCTGTTGCGGCGGTCATTAGTACGGGCACTAAGCGATCGAGGGTTCCTTGAATGACCACTTGCTCACGTGGTTGTCCCTGGACACGCAATTGATTGTAGTGGCTCACTAAAATAATCCCATTACGTGCCGCGATTCCAAATAAGGTGATAAAACCAATCATAGCCGCCACACTCATATTTCCACTCGCAAGAAACAAAGAAATCACGCCACCAATCAAAGCGAGCGGCAAATTAAACATGACCAATAACGCTTCACGGAATGTACCAAACGCTTTATGAAGAAGAATCAACATAATGAAAATAGCCAATGCACCAAAAAGAATAATCACGCGAGAGGCTTGTTGCTGACTTTCAAACTGACCACCATACTGAATGAAATAACCACTGGGCAATGTAACCTTTTCCTTAACCCGTTGTTGCACTTCTTGAATCACACTGCCTAAATCGCGGTCTTGCACATTAAAAGCAATCACCAAGACACGCTGCACGTTTTCCCGATTAATCGCAAAAGGCTGGGGTTCTAGGCGAATTTCAGCTACCGCACGCAAAGGAATTTTAGTTTTCTGATTCTCCGTTCCATGAGCGTCAATCAGCATGTTTTGAATGGCTTTAACACTGTCTCGCCCTGTTTCACTCATTCGCAAATACAAATCAAACGTTCGCTGCCCTTCGAGGATACTGGATACCGTCACGCCATTCAAAAGAACTTGAACATCCTCAGAAATTTGCCCCACATTAATGCCATAACGCGTTGCTTTTTCGCGGTCAATGGTAATGACCAACTGGGGTACATTAATTTGTTGCTCTTTATTAACATCCACTATTCCTGGTACGGTTTTTAATATAGTTTCGACCGATTGACCCAGTTCGTTTAATGTCGCAAGATTATCACCAAAAAGCTTCACCGCCACTTGTGCTCTGACCCCCGACAGCACTTCATCCATACGATGAGCAATAAATTGACCCACATTAAACAGCGCTCCTGGGATATTCGCTAGATCCGCTCGAATACGACGCAATAACTCATCAGGCGACATGCTTTTGTCTTTGTCAAAATTAAGACGTACATCAAATTCACTGATATTAGGTGGCAGCGCATCCTCATCCAGTTCGCTGCGCCCTGCACGTTGAGCAATGGAGAGGACTTGTGGATACTTGAGCAAAGTTTTACTGACCTGTTTGCCTAATCGCATGGATTCATCCAATGAAGTCCCAGGAAGAGTACTCATTACGATAATAAAATTGCCCTCATGAAACTCAGGTAAAAAAGAGGTGCCAAAAAAAGGAAGCAAAGCCAAAGAAAAAATAAATGCGGCACCTGACATAGCAACGACTGTTTTACAATGTGCCAAAGACCAATTTAATCCCGTTAAAAAATGTTTTTTTAACCAAATCACAAAACGAGTTTCAGATTGCGCGTGTTTGACTACTTCTTCTTCCGTTAAATGATAACGTTCCTCTTGAGATAACGCATGTACCACCACCTTAACATCCTGTTTTTTCTCAGCTTTTCTGACTAATAGAATATAACAAAGGGCTGGCACCATCGTGATAGAAACAACGAGCGAACCTAATACCGAGGCAATATAGGCAATAGCCAACGGGCTAAAAATTCGCTCAGCAATACCTGATAAAAAGAAAATGGGCAAAAACACCAAACTAATGATAATGGTGGCATAAACCACAGAGCTTCGAATTTCCAAAACCGCATCAAAAACAATTTCAATGGCAGGCAAGGGCTTTTCTGTCAAACGATTCAACCTTAAGCGATGCACCACGTTTTCAACAGTGATAATGCCATCGTCCACCACCTCACCTATTGCAATCGCCATCCCCCCTAAAGTCATGGAGTTAATACCAAAACCAAAATAGTAAAGGACCAAGATACCGACAATAAAAGATATCGGCATGGAAAGAAATGTAATGAAGGAAGCTCGCCAATTCATTAAAAAAAGGAACAACACCGCAATGACAATGATGGCTCCTTCAATCAGCGCCTTAGTCAAGTTATGTATAGCTGATTCAATGAAATTGGCTTGGCGAAACACATCCGTCACTAATTCAACACCCGCAGGCAGTGTGTGTTTAATTTCCGCTAACGCTTGCTCCACTTTATCAGTCGTGGTTACGGTGTCCGCTCCATAGATTTTGGAAATCGTACCAATCACAGCATTTTCTGCATTATAAGTGCCATCACCTCGTTTAATTTCACCACCAAAGGTCACAGTGGCCACGTTGTTAATAGTAATAGGCGCTCCATTACGCACCACAATCAATGTTTTCTTAATATCATCCAGTGTTTTAATACGCCCAATGGTACTCACTACGAATTCAGTACCAGCCTGATGGACAAACGCGCCAGGCACGTTTTGATTCCCTGCCGCTAACGCTTGACGCACTTCTTCCACTGTGATGCCATAAGCCAGCATGCGTTGTGGATCCAATTGGACTTGATACTGTTTCACTTCCCCACCAGTAGAAACCACTGCAGCCACCCCACCAAGAGCCAGGATGCGTGGGCGAATGGTCCAATCGGAAATGGTGCGAAGCAGTTCAGGGCTTGCGGTTCGACTCACCAGGGCATATTTTATCAACCATCCAACCGCTGAAGTCACAGGAACCATAGTTGGGGAATTCACTCCTGGAGGAAGTCGATTGACTACTTGTTGAATGCGCTCATTAACTAGTTGACGATTGCGATAAATATCCGTCTTGTCATCAAACACAATAGTAATTGTAGATAATCCTACCGAGGTTTTGGAGCGAACACTGGCTACCCCCGGTGTCCCATTAATGGCACTTTCTAAGGGGTAAGTCACCAGTGTTTCCACATCTTGCGTGGCCATACCAGGTGCTTCTGTTTGTACCACCACTTGTGGCGGGGCAAATTCGGGAAAAACATCCGCGGGCATTTGTTTTAAAGCATAGCCACCCAACAAACAAAGAATCAGGGTTTGGGCCAGGATTAATGGCCTATTATGCAGTGACCAGGCAATGAGATGAGTAAACATTTAATGATGCTCCTCTTCGCCTGTTTTCGGTTTACTGCCACCACTAAGCCACAGTGTATAAAGTTCACGGTTGCCCTGCGTCACAACAAGGTCGCCTGGCACTAAACCATCCGTAATTTCTGAGTAGTCATCATCCACAGCACCTACTTGAGCAACGACGCGGTCATACGTGTCCCCATTTTGAACAAAAACAAATTGCTGATTATCCGCCTGTAAAAGAGCCGCGTTAGGTACGGCAAGTGCTGCCTCATTACGAGCTAAAATGACGTTGGCGCGTACAAACATCCCGGGCTTTAGGAGTTTCTCTTCATTATCCAAGGTGATGCGCACATTCACGGTACGAGTTAAGGAGTCAAGATTGGGTTCAATTAAAGTTACTTGTCCTGCAAAAACCTTCTTTGGGTAACTTAAGGCATGAATAGTCACTTCTTGCCCTACCTTAACCTTACCTAAATCTTCTTCATACACTTGGGCTACGACTAATAATTTATCGCGATTACTGATGTGAAAAAGAACCGTGTTCGGCTCAACCGCTTGGCCCAAATTGATATTCCTGGCATCAATGATGCCTGCAATGGGAGCTGTGACCGCAACACTTGGTGGAGGATTACCCACTAATCGTGATTGCACTGTGGCTAGACGTTGCCCTGCCTTGACGCTATCCCCTAAATTCACATCAATGGCGGTCACGCTCCCACTAATCCGAATACTGACATCGGCTTGGGCATCAGGTAACAATTGAATTTGGCCATTTAAACCAAGCATTTGCGCCATGGGGCGATTGGTTGCTTCCACCACCTTGATGTCAAGCATTTTAGTTTGTGCTGGTGTTAAATGAACGGGGCCTTTGGCTCCTCCCTCGCTCACTTCAATTTCTTCTCCATGGGCAAAACACCCTTGAATAGGAAAGAGTAGACTAAGAAACAGACTAATTAATGCCATCCTTCTCATTTGCTGCCACCATCTCATTTGCTATCCCCATTCCTTTGATACGCTAAATAAGAGCAAAACCCATTGGTTTTACCTGGACCAATAGCCGTACATAAAGCCACATACACTTGCAAATACTTTTCTAAAGTATTGAGATAAGTTGTTTGCAAATCATTTTGTTGTTTTTGCACTTGCAATACATTCAAAAAAGAAATTTGTCCGCTCTCATAAGAATCACGTGCCAGTTTGACATTCTCAACTGCTAATTTAAGAGAAACAGTTTGCGTTTCCCTAAGACTCATTTGAAGTGCTTTCAGTTGGGCATAGTTACTGGCTATTTCAGTTTCAATAACTAAATCCAAGGCACGTAATGCCATCATCGCTTGAGTTCCTGTGTGACTGGCTTCTAAAATTCGCCCCTGATTACGATTTAAAAGAGGAAGAGGCACAGAAAGCGTGACCCCCAAGGTGCGATCAGCGGGTTGGGGTGGTCCCTCTTCCACCACAATTTTATCTTGTTGAACACCAAGCCCTACCGTCCAATCCGCAAAACGCTCGGCTTTTGCCAAACGCCTGTCGGCATTGGCACGATGAATCGATAAAGCGATGGCCTGACGATCAGGACGATTTTTAAGGGCTAATGTTTTTAAGAAGGCTAACTCAGGAAGTTTTTTACCTGTGATGACATCCCTCTTAAGAGATAAAGGAGAATTGGCTTTCCGCCCCATCAATTGATTCAGTAGGGCATATTGACTGATACTAAAACTATGCAAAAGATGTTTTTCTTGTCCAATCCTCAGATACTCAATGCGTGCTGCATTGTCATCCAGCTTTGAAATTTCAGCCGCGTGATAACGGTTATGAATCACATCAACAAGCTCGTGGTTTATCCGTAATAAGTAATTCACCTGTTGCATGCGACGCTCGGTAATCACAGCAGCATAATACGCATTCGCTACTTTGCTACTTAATTGACGCTCTGCTTCCCTAATTTCTGCCATGGCTTTTAACACATCCAAGCGCGCCACTGTCTTTTGTTTTGCAATACGTCCTGAAATAGGAAATGCTTGGCTAAAACCAGCACTGCGTGAATATTCCCCTTCGTCATTAAATAAGCGATCGTCGTTATTGGAAAGATTAAGACTTGGATTAGGCCAAAGACCTGCTTGGATTAAACGCGCCTTGGCGATAGAAACAGTATAACGGGCTGCTTTTAAATCCTTGTTGTTCGCTAGAGCAATTTGAGTTATTTCTTGAAGGGTTAATACGTTGCCTGCTGTAGCCAGAGAGGAACACAGTAATAGAAGCATCACCCAACCAAAAAACCACTTCATAGAATTAATTTCCATAAATAATAAGATTCAAAATAACTTTTAATTCGTCTTACATCGGTATGCTCGACCTACCATCCAATGGTCCGCTACGAAATCATTTTTGGGATTGCCTTCATAAGTTTGCTGATGTTGAGTCACTAAAACCCTGTTAGCACCTAATAGAGCTGCTTCATTTCTTAAGATATTTAATTCATCCTTAATCAAATGATCATGGGATTGATAGGATTGGCTCATGCCATTACGATCGGAGGCTCTGACTTCCCCTAAAAAAGCACAGGCTTTGGAAGGCTTACCTGATTGGAGAAGGGTCACTTTTTCTCCCTCAGGAGTTAACTTGGCATTATAAGAACAGCCCACAAGGAGTACAGAAACCATCAATAGGATGGTGCGTTTCATCTGAAAATGAATCATGAATTAATCCCTTCTTTTTATTATTTTATTCTCTAGTATCTCCCACCCAATGCCATTAAACAAGAGTGGTATATTAATTGACGAGGTAGAACAAAAAAACAGAAAAGCACGCTAATAGCGTGCTTAATGCACTGCAGTAAGACGACTGTTTTGTGTGTTTTCATTTTTTATTCGGCAATTTGATGAATACCCAAATCAATCGTATCGTTCCTTGTTGCAAGCATCGGATTATAGACACAAACGGAACCATTGATTTTTCTTTGCTTTGCCGCATAACACGCCAAATCCGCTTCTTTAATCACGCTATTCACTGAAGCCGAGTGAGGATTCATCTGAGTGATGCCAATGGAGCAGCCTAGATTAAGCTTCGATAAAATACCTTTTTTGAAGGATTGCTTAGCTACTGTAATAAGATTTTCTGCAATCTTTTTCGCTTCATCCAAGGAGATGTGTTCCATCACAGCGATGAACTCATCACCACCATAACGAGCCACAATATCATCCTTTCGCAATCGCTGCCTTAGGAGTTGTCCAAATGCTGCCAACGTGTTGTCTCCCACATCATGACCATAACGATCGTTAACCGCCTTAAATTTATCCATATCAATAAAAAGGACAATAACCCATCCATCACTGCTCTTAATTTGCTGAAACCGTGTGTTCAACATTTCAAAAAGAGTCTCTCTGTTATGGCAACCAGTCAGCGAATCGTATTTGACATGATGCCTTAATAGTTCATAGCGATTTTTTAAATCATCCATTACTTCCATCTTTTGAATGGTCTTAGTCATAAGACGACAAGACAAATAAACATAGGTAGCGCCTAATAAAAACACACTGCCATAAAAATAATTAAGACAATGGGGATCAACCAAGAGACCATAAAAAATACTGGCCGAATAACTTAGAATAAATGCGCCAATAAAAACAAGATAAACGAGCCACTGCCAACGATAATGGCTCGTTTGTTGCAGTACGCTTTTAATTAAATAGGCACCACCGATTAGAAAGACAATACCAACCACAATCATAATAGCTGGGAACACCATGATTTTGCCTTATGAACAACCGACTGCTTCCTATTAGTATAGATCTCTTTTGTTTTTTTTCTATTAACAACCGTTTTTTTCATCTTTTGTTCATAGCCTTATCCGTCGTAGTCTCAGCGCATTAACAATGACCGAAACAGAAGACAGTGCCATCGCTGCTGCTGCAATAATCGGACTTAAGAGTAAGCCAGTTAGTGGGTATAAAACCCCCGCAGCTAAGGGCACACCCAGTACATTATAAATAAATGCAAAGAAAAGATTTTGACGAATGTTGCTCATGGTCATTTCTGACAAACGACGCGCTTTAACGATGCCACGCAAATCCCCATGTAACAAGGTAATACCAGCGCTTTCGATGGCCACATCAGTACCCGTTCCCATGGCAATACCAATGTCCGCCTTTGCCAAGGCCGGGGCATCATTGACCCCATCACCCGCCATAGCAACCACTAAACCTTTGTCTCTTAATTCACTCACGATGCGGCTTTTATCTTCAGGCATGATTTCAGCCACTACTTTTTTAATACCAAGGGTACCTGCCACCGCTTCTGCTGTTTTCTTACTATCTCCGGTGAGCATAACCATTTCGATGCCGCTTTGCTGCAACTCACGTATTGTTTCAGGAGTAGTCGATTTAATGGGGTCTTCCACCACCAAAAGAGCAACCGTTTTACCATCCACTGCCATGAACATGACTGATGCGCCTTTGCTGCGAAGTTCATCGGCTTTTTCAAAAAGGGCAAGCTTATCACTGCCATACTCTTGCATTAATCGTGCATTACCAACGGCAATACGATGGCCATTTACTTTACCTATCACTCCCTTTCCAGTAGGTGCTTCAAAATCTTCAACCGTCCCCAATGACAATTGTTTTTCTTTTGCTGCCATGACAATGGCAGTGGCGAGCGGATGCTCACTTTGATGTTCGATGCTCGCCGCAAACGTCAAAATGGCCTCTTCATCAAACTCATCATCAGTGACAATACGCGTCAGTTTAGGACGCCCCTCCGTTAGGGTACCTGTTTTATCAACCACTAACGTATTGACCTTTTCCATGCGCTCCAAGCTTTCAGCATTTTTAATCAAAACGCCACTCTGAGCGCCTTTTCCCACTCCGACCATGATGGACATCGGTGTTGCTAAGCCTAACGCGCAAGGACACGCAATGATGAGTACGGAAACGGCAGCGATTAATCCATAGCTAAAGGCTGGCTGCGGGCCGAACAGTGCCCACAGAATGAAAGACAACACCGCAACCAAAATCACCGCCGGCACAAACCAACCTGAGACGGTATCCGCCAATCGCTGAATCGGCGCACGGCTTCGTTGCGCCTCACTGACCATTTGGACAATGCGTGCCAGCATGGTATCACTGCCCACATGCATGGCTTTCATGATAAAACTGCCTGTCTGATTGATTGTTGCACCAATCACTTTGGCGCCCGCTTCTTTTGTAACAGGAATAGGCTCGCCGGTCACCATGGATTCATCGATAAAACTTCGTCCTTCCAGCACTTCCCCATCCACCGGTATTTTTTCACCAGGACGAACACGAAGCTTATCGCCAACGTGCACCTTATCAAGAGATACCTCTTCTTCGCTGCCATCCTCTTTAATGCGATGGGCACTTTCAGGAGCTAATTTCAGCAAGGCACGGATGGCGCTGCCAGTTTGTTCTCGTGCTTTTAATTCCAGCACCTGCCCTAATAAGACCAGAGTCGTAATCACCGCCGCCGCCTCAAAATAAACAGCCACTGTGCCGAATTGACTGCGAAAGGCAAGGGGAAATATCCCAGGAAACAGAACAGCCACTACACTATAAGCCCAAGCCACCCCAATGCCCATGGCAATTAGAGTAAACATGTTTAATTGGCGCGTTTTTAGAGAGTGCCAACCACGCACAAAAAAAGGCCAACCACCCCACAATACCACAGGTGTGGCTAATAGCAATTGAATCCAGTTTGAGATATTGGCAGAGATGAAATGCCCAAATCCATGGGCTCCCATTTCCAACAATACAATAGGAAAAGTAAGAACCAACCCTACCCAAAATCGCCATCTCATGTCGAGGTACTCAGGGCTCGCTCCCTCCTCAGTAGTTATCGATTCCGGTTCTAAAGTCATACCACAAATCGGGCAAATGCCAGGGTTTGATTGGCGAATTTCTGGATGCATGGGACACGTATAGATAACGGCACCATCGGTTTTAGAAGCCGTGTCTTGCCGCTTGTGGAGGCCATGCTCTTTGTGACAGCAAGTAGGCTCTTTGTCGGTATGGGTATGCCCTTGGTGATGGTTGTGTTTCATGGTTTGCTCTCTCTGCTCTGTGAGTACGCTTTAACTTGATTTACCAAGACAGCGAGTATCTTAATGCCCAGCGCCGCCATGACCACCATGCCCACCCGCGCTGTGTCCTCCGTAGCCTCCTTTCACCTCTTGTGAACTCTGTTTCACGGCACCCTCACAAGAGCTCAAAAAGAAGCTCACCAAACCTAGCCCAATGAAAATCCCAATGACCCTGATTGTTTTAAAAAACGACATGCGACGCTCCTTGTAAATAAAAAACACTTGTTCATCTTATTTTTTTAACACCTTGGCGAACTTATTTTTTACCAAAATCTCCACAATCAAATCACTCACGTCAATCGCATTGGTTGCATGACGGATGGTGTTACACGTGATGGTTTGCACGCCTTTTATCCCCGATAACAGGGAATAAGCCTCTTTTGCAAAAAGTGCATGCACACCAATACAAATGACTGACTTAACCCCAGTTTGTTGCAATTGTTTTACCGTTTCTATCATGGTTCTGGCAGTGGAAATGATGTCATCCACTAAAACAGGAGTTGAGGATTCAAGTTCAGGGATGAATGGCATTGAAATAGCCACCTCTTTATCACCACGCCGAATCTTTTCCAAAATTGCATAAGGAAAAGAGCCTTTTTCTGCAATGTCGGCAACCCACTGTTCACTTTCCATATCAGGACCAATTAGAATTGGCTTAGGAACATGATGTTTAATCCATGTAGCAATCATCGATGTGGCATGCAAAACAAAAGTGGGGATCGAGTAGATTTCATCTAACGAGTGATAACGGTGTAAATGCGGATCAATGCTCATCAACCAATCGAATGAACTGGATAACATCTGTGCAAAATAACGTGAAGTAATCCCCTCACCCTGATGAAAGCGTTTATCTTGACGTAGATAGGAAAGATAAGGAGCAATCAAGCCAACTTTTCGAGCCCCTAACTCTTTAGCCGTTTTGGCAAAAAACAACAAAGGGAGTATTTTTTCATCCGGCTCGTTTAAGCTGTCCACCACCATAAGACTGCGATTATTAACCTCTGAATTGATTTTTAAGTACCACTCCGTGTCTGGAAAGCGATGAAAAGTCACATCCCCCACGTCCACTTGCAGAACTTCTTGTAATCGTCTGGCGATTTCTGATGAGTCAAATAATGAAAATAATAAGGGCTTCAAGGGCTTTCTCCTAAAAGAATTACGTCTTGTTTGTCACGTAAAACATCACAGGCGTAATGGAGCTCCCCTGAAGACTCCGAATGAATTGTAAACAAAGGCTCACCTTGTTCAACGGATTCGCCGACATGGACATGGAGGTCAATACCCGCCGATTTCGATTTTGGCGCACCAGCAAGCTTGGCAATTTTTGCAAGCTTTCGATTATCAATGAGGGAGACTTTTCCTGCCTTTGCAGCCACAACAGGATGAGTAAAACGTGCCTTTGTCAATTCCCTCATCCCACCCTGAGCCTCACAAATGGCCTGAAATTTCTTAAAGGCTTGTCCACTTTCCAATAATTGCTTCGCAATGGATTTCCCTAAACCCGGTTGTACTTTCGAAGAACACTCTAACGCAGCACCCGCAAGCGTCAACGCTCGTTCACGCAAATCATTGGGTGCATCAGGCAATCCTTGCAACACCGCCAATACATCGCGAGCTTCTAATGATGGGCCAATGCCATATCCTACCGGTTGTGAACCATCGGTCAATAAAGTATGGACAACAAGCCCTAACTGTTTGCCTACCTCCTCAAGCAATTGTTTCAGAAGGAGCGCCATAGACTGATTCCTCACTTTGGCAGTAGGTCCTACGGGAATATCAATGACCGCATGTGTGGCACCTGTTGCAATTTTTTTAGAAAGAATGGAAGCCACTAATTGCCCCTCACTATCTAAATCTATGGCTCGTTCCACTCGGATGAGCACGTCATCAGCAGGACTTAAACTCACAGCCCCACCCCATACGATACAGCCGTTTTCTTGTTCAACCACTTGGCGCATCTTTTGGGGACTTAAGTGGACTGGAGCTAAAGTCTCCATGGTATCCGCAGTCCCCGCGGGTGATGTAATGGCACGCGATGAGGTTTTTGGAATCATCAATCCAAAGGCGGCCACGATGGGAACTACAATCAGGGTCGTGCGATTTCCCGGCAATCCTCCCACACAATGTTTATCAACGACCAGCGGTGAAGGCCAAGATAAGCGATCACCACTGTCTATCATGGCTTTGGTGAGCTTCATGACTTCCGTACTGGTGAGACGTCCTGAGGCACTTGCCGCTAGAAAAGCGGAGATTTGTACATCAGAAAGTCGACCGCTTAACACATCATCAATAATCACTTTCATTTGCTCAAAAGACAGCTCATTGCCATAAATCTTGGTATGCACATAGCTTAAGGATTCCAAGGGTTTTGGATGAGAGACCTGAATTTCATCGCCTTCTTTGCCCTGTAAAGTATCCCAGGCGTAATCTGACAAACCAGCCTCACCAGGCTGAAGTAGCTCTGAGGTCACCACATTAAGGGTGGCTATAATAGAGTGTTGACCTAAAGTCACTTGGATACGAGTCTGTACTTCGAATCCTTCCGAATGACAGACATGGCAATCCTCTCGCATGTAAATAATGGCCTCATGGTAGGTTTTAATCCCTAAATGCTTTAAACGAAGCCCATGAGAGGTTTTCTTACTCACAACAACTCCTCCGTTTGCAGATAAGAAGGAATAGTGCAAGAAAACCCTAATTGCTTCTCAATTCTCTCTTTTAGCGATTGAGCACTGTGGAGCTCACCATGGGTGATAAAGACTTTTTTGGGTGGACGAGCAAAATGTTTTAGCCATTCTAACAATTCCAAATAGTCAGAATGGGCTGACGTACTGCTCATAACCACGACCTGGGCTTGTATCGGAATAAGGTTTCCATGAATTTTGACTTGTCTCTCCCCATTCACAATTCGAGCACCACGAGTGCCACCCGCCTGAAAGCCAGTAAAAAGTAGGGTATTTTTAGGATTAGGCGCAAAGGCTTTTAAATGATGCAGAATGCGGCCGCCTTGCGCCATGCCGCTGGCCGCTATGATGATTTGCGGCATGTGATGCCTGTCAATCTCCTTGGACTCCTCAGGTGTGTTCACATAGGTGGCAACACGGCATAAACCACGACATTGTTCTGCAGTTAAATGGTGGTCTTCTTTATAAGTGCAGAGTAAATGAGTGGCATCAATGGCCATGGGGCTGTCTAAAAAGACAGGAAGGTCTTTGGGAATTTGCTCTTGTCGTTTCAGTTCATAAATAAAATAAAGAAGACTTTGCGCACGCCCTACTGCAAACGCAGGAATAACGACTGAGCCCCCTCGTTTAACGGTTTGATTAATCACCTGAGCCATTTGAGGCAAAGGATCTGTGGCATCATGCAATCGGTCGCCATAGGTCGATTCCATCACCAGATAATCGGTTTCTTGAATGAAGGCAGGGGCTTTCATGACGGGATCATGCGGACGACCAATGTCTCCGGTAAACACAATGGAACCCTTTTGGGTTTTTATTTTGACCATGGCCGCACCGACGATGTGACCGGCACGATGATACTCAAAACTGAAATCATGAAACACTTGATGCGGGGTATCAAAATCAATGGTTTCAAAATACTGCAATGCCGTCCGAGCTTCCTTTTCAGTATAAAGAGGAAGAGCAGGTTGGTGCTTGGAGAATCCATACTTATTGGCCAAGCGAGCTTCTTCTTCCTGCAGATGACCACTGTCGGGTAACAAAATGGAACACAGTGCTTTGGTACCCGGTGTTGCATAAATTTTGCCTTGGAATCCGTTTTTTACTAATAAGGGCAAATAACCCGTGTGGTCAATATGGGCATGAGTGATAATCACTGCATGAATATCATGAGGGGCAATAGGCAATGGCGCCCAGTTGCGTAATCGTAATTCTTTGTAGCCTTGAAAAAGACCGCAATCAATCAGGATTTTTTTAGAACCAACGGTCAAAAGATATTTAGAACCAGTAACCGTCTCTGTCGCTCCTAAAAAAGTTAATTTCATCTTGCCTCCGTTAAGTCTGTTTTTTTCAAATCCACTTGCCAACGCCACATCACATAAACCACAGGAATCACAATTAAGGTCAGTAAAAGGGCAGAAAAAACCCCACCGACCATGGGTGCTGCAAGACGCTTCATCACATCAGCCCCAATGCCTGTAGCCCACATCACCGGTAATAGGCCAATGATGTTAGCAAGACCCGCCATGGCCATGGGACGAATGCGGGACACCGCACAAAGCTGTACCATTTGAATTAAATCCGGGAAGGTTTTGAGTAATCCCTTTTCTTTTTGTTCATTGTAATCGGAATCAAGGTAAGCGAGCATCACCGCACTGGTTTCAGCCGCAACACCAGCAAGTGCAATCATCCCCACCCAAACAGCAATACTCATGTTGTACCCTAATACATAAAGCAGTAAAAAGCCGCCAAATAAAGCAAAGGGAACGCCTAACATCACCATCAAGGTCTCGGTGATGGTGCGGAAGGTAAAGTAAAATAAGACAAAAATGATGGCCAAGGTCAGTGGCACAAAAATTTTAAGTCGCTCATAGACCCGTTGCATGAACTCGTACTGACCTGACCATGCCAACGTATAACCTGGTGGCAATTTCACTTTGGCGTTGACCGCTTGCTTTAACTCCTCCACATAGCCGCCAATGTCCCGGCCACTGATGTCAATGAACACATAACCTGCTAGCATGCCATTCTCATCGCGAACCATAGCAGGTCCTGAACGAAACGTTAAAGTCACCAATTGCGCGACAGGTACCTCCGCACCACTGGGTGTTTTGACTAAAATACGATTGAGCTTGTCAGGGTCGTCGCGTAATTCCCGCAAATAACGCACATTCACTGGGTAGCGCTCACGCCCTTCAATCGTGGTGGCAATGTTTTCACCACCAACGGCCGATTCAATGATGCGATTAACATCCATAATGGTTAAACCATAGCGAGCCAACTGGTCCCGATTAATTTGAAAATCAAGGAAGTAGCCTCCAGCCACCCGCTCTGCATAGACGTTACTTGTGCCCTTTACTTCTTTGGCCACCATTTCAATTTCTTTGCCAATGGCTTCAATCTTTTTAATGTCTGGGCCAAAAATTTTAATCCCTACGGCCGTTCGAATGCCTGTGGTGAGCATGTCATTACGCGCTTTAATGGGCATGGTCCAGGCATTACTCACACCTGGGAATTGCAACGCTTCATCCATCTCTTTCACCAGGCTTTCATAAGTCACTCCTTTGCGCCAAAATTCTTTAGGCTTTAACTCCACAATCACTTCCATCATATTAAATGGAGAAGGGTCGGTGGACGTTTCGGCTCTTCCCGTCTTGCCAAAAACGTGTGCCACCTCTGGAAATGCTTTTAATTTCTTATCCATTTCTTGAAGTAAAGCCGTCGCTTGAGTGACTGAAATACCTGGTAAAGTAACCGGCATATACAAAATCGTCCCTTCATAAAGAGGGGGCATGAATTCAGAGCCAATGAGTTTATAAAGAGGAATGGTGGCCATAGCCAATACAATGGCAATTCCCACCACAAATTGGCGATATCTCAAAGCAAGCCTCAACACGGGCGCGTACATGGCTTGCATCCACCGCGTAATCGGATGTTTTTGTTCAGGGATGATTCGACCACGCACCAAAAGAGGCAATAGGACAGGAATTAAGGTGATGGCGAGTAAGGCACTCATGAAAATGGCCAAGTTCTTGGTATAAGCCAAGGGCGAAAACAGCCGCCCTTCTTGAGCTTCCAAGGTAAAAACAGGCATGAAGGAGATGGCAATGACCAAAAGGGATGAAAAAATCGCAGGCCCTACTTCTTTCGCCGAATCGATTAACACCTGGGTGCGATCGCCTGGACTTCCTTTTGCTTCCCAATCCGCTAAGCGTTTATGGGCATTATCGACCATGATGATGGCCGCATCGACCATATCACCGATGGCGACAATAATGCCACCAATGGACATGATATTCAGTCCGACATGTAAGAAATAAATGGGGATAAACGAAATCAAAATCGCCAGTGGCAAGGTAATAATAGGAATGAGTGCGGAACGAAAATGACCTAAAAACACAATAATGAGTAACCCAACCACGACGAGCTCTTCAATCAAGTTCCAATTGGCGGTGGAAATCGCTTCTCTAATGAGATTACTGCGATCATACACAGTAACCATTTTTATACCTTCCGGGATGGCTGAAGCTAATTCTTTCAATTTATCCTTGATGCGACCAATTACTTGCAGCACGTCTTCCCCAAAGCGCATGATGACAATACCGCCCACGGCTTCGCCTTGGCCATTTAAATCGACCACCCCGCGGCGCATGTCCGAGCCAAGTTGTACTGTGGCGACATCACGCAGTAAAATCGGTGTGCCATTGGCATTGGTGCCCACGGCAATTTTTTCAATATCCTCAGTAGACTTAATGTATCCGCGACCACGAATCATGTACTCCACGCCCGAAAACTCAATGACTCGACCACCGGTGTCGTTATTACTCATACGAATTTTTTCAACAATCTCAGGAACCGATAGGTTGTAGGCAAGGACTTTGACTGGATCCAAATTGACTTGGTATTGCTTGACAAAACCTCCCACACTGGCTACTTCAGACACCCCAGGAACCGCTCTTAACCAATAGCGCAAATACCAATCCTGAAATGTGCGTAACTCAGCCAGGTTATGCTTGCCATTGTCATCCACCAAGGCGTATTGATAAATCCAACCCACCGGTGTCGCATCAGGGCCCAATTGAGGAGTCACTCCTTCGGGCAATTTTCCAGACAGCTGACTCATGTATTCCAAGACCCGACTTCGCGCCCAATAAATATCCGTACCATCCTCAAAAATGATGTAGACATAAGAAAAGCCAAAATCAGAAAATCCCCGCACAGCTACTACTTTTGGTGCTGACAACAATGCAGTTACAATAGGATACGTGACTTGATCTTCGATGAGATCGGGCGAACGTCCCATCCAGGTCGTATACACAATGACCTGAGTGTCTGAAATGTCAGGCAATGCGTCCATACGGGTATTCTTCAAGGCCATATAGCCCATGAAAGAAAACCCGAGCACAAAAAGCAACACAATAAAACGATTGCGTGCACAAAACTCAATAATCCGTTCAACCATAAAATCCCTTTATTCCAAGGCCAAATCACGCCTCTTTATTAGAGCTTCTTTCCTATTGTAGAGGCTCGGTAAGAAAGTCTATTGATGTTGCATACCTCCCATGGCCGCTTTCAACTGGCTCTCTGAGTCAATGAGGAAATTGGCAGACGTAATAATTTGATCGCCCTCTTTAACCCCTTTGATTATCTCAAGCAAATCCCCTGCCCTAACCCCTAAGGTCACGTCCCGCCATTCAATTTTGCCATTGCCATGGTAAATAAACACCACTGCGCGCTCACCTGTGAGTAGAACAGCATTTTTAGGGACCACAAGACGTTCACCCAAAGGTACTTTGAGTTCCAGATTCACATACATGCCCGGTTTTAATTGCTCCTTCTGGTTGTCCACTTCAAAGCGAACCTTGGCTGTACGTGTTTTCATGTCAATCGTAGGGTAGATAAAATCAAGCTTGGCCTTAAATAATTCATTGGGCAAGTAGGTAAGGGTCAAATCAGCCATTTGACCAAGACGAATATAAGGAAGCTCATATTCGTAAATGTCCCCTAAAACCCACAAGCGTGATAAATCAGCAATGGTATAGAGTTCATCTCCTGGCTCAATGCGCATGCCCACCAGCGCCATTTTTTTAAGAACCGTACCTTGGATGGGGGAATGAATCGTCATCGTCCGAGTGATTTTGCCCGTACGTCTTAATTGCTCAATGTCTTTTTCGGAAATCCCCCACAGCAACAACCTTTGGTGGGCTGCTTGAAAAGCAGACTGCGCACCACGAGCCGCACTCGATGTCGTATTTTTGCTTAATATTTTTTGGGCATTAAGGGCGAGCAAATATTCTTGCTGGGTGGCGACCAATTCAGGACTGTAAACGGTAAAAAGAGCTTGGTCTGCTTTGACTTTTTCTCCGGTAAAATTAATGAATAAGTTCTCAATCCACCCATCAAAGCGTACATGAATATGGGCAACGAGCCGCTCATCGGCTTCAACACGCCCCACAGTACGGATTATCTTTTCAACCACTTGGCGACGCACCGGCTCTGACGTAATGCCAATGGCTTGTAAACGAGCCGGATCAATCACAATCTCATTTCCTTGAGTGGACTGTTTCATGTCCATCTTGCCATGATTATCCATGGCCTGTTGCGCCTGAGTTACCTGCAACAACGAAAGTAAACTCAAAATAACCACACCCTTGATTATCATCTTAAAATTCATAAGAACGTCCCTGTGCTTTCTTCGATTTGTGCAATCGCTTTTTCATGTTCAGCGAGTTCACCGTGCCATTCCAATTCATTTTCTTGCAGCGTCAATAAATTATTCAGCATCGTTAAGAAATCCACTTTGCCCACGCCGTAGGTGGCTTGCGATGAAGTAAATGTTAAGCTGGCTTGTGGAATGATGGTATGTTGAATCAGATGAATGAGTTTTGCAGAGCGCTCTGCCAACAAATAAGCATTTTTCACTTGAAAAGAAAGCATACGATAGGTGGTCTGCAAATCCTCAATATCCGCATTATACCGCGCAAGTGATTCGCGCACGGCATGATTTTGCTTTTGCATGAAATAAAGTGGAACCGTTGCTTTTAACAACACTTGATAGCCTTTGGTGTGCATTCCCGTATCATGAAGTCGTCCCCCTTCGATTTCCACATCCGGGAAATACTCCATTTTACTTAAGCGGATGGCTTGTCGTCCTTTTTGAACAGCACGTTGCTGCATGATTAATTGCGGTGCTCGGCTCTTAACGAGCGTGTAAAAATACTCTAAATTATGCCCCATTGGCGTTACAGGAAGCACTGCTGGTGTATGGATTGTAATTTCTAAGGAACGATTTAAAAGGCGATTGATATCCGCCTGCAGGGATCCCCGTTGTTGCTTTAAGATGACTAAACGCATCAGTAGACGAGAAATCTCAGTTTGGGCACGATAAATATCTTGTTGGGGTGTTTTCCCTACACTGTAATTGGCTTCGGAACTCTTTTCCATTTCATGAAGAAGTTCCTGGTTTCTTTGTACGATCTCGATGGATTTATTGACAAAATAAAGATCGTAATAGAGCCGTTTTAATTCAGCAATGACGGCGAAACTAGTGGCTTGGTATTCTGCTTCCGCTCTTTTGGCCTCGAGCGTTGCTATCCTTCCTCGCACAATGAGTTTGCCAGGAAAAGGAATTTCTTGTTGGCCACCCAACATTTGCTCGCGTCTTGGATCCACATCCATAGGGATATTCTCAGACATGTTGATGTACCCTGCATTAAGCTTCGGATCGGGTAACGCTTTTGCCTGTGGAATCACATGGATTGCTGCCAGTAGTCGGTCGCGTGCCGCACGAATTTGAGGGTTGTTTTGAGTGGCCTCATTGATTAGCTGCGATAAAGCAGGCGGTGTCTTGGCATAAGATACTGGCCCTGCAAAACAACAGAAACCTAAGAGAATAGTCCAAATCATTTTTTTAGCACTAAAATGCTTCATTGGGTGCCTTCCTTAGCCGTTTCTGAGCTTCTATCACTAACAAAGGCACCATGCCTAATAGAATCCAAACCAGGCATTGGGTGAATGAGACCGGTTGTATCCCAAATAATTCGCGCAATACCGGGATATGATGAATCAAGACCTGCAGGGAAAAACTGATGCTCACAATAAAAAAGAGTCTTAAATTGGAAAACAATCCTACTTGCCAAATATTTTTGGTGTCGCTTCGCGCTCCAAAGGCCCATAAAAGCTCGGCGGTTACTAAAACAGAAAAGGCCGCATCTTGGGCTTGAATTAAATCCTTATCGATTAAATATTCATAAGCAAACACACTAAGGATTACTAAAGCCTTTAAACAACCCACAAAGGTTACTCGTTTGAAAAACGCCATATCCATCATGGATTTTTGCGTGGCTCTGGGTGGACGATTCAAAATCCCTGGCTCTGACATATCGGTAGCTAAGCCAATGGCCGGCAAACCATCGGTTACTAAGTTAATCCATAATAATTGGATAGGAAGCAACGGCAATGGCCAGCCGATTAAAAGTGCTACAAACACAACCAGTAACTCCCCACTATTGCCTGCTAATAAATAGGCAAGCGTTTTGGCAATGTTATCGTAAATCGTGCGACCTTCTTCAATACCTGCCACAATCGAGGTGAAGTTATTGTCCATGACGATGATGTCAGAGGCTTCCTTAGTTACAGCAGTCCCTGTTTTCCCCATGGCAATGCCCACCGAAGCTTCTCTTAAAGCAGGCGCATCATTCACCCCATCGCCTGTCATCGCCACCACCATTTGTTGTTTTTTCCAGGCCCGTACGATTTTTAATTTATGCTCCGCAGTCACACGAGCATAGACAGCAATGTCTTTGACGCAATGGTTAAATTCTTCCTCCGACATGTTTTCAAGTTCATTGCCAGTGAGCAATCGGTCACCTGCCTCCAAAATGCCAAGCTCTTTGGCAATGGCTCTTGCCGTATCAGGATGGTCTCCTGTAATCATCACTGGTTTAATACCAGCCTTTTTACAGCGACTGATGGATTCCTTGCTACTCGCATGAGGTGGGTCCTGAAGACCAATAAGACCTAAGAAAACCAGGTTATTTTCAATCTCTTCCTCTTCTTCTAAAGTTGTAGGCTCTAATTGGCGCTTCGCAAAAGCTAACAGTCGCAATGCTTCGCTGGCCATGAGTTCACAGGATTGTTTCATGCGCGCCTTATCATTCGGCGTTACTTTTTTAATGCCTGTTTTGGTTAAAATATGGGTGCAGCGCTCCAAGATAATTTCTGGTGCCCCCTTCACAAAAGCGATGTGTTCATGGTCTTGTCGACACACGACCGTCATGCGTTTGCGTTCGGAGCTAAAGGGTAACTCTTTGATGCGAGGATAAGAGGCTTGCAGTTCCCCTTGCCAAACGCCTCCTTTGGCTGCTGCAACCAAAAGGGCCACTTCAGTTGGGTCTCCCACAGTAGCTACCTGTCCATCTTGGCTCTCAAAACTCGCGTTATTGCAAGCCACCATCGCATGCAAAGTAGCTTGCAACAACGGGTCTTCTGACACATTAATTTCTTGACCTTGAAGAGTAAATCCTCCCGAGAGGTTATAGCCTTCTCCATGAATACTATAAACATCACTTGCTGTCACAAGCTGACGTGCGGTCATTTCACCCACGGTTAATGTTCCTGTTTTATCCGTGCAAATGACTTGTAAACAGCCGAGTGTTTCAACCGCCGATAATCGCCTTACCAGTACGGCACGCCGTACCATACGTTGCACGCCGAGTGCTAAAGCCACCGTTACTACGGCAGGCAAGCCTTCAGGAATTGCAGCCACTGCAAGACTGACTGAACTCATGAATAAGCTGAATAGAGAGATATTACGTAAAAGACCTAAGCCAAAAATGGCAATGATAATGAAAAAGCAAAGCCACAATAGACGAGAACCCACTTGATTGAGTTTTTTCTGCAAAGGCGTTTCATCACGAGACGCTTCACCCAGCATTTTGGCAATGTGCCCCATTTCCGTTTGCATACCAGTCGCCACGACAAGCGCGCGACCGGTGCCATCGGCTATAGAGGTGCCCATAAACACCATGTTTTTACGATCGGCTAGAGGCGTCTCGGCAGTGCAAACATCCAGATTTTTAGCAACGGGTATCGACTCACCCGTGAGTGGCGCCTCATTAACCTTAAGCGCTGATAATTCAAAAAGGCGAGCATCGGCAGCGATTAAATCACCGCTTTCAAAAAGAAGAATATCACCTGGTACGATATCAGAAGCGGCTATCACCTTCGCATGGCCATCGCGAAGCACTGTTGCTTTGGGAGCAGCCATTTGCTGAAGCGCAAGCATTGCCCTATCAGCGCGATATTCCAAAAAAAATCCGATGATGGCATTTAAAATGACAATGGCCAAAATGGCAATGGCATCGGCTTTTTCATCCAACAAAAAAGACACAACAACAGCACCTAAAAGTACCCAAATCACCACACTTGCAAATTGCTGCAAAAAAATGACGAAAGGGGATGTTTTTTTCTGTTGACTCAGCAGGTTAGGTCCTACTTCTTTTAGCCGCTGTTCTGCTACTTTTTCAGATAGTCCTAAAGATAAGTCGGTTTGAAACAACAACACCATATCTGCAGGTGCTTTTTCGTGCCATTGTTCTGCCATGACAGCCATCCTTTGCATTCGCCCGTCCACTATGATGTGGTGCGCATCATTTTATCTCAATTTTTAGTGCCCGAATAGATTAATAGTTCTTAGACTTTATAGGATGAGCGCTCATATGAATCTTTAGGATTGAGTAATAAAGATTTTAGTGTTAGCGACCACCACCGCCACCATGGCCAACATGACCTTGAGCGACATGCTCTTCGAGACTTTTAGTGTACTTACTACTCGTGCCACTGCTCATGCACGCAGTAAGGACTAAACAACACGCCAAAACCATCCAATGACTTTGTTTCATGATAATTTCTATCCTTGATTTTAAAGGAAATAATTACAATATAGACTCTTTGGTATGGATAAGTCAAAACAAAGTGTTCTATGCTTTGACGAACAATTAGCTAGGAATAACCTTTGAGAAGCTCAATTAAAATGTCTTGATGTGTCCTCAAAAAAACCTAAAAAAATTTACGTGCAAAAGAAAACTTTGTCCCTTTGTTTTGAATTAATTGAATGATAGTTGAATTGTTTTTAGCTCACTTTTTTCGTATCCTAAACCGATTCAAAATTTGAGTTAGTTTTTTGAAATATTAAACTAATTAATTGACACGTATCACATCCATTTCGTCATCCCAACAAAGAACCATCGCTGACGATCCTAACCAACATTTAGGGTACCTCTACTTATATTTAATGCCTGTCTTAAAAAGACAATCATGATATCATTCTATTTACTGATTAAAATAAATAGCATACAAAATATAACTATAAGAAACTATTTTAAAACCTATTGGTTTTCTTGGAGACGAAAATATTGTGAAGAAATTTGCCATCACCCTAATGAGCTTGATATTCATTAACTCATATTATCCTACTGCTTTCTCCGAAAAACCTAATCAACGCATGATGAACAATCAATCGACACATTCTTTGAAATCAAAAAATACCTTGCAATTATCTATTCAAGAGATAATGGATAAAAAGGACAAGAAACTGGTATTAATCAAATTAATTGACACCAAAAGCAATAAACCAATCACCTTAAACGATCTTATTGAAGCACATACACAAAAGATTCATTTGTTGATTATCGATGATACACTTCTTGACTACAGTCATGTCCATCCAGTCGAAACAACGATACCAGGCATCTATCAATTTGAATGGCAGCCTACGCTTAAGAGTGCCTCCTATCGAGCATGGGCTGATCTTATACCGACTAATACAAAAACCCAAGAATATGTAGTTGCTGATTTACCTTACCCAAAGACAAAAAAGAAATTGGAAAATCCTATTCATCGACAACCATTATTTGAAAGTAGTGTTGATGGCTACCATTTTAAATTGTCTTTTGATAAAACACCATTGCACGTCGGTCAAGCAGTCATGGGCAAAATTGACATCACCGATGCAAAGGAAAACCCAGTTCATACCCTAGAACCCATTATGGGTGCTTATGCCCACATCGTTGGTTTTAATGAGGACTTTAAAACAGTAACTCATGTTCATCCAATGGGCAAGGAACCTACAAATAATACGGAACGAGGAGGACCTGAATTGCTATTTCATATAAAACCTAACAAAGTAGGATTTATTAAAATGTTCGCCCAAGTGCAAATCGATGGGAAAACACTGTTTGTTCCGTTTGGAGTCACAGTAAATTCATAAAGATCTTTGATGGATTGTGAATTCACAGGGGTTAGGCCTAGCATAATGATTTATCCTGTTTGCCATTCGTCTGTATGAACGCTACGGTTTGATTGAGACACCACAACGAGCCCCGAATGGCTATCGCCAATATCTAGAAGACGTCGTTGATTGCCTTCAACTTTGCCAAACTCAGATTGCATTAAAAGCGATCTTAATATTCAAATATAACATGATCCATCCACTCTCCATGTGGGTCATTAGAAATACCAAGCAACCAAGAAGCAGCAACAACCAACTCTTTGGACAGAACTAAAGCCTCTTCAGGTCCTGGGCTTCTCGTACCCTGCTCCCAATTCCCAATCCTGGCAGCGCCAAATCCTGTTCTCTCTGCCAATATCTTAATCGTCAACCCATTTGCTTTTCTAGCCTGCGTAATCCTACTACCTATAATTTTTTTCATGTTCATTTAGGTTCATTTGATATCAAACGGAAATAGCCCATTGACACTAAAAAGTGCTTATTTACAATGGGTTATCAACAACACGTTTCGTGTTATTGATTGATACTAAATGAAATTATTTGATATTGCAAACACTGAATTTGGAACAGTGTTTTTAGATGGATGAATAAGAAAATGGGATTTTTGTTTGTTACTACTAACGAATTATCCGCACTGATGGGATTGCCTTATATCCAGCAATCGACCTACTTGCTGGGGATTCGACCTTATATGGATAGGGAAACCTTTCTGGTTGGGGTTAAACGAAAAATCAGTTATCAGCAACTCGCTGAGGCTTTATATATTGAGCCTCATCAAGGCTTTCAACAATCCGGTAGTCCTAGTCGTCAACAATTGCGAAGAATCATCTATGCGCTGGAGAGAGCTGGTTTAATCAAGATTGAGTCCATAGGCATGAACCTGATTGTAAAATGCCTTTTAGCTGATACGGATATTTCTGTCCAAAATAAACCCGACACAAACCCGACACAGCAACCCGACACAAACCCGAACATCAAAAAGAATTACAAATCATCAAGTTACGATGATTTTTCTAAAAAATCCAACACAGTTGAAAACACAAAACCCGACACACCTCATAACTCAGAAAATTTGTGTGTGTATGTGCGCGCCCAATTTCAAAAATTTTGGGAACTTTATCCACAGAAGCAAGATGAGACCAGGGCATTCCAGGAGTTTTATAAACTCAAGCCCGATGAAACGCTGTTTAGACAGATGATGGATGCTCTGCAAGAACAAATTGAAAACCGTTTAGACATGGAGCTCTGTGGCGAGTGGGTTCCTAAATGGAAGTTTCCAGCCAATTGGCTAGCCCAACAATGCTGGAATGATGAACTTTTACCCATAAGAAAACAGGAGCAAGGCCATGCAAACATTCAAACAAGTTATAGAAAAAAATCAGCCGCAGATATTCTCGCTGAATCCTGCAAAGAATCCAGCTTCAGCATCAACTTTGAAGATAAACCCCAAACAGGAAACAACGTCCTCCACTTCAATTCAACAAGAAGCGTATGACAAACGGGTTGATACTTTGTTCTTAAGATTTAATGCCATTTATGGTGCCTTATGGCTTTCTGCCTATAACAATGAAAAAGCCCTTGAAGCTGCCAAGCTGGAATGGGCTGACAGCATCAAAGAATTTGATAGCCAGGTCTTAACCTTTGCGGTGGAAAAAATAAAAAGAACGCAACAACGCCCTCCCGTTATTCCTGTCTTTGTAGAACTTTGCATCAGCATTCAAAAAAGTATTAAGGCAAGAGAAGAAGCTCTGCGGGCTAAACCCGAAAACCATAAAAGAACCGACCCACAAATCGTTAAATCCCACATCAAAGAGATGATGGAAAAGCTAACCAGTCCCTCAGTTAAGGAGAAAAAATCATGCTGATCCTAGACCGCAAAATTGGTGAAGAAATCTATATCAATAAAGGCAAAATCAAAATCACTGTTCTTTATGAAAAAAATGGCCTGATAGGAATTGGTGTCAGAGCACCCAGCGAAATCGATATCGATCGCAAAGAAGTCTTTATCCGCAAATACATTCAAAAATTAGACCAAGAAAACAAGTCAAATCAAGGATAGGGATAGTTATGTTGAGAACAACCATTATTGGCCTTTTAGCCCTAAGCAGCCTGCAAATACAAGCTGCTAATATCACCCAGGTTGGACGTTATGCTACCGTGAATAATCAACCCCTGGCAGCACAGATAAATCCGCTTAAAACAGTCCAGCAGATTCATTTCCCAAGCTCAGTTCAAACGATAGGTGAAGCGGTTGAGTATTGGCTTCGTTATTCAGGTTACCATCTTGCTCCCCAGGATAAGCAAAACGAAAGCCTTAAACAAATCTTCCAACAACCCCTACCCCAAGTCACCAGAAACCTTGGTCCTTTAACTATAGCCGACGGGCTCACGGTATTGGTTGGGAAAACCCTGTTTAGCCTCAAGCAGGATGACCTCTTAAGAGAAATCAATTTCAGTCTTAATGCAAGGAGAGCACAATGAAGAAATTTCTGGATGCCAAATGGCTTGGCCTGGTTGTTTTAAATGTTCTGGTGATTGTGTTTGTGTGTGTAAAACACCAATCTTCATCCATCAATAATAACAATCTGAATGGTCTGGAACAAAAACTTATAACTATTCAATCGCAATTAAATAAACCTAACCAACAACCCGATCTTTCCCCTATTACTGACAATATCAAACAGCTTGGGGATTTCATCCAACAAATGCAAAACAAAGACGACCATCAATTAGGTGATCTTTTTTCAACCGAACAAGCTGCTATTAAAAACCAGCTCGATGGCATTAAAGAATTGCTGAAGCATTTAGATAGCCAAAAGCAGCCTATTAAAATGCTGCCAGCAAGCGAACTTCCTTTTAGAGTTTTAAGCATAGACAGCGTACAGGAAATTTCAGTCGCATCGGTTGCTTACGATTATAAAACCCAAGCCCTAGAGAAAGGGGATTCCCTAGCCGGATGGAAAATCCTAGATATCAATTTTGCCAAGCAAACTATCGAATTTGAGAACGCAGATAAAGCCCATGTTCTGATGCATTTGACTCAACAAGAGGTGGGCAATGAATAAATTGTCTACCATCACTCTATGCCTGTTATTAGGCCAGCAAGCCATCGCAGGTTTGTATATCCCTGGCATTGCCACCTCACCCATGCAACAAGCCGACAATGCCCTAGCAAAAGCAGGTCTTACTGAGTTTCATGATGAAGTGATCGAAGAAAAGGATTTCCTACTGAATGATGTTCAAAAGCAAGAAGCTAAAATCTGGGGATTGAATGAAAAAGAAGAAAAACGCTATCTGCAATTAATGCAAAGCAGAAGCGGTGTGTATTATAAAGACTTGCGCATGACACCGATTGATATTCTTGGACTTAACGCCAGAGATGATGCGGAACGTGAACATTTTGCAAGCCTTGCTGCTCGCCAGGAAGCACAAAAAGTGGCGCAAAATATCGCTTGGAACAATGCTTTTTATAAGGCCTATAACGAACTATTTAAAGACGTACCCGTGGTTGGCGATTTTGATCCCTCCCCTTACTCACCCTATGCTCATCAACCTATTCAATTAAAAGAGGGTGAAACACTCTATTTATTTATAAAACCTGACGATGCGGTTACCACCATTGTACTGCAACTGATTGACGCGATTAACCGCACTCCCAATACAAAACTTAACCTGCTGTTTCTGGATATGAACAATAACGCCATACAACTGTGGGCGAATCGACATCAAATCCCCATTCAATTAGTGACCAATCAGCAAATCACGCTAACCCCTGGCAACCAACAATTTGAAGGCTTAGCACTTGCCAAGAAACAAACCCCATTACTGTTAATAGCCAATGGTAAAACCTCGCAAGTTGTCGATTTAGGAAGATTTTAATGATTAGGATTCTACTTTTACTGTCGGTCGCGTTGAATGTTCATAGCATGAACGTCATTCCTTTAACCCTGTCACAAAGTGATACGTCATTAAAATTAAATTTGTCCAGCCCAATAGGCGTACCAGCCAAAAGCAAAGCTACCGCAGGCAAAGTCAGCCGCAAAACATTGGATACCACTTTATTAAACATGCCTTTGTTTGTCATAGGTGCAGATAAAGCATCGATTCAATGGTTGGAACAGCATCAAGAAGAATTAAAATTCATGCAAGCCACAGGATTCATTACCAACGTCAATGACTTTGAAACCATTGTCGCTTTGCAAGAAAAATTCAAACTACCGTTACTGCCCGTTAATGTTGATCCCTTGCTTGCATACCTTCACGAACAACATTACCCCTTAATCATTGCTGAGGGGGCTTTATGGCAGTAAAACAATATTCAAGACAAATGACCATGCAGTTAACCATAGTACTATTTTTAGGTTGGTTGGCGATTATTATCTGGGCGTTAAGTCAATGGCTGTTGCATGGCTACTCCTTTGCTTTTGAAAAAGTGAATATCCTTGTAAACACACAAAGAGAGGCCATCACCCCTGTTTATCAAGGCTCATTGCTGGTAGTACTTCCTTTAAATGCCAAACCAGATTGGGTATTTACCATTCCTTATTTCAACAAATTGGCCATCAATGATCTTGCCAAGGATTTAATCGAAAAATCACAGCAATTCGTGCAGATCCTTTTATTAAGCAGCCAGTGCCTTTTAATAAAACTCATTATCCTATTCGCTGCCATGCCCTTATTTGCTTTGACCATGATTGCAGGTCTGGTTGACGGTCTAAATCAAAGAGCGATACGCACTGCTTGTTTAGGTCGTGAATCCTCTTACGTGTTCCACAGGCTTAATCACTATTTGAAAAAAGGACTGGTGATTTTACTCATACTGTGGCTTGCCCTGCCCGTTAGCATCACCCCTGCTTATGTCTTTGTGCCTGTCAGTTTGTTGATGGGATTAATGGTAGCCATGACGGCCAGCCGCTTTAAGAAATACTTATAGGGAGAAACCATGAAACGAATACTATGCCTCACCTTAATGATAATAAGCCTGCAATGCTCTGCGAATAACCCTGATTTGAATGAAACGCTGGTACGTATCATTAATCAGATTAACGCCATCATGCCTTTGCTTGATGAAGCGCAAACACAGATAACACCAAATGCCCGTATCCAATTGCAAATCGAAGGATTTGAAGATCTCCAAGGCCAGCATCACTCCGGATTGAGAGAAGACTTGCTAAACATTCGAAACGGCCTGATTGACTACATCAACCAGCCCATCATTGCCCCTCGAAAAATTAAACCATTAGAAATGGATTTTGTGAGGAAACCCTAATGAGTAAAGACGAAATAGCGAGAATGTTTGCTTCAACATTCAAACAAGCCAGCAACAACATCTCAGCCCAAGTCTTTTCCAGCAGTATCCGTTTTATTGCCATAAGCCTGGTGATTTTAGCGGTGATGTGGTGCGTCAACCACATGATGGGAACCGAGGAAAAACAGCAACAAGGATACTTGCTGAATTTCGGCTCTCGAATGGTCAGGCTTGTCATTGGCCTGATGATTTTCATTTTAGTGTTATTCGTTAAGGAGACAACATGAAAACAACGCTTCGCACGCTCTACCTGGGAGCTGTCAATCTTTTTTACGCCCCTGTGTTATTGGCAGATAACTGGTTCCCTAAAATTTCTGATGCGGACAACATTGGTGACGGTTCCAAAAGCATGATGTCGGTAACAGGCAATTACGTCAAACAGGGTCTTGGCTTATTGCTGTTCATTACCGCAGTCGTGACCTTTATCAAGTTCATTACCACGGTGCAACACGGTATTGAAGAATCCAAAAAGAACGAAGGTTCCATGGTGGCCTTCGGTACTTTTGCCGTAATGGGAATCACCTATTTAGCCATTAGCATCGCTTCTGGTTATGTGGGTTATACCATGATTACCAAGTTCAAAATATAGGAGGTGAAATTATGAGTCAGCCTTCTTCGCGCCATCTATCACATGACTTCCCAGCCTGGAAAGGCTTAAGTCTGCGTGAATTATTTTGGATTGTCATCACTACAACACCAGTAACCACCTTGTTTTTTATCCTTTTAGGAACAATGGCAGGGTATCCACTGGCCGCTGGCTGCATCGGTTTTGTGATTGGATTCATCCTCTCCATTACCGTGTGGCCAAAAGGAGTCGCCCGTATCAAAGCAGGCAAACCTTATGGTTATGTGATGAAGAAAACCATTCTATGGATGGTGCGATTAAGGCTCAAACACTCGCCCTGGATTCATTATCAAGGACAGTGGCAAAAGAATAAATCTGTTGGAGAGCCTCATGTTTGAATATTGGAAAAAAATCGACAACCTACAACACCATAACCGTTTATTACTGGCTTTTATCGGCCTGTTATCAGTCATCGTTTTGGCCTTAATCATTAACCTCATGACCATGCCCAAACGCTATGAGTTTTGGCTAAGCCCTAATATGGCAGCCAATGGCGGCTTAATGAAAGCAAACGATATCCCTAATGAATATGTACAAGGATTTGTGTCCTCATTAATGCCAACGCTATATACCTGGTCTAATAAAGGCAAAGAAGAATTTAACCAAAACATCAAAGCCTTTCACTATTATTTTACCACTCGTCATGAACAATTACTTAGAGACACGCTGGGTGCTTATAAAAACGCGCAGCTCTTTGACCGTAGCCAAGTAGCCAGTCTTTATCGTTTCATGGAACCCCAAGATATTAGAAAAATTGCTCCTGATACTTGGGAGGTGAAATTAATCCTGCGCATTACTCAAAGACTGAAAGACAACAGCGGCATGGTGATTGCTGACAAAGTAGTAGCCTATCACCTGCGTGTAGTCAAACTCAATTTGTCTCGTTTACACAACCCTTTCCAACTCGCTCTCGATGGCTATACCCGTCCTGAAGAACGTTTACAAGATTTATTGGTCGACACGGAGGAATCCCATGAAACGCATTAAACACATTTTATTAATGCTTGGCTTTATGCTCACGCAAGTGAGCTACGCCCTGCAAAGCGAACATCTGGTTTGGGAAAAAGTCCCTTTAACGATTGAATTACCTATCAATAAAGAAAGGCTGGTTCAATTTCCCCAGGCCATTAAAATCATTGATCAACAGCTCAGTACCAACCTCGATATTCTAAAAGTTAAAGGCAGTTTGTATTTAAAGGCCAAAGACACTTTCAACGATGCACGTTTGATTGTCCAGCTCTTACCCGAAGGTGAAGTGATCATACTGAACCTTAAAGCCAATGAGAAAGCCGTCAATACCACGCCTATTGAAATCCTGATTGATGATCCCAAAACCACTCATCAGTCAGGTGCAAGCCAATACGAATATAACGCCATCCAGCTTACCCGATTTGCTATTCAAGCCTTGTATTCGCCTGAACGCGTCAGAAATATTCCAGAGGGTATTTATCGCTCGCCCATGCAAACCAACAAAACCATTCCCTTATTTTATGGTGCAAGCATTGAAGCGCACCCTCTGGCTTCATGGCGTGGCGGTAGTCTCTATGTCACTGCGGTCGATTTGAAAAACCTGTTGAATCAACCCGTGAAACTGCAATTTTCAAAACTCATGGGACATTGGCAAACCGCAAGTTTCTATCCCAAAGGGGAATTGCCTCCACGAAATCAACATGAAAGCACCACCGTCTTTTTGGTTTCAGATCAACCCTTTGCCACAGCACTTACTCAACATGCGAGGTACAGCCGATGAACAAAAATAAAGGCATTAAAATCTTAGCTGGATCGGTGGTGTTCGCAGTCGTCATGATTCTTATCAATAGCCGTCATACTACGTCTGCTCATGATGATACGCCTAATCCCAACAATTTTCATGAAGCCATTACCAGCCAATTCAACGACAACATCCGTGATGTGTCCGCAAGACTTCTGGAAACAGAAAAGAAACTGGAACAAATGCATAAGGAGAATAAATCGCTGCAAAAGCAATTAAAGCAACCGCTACAAGAAGCGAGCCATACGCTACAAGATGAATTGCAAACGCTGAAAGAAAAGCTCTCAGCCCTTACTGATCATCAAACTCAATCATACCCCATGGAGGGCAATCAAGCTCCTGTATCTTGCCAAATCAAAGATCTGGATGGATTACTGGATAAAGCTCCTATTGAGGGTAAAGTCTTTGCAGAACAAGACACCTCAACCAAAGAAGAAGCCCCAACCAAAACGCCCTTCTATACCATTCCAGCAGGCAGTGATTTCAGTAAAGTCACGCTGTTATCTGCCTTGATGGGTGAAGTACCTGTTGAAGGCAAACTGATGCAGCCCTTGTTTCCCTTTACCGCAATGGTCAGCCGTGGAGACTTAATGACAGCCAATGGGATGCAATTGCCGGAAGAAATTATCGGTATGAAAATCAGTGGTTACTCCATTGGCGTAGGTTCTTTTCTCGATAACATCAGCTGCGTTCGCGCGTATGTCACTGCCGCTTTATTTGTCTTTGAGGATGGGCATTTTGTCAGTATCGGCCAAGAGCAAATGAAAAGCTCTGCGGAGATGGTGAACAATGACAGCATTGGTTATCTGACTACTCAATTCGGCAATCCTTGCATCAAAGGACAGTACATCACTAATGCCCCCAGAGTTTTAGCCGCTTTCATGGCTGCTGGCGGTATTCAGGGGGCTGGCAATGCTTTATCCAAATGGCAAATGAGTTATCAAGCCGAAGGTGGTTCTGCGATTGCCACGCCTACGGGTGATTTAGCACATTTTGCAGCTGGCGGTGCTATTAACGAGGGCAGCCAAAAAATTACTGATTGGCTTGAGAAAAGAATACAAGGCAGCTTCGATATGGTTTTTGTTCCTGCCAGCATCCGCAGTCACTCAGGTTTTATACCAAACCAATTCAGTCTTCATTTCAGTCAAACAATAGCAATTGATAAAGAACACCAAGGGAGGGTATTAGATTATGGTTACCATCAACAAAAGAACTTTGACAATGCTTTGCGCTAGTCTGGCTTTGAGCGCTTGTTCAACCGCCAATATATCGCAAAGCGCCATTCCTGAGCAGGGATTAACAGTCAGTCAGCTTTATCAACAAAGCATGCAACAGCCTATACAAAAGGCTGTTGTTCAACAGGTACGGTTTGAGGATTCAGGCGAAGAATTTAAGCAGCTGCCGAATTCCGAAGTGCCTATCCATATTTTTGCTCATGTGGCTCAGCTTGGCGATGAACAAATCATCAAACCAGCCTATACCACACGCTTTTTTCTTTATAAGCAAAATCAATATGCCCTGGCATCAGAGTTGTATTAAGGAGGTGTGATGAAACGATTATCTAACTGGTTGCTTGGGGAAATGAATCCCCAGGCTATCAAAGAACAAATGATTAAAAAGCAATATGCCAATCCGTTGCCCTCTTTTGCTGACAGACTGGCTATTGTTGATTTCAACGAACAAGAACAGGTGTTTTTATTTGCCGATGGAAAAAGTTTGGGATCAGGGTTTGAGCTAGGAGATATCCAAGCCGAAGCTGCCTCCCCCGAATACTTGCAAGCCGTCTTTAATAAAATCCGCGATACCTTTGCAACGGTGGTTCCCCTCCATGCAATAGACCCTTGGGTTATGCAAATGTTTGTTCAAGACGAATATTGCCTTGATCCAGTTATCGACCATATTAAAGCCCAAATTCCACAACAGTTTATTGACAGCCCATTAACGCAAGATTACTTACAACGCCTGCACGATCTCTACAATAAAATGACCAGGCCAGAAGGTTTATTTCTCGATCCTAAAACAGATGCGCCCTATCGAGGACGAAGACGACGAATCAGAGTGTTATTTTATAGGCAACTACATCAAACCACTTTAACCAGAGAACAAATTCTTCTCGAACATCAAGAAGTCATCAGCCAGATTGAAACCAAACTACGCTCACCAGGTTTAGAAATCAAACGCCTTAAAGGTCAGGATTATTATCAGTGGTGGATACGCTGGTTTAATCCGAAATCAGCCGATGAGATCTTGGAACAATATCCCTACCCTAATCCCATGCCCGCAGGTTTTAATCTGACGCAAAATATATTCTTTTCCCCGCCTGAGAGCGATGAGCAAGGATTTATTTTTGAAGGCCGAAAACAAAGAATCCTGTATGTTGATGGCTTAAAAGAAGCACCCATTATTGGTTTAGTCTCCCGAGAAAGACAACAAGCCAATCCGAAACACCGCTATGCGCTTTTGGATACCTTGCCAGAAGGAAGTATCTACACCATTCAAGTCGTCTTTAGCCATGATGAAAATCTGGATTATCATCTCACACGATTAGAAAAGGGAATTGTGGGAACCAGCTTAAAACCACAGGAAGTAAGAGATGATATAAAAACTGCCCGAAATGAATTAAGCACTGGCAATCGTCTGTTCTGGGTTAATCAGGCTGTTTTTTATCAAGCAGAGGATGAACAACAAGCACAAGTCATAGAAAAAAACCTGCATACCATTTTCAACGACGCCAAGATGCCATTAATTCATTCCAGCTATGATATTCACCCTTTAAATTCCTGGCTCAATGCGTTGCCGTTTAATTTCGATCCTCACTATGCCCGTAAGTACTTATGTTTTGATCGTCTGATGTTTGCTACAGAACTTGCTGCCTTGCTTCCAGTCTATGGCCGAAACCAAGGTGCAAGGCATTTACCCTGCTTTCCCTTTTTCAACCGCTTAGGCGAACCCGTTTTCTTTGACTTACTACACCATGATTTTATTAGTCAAAATTCGCATTGCGCGATTTTCGCCAACTCTGGTGGTGGTAAGTCAGTTTTAACAGGTTGGATGATTCAATCACTACTCGCCATGAAAAACGCCCGTGTAGTACTTTTTGAAATGGGAAACTCGTTTGATCGGATGCTCGTTCATGCCAAAGCTCATGGTAAAAAAACCAAGCAGTTATTATTAAGCAATAAAAAAGAGGAAGCTGTTCCATTAAATCCATTTTGTGAAGCGTATAAAGCAATTCCAGAAATAACAGATAATTTAAGCGCAGAACAAGCTGCTTTAATAGCTCAAAAAATCATGGATCTTAAAGATCCTGCTCACTCAGAAGATTTAGCTTGTGGTGATGGTTCTCGTGCATATCTTGCAGAGCTTGCCTTGGCTTTGCGTACCATGATTACGGAAGCCAATGCCATGGAAGAAGAACAATTTACCCTGGCTGATGAAACGCTGCTAATCGAAGTATTAATTGATGCCATTCTAACTTCATTTAACGATGGCATACCACAAATGCTGACTGAGCATATTGTGAGTGCATTTCAACGGCGATTGGATAAAGAAACGGTATCTCGCAAGAAAGACCGAATTCTGGATATGCACGACCGATTAAACAGTTATGTCATTAACAGCGCAAAATCACGCTTCTTTAATGTGCCAACAGAACCTTTAGGTGATTTTGATATCTTTCATATTGATATTTCTGCCATTAAAGATGACACCGGAAAACTGGCTTTGGTTATGGTTTCTTTGTTGCCAAGAATACTGGCCATGGCAGAGGCTACTCAAAACGACAATAGGCCAACCTTTCTTTTTATTGATGAATCCCATCTGCAATTTCAAATTCCTTCTGTGGTAACGGTGTGCCTATTAGTGGCCAAAGTAGCCAGAAAGCTCGGGCTTTGGCTGGTTGCAATTACCCAAAACGTCACCGACATGAATTCTGAAAAGGCTGCAAAGATTTTATCGCTAATTGAAACCTGGATTTTGTTGGGGCTGGATGAAAAAGAAATCACTGATGTGAAACGCTTTAAATCCTTAACACCGCAACAGGAAACCTTAATCAGAGATATTGATTCGCAAAAAGGTTTGTATGCAGAAGCAGTTTTATTAGGCTCACGCTATCAGGGATTGTTTCGCGTCATTCCACCTCGCTACCTGCTTGCCTTATTAATGACTGAGAAATCAGAAAAAGCACAACGCCACCTCCTGGAGAAAGAACATGATGTCCTGGTCGCCGCTGAAATCATGGCTAAGAAACTCGAACAACCAAAGGCAACTACTCATAACAGGGCTTATTTTTATGACTAACACTGCCCTTGCTTTAGAAAGCACAAGCCCACCTCATCCTGTGAATACCTTCACAATCGCTACACGGGTTTTGCAAAAACTGTTTCAAAACAGTCATTACAAAGTCATTGGTTCTTGCACTTGGACGGTGGGACGTTTACCGCCAAGACTTGAAGTCACTCCTGCGGTTGAACAGTTTTTACCTGATTTAGTGATTACCGTCAGCAATAAACCAGAAGAAAATCCCTGGCTTGAAGCTCGAACGCTTTATGAAAATAAAGCAGCAAGAACGATGTACCAACAAGCCTATAAAGCTGCGACTGGTTCAGCGTTAGGATTTGGCAATGACAGCGGTCAAACCACAGATCTTCACATCAATGATGAGCGGACGCGCATTGTTGATGTGATCGGCAGCCCTGCTGCATTTTACCGTATCCCTTATCTATCACACAGGCCGGAAACTGGTTTTGGCGTTCCTTATTATCTGGCCGAAGCTGATGCAGTCATGGATAGAACAGAAGCAGCTGAATTGTTATATATGGGAACGCATCCTCATCTGTTAATTAATCATGAAATTGGCACATTAACACAACATTGGGGTTCTGAAATTCCCAGGTTGATGCGCGTAACACAACCTTATAACTACAGAGCTTCAGTTGTTGCAGCCATGCACGCCGTAGATATTGTCACCAATAAAAATCCTTTGCATGTCACCAAGTCAACCAATAATTCCTGCGGTAAAAATTGTGTGGTGGCTAATGCCATTTACGACCCACAAAACAATAAAGTCATCTGGCAGGAAATCTATCCTTTAAATCGCAATATCCACCCAGGCGATGCACAGGATTTCGGCATTGAAGACGAAAAAGCCGGAAATGGCAATTACGTGTTTGTCCTTTGGCGCAAATATCGCGGCTGTATTCAGAACAAAGGCAAACTCGTGAACTTTCTCACTTTCCCAAAAGTTGGACAACCTCAAAAACGATAGGACATCAACATGAATAAATATCTATTATTAACCTTACTTATTCCGCACCTAACCCATGCCGGAAACTTTATGCCCAGCCAATCAGATTACTATTATGAATTAGGAGGAACCTCCAATTTATTTATACCACCTGTTAATAAAGATCAAACGCTGGTTATTGGTGCAGATATTGATGGCCGTATGGGATTCTCTTGTAGCGGTTTTAATCCTGTCGTATCCATTACCAATACCTTTCAGGATTTAAAAAAATCAGCATTAAATATCCCTGGTGGTGTCATTGATAACTTAAAAGGTTCAGTCGCAGGATTCCCTCTTTATAAGCTGCAACAGTCCATGCCTGCTTTATACAATGTTCTACAAAACGCTGCATCCAGTGCACAAAACGAATTTACCCTCAAGGTTAAAGATTGTCAGGAAGTCAAACAAGCACTGGAACAAAACCAATCTCCAATGGAAGGCATATTATCAGTATCCGATAGTCAAGGATGGCTTGATGCTGCCAAACGAGCTAAAAAGGAAAACGTCGATGTGACCGAAACATCAAAAAGCATCGCTCAAAAGCGAGATGAATATGGTCTACCCTGGATAGGCAGCAATAAAGGCAATGCGGGCGGTAAGTTTCAACGCCCCATTAAGGTAATTAATGATGTAGTCATTGCGGGCTACAACATTCTTTTAGAGAGAAAACCTTTAGATTCTTTGGAAAAACCAAGCACCAAAATTCCTATGGTACAAAGCTGGCCAACACCTACCGATGCTGCTAATTGGGCAGTTAAGGTTCTTGGCGATATCCAGGTCAGCAGCAGTGAAAACAAACAAAGCCATGATGCTAAAGCAGGGATTGGTTTATCAGCTTTATTGCAAAGCTGCGCGAACGCCAATACCTGTAGCCAGAACATTGCCAAGGCCTTATGGAATTTAGTCAATGGTACTTGGACGCTTACTGAAGAAAATCTGAGTAAAGTCAGTGCCTCCAATTTACTGATTACTGATGAAGTCATTACTACTATTCAGCACCTGCCCCGTGAAGAACAAATGCTTACTATCTCAAAACTGGCAGAAGAAATCGCTGTTCAAAATATGCTGGATAAAGCCTTAATGATGCGCCGCATCTTACAAGCAGGATTACAAGTGCAAGAAGTACAGAATTTAAAACCTGCTATGAATATGGTCTTGTTTGCCCTGAAAAAACTAGACGATGACATTCATTCTTTGTCCTTTGAAAACGATGTCCGCAAAAAAATGATGACTGAGACTTTGGGAACCATCATGGACATTCGCCATCAAGCCCAAAGCCAAAATATGCCAGGCCAGGATCACGAACAGCCTGCTGTTAAAAACGGCGCAATCTACGTTAAAGAAAATAAAGGAGCTTAATCATGATTGTCTTTAATCCTTTATCTCTCTATACCACCTATCTAGGCTGGCAACAGTATGAGGTTCTATTCAACGCCCTGTGGCAAACAGGGCTGTTGTATCTTGGCTTTTTGGCCATTGGTTATCGCTTTCTTAAAAATGTGCTCAATCCAGCTGGCGCGTTCTATGCGGTTGAACATGCTTTAAATAATTTTCTTTATGAATTGGCAATAACTTTCCTGATATGCAGCTTATTTGTCTATCCTTGTGTACCGTTGGAAACCAAAGCCCTACAATTTAAACCCTTATGCGGACTGAAAAACCCAACGACTGCGGTCATTGGCGACAGCGGCACAACTTATGATGAAGCCTTTGCAGATCTACTGACTAACCAGGTCAAAATTCCTATAGGCTTTGCCATCATCCAGAATTTTATATCGAGCTTTACCTATAGCCTTATGAAGGTGACGGGTTGCACAGATAGTTTGCAATCCATTCAAGGAGATTTGGTATCAACCTATCTCCCCCAGAGCGTTCGCAAGCAGGCATTGGATTTTCATAGACAATGTTTTATTGAAGCCAGAACTCAATTCAATAGTGAAAAGCATGAAGCCAGTGAATTAGACCCTATGCTCAAACGCTATGGCGGTGAAGATGACTTAAACTGGATGGGTTCTAAAATCCTGCAAAAAATGTATTACAGCAAACTTCATGCTCGCCAACCCGTGCCAGGATTTACCTTTCATCAAGCCCCTAATCGTAATCTTGAAAAGGCAGCTAATCGTGGCGATATCCCACCCGAACGATTGCCAGAAGATGGTTATCCCAGCTGTCAGCAATGGTGGAACAAAATCAAAACTGACCTGGTTGAAGTCTCTAATCAGGCCAGTGTTTTTAATAAACACTTAAATTACTACGCCATGCTTGATAGGGTTCGCCAATATAAAGTGAAACACCCAAAAGCCTGGAAAGCAGACATCAGCGCAGAAGATTTTATTGCGAAAATGCTCTTGCAAGAAAGCAAAGACATGCAGACCAGTTCTGTGCAAAACCTCATGGATAATAACAATGGAAAGGTCGCATCTGCCATTACCCATAGCCTGGTCAATGTCGGACAATGGACAAAATCATGGACATCCACCCCATTAAAAAGAGAAGCAATCATGCAAACATTGCCCGTCATGCAGGCGTTTTTCATATTCTTTTTAATCATTCTCACTCCAATGGTTTTGTCTTTAAGCTGCTACAGCACCAGAGCATTAGGCAGTTTATGCGCCTTATTTATCATGGCTATTTTTCTTCAGTACCTCTGGCATTTAGTAGGATTTCTAGAACGCTCTGTGCTTGATCCATTAGGTGAAAACGATGCGATTTCTGCCATGAAGAATATGGCTGTGATGTTTTACTTTGTTGCACCTGTTTTATTGTTGAGATTATCAAGTCATTTTGGCGGTGACGCTGGGGCGGGTCTTATGGATTTGGTCAATGGTGCAGATAGGCAAAGCGAAAGCATGGCGCAATCCGGTATGCAGGTAGCCAAGACAGGAGTAAAAATTATTTCAAAAGGAATTCAATGAATATGTTAAAGCACATCTTTACGTTCAAAGGCTTCATTGTATTCACGAATAGTGATCAAGCCATTATCAAGCTTATCTTGAGCCTCATAAACAGACATGTAGCATTTGGCAGGTTTATCCTCTGCCACTCCGACAATGGCATCAAGAACAACTGCCAACAACCGAAATACCTTTCTCATTTGGAGCTATCCCTATGATTAAACATTATATCCGTTCATCCATTATAGTATTAATTCAAACCGTTTTACCAATCATTGCCTTATTAGCAATTGCGCCCTGGTTCATTAATAGCAATCTACTGACTCGCTGGCAAAGCACCTTCACTACCATTCAACCATTATTTCTTGGTCTGCATGGAGTACTCTATTTATCCCTTGTCTTATTATGGCCAAGGCTAATTTTACGCCTACAGAATCAACACCAAATAACCACAGAGCAGCTGAACACCGCTTTAAAAACTCGGTGGTATCTGCTGGGTATTTTTGTATTTATTGATATTTTGATGATTGGAGGCAAACTATGAGCAATTACCCCATTAATAACCTATTAAGAGAACCAACAGAAGCCTGGTCAGCCATTACCTGTTTGTCTCTAGCCTTGCTGGCATATACTCAACCGCATTTGTTTTTACTAACACAAACTATGGGATTATACGCTGCGCTCGCATTGTTAATCCCTGGAATTTATAGAGCCTGGCAAGCAATTAAAGTAAAACGCTATCACCGAAGATTATTAGCCATGCCCACTTATGCCCTATCCACCACAGAAATACCTTTATCCAAAAACTGGTTGTTCTTGGGCAAAGGCTTTCGCTGGCGACCAAGCCACACTCAAAAGCTGCATCAAATTAAACAGGTCAAAAATGAAAAGTTCATGCAACGAAGCTCTTGCTACCAACTTGCCAGAAGATTCTGCCAAAATCATGAACATACAAAGCTAGCCAAATGGTTAAATACAAATTCTAAACTAAACCCTTTTCGACCTGATCCACCTGTTGGCGGTAGTCCATTCTTGCATGGTGTAGGCGAAGAAGATAAACCTGTATACATCCCTCAAGATGTACGTGTCGGTCATACCTTCGTAGTCGGTACAACCAGAGTAGGAAAAACACGGTTGGCCAGTATTCTAATTAACCAAGACATCCGAAATGGGGATGCGGTTATCGTTGTAGATCCAAAAGGCGATCAAGACCTGGTTAGAGACATGATGGCAGCCTGTAAAGTATCAGGCCGAACAGAAGACTTCAAAATCGTACACTTAGGCTTTCCAGAACAATCTGCACAATACAACCCCTTAAAAAATTTCGACCAAATCAGTGAGGTTGCAACACGTATCACCGATGCAATCTCCGCAGAGGGAGAAGGAAAACAGTTCGCAGCCTTCGCCTGGAAATACGTCAATATCGTGGCTATATGCCTAGAAGAAATGAATCAACCCCTTACCTACCAAACAATAGCCTTCTATATCAGCCGACTAGAACAATTATTAATGTCCTATGCTGATAAGATTCTTCCTAACCACTACCCAAATTACCATCAAGAGATAGATGAAATCATCGAGGAGCATGATAGTAAAATAGGCAAAAATAATAAGACAAAATCCCCTATGGAACGCCACCAAGCAGTCATTCAATATGTCAAAGACCACATCAATAAAACGATCAAAAACAACAATGCTGAAGCTCTGCACGATCAAATACTAATCGACCTCTACGATGCAGCCATTATGGATAAACACTATTACGACAAAATCACCGCCAGTGTCGGTCCTGTACTGTCTGAAATCAATAAAAGTAATGCCTCAAAAATCCTATCGTCAAAAGCTCAACCAGGTGAAATTGAATTGATGGATGTAATTAAAAATAAGAAAGTTCTTTATATCGGCTTAGATAGCCTAACCAATCCCAATATTGCCCAAGCAGTAGGAAAAGCCTTTTTGTCTGATCTGGTTTCCACAGCAGGTAAAATCTACAAAGAACCTAGCGCGCGATATACTTTAAATCTACACTGCGATGAGTTATCAGAGATTATTCAGGATTCTTTTGTGAAGATTCTTAATAAGGCAGGTGGTGCTGGGTTTCAGGTGACCGCTTATGCTCAGACTATACAGGATATGGAGGTTGCACTTGGTTCCAGGGCTAAAGCAGAGGTATCTGAAGGAAACTTTAATACCCTGATTATGCTGCGCGTTAAAAATGAAGAAACAGCCAATTTACTGGTTAAAGTGCTACCTCAAGTTGGTGTTGTTGAACATACACAAGTTTCTATGGTTAATGATACACCGTATGGAGATGATGGGGTTTATTTTAATACGACTAATGAGGATCGGGTTCAGACTTCTTCTGTACCTATGATTGGGGTGGAAGATATTATTTCTTTGCCGAAAGGACAGGCATTTGTTTTGGTAAATGGAGGAGAAATTTATAAAATCCGAATCCCTCTGCCACAACGCTAATTATGTTTATTTTTCACCCAGCTTAGTACCTCTAAGATAGTTTTAGGTATTGGATAATCATTTTCCATTGCTATTAATCTTGCCCTTGTTGGCTTAGCAGTATTGGGAAATTTTTGACACAAAGTTTGATAGTTGTCTTCTCCAATTTCTGAACGATAGTACTTTTCAAAATTTTTCTCAAATTTCCAAACCATTACAGTGCCATCAGATGTTTCTAATTCGTCTAAAGTGTTATTAAAAATTTCCTCTTCTTGTTTATTGAAGAAATCAGAGGCATCGGTATCATATAAAATTCCTACTGGTATATCGAAAGAAATACCAATTTTAGCAAACTCTAAAAGATTCTTTTTACCGCCTACCTCTACAATAGTTGCGCCAACTCTATCCAAATCCAAATTAAATCTGGATGCGTAAACAGGAAGCATTAATTTTTCTGTATCTCCCTCTACTAAAAGCAATTTCTTTGCGAAAAATAATTCACCTCTTTCAGGATCTAATTCCTTTATTAACTTTTGTCTTCTTTTATCATCATTTTCCAAAGTAGACAAAAACCCTTTCGTCCCCAAAGAACTTTTTCTTATCATCACTATATCGGAATATTCAGGAACAGATAAGAAATGTGGTGAATGTGTTGTATAAATTACTTGATTACTCGCACCAATCCTTCGAATAGTTTTATATAAAGATCGTTGCATTTGAGGATGTAAAAACATCTCTGGTTCTTCAATAAGCAGAATCGCCCCTCTTTTTCTTGTTTCTTCAAATGATTGTAGAATGGCGAGTACTATTGCATTCTGCACACCTTCACCCATTTGAGTTGCACTGATTAAAAAATCACCTTCTTTAACCAATAAATCTAAAGATTTATAAAAGTTCATAGTATCAAGAGGAGTAAAATACAAATCCAATTTATCTGTGTCTATATCAGGATCTAGTCCCAACTGTAAGAGAGCATTTCTTTTTATAGAGGTTTCCAGCTCAACAAATTCATTGGTTTTCAATAAACTCATAGCCTCTTCCATCAATTGATTAAACCGTTTAAACCTTGATATCTCAGATATAGTTTCGTTTGAATTAATCAAAACTGTATTTGATTCATCCTTAAAATTTACATTAATCTCTGTAAATATCTGGCGAAGTAATGAATAACGAGCTGAGGGAAGCTGCTCTTGAAGAGATCTATTTGTGCCTATGTATATTAGAGGAACCTGTTCTTTAATTTCGGATGGAATACCAATTAATGGCTCAAACTTAGGTTGCACACCCTTTCGGGGAGCATTAGATAATACATTAATAATTTTACCATTTTTATCAAGACAACTTTGCTCGAACCGAGGCAATCCCGCTTTTTCTCCGCGTTTATACTTCGTATATTTGAAACTTAACGTAGAAATCTCAACATCTTTTGCTTCTTTAAATTTTTTATATCTAATAGGCGGATCAATTGTGCATGAGATTTCAATCTCTCGATCTTGATCTCTATAACTAATATCATTTTCATCAAAACTGTTTGCATTTACCCATGTAGACCCTAATACTCGCTTTATAGCCTCTAATATATTGCTTTTACCAGCATTATTAGCACCAACTAATGCAGCAATCTGAGGTAAACTTATGTCTATATCTTCTATAGACTTGAAATTCTTAATTTTTATATTAGAAATTCTCATCAATATCCATCCATACCGTTAATTAATATAAATGCGCAATTGAGAACAATCTATAATTCTAAAAAGTTCACCCATCTAAAGAGTATTTTAATTCTAGACTAGAATCATATTTTCTGCGTCACTGCAATTTCCCAGCAGTGACGCAAAAAAAACACCTTGATTTTATCGCGTAAAATCAGCACATTTCGCCCTTTTGTCCGATCCCGCCAATCGGGATTGGACAATATTCTTTCCAAAAGCCCTTGCGAAGCAAGCACCGCTTTGCTAATTTAGAATCAAGCATGACTGATGAGCTGGTGAAATTCCGGCGAAACGTCAACCGACGTCTTATGCTAAGCCACTTCATTCTCTAACCCCGTGGCTGGACGTTCAGTAGGGAAAACCATCTAGGAATCTCTGTCATCCGACAGGGCAACTCCCTGGGAGTTTAAGTCAATTTATTTCAATTTGACCATGGACTTGTATGACAAGAGCCATTGTCTTGTCGTTTTTATTAATCATCAAAACAAGGAGGAAATACACACCCAAAAACTGTTGTAAATCGGCGAGATCGTTTGCCTTATAACGATTGATTTGCCCCCTACTTCGAGCTTTATGGCTTTGGCCAGGTTTCATCTTTGAGTGAGCCGCTCGTTCAACACTAAACCAAAGACAGGGCAAATAAATTTTATCGGATGGGATGATGAGAAAATACAGCTTAAGACAAACTGCCAATCAATATTTAAAGCTCGGCAATCAAGGCAGTTACAAAATCAAAAAACAACGAGCATACGTTATTCGTAAAATGATTGATGATTTCTATACCATTGGAGATGTGCCATCTTCGTGGAAAAATATTCAATCAAATCATATTCATCAACTGGTAGCACATTGGAAAAAGAGTAAACTACGTTCCAGCACGATTATGAATCATATGACTATCGTCCGACATTACCTGCTCAGCATAGACTGCCCTATCCCCGATATAGACAATAAATCGCTGCAACTTAGCAAAACAAGCAAGAAACGCAAAAGAAAACTCAAAATCCAGCATAACCATTGGCAATCATGGGATAATTCAATCCCCCGCCTTATTATGGCATTACAAACTGAATTTGGGCTTACCTTTCAAGAAGCCATTTATATAAAACCTGAAATTAACATCCAAACAGACAGCATCTGGATAACCAGAAACATCGCGTTTAATTCCTTGGATAGAACAATTCCTATCAGATTTGAAATGCAAAAATCCATCCTGGATGAAATCAAAAAGCTGACTGACGGTAAATCCATTGCTGAGTTTAACGATTATGACGACACCAAAATTGCCTGGCGAAAGATTTTAAAAAAACATGCCTTACCAATTAATAAAGCATACCGCTATCTCTATGCAAAACAGATGGCTCTGTATCTTTTACCGCTATTGGGGAAATACGAAGCCTATTGGGTTATTCGCAGCGAAATGGGCATCAAATCCCGTGATTCTTTATGGAGGTATCTCAATGAGTAAGTCCAAACTTAAAAATGCGCAGTATTCCATCAATGAATGTATTAAGAAAATCCAAAACTACTCCCACGCCAGCAGAGCGGATATGAAACACATGCTGAATCGCTGCGTCAAAGATTTGCACGCGCTAGGCTATATGGTCACACACATCAAAGGATTAAAACCAAAGCACATACACATCCTGGTTGAACACTGGAAAACCCAGAATAAAAATCCTGCAACAATAAAAAATTACATGGCTAAACTGCGAAAAGTAGCCTCGGTGCTAAACAAGCCAGAACTGGTTAAGCAAGGCAACGACAGCTATCAAATCAATAAACGTAATTATGCTCCTCAATACAATAAAGCAATCAATAATGTCGATTTTTCTAAATGCTCAGACCCAATGATCCGTTTATCCCTGGAAGCCCAATTCCTTTTTGGTCTTCGCCGTGAAGAATCTATGAAGATTGTACTTAGTGATGCCTGGCAAGGAAATAAATTGGTTATAAAGCCTAGCTGGACAAAAGGTGGCATCGGTCGTGATATTAGACTCACGAATGAGCAACAACGACAATGGCTACTCAATACGATAAAGCAAGTTTCTGCTGGACAATCTCTCATTCCTAAAGAAAAGACCTATAAAAATCATCTTGCTCAGTATCATGAAGTGATAGAAAAAATGGGCTTAAGCAAATGCCATGGCCTTCGCCATGCTTATGCTCAGCGAAGATATCATGAAATTACAAAATCCTATGACAAAACTGGCAATGGACTTATATGCCCAATTCAAGGAGGCAGAGTATACAACGAACTGAATCCTCTTGAAAAATATTGGGATAGAACCGCAAGGGAAATTATTAGCCAGTCGCTTGGGCATTCGAGATTGAGTATTACAAAGATCTACTTAGGCTGACAATCTTTGTATTTTTAAATCTTCAATACACAATTTCATTTTATAGTGTGGTACTGGGTGCCATGGAGCTATAAATTCCCCAATGATTTCAAAACCAGCTTTTTTATAAACATGAACCGCACGCTCATTAGAGATTTCAGGATCAATAAGCACGATTTTAGCATCAGAAAATTGCCTTAAGATAAATTCATGTATCATCTGTACTGATAATCCCTTCCCAATATAATCCAACCTGCAAATGAATAAATCCAGCGTAACTGCACTATCAGGATATTCTTCTGATTTCTCTATTTCAGAAGTAATCAAGTAAGCGAAGGGGATTTCATTATCATAGGCTATCCAATGAGTAGCCCATGGTTCCCCATCGTTTAAAAATTCATGAAGGTCTTTTATTGTATTACTTAAACCATCACCATGAAGCCATTCATTAATATGTGGCTGATGAATCCACCCCAAAACAAGTGCATGTTGCGCATTCATTGGTTTGAAACAAAAACGAACCTCATTTGTGGAGACTTTAATCATCAAATAACACTCAAAAAAACTAGGACCTTATCTTTGAATTCTACCATTTATCAGAAAGCGGTCTATTAATAAATTTTCAATTAAGTTCATTTACTATCACTTGAAAAAAGCGCTTGATTTCCAATACAAGCTTGATAATCTGAAAGCAACACAACTGATGAGTCAGCGCAAATCTGACGAAACCACTAGGTCTTGTGATATGCCATCTTGTTCCCTAATTCCATGGCAAAGCGTTTAGCAGGGAAACCCATCAGGAGTTGTCTTTACGGCTTTACGCCCGAGGAGTGCTTCAAGCACATCATCATTAATAACCAGGTAAATCAACCGATGTTTCGGTGATCTTTTTGCATAACCCAATTGGGATTCATAGTCCCTTTGGGGCTAATCCTCCCTACCCCTAAGGAGCATACCATGCAACAGCAGGAACCAGCGCAACTTGAAATTGAACATTTGCTGTTTGAACTGAATTGTTGTGTGAATGATTTAAGTCGTCATCGACTGCAAATTAATCCCTATGACATTCAACAGGCAGAGTTAAGTTTGCACAAACTGGAATCTTTGATTTCCTTTGTCAAACAGTTCGATACTCAACGAATTGCTTGTTAATTGAAACAAATTAAGTCTTATCCGCATAACAGAAAACCACCTGCCTATGCGGATGTTTTTCTGTTATACCGCTCAGATTTAACAATAACAGGAGAATACAATGACTGCATCTTTAAACCGAGTTCAATTAATTGGCAATCTTGGTGCTGATCCCAAAATCGTCACTGGAAAAGATGGACAATCTTTTGTCACAGCTACTTTGGCTACCAATGAATCATTCAAACAGAATGATGAATGGCAGACCAGAGTGGAATGGCATCAGCTGGTACTATTTGGAAAGCTAACCAAAGTCGCTGAGTATTTAAAGAAAGGTTCACATGTATACCTAGAAGGTAAACTGCGTTCTAATCAATGGACAGACAACGAAGGCAAAGCACGTCAAGCCTTAAGCATTATTGTCAACCATATTCAGCTACTCAGCTCACCCAAATCAGCTGATGAATCTAGCAACAAAACCGCAGAACAGCACATGGCGCAAATGCGTGAAATGTTGCAACCGGATTCAGAAGAAATTCCGTTTTAATCATACCCTACCACGGGAGCAAGCTCCCGTGTGGGATTGCTCCCTTAATACAAGGAGATAATCCCATGGACACCCCTTCAATCTACGTCGCGTGTTTAGCCTCATACAACAATGCCATTCTGCATGGTGTTTGGATAGATGCCACACAAAGCGAAGATGACATTATGGAAGAAATCTGGGAAATGCTGGATAACAGCCCTGAACCCAATGCTGAAGAATACGCCATACATGATTATGAAGGATTCGGCAGCATCAAAATCCATGAGTATGAGTCAATAAGTAATATTGTGGAGTATGCTTCATTTATTCAAGAACACGGAGAGCTAGGCTTAGCCCTTCTCTGCGATTATTTGGTAGATGATGCACAAACCATGCTGGAGGATCATTACCAAGGTTGTTATGATTCAGAGGTTGATTTTTCCAGGCAGTTATTTGATGACTGTTATGCCCATCAAATGCCGGATAATTTGATCTGCTATTTTGATTTTGAAGCTTTTGCTCGGGATCTTTTTATTAGTGATTATTGTTCGGTAGAGTTTGGTGGACAGACATATATTTTTGCGAACTTTTAAGCCCCTCTTTGGGGCATCTTTTTTAATACTTTAAACTCTAAAATCACTTTGCAATTTCTATTAGGTTTTAAAAATTTTATGTTATAGGCTGTTGGTTCAATGTTAGAATAATCGATTATTTATCTCGAAATGAACTGAAATGGGTTCTGGTGTATTTATAATTTTATCTGCAATCCTCCATGCAGCATGGAATACATTTGCCAAACGCAATTCAACACCCTATTACGAAGTACTGGGAATTATGAGTTTTGCAACTATATTCTCGCTTGTATTTATTCCTTTTTTCTCTGGCCCGTTGTTTGAAACATCTGATTCTTTTTTATGGGCATTAACATCTGGTTTATTTGAAGGTGGCTATATAATCACATTAGCCATTAGTCTTAGTCAATCTTCGCTTGGTAAAGCTTATATTATTATGCGAGGAAGCGCCATGGTAATTGTCTGGTTTATCTCAGCATGTTTCCTTGGTGAGAATATAAATTTATTTAATATCATTGGAATATCTTCTGTATTTTCTGGATTAATACTTACAAGCCAAACTTTTAACTCTGATCAATCAAGACAATTATTCTTCCCTGTTTTATGTGGTATCTGCATTGCTGGTTATCATTTATGCTATGGTCGTTCTTTGGCATATGGTGCAAACCCAGCCGCACTCTTTTCTGCCGCTTTATGGATAGCTTTACCTTGTGTTTTTCTTTTGATGAAGAAAAAACAAAGACGAGTATTCAAAGAACAAGTCAAATCCAATTGGAAAATAACTTCTCTAGGAGGAATTATAAGCGCATTATCCTTCTTATTATTTTTAATCGGATTGCGTCATTCTGAAGCTGGGCTAGCCCTTACTCTCCGTAATACCTCAGTGGTATTTGCGCAAATATTTGCTTATTTTATTGGTGAAAAGATTTCTCGATATCAGTGGATTGGAGCCTTCCTAGTAGCTTTGGGCGCTAGCTTAATATATCCATACTAAAAGTGCATAAATCTATGGATCATTTGTCTTCTATAAGTTGACAAAAAATTACCTTCAAATACTCTATAGAGTTATTAGCGCTTGCACTTAGTTGCAGTAGATAAGCATTTTCATTATCCCACCAAAGGACATCATGTGGTCCATAACAATTATTAAGACTTGCAATGTATATATTGCTCGCAATCATACTACTTTTCGGGTTTAGAACTGTTAAATTAAAATTACTATAGCCACTAAATGAATTCATACTAGGCAATCTAGAGAGGGCTGGCTTCTTTATTGGAAAAGAGGCTTTATTGAAAACACGAAACCATACCATTTGATTTTTCTTTCCATTCTTCGGAAACAGGACAAATTGAATTTCTTCTATTTGATTTTCATTACCATAAATAATTTGGCTATCTGGAATAAAGTCTAAGTTAAGTTGGTTTGAGTACTTGATATAGCAATCCGGCTTGCTGCCTCTAAGGATATTATGCATTGGCCATCTTAAATTCCATAAACTCGAAGGTGGTTTATATTCATTGCTATTAATGCAAGCATTTTCTAGGCAGTTGCGGTAACGTGACCAATAGGATAGTTCAAAAAAACTCTTTTTTAAGATTTCATTTGATGATGAAAGAGGATAAAAAAATTTACAAAGTTCTAAAAATTCTTCGTCCTTCAAATTTCCTTCAAGCAGACGAAGTTCAATATTAGTCCCATAACATAAAAAACTTAACGTTTTCGATTTTGAATAATCATAACCAATCCAGCAAATATTTTCCTGATTCAATACGTGGGGTTTCATTTCCCAAACCCAATGATCGTATAGAGCAGCGTGATCTAATGTTGATAAAGGTCCAAAGTCATACAAAAATTGCTTACATCTTAAGAGAGCATTTTTATACTTAATATAGTAGTAATAGGAAGAGAAATGGGCGGAACACCAAGCAGACCACTTTTTAAATTGATAATGACTTGGTTGTTCATTATAAGGAACATCTTCTTCTCTAAGAATAAAGTTAGATAAGGCTGCCTCATCAGAGTTGGGTATCGAAATAACAAAATTTACTTTTTCCTGAGCTAGTGTAGGTGTGATTTCATGCACTAAATTCATTTTATAATTCCAAGCATATTAAGATTGATAGTATCAATAAGTTGGCCGGACTAAACTAATACAAATAACTCTTAGATTGAATGTTCTTTTTCTGCCTCTTTCGTTTCATGTATTTTCTCATTACTCATAAAAAAACCCGTTATTGATGCTCTAACATGATTACCGGCTGCATTTTCTACTTTTTTTATGCAGTGCAGAATATTATTTTTAAAAATAACCAACCTATTGGGTTTTGGGACAATATAATATCCAACTCCATCATCGGCATATTTATTCAATTCAGCGCTATTTATATGGTATCCTACTTTTTTCTTCTTATTGTTGATTAACGTCACTTCGGGATAATCGAAATCAAGTTGAGGAGTAGGATTTATTAGTAATTCAGCTCCCCAATTTATGTCCCAAATTGGATGGCAGTAATATACATAGGCTCCTGAAATTTTATACTTACCATCAGTATGCCAAGAAAGTCCTGATCCTCTAGGATATAGATATGGTCTAGCATAGAAAAAATCCCAATCTCTATCCTTGAAACCAATTAAATGAGAATAATCAGAGGAGCTTGCAATTAATTCATTTATAAATAAATCAATAGTTTTGTTTGTAGGATAAACTTGCTCTGTTGTGCAAGCTTCCGGCCTAGGATGAGAAATAGTAACGCTGCCCCATAGAGGAGATCCATCCTCAAGACTAAAAGCATTTACCCATTTAGAAGAGTGAACAAACTTGAATTTTTCAGTTTGAATAAAATTCCAAATTTTTTCAAAAGATGGTTGCTCCAGGAAATCATCAATGACCGCTAGAACATCATTGTTAAAAACTAATTTCATATCAATATAAAACTATAAAAGGAGATACTTATATCTCCTTTATTTACCAAGGCATATATTCATCCTTATCTTCGTCGGTATCAATTCTATTAGAATAATATACGTTCATAACATCTCCTTATTAATATCCTTGAATAACAGTATTGGATTATAATTTTATTATTTCACCAAGACAATCATATTAAGGAGTGTTTTTTTACACTATGATCTATATAAACTCACAAAATGATCATTTATATTGTATTTTGTTCTCATTTAAACCGAACTTATGGTTTTAGAAAATTATAGGGTTCGTGTTAGGGTGCTCTGCGAATGATTAAAGCTGCTCCTAATTGGGAAAGAACCAGAATACCCATGTTATTATTTTGATATCAATTAATGTCTATTAATTACATTTCAAAACAGGTACCAAAAACGGTACCAAATTTTTTCAATTTTTAACTTTCTATTTGTAACTCATTGATTTTACTATGCCGCTGAGAGGAGTCGAACCTCCGACCTCTTGATTACGAATCAATTGCTCTACCAACTGAGCTACAACGGCATAAAGGAAAGTATACTTAAGATTGCTTATGTTGCAATACTACCCCTATGGTCCAATCGACATTCTTGCTCGCTGGCATGAAGTTAACTTTCTGGTAACTCTTCAGTCCATAGCCATGGACTATCAGGGCGTAAAGGTAAGATGGCAGCATGCAATAATTGAAGACCATAAAGTTATCAGGGTACATTTCTTCAAGGGTTGTCCATTTTTGATGGCAAATATTTTCATCTGCAAAAGAAACCAGTTCACGATTAGTAAAATAGTGGTTGTCCAGGGAAAATATTTTGTCGTTGAGCATAAAGGTGATGCCACCTAAAATATACCATTTTTCGATGGGATTGGATGCCAATACTGATTTAACCTTTCTGCTTACTGAATGGACACTATTGACCAAAATAGCTATTTCATCTTTACACGCATAGGCGTCACCATGTCCTAATCGCCCGCTTGGCAATTCGTATTCTTCCGGGAAACAGAATTTTAAATCAAAAAATTGATGTCCCATTTCATTTTGCCCTAGTCCAAGAAAACTGTTCGAATAGACGGTGTATTGCTTTCCATATAAATTAACTGAAACCGTGTCTTTCTCTTTAGCGGTTAATGAATTTAAAATTGGGATCACTATCTGGACTGAGGCTCCACCAATATCCATTACTCCTGCCAAAGGGTGGGAATCTTGTTTAAACAGATTTAGTTGATAATTGGTTGCAATCCAGGCAAAAACTCCTTCTTCAGCGCCTGAAATCGTTCTTGCCGTTACAAGTCGCCAATAATATTGCCTGTCAAACCAGTCAGCCACTAATTGATTCACATTTCTATGATGTGTTTTAGGTAATAACCTCATACCTGCGGTGGAATAAAAATAAACCGGCATCAAAACAGCTGGAGCATCTGAGAATAATTTCTCCATGTAGGCAGCAACAGATTTGTGCTCATGCTCAATAGTAGATAATCCAGGTACTGCCTTTCGGTTCCATATTTCCTTAATTTCAATGGGGGTATTTGTTTCATCCAAATCATAAGCATAAATATGTAATCGCGAGCTGGAACTTCCGGCATCAATGACTGCAATACAATGATGATTGATGCATTCGGATTTATCGGCGTAAGTATAAAAAGGGAATAACAAAGAAATACAAGCAAAAACGATCCATCGATACATAGTCTTTCCTTAACTACAAACTCATAACGCATTTATCCTACATTAGTTGATTTCTTTGGTCAAAAGAAGAATTTAATATTCAAATAAAAAAAATAAAAAGCACGGAGATCAATATTGATGCTGTTCCGAGTTGATAATGTTCCTTTCCATTCAGACTTGAGACATGAGGATTTGTAGGGTCTCCAGGGGGTTGTCAGAACGATGCCAGTGCTGGGAGATCTCTCGCTGCACTCGGGATGACAATATTCGTAGACGATTTATTGCACAAGAGATGATAATAAGTTTAGAGCACTTAATATACTAAACCTGCCAACAACTATAAAAACTTGTTGTCAAAATTTCAGAGAAACAAGACACAGTACATCAATATCATTGATAATTTTAAAAACGGAATTGCCATGACACACCCTCAGTTTTTTATAAAAATGGGGGCTTATGAAAAAATTAAAAAATTAATAGAAATTGTTTCTTTTAAAAGTTCAAAATTTATGCTATAAACGCAAAATTTTTTTATTTTGAAGCATCATTTCCGTTACTCACATAGAGAGAAAATGATGGTTCAGTAGAAGATGAAAAAAATATTTTTTAATCTGGAGCAGTTTTAAATTTATATGGATAAATATAACATTAGCTCTATTATTTTTTACTAACTTTGTGAGAAAAAACAGCCTGTGAAGACTAGTATTTCGACCCTATCGAAGCCCATTAAAGACAGTGGTTACAGACGTGGATTAAAGGATCGCCATGTTCAACTCATTGCACTAGGTGGAATTATTGGCTCAGGATATTTTTTAGGGACTGGGGAAGTCATTAACCTTGTTGGCCCTTCTGTTTTTATTGCCTATTTATTAGGCGGTCTAATCATTTATCTAACCATGCTATGTATGGGTGAGTTAGCAGTTGCTATTCCGATTTCTGGCTCTTTTGTTACGTATACCTCCGATTTTATCTCTCCCTCAGTAGCTTGTGGTGTCGGGTGGTCTTATTGGATTACCTGGGTTGCTTACATCCCTGCAGAATGTGTCGCTGGCGGAATTATAATGGAATTGTTTACTGGGGTTAGTGGTTACATTTGGGTGATTTGTTTTGGGCTAATAATTACTTATGTAAACCTTGCCAAAGTGGACACATTCGGTGAAATTGAGTTCTGGCTTGCATTAATCAAAATTATCTCATTATTGGCTTTTGTTTTCCTGGCCATATTAATTTTCTTTGGTCTCATTCATGGCTCAGAGCCTCCCGGCATAATAGGGTTCAAATATCTATTGGGTGATGGCGGCCTGTTACCTAATGGAGTGATGTCATTATTGACAGCCATGGTTCTTTTGCTGGTTAATTATCAAGGCTCCGAAATCATAGGGCTTGCAGCAGGAGAATCTGAAAATCCAGCTCGTATGATCCCTCACGCCATTCGCAACGTTACTTTCAGAATATTATTTCTCTACATCATTCCAGTATTTTGCCTGGTTTTAATTTTCCCATGGCAAAAAGCTGGCCTGTCCAATTCAGTGTTTGCTGACGCACTTAATTTCTATGGCTTGAAATGGGCTGGGGCAGTAACCAGTTTTGTAACCTTATCAGCAACCCTATCCTGTGCAAATTCCGGATTTTATGGTGCTGTTCGCTCATTAAATGCGCTGGCACGCGATGGCATGGCACCCCATGTCTTCGCCAAATTTAATCAAAACTCCGTCCCTCAAAATGCTGTGATCGCGACCCTTATTGGAGTTTGGATTCTTTTAGGTGTAGGCTACTTTTTTGGTCAAACAACACTCTATATCGCCTTATTATTAGTATCAGGTTTTACCGGAACTTTGGCCTGGCTTTCTTTATGTATTGCTCAAATCAGCTTTAGAAACCGTTTATACAAGGCTGGTTATACTATTAAAGATCTACGCTATGTGACACCATATTCACCTTATACTGGAATTCTTGCGGTTATTTTAATGGTCGCATCCCTATTTTTTCTGGTATTCAATAAAGATCCCATATATAAATTATCTTTTATTATTGGTGTGGTGAGTTTTATAATACCTGTCATCATCTATAAGATTTTTGATTTATCCAAGGTTAGAAAAAAGGCCTTGCATGTGAAAAGCCGTGTAAAATTCCAGGATTTATTCCCACCTCTGTAGATTTTAAATTGTAAAATCTTTTATTGGGGAGTGTTAGAATTAATTCTTCACTCCCCATGAATAAATTGATAATAAATATCTGCCCAAATTGTTACACTAAAGCCATCAGTTTACGAGACATTGTTTCAGTCGAATTAAAATGTTCGTGGATTAATTTATAAAATATAAGTTTTAATTCGGGTGTGAAAACAACTTTTGGCATCAAAGGCTCCTTCTCTTTTACAACAACCTGATTCTTGGCAAACAAGGTTGGCCCCTGGTTGAGAATAAAAAACAAAGGCCTTTTTTTATTTCCTTTCTCTGAAAGCGGTACCTCATCAAGCTTAAATTGCTCTGTTATTAATTTTACCTGGCCTGCCAGAAATTCACTATTAGTGATACTTTTATTGTAATAAGGCAATCTCGATTTAAAATAAGACTGCAAATCTTTTTCTGTGCATCCACATAATAGAGGACTTTTAGTTTGATATAATCTAAGTAACACCTCAATTTCAAAAATGTAAGCGTTCGTTTCTGTATTGGGAATCTTGGCTGCTACATTAAAAGCATGACCAGTTTCATGAATAATGGCACCAATAATATTGATCACTGGTTGGTATAGGAAACAGCTTTTAAAGACAATAGTTCTATTTTCTACCCAGTTCTCATGATGTGTTCGCATCAGCTTGTAAGTTTTAGAGTTTACAAAAATGGCTGGGTTACCACCTGCCCCTAAAAACTCTTCAGGAGGAACAACATCAATCACCAATTCAGGAACTTCCCCATTAACACCATTATCAAGTCCATCTTTCCCAAACATTCTACATTGTGTAATGAGATCTTTTATGTGTTCCAAACTTACCATAATGCCACTCCTTATAATTGTAAGAGATTCCTTCTATCAGACAGAAATTAAAGATAGCAGATTGACTAAAATATGATGCAATCAAATTCATTATTTAGTATTGAAATTATTCAGTCAAGACTTTTTATGAATTATATGAGTATGGTTTTTTCGAGAAGCTGAATTTGAGTAATCCCTGATGCTTCTATTAGCTTAATGTTAAGTAATTTTTGAATTGATAAAAGCTTTATTCATGTAGTTAATTCTATAAGCTGTCAGTAACCTATTGAATGGAAGGCCTGCATTTTTTGAATTTAAAAAATCCATTTAAAGTTCTAAATTGGTACATTTAAATGTATTGCAAAGCAACAATTTATCTTAACGAAATCAATACATAATTTACGAAATAGAAATTTATTAATGACTTTACCTTGAGTTGTTTACTCTTAATTGATACTATTTGCTCAATTAATTATCTTTAGTCAGTATGGGAATTAAAATGGGTGGATTAACTAACGAACAGTATCACGGTCAGATTGTTGGAAAAATTGGTTATATTGCCGGATGCATGCGAAACATTGATCCTGAGAATAATTTAAAAAAAATACGGGAAGATTACCAAGATGTGTTGATATGGACCGAGAAAAATTATCGTTTTGAAGAAATATTAGAAGCTAGTAAATCAGGAAAATGCCCTAATGATCTGGATGTATTGAGCCGAAGATCTTTGATCTTGCAAGAATTGCAACGACTTGTTTTATTGATTAGTCCCTTTAAAATGAAATTTGACTTGATTGAATCTCAGTATGAGATGATGAAAAATCATGTTGATTTATGGAAAAGTGATTATTACATAACACTCAATCAACTGAATCGATTAACAGACTACATTAAAAATGACACAGCAACTCCTAAAAACTATTTTCTAAAAGCGATAACCTATGCGCTAAAAATGAAAATTGCTCAATATGGAATTACAGAAGAGAATGTCCAAATCAATGAATTGTTCAAATTAGGATTGAATTTACTGGAAATTGGTAACGACAAAATTGATGATCAATATCGTTTATTTAGGGAATATATAAAAGGCCAGTCTGAAGAATCACCCTTTGAAAGAATTTTAACTTTAGAAGACCAGAAAAATTTAGTGCAAAGTTTGATAAATTATTATGCTCCTAAACTTGCAAACAAGACCTTACAAGATCGATTATCATTGCTTTCAGAGTCTGGTTCACTAACCAAATCATTATTTAATAGCGTCGACTGCCTTATCAATGAAGATAGGGAGTTACAGGCCATAAGCACATTTAAGTCAGGTAAATTAAGTCTGGATGTTAAAGAAATTGAAGAAATTTATTCTGAAGCACTGAAGCTATATCCAGAAACCGCTTTGCAATATACCGTTCAACAACGTGATGCACGATTGTTATGTAAAGCATTCCCTCATTCACAAGAATACATAACAGACTCTCTAGCGAAAAAAGAGATTACAAATTTTTCTGATATTCTTCACAGCAAAGAATTTCTATCTAAGCTTATTGAAGCTGAAGTAGCTAAAGAAATAGATCCTCAAGATCAATTTCAAATCCAGGCCGTATCTGAGTTGTCTCAGCTTCTTGGCCGTTCCATGGATAAACAAGTCCCTCACCTTGCTAAAATGAACATTGAGCAAATCCAGGAATATATAAACAACAAGACTAAATCAATTCTGAGTAAAATTCCTGGGCGAATTAAATTATTAAACTTTATGGGCTTTGGAATTCCAACCTTTGAAACAATCGACAATATTATCAATAGGCTTTCCAAGTCCGATGATGATAAGGCGGCAAATACCATAATTCTGGAGTTTTATCAAAATATTAAACAAGTCAAGAATCAATTTTTTGGCAATAAATTAATTGAAGACATCACTCCTGAAAATATAAAAGGCTTTTTCGATCAATGTTGTCTCTATGGTAATGAAGCAGCGGCCAAGTTATCGAATAACCGCCCAATGCTTACAAAAGTAGTTGATATTTTGAGAGCACTGGCGCTTTGGACTATTCGTTTAATAGGCATAAGTTCACCACCTCAATTTTTAAAACCAGTTCAAACTGGTGTGGATTTAGTATCCGATGCGATCACTGAAATTAAAGACAATCTTGAAAAGACTGTGGCAAGGTTACAGGTAGAACAAAAAGAAACGTTGAGTTTTCAATAAAATTGTGTCTCGCATTAGCTTAGCCTGGGGCGTGTAATGCGTGACTTTATTTCCAGTAACGCTCCCGGATTACGACTCACATCTAATTCGGTTTACGTCTATCTTGATATTGTTGGTTCGGTGGTATCCCATGATTCAATTTATTGGTAAAGTCGCATGCGCGTCTATTAGGTAAACCTACAGATCATTAATCTAATGCAGCTTTTGGCCATTAGGCACTTGGGGATCCGTAGTAATTAAACTAATAGCTCCATTGCCATCAGAAAAGCCAACAAGCAAAAATTGCGAAATAAATCCTGCGATGTTTCGCTCACCCAAATTAACGCACCCTACCACAGAGCGCCCTAATAAAGATTCAGGAGTATAATGCACTGTGACTTGGGCAGAGGTCTGAAGGACCCCTATTTCATCACCGAAATCAACCCAAACTTTATAAGCAGGTTTCTTCGCACGAGGGAATTCTTCAACTTTTACTACCGTACCTGAACGTAAATCTACTTTTTCAAAATCATCATAAGTAATTGCCATAATACAACCTTGATTACTATATTTTGTCCATCACCTAAACTTCAACCATAGGTTCCAATTGAAACTCGGGTACTAGACTTTTTAACAACACTAGCAATTCGTCATTCTGGTATTCGACACAGGCTGTTTGTAACATACGTATGGTTTGTGTCAAATCATTCCAATCCAACTCACGAAATTTTGCTTTGAATAATTTTTCATGTTTGGTTGATGTCAGCTGCTCCGTCTCATGAAACAATTCTTCATACATTTTTTCACCAGGTCGTAATCCTGTGTATTTAATCATAATGTCTTTTCCTGGCTCTTTGCCAGCCAAGCGTATCATTTGTTCCGCAAGATAACTGATTTTAACAGGCTCCCCCATATCCAGAACAAATATTTCACCACCTTCACCATTCACCATAGCTTGCAAAATTAACTGGCAAGCCTCTGGTATCGTCATAAAATACCTTTGCATATCGGGATGAGTCACTGTAAGCGGACCACCTTCTTGCAATTGTTTTTGAAAAAGAGGCACAACACTTCCGGCTGAGCCAAGAACATTGCCGAAACGAACCGTAATAAACTGTGTTCTAACCCTGTCATTCAAGTTCTGACAGTAAATTTCAGCTACTCTCTTGGTAGTTCCCATAATATTGGTTGGATTAACAGCTTTATCAGTCGAGATTAAAATAAATTTCTCAGTTCCATAAGTCACACTTGCTTTGGCAACAATCTGAGTTCCTATTACATTATTAAAAACAGCAACCCTTACTTGATGTTGGAGCAGAGGAACATGCTTGTAAGCAGCTGCGTGGAATACGACTTCAGGCTGAAAACGATGAAACAAATGATTTATCGCTGTTTCATCTGTCACACTGATTAAACTCAATTCAACAGGAATACCCGGAAAGGTCTTTAGTAGCTCCAGTTCAATTCGATAAAGATTAAATTCACTATTTTCAACTATAGCGATGCTTGCAGGCTCTAAGGCCATAACTTGACGACACAGTTCAGAGCCGATTGAACCGCCACCACCTGTAATCAATACACGTTTTCCCGAAATTGATTGAGCAATTTTTTCCCATTCGAGTGTCACTTGATCCCTGCCCAACAAATCTTCTATATTTACTGGCCTTAGTGCATTGACCTCTACTCGACCTGAAGCCAGCGCTGAAATACTGGGTAAAGTGCTAAAAGGGACATTGCTTTGTTCACAAAGTGTTACGATCCTGCGCATGGTTGCTGATTTGGCTGAGGGTATGGCAATAAAAATCAAATCTACTGAATACTCATTTACCAGTTCAGTAATTTGCATAGTAGTTCCCAGTACGCGAACTCCATGAACCTCCAGACCTCTCTTGCTTATATTATCATCAACAAATCCTATAGGCTGATAATGATTACTTCTCTTCAAATCGCGCACCAGGCCTTCCCCTGCCTGCCCTGCACCAACAACTAATACTCTTTTAGTTTCTACTGACCTATTCCTCCTGCCAGGTTTATCCCAATGTAGACGAATGGTCAATCTGCCCCCACAAAGAATGGTAGCTAAAATAATACAATACAAAGGAAATACTGATCTTGGTATGTGCTGGAGAATTGAAGTTAAATAAAAAACCGGAATTACTAAAATCATAGCGGTTACAGTAGCCTTCAATATCCGGATAACATCATTAATAGAAGAGAAACGCCATAAACCTCTATAAATTTTAAAATAGTAATAACAGCTGAGCTGTACAATAGATAATAACGCTAAAGCAACAAAAGAGTGAGCCGAGGCTAAGTTGCCAGGATAAGGTTGCATATTATAGCGTAACCAATAAGCGGCATACCAGGCAACGGGTATTGCAGTAGCATCAAATAAAATTACTGGTAATTTTGCAATGAATTTTTTTATTAATATCATTATTTTTTGCATTATAAGAACCACAGCTTGTAATCCTTTATGAATAAAGAATGGTACACTATGTTACACTCGCTCGCATCAAAAATTAGTAAACAATTCATATCTATATTGAGAACCAGGACTACCTGTAGTAAAAATCTTGTGCAATTTATAGTTTTTATGCTGAGTAAGTAATGGTTTTAAACAAGCATCACTGGGAGTATAAATGACTTCCCCTTTATTGATTAGAGAAGTCAAAATAATTATCTGAGGCCTTTCTTCTAATATCTGATGACAAAATAATTCATATCTCGTCATAACCGGGAATTGAGCCATTTCTTTGTTATTCAAACAGTATGAATCGATAAAATTTAAGCGACTCAAGAACGGTATCAAACCAGAGTCCGCTAATACAACATTGTCTTGATTCTTCGTGTGAGTATTTAACCATTGAACAACACTTTTTCTTAATTGCTCTCCCTGGATAGGGTTCTGACTAAAATAGCGATAATCAGCAAGTGACATACGGGGTATAAATAGTAATGCCAGAAAGAACGCGGTCACATATAAAGCGCCTAAAAAGTAATTATCTCTTTTTTTGAAATAGCCTGATAAAATGTGACTTATGCCATTTAACGTCAGAGGTAACATAAGAACAAATGCTGGCAGGAACAATCGATTGTCAAAAGCTACGACAGGATCAGCATTCAAAAGCATTAATAAATAAATGATGCTGGGAGACCATAAAAAATAATGCCGTTTGTCCTGGGCATAAAGACAAGCCGGTAAAGCCAGGACAGCAAAGGGCCAGATTAATTTAAGATAATTTAAATCCAACAGATAGGATATTCCATTAAATCCTTTGCAATACACTGGGTTCGGAAATAATAGTCCATAGTAAATCCAACGCCACAGAAAATAAGGCAGATATACCAAGGCTATCGTCGCTACAAAAAATAAGACTCCAGTCCAACGCTCCTTTTGCAATAATTGATTTCGATCACAAGCTATTAAAAGAAAAAACAAAAGCATTAAAGCTGGCGCTTCTGGCCTTGTCATTCCAGCTAAAGAAAGAAGTAATCCTGCAATGATAAAACCACTTATTTTCTGATAACCTCGCGGATCGGGATAAAAATGGTAACCCAATCCGCGAAAAACAAAATAGACAGAACCACTAATGAGAGCTTGATAAACGGTCATTTCAAAACCACTAACCGCCCAGATAATTTGCCCCTTATATAATAGAAACCAAATACAGGGAATCAACGACTCACGCCTGGCAAACCAAAACCTGGTGATAAGAAAGATGAAAACACAGGTCGCAAGCAATCCAATAAATCCTGCAATTTTTAGAGTAAAAACTGGATTTATGTTGAAAACAATAGATAATGCGCCCAAAGCGACAAAGCTGAAATTGGAATATCCTTCAACTGGTTCGAAACCCAAATTCCATAACAATCCATCTCCTGCAGCCCAATTTTTGGCATACCGCAAAGAAATATACATGTCATCTATAGTGAATGGCCATATGGCCTGGATTTGTAAAACCAGCAGATAAGTAAATAAAAAGATGAATACACTGTCATACCAACGCCACTTCGAACTCATCAAGTCAATGCCATAAAGGTCAAAACAGCGAAGCACCCCAGATTTATTCGAGATAATCGGTCTCCTAAAAATACATTGACTGGATCATCATTCTCTACATCCTGAGTAGCAAGCCAACCAAAGCGCCATAAAGCAATAGCCGCAAACGGTAACGTTAAAATGAAAAAGAACGATTCAGCTCTTGCATAAACAGTGTAAAACAGATAAGTAACAAAGCAGGCTATTCCAGTAATCACAATAAGTCTTTGCAGAAAAACCGGATTGTATCTTCGTAAAACCTTACGAGTTGAATTTTTTAACCCCAACTGCATTTCCAATTGTCTTTTATTTAAAGCAATAAATAAACTCAGTAAAGTGGCTGCCACAGTTAACCATGCCGATATGTCCAAATCAATCCCTATCGTTCCAGCCAAAACTCGAAGCATAAAGCCTAAAGCAATACAGGCCACATCAAAAACCGGAATTAATTTTAAAACATGGTTATAAGCGAGATTGATTACCAAATACAAAACTAAAATTATCACTAATTTTTTTGAAATGAGCCAACCCAGAGCCAGTCCGATAACCATCAATAAAAACATCATGACAATCGCATCAAGTACAGTAACCTGCTCACTGGCAATAGGCCTGTTGCATTTAAAAGGGTGCAAACTGTCTTCAGTCCTGTCCTGGATATCATTATAAATATACACTGCACTTGCAATAAGGCAGAAAGAAAATGACGCTAATAAAGCTGGGAACAAATACCCGGGGACAGGAGTATAAATAAAACCAAGCATCACGAAAATCGCTTTACTCCAGTGCGATACGCGCAGAAGTAAAAAATACCGGTATAACTTATCCATGTAACTTACCCTGATGATTTTATTTGCTAATTCCATCATACAAATCGACCCTTTTCTCAAAAACAACCAAAACATTTTGTCATTCATAATCTACATATGAATGACCGCCTCACTCTGGCTACAGGACATGGATTTGTTCTAATTTTAAATTGAATTGATACCCTATAAGATTAACATAGATAACCTTAGTCTAAAAATATCATAATCGCAAAAAAAATCATCATTTCAAAGGGTTAAACTGCAAATAAAAACGAACCCTTCATGAGATTGCAACAATTTAGTAAAAATTAATCAAATAAGATTGCATTTAACCAACGAACCAGTAAGATAAAAAATACACGAGTAAACTTTCAAGGGATATGAGGTTTTTATGCGCTATATTCTACCAGCCGGAGCTCTTACCAGCCTTAACTTTTTACGCGATGACTACCAAAAAGAAAGAAAAGTGGACTTGGATCAACCCCCTTCTTTAATTGGTGTACCAACATTATTTGGGGGCACCGATGTCATAGCCCGGGATAAACAAACCAAATTTATAAAAAAAATGGTCGAAGTCCTTAGAGCTAATCTGGCTAAAGAGGAAGAAATTACAACCCCTGAGCAATGGGAAGCCAATTTAACCGCATCCAGAGTTGTACTTGCCGCTTGTTTGTTTGTTCAATCACAAGTTTCATCTCCTAAAAACAACTCCGCATTATACCGATTAATCAATAAGGATTTGGGCATCACCGATACCAATTTCCTGGATGAGGAAGACAAGGAAATATGCTTTTTAGCGGCAAATAGAGTAATCAATTCTTCCTTATCTGCATTCAGCGACGCCAATGCCGCTTTGCGTAAAGCAAAGATGACACCATTTACTGAGCAGGAATGGAATGACTTTTCAAAATTTGTAAGTGCTGTCAGCATCAAAAAAGTATCTACCAATCCTTACACAAATTACCCAATCACATCCATTACCCAACCTTTGTTTGGTGCGGCTTTTTCTTATACAGGAGCAACCATTGGTTATCTCGGAGGCGATGTCATTAGTCAATCTTCCAAGGCGATGTCGACAAAACTCCAAATCACCACTATGGTCGGAAGCACCTTATTAATGTTCGGTACGACTGGTCCAATGGGCGTCGCATTATTCTCTCAGGTTATAGCGAGCAAATTAGTCACTGCTTTTTTCAGCATCAGTTTAGCTCATGTTTTAGGAACCACAATGGGCATAATCGGACAGGGAGTTGGAATGGGTATTGGTATGCCTTTGGACTATGCCTATAGACTGTTATGGAAAGCCAGCGCCACTATTATGAATTATTACAGCAACTATCCTAATACTTCTCAGATGACTGGTATTCGTATTGCCGATGGCAAGTGTATAATGAATGGCATAGTCATAGAATACACACCAAACTCTGATTTAAAAACAGAAGAAGGACAACAATCAGTAGAAATCACTGAGGAAGGCAAACTGTTTATCAATGGAAAAGAAGTGACTATCCCTGATGGTGGGGTTCAATTGCCTATTGAACTCATTAATGAATTAAAAGCGCAATTGAAACTTCAAGAGCAAAAGATTAGCGAAGAAAGCACTTCAACAGAAACTTTGAGTCTAACTCATTAAATCAGCATAGTAATTACTTTAAGAATCACTTCGTTGATTAGAGTTTGTTGACAATGCCTTATATCCCCGACTTACTGCGCTTTATGCGCAGTAAGTGGACAGTTGATAGACTGTCAGCAGGCCGTAAATTTTCTGAAGAACTATCAGGACTTGTTCGCAGTATTTAGTGAATGATCAAATTAAATCAGATCTTTGATAAAGTTCTATGATCTAATAACGCATCACAACCTGCTCTTCCCCTAAAAGGTTTCTTAATAAGCCAATTAATTCATCACTTGGTGTGACAAACCATTGCTGACTGAGATTTAAATGGGCTTTAGCAAAATCATTCGCGTAAGCTAATTGAACAGCACAACGTCCTGAATAATTTTTTAATAAGGACTGAATGGCAGGAAGGGCCGTAATGCTGTTTTGATTTAAACACAACTCCAGACAACGAGCGAATTTCGTTCTAGCTGAAGAAATACTTAAAAGCTGACTGGCAGTCATTTTATTACCACCATTATAATCATCAATAGCTACCTCCCCCTCAATAGCCAACATGTCCCCAGTTGTTAGTGAATCAGTGAACTGTTCAAAAATCTCACTAAAGACCACGGCATCAATCCGGCCAGTGGCATCATCCATTCCAATAATTACTAATTTCTTACCTCGTTTGGTAATTATTTTTCTTATAGCAACTACCTGAGCACAAATCATTGCTTTTTTATGTAAGGATGGATTTAATTGATTGACAGGAACGATAAAATCACCCAATTCACGTCTATATTGATCGGCAGGGTGGCCGGTGAGATAAAACCCTAAAACCTCTCTTTCACCTTCTAATCGTTGGGCCTCTGGCCAGGATTTGCACTCTACATAATCTTGCTCATTGGCTCTATCTTCCAAAAGTGAGAATAAATCAAACTGCCCACTCGATTGATTTTGATGTTCCTTTTCAGCAACTTTTAACGCTTTTTCCAAAGATGCTGTCAATACAGCTCTTTCTATTTTCCATTCATCCAAAGCGCCACTCTTAATTAAAGCTTCAATGACGCGTCTGTTCACTTTGCGCAAATCCAGCCTTTGACAAAAACTGAATAAGTCCACAAAAGGACCATTTTGGGTTCGTTCATGCGTAATACACTCAATAGCAGACTCACCTACTCCCTTAATAGCTCCAAGACCATAAATAATTGTCTTTTCATCTGACACAGTAAAATGGTACATGGAATGATTGATTGAGGGAGGTAATACCTGCAATTTCATATGCGCACATTCATCAATAAAAGTAACGACCTTATCAGTATTATCCATATCTGAAGACATCACAGCAGCCATAAAGGCTGCTGGATAATGTGCTTTTAGCCAGGCAGTTTGATAGGCTACCAAAGCGTAAGCAGCGGAATGCGACTTATTAAACCCATAGCCAGCAAATTTTTCCATCAAATCAAAAATGTGGGTTGCCACTTGCTCATCGACGCCTCTCGCTACAGATCCTTGAGTAAAGATCTCTCTTTGCTTTGCCATTTCTTCCGGTTTTTTCTTGCCCATGGCACGTCGTAACAAATCAGCGGCACCTAAGGTGTAATTTGCCAACACCTGTGCAATTTGCATCACTTGTTCCTGATATAAAATGACTCCATATGTGGGTTTAAGAATTGGCTCCAAGTCTGGATGAGGATAATCAACCCGAGATCTACCATGCTTTCGGTCGATAAAGTCATCCACCATTCCTGACTGAAGAGGTCCTGGCCTGAATAGAGCAACCAACGCGATGATGTCTTCGAAACAATCCGGTTGAAGCCGGTTAATCAGCTCCTTCATACCACGAGATTCCAGCTGAAATACTGCTGTGGTCTTACACGCCTTTAACAAATCAAAAGTGGCTTCATCGTTCGTTGGTATTTGACTAATATCAACTGGATGTAATCCTACCATTTCGCATTGCTTGTTTACCGTAGCTAAAGCCCAATCGATAATAGTTAATGTTCTTAAACCTAAAAAGTCAAATTTGACCAATCCAACCGCTTCAACATCGTCTTTATCAAATTGACTAACAATTTGAGTCGAACCTTCTTCACAATATATCGCTGTAAAATCAGTCAGTTGAGAAGGTGCGATAACAACTCCTCCAGCATGTTTTCCTGCATTACGAGTAATTCCTTCCAATTTTAAAGCAAGATCAAATAATTCCTTTACCTCTTCTTCCTCTTCGTACCTCTGACGGAGTTCTTCTTCTTGCTCCATCGCTTTGCTTAAGGTAATACCTAACTCAAAAGGAATTAATTTCGCTAATTTATCAACGAAACCGTAAGGATGACCTAAAACACGCCCAACATCTCTGACTACTGCTTTTGCAGCCATAGTACCAAAAGTAATAATTTGGGAAACACTCTGTCTACCATACTTTTCTGCCACATATTCAATAACTCGATCACGACCTTCCATGCAAAAATCAATATCAAAATCAGGCATGGACACACGCTCAGGATTTAAAAATCGTTCAAACAGCAATTCGTATTCCAAAGGATCCAAATCTGTAATCTTGAGTGCATAAGCCACCAACGAACCGGCACCTGAACCCCGGCCTGGTCCTACCGGGACTCCATTCTGCTTGGCCCACTGTATAAAGTCAGCCACAATCAGGAAATAACCAGCAAAACCCATGTTATTAATAACATCCAGCTCAATTTTAAGACGTTCGTCGTATTCCCCTCTGACAGCAAGCAATTCTTCCTCTGATTTGCCTTTGAATAACTGTTTTAAGCGTTCCTCTAAACCTGTCTCAGAAAGATGTGATAAATATTCCTCTACGGTTGATCCATCAGGTATAGGGAAATTAGGGAGATAATTGTGTCCCAGCTCGAGCTTAACATTGCAGCGTTTACTAATTTCCACCGTGTTTTGAATCGCGCTGGGAAGATCGGAAAACAAACTCTCCATTTCTTCTGCTGAACGTAGATATTGCTGAGAACTGTATTGTTGAGTCCTCCTGGGATCGGCCAACGTGTAACCTTCATGAATGCATACTCGGGCTTCGTGAGCATCAAAATCATTCTCATTGATGAACCGTACGTCATTGGTTGCAACAAGAGGTAATTGCAGCTCGTCAGCTAATGCAATCAGCTTCTCGTTATAGTGCTGCTCGTCTGCTCTCCCAGTGCGCTGAATTTCCAAATAAAAACGATTGGGGAATAAACTCTTCCAATGCAAAGCACGATTTTTTGCCAGTACGTCATCATTGGCCAATAATGCTTGACCAATATCACCAAATATTCCTCCTGAGAGAGCAATTAATCCTTGTGAATAATCTTGAATCCATTGGGATTGGACTCTGGGTTGGCCATGATATTGGCCTTCTTGATAAGCTTTGGATACTAAACAAGTTAAATTTCTATAGCCTTGTGCATCCAGACATAATAAAACCAACGAGAAAACATTATCTGAGTTTTCCAAATCATGGCAAGGCAAATCACTACCAATAATAGGCTTAATACCTGCATCTGCTGCACTTTTAAATAATTTGACTGCAGCAAATAAATTGCAAAAATCTGTTACAGCAACCGAGTTCATACCCCGCTCAGGTAAAGCCTTCATTAAAGGCTTAATCTGAACCAAGCCATCAACCAATGAAAATTCTGTATGTACTCTTAAATGAACAAAACGTTGTCGCATGGGAGATTAACTCGTTTAGAATAATCTGGAAACTTTAACTCAAATCACAGGATCTAATCTACCTATAAATGTGACTGATGGGGATCAAAAGCATCCCGCACGGCATCTGCAAACAAATTCATAGCCAAAACCAATAAAAACATTAGCAAAAACGCTGCAAACATTGGCCACCAAACAATAGGATCTCGTGCTAACTCAAGGCGCGCTCCATTGATCATGTTCCCCCAACTTATAGTTAAAGGTGAAACACCAACCCCTACATAAGTTAAAACAGCTTCAGCCAAGACCAAAAAACTAAAATCCAATACCAGTGTGATAACAACAATGTGCATAACATTAGGTAAAAGATGTTTGCGAACAATGGTAAACCAATTACTTCCTAAAGCACGTGCGGCCAAAACATAATCTATTTCACGCAACTTCAATGTTTCAGCTCTTAGAAGACGACACAGACTTGTCCAACTCGTGACACCAAGAATCAAACAAAGAGCTAACAGGCGAGCGTCTGCACTTTTAGCCAAAGTAGTAAATTGCTCTGGATGGTTCGCGATATAGGTTTGCAGAGACAATACCGAAGCAGTAATCAATAAAACACCCGGAATGGAACTCAACGTGGTATAAACGTATTGAATAATATCGTCAATAACCCCACCAAAATACCCTGCTCCTATACCCAGGAACAAAGCTAATGGCAACATAAATAAAGTTGTTAGAGTCCCAATAATTAAACCAGTTCGAATACTTTTTAAGCTGAAATAGAAAATATCTTGCCCAATTTGCCCTGTACCAAAAACATGAAATGATCTTGATAATCCATAGCCAATTATTACAGCAAATGTAAGCACACCAAGCGTTACTACAGCGCTAGTTTGAGTAGAACTTAAAATAAAAATACTCTTGTATCCACGACTAAATTTTATTAAAGCCAGGAAAAGCCAAATGCCCAAAATCACTAAGGCACCATACAATGCGCCTTTTATTATAATTGACTTAATAATCATTGACTTATCTTCCTCAGTCTTTACAGACGCGGGAGGATATTTTAATCGGGGATAAATCTGAGTCGTTACTCCATTAATTAGCTTTGTCTCACTAACAAATTGAGTTAAAGCTAATGGAGCAGAATAAGTTTTCTCATAAACATTTCCTATTGGAGAGAGAATCTTATCCAAGAGAGATTGGGTATTTTCAGTCTTACCCTTTGTTGATTGAATATGAATGGAATCCAATACTCCTATTGTCAAAAACAACAACAGCACCATTCCCGCACTGATTGCCAATGGCCTGTGCAAAATAATGGAAAATGACAATTTGATGTGTTGTTTTCTAAGACTTAGCAAAATAGTAAACAAACTCACTACCAGCAAAGTAAGAAAACATTTATCAGTCCAAAGCAATTCCAATGTCATTTTTAGTCACACACTCCCTGGCTTCATCTCATGACAATCGCACTCTCGGATCAACGAGAAGGTAAGAAAAGTCAGTCAAAACCAATCCTATGATATACAGCACAGATCCTAGAAAAACCATTGCTCTTACAATTGCAAAATCCTGTTGTTGTATTGCATCAATAATATAACTTCCAAGCCCAGGGACTCCAAAGAAAGACTCTAACACCAAACTGCCCATAAACAGAGTAGGAATGATGACAACTATCCCGGTAAGAATAGGTAACATGGCATTTTTTAATACATGTTTAAACAACACTCTTTGCTCAGATAATCCCTTTGCTCTTGCTGTTTTCACATAATCTTTATGTATTTCTTCCAAAACTAAAGTCCTGTACCAGCGCGCGCCAGCCCCCAACTGCCCTAAAACTGCCACTAATACTGGTAAAAATATAAATTTCAAGGCATCCAACCCACCATCATAACCTGATATGGGGAACAATTTTAATATTTTTCCAAATACATATTGCCCACCAATAATGTAGAACAAACTGGAAATGGACATAAGGATAATACATATCACTACACCAGAGAGATCAAGGTATGTCGTACGGAAAAAAGCCATGGCCATGGCAAAAAATATATTAATCAGTACAGCAAAAAATAAAGTGGGCAATGCGATTGCAAGACTTGGCCACATTCTGTAAGTGATATCATGACTGATGTCTCGCCCGGCATCAGAAACACCAAAATTAAAAGTAAACAACATAAGCGACTTTTGACAAAACAAAGTGTCTCTAAATTGATTAAAACCAGTTTGCTTTGGATTATAAAACAGGGGTAAATCATAGCCATGAACTGATTTCCAATCATCAATGGCTTTTTGCTCAACATGTTTATTACCCAAATGCATACGTGCAATATCATCGGGCGAATTAACCATGAAGAACAAAGCAAAAGTCATCAGATTAATGCCAAATAAAATTGGAACGGCGTATACAATTCTGCGCAGCAAGTATTTGATCATTTTAATTTTACCCTTTCTGCCGGCTGTTTTTCTTTTTTTAGATAGGCAATTAATAAGGGAAATGCCAGTGCAATAACTAATCCAAATAACACACCTAAAGGCCAAAAAATTGGCTGATTCCATGCAATTCGCAACTTATTACGCTCAGGGACATTAATAGAAATATATTTTAATGTATTCAGAGAAATCGTATTGGTTTTAATATTCGAAACCCAATCTTGTGATAGAACGAAATCCTCAGGGTGCATCCCCCAAATCCATGGAGCATCATACCTGACAATAGCCAACATTCTATCTAACAATTTCTGTCTTTTATCATCGTTAACGCGATTTTTCATCAAATCAAACAGTCTATCAAACTCCTGATTTTGATAATTGGCAGCATTTTCACCACCATATTTCACTTTGCCATTTTTGCTATACAGCAAAAAAAGAAAATTTTCAGGATCAGGATAGTCAGCATTCCAACCCCAGCTAAATATTTGAGCATTTCCAGTTCGCATTTTTTCCTGAAAACGATTATAAAGCGTTGCTCTGATATTCAAATCAATACCTATACTTGCGAATTGTTTACGCATCCAATCCAATCTTGATTTATCATCAGGGTTACCTGTTGTTGTCACATCATAATGAAGAATCAAAGGCTTTCCAGTTTTCGGATCAATTCCCCCAGGATAACCTGCTTCAACCATTAATTTTTGAGCATCCGCTAAAGATCTTCGTTTTATACCATTGTTCACCCATTGATAAACATAAGGATTAATACCTTCTTTGCCTTCTCTGTACCCAAAGATACCGGGGGGAATCGGACCTTGTGCCGGAACTCCTCGACCATTAAAAAATATCGCGATATTCTCATCATAATTCACTGCAATCGAAATAGCTTGCCTTAATTTGCGTGCCCTCTGACTATTTCCACCAACGACACTGTCCAGCATATTAAAGCCCATATAAAAGATAAATGGTTCCAATGTTTGTCTTAAATACATTTTTTTATCTTTCATTTCCTGACTTAGGATGGCTTGCCCAAAACGATTAATATGAATCGCCTGATCAAAACTATCAGCACTTATTCCTGAAATATCATAATAACCTTGTAAGAATTTATTCCATCGAGGTATCGATTCTTTCTCCAGCGTATATATAGCCTTATCAATTAAAGGTAAGCGTTTACCCTCGTTGGTTAAATAACCCGCTCTTCTGTCTGCCACTGAAGCATCTGCAGGAAAGTACATTTCCCTGAAATTCGGATTTTTCTCCAATACCATATTTCTATTTGGATTATTTTTAGTCAGCATAAAGGGACCTGTGCCTATAGGGTACCAACCAAATGATAAATTTTTATCATCCATTCCTTGTTGGGAATAAAACAAATCAGCTTCCCATGGGACTGGAGCAAAAAATGGCATGGCTAACCAAAATAAAAACTGGGTATATTGTCCTTTGAGTGTTATCTCAAAAGTATAATTATCTATTTTTTTAACCCCCTTTAAGGGGTATTTTCGCAAATCAATAAAGGCATTATTTTCAATTAAAGCCCTGGGCAGGGTATTCCCATATTCCTTAAATCCAAGGATATAGTTACTCATTAACCCATATATTGAAGAACTAACCGCTGGGTTAGCCAATCTTTTAATTTGATAGATATAATCATCAATGACTAGCTCTCTGGTTCCTGTATATTTAAAATCTGATAACTGATTAATATCGTGCTCATCAAGATAATCTTCGGACAAGTGATGATATCGGTAAGAACCATCTTTTTTCTTGGCTAAAGCGGGGTGCGGTTGATATAAAATTCCCTTTTTTATCTGAATGGTATAAACACTATAGGCAGGTTTTGTACTTTCCCCGGCCGGGATAAGATTCCCTTTGGTGTCCAAATATTGAATCTTGGGCAACTGAGTAGCAGTCAATGGCATTAGTTCATAAGGTCTTTTGAAGTAATCATACTCCAGAAGAGGCTCATAGATCTGGGCTATAAAAAGATACTCATTAGAAGAGTAGGACCGCGCCGGATCCAGGGTTTTTGGCTGTTCGTTAAAAGAAGAATAATAAATATTTTCATTAGCCTCACTTTGAGGGTAAGGGTTATTTAATACCCAGGAACTACTGTAAGCCAAATTGACCCAACAGGGTATTAAAAATACTATGAATCGAATTAGTAAATATCGCCGCACTGACTTCCCTCGTGCTATTTAGTGAATATTGCAGGATCAAATTACATGCTTAACTTGTTTTATTGATATTCATCATAAACCAAATGACAAAGATCTGGCTACTCACGTATTGATCTGTTTTAAAAACTCTTCTTCCTCCATAACAGCCACTCCCAGTTCTGTCGCTTTGACCAGCTTTGAACCGGCTTCACTTCCAGCAACCACATAATCTGTTTTAGAAGAAACACTTCCGCTCACTTTCGCCCCCAAAGCCAATAATTTTGCTTTTGCCTCCTCTCTCCCCATACTGTTCAGAGTCCCAGTCAATACCACTGTTTTAGCAAAAAAGGGATTTTGTTGGTTGATCTGTTTTTTTTCAGGCTTGGGCCAATGAACACCCATTTCAAGAAGGCGTTGAATTACTTCAAGATTATGAGGTTGAGCAAAGAAATGGACTATATTAAAAGCAGCCACGGGACCGATGTCATTCAGAGTCATTAATTCGTCAATGGTTGCTGCCTTTAAACTCTCAACATCAGAGTAATGCTCTGCTAAAACCCTTGCTCCTGCTTCCCCGATTTCTCTGATTCCCAAAGCATATAAAAAGCGATTAAAAGTCGTTTTTTTACTTTTTTCCAAAGCGGATAATAAGTTTTTTGCTGATTTCTCTCCCATTCTGGGCAAATTAGCTAAAATTTGTAAGTCCAGTTCATACAAATCAGCTAAATGATGAACAATTCCATCATCGACCAACTGCTCGATTAACACACTGCCGAGTCCCTCAATGTACATTGCTTTTCGCGACGCAAAATGCCACATCATTCGTTTTAATTGTGCTTTACAATATAAACCACCAACGCAACGTGCGATAGCCTCATCTTCTTCTCTTATCACATCGGAACCACAAACTGGGCAATGTTTAGGGAGCTCAATCTTCCTGGCATTTTCAGGACGTTTTTCCAAAACGACAGAAACCACTTCAGGAATGACATCACCAGCACGACGAATAATAACTGTGTCACCAATACGAATGTCTTTCCGGGTAATTTCATCCAAATTATGCAGAGTTGCATTACTGACAGTAACACCACCAACGCTGACCGGCTCCAATCGTGCCACAGGAGTCACCGCACCGGTTCTACCTACTTGGAAATCCACTGCTAATAAATGGGTCATTTCCTCGCTAGCAGGGAATTTATGTGCACAAGCAAATCTGGGGGCACGAGAAACATAGCCTAATTGCTGTTGTAAAGAAATGCTATCAATTTTATAAACAACCCCATCGATTTCAAATGGTAATTGGCTCCTCTTGGCTAACATGTGTTGGTAATAGTCCAGGCACCCTTCTATCCCAACTGCTTTTTTAGTTTCAGAAGATACTCTAAATCCAAATTCTCTTAATAAATTTAATTGCTCCAAATGGCTATTAGGTAACTTATAACCCTCACAAGCTCCAATACCATAACAATAAATAGCTAGCGGGCGGCTGGCAGAAACCTCCGGATTTAATTGTCTTAGACTACCTGCAGCCGCATTACGAGGGTTTGCAAATGTTTTTTCGCCTTTCTCTCTGGCTTTTGCATTGTAGTCCTCAAAATCTGCTTTTGGTATATAAACTTCGCCTCGTATTTCGATCAATTTTGGAGGATTATTTGTTCTCAACTTTAAGGGAACCGAAGCAATAGTTTTGATATTGGCCGTAATATTTTCTCCTACAGCACCATCTCCACGGGTTGCTGCATGAGTCAAAAGCCCTTCTTCATAAGTGATGTTCACTGCTAATCCATCAAGCTTTGGTTCACAAGCAAATACCAGTTTTTGATTTGGTTCATCCAACTTCTCAATTGCACGTTTCATGAAGGCTTTTAATTCATCAGTGGAAAATACATTGGATAAGGACAACATCGCTTGAATATGGGCGACAGGCATGAATGCATCGGAAGGAGTACCACTTACCCTTTGTGTTGGGGAATCTGATGATAAAAATTGTGGATACTGTTCTTCAAGGTGCTGCAAGGACTTAAAACATCGATCATATTCCACATCCGGGACTAATGGCTCATCCAATACATAATAATGATAGTCATATTTCCTTATTTGCTCCTTAAGTGCTTCTATCTTTTCCTTAATCTCTTTATCACTCATTAATGAAGAATCCCAAAATAAAAACAACAGTTTATCATTTTTTTGCTTCTTTCAAATATGAGTACTTTCCATATCTTGAATCTTTTGTCAGAACCATGATATAGATACGTCTCTGTATTGAAGGAGATATTTTGAAAATGGAACTTCTACGTATTTTATCCGCTCTTTTCGTTTTATTATTCTCAACCCTAATCCATTCCCAACACGACTCAAATTCCAACCCAGGTATTGCGTTTGTGCATGGTACACGAGATCACAGGGAGGATGCTTATGGAGGGTATTGGAAAATTGATTTTATACAAACTATCTCCCAAGCCTTGGCCAAGCCGGAAAATCACTATGTAGTTCATTGTGATTTTAGCCAATATATGTGGCATGAAGACGCTGCCAATTGCGTTGCTGATCAACTTCTGGAATTCATCAACGATAAACAGGTGAGTTCTCTTACAGTCTATACTCACTCGGACGGCGCAAATATCGTTCGTTGGATTCTTTCAAACCCGACTTATGATGGTCGTTACATGGCGCTTAAACGCAAAATCAGTCAGGTCATTGCTATTGCACCCTCTAGCGGAGGAACTCCCCTGGCTGACGAAGTATTAAATGGAGGAGTATTTGAAACGGGTTTAGCCTGGTTATTGGGTTATCTTTCTGATGCTGTCAAGCAACAACGAGTAGGTGATATGCTTATCTATAATGATGAATTGCTCTTGGGAAGCCAGGGTCGACCTTCCCTATCTATTCCATTCAAAGTCATAGTTGGTACTGACGTGTATGCCTCACCTTTTTCAACATCCAGTTATTGCAACGGTTATATGCTAAATAGCGGGCTAAAAATTGCAAAACTCTATCTTAATCAGTGTGCTGACGGTTTCCTGGATTGCGATTCACAAGCTCAAGCTGGAGAAGTATGGTTCTATGACATGGATAAAACAGCCAACAACTTGCCTTTAAGCCATAACCAAAGTCGTCATTCTTGTTTTGGCTTGGAGCAAATACTTATCAGCGCTTTAGCAAATGAAGGAGTTGTAAAATGAAAACTACTCACCGTATACTCAATAAGATCCAAAATACTACTTTTATGCAGATGCTTTTTCCACCCATGCTTTTGGAAAAAACTCGCAACAGAGCTGGCTATCCCTCGTACTTTCCAAAAACATGGACACAGAAATCATGTGGCCTAAAATATCGCATTTTGAAGCATCTTGGGTATGTTTGGATATCCGCATTTTGTATCACTCAAGCTAATGCGTTCACATTGCCAAGACAACCCACCAAATCTTATGAATGTGATAGCTGCGGCCAATTATCTCGTGAAAATCTTCACGATAAATGGGAAATTGCGAATGAACCATTAAATCATAACATTAGTAATGTTCGTAGAAGTTATGGATATAAAGAGCGTATTTCCCTGGAACAATTACAGCATGGAATTATTATTTCCACCCAGGCACCAGGCGCTGTAGTTCGAATTACTCCTTTGCAGAATAAATCGATTCCAGAATTACTTATTAAAACGCCGGGTAATCAACTCCTGACCGTAAAAGAAGCTTCCTCCTTGTATAACCAGGATGAAGCATTCGGTAATCATCCTTTAGCTATTACAAAGCATCAGATTATGCTGCAGATAAAACCTGATCTTGGCTATGGAAAATTCCTGCTAAAAAGCAAAAACATTAATGCGAAAAATTCAGATACTTATATGGTTAATGTACTGGATAAATTTTCTATCACCTACTTGCAAGTTGAAACCGATTCACTTCACTATCAATATGGTGATAAGTTAACAGCTTCTATTTCTCTTCATAATGACATCACTGAGTACGATGTCAATGACATTGATGCTCGACTCGTAGGCCCTCAAGGTCAGGTAGTCCCTCTAAAACTAACCAAGATAAAATCCAATGAGTTTGAAGGAACCGCCACTTTGGATTCTGAATTAAATGATCATGGTGAAAATTGGTATTTGGAAACCGATGTTCAAACTGAGTATGGGCAAGAAATCATCAGAAGATCTGGTCATACCGCTTTTTCTTACTCTATTCCATCTGCCAGTCTTATGAATGTTAAAAAATTATCCTCTAAACCATTGACTTTTGTTGCCACTGTCGACGTTGCTACTGCAAGTAGGTATGCTTTGCAAAGCGTTTTGTTTCAAAAAAATGGTAAAGGTGAGGCAAGACCTATCCAAACCTCTCAAAGAGCACAATGGCTTGAACCAGGTAAACACGTCATTCAATTTACCTTTGACAATTCCAATCAATTGTCAGAGGATAGCCTTTATTTAGGCTATTTACGTTTGATAGATTACGGTCAGTTGAAAACTGTTTATCAATACAACCAATCTGTCAAGCTTAGCCAATTAGTGGATTAATGAATGACATTATTTTCTTCTATTACTTTGCTCGAGGGCATAGCCTTGGCTATCGCCCTTCAATTCTTATTACTCATATGGTTTTTAAAAAAACAAAATCAGCAAAAAAAACTTAGTGAACAGATTGGCGAAAAAACACAGCAAATGTTAAGCGCACAACTTCACCAGTTGCATATCGATTTAAGTCAATCTTATCAAATCAGCCAACAACATATTAATGAAAAAATAGCCCAAGGCCAACTGACTACCCAACAACTCATTAGCGATGCCGTACAAAAACAGATGACTGATGTCAGAGAACAAATGAACCATAGCTTTAAACACCATGCAAGCTCTCTTACTTCACACTTGCAATTGCTTACTGAGGAAATTCGCAATCACTTACACACATTAACCCAGCAGGTTAATCATAAATTGACTGAAGGTTTTGAGAAAACCTCCTCTACGTTCATTGATGTGGTCAAACGGTTAACTATCATTGATGAAGCACAAAAAAAAATCACCGAGCTCTCTAATCATGTCGTAAGCCTTCAAGACGTTTTGGTAGATAAAAAAGCTCGCGGTGCTTTTGGCGAAGTACAATTATCCACGCTCATTAGTAATATGCTTCCAAGTATGAATTACCAAATGCAGTATACTCTCAGCAACCAAAAGCGCGCCGATTGTATTTTGTTTTTACCCGAGCCCACTGGAAACGTAGTAATAGATGCTAAATTTCCTTTAGAAACTTATCAAAGATTAATTAATACCGATGCTTTATCAAGCGATCGAAAATCATTACAACAACAATTTCGTCAAGACATTCAAAAGCATATTAAAGACATAGCGGAAAAATATATCATTCCAAACGAAACAACTGATGGCGCTATGATGTTTATTCCTGCTGAATCTATATTTGCTGAAATTCATGCCAATTACCCCGATTTAATTGCGATGTCTCAAAGATTAAAAGTCTGGCTGGTATCACCTAGTACGTTAATGGCCGTACTCACTACTGCCAGGGCAGTACTTAAAGACGATGCGACTCGCAAGCAGGTCCATATCATTCAGAAGCATCTCCATGCTTTGGCTAATGATTTTCAACGCTTTGAAAAAAGAATGGATAAATTATCCAAACATATTGACCTGGCCCATCAAGATGTTAATGAGGTTAATACCTCTGCAAAAAAAATTACTTCCCGATTCCAAAAAATCGAATCAGTTGACATCGAGTTGGATGAGCCGGACGTAGCCAAATTAGAATTAGTTGACCCAGAATAAATCTAACTTAAGAATACCTAATTTAATGTGAACTCGATATAAAAGGCATTTTCTTTCCTTTTATATCGAACTCACGTTAATTTAACGGTATACTATGCAGTTTTCAGTTTTGATCATAAATTCCAATGAACACAAAAACGCTACTTTACCAACCCACAAAAAACAAACAAATTTGGGGAACACTCTATGGTAGTAGCCTGGCACTCGCGCTAGCAGAATATTGCCAACAAACCCCTGGAATTAAATTACTCATTACGCAAGACAATCTGAGTGCCAGCCAGTTACAAAACGAATTACATTTTTTTCTTAGCCCTGACAAACCAAGCCAGGAATTATTATTTTTCCCGGATTGGGAAACCTTACCTTATGATCAATTTTCTCCTCATCAAGACATTATCTCAGAAAGACTCTATGCTCTAAGCAGAATCCAACAAATTACAAATGGGATAATCATCTCCTCAGCCAGTACGTTAATGCATAGACTTTCTCCACCAGAATTTTTAAATCAATACGCCCTAATGCTCAAAGAAGGCCAAAAGCTTGACCTCAATGCGTTTAGAAATCAATTGCAGCAAGCTGGTTATCACTGTGTCAATAAAGTACTTGAGCATGGCGAATACGCTATACGCGGATCCATTATTGATGTGTATCCCATGGGTAGTGGTTTTCCCTTTCGTATTGAGCTATTTGATGATGAAATTGAAAGTCTTAGGGAATTTGATCCGGAAACACAACGCACAATAGAAAAAATAAATCAAATCAATGTATTACCAGCTCGCGAGTTCCCATTAAATGAACAAAGTCAGCTGCAATTCAGGCGCTCCTTCAGAGAGTATTTTCCAGGTAATCCCAGTCACTGCCCAATTTACGAAGCCATCAGTAATGGACAATTCCCTTCAGGTATTGAATATTACCTCCCTTTATTTTTTGATAAAACGGTTACATTTTTTGATTATCTGCCAACAAGTGCCAAAATCTGTTTAATTGAAGAAATTCAAGAGAAAGCCGAAGAATTCTGGCAAGAATTATGTGAACGCTTTGAACAACGCCGCCATGATATCAGCCGCCCCATTTTATCTCCAGAAAGCTGCTTTATTCGTCCCACTGACTTATTAACTAAAGCGAATACTTATGAACAATTGCGTCTGTACCATAAACCTTCAGAAAAAAAAGGCGCATTAAATTTTAATATTACCAAAGCACCTCAATTACCGATTGACAGGAAAAGTATTGAACCTCTGGGTCAATTGCATCATTACTGTTCAGATACAAGTCGTCGTTATCTGATTGTTGTCGAAAGTGCAGGTCGTCGTGAAGTATTACTGGATCTTTTGAAACCAAGCCACATTGTTGCGAAAGTACAAAATTCCTGGGCAGACTTTATCAATGATGATGCATCAATCAATATCACCACTGGACCATTGATTTATGGTTGTGAACTAGTTGACCAGCAAATTGCTTTGATTGTTGAATCACAATTATTTGGTGAACAAAGTACACCTCAACGACGAAGCACTCAAAAATCTGTTGATCCTGATTTAATTATTCGCGACATGGCCGAACTGAGATTAGGAGCCCCGGTTGTTCATCTTCAATTCGGGGTAGGACGTTATCAAGGTTTGCAGTATATCAGCACCAATGATACTCAAAGCGAATTCCTGGTTCTTGCTTATGCTGGAGATGACAAAATTTACGTACCAGTCACCTCTCTGCATATGATAAGCCGGTATACTGGTGTCGACAGCGAACATGCCCCATTACACAAACTAGGCTCTGATCAATGGCAAAGAGAAAAAAAGAAAGCTGCTGAGAAAATTCATGATGTGGCTATTGAATTGCTGGATCTCTATGCTAAAAGAGAAGCCCAACCAGGCCATCAATATGACTTTAATCAATCCGAATACATAAAATTTGCCAGTGGTTTCCCATTTACTGAAACCCCGGATCAGGAACAAGCCATCGAACAAATTATTAAAGATATGCAGTCATCAAGACCTATGGATCGATTAATTTGTGGTGATGTGGGATTTGGAAAAACTGAAGTGGCAATGAGAGCCGCATTTGTGGCAGTACAAAATGGGAAGCAAGTATGTATTCTTGCTCCAACTACTCTCTTGGCAGGACAACATTTTGAATCATTTCGCGATAGATTTGCAGATTTTCCAATTAATATTGAACTCTTATCCCGTTTTCGTAGCAATAAGGAATCCGAAGCAGTTCTTGCTTCATTACAGTCAGGCCAGGTAGATATCGTAATAGGCACCCATAAATTATTCCAGAATAATATTGCATTCAAAAATCTGGGCTTATTAATTATTGATGAAGAGCATCGGTTTGGAGTAAAGCAAAAAGAACATATTAAATCTCTACGTACCCATGTTGATATTTTATCCATGACCGCCACTCCAATCCCAAGAACCTTAAACATGGCAATGGCAGGAATCAGGGATATTTCTTTGATTGCAACTCCGCCTGCCAAGCGCTTGGCAATTAAAACATTCTGGCAAGAAAAAAATGACCTCACAATACGAGAAGCAATACTTCGTGAAATTTTAAGAGGAGGGCAAGTATTTTATCTTCATAATAATGTACAAACTATAGATAGAATTTGCCAAGATCTGCAATCTTTAGTGCCTGAAGCAAAAATTCAAACGGCACATGGACAAATGCGAGAAAGGCAATTGGAACACATTATGTCTGATTTTTATCATCATCGATTTAATGTACTGGTTTGCACAACAATTATTGAAACAGGAATAGACATTCCTACAGCCAATACCATTATTATCGATCGAGCAGATAAATTTGGATTAGCCCAATTGCATCAATTACGTGGTCGTGTAGGACGTTCTCATCACCAAGCCTATGCCTATTTATTAACTCCTAATGAAAAATTATTAACTCCCGATGCTGTTAAGCGACTTGAAGCTATTGTTTCCCTCGAAGATCTTGGAGCCGGCTTCACTCTTGCAACTCATGATCTGGAAATTCGCGGTGCCGGAGAACTCTTGGGCGAGGAACAAAGCGGTAACATGCATGCGGTAGGATTTAATTTATTTATGGAAATGCTCGATCGTGCAGTGAACGATTTAAAAGCCGGAAAAACACCTGAATTATCTGCCCCCATGCATCAAGGACCAGAAATTGATTTGAGAATTAGTGCCATTATTCCTGAAGATTACATAGGGGATATACACAATAGACTAATTATGTACAAAAGAATCGCAAACGCCAAAACCAGCCAACAATTAAAAGAGCTGCAAATCGAACTCATAGACCGCTTTGGTTTACTTCCGCAACCAGTCAAACATTTATTTTTAATCACTGAATTAAAATTGAAGGCTGAACAACTGGGAATTCAAAAAATCAGCGCTAGTGCCCAACAAGGAAAACTGGATTTTACTGAAAAACCTTCCATAGACCCAGCCGTATTGATTAATCTGATACAAGTCCATGCCAAACGCTATCAAATGGAAGGACCTCAACGACTACGCTTTACTTTAGACAGTGCTTCATCTGAGGAGCGCATTTTTGAAATCAGTTCCTTGTTAAGCAAATTATCTCATTAAGAATAATTTCACTCCCAAATAATGGACTGATGCTGTTGTAATGCCTCCTGGATTAAATGAGCATAAGCCTCTTCAACAACTCTCCTTTTCACTTTCAGGGTGGGGGTTAATTTATCATTCTCTGTCGTCCAAATGTCTTTTAAAATAAGGATATGGCTTACCTTTTCATATTTTGTTAACTTCGAATTAACTTGTTTTAAAATATCCTGCAATGATTGATTTACTTCCTCTTTTGGCATACCCAATCGCACTCCTTCATTTAAAGTAACTAATAATACGTTACTAGGTAATTCTCTTCCGACCAAACAGAGTTGTTCTATCATTTGGTTAGCAGAAAATAATTTTTCTATCGGCGAAGGAGCAATGAACTCTCCGGTCTGATTTTTAAAGTTTTCAGAAAGTCTGCCCAATATTTTTACTCTGTCCTCATTGTCAACATCAACCACATCCCCGGTTCGCAACCATCCTTCTGAAGTAAATGCGTTTTTGGTAGCTTGTTCATTTTTATAATACCCTGACATTAAACAAGGGCATTTCATCAGCAGTTCTTTATCCTCACCAACTTTTATCTCAACTTCCAATCTTGGTGTACCTACATAGCCTCGTTTTCTATCATTCAACATAGACAAGGTTGCATAAGCCAGATTCTCGGTTTGACCATATCCTTCCTGAATAAAAATGCCCAGTTTCTCAAAAAAATCCATAATAGATACAGGAAGATGAGAAGCACCACAAAAGCAATTAGTACACTCGTTTAATCCTAAGCTGTGAATGATCTTCTTTTTGATTAAGCCAGATACAAAAGGAATTTTTAATAAAAAATTTAATTTGGATGGGGGTAATTTTTGTTCAATTTTTTGCTTAAACACGCCCCAAATGCGGGGAACAGCAGTAAAAAAGGTAGGCTGTATTTCCCTTAAATTCTCTGCAAATTTATCCAAACTCTCAACAAAAGATACTGTGGCGTTAATAGAAACACTGCTCAGTTGAATTGCAGAACGTTCATATACATGAGCCAAAGGAAGATATGAAATTAATTTGTAATGTTCCAAGTCCCTGATTCTAAGCAAATCCTTAGGGAAAACACTTAAATAATTCGCTATGGATTGATTGGTATACATTGCTCCTTTTGGCGCTCCGGTTGTACCGGATGAATAAATAATGGTATACAAGCCATCAGGTTCTGGCTCTACCAGGTTAGTGAGTGGCTCACTCTCCAAAACATCTGACCAGGTATGATCTACTTGCAAATCTTTATGGTAATCAAAGCCGATTGTGCGATAACTATTGGGAATAAATTGTCTAACTCGCTGGTGATCATCCAATTTACCAACAAAAACCAACTTAACATCCCCATGCTTTAAAACATAATGAGCACTATCCTCATTTTGATTGGCAAACAAGGGCACATTAACCATTCCTGCAAGATGGATTCCAAAATCGGTGATAAACCACTCAGCACAATTTTTAGAGATAATAGAAATATGGTCGCCTTTTTTTAGGCCTAACTGGTGTAAAAAACCAGCTACTTTTCGTGCTTGCAGCATCACTTCAGCCCAGGTATATTCATACCAGACTCCATTTCTGGGCTGTCTTAAATACACACGTTCAGCAGCGTCTTTTTCATTTTTCAATAATAATTGAAATAATGAATTGGCATTCGATTCATTTGGCATAGCTTATCCTTAAGCTCTTTTAATTGTTATTCTAGACCAACCAGTTGTGAAATATTAAATTTTTCTCGCAAAACACAACTTTCTCCCTCTTGAATTGCTTCCTTTGCTTTATGAAAATCATAAAGCATAATACTTCTCAATTGAGGAACCAAAGTCAAATCAGCGGGATCTCCTGCCGCTCTTGCCCGAGTGATCCGGTCCTGCATTATTTTGATACTTCTGGTCAATACATCATAATACCCAGGACCATCACTAATTCCCATGATTCTTTTTATTAACTTATCAAACTGGCCTGAAAGCGCAGAAAAAAAACCTGGTTGTTCTGTTAGATTAGGAGCCATTCGCAATAAATCATGATTTAAATTAACAGCGATTACCATATCAGCTCCCATAGCTCGACATAATGTAATGGGAACAGGATTAACCAAACCTCCATCAACCAACCAACAATCCTTATATCGTTTTGGAGTGAATAAACCTGGTAAAGACATAGAGGAACGAATAGCCATTTCCAGAGAACCTTTGTTAAGCCATACCTCACGTCCCGTACTCAAATCTGTAGCAACAGAACTAAACGGTAATGGTAGATCTTCAATGTTTTTTTGAAGACCAAAATCCTTAAAAAAGGTCATCAACTTGCTACCCGATATAACCCCACCGCCTGAAAAATTCAAATCAATGAGTTTTGCCATTTCCCTTTTGTTAAGTTGTACTACCCATTGCTCAAAAAGATCCAAAGTCCCGCAAGCATAAATAGCACCCACCAAGGCTCCTATGGAACAGCCGGCGACGCAATCAATCGTAACACCCAACGTCTTAAGTGTTTTAATGACACCAATATGAGCCCAGCCACGTGCTGAACCACTTCCTAAGGCCAAGCCAATTTTAGGGTATTTATTTATCAAAAATAACTCCAAATATTAAGGTTTGTTGGCATTTAAGCATTATGCCCACGGATAAGTGTTGGGCAAAACTAATAACAATAATGCGACAATAAGGAATTGATCACAAGCTCAATTTGCACAAAACCAAAGGAGTATTGTATCGAATGTGAACTCGATGTCCTTGTAGCGAGACCTGTCAGAGGAGATTAATTACTGGAGTCCAATTTTCCAACAATGTAATTGTTGGTCACCCATGGGTTATTGAGGTATAAAGCTCAGCCCACCCCCTTGTATATAGCCATTAATATTTGCAAATATTACCTCTATGATCTATTTAAGTAACCCCATTCTCAAAAATAGTAAAATATTTATCTAATTTCAGCTCGAAAGCATTTAGAAATACCTAAATCAAATAACAGATATTTGACTACTTTACTATTATTTAACACATTAACCAAAGGTTAAAATAGTTTTTTTTTGACAAAATGGTAAAATAACAATCAATATTTTTAAAAAGGATTCTAATATGACAAAAGAACAAACTGAATATTATAGAAAAAAAATGATAGAAAAACGTGCAGAAGAAGATAAATTAATGCAAGATATAGCAAAGGAAGACATGTTGCGACACAGAAACGTGGCAATCCAAACATCTGAACGATGTGTTAAATTTGAAGGAAAAAAGAGCCCGAATCAAATTTATGAGGATTGGCTTAAAAAATACAAGGAGAAAAACCCGGATTTTAAAGAAGATGAAAATAACTTTAAAGCTGATAAGAATGGAAATGGCTGGATAAATTTTAAAGATCCAGAAGCCGAAGAAGATTTCGTTAGACACTTAGCTGCAAATCAATCTCATGGTGGTATTTTAGATAAAGGCATTCTCATTGCAAAATTTGAAGATGGGAAGCTCATTGACCCTAGAACAAATCATGAATTTCCAGAAGGAGAATATGCAAAACTTGTCCAGAAGCTTGATTCAGGAATTGCTTATAATGATATTCCTTTGTCAAAGCCTACAGCCCCTACTCCTTTCACTACAACTCCTTATTGAGGATTTGCTGATGTGCACAATACTACTCACCGCTATGCTTTCAATAAATGGCTTTAGAATCAGTTTTGCATAGCGAAAACGGGATGATCAAGTGTCATTTTGAGTTTGAATGAAGAGAACGGCGAGTTCTATTTATTCAAAATCAAAATAATCCCAAGAAATTGCTGAAACAACTAACCAAAGCCTGTCGCAGTTACAAAACAGATATACCCTTATTTTGTCCCGCCAACAGTCAAAGCATCAATCTTCAAAGTAGGCTGCCCTACTCCAACGGGAACTGATTGTCCTTCCTTGCCACAAACCCCAATCCCCCGATCCAATGCCAAGTCATTCCCAATCATGCTTATTTTTTTCATGACATCAGGACCATTGCCAATTAAAGTAGCTCCCTTAACAGGTTTTGTAACCTTACCGTTTTCGATTAAATAAGCCTCACTCGCAGAAAACACAAACTGACCCGAAGTAATATCAACTTGTCCTCCTCCAAAATTAACAGCATACAATCCTTTTTTCACTGTACGAATAATTTCTTGAGGATCATATTGACCAGCCAGCATATACGTATTCGTCATTCTTGGCATGGGAACATGAGCATAAGATTCTCGACGGCAATTACCGGTTGGCTGCATACCCATTAGTTTGGCATTCAATTTATCCTGCATATAATTCACTAAAATACCATTATCAATTAAAGTAGTGCACTGAGAAGGGGTTCCTTCATCATCAATAGTAAGCGAACCACGTCGATTCAATAGAGTACCATCATCCACCACTGTAACTCCTGGAGCAGCAACCTGCTGACCTAATCGACCTGAAAAAGCGGACAATCCCTTGCGATTAAAATCACCCTCCAAGCCATGTCCAACGGCTTCATGCAGTAATACCCCTGGCCAACCGGGACCAAGAACAACTGGCATGGTTCCAGCTGGAGCTGGTTCCGCTTCCAAATTGGTTATTGCTTCTCGCACCGCTTCACGTGCATAACTCAATGCATTTTCTTTCTCGGTAAAATAGGAGTAAGGTACTCGTCCACCCCCACCTGATCGAGCAGACTCTCTTCTGCCCTGCTTATCTTCAACGATAACACTTACATTAATACTAACCAAAGGTCTGACATCAGCCATCATTTGTCCTGTCATATTGGCAACCATAACCACTTCATAACAGCCACTTAAAGAGGCATTAACCTGGATAACTCTGGGATCAAGACTACGAGCTTCCTTATCAATCGCTTCCAATAACGCAATTTTTTCCTGTTTATTCATTCCTTCCAATGGATTCAAATTGTCATATCGATTAATCGGGGCTTTTAGTATTTTAATAGCTGGTACATTTTTTGCTCCAGTGAGAGCAATAGAACGCGCAGCATCAGCGGCACGAAGCATGGAAGGTAATAATATATCATCACAATAGGCAAAGCCGGTTTTATCACCACTAACGGCTCTTATTCCCACCCCTTTATCCAATGAAAAACTACCACTTTTAACTTCTGAATCTTCCAAATACCAGGACTCATAACTACAACTTTGGAAATATAGATCAGCATCATCGATATTACGATTCACTATCGTTTTGAATAATTTTTCTATACCTGCCTCATCCAGGGAGGCTGGTGTTAATAAAATATTTTTTGCTATGGCAAGAGATTTCGTCATTTATATACCTTTATATTAATACATGATGTTCAACACACGGAAATTGTCTTCTCAATTGGAGCAATCTCTGTAAATCAATATCCGCGAATATTAAGCCCTGACCCTCTTCCTTTTGTGCCAATACTTTGCCCCAGGGTTCCACTACCATGCTGTGTCCATAGGTATGGCGTCCATTCTCATGAAACCCACCCTGATTAGGAGCTAGCACATAACACAAATTTTCAATCGCCCTTGCTCTTATTAAAACGTCCCAATGTGCAGCCCCTGTTACTGCAGTAAAAGCAGATGGCACTGAAAATAATTGTGCACCTCTTTGCACTAAGTGCTGGTATAATTCCGGGAAACGCAAGTCATAACACACTGTTAACCCAACTTTACCAACTGGAGTATCAACAAGCGCTATATCGGTACCAGCTTCTATGGTTAATGATTCCTGATGTTTTTCCTGTTCAGAAACTCTTACATCAAATAAATGAATTTTATCATAGCGTGCAACCGTTAAACCTTTATCATCATAAACTATGCAACTTGCCCTCACCTTTGAGCCCTTGCCTTTTAACGGGATCGTTCCCGCAATTAGCCATACCCCTAAATCTTTCGCTAATTCGCTCATTTTTTGTTGTATAGGCCCCTGACCATAATTTTCTGCGATTAGTAACTTGTCTACTTCATTCATTCCCATGAAGGCAAAATTTTCAGGTAACACAACTAATTCAGCGCCTTGCTCTTTGGCCTGAATTAAATATTGTTCGGCAAGTTGCAAGTTATCTGCTACTTTGGCTGACGATACCATTTGTACTACTGCTACTCGATTCATCCTTTTGTCCCAAATTGTCTATATTGATTCATCTTACTATATGGTTCTATGGAAACCCAAAACAAAATTGACACGAAAGCCATTTCGCTTTAATAATAGCTTGTCTATAGGTCTATACATAAATTTTATTACAAAATTTTCAAACGATAGGGCTTGAAAAAAAGGAAACTCGACCATAGATATGCTACAATAAGATTAAATAACCGGGAGTTCTGAACAATGAACAGAAACGACATCACCATACTTAGTCAACGAAGTGAATCAGTGCTCGCTACTAATAAAGTATTGCGAAACACTTATTTATTACTAAGCTTAACATTTATATTTAGCGCGATAACTGCTTACTTTTCTTTTATTAGTGGTGCACGTCCCATGAACCCACTACTTATGATAGTTGGCGTTTATGGTTTAATGTTTTTAACTCAAGCCTTAAGAAACAGTGTTTGGGGACTAGTCAGTGTTTTTGCTTTTACTGGATTTTTAGGATATACCATTGGCCCAGTACTTAATTATTACATTACTGGTTTCTCAAATGGCCCCCAAATTGTTGCCACTGCTTTAGGTGGAACTGGTATGATATTTTTTGCTCTATCAGGCTATGCTCTGACAACTAAAAAAGACTTCAGTTTCCTGGGTGGTTTCCTGTTTGTAGGCGTTATGGTTGCCTTATTAGCTATGATAGCAGGCATATTTATACACATCCCGGCACTACAATTAGCAATCTCAGCTGCGTTTGTATTAATTTCTTCTGGATTAATCCTGTTACAAACCAGTGCAATCATCCATGAAGGAGAAACCAATTATATCATGGCTACCATAGGCTTGTTTGTTTCCATTTATAACTTATTCATTAGCCTGTTGAACATATTAAGCGCTTTTTCAGGTCGCGACTAATTAATACCGTCTCCTCTACCTGAGTCCCGGCTGTATGCCGGGATTTTTTTAAGTAGTTTGATATACAGGAGCTCTAGTACATCCTGTATATTTTGCTTTAGTGCAAAGCGTAAAAGTTCTAGGAGCGGAGTTTACCATATAGCGAATACCTGAAACGATTGAATATCAATATTACATTAGTTCTTTAATGCCAATCAGAGCAAAAATTTAACAATTAAATCAAATCCGAGCCGCGACCATTAGGGAGCGGATTATATCTGTTTCGCACAAGAAAAAGTGCTACAGCTAGTCTTCCGAAAATATGCCCCATTAATCTCTTGAAAGATCGCACTTTAATGGCAATTTGAATATCAGTTTTTTAGTCAGCCCAATTAAATAATGGATTCAATTGGTTGACAAATTTGAGAAATACCGCAGTTAAAAGCACACATATTATATATGGACTGGGCTTACTTTCAATCCACATCCGCTCCCTAATGGTCGCGGCTCGGATTTGATTTAATTGTTTAAATTTTTGTTTCGAAAGGCATTTTAGATCTTACAAAACTGTATTAAAGAACTCACAATGGGTCTTTATTCCTAACAAAAATTTCATACTGAACATCAGGTTAAGAAATCCTTAATCTGTGCTGTGATATAATTTCCCTTTTATAAAGAACACTACCTCCACCAATAATGTAAGGAAAACCATTTCATGCCTGGTTTTTATGATAATCTCAAAAAAATTGAGAGCCTGTTAAATAAGCATTTAAAGATAGAAGTGCTGAATGACGGTGTCATCACTGTAAACGATCATATCATTGATACCAATCAACAACTGGAAATGCTTAGTCCGGGCTTCTTTGATGGTACTGGCGGCAATAATCCCATAATTAATGCCTATCGTATTTTCTTTCAAAGGATGGGAGTCTTACCTCAACATGCTCCGTCAATTCCTTTGATAAGAGATATCCCTTTGAGAACCAAAACCGTAAGCAATCCGTTGGAGCAACAAAAATTATTTGCTCAATTTCTTGAAGAGCACGTTTTGGCAAACCAATGGAGCATGCTGTTTCCTGAAGAATATCAGGAATTACGCAATGCCATGATAAAATGTTTAAAAAACCAACAAAAACCTCTGGATCACAAATTAATTACTGTCGATTCCGAAGGAACACCCCTGACTTCTGGTGGATACCTTGTTGAATTGCATCCGATTTTAAAAATGCAATTGTGGTTAAGAAGCCCTGAAAGTTTAGAAGAAAAGGATATTTTGGCAGCAGTAGATAGAAGCCTTTCAGACTCAGTAAACACAAACGTTATTGTACTGTCTCTAAAACATAAATTATTAAACAAAAATCAAGTAGCCTTTAATATTCGTGGTGTATCAAAAACTCTTCACTCATCATCAGATATTCAAAATACTGATTTAGGAGGCGGGCATCAATATTTTTTAATGTTGGATAGAACTACGAAAACCATCTATGCCATCAATGACACCCGAGGTGCTACTGATGAAGACCCGTTGGCCTTTAAACAACAAATAGAACTTTTTTTACAGTCCTTGGGAGATCATACAAAATACCAGTTTGAATTTATTCAAGGTAAATCGAGACAGCCCGAATCTGAATCTTATTTACGTCAGATTTGTAACATAAGTCAGTTTTGTCATTATGCAGCTATTTTATCGGGCACCAAGGTACATGAACTACAAGACACTGTCCCCCCCAAAATATCAACCCTTATGTATTTATTGCAATATGCCTTTGTCAATCAAGACATCGAATTATTTGGTACGCTCAACGAGCTAATCAATAAATTGAATATAGAATTAGAGACTCAAAGTCAATTGACGCATACACCGAAACAAGAACCACATCCTCTTCCACAGGAAACCCGAACTAATAATACTCTGTCAAAAAATAAAAGAGATAAATTTGAATCAAATCCAGAACATCTTGATACAAATAAAAAAATACGCTTAATAAAAAAGCACTTTGAAGAACATAAAGGATTACTCAATGTGATTGATCGACTAGAGCGAGGCAGCAAAAGTTTTAACCCTTACTGGATGAATAGCAGCAGAAAACTGAATCGCATCCTTGATTGTTTAATGCAAGCGTTAAAAGAAGACTCTGATGTTGGTGCCCTATTATCCAATCCCAAAAGTGATTTATCTCAAGCCATCAACATGAGACGATTACCATCGTTTAGTTTCTTTGGATTATGTCAGGAAAACCCTGTCGTTAAATCCAGAGAAATAATTAATAGAAATGAAAAAAGGGAAAAATTTTCACTATAATCTTCCAGTATAATTCAGATCAAAATTAAACAATTAAACTAAATCCGAGCCGCGACCGTGAGGAAGCGGATTATACTTGTTCAGCATAAGAAAAAGTGCTAAATCAGTCTTCCGAAAACATTCACTATTAATCCCTTGAAAGATCGCACTTTACTGGCAATTTGAATATCAGTTTTTTTAGTTAACTCAATTAAATAAGGATTCAATTGGGTTGGCAAACTTGAGAAATAGGCGATTAAAGGTACGTGTATTATATATGGACTGGGCTTACTTTCAATCCACATCCGCTCCCTAATGGTCGCGGCTCGGTTTTGGTTTGGGTGATTAATTTTTACCCTGAACTGGCATAAGTAATAATACTGTAAATTAAATCCAGATTTAATTAGAGTAATATTGCAAAAAGGGTCACAATATCAGGACTCGCGAAAGACTCCAAAATCGAGGCAAAAAAGATTTTTAATGAGGGAGTTTAGATAAACTAAATGACTAAATTAAAAACCTTTTTAACGAAGAGATTGGATTTTTTCGTAAGTCCTGAATATTATTGAAGTGCCCATAGGTATATTAAAGAGAACTCTATGAATCCATCTCATGAGAATCATTCTAATTGGATTATCATTCAAGACAATGAAATACTATTAAACTCCAATAATTCCCTTCCTATTGAGGCTGATATCGCTGCTATAGTCCCCTATTTTCTAAGACAATTTAAACTAGGGGGTATTTGAAAATACAGAATACTTTTGCGCTGAAATTAGCGAAAAGACTAATATTAGCAATTTACTGAATCCTGTTCCAATACGTAAAGCATTATCATTGATGGATAGCAATAGATATGGTGGAGGTGTTAAAGCGTATTCAATTATTAACTGGGATAAGAATCATCAGTATTGTGGGCGATGTGGATCTCCCACTTTACATAAAATCTTCGTTTTTGAACGAGTCTGCTCAATATGCGATCTAAGTTTTTTTCCACGCATCTCACCATCCATCATTGTCCTTATTCATAGAGAAGACTATCTGCTCATGGCAAGAAACCCTCATTTTTTACCAGGCATCTATGGCCTTATTGCCGGATTTGTAGAAACAGGGGAAAACATTGAGGAAGCCGTACATCGAGAGGTAGCGGAAGAGGTTGGTATAAAAATAAAAAATTTATCTTATTTTGGTTCACAACCTTGGCCTTTTCCGGATTCTTTAATGATAGCATTTATGGCGGAATATGAGTCCGGGGAAATTATAATAGACAAAAATGAAATAGAAGAGGCTGGATGGTATCGCTATGACAATCTGCCAGGACGACCATCCATGTCATTTAGTATCGCATCTACTATGCTTGATAATTTTATTAACCACTGCTCGCTTCAATATAAATGAAGAGCGGGTTTATACCCTAATCCTGCTTCCAGCTTGCCTTTGCTCTGAAAAGTTCTGACAAATCATCAGGCTTTTTCTTCACTTCCTGGTATAAGGTAAAAAGCTCACGCGTATTTTGATAATAAACCCCTAAAGGAACGGGATACTCAGGGAAGGTCAATCGTGCCAAACACATGGCATTGATTAAACTGCTTGAATCGTGTTTATAAAGTGCTTTCTCATCTGTTGAAACTCGATCAAATTGCTGATTGTGTAACTGTAATGCTTTTTCCTTTTGGGCGCCAAATACTAAAGGTTGCCCCTCTTCTAATATTATCGTGTTTACTGCTCGATTACTTTTAACAGCAAAATCATCGAAAGCACCATGATTAAAAATATTACAATCCTGATAGATTTCAACAAAGGAACATCCTTGATGCTCATAAGCCTTTTTAAGCACAGAACCTAAATGACCGGGATCTTTGTCCACCGCTCGAGCAACAAAACTGGCTCCTGCCGCCAATGCTATCATCATCGGATTAATTGGCTCACTTGTGACTCCTTTTGGCGATGTTTTAGTCACCTGACCTTTTTGAGAAGTTGGAGAAAATTGTCCTTTCGTTAAGCCATACACTTGATTATTAAACAGAAGAATATTGACGTTCACATTACGTCTTAAAATATGCAGCAAATGATTACCACCGATACTCAGGGCATCTCCATCGCCTGTGATGACCCAAACGCATAAATCATCCCGCATAGCCTTTAATCCAGTGGCCACAGCCGTTGCTCTACCATGAATGGTATGAAATCCATAAGTATTCATATAGTAAGGAAGTCTGCCAGCGCATCCTATTCCTGAAACAAACACATGTTGCTCAGGTGGCAATCCTAATTCAGGAAGTACCCTTTGCAAGGCAGCCAAAATGGCATAATCACCGCACCCAGGGCACCAACGAACTTCTGTCGCATTAACAAAGTCTTCTCGCTTATAATTGTTGTTCATAATTGGCTTCCGCTTTAATGGCACTTACCAAATGATTCACACCAAATGGTTGGCCATTGCACTGACTAATCGATTGCGCATCTATCAGATAATTTGCTCTGATTAACTGGCATAATTGGCCAGAATTCAATTCTGCAACCAATACCTTGTCATATTCTTTCAATAAAGAACCCAAGTCATGGGGTAAAGGATTAAGATGGCGCAGATGCAGGTAAGCAACTGGTAATCCTTGTTCGATGCATTGCTGTACGGCAGACTTTAAACTACCAAAAGTACTACCCCAACCAATAACCAGCATGGAAGCATTCGCATCGCCATCAACAACCAAAGCAGGATACTCTCTTGCAATACCCTTTATTTTTTCCGCACGTATAGTCACCATTTTTTGATGATTCTCGGCATCATAACTAACGCGTCCTTCATCGCCTTGTTTTTCCAAGCCTCCAATTTGATGTATAAAACCCGTAGTTCCTGGAACATTCCAACTTCGGCTTAAGAGATCATCTCTATGATACGGCTTGTCAAAACGATTAAACTCCAGCTTTGGCATATTGAGGGAATCCAAAGCAGGAATTTCCCACGGTTCAGCAGCATTAGCTAAATACGCATCAAGTAATACGATAACCGGAGTCATGTACTTAATAGCGATTCTAAATGCTTCAATAATTATATTAAAACAATCAGAGGGAGATTGGGCAGCAATAACTGGTAAAGGAGCTTCTCCATGGCGACCATATAAAGCCTGCCTTAAATCGCTCTGGCTGGTTTTAGTGGGTAATCCAGTTGAAGCACCTGCTCTTTGCACATCCACTAAGACCAAAGGCAGCTCAGTCACTACTGCCAAACCAAGACTTTCACATTTTAAATCAAGTCCCGGCCCTGAAGTACAAGTCAAAGCCAAACGACCACCATACGCCGCACCTATACAAGAGCAAATAGCGGCAATTTCATCTTCAGCCTGTATTAGTTGAACGCCATAATCTGATAATCGGGCACATTCATGCAAAATAGCAGAAGCAGGTGTTATGGGATAGCCAGATACCAACATAGGAGTTTGAGTTTGGGTCGCCAAAGTAGCCAGTGCCAAACCTACTGCTTCAACTCCTGTGATTTGCCTGTAATCGCCTTTATGTCTGTTAACTTCTCCCAACATGTAATCTCGACGAGAAAGCTCCAGTGTCATTGCATAATTATATCCGGCCAGTAAAGCCAATTCATTCGCCTTGGCTATGGATTGATTTGCTTTGAATTTTTTGGCAATAAAAGCCCGACAAGTATCTGTAGGTAAATCAAATAACCATAAAACCAAACCTAAAATATAAAAGTTCTTGGCTTTGGTAGCCTGTGGTTTTGTAAGATCAATGGATTCAACTGACTGGGTAGTTTGAGTAACTAACGGGAAAGCAACAACATGATAATATTCACGGCAATTATCCAAAAAACTCTTATCAATACCTGCTTTCTGCCAATCTCTTTCCTGAAAACTGTCCTCATTAATAATCAACAGTCCACCCTGATTCAGGTGCTGAAGAGAATTTTTTAATGCCGCCGGATTTAAAGCCACCAAAACATCCAGTGACTCTCCTGCTGTAAAAATTGCTCTTTCAGCCATTGCCAACTGAAATCCTGAAACTCCTGCCACTGTACCAGCAGGAGCCCGGATTTCTGCCGGGAAATCAGGCATAGTACGCACATCACGCCCTGTCAATGCAGCACTAATGGTTAATTGTTCACCTACCAATTGTACCCCGTCACCAGAGTCACCAGTGATACGGATGACGATCACGTCAGTCGTTGACATAAAGTCTCGCTTCCTGCATTAATTGGCGCATGTGTCTTACTGCCTCTTTTAATCCACAAAATAAGGCCCTGGCAATAATGGCATGTCCAATGTTAAGTTCATTTAATTCATTAATCGCTGCAATAGGTTTCACATTATGGTAATGCAACCCATGACCCGCATTCACTACCAAATTCAAGCCGGCAGCAAATTCAGCCGCCTCTTTGATTCGTTGTAATTCATAATGTCGCTTCTCCTCTGAAGTGGCATCAGCATAACAACCAGTGTGCAACTCGATGACTGGCGCTCCAACATCAACAGCTGCTTTTATTTGCTCCTTATCAGGATCAATGAATAGAGATACTTCACTTCCCATTAGCTGTAAGCGGCGAACGGCCCTTTCCACAGCTTTCTGGTGAGTTAGAATATCTAATCCACCCTCTGTAGTTAATTCTTCACGTTTTTCGGGCACTAAACAAGTATGCTCCGGAGAAATTTCTTCTGCAAAATCAAGCATAGCTTCAGTAACTGCCAGTTCAAGGTTCATACGTGTTTGTAGCACTTGCTTAATTAGTCTCACATCGCGCGCCTGAATATGGCGCAAGTCCTCTCTCATATGTAATGTAATCCCATCCGCTCCGGCTTCCTCAGCATCCATTGCTGCCTGTACAGGATCAGGATAACGAGTGCCACGCGCTTGTCTTATCGTTGCTATATGGTCAATATTAACACCTAACAATAACTCTTTATTCATTTTGCACCAAAAAATATAAAATAATGAGTATAATGCAGTTCTTATCAAACTGCCATTGAAGCCTTCTTGTTTATCAGGGCAAAATCATGTTTTGACTATAATATTTGGAATATTTGTGTCATTCTCGCGCAGGGGGAATCTATTCCCGCAGAAAGGATTGTTTATCTTGCAAGATAGGTTCCTGCCTATGCGAAATGACACAAATATGATCAAATTAGTACAATATAACAATCTACATCCCACCCAAAATGGTGTGATCTTGTCCTGTCTTGTTTATACAGTTTAAACTCTACATTATGTGACGTATTGCAACACTTATTGTGTCTCATTTCTGCCTTGCGACATAAAAGAAGTTATTTAAGAATTTAAACCAATCTGATTTCTTTTAAATACCAGAAAAGATTGGCAAAAGGAATATAGAAGTCACCCAGTAAATGTTTGTTTGGGTTAACCTCCCCCATACAATGCCCGAGCCTTGATTTCTCGCCCGCCCAAAAGATGGTCTATCGCCTGACGCATGATTAATTTTGCTGATTTTAAATACGCCGATTCGCTTAAGTTATCTGCAGCTATGGCAATTAAATATTCGCCAGGGATACTTTTATTCCCACCCAAAATAAATCCCTCTCCTGCCACAAATTGATAATAAGAACCAGGGGCAATTAACTCTCCTGTACGTGCTTCATGAAGGAATGAAAAAGTGTATCCACAAGCCTTAAGCAAAGCCCATTCAAATCGTCGTAGTAACGCTTCTATTACTTCTCTCTCCTTAGTTAAGGCGATGCCCTTTAAAGTAAAGAGGTAGGCATCAAACAAATCTGGATCGGGACAATCCGGACTCAGTGCATAATAAAGCAGTTCATTGATGTATAAACCTGAAAAAAGAGAGTGTCCATCCAGCTCTAGCCTGGGAGAAGTGCTTTCGATGGTTTTTGTGTAATACTGATTATAGCGCTCTTCAATACTAACCCATAGAGGAATAAAAGCCTGAAGTAACGATTGTTTTTTAGGGGTTCGTCCCCCCTTGCAAAGACAGTTGATTAATCCTGATTCTTTAGTAAAAAATTTGACTCTGGCACTGGTATCCCCGGACCATTGCTTATGAATCACCCAAGCGTGCGAAGATTTAGTGGTCATATCCTAATTGCTTCAACATGCGTTCATCATCCGACCAACCTGACTTAACTTTACACCAGCATTGCAGGAAAACTTTTTTGCCTAACATTTTTTCCATGTCCAGGCGGGCGCTGGTTGCCATTTCTTTTAATTTTTGACCTTTATCTCCAATGATCATGCGCTTGTGATTGTCCTTATCAACTAAAATTAAGGCATGGATACGAATCAAATTCCCCTCATCCTTAAATGACTCAATGTCTACCGTTACAGAATAGGGTAACTCTTGTCCACAAAAACGAAAAATTTTTTCACGAAGCAGTTCAGCACATAAAAACTTCGTAGACCGATCAGTAAATTGATCATCAGGAAACAAATGTGGGCCTTCAGGCAAATACCCCTTTAATTTGGCTTCCAATTCGTCCACTTGCACGCCTGTTTTTGCTGATAAAGGGATAATGGCCGCAAACTCATATCTCTGACTTATTTGCTCTATCCATGGTAAAAGCTGCGCTTTATTATCTATCTTATCCACCTTATTTACTACCAGAATGCAAGGGACTTTGGCTTGTTTGATTAAGCCTAATACATACTCATCTTCTTCTTTCCAATGTGTTCCATCGACCAGAAACGCAATCACATCCACATCACGCAATACACTAATTGCTGTTTTATTCATCATACGATTGATTGCCTTCGCATTGCCCTGATGTATACCTGGAGTATCTACATAAACATACTGAAACTCGCCTTCTGTATGAATTCCTAAAATGCTGTGACGAGTGGTTTGTGGTTTTCTGGAGGTAATGCTTAATTTTTGCTGTAAAATACGATTCAGCAAAGTTGATTTGCCAACATTAGGCCTGCCGACCAAAGCAATATATCCACAATAACTACTCATTAATCTTGATTCCTGTTTATTTTTAAAACATTCTAACAGCCACAATATAACAGGACTTACTAAAAACCCCAAGATCAAGGCAAAAAGAAATTTTGATAAGGGAGTTTAGACTAACTAAATGACTGAATCAAAATTTCTTTTTAACGAGGGGATTGGAGCTTTTCGTAAGTCCTGTATAAAACTTCCAGAGATACCAAAATTTTCATTCAATATACTTGCTATTTCAGTTTAAAATTAAGTACTCTTTCTTGGTGTCTCTATAAACAAAGTAAGTCTTTATGCCTGATTTTGAAACCGCTAATGGCCATACTCAAATTATTGTTCCATTAAGAGTTACACCACACTCCCATAAAGCCATGCCAACTATTACTGGAAGTGTTTTCAGTCATGAAGCCGGAACTGTATTTTATGGCAACTATAATATGGAGTATCTTCTTCCAGGAGGAGACAGACTACGTTTAATAGCCAACCATAATAAAAAAACAGTTCAATTAATGCTATTTACCTATAATCCGGAATTTTTAAAGACCCTTCCGGGAGAGAGAACATCCTCATTAGTAGCCAATGTCATTAATCGCTTTAATCGCTATAAACTTCATGCAGAAAGCTATAAAAAACCCATCAGTCCTGAACAACAGGAGAAAATTAGCCTGGTTTATGGGGGTATGCAAGACTTAGGCAGGCTATTAAAAAAAGAAAGACGATTAAAGCCTTACGATCATATGGGCCATGAGGAATTAAGAAGGCAGGTCATTGCAATTATTGAACGCTGCCAAGATAAAAATCGAATGATTGCAAATAATCCTGTTGTGTCTGAAGGCAGTTTGGGCTATGAATTGTACAATGCCATCAAGACAGCACAGCATTATCAATTTAATCGAGTTTTCCCTGTTTCTCGTCAGGATCAAATGGATTTCTCCAAGGTTACTAAAACACTACATGGCGAACAAATTACTCCTTGTTTTGTTTGGGACAGTGAAATACATATTGGACACAATAGTCAGGATCTTGACGATGCTCTGAGAGTGATTTGTCAGCAATATCGACTTACTCCTGCCGCAGAACTTAAGGATTTGCCTGCCAATCGGTTCGCAAAACTGGAGCGATTTGTTAATAAACTATGGCATGATGGGCAAGATTGGATGTATTACCTTTCCATCGCCACCAAACCCAGCCATAAAACGGAGATTCAAAAACGTTCTAATGGTGTATCTATTACAAAAATAACCCCTTACTATAAACTTAAGGGACTTTCTCAACGAGGATACTCCAGCCTTGCTGAATTAGTTAACAGCACAACCGAAAGTACTTACGAACCCGTCACAGTAAAAAGTGTAAAAAAGGCAGGAAAATTACTTAGTCACTTACCCAATGGTAACTGGGCTATTGTGCCAAAAGATAAAACAATCCTGTTAAGACTTGAAAACAAACTAATTCAACTCAACTATTTTATTCATGATCAACTCTTTTACCCATTGCCTGATGGACAGGATTTATATATTTTAAGTCAAGTCAGCAAAAGGCACCTGTATCTTCCTGAAAGAGTCAGCCTGCGATTTAAAGCCTTTATTTCCCGTATACCTGATTTTTTCAAAAGTTTTTACAAAAGCATGAGTCAATTCATTGTGCATGACTTGCATGAAGAATTTTTTAAACATGTCCATGCCAATCATCTTCTTAAACAGGATTCTCCCGAGAAAAATCAACATCCAGAATCAAAAAAAATCAAAAGAACTTCACTGCATAATGCCCTGGAAAATCAAGGACTTCTTGCTAATGGCCAAACCCTGGAAGAATTTATCCGGGATCAGATTAACAACAGTCCATACGTTATTGCACGAGCAAATCACACTCCCAGCCCACACCCTTATGAAAATCCTTTGCATAGAGCTTTGGGAGTGATACGCCATTTAGCCGGATTTTTTATAGATACCAGTGAGCAAAATCCAATGGTTGGAACTTTGGCTATGGCCGCTTATGTCTATGGTGCAGGAGCAGTGCTGGCTCCAGATATTCTAGCCAATATTTTAACAAAACTGCATTTAAGAGGTTTGATTTATGGAATTGAACCCGTTCAAAAATTAGCTCATTTAATGAGTCATGGCAGGACTTCAGAAGCTATTTCAGCCTCTGTAACACTCTGGCAGAGTATGATAGTTGGCGGTAATTTGGATAAGTTCTTTGTTGACGCGGTCTCTGTCTTGAAAGATGACCCAGCAGAAATTGCCATAATTGCCTCGTTAGCTCTCAGTCTTGGATATGGTTTAACCAAGGCAATTCCGTCACTACAAGATGAAATGGGTGATTTTCCCTACACTAATTATGCTGCTCTCGGAGGTAAAGGAGGCGCTGCTGTCTATGATACCATCATGCACCCGGGTGACGACTGGTTACTTGGTACTTGTAAGTGGTTTTGCAAGAACTTTATTAATATTGGAAAATTACTTGTTGCTCCTTTTTTTGAAGGTTTTTATTATGGGTACCGAAATGGATTTATCAATGGTTGGAAGAAAAGCGGCGCATTGGCAAAGCAGTTAGGCAAACAAATACTAGCTGCAAGTGCGGATCTTATGCTGGCTATTTTAACCATTCCATTACTTGAAATGAGTTCTCTTTTAATTCATGTGCCTTTTAGAGGAATTACCAATTTTTTTCGTAAGTCACTTGCTGTGTTAGGTAATATAAGTGCTATTGGGAAATTGCTAATTGATATAGCAGAGCGTCCATCTGCGAGTAATTTTATATCTGAGTTCACACTCTCACCACTTTATGGTTTCACTTGGCCGTTTGGCCATTTTTCCGATAATCTCATTGCAAACATTGGCATGAATTGTATAAGACTCCTTTTTTTACCTCCTCTCCAGCTTATTAAAAATGGTTTGATACTTCCTCTGTTTGATATCTTTTCATTAACAATGAGGATAAGTTTATCCATCATTAATCCAATCTCCCGGGTTATTTCATACTCTTTAGGTACTATCCTCTATAATTTCGGACAGATCTGGGATAATTCGGCAGGAATCTTATTCTCTGCAAGCGCTAATGGATTGACTATCCTATGCAACCAGATTGATAACCGAGCAGGTGAATTAAAACAATATTTACTTTCCTTAATAGAAATAAGTCGTGGAGAACTATATCACTGGGCATTTCATAAGGAGGATATATTGACACATAAAATTTTAGATGATCATCAATACTATTTCGGAGAACCTAGACGTTGCGAGTTGATCCCACATACAGACAGTCATTGCCTGTTACGCAATTTATTATTAGACGATAATAACACAATCATTGCCAAAGATAATCCAGACCGCCAACAACATTTTCCAAGCTTATTTAATAATACAAAACAAACATCTAAAATCATTGATCAAGAACATACACTTACAATCTAACCAGCCTCTTTAAATTCTAATCTTGTTGATTTTCATGGCTTTTTATTTGCAAATTATATTGCTTACTCCTAAGATAAAGTAGCAATAATTAGTTAAAGTATTAGATGTCAATCAAAAATTGAACAAGACTTACGAAAAAATCCAAGATCGAGATAAAAAAGTTTTTTAATGAGGGATTTAGATAAACTAAATGACTGAATTAAAAACTTTGTTAACGAAAAGATTGAATTTTTTTCGTAAGCCCTGTCAGCATTAAGTTGATGCCAATCAAGATTTAGTGCACAACAATCAAGATAGAATATGGATAAACTGGTGTTTTATTGGTCAATATTGTGTATAATATAAGTTAACCAGGTGCAATTAAGGATCCTACTTATGGCAAAAGGCAAAAAATCAGATAGAGCTCAAGTAGAAAATGTTGAATCAGTACGATCTCAGGAAAAAGAGCATACGCAAGAGAAAGAGCAAACGAAAGAGCATATGGTAGTAAAAACGCGACCTGAAGAAAGTAAAAAAGAAGAAAAACAATCTGTGCCTACTGCTAAGAAAGAACTCAAAAGCAACGAACCCGATAAACCATTTAAGACTTCATTTGAAAAATGGATTGAGTCCAGTTTACTTGATCCACAGGCTAAGGAGGATGGTTCTACCATCAATCTGGGTCGTGAAGGGCTAAAAAATGCATTCCAAGTCAAAAAATTTCTACTCTCTCCAGCAGGTAAAGAGGTTGTCGCTGAGATAGGTGCCCAACTAGCTCTTAAGAGAGACATTGATATTCAGCAGCAACAGGAAAGACAAGAACATGAACTTTTCAAGCGTCGATTAATGGCTGCTATCCTGTTATGGTATTTATCCAAAAAATCGGATGCTGCACAAAAGGTTAAAGAACTTATTCATCAGCAAAATGAAAAAGCCATAAAAAATGCTGGAAAGACAAGCACACCAACCAGTCAATCTACTTCACAACCGAATAAAGATTTTCAGAAAATGCTGGATGACTATGATAAAGCCATTAGACGTGCTCAGGAAAATATCGAGAAAGGTGAGGAATTAGAAAGAAAACTGGATAAACTGGAACACCAAGGACAGGACATCGAAGACAAATATAATATTTATGAAGAAAATCTTGATGAATTTGATAGTCTTCTCACTGATTCTGAAGCATTATTACCCTCTGAAATTGAAGAGCGCATGGATTTTCTCACTAAAGACAGCGACAAACTTATGCAGTTAATGGACAAGCATAAAGACGATGAAAAAACAGTCCAATCGTTAAAAAACGAACATCATGGCGTGGCATTAAAGCTAGCCAACCTGCGAGCTCTGCATGAGGCACATAGCGGTACAAGATCTTTTGTTAACGACAAGGGAGAAGCCGTTAACTCGTTAAAAGAAGCACAATTAATCATCAATAAAAACCAGGAAGTTGTAGAGCATTCTGGACAATCCTATCTTATAGAAAAAGGTCAATGGGATACTATTAAAGATAATCCTGAAGCATTGGAAAAAGCACAGAACGATTATAACCAGGCAAAAAATGACCTGGTGGCTATTAAACTGGATGCATTAATCCATAAGCTTTCTTTGCAAATGGAAAAGCAATTAGATGAGATCAACAATCTCATTAGCAGTACAGATCCAAAAGATAACGAGAAGGCGACGAAGTTGATGCATGAACATAATGGCCTAAATTTAAAATTGGCGAATCTGCATGATATGCTTTCAGTACACAGGAAGGAAAAAAGCTTTGTTAATGACAAAGGTGAAGAAGTGAGTTCATTAAGTGATGCACATTATGTTATAGGAAAGGATCAACAGCTTTTTGATATAGGCGGGAAGCTTTACCCTATTCATAAAGAACAAAAAGTACTTGAAAAAGAAGGTAAATTTTATCTTTTAAAACAAGGCGAGGATTGGGAGTCAATAAAAGATAGCCCGGAAAAACAAAAACAGGCTGAACACGCTTTTGATAAACTTAAATATGAAACACCAATGACTGTTAAAAAATTAGTGCATCATAATAAAGGATTAGAAACCACATTCCATAAAGAGCAAGTTGAACAGACAAAGCAAGAGCTGAAAGACAATGAACATGAAAAAATGGAAATTTCCAATAGTATTAGTAAATTGCAATCTACAATCAGTACTGCCCAAAGTCAACTTAATCAACCTAACCCGGGTCAAGAACCACCCACTTTAGCTCCATCTGGAGGCAGTACAAAGCTTTCACCAAAACCAGGCCCAAGCCTTGCTGCAGTTACTACCTTTTTTAGAACTAAAATACAAGAAATGAAGGAAATGAATAGTCCGGGTCTCACTCGTGATGAACTTCGTCAATTTCAAAATCAAATTCCTGAAGGAGCAGCACGTAACTATTTTATCAGCGAACTCACTCAGCTGCCACGCACAGGACCAGTTCCGTTTCAAATAATGCAAGCTATGCTACGAAATCTTGAGAAATTTGGAGTAGATACTACAAAACCTAGCGTTACTTCGATCAGAAGCGAGACTGATAAAGTGGTAGAGCAAAAATTTAACCCGACTCCAACTTCCCTAACCCCATTTAAATCATCCTAATAAAGATTGTATTATCCTTTCGTTGCCCTCTAACCTGGATTATGGAAAACCATAATCCAGTTAGTTTGTAATAAGGGAATCAAACTGGCGTGACCGAGCATTAATGCATCAGGCGAGTAAGCATTTCCCGCGCAGCTGGTAATCCATTTCTAATCTGGCTAAAAGACTATTACCGGAATAGTTGCCCCCCTTGCGAGAACGAAAAGATCTTTTTTGGGGAATCCATTGTGCTTACATCCATTTGAGTTCATACCCAGTCAAACAGTTAAAACTATTTTGCCGATTGCATTGTGCTAATAGTAATGCGGACCTCGTAAGCAACAACATAATAACGACAAAATAAAGCCAAGAGGCCTTATACCATCAAACAAATTGTTTTTTTTCTCACCAATACACTTGCCAACAGACAACAAGTCTTCTACCATTGAAAGTTATTGCAGAATTTGCGGAATGAAACATGATCATAGAAAAATTTTTGGGTAATCAATCTGTAATACTAGCTTTGGATGCTGATAATTTTTTATTTGATCGGTTAGATCAAATTGTTGATTCTGGTTTTAATTTGGTTGAAATTAATTCAACGGATGTCAATTTATTAACAAAAATCAAAGCTCAATACACCACTTTAAAAATTGGTGCCAGTGGTATTATTGATACTCAACAACTAGAGCAATGTTATCAAGCGGGCATTCATTTTGCTTCCAGTCCTGGCTTTTTACCTTCAATCGCTCAAACTGCCAGTGTTTATTCTATGTGTTATTTTCCAGGAGTCGCTACCATTTCAGAGGCTATGGCCGCAATGAATTTCGGATTCCAACAGGTTCGTCCCTGCCCTGCTAATCTGACATTTTGCAATATGCTAAATAAATACCTACCCAAATTAAGTTTATTTCCAGTTGAAATTCAATGGAATGAAGCAGAGCATTTTCTAAATTTACCCACGGTTGCGGCTGTGGTTATCCATAATCCTGACAAAAAACAATTGAATACCTTAACCAGTTTGACCCCTTCGCTGATCTAACGTATTCGTTCACGCCCTTGGTTAATTAGGCCATATGGATACAGTTCAAGCTGGGTTATTATACATCCGCTCCCTTATGGCCGCGGCTCTGTTGTTCATCATTAGACCTTTTGTATAACCTGCCTCCTTTATTTTATTGCTGCGTTATAAAGGTTTCTGTGGTGCTCATTTACTCCATGTCAACTCCGCTCCTCGAAACCTTTACGCCTTGCACTAAAGACAAAATAGCCAGGTTATACAAAAGGTCTATTATAATCCGAGCCGCGACCATAAGGGAGCGGATATAGTTGGCACGTAAAATAACCAATTATCCTAAATTCGGCAGCTGAATCATAGCGAGAGCCGCTAATGTGATGAACTGAATTTTTAAACACGGACTGTGGACGATTAATGGGGTCAAAATCAGGAGATCCCTCGTCGCACGCACCTCGGGATGATTGAGTTGGTATTAGTTACCTTATGTCTACTAAACAGGACTTGGTCTTATTCCCTACGTATCAGTAGATCCAGAACCAGAATTGCAGCCCCTATGCAAATAGCACTATCCGCCAAATTGAACGTAGCAAAGTGATAGTGCTTATAGTAAACATCTATGAAATCAATAACATACCCATGCAACCCTCGATCAATCAAATTGCCTAAAGCCCCGCCTAATATAAGACTTATGCCAGCAGCTTGAAATCGTGCTTGTGATGGAATACGCAACAACCAAATCACTAAAATAACGCTCATCAAAAAGCTAAACCCTGCAAAAAACCACCTGTGCCAATCACCAGCTCCGCTTAAAAAACTAAAAGCAGCACCCGTATTAAAGGCTAAGGTAAAATTCAACATGGGCATAATTGGCATTGGCTTATACGGAATTAATAAAATTCCAACCCAATACTTACTTACCTGATCACAGATAATCACCAAAATACTGAGTACAAACCAAGGCCATTTTTTCATATATAACGTCTCTCTTCATTCTGTCCGCTGATGTTACCTACACAGCGCAAGCACAACTCAGGATGATCTTTGTTTTGTCCAACATCTGAACGTCTATGCCAGCAACGCGCACATTTTTCATGAGCACTGGCTGTTACTTGTATGGATACTCCACACTCTGTGATAGGCAATCCTTTGGGAGATCGGTTGACAGGATAAGCTGTAGCTCCCGATGTAATCAATAAAAAGCGCAATTCTTCGCCTAAACGCGTTAGTTTGGGCAACAGCTTATCATCAGCATAGAGCGTTACCTCAGCAGCTAAAGCAGAACCTATTTCTCCTCTCTGCCTGGTTTCTTCTAATGCCTTATTCACTTCATCACGAATTAAATACAATTGTTGCCAGTCATCCATATTCACTGCGTCAATAATTGGCCATGCTTGATACCAGTGCTCAATAAAGATGGACTCCTTATTATACCCAGGTATTGTTTGCCATATTTCTTCTGCTGTAAAGGATAAGATAGGTGCCAGCCAAATAGAAAAGGCTTTGACTATATGGTACATAGCAGTTTGACAAGAACGTCTTGCTATACTCTCTTTCGCAGTGGTGTATTGCCTGTCCTTAATCAAATCCAAATAAAAACTACCCATATCCACAGCACAGAAATTGTGAATTTTCTGATAAATTAAATGGAAGTGATAATTTTCATAAGCAGCAATTATTTCTTCTTGTAAAAGCTGGCAACGCTTTAAAGCCCATCTATCCAGTTCTAATAAATCCTTATCATCAATACAATCAGTAGTTGGATTAAAATCAAATAAATTGGCTAATAAAAATCGGGCTGTATTACGAATTCTACGATAAGCATCCGCATTGCGCTTAATGATTTCCTCAGAAATACTCACTTCATGACGATAATCCGTTGATGCCACCCATAGTCTTAAAATATCGGCTCCATGCTGGTTTACCAATTTGTCCAAAGCAACATAATTCCCTTTAGATTTTGATAGTTTTTTACCCTCTGCGTCAACAGTATACCCATGGGTCAATACGGTTTTGTAGGGAGCGACACCATACATCGCAACAGCGGTTGTTAAGGAAGAATTAAACCAACCTCGATGCTGATCGGAACCTTCAAAATAAACATCCGCCGGAAATCCTAAATCCTTATTATGTTTTAAAACACTATAATGAGATATTCCAGAATCTAGCCACACGTCCATAGTATCTGTAATTTTATCATAATGTCGTGCCTCATCCCCGAGCAACTCGGCACTATCCAGCTCAAACCAGACATCTATACCCGATTTTTCGATCATCAAAGCCACTTTTTCTATTAACTCGAGAGTCTGAGGATGCAATTCTCTTGTCGTTTTATGAACAAATAATGGCATAGGTGTTCCCCAGGCTCTTTGCCTTGAAATACACCAATCAGGCCTGTTTTCAACCATATTGCCAATTCGAGCCTTGCCCCAGTCAGGAACCCAGTTAACATGCTCAATCTGATTCACTATCGCTTGTCTTAAATTGGCTTTATCCATTGAGATAAACCATTGGGGAGTTGCAAGAAATATCATGGGTGATTTGTGGCGCCAACAATGTGGATAACTATGTCGTATAGTTTCATTTGATAACAGAACATTTTTCTCTGATAATACTGTTAAAATCACCTCATTAGCTTTTAGCACGGAAAGACCCGCAAACAGTTCAACATCCTCTGCAAAACATCCATTTGCCATGACAGGATTTATTAATGGCAAATGATAAGACTGCCCTACCACATAATCATCAGGGCCATGTGCTGGGGCGGTATGCACACAACCAGTACCTGATTCTGTGGTTACATGGTCACCAAGAACTACTGGAACTTGTCGCTGGTAAAATGGGTGTTGTAATTTAAAGTGCTCAAAGACTCGTCCCTTGGTGGAACCACAAGTTTTATAATGGCTAATCTTATAGCGTGTCATAACCGATTCTACTAAATCGGTGGCCACAAGATAATAAGAGTCACCCGAGTCAATCAATGAATAATCAATCTCCGGATGCAAGCAAACTGCTTCATTAGCCGGCAATGTCCAGGGAGTTGTGGTCCAGATAGGCAAAATTAACGGTTTTACTTCAGATTTAATTTTAAAACAATTAATGAACTCAGATGGATTTACTGCTGCGAAGGCCACATCAATAGACGGAGAAGTTTTGTCTTCATAATCTACTTCGGCTTCAGCCAAAGCAGAACCACAATCTATACACCAATGAACTGGCTTAAATCCTTGTTGCAGATGACCGTTTTTAATCATCAAGCCCAAAGCTCTGATTATGTTTGCTTCATACTGATAATCCATAGTTACATAAGGGTTATACCAATCCCCTAAAACTCCCAGGCGTTGAAATTCATCTCTTTGGATATCAATTTGACTTGCAGCATACTCGCGGCACCTGGCACGAAATTCTCTGGGAGTAATTTTCATCCCAGCCTTACCTACTTTTTTTTCAACATTTAATTCGATAGGCAATCCATGGCAATCCCAGCCAGGAACAAATGGCGCATCAAAACCACTCAGAGTCTTGGATTTGATAATAATATCTTTAAGAATTTTATTGAGTGCATGCCCACAATGGAGATGTCCATTGGCATAAGGAGGACCATCGTGCAAAATAAAACGTTTACTTCCAGATCGAGCTTTACGAATCTTATGATAAATCTCTTTCGTTTGCCAATCTGCCAGCATTTCTGGTTCTCGAACTGACAAACTTGCTTTCATTGGAAATGAAGTGTTTGGGAGGTTTAAAGTATCTTTATATTCTGCCATAGGTGCCTACTCTGCCAAATCATTAAGTTCTTGAAATTTTAACGTCCTTATTCTGTGACATTCATCATGCACAGTTATCATGAGCCTTAAATCAAAATAACTCGATTAAAGGAAAATTAAACAGTATCACTGACTACTTTGATGACATTGTTCGATAAATCTATTTCAACATCATGCCAATTCTGTTTTAAATATGCCTTCGCCTGCGTGATGTCATTATTAATCTGCACAATTAACGCATCCACAGTTGAGAATTTAACTTCATCCCGAAGTTTGTGCAAGAAGATTACTTGCAATAACTCACCATAAATAGACTCATTAAAATCAAATAAATGTACTTCCAGAATATTTTTTGTCCCGGCAACAGTCGGACGTTTTCCAATATTGGCGACACCAGAAACGGTTTTTGAATTCACATGGACTTGTACAACATACACACCTTGCAAAGGTATTGATAAACGATGCATAGCCAGATTAGCAGTCGGGATTCCCCACTGACGACCACGGCCATCACCTTTTATTACACGTCCGCACATACTATACGGTCTCCCCAGCAAATTCGCCGCCATTGACAAATCCCCTCTTTGCAGTGCTTCCCTGATTTTAGTAGAACTCACTTTTTCTTTTTCAATAAGAAAATCAGAGTATGCTTCTACTTCACAGGAATATCGGGTGCCTAAATTTTTAAGTAAATTCACATCTCCTTCCCTGTTCTTTCCAAAACGAAAATCCTGTCCGACTAGAAGATAACGTATTTTCAATGCTTCAAATAAATAAGATCGAGCAAAATTCAATGGAGTAGTTTGAGCTAACTTCGCATCAAATTTGATGCAATATATGTAATCCACCTGACACTGATGTAAAACATTCATTTTTTCCCTCAAACTGGAAAGTCGGGCGGGGGCATTATTTTTATGAAAATACTCTCTGGGCTGTGGCTCAAACAATATAATGACCAAAGGCAATTTCATTTTATCTGCTTTCGTTCTTAATTCTTTAATCAGATGCTGGTGTCCCAAATGAACGCCATCAAAATTACCAACAGTGGCAACTGCACCTTTATTAAACAACGCCAAATGATTAAAACCACGTAACAATTTCATTAATCGATTCGATCAGAAGAATAAAATTACATAGTATACTGGTTTTCCGAGTTATTGAGAAATATCTAAAGTGTTGCCCGTACTAATGGAAATAATACGGGACTTTTGAATAAAGGTTGCTATCAATGATTTACTTTGGGTCTTACAATTAAAACATCACATTCTGCGCCATGTAGAATAGCATTAGCTGTTGAACCTAATAATAAAGAAAGTCCATGCTTTCCATGACTTCCGGTAACAATCAAATCAATTTTATGCTCTTTTGCCACTCTTAAGATTTCATTTTTGGTTGAACCAAACTCTATAAAACGATGCTTCTCATCCACACCTAGTTTATCTGCCAACATACCTAATTCTTTTTCAGCTTGTTCGCGTATAGACATTTCTACTTCAGCAAATCCTGCAAACCCAGGGTAAGCATAAGCTGGAATTGGCTCAACAACATGAACTAAAATTAAATCAGCACCGTTTTCGTCTGCAATTTTTTTGGCCTTCTCAGCTGCCCGCACCCCAACCTCGTCAAAGTCAGTAGCAAACAATACCCTTTTATACATCATTTTCTCCTTAAAATTCTGATAGCTAAGTTAAGATTAGCAGATTTAAGCCTATTTTCCCAGAATCACTAAACAATCAATCAGAGCAAAATCATATTTTGAAGATTATTATTGACCAAAATGATGAGCTTACCCTGAACGATTATTTTGCTCTAGCCAATATTTGAAAGACCCTCCACAGAACGTATCCATGGATTTAATTTAGCCAGGTCGCTGGGTAGCTTTTTTATATTCAACTGAGCTTGTGATCTGTTATCGAATTCACCGAAAGTCAAGATGTACCAAACACCCTTTGCATTTGTGAAATGTCTTACCTTCGCCTTAGCCAGCAATTTATTTTTTTTCTTAAAGCTATTTATATCTTCGATCCTGTGACTTGCAACCAATTGGATAGTGAATATCTTAACGTTGGTTTTTTTACTCGCTGGTTTCTCGGTTACTAATTTTTCATGTACTGGATGAGGAATGGCGGGCAATTTTGATTCGTTAACTTGTGTTTGCAAAACTTGTTCGCTGAAGTTTTTACTCTTCACCTTCGGTATGACAACAACTTTATCCAGAACAGCAACAGTATCAATATTTTCTTCTTCATCCATAAAATCATCTAAAATCTGCTTCTTAGGTAATCCAAAATGCACTAATTGCCTTGTGGAAGAATCTTCCCAAGAAGCAATATAGCTTGCATTATTTTCCTTGATAAGTTCTTTAATTGGAGGAGGAGTAGTTATAGCCGTTAGGTCTGGTAATTTAGGGACTTTATGCAGGGTATCAAAATAAAAATAGGAGAATCCTGCAACAATCGCAACACTAACAGCCAAACTAGCACTTTTTAAAATGGTTGACTTATTACTTCGTCTTTCATTTAAACATTTTAATATGAATGACTCCAAATCTGCATTAATTTTTGCTAAATTTCCTTTGGTTAATTGATAAAACTGTTTAAATTGGGCATCCGTTAGAGGCCTGGTGATTAAGTGAGAACTCATAGCGCGTTGCAGAACATAAGTTCTGGTTTCACTCTCATTCAATATTCCCAGCTCTATTGTATGTATTAAATTATTAAATTGATCGACAACCAAATTATTTAAGGCTGCAACAATAGAATAATCAGAAATAAGGCACAGATGAAAAAAACCAAAATTCCCCTGATTTTTTATAATATGCATTACTTCTTTAATAAAATTTTCGGGTAAATGTTGAGCGTCATCAATAACTAGTAAAACATGAGCTTTTCGTTCATTGATTTGCGCCGCAAGAGAGCTAATATTTGTTTCCTTACTATTATGAAGGTGTAACTGCCTGGCCAGTTCATCTATAATATTCTGACTATCAATCGGTGGTTTTGCCTTAATCGATACTGATTTAATTTGTTGATTCAGATTATTTTCCAATAGAGCGCTGAAACAAGTTTTCCCACCCTCTTTTTCTGACAAAACGGTTATTAATACATTATTGAAAAGAATTAAATGATTAATGAAATCAATTTTTGCAAGCCAAGATCCTGGTTTAAACAAAGTCCTGGGTTGATATACAGCTCCTTCATCAAGATGAACTTTTCCATCTATCATTTTTATTCTCCTTCTACCGCATTTATCAGGGTGCTATGTAAACAATCTTCAGTAACCGAATCATCAAGATAACAAACGCCTGGTTTTTTAATCACTACAAAACGTAAACAATTATTTTTAATTTTCTTATCCAGACTCATTAAATCCCTTAATTTACTTAAATCTATAGTACCTGGAATTTTATGAGGCAAACCTGCATCAATGAGCATTTGCTCAACTTGGCCCACCACTGATTTATCAAGCAAACCCATTTTTTCCGATAATACAGACACACAATATAAGCCTATGGCAACAGCTTCTCCATGCAGCCATCTTTGATAATTGGTATAAGTTTCCAATGCATGGGCAAAGGTATGTCCAAGATTAAGTAAAGCACGTTGGCCTGATTCCTTTTCATCTTGTTCGACAATTTTTGCTTTAATTCGACAACATTCTGCTATCAATAGTGGTAATTGAGGATTATCAACTGTTAATCCCTGCCGAAGCGCCTCTTGAATCAGTTTTAAAAAGTTGCCTCCAACCAATAATGCATATTTTATCATCTCCGCAACACCAGAACGAAACTCTCGTTCAGGTAATGTTCGCAAGGTATTTAAATCCATTATAACAGCCTGAGGTTGGTAAAAACTGCCAATCATATTTTTACCTGCAGGGTGATTTATCGCTGTTTTACCTCCTACTGAAGCATCAACCTGAGCCAGTAACGTAGTAGGAATTTGAATAAATGGCACTCCTCGCTGGTAAGTAGAGGCAGCAAAGCCAGTTATATCACCAATCACACCTCCACCTAAAGCAATTATGGAAGTGTCTCTATGATGCTTGTTCTGAATTAAAGAATCATAAATAGCAAATAAACTGCTTTGATTTTTATGTTCTTCTCCATCTTCCAATAAGATTACATCACATTGCCTTGATGATAAAGTGGATTGCAAAAAGCTTAAATACAAAGGTGCTATCGTCCGATTGCTAACAATAAGTACCTGCTTTGAAGTTATAAAACGGTTGATTACATCAGCATTAATTAACCCATTACGGCAAATAATTATTGGATATTGATGTCCTGATATAGAAACATCAACCTCAGCATAAAGTTCAAACTTCGCCATATAAATATTTTATTATATTGTTTGCTACCGCTTTTACAGTTAATTTATCTGTTTCAAAACTCACATCTGCCAATTCATCATAAAAAGGCTCTCGTTCATCTCTTAACAGCTCCAATCTCCCCTCAAGATCCTCAGTCTGTAATAAAGGGCGTTTGGTATCACGTTTTGTTCTTTCAAATTGCTGTTGTAGAGATGTTTTCAGATATATTACTGTTCCACGTCCCGCCAGGGCATTCCTGTTTTCAGGGGTAATAACTACTCCACCACCAGTTGCCAACACTATATTAGTCTTTTGGGTCAATTCATCGATTACCTTTTGCTCTCGTCGTCTAAACCCTTCCTCACCCTCTATATCAAAAATCCATGAGATATCGGCGCCAGCCCGCTCTTCAATTACTTCATCTGAATCATAGAATTCCAATTTGAGCTCCTTTGCCAAAGCACGTCCTATAGTACTTTTTCCAGCACCCATGGGACCAATGAGAAAAATATTTCGTACTTTAACTATGCTCATTTTTTCTTACATACCTCTTCTACTGAATTGTCATAATTAGCCGTGCCATTATAACAACAAATTAGATACACGTCTTAGTTGGTTTCAGGATATTTACTATTCTCACTACATAGATATAGTCATACTCTACCCAGTCATTCAAGAATTTAGAGTAAATAACATAAATTTAGGAATACATCCAATTACAACTTAAAAAAATTTCTGACATTCTACAACGGATAATGATTAATTACTCATAAAATAATTATTTTTTGCTCATTCCGAGAGTATTGAATTTTTATTCTTCATTGTTCTCTAACTTATCCCTGAAAATTATTTTTTAAAATAATTTCATTTCATAACCTGTCACAGTGTAATTATAACATGTTCAACATGCCAGAGGCACTGCCATCAAGTTAATGGTTTTTGTATTATTCTGATTATAAACAATAAATAAATTTAAATTATTTATAAACTTCTTTTTCACGACCTTCTATCGTTGTAATGGATAAAGCATTCGTTATTATTCTTGGCGTAATAAAAATAAGCAATTCTTCATTTTTTAATGTGATTTGTTTATTCCTAAATAAAACACCAACTACAGGCAATTCACCAAAGAAAGGAATTCTATTTATTGCTTTGTTCTTATCTTGTTTATAAATACCTCCAAGAACAATGGTTTGCCCATTATTAACTAAAACATTCGTCTGGATTTCTTTAGTTATAATCGCTGGAACCCCAAGGAAGGTCTGGGGAGAAGGTGTGTCCTGATTTATCTGTAAATCCATCAATATCTTACCATCCGGTGTAATTTGCGGAGTTACTTTCAAACTCAGAACTGCTTTTTTAAATGCCACTGCGGTAGCCCCACTTGATGTCGCCTCCTGGTACGGAATTTCCTCACCAGACTCAATAACTGCTGCCTGTTGATTGGTGGTAATCAATCTAGGACTGGATATTAATTCCGCTCGCCCTTCGCTTTCCAAAGCAGATAACTCTAAATCAAGCAGAATATTATCGTTAAGCCTGGCTAATGCAATCCCTAATGAAGCAGGTGTGGCTCCAGTTAAAGGGGCAGCTGCCAAATCAAGATTTAACCGCCTTTCTAATGGAATCACATTAGCCGGTGCTGTTCCTCTTGCCAGCTCGTTTGCACCTTCCAAGGTACCACTTAAGTGAGTTGGTCTTGATACACCCCAGCGTATCCCAATATCCTGACTAAAATCTTTAGTGACTTCAACAATTCTCGCCTCAATTAGTACTTGTTTAACAGGTATATCCAGTTGCTTTATCAACTCCCTTACTTCTTCAATTTTAGTTCCGGTATCTTGAATCCATATCGTATTAGTTCTGGCATCAACACTTACTTTTCCTCTCTCCGATAATAAGGAATTTTGTTTATCCTTAATCAGAATGGCAATATCCGCTGCCTTTGCGTAATTAATCTGTATTAAATCGGAGCGTATAGGTTCCAGTTTCTCGATTGTCTGTTGACTTTTAAGCTGCTCTTCCTCCATTTTATCCATAGAAGACTTGGTATCAATCAACATAACATTACCTTTTCTACGCTTATCTAATCCTTGTGTTGTTAAAATAATATCCAGAGCTTGATCCCAGGGAATATCATTTAATCGGAGTGTAATATCACCCTGTACCTTGTCGCTGACAACCATATTGATCCCAGTAAAATCCGCAAGCAGTTGAAGCACAGCTCTAATACTAATATTCTGGAAATTCAAAGAAATTCTCTTACCAGTAAATACTTGCTTCTTCAGTTTTGCTTGTCGAATTTCTTCAGCAGTTAAAGGAAATACATCAACCATAAATTGTTTATTGACCTGATAAACAAAATGCCCGTAATCCCCTTTATTAAGAATGGTCATACGTACATTTTTACCTTCCTGTTGCATGGTGATTATTTGTACAGGACTGTGGAAATCAGAAACATCATATCGTTTCATTAAATTTAATGGGATTCTTGTATTTAGGAAATTAACCGTTATTTCTTTACCAACCTGTGTCACATCAATAGGAATACCCGTGTCAGACACATCAATTAAAACTCTACCACCTTGTTTTTCTATGCCACGAAAATCAATTCTTTTAATTTCGTGTTTTGCATTCACGACCTGGTTAGTTATAAATACTTCTTTGGTATTTTCAAACAGATCATTGCTTTTACCATTCAGTACTAGACTATAAACAGAACCAGCAGTACTGCCCGAATAGGATACTGAACGATCCAAGTCCAATATAGCTCTTACTCTATCCCCAACAGAAACAATGTTATAACTATGCAATGAACCTAATTGAATGGTTTTCATTTTCTGATCAGAAGGAATTTGCATGTCTGTACTAATAAAGTCTAAAACCAAGCGCGGAGGTTTCTGGGTAATAAAACTGGCGGGAAGCTGCTTTAAAGGTTTAGCAAATTGAAAATCAATACGTACTCTGTTCTCAGGCAATGGTAATACTTTCACTGAAATCAGAGAATTATCCTTAGAATAGGCCATACTAAAACTGGCACTAATTAATACCAAAATAGCGATAATTTTTCGCACGCCTCACTCCTGCTTGCCAGTATCCAAATTAATTGTGGTAACCTGTTTTTCCCAAGTCCCTGAGTTTTGAACAGTTTCTTCCAATTTAATTAGTTCATTTTTAATTAAAATGATACGTCCATAATGTTGCCCCATATAATCTCCAACCTTCACACGAGTCACCTGACCGTCAGGCTGTTTAATAAGAGCCCAAATTTCATTGTCCTTTTTTAAAGTACCTACGAATTTTAAAGCATCTAATGGAAATGCTTCCAAAGGCTGCTTTGGTCTCTTTTTATCTGGAGCATAAATATCATTTCTCTTTTTTTGATCAATAGGCTTGAATGGATTGCGCCTATTATCATTTTCTGGAAATCTAAAAACAGGCAAAGGAGCAAACTTGGGTATGGGCTCAATCGGTTTGCCAGGCCTTGCTTTCACGTCATTGATGTACCTAACCAGATCACTGTTATCACCAGAGCATGAACTAAGCAATAAAGCCAGTAGTCCAGTCAATAGACCTCTTCGGAAACTCGCCGTGGTGAGTGAAGTGCGGGAAGAAGCGGAGCGCAGAACCGGAATGTACACCCCGGTACATCGGGATTCGAGCTCCGCATCGACAAAGCAATTCGTCACCGCAGTAGAGTTTCCGAAAAAATCTAATATAGGAATCTGCTTGTTTTTAATTATCATTGTGCCCGATATCTATATATTTTAGCGGTGATGCCCATCACCAATTCATCCTGGGAGATCGTTTTACCATCTCCAGAGGATACCCCCTCAACGCCAAACTCATGCAATGTCACTATTCTGTTCATTTCTGCCACGCGACTTAAAAACATTGCTAACTGCATATAGGATCCCACTACTGTAATTTTAATAGGTAACTCAATATAAAAATCATGCACTACTTCAGGTTGCGGAGCAAATAATTCAAATTTCAAACCTGATGCAACTCCTGTTTTGGATATTTCTTCCAAAAGTCCAGGCATTTCATTTTTTGCGGGTAGCTGTTTTAGCATAGCGCCAAAACGTTCGTTCATTAACTGCAATTGATTACGATAGGCCTGGAGATTTGCTGCTTGATGTTGCTTGGTTTCAAATTCAGTTTTCAAAGCCACTTCTTGAGCTTGTAGTGTATCAAATTGCTCAAAATTGGGTTTAATAATAAGCCAATAACCTAGTCCAATCACCAACAGACTAATGCCTACAATCACCCCAATCTTTACTGGTATTGGCCATTGTCCTACATTCTCCAGTGTTAATTCATTTAAATTGACTGTATCCATAATTTTTATCAGCCTAATATTTTGGTTTAAGTACAAAACTTAATTTAAATTCATTGTCCGGAGCCTGTTTCTTTTCATCATTTTTTTTAATTTCAGTAAGAACTGGATTCTGAATCCATGCATTCGCTTCTATATTTCTCATTAAAGTTGAAATACTTGTATTAGACTCGGAATATCCCCAAAGTGTTACTACATCATGCTCTCTTTTTAACTTGGTAATATAAATCCCTGGCGGAGTAACCTTTATAAGTTCATCAAACAAATGGACCATTAAAGTTCTTGTTGACTGCAGATTTTGTACAATAGACATTCTCGAAATCAAACCTTCTCTGATTTGTTTTAATGCCCTTATCTCCTTAATCTGATCATCTAAAGCGGTAATTTCTTTCTGCAAAGTTTGGTTCCGTTCGATCTGATTACTTACTAAATGAGAAGCATAAGAATTAATTAGAAATACGATAACTGCTGCAACGACAATTCCAATCAATAACATAGTCGTAAATAATTTCTTTTCTTGTTCCCGTTTTTGTTCACGCCACGGTAATAAATTAATTTCAGTCATTTTCTTACTCTATATGTCGCAAAGCCAACCCACAAGCCACCATTAGAGTAGGAGCATCTTTGTTGATCGTATCCAAATTAACTTGCTTATTAAAAGACATATAAGATAGTGGGTTTGCCACTGTAGTTGTCACTCCTAGTTGTTCCTGAATAAGTGCTGCCAATCCAGATTGTCTTGCCATACCACCAGCCAATAAGATGTGATCCACAAATCCATGTTGACTGGTAGAATAAAAAAACTGCAAAGTACGTTTGATCTGCAAAAGAATCATATCTTTAAAAGGCTCTAATACTGCTGTTTCATAGTCTTCAGGTAATTTATCCTCATTTTTCGCAGCAATAGCTTGTTCAATATTCATTTTATAGTGTTCTGCTATAGCTTCTATAAGTTGCATACATCCAAATTTTTCTTCCCTTGAAAATATTAACCTCATCCCATGTAAAACAAATAAATGAGTATAATTTGCTCCAATATCTACTATTGCTACAATTTTATCTTGCCCGCTTGCTGGTAGCTCTTGTGCGATTTGTTGTACTGATCGCTCTACCGCATAAGATTCTACATCAACAATCTTGGGCTCTAGCCCTGCTCTATGTGCTGCTTCAACTCGACTATTCACATTCTCTGCTCTTGAAGCAACAATTAGCACATCAAGAAGGGCTGAATTTTTGGCGGAATGTCCCAACACTTCAAAATCAAGATTAATTTCATCAATTGGGTAAGGAATATATTTATCTGCCTCAATAACAACCAGCTCCTCCATTTCCTGGTCAGTCAAACCCTCATTAATTTGAACTACTTTACTGATAACTGAGGAATCCGGCACAGCTAATGCTACATTTTTAGAGGTGAATCTCAACCTGTCTACCAATTTTTTGATGCAATTTCCTACCACATCAACATCTTTGATCACATTCCCTTCCAGAGCAGCAGAAGGTATTTCTTCGCGACCATATCCTTCAACACATAGTTGCTCTCCGGAACCTGAAATTTCCAATATTTTCACAGCCGAAGAGCTAATGTCGATTCCAAGAATTGAACGATGCTTAGGTTTAAGCAGTTTGAGCACGTATATTATCTCCCTGTATTTCCCTGCAGCCCAACAGCGCCCCTATATTAAAACTTATCCTAACTTATTAGTAATGTTAACGTAAGCTACTGTAAATTGGAATCATTTTGCTGGCGTTAAAAAAGCTTATATTAAATAATCATAATTTCAAAATATTAACTAAAAATTTTTCAATCCTAATAACATTGATTTAAGAATTTTTTTATTTCAGGTTGTTACTGGGAGAAAATGGGCGTCCTTCGTGAAATAGTTCTCAGAAACTCTGAGAGTTATACTCTATGCGTTACAATATTTTTCCACTATAACTGTTAAACAAGCTTTCTACTTGTATGATTTTTCCAAATAATGTTCTAGTTAACAGGCACTTGCACTTCAGCAAAACATTCAATATAGTGAAATACCAAGTTGTAAGGGATTTTCACATCTAGATTTCAGAATTTATGCTTTAAAAGGAGCCTTATAATATGACCAGGTTAGAAGAGTTACTCTATGCACTAACGTCTGTGATAATACGATATCATGACAGTCAACCTAAAGTATTAAACAAATTGGTAGTTGAAAAAAATCCGATTCTCTTAGGAAAAAAAGTGCTTGCTTATGCTAAAGAGATTATTCATGATGAAAACGAGGGATTTAAAGCAAGACTTGAAGAAATAATACAAGATTGTACCAGCAAAGGATATACTGAAAGAAATCCATTTCTACGTTTTATATTAAATGAAATTGTTTTTCTAAAATCCATGCAGGATAGGAAAAAATCATTTGATCCATCTCAACTCGAAGAATATAAAAAACAAACAGCACAGATTTTACTCGATCTTAAACAATTAATGATTACCCCAAAAAGTAAAACTTGTAGAGTAACGTACACTACAACGAGTGAAGATTCTGAGCCCAACATTTCCCTTTCAGGATTAAAAAATGATGGGTATTACGGTGGTGAGTTTTGCAACTCCGGTAATCTTATCAACGAAGAAGTTTTACTGACTTTTAATATTCATATTAATTCTAATGATGTCTCTGAATGTTCTTCCGATGAAGAACTTAAAGAGATCGCTTCCGACTTGTGCCTGGAACATCAAAACCGTCTTCTGGTTCCCGAACTTTCTGAACTCGTTCATGAACTAACTGATCACAATAAGGAACTTAGAAAAACAATTAAAACTCAAGCAGAAGAATCTGAAAGAGATAAGAAAAAAATACTAGAACAAGAAACTGCAATACAAGGGAAGGACAAAGAAATAGAAAAACTGAAAGCTGGTAGTATAACCCACCCGGTTTTCAATCCAGTCCTGACTTTGCCATATGGAACTTTATTTGGCAAAACTGCATTAGGTCAACAAAAAAAATCATTCGGTGTTACTAATTCACCGACGGAATCATCCGAACCTCCATCCACTGGATTTAATCCCTCACCCTCTATGGGCAATAATGAAGTTGTTGATTAAAATCCAATCGCGCTTCGTTGATTGGCCATGAATTAAAAATAATGAAGCGCACAATTTTTTTTAATACAGCTTTTTTCCTGTCAAATCTCGCAATATTATATGGATTCACTGTATAATATTGCACTATTCACATTTAACGAAAACAGAATTCTATGAAAAAAATGGCATACTTCTGGCGTAAGGGTCTTTGGGCGCTGATGAGCCTGTTTTTTCTTTTATTAGTCGTGGGCAGCCTTCTCTATCTTTATCTTGAGAGTCAACTTCCCAATGTCGATTCATTGAAAACAGTCCAATTACAAGTACCACTGCAGATTTTCAGTAAAGAAGGTTTACTGATTCAGGAGTACGGCGAAAAAAAACGTATTCCCGTGACCTATGATGAAATCCCGCCTACTCTGGTTCATGCGTTAATCGCTACAGAAGATCAACGTTTTTTTGAACATCCTGGCGTAGACGTTATGGGATTAGGTCGTGCTGCTGTAAGTATGCTTAAAACCGGAACAAAATCCCAAGGCGGTAGTACTATCACTATGCAAGTAGCTCGTAATTTCTTCTTAAGCCGTAAAAAAACATTTTTACGGAAATTCAATGAAATTATGCTCGCCATCAAAATTGACAGAGAATTAAGCAAAGAAAAAATCCTGGAGCTCTATTTAAACAGAGTCTATCTGGGTAACAGGGCTTACGGTGTCGGCGCTGCAGCCATGGTTTATTTTGGAAAACCACTTAAAGACTTAAATCTGGCGGAATTGGCCATGATAGCAGGGCTTCCGCAAGCCCCATCAACCCAAAATCCTATCGCTAACCCGCTTGCCGCAAAAAAACGTCGTGACCATGTATTAGAGCGATTACTGGAAGAACATTACATTAGTGAAGAACAATATCAAAATGCAGTAAACCAGCCAATTACTGCAAAATATCATGGAACCAACATCGAGGTGAAAGCTCCTTACGTTGCTGAAATGATTCGCCAGTCTTTATATGATAATTTCGGACCAGAAGCTTATACTAAAGGCTATAAAGTATACACTACTATCGATGGCAAATTACAAAATACAGCCAACGAAGTAGTAGAAAAGAATTTGATTGCCTACGATCACCGACATGGCTATCGAGGCCCAATAGCAAACATAGGTGAAAAGGACAGCCAGTCTGTAAAGATAAGACAAAAATATTTACGTCAATATCCAGAGCTTAATAATTTAGTTCCCGCGGTAGTTACTGAAGTAGGAGAAAAAGAAGCTACTGCTTCGTTACAAAATGGACAAATAATTATTATTCCTTGGGAGGGCTTATCCTGGGCCAGACCAGCACTTAAAAAAGGCTGGGTTGGAAAATCGCCAACCAAAGCACAACAAGTAGTCGCTGTAGGTGATGTGATTTACGTACACTCAACAGAAACCTATTGGCAACTCGCCCAGATTCCTGAAGCAGAATCCGCCATGGTTGCAATGAACCCTAAAAATGGAGCGATTGAAGTTTTGGTCGGGGGATTCAACTTCTCGAAAAGTAAATTCAACCGAGCCACTCAATCAAGCAGACAACCAGGATCCAGTTTCAAACCATTTGTTTATGCTGCCGCTTTAAATAATGGATACAATCTGGCTACCCTGATTAATGATGCACCGATCGTTGTGGACGACCCTAGCCAACCCAATTTATGGCGACCACATAATGTGAATCTAAAATTCAATGGCCCTACACGCTTGAAACAAGCATTAGTTCAATCCAAAAACTTGGTATCTATAAGAATTCTTGATGATATAGGCATTGACTATACGATAGATTTCTTAACTCGTTTTGGTTTTAATAAAAAATCATTACCTAAAGCTTTATCACTGGCTCTAGGAAGCTTGTCCATTAGCCCTATGGATCTGACCACAGCTTATGCAGTCTTTGCCAATGGCGGCTATAAAGTAGAACCTTATCTTATTGACCACATAACAGATGCTGATGGTAAAATTCTGCTGCAAGCCAAGCCGACTGTTGTATGTGACTCTTGTGATAATACCAAAATTGATGTTTCAACTCTTGCGCCGCGGGTTATTCCTGCAGATATTGCCTTTTTAATGAATACTGTATTACGAGATGTAATTCAGCATGGTACAGGACGTGCTGCTCGCGTATTAAATCGCCAGGATATAGCTGGTAAAACAGGAACTACCAACGACCAGGTAGATGCATGGTTTTCAGGCTTTAATTCTGATTTGGTAGTAACTGCATGGATTGGCTTTGATAACCCTAAATCATTACATGAATATGCTGCAAGTCTTGCTCTTCCGTTATGGATAGATTTTATGAAAGTGGCATTAAAAGACAAACCTGAAATTGAATTAAAACAACCCGAAAATGTCGTAGCAGTTCGAATAGATCCTGCTAGTGGCCTGCTGGCTAAACCCAATCAGGAAAATGGTATTATTGAATATTTTAGAGAAAATGAAGTTCCAGCAGAAGAAGATCATAATCCAGTGTATAACGCACAAAATAATCAACAGGAAGAGCAACTAGCGCCAGTAGAGGAAAACCTGTTTTAGGTTCTTGAGAAATTACCGTTCAGGGTGTGTATCTTGAACCCTGGCGGAATGCCAGAGTTATATACAAGTTGAACGATTCACTGGATTCTGGAAGTTATTATACATCCGCTCCCTTACGGTCGCGGCTCGGTATTGCGTCAGTATAATCATTCTAATCCGAAACCGTAAGGGAGCAGATATAGTTGACACGTAGAATAACCAGTTATTCTGCACAATATATGAACTCTATTTTTAAGCACGGTCTGTCAACGATTGCCAAGAGTGATACAACCTGCCAGTGACCTTTTGAGAGCTATGATTGATAGGATTGTTGAGGCTACCCACATTAACTTGTGCTAATATGGGTAAATGCATGTAAAATTATTTACCTGCTAAAGCAGCAGCTGCAGGGGTATATTCATATCCCAAATCACGGGCTACTGCTTCATAAGTAATCTTACCTTGATGAACGTTTAACCCATTAAGTAAATGATGATCATTTAATAAAGCTAATTTAACCCCTTTGGTTACAATGCTTAATATAAAAGGTAATGTAGCATTATTTAAAGCAAATGTAGATGTTCTAGGTACAGCACCAGGCATGTTTGCCACACAATAATGCACCACATTATCAACTACATAAGTAGGTTCTTGGTGAGTTGTAGCACGGCTAGTTTCAAAGCAACCTCCTTGATCGATGGCAACATCCACCAAAACAGAACCAGGACGCATAGAACTCAGCATAGAACGGGTAACTAATCTTGGTGCTGCAGCCCCTGGCACTAATACTGCACCAATAACTAAATCAGCACTGGATACATACTTTTCTATGGAATCTGCTGTGGAATAGACTGTATTCAGCTTGGAACCAAACTGAAAATCCAGCTCATTTAAGCGTTGTAAAGAGCGATCAAGTACTATGACTCGAGCTTCCATCCCCATAGCCATACGAACAGCGTTCGTGCCTACAACTCCACCTCCAATGACTACAACATTTGCAGCAGCGACACCTGGAACGCCACCTAGCAATATGCCACTGCCCCCTTGAGCCATCTCTAAACAATGAGCTCCTGCTTGAATCGACATACGACCTGCAACCTGGGACATAGGAGTAAGTAAAGGCAACCCACCCCCATCTTGAGTCACTGTCTCATAAGCTATGGCTGTGACACCAGATTCTTTTAGCAAACGGGTTTGTTGAGGATCTGGTGCCAAGTGTAAATAAGTAAACAAAGTTTGACCTTCACGCAATCGTTTACACTCAATCGGTTGAGGCTCTTTTACTTTGACTATCAATTCGGATTTGGCAAATACTTCATCAGCAGTATCAACAACTTCAGCCCCTGCATTTCTATAATCATCATCGGAGATACCAATACCCAGTCCAGCTCCCCTTTCAACTAAAACATCGCTTCCTGCTCTAATAATTTCTCTGACACTTGAAGGAACAAGCCCTACTCGATTTTCTTGCGATTTTATTTCTTTTGGTACACCGACTAACATATTGTTACCTCTTATCTATTCTTTAATTGTTCTATTAATTGCGGAACTAATTCAAACAGATCACCTACTAACCCATAATTCGCAATTTGAAAAATAGGTGCATCTTCGTCTTTATTAATTGCAACAATAACCTTAGAATCTTTCATCCCTGCTAAATGCTGAACTGCTCCTGAAATACCTACCGCAATATAAAGCATAGGAGCAACTACTTTACCAGTTTGGCCAACTTGATAATCATTAGGAACAAATCCCGCATCTACCGCCGCTCTGGATGCACCTACTGCAGCGCCCAATACATCAGCCAACTCTTCAATTAACTTGAATTTTTCTGCACTTTGTAAACCTCTGCCCCCAGAAACAATTATTTTAGCGCTACTTAAATCTGGTCTCTCGGATTTACTCAATTCATGCCGGACGAATTGACTCCCTTTGGTTTGAAATTCCTTACTAATACTTTCAATACAACACGATTCTTGACCGGACATTATAGGATTAAATGCTGTTGTCCTAATAGTCATTACTTTTAATGAATCTAAAACACGTACTGTTTCTATTGCATTACCAGCATAAATAGGATGCTCAAATGTATCTACATCAATTATCTTACTAACGTCAGAAAGCTGGGTTACGTCCAGCTGCGCAGCAACACGCGGTAGTATATTTTTTCCAAAGGTACTGGAAGGAGCTAAAATAGCGCCGAATGAATTTGCTAAAGACACGACTAAGTCACTGATCGATTCCGCCAATTGATATTCATAACCAGGGCTATCCACATGCAAAACAGCATGCACCCCTTCGATTTTAGCTGCTTCTTCAGCTACTGCACGACATTGATAACCAGCAACAAGTAAAGTAATTTTATTACCGAGTTCCAAAGCAGCTGACAGAGTATTACGAGTTGCAGAGTGTAACTGCCGATTATTATGTTCAACCAAAACTAAAGTGCCCATCTCTTCTCCTTTTAAAGCACTTTGGCTTCATGTTGTAATTTACCCAACAATGCAGCCACAGAATCAAGTATTTCACCACCACTTCGAGTCGCGGGCGCATTAACCTTTAATATTTCAACATGCTGTTTAAGTGATAAGTTAAGCGATTCCAACTCAAGAATATCAAGAGGCTTGCGTTTTGCTTTCATAATATTCGGCAAACTGGCATATCTGGGTTCATTTAAACGAAGATCGGTACTGATTACTGCTGGCAACTGCACCCTGATCGTTTCCAAACCACCATCAATTTCTCTCACGACTTCAAGTTGATTATGATTGGCAATGATCTTTGACGCATAAGTCGCTTGCGGCCAATTCAACAATGCCGCTAACATTTGAGGAGTTTGATTATTATCGCCATCTATTGATTGTTTACCCATCAACACCAAATCAGGTTTTTCATTGTCCACTATTTTATTTAAAATTTTAGCTATATTAAGACTCTCGAATGTTTTTTCTGTCCGAACCAAAATAGCCCTATCAGCACCCAAAGCCAATGCATGTCTTAACGTTTCTTGAGAACTGTCAGCACCAATGCTCACAGCAATTACTTCTGTTGCCCAATTTTTTTCTCTCAAACGTAATGCTTCTTCAATGGCTATTTCATCAAAAGGATTCATTGCCATTTTGATATTTTGGGTTTCAACACCTGAATTGTCCGATTTAACCCGAATTTTAACATAAGGGTCTATCACACGCTTTACAGCCACGAGTATTTTCATGGTTCCTCACTGGAGTATCAAATTAGTCAGCATCTTGCCAGAGATAGAGGTATAAATTCAAGAGGTTGTTTTTAATTAGAACACAAAGATAAAGTATTAAAATTAAAAGAACGTTAAGCGAATGGTTTTTATTTTCTTATATCCATCCTTTAAGCATAAATGAGCTCTGCTCACGAAAGCCAACTTAGGCCTGAAACAAATAAGCAGGAAAATAGAAATTTATAAAAGACTAGTTAGGTCCTTTATAAACTACTAATTGCATAGAATCTGATTCTTGTAACATGGAGATGACCTGTTCAGCTTCCTGCACTGCTTTTGCTGTATTGCTCGTAAAAACCTTAGTATCCTTTTTTATTTTATCCAGTTCTTTTTGAGCTTCTGTCAACTTGTCTTCTAAAGGACCAGGAAGTGAATCTAACACTCTCATTCTGAATAAAAATTCTTCTACTCTCAACCGTTTTTCTCGACCTATTCGCCAATCGCCAAAAAATTGCTGTGCATTCAAACCAAGGTAAGATTCAAGAGGAGCAGAAATGACTTTTAATTCCGGCGTCTTAAATTGCATTCCTTCACTATTATTTTGGCTAGCCAAGATTAAATCTCTACATAAATTGGCTGCTACATCAGATTCTGATTTTTCCTTAGTTTCAGGTGGGGGTAGCATTGGTTTAAAAATCGCAGAACCGATCTGCAAACTCACATCAAGAAATTGGCGGGATGCCCAAAAGGTCATTTCAAGCAAACGAACCAGCAGTGTCGTTGAAGCAGTGGCAGTAATAATACTGATTTCTTGCAACGTTTGACCTATTTTTTTTAATTGATTGGACTCAGTACGCTCCAGATATTGCCCTCCTTTTAATAAGATAAAATACAGTGCGTAGATAGCAAATAACTCTTCTGCAAAAATAAAAGTTCCATAACTGGCAAATACCATTGGAATAAACCTAAGTAATACTCTGAGTCCTTTAGGTTTTAGTTGCCCAGTGTCATTAAAGAAACCACTGGATTGTTCTAATAAATCAATCAAACTGTCACAAAAACTCTGGCCAGAATAGGTAGTTGCCTTAGCCCGTAAACCTTCCAACCACTTTTTAAAATCTTCTTTGGTCTTGATATCTCCTAAACCTGTATCTTTAAATTTTTCAGGTGAAGTTAATTTTTCATAACATAATCCCAATATTTTAAAACAGGCTCCATTATTCTTGCCTAGAGATAAATTGTACTCTAGCCAAGTCACTTCCGGTAAAAATCCGGAAACATGATCTGGGTGAAAGCAGAGGGACAATCTTTTGTAGTTTTTAGCAATTTTTTCTTTCTCAGGCCCATCTATCAATAATTGCTGATTAATAAATCTTGTAAAATCTCTTTCCAATCTTAATAAAGTTGTATTATCCAATTGGGATTTATAACAATTATTAGTTGTATCCCAGTCGGCATACAATCTTACAAAGTTTTTTAATTCCTTTTCTATAGCCATAATTACTCCCTTAATAAGCTTGCCTATTTTTTATAGAGTCTAATTTACCTTATCCAGATAATGATTCCTTTTCAAATACTGAGTAAATAAACCAACCAACAACATACTAATATAAAATCCAGTCATCACATCACTTAAATAATGATGATATAAAATAACTCTGGTAGCGGCGACAAGCAATGCCAACCCAATAAATATGAAAAAATACCTGGGAAAAATATATCCTAATCCTGCAGCCAAAGCAGTGCTGGTAATAGAGTGGCCTGAAGGAAATGACCAATAGGCATCCTTTAATTGGAACCAATAAAACCCATAAGAATTATTATCAAACAATAAATCAGGCCGAGCTCGGCTAACACCTATTTTTAATACAAAAGTAAATAAATTAGGAATAAGAACACAGCCAAACAAATACCAAAATCTTACTTCACACCGTTCATTTTGCTGAATATAACGAAAATACAATGCGGCGATAAAAAATAATACAACATAAATTTTCCATTGGCCTAAAGCCGTTAAGTAATTTAGCACATGAAAATTTGTTCTAAGATTCAAACTATGAAAATAAACAGCCAATGTTCTATCTATAAAATAATACGATAGGACAGCGAGGATAATATAAGCAATTATTACCCAATATTTTTTCATTACATTAAAAGTTTTTTCAAATTGCGTCATCCAACAAACCCCTTAAAATCCTTGCGCTAGCTTGAATCATATAAGATGCTTTCGATTTAGCCAATACCAAATAGTTAAAGTACGTGCACAACCCCCCAAGCCCGAGGCAAAAAATGTTTTAATGAGGGAGTTTAGATAAACTAAACGACTGAATTAAAAACATTTTTTAACCAAGAGATTGGAGTTTTGTATATGTCCTGATTTATTAAACATGAAAAAAGTAATTCAATACGTATAAGTTTTGAACTTCTTTTACCAGGTTAAAATTGCTATCCATACTATTTATCCATCAAGCCTTGTTATTACTGAGTAGAATTCGTTAAAATCAGGAACAATTTTAAATACTGCAAAATTATTAATGCCAGAATTCACTTTAATCCAACAAATATGTATTTGGGCTTTACCAGTACTATTGGCAATTACCTTCCATGAATTAGCGCATGGTTATGTTGCTTATTATTGTGGTGATAATACGGCTAAAATGTTCGGAAGATTAACTGTAAATCCGATTAAACATATTGATCCAATTGGGACAATTCTGTTACCTCTGTTGATAGGTGCAATAACAAACTTTAATTTCGTAATTGGCTACGCAAAACCAGTTCCAGTGAATCAAAGCCAACTTCGAAAGCCACGCCGCGATATGATTTTAGTTACTCTTGCAGGTCCACTAGCTAATCTTTTAATGGCATTCCTATGGGCAGGATGTTTTAAAATAGCCACTGTTTTACACCCTGAAAGTTCAATGGCCGCCTTATTCCTACTTGTCACCGCTCGAGCTGGAATGATGATTAATTTGATTCTTGCTTTTTTAAACCTGGTTCCTATTCCACCACTCGACGGCAGCAAAGTCGTGATGAACTTATTGCCGGCAAGACAAGCGATTGCCTACGCAAGATTAGAACCATTTGGATTTTTAATACTGATTGTATTAATTTTTACTAATGTATTGGGATATGTCCTTACTCCTCTTATCTATGGTTCATTATATATTTTAAGCGCGATTTATAATTTATGAACATTCTTGCCGATGCATTATTGCCAGGATTAAACAGTGCTTTTCCTCCGCCATTTATCTTAACCTTATATCACAATCCTGATGAAGTTCCTGGTTTGCTTGACAATATGGATATTCTGCTATGTCGTTCAACACTAAAGATAAACCGTGCTTTATTAAAAGGGCATCAAATCAAATTTGTCGCAACAGCAACGAGTGGAACCGATCATATCGATTTTGATTTTCTAAAATCACAAAACATAACAATGATTGATGCCAAGGGATGTAATGCCATTTCTGTTGCAGACTATGTGGTTGCTTGTCTAGCCTATTTAGACCAGAGGCAACTTATCAAGAATAAAACTGCTGGAATTATTGGTTTAGGGCAAGTGGGCACCAAAGTTTATGAACGATTAAAAGCCGCTAATTTTCAATTATTTCTATATGATCCTCCTAAGGTAACCAGAGATGCTTCTTTCCAAAGTTGTTCTCTTGAAGATCTTTATGAATGTGATCTTTTATGTATCCATGCGGAATTACATAACAATTATCCTTATCCCAGTATTAATTTAATTAATCAGGATTTTCTTGAAAAATTAAAACCTGGTTGTATTATCATCAATGCCTCCAGGGGTGGTATTGTTAATGAAGAGGCCCTTTTGCAAATTGGTTCTTCTTTATTGTATTGCACTGATGTGTACAGCAATGAGCCCAATGTAGATAAACAGATTGTTTCAAAAGCAACACTTTGTACACCACATATTGCGGGACATAGTCTGGAAGCTAAATTCGCCGCAATAGCTATAGTAAGTCATAAATTGCATCAAATGATTGGACTCCCATCCCCTCAATTTGCAACTCCAGCGAAACCTCATAGATTAAATGAAAGCGAAGATTGGAGGGAGCTGGCTTTATCAATTTATAATCCAATCAATGAAACATTAGCGTTAAAACAAGCTGAGAACATCCCATCAACTTTCTTGAGCCTCCGCAAAAGTCATCATCATCGCCATGATTTTGCAACTTATTTTGATGCGGATTTAATAAAAAAACACCCCTTGTTGGGAAAATAGAAGAATACCAGTTTGTAACTATTCTGGAATTTTAATTATTTATTAAACGCCTAACTACTTCCTGATCGGAAAAAGCATGCTTTATATTCCCTATCTGCTGGTAGGATTCATGTCCTTTACCTGCAATTAATATAATATCATTACTATCCGCCTGACTTAAAGCGTAAGCAATTGCTTCTTCTCTATTCACCAGTTTAGAAACAAGAGTTGAGGAAGGAATACCATAAGCAATTTCATCTACAATAATTTCAGGATCTTCACTGCGTGGATTATCACTGGTAATTACAATATTATCGGCATACAAACTGGCTGCTTTCCCCATAATTGGTCGTTTGGTTTTATCTCTATCCCCACCACAACCAAATACTACCCATAAACGCCCTTTTTTCAGTTGATTTAATGTGATAAGTACATTTTCCAAAGCATCAGGAGTATGGGCATAATCAACAAGAACATAAGGAGAATAAGCAACAATTTCCATCCGACCCGGGGCTGCTTTTAATTCAGCCATAATTTGCACTACTTTTTCTGGCAAGTATCCGCTGGCCAGTAAACTACTATATACCGCCAAACTATTATAAATATTGAATTCCCCTAAAGCCTTAATCTTCAAGTGGTGTTGTCCCCAAGGAGATTGCACTTCGATTTCTGTTCCTGTGATATCCATATTCCATTTGACTGCCTTAACATCACAGCTCTGATGCATACCATAAGTGATTTTTTTCACATGAGCCTTTAATACACTGCTCATAAGATTTTGAAAATCATCATCTTGATTAATAATAGCCCATTGCAATTCTTCTCGTTCAAATAACTTGGATTTTGCGGCTCCATAAGCTTGCATAGTTCGATGATAATCCAAATGATCCAGAGTTAAATTGGTAAAGATAGCCTGGTCAAACTCTAGAGAATCAACTCTGTGCTGATTTAATGCGTGAGAAGACACTTCCATACAAATGTGTTTAATGCCATGTTCTTTATATTGATGCATCAGTCTCTGCAAGCATAGCGCATCTGGTGTGGTATTTTCCAAAGGCATTAAAGAATCAACCTCACCCTGCCCTATAGTACCTATATAAGCTGAACGTTGGCCAAGCAAATAATGGGCTTGTGCCAACTGATAAGCAATAGTCGTCTTACCATTGGTACCAGTTACCCCGGTTAGACCGAGTGACTCAGATGGATTATTAAAAAAGCGTTTGGCTAGTTCTCCTAATTTTTCTCCCAGATTGGGAATAGGGATACAGGGTATTACTGATGGCAAAATACAAGACGATGGGAAGTTATCTGGCTCATAAACCACAGCAATCGCTCCTGAGGCAACTGCTTTTTCTATGTATAACCGACCATCAGAGGCAGCTCCAGGATAGGCAATGAACAAATCATCCGCTTTTACCTGGCGACTGTCATTTTTTATATCACTAATAACACAGTCTACAAGATCTTGTTTTATCCATGGTTTTAATAATTGAGTTAATTTCACAGAGTTAGCTCCTATTATCTTTAACCAACTGGCTCATCAGTAGGTATATTGAATAATCGTAAAGCACCTGACATAACTTTTGAAAATAAGGGTGCTGCTACAGAAGCAGCATAATACCCTTTTCGTGTAGGTTCATGAATAATAACAACAACAACAAATTTTGGCTTGGAAACCGGTGCTATACCAATAAAACTAGAAGTGTATTTTCTATCTTTGTATCCATTTTTCCCAGCGACTCGTGCAGTTCCAGTTTTACCGGCTACTCTATAACCAGGAATCTTTGCACTTCTGCCGGTACCCTTACTCATAACCGCTTCCATCATTAATAATACTTGTTCAGCCGTTTTTGATTGCATGACCTGAATGCCAGAACTCGGAGTATCATTATGAATCAAAGTGATAGGTATCAATCGTCCTTTATTTGCAAAAATCAAATTGGCTTTAGCTAATTGTAATGCAGTAACAGACAAACCATAGCCAAACCCCAAGGTAGCCAAAACAAAAGGATTGGCATCCTTAGCTTTTACAATCCCTCCTTCACTTTCACCGGGATATGCTAATTCAGACCGCTGTCCAAAACCACATTTTTGCAGAAATCCTATTAATTGTTCTGCAGGGCTTGATAACACCATTTTAGTAACGCCTACATTACTTGAATGTTGCAAAATTCCAGTAACATCTAAAACACCATAATTATGGATATCCCTTACTGTCCGACTATGAACAGTCATCCACCCCGGGTTGGTATCGATAATAGTGTCTGGAGTAAATAAGCCGGTTTCTAAAGCACTGGCAATACTGAATGATTTAATGACAGATCCTGGTTCGAAAGTGTCCGTTAGTGCCCTGTTTCGATAAGTTTGTTTATCATAATGGCCTCGTGAATTAGGATTATAAGAGGGTACATTGGCTACAGCCAGAACCTCACCGTTCTCGGCATCGACTACAATGACTGAACCTGACTTAGCAGAAAACTCTTCAACCGTTTTACTTAATTCGCTATAGGCCAAATACTGTAATCGTCTATCAATACTTAAAGTTAATTCATGTCCTGGGCGCGGCTCCTTCAAAACACCTAAATCTTCAACCACTCTGCCGAGTCTATCTTTAATTACTCTCTTTTTGCCAACAATACCCATGAGCCAGTCTTGATATGCAAGCTCAATTCCTTCAATACCTTGATCGTCGACATTAGTAAACCCTATTAATGTGGAAATGCTGTCTGAATCTGGGTAATAGCGCTTAAATTCTTTTTGAAAATTAATACCCGGAATTTTTAAAGCTTCTATCTTCTTAGAGAGTGTAGGCGGTATTTGTCTCTGTAAATAGACGAATTCTCGATTTTCAGCATACACAATTTTTTTACTTAATTCCTTAGGAGTCAAATTCAGGTATTTAGCAAGTTGCATAAACTGTTCTTCGTCTGGGGAAAATTCTTTAGGGTGCACCCAGACTGATTCAACTGGTGTGCTCACAGCCAGTGGTGTGCCATTTCTATCTGTTATCATACCTCGATAAGCAGGAATATCGATCACACGAATGCTCCGTGCGTTGCCCTGGCCTTGTAAAAATTGCCTGTGCAGAACGGTAAGATCGACCATTCTCCAAATTAAAATGGCCAAAATTAGGGAGAAAAAAACAGCAACGGTTACTAATCTAGCATAATGGTGTGTTTTTTTCATAAATAACTACTCATAAATAGTATTTCTAAGTACTAAACAATAGAGTTGAATGAATATTCATTCGGATCTTTTCCAAACGACCTCTTAAGGAACAAAGAAAAATACTTAAAAATGCCTTTTAAACTTTAAAAACATTAAAAACTGTGGTTTGCCCTTGAATGTTCTTCATCAGGCTTTTCGTCATCTCTAACTCACGCCAGGAACATCCCAATGTTTAGTCTCAGGCAAAACTCTTTTAAAATACTCAGGATAACCTTTCCACAAAAAAATCTTGATGAACTTTCTCAGGGTTTGTCAGTGATCAATTAATACTTTAGCAAGCCCCAAAACTGAATGATGAACTAACCCTGGCTAATGAGTTAACAGTGTACATGAAGCTTTATAATTTTTCGAGGTGTCCATCTCCTAAATATAAATTCTCATACCTATCCTTCGCACTTCAATAAGATTTTCTATTGAGGATGCAATAAATAAGTATTTTTAGCCGTTGGCAAAGTCATTCCCAGTTTTTCTGTTGCCAACTCCTCAACTCGGGCTGGTGTAGCCAAACTTGCTTGTTCTAATAATAATTGTCCCCATTGAAGTTGCAAGAAATGGGTTTGTTGTTCTTCCTGTTGTACTTGACTAAGGGTTAATCGGTAAGAATTCGTGCTATAAATTACTGCAAAAGCACTCACTAATACGGCAGCTAACAATACAATTATCATATAGAGTGATTTTGACATTTGCATATCTGCCAATTGACCATTAAATAAATTACCTTGATTAATGACTTTCGCTGCAGCGTTCATGTTAATTTCTCCCCTATCCTAAGCACCGCACTTCGAGATCTAACATTTTCTTTTATTTCGTCACTCTGTGGCTTCACTGCTTTACCTACTTTCCTAAAATTGGTTTTGATTGCATCATGTTTGATTGGTACTTCAGCAGGTGGTCTATTTCCCTGCTCTTTATCTCTCATGAATTGCTTGACTATCCGATCTTCCAGAGAATGGAAACTAATAACTGCTAAACGCCCTTTAGGGCCTAACACATCCAAACATTGCTCTAAACAATTACTAAGGTCTGCTAATTCCTGGTTTACGTGTATACGAATCGCTTGAAATACTCGTGTTGCAGGATGTTTATGTTTTTCCCATTTAGGATTTGCTTCTTTAACAATTTCTGCTAACTGCAGAGTAGTTGTTATTGGTTTTGCCCTTCTAGCTTCAACAATTGCTTTTGCTATCCTGGCTGCGAACCGTTCTTCACCATAGGTTCTGAAGACATGTGCCAATTCATGGACTTCAGCTTCATTTACAAAATTGGCTGCGTTTATTGATTGAGATAAATCCATTCTCATATCAAGAGGGCCTTGCAACATAAAACTAAATCCTCTTTCAGGATTATCCAGTTGAGGCGAGGACACTCCAAGATCAAGTAAAATACCGTCAACAGCACCAAGTACCCCCGCTTGTGATGCAAATTCCTTGATGTTTGCGAATGAACCATGAAAAATTTGAAATCGTTTATCCAAACCAAAATGATCCTTCGCATATTGCACAGCATCGAGATCCTTATCTATTGCAAACAATCTTCCCTTATCACTTAAATGATTTAAAATTTCCCGACTATGACCACCACGGCCAAAAGTTCCATCAAAATAGGTACCTTCAGCCTTTATGGCCAGACCTTTTATTGATTCATGTAATAAAACAGATTGATGCTTTGCCATTTATTTTTCCGTTATAAAGAAAACGTTTTCATTTCCTCAGGTAGCCCATCCGCCCTAGATGCTTCTTCAGCCAACCATTGCTCACGTTTGGACTCCCATAATTCTTTATTCCAAACCTCAAATTTATTTCCTTGGCCTATCATCACGACATCTTTTTCTAACTTTGCATAATTTCTTAAGACTGTTGGTAAAAGCACTCGTCCATTAGCATCAACCTCTACATCAGTGGCATGGCCGATTAACAGACGCTGAATTCTTCGTGCTGCGGCATTGAAACTAGGTAGTTTTTGTAAATTGTCTTCAATAATTTGCCATTGTGCTGCAGTGTAAAGGAGCAAACAGGTTTCTTCGGTATCAATAGTTACCACCAAAGGAATTTTTTCCTCTGCTCCCAAAGCACTTCTGTAACGCGTCGGAATAGCTAAGCGTCCTTTAGTGTCTATGGTGATGGCATTAATCCCACGAAACATAGTTTTTCCTAAGTTAAGGAGAATTTATCTCCCACAATTCTCCACTTTTTTATTATTTTACCCCACTTTTCTACACTATAGGAACACATTTCTACATACGTCAAGCTGGAAAGGCACTTTTTTGGTAATTTTTCTATAAATGGAATGAGAAAACCCAGGATATGTCATTAATTTAATCTTATAGACAAATTAATAACCACAAAGGTACGATGCTTAGATTTTACCAAAGACACGAAAATTACTGGGAGTTTTAGAATTGAACTAAATAGAAGAAAGAGGAAGACTTACACTAGTACCTATTTTTATTAATATTTGTGCCTTGTCATTGTTTCTATTGTTTGACTTGCCTCTTGAACGCTTGTTGAAAACACTTTCAATAAGTTCATTCTGTGGGAGCTGTTGGAAAAATGATCATAGGGAATTCATTAAAGCAGCTAAACGTATGCCTTGGAGAACCAAATCTGGCACGAGATGATCATACAGCTCTTGTTTATCAAATAAAGAAGCAAATCCCCCTGTTGCTAAAATTAATGCTTTTTCACCATCAAAAACTTCACTATGTATTCTATGAATTATTTCTCTACACGCACCAAGGACACCATAGTAAACCCCGGATTGAATACTTTCTATAGTAGAACGCCCGACTGCATTTTCGATTTTGACAATTTCAACTGACGGTAGTTTCGCAGTATTTCTTGATAGAGCATCTGCCGACAATCTCACGCCAGGTAAAATGGCACCACCTAAATAAGCTTTCTTATGCGAAATAGCACAAAAAGTAGTCGCAGTTCCAAAATCGATCACAATAATGTTTTGATTAGGGTAACTATGAGTTGCAGCTATGGCATTAGCAATTCTGTCAGCTCCAACCTCAACTGGATTTCTATATTTAATATTCAATCCGGTTTTAACCCCTGCCTGTAATAAAAATGGTTCTGTTGAAAAATATTTCACACATGCTGACCGTAAGGAATAATCTAATTGAGGGACTACCGAACAAATAGCAATTTTTCTTATTGTTTCAGGAGAGCAATTATTTTCACGTAAAACGCTTTTAAGAAAAATACCTAACTCATCCGAAGTACTTACCATAGAAGTATGCCGAAACCTGAGTTTAATATCATCTCCATCAAACACTCCACCATAGATATGAGAGTTCCCTACATCAATACAAAGAATCATTATTCGGATCCGCTATAGAAAGAAAGGTATGTTAGTGATTTGCGATTATAGGTCTTAGCCATCATTTCGGCAATCCCGAAGCGCTATAGCGTTATATTAAGATTTCTCTTAGTCCTAACCTTTGTTATTGAATATCAGGCAATAAAAAAACCCCCGCTATAAGCAGGGGGAGTGGTGGAGAATCTTTGCTTATTTATTAATAAGGTTTAACGATTACCGAAGTCCCTACATCAATAAAGTTTTGATTCAACCATTTCGCAGCACTTGGTAAAACCCGGATACAACCATGGCTTGCGTTATAATTTGGAACCTCATAGGCAGCATGTATCGAATACCCGCCGTGAAAGTGCATGCAATAAGGCATTTTTGCCCCACCACCAGTTTCTATGGGGTAGATACTGGAAGTGCACTCCTCCCCTTTTTTGGAGTAAACTCTGAAGCTTCCTGTTACAGTACGACAAGGCCTGCCGACATCCTCACAAAAGTCCTTCCCTCCTGAGGCACTACCGGTTTTGATCCTATTACCTTGCGCATCATAAGCTGCCCATGCCGTTGCTTTAGGATCGAAAATAAATACTTTTTTTCCTGTGGCTTGTCTTTTATCAGGAAAATAACCGGAACCCTTTCTATCAGATTCCATGCTCATAGTGTAATGAGTATAACCGGCATCATCCACTATGGCTGTTGATCTATCCATGGATGCACAAGAGGCAGCCAAGACACAAACTGGAACTAACAGTAGTTGTTTTTTCACTTTCTATCTCCCTCTTTATCTTTTTTACTATATCGGGAGCATTTTGAATAAGTTTAGGCTTTTTTATAAAATTTTTTTACTATTTGTTCTTTTTATGATCTTCAAGATCTTTTAATAGGCTCTTTTGCCCTTGTTCCGGAACCATAAAAATAATGGCTAAAATTAGTTGATTATCGGTGCATTCAAAACATCCACCTCTAGTAGGCATAGCATTAAACCCCTCATCAGTGTGCTTAAAAAGAATGTCCAATCCTTGTTTCAATCTTGGATCCCATTCGCTTGCATTTCCAATTTTAGGAGCCCCTAAAGAAATCAATGGTTTTTGTGCATGACAATTCACGCAAAAATGATTATAAATTTTTTCTCCTTCATCTTTCGTGCCAACAATAGATTTTAGAAATTCTTGGGGATGATGACTGTCAGAGTACCCTGGAAATGTAAAAACAAATAAAATCAATAAATAAACAATCAAACAAGTTCTCATGATATACTCCTGAATATTGGCGCAATATTTGCATAGAAAACAACGCATTTCAAAAATAAAAAAATCAATATAAAGAAAGGGAGTTCATGTTGTGAAAAAGTGCATACTAAGCTTTTTCCTATTTTTTGCAAGCACGGGCTTGTTTTCAGAACCAAGCCAATCTCTTGAATTATTAAAAAATAAAGTAGAACAGTATGTCCTTAATGAATTATCCAATTATACTGAAGGTAAAATTCAAGTTACAGCAGACGCAATTGATCCTCGCCTAAGCCTAAAGATATGTGATGATAACAAACTGGAAGTATTCAACCCTTATCAAACTCCTGTGCTGAATACTAATACGATGGGCATCAAATGTTTAGAGGAAAATAATCACTGGACCTTATATATACCTATCAAAGTAACTGTATCAAAATCTGTATTAGTAGCAAAACGTGCTTTACCAAAAGGTACAAAAATTAATAACATGGACATCTATCAAACTGAACTCGATGTTCAAAAATTAAAACAAGGATATTTTACCAATAACAAAGAGATCATCGGACTTGTTTGTAAACATGATATCGCTCCAAATCACCCACTTACTCCTTACAATATCGAATTAGCAAAATTAGTTCATAAAGGTGAACAAGTATCTATAATCGCTTCTAATGATAATTTAACAATCAGCATGGATGGAATTGCAATGAATGAGGGCGCTATGGATGACACGATAAAAGTCAAAAATCTCTCTTCTAAACGAATTATTGAAGCTAGAGTAACTGGTAATAAAAAAGTTAAAGTTATTTTTTAACTCATGTTTTATAAGTACTATTTAACAAAAAAGGTTAAAAATAAACCAAAAATTACTAAAGAATTTGCAAAAGGAGCCGATAATCATGATAAATGCGATTGAGGATACTCTTATGGTTAACCAAATTAATGATTCGACTAACGTAAGACATGTGGATGCAGACAATCGCCTAAGTACTAAACAAAAAGAAGTTAGAAATCCCGTTGTTGAAAATAATAATCTCTCTGATAACGTCAATTTAAGTAGTACCTCTAAACAACTGGAAGCTCTAAAAGCCTCCCTTAAAGATTTATCAGAAATCAATGAAGCTCGTGTATTGTATTTTAAAGCTGAAATCGAATCAGGACAGTATCAAATTCATAGTGACAAGATCGCTCATAGCATGTTAAATAATGTAGAAATAGCTTAATTTTCAGGATGATGCAATGAATAACAACAATAAGGCTAAAACATTAGTAAGCCAATTAGAGCAAGAGATAAATTGGCTAGACTCGCTGAATGCTTTATTAGCCGAAGAAAAAATGATTCTTACAACTCGCCAGTTTAATCACCTCGCCGAACTGGCAGAGAAGAAACAAGAGCTATCCAGTCAATTAGAAGACAGTGCAAAACAACGTATGGAACTAATGAACGACTCCAATAACAGTGACAAACATAGTCAAGTATCATTATCTGATTTTCTCCAAAACTGCTCAACTGAAGATGGTATTCAAATCAATCGGTTGAACAGCATTCTTGTAGAGAAATTAAATTTATGTCGTGAACTAAATACTGTTAATGGACAAGTCATAGCTAATAACATGTATACCCGTCAACAAATTGTCAATGCCTTGTCAGGAAACGACTCGGATGCTGTGAGTGTTTATACCTCGAATGGAAATTTGGAAACTTCCTCTGAAAACAGCCATCATCAGGAAGCATAAGAAATATAGCGCCTTGGTGGTTTCGAAGGACTTTCTTCGGAAACTATCCAAAATATAAGCCTTTTAGAACTTATAAAATAGTAAGTGTTCGCGGGCATGTAAATTTCGTTATTGCGGGACTTGATGAAGCAAGCCAGAACAGGGATGTGATTTATGTCAATTTTGTTTAATATTTGGACAACCTGAGTTGCTCAAAATCACGAGACAGTCATTGCCGTCCCCTGCGTGTGCGCGGACTAAAGTTTTAGCATAAACAACTGAGATTTTATATCTTAATTTCTCAAAAATCGGGTTTGATTTGTTCGTCTTCTGTGTTGGTGTCGGTTCCCTCAGTTACTTCTGTCGGTTTAATTTTGCTTGGTTCAGCAATAGTTTTTTGTGAGTTTGTGTTTGTAAAAAAATGGTTATTATTAATGGATAACTCCTTTTTTTCTTTAACTGTATTCAATTTATCTTGCTCACGGATAAGCTCACGAATGGTTTTTAGGGATTTTAGGTTGCCTGCTGCATTATCCAACACTGTTTTGTCCAAATTATTTTTAATCTGAACCGCATCCAATCTACCTTGTTCAGGAATAAGCTCAAGAATGGCTTTAAATGATTCTAGGTTGTTTAGTACACTATACAACTCCGTATAACCATATTTATTTTCCACCTTAAAGGCATCCAATCTATCTTGTACAGGAATAAGCGCAAGAATGGCTTTAAGGGATTTTGGGTTGTCTATTGCGTTATGCAACACCGTTTCACCATATTTATTTTTAACCTTAACGGCATCCAATCTATCTTGTACAGGAATAAGCGCAAGAATGGCTTTAAGGGATTCTGGGTTGTCTATTGCGTTATGCAACACTGTTTCACCATGTTTATTTTTAACCTTAACTGCATCCAATCTACCTTGTTCAGGAATAAGCGCAAGAATAGCTTTAAGGAGTTCCGGGTTTCGTACAGCTTCATGCAACACTGTATTACCATAATCATCTTTAAGCTTAACCGCATCTAATCTATCTTGTTCAGGAATAAGCGCAAGAATAGCTTTAAGGAATTCCGGGTGGTTGTTTGCTACATAATGCAACACCGTATCACTATAATCACCTTTACCCCGAACGGCATCTAATCTCTGCTTCTCAGGTATGGATTCGAGTGCTTTGGTTATATACAAGGCATTGTTTGTAAGAGTTGCCCAACATAGAATATCTCCATTTGGGTTGAGTCCCTTGTAATAAGTAATGACGGCAGAGGCCAGTTCATCCACTTGTTCTGCAGTCAGCCATTTTTGTTTGATTAATTCGGTTACATCGGTTAACGCATGATCGGGTTCCGTGAGATTGATGTTTTTTAATAACTCCCCATATAAGGCGGGTGGAAAATTCATAATGAGACTGATGAATTCAAAGGAGTTCTTGGGTGCAATGCCTTGAATGGCTTTCTTAATGAGTCCTTCAGGCAATTTGCGGTAGCCTGTATCGTCTTGCAGGGTAGTAGTCCCGTGTTTGTATTTTTTTTCCAGTTGCTTCAGGCTTTCTTTAGTCATATGAGCGGGTTGATTGAATAGTGGTGTGTTTTGATTGGCTTCTACGACAGAGCGTAAATGCATAGCTGCTGTCTCAACACAAGTCCCTTTATTTATCTCATTATCGATGATGCTGCCTAAACTGCCATGATTGCCTTGAGCGTTTCTTAAATGGTCTTGTGTCTCGGAAGGCAGGCTTTTCATAAAAGAAAAAAACATTTTAATGGCTTCTTCAGCGGTTTCGCTCGCATATTCACTGCCTGTCATCCTCTCCCCGCCCAAGGTCAATCCTTTGATTAACCGCTCCAGGGCTTCCTTAGGGGTTGTCCCTTGATTCTTAAAAAGAGCGATATCGTCTTTCAAGGTTCTTAGCGCATGATTATGTTCATACAAGGCATCACAAAGCTCGGGATAGTCTTTCTTTAAGTATTCATATAATTTGACGTGACTGCGTAACGGGAGATTTTCTATATTCCGAACATCAAAAATCATCTCCCCGCTTATCACATAATGGGACAAATCCGATAGAAGTGGCTCTTTTTTTAATTTCGATGTGCTTTCCCTTGAATCCAAAACCGGCTCTATGCCTTCCAGTTTCGCTTTTTTTAATGGAACCGAAATGTCTTGTGAAAGCGTCACTTGAAGTTGTTTTTTTACATGCGGCGCTATGATAGCCAGCATGTCGGACATGGTTTGGGGTTTAAAAACAAGCTCTGCTATTTCCCAATACAGTTGATTGGTTGCAGTAGACGATATTTGGCTAAAGCCAATAGCATCAACTGTACCCTTTTCTCTTTGGGCACATCGTTCTTTAAACCCAACTTCGAATGTGTCCGGGTTTTCAAGAAGCTCGGATAAATACGCTATCTCGTTCTCTAACTCCAATTGCAGCACACGCTGCTTCACACTGGCATAATCATGGGGTTCTGAAGACTGAATATGTACTAATTGCCTCTTTTCTTCTAATAATTTTTTAATGACATCAGTATTGGGAAAAGACATTTTGAGTCCCAGTTAGAATAATAAAAAAGCGATTATATATTGCGATTAATAATAACAAACAGATTGGCATTAAATTAAACTACAGATTACCTCAAAATACGTCTAATATAACTGAACGGTCGGATTTGAGTGCAGGTTGTGAGAAAGCCTTTTTGAAAAAAGCGGAGCGTACAAGATAGTACATGAGCATTTTTTCAAAAAGGCTTTCTCGCAAGATGCGCCAAATACGGCCGTTCAGCGCATACGAAGGGCAGCATCCAGACGAATAACCTCCCCATTAATCATCCCATTTTCAATGATATGTCCTACTAATGAAGCAAATTCTTCTGGCCTGCCTAGACGTTTTGGGAAAGTTACTGTTGCTGCTAAATTATCTTGAACTTCTTGAGGCATATTTAAAAGTAATGGAGTTGCAATTAGCCCTGGTGCTATTGTATTTACTCTTATTGCAAATTGAGCTAATTCACGCGCTGCTGGTAAAGTCATTGACACGATTCCTCCTTTTGAGGCGCTATAAGCTGCCTGACCTATTTGCCCTTCAAATGCTGCGACCGAGGCGGTATTTATTATGACTCCACGTTCCTGTGATTTATTTTCCAGATCTAATGTTGACATGGCATGTGCTACTATTCGCATGACATTGAATGTGCCAATTAAATTCACATCGATAACTTGTTTGAATGTTTCCAGAGGCATTGGTCCTTCTTTTCCTACTATGCGTTTGGCTGGAGCAATTCCCGCGCAATTGACACAAACCCTTGGCACACCTATTTGAGAAACAGTTTGTTGCATTGCTTTTTCTACAGACTCGTCGCTAGTGACATCACAGGTAATAAATAACTCAGCATCACTTGATGAGTCAGATTGTTTATCCCAGACCACCACTTTCATGCCATGTTGTTGCAAATATTGCACACAAGCTTTACCCATTCCTGAAGCGCCGCCAGTTACTAACGCGATCTGATTATCAAAATTCATTTTTTCTCCAAAATTTTTAGTGTTGCAATATCCAGTTCTTGTATCGCAGGTAAAATATATGGGCTGTTTATTGTAAAAATTCTTTACTAATCGTTTTAAATTCTGGTGTAGCTGCTTGCCTCAACCATTCGAATAACACCATTTCAGCAGTTATCAAATGGATCCCATCCTGTTTCATCCGTTTTAAACCATATTTTAAATCGAGCTCTGATCGGCTACTAACGGCGTCTACTACTACGTAGACATCAAATCCTTGGTCTTTCATTTCCAAAGCAGTCTGAAGCACACAAACATGCGCCTCAATCCCAATGATAATCAGTTGTTTTCTATTATATTTTTTTAGAAGATTAATGTATTTTGGCTCTTGCATGCATGAAAAATGTACTTTTTCAATGAGCTCTTCTTTATTAATGTACAAGCTTAAAGGAGGTATTGTTGACCCTAATCCTTTAGGATACTGCTCACTAGCTAAAACCGGGACGTTCAGTCTTTCTGCTAATTTTAGCAACCATTCACACCGCTCAACAAAGGCATCAAGATTTAATATTGCTGGAGTTAATTTTTCTTGTATATCAACTAAAACTAAGATGGAGTCAGTTCTATTAAGTAACATCCTTATAACCTCATTATTTTTATCATTCTATATCATATAGCATTAAGATTATAAACTAAATGGAGTATTCCAATTTACACTGACTTATAACAGTATCAAGCCCGGATTAGACGAAGTCATAATCCGGGAAAGTGAAGAGAATTAAAGCGCTGCAATATCAATTGTTTTCATTTTAACATCCATTTTCTTATGACCTCTTTGTATCGAAAGAGTAATTTGCTCTCCGACTTTAATCTCTGTGAGTAAATTATATAAAGCATCATAATTTGGCACTGGATGCGCATTAACTGCCACAATAACATCTCCCAATACAATGCGACCCCATTGATCTCTGTGAGTACCACGTAATTTCAATTTGTCCGCCGGTGTGCCAGGTACTACATCCGCTATTAAAATCCCTTTTTTAATTCCCAATTTTTCAGCAAGACGTGGTTCAACTCGCTGAATTCCTATGCCTGATAAAACTACTCGACCATGATTAATAATTTGAGATGCAATTTTCTGAATATCTTCTGCTGGAACAGCAAAGCCAATACCGGCAGACGAGCCTGATCGAGAGTAAATCATAGTGTTCATACCAATTAATTGGCCTGCACTGTTTAATAAGGGACCTCCTGAATTACCAGGATTAATTGGAGTATCAGTTTGGATCATTTCATGAATCGTGACCCCTCCAATACCAGGTACTTTTCTACCCAAAGCAGAGATAACTCCTTTGGATAAACTATGATCTAAACCAAAAGGATTGCCTATTGCGATCGCTTTTTGACCAACGATGAGATCATTAAGACGGACTATTTCAAATGGTTGAAATGACTTCAGGTAATCCAAAGCTTTAGGTGACTTAATTTCAAGTACAGCAATATCTTTACGAGGTTCTGATCCAATCACCTTGGCAGGCACAGTTATGTTTCCCAAGGTTATTGCCAACTCATCAGCACCCTTAATCACATGGAAATTGGTTACAACATGTCCTTTATTATCCCAAATAATACCTGAACCAGCGCCATCCGGGATATGCGTCTTTTGTAAAGCATAACGACGGTGCACAGTAGCATTTGCTAATCGATGAACATAAACGACTTTGGATGAGGCTTTTTGAAATACTTCTACTGTATTCCTTTCATCAGGAAGAAGTACATCCATATTTAAACTAAAAACAGGTCTTGCCAGGATAAAACATAAAATAAAAAGGGTAAATAATAAACTACGTTGTTGCTTCATCATCTCCGTTTAACTCCATACCTGCACGATTTGCAAATCTCTTGCGAAAAGCTTGTCGTGCTAACAATTTGTCGATTACTGATTGAGGAAAATCGGTAATAGTAATGATATTTTTATCTATCAAAATCTCAATTAAATCTTCAAGCACACGAATCAATTGCAAATCGGATTGTAGAAACTTTAATTTTTCTTCACTTTCGCAACGCAACAAAAATTCTACAAATTCAGCATCATTAATGTCAATTTGTTCCGTTACGCCTGAAGTCTTTTGACTGTATACAGCACAAATTTGACCATCCTTATCACGTTTTATGTAGACCACTGGGGTTAATTCCTTCTTTTAGCCAATGCTAAACCTGGAAAAACAGTCGCAAACTACCAGATCCGCTTTTTCCAGGTTCAAGTCTTGTGGTTTATTATAAATAGTAAACCAAAAAATTAAATAAAAGACTTTAATGTTTACCCATGCCATATCATTTCATGGGCATCACATTGTAATATATACTGGCATAAATGTCATCAGTTAACTCAAAAGAATAATTTTTAAGCAAACATTAATCTTGAATCATTTTCTGAATCAGATCCTTCTTGAGAGTCATCCTTATCTGAACGATTGGATTCATCGTCAGAATTTACATCGGTATCACTATAAACATCATCACTATTTTCAGAATCATTGATATCACTTTCAGTTTTATCGACATCATCTCTCGAATCATTTTCTTGTTTTGATTGATCAAAATTAATGCCCGATGAAATATTAAAATACTGCAATAAAAATTGTATGGGTGCCAAAATCATCGCCTTAAATGAAGCAGTTCCAGCATCAATACTCTGTTTAGCAATATTTTCGCTATCATCAATATGGCGAATATATATTTTTTCTAAAAGTGACGTGTGTTGCTTATAAATGTGATCCAAACTTTCATTGCGAGACTTTTCCTGCCCCAACAAATACTCCTGCAAATCGGTATGAGTATCCCATAAAGAGGTTCTTCTTTGTTGAAGATGAAGCAATTCACTATCATAAAATTTTATTTCCTCATCTATCTCATTCTTCAGCTTGTCACAAGTTTCCTTGCGTTCTAGTGAAATCCCTCCCTCAACTATAGCTCCCGATTCTTTAAGAGAAACTTGCGCATAACGCTCTACTAATTGCGCTTTTTTTCGCAAAATATCTTCAATTTTGGTATCTAAATAAATAATGGCATCTTTATTGGCTCCGAGAACCTTATAATGAGAATCAAATCGCTTATTACTCTGCATTTGCTCTCTCATTTTTTCCAGCTCACCAGCCTCTAGATTTATTGCTCTTCTTTGAGCTTCATCATTTAAATTTTTATCCCTACTTAATAATAGCTGTCTGATAAATGCGGATAATGCTACAACTGCTCCAAACGCCGCCGCACAAATGAGGGCTATAGCCACTGGTTCCATAGTCGACTCCTTAATGGTGCAAATGTATCAATTGAGTATGTATTTCAACTGCAAAATACTGGCTGAACGACTGAAATGAATTGACTTGAGGCCATTGTTTTGACTGACCACTCATCCGACTCATAGCAGTTTCAAATATTGGCTTATAATACTGCTTTAGGAAGGGCTTTACTTCTTTTATGGTTGGAAAGTTTTTAACAATTACAGTTGAGTTTTCTGTTATTTGAGACAAGCTTACTTGACTCAAAACATTGGATAACTCATCTTGTTCTTCAACAGCAGATTTCATCCAATCCAAAAGAGCAGAACGAGGTTTGATATTTAACATCTGATGCCCTGCTGCTATAGAAGACTCCATCAAGATAATATGTGAATGTAACTCAAATTTAAAACAGCATAGAAAATCGAGGAAACTCGTTTCAATTTCGTTATGAGCCGAACTTCCCAGCCAACGAGAAATTTCATGTCTGAACATCGTAGGAAAATGTTTTTCGATCTCGTCAAGAGTAGCATCATCAGAATCTTGCTTGGGAATAACATAAGCCGTATTGTCAGTATGTAATAATTTCAAACTAGGTAAATTTGCTTCAGGTAATTGCGACGCTAGAAAAGCTAAAAATAAATTAGTAGGTTTTAACACTACTATCTCGGATTGTCTTTGATGCATGACGCTCTCCTTGATTTAATTAACTCATCCTGAGTACATCTTGAATAGAAAATAAACGTCTCATCTTAACTTAAGATCTTAGTCATCATTTTGAACTCAGAGGGCTTTTACAAACACGTATGAAGTCATCGTTGACATTCAAAGGCTTGAAAATTATCTGATATTGCTAAATTAAAGACCAAGATTAAACGCAAAAACAAAAAACTGGTAACACATTAACTTAAAAGTCCAAAAAAAAATCTCTCTTACTCAGTCTAAATTGAGCACACAAGAGTTTCAATACCTAAACAGAATTTTTTATGAATATTTTCTTGATTTGTTCATTCTTTGCTTGACAGGGCGTCCTTTATCTATATGCTTTTGCTTTTAAACTCTGGTTCTATCCCATGAAATTGCTAGGAAAAATTCTGTTGGCTTTTATTGCCTTAATGATCTTCACATCGATTACCCTATGGGTATTAGCAAAAAATATAAACCCTGAAACCATTAAACAATTCGTCAGTAACCAAATCACAGCGATTACCCACAAACAAAGCCATATTGATGGGACTATCTCCTGGCAAATATTCCCAAGGCCTGGGCTCAAATTCAGTAAAATATATGTGGGCGATGAAAAGTTAAAGGACAACTATTCACTAAGTATAGATACTCTGTTATTAAACTTAAAAATCACACCTTTACTAAAGGGAAATTTTGTATTTAGCGAAATTAATATTGATGGCCTAAAATTCCATATAAATCAAGAAAATACTGAAAAAAACCCATCTTTTGATAAGAACACAAGTCAAAAGATCATGGAAGGACATGCTAACGAGCAATTTGCCATCCAAAAATTATTATTAAGTCATGGTCAAATTTCTATTAACAGCAATGGACGCACTACAGTCTTCAAAAATATTCAAATCGGCGCAGAACAATTTAACTTAAAAAATTCTCCTTTTGCGGTACAAATTAAAGCCAAATTAACTGACGCGGCCTCATTACAAATAGCAAAAGCAAATATCAATTTTAAAGGGAGACTCAGCCTTGCTCCTTCCATTATCGATGAGTTAAGTAATGGGATTAGTAAATCTTCTATAGAAGGGCAACTACAGATACAAAATATTTTATTAAATCAATTGACTATCAAAAAAATCAGCACCACATTGAAAACCCATAAAAAAGACATAGTATTTAATCCCTTTACGATATCACTCTATAATGGAGAATCCATAGGCGATCTGGAATATGTGATCGCTTCACAACAATTATTGCTTAATCAAACGGCTACAAATCTAGATGGAAAACAATTAATCACTTCATTATTAGGATATCAAGCCATTAGCGGAAATTTGGATTACTCAATCCACGCTGTAATACCTTTAAAAACATCAAGCATTGAGCAAATTGTTAGCAAAGGCACCATTACCCTTAAAGATGGAGAAATCTACAATATTAATCTGGATCAATTACTCAATAATTTAAAAACAAAATTTAACTCACTTGCTACGGAACCCCAAGCTAATCTAAAAAAAATCATTCAATCAGCAGATTGGGATCAAAGTAAGAATATACAAGGTAATACAGTATTTAAGCTGGCTAATTTTAAATACCAGTTACAAAAGGGAATAATTAGTAGCGATTCATTTCTTCTACAAACTGACAAACTTCAAGTAAATGGAGAAGGCCGAATTAATATATTAAATCAGCAATTAAATTCTACTATTAAAGCCGCCTTAAATGATAATAGCACTGATAATGTTCTACAGAAGATTCAACAGGCATTGGGAGGATATTTTCCCTTTGTAGTTTCAGGAACAGTGGAACATCCCTTGGTTTTACCTGATTTTAAAACGATTAACCCCTTGCTGAACTCATTAGCTATAAAATCAGCACTGACAAAACCTTTAAAAGTAATTGGAAAGCCGCTTAAAGAGCTATTAACCCAGTGAGCAATAACTCTATAAGTTATCAATTCAGTCAACTTTTGCTTGATTGGTATGACTTGCATGGACGCAAAGATTTGCCCTGGCAGCTACCCCGCTCTCCCTATAGAGTTTGGGTTTCGGAAATCATGCTCCAGCAAACTCAAGTGCAAACCGTTATCCCATACTTTAATCGCTTTATAGAGCATTTCCCTGACGTTTTTATGCTTGCCAAGGCCGCAGAGGATGAGGTGCTCTCCCTATGGTCAGGATTAGGTTACTATAGTCGCGCCAGAAACCTTCACAGCACGGCCAAAATAATTAGCAAACAATACCATGGCTTTTTTCCTGAAGATCAGCATGTCTTGGCTCAACTGCCAGGAATAGGACCATCAACAGCTGCAGCCATATTGTCACAAGCTTTTAATAAACCAACTGCTATTTTGGATGGAAATGTCAAAAGAGTTTTATCTCGCTTTTTTTTAATCCAAGGTTGGCCAGAACAAGCCCAGGTTAAAAAAAAACTATGGGAACTTGCGTCTTCCTGTATGCCCAATCAACGATGCGCAGATTATACCCAAGCAATTATGGATTTAGGAGCTACATGTTGTACAAACAAAAACCCTGATTGCCTACGTTGTCCTCTTAAAAGTCATTGTCTGGCCTTTCAAAATAAAGAGCAACATCTTTATCCAACAAAAAAAATAAAAAAACAACGACCGACACTCTTACAACAACTATTGGTATTGCATAATGAACAAAATCAGGTTTATTTGGAAAAAAGGCCCCCCACAGGGTTATGGGGAGGTTTATGGTGTTTACCCAGTATAGAAAGTCAAACTTGCCCCATTCAACACATTCGACTTTGCTATATGCTACAAGGAGAGAACCCAAAACTAATTACCCGATTTAAACACAGTTTTAGCCATTTTCATTTGGAAATAACGGCATTAAGTATAAGAGTACAACCTACGAGCCATTCTATCTCTGAATCCGATGGGCAATGGTTTACCAAAGAAAAATTATCTTCATTAGGTCTCGCCAAACCAACCACCTTAATATTATCCAAATTATTTAATGATACCCTCTCACTTTCAGATATAAATCTTCAATAAAATATTGTTTAATAAGGGCTGTAGAAATGTCAGCTGCCTTGAATTTTTATTTTTTTATAGCAAGGGTGCAGATCGAGACCCGACAGACCTTATAAAAGATGGTATGTATGCCTATGTAACATAACAAGGCAAAGAATTTGAATTAGAAAAAGAAGGTTTCCGTGCCGTTAAACACCAAAGTTTTGTTGGAGCCGGATATTTTGATGCGGTTCAAAACATTATCACTCAGGGTGAACAGAGCTAAGTGCCAGGAGGGTAGTACCGAGGAAGATCAGATTTAGAACCACTAAAGGGTTTATAAACCGCCAAATCCAGATAAAACAATACAATGTAACAAGATCTTTACAAAAATTTACGCATTAATTATTTGATAAATAGTAAAATTACTATTAATTTACATTTTTTTGTAAAGAAATATTTCAATATTGATATTTGCTTAATGTTTACTTAATGTTCACTCCTTATTATGTATTTGCATTTAATAAACGAGGTAACCATTATGTCTATATTATCTACATTTTCGCGTGCCATTAGAAACTTTTCGACTGATATTAAAAACAGAGTTGTTCAAGTTGGAAGTAACTTAAAGAAATCAACAGAAGCCTTTATTGGCGAAGTAGTCATAAAAGCTGCTTTTAATCGTTTGAAAGAAGGACTGTTGAATGCTTTGCCTTCCAATGACACAGAAAAAGATAATGGTAACGATTCATCAACAAAGAACCCAGAAATTGGAGATGTATCTGATCCTACTCAAAATTTAAAGAAAAAATCAGAGACAGAAAGTCCATTGTCTGGCAGTACTGGTTTAATGCAAAAAATGATGGGTACTCTTGGCATCAATTCTGAGCAAAGTATGGAAATGTTGTCCAAGCATTTTAATGGTGCTGTCGAGCGTTTCACCCAGGATGTTTCAAAAGCTGCAAATGAAGCAGTGCGTGAAAAGGTCAAAAGTATCCAGCCGGAAGATGTTATAAAGGGTATTGGCAGCCTAATCGGCAGTACCGTCAAAATAGACCCAGAGTCCAGCGACACCAGTTCATCATTCAAGCTTGAGAGTGCTGTACAAATCCTAGGCCTCATTCTTGCGACCATGGGTATGCTGATGGTTGCATCTCAAACCAAATTACCTGAACCTAAAACCCTAGAGATAGACCATCTGCCAACTGAAGAAATTCAACCGCCTTCATTGACTATTCATTAGGAACTGTTACAACTTGTCCTCCATGCTACGTGCTGGGAATGATTCGTGGCACGTAACATGGCAGGCATTGGCAACACATTCAATAAATTCTTAAGTACTTGTTTTGGCCACTGAGTTTTTCTTGTTTCTTGATAATGCACCACTTTTTTATCGGGACGGTGTTTACGGTAGACCCACATATAACTAGTACTGGTAAGGCTCAATTAGATAATTGGTTATACACCTCCGTGCCTTGATAAAATTTGCACGATTGCTTCTTATCTGTTGGCCGATCTATTTAATTGCAGCAGACCTTACCACGTTTTTCAAGCGTTGTTCTTACCTGATTAACATCACGACGATTATTCCTTGCCAAAGGTCTAATATCGTAGCGGAGCATACATAGCAGTATCTGAGTAAAGGCGCGCAAGAAATCTGGTTTTTTCAGCCAATATAGTGGAAATGCCAACAGAACCTAATATTAAGTTAAACTTAATACCAAAAGTTATATCCTATAAACCATTCTCGTATTATTATCACTTAAAAAACATTGAGTACGAAAATGAACCCCATACTGAATTTGATTATCAGTTTTGTTGCTCTACTTTGGGCTGCCAATCATTTAGTTGCTGGTGCCTCAGGCTTGGCCCTTCGCTTTCAATTGCCACCGCTTATTGTTGGTTTAACCATAGTGGCAATTGGTACCACTGCCCCTGAATTATTCATCTCTATTATTTCTGCTTTGAAAGATAAAGATGATTTCGCGATTGGGAATGCTATCGGTTCAAACATCGCAAATATTGGCTTAATTTTAGGAATCACAATTCTTATAAAACCCACATCGTTTCACTACAATAAACTAAAAAAAATATTCCCTATATTAATCATTGCGATGTTATTTGCATACAGTTTAATTCTTGATGGCTACTTAGGTAAAATTGATGGTTGTCTTTTTTTGATTGGATGTATCGCAGTGATCTGTTATTTCATTTATTTAGTTAATCACACTCGTAAAAGTGATTTGGCGACGAATGAATTTAGGTCAGCTGTAATTTCCTACCGTTCGACCGCTGCAAATTTATTTAGTATAGCATTGGGTCTTTTGATTCTGCCGATTACCTCGAAATACATAGTCTATAATGCATCTGAAATTGCTAAATGGGCTGGTATGAGTGAACTCACCATTGGCTTAACAATTATTGCTATAGGTACTTCTTTACCCGAGCTCAGTACTGCTCTTGTTGCTGCTATCAAAGGAGAGGAGTCTATAGCAATTGGTACGATACTTGGTTCAAATATTTATAATCTATTATTAATTTTAGCTTTTCCTGGATTACTAAATCCTACTAAAATTAGTAGTGTCGTGTTATGGCGTGATATGCCAGTCATGATCTCAATGACATTACTTTTATTGTTTTTATTGAATTACTACCAAAAAAAAACATCATCATGGCCAGGCGGGATACTCTTACTCGTCTATTTTTGTTATCTGACTTCGTTGGTTATTAAAGCCCACAGCTAACCAGATTGAAGAAAAAACTTACTAAAGTGTATCGGAATGAGAGGATTTCGTTTCAAATAATCTCATGACAACACACTCTAATCATTATCAACGGGATAATGTTGCAAGTTATTACTCTTGAACAGCCTTCTGTCTTCCCTATCAAGATGCTTAAGAACTTTAACAGCCACAATGGCATCTGGCTGACCAGCCCTTGCTGCGCATGTTATCCAGAAACGTGCTTTTTTTCTATCTTCTACTACTCCCTTACCATAATAATACATATAACCCACAGCATACTGGGCATCGGGGTTTCCTTTTTCAGCTTCTGGTTTCAAACGAATGAACGCTCGCCTGTACTCCTGAGCTTTAAAACATTGAATTCCTTCACGTAAATTTAATGTATTAGTGACACAGGCCGCCATCATAGGAATAAAAATTATCAGAATGAATAACTTAAAAGTGCGTTGCATGCAATTTATTCCTCTTTTAAAGGCTTAGCTACTGGTTCAAAGGTTAAATCATTTTTAGGAAGACTTAAACTCTCTAAAGTGCCGTCTCTTTCAACTAACACTCCTCCTGGCATAATGCGTTTAATTGTTGCTCCACCCGGAATCTTATCTCCTACATTATAAGTTTTTTCTTCGCCACTGGCAGAACGTATTATAACTTGAGATTCTTCTATATTATCTGCAAAAAGAATACCGACTAAAGTAACATTTAACATCGATTGTTTTACATTACCTTCATTCAAATCAGGAGGAACATAAACACCAAATAAAGAGGACTTTAAAATATAATTAAAATTTTCTTCCTTTATTCCATTCATAGACTTCGCGTCTAAAACATGGGCAGCCTTGGTTGTGGTAGCAGGATAAAATAATGTAGTCAATTCAAAAATAATCAAGATACTAAACAGGGAAATTAAACTAATGATAATCCATTTAGCGTAGCTTGCTGAAAACAAAAAATGAATATCAAATTTCATATATCCTGAATCCCGGTTAAACAATCAAAACCAATTTATTCTATGTAAAAATTAATAGATATTCCCATCCTATCACAAAATAGATCTTAGTCATCGTTACAGCAAGGCGACTAATTAAAATATATCTTTATCTAATCGGAATTCATACCATCTTTTCACACGTTTTGGTTAATTTAAACGAATGAATCAAAATTTTGATTCATTCGGAATTTACAAAAAACTATAAGGTAGAAACCAAACGACTTTTTTACAAAAGATCAGGTATTCTTCATAAGTTCTGATTTTAAGATTGAGATTAAACACCTCTTGGTTTTCTGGCCTAAATGGATATTGTTGATGATTATTAGTATAATCTTACTACTAAATTTGCTGCCTTTGTTTGAAAGGATGCCGATCGAAACTACAAAGGGATCTTGTCATGAAACCATTAGCTACCCGCATTTACGCCTTATTATTTTTGTTTAATTTTAATGTCATTGTCTTTGCTCACCCCGATAATAAAAACCTTAACAATAAGACCTTCAGTGCTAATTATGAAGCGGAACATAGTAATTCAAATAATAGTTATTCGACACCCCAAGCCTTCTGGGATTTATATTATGATTACACTGGCAATGGTGATTCAGGATACCCTAAAGGTAAAATCAATATTTCTCAAACTTTGTACCAATCAGAAGCGAAAAAAAATAGTAGTTTGACGCAACAAAAAGCCGGCTCCTTGATCATGTTCATCAACTCCACACTGTATATTTATAATAGTAATCGTGAACTGGAGTTAAAACAATTGATGCGTACCGCACCAAACTCTGGTTTCACAGAAATGACTGCAATCTCACATATTGGTCCAGCCTTGATGTATCTCGCAAAGATTAAAGAAAATGGCGATAGTGACTGGAAATCGCAAATGGAGATTTTGCTTAAAGATGTTAAGGCTGTGAAAGCAATTAATGCTCAACCACAAAATAATTGGCTAGATCAAGTGAATTCACCTGCTTGGAAACCGTATTTAACGACCATTCATAACATGGTTGATTATGCTTGTTCTATGGCAGGCAACTATATAAGTGATGTCTTAAGCGAAAAACAAACATTTGACATGACCTCTTTACAAAATAACTTTCTTAGTGGTAATAAAACTTACCCAATTCCTTATAATAATGTAATGGTCGGAACATTTATGTTAACAGCGCTACAAAGCATGGATGCTCTTCATAGTAAAATATCCAAATTAAATATTGATTGGCCAAATGCCAAAATCATTATTCGTTTTGTAGCAGGATCTAATGTTTCAGCTGGCGTGACTAAAGGTAGCAATTGGTTAGTACCATTTGTTGAAGCTCTATCCAATAATACTTTACCCCCAGATAGAATTTATATAACCCCATACGCCGCAGTTAAGTCATCATTAGATGAAAAACAATTATCCCAGGACGATTACGATTATTACAACAATACAGTGTGGCAAGCGAGGCATAACCGAACAATGATCGCTAATGCAGTATTTACTAATATTACAAGTATCTTTTTACCAGATCGCCCTTCCATTCCCGGTGATTATATTTATTCTAAACAACCTAAAATTGAGGATTTCTTAATGCGTTTAAAATTTTCATTGGCTGAGCCTACTGAAATGCTGTCAAATACTGTTGGCTTTTGGATGGCCGGCGAGCTTGCTGCGAAAAAGTGGGATTATAATAAAATTAGCATTCCCGGTGTTACCACTGGATTTCCACAAGGCATATCCACTTATCCTGATAATAACCCGATAATTCAATAATAATGCAGAAATTTCTTATAAGTATTACCTTATTCCTTATATTTCCAATTTGGGTGCAGGCAAAAACGGAACTGGTCCCGTACCAATACTTAAAAACATCAGGTGCAAGGGATATTACACCGTTTACTATCAATGGTTCTCAATACATTGCGATACCTCAGTTGTCTAAAGATGTACCTGATACTCCTCCTGATATCAATGGTGGGAATGCTGATGTCGATATACTTATTTTCAAGTGGATTAACAACAAGTTTCGCTTATATCAAAAAATCCCGGGGCATGGTAATGAAGGCACAACATTCTTTCGAATAGGAAATCAAGCCTATCTCGCTACATCTTCAATCCACTCTGGAACAACTCCTCCTTATAATTTACATACTATTGCAAAATTATATCGCTGGGATGGCCATTATTTTTATCCAATTCAGCAATTTTTTACCTATGCAGCCAAGAGTGTTTATGCTTTTTCAATAGATAATCGGCACTTTTTAGCATCAGCCAACGGGATTGTTTTGCCTAACAGTAAAATAGAAACTAACTCGGAATCCATCGTTTATGAATGGAATGGGCAAGAATTCATTCGTTTTCAAACGTTTCCTACCAAGTGGGGTTATGGCTGGGATTCTTTTACAATCAATAGTACTCATTACTTAGCTCTCACTGATCATGCTCAAGCATCAAATATTTATCGTTGGAATGGTAAAGAGTTTGTTTTATTCCAAAGCATTCCAAAGACCGGAGGGCGTGCATTTAAGCACTTTACTATTGATAGAAAATTTTACCTGGCCTATGCCAATATCCTAAATCCTTCCATCATTTACCAATGGAATGGTAAACGATTCATAGAATATCAATCTTTAAAAGGTGTGGGTGGACGAAATTTTGTCTATTTCTCTAATCAAGGTAAACATTATCTATTTCGAATTAATTTTATTACTGGCCCCCGAACAAATCCGAAAACAAAATTATTATCACAGTTATATCAATGGAGAGATGGAAAATTTCAGGTTATCCAAAATGTCACAACATATGGAGGTGTGAGTGCCGCTGTTTTCACTGTTAATAATCAACAATATTTAAGTATAGCGAACAGCTTGAGTGAGCAGTTACGATTTCGCACAGACAGTATTACCTATAAAATAAATAATTCAATGTATACAAAAAAATAACCAATGAAGGGAGTAGATCATTTCATGTTGACGACTCATAATAATTCTTCAGCACAATTGTTATATAACTTATCAACCCAAAGCGCCCGGTTATGCCAAAGTCAATCCGAAGAAGGATAAAATTATGAATATAATTATCACTCTTACTATGGCTCTCTTCATTACAATGACATCAGCCTATGCTGATATGCATATGTATATACAACAACCATCGCAAGAAAAGTCATTAAATGATGATAATCTCCATATTTATTTTTGTGGTACCGGCGATCCTGAAATTGCTATGCAAAATATCCGTAAGCCTTCTTGCCTGGCTGTTATGGGTGATAATGAGTTTTTTGTTATTGATACTGGCGAAGGAGCATCACAGAATTTAGGAGCATTAGGTTTGCCTTTAGAAAAGCTAAAGCACATTTTCGTAACGCATTGGCATTCTGATCACATGTCAGGGATTGGTTATCTAAACAATGGATCCTGGCTTGCAGGTCGTCCATCACCACTTATTTTACACGGGCCATATGGAATCGAAACGATTACTAGCGCTCTCAATAAACTTTATAGTCTAGATACTTTATTTCGCGGGATTAACCGTCAAGGATTATTAGATGTCAATAATAGCGTCATTCACTCGCAATTAATTAAAGTTCCTAATACAGGAGCAGGAAATCCGGTGTTAAAGACCCATAATATAACCTTATCTCCCTTTATGGTGAACCATAACCCGGTTTATCCTGCCTTAGGTTATGTTATTCAATATAAAACCTGTAAAATTGTCATCAGCGGCGATACAAAAATCGATAGCAATTTAGAGGATGTTTCAAAAAATGCCGACCTACTAATTAATGAAGCATTCAGTAATCATCTTGGGCAAGTCATTCAAAAAAATATTGAAACCCAACCCAATTCAAAAATTATGATAGAGTATTACAAGCAAACTAAGCAGTATCATTCCGATACTTTAGAATTAGCAAAAATGGCCCAAGCCAGCAGTGTAAAGAACTTAATAATTACTCACCTTGTCCCTGCAATACCAACAACACAATCTGCAAAAGATGATTTTATTAAAGGAATGAATAAAATTTATTCTGGGCCAATCAAGGTTGCCGATGATCGTGATGAAGTGGTTATTAACGTTCTAGATGGTAAATGTACCATCAATTATAATCCAGCGCAGCAACCTAATATAAACATCATTCAAAAGATAAAAAGTTAATCTATTGAAATATAAAGCAAACTATATACTTATGATTTAAAAGATTAATATTGTTGATGGTGTTTCCTTTGGGCAGAGACTCTTCTAATTTTATACTTTCGAAGATCCTTTACTATTTCATAATAAAGAGATAGTTGTGACCTTTATGTTTGATGTAACATTGAAGACAAAATACCTGTTGGGTCGTATTGTTTTTTTAAATCCATCCAGGGTCCGTATTGTTCACCAAAATGAGTTAACCAATAGTTCTCGGGTAACTCTTTACCTAAGAATCCTGATAAATATCGCTTGCCTCCGTTTTTTATTAAGCGCTGATCAAGACGCTCAATCGCTTTTAAACAACTGTCTTCTAAAGGATAAGGTACTCCCGGATTTAAAATCATGAACTCACTAATTGAATCACTATCAGGTAACATCATAAATCCTGCCTTTCTGGGCGCAATTGGAACTACGTGAACCAAACTGGCATAATGGAGTGGCAACTCTTCTAATAACTCAGCAAGTACCTCCTTTAAAAAGGAAGTCGGAACAAAACATTCATACCATGGATGTAACAAGTCCCACTGTCCTATCAGTTTCATCATATCAAACCGAGAGTTATGCCTTAAAAAATAAGACAGAATATTTTCTTCCTGTATATTTATGACACTCCATGGTTTTAATCGCCCTAAAATATCTTCCACATGTTGATTATATTCAACAGAAAGATGCAATCCATACAACCAATGAGCCATAGGAACACGCTTACCATCCTTCAATCTGGTTCCCTGAATTGAAGGGGAACAAAACAACTCCATATAATCTACTTTGCTCTGAATCTTATAAACATCTTCAAACCATTGATTCTGATCAGCATAAACCAGAAAGAACGTTTTAACAGAGGGTTGAACTGTACGTAACTGAATACAGGCTTTGGTAATAACACCAAATCTGCCTTGCCCAGAAAGACAGGCTTGGAACAGTGGTGAATTTTTTTCGACAATTTGCTTATGACCCAGACCATCAATCACTTCCAATGCTGAAACATAAGCATTAATAACGCCATATTTAAATGAAGAGGCGCCTATTCCTCCTGCTGATAAAACACCACCCACTGATAAATTGCAGTTATAAGGTAGGACATAGGGCGCTTTATTTTGTGATAACGATTTTTCAAGCAAACTCTTCCAACTGGTATTCGCTTCAACCCAAATCATATCTTCACTCAAATCCAATGGCTTATTGAAGGACTGCATAGAAATTGTTAATCCTCCAGGAACAGGTAATGATTGGCCACCTTGGCTTAAGCCATTTCCACGAATGGTAATTGGTAATTGATATTGATTTGCAAATAAAATTAATGATTGTAAAGAGTCTATATTTGGTGGAACAGATACTGCTGCAGGTTGTGATTGAATTAATTTGCCAAAATCCTTACTAAATAAAACAAGCGATTGCTCATCTCTGAGCAACGCTTGTCCTGTTATCTCTTTACACTGCTTGATTTTCTCTGAATTCCACTGATTTAGCGACATGTTGATTCCTTTCTTTTGCCAGTTCTAATCGTTTATTGCAAGCAAGAATTAATCCATCGAACATCTTGCTAAATGCATCATAGCAACGATCTATCATCCTTAATGCTTCTCGACGAGTGCTAATTGGCAATCTTCGAGAATATATTTTTCGTTCCATCTCTTCTTCAAATAAAGCATGTGCCATTTCTACTTCAAGATGAGAACTTGAGAAGTATTTCAGATTTTTATCTTCACCAGTTTTTTTAACTTGTTTTACAACTTTCTCAAAAAATACATGTCCTGATGATTCTAAAGTCAAAAGTAAGACAATATTTAGATTTTCATCATCTATTTTATAAATTTCAGACATGATGGAATAAGCAGCATCACGTACTAATTGAGAATCCTTACTGTATAGCCAGGCCACATCATCCCGATCACAAGCTTTATTATCACATACTTCACTCAGGTATTTTTTATCACTCAAAAACCATTTATCATGTCCTGCGTCTTCTAATCTATGATGTCGTGCTACTTTCTTTAAATAAGGATCTGTTACTCTTTCTTCATTAATTCGTAGTATGTCTTGAAATGTCATTGCCCAAAATGTTAATTCTGGAACAAAATAACTGATTTCTTCTATACTATTTAATTCTTCTAATATGCTGAAGAAAGGATGATTCATAAACTCACTTTGTTTTGAATCAATATAGGCTTGAATAGTTTTCATAACTGACTCCATATAAACTTTATTTTGACAAGTTTATATTTGCAGAAATTATGCCAATTTTTTATTCAAAAAGACCAAAAATTGAACTATTTTGTGTGGATTTTTTATTATTTGCGCTAACAATTCTCAGGTAGCGACAAAAAAAAGTCCCCGAATCCACACAAAACGACAAAACTTTGACTCTTAATTCCATTCAAAATGAATGACCTATATCAAATCAAATAATTTTCGCCAATTTTTTGTCATATTCACGCATTAATCTTTCTACTTCTTGCCAATTTAACTCCCTAGTATCGCTTATCGGAAAACAAATTTGCTCTAACAGCCTGGATTGTAACTCACCAATCGCCATCGCTTTGGAATATGGGGTATTAGTAAACATAACCAGGACATGTTTGGAAATATAAAGCTCTGGATATCGCAACATGAGTTCTCTCTCAACCTGCTTTTGTAAAATAAATTTTGGATTTCTGATATCCGAATGAATTTCATGGTAATTATCCATCGACATTTTTGCTATTGCATCAGTATTTCCTTTTCTATGTTCATAAAAAACAGGTATCACTCGTGACCAATCGTCCTCGTATTCATCCAACAATTCATCAAGAATGCGACAATCCTCAAATGCGCTATTCATCCCTTGTCCGAAGAATGGAATTATCCCATGCGCTGCATCGCCTATTAATAAGCACTCATCGTTATAGTACCAAGGAGAGCATTTTATAGTGCTCAAATGACCTGTAGGGTTGCCGAAAAATTCTTGAACCAAATTTGGCATCGCAGTATAGGCATCTGGAAATTGCTTTTGAAAAAATAAAAGTAATTTCTCTTCATTATTCAATTCAGCAAAACTATTTCTCCCTTCATTCGCCAAAAACAAAGAACCAGTAATCGAATCATCTGGATTTGGGTTCCCTAATAGCATGAACGAATCGCGTGGCCATAAATGCAAATGCTCTCTGGCCATACCTATTGTATGTTTCTTACTAATTGAAAGTTCTTTGTATCCATGAGACAAAAAATCTCTGCTTGCATTAACAACTCTTTCATTTTTCAATATTTCTCTTACATGAGATGGCGCACCATCAGCACCAATTAACCTGTGATAGGGGATTTCAACAAGATCACCATTTTTGTTTTCAAATGTAATCTTTTTATGATGAATATCAAGAGAGGTTAATTTCATATTAAAATGTAATTTAATACTTGGGGATGATTCTGCCTTATTTAAAAGCAAAGAATTCAGATCAGAACGAGAAATAGCATTAATATATTCGTCATTGTGGCGACCAAATGGTTGATAATGAACCTCACCATTCGCTTCATGAATAGCTCTCGCTCGCATTGGAACCATAATTTTATTCACTTCATTCATTAGATCCATGGCTTTTAAACCTGTGATCCCTCTGCAGGATAAAGCAAGATTAATTGAACGGCCATAATCAGTCGGACTATTGCGAATATCTGGTCTTGATTCAAACAATTCAACCTGATATCCCCGCCTAGCCAGATACAAAGCACATAAAGTTCCTGCTAACCCAGCTCCAATTATGGTGATGTGTTTCATGTATCCTCCCAAAACCCGCTCTATCGCTCCACTACACCACTTCTCCGCTCTCCACACAAAATCTCAATTAATCCAATAAGTATATATATCACTCAATAATAATCCTCAGGAACAACTTATAATTTTTAGTTGTCCAATTTAATTGTCTCTCATAAAAACAACCTAAGAGAGAATATAAATGCATCAAGTAAAATCTATTTGATTCATTTACTTTACTGCAAAAACCATACCGATTTAAGGCGGGATATGAAACGATTTGAACTTTGATATTCTATTCTGATAGATCACCACTCATTCTATCAGTCAAAAAAGACTATAAAATCACTTGACAATTTTTTATGTGATAGATGTCTTAATTTTTTGGACTATATGAGATTTTAACCAAGATCAGGATAAAAATCAGGGAGATTATCAGGGTGTGTCAACACGCCCTGAATTTATTTAATTTTCGACTCGGATAAGTTTTTTAAAAATTCTAATATATTTTCAGGTGTGTCTGGGGCTTTATAAAAATATCCTTGGGCATAGTCGCATCCATGAGAAGTAACAAAATCTCTTTGAAATTCATTTTCAACACCCTCAGCCAAGACCTGAAGATTTAGACTATGTCCCAGGTTAATAATCGCTTTGGCAATAGCAGCGTCATTTTGATTGGATGCCATTTCACTAATAAATGAACGGTCAATCTTTAATTTGTCAACGGGAAATTGCTTCAAATAAGACAAGCTGGAATATCCAGTACCAAAATCATCTATAACCAGCTTTGTTCCCATGTCCTTTAAGGCATACATAGTATCCACAACATGATCTATGTCTTCAATCAACAAACTTTCAGTTAATTCAAGTTCCAAAAACTTCGATTGCAAACCAGTACTCTTTAATGCTCGTGAAACGACCTCAGGCAAGTTCTTTTGCCGAAATTGTCTTCCAGAAATATTTACTGCAATACTCAGATTTTTAAAACCAGCTTTATGCCATTGTCTTATTTGCGAGCAGGCTTCTTTCATCGCCCACTCACCCATTTCCAGAATCATACCATTTTCCTCTGCCATCGGTATAAAATCTGCCGGGCTAACCAGTCCTAATATCTTGCTATGCCAACGCATTAAAGCTTCAAATCCAATTACTCTTGAGCATTTTAAGTCGATCAATGGCTGATAAACTAAAAATAATTCATCATTTTTTAAAGCATCTCGTAACGCATTATCTAATTGCATATGATTAATAACTCGCCTATTCATTTCGGGCTCATAGACTCGATAGTTGTTTCTTCCCGTATCCTTTGCATGATACATAGACAGATCGGCACTTTTCATCAAGGATTCATAATCATCACCATCGCGTGGATAAAAGCTGATACCCAAACTACCTGTGATTTTCAAACTATGTTGATCGATTTGTATCGGTTTTTCTATAGATTTCAAAATATTCTGTGCTATTGTCTCAGCTTCGAGCATGTTATCTATATCAGTGAGTAATATAACAAACTCATCACCCCCTAATCTGGCTACAGTATCAAAATCTTCTGTAACAATTAACAATCTATTTGCAATTGCTTGTAATAACTTGTCCCCCATACTATGACCCAAGGTATCATTGGTCAGTTTAAATCGATCCAAATCTAAAAATAAAAAAGCCAAAATAGTCTTGTTTTTTCTCGCTTGTAAAATAGCTTGCTCAACCCTATCTATTAATAGAACGCGATTTGGTAAATTGGTCAGTGAATCATAAGTTGCTTGCAACAGTAATTGATTTTCCATATCACGACGTTGGGTGATGTCATTCAAAATACAGATATAATGTTTCACATAACCAAAAGAATCTTTAACGGGTGCAACACTTATTTCACACCAAAATACCTCCCCATTACGCTTCACACTTTCCATTTCAATGGTTTCTTCTTTGCTTTCCCTAATAGCAAGCTCAATTCGCTTGTGGTTCACTTCCTCTAAATTTGAGCCTAATAACGTAAACAAGCCTTTACCTAAAGCATATTGCTCTAGATATCCAGTAATTCTTTCAAAAGCCCTATTCACATAAATTACTTTGTTCTCATTTTTTGTCACATCGATAATCACAACACCGTGCGTGCTAGCCTCAATCGCTCGCTCACGTATTCGTAACTCATCCAAGGCCATCCTTTTTTGAGTGACATCACGGAAACTATATACACGGCCTACAATTTGTGAACCAACACGCTGTGGTTGAGTAAAACGCTCATAAATCCGACCATCTTTAAAATGAAGCTCAGGCAATTCGCCTTGCCATTCCGGATTTTGATAAAGATATTGCACATCTGCAATTAAAGATTGGGGGTCTGTGAGTTGCTCAAGTATATATTCAAAACTAATGCTCTCTTTACCTGATTCCATCATATAAGAAGGAATTCGCCACATTTCAACAAATTTTTGATTCCAATCCACTACTGCTCCATGGCCATTCACCATCATAATACCGTCTGCAGTGGATTCCAGCGTTGCTCGTAACAGAGAAATTGATTTTTCAAGTTCTATATTCTTTTCAAGTATTTCATCCGTATTTAAATTGATATTCTCAGTCAAAGGCGTGTTGCTTTTCCGTTTAAATTCTGGTTGATTGTGATACCACTCTTCTAACAAAATTGATAATTGGGGATGATTTCCCATTAGTCCAAGTTCATCACGGATTTCATTTACGGATGGTTCTATGCCTCTTTTTCTTATTTTTTCTGCGGCCCTGGCAACTTTTTCATAATTGATTTCTTGCCTACGCATGCATCCCTCTCTAGAATGACCCTATAAAAATATCGGCAGGTATACTATGAACTTTAGCAAAAAAAGAGCCAAAAGTATAATTTTTAAACTATTTTCCGGTCGTATATTTCTATTTCATTGAATTTAAATATTTTTATGGGAAAAAAAATGAATAAGACTCATTTCGATACACGCGCCATCCATGCAGGTCAAGAACCATGTCAAAGTACTGGAGCGGTTATGACACCTATTTATGCCACCTCCACTTATAAACAAATTGCTCCTGGTGAACATCTTGGCTATGAATACTCACGTACTCAAAACCCTACCAGAAAGGCTTATGAAGATTGCATAGCAAGCCTTGAGTCTGGTCAAAAAGGATTTGCTTTTGCTTCGGGAATGGCAGCTATCAATACGGTCATTGATTTGTTAAATTCGGGGGATCATGTACTTGCTATGGATGATCTGTACGGTGGCACTTTTCGGCTCTTTGATAAGGTAAAAACACGAACGTCTAATTTGTCTTTTTCTTTTATTGATATGTCTGATCCTGCAAATATTGAGGCAGCAATCACTACCAAAACAAAACTATTGTGGTTAGAAACACCTTCTAATCCTATGTTAAAACTAGCCAATTTACGTGAAATTGCCGCTATTGCAAAACGGCATAATTTAATTACGGTTGCGGATAACACTTTTGCCACTCCCTGGATTCAACGCCCTCTTGAGCTTGGATTTGACATAGTTCTTCATTCAGCAACAAAGTATTTAAATGGGCACTCTGACGTAGTAAGTGGTGTTGTTGTTGTCGGTGATAACCCGGCATTATCTGATAAAATCGCCTTCTTACAAAATTCATGCGGCGCCATTGCTGGTCCTTTCGACAGTTTCCTGGTATTAAGAAGTCTAAAAACATTATCCCTGCGCATGCAAAGGCACTGCGAAAACGCTAATCATCTAGCCAATTGGCTGAGCACACACCCAAGAGTCGAAAAAGTGATTTACCCAGGATTAAAAAGTCATCCTCAACATTCTCTCGCGAAAGAGCAGATGAATGATTTCGGTGGTATGATATCGATGGTGCTTAAAGGAAATTTAGAAGACGCAAAACGATTTTTAGCCCGTTGTGAATTATTTACTTTGGCTGAGAGTCTGGGCGGTGTAGAAAGCTTGATTGAACACCCAGCTATAATGACCCATGCTTCTATCCCGGCTGAACAACGCAAAGCTTTGGGCATAGAAGATGGTTTGATACGATTGTCTGTGGGTATTGAATATATTGATGATCTAAGGACCGATCTGGAATATGCCTTAAGTTAAAAAATAAACTTTAGTCATGGTTATTGCCAATAAATAAAACCGATGTACATAGGAGAAGTATTCCATGCAAATTAATAAAAAAAATGGCGGACAGCTCCATGCAATTGTGGCTATCTTGGCCCTGATTGTGTCCACTACTCTTTGCTTTGTCCCCATATTATTTATCGGATTATTGAAATTATTCCCCAATAAACATTGGCAATCCCTTTGCACTCGTTGCGTTGATCAGATTGCCATATTTTGGTGTGGAATAAATAACTTTTATGTAGATAAAGCACAGAAAATACATTGGGAAATCTCTGGATTAAACAATTTAACTACCAAGGATTGGTATTTAGTCGTTGCTAATCATCAAAGTTGGTTGGATATTGTTATTCTTCAACGTTTATTTAATAGAAAAATACCTGTTTTAAAATTCTTTATTAAAGATCAGTTAAAATGGGTTCCTCTACTAGGTTTTTCATGGTGGGCCATGGGCTGCCCATTTATGAAGCGCTACAGTAAGGAGTATTTAGCCAAAAAACCTCATAAACAAGGAAAAGATTTAATTTCAACCCGTAAGGCCATAGAAACTTTTAAGAGAACTCCTGCTTCTATTATGAATTTTGTAGAAGGAACTCGTTTTACTAAAATAAAAAAAGAGCAACAACAATCTCCTTATAATTATCTACTGAAACCGAAAGCTGGTGGCATCAGTTTTATCATTAACTCTATGGGACAACAAATCAAAAGTCTGATTGATGTAACCATCGTCTATGCAGAAAAAAACCATTCTCTTTGGGATTTTCTTTGTAAGCGGGTTAAAAAAGTTAAAATTATTATTCGTCAATTACCTATTCCCACACAATTTACATCTGTGAATCTTACTAATGATTCTCAAGCCCAAAACGCTTTCAAAGAATGGTTAAATGAACAATGGGCAGTAAAAGATAATTTAATAGCCTCTTTACAGGAATAAAATATGAATTCACTTCAAGCTCTTATTGAGCAAGCGTTTGAAAACCGTCAAACCTTATCCGTCAATAATGCGTCTTCAGACCTCATAAATGCCATCAATGAGGTTTTGTTCGGTCTTGATAATGGCCAATTCAGAGTAGCTGAAAAAATCGATGGCGAATGGATAGTTCATCAATGGCTGAAAAAAGCGGTACTCTTGTCTTTTAAAGTCTTCTCGAATCAAATCATAGACTCAGGTTTTTGCCAATTTTACGATAAAGTACCACTAAAATATACTGATTACACTAATGACCAATTTCAACAATCAGGGGTAAGGATAGTGCCTCATGCTATGGTGCGTCGCGGAGCTTATGTTGCAAAAAACTCTGTATTAATGCCCTCTTATGTCAACATAGGAGCCTACATTGATGAAGGAGTGATGGTTGATACCTGGGCAACCGTTGGTTCTTGTGCTCAGATTGGCAAGAACGTACATTTATCGGGTGGAGTAGGGATAGGAGGTGTATTAGAACCTTTACAAGCTAACCCGACCATAATTGAAGATAATTGTTTTATTGGCGCTCGCTCTGAAGTGGTAGAAGGAGTGATTGTGGAAAGAAATTCCGTGATATCCATGGGAGTATTTTTAGGCCAAAGTACGAAAATCTACAATCGCCTCACCGGGGAAATAAGCTATGGCAGGATTCCAGCAGGCTCAGTAGTGGTTGCAGGTAATTTACCAAGCAGCGACGGAAGTCACAGTTTATATTGTGCTGTTATTGTGAAACAGGTCGATGAAAAAACTCGTGCAAAAGTGAGTATTAATGAATTACTAAGAGCTAATTAAGATGACCGATATTAAAAAAATCCTGACTGACCTCATAAGTTTGCCTTCCATCACACCAGAAGACGCTGGATGCCAAAATTATATGATTCAATTTCTCGAACAATTGGGATTTACATGCCAACAGATGGATAACGGACCAGTATCTAATTTTTTTGCCAGTTATGGCAAAATTGGGCCTTTATTAGTGTTTGCAGGTCATACAGATGTAGTCCCCGTAGGTGAGTTATTGAAATGGGATACTGAACCCTTCTTGCTTGAAGAGAAAACTGAAATGCTTTATGGGCGAGGAGTCGCTGACATGAAAGGCAGTCTGGCTTGTATGCTACATATGGCCAGGAGGTTTATCGAAACCTATCCATCCTTTCCAGGAAGATTAGGATTTCTCATAACCAGTGGTGAAGAAGGAGATGAATTCAATTTGGGCACCCCTTACGTGATGCAAAATTTAGAGCAGCAAGGTATTCGTATTGATTATTGTGTTGTAGGTGAACCTTCCAGTACTCTTAGAGTAGGTGATGTAATTAAAATAGGCAGGCGTGGATCTTTAAGTGCAAAAATAAGCTTGAGTGGAAAACAGGGACATGTCGCCTATCCACATCTGGCTGAAAACCCTATTCATAAAATTAGCCCGATTTTAGCAGAATTAACCTCTAAAGAATGGGACAAAGGAAACGCCTATTTCCCTCCTACGTCAATGCAAATAACCTACATCCATTCTGGTGGACATGCTGGTAACATTATCCCCGGAGAAATTAACCTGCATTTAAACTTTAGATATTCAACAGAACAGACTGAAGATATGTTAAAAGACAATGTACTCAAAGCGTTTAAACGCCAAAACCTGGTTCCTATCATAGAATGGCGATTAAACGGAGAACCGTTCTTAACTAATAAAGGTGTCTTATTGGAAAACTGTAAACAAGTGGTGCTTGAACATACCGGAAAAGCGCCAGAGCTTTCAACCAGTGGCGGCACCTCTGATGGACGCTTTATAGCTCCATATGGAGTTGAGGTAATAGAATTAGGACCTGTTAATTCCACTATTCATCAAGTGAATGAATGTGTTTCTCTAAAAGATTTACATACACTCGAAGCCATGTATTTTGCAATTTGCGAAAAATTATTAATTAATTAAGTATCGGTTTCAGTTAGTTCAACCATTATAACCAGAGCCGCGCCGCGACCATAAGGGAGCGGATGTATAATAGCTCAGAGTGAACAGTATACCATATGCCATAATTCCTAATAAATCAGTTAAGGCTAACATTAAAAACACTATATTTAACAAGTCGTGAACAACGACACCTGATATATAGAGTCCTTGGAATAATTTTGCCAATAAACTCTACAAGATGTTCTCAACCTAATTCCGCATTTAATATGGAACGCTCTTTTGATTTGAGCCTCTCGCCTTCACTATGACTTTCTGCTTTGTCATTTACTATTTTCGTTACGCAAGCATCAGACCATACGTTTAAAGAAGTCTCCAACATATCAATCAAACCGTAAAAGGGTAAAATAACCCCCATTAAAGTGATAGGCACATTCATGCTGGATAATAAACTAACACTCAAGAAGAAGCACCCCATGGGAACACCAGCATTACCTATCGCAGCTATAGTGGATACAAAAACCCATATCCCCATAGTGGCATAAGACACTTGTATACCATGACTTTGCATAAGATAAATAACCGTAGCAAAAATAAAAGCTGCGCATCCATTCATATTAATACTTGTGCACAACGGCAAAACAAAACGGCTAATTTGAGGATTGACCTTCAAATTAGTTTCCACTGTATTCATTGTAACTGGTAAAGTTCCAACTGATGATTTGGAAAAAAATGCAACGGATAAAGCGGGCAACATCGCCCTCATGGATGAAAATGGTTTAATACCGTTTGACTTAAGCCACAATGGCAGAATAACTAACCCTTGAATCAAATTAGCTAAAACGATAATCAACAGGTATTGACCAATCCCTCTTATATCCATCCCTGACCGCAACTGAATAACAGTAGAAGTAATAAAGCCAAATAACCCTAAAGGTATTAATTTGATTATCCATCGCGTCATGACTATAAACATCCCATGAGCACCGCGGAAAAATCGAATGATAGTGTCTCGCGAATCGGTTTCAGGTATTTGTCGAACAGCAAAACCTATAACAATACTCAATAACAGTACCCCCATAACTTGCTGCTCTAAAAATGGAGATAATAAATTCGTAGGTATAATATTACTCAGATATCCAAGATATCCTAGACTACTGGTAGATTTTGAGTTTCCTGCATCCAAATTGACTTGAACAGTACTTGGATGAATCAAGATATACAACAAACAACTGATTAAAGCTGCCACTAAAGTTGTGGCAAATGTATACTTAATCGTTCTTTGCCATACCCTTTTCATCAAATTATCCGTTTGATAATTAGCCAAAGTAACAATAATTGATAAGGAAATAATTGGTAAACTAATGCACTTGAATAATTTAATAAACAAATCCGAGATCAACAGCCCTATTTCCTTTAAAAAAGGTAAATCGGAGATACCACTTATTATGCCTAACCCAATCATTACCGCATAGATTAATGGAGTGCTAAAAATAAATTTATTTTTTTGATGCTGTGCTGCACACATGACTGAACCCTTAAAACATTAATTAATAAAGTATGTGAAGTGTGATTAACAACAGCAACAACAAACGGCTGGGTCAATGAGGTGAAAGAATGAAGAATTGAAATGATATAACGATTGAATTGACATAAAAGCCGTCACCCATAACTGATATTGTTCATTTTGAATACATATTGTAACACAATTTCCCTCAGAGTCAATAGAATATATAAACTGTTTAATTATATCTAATAGGACAGGTAATATTAAAAAATCGCTTGGAAACCTCCGCTCTGCAAAGAATAACTTTAGGTTCGTGCTGAAGCCAGATCTTAACAATAATTGAAATGTCAGGTCATGGATATCTTATTTTTCAGAAGATTACGAGTCCTCACGAAATTTGAACATCATGTGTTAATTAATTCTTTACATGCAATTTGCTGCTTTAAGCGAACTATTCTTCTGTATGCTTCATCAATACGTTGGGTAGTAATTTGTTTATTAATTACCAATCGTTCAATAATATCGATAACTTCTGGAGCAGTAATAGTACCCAGCTGATTTGCAAATATTATCATATCAGAACCAGCATTGATGGTAAGGCAAAGAGCTTCATCTAATGAATAATGATTTGAGATAGCATGCATTTGTAAATCATCGCTGATGATTATCCCATCATATCCCATTTTTTCACGTAACAATAAGGTTAAAATTTCATAAGATAGAGTAGCTGGTAATCCTTTGCTATCCAGATGCTTATTAATAACATGCGCCGTCATCACCATCACTGGGTTAGAAAGATCTTTTAATAAATTACGATAAGGAACCAACTCATCCATTTGAAAAGTATCTGTAACATCTACAAATCCCTCATGAGTGTCTCCCTGGGCACTGCCATGGCCAGGAAAATGTTTATACGCACAAACAATACCATATCGGCCAAAGACATTAACAAACTGTCTAGCCAAATGAATAATGACCTCTGGATTAGTAGAAAAACTCCTACCCAACTTCCCAATAATTCCTTCATGATCAGTTATATTTAAATCAACAACTGGAGCAAAATTTAAATTAAACCCTAATGACTTCAATGTAGCGGCCATTTGATTTACTTCTTCATCAAAATCATCACTGGATAACCGAGCAAGCTCCTTAGCTTTCATAGTAGGCAAGCAACCTTCTATTTTGCTTAGTCTGTCAACAACCCCACCTTCATAATCTATCGCAGTTAATAAAGGCAAGTTGTCATTAGATGCTGATATCATTGATGCATAGTGATTGAGCTGTCGAATTAATTGTTTTATCTGTACTTGATTCTTTAAATTCTTTCCATACACTCCTGTTGAAAGATCCTTATCAAATAACAGGACTCCTCCCAAACCATCATTGGCTAGCCACTGAGCGACTGGACTATGGTCATGTAGTTCGGAACCATGAAAGCCCATGATCAACATTTGTCCAATTTTATTTCTTATTGTAATCACTTGTTCGCTCCATCTTAAAATATGGCATGAAATCATACACAAAGATAATCAGTATGGCTATGCCCTGCCAATCACTTACTATAAATAGACTAAAAATTTGCTAATCAGGCCGATTTATCTTTCGCTAAGCCAAGTGTGCCAGATTAGTGGGAGGGTAAACCACTCCGATAATTTTTAAAGATAATCTCAGTCACATGGAATTAAAGTTTAGGGTCCGGAATATTCTCGAAATCACATTTACAATTCCCTGCTACATTTGGTGGAAATGGTACTTGAGCAAAATCAGCTGGAAAACAAATTGGTATAGTCCATGCTACATCTCCAGGATTAACTTTCGCTGGTAAATACCAATTTCTTAATGCTGGATAAGTCTTGCCAGCATCGTTTTGCCAAAACACAGGTGAAAATTGCGCCACATATCTTAAACCTTCTGCTGGCTCACAATTGAAGGTACCTCTAGCCCACGATTTTCCTTTCGGGGCTGTAACTGTCAATAAAGTTTTTGATGTCGAATCTTCAATCACATCTACAGTAACGTTATAATCCGTCCAGCAACTGTCTTTAGCTAAAGTATAAACGCAAGTAAAAGACCAAAGCGGGTTCGTCATTAATGACAACAAAGACAAAAGAAATAACCGTAGATACATGATTCAATCCTAAAATTTAATGAATCAGATTAATATATAGTATATACAAAAATTTATAAAACCATTGCCGAATGGAGTAATTTTATTGTGCAAGTGCCCTGTAAAACTACTTCAGGTTGATGACAGATGAGTTCACTAATTGTTCTTGATCAAAGACAACTTTTGTATGTGTTAATCAAAAAGCACAAGTATAAAAAATATTGCCACTTTTATAATATCTTTTTGACTTTTTTGCTCTAAATGACTAATGTATGGGCAAAATCATGTTTAAGGATTTCAAACACAATGTATAAGCAGATCAATATAATTTGGGTAGGTCCCCAACGTCTTCCGTATAAGTATTATCTTCATATAAAAAATTGGGCCAAGTTAAACCCTGACTATCAGATAAATTTTATTACTGATGAGAACTCCTCTTATGTACAAATTCCAGGCGTTAATGTTCTACACTGGACCAGTTGTTTTGATGTTCAAGATAAAAGGCAGGAATTCCTGCTCCAGGAAGCCAAACGAGCACTAAACGAAAAAGCGTATGCAACTGTATCTAATCTCATTCGGTTTGTTAAAATTTATAATGACGGCGGGTTCTACTTTGATACCGATATCATTCCCATAGAAAGCCTGAAACCACTAGAGGGTGCCCCTGACTTTTTAGCACAGCCTAAAGAAACTTGGGGCGAATTATTTGCCAAACACCGATTTGTTGTATCAGCCATTTATGGGAGTAAACACTCTCCTGTTTTTGATGAGGCAATAACCGTTATGTATGAATCTTATAAAGAGAAATCTTTACAGGATGCTATTAAAGAAAATCCGGATCAAGATGATTATCTCCGGTCATTCTACACAGCCTCACTCATGTTATCTCGCACAATAAAGAGACTCTATACTCATCTGAACGACTATGAAAAGCTTATTGAAAATTGCCAGTCTGAACTTGAAAATCCTGTTGCATTTTGTATAAAACAAGATAGCTCCTGGGGAGAGGGATTAAAAGCTATATTGAAGGAAAGTGAGGCTCTCGCTGCCTGCACTATCCAAAGATTTTTCAAAACCACACGTCAAAAAAATATAGACCAAATCGATACAGATAATAAAGAGACTCATTTAAACACCCCTTACAACTCTTAGAAAGCAAAATTGCTGATTAATGTGTGTTGCAAAACCTGGATGTTCACCAAAGTGTTCATCCAGAACCTCATTCCTACTGAAATAAGTCGTACTCAATTATTTCGGTAATTCTATTTTCAATTCAATCCAGGCAGCTGCAAATCGCAAAATAACCATTCTATAAGTTTCACTTAATTTCGACTTGCTGTACAATTAAGTCACACTGTGTTGATGGTATTATTATGACAAATGAAAACAAGTTGTTAAAACCATTAGATATGTGGGTACCCTCAGAAATCATTGTCAAAATTGGGAAAAACATGCCAAAAGAGGGGCAGGACAATTTTGTTCAAATGTCCAATGATTTTTATAGGATGTTTCGCCAACCTCAACTGTTAGTCACAAAACTATTGGAATACGTTGCTTTTGGGAATCAAGACAAAGTAGAGCAGCTTCTGAAAATTCATCCAGAATTACTTTTAGAACGAGGCACAGTAACGGATTATTCAGGTAGAACCTTTAAAAACATTACAGCCTTTGAGTATACACTCTGGGCCCTGGATGTACGCTATATGGCACCGATGATGATTCGTTGTCTTCCTAAAAATGAGGATGGTGAGAAGATTAGAGAAGCATTACTTCATCAATTCAATTCCCTTGAAGAAAATGGTATTAGTTATACGCTTGATGGAAAAACGCATACTGAGAAGCATTTTGACTTTAAGCCTCTGCAAGAGGCTCTGAAAACGTATGGAACTAATTATAATCACTGGAACGCAAACCAGCGCGAAACTTATTGGTGCAAAGTAGTTGGAGGGGCTCAAAGACTTTTACCATCCCATGTGGCACAACATTATTGTGACCCTGAGACACCATTTTACCCATTGCCAACATTTGATAAAGAAAATTTTCTTCGTACATTTATATTTTATAACTGGAGTACAAATCAGTACGAGACTTGGTTTCCTCTTTCGAAGGATCAATGTGGTTTAGGTGTCAATTTTGGAATATTGCGTGATGATACTATTCATGCCGTTGCTGCACCTCGCCTACCCGCCTGGCCGCTCGGGTTCAGCCCCTTGGTTGACCTGGTGGCTATTACCACATTATGCACAGTAAGAACCGCCGATTTAGAGCTACTTAAACAGCAACTAGGCACCCCGCTACAAGATATCGAACTTATTTCAGAGAATAATCAACATTTGATTTATTGATCAGACAGACCGAGGCATAAGCCGCGGCCAAAAATCAGTAAAGGGAGGAGGAATATCTTTTTCTTCAATTATCAAAAACATAAACAAGAACTGGAATACTCTGGTTCCGGATCAGGATCAATAGATTTCGCCAATGCCTCTAGCCCACTGCCAACAGCTAATAAAGTAGCAGCTAAAGTCCAGCCTGCTAATATAGCAAGTCCAACGCCAGGAACACCTAAAGCAACAGATAATACAACAGCAACTGCCGATGTGATAGGCGAAGCAATTAAAAGTGGAACAGGATCCATATTACCCCTGGAAAACATAGAGCCTAATATGAAGCCTGTTAAAAAACTGTTATGATTTCTTTCTGCAGCAGCAAGCAATACCATATCAATAGCGACTGTTCCTACAACAGCCATAACCAAAAGACCGCCTGCGCCGCCATATTTTAAACCAGTACCAATAATAAAACTAAAATCGGATACCCCTTTTTGTATGGAATGCTGTAGTGTCATTAATTTTTCCCCAAAAAAAGCAGCAAAATACATTGAATTTAGAGCAAAATCAATATTAATTGAACATTGCGCCTCATACATGACGTATTAATTCTAAAAGAACACTTTTCTACTCATTGCCATACAAAAATAAAACTATTAAATTATTGATATAGAAAATCTCTTCAATAGTAGCCATAGTCTTGCTTTTATTGTCCGACAAGTATAAGCTTGCCCGTTTGGAGAGGTGGCCGAGTGGTTGAAGGCGCACGCCTGGAAAGTGTGTATACGGCAACGTATCGAGGGTTCGAATCCCTCTCTCTCCGCCAAATTACATTTCCTGGTTATCATTCACAGAATGTAAGGATATGATTATCGTTTGGATTCAGCTTCGAATGATAAAATCATATCTCTTGTGAAAGACTACTGCTGGCTCATATAAGATACATTTAGTAAGACCACTTTCAGAATTAACCAATTCAATCAGGGATATGAAAGATGAGAATGAAATTACAAGCAATTACAATAGGAATTTTATTATCAATCAACGTATTTGCTGATGGTTATTATCCTGAGCCTACTTCTCAAGATCAACCATGGACAATTATCGCCAGTTTTGGAAGTGGCAGATATCAACATGTGTACTCCAAAGACGGAAAAACAGCATTAGGCCGTTTGGCTTTGGGTAATGAATTATTGCTTAGTGGGGATTTTGCTTTAGGATTAGAGCTTGGAGTGCAAAATGGGAATAAAATGCGTTTAAATATCCCACGTGACACATTAACTGTCCTAGGTTGGCTACCAGTAAAAACTAATCTTAGTCCAATGCTGGATTTATTAGTCACTGCCAAAAGCGATCCATTATTCGGGAGCTCTTTTTTTGCCCAATTTAAAGGAGGCGTAGCTTACCGAAACTGGCAAGTTGAACTCTACCCCATAAATGAAATTTCACAACTAGCGGGAGAGATTCAAGCTGGTTTTGGATACCCCATTACTGCTTTGGCCAGCTTGAGCTTGTTGTATCAAGGAGTTTTTGGTAATGATCCTAATGTCAAATTAAACTTCAACTCAAAAACTGGCAGCGTTTCAAATATCCCCGTTTTACATGGAATTTTATTAGGATTTACTGTCAATTTATAAATCTTTAATGCGGCAAACAACTCCCGAGGTACCCTTCTAATTAAATTGGAAATAAAGGAAGGAAGTTAAATTTTGGTCTAATTAAACTATAGAATAGTATGATATTAATACAGACTTTTTACTACAATTCTGTTTTTTCCATTTTTTTTAGCTTGATATAATGCCTCATCTACCAAAGTAATGGCGTATTCTATATTAGATGAACTTTCAAAATGAATATTAACAATTCCCATACTTAAAGTAACATTATTCATTAGTAATAGTTCATTGGAATGATAGTCACGATTCAAAGTTTCTGTTTTAAAGTGATTTTTAATTGATCGACAAATCGATATTGTTTCTTTGATTGGCTGATTAGCAATGATTACTGCGAACTCATCGCCGCCTAACCGAAATATTATATCATTTGAACGCCGAAATATTTTTTTTAAAAAATCAGCGACGCTAATTAAAAACCTATCGCCGAAGGGATGTCCAAAATTATCATTAATTAATTTAAAATTATCTACATCCATAGATACTAGGCTTAAAAAATATTTATTACGTCTTGCTCTATTAAACTCCTGTGGAAAGGTGATTTCAAAATATCGCCTGTTATATAATCCTGATAAAGAATCCGTTATTGATATCACTTTCAATTCATTAATTAATAGTTCTTTTTCATTAAACAATTGAAAATTTTCATTGAGTAACCTTTTATTAATTTTTGCAGAAATAATAAGCATAACAACAAATAGCAGAAACATGGTTGCCAAAATAGTTCTATCGACATTTAACAATGCATAATTATAAACAATCACGGGTAAAAGCATCGGAAGGACATAGGCATAATAAGCCGGTAAATAAATAGATAATGAAGCAATTGACCCGGCACACATTCCACCAAATACCAAAATAATAATAAATTCATGAAGTTCATTTAAATAAGGCAGAGTAATGAAGTAACATGCTCCCCATATACTGCCCGTGACCAGAGTAAGAAGGCAAAATTTGATTAATGTAAGTGGTATTTTATTTTTGTCGACTCCCTGCTTAATTATTTTCCAACAGAAAAAACTTCTTACCAGACTTATAAATAAAATACCGGAAAACCAGCCCCCTATTATCAATATGGGCACATCATTATAAATAAGGTCAAAAGCAAGCAAGGTAGCTAATATAATATTGAACGGAATTGCTCTTCGAGATCCCTCAAATAGCAATGTCATACTTTCCTTGTAATACTTGGATGAAGCCATGTTATCCAATGCCCATTAATTTATATCCATTCTTTTAAATTATAGAACACTAATATTTTTGAAATATATGGTGCCCTTTGTTCCTCTTTTTAGCTCTCTTTTCTATAATTTTTTTGTGACTCTCTGACTGCTGGATTGTTTTCTGCATTATTCTATTTAAATTTTTTATCTTTATCAGGCATTAGCGACTATAATTTAATCAATCAAGCCTTTTAAATTGGTCTTTAAAACCATTTTTAATATGATGAATTGAATGGAGTGTCATCATGAAAGAAAAACATTTTGCGTATAAAATCACTCTTTCTTCGGCGGGCTTAGTTTGTACACATTCTGAAATTGAAGAAGATAAGATGGTTGATCTATTAAAAGAAGTAAAAAATGATCATTCTCAAGCTATTTACTGGATATTCAAACAATTTGACAACCAACCTAAAGAACAATTATGCATTATTGATTGTCCAAACAATCGTATTTATTACCATTACTCCGGAGAAGTCGAAGAAATTGATGAAGCCATCGAAAAATTGAGTAAAAAAATATAACTCAAAGAGTATAAAGGATGTCAGGTTTCATTGTATTAAATGCTCACTTATTTAAATTAGACCTCTTTCGTAACCTCACTCTTCGTCTAATTGTTGGATTGCGAATGAAGCCATTCCTATTTTTAAAAAAATTAAGATCAAATTAAATAAATTAAAATCAATTAGTGAATTTTTAGTTCTTACAACTACTGGACAAATGCCTGTTTTTTAGTAACCATTCAGATCAAAATTATTCCTTAGTTCTTAACAATAAATTATGAGGATTTGATATGAATCTGACAAAAGGTAAATTAATAACAATATTGGCTGTGCTGGTATATGGCCTCTTCTTGCCCACTTATGCAGCGTCCAATACAAAAAATACTGCGAATGACACTGCAATTCAAAATGAAATATTAGTATATATCAACAACTACCGGCAGCAGCACGGCCTATCTGCTCTCAAAATGGATAACAGCCTCGTGAAAGAAGCAAAAAATCATTCCGTTGATATGGCCAAACACTCCATCCCCTTCGGCCATAAATATTTTAAAGACCGCATTGACAGATTACATTCGCAAATTAAAAACTCTAATGCAGGTGCCGAAAACGTCGCCTACAACTATAAAAATGCACAGGATGTCGTTAAAAATTGGTTGCGCAGTCCAGGACACAAAAGAAATATAGTTGGCAACTATGATCTTACTGGCATCGGTATCGCTCGTGATGAAAAAGGAAAAATATATTTTACACAAATATTCCTAAGAACAGGGAATGGTAACCATGCTTCCAGAAGACCTTTTCCATCTCTTTTTAATGGAACACTCTTTAGTAAGAAAGCATAAAGCCTAAATGCTGTTTAACAAAATCTTTGCAATTTATAGTAATAATCAAGTGGAAATAATTGCAATATTAGCCTAATATTGAATCATAGACGGTAAACATTGTTCAGCCAACAGCACATTTTTGGAGGCCAGATTGAGAGTGTGGTGTGCAAGCTTAGCACTAGACTGAGAAGCCAAAAGCACTCCTGAGGAATCCACCCTTAGTAACAGGACTGTACTCAATCTTGCTGTCTATACCAAATTAACAACAAGGGCGTATTTGATACGCCCTTATCATTTCTAATCCCCCTGCTTTTTCTGAGTTCAAAAATACAAAATTAATATTTTATGCTGTAGAAAATTATTCTAAATTACAATAGGATAGAACTATAACGGTAAGAAGGATTTTCCCATGATGATTGCAACCCTGCTGGAATCTGATCAGGAAACACGAGTAGCTATTACTCCCAACTCAGTCAAGCAATACATAAAATTAGGCTATGAAGTCGGCATTGAAAAAAATGCTGGCCTTGATTCAGATTTTGCTAATGAAGAGTTCGAAAAAGCTGGCGCCAAAATCTTCGACAGTAAAAGCACATTACTAAAAGAAACTCAAATTCTTTTATGTCTTAACGAACCTGATCCACAAAATTTAAAGGGTTTATCGACAGGCGCTTTGATAATTGCCCACGTAGACAATAATCCCCTTAGCCCACTTGTTAAATGGTGCCTGGACAAACAAATCACTTTATTTTCGATGAATCTCATTCCACGAATAAGTCGGGCGCAAAGTATGGATAGCTTATCCTCTCAAGCTAACTTGGCAGGATATAGGGCTGTTCTGGAGGCTGCAACTCAATTTCATAGAGCTATTCCTATGATGATGACCGCAGCAGGTATGATTCAACCTGCTAAAGTACTCATTCTTGGTGCTGGGGTAGCTGGGTTACAAGCCATTGCAACTGCGAAACGACTGGGTGCTGTGGTTTATGCTTTTGATGTGCGACGCGTTGCCAAAGAGCAGGTTGAGAGTTTAGGAGCCGAGTTCATAGAAGTAAGTCAGGAACAAGATAGTGAAACTGCAGCCGGCTATGCATCAGAAACCACTGAAGAATATAAAAAATTACAAGCAGAACTCATTGATCAATACGCCAAAATTTCAGACATTGTTATTTCCACTGCTTTAATACCTGGACGTCAAGCCCCACTTTTAATTTATAAAAGCACTATAGAACAAATGAAGCCAGGCTCTATAATCGTAGATCTTGCTACCTCTCGAGGTGGAAACTGCGAGCTTAGTGTTCTGAATAAAACCATTAAACACGGTGAAATTACTATAATAGGATTAAGTAATATGGCAGGTCTTGTACCAGCTACTGCAAGTGACCTCTATTCCAATAATCTGGTACATCTAATAAACCTATTGGCTAAGAATCCAACTGAATTTAACTTAAACCCTGACGATGAGATTACTCAACAAGCTGTTCTTTGTCATAGGGGGACTTATCTACCCTTTCAAGCAGTAAAGGAGAAACAACATGCCTGAGATTAACACACTTGGTAATCCATATATCACAATCTTGACCATTTTTGTTCTCGCATGTTTCGTTGGTTATTATGTGGTTTGGAAAGTAACACCTGCTTTACATACACCCTTAATGTCAGTAACCAATGCCATCTCAAGTATTATTATTCTCGGTGCATTGATTGCTGCGGGAAGTGAATTGATTGGAAACATCACCTGGCTAGGTGGTATAGCAATATTTATCACCTCAATTAATATTTTTGGTGGATTTGTAGTAACTCAACGCATGCTCCGCATGTATAAAAAATAATGATTTAAAGGACGGAATCAGTAATGAATTCAATAGTTCCACTGTTTTATCTGTTGGCAGCAATTTGCTTTATATTAGCTTTAAAAGGATTAGCAAGTCCTTCCACTTCAAGAAAAGGAAATCTTCTTGGTATTCTGGGTATGATTCTTGCCGTAGGGTCTACCCTAATGATGCCTACCACTTTTCATCATGTCCTTTTAATCACATTAATAATTGCCGGTGGAATAATAGGAACTATTATTGCCTTGAAAATTAACATGACGGCCATACCACAACTGGTTGCTGCCTTTCATTCTTTAGTTGGTATGGCAGCAGTCCTGGTAGCCTATTGTGCCTTTTTATCACCAACCTCTTTTCAAATCGGCACACCAGGAGCAATTGCGACAGCGAGCCTTATAGAAATGAGTCTGGGATTAATAATTGGAGCCATTACTTTTTCTGGTTCTGTCATTGCCTTTTTAAAATTACAAGGGATCATGTCAGGCATCCCTGTTCGATTTCCCGCTCAAAACTACATTAACTTACTAATGGGGCTAACAATTCTGGTTTTACTTTTCCTTTTTGTAAGCAATCAAAGCATACTCCTCTTTAGCCTATTAGCAGGATTGTCTTTTCTTATCGGTGTTTTACTGATCATCCCTATTGGTGGAGCCGATATGCCAGTAGTCATTTCCATGCTGAATTCCTACTCAGGTTGGGCTGCTGCAGGAATAGGTTTCACCCTTAGTAATCACCTGTTAGTTATTACAGGCGCGCTAGTTGGATCAAGCGGGGCTATTTTAAGTTATATCATGTGTGTTGGCATGAATCGTTCTATTTTCAATGTCATTTTTGGGGGAATAAGTGGAGCTGGAAATACAAAACAAGCACTTTCCGGAAATGAATCACGTAATGTAAGACAAGGTAATGGTGAAGACGCTGCTTTCCTGTTAAGTAATGCCAAGGATGTTATTATAATTCCTGGATATGGAATGGCAGTGGCACATGCTCAGCATGCCGTCAAAGAACTTGTAGACGCACTGGAATCTCGCTCCATTCGCGTACGCTTTGCGATACACCCAGTTGCCGGACGTATGCCTGGGCATATGAACGTATTACTTGCTGAAGCCAATATTCCTTATGATAGAGTCTTTGAACAAAGTGAAATTAACAGAGATTTTGCAACCTGTGATGTGGCGTATGTGATTGGAGCAAATGATATCACCAACCCTGCAGCTAAAACTGATCCTGGATCACCAATTTACGGAATGCCAGTCCTGGAAGTTGAAAAAGCAAAAACCGTATTATTCGTAAAACGCAGTCTATCGCCAGGTTATGCCGGGGTAGAAAACGATTTATTTTTTCATGACAATACTTATATGCTTTTTGGAGATGCCAAAATAATGACCGAATCAATAGCCAAAGCATTAGGAGAAATGTAACCCGTTGAAAATATCAATAAAAATCTCCTGCGGGGTGGGTACCCGGTTTAATCTGCGCAAATGCCCTTTAATTTGCCAATAAAGCAAAATAAATGTATCTTAGCCTGTTAATTTTTCATAATGGAGATATATCTATGCTACGAAAAATCGGCTTTACAATGTTATGCGCAGCAGCAGTATTTACTACAAATACTCATTCAAGCGTTACTCATACACTGCAACCCGGTATCACTCTAGAGTATGAGTTTCCACCTAATGAGCCTCTGGTATTCATTAATTATTTGTATTGGGAAGTAGAAGCAGATTGTAAAATTGCTAGTGAAGACCCATCAAACGAACTTTTTGCGGAAGCACTAGCCAAAGCCGGTAAAATTAATGGCATTACCCTTTCTAAAGGTAATTCTATGAAAGTGACTGTTCACTCCGGTGACACTCTAAAACTAAGCGCTGAATCTGGTGCAAAAGTACAAATCACTAATTCTGGCCCACATACTGTAAAAGCAACTTGTACGGCATAAAAGAATTGGGCTAATAATACTCCAAACCGACATCAATGGGATGTGGTTAAGAAATTTACAGTCCTCTTTTCTATAATTAGACCTCTTCAGAAACTCACTACAGAGAGAGCAGTGCGAGGAGAAACGGAGCACCAAACCAGAGTGTACACGTCAGTACATAAGGATTCGAGCACCGTACCAACGAAGCAATGCTTCTCTGTAGTAGAGTTTCCTGAGAAGTCTATTCTTAATTATAGTTTGGTACTGAGCCCTCTTTCGTCAAGACAAACTCTGCGAACTGAAAGATTCCCACGAAAATGTACAATTTTAGTAATGCCTCTGTCATCCCCATCTATTCTGCCATTTAAAGTTGTACAAATTCGTGGGGATTCACCAGTCCGCGAAGCCCGCCTACAATGATAAATAATGAAATTTCTCGAAATAAAATCCAATTGATTAGTGTTCCCGAGTAGAACAAAATTTAATCTTGGGATAACGCTCTTCTGCCATTGTCAAATTCACTTTAGTAGGTGCCAAATACATAAGCATATCTCCCCCATCCAAAGCCAAATAATCATATGCCTTAGTGCGAAATTCGCTCATTGCCTTATCGTCCTCAGCATAGACCCACCGCGCACAGGAGACATTGACTGCTTCATAAATACAGTCCACTTTATACTCATGTTTTAGCCTATGTGCTACCACATCAAATTGTAATACCCCAACTGCTCCTAAAATCAATTGATTGCTATTTAACGGTCTAAACACCTGAGTAGCACCCTCTTCGGACAGTTCAATTAATCCTTTCAGCAATGCTTTACTCTTTAATGGATCTTTCAACCGAACAAGACGAAACAATTCCGGGGCAAAATTAGGGATACCAGTAAATTTCAATTGCTCACCTTGCGTAAAAGTATCACCAATACGAATCGTGCCATGATTATGCAAACCAATAATATCACCTGATAAAGCAAGCTCTGTGTGCGATCTGTCTCCTGCCATAAAAGTTAATGCATTAGAAATTTGTACTTCTTTTCCTATACGCAAGTGGCTTAATTTCATTCCCTTCTTGTAAGAACCTGAACAAACGCGCAAAAATGCGATTCTATCTCTGTGTTTGGGATCCATATTGGCTTGAATTTTAAATACAAAGCCGGAAAATGCTTCTTCATTAGGATAAATAGCCCTGGTTTGAGTTGCTCTTGGTTGAGGGCCTGGAGCATATTCAACAAAATCATCCAATAATTCTTTAATACCAAAATTATTAATTGCTGAGCCAAAATATACTGGGGTCATTTTTCCTGAGAGATAGTCGTCTATATTAAACTCATGAGACGCCCCTTTCACCAATTCGATTTCCTCTCTCAGCTCGCTTGCGCTGTCTCCAATAATCTCGTCGAGTTGAGGATTGTCCAACCCTTTTATCTGCATTGCCTCAGCTTTTTTTGCATTGCTTCCCTGTTGATACAAATAAACAATATCTTGATAACGATGATAAATTCCTTTGAAACGTTTCCCCATGCCAACAGGCCAAGTAATTGGCGCACACTGAATACCTAAAACCGATTCTACTTCATCTAGTAAATCAATAGGTTCTCGCCCTTCTCTATCCAATTTATTGATGAACGTCATAATAGGAGTATCACGCAAACGACAGACTTCCATTAATTTTACAGTCCGCTCTTCCACACCTTTGGCAACATCAATCACCATTAACGCAGAATCCACGGCTGTTAGAGTACGATACGTATCTTCCGAAAAATCTTCATGGCCTGGCGTATCCAGCAAGTTGATTACATGTTGATTATGTACAAATTGCATCACTGAGGTGGTTATCGAAATGCCGCGCTCTTTTTCCATTTCCATCCAATCCGATGTAGCATGTCTATCCGCTTTACGGCCTTTAACAGTACCTGCCAATTGAATAGCTCCACCAAAAAGAAGCAACTTTTCAGTAACAGTAGTCTTCCCTGCATCCGGGTGAGAAATAATGGCAAATGTGCGTCTTTTATTAAAGTCTTGATAAAAATCAGACATATGAGTCTCGAATTAAGTAATTAGGTAAATGTTGTGAATTGTAAAGGAAGCGTACAAAATTAACAATTTTTTCGTTATTCATTAAAGTGGCATTGGTTTTTTATCAAGTAATCCATTCCTCTATTTCAAACCTCCTTAGTTGGGCCACAAAAAATAATCACTTTTTAAACCCATTAGACACTAATTGACCACATTGTTTTTCATTAGTATAATAATGCCTTTTTTGTGGAGCTATATATGTCAACGCCAGAATCAGAATTAAGAAAATCAATGCAACAATACGGAAAACAGGCATTCAGTGAATCACAACAAATAAAGATTTTGAATTTGTTACTTGAGGATGCCAAAAAACAGCTTTCCAGAGAGCATGAAATTTATCAATTAATAGAAAATTATCAATTAAAATTAAGTAACGAAATTAATTTAAATCTGGCTATTCAACTCGTTAATAAATTTATTATTGAATTAGAATCAAAAGATAAAGATGGTTCTACTGTCAACTATTTAAAACAACATGGTTTTTACAGAATATTGTACAGAAATCCCAGACTATTAGGTCAGGAATTACCACAGGACGATATATTACATAAATTATTGCGCAATGGATTTATTGGTGTTGGTATTTCTGCTGTAATAATTCTACTGTTTATATCCACTGCTTTTTTTACCGCCCCCTTTTGGTTAACAGCAATCATATCTGGTTTATTTGTGGGTGCTTCTGTTTATTTAAGTGGAATCCTTTACGGTGTGGTGAATGATATTTTTGCAACACATGCTAACTTGCCCTATTTTCTATTAGGTCACCAACCCCAACAAACCAGCTTGTTAAGAACAAACGATAAAGTAGCTCAAGGAATAGCATGGGGCGTAGCTGCAACTTTTGGCCCAGTGGTACTGGCAACCTTGGTATTTACTGTTGCAACAACGATTACGGCTTTTTTTGTTCCAATGGCTACCTTCTTATTACCAGCAATGATGATTGCAATGCCATTGATTGCAGTTGGGGCAGAGTTTTATGCTCGTAAAAAAACACGCGAATATCTAGAGGCCGAAGGAAACTTCTACTGGATGGGGTCCAATGACTATCAAAGAAGGGGCTTAAACTACATGTGCCCGACTAATGAAGAGCGAGCAGCATGGTATGCAAACTCCGATAGAAATTTATTTGGTTTTACTAAAGTACCTCTCATTGGTCTGGGCGCCTTGGTTGGATTAATTGTATTAAGTGGTATTAGCATGTTTCTTCCACCACTACTCTTCGCATCACCAATTATAGCAATAGCGATTCCAGCCGCCTTTGCTGCTGTTGCCTGTGCGACTTTAATCGCTGGCGGTATTTATATGCATGCCAATCGTAATCAACAACTTGATGACCGCTACCGTCTTGAATTTGAGCATGATGAAATTGAATCTGATTTATATCTCGACGAAGACATGGATTATATTAGAAAAATTGCAAAAACCTATGGTCAAAAAGAACCGATTGTTGAACCTAAACAAGAAGTTATCAACACGGAAAATTATACTTTCCTTTTTGATAAAAAACCAAATCAGACAATACCAAATACAAAACAGGAAGAGTTTCAACCGGTACGATTGCCTCATACTGGAACTTGCTAACCCCTAAATGAACTGATTTGATCTCACTTTAACAATCAATAAGTTAGTAGTGCTCTATTATTGCCAACAGAGCACTACCTTATTTCCTTATTTATAGATGCTTACGAAAACCCCAATCTCTTCGTTATTGTAAATTAAAATTCAAATCACTATATAAAAATTTTTAATTTGGTCACTAAGTTTGTCTAAATTCCCTCATTAAAAAACCTTTTTTGCCTTGACCTTGGAGTTTTTCGTAAGTCCAGATTTATTAAGAAACTTTCCATATCCATGATATAGCGAATTAAAATGATTCCTGTATACTCAAAATTAAGACCTTTTTTCATGCGAACACTTGTGATTAAAATTTGGTCTAATCTGTTCCCTGCTAAACTGGTTCTTTAAATTAAAGGATTTAATTTAAAAAAGGAGTTTGCTATGAGATTCAATCATTTTATTGCTCCACTGGTTTTTCTCCCCATTTGTGCATTCAGCCAACCCCAAAATGACAAAGGAGTCCTCTTTTTAACTAAAACTCCAACTAGTAAAAATGCTTTTGTAAAATCTTACTCGAATGAATCAAGCAACTTTAGTTTACTTCCACCTAATTCCAGAAATGTAGACTACCCAACTCAGATTATTCGCGTCTCTGGTTCTCTGGAATCACAGCAAATGGACTGCGATCAAGTGCATGGAGAAATACTTGAAAAAGTAGTAGCTCCGTTTACTCCTGATAAGTTTACTTACAATACTTATATTAGCTGTACTTATGATCCAGACACCAATATTGCCACTGAGTTTCTAATCAATAGTTATTTAGACCCACTAACTGACGATGCTATTCAGCTATTAGATACTTACTTGGCAGAAAATAACGGCTCTGATCTGTTAGGTACTAAATTAACGTTTGAACCTGCAAAAGCTCTTGTTGTTGCCTTAACTATCTCGGCTGGCATGAAAAAAAATCCAAATAAACCGCCATTTGTAGAATATAAGCAGGATCGCAGTAATTTCTACTTTAAGAGCAATTATGAAATGAGAAATAAGTTATTCAGCGATGTTTATCAAAATTTCTTTACCAACGATCCTAATAAAATTTTACCGTTTCTGGATAGATGGGTATTTGCTAATGCCAGCAGTGTTTACAAAGCTATTTTGATGGATTCCAACTATGTCGAATTACAACCTGAGCGAATTTTCCTTATGGAAAATGGTGAGCGAATATTTGTGTCTAACCTAAAATATTACTTCGCCCATAATTGTGATAGATACAGTAATCATCGCTGCTTACAGGTAGAAGCCTAAAACGATTTTTCTTATTAGGATATTTTTGAACTGACAGTATTTTAAATGATTGTATTTAGCTGCTCCCTTACGGCTGCATCACAGATTATGCTTCAAACTGTGCTACAACCATAAGGGGGTGTATCAATGTAGGTCGATACATAGTTCTCAATTCAATTCTGAAAACTACAGTACCATTAACTCCAATCCAGAAGACAAGCGCTCAAAATAATTCACCACCATGGTGTCAGTCACCAGATCCAAACTGGATGGCTTCCATTGAGGATTTTTATCTTTATTAATCAATAATGAACGAACCCCTTCATAAAAATCACTGCCTTGCATAAAATGACCAGACAGGTCAAAATCCATTTTTAGACATTCCGCTAAAGATAAACCTTTCGCTTTCTGGAGTTGTGCAAGAGTTATCTTAAGACTCAGCGGTGACTTTTGCAGTAATGTATTATCCACACCGAGAGCCCACACACCTTCCGTGCTTTGTAACGACTCTCTTATTAATTCAACGGTAGGCTTGGAGAAACAAACATCGATTAAAGGTTTGATTTGACTTGCCTCTGTGGACATACCATCACTTGCAAAAGAAGAAATACAATGATCGACACGATTGAATGCATCTTCAGACAAATCTTCATTTTTTAGAGCATCAATCATTGATTGCATATGTTCATTAAACACAACCTGTTTTACCAAACCTGCTTTCCTGGCGTCATGAGGGCCTAATTTATTTCCAGTTAATCCCAAATAGACTCCCAAAAAACCAGGGCATCTATTTAATAAGTAACTGGCCCCAATATCAGGAAAAAAACCAATCCCTGTTTCTGGCATGGCAAATACAAAACGTTCACTGGCAATAGGATGGCTACCATGCATGGAGATACCTACGCCTCCCCCCATAGTAATCCCATCCAGTAAAGAAATATAAGGTTTACCAAAATGATGAATAAAATGGTTCAACCTGTATTCATGCCAAAAAAATTGCATTTGCTCCGACTCTTTACTGCGACCGGAATTATATAACCAACGGATATCACCACCCGCACAAAAAGCATTCCCTGGGACAGCTTGCACAACGACTGCTTTAATAGAATTGTCTTCTTTCCAAATTGACAATTGCTTTTGTAAGGCCATGATCATAGTTAAAGTTAAAGCATTCAAAGCCTTAGGTCTATTTAATGTAATGAATCCCAATTGACCTTCCTGAGAAAACAGCAACTCTTCAGTCATAATTAAACCCCTTTAAAATCCGCCGCCCTCTTACCAAGAAATGCAGCTACCCCTTCTTTTTTATCTTCTGTGGCGCAAACTTTTGCAAAATGAATTGCTTCCAGATGGAGTGCATCCGTCAGTGATAAATCATAACCATGATCTATAACTTCCATCACACTGGCTATTGCTAAAGGTGCCATACTTAATATCCCATTTAGAATATTTTTTCCTTGGGCTAATAAATTCTCTGGCTCCACTACGTCACTCACTAAACCCCAGCTTAAGGCAGTGTGGGCATCGATAAAACGTCCTGTCAAACATAAATCCATCGCTCGACCTTTGCCTACTAACCGAGCCAATCGTTGTGTGCCACCGTATCCTGGAATAACACCTAATTTTACTTCAGGCTGACCAAACATCGCTTTATTTGAAGCGATTCTAAGAGTAGCAGATATTGCTAATTCACACCCACCCCCGAAAGCAAAACCATTCACTGCAGCAAGTGAAGGTTTTCCCATCGTCTCCAAAAGTCGAAATACTTCTTGTCCATGACAAGCAAACTCATAACCGGTTTGAGCATCACATTCAGCCAGTCGATTAATATCTGCTCCAGCGCAAAATGCTTTACCATGTCCAGTTAACAACAGTGCTTTAACTTTCGGATTGGACTTCGCTTGATGGAATAATTCATTTAGCGCATGCAAAACATCGGTGCTCAAGGCATTCAGTTTCTCTGGTCTATTCAAAGTTAAAGTTAAAATCCCGTTATTATCTATATCCTGTTCAATTAAATTCATCAATAATCCCCTGTTCCTTACTCTATAAAATATTCTTCATCCAAACTTGCTTTCGCAATAATTTCACGCATGATTTCATTAGTTCCTTCAAGAATTTGATGAACTCTTAAATCCCTAAATATTCTTTCAATTTGATAGTCTCGCAGGTAACCATACCCTCCATGCAATTGCATCGCTTTATCGCTAATACGAAATGCGACATCGGTAGCTAACCTCTTGCCCATTGCACAATACATCGGCGCATTGGGATCATTATTGTCCATAGCTGTTGCAGCTCTATAAACCATCAATCTTGCTGCTTCATAATCCGTTAACATATCAGCAAAATAAAATCGAAGTGCTTGCATTTGAGTCAAAGGTTTACCAAATTGTTTGCGCTCATGCATATAAGATTGAGTCATTCGTAAGCAAGCAAGAGCACCGCCTAATGAACAGGAAGCAATATTCACTCGCCCTCCATTCAAAGCATTCAGAGCAATTTTGAAGCCCATACCTTCATCACCAACACGATTTGCAATTGGCACACGACAATTTTCAAAATAAAGCATGCAAGTTGGTTGATTACGCCAGCCTAATTTCTTCTCTAATTTCCCAAATGTCAGGCCAGGAGTATTTTTTTCAATTAACAAACAGCTGATGCCATGATGAGATTCATCACCTGTCCGTACCATGCATAAATACACATCACTAACACTGCCACCAGATATGAATGCTTTCGCCCCATTCAGAACATAATACTCACCATCTTTTACCGCACGGGTTTTTAAGGATGCAGCATCAGATCCTGATTCCGGCTCTGTTAAACAATAACTGGCTATCACTTCCATAGTAGTTAATTTTGGCCCCCATTTCTTGCGAATTTCCTGGCTGCCATAACGGTCTACCAAAGAAGTAACCATATTATGGATAGAAAGATAAGCGCTCGTTGCAATACAACCAGTAGCTAATTGTTCAAATATGAGTGCCGCATCCAAACGAGAGAGCTGGGCGCCTCCTATATCTTCTCGCGCTACTATTCCTGCCATACCTAACTGAGCAGCTTCTCTTAAAATTTCAATTGGAAAATACCCCTGCTCATCCCATAAATCTGCCATTGGGGCTAGTTTATTACGAGCAAAATCGGAGGCCATTTCTCGAAATGCCAAATGTTCGTTAGTGAAATTAAAATGCATAGACCATCCTTAGATTTCTTGGTTTTAGTTATTGTTTCAGTAAATCCCTTGAGATTTACCGAAGTAATGACTAAGGCCGATTTATTTATGACGCTTTCTCAAAAAATGATATTATTACGAATTTTTAGCGCCCGGGAAAGACAATAAGAATAATCACATGGAAACTTTAGCGCAACCAACTTTAACAAATCAAAAGGCCTTGGCTGTTTTAAAGAAATATTTCGGATTCGATTCTTTCAGAACATATCAAGAAGACATAATAAACGAGGTCATTTCTGGCAAGGATGTCCTTGTTTTAATGCCTACTGGTGGTGGAAAATCCTTATGTTATCAAATCCCTGCTATAGTCCGTCCAGGTGTTGGAATTGTAGTGTCTCCCTTGATCGCATTAATGGAAGATCAAGTGGCAGCACTGAAATTACAAGGTATCCAGGCAGCGTACTACAACTCATCATTGACAACTGAAGAAGCCAGAGGTGTATTAAATCAATTACATCATAACGAATTAGATTTACTATATATTGCCCCGGAGCGTCTTATCAGCACCTCTTTTTTGGAACGATTGTCAGAGTGTGCTATTGCATTATTTGCTATTGATGAAGCTCACTGCATTTCACAATGGGGACATGATTTTCGACCTGAATATGCTTGTTTAGGCTTATTGAAAACCAACTTCCCAGATATTCCAATAATTGCTTTAACAGCCACCGCGGATAAGCAAACACGTGAGGACATCATTATTAAATTGAACTACCAACCTAAAAAGTACGTTGCTTCATTTAATAGACCTAATATTCATTATAAAGTGGTTCCCAAAATCAACGCAGTAAAACAATTAAATCAATTTTTACAGTCAGACACTCAACAATCTGGAATCATTTATTGCGGAACTCGTAATAGCGTTGAATATCTTACTGAAAAATTGCAGCAACTTGGATTCAAAGCCCGTGCTTATCATGCAGGACTATCTCATATAGAGCGCCGCGAGGTACAAAATCTTTTTAGATATGATCGCATAGATATTGTTGTAGCCACCATAGCTTTCGGAATGGGTATTGATAAGCCTAATGTTCGCTTTGTAATTCATTATGATTTACCAAAAAATATTGAAGGCTACTACCAGGAAACAGGTCGTGCCGGACGTGACGGGCTACCTGCCAAGGCACTGCTACTTTATGACGCTTCTGACAGTGGTCGCCTGCGAGCATGGATAATAAACATTCCCCTTGAGGAGCAAAGACATATAGAAACTAATAAATTAAATCACATCATTGCATTTGCTGAAGCATCTCATTGTCGTCGCCAAATTTTATTACGCTATTTTGATGAACCCTGTGATACTGCCTGCAAAAACTGTGATGTCTGTGATAATCCTCCACAAACTGAAGACGTCACTGAAGACGCACAAAAATTATTATCATGTATTTACAGATTAAAACAAAGCTATGGTCTAACGCATACTATTGATGTTTTGAGAGGTAGTCAGACTGAAAAAATAAAGCAGGCAGGACATGAGCGTTTAAGTACCTTTGGAATTGGCAAGGAGAAGTCAATAAATTATTGGAAACACCTGGCTTGGCAATTGATACATAAAGATTATTGCTTGCAAGACATGGGGCATTTTAATGTCTTACGCTTAACTTCAAAGGCAGTTCCGCTTTTAAAAGGTCAAGAACGTATTTCACTAACCATCCCCAATAATGATCTTAAAGGAGGTAAAAAGAGAATCAAACAAAATACTTCTGTTAAACTTGAAAATAGTCCATTATTTGAAAAACTACGTACCTTAAGACGTCAGTTGGCCGACGAAGAGAATAAACCCCCTTTTATGATATTCAGTGATGCCACTTTGCACGAAATGACCCAAATAAAACCTAAAAATAATAAACAGCTATTGGATGTATCTGGAGTTGGGCAACATAAATTAGCCCATTATGGACATTATTTTCTTAAAATCTTAAATGAATTTTCTGAAGTGGAGTGAGAGCGGACGTGCGTAAATTATCAAGATCTTTTTATGAGCGTGACACCGTTATCGTTGCAAAAGAGCTTTTAGGTAAATATTTAGTTCACCATGATGGACTTGAAGAGCGAATTGGACGCATCGTTGAAGTGGAAGCATACCTTGGACAACATGATTTGGCTTGCCATTCCTCTAAAGGTATCACTAAAAGAACTAAAGTGATGTTTGGACCAGCAGGATACGCCTATGTCTATTTGATTTATGGAATGTATTATTGTATGAATGTAGTGACTGAACAGGAAGGCACAGGCTCTGCAGTGCTAATACGTGCTTTGGAGCCTATACAAAATATTCAAAACAAAACTCAGGGGCCTGGCCTATTATCTCGAGCTATGCAAATAGATACCAAACTGAATCATCAAGATTTATTAAGTAACAATTTTTACATCGCTGAACCCAGCATACAAACCGATTTTACTATTGTAGAAAAACCAAGAATCGGTGTTCATTATGCTAAAGAATGGGCTAATGAATTATTAAGATTTTATATTAAGGATAATCCTTATATTTCCAAGGATTAATTTTCACAGCTCTATAACTTCACTATTTACGCTGTATCATCGGAATGCCATATTCATTCAGCCTGGATGCAACTCTGGATATTCCACCAAGATTCAAGATATACCCTGAACGGCTACTCTTACATTGCAATCTGGCAATTCCCGGATTAGGGGCTAATCCGGGGTAAGAAAATAGAATTTCGGCGTAATTTTATTCTAATCCAATGGCCTTAGGTGGACAAATATAGGCATTGCCGAGATTAGTCACATTAGTTTGTTCCGAACCACCGCTCATAAAACCACCGCGACGATCAAATGAACCACTCATAGAGCCAGTAACACCAGCTCGGTTTGTCACCAATTGAATATAATTGGCACCTTTTTTACTTGCTTTATTTTTAAGATCATTCATGGCTCCTTCTTCCAAATTACGGTTAGAAGTAAATCCACCGGTAAAGAAGTTGCCTTGGTTACCTACCACTTGACCTACATATTTACAACCTTTAGGCGCAGGGTTTGGGCTTGCAATGACACGTTCTGTTTGTGGATCTGCTGGAATAGCCGCACATCCAGTAATCATCAGACTAATAACTGATACAGATAGTAGTTTTTTCATTTTTTACACCTTTTTGTTACAAACAACACAATGAAATGTTAACAACTCCTGTTTGATTAAACATTACACCCAACTTTTAAATGCACTTGATAATATTTCACTTTATTATCATCAATAAAACCCCGTGTTTCTACCACTTCAAACCAATCCAATTTCCCATAAGTTTTAGCTACTTGTTTTATTGCATTATCGATAGCTTTTTCAATTCCTTCTTGAGAAGTCCCAATTAATTCCACTATTTGATACACTTTATCTGTCACTTTGTCCTCTCCCTAAATCAAGTTGCTCCTGAGCTTTTGCAATTGCTTTACGAATAGCTAAAGCTTCTTCAGACTGCTCTGGTGCCAATTTTAGTAAACGTTGCCAATAATTTATCGCACCCTCATAATCATGGCTTAAGAAAGCATGCATGGCAAGCATTGCAAGGGCATCGGGTTGATTAGGATTATTTTTTAGCAAGGTATGAAAAATATCTAAAATATCTGAGTTAAACTGCTGACTATTCAACTGCCATAAACTATGGGCATAATTCACTGAAAATTGCTCATCTTCAGGCTTAAGCTGGTGTGCTTTTGCAAAAGCCAGGGACGCATTTTGACTATCATTTTGACTACTATATAATCTCCCCAACAAATACCAACCCTTAGCACTCTCAGGATGAGAATCCAACTTGGCTTTCAGCTTATCGATTAATTCATGCGGACTTTTAATCGATTTGAGCATGGATTGAGCCAATTCCTGAGCATCATTTCGATGCAGATATTCTTGCCACTGAGCAAAACCTCCCCAAAAATAATATCCTGTAAAAATCATTATAAAAACAAAGGGAATCAGTAAAAGACTAAACAAACGGTTACGTCTCAAAGGATAAATAATGAAAGTACATGCCAATATAGTAAAAACGAGTAATAAAATAACCAGCCACCATTCATTCATGAGAGTTTCTCTTAAAACAAGTCCGCCAAAAAATTAAAAAACCAAATAATAAAAATAAAAATGGGCCGTACCATAATAAAAGAGTTACGCTTTTAACGGGTGGTTTAAAGAGTATAAAATCACCATAACGATCGGTTAGATAATCCATTATTTCACTGTCACTCTTCCCCTCTTTTACCAATTGATAAACCTGAGAACGTAAATCCTTAGCCAGTTCAGCATTGGAATCAGCCAAGTCCTGATTTTGACAAACTAAACAACGCAAATCTTTTAAAAGATGATTAAATTGTGTTTCCTTTTTAACGGAATCCAATGGATACATACTATTTGCAAATGCCATAGGTATTAAAGTAAACAATAAAATCACCTTAAAGAAGAAATAGGATGCTCTCATACTGATTTCTCCAAAATCTTCATTAAAGGTAAAATGTCATTTAACCAGATTTCTTGATTCATGATTCCTACATGCCTGTAGCGAATTATTCCCTTTTTATCAATAACAAAAGTTTCAGGTGCTCCATAAACACCTAAGTCAATTGCAACTTTTCCATCTATATCCTGACCTATCAATTTATAAGGGTTACCCCATTGTGCCAACCATTGCCTGGCCTGTTCTGGTTTGTCTTTATAATTTAAGCCATAGATAGGTACACCTTCTCTTGCGAGCTGCAACATAAACACTTGTTCCTCAACACAAGCTTCACACCAACTTGCCCAAACGTTAAGCAATACAACCTGATTATGAAGGTTTTTTGTACTGAAGGTGGACTGAGGATTTTGCAATTGCGGCAAGGCAAAATTGGGTAATGATTTTCCAAGTTGGGCTGAGGGTAAATGATGGGGATCCAGAGACAATCCTCTCCAGAGGAAAAAACTTAGTAGAAAAAAAATAGCTATAGGAATCACACGCCATCCTACTCTTTTCATACCCTTATCTCCCGACCTGTCATTGCCGGTATTTGTCTTCTTTGGTAATATCTTCTATCTGTTAATGCCAAAACACCACCAGCTAAAATCATAAATCCACCAGCCCAAATCCAGCGTACCAACGGTTTATAATAAATACGAACTGACCAAGCGTCATCAGATAGTGGTTCTCCCAAAGCGATATAAATATCACGAAAAGGAGTCACATCAATTGCAGACTCAGTCATTGGCATTTGTCCAATTGTATACAACCTTTTTTCAGGAAAAATGGATTTGGTTTTTCCTTGATATTTTATTGAAAATTCAGCTCTGGTTCCCTTGTAATTAGGGCCATTCAATGATGTTTGTCTGATAAATTCAATATTATAACCAACCAGATTAATTTGTTTACCAGGAGACATACGTACATCATCTTGTACTCCATAAGCTGTAGAAACAGCAATGCCAATGACAGTTGATGCAACACCACAATGTGCCAGTACCATTCCCCAATAGGCTTGACCAACCCCAGCTACCCCCCTATCCTTGATTTTTTTATATGCTGCATACAATGTATTCAAAAGAACCCAAGATGCCAGTATTAAACCAAAGAGTGCAGAAAGATTTATTGCACTGGAGGTGCAAAACAATAAAATAACAGGCAGAACCAGACTGAGCAAAAAGATTCCATTAGATCTCCTTGCCACAGCCCGCCAACTGTCGCTATGCCATTTTAAGTGAATACCCAAGCCCATCAATAATAACATCGGGATCATTAAAGGAATAAAAACAGAATTAAAATACGGTGCGCCAACAGATAATTTTCCAAGCCCCAAACCTTCAACCAGCAAAGGATAAACTGTTCCCATTAATACAGTCAGCATCATTACTACCAAAAACACATTGTTCAACAATAGTGCACTTTCTCTTGATAATGGGCTTGGATTACTATTGGTTTGTAAAGTTTGAGCCCTAAAAAGAAACAGAATTAATGAGCCTCCAATTACAAATAACAAAAATCCCAGGATATATAATCCTCTCTGAGGATCAACTGCAAAAGCATGGACTGAAGTTAAAACCCCAGAGCGAACAAGAAAAGTACCAATTAAACTTAAAGAAAAGGCTGCGATTGCAAGTAACATTGTCCAAGCCTTAAATTGCTGTCTCTGCTCGGTAACTGCCAAAGAATGCAATAGAGCAGTACCCACCAGCCAAGGCATAAAAGAAGCATTTTCCACAGGGTCCCAAAACCACCAACCACCCCAGCCTAATTCTCTATAAGCCCACCAACTGCCTAAAGTAATTCCAGCCGTTAAACAACACCAGGCCGCTAAAGTCCAAGGTCTTGTCCATTTAGACCAACTGGCCTCTACCTTACCAGCCCACAAAGCTGCAATAGCAAAGGCAAATGCAACAGAAAAACCAACATACCCCATATATAACATAGGCGGATGAAATAGAAAACCCGGATCTTGAAGCAAAGGATTAAGATCACGACCTTGGGTATTCAACACTTGGAATTGACGTAAAAAGGGATTGGATGTCATTAACAAAAAAAGAATAAACCCGATACTTAACCAACCTAAAACTACTAAAATACGAGTACGCATTTCCTTATCGAGGCTTGAGCTAAAAAAACAAACCAGGATCATCCAAAAACTAAGGATAGCAACCCAAAGCAACATAGACCCTTCATGCCCCCCCCAAACCGCACAAAATTTGTAAAACCACGGAAGCAACAGGCTGGAGTTATTCAGCACATAGATCACTGAAAAATCATCCGTTAAAAAGCAAACCGTTAAGCATAAATAAGCACAGGCAACGAATAAAAATTGTAATACAACATAATTCCTAGAGGACTCTATCCAATCTGGCCGATTAAATTGCAAACCAGCTAATGGTATTAAGGCTAACATTAATGAAGACATGAATGCCAAAATTAAAGAAAACAATCCTAATTCTGCTATCATTTTTTCACCTTATTAGCCAAAGCTGCCTTTACTTCAGGTGGCATATAATTCGCATCATGCTTTGCCAAGACTTGTATCGCACGAAAATGATGATTGTCAGTTACCTCGCCCTCTGCAACGATACCCTGACCCTCTCTAAATAAATCTGGAAGTATCCCGGAGTAAGTAACGACGATGACGTGCTCAAAATCAGTAATTTTAAATTGAACCTCCAAACCTCTTTTTGCCCTTATTATGCTATTTGCTTCAACCATTCCACCCACCCTAATTAGATGCTTTACTGGAGCTTCACCTGAAACAATCTGGGTAGGAGTATAAAATAAACTGATATTTTGCCTTAATGAGTACAAAACCAAGGCAGTCGCTGCGGATAAAACAGACAGGACAAATAGTAAGATAAATAGCTTGCGTCGCCTTATAGGGGTCATTTAATCTATCTCTTAAACCAACGTTGTAATTTTTTGCGCGTTCGAGTTCTTTGCCATTTTATTCCTAAAATATTCATGACCAGGACCACACAAACCAAACCATAAGCAGGCCAAATATATATGGAATAGCCCCCCATGGCCAACCATTCAAAAAACTGATTCATCAATCTCTTCCTCGAACTGAATCTTAACCCAAGATTGTCTTCGTTCTCTAAACAAGACTTCGCTACGTGCCTTTTCCAAGATAATCCATAAAGAATATAAGAAAAAGCCAATCAAAGTGACTAACAAAGGATACAACATACTGTGATCAATTTTAGGTTTGGCGAATACAGATAAAGTAGCACCCTGGTGTAGGGTATTCCACCAATAAACGGAATAATGAATTATTGGTAAATCAATTAAACCAACCAAAGACAAAATTGCTATTATTCTATCCCCATCTTCTTTATTTTTTACCGCTTGATAAGTAGCCAGTATTGCCGAATAAAGTAACAAAAGTACCAATTCTGAAGTAAGACGAGCATCCCATACCCACCATGCACCCCACATTGGCTTACCCCAAATACTTCCAGTAATTAAAGCAAGAAAAGCCATGCAGGCTCCTAATTGGGCTACTTTATGAATCAATAATCCTGCCATTTTAATACGCCACACGAGCAACAATATGGCCAAAAATCCCATCCAGGCGTACAATGCCATTGATAAAAAAGCGCTGGGGACGTGGACATAAATAATCCTGTATGCCTCCCCTTGTTGATAATCAGGTGGGGCAAATGCCAATCCCCAGATCATGCCAACACCTAAAGTAAGCAAAGCACTCGCAGCCAACCAGGGAGTAATGCGCCCAGCATAAGTATAAAAATTTTTTGGTGATGCCAACTGATATAAAATATTCCACATAGGAAACAATAAAATCAAAAAAAGAAGGATTTTACCACGCATCAAAACAATAACAAAATATATACCCAAGAAACTCCAAATGCTATTTTTAGCACGTTGAAGTATCCTGGTACCTTCCGGTATCAAACCAACCTCCTCCATGCAATCCATTCGGAAACCTTTTTGCTTGACGATTATCGCAGACAATCAATTTTTAGTTTTTGATGCAGGAGAGGGCTCGTCTCAAAACTTGGGAGCTTCAGGATTACCGCTGCAAGGATGATTCTTTATGATTTGATTAATTGCCTGGCTGCTTGCAACCAGGCAAATTTATATGGTTTGGAATTACTGTTTAAACACCATGTCTTACAGGAACATAATTTTCTTCTATGGTAGAGTGCTTATCTTCAGGGCTTGTGCAGGCAGAAACCCAAGTACTGCCAAGTCGTGAAATAAAAGCAATACTTTCCACTAGAGCATTAATTGGTGTCATTACAGCTAAGCCAATAGCCAGACTGAAGTGCACCGATAAATCACGTAAATTTTCTAGCGCATGCCCAGGTTTACAGATTAGTAAATTTGCAAGGCATTCTATAGCAGAATTAACACCGCTACATGCTTCTGACAATGAATAGTAGCCTGTAGTAAAAATGGTGGTGATTGGGGAAGCCATTTGCGCCAAGCAATCAAAAGCACCTTCATAAGTTGAAAAGAATCGTGACTTATTAAAATAGTTAGCTGAAAAAAGCTTGCCAGCACGTTGATATGGTTTTACATTAGTTACAAATTCGGTTAGTAACCCATTTTCTGACAAATTTTCAACGTTCTCTTTTCCAACAAACCATGAAGAAATAGTTCTAGTAATCACTTCAATAGATTGAGTTAGTGCATGAATTGGAGCCATAACTGCCAGACAAATACTCATTGTTAGGCCAAACCCGGCATCAGTGATTGCTTCTCCTGCTAAACCAGGCTTTAAAATTAATAAATTGCCTATCGCACGTAATGTTGCCCACATAGTTCTTGCTGCATAATAGCAGGCTCCCAATCCATTTATTATGGGTAAAAATGCTACTGCACTTAAACCACCCCAAAACTGAGTTGTGTCTGCATAGTGAGTAATAAATCGTTCAGGTGCTATGTAATCTTTACTGGGCACTAGCCCAATTTCCATTAGGTAATTAATTTCTTCTCTGTAGTTAGCCATACGACACTCTATATAGTTAGTGAGGCGCCAAGTATTACAAAAAAAAATTAAACGATCAATGTTATAACACGTTGGGCATATTGAGGGCTTATTTTCTCTAGAGAAGTGAGTTGTAAAATCCCTCCAAACCCGCTGAGGTAAGGTAAGTACGAGGAGAAACGGAGCCAGATCCGGAGTCGAGCACCGCATCGACGAAGCAATTTCCAGTGGTATTTGGAAAGAAGTCTATTCTACATGGCTAACGCGTATCACACCCGCAATTGCATAAGGTAAAAAGCCAACGGCCAATAAGGACATCGCCAATAGTAAAGCCAAATAACCACTCACTGGCAGGCCTTGCATGGCAATACTCAAAGTACCACTACCAAATATCAGTAATGGTAAAGTTAATGGCAACAGGATCAATGCCATTAAAGCTCCACGTTGATTTATCCCTATCCCAAAAGCGGCTGCAAGTGCACATAAAAATAATATGGCCGGTGTGCCGCAAATCAAGCTCAATAATAATATATAAGTTTCCCAGGCAGTAAATGAAAATAATATCGCGATCAAAGGGGATAATACTAACAGCGGGATCACAGATATTAACCAGTGTGCTAATACTTTTGCTGTCACAATAAGATTCAATGGCTGTCCGGAAACCAACCATTGCTCAATGACTCCTTGTTCATAATCCTGTTGAAACAACCGCTCTAAGGAAAGAAGCATAGATAATAAAATAGCCATCCACACTAATCCCGGGGCGACCATGCGCATCAACATCAATTCAGGTCTTATAGTAAGGGGAAAAATAAACAACAACATTAAAAAAAACAAACAAGAATTAACTAAATATCTGATTTGCCGAACCTGGATTAACATTTCGCGCCTGAACTGCCTTACAAATAATCGAAGTGCGAAACTCATATATGATACTCCTCATAATCAGCCTTGTTTAAAGGCAAATCCTGGTGAGAAGTAAGTAATACAGCTCCTCCATTAGCTCTGTGCTCCTTTATCTTACCGATAATGACAGCAAGTGCTAATTCATCAAGAGCTACTAAAGGCTCGTCCAGCAACCATAATTTTGCTTTGGTCATCCATAATCTTAATAAAGCAACTTGACGCTTTTGTCCTGAAGATAATAATCCACAAGGATAATCAATAAGATGATCTAAATTAAATTGTTGACATAATTCCCTAAGATTCAATTGGTTAGCAGGGCAATGTATATCAAAAAGGCAATTTTCTCTCAAAGTAAGGTACGGGCTAATACCAGCTTTATGCCCCACGAAACACAACTGTTTTTGATAAGAGTAGAGATCGTTATTTATAGATTGACCATCAAAAAGAATCTCCCCTCTTTCTGCTTTCAACAATCCAGCGATTAATCTAAGTAAAGTTGTTTTTCCTGCTCCGTTTGCACCTTTTAAATGCAATAAGCCACTAGCAGGAAGATGAAAGGAAATTTGTTGCAACAATGGCTGATCATGGTAATCAAAATCTAGTTCAATCACATCAAGCATAAAACACATTATTTTTAAAAATCTTTGCTAACTATAACAGGACATATGAAAAATCCCCAAGGTCTTCTTTAAAAAGTTATGTACAGAACTTACGAAAAACTCCAGGATCCAGGCAAAAAAGGTTTTAAATGAGGGCATTTAGATTAACTAAATAACCAAATTAACAACCTTTTTTAACGAAAAGAATGGAGTTTTTCGTAAGTCCTGATTTAATTTTGCTTGCGAACTCACTTGATGATCGCCATAATCTGCTTTATTTTTTGCAAGGGTCAATGATGGAATTCCTTAGTGAATATGGTATGTTTCTTTTAAAATGCATAACTCTTGTTATCGCATTGCTGATTCTCTTTGCGGGCGTATTTTCCATGGGTCGTAAACCCAAACCCAAGTTAGAAATTACCTCTTTAAATGAAGAATATGACCATATTAACTCTTTAATGAGCAAAGAGATTTTAGGAAAAAAACCTGGAAAAAAGAAAAAAAATAAAACCAAACACCCTATCCTTTATGTTCTTGATTTTAGTGGTGATATAAAAGCAACTCAGGTTGAACAACTAAGAAATGAAATCACATCTGTATTAAGTATTGCTAAGCCTGAAGATGAAGTTTTGGTGAGATTGGAAAGTCCTGGTGGCGCAGTAAATGGGTATGGCCTTGCTGCAGCACAATTGCAACGCATCCGCGATAAAAATATTCCATTAACTGTTAGTATAGATAAAATGGCTGCTAGTGGTGGCTATTTAATGGCCTGTGTAGCAAACCAAATAATTGCTGCTCCATTTGCAATTATTGGCTCTATAGGAGTAGTTGCTCAAATTCCTAATTTTCATCGCTGGCTCCAGAAAAATAACATTGATGTTGAGTTATTAACCGCGGGAGAATACAAACGTACCCTAACCCTTTTCGCTGAAAATACCGAAAAAGGTAGAAAAAAATTTCAGGAAGACCTGGAAAAAATACATACTGCATTTAGAGAATACGTCCTCAAAAATAGAACTCAGCTTGATATAGACAAAGTCGCAACTGGAGAGCATTGGATAGCTAAAGATGCTTTTGAACTCCAACTCATTGATAAATTATCAACAAGCGATGAATATTTGATAGAAAAAATGGCAGAGTTTAATGTATTTAAATTGACTGTCCATGCCAAACTTCCGCTGATAAGTAAAGTGCTTAAGCCGGCAATGCGTCTTATTCACCCTTGGATTTAAATTAATAGCCGATCAAATCGAGGATGAGTTATACTGAACCTCGATAAACATAAGTGTAAATTGATCTTTCAGATTTTGATAGAATTTATGCACAGTACCGATGGATTATTGAGCAAGAAACTATCAAAATCTAATTATCGCCAAAAAATTGAATCTAGGTATATAATTAAAGAATAACAATTTTTCCCAAGGAGTAAGGCATGAGTGATTTCAAATCGAAGTTACCAGATCTTAATGAATTAACTTCTATGACTGCTAAATTATTTAAAGGAATTAAAACCAGTGTCAGTGAGATAATTCAGGATTACAAACAAAAAAGAGCTCAACCTGAGACAGCAGAAGAGAAGAAAACCGAAAGCAAATCAACTGAAAGTAAATCTGAACAAAAAACAGAAAAACCAAAGGATAAAGAGAAAGAATCTAGCGACAATAATAAGTAAAATATTGCATCTCATAATCCTGAATCATGAAAATTACCGATTCAATTTGGTAATGAAAACTACAATCTCACTTATCTTTCCATCCTCTCTGGTCGAGTAAGGCCATATTTTCTCATTTTCTCAACCAAGGTTGTCCTCCTCATATTGAGATAACTGGCAGCATGAGCAACGACCCAATCCGACTCATCCAAAGCTTGGCTAATCAATGCAAGTTCAGTTTTTACCAAATGTTCTTTCAAATCAATACCTTCAGCATTGGATGCAGGTTCCTGTTTGATTATTTGTAATAAGGTTTCTCGTTCAGATCCGGGTGTTCCAATCTCCACATAGGATGACTTATATTCTCTTTGAAATCGATTTGGTAAATCACTCTTGCCAACAATACCATTTGGATAAAGAATAGATAATCTCTCAACCAAATTGGCTAATTCTCTCACATTACCTGGCCAACTGTATTCACATAAGGCATCCATAGCATCGGGCATTAATCGGATTGTAGGCCTGCCCTCTCCCTCAATTCGAGAGACCAATTCATTAAAAAGAAGTGATAAATCACTACTTCTATTTCTTAGAGGCGGCATTTCAATTGGGAATACATTAAGTCTGTAAAACAAATCTTCTCTAAATTTCCCTTCTTCAATGGCAGTTTCTAAGTTTCTATGTGTCGCGGCGATGATTCGTACATTCACTTCGATGCTTTTATTTGAGCCTACTCGTTCAAAACAACGCTCTTGTAGAACTCTTAGTAATTTCACCTGCATAGCCAGAGGCATGTCTCCAATTTCATCAAGAAACAGAGTTCCTCCATTGGCTAATTCAAAACGCCCCTGTCTTGAAGTAATTGCGCCTGTAAATGCCCCTTTTTCGTGACCAAATAATTCGCTTTCTAATAATTCACCCGGGATTGCACCACAATTTATAGGAACAAATGGTTTATTTGATCTGGATGAAAGAGAATGAATATTGCGGGCAACTACTTCTTTTCCTGTTCCTGATTCCCCCAAAATTAATACACTGGCTTCGGTATCAGCGACTTGTCCAATTAATTTTCGTACTTGACGAATGCCCTCGCTATTCCCAACCAAACTTCTAAACAAAGGTGTTTTATGAGTACCTGCCGTGATAAATTTAACTGCTTCTTTGGCTATTTGACATCTATGAAGTGATTCAAGCATTTTTGCATAGCTGAATGGAAATGATATACAATCTACTACATTTCGATCGGCGCACTGAGTCGTACCAAGTACAGCATCAATAACTAATATTGGAATTTTTGGAAAGCACTTCACTAAAGAGTCTAATTCGTCCATTGTTTTTTCAAAAGACACACTGGCTCCCAGTACTATGACACTGGGATTAGGGTTAGTCATTAATTGCCAATTATCATATTGTGTGACTTCTGAGGATTGGCCTATAAAATCAAAAATGGTCCGAAGCTTATCGCAACGATCTTCATTATCATCGATAATATAAACCCTGTCATCGCTCCTCATAAACCTATCCTTAAGTTTGAGTTCTAATTTAAAGTATCGGACACATAACAGACAGCTGTCAAATAATTGCCACATATTTATTTTAAGCGTCATAAAATCTGACATGTAAATCATGTCACTTGAGTCAGTTCACTTGCTAACAGATCCCTATACAAATCAATTAATTCACAGTTATAAATCATTTAACCTTTTGATTTATCTATAACAAACAATCATTTTAAAGGCATTACACTGATTGCCAAAACATAACTCCTGACTACCTATTGTTTTAGTAGCACTGACTTGAGTCTGTTTCACAAATTTTTTGGCCTGCATATATCCCATACGATTACAGAAAGAATTCGCCGCTTGTTTACCACAACCTTTGTTTCGGTCTAAGCACCAATCAACACGGTAATCATTATAACGCGGTACGGCAAATCGTTTTTCGCGATAATGATAGGGTTTAGGAGGAGTATGTGATAAACCAATAGCACAAGCTATCGTCATAAAACCATTACAACGCCATCCCTTGCATTGAGCTCTGCTACCCAAATAATTTGTTAAGCCTACGTTATAGGCAATGATATTTTGTGATGCATAGTCATACCCTAACATTTGACAATAACGATTTGCTACCGTTTTTCCACACTCTTTCCCATCCAGAGTGCAATAATCAAGACGTTGTCCTAGATACTTAGGGTGCCAAAAACTCCGAAATGCTAAATTCTGTTTACTTGAAGCGATTAATTGACCACAAAAAGAATAAAATAAAAGCATAAAAACTAGAAAGTTTCTAAAATTGATCATTATAACAATCCTTTACCAAGTATTAGCACATGTTAGCTTAGGATGAGTGAGAGGCACAAGAGCGATTTGCACCACTTTTGAAAGTCTACCGCAACGCGCCATTACTTTGCAGCAGGTCTTCCAAAAACTCCATCATTAGAAGAATTATGAAAAAGTAAGATAATGATATCAAGATAATTTTTCAAAGCCAGTAAACAATGTTATAAATAATTAAAAACAATAAACTTTCGAATCATAATTTTCAAAGCCCATATTAAGGCTAGTCGTTTATGAAAAAATATTTATCTTTAATAGTTTCAATTCTAGCTCTGGTAGCAATGATATGGTTGATTCGCAATCTATGGATTATTGAAACCGTTAAAGTGGTACATCCCGTTTATGGAATTGCCGTTCAAGCCGTTTATGCTACAGGAACTGTTGAACCAACCGTAATGATGCCAATCGCGGCACAAAGTTCAGCGCGACTTATTCAGTTGAACGTAGATGAGGGGGCAGATGTAGTAAAAGGACAGATATTAGCACGTCTTGAAGATGAACACTTACAACAGAACCTAAAAGAACTCAAAGAGCATGAAAAATTATCTAAATTAAGGTATGAAAGGAATGCAAAATTAGTTAAACAAGGAGTCATTTCCAAAGACGAATACGATCGCACGTTGTCCGAATGGCAAGCCGCCACAGCAGCAGTGCATAGAATAGAAGCACAAATTAGTTATTTGCAACTAATTGCACCGGAAGATGGTCGTATTATCAAGCGTGACGGTGAAGTTGGGCAACTAATCCCAGCAAATCAGGCTGTATTCTGGCTCTCTTGCTGTGCTCCCTTAAGAATAACTGCTGAAGTAGATGAAGAAGACATTGTACAGGTACGAGTTGGTCAAAAAGTATTGATCAGCTCGGATGCTTTTCCAAATCAGATTTTTTACGGACAAGTACAAAGCATTACCCCAAAAGGTGATCCAATTGCACGAAGTTATAGAGTTCGTATTAATTTTACTAAAGAAAATCCCTTATTAATTGGTATGACCGCTGAAACCAATATTATTATTCATGAAAAAAAGAATGCCTTATTGTTACCTGCAAGCAGCGTCATTGAAAATAAAATTTGGCGTGTACAAGATGGGAAACTTACTCAAAACACAGTTACTATTGGTGCAAAAGGATTAAAACAAGTTGAAGTTTTAAAGGGTGTAAATGTTAATGACCTGGTTATCTTACAACCCAATAAAGAACTAAAAGAAGGGCGAAAGGTACGTTTCATTCTTGTTAAACAGGAAGAATAATGAAACTATTTTTAATGATTGCCTTAAAACATCTACTTGCCCGCAAACGACAAAGTTTCGTATCTTTGATGGGGATTATGTTAGGAGTAGCCTTTTTTTTAACAATCTCATCACTTATGCAAGGATCTGAAAAAGATTTTATCAAGCGATTAGTCGATAATTCTCCTCATATTACTATCGTCGATGAATACCGAAACCCACGTATCCAACCCATCGAGCAATTATACAAACATGGTGCCGTTGAAATTCGTAGCGTTAAACCGTTAACAGAACCTCGAGGTGTTCGAGGATACGAGCAAACAATACAGAATTTATATACTATTATCCCAGGTATTATTATTTCCCCGGTATTAGTTGGGCAAGCTTTGATTAGCTATGCTGGTAAAAATTATTCGCTCACTTTGAACGGGATGATCCCTGAGGAGATAAAAAAGGTCTCTACTATCGAAAATTATATGATTTCAGGTACGATTGATGATCTGATAGTTAATCCAGATGGAATTGTTTTAGGAAGTGAACTTTTACGTAAATTATCCCTTACAAAGGATGATAACATCACTGTAACAGCACCTTCTGGTCAAATACGAACCTTCAAAATTCTTGGTATATTTCGTACTGGCCGTTCTGATTTTGATTCAAATCAAGCCTTTATTAGCATTAAACGAGCTCAAGCATTACTAAACCGCCCTAACCGTGCTAATAACATTATAATAAAATTACCAGATCCATACCAAGCCTATGACATTGCCGCACAAATTGAAAAACAGATCAGTTATAAGACTATCTCCTGGCAAGAAAAATCAGAAGATTTACTCAATACTCTGGTCATTAGAAATATCATAATGTACAGCGTAGTCAGTGCGGTTTTAATCGTTGCCGCATTTGGAATTTATAATGTCATTTCGACAGTTGTAATGGAGAAACATAAGGACATTGCCATTCTTAAATCCATAGGCTTTCAGAAAAGTGATATTCAATTTATTTTTGTCATTGAAGGATTTCTGCTTGGGATTGTTGGGTGTATATTAGGACTACCATTGGGAAGTGGATTAATGTATAGCCTCATGCAAGTACAATTCAAACCGCCTGGCAGCTCTGAATTTATCAATATGCCCCTTGATTGGAGTTACTTACAATTCACCATCGCAACCGCTTTTGCAATGACAGCATCAATCATAGCAGCGGTACTTCCTGCCCGTAAAGCAGCACTCGTACATCCCGTTGACATTCTTCGAGGAGGAATATGAAAAACATTGTCATAAAGACAAAAGATCTTTCTCGTCAACTGTCAGGTGAAGTCCCCATTACTTTGGTAGAAAACATAAATCTTGACGTTAGGCAAGGTGAATTTCTAGTCATTTCTGGCCCATCCGGTTCAGGGAAGTCCTCATTGCTATATCTACTGGGATTACTTGACAAACCCACTAAAGGAAAAATTTGGCTGAATGATGAAGACGTATCAAATTACAAAGAAGAAAAACTGGCGTATTTGCGGTTAATTCAAATTGGTTATGTTTTTCAATTCCATTTTCTATTACCTGAATTTACGGTTCTAGAGAATGTGATGTTACCTATGCAGCGTTTGCGAAAATTAAGTCCAGGTGAAATTAAAAATCGAGCCACTGAACTCTTAATTAGTCTCGGTTTGGAGGATCAATTATCAAAATTACCTAAACAACTGTCAGGAGGCCAAAGCCAACGTGTCGCTATTGCAAGGGCGCTGGCTAATGATCCCTCATTAATTTTAGCAGACGAGCCTACTGGGAACCTTGATACCGTGTCAAGCACTAATGTACAAAATATACTAAAGGAACTTGCTCATGAATATAAACGAACCGTAATCATTGTGACTCATGATGTTAATTTTGCTGCTACTGCAGATAGAGTAATTCATATTGTCGATGGTAAAATCCAGGACTAAGTATTTTGACTTATTATCATTCCCAAAGGTGTTAAATTAACTGCTGCCTCTAGAATTATTTTAAACCGGGTTAGGACTATCTATAAAAAGATGCTCCAGTCCAAAATGGCCTGCAAGATAATCACCTAAAGATTGAACACCGTATCGTTCTGTTGCATGGTGTCCACAAGAAAAGTATTGTATACCCAATTCCATAGCCTGATAGTATGTTCGCTCAGACACTTCTCCACTTAAATAAGCATCGACACCAAGTTTATATGCTTCTTCAATGAAGTCCTGCGCAGCACCGGTGCACCATGCTATCGAGTGAATCACTTTTTCATTTCCTGCAATATGCCCCGGATGACGACCCAATTGTTGTTCTAAAAAGCTAGAAAACTGTTTGCTATTCATCGCTTTGGATAGTCTTCCTGACCAAAGTAAATTAACTGTATTATTTATCTTATGCATCTCGGGCGATTCTACTAACAATAAATTCGCCAAGTTGGCATTATTCCCTAACTCAGGATGACAGTCCAAGGGTAAATGATAGGCAAACAAATTCATATTATGACTTAATAATTTAGCAATTCGTTGACGCTTCATCCCTGAAATAACCGGATTTTCACCTTTCCAGAAATAACCATGATGTACTACGAGTGCATCAGCTTGCCATTCAATCGCTTGAGAAATGGCATCTTCTGAAGCACTTACTGCAGTGCAGATACGTTTAATGTGGTCCTTACCTTCAACCTGAATTCCATTAGGAGCATAATCCTGAAATTGGGCGCAATTCAAAAAATTCAGGAGAAAAAGACTTAATTCATCCCTTGTGATCACCTGTCTGAAACTCTCTTAATGTCCGCTCCCAATAGAGATAATTTTTCTTCTATTCGCTCATACCCTCTATCGACATGATAAATTCGCTCAACCACTGTTTCACCTTCAGCAACCAAACCTGCGAGAATTAAACTGGCTGATGCCCTTAAATCAGTTGCCATGACTGGTGCGCCAGTTAATTTTTCTACACCCTGGACTATTGCTGTATTTCCATTAAGCTGAATATTAGCCCCCATTCGTTGTAATTCCTGGACATGCATAAATCGATTTTCAAAAATTGTTTCTACAATGGTTGAAGAGCCTTCCGCTACAGAATTCATTGCCATAAATTGAGCTTGCATATCTGTTGCAAAAGCGGGGTATGGTGCAGTAGAAATATTAACCGCCTGTGGACGCTTATTATGCATATTTAAACTCACCCAATCCTCACCAATAGTTAACTCAGCACCAGCCTCTTCAAATTTACATAATTGAGATAACAAAGTATCAGGACGTACTTTCTTAACAGTGACCTGACCACGAGTAAGTGCTCCTGCTGCCAAATAAGTCCCTGCTTCTATTCTATCTGACATGACAGAATAAGTCCCACCATTTAATGACTCGACTCCTTCCACTTCAATCGTTGAAGTACCTGCCCCGCTTATTTTCGCCCCCATTTGAATCAGAAAATTAGCCAAATCCACTACTTCTGGCTCACGAGCTGCATTTTTTATTGTAGTAACACCTTCTGCCAATACAGCGGCCATTAATACGTTTTCAGTCCCAGTGACAGTAACTGTATCAAACATTAAACGTCGACCTTGCAGACGTCCCCTTTTGCAACGAGCATTAATATAACCATTTTTTACAGTAATATCGGCACCCATTGACTTTAATGCTTTTAAATGCAGATCAACTGGTCTTGTGCCGATTGCGCAACCGCCGGGTAAAGAAACATCCGCCTTACCAAATCGAGTAAGCATTGGACCTAATACCAAAATAGAAGCACGCATTGTTTTGACTAAATCATAAGGCGCAACGAATTCATTAACTTGGCTAGAGTCAACCTGAACATTCATTTTTTCATCAACGATTAAATGAGCTCCTAGTTGACCTAACAATTCCATCATAGTCGTGATGTCTTTAAGATGAGGAACATTGGATATAGTAACATGATCACTGGCTAATAAGCTGGCCGCCATGATAGGAAGAGCAGCGTTTTTTGCTCCCGAAATAACCACTTCGCCATGTAATGCTTTACCACCATTGATTAATAATTTATCCATGTTTCTTCCCCCATTCTTCTTTTGTCCATGTCTTCATGCTGATGGCATGAAGCCTGCCGGTGGTAATAAAGTCTTTAAGCTGAGTATACACCCATTGCTGTCTGGCAACTTTAGACTTATTAAGAAAGATATCGGTCACTACAGTTACCTGATATTGATAACCATCACCCTCTACCTTGACATAAAAAACATCGTCAATTTCATTAAGTCTTTGTTCAATTTCTTCATTACTTAACATAAACTTAGCTCACTAATTAAAATAAATACAATTTTTTTATACTTATTGATAAAAAATTTTAATAAATATACTTAAATTATTCCAAAAAACTCTGAACACCTCTTGAAAAATCATCGATTTTCATGCTTGGTTCACAAGAAAATTACCCTAAAATTCATGGGAATTTATCAGTTCATGAGGACATATTAAATGAGCTCTAAAGAGATAAGTTCGTAAGTTCTATGGAACAACAGATATTTCTGACTGAATGTTTCAAGATGTTTGCAAAATACTCTTTACTCCACAGAATTCAGCCAGAGATTGAGTTTCAGGAGATATTCCTATTACATCAAAAACCTTATTATTTTGTTTACATAATTTTCTAGCTTCAATAATTAAAGCAAGTCCAGCACTATCACAACGAGTTACCTCGCTTAAATCAAGACAAAATCTATCCGTGGTATCGCCCATCAAAGCTTTATAAAGCTTTGCACGAACAGAAACCACGGATTTGAATGTCAGCTCGGAGCCAGGTTTAAAGGTATTAATTTCCACAGTTAGGAAGCCTTCTTAATTTGTTTTTGTTGCATTTCCTTAATCACTTGGCTAATACTTGAATGTTGCAATGCTTGAGCGAATTGCGACCTAAAACTTTGCAATAAACTAACGCCTTCAACACTGATATCATAAATTTTCCATCTCCCATCCTTGGAGACAAGACTATAACTTAAAGGTATATTTTGTCCTGCAGAACGAACAATGACACTATTTACCCTGATAAACCGACTATTTAACGAACCACGCAAAGGTAAAAATTGCACTGTTTCATCAGAATACTGAGCCAAGGGACTAGAGTAAGTGCGAATTACCAAACGAGTGAATGCTTTTGAAAACTGAATTCTCTCAGCTTCAGTTGCTTTGCTCCAGGCCTGTCTACCCAAAACCGAACGAGACATGCCAGCTACATCCACATTGGGCAATAGATTGTCTTCAACTGCTTTATAAATAATCTCAGGATTACTTTTCAAATTGGCCTTATTTGCCTTAAGAGTAGAAATAATTTGATTAGCAGCACGTTCTAACATGGGGATAGGAGATGTTTGAGCAACCATTGACTGAGATAATGCCATAAATGCAACTAATAAAATTGTTTTAAAAACTCTCATGGTTCACCTATTTTTTTATATTAAACAATAATTGTCCTATAAGATTTTCAAGAATAATTGCTTCCTGAGTCTTCGCAATGATATCTCCGTCCCGCAAATACGGATGTTCCTTACTTCCTTCCTCTTCAAAACCGGGAACAATACTAATATAATTTGAACCAAGCAAGCCTTCGGTCAAAATTCGTGCAGAAGCATCGTCATAAGGAATCTTTTTATCACTGTTCAATATCATAGTAACTCTTGCAGTAAGATCACCAGGTTGTAATTCAATTCGGCTCACTTCACCAATACGAACACCAGCAACAGTCACCGGGGCTCGTACTTTTAAACCACCTATATCCGTGAAATCTGCAGTTACATGGTAGCTTTTACGTGACATAAAGTCAGTAATATTACTAACTTTCATTGCCATTACCAATAATGCAAGCAGTCCAAGCAACATAAATATTCCTACGCTAATGTCTACATAACGTTGCTTTTTCATTTACCAATCTCCAATCATCATTGCAGTCAACAAGAAATCAAGCCCTAATACCGCAAGCGATGAGTAAACTACGGTTTTAGTTGTCGCATGACTGATGCCCTCTGCTGTGGGCACACACTCAAAACCTTGGAATACTGAAATCCAAGTGACCACAAATGCAAAAACCAGGCTTTTAATAATCCCACTCAATATATCAATACGAAAATTGACCGCCGCTTGCATATTAGACCAAAAACTTCCTGCATCCACACCAAGCCAGTGAACACCAATAAAATAACCGCCATATATAGCTACCGCAGAAAAAATCAAAGCCAGTATAGGCAAAGCTATGAATCCCGCTATAAAACGTGGGTAAACTACTCTACCCAAAGGATCAACACCCATCATGTCCATACTTGATAACTGCTCCGTGGCTTTCATCAAGCCAATTTCAGCTGTAAGAGCTGAGCCAGCACGCCCTGCAAATAATAGCGCGCTAATAACAGGTCCTAACTCTCTGGCAACACTTAAAGCCAATAATTGTCCCAATTGACTTGATGCACCAAATTTTTGCAACGTATTATACCCTTGAAGCCCAACAACCATACCAATAAATAATGCCGATACTACAATAATTAAACACGATAGCACGCCTATGAAATACAGTTGATAACGTAATAATGGCCATAACCTTGAAACATCTGGTTTTCTGAATAACATAGAAAATAAAAACAACCCTGAGCCACCAATACCTTGCAAGACTTGTATACCACGATTACCAAAACGGGCTATTGTATCAAGCATCTAATAACTCCTCTGTATACGGTCTCGCTGGGTAATGAAAAGGCACTATTCCATCAGCCTCGCCATGCATAAACTGCTTGATTTGAGGTTCGCTGGATCGCATTAATTCGTCTGGTGTACCTTGGCCAATAATTTTACCCTCCGATATCAAGTAAATATAATCTGCAATTGAACAGGTTTCTTCAACATCATGAGATACAATAATGGTTGTGATATGTAACAGCTGATTCAATCGCTTTATCAATCTCACCAGTACCCCCATAGAAATGGGATCTTGCCCGGTAAAAGGCTCATCATACATCATTAATACTGGATCAAGAGCAATAGTCCTTGCTAATGCAACTCTTCTGGACATTCCACCGGATAATTGAGCAGGCATTAGATGAGCAGCACCACGCAAGCCCACCGCCTCCAGCTTCATTAATACAATATCTCTTAACATGGATGCATTTAATTCGGTATGTTCTCTTAATGGAAAAGCTACATTTTCAAACACAGTAAGATGGGTAAACAAGGCGCTGCTTTGAAAAAGTAATCCCATATTACGTCGGGCTTCATAAAGTGCTTTACGAGATAATTGATGTATATTCTGTCCATTAACATAAATTTCACCACTGTCTGGGGTTAATTGTGCTCCAATTAACCGCAGTAAAGTGGTTTTTCCAGAACCACTGGGCCCCATGATGGCAGTAATTTTACCTTGTTTGACTAGCATATCAATGCCATCAAAAACACAGTGATCATCAATGCTAAAAACTAGATTTTTTATTTCAACCCAATTATCAGGCATGCTTTATTATCCAATTATTGTTTTATTAACATGAGTTCGATATACAAAGATGGGCAATGCCTCTTAATATCGATAATTAAGAAGTATATACTGGATCAATAAAAATGTGTTTAATAATTGCGTTTCCATTAAAAAAAACTTTTTAAAAAGCAATTTTTCAGATCATTCTGCTCCAATTAATCTTCATAAAATTTAAATATTACTGTTTGTGTATTATTAATAACCAAACTATCGTCTATCCATCATTGCAAATACAATAACGTAATCCCCATGATAAGACCTGGCTCTGGAAAGAAAATAATTAGATATTATGTTTCAAATTTTAACCGATTATAATCAATTACAAAAAAATCAGGACTTGCGAAAAAAAACCAAGTCCAAGGCAAAAATAAATTTTGATGAGGGAGTTTAGACTAACTAAATGACCGAATCCAAATTTATTTTTTACGCTGAGATTGGAGTTTTTCGCAAGTCCTGAAAATATAGGGTTACATCACTTAAAGACATTATGTTAGAATGAAAGACAAATAAAATACAACCAAATTGACTATGAATTTTTGCACACTTGGACTAGCAGTTATTGAAACTGAAGCACAAGCTGTATTTGAGCTGACTCAACGAATTGATGCTCGATTTGAAAAAGCTTGTGAATTACTTTTGTCATGCAAAGGACGTATTGTTGTCACTGGTATGGGTAAATCCGGCCATATAGCTAATAAATTAGCATCTACCTTTTCCAGTACTGGTAGCCCTGCTTTTTTTATGCATCCTGGAGAAGCGAGCCATGGCGACTTAGGTATGATAACTCGCCAGGATGTTGTTGTTGCAATTTCTAATTCTGGTAATACCCATGAAATAATTACCCTGCTTCCCTTATTAAAACGCCTTGAAGTACCATTAATAACCCTAACCGGCAACGAACAATCCACTTTAGCTAAATCTGCAGATGTTAATTTGGATGTCAGTATAAAACAGGAGGCTTGCCCACTTGGCCTTGCTCCGACGACCAGTACTACCGTATCACTGGTTATGGGAGATGCATTGGCTATAGCTCTCTTGCAAGCCAGAGGATTTAGTGCGGAAGATTTTGCTCTCTCCCACCCTGGAGGAACTCTCGGCAAAAAACTGTTACTTCGCATAGATGATTTATATCATACAGATGATCAACTGCCATTAACAAATGAAAATGCATCCATTAGTGACGCTTTGATTGAAGTCACTGATAAAAAACTGGGGATGACTTGTGTTGTAGATAACCATGGTTATCTTGTAGGCGTCTATACTGATGGAGACATACGCCGAACATTAACACGTCAATTTGATATTAATACAACTCAACTTAAAGATGTAATGACTAAAAACTGCAGAACCATCTCCAAAGGAATGTTAGCTGCAGAAGCGTTGGCAATAATGCAAAAATACAGCATCACATCATTGGTAGTAGTTGAAAATGATAAAAGACCCTATGCTGTTCTACACTTACATGACTTACTAAAAGCCGGTGTTTTTTAATTAGGGAATAAGATGAACGAATTATTAGAAAAAGCAAAAAAAATTAAATGCCTTATCTGTGACGTAGATGGGGTACTTAGTGACGGCCTACTTCACATTGATAACCATGGAAATGAATTAAAATCGTTCCATGTACAAGATGGAATGGGGTTGAAGTTATTAATGGCCGCAGGGATACAAGTTGCGATCATTACCACAGCACAAAATGATGTGGTTGATCATCGCATGGAGCAGCTTGGTATCACCCATTATTATAAAGGTCAGGTTGATAAACGTGACGCCTATCAGCATCTTAAAAAAACACTAGGCTTATGCGATGAAGAGTTCGCCTATATTGGTGATGATTTGCCTGATTTACCTTTAATTCAGCAAGTCGGATTAGGTGTTGCAGTGAGCAATGCTGTCCCCCAGGTTTTAGAATTCGCTGATTGGCGAACAGAAAGAACCGGCGGGCGAGGAGCTGTTCGTGAGTTATGCGACTTAATTCTTAATGCACAAAATAAAGCGGAATTAGCAATTACAGGTTACCTGAAACAATGAATACGACCAAACAAGCGATTTGGCTATTTTTAACCTTACTCATTTTAGCATGCTCCGGGTGGTATTATACTCATTTAAATCAGACTATTAAATTAAATAAAAAAACTCTGTTAAATGAAGTTGATACAACTATTTCGCAGCTTACTGTAAAACAATTTAATTCAGAAGGGATACTAATCAATTTATTAACCACACCTCTGGTAGAACATATTCCTAATAATAATCTTCATTTACTTAAAAACCCGCATATTATTATTAAACAAGACAATCAACCGGCATGGGAAATCAATTCATTACGAGCAAAGTCATTTGATGGTGGTAAACAAATCACCTTTATTGAACAAGTAGTGGTTCATCAAAACCCAGGAGAAAGCACTCAAGAAAGTACTTTAAGAACAGAAGAAATCACCTATTACCCTAAGGAAAAAAAAGCAACTACAAGTCTTTTTGTAACCTTTGAACAACCAGGCAATATCATACAATCTACCGGAATGAATGCCTATTTGGATGAAAAAAGAGTAGAATTACTCCATAAAGCCAGAGGTAGTTATGACCCAGCTAAAGGCTAAGTACATTAGACTTCTTCGGAAACTCTGCTATGTTGACGAATTGCTTCGTCGATGCGGTGCTCAAATCCTCATATGCTGGCGTGTACATTCCGGTTCTGCGTCACTCTTCTCCCTGCGCAGCGAATTTCCGATGAAATCTATTATATTATTAATGTTTATGTTAGGTTCACTTTCTGGGAATGCTCTCCCCTTTGACAAAGAAAAAGTAGTACAAGTAGTTTCTGATTCAGCTGATTTAAATCAAAAAAATCATCAGGGAATCTATATCGGGAATGTTGAATTCATTCAAGGCTCGACCAATCTACGGGCAGCAAAAGCCATTACCCAAGGTGATGCCAAAAATCAACTTACTTTAGCAATCGCTGAAGGCTCTAAAGATGAGCAAGCACATTATTGGACTAAAACAGATCCAGATAAACCTCCATTCCATGCTTATGCTGATACTATAAAATATTACCCACACAAACATTTAATCGAATTAATAGGTAATGCTCGTGTAGAGCAAGGACCCAACTCCCTTTCAGCGGCTAAAATTAGTTACGATACCCAGGAACAACATGTTTTATCTCATAGCGATGAAACAACAAGAACTACAATAATTATTTACCCTGAAAAAAAATCATGAGCCTATTAGAAGCCAGACAATTAAAAAAATCATTTAAGGGCCGAACGGTTGTTAATGGTATTAGCATTCATATCAAGCAAGGCGAGTGTGTCGGTTTATTAGGACCCAATGGAGCAGGTAAAACCACATGTTTTTATATGATAGTTGGTCTGCAATCCTGTGACGAAGGCCATATTATCCTAAATAACAAAGACATCACCCAAGATGCCATGCATCAAAGAGCAAGACATGGAATTAGTTATCTTCCACAAGAAGCCTCTGTTTTTCGTAAACTTACTGTTGCTGAAAATATCATGGCAATTCTGGAGTTAAGAAAGGATTTAAACGATCAGGCACGTGAAGAAAAACTGGATCTCCTTCTACAGGAGTTTCATATTTCTCATATAGTAAACAGCTTGGGAATGGCCTTGTCTGGTGGCGAAAGAAGACGTGTTGAAATAGCCAGAGCACTGGCGATAGAACCCTCTTTCATTCTGCTTGATGAACCCTTTGCTGGAGTTGATCCTATTTCGGTAATAGATATAAAAAAAATTATTCTGCATCTGTGCAATAAAGGCATAGGAGTTTTAATTACTGATCACAACGTAAGAGAAACATTGGATATTTGTGAGCGTGCTTATATTGTAAGCCAGGGGAAAATTCTTTGCGAAGGAACTCCTGAATCAGTACTTACAAATCAACAGGTAAGAAGAGTTTATCTGGGCGAAGATTTTGCTTTATAACCCAATATACCATTCTAAAATATTACCAGTTACAGTTATGGTAAAATCACTGTCTACCGTTAAAGAATAAATTTTAAGTTAAAGCCATGTTGCTAATTATTGATAATTACGATTCATTTACATACAACCTAGTGCAGTATTTTCAAACCTTACACCAAGAAGTTGTAGTCTTTAAAAATGATCACATTGATCTCGAGACTATTAGAAAATCAGCACCTCAATTTATTGTCATTTCTCCAGGACCTAAATCTCCTGATGAGTCAGGAATTTCTATGGATATTATTAAGGAATTTCATAAGCATGTCCCTATATTGGGTATTTGTCTTGGCCATCAGTGTATAGCGCAAGCTTTTGGAGGTAAAGTTATCTTGGCACCAGAAATCGTGCATGGTAAAACTTCAGAAATCACCCATCATTATCAGGGATTATTCAAGGGAATACCCAATCACTTTCAAGCGACACGTTATCATTCTCTAGCAGTGGATATACCCAGTTTACCGAATTGCTTTTCAATAGATGCGTGGGCAAAAAATACAATAATGGCAATTTCACATCGTCAATTCCCCCTTTTTGGTCTACAATTTCATCCTGAAGCCATATTAAGTCAATATGGCTTATTAATACTTGAGAATTTTTTACGTTATGAAACCTAAACTTCTATTTGAACAGCTCCTAACCAGACAAGATTTAAGCGCTACTCAGATGCAAGAGGTCATTCATGCCTGTATGACTGGTGAATTCAGTGACGTGCAAATTGCTACTTTTCTGGCATTAATGCGCATGAAAGGTGAAACAGTAAACGAACTGACTGCCGCAGCCAAAGTCATGAGAAAATTAGCTCACAAAATAGATTTAGGGAATAACCCAATCGATATAGTTGGCACTGGCGGAGATGGGAGAAACACCTTTAACATATCTACTGCTTGCAGTTTTGTTGTTGCCGCAGCTGGAATAACCGTTGCAAAGCACGGCAATCGTTCCGTTTCAAGTCGTAGTGGTAGTGCCGATCTGTTAGAACAGGCAGGGTTTGTACTTAATCTTTCTGACTCTCAGATACAAACCTGTATTAATCAATGTGATTTAGCCTTCCTGTTTGCCCCACATTACCACCCGGCTATGCAACATGCCAGAGCTGCAAGACAACAGTTAGGTATAAGAACATTATTTAATTTACTTGGCCCTCTAATTAATCCAGCTCAAGTAAAAAGACAAGTTGTCGGCGTCTTCTCAACCAATTGGCTCAAAACAATAGCCACTGTTCTGAGTAATTTAGGTAGTGAAAGGGTACTAGTAGTCAGTTCTCAAGATGGTTTGGATGAAATCAGTATTACGGCACCTACCGAAGTAATCGAATATCAAGAGGGCAATTTTAAACAATGGTCTATTTTCCCTGAAGATTATGGGCTAAAACATTCATCTTTAGATCAGATCATAGTAGATTCACCTCAGCAAAGCCTGGATTTGATTCAATCAGTGTTTTCTGGTAATCCTGGACCAGCTAGAGACATTATACTTCTCAACTCTGCTGCAGCCATTTATTGCGCCAAAGATGGGATATCGTTTAGCTCAGCCATCGAAGAAGCAAGAATTGCTATTGATAGTGGTAACGCTAATAATTGCTTTAACCAGCTTCGTTTATTGACTCAAAATTTAAGTAAAGAATAAAACCATGGATAGTATCTTAAAACAAATAGCTCAACGCAAATTAGAAGAAATTGCAATTGCAAAAAAAAATAAACCGTTACATGTTCTATCAAAACAACAACCAGGAGAAATACGCGATTTCACAACTGCTTTAAAATCGAATCTGCCATCACCCGCAATTATTGCTGAAATAAAAAAAGCATCACCAAGCAAGGGCTTAATTCGAAAGGATTTTAATGTATCTGAAATCGCTAAGACTTATACTCAAAATGGTGCAAAATGTTTATCTGTTTTGACTGATATTGAATTTTTTCAAGGCCATCCTGATTATTTGGCTTTGGCAAAATCAAAGACTACATTACCTATATTACGCAAAGATTTTATTATTGATTCTTACCAAATCTATGAAAGCCTGGTTTTAGGTGCAGACTGTATCTTGCTTATTGTTGCGTTATTAGATGATATTCAATTAATGGATTTTTGCCAATTAGCCCAAGAGCTTAAAATGTCTGTTTTGGTAGAAAGCCATACACAGAGTGAGTTGGAAAGGGCTTTGCGATTACCTACCCCATTAATGGGCATTAATAACCGTAGTCTTCATACTTTCAAAACAGACATTCATCTCAGTATTCAATTAAAACAGTTTATCCCTAAAGATAAAATGATTATTACAGAAAGCGGTATTAATACTCGTGAAGACATAAAATTAATGCAATCGCACGGAATCAATGCCTTTTTGATTGGAGAAAGTTTAATGAGATCCTCTAACATCGGAAAAGCACTACAAGAATTAATACATGACTAGGATCGGTTTACATTTCGCTGGCTTGAGCCAACCTGCCTTGATTTTTCGAGCACCGGAGTGCAGATACACATAAAGAGTTACCATTCAGGGCATTATTAATATCCTGGTGGAATGACATTAAATGAAGATATGTTTATGTCTTTTTCTCTCTACTGAATTTTTCACGCATGTATCCGCTCCCTCACAGTCTCGGCCTGATAAATCCCCACGAATTTTAGAATGAATTTATCCCAAAACCGTTCGCACTGAGGAGGAGCGCAGCGACGTCTCGAAGTGTCACATCAGGCTCGGTCGCTAATGCTTCGAGACGTCGCTGCGCTCCTCCTCAGCATGAACGGTTTCGATTAGAATAAAAGATGGAATAGTTATTTTAATCAAATAGATACTGTTATGTTTCGTGGAGATACATCTGTTCTGGATGACATGCCTGGCTGAATAGAGTTTTTGATTATATTGAAGTTAAAAATTTCGTGGGGATTTATCAGGTCGCGGCTCGGTTTTGTAACATTAGACTTCTTTCCAAACTCTACTGCGGTGGGAAATTACTTCGTCGATACAGTGCTCGAATCCTCATGTACTGTGACGTGTACACTCCAGTTCTGCGCTCCGTTACTCCCTGCACTTCCCTTACCTCAGCGAGTTTGGAAAGAAATCTATTATAATCGGAGCCGTGACCGTGAGGGAGCGGATATAGTTGGCACTAATAAAGCGACATTTATTTTAAATAAAGTCTCTGAACGGGTTACCATAAAGATGTGAACATCAGAATATAGAAAATCATGCCAATTTGGCCAAAATAGTAGAAATGCACCTTACTCAAAACCTGGCTCAGGAGTTTGACTTGGCTCTGGCTCTGGCAACTCAGGATCACACGGCTCATAAGGCTCAGGATTAACAGGATACTCCATAGGTTCCTCCGGATACTCCGGAGGCTCTATAGGATACTCTAATGGTTCCTCAGGTATTTCACTATTTTTCATGCATGTCTTTCATTGATTGATAAACTATATAAAGTATAGCAAATACTTTGTATTCATTTTGAAAGGAGTGAGGAAAATTACCAATTTTATTTTAGTCCACCCAACATTCGATAAAAGACGTATTGCAGCTCATACTTTAACGGTGGTTTACTGTCTAACCCCCCATATCGACCATAGTCAGTCCAAAAATTTTCAGCATATCATTTAATTTACGGTATTTGTTAAACGTTTTCAGATTAATAAAGACATTGGTTAAACCAAGATAAGAACTGAACCCCCAGGCCAAAATAATATAAAGTATGGTACACTTTCAGTAATCCGCGCTAAGCACCAGACTATTTTTTTAAGATTTAATGGTTGTTAAACATGCGCAATTCAAACTATTTAATTCGATTTTATTAAGGCCAAAATATGAGCGTAGTTATTATCACTGGGGCGGCAAGTGGAATAGGGCTTGCTTTATGTCGAGTTTGTCTCCAAAAAGAAAAAACTGTGATTATGGTGGATAATAATGCGGACAAACTTAATAAAGAAGTGGCTCAGTTCTTAAGAGAATTTCCAAATCAGGTCATTTCCACTCTCTGTGATGTAACCCAGCCCACTGAAGTAGAACAATTATCACAATTTGTTTATGAGCGGATGGGGCGAATAGATTGGATCTTTAATAACGCAGGAATCATTGGCAAATTACTCCCTGCTTGGGATCTACAACCTGGTGATATCAATCAGGTTATGGAAGTTAATTTGTATGGGATGCTTAATATGATTCGGGCATTCATGCCTTATTTATTTAAACAGAATTCATATTCCCATATCATCAACATGGCAAGCCTATACGCTTTGTGCACAGGCTCACAAATGGCGGCTTATTCTATGTCAAAACACGCAGTATTAGCCTTATCTGAGTCGTTATATTTTGATCTAAATCGCTTAAAAAAGCCCGTCGATATTTCAGTAGTATTTCCATCCTTTACGGATACCTCCTTATTATCCAGTAATGGAAAGTGCAATAACTCTCCAATTCATAGCCAATTAAATGACTTATTAGCCCATTCTCGGCCAGCCATTGAGGTTGCAGAACAAATAGTAAGAGAAGTGGAACAAAAACGATTTTACATATTGCCAGATAAGGAAGTGAAAGGATACTGTGAGAATAGAACCAATGCCATAGTATTGCAGGAAAATCCTTATTATAACAGTGTTGAAAAATTAATGTGCTCCCTTCTAAAACGCACAACACCTGCAACTAATTAAGAGTCCTTATCTTATTAGGAGTATTTCTCATTGAATTCGTAGAATTAAAGTTATTTTTAACTTCTTATACTTTGTTTGTGACTTTTTGGTATTAATTGCTTATATTCCTTCCAAGTAATCATTTGCTCATTTTTTTCATCATAGAGCTTTAGTGAAACCATTGTTGACAAATCTTTCAGGCCAAATTTAGGAGCAATATGGAAGAAAGCATATTCTTTATGGCATTGTGGTAATCTGTAAAATGGGATTCTTGGCAGTAAGGTATGTATATGATGATAACCGATATTAGCGGTCAACCAACTTAAAGGTTGGGGGAAATCATAAAATGTACTCCCTTTCAACGCAGAGTCTCGTAAATTCCAATTTTTCGTTGAAGTAAAATATCTGTTTTTAAAATTATGTTGAATATAAAATAACAAGATTCCAAAGGCGCCACCTAGCCATTGCGGAAGTAATATAGCCAACAAGAAAAATTTTATCCCCATCAATAAAATTATCGAACCGTATAAAAGAATACTGGCTATATTGGTTACCTTAACACTCCACGCCTCTTTTCTACCAAAACCTTTCCGTTTAGAACAAAAACGGTGGTCTATCATGAAGACATATATACTTCCCAAAAAAAACATAACAAAAGGGTTGCGATATAATCTATATAATAGTTTTGCTCTTCGGCTTTTTTCTTTATATTCCTGCACACTTAGTAACTTGATATCACCAACCCACGGTCGTCGGTCGATATTCCCTCCGCTGGCATGATGTATACTATGTGCCTTCTTCCAGAAATAATAAGGAGTAAGGAGAATAACACCGAGAATAACGCCTACAGTATCATTGTGTTTTTTCTTTTTGAAAAGATTGCCATGCCCCAGATCATGCAGCAAAATAAAAAGCCGGGAATAAAGCAAGCCAAGAGGTAGTATTAATAAGAATAATATCCAAATGGAATTTTGTATAGCAACATACAAAGTACTTACTCCCAATAAGAGTAAAATAATGGTTAACAGGATTTCAGCTACACTTCGCCAGTGATTTGGAACAATATTTTTGTATAACTGGACTTGAAAATCATTACTCATCTTGAGCTTTCTCCATACATATCTTTAATTAGGATAAAAGTATTTTTCTCTAGTTGTAGTAAACATCCACTATAATTAGATTGTAGCTTATATCCATTTTTCTTCTATCCAGACCTCTTATGTTTGCAATAATTTATAGTGATTTGAATTTTAAATGACTTATTTCGACGTATTGCTGCTCGTCATCACTCTGGATGCCTCGGTCAAGCTCTAAGGTGTCCCCTCATAAATTATTAATACTAGTTTAAGTTGATTTTATCTCAAATTATGGCGGAGTCGTCCCGGAATTTAGCGCTTCCAAGTTCGCAAGCTTACTAAGATATGCTAAATTCCGGGACGACCCTACCAAAATTAGGGGATAAATTATCCTGGACTCTGTGTAGTTAATTTATGTGGGGATACCTCGGGGTCAAGCCGAGGCACGTAGTTTTTTGAATAGGTCTTTTAAATTTAATTTACTATAATGCCTCATTTGCAGTTCTGCCAGTAACTACTGAATGGTAAAACCTGTATTTTCTTATAGATCCATGCAACAGAGCCGAATTCCAAAGGATAGAATTTCAGAAAAGATATTTAATGTTGATCAGATAGTGCTAAATCTTCTTGTCGCGACATAATCTAAAATTTCTACCCTTCGTGTTGATACCTCAACATTTCTAATAACTCGCGCCTGAAAATATGATAATCAACTTCTAAAGCATGGCGCATATGAGATTTGAATCTATGGTGGGGTTTATTGATCTCTTTGGCAATTTTTCTATGCAATTGATCAGGACGTTTTAAAGTACCAGCAATAATGCGAGCAACTATTTTTGATTGATAATCAGCTAAAGGCCAAATACAACCTTGTGGCTGACATAAACCAATGAAATATAAATTTTCAAACTCAGGATGCATCATCTTTCTATACAACGGGATCTTGGTTGAATTACTAAAATCGATACAATCCTTATCAAAGAATGGGAAACTGATTTGATACCCGGTAGCAAAAATAACCGTATCAAATTCGCCCTGTGTTCCATCAGTAAAATATACTTGCTTGCCTTCAAATCTGGATATGCCAGGACGAGGATGTATTTTACCATGACGAATAAAATACAAGAGTTCTGAATTAATGGTAGGATGTATTTCCAATGGCCCGCAATCGGGTTTCATTAATTTATACTTGGGATATCGGCCTTGTAATCCTCTAATAACCAGGCTAATAAACTTTTGTCTTAACCATGATGGCATCCATTGTATTTTCGCTACTGCAACGTCAGTTGGTTTACCAAAAATAAATTTCGGGAAAATATGATATCCTCTACGCATACTGATGCAAGTTCCTGGAGCAACCCGCGATATTTCAACAGCGACATCACAAGCTGAATTCCCGCCACCAACAACCAACACCCGTTTATCTTTAAAAATCGAAGCTTTTTTATATTGGTGAGAATGAAACATCTCCCCGCTGAACTCTCCTGGGTACACAGGCATAAAGGGATCCCAATGATGCCCGTTCGCTACTAATAAATAGTCATAGTACCCATCATGAGTTCCATGAGTATCTTCATAAGTAACATGCCATGTATCATCATCCATTCTATGTACTTTCTTTACCGTTGTATTAAAACGAATATATTGGGCTAACTGAAAATGTTGCACATAGTTTTTAAAGTAACTTAAAAGTTGGGAATGCGATGGGTAATCAGGATAATCAGCAGGCATAGGGAAATCTTCAAATTCAGACCAGCGTTTTGAACTGATGATATGGGTCGTTTCATAAACACTAGAATGTTCATTCTTCTCATCATAAACCCAATTGCCACCAATCTGATTATTTTTTTCAAAAACAGTAATGGCGGTAATACCTTGTTCTTGCAAATTTTTAATGGCCGCAATACCACTAGGACCAGCACCAATAACGCATACACGTGCAGATAAACGGTCCTTAAGCACCCTTTTTGTTTCCATCAGCCAACACCTTTTCAACTTTATCCATTATCATAGCTTGCAACATTTCGTCTTTATCAATTATAAAATGATTTACTTTTAAATCCTTTATTGAGTTGACATTGACATTATCAATTTTAGTTAATTGAGGATTAATCGCTCTGAGTTTTAATCCACTAAACATAGGTACAAAACCAGGCTTGTATATGTTCAAAACCTCTTTGACATTGGGAGGCACAATAGTTTGTGATACGGCATCAACCGTTACAAGCAAGGCGACAGGAACACCTGCTGTATTTAAGTTACGTGCCACTTTAATTTGTTCATTAGCTCCTAAAGAATGCCCTACTAAAATAATAGGTCGATGCTCCTTCTCTTTATAATATCTTTCAATGATTGATCTACTTACTGCGCCAGCGTTGTACCACATAGTGCTGTGGGATGGAATATGATACTTTTCAGATACCTTATCTCTAATCAGGTTCATTCCTATACTGAAAATCCCTAGCCCACCTCGCATAGTATGAACTTCGCCTCGCTTCGATGAAAGGCTTTGTCGCTTGTTTTTTTTAGGAGTGACATTAGATACCTTTTGTTCAGATGGCTCAGTGTCATCAGTTCGCTTGGTATAATAAGTATTTCGTGAGCCAGATAAATCGACACAGGCAGCTAAACTAAAGGTAATTAATAACAATAAAAATGACTTAAAAAAACGTATTTGCAGATTGCGAAAATAGTTCATATTAATATTATTATTGTGATTATTTGAATTTTTATCATACATTATTCTCATGTTATTTTACAGTGGTATGTAAGGGTTTAAGTCCCTGTGACTCGTGATTTTAAAGCCTGAAATTCAGAACTGGAATGTACACACAAGTACATGAGGATTCGAGCACCGTATCAACGAAGCAACTCTCCACAGTAGTAGAGTTTCTGAAGAATTCTAATCTATTTCTCACTTCGTTACTTTATTAACTCTACTGAGGACAAAAAGCGACCCTGTCCCCAAGGTATATGGACAATTTGTAACGCTTGCCATTGAGCCTGGTGTTCCACTTGCGTTGCTACTACCTCAATATCCATGGTTTTAGCCATTTCATTAAAATAATGAATAAAAAATTGCTTACTTTCATTTTCATCAATATCTGTTACCAAACTCCCATGCAGTTTTAAATAATCGATATTTAAATCACTCAAATAATGTAACGGAGAAAACTTAATGCCTACACGATCCACTCCGATTTTCACTCCCAATTGTTTAGCTTGCTTAATAAATGATTTGGAGTTTGAAAAATGTGATAAAACATGAGATTCATTGATTTCTAATGCGAGATTTTTCAAGACAACCTTCGGAAGACTTTGTAATTGCTGCAAATAGCTTGCGCTATTTACCTTACTTGCCAAAGTGTCTTCTGAGATATTCAGAGCAAAACCAGTGTTGGTGGCAATATCCAAATTTGCTAATTCATTCAGCACATACTGATCAATAAGATAAGCAAGTCCTAATTTCTCAGCCACGGGTATAAAATAACCAGCGCCTAATTCCTCGCCCTCGTGATTACGAAGTCTAACAAAAACCTCTTTATGAAAGCACTTTTTCCCATCTGTAACTGCTTGAGCATACAAGCTGATTTTTTTCTGTTCCAGAGAGTTTCTAATCTCATCTCCAGTAATTAACTGGGGATATTTATAAGTATCATAATCTTTCTGACAATAGAATACTCCTGTTTCCCGTGCCTTTTTAACGGACTGATCTACTGTGGTTAATAGATTAGAGACTGACTGGTGGAGAAAATAACTTGCAGCGCCCATATACATTTTGCAAATTTGGATATCACTGATAGCTTGGTTTAAAATTTGCTCGAATTCCTTACACTCCTTTTCAAAAACCAAAGAATCTCTTTCATGATTAATTAAAGCAAAGGTGCTCCCGTTGATTCTTGCTAAAGTACTAACAGAGGATTGTTTCCAAAAATTCTTACATATTTTGGCTACAGTCAACACCAGTTGATCTCCCTGCTGATATCCTTGCTTCTGATTTAACTCGTCTAAACCATCCAACACCAACATCACAACATAACCTGGAATAAATTCATCTTCATTATCCAAAATCAACGATAAGTGTTGTAAAAAATAACGACGGTTACTCATTCCGGTTAATGAATCTTGATAAACCTGAATTCTAAGAGATTCTGTTTGTTTTAACTGATCTTGAAATAATGATTTTATTTTAGACACCATTTGATTCATAGCAAGAGTAACTTGCCTCAGCTCAGGTGTCTTGGGAATCCTTGTTTCTATAGGAAACTCATGTTCTGAAATTGCTAAAGCTTGAGCAGTAACCCGTTTTAAAGGTTGTAATAAATACTTGATAAAACAATAAAGCAAGACCAAAGCAACTAATGCAAAAATCAAATAAGCCTTTACCATTTCTACAGCATTACGCCACAACGAAATATAAACGTAACTGGGATCGCTGCTCACTGAAACAACTCCTGCCTGCATCCATCCATCCATAATTAAGGATGATTTCTCTGTGATTGGCCATTTTATTAAGTTTGCAAACCATTGCGGTACATCATATTCTTTTGGCAATTGTTTTTTTGAAATGATTACTTTTCCTTTTATGTCTTTTACATAAATTGATGAAAAATACCCTCTATCAAAAACAGCTTTAACCATAGAATCCATCATAGGCACATCATGACTAATCAAGGATTGTGACAAAGACAGGCCCAGGGATGTTGCGGTATCTTGTGCATTGCTTTCAAGTTGCTTAATAAAAAAATTGCGTGCACCATTCATAGTTATCAAATAAGTCCCGATAAAAACGAATAGCAACATGATCAACACACCTACAGCCATTTTCTTAATTAATGTCATGGTATATCACCTTTTTATTCCATACGTTTCATTAGATCGTCCCACTTACCCAAACTTTTTGAGTGCCCCATTAACGAACTTCCGCCTCTTTTTTTAGCAAGCCATAATCCTTCTGCATTAAAGCTATAAACTGGCTTCAAATCAGGTCTTGCAGAAGCTTTCAGAATTTTACTCTCTAAACTGTCAAGGATCAGAGGTTCAGATTCAGGAGTTGGGTAAAATGATAGAACCATGTGTGCCTGGTTTAGTGTCAGAGACGTAGCATAAGTAATTCTCAACTGTTCAGAAGGAACACCAACAGCAATTAATGTAAAATACTTTATTATGGCAAAATCCTCACAATCCCCTCCCCCATCAACAATAAATTCCACAGGTGATTTCCAATAATCGTCACTTGCACCAGTTACTGGGTCAGTTTCATAATTAAATTGATTAAAGAAAGAATTAACCTTTTCCAGTTGTACTTTTACTGGCTTTTTTTTGATTGAATCAATCAATTTCTCCCAGGCGTTAAACCGTTTCCGGGTATCACCCTGATAGGATTGTGCTAATTTTTGAATTTTTTCTACACTGATTAGGGGAAAAGCCTGGGCGAAGGAAACTATTACATAGAAAAAAGTCAGGAAAATCCAAATGGATAAGCCTGACTTATACCCAAGATAATTCAATACACTAAAAATAGCATTTTGGAGTTTCTTGGGTATCACTCTACGCTTTTTTTGGCGGTTCTTTGAAAGCAACCAGTACCCCTTGAACATGAGCTAATTCCTTTAATCTTTCCATTCCATTACCAGCATGCCCTCGGTATTCATAAGGACCAACGAATACGGACAAGAGATCACGGTAAGGGCTCATGAAGGAACTAAAGCCTAATCCATTTAACCTTTTAACTAAAGCCACAGCTTCATTTCTATCCTTGAAAGAACCTGCAGATACATACCACAACTTTGGCGTGACTTGTTGAGGATAAGTAGTATTTCTATCTGTCATAGATTTTGTTAAGGGAGTCGTTTCCATGTTCTGAACAGGATGAGTCAGAACCATCGGATTATCAGTAGTATTTGGATAAGGTATCTCATCCATATTTTTATTTAATAAAATATTAGTCTGGGCAGAAGAGAATACGTCATTGTTTACCACATTAACAGGTAATCTCAAGTTTAGGTACTTCAATAAACAACCCATTCCATTCAAGATTCTGTAGCGAGAAAGCATCTCATCGTTTTCTCCGCGAGCTAATTCAATTTGCGATTCATAATATTCATTTTGCGAGTCCAACAGATCAAGAAGCGTTCGTTTACCTACTTTAAATTCATCTTGATAGGCGGCACGTGTTTTCCTTGAAGCAATAACATGTCGCTTCAGAGGAGTTAATCGTAAAGCGGAGGAAACATAGGCATTCCAAGATAACCTTATGGCCTCTTTCAATTGGAGTAACGTGCGATTTTTAGTTTCATAAGCTTCCTGTACTTGATAAGCAGTCTCTCTTATATGAGCAGCATCAGCCCCGCCACGAAATGTATTATAATTCATTCTTATAGCAGCTGTGTCATAGTCATTAGGACCTGCAAGGCCACCCAGGTTCTTGTTTTTGGAACTATTTAAAACCAAATTGACCTCAGGAAAATAGGCCGCTCTGGCAACTTCATATTGAGCCTTAGCCTGTTTAACGTCAGCATAGCTTGATTTAACTGTTGGATGATTATCCAGTCCTTTTTCTATAGCCTTTGTCAAATTACCAGGCAAATTTTTCCTTGATGGGACACGAGGCCATTGTAAATTCTCTGGCCATTTACCTACTGCTTTTGCATAATTAATTCTTACTTCTTGCAAATTGGCCTGCGCACTTATTTTATTAGCCTCTGCCAGAGCTAATCTGGCATTAGCCTGATCGACCTCAGCTGTTCTGGTAATTCCAGCTGTGGCCCGTTCTTTAATCATTTTAAAAACAGCCCTATGCGCTTTAAGATTTTCGATGGAGTAACCATACAAACGTTCATGCAATAGCACAGCCAAGTAATCTTTGGTAATTTCTAATGCCAAATCCTCTGCGATACCCTGGGTTTTCCATCTTTGTGCTTGCGAAAGATATTGGTTTCTCTTGACTTCGTTAATTATCCCTCCCCCTGCAAATAATCGCTGCTTTAACTCCACAACAGACTCCACTATGTTTAAAGTGGTACTGGGAGTATCATCGATCGCTGCAGAAGTGGGGTTAACACTTCTTTGTCGGCCAAATCCACCAGTCACATCAATAGAAGGGTACAAAGCTCCCTTTGCTTTATCAATTGCCTGTTTAGCTGACAGGCCCTTCGCAGTATTTAATAATACGTCCGGATTAGCGATCATACCATGTTGCACTGCATCATACAGGGTATCCGCGACAGCATAGGAAGAAGTTAGCAATGCAGCTACTAATAGCGCCTTTCTCATTCCTCATCCTTATTATTGTAGTTGTTATTTTATTAATGCAATATAGTAGCTTATAACGTTAAATGAAAGAACGTTTTGCTACAATATAATTTCATCTCTTTTTTAATTATTGATGTTGATAACCCCTTGATTCGATGGATTTTTTATCACTATGAATGATCAATTGCCAATACTAACAGTAAGCCAACTTAATAGGCAGGTAAAGAGTTTTCTTGAAAATGAAGTTGGTCTTGTGCATGTTGAAGGCGAAATTTCTAATCTAAGCAAACCTTCCTCAGGCCACTATTATTTCACTCTAAAGGACAACTCAGCGCAAATTCGCTGCGCTTTTTTTAAAAATCGCCATTTAAGTTCTGTGCTTAGAGATTTTAGCGATGGTCAACAAGTTGTTGCCAGTGGAAAACTAAGTCTGTACGAAGCTCGAGGAGAGTATCAACTCATTGTAGAAGAAATAGCAGAGGCTGGCTTGGGGGTTCTCTATCAACGATTTGAGGAATTAAAAATCAAACTTGCCGCTGAAGGTTTATTTAATTCAGAAAGAAAAAAGCCATTACCTAAAATACCAGAAACGATTGGAGTAATTACTTCCCCTACAGGGGCCGCGATTCGAGACATTCTTTCGACTTTGGCCCGTCGCTACCCATTGGCAAAAATCATTATTTACCCGAGTGAAGTTCAAGGCCAAACAGCGCCACAACAGTTAATCAAAGCCTTGCAGCGGGCTAATGCTGATGAACGATGTGCCGTACTTATCCTGGCTCGTGGTGGTGGCAGTATCGAGGATTTATGGGCATTTAATGACGAATACCTCGCCAGACAAATTGCAGCCAGCACCATTCCAGTTGTTTCTGGTGTTGGTCATGAAACCGATTTTACAATTGCAGATTTTGTAGCTGATTATCGTGCCGAAACACCTACTGCCGCCGCTGCCGCAGTAACACCAAACTGCATTGAATTATTTAATATTCTTAATAATGCCATTTCTCGACTGAGTGATGCCATCATCAGACAAGTCAATGGATTGCAATTAAAACTTGGTTATTTAATGGATAAAATCACGTCACCTAAACAAGCTATCGCATCTTACTGGCAAACAGTTGATTACCTCGAAAAACAATTATTATCGGCTATTACTCAATTTATTAGCCTACGAATTAACAAAATAAATCTTTTTTCGACGCAATTACACGCTCATAATCCAAAAAACCAAATTGAACAAACTAATATTCGATTACGACAATTAATAATGCAATTAACTCAAGAAATTCGCATAAAACTAACTCAATTAAAAAATCAGCTGTCTACAAATCTATCAACTTTGCATGCTGTCAGTCCATTAGCTACACTAGATAGAGGCTACGCTATTGTAAGCAAAAACCAAAGGATTCTCTTTAGCACCAAACAACTGGAAGTCGGAGATACCGTTGAGGTCCGTTTATCAAAAGGTAGTCTGGCTTGCGAGATTACTCAAATTATGGATTAATTAATATCATGAATAAGTTATTTAATTTATTACTCTGCCTATTATTCTGCACAGCAAAACTGTCATTTGCTTTGGCTTTGCCAGAAAACCATTCGGTTAACGGCGGGCTTACCATAATCCCCATAGATATTAATCAAAAACCAGAAGCTTACTTTGAGGGTAAACGCCTACCGGTCCTTCCCAGTTCGCAACCTAATCAATGGTTGTTAATCGTTGCAATACCGCTTAAAAGTACAAACTCTGTACAATATATCAATGTAACAAAACCTATCAAAGCCTCAATTCCTTTCCATGTTAGTGAAAAATTTTACAGCACTCAATTTTTAAATATAAAGGATGTCAGCAAGGTTGAGCCTCAATCCGAAGATTTAATTCGTATTGAAAAGGAAACCCAAAAATTAACTCGGATTTTTGCTAATTATTCAAATTCCAATCCCTTTGAAGAGCAATTCACAGCACCACTCCGGGGGCCTATCACTAGCTTGTTTGGTTTAAAAAGAGTATATAATAAACAGCCAAGAGATCCACATTCTGGACTGGATATCGCAGCGGAACAAGGCAAACCAGTCTATGCAGTAAATCAGGGAATTGTGGCTGACACGGGGGATTATTTCTTCACAGGAAATACCGTTATCCTGGATCATGGCATGGGAGTATTCTCGGTTTATGCTCATCTCAGCAAAATCCTGGTTAAAGCAGGGGAATCAGTAAAACAGGGACAAGAGCTTGGATTAGTTGGTATGACAGGAAGAGTAACCGGACCTCATCTGCATTGGACTATGGTAGTTAATCAAACTTTAGTGGAACCTTTGCTTTTTGTACCCTTTCGTAAGATTGCGATTACTCCAGTCGTCCCAGATAAAAAATCAAACCGATCAACGCAAGAACCAAAAGCAAAATCATGATTAACGAATTAATGAGCAGTCTTAATGTCATTGTCACTCAAACACAAAACAACTTAAAAATTTTGGGGATAATACTATTAATTCCCTGGTCAATATTTTTGATCAGTCATTTTATTAGCAATAAAATTTTGCTTCTTGGAATTATTCCAAGACATATTTTTGGTCTTCCAGGAATTATCTTTGCCCCACTGCTCCATGCCAATTTTAATCACCTTTTTTTTAATTCCATCCCATTACTGGTTTTAAGTAATTTTATTCTGATTAATGGACTTCATTACTTCTTAGTTGTCACTGTCATGATAACTATACTTAGTGGATTTACAATTTGGTGCCTCGCTAAACCCGGTCTACATATTGGTGCGAGTGCTTTAATTACTGGTTATTGGGGATTTTTGGTATATAACATTTACCAGACAGGGACTTTGACTACTATTATCCTTGGCCTACTCAGCTTGTATTATTTTGCAGGTATTTTCCTGGGAATTTTCCCAGGTGAAAAAGGTGTGTCCTGGCAAGGTCATTTATTTGGACTGTTATCGGGATTTCTCGCCAGTTATTTACTGCAAATATACCCCCAATTATTGTTAATCACCAACCAGTAGTTGGTCAAAATGTCCCATAGTTATCAAGCCAAGACTGTTTTTGTGACCACCTCTCAGAAACCGTTCGCACTGAGGAGAAGCGCAGCGACGTCTCGAAGTTGTAACATCAGGCTTGGTTGCTAATGCTTCGAGACGTCGCTGCGCTCCTCATCAGCATGAACGGTTTCGGGATAAATTCATCCTAAATTCGTGGGGATACATCAGATCTCGAATCCATAATTAAATAATATTCCCCTAATAATCCATTCAACTCTATGCTATTCTTAAAAATAAAAACAATTAGAGAAACAAGATGAAGATACTGAAACCAAAAGCATTTTTTCTTGCAAGTTCATTAGTTCTATCTGCCTCCACAGCATTAGCAGATGGTTGTTGTAGTAAAATGGGGGGTATCAATTACTGTGATTCTTCTGCAGGCCGTCTAGTCTGTAATAATGGTTTTTATTCGACGTGTTATTGCACTCGTCATGCGGTGATGGATTTACAATTTCTTATGGGGTGTTGTTTATGGCATGGTGGTGTCCAGCCTAAATACAATATATCAGGCCTTGTTGTTTGTAATGATGGCTATATTTCAGAAGAATGTTCCTTACAAATACCCATAGACCGAGTTGCAATTTATTAATCAGCTCTGAGAGATAGCAGCATGATCGCTGATCGTTAATGAAGAAAGAGTATCTTCTTTTGTTTCATCTGCTATCCGCTTCTCAATTAACTCACCAAAACATAAGGCGCTAAGTACTATCAATAAATAACCAGCTGTTGAATAGCATAAGATAGTATCTGAAATGGAGCCAATACAAAAAGAAAACAAAACGCCTAAAAGGATTGGCCTGGATTCCGTCAACTGAAATGATGTAATAAACAAGCTCGCTAAAAAACCACACAAAAACATTAAGCCGATCAAACCCTGTTCAGCCAAAGTCATCCAATACTGACTGTGTGGGTCAGTCAGCTCTTTACCCCAACTTGGGACAGGGACATCTTGTGAATAACGGAACTTAAAACCACCAGTCCCTATTCCAATAAGCGGGTGTTCCATCATCAATTGTTTTGCATAATGATGAAATTGTATTCTGTAACCTATCGAAGTATTTTTATTGTGTTGCTGTAATAATTGAATATCCTTAATTAAATCATAGATTCGGGTTTGCATTACAGGACTATGGTGATACACCAATGCAATGACACCACTGAATAAAATAATTCCTACAAAAGCACGTTTAAGACTTAATTTTTGTAGAAGAAGTAATAGCATCAAAATAAAATAGACCAAGTAACCTGTTCTTCCAGTATTGATAAAAAGTACTTGATAACTGGTTAGCAATACCAAGAAAATATAAATAACTCGTAACCAACCAGAGTTCTGAAGCGCTAACAAACCCGCCAGGTAAGCAGCCAAAGCCACCATAAAACCAGTAATGATATGATTATAAAATACTTCGCCGGGATCTTCTGATGCGATAATATTTTTAGCTTTTAAAATGGAAATGACGCAAGTAATAAAAATAGCCGTCAAATAGCTATTAATGCTCCAATTTCTTACTTTCGGATTAATAAAGCCGGTCGCTAAAATAGGAAGATAAATTAATTTACAATATTTACCAATCACCATCCATTGCATTGAATAAGGAGCTGGACTCCATAAGCTTGCAATTACGATAAAAAGAAACAAACACAACGCAGCCCATCCCCACAAAGTATTATAGGTATAAAAAATATGTTTCCTGTATCGTGGTGTAATTAATATGGCAATTAAACTGCCTGCAAAACAAATCGACTTTATCGTAGGGCTAATCGGAATAAAAAACATAAATAAAATAAAGAAAAAAGGGACTACCAAAATACCTTTGTCGTCTATTCTGGTTAATCGCACAATTTTTCCTCTTTTGCATTATTCACATCAGGCAATTTATTGATGTCATTGTCTTTATATATTTGCTTGATACCGCGATAAAAAGTTCCTTGTGCACCAAATACAGCAAATAAAAATCCTGTTCTGCCGTCTAAAAAACCTCGCTGTAAAAAAAAGCATCTGCTAAACATCCAAACCGTGCTGAGAAGAATTTTTATCAACCCAATGCTTTTATTTGACTCTATACGAATTTTAGCACTATAAGAAGAATATTTATTAAGCTTATAAAGCACATGATGCACATCTTTAAATGAATGATGCCAAATTGGGTTTTTTAACCTTCCAATTCGTGCTTTAGAGGAGATAAGTACTTTTTCATGAACGATATCTTTGCTATAAGAGGCTTTCTCTCTTTTAAATAATCGTATATGCCTTTTAGGACTTCCTGAATATTTTAAAATTTGATTATAAAAAATCATTCGTATAGGAATACGGAAAGCATCCGCAGTATCCGACGAAATCACCTGAAGTATTTCTTGTTGCAATTCCTTAGTTACTGATTCATCAGCATCGAGATTTAAGACCCAATCCCCTTTGGCTTTTAGCAACGCTCTATCCTTTTGTATACCATAACCTTGCCAATCCGTTGAAAAGACCTTGTCCGTATACTCCCCTGCGATGGCCAAAGTATTATCTGTGCTACCCGAATCCAATATAATTATCTCATCTGCAAAACGCACAGACTCCAAACATCGTCTGATATTGGTTTCTTCATTTTTAGTAATAATGATAACGGATAACATGACTTTCAATTAATTAAAAGAAAGTATTATATCGATAATTAAATCAGATTGTAACAAGATGAAAAAGATAAAAATTGCTTTGCAGGACAATATTCGTTTAGCGATTTAATAGATATTTTATATAAACAGCCTTTCTCATCACCTACGCAGTCTACCCAAATGTAGTGCCTCCAATTAGCTTTAAGTAGTTGACAAGGTTTAAATGATTTAATCGAATATCCCCTCATTATGTCATCCTGAATGCGGCGCAAGCCGCTTGAAGGATCTCCTGCCAAAAGCACTGTACAGATTCATTAGTACTTCTGATAGTAATAGATTCTTTCTCTTGGACAGACATTTCCTGATAAAATGACATTAGATTTCTTGCACTTGACCTTGGGGTTCTCGTAAATCCCGAGATTTTAAATCTGGAAAACATTGAGCCCATAAGATGCTCTTTATGGGCTCAATGTTTTCCAGTTCAAATAAAATGTCTTTATCTAGAAAAGGCTAAAATTAACTCCTCTTAACAAACCCCTTCCCTATGATCATGGCTATCAAAATGTAACTTACCGTCTTTCACTCTCAATGTTACATGACCGCCGTTCATTAATTTACCAAACAAAAGTTCATCAGCAAGTGGTTTCTTAATATTTTCCTGAATCAATCTCGCCATAGGACGTGCTCCCATAGCTTTGTCATAGCCATGCTCCATCAACCATTCTCTCGCTGATTTATCGACAGTAAAAGTAACTCCTTTATGGCTCAATTGCTCATCAAGCTCCATAATGAATTTATCAACGACTAATCCTATAGTCTGTGTGTCTAATGGAGCAAAATTAATAATGGCGTCCAATCGGTTTCTGAACTCAGGGCTAAATTGCTTTTTAATTACCTCTAATCCATCATTAGCATTATCTTGTAATGAAAATCCTATGGAGTTACGCACAATTTCACTTGCGCCAGCATTACTTGTCATTACCATTATGATATGTCTGAAATCTGCCTGGCGACCATTAGTATCTGTTAAAGTACCATGATCCATAATCTGTAGCAGTAAATTAAAGACATCAGGATGGGCTTTTTCTATTTCATCAAGCAATAGAACAGCATGTGGATTTTTAGTAACAGCCTCGGTTAATAAACCGCCTTGATCATATCCCACATAACCAGGAGGAGCCCCAATTAAACGCGAAACAGTATGTTTTTCCATGTACTCTGACATATCAAAACGCAACAACTCTATACCTAAAACATTAGCCAGTTGCCTGGTTACTTCAGTTTTACCTACACCGGTTGGGCCTGCAAACAAGAAACAACCCACTGGCTTCTGAGGCTCTCTAAGGCCAGACCTACCCAACTTGATTGCGGAGGCTAAAGCAGTAATCGCTTGATCTTGTCCATATACTAGCAGCTTTAAATCTCGCTCCAAGTTACGCAGAGTATCTTTATCGCGTGCTGATACTTTTTTAATTGGTATACGAGCAATTTTTGCGACAACACTCTCAATTTCAGTCACACTAATAATTTTCTTACGTTTATTTGCCGTTAATAAGTTCTGATAAGCACCTGCTTCATCCACCACATCAATGGCTTTATCAGGTAAAAAACGGTCATTGATGTATTTGGCAGCTAACTCTGCGGCAGCTTTCAAAGAAGGAATTGAAAATTTTACACCGTGATGAGCTTCCAACTTGCCTTTTAATCCCTTGAGTATTTCAAAGGTTTCATCGACTGTTGGTTCTGAAATATCAATCTTTTGGAATCGTCTTGCTAATGCTCTGTCTTTTTCGAAAATTCCACGGTATTCCTGATAAGTAGTTGATCCAATACATTTCAGTTCGCCATTTGCCAATAATGGTTTAATCAGATTGGAAGCGTCCATGACACCACCTGAAGCAGCGCCTGCACCAATAATGGTATGAATTTCATCTATAAATAAAATAGCACCTTCTTGCTGACCTAACTGTTTTAATACCGCTTTTAAACGTTTTTCGAAATCACCTCTATACTTTGTTCCAGCCAATAACGCTCCCAAATCGAGAGAATACACCACACAACCTCTTATAGCATCAGGAATTTCACCATCAACTATTCGCCTGGCCAAACCTTCAGCAATAGCAGTTTTACCAACACCCGCTTCACCAACTAATAAAGGATTATTTTTTCGGCGCCTGCAAAGCACTTGAATGGTTCTTTGTATCTCTTCATGTCGCCCTATCAATGGATCTATCTTACCCTGTTTTGCACGTCTATTAAGATTAGTGCAATAACTATCGAGTGGAGACTCATTTCCCTCAGGGGTCATCATGTCTTCATCCATAGCAGAATTCATGTTTTCATGCATGTCATTATTCTGATACTTCGAAACACCATGAGATATATAATTAATGACATCGAGTCGAGTAATATTCTCTCGACGCAGGAAATACACGGCTTGACTTTCTTGCTCACTAAAAATAGCAGCTAATACATTGGCCCCGGTAACTTCTGTTTTACCGGCTGATTGCACATGAAAAACTGCCCGTTGTAGGACCCTTTGAAAACCTAAGGTCGGTTGAGTTTCCCTATCCAGCTCATCTTCAGGAATCCTGGGAGTTGTTTCATCAATAAACTCCATTAAATCGCGTCGTAATGCTTCGATATTGGCATCACAAGCCTGTAACACATTTCCTGCCGCTGGATTATCAAGCAAAGACAACAGCAAATGTTCAACAGTCATGAACTCATGACGCTTTTCTTTTGCTTCCTTGAAAGCTAGATTCAAGGTGAATTCTAGTTCTTTATTTAACATTGTCGTTGCTCCTTACCAACCCACCACCAGTTACTCGGGTTCCATGCTAGATAACAATGGATGCTGATTCTTTCTGGCGTATTCATTTACCAGGGCGACCTTTGTTTCTGCTATGTCTCTTGTAAATACCCCACACACACCCTTCCCTTGAAAATGAACCTGTAACATCACCTGAACCGCAATATCATCATTCAAATGAAAAAAGTGCTTCAGTACTTCAACCACAAAATCCATTGGTGTATAGTCGTCATTGAGCAATAAAACTTTGTATTTTCTTGGGCGCTTAATCTCTGTGCTAATTTCCGTACTAAGCTCAGTATCAGCTTCCCCAAATCTTATTATTTCTTCTAAATTTTGCCTGCTCATAACTAACAACCTCTTACTATTTTTATAGACTCCCTACACGCATTTGGCCAGTAAATTTAGTTAATTTTAATGAAAAAATTAGCCATTGAAATAATCAACAGCATAGTGATTAGATATGATTCACCCAAATGTATATAATTTGCCATCTACTATTAGTTATGTCCAAACGCTGACCTTAACTACATAATCAATAGCGTAACATCTCAGTTACGATGCTTAAAGATCTTGGAATCTCTCTGTTTTTATTGAACGATCAGGTATTAACAATTATTCTGTCCGCCTAAATTAAGCCACCTTATCTCCAAGTGTTCTCCATAAAATTATTTTGGTGCTGTTGTTGTCATTTCGCCAGATTGAGTCGAAAAGCCTTGATTTTCGAGTACTGTAGCGGAGCATACATAGAAGTATGTGGCAACGAAGCGCAGAAAATCAAGGTTTTTCGGCCTAGATACTAGATAGTAGAAATGTCAACAGAACCTAAAGACCCGTAGATTAATCACCTTACATATGCTTAATCATGGCGTCCGCAAAACCCGAACTGCTTACCAAAGTTGCACCTGGTATACCTCGTTCGAAGTCATAAGTTACTGTTTTAGCCTCTATAGCACCTTCCATGCCTCGAATAATCAAATCCGCTGCTTCATGCCAACCCATATGACGTAACATCATTTCTGCTGAAAGAATAATAGAGCCAGGGTTTACTTTATTCTTGCCGGCATATTTAGGCGCGGTTCCATGAGTCGCTTCAAACACAGCCATTTGATCGCTAATATTTGCTCCAGGAGCTATACCTATTCCACCAACCTGAGCAGCCAAAGCATCAGAAATATAATCACCATTTAAGTTTAATGTAGCAATGACGCTATATTCTTCCGGTCTTAATAGAATTTGTTGTAAAAACGCATCAGCAATCACGTCATTAATAATAATCTGTTTGCCAGTTTTAGGATTTTTAAACTCTAGCCATGGACCACCCTGGTATTCTTTTGCACCAAAACTGTCACGAGCAACCTGGTATCCCCAATCTTTAAATGCTCCTTCTGTAAACTTCATAATGTTGCCTTTATGAACCAGAGTGACCGTGCTACGATCGTTATCTATCGCATACTGAATTGCGGCTTTCACAAGACGAGTAGTTCCCTCATTGGATACAGGCTTTACTCCAATACCACAATGCTCAGGGAATCGAATTTTCTTCACACCCATTTCATGGGTTAAAAATTGAATTACTTTTTTAGCTTCTGGAGTATCTGCTTGCCATTCGATACCAGCATAAATGTCTTCGGAATTTTCCCTGAAAATAACCATATCTGTTTTCCATGGCTCCCTGACTGGGCTTGGGACACCATTAAAATAACGAATTGGACGTAAGCAAAGATAAAGATCCATATCTTGTCGAATAGCAACATTCAGTGAACGTATACCACCACCAACAGGCGTTGTTAAAGGTCCTTTAATTGAAACCACGTATTTTTTCATGGCATCCAAAGTTTCCTTGGGAAGCCATTGGTCACCACCATAAACCTTAGTAGCCTTTTCTCCGGCATAAACTTCCATCCAAGCAATTTTTCTCTTGTTGCCATAGGCTTTTTCTATTGCGGCATCAACAACACGGATCATTGGAGGTGTTACATCAACACCAATACCATCACCCTCAATAAAAGGAATAATAGGATTATCAGGAACACGAAGTGAATGGTCAGCAGCAACAGTAATAGCTTCGCCTTGAGCAGGCACTTTGATTTTATCGTATGTCATTGACGACTCCATAAATTTAGAGAAATTAATGATAGCATGTGATAATCGGGTTTCCCAAATATCAATTAAGACTATTAATCTTTTTTTAGCCGAGATAGTTCGGATTAAGACTAGGCCTGAAGCAGCATCTTAATTTGCTCAGCTAACTGATCGTAACCGGCTTCGACATTAATATAATTACTTTTAGCGAGATATACCGATAAAGATCCATCATCAGTCGCTGAAGGCTTTTGCAAAACACCATTAAAGCCTGCCATTTTTAAACGCAAATAATCGCTAAATTTGGTTACCAGATAAAAATTTCTAAAATAATTGCTGGGATTCATATACAAAGCCTTTGCATCTTTGGCAAGTTCATGACCTGGTAAGTAATCCTTTAAGGAGTAGGAAGAATTATTATGAACAGCAATAACCTTTCCTTTAGGTAGCAACTCCTTAATTTTATCTGCCAGTCTCTTAACTTCTTGATGAGCCTCGGGAGTATAATAACTATATTGAGCCAAGGTTTTCTTAATTCCTTTATCAGTAAAAATACGATTGGGATCAAATTCATAACGTTGATTATGTAAATGGAACACTATATTTCGACCACCAGAATGGATGAGAGTAATAAGACTTCCTCCCTCTTTTCTAATAACAGCTTTCGCAGCTTTTAATGCAGTTTGCTCATTATGATGTACATGGATATAAGTTTTACCATGACCTACAGTTTGCTGAATTATAACTGGTTCATCCCCAACCATCACTCTATGATTCACTGCACAACCGGTTTGAGTTATAATTGCCATAATAACCAATACCCATTTCATGAATATAATTCACCTTAACCAATAAAATTGTGTGATTGTATAGTGTTTAGCCATGAAAAATCAATTCGGTTTCAAAATGCCTCAATTACTTCTCTTTAATAAACCTCACGGGATACTCACTCAGTTTACTGGTGAAATGTATGAGCAAACTCTTTCTGCATTCATTAATTTACCTGGATTTTATGCTGCTGGACGTTTGGACAAACATAGTGAGGGTTTGCTCATCCTGACTGATGATGGAAAATTACAACATCGATTAACTCATCCCAAGTTTAATAAAAGAAAGTATTATTGGGTTCAAGTGGAAGGAGTTCCTTCAGACAATGATTTACAACCTCTCAGAAAAGGACTGATCTTAAAAGATATTTCTTTTTTGCCTGCTGACGTCAAGTTAATTAAGGAACCAAAGCTCTGGCCACGTACTCCACCCATCAGGGAAAGGAAAAATATACCAACCACTTGGTTAGAAATTATATTAAGAGAAGGAAAAAATCATCAAATACGAAAAATGACTGCAGCTGTTGGATTTCCAACGTTAAGGCTCGTGAGACATAGAATTGGTGACTGGCAATTAGGAGAACTGCAGCCAGGGGAATACAAAATAATTACCGCTAATATGAATTCGATATAAAAGGCATTTCCTTGCCTTTTATATCGAACTCACGTTAATTAACGATAAACCAAGCGGGACAACAAAGAGGAATCACCCAAGACTCGGATCCAAGGCCAGATGATCATACCTAGCATTGCACTTGTAACAGGCATTACAAGACTGTAATTAAAACCTAGCAAGGCATCAATAAATAAAATAACTGATTGATATAAAAGGCAAAAGAAACCAATCACGCAAATTTGCTGGAATAAAGAAAAAAATCGAAGCCGTCTGGATTTAGTGGATGCTATCCAGGTCACCAATAGTAATGCAAAAGAATGCTCCCCTATCACAGTAGAAAGTAACACATCCAATAATAATCCAACTATCAAAAGAGCAGCTAACTTAAATTGACCAGGCAAATAATATTCAATATATAGAACCAATAATAACACCCAAGGTGGTCGAAAAATTGATATTAATTCAGGCATCGGTAGTATTGATAAAGCAAGTGCAGAAAGAAATCCTAGTCCTATACGCATATGAAGAGAGCTCATGCAGTAGCCTCCTCAGCATTCAATCTCTCATTAATTTGAGTGGTTAATTGTTCATGTTCAAGATCAGGCCAAATTAATAACACTAACCTGTTGCGATTAAGCAGCGCTACTGGACTGACTGTCACTTTAACAAAATCATCCCCAGGAATACTTCTGACCTCTTCGACGCGACCAACAGGATAACCTTCAGGATATCTTCTTCCCAGACCAGAAGTTACTAATACATCGCCTGGATGAATGGAAGAAGTTTTGGGTAAGTTAATCAAAGATAATTCTTCAATATCATTAGTCCCGACCAGAATTGCTCGTTCTCCAGTTCGATTATTTCTTACTGGTACTGCACTTTTTGAATCTGAAATCAATAACAAGGTGCTAGTCAAAGGTCCTACATCAATAACTTGCCCCATAACCCCTTTCGCATCAAGTACTGGTTGCCCAACATAAACACCATCACGTTTGCCCTTGTTTAAAACCACTACCTGCCTCGCTTTACTGGTGTCAACAGCAAGTATTTGTGCTGCCATAACTCGCATATCAGCTTTAGAGGAGGTCAATAATAATTCTTTTAACTGTGAGTTTTCTCTTTGTATTACTATTAATTTCTGCAATTCGGCTTCCAGCATAGTTTGCTGATATTTCAACTGCATATTCTCATCTATCAGTGCCTTTTTGGCACTAACTAATGATTGAATCCAACCTATCACTCGAACAGGATAATCTACCGCATATTGCAAAGGAGAAACGACTAAAGAAAAACCACTACGAACACTATCTAGATACTTATAGTGATAATCGGAAAACATTAAGAAAATAGAAAAAACAAGGGAAAACACAAATCCTATAGAGCTGTGTCCACCCTTGGCAAATAATCTACTGTGACTATTATTCTGTTGAGAGGAAATCACCACCGCGTAAATCCATGGTTTCTAAGGCTTTACCACCACCTCGTGCCACGCAGGTTAATGGATCTTCAGCTATTAATACAGGCAGTCCAGTTTCTTCCATCAGCAATGTGTCTATATTTTTCAACAAAGCACCACCACCTGTTAAAACCATACCTCTTTCAGCAATATCTGCTGCTAGCTCAGGAGGAGCTAGCTCCAAAGCGGCTCTGACTGCACCAACTATCCCTGATAGAGGCTCCTGCAAAGCTTCTAGAATTTCAGCACTTGTTAAAGTAAAACTGCGTGGTACTCCTTCAGCAAGATTTCTACCTCTCACTTCAATCTCAAACAAATCTCGACTTGGGAAAGCTGAACCAATTTCATGTTTAATGCGTTCAGCAGTGGTCTCACCAATCAAAGTACCATAGTTGCGACGCACATAAGATACGATAGCATCATCGAATTTATCACCACCAATACGTACTGATTGATGATAAACTATTCCACTTAGGGAAATGATTGCTACTTCTGTAGTACCACCGCCTATGTCAACCACCATAGAACCACTGGCTTCTTCAACTGGCATTCCAGAACCTAATGCTGCTGCCATTGGCTCTTCAATAAGGAAGACTTCTCGAGCACCAGCCCCCATTGCAGACTCACGAATCGCTCTGCGCTCCACTTGTGTAGAACCACAAGGAACACATACTAAAACTCGTGGGCTAGGTCGTAAAAATTTATTTTCATGTACTTTGTGTATGAAATGCTGCAACATCTTTTCGGTGACAAAAAAGTCAGCAATAACACCATCTTTCATAGGTCTTATCGCATTGATGTTGCCAGGAGTTCTTCCTAGCATTCGCTTAGCCTCAAGACCAACAGCAGCAACCCGCTTCTGGCCTGATTCATTACGCAAAGCAACTACAGAAGGTTCGTTGAGGACAATCCCCTTATCCCTCACGTAAATCAATGTATTAGCTGTTCCCAAATCGATAGATAAATCGCTAGAAAACACGCCCCTTAATTTCCTGAACATACGCAGTACTACCCCGTTCTTCTTTTTGAGTGCTACTTTATCCTATATTTGGATAAAAATCGACAGTTGCAACATAAGAATTTTATATATCCATTCTTCACTGAATCCCGTATAAAAGGTAATACCTTTTTACGGGATAATTTTTTAGTTTAACAATATAAAAAACGGTACATCCGTTTTGTATTAAGATCTCCGTTAATTAATAACAAAGACTTCTTTCAATTTTTCCCTGTTGGTATCAACAAAACGTTGGCCTAAACCCTTGACTTCAGTCAGTTCTTCTAAAGATTTAAAACCTTGGTGGCTTTCTCTATAGGCAATAATAGCTTCAGCCCGTTTTTTTCCTATACCTTTAAAAGAACCAATCAAAGAGGATAAATCAGCTGTATTAAGATTAATTTTACCTTTAATAACGACCTGTTTCGCTGGGGGATTTTGTGGCTCACTCTCTGCATACGCAGTTAGGGTAATAACGAAAAATGACAAAAAAATAGCAATGAATCTTGCTTTCATAAATTTCTCCTAATTGTTGGACTAAACGGCTCGTTCCAGAGCCGTTTGCGAGTATCTCAACTTTTTAGGCAGTAGTCGAGTACATTTTAAATTATTTTTGTTGTGAAAAACTATAAAGAACATATGCCACACATGATGTCAATTTCTTCACCATATCCAGATGTAAAAATTCATTGGGACCATGGGCATTGGAATGTGGTCCCAAAACACCTGTTATCATAAATTGTGCTTCGGGGAACTGTTCACCTAGCATACTCATAAACGGAATTGTCCCGCCCTCACCCATATAAGCAGCTGGTTTATCATAATAGGTCATTGAGGCTTCATTCGCAGCTTTCGCTAACCAATCAGAAAGCAAAGGGGCATTCCATCCTTTGGCCTCTCCCTCATCTATTCTAAAAGTAACTTTTGCATTATAGGGAGGATTTTGGATCAAAGCTTCTATCATAGCAGTAGAAGCCTCTACTGGATCAACCAAGGGTGGAAGACGCATGGATAATTTAAAGGACGTAACAGGCCGCATTACGTTCCCTGCATCAGCTATAGCGGGAAAACCATCTGCACCAGTCACAGTCAGGGCAGGTAGCCAAGTTCTATTTAATATCAATTGTTGTTTATCTTGAATAACCGGCTTAACACCTTCTTTCCATGGAAATTCACTGTAAACTTGTTCTCCTAAAATTTCCGCACATTGTTCAGCTTGATTTATTCGTTCTACAGGAATATCACAATATAATTGCGACAATTTGATCTCCCCAGTGTTCTCATCTTCTATTCTACTGATCAATTGTCGTGCTACTCTGAAACTATCTGCAACTATACCGCTAGCACTCCCTGAATGGACTCCTTCATTAATTACTTCAACAGATAATTTACCCACCAAGTTACCTCGCAATGAAGTAGTCATCCATAACTGTTCGTAGTTTCCAGCTCCGGAATCAAGGCAAATGACCAATGAAGGTTTACCTATCCTTTCTTTTAACAGCTCAATATAAAAAGGCAAATCATAACTGCCACTTTCTTCGCAGGCTTCAATAATTAATACGCAACGAGGATATGGAAGCCCTTGATGCTCTAAAGCACGAATTGCTGTCAATGACGCATAAGCAGAATATCCATCATCAGCTCCTCCTCTTCCATATAACAACCCCTCTTTTAATACAGGCTTCCATGGGTGTAGATCTTCATTCCAGCCTGACATCTCTGGTTGTTTATCCAAATGCCCATAAAGTAATACAGTGTCATCAATTTGACCTGGTATTTCGATAAATATTAATGGGGTTCTATTCTTCAGGCGAACAATCTCTAATGTCATCCCTTCAAGAGCATGTGCCTTACACCAATTGGCTATATGATTGACAGCCTGCTCCATGTAACCATGTTCTTCCCATTTTGAATCGAAGTGAGGGGATTTATTTGGGATTTTTATATAGTCGCATAAACTTGGTAATATCTCTTCTTGCCATTGTTGACATATATAATCATACAATCCTTGGGGTTTGAACATGTGCTTGCTCCTTGATAATTGCCACAATCTTATCAGCGGCAGATTCAATTTTTAATGCTTTGATTTTATTATCTATTTCATCTTTCTTTTGCGTTACTTCCTGTAATGCTTGTAATAAAGTCTCTGCATTCAATGACTGATCCTGAATCACAACACTTATTCCAAGTCCCTGGAAATACTTTGCATTTTGAATTTGATCTCCTCTGCTCACTTGTGATGATATTGGAATTAGAATATGTGGCTTCCCCAATGCTAATATTTCATACAATGCATTGGCTCCTGCCCGCGAAATCACAACTGAAGAAGCCGCAAACAGATCAGCCAATTCTTCATTGGCGTATTCCAATTGACAATATCCCTCCGCACCAACCAAGGAAGAATCAAGTTTTCCTTTACCACAGAGATGAATCACTTGAAATTCTGAAGTCAATTGCTTCAATGCACTTCTAATACAGCTATTAATTGAACCCGCTCCTAAACTTCCTCCAATGACTAGCAAGCAAGGTTTGGTGGAATTAAATCCACAGAACTCCAATCCTTTCGATCGACTCCCAGCAAATAATTGTTGACGAATTGGAGTACCTGTTACTTCTATTTTATCTTGACGTTTAAAATGCTTTTTACCTGCTTCAAAAGTAAGGCATATCTTGTTTACGAAAGGAAAAGAAAGGCGATTCGCAAGACCTGGACTCATATCAGATTCATGGGCTACTACAGGAATTCTATGCAACCAGGCACCAACAACTACTGGAAAAGCAACAAAACCACCTTTTGAAAAAACCACATTAGGTTTTATTTTATAAAATATGAAAAAGGATTGAATGATTCCCAAAATAATTTTAAAAGGATCAAGTAAGTTCTTCAAACTGAAATACCTACGTAATTTACCGCTACTGACTGCATGGAAAGGAATTCCCAGCGGTTGAATCATCTCTTTTTCAATTCCTGTAGTGGAACCAATATATTCCACACTCCAGCCTTCCTTTTTAAACTCCTTAATTAATGCAATATTAGGAGTAACATGTCCTGCAGTACCGCCTCCAGTAAAAACAATACTTGAACTCATAATGCTTCCCTGATCAATAAACTCAAATCAATTGCTTTAATTGATTTTGTAATAGTTCCCACTGAAATAAAATCGACACCGGTTTGGGCAACGGCAGTGATGTTATTGATATTAATGCCACCGGAAGCTTCCAACTCACAGTATTTAGGTTGGTTCATTTTTACAGCTTGCTCAAGCATTTCTTGAGTGAAATTGTCCAATAATATCCTGTCAGGATGTGCATCGAGCGCTTCCTGCAATTCCTCCAAGGTTTCCACTTCAATTTCAACCAATAAGTGTTTATCAGTTTTCCTTGCCAAACCAATAGCATGAGCCACTGATCCACAGGCCTTAATGTGGTTTTCTTTGATCAAAAAAGCATCATAAAGCCCCATGCGATGATTTAAGCCACCAGCACAATGAACAGCATATTTTTGGGCTAATCGTAATCCCGGAATTGTTTTGCGCGTATCCAATAGCTTTGTCTTGGTACCTTTCAGTTTCTGAACATAATGATAAGTCTGTGTTGCTGTGGCAGACAGAGTTTGTAAAAAGTTTAATGCAGTACGCTCCGCTGTTAAAATACTACTTGCAGTACCATGAATAATACATAAGGTGGCAGGAGCATTTAACCAATCTCCCTCAGAAACCTGCCATTCAATTTCCACAGTATTATCAACTTGCTTAAAAACCTCATTAACCCATGGCTGACCACAAACCAACATAGGTTCTCGTGATAAAATTTCTGCCTCTACAATGAGTCGTTGAGGTAACAAATCAGCAGTAACATCTCCATTACCGACATCCTCTTGCAAGGCATGTTTTACATCAAATGCAACCTGCGATAAAACTTTATTCATGCATAAATATCCTTTTGGTTCTGCCATACCGTATTTTCAATAAAGGCGGCGCAATAAAGGTTGTAATCATGATCATCAATACAATTGCAGTAAACAAATCATCACTTATTACTCCTAAAGTTCTGCCAATGGAAGCAAAAACTAAACCAACCTCCCCCCGCGGCAACATTCCTATCCCAATCAGCAATCTATCATCTTTAGGATTAGCTCCTAACCCACTAAGCAATTTACCAATAATCGCGGCTACTAATAGTCCCGCTGCTAAAAAAATAACATTCCAATTATAAAAAGTTTCCAGTTTGACCTGTATCCCAATCAGAGTAAAAAACATTGGGGCTAAAATAGTTTCCAATGGAGAAACTAAATGATGAATACTTCGATGATCTTTGTGATGCGATTTTAGCTCTCCAAAATAATCATCATGCAAGATCACTCCGGCAGCAAAAGCTCCAATAATAGCTGCAAGTTGAATAAAGGAAGCCAACCAAGCCAAAGCCATAATAAAAAGAAAAGAGATAAATAATTTGGACTCCCAAGGCTCTAGAAAACGAAAAAAATCGATTGCCCTGCGAAGTACAAACGGACCAATAAATAAAGTACCTATAAAAAATAATAATGCTGAAATGACAATTTGTACCACTACCATCAAATCAACCGCACCACTAATCACGATACTGCTCACTACGGCCAAAATAATTAAACCTAAAATATCGTCTAAAGTCGCGGCTCCAAGAATTGTCCTGGCTTCTCGAGTACGAAGTTTATTCATTTCTTTAAGTACTCTTGCTGTAATACCAATACTGGTAGCGCTCAAGGTGGCACCAATAAATAAATTAACCTTGTAAGTTGAATTGGGGATAATAAAATAAGCCACTGCAAAACCTAAAACCATAGGAGCAACAATACCTAAAACAGCGACCATTAAAGATTCTTTACCTGTGTTTTTTAAGTCAGGAAGAGAGGTCTCAAGACCAACCATAAACAAAAGAAAGATAACACCATAGCGTGAAAAAATATCAACGACATAAGCAATTTTAAGATATTCAGTTCCCTCTGCCCCACTCAAAGCGTGAATCACCTGATTGGCGTAATAGGGATTATGAATAACATCATTTACAGCCTGGCTTAAAGAAACCCCAGCTAACATTTCCTTAACAACATCATAAATCGAAGAGCCTTCTCGAAGAATAATAACTAGCTGATTTCCAAATAAATAACAAAGATTCCCCACTATCATACCGATCAACAATTCACCAAGAACCCCGGGTTGATTCAGGAGCCTGGCAATATATCGACCAATGATGGCTAGAAATAAAATAGTAGTAACACCAAGAAGAACAGAGGCAACCGGATCAGAGTGTTCTTCCGACTCAGCTGCAAAAGCAAGAACAGGAATTAAACATACTAAAAGAAACCACCATTTTGAATTACCCATGTTGCTTTATCCTCTAAGCTCAATGCGCTGCAAGCATCCTCGAGTGCGAGGGAATCCCGAATAGCAGCATTTTATCATCACAAGTAGATCCCTCGCTAACAGTTGGGATAACAGTATTTTTTAAAAAATTTCAATCTCACAGATCTTCTGCGAGCTATCCAGAGATCATATGGAAACCAAAAATACCCTGATACCTATGAATAATCTCGGTAGTTTAAAGCTGAGCAACCAACACAGTCTAATTAATTGATTGTTTGGCTAAAAACAAACACGTTTCCAACACAGAATCAGGATTTAAGGAAACACTTTCAATACCTTCTTTCATCAACCACTGGGCGAAATCCTGATGGTCTGAAGGACCTTGTCCACAAATTCCTATATATTTGCCTTCCTTTTTACAAGCAGAAATAGCCATATGCAATAACGCCTTGACAGCATCATTACGCTCATCGAACTGTGAGGCCACTAAACCCGAATCTCTATCCAACCCTAAAGTTAATTGAGTTAAATCATTAGACCCTATGGAAAAACCATCAAAATACCTTAGAAATTCATTGGCCAGTAATGCATTTGAAGGTAATTCACACATCATAATCACTCTTAACCCACATTTTCCTCTTTCCAAACCATGTTTTTTTAATACTTCTATGACATCACTTGCTTCAGAAACTGTTCGAACAAAAGGAATCATCACCTCAACATTATCCAAACCCATCTCTTCTCGAACTCGTCTGACTGCTTTGCATTCCAGAGCAAAACATTCAGCAAAACTGGATGAGACATAACGTGATGCGCCTCTAAAACCAAGCATGGGATTTTCTTCATGTGGCTCATACAACGAACCACCAACAAGATTGGCGTATTCATTAGATTTAAAATCTGAAAGCCTGACTATAACTGGCTTGGGATAAAAAGCGGCAGCAATGGTCGCGATTCCCTCTTTTAATCTTTCAATATAATATTCAACAGGCGAAGCATAAGCGACTGTTTTTTCACTGATAAATTTCTTAAGTTCTGCATCTTTTAAGCTATCAAATTCAAGTAGTGCTTTGGGATGTATACCTATAGTGTTAGAAATCAAAAACTCAAGACGAGCCAAACCAACCCCTGAATTAGGGATCGATTGAAAGGCAAAAGCCCTTTCAGGATTTCCGACATTTAGCATCACCTTCATAGGTAATTCCGGCATGGTTTCGACATCCAGGCGATCTTGTTCATAAGGTAACAAACCAGTATAAACAAAACCGGTATCCCCTTCCGCACAGCTTACAGTCACTTCATCACCATCCTTAATCGTTTTTGTTGCATCACCACAACCAACGACAGCAGGAATACCTAATTCACGAGCAATAATTGCTGCGTGACAAGTTCTCCCCCCACGATTGGTAACAATTGCAGAAGCACGCTTCATAACCGGTTCCCAATCAGGATCCGTCATATCGGATACCAAAACATCTCCTGGTTGAACTTTATGCATTTCATTTACGTCTTTAATAACTCTTGCCTTACCTTGGCCTATCCTTTGTCCTATGCTACGGCCTTCAGCCAATATTTCGCCTCTTTTTTGCAGTGTGTAACGCTCAAGCACTTGTTTGTTATCTCTGCTTTTTACCGTTTCTGGGCGAGCTTGCAGGATATACAATTTTCCATTGACACCATCCTTTGCCCATTCAATATCCATGGGACGACCATAATGTTTTTCAATAATTAGTGCCTGTCGAGCTAATTGCTCCACTTCATCTTTAGATAAAGAAAATAACAGCCTTTCAGCAGGATCAACATCGACCGTCTTAACACGTCTTTCAAGAGAAGGATCCTCACAATAAACCATCTTTAATGCTTTACTACCAAGATTTCGACGGATAATTGCTGGTTTACCTGTTTCAACTCCAGGTTTATGAACATAAAATTCATCAGGGTTAACAGCTCCTTGTACAACCATTTCGCCTAAGCCATAAGATGAGGTTACAAACACGACTTGATCAAAACCAGACTCAGTATCCATAGTGAACATGACACCACTAACCGCTAAATCACTACGAATCATTTGCTGAATACCCGCAGACAAAGCCACTTCATTATGCGCAAAATCATGATGCACACGATAAGCTATAGCTCTATCGTTAAATAAAGATGCGAAGACTTGCTTAATTGCAGCCAATACCGCATCTTCTCCCTTCACATTTAAAAAGGTTTCCTGTTGACCTGCAAAAGAGGCATCTGGTAAATCTTCTGCTGTCGCTGACGATCTTACTGCAACACTAAAATTATCATGGCCAATCGTTTCTGCGAGCTTTTGATAAGAAGAACGAACAGATCGTTCAAACTCAGGAGTAAATGACGTATCAATAATCATTTCTCTTATTTGTTTTCCGACAACCGCCAATTGGCAAACATCCTCAGTATCCAGCGCGGTTAATTTCTCATAAATTTTCTTATCAAGGCCATCTTGAGATAAAAATTCCCTGAAAGAATCGGCAGTAGTTGCAAATCCTCCAGGAACAGAGACACCTGCCGATGATAAGTGACTAATCATTTCACCAAGAGACGAATTTTTACCGCCAACCTGATCCAGATCGCGCATTCCAAGATGTGCCAAATCTATAGTATGTCTTTTAACCGTCATAACCGCCCCAAATTCATAAAATAGTGAACATTCTACTTAAATTGTTACTTTATTGGAATGAGAACTTGTGGTGTATTTCATTTCAGGAGGTCAAAATTTTTACCGGACGGTAGTGGAACAAAGTGAAAGATCTGCCTCATATAGCATACTGGTATGCAAGGAAGATCCCTCACTTTGTTCGGGATGACAAGTATATGTACTATGCGGTAAGATATCTTGCTGTCTATGTTTTAGGGTTGAACAGGCTATTTAAACCTGTTCCAAGATTTCAATAAGCAAAAGGATTTGAAATGTTTAAACGCATAGGACTAATATCAATTGCCTTATCTTTAAATACTATCTCCTTCACAAGCGAAGCCTGTTCTGCCTTGGTTTTTAATAAAAACACGCCCGCAACTGTTGCAGTCAATTTAGACTGGAAATATCGAGAAGGAACTGTTGTTATTCACCCACGTAATACTCTGATGGTCTCCAGTGTGGATTATCACAGCATGCATCCATTGATCTGGAAAAGCCAATATGGGAGTGTCATATTTCACGGCGGAAATCGCTTTAAAGCAGGACCAGCTGCCGATGGAATGAATGAAAAAGGTCTTACCGCTTCAATACTCATGCTAGATTCATCAAGTTATCCAAGTAATTCAGAGCTTCCAGCTTTGAAAACTACTGAATGGGTCCAATATATCTTAGATAACTTTCAAACGGTGCAAGAAGTAATAAATGACAGTTCAAATTATCAATTAGTAGCAGATACCTACAGAGGGGTAACCATGAATGTTCACCTGATAGTGAACGATGCTGAGGGAAAATCTGCTGTTTTTGAGTACCTTGATGGTAAATTAGTGATTCATACTCAAGATAATATGACTCCACCAGTACTAACCAATACAGACTATAAATCGTCATTGGCTCTTCTTGAAGAATACCAAGACCATGGTGGCTCTAAAGCTCTACCAGGTGGATATGATTCCAATTCCCGTTTTGTAAGAGCAGCACATTATCTGAAAAAACTCCCCAGCTTTATTGCTAAAGAAGAACATATTGCTTACGCTTTCAACGGTCTAAATGTTGTTACTCAAGCACCTGGCACTTCTTCCCCAACCCAACTGAGTATGGTTTTTGATATCCCTGCCAAAACGATTTATTTCCGCAGCATTAATGAGGCTTCATTAAGAGTCATTTCAATGGATAGCATTAATTTTGATGATCTCTATCAACCTATAGCCTTGAATGCATATCAACATTTCTCTGGAGAAGTAGTAGATAAATTTCAACCCATGATTGGATAGATTGCTTCTCGTTTTATCGTAACCCGGGCTTAGCGCAAGCGAACCCCGGGAACTAAACATAATTGAATAGACCTCTTGCATAACCTGATTATTTCGCTTTAGGGCAAGGCGCAAACGTTTTGAGGAGCGGAGTTTACATGTAGTAAATGAGCACCGCAGAAACGTTTGCAACGCAGTAATAAAACTAAAGAAACAGGTTATGCAAGAGGTTTAATAAAAATTATGGTTATACCCTTTTCTACTAACATTACCAAATATTATTCCCACCCAATCAATCAAAATCGAAATTAATTGTTTATAATTAAAGATACCCTTATTGCTATGTGCCCAGGGATGAAGAATCATGCACTTACCCCGCATATGGTATTTTGTAATATTATTCTTTGCCATCACCTCAATTGGAAGATTAATTGCAGCGCCGTCAGCTTCGTCAAGTTCCGAACAATGGTCGGATGCCATCATCGTTTCTGATCCTTGTCCTTATGTTTGGGATAAATTGCCAGAAAAATATAAAAATATGATCAATGTCGGAGGGGTTACAATCGACGTCAAAACCATATTTATGACAAAATGCAATGAATACCGGGACGAGCTGATAGAAGAAGCAAAAAAACCGATCACTGCAATAAAAGCACAGGCGCAAGATCGCTTAAGTTCTGCAATTCAAGAAGCAAAAAATACTTTTTTAAGTTGGGTAGCAGAAAAATTTCGCGATCGCATATTGCCAACTTTACCTGCAGATGTTCGTGACAAATATGATCCAAATTCTCCCCTAATTCAAGCGAAAGCACAGGCTTGGTTAAATCAACCAGGCCAGGAAATCTCTACCTATGTTAACGAGTATATTCAGCAAAATGCGCCGGCGATTGGACAGTTAATTGCCACTTTAATGGATGTGACAGAGGGTGAATCCGCTCAAATTATCAGTGGTATGAAGGTTATATTGCAAAAAGCACAAAATCGATTAAACCAGTTGATAGCTGCCAAACAGGAAATAGAAGCTAACCCGGACACACCTTACACCGAAATATTGCAAAAACATGGTTTCAGTGGCACCTGGATAGACAAGTTTCAGCAATATGAAGGACAAATTAATGCATTTAATGCAGCCACCAACATGAAAACCATTGTATATACAACCATTGATGCTTTTCAAACCGACGATCCCAAAATGAAGATTGAAAAAATGTTTGACATCATGGATGCAATAAGCTCAGCTGCTTCTGGCAGCAAAGTTCCTATCTTGGCTTTGGTTGGAGATATCGTCAACAATATGGCGCAAGTCGCTAAAAAAATGCTAAAAGAAGTCAATGCGCTGGGAGAAATACTAAAAAAAAGAGCTGGATATTGTGTAGGTACCGGTGCACCTGGTGATGATGTCCGTTCAAGAATTCTAGATAAGCGTGGGATTCTTGCGTGTCCTTTATCTCATGACACTTTACCATGGAAACATATCTATGAAACCGTTGAGCCGCAACAAGGATTAATTTTATTCTGGGATGGAGAAAAATTCATTGACGGACAAGCAGAAGGAGGTAGCAAAGCGGGTCTACAACAAGCGATGCAATTAATGAGTGGGGCAAAATCACTTGGATATCAGGTCAATACAAGCGACATTGCCAGTATTGCAGCAGTGTATAACACCCCAGGTGGAATCCCTAAGTTAATGAACGAAGCCCAAAAAGTCATGACGGAACTATCCCATCAGGCACGTCGCTTACAACAAGCAATGGGTACAAAGGGTAAATGCTCGCCTGAGCAGATCATCAAACAGGTTGAATCCATGACCGGTTTGAATTTGGATCAATTTTTAAAAGAAATTGAAGCAAACGGATTAAGTCGTTTAATAATCACCTATGCTGCTTCTTATGTAGCGAAAACAGGAGGGTTTGGAGATGCAGGAGCTCAACGGAGCAACGCCTATGATCGATATCGCAATATTTGGGAAAAAATTAAAGACATCCAAATAATGATTGTTGATGGTGAAGTTCGCAGTCAACAGTCACCACAAGAATCATGTATTCAATGTGCCCAAGCTCACATTGATGCTAAAGTGACTGGAGGAGTCGAAGTACGGGGATGTGAAGTATGGCAAGCTGATAACTATGGAAACTTTGTCATGCACATCATTGGTACATCTAAAACCACAAGTGTCAGCTTATCCGCTCGGGCAAAGGAAGCACAAAGTGAAACTATAACTATTCAACTCAACGCAGGTACACAAGCCGTGAAATTATTAGTGCCGCTACCAAAAGAGGATGAACAATGCCCAGACGATTTCCCTCTGCATCCAAAGATATCTTCGTTAGCCCAGTTAAATACGGCGATTGAACAACATAAAAAAGGTTTATTTGATTTTGCAGAGTGTTCAGATTTATCTAAAAAAATAACGTCTTCCTTACAAGAATTAGAAAGTCTTCAAAAACAGGTATCACAAGGTCAAGCAGCTCTTCTAAGCTGTAATCTAACTCAAATCAATGAAGCGATAGAGGGATTATCACGATTCAATCAGCCTTTGAGTAATGATATCAATACCAAACTAATGGGGAAGGCTGAAAAATTAAAAGAAAAAGAGCAAGCCATTGAGGCAGCTATGGCTGAAATAAAACAAGAAGCCTATGAAGTGGCATTAACTCATCTACAAAATGCTAAAACTATATTACAACAAATCAATTGCCCTACTGACTATATTGATGAATTAATTAAAAAGGTAGACGGATTTAACAAAGCTCAAAAAGACCCAAACTCTGCTTTAACAGAATGTCAATTAACATCAATTAATACCACATTAGAATACATCGACGATAAACCAGAATACGCCAAATTAAAAACAGATCTTCTCCAAATTAAAGAAGCCTTGTCCTTATTAAAGCCAGCAAATAATGCCTATAAATCAGGTGAAATTGATTCAGCGGCCAACTTGCTAAATCAAGCACGTGCAAAATTGGCAGGTTTTTGCCCGGAAATTATTAAACGAATTGACGACAGTTTGGAGAAAATTAAAAATTTGCATCGTATAAAAAGCAGAATTCAACAAGCTATTCTGGAATGTGATAAATCAACACTTGAAATAGCATATGCTCGCTTAACAGATAAAGCCAATCCTTTCTTAAAGGCCATGTTGCCTAGTGTAGAAAAAGCGTTGGAAGATTGCGCGAAAACGGATGCCTTGAAGCATTGCAAACAAATACATGGTGAACATGTTATCGCACTGAAAACCGCAGGTACCTTTAATTGTGTTTGTCAAGAAGGCTATGTTCTCAGCAGCGATAGCAATATTTGTATCGAACAGAAAAAACCTTCAACCATTGAAGACGGCCATCCAGTTTGTCAAAATAAGTATGGGGAAGGAGCCTATGCGGTTAAGATCAATGACGATGGAACATTCAATTGTCAATGTAAAACAGGCTATATCTGGCATGGTACACCAATGCAATGCGTAGTTCAGAAAATTGAGCATGGGCATCCCCTCTGTCAGAAGCTGTATGGAGAAGGCGCTTACGCATCCAGTATCAATCCCGATAGCACTTATAAATGCTTATGTAAAACGGGTTATATTTGGCATGATGCTTCAAACAGATGTGTCGTTCAAACGACTGAGCATGGTCATCCTGCTTGCAAGCAAAAGTATGGTAAAGGTTCCTATTCGGTAGGCATCAATCAAGACGGTACCTTTCAATGTCAGTGTTCAAGCGGTTATCGGTGGAATAGCGGACAAACCCAATGCATTCGTATCACCATCAAGGATGGCCATCAAGTGTGCCGAAAAAATTATGGCAAAGGTTCCTATGCAGTAGGCATCAATCCTAACGGCAGTTACCAATGCCAATGCAAGAGCGGATACATTTGGACCAGTGGTCAAACATATTGTCGAAGAATAACGAAACAAGATGGTCATCGTGCCTGTAAACAATATTATGGTAATCAATCCTATGCCATTCGTTATTTAGGTAATGGTAGATGGAGATGCTATCAACCACAGCAATTAACCTGCCCAACAGGCTATTATCTTGCCAACGATGGACTTTGTTACCCTTATCAACGCCCGCAAAGCGACGAATGCCCTCCAGGCTATCATCGTAAACCCGGAGGGCCTTGCCATGCTAGTTAACGTGAAACTGAGGCAAAAAATGTTCCCATGAAGGAGTTTAAATAAATTAACTGACTGAATTAAAAACATTTTTTAACAAAGAGATTGGGGTTTTGCGTAAGTCCTGATATGTTTTGTAATAACATCAAATATTATAAGAGTTCTAATGCATTAGTAACAAGGAGGGGTAATGGACGCAAAGAATGAATATGAAAAATCAAGAAACTATTTTACATTATGGAACAAGCAACTCAAAGACAATATCCTGCTCGATCACTCATGCCTGATGCATACCTACCGAACCTATTTTCCTGATGAACCAGACTTTATTCGTCAATTGAGTCAATTTTCCAAAGACGTAGTTGAAGAACTAGAGCCCGTTGTGATGGAAAATAATCAAGACAATAATTTACCTAAAATTGAGCAATACAATGCCATTGGTGAACGGGACGATCGTGTGATCCACCATCCATCTTATATTCGAGCTGGTGATGTTATTTACGGTTCCAATCTTATGCAATATTTGCTTCAACAAGGACAAATGAAAAAAACTTTGAGTTTGTTTTTGCTCTCGTCTCATGCTGGAGAAGCTGGACATAACTGCCCTATTGCTTGTTCCGCTGGAGTAATGCGTGTATTAAGTAATTATTCGCAATTAGAGCATACTCCTTATTATCTGAATAAATTAACTCAACCTTCTTTCAGTAACAATTTTACTGGTGCCCAATTTTTAACTGAAATTCAAGGTGGCTCTGACGTCGGTGCCAATGCTACCCGCGCCTATCAAGATGAGAAAAATCAATGGCGCATCTTGGGTGAAAAATGGTTTTGTTCGAACGCAAATGCCGATTTAATTTTGATGACCGCTCGTTATGATCAAGAAATTCCTGGGACAAAAGGATTGGGTTTGTTTTTGGTACCCAGCAGATTGGATGATGATCGTCCCAATCACTATAGTCTTCGACGGTTAAAACAAAAAATTGGTACCCGCTCGATGGCAACAGCGGAAATAGATTTTGATGGAGCCTTAGCATACCCAATGGGCAACATTGAAGAAGGAATTCATTTAGTCATGGAAAATGTGTTGCATTTATCCAGGATATTTAATGCGTTTTCAGTCCTGGGAATGTCCCGACGTGCTTATCAAATTGCCTATTATTATGCTAAAAATCGCCCTGCTTTTAACCATCAAGTTATTGAGTATCCTCTGGTAAAGGAAACTTTAGCCAAAATAAAATCAGAAAATCTGGTCATGCTGGCCAGTGTGTTTCATATGGTTCATTGTCAGGATGAATTGGATGCTCTCCCACAAGATAAACAAACAAAAGCGCAACAGCTCTTATTGCGGACTTTAGCTAATATCAATAAATATTTTACTGCCAAACGTTCAGTGGAAAATATACATCATTGTCTTGATTTGCTAGCGGGCAATGGAACTATCGAGAATTTTTCTTCATTACCACGATTATTGAGAGACTGCATAGTATGTGAAAATTGGGAAGGAACTCATTTCACATTATGGATGCAAACACTTAGGGATATGCATAAATTTGCAATTGATGAATTATTCATCGCTCATTTGCAGCAGCTCTGGGAACAAGTTCATGATTTAAATCCTCATAAAACATTACTTCAGGAAAAGATAAACGGTTTAGCTACAACAATAAAAACAATGAAATCGAGAAATCATGAGGAACAAAGTTTGCTTATAAAAGAAGTCATAGAACATATGGCGTCCCTTCTTGCCGCTTTATGCCTGGCTATAGAGATACAGAAAGATCAATCACCTGAAGCAAAACAAGCTGGATTAACTTTATTTATTAATGATCATATAGCAAGTTGTTCGCTTAAACACGGCGATTATATGAAAATACTAAATACAATAGTTGGTTAATCCTCCACTTCAAAAATATCAATCGGCAGGTTGGGTCGTTTTGGCCTGACCTACTTGCTGCTAATACAATATTACAAAGTATTGCACAACATTTTGTAAATATTTTTCTCTGTAAAGAGAATATTTTCGATCATTATGACTCATATCGATTTGTCTTGTAAAAGTCAATCAGTGTGTTGCTCCACTTTCTCATGGTTTTTGGTCGGCTAAGCACATACCATTAGCAGACCATTGTTCGCTACCAACACAATGATGGCAATAAAACAGCCCTGAAGGATCGTATTTTTTCTTGATCTGCAGCAACCGCTGATAGTTTTCCCCCCAAAAAGCCTGTTGCCAATCAGGTTGAAAATAATCTGCTTCATTGACGTACGTACCTGCACTTGGTGTTGCATCTCTGAAGCGTTTTATGGCATGACTGATGTTTAAAACAGTTTGCTTCATTGACTCTGCATCTGGTTCATGCCCGGCAACACCAGGATAAACCTGGTTATCGCTTGCTGACATAATTAGCAGAGCGACTGCGTTATGCAACGCGGGATTGACCGCCGTATTACGGCTTTGAGTCAGAACATCTTTGGGAGATCCGGCTAATCCTTTGTTGACATGCATGGTTATGGCGCCTGCACGTGAAGCTTGAAACAGCAAATCGGTCAACTCCTTGGCATGCGTTTTATCAAACAAAGTAGTCGACAGCCACCAGGATTGATAAGTATACCAGTAATTAAATGCTTCTCTGCTGTTTGGAGTCCACCAGAACTGACTGATGCCATTCTTGATAGTTCTGTTTTTAGTCACCATATCCGGGAAATATTTTTGCCAATACTGCAAATCCCAAAGCTTGTGAGGAGGGATAGGGCGAAATTTGGTTTTCATGGTATACAAATCAGGATGCTCATTGATCCATTTTTTGAAAGGTAGCCAAGTGTTAGTCATTTCACGTTGGTCTTTACCCTGAAAGACAAGAAAAATATTAATGGTGTTTTGGGCGGTGAACGACAACTGTTCTCCCCAATGTTCATTATTGAGTTGGTGATAATAAAAAGGCATGAAACGATCAATCAGTTTTTTATAAGCAGCATCGTTTTTGGCTGTAATACTTCCTTGCAAGAACCCTACGTAATTGGGAAGTTCATGAGTTTGAAATGTTATATGAGTCACAATGCCATACGTTCCGGATCCACCGCCACGTATAGCCCAGAACAAATCCTGATTTTGGCAGCGGTTGGCTATAACGATTTGCCCATTGGCCGCCACAACTTCAGCCTGAACTACCCCTGCCGCACCAGTACCGTATTTTTTGGAAAAACTACCGAACCCGCCGCCCTGGGTAAAACCACCGGCGGCGCCGACCGTGGTGCAGCCGCCTCCTTGAACGTAACGACCATGTTTGTTAGTTGCTTCATCGTAGGCATCAATCCATTGGGATCCAGCACTAACGGTGACAGCAGGTATACTTTTTTCTTTAAGAGAGCAACCTTGGGGAATGAAATTAGGGTCGAACGTAACCTGACGCATTTTGTGCGTCCAGACCAATAAAGAATTGGCAGCGTTTGAACGTCCAAGATAATCGTGCCCGGTGCCTTTAATGACGATTCGTAAGTGGTGATTGCGAGCAAAATTGACGGCGGCGACTACATCAGCGGTTGTTTGAGCCTCTATGGCATAGGCACTGTTCTGGTATTGCCAGGCTCCTGCCCAACCTTGACTTTGTGCAACACCTGGGTCATCAGACAGATAAAATGGGTTATGAATCTTGAGCAGAGCTAAGGTGCATTGGGTACTTTGTGCATCTTTTCTGCATGGTGCCAACACTGATATGGGCTTGACAAGGCGTCCAGTGAGCTGTTTTGCCAAATCTTTCCATTCTTTATTGGTGGGCCAACAAGGCTCATTGGGTTGACAGCGGCAGACTGAGGTCGTTTGACGTGTTGCCAGAGGAACTTTGGCATTCACCAGATTACTAATGATACCCAAAATAATGAGGGTACTTAACCATTTTAGTGAATTGTGATAAATCATGACACTCCTTGTCAGAAAATAGTAAAAATCCTCGGATTATAGGCAATGAACCTTAAGTTTACCTCTTGTTGCTAAATAATACCAAATGAGTCCGAAATTTTTTAAACCCCGCCCTAAAAATGTTGTAACCATCAAACAAAAACACAGCTCTCTGCATAGAATGCTTTCGCCCCTGATTAATAAATCAGGGCTTATGAAAAATTTTGTGGTCGTGCCAAAAAATGTTTTGAATGAGGGAATTTAGATAAACCAAATGACCGAGTTCAAAACATTTTTTAACAAAGAGATCGAAGTTTTTCGTAAGTGGTGAATGTCACTCTTCCTAATCAATTTCTTAAAGATATCCGTAGTTCGATTGCAGTTACTCCATCACTCGAACTACGATTAGGGTCACTGAGCGATAGAAGCTAAAGGCTTTACAACATCATAAGGAAGCTGACTCTTACTGTCTGGCTCATTTATTTGACAAGCACTCAGAGCTTGGAGAAATTCCTTATAAAAATTGTGTTCCCCTATCAGTTTCACAATTCCCATTTTACGAAGTTTCTTTTCAACTGACGGATTAGCCCCACTTAATAAGACTCTTACTCCACGTTTGTGCCAATTCAAAATAGTTTCTTCCATGGCCTGTAAACCAGTGATGTCCATAAAAGGAACCCAGCGCATTCTGATGATCAAAACTTTAGGGTCAGTATGAGTGCTGGCCAATGCACTCTGAAATGTTTCAACAGCTCCAAAGAAAAATGGACCTTCGATAACGTACACCATAACCCCTTCAGGTAGATCAACCTTTTGTTCTTGTGCCAATTCCTGGGACAATTGCTCTTCTGACATACGCTGAATTTCGATGCTCTTAACCATTCGGCGCAGGAAATGCAATACTGCAATGATGACACCGACATTCACTGCAACGACTAAATCAACAAACACTGTAAGACCAAAAGTAACCAGTAAAATAACTACATCAGACCTTGGTGCCACTCGGATTAGTTTAATAAAATGATGTACCTCACTCATATTCCAGGCCACCACAAATAAAATAGCGGCAAGTGCTGCAAGTGGCACATTCACTGCTAAAGGCGCAAGGAATAAAATGACTAGGATTAAAGTAATACTATGAATAACTCCTGACAAAGGACTATTTCCTCCATTGCGGATATTCGTGGCTGTACGAGCTATTGCACCGGTTGCTGCAAAACCGCCAAATAAAGGTGCTGCAATATTGGCTATTCCCTGACCAACTAATTCTCTATTGGAATCATGTCTGGTTCCACTCATCCCATCAGCAACTACAGCAGATAACAAGGATTCTATTGCACCTAACATCGCAATGGCAAAGGCTGGCCCAATCAATTCAATCAATCGGGCTGTTGTAATTTCAGGCCAATTAAAAGCAGGCAACCCCTGTGGTATTCCTCCAAACATACTGCCAATAGTAGCAACGCCATCAAAATGGCCCAAAGTCTGTATAATAGTAACGAGAACTAAAGCGACCAAAGGACCTGGAATACGTTTTAATCCTGGCAATTTGTTAGAGTACAGCACAATAATTAAAGAACAAATACCCAAAAAAGTAGTTGCGATATTTAATTGAGGAAAAGATTGAAGTAAAGTCCAAAGTTTCTCATGAAAATGTCCACTTCCTGCTGAAGGCAAACCAAAAAAATATTGCCACTGCCCAACCCAAATAACCACAGCAATTCCTGAAGTAAACCCGATGATTACTGGACTAGGGATGAATTTAATAATGGATCCCAAACGCGCAATACCAAAAAGAACCAATATAAAACCGGCCATTAAAGTAGCTATTTGTAATCCTGAAATGCCATATTGGGCCGTTATACCGGCAAGAACAACAATAAAAGCACCGGTCGGACCTGCAATTTGAACCCGGCTTCCCCCCATAATTGAGACTATTAATCCTGCAACAATTGCTGTATATAATCCCTGCTCAGGTTTAGCACCAGAAGCTATAGCAAAAGCCATTGCCAGAGGTAAAGCAACCACACCAACAATTAGTCCTGAAATGATATTCTGCAACCAGTATTTTTTTTGAAATAAGCCCGCCTGATAGGACTCAATGATTGTTTTCATAAATAATGACCTAACTCATCGAACATGGCCATTATTATACACACTTTGCACAAAATTACGCTAATTTTTTATAATATTTATTGCTTTAATTCACATCTTGTTCCGCATCTAATATGATATACGCTTTATTACCGGGATAAGCTACCTATTATGACACTTACGGCATTAAACGCGATTTCACCCATAGACGGTCGTTATATTAATAAAACCAGGGCATTAAGTCCTTACTTTAGTGAATTTGCCTTAACGTACTATCGATTAATGGTCGAGATCAGATGGCTTGAATCATTGGCAAGTAACGATACTATTCCTGAAGTACCCAAATTAGATGATAAGACCAGGAAGTTTTTATCTGATCTCATTGCCAATTTTAGTGAATCAGAAGCTGAAAAAATAAAAGAATTTGAGAGACAAACGAATCATGATGTAAAAGCCATAGAATACTACTTGAAGGATAAATTCCAGGACAATGAACAACTCAGACCTATTGTCGGTTTCATTCATTTCGCCTGTACTTCAGAAGACATCAATAATTTAGCCTATGCTTTAATGATTAAACAAGCGATAGCGCAAGTCATACAACCCACTCTCGCTGAGATCATGGGAAGCATCACTCTCCTTGGAAAACAACATGGTGACATTGCAATGCTCTCGAGAACTCATGGTCAACCAGCAACACCAACGACTATGGGCAAAGAATTGGTAAATTTTGTGGCCCGTCTTAAACGACCCCAACAACAATTAGCCGAAGTATTAATTCCAGCCAAATTCAACGGAGCGGTTGGTAATTACAATGCTCATGTAGCAGCTTATCCGGAAGTGGATTGGCGTAAGCATTGTGCTAATTTTGTTACATCCTTAGGCTTATCCTTTAATCCATACACTACTCAAATTGAACCTCATGACGGCATAGCAGAAGTCTCACAAATTATGGTGAGAATTAATAATATCCTCCTGGATTACACTCAGGATATTTGGAGTTATATTTCTCTTGGCTATTTTAAGCAGAAAACAATCGCTGAAGAAGTAGGATCTTCGACCATGCCACATAAGGTAAATCCCATCGATTTTGAAAATGCTGAAGGTAATTTAGGCCTGTCCAATGCCTTATTTCTTCATTTTGCCAATAAATTAACTCAGTCGCGTTTGCAACGAGACTTATCTGATTCTACTGTCTTACGTAATCTAGGTGTCGCTTTCTCTTATAGTTTAATTGCTTATTATTCAATAGCCAAAGGTAATGACAAATTGCAAATCAACAAATCGGCTCTGCAAAAAGATTTGTCTGAAAACTGGGAAGTTTTAGCAGAAGCCGTTCAAACGGTCATGCGCCGCTATAACGTGCCAAATGCTTATGAACAATTAAAAGCCCTTACCAGAGGGCAAGTCATAGATGCTGAAAACCTTAAACGATTTATAAAAACCCTGTCTATTCCCGATGAAGCAAAAACAGAGTTAATAAAATTAACCCCAGAAACTTATACAGGTCTTGCAACCCAGTTGGTAAAGGCTTTTTCATGAATGAGACCCTATCTCAACAAGGACTATCATTTGAATTTGATGTTCTTGTCATTGGGACAGGATTAGCGGGATTACATTATTGTTTACAGCTATTGGGCATCCAACCCAAACTAAAAATTGCATTAATTAGTAAAGCAGAATCTATAGAGTGTAATAGTCGCTATGCCCAGGGAGGAATTGCTGCTGCCATTTCACCAGAGGACTCGCTGGAGTCCCATATTTCGGATACTTTACTAGCTGGCGATGGATTGTGTTACTCACCGGCCGTCGAGTTTATTATCCGCCAAGGGCCGGACATTATAAAACAGCTCGATGAGTATAAAGTGCAATTTAAAAAAGAAAGTGATGGTCGATTTCACCTTGCAAAAGAAGGTGGCCACTCCCACCGACGTATTTTTAATTGTGGTGATCAAACCGGCTTAACCATAACTGAAACCCTCAATCATTTAGCAAAGCAACATCAGCAAATTCAGTTTTTCGAACACCATGTAGCAGTTAACCTGATTACCCAATACCATCCTCACAGAACAGATAATCAAGGTGAGGTATTAGGTGCATACATACTGGATTGCAAGCACAATCGCATACATACCTTTCTGGCCAAATGCGTTATTTTGGCTACAGGAGGCGCAGGTAAAACCTATAGATATACCACCAATCCTATGGTTGCGACAGGAGACGGTGTAGCGATGGCTTACAGATCCGGGGCCCGTGTGGGCAATATGGAGTTCTATCAATTTCACCCTACTCTCTTGCATCACCATACTCTCAATAATTTTTTAATCTCCGAAGCAGTTCGTGGTGAAGGTGCGTTACTTAAAAATCCTGAAACAGGTGAGCGTTTTATGAAGCGATACGCTCCTGAGCAACTCGAGTTAGCGACAAGAGATGTTGTAGCAAGGGCTATTTTTAGTGAAATTGAGCAAAGCCAGGCCGGCTACGTGCATCTTGATATTTCTCACCAAAGTAAATCGTTCCTGAAAAAACGTTTTCCACAAATTTATGCCACGCTGTTATCCATTGGGATTGATATGAGCCAGGATATGATTCCAGTAGTCCCGGCTGCCCACTATCAGTGTGGAGGGGTACTTACTGATGTGGATGGACGTACTGATCTGAGGCGTTTGTATGCGATAGGGGAAGTGGCTTTTACTGGCCTGCATGGGGCGAACAGACTCGCGAGTAATTCTTTGCTTGAAGCTTTGGTCATGGGCTCAAATGCCGCACGCTGCACCCTCAAAGACATTGCTTCTCCTTTGAAATTTATTGATCCTGTTCCTAACTGGAGCTCGCCGGGAGAAGTCAATGCGAGAAGAGCCAGCCAAATCAATGCCCAATGGCGAGGATTAAGAGGTGAAATGACCTCTTATGCTGGCATTGTTCGAACTGAAGCAGGACTTCAAGATCTACTACAATTAATAATGAAGCGTAAGAAAATTATTGAAGAATATTACTGGAGGCATTGTATTACGAGAGACTTTATTGAATTAAGGAATATAATACTCAATGCCGAATTGATTGTTAGAGCGGCTCTTTCCAGAAGGGAATCACGTGGCGGACACTTTCGTGAAGATTTCCCCAATAAAAACACAAAAGCTCAAGAAAGTATTGCCAAACTAGGAGCAGTGGACAGTTCATTAGGGTAGCTAGATAGGACCTTATTCCATAACAATCAAGCTAAGGAAATTTATTGGCATTGAATGTACAATAAAGTCTTAAATATGTCATTCCCGTGAAGGCGGGAATGACAGTGTATTTATAAACCCTTAGCTTGACAGCAGTGGATTATGCTATGAGCAATGATAATAATTGACCTCACCGTAAACTCTTGCAGAAAGCAAATAAAGTAATGAGGCAAACTAGATTTCTCCATAAATCCCATAGAGGTAGATTTAATGTTTAAAAAATCAACTACTTACCAACCAGAGGCCACCTTGATGTCCATTCGGAATGATATGGCCATCTGTCAAAGTGATTATCCCCTGGATTGGTATCAGGAAGATTTTATTCCTTATGCTCAAGAGTATCAGGCTCTGCCGGATCGAAAGCTCACTACGGTGTTAAACTGGATGAAACCTTATCTGATTAAGGCCCAAAACCATTTCGGGGATCGGTTACTGCTTCTGGCGCATTACTATATGGGTGGAGAAATTGTACGATTAATTGAACAATTCGGAGGCAAAATTGGTGACTCTTACCAGTTAGCATTAATGGCTGCAAATAACCCTGAAAAATCCGTCATAGTGGAATCAGCGGTGCATTTTATGGCAGAGTCCATAAGCATTTTGGCTAATGAGAATCAGCAGGTTTACATTACGAATCCCAAGTCTGGATGTACGATGGAAATGCTTGCCAAAGACTTTATGGTAGAACCTGCTTTCCTTGATTTAAATGAACGCTACGGCGCTGAGAATATTTTGCCCGTTTGCTACATGAATACCTCTGGTCGTGTGAAAGCGATGACTGGGGCACAAGGTGGGGCTGTTTGTACAAGCTCCAATGTTAAAAAAATTTTCCAATGGGCTCAAAAACAAAATAAAAAAATTTTATTCATTCCTGATCAACATATGGGAGAAAATGTCGCTTATTGGTTGGGCATTAAAAATCTGGCTTATTGGCCAGGAGGAACGGCAGGTGCAAACTATTCACTACCTGAGCAAGATAAAAAAACTCTGGGGCAATTTGATAAAGCCGATTTAATTTTATTTGCCAGTCAATGTGCAGTTCATACTCATTATCAACCAGAAATGTGTGAATATTGGAAAAGTCAGGGGTACACAACCATAGTTCACCCTGAATGTCGTAATGATGTCATTAAAGTAGCTGACCATGCCGGCTCCACGGCGTTCATATGGGATCAAGTCGTGCATGATAAGGACGGTACAAGACACTACGCCATAGGCACTGAAAATCACATGGTGGAAAACTTGAAACAATATTGTAAAACACTTGGAATTAGTGTTGTAAACCTTGCTGAAGCGCCCCAAAATAATGCAGATAAAGGAGTTGGGTGTGGATGTGCTACCATGTCTCGCAATGATCCTCCTCACCTCGTAGCGCTTCTCGACTTACTTCGCCAAGGCAAATCCATGTCTTATAATGAAGTAAAAGCCGGTGACGTAGTCAATGAATTTACTGGAACAAGAAACAGACTGCCTGTAAGTGATCAACAGTGGGTTATAAATAATGCCAAAAAAGCTCTGGAAATGATGATAAATATTACAGAAGACAAGATTTAATATATTATCCGACGCAATTGAAGCTCACTTATTATTATCCGTTTCCTTACGGTCGCGGCTCGGATATGATGAAAAACCGAGCCGCGACCGTAAGGAAGCGGATAAATGAAACAGACCTCTTTCACCCCTTTATTGGGGCGACATAATTTGTGAATTTATACTTATCATGGATTCAGACTTGATATAATCCACATTAAGCAGATGGATCAGCCACATAAAACTGACACTCATTTAAACCTTGCGTACAAACAAAACCGCCCATGGTTTCAATCCAGCTATAATCACCTCGTGCTGGAATTTTGGTTCGTGCTTGCCATAAAATAGAGAAATCACCTACTGAATTTCTATAAGTACAGGTCACACCTTGGCCATACCCGGCAACCAGGATATTGGCTCGGACAAAACGAGTATTTTCTTCACCTTGAGGACTATTAGGTGAAAAAGGGTTTTCTACCCATGGTGATGGTGGAACTCCCCATTGTAATGAAGTAGTTTTTGGATCCGGACAAGTGAAAGCAAAAGTGACTAAACTATATTGAGCCAAAGCCAAACCTAAAATTACAGAGCAATACCTTTTCATAAAAACTCCAACAATTAGACTGATTCTTCTCTCATTCCATGAATTTGCAGATCACACAGGACTTACGAAAAACTCCAAGGTCGAAGAAAAAAAATTTTTAATGAAGAAATTGGAGTTTTTCGTAAGTCCTGTCACATTATTTAATAAATTCAAAGGAATTGTCAAACTAATAACCAATGAAAACTTATTTTAAATAATAAATGAACTAAACCATTGTTAGAATCTATATCTTTGTTATAATGACCGCGCGTGCCGGGGTGGCGGAATTGGTAGACGCGCCGGATTCAAAATCCGGTGGTGGTGACACCGTGTGGGTTCGAGTCCCACCCTCGGTACCATTGAGGAAATTAAAAACAGTTCTTAATGGTTCGTAAATACATTTAACTTATTGATTATTATTGAAATAATACTGACTTCTACTTCTCAAATCATTCTCAACTATTCGTAAATTTTCATATTAAACCGTGCATACTTTGGGTAAGATCTTGGGTAAGATATTCTCTTTCCAAAGTTGCCAATAGTTGAGGTAACTCCCTATGTTAACTGACACATCGGTTAGAGCATTAAAAGCAGAAAATGGAAAAACCAAAAGGAAAGCAGATCGTGACGGCCTAGTCATTGAAGCGCGCCCAAGTGGAAAGAAAGTATTTATTTTCAGATTCCAATGGGAAAAGAAACCTCAAACGATGACCCTTGGGTATTATCCCAGTTTAAGCCTTTCTGACGCACGCAGTTTAGTTATAAATTTTAGCTATCATAAAAGTATAGGTCTGTCCAAATTACATGCTCCTTTATGACGAATATTCCATTTATAGTAATGCATCATGTATAATATAAGTACAAATCATCATATTTTATATGAATTATTAGAACTTTTATTTAAGGAGATCTTCTTATGATCCGATTTGTGCCTTCCACTTCAAAAGAATTTAGATCCTTTTCATACATAGAGTTGACAAGTGTTCAAAGTAACTTCAGATCCAATTTGAATGGCCTAGATTTATCTTGGTATATGTGTGATGGCGCCCCAATTGCGGGTGGGTTCGTGAGGAATGCGCGAGGAGAAGAAACAAGAACCCTTGTTATCGAACTAAAAAAATCAAATGCAGAGTGAATATTACTATGTTCACATAAAGCCTCGTATTGAGTCCTTTTTTGCAATTTTTTGAATTAAACTTTTTACAATGATTTTGATCTAAATTTTTGACATATCCCCTTCATTACTGTGTTCTTAGGATTTCCCTTATTAAATGGCGGTTCTCCTTGCTCCCAATAGCTTATGCCAGAGGTTCTATTTATAGTAATCCTACCTTCATAAAGGTAATTTTTTATGTCAGGAAAAACCAGTATAAATCTATCTTCTTCTATTGTTAACTTACCAGTTCTTATATCTGAGTGAGTCAAATCTTGCACTGTTAGGTGATCTAAATTCAAGACATAATCTCTTTTATATTTAATTGAATTATCGTACTCGTCATAATAAAGACACTTGAGATAAATGTTTGAAGTATTTTTACAAGAACTAATAAAGACAAGGAGAATAACAAACGCTAATAGAAATATCCTTTTCATATTACCTCAAATATAATTAATTTTTATTTAGATTATAGACAAGAAAAATTAGACGGTTGCTGAACACTGAACACTCATTTCTCCTATTCTAGGTAACATCAAATTAGCATGGTCCTTATACATCATAAATTAACTATTAGATTTCAACGCTTGATGATCAGTTGTACAGTGAGGTTTCTGCTCGGTTGCTGAAACTTCACGAAAAGCCTTTCTTTAAAATCAATTTATTTTGATTAAAAAATCCACGTGTTTTTGATGGATAGTGAGTTGATGTTGGTTTTTGTCAAATAGGATATTTACGGAAAAACAGCCCTCCCTTACACGAGCGAATTCCGCTACTTTGTCTCTTACTGCTTGCTCAATTTTTTTAGAATCCATTTTTTTTTCGTTTATTCTCGTCTATTTTTTCCGTATAAAAGGAAAATATTCAATACTACAAGATTCATATCTTTATAGTATTAACACAAGCTAGTTTTAAAGATTGCTTACTTACCCTCTACACCTAATAGCTATAATGTCAATCCATATAACCTAATGAGTTAAATTTATTTGTGTCTTAATTTTCTTCTAAACCTACCCATTTATTCTCACTGAAATTTACATACATTATTGGAGAACATCGATTACCTTCGTCAGCAGTTCTAAAAATAATCCAAGGACTAACTTGGGATGGATAATTTTGTACTGCAGCTTTTATATCATTTAATGTATTTTCTTCTAAAAGTGAACCATTACCTGAAATGCCACTAAGAGAACCACAATCAAATTGTTGGGCAAAAAACTTAACCATGTAATACCTCACTTCCGCGAACGATAATTTCATTATAGTATAGTGAAATTACTGCCGTTAAACTTTAACCCAAATGAAAGTAATTCTTTTCTGTTCGCATCTTTTCGCAAACATTTAAATAAGCTACCATACCCAAAGTTGGGTAAGATCTTGGGTAAGTTTCAAGTCCATATTATTTTAACTCAATAAAATCAAGGCATTGCGTGTGGGTTCGAGTCCCACCCTCGTACCAATGAAATTTTTTTTATTCAATTTTTTACTAAACGAATAACTGAGGTCTCAAGATTGCATTTGTGAAAATTGTAAGTGGATCCTTGAAGGGGACAACTAATAACATATTAAAAGATATAGTGTACTAACTTGCCCCCAACTTAATAAACTACTTACTTATGGCATGAATTTCATACTGAGAACCAAGATAGTTGGCTGGATGTTCCCCGCGCCATAAACCTGGGGCAGCAAGTCTATGAAATTTATTTACGTAATATCCAGCATTCTCCAACTGTTCACGGTAATTATGAATATTCAAACGATGCTTGGTAACAAGTGCTTTTTCCTGCATGCTATTAAACTCAATAAATTTAAGCCGTGAACGAACTAATCCAGCATTTTCAATCATATATATGTGTGTAAAACCAAATTTCCTTGCAGATTCATATAACTCTTCAATAAATTTTGGATATAAAGTACATGTTGTTCTAATATGAACCAAAGCTTTACGACCAGGCAAACTACCTACTTTTTTCATAACCTCGAAAATATCACCATGATCAAAAGAAAGATTAGACATAGGATAAGCTTCAGAATTCATTTCGGCAATAAACTTCTGACGATCAGTGCCTATAAATTGAATTTGTGGAGCCAATATTGATGCTTCATATAGGGGTTGAGCACATAATGTACCAAAGTCTAATACTACATCCACATCATCTTGAACAGACTTGATCCAGCTAAGAAAATGATTAAGAATCAAACGATCTCCATGAACCTCCTCTCTACGGGTAACAAAACTTTCATAATACGAAGTCCAATAATTTCGGCACATTTCATCGGTGTAAATATCATTATCACCTTCAGGTGCGAATAAATCATTTTTTATGCCCTGTTCAAGCATAATTTGATTTTTGTTAACAGCGTCTATTTCGTCAGCGAGCTCTTTCTCTACAAGGGGTCTTATTGTTTCAATCGCATTGTTTGCTTCCTCAACTCGATCACTATCAATTAAATTACTTATAAGATTATAAAAAACAACTATATCTTTCTCTTTAAGATATTCCTTTTCAAGCACTGTACGTTCTGAATCCAACCCTTCACATTCCCTAAGTACTCGAGCCAGAATTATACTAGTCAAGGGATTCGGCCATTGTTCTGCTAATCTTTTTGCTGCATTTAAACACCAAGCGGCCCTGCCCATACTATAATTAGCTGTAACAAAAATCAGATAACTAATCGTTGACAATGGCATTAATGATAAGTAGTAATAGGAACTGGAAATTAATCTGGCTTTTTCCGGAAATTTAGAAAAAAATTCAAAGAGTATTTTTGCAGTAGCAATCTTTGAGTTTTCATCTGACAACTGAGAAAAAAAATTATCTAAAATACGCAACTCTTCGATACCAAAATAATCTAGATGTTCTATTTCTGAATTTAAATAATCTTTAATATTAGTGGTGCTATGGGAGTTAGAGTTATCAGTTTTTTCAGCAATGTTTAAATTTATGGGTTCAGGATGTTCTATTTCTAAATTTAGATAATCTTTAATATCAGGAGCACTATGGGAATTAGAGTTATCAGTTTTTTCAGTAATATTTAAATTTATGGGTTCAGTATGAATTACTTTTTGCTTTGATAACATCCCTAATCTGTTAACAGCTCGTTTTGCTAAATTTCGAATCATTCAATTATTCCTTATATGATTATATTAATAAACATTTTTTTCTGCAAACAATGAACCGACAAATCCCTTTTTAAGGAAGATTATGTAAGTAGAGTGTTTCCTAAATCCTAAATTATCTTATAGTATTTAAATCTCCTGCTTTTTCAACTTCTAACTCTTGTGGTAACTGCTCCTTCGTTTGCTCTTTAATCAACACTAAAAATGGTATAAAAGACAAGGCAAAGGCAATAGATAATTGATATAAACCAACCCATCCTATATGCATCTGAATAGCCGCAGCGACAGGGCCGGAGATTATCCTGGGTAAGGTGGATAATGCGACTAGCATGGAAAATTGCGTTCCGGTAAACTGTTTGTTCACCAAACGCATAAACAAAGCGACTAAAGCAGTAGACCCCATTCCCGCAACAAAATTATCAGAAAACACAGCGATTGCTAATAGAACAACATTTTTCCCTGTCATCGCCAAGACTACAAAAAGAACATTGGTAAGCGCTTGTAATAACCCGAAGAAAAATAAAGAGCGGTATAATGAGTAGCGCATCAACAAGAAACCCGCAGTCAAGCCACCTAACAATATAGAAACTATTCCAAGCATTTTATTGATATAGCCAATAGTATCTAATGAAAAACCCAAACCCTGGATCAAAAACGGCATGACTATACCGCTGGTCGTTGTGGTGAACGCTTCCCCTAATTTATAACAAAATATAAATATAAAAAGATAAACAATGCCTGGACGACTTAGCAGATCCTTAACCGGGGCAATAAATGAAAAAACAAAATTGCTTTTTTCTTTTATTTCAGAGGAAGGCTCCTTGCTGAATAATATTGCAAGCATACCTACCGCCATAATCAAACCCATAAAACGATAAGTAAAAGCCCAACCTAATTTTTCTGCCATTACTAATGCCAAACCGCCCGATAATAAGAGAGCCAGTCTGTAACCAAATACAGCCAAAGAAGCCCCAAGTGCATACTCCTGGGGAGGAAGATATTCTGCTCTGTGTGCATCAATAGCAACATCCTGGGTGGCTGAAAAACAAGCCAATATTAAGGCTAGAAATGCCATCAATTTCGGATATTGGGATGGACTAAACCAGGCCATAAGATTAAATCCTAATAGCAATAATATCTGCATGGTCAGAATCCAACTTCGTCTTTTACCCAAATTAAACAAAGAATAACGATCTAAAACAGGACCCCAGAAAATACGATAGGCATAGGGCAAGCTCACCAAGCTTAATGCTCCAGTCGCAAGAACCGACATACCATTATAAGCGTACCATGCTTGCAAAGTACTACTGATTAATGCCATAGGTAAGCCGGAAGAAAAACCTAAAATGAAAATGATAAACAGGCGCTTGTTCATTCCCTGGATCACTCTGTAAATGACGCTTGTGTAAACTTCAACATGCTTTATAAAAAATATCCCTCTCCAGTGAGAGGGATGTATTTTTTTGTGATTTTAATTTACAAAACTTTATGATTATTTTTTCACTGAAATCAAATGAATTTTAAATATCAAGGTTTCATTAGGCCCAATTGGTCCGCCAACACTACGTGGACCATAAGCAAGACCTGAAGGAACATAGATTTCCCAAGTTGAACCAGCTGGCATTAATTGTAATGCTTCAGTCCATCCAGGGATGACTTGTGAAACCTGGAAAGTAGCGGGCTTGCCATTTTTTTCAGTACTGTCAAAAACGGTACCATTAATCAAACGACCAGTATATTCCACTGTTACTGTATCAGATTTTCCTGGTTTAACACCATTTCCGCTGGTAATCACTTTATATTGCAAACCACTTGGTAATTCAACAACGCCTGGCTTGTTTTTATTCTCTGTTAAAAAAGATTCGCCTTTTACCTTGTTTTCATCAGCTTTCTTATTAAATTCAGCAGTTCGTTTTGCCATCAAATCTTTCTGAAACTTATTAAGAACATCTTTCATTTGTTGATCGGTTAAAGCCAATTGAGCGCCACTCATTGCGTCTTGCATACCTTTCGCCAAAGCTTCCGGACTGACGTCAATACCTTGATTTTTAAAATTTTTCCCTAAATCGGCACCAATACTATAAGACAATTTATCTTTGTCCGTAGCTAATGATGTGGCATCGGTTGCAGCCATTGCTGTCGACATTGCCAGCCCAAAAACAGCTGCAGTGACCAATTTCATCTTCATAAACAATCCCCTTTTAGTCTTAACTTAAGTTCTTATTCCGCTCAATAAAATGGGCAAAATATGAAACAAAAACAAATCGCCCACTAATTTTGCCTAAATTCTCATAAAATTACCAGTCATAAGCTATCATTTAATTATACAATAGACAAAAAGGTAATATCCTTCTAAACTTGCCTCTAAATAGAACAAGAGATTATCACAGCAATGAATATTAGTGTTTTTGATTTGTTTTCTATAGGTATTGGGCCTTCAAGCTCACATACGGTTGGTCCTATGTCAGCTGCCAATGCTTTTTTGCTGTTACTGGATCAAAAAAATCTCTTTGAAAAAACTCAAAGGGTAAAAGTGGAACTTTATGGCTCTCTGGCTCTGACAGGCAAAGGTCACGGAACTGATAAAGCCATTTTAAATGGACTCGAAAACAAAGCGCCAGAAACAGTCGACCCAGCATCTATGGTTCCAAGAATGCATGAAATCCTTAGCTCTCATACACTCAATTTGTCTGGAAAGAAAAATATCCCTTTTAATGAAGTAACTGATTTCTTATTTTTACAAAAAGAATTATTACCAAAACACAGTAATGGCATGCGCTTCTCCGCTTTTGATGACAATGATCATTTATTAATTAATCAAGTGTATTACTCTATTGGTGGTGGTTTTATTACTACTGAAGAAGAGTTTAACCAATCTACAACAGATACCAATCCACCGCCCTATCCTTTTTCAACGGCAGACGAATTATTGAAATTATGCAAAAAACATCACTTAACAATTGCTGAGTTAATGTTAGTCAATGAAAAAACATGGAGAAGCACAGTAGATATTCATAAAGGAATTTTAGACATTGCCAAAGTAATGGATGAATGTATAAACAATGGTTGCAAACATGACGGAATCTTACCCGGCGGACTTAATTTAAAACGACGAGCACCAGATTTATATAGAAAACTCATAGAACAAAAAGGCGTCAAAAGCGTTTTTGAACAATCAGATATCATGAATCATCTGAACCTTTATGCAATGGCTGTCAATGAGGAAAATGCGGCAGGAGGTCGGATTGTAACAGCACCAACCAATGGTGCTGCCGGAATTATCCCTGCTGTTCTGAAATATTGCCAGCAAGCTCACGATAGAATGAGCAATGAAGACGTCTACACTTATTTTCTGACTGCCGCAGCAATTGGTATCCTTTATAAAAAAGGTGCTTCCATTTCTGGTGCTGAAGTAGGATGCCAAGGTGAAGTGGGTGTTGCCTCCTCTATGGCTGCAGCAGGTCTAACAGCTGTCCTTGGTGGTACCATTGAACAAGTTGAAAACGCCGCAGAAATTGCCATGGAACATCATCTGGGAATGACTTGCGATCCGGTCTTGGGACTTGTACAAATTCCTTGCATCGAGAGAAATGCCATGGGTGCTGTGAAAGCGGTTAATGCAACCCGAATGGCGCTTATAGGTGATGGCCAGCATCAAATTTCTTTAGATAAGGTCATCAAAACGATGAAACAAACCGGAATGGACATGCAAAGTATTTATAAAGAAACATCCATGGGTGGTTTGGCCGTTAATTTACCTGAGTGTTAGTTGTGTATTGATAAATTTTGCGCAATGATGCTTTTCCTGATGGCAAATCTATAGTGGTGTATGAAGTATATAATTATTACACACTTCATTTATCCGCTCCCTCACGGTCGCGGCTCGGTTTAAACAATACTGAACCGCGACGGTAAGGGAGTTCGGATTATGGGTGAACCGAGCCGCGACCGTGAGGGAGCGGATAATAAATTTCCATAAAATGATAATCCAGGGCACTACTATTACGTCAACCAACCTACTCCAAAAATAAACTTCTAACCTGACTCTCTTTGTGTTGTTTAAAAAACCATCCAATTAAAAAACAAAATAAATAAACGGCTTAACTGGTGAAAACATAAAAATTAACACTGTAAAAATTGAAAGAGAATAAAGCCATTTCTTGACCCAAAATGGCTGGATAGTCGATAAGATTTTAGTTTCAATTGATTTAAATGCTGGTCCTATAAAACATAAGGCAATCATTCCTGTAAGATAAAATAAGGAATCGGTATAAGCCGATGCCCTCTGATTCAAAATAAATTCATGTACAAACCCTGGAATATCAAACATCTTATTTAATAAAGTGAATGTTTGTTCAAACGAAGTGGATCGGAAAATCACCCAACCTACGACCACTAATAAATAAGTCATTACGATGGAACCAATTTTTGCTAATTGGTTTTCAACCTGTGGATTTTTTTTAACACAATAAAATCGGAAAAGATGATAAACAGCTAATAAACAACCATGATATATTCCCCAAATGGCATAATTCCAGGATGCACCATGCCATAACCCGGCGATAAACATTGTAATTAATAAATTGTTGACTGTTTGATATAAACGCCCCCTGTTACCACCCAAGGGAATATACAAATAATCACGAATCCATAATGACAAAGTCATATGCCAACGCTGCCAGAATTCGCTAATGTTGCGTGCGTTATATGGATGATTAAAATTAACTGGTAATTGAATGTTAAAAAATAATGATACTCCACGTGCAATATGAGTATATCCAAGAAAATCAAAATAAATCTGGATAGTAAATGCAATGCTGGCTAGCCAGGATTCCAGATGACCGATTGTCTGATACTTATCAAATAAAGGGTCTGCAATAGAAGCCATTGAATCGGCTATAACTAACTTGAAAATAAATCCATAAAGTAATAATTGAAATCCCTCTTTTAACCTCGAGGTCTCAGGTAATTCCATTTTATTTTCATATTGAGCGTGCAATTCTTTATAGCGAACAATTGGTCCTGAAATTAAGTGAGGGAAATACATAATATAAAAATTATAATTTAACCAACTACTCGCAGGCTTTTCTCCTCTATAGATATCCACAATGTAACTGATCGCTTCAAATGTATAAAAAGAAACCCCAAGAGGCAAAACAATATGCATTGGATTTAGCAAGGGATATGAGATTCCTAAATTTGACCCAATCGCATCAATACTGGAAATAAAAAAATTCATATATTTGAAATACACCAGTATGGCGCAATTCACCACAATAGATAAGGTCAAATAGATCTTTTTTTGAGTTTTCGAATTGCTTATATGGATTTTTTTACCCAGATAGTAATCCACTGAAGTTGAAAATAATATGATGCTGATTAAAGGAACACTCCAGGTACCATAAAAAAAATAACTGCAAAATAAAATAAAATATTTGCGATAATATTGATTGGTCATCATAAAAACGAGGACCGATATCAGTAAAAAAACAACGAACTGAAAAGTGACAAAATTCATGCTTTATTCTCATTATTGCTTTTTATGTATTGAAATAATTCAGTATCCAAATACCCTTTTGGACCTGCAAATTGTTTGTTAATAATTTTTTTTGATAGCAATGTCGTTATCTTTACAGCGCCATAGATATTAGGATGTACTGGATCCTGGAAGTAAATAGGATCCTGACATTCATCAAATAAATTGATGAATGCGATATTTTTTCTTATTGCGTAATTTTTCAGCGCATCTACTATGACTTTATTGGGTGGCAGGCCATATTCATCATATATTACACGTGTTACTGGATGATATATGGGAGCTAAAACTAAAATCACTTTAATTGAATTTTTATTAAAGTCATCAATGATACTATCCAATCCCTCTGTGCCTAATTTAAAATTGGTAAACACATTTCTGTATTCATATCTTAAAAACTCAAGCATTCTTGGAGTATTCACCGATTCTTCAGTAAGACTTCCAAAATTCGGCGAAAAACCTTGTTTTGAAACTGCAGGATATTTAATGAACAAGTTGTCAACACGTAAGCGCTGAGTATGCAATAAGGCTTGCATGCTACTGTTTAGTTGTTGATGATAATAATGGATTAAACGAAAAAAATAGGAGTATTTTGCAATTTTACAGTACATTTTTGCGGTAGTCGTTGGTTTGTCTACTACAAAACAGCGAGTGTAATAATCCAGGGAGTTGCTGTCTAAATATTCTGGATCAACCACATGATTATTCTCGAAAGCAAGATTACTCAAATTAAGATTATGCACAGAAACATTCATAATTACAAAATCAGGTTTGACATTCTTTTTCAATAAATATTTTAAGTATGCTCGATGGTGTACAATTCCTGACCCCTCCACTCCTATGTTATATACCTCATAGGATTTGGAAAAATTTTTAGCCAACAAAGAAGAAAAAAGTTCAGGATAAAAACTTCTGGCAATAATGGAATCGCCGATTGCAACAATGCCTTGTTTAATAGAATCACTAACAATCATTTTCTGATCATTTCTGATATTTTCCCCAAAAGGCGCCGTACTGGTAGCCGCTATCCATCTTGAGAAAAATTCGAGAAGTAAAAAAACCAGGCATATAATCAATAAACCTAGCAATCCCTGCTTAAATAGTTTCGATCGATAGGTTTTTTCGCAATGAGTATCAGACATAAGTAGTAGAAATTAATTTCAAAGTATTCAAATTTGTGCAGAATAAACATATTCGATAATGATGTATAGTATTAAACGTAACAAAAAAACTGAAGAAATAATTTAGTTTGGTTTAAACTTAATCCGCTCCCTTACGGTCGCGGCTCAGATTGTTGTTAAATCGAATTGTTATAAGAACCGAGTCGCGACCGTGAGGAAGCGGGCAAATCAAATTTCAACTCCGAATACCCTATTTTTATTTTCAAACACAGCCATTGGCGAACCTTGTTCATAAACAACGTATTGAATTGTTGCTTCAATTTCTTCCTCACTCCAAAGATAGCGTGTACTTCCATGGCGAGTCCATCGACTCTTTCTACCACTATCTAATTTTGCTTTATTCAAATAACGCGAAGCGTATGCTTTTACTGCATTCATCACCTGTTCGGGAGATAATTTGGCATGAACAACAAGATGCACATGATTTGATCTGACATGAGCTGCTAACAATACCCACTGGCGATATTTACATACCTCGCTAATCGCTTGCAAAACAATACTGCGTCTTAATTCATCCAGGGAATAAGGGGTTTCTAGCATGAGTTTTTTTACCTGATCTAATCGCCTTGGGGCATAAGAGATAAAATCAGTGCCGGGTATATTGTTGTAGTGATCGACCGAGGTTGATTTGTCTCCATGTAACCATGTTCCATAGCATGTAAAGGTAATAAAGTATGCAAGAGGAATTACTGTTTCAGGTATCATCATTCCACCATTTCCATTTGGTTTAGGACTTGTTTATGGAAGGACATGTTATCACGTTAACTAATTATTTTTGAAACAAATTTTTGATATTGAAAATTGATATCAGTTTTATCCACTCCCTTACGGTCGCGGCTCGGATTATTGTTCAATCGAATTATTGTTAAAACCGAGCCACGACCATAAGGAAGCGGATAAAACCGAGCAGCTACCGTAAGGGAGTGGATAAAACCGAGCCGCGACCGTAAGGAAGCGGATAAAACCGAGCCACGACCGTAAGGGAGTGGATAAAACCGAGCCGCGACCGTAAGGAAGCGGATAAAACCGAGCAGCTACCGTAAGGGAGTGGATAAAACCGAGCCGCGACCGTAAGGAAGCGGATAAAACCGAGCCACGACCGTAAGGAAGCGGATAAAACCGAGCCACGACCGTAAGGGAGTGGATAAAACCGAGCCGCGACCGTAAGGAAGCGGATAAAACCGAGCCACGGCCGTAAGGGAGTGGATAAAACCGAGCCACGACCGTAAGGGAGTGGATAAAACCGAGCCGCGACCGTAAGGAAGCGGATAAAACCGAGCCGCGACCGTAAGGAAGCGGATAAAACCGAGCCACGACCGTAAGGGAGTGGATAAAACCGAGCCGCGACCGTAAGGAAGCGGATAAAACCGAGCCGCGACCGTAAGGAAGCGGATAAAACCGAGCCACGACCGTAAGGGAGTGGATAAAACCGAGCCGCGACCGTAAGGGAGTGGATAAAACCGAGCCGCGACCGTAAGGGAGCGGATATTGTTGATATTAATAATTATTAACTACCGACCAAGCTTCCAACGGATTAGTAGTAAAAAATGAATCGCTCACTGCATAACCTACTATGCATGCCAATTGATCATTAATATAAACCAATGGAACTCGGTCTCTTATCCAGGGCGGAATCTGCCATTCTTGAAATAATTTTTTTAAATGTTTCGTTTGTTCATGCCAATAAAACTCTTCACCACCCTTTCTAAACCGAACATCAATTTTCGCATCTTTTGGAATCATTAGTCCTTTTTTAGCCTTTACCGCAGACAAATCAATATTTGTTTCTGGACATATTAAAGGTGTAGGAAATTGTTGCCATTCAATAACCTCTGGTAAATTGATCACATCTCCTCGAAGTAAGTAAAGATGATGTTGAAACCGACGTACTTGTATTTCTCCCCAACTCACCATCGGCATGGCATCAGAACTTGAAAAAATTATTTCATGGACGATTCGTTGAAATGTCTTCGTGGAGGGTAATTGAACCTGATTCTTTTTCAGCCAGATCTTTAAGACATTAGTAGTCCGATCAAATCCAAGTACCTTTAAAGGCTCGATACTTAACTGATCGTTAGCCCTTAACAAATCTGGGCAATCATTAATAGCCAGTGCCTCCAGATTAGTTTTGGCTTGCTGGCAATGAGTCGCTGCTCTGGCAATGTTACCTGTTACTCCAGGCCATTTTTCTGCCAATAATGGCATTACCTGATGACGCAGGTAATTTCGAGAGTATTTGGTATCCTGGTTGCTTTCGTCTTCTACCCATTTTAACCCATGACTAAGCGCGTAGCTCTCAAGATGCGATCTCGAATAAGTTAAAAATGGTCTTGCTAATTGACCGGTCTCTAAATCACTCAATTCAAGCATTGCTGCCAAACCATCTATTCCTGCGCCACGAAAGAGTTGTAAAAGGACGGTTTCAGCCTGGTCATCAAGATGATGCGCCAAAACCAGGCAATCCTTATTCGTTAATAAAGATGAAAAAAAATCATACCGCGCAGTACGTGCTGCTTCTTCAATATTGGCAGAACGATCAAATTCAATCGCTTTGGCAATAAAATCAATGCCCAAATCTGAACAAAATTGCTCACAATGCCTTTGCCAGGCCAGAGAATTCCTACTAATCCCATGGTTAATATGTACAGCCAGGAATTTATTACGCAAGGAAGGGAGCGAGGAAAAAACGTGTAACAGCACAGTAGAGTCCAGCCCACCACTAAACCCAACCACCAATTTATTAAATTTTTCCAGACGTACAATCCACTCTGAACTTAATAAAGGCTTAGTCACATGCACCCATTGCCATAAATTTTTGGTATCTTAAATCAATTAATTGATCCAATGGTATTTTTTTCAAAGCCAGAAGTTCACTCGTTAACAGTCTCTTTATGCGATTAGCCATCTCATCAACATCTCGGTGTGCGCCACCTAATGGCTCAGGAACGACCATGTCCACCAATCCATTTTCAAATATTCTATCGGCAGTAATTCCCATAGCTCGCGCCGCTTCACTGGCTTTCGAAGCATCCTTCCAAAGAATTGAGGCACAACCTTCTGGAGAAATGACTGAATAAATACTGAATTGAAGCATAATAATTTTATCACCAACCCCAATCGCCAATGCCCCACCTGAACCTGCTTCGCCGGTAACAATGCAGATAATCGGTGTTTTAATGCGAGACATCACAAATAGATTACGTGCTATCGCTTCAGATTGGTTACGCTCTTCAGCACCAATACCAGGATAAGCTCCGGCTGTATCGATAAAGGTGAATATCGGAAGCTTGAATTTTTCAGCCATTCTCATCAAACGCAATGCTTTTCTATATTCTTCAGGTCGTGCCATTCCAAAGTTTCTATAAACTTTTTCCTTGGTGCGCTTACCTTTTTGATGACCAAGTACCATAACAGGCTCTCCATTTAAACGAGCCATGCCCCCAATAATAGCAGGAGCTGAAGAATAACTGCGATCACCATGCAGCTCCTGAAAATCAGTAAAAATCCTCTCAATATAGTCCGTAGTTTGCGGCCTTAAAGGATGCCTGGCCATCTGAGCTACTTGCCATGGCTCAAGCTTAGAGAAAATATTCTCTGTTAACTCAGAACACTTGCTTTCAAGTCGAGCTATTTCCTCGCTTAAATTAACTTCATTATCACTGCCAACCATACGCAGCGCCTCAATTTTTTGATTCAACTCTTCTATAGGTTGCTCAAAATCCAAAAATTGCCGGGTCATTGATTACTCTTTGGTGAATTAAACGTCTTTGGTATATGATACTCTTAACCGTTAATCGATGCCAGATTTCAGACAAAACAGATGATAATTACAGGATTTACTCCATTAAACACACAAAACTGCATTTTAAATGAATCACGTATTGATCTTTGGCAGTTCTCTTTAGACCAGGAATTACATACCGCCTATCAATTATTGAATGCGGATGAACGTTCCCGTGCCGATAGATTTTATTTCAGTCGCCACAAAAGACGCTTCACCAATGCCAGAGCCACCTTAAGAATCATTCTTGCAGGTTATCTTAATATCTCTCCTGAACGATTGGAATTCAGCTACAACGCTCATGGAAAACCCAATGTTATCAATTCACAAAAATTGCAATTTAATATAAGCCATACGGGTGAAATGGCTATACTAGCGGTAGGGAAAATTTATCCTATAGGAGTTGATATAGAAAAATATTCCGCACGCCCCTATGAAGGAATAGCTAAAAACTTGTTTTCCGAACAAGAATTTCAGGAATTGAAAAAGGCTCCTAAATCACTTATACCAGCTTTATTTTTTCACGTTTGGGCGCAAAAAGAAGCATTTATTAAAGCCAGTGGATTAGGTCTTTCCTATCCAACCAAAGAGTTTCATGTTCCTACAAGTTTTCCAACCAAACAATTAGTTGATGATCCTTTACATAACATGACCTGGCAATTACGATCCTTTATGCCAGAAGTTTGCTGCAGTGGAGCTTTATGCTACCATCCTGCCGTCAGAGAAATCCGTCATGGTGTTATACAGCTTCACCAGAATGTTAGTTTAAAATTTTAATAACCTATCAAAAATATGTTTCAATTTAACTCGTCTCAACACACATTAATAAAAATTCTAGGGGATGGAGCCCGCCATAGTGGCAGTGAACTAGGGAAGGCTTTAAAAATCAGTCGCTCCGCTGTATGGAAACAAATTAACCAACTTAATGATTTAGGGATTTCTATAACTCGCCTGCCACATCAAGGCTACCAATTGGCAAACCCCTTAATCCTGTTAGACTCTAATGTCATTACAAATCAATTACAAACAAAAGGATTTAAACAACCTTTTCATTTGCATTTATTTACATCGATTGATTCAACCAACCGATATCTGAAAGATTTACCACCCAGTTCTGCGGTGGAAATTTGTTGTGCTGAAATACAAACTCAAGGAAGGGGCCGCTTTGGAAGACATTGGCATTCCCCCTTCGGAGAGAATATTTATTGCTCTACCCGATGGAGTTTCAGCAGTGATCTTTCTCGACTTTCTGGGTTAAGCCTCGTTTCAAGTTTAGCAATAGTTGCTTTTTTAAATACTATAAACAATTCAAGTGATATCAAAATCAAATGGCCAAATGACATCTTGTGGGGCAATAAAAAATTATGTGGTAGTCTTATTGAGATCATTGCGGAATCAAACAGCAACTCGCAAGTCATCATTGGAATAGGATTAAATGTCAATACAGACACCGAAAATCACCCTTTGCCAGATAAGCCATGGTGTTCTTTGTACGAAATTTTTAAGCAACAGTATAATCGTAATCTTTTAATTGCGAATCTCATTGTTCATCTGGAACGATATTTAAACGATTTTATAAAAGCTGACCTCAGCATTTTTATGGATGAATGGAATGCGAACGACTACCTGGCAGGTCAATACATCACCGTTTCTCAATCCACGGGTTCTATATCGGGAGTTGCTTGTGGTGTAAATCATTCAGGCCAATTGATTTTAAAAGACAGCAAGGGAGTGAACCATTTTCTTTCATCAGGGGACACGTCACTTCAACCTGGAAAAGCTAACAAACTACTTGAATAACCTTTATGGAATACATTTGAAATGGTATTTGAAGGTTCGTCCCGAGCAGGTTTAAGTGCTCGGAACTGGATGAGCTGCGAGGAAATCGATTTATACTGCTTGTTCTGAATCATCAGACTCTTTTTCTTGTTGTATGCGCAAATAAATTTCTTCACGATGAACGGAAACATCTTTGGGGGCATTAATACCTAAGCGAACTTGATTGCCTTTTACACCTAAAACGGTAATATTGACATCATCACCTATAATTAATGTTTCACCTATACGCCGAGTCAAAATTAACATGACTAAAAATCTCCCTAACATAGCAGCTACCTACTTCTCCATAGAACGCTTCCATGGTGTTCTTGGCAACTACAAGATGAACAAAATTTAAGCAAATTTCATTGCTTGGATCACATTGTACACTCTGATTATTAACGGAATATTAAGTAACAAATAAATCTGTATTTAATTTTTGCAAAAATGAGCGGAAAAATTAATAAATTCCACATCACAAATCGCACAATGTTCCTGTATATTAAAATTTCTAATTTACAAACAAACCGAGTTCGAGAATGGAAAGTAAGTTTTTGTCTAATCTTGAACTCAGTGCCATTCAAAAATACATATTTAAAATCAACTGGATATGATATCAGATAAACGAATTTACTGCCAATTTTGATTAGGATAGTTCGAACTTATTAAAGGAAAGTTGAGAATTCAGCTTCTAAAACTATTCATTACTTCAATATTCATGGTATGTAGAACTTATGAGGTAAATCATGTCTTTAATTTTTAGCTGAAAGGATACAACGCAAAATCATACTTCGATATAAATAATCCACATAGCTATCATTAGACCTCTTTCCAAACTCGCTGAGGTGAGGGAAGTGCGAGGAGAAACGGAGCGCAGAACCGGAGTGTACAGGTCAGTACATGAGGACTCGAGCATCATATCGACGAAGCAATTTCCCACCGCAGTAGAGTTTGGAAAGAATTCTATTCAGAGCCCTGCCTTAACTCAGGGTAAACTCGACCAAGCCTCTCATGGAAATAATATTTATTCCCAGAGATCCTTCATAAAAGTCAGGATGACAGCTATTTAGGCACAATTATAGTTCCAAATCAAACGATGGACTTACCCTGCGAGAGAACAGGCAAATATTAACAAAACAATAGATGCAAACAGTTGGATTTGTTAAATTAAAGAATTAGCTTCTAGCTCAGTTAATCCATTATTTAGATTAGCTGGAACAGCAAAATGCATATTTTTAGGAAAAGACAGATTTAGATTACCCATCATTTCAACATATTCTTGCTTTGATTTTACCTGTAATCTGGGATTATTTTGCTTTTCATGATCAATGGTACTAAAGTACTTCTGGTTATAATCATGACCAGGATACACTTTCATAAATCCAGGTAACTTTAAAAGCTTATTAAACAGACTATCATATTGTTCACTGGCGCTGCCATTTTGAAAATCGGTACGACCCGTAGCGTTAATCAATAAAGTGTCACCCGTAAATACTTTGTCCTCTAGTATAAAACAATAAGAATCTGGAGTATGACCTGGAGTATGCATTGTTCTTATTTTAATATTTCCAAAATTTAAAAACTCGTCATCTCGCAACTTAATGTTTACAAATTTAGCATCCGTCTCAATCCCCATCATAGACTGGCAATCAGTCAATGTAGTCAATAGACCTGAGCCAGTAATGTGATCGGCATGGAGATGAGTATCAATAGAAGCAACCAGATTTAATTCTAATTTATTAATTAGGTTGATATAGCTTGAAACATTTGATTTAACAGGATCAAGGATGACTGCGTGCTTACTATCAGCAGACCCTATGAGGTAGGTGTAAGTACAAGAGTCTTGATCAAAAAGCTGATGAAAAATCATTGAATCTCCGACTATATAAAATAGCAAATCCTTTAAAATAAAACAGATGAAACTAATCGAGACCGATGTAATTCAAATCAGTATACTTTATGTAGCAATTCCTGAAAACTTAAATTATTATTTCTCTTTCTAATTCCATCAAAACAGGTATTATGTTATTCAATTCGTATTTGTTTTTATTCGTTTATTTACCAATTGCCCTCATTGGAAGCTATTTTCTCATTTATTACTTTAAATCTGGTGTCACTCCCTGGCTGTTAATTTTTTCTCTGATATTTTATGGTTGGTGGAATCCAAACTATCTTATTTTGCTAATTGCCTCGATAGTTTTTAATTATTTAATTAGTAAGTTACTTATTAAAAACGAACGACTTTTCTACAAAAAAACATTTTTAATTCTCGGGATAGTCTGTAACCTTGGTGCCCTTTTTTATTTCAAATACATGAACTTTTTTATACAAAATTTCAACACAGTGGCCCATACTCACTTTAATTACCTAAACATTATTTTACCTCTAGGGATCTCCTTTTTCACGTTTACACAGATTGCCTATTTAGTTGATACCTACCAAGGAAAAGTAAAAGAATTTAATTTCATTAACTATTCATTATTTGTTACCTATTTTCCACACTTGATAGCGGGCCCAATCATTCATCACTCCGATGTCATGCCTCAATTTAAAAAAATTGTAGCGATAAAACAGTTCCCTTTCATGCGATACTTTATAATAGGATTATCTATATTTATAATCGGATTATTTAAGAAAGTTTGTTTGGCAGATACCATTGCTCCCAAAGTCAATTATATTTTTGATTTGCCTGGTAAAGGATATGATCTTTCTTTTGTAGACGCTTGGATTGGTGCCATAGGCTATACCTTGCAATTATATTTCGACTTTTCTGGTTACTCTGAAATGGCAATAGGCCTCAGTTATATGATAGGGATTAAATTACCAGTCAATTTTAACTCTCCATACAAGGCAATCAATATCATTGACTTTTGGCGAAGATGGCATATGAGTTTATCTCGTTTTTTCAGAGATTATTTGTATATACCTCTCGGCGGAAACAGACATGGCAGTTTTCATAAATATATGAATTTATTTATCGTAATGGTTGTAGTAGGTTTTTGGCATGGGGCTGGGTGGACTTTTATTTTATGGGGCATATATCATGGTACATTACTTATTCTAAACCATGGGTGGTATGCGGTAAAAATTTATATAAGCCACTTCTACAAAATCAAGATAAATTCACAGATAACATTGACAATATTCAGATATTTTTCGATAGCAATAACGTTCGTTCTGGTAGTTTTTGGCTGGGTATTATTTCGCTCTAATGATTTTGAAACTGCTCAAAACTTTTACAAAGGAATGCTTCATTTTCATACTTACTATTATGGCACCTCTGGTTTACTATTTTTATTAAATTATATTTTCTTTGGATTATTTCTATTATTAGGTTTATTGATATGTTTTATTTTACCAAGCACTATTCAAATAATGAAAAAAACTAATGCCATATTAGATAATTCAAATAAAGACATATCTAATTCATCCTCCGGTCTAATTGCGAATAAACTTATTTGGACTCCTCATATCTGGTATGGTTTTAGTTTGGGTATATTAGCTTACTTCTCAATAACAACTATTTCCCAAACATCAAGTACTTTTTTATATTTTAACTTTTGATTTAGTGATATGACGAAATGGTTCAAAAAATTTATTATAAATACATTATTACCATAATCCTCGGATTAATTTTTACTCATTTATTTTGGAGTTATGCTTTAGGAATATTAACTTCCAGCTTGTATAAGAATAACTTGGTTAATGTTAGAAATTTTATTGATAGGGAGAGATACCCCCTTATCCAAGCCTATTTGAATAAGAAATTAAAATCACCCCAAAAACCAGTAATCCTGGTACTCGGTTCCTCCTTTTCTTACGGTTATCGTCTTCTGGCTAGAGAAACTTACACTCATTTTATGGCTAAATATTTTCCAAATCATACTGTTTTAAATGCTTCACAGCTTGGGTCTAGCGGTGAAGATATCTTGACTAACATTAATTATTTAAAAACAAATAAAATACACTTGGATACCTTGATAGTAGAAATTAATTTATTTAATTTTACTTCATCAGTTAGCTTAATAGCAGCAGACACGAGCCCAAAATACTGGTTTGATAATATAAACAATTCATATAGCCAGTTTTATTTACTTCATCCACATGGAATTAATCTTCTTACCAATTTAGAATTAGATAGAATATATGACCCTGGTAAAAAGATAGAACACTCATATTCTTTTATTTCTTTACCGGACAGCTTTTCGGAAGAATACAGCCATTTTAAAAAAAAATTACCTATGTATAGGAATTTCTTAAATTCATTATTTTCATCTTCTTCAACTATTGCAGACCATGTGTATTTTTTTGTTTCTCCAATATACAAAAATGGTATAAAACAAACTCAATTTAAAATATCTGATATTCAGAATGAATTGGATGATATTCATCAAATATGTGAGAAATTTTCCAAAATTCATTGCCTGACACCCAGTTTTAACTATTCAAAAAATAACTTTATGAACCTGTCACATTTTAACGAACAAGGACACCGTGTACTAGCGAAATGGCTATCAGGCCAAATAGCAAAAACACAAAAACAACAATTAACAACGGTGGAATTAAATAAGCAAGTCAGCTAAAATACTCACCAATTTATAATTAATATACTTTATCATGAAAAAAATACTAATAGTTGGTGCAGGACAATTAGGCAGCAGACATTTACAATCGCTTAATTTACTAAATCAAGAAATGGAAATTAATGTTATTGATCCTAATATTGAATCACTTGAAATAGCTAAAACCCGCTTTGATGCCACTATTCAAGATGTAAAACATAAAATTAGCTATGCACAGACCATAACAAATCATCAATCAATAGACATAGCAATTATCGCCAGCACAGCAAATAGCCGAAGATCCATCATAGAAAATTTATTAAATAAAGCAGAAGTGAAACATCTGGTTCTTGAAAAATTATTGTTTACCCAAAAACAAGATTATTACGATATTGCCAAGCAGTTATCCACAAAAGATACAAAAACATGGGTTAATTGCACCATGAGGATGATGCCATACTATCGGCATTTAGATACTGTATTTAAAAATGAAATCATTCAATATCATGTCAACGGAAGCCAATACGGTTTAGTCACTAATGCGATCCATTATCTTGATCATTTGGCTTATATCACCGGAATCAATCAGTTTGAGCTGGATACCCGATATCTTGATAAACAAGTTATACCCAGTAAAAGAAAGGGGTACTTCGAATTAACAGGGACATTAATCGCGCGATTTGAGAATGGAAGCATCGGTTTCCTGCATTGTGATAAAAGTGGAATAGCACCCATTCAAATTGAAATTTACAATCATAATCTACGTGTTATCTCAAGGGAATGGGAACAAAAGGCATGGCAAACCAGTTTGGAAAAAGACTGGAAATGGGAAGAGGTTAATGCTCCCATCCCCTATCAGAGTATGCTAACTTCTGAACTGGTGACCGCTCTGTTAGAAACAGACCATTGTAACCTGACAAATTACAGCACCTCCATGCAACATCATTTACAACTACTGGCTCCTTTAAAGAGATTTTTATTAGAAAACGGCTTAAACAGTGAAGTGGATTATCCATTTACCTAGTGCTTCGTCAATGGATGTAATTCACTATCCACTCCCTCACGGTCGCGGCTCGGATTATTGTTAAAACCAAACCACGACCATAACCGAGCCGCGACCGTGAGGAAGTGGATAGATAGTGCTGATAAAAACTTGTATGATATTAATAAATGAATTACCCATACTATGAATAAACCCGCCTTAATCAGTATTGATCATATTAATCAATTAATACCTGCTATTGCTGCCTATCGACATAACAAAATAATAAATAAGTCCCCATTAAAACCCTTGGTAATTCTTACCAAACCACACATTCCATTTAATTCTCTTAGAATCTCTCATATCCAATCGTTAATTAGCAATGAACCCAACTCAATTTTTTTATCGGGTTACTCGCTATTCAAACACCCCAAATTCATCACTTACTTACCAGTAAGATTACGAGCAAAACTAATACATCGTAAACTAAAAAAATATGAATTTGATGAATTCTTCTTTTCGCATGACATCAGCAGTGATTTTTGGAACCAGGCATTGATGCACGCTTTTCCCAATGCGAAACGTATTTGCTATGGCGATGCCTTAGGATTAGTCTATACCCAGAACTATTTCTCTCGATTTATGTACCAAATTATTAATAAGAAAAGAATTATACTGCACAATATACTTGCAAGATTAAAAAGAAAATTAATCTATCCAGCAAAAAAATATCAATTACAAGCTCAACAAGCCTTACTGGCTATACCTTGTGATCCCGGGAAAGATTTTTTAACTCAATGCGATTTCTCTATTATATCTAGAAATGATTTAAAAAAATGTGTGGCTGATCTTGCTAATTGCATCCCTGAATTTAAAACTCATATGCGGGATCTAATCAAAAATAACCCCAATCCATGCTATCTGCTTATGCTCAGCAATTTTACTGAGTCCAAATTAACCACGATAGATAATGAAATTGCACTTTATAAAGACATTCTATCAGAATACGCCTCTGTAGGTAGTACTGTTATTTTAAAACCTCATCCCGCACTTAATCCTGATTTATTTTTATTAATAATTAATGCGTTAAAAGAAAAATACAATATACAGGTAATAGACCAGCAATATTATCATCTACCCATTGAATTGGCAGAAAGTTTAGTACAAGGATGTGAAGTGTTATCAGTGTCTTATTCCTCTATTTCTCTGCCATACCTCTATGATAAACAGGTAAAACATGTGCTGACACAAGAGCTTGTGAATAAATATTTTTCAATTGAAAAAATGAGTTGGTTTATAGAAAGCAATAATTTATACATTAGTATGATCAATGCTCTCCCAAATTGGAAACAGGATCGTGAGTTACTTATCTAACAACAGTAGACTTCTTAGGACACTCGCTGCGTTGAGTGAAATGAAAGAAGAACCGAAGCGCATAACCGGAATGTACACGTCAATACATGAGGACTCAAGCACCGCATCGACACAGCAATTCGTCACCACAGTTGAGTTTCCAAAGAAGTCTAATGCCGATCACTCTATTAATATTGGAGTCGTCATTATTAACTACAACTCAGGGAAATATCTGTTAAAAGCAGCTCACGCACTGGCTATACAAACCTATAAACCTTCTCAAATTATCATTTTTGATAATGCCAGTCATGAAGAAATCCCCGAAGAGATATTTAGTCTGGATTTGCCTTTAACAGTCATTAAACATGACAAAAATCTTGGATTTGCATCTGGCAATAACCGCGCGATAGAATATTTATCTCCTGCGATCAATTGGATAGCATTACTTAATCCTGATGCCTACCCCCATAAAGAATGGCTTGAGGAAATGGTATACACCATCCGTGAATACCCACAATTCGCTTTCCTGGGCTCTAAATTAATTTGTGAACAAGAACCCCATTTATTGGACGGCACTGGAGATTGCTATCATATCAGCGGAAAAGCCTGGCGCAGGAATCACAGGAAACCACTTAATCAGGATCCTGGTAGTATCTCAGAGATTTTTTCTCCTTGTGCTGCTGCTGCCCTATACCGACGTAATGCGTTTCATGACGTTCAAGGATTTGATGAGCATTATTTTTGCTATTATGAAGACATCGACCTGGCTTTCCGTTTATGGCTTTTAGGCTATAGGGGGGCTTATGTTCCTAAAGCTATTGTTGAGCACACTGGCTCAGCAACTACCAAGAGGCATAGCGATTTCTATACCTATCATGGGCATCGCAACCTGGTCTGGACTTACTTTAAAAATATGCCTACGGCCTTATTACTGCTAAGTATTCCATTACATCTTTTATTAAATATCGTTACTATTATTTTATTTATGTTCAGGGGACAAACCTCAACCATTCTAAAATCCAAGATTGACGCAATAAAAGGTTTGCAGAGGGTTTTAAGACAACGCAAAATAATCCAAAAATCTCGAAAAACAAATATATTTCAACTACTCAAGATCCTGAATAAAGGTTTACCATGGTAAAAAATTTAGAGAATGTTCATCAAATTGTGTCATTCCCGGACTTAAACCAGGATATACATATAGGTATTTTAACAGGATCAAGAAAATGAAATCTCAATATCCCTTAGTTACTGTAGTAATTGTAAATTACAATTCAGGGGAAATGTTGCTGAAATGCATCGAGGAAGTATTAAGCTGCACTGTTCCGGTAGAAATAATTATTTCTGATAACGCCTCATCTGATAATAGTTTGCACCTTTTAACTAGTGCATACAAAGACAATCCAAACATTCATATTCATAAAAACCATGCCAATCTTGGTTTTTCAGCTGCTAATAATGCGGTCTATCCCATGATAGAAACACCCTTTGTTCTATATTTAAATCCAGATTGTTTTATTAGCGAAAACACTATTGAACACCTGCTTCAGGTTATGAATGATTATCCTGAAGCTGGAATGGTAAGCTGTCTGGTAACTAATCTGGATGGGACTGAACAAGTAGGATGTCGAGGCCTTACCCCAACCCCTGCCAGAGTATTCAATCAAATGTGCAAATTAGATAAAATATTTCCAAATAACCCCAAATTTTCAGGCTACCTGTTATCTGATAAAGCCTTACCAGATCATCCCATAGAAGTAGAATTGATTTCAGGGTCATGTATGTTTGTTAGAAAAAAAGCGATAGATGAAATTGGCCTGCTTGATGATAAATATTTCCTTTATTGTGAAGATTATGATTGGTTCTATAGAGTCTTGAACGGAGAATGGAAAATCATTTTTACACCACATACGAAAGTAACCCATGTAAAAAGCTATAGTACGAAGCAGATTCCTCTTAGAGTCCTGGGATACAAAGCAAAGGGAATGTGGAGATATCATAATAAATTCTTTAAAAATAACTCATCCTTTTTTACTACACTGCTGGTAAGAATTGGAATACTCAGTCGTTTATTTGTTTTAAGCAATATTCTTTTATCAAAAAAATTGTTGAAAATCATTAATAAACCCATCAAATTCTATGTTAAAGAATAAAATAAAATGCCTGTTGTTGCTTTAAAATTTCTCCGAGATTATAATTCGACCAATAAAAAAAATAACTAATGATTTTATAATGATAAATAACAAAAGGATTGTTGCCTTTATACCTGTGCGTGGTGGAAGTAAATCCATTATAAATAAAAATCTCGCTCTACTGGGTGGAAAACCCTTAGTTGCCTGGCCAATTGAAGTGGCATCAGAAGTCACTGAAATTGATGACATTATCGTATCAACTGATGATCAAAACATTGCGAATACCGCAAAATCCTATAACGTTACTATCCAGCACAGACCTGATTATTTAGCTACAGACACAGCACTGGTTGCAGACGCAGTACGCTATTGCCGAACAGTTCTCGCTTCTGAAAATAACCTGCCTGATTATATGATATTACTGGAAGCTACCTCGCCTTTCCGAACTAAAGAAATCATACAAAAATGTTTATACCGTTTAATTCATGAGGATCTGGATTCCATTGCTACTTTTAATGAATCTGAAATAAATCCACATCGAATCTGGTCCATTCAAAATGACCAGCCAGAGCCTTTTATTAAAGGTGCAATACCTTGGATTTCAAGACAAAATTTACCAAAGGCCTATCAGTTAAATGGAGTTGTTTATGCTTTTAACCTAAGGACCTTTCCTAATGAAGGACCAAACGTCCTTTTTGGAAAAATGGGTGCAGAAATTCTTGATGGAAATTCTGTAGTTGATATCGATACAAAAAAAGATTTGGTGGTTGCAAATGTCTTATTCGAAACCCGAAACAGCACCGAGGTTATCTGAGCTTTTTTCACTAGAAGATAAAACTGCTTTAGTGATAGGAGGAGCCGGCTTATTAGGCAGTGAGATAGCTCACGCTTTTGCTGAGCAAGGAGCTAACGTTATTATCGCTAGCCGTAGTATGGAAAAATGTCAAAATTATACTAATTATCTAACTGAACATTTTAAAAATAGCATCTTTACTCCTCTCTCAATGGATATTTCTAATCCTGAATCCATAGATCTATGTCTGCATACAGTGAATGAATTATTTCCTGATGGCCTGGATATTTTAGTTAATTGCGGCTGGTCAGGTCGCAAAAACACTTTTGAATCCATTTCTGATGAAGATTGGAATATGGATATCGAGATATGCCTGAATGGAGTGTTTAGAACCATTAAGAGAGCCTATCCTCTTTTAAAAAAGAAAAAAGGGAATATTCTTAATATAGCGTCCATGTATGGTCATGTTGCTCCTGATTATAGGTTGTACGATAGTGAGAGATTTGCCAACCCACCCAGTTATGGCGCAGCCAAAGCAGGATTAATACAACTCACCAAGTATTTGGCAAGCTTCTTATCACCCCACCAAATCAGAGTAAATGCCATAAGCCCTGGACCATTTCCCTTTGAAAGTACTCAAAAGGAAAACCCTGATTTCATTCAACGTTTAAATAACAAAAATCCACTGAATCGAATTGGTAAACCTCATGAATTAAAAGGCGCCGCCATATTACTATGCTCAGAAGCCGGATCTTATATAACTGGCCAAAATATATGCGTTGATGGTGGCTGGGGTGTATGGTGATGAAAGCAGGTATTTTAGGATATAGCGAAGGAAACGGCCACCCCTTTTCATTCTCTGCCATTATTAATGGATATGATCCTGATGCGTTTATTGCAGCAGGTTGGCCTGTTATTCTAAACTACCTGGAAAAGCAATCTAAGGATGCTTTTGATTTTCATGATCTGAAAGTAAGCCATGCATGGACTCAAGACAAGAGTTTGACACAAAAATTATGTGCCGCAAGCAAGATAACCTATGCGATCGATGATTATGAAGAGATGCTAGGTAAAGTAGATCTTGTCTTTATAGCCAGGGATGATTATCAAACTCATTACAAAATGGCCAAGCCCTTTCTGGAATATGGCATACCCGTTTTTATTGACAAACCACTAACTTTAAATATTGATGAATTAAACTATTTTGAAAAATATTTAAATAATGGTTTGCTCATGAGTACCTCTGGTATGCGCTATGCTCAGGAGTTGGATCTAATAAGAAGTAATGATTTAAATCTTGGAGAATTAAAATTAATAGAGGGTGTTGTTTTAAATAACCTGGAAAAATATGGAATTCATCTTATTGATGCAATTAATGGTTTGGGACTAGGAAAAGTAATTTCTGCGGTGCGACTACCTACCCCATTCGAATCATATAATCTCACCTTGCAAAATAATGTTATGTTTAACTTATCCTGTATAGGAGAAGTCGGTAAAACCTTTCATCTTTCGTTTTATGGTACGAATAATCATTACCATTATGACCTTCATGATAATTTTACTGCATTTAAACGAACTATTAAAAATATGCAATTGATGGTTAAGAAGAAACTACCTGTTATACCACCGCATGAAACGATCAATACCATGCGATTAATAAGGCAATTGTCTTCATTAAAACCTATGGAACAAATTACTTTCAACAATAAAGAATAAGGACAGAGAGTGTTTGATCTAACAAATAAAACGGCAATTATCACAGGTGGGGCTGGAATTCTTGGTAAAGGTTTTAGTCGAGAACTAGCAAAAAATGGTGCTAAAGTTGTGGTAACCGATGTTTGCTATGATAAAGCTGAACAGGTGTGCCTATCAATCCAAGAGGAGTTTCCAGAGGCTAAAGTTCTTCCTTTAAGATGCGATGTCACAGATAAAGTGAATATCACTCATATGGTTGAAACAGTTAAGACTCAATTCAGTTCAATTGATATACTTTTAAATAATGCAGCCAGCAAAACAGATGATTTATATCAGTTCTTTGCTCCTTTTGAAGAATACACTTTAGAGACATGGCGAAAAGTAATGGAAGTAAACCTGGACGGTATGTTCCTTGTGGCTCAAGCGGTGAGTAGAGAGATGATAAATCAAAACACTGGGGGCAGTATTATTCAGACTAGCTCCATTTATGGCGTTGTTGCCCCGGATCAAGGCATCTACAAAGGATCTGAGTATCTGGGAGTGAAAATTAACACACCTGCTGTCTATTCTGTATCAAAAGGAGCTGTCTTAAGCTTAACTAAATATCTGGCAACGTATTTGGCCAAATACAATATTCGTGTTAATACTTTAACTCCTGGCGGTATTGAAAGTGGACAAAACGATGTCTTTATTAAAAATTATTCAAATAAAGTGCCTTTAGGAAGAATGGGAAAGTTTAACGAATTACTAGGTGCCTTGGTTTTTCTGGCATCAGATGCTTCGTCCTATGTGACAGGACAAAATATCATAGTAGACGGTGGATTTACCTGTTGGTAAAATAATAATTACCCTCTAAACATATATTTTTTGTTAGTGATCTTTTAATTTTGTTTTAAGCAAGTCAAAAGACATTTATCAAAAATGTAGTCCCATGATTATTCGCGGACTGAAAGATCCCCTAAAAATGTACATTTTTAGGGGATCTTTCAGTTCTCGAGCTCAGGCCAACGCTGAAGAAAATCTCAATACAGTATAGAATTTATAATAAAGTTTATTCTATTGTATAATGATGACTTTATTTTTATAGTATATAAATAATGCTCTTTAATTCTTATTCTTTTCTTTTCATCTTCTTACCAATTACCTTCGCCTTATTTTCTTTTTTTCAGTTTAGTCCAATACATTCTAAAACAATTGCATTTCTTTTTCTAACCTCCATTATTTTTTATGGATATTGGAATTTATACTATTTGCCTCTATTGTTAATCTCAATTTTATTTAATTTTCTCATCAGTTTATTAATAGAACGAAAAAATAGAAATCTCTTCTATGTAGGACTTATTGGTAATTTATCATTGCTTGTTTACTTTAAATACAGCCAGTTTTTATTAGCGAATTTATACTTATTACTTAATCAACCTCTGGAATTAATCAATGGGGATCTACCACTAGGTATTTCTTTTTTTACCTTTACACAAATTGCTTATCTCACAGATTGTTATAGAAAACAAATTAAGGTACCTCCCTTTGTGAACTATGGTTTATTTGTCACCTTTTTTCCTCATTTAATGGCGGGACCAATACTTCATCATCAAGAAATAATGCCCCAATTTGAAAATAAGGGAAAAAAATTACTCAATTGGGAAAATTGTGCAGTTGGCTTGACTATTTTTTCTATTGGTCTTTTTAAAAAAACCATCATTGCCGATTCTTTAGCACCTTATGCAAACACCGTCTTTAGTGCAGCGTCCAAAGAATCCATCACTTTTATAGAAGCCTGGTGCGGAAGTATTTCCTATACGTTTCAATTGTATTTTGATTTCTCAGGTTATTCTGATATGGCCATAGGCTTAGCTCGTCTTTTTGGTATCGTGTTTCCTTTAAATTTCAATTCACCATACAAGGCACCCAATATTATTATTTTCTGGCGCCGATGGCATATGACCTTATCCCGTTTTCTTCGAGATTACGTCTATATCCCTTTAGGCGGGAACCGCAAAGGAAATATCAAACGATACATCAATTTGATGATAACGATGATCATAGGTGGCATTTGGCATGGGGCTGGATGGACTTTTATTATATGGGGTCTATTACACGGTTTCTATTTGGTAATAAATCATTTATGGCTTCAGTTTAAAAAACATTATTTTCAATCGTTCGTCATAACGAAATTTATTGGTAATTCTTTTGCTCAAATCGTTACCTTTCTGGCTGTTGTGATAGCTTGGATTTTTTTCCGCGCAGAAACTTTTACGACTAGCAGTCATATTTTAACTGCATTATTTCATAATATTTCACTATCTAGTACCTTATTTAATTTTGAACAATTAAAGCACTTATTAGCACTTTTATTCATAACAGGATTAATCGTATTTTTAGGACCGAACACTCAACAATTACTCAATAAATACAATCCCGCACTCGAAACTTACCCAGGGGAAATTGAACCATATCTTTTCAAGAAATTGTACTGGGCACCTAATGTGTTCACTGCAGCAATTTGTGCTATTTTGACCTTACTTTCACTGCTGTCTTTGGGGCATATCAGTGAGTTTTTATATTATAAATTCTAGGTGAACTCAATTGAATCGCTTTAAAAAGTTTTTCATTTTTTATCTCGCATTTCTTCTATTATTTGGTTTTATTACCATATTATTTAATTGGCTGGTTAATCCGTACGATATTTATAAATCAGTACCTATTCAAAAGTTCAGTCAGAAGCCACAAGTTACCTCCCACCTGCGTCTTACCAAAGCTATAGCAGTAGAATGGAAAAAACCAGAGTATCTGATATTAGGCTCATCTACTGCTGAAACAGGGCTTAACCCTGATTTTTCTGCATGGAATAATTCTCAGGTTTATAATCTGGGTTTGAGCGGAGCAAATATTTATGAGGTGATGCGCTATCTACAGCATGCTGAGGCAATTAAGCCTATTAAAAAAGTCGTTTTAGTCGTTAATTTCTTTATGTTTAATGCCTATGTCAATAATAGAGATGATTTTAATGAGTCATTACTGCGTGTCGATATCAATGGTAATAAAAATCCCCTTGCTGTAAATACTATTTTTTCTACTTTACTGTCATTTGATGCATTAAAAGCGAGCCTGGAAACCATAAAAAACCAGAACAAAAGAAATGCCTTTCTAAGTAATGGACAACTTGTTCATGATTATAGACAAGAACAAATAGACCAACTAAAAGGCTATAAAAATAATTTTTTGCATACGGAAAGTTACAGTAAATTATCTTTATTGCCATCACCACAAAATCAATTCAGTTTTACTAATCCTGAAAATGGGATTAACACTATTGATTATTTAAAAAAAATCATAGCGATTTGTGAAAATAACAATACTGAATTAATTCTAATCCTTGCTCCAGAACATGTCAGACTTTTAGAGACCTATAAATTATTAGATTTATGGGACATCTATGAGCAATGGCAAAAAGAGTTGATGGTTACAATAACAACTCATAATCAAAAACACCCCAACTCAAAATTTGCTTTATGGGGTTTTAATAACATTAATTCCATTACAACAGAACAACTTCCTGATAAAGAGGATGCCAATACTAAAATGCATTGGTTTTGGGACCCTCAACACTTTAAAAATGAATTAGGGAACCTAATATTGTCAGTAGTACTAAAGCTAAAAGATGAACCTGAGATTAGTCATTTTTCTACTTTACTAACACAAGATAATATTCAGAAAAAATTAGAGAATGATAAATTAGCGCTAAATAAATGGGAGAATAGAAATCCAAAAGCAGTTATAGAACTAAAACACAATCTATTTGGAATTACCACTCCTGAATCTGATTAACCAGTTCCTAATAAAGCAACTCTTCTAAATTATCGATGAATTCTCATTTTTAATAGTTTATCACTGTCAGCATCATGATATGAAAATAAAAAATTCAATTCGATCATTAAAAGAAAATATTGAGTTTTAGAAATCTGATTATATTTACAGAGTTAATTCATTAATTACTTTATAAATTCTTTCAAAACTTAACCCATCAATCATTCCCCAATGTGCAGAAATTTGTTTTTGTGCTGTTTGTATTTCATTAAAATATTGATTTTCTTCCAAAATCAATTTCATTACCTGTTCAAATTCTTCTTGTTTCGATACTTTTAAAACACCTGAAGCCTCATCATAGTCGTTCAAATTAAATTGATAAAAATCATAATTGATCACTGGCTTTCCAAGTGCAATAGCCCAACGTACAGTACTAGAATAGCAACTTACATAAATATCATGTGTTGCTAGTTCATCAAGAATGTAAGAAGTACTGATATTTATATTTAAACTTTCAACAAAACTTTTAAATTCCGGCTGAACTGCTGGATGAAGATTAATTGTAACTCTTACATTTTTTAACTGACTTAAAAATTTAAATACTGTTGAAGTAAGATCTTCATAAGTATCAAACTCACATAAATTTGACCGCTCATTATGATAGCTTGGGGGCCAGCAAACCAAAATGGATATTGGGTTATCTATATTATAGCTATTTTGCTCCACCAGATTTCTATTATTTAAATCTAAACGAGTTTTCAAATAATCACAGTAGGGTGAACCGGTTAATACTAATTTATTAGGTTGAACCTCTTCCTTTACATAATGATTAAACATGATTTGACTTTCAACACCGAGAGCATTTGCGAATCCTCCATGAACAGTCCATGGGTTGTATAATTTTATTTGCAACTCCTCACGCGCTAAAATGAAATGAGGATTTAACAAAATTGAACCTGAAAATTTACCCCTTTTAACCCAATGCGGAAAATTATCTTTTACCGCTAAACCTGCTCCCTCATCAGAGTTATATAATTCTTCATTTTGCCTTTTCTGAGCTAGAGAATTTTCCAAATCCATGTAACTTCCATATCCATACGGTATATCTAAAATTGGAATTTTCTTGAATATTGCTGCTTGAATCAAACAAGCATTAGAGCCTATTCCATCCTCGCCCACGATCAATAGTTTGGGTTGATACTTCGTAAAAAATTCTTCAGACCTTGATAACTCTTGGCTTAAACTAATATACAAAGCCCTAAGAGTATCAAAATTTAAATCATATTTTTTATATTTATTTTCTAACTTATTAACTCTATCATCTAAATTATCTTTCTCATTAATATTCAATTCACTTAAAAAGATGAACATTCCATTAAAATCATTTATAAATGATAAAATTCTGGAAACCAATTTTTCATTCTTTTCGGGTAGGACAAAAATTATAAACTCTTTTTTTACTATGAGTTGTAAAGCAAGCATCGCAAGGACAGGCGCATCTGTAAATGAATTGATGTAAATAGCAATTGGTTTTCTATTTACTTGGTCACCATAATAAAAACTTAAAATTTTCTTTAATACTTTATTCATAAAAACCATCAATACTCCAAATTATGTCCAGACTCGGTTAGCAATTTTCAGCAAAATTTCTCTGGCTTTAAAAGTTGCATACTCAGGGTTTTCCAATTTTTTACTCGCCATCCAATATTCTCTTTTGCCACTATCAGAAAATAAATATTGTAAATTACGACTATCTGGTTTTTGGGAGTCAAATATAAATGCAATATTTTTTTCCTTATATGGCGATGCCTTAATCATGTTGTAATTATTCAAATGATTCAATAAGTCCTCTTTATAACATAATGCAATAGGGCTGATGAAAGGAATTGGTGAAAAGAAATTTAGATAGCTTGCATCATAAAGACAATTAGACAAAATACTACAAACTGCATCACATAATATCAATGTATGTTCGACTTTTTCATCTTTCATCAATCTAAAGGAGATTTTTGAACTTTCTAGTAACTCAATAGTGCTCAGAGCTTGATCATCACTCTCACGTGGGTGCTGCCTGTATACGATAGTAGCTCCCGGACAAGCTTCAGGTACTAAAGATAAAAAATCCAAAAGGGTTTCTTTATATCCTGGAATACGGTGAAGTGATTGGCCAAATAAACCAATTACAATATCTTCAGTTGATAAATCAGCTTTTTCCCTTAATTCTTTTCTGAGATGAATAAGATCTAATGATTTATACCAAGAATGTCGTGGTGAGCCTATGACCAGGCCTTCAGTATCATGTCGCTGTTCTGTTAATATTTTTGCTTCTTGATCTAAACAAAAATAATAATCTGCGCAAGTACCGAAAAAATCATTAACTTCACCCCAAAAATCTTGCATCACCACTGTTGGAATTTTATTTTTAGCAACAGTAATCAATGCTTCATCAATACCAGCATCACCTGGTGTAGACAATCCACATAAAATAACATCAGGCTTTATTTTTTCCAAGAGTTCATCGGCATAATTCAATATAAGATCCGCTTCATTGCTATCTTGCTGTTTCACTATAAAATTGGGTACCAACTCATATTCTAAATTGTGATTACCAAAATACTGAGCTGCGGGAGGTTGAATATATAAAAACAAGTCACAATCAGGAGCAGACTTGGCCAACTTTACAATTTCAATGATATTAATAGCGGCCCCGACATCCCTAGATGACACCAGAATTCTCTTTCTGGACATAAACTTATACCTGTAGAATTTTATTTAAAGTAATTTGCATTTTTTTAGCTAGTTCAGATAGCATATAAAATTTGCGCCATTCCTGTTCATATATGTTATTTCCCTCCATTTCACATAATGTAAGAACACACAATGAGCGAAGAGCAATTGTTGATAAAGCAAATCTGTCTGTTTCTTGATACAAATAAGAGCCACCACTTTCAAGATAGGCAACCATAAAATGTTTACCTAATTCCTGAATATAATCAATCGAATTATATCTTACAAATACCAGACGCTCTAATATTAATGCCAATTCATAAATTATTGGCAAATAGCTGTGGAGAGTATCCTCAAAATCAAAGAAATAGACATGATTATCAACCATCATCATATTTCCAGGATGCAAATCTCCATGTATGGCTTGAAAATCAGCCCCTTGAGTAAAATTCAAGTCGCCATTCAAAGCCAAACTTCTCACATAGTCAGGAAATGGCCCTATTTTAATTATTCCTTTCGCAATTTGTTCACGTATTTCATTTAATTTCGATATTCGCTTATTTGTTCTGGTTTTAATACTATCTTGTAAAGGATAATTTCTAAGCGCCTCATGCATTTTTGCAAGAGAGCTTCCTAATTTTTTGAGAACATCAATGGAAGATTTTAATCGAGTGCCATCAAGAAACGGGTAAATAAAATAACTTTTCGAGTCCGATGACAAAGCAGAGTTGGCATTTACTCCTTGCATCTGCAACCATCGAGCCACATGTTCAGCTTGTTGATAATGCTCAAAATGCTCCTGTTGAAAACATTTAATAAAATAGTTTTTTTCGTTTTGCTGCTCTTTAATCAAATAAAAATTTGATAACTGATCTTCAAAACAGACCTGATAGACCGTGCCACTCAATTGCACTTTTCCTAATAAGGTCTCTGCTTGATTGGAATCAAGCGGTACATAATCAGGCAGACCAGGCATTAGGGTCTGCCAGGTTGGGTTTTTAAGAATCATTTTTTTTAATATCAGACCATTGAACGGGATTATTTGCCTTGATTATTGAAGTAACATTACTTCCATTTACTAAATCCCAGTGTTGTACAGGTACGCCAAGGCATGGAAAAGCAAATCTTACATTATCTAGTGAAAGCGTTTCACCCGGTTGGATATCTCTTCTTGCTACAACACATTGGCGTTGTGAGCTCCCAATCACTCCCTTGATTTGCCGCCTTGGGTTGCGTTCAGTACTGCCTAAAGATTCCCAGACATCGTATACCTTTTGCAAAACATCAGGTAAGTCCTCCAGACTCATTGAATGGGAAATATCTTGATCAAGCTCCTCAGGGTATACATGAACCCCTTTTTCCAAAATTGAAGCACCTAAGGCAATAGAAACATAAAGCATTTCAAGACCATTATGATGGTCAGACAAGCCAACAGGAAGGTTAAACGCCTGTGAATAAGTTTGCAAAAGTCTTAAATTATGTGCTTCGGGTAAAGCGGGATGTCCATCTGGGCTGTGCTGGACAATGATGTCTTCACAACCAGCAACTCGTGCTGTGTTGATCGCATTAAATACCTCAGCAATAGTTGATCTGCCTGTGTCGATAAGTAAAGGTAAGCCTTTTTGTGCGGCATAACGAATTAAAGGGATATGTACTATATTAGCGGATGCAATTTTTAACGCACAAGCGCCATGCTGGGTTGCAAAATCTACTGCAGTAAAATCATACACAGAAACTATAAACGGCATGGATGCGTTTCTCACGATAGAGAATAACTGTTCATACTTTTCCAAAGGCATCACCTTACGCTCAATCAGTTCTCTATAATTCTCCTTTTTAACCTGACCGTCTTTGGAAGTATATGTTTCCATAAGATCACTGGGAAGACATATTTCAGGATCGTTTAAAATTTCTGTTTTTAATACGACAGGTTGTTTCGGAACCATCGTACGCGCTTTTATAATCGTTTCAACCATGTTCTTGGCAAGCTGATAATCACCATTGAAATAGCTGCCAACTTCAGCTAAAAAAATTGGTGGGTATTGAGTACTGACATTAAAATTCCCAAGCTTGAATTCTCTTTCCACAATTGTACCCTCATAAATTTAGAGTGATATTTTTAATAAATAGTGATCAATTAATAGCTTTAAACCATTAGTAAGCTGTCTTTCATTTTTTTCAGTTCTCATAGTCCAGGTCCGAACCGGATCTTCTTTGGGGTTCAAATCAAGATTAATCTTGAAAGGATGGAAGCACCATTGGCTACATTTGTCTTGTATCAACTCTCCAATAGTTTCTTTGCTAAACACGTTCCATCCTTTCTCCCACTTCCCTTTCACCCCATTCTTCCTTTTTCGGTGGGTTATTTCACAGTCAACCCCAAATTCGTTGAAAGGTGACAAGATATAAATTGTTGCACCTGGTCGACAAGCCTTGAACAAATTTGAGAAAAAGGCGGGTAATTCAGACTCATCAAAAATAGACATAACCCCGACTACAGTAACGATATCAAATTGATGGGCTAAATTGTCTGGTAATTGTAGAATAGACGCTTTAAAAAATTCTTTATCTGGTTGCAGTTTTTTACACTGATCAATTAAATCGTCAAAAACATCAATTCCCGTGTACTGAAATTCTGGATATCGATTAGAGAGAAAATAAACCAATTCACCAGTTGCACAACCGACATCAAGTAAAGAAACAGTCGAATCTCTTTGTTCCTGGGCAATGAAAAAATCAAGGAATTTAAAAATTTCTTTTGGATTTTTTGACCATCCTTCAGTGATGTAATGTTGAAAATTCTGATAATTAGCAGACATAATTATTAATCCTAGAACTGTTTTCCTTTTCTGAAAGCAAAAATTCACAAAATTGCAAATCAAGCTTGGTATCAACATCAATACTGTCTTCCATACTCATCACATAAGGTAGACATGGAGATTGGTAAAATTTTAATTGATCAAGAAAATTTGTTGTTTTTAAAGCATAAATAGCCCCATTTTGCCTATACACTTCTTCCAAATCCTGAGTCCTCTTTTCAACATCCTCCAAACAAGTGTATGGCAAAACCTCATTATCCTTAATGCGAATGCATTTTCCAGGATGATGCTCAACTTTACAAACACTCATAACACTATTCATCCCGGATTCTAAAAATTGTTCCAGACATTGTTTTAAATGAAATGAAGATCTTAAAGGGGAGGTAGGTTGTAACAATACGATGTAGTCAGGAAAATAATTGGTTTCGCTAAACGTTTCTATCACATGTTTTACAACATACTCATTAGATACTGTATCGCCAGCTAATTCCAACGGCCTATTGATAACCATTACTCCGGCACCAAGAGCTACCTCAGAGATCAAATTATCTTCAGTTGACACCACAACATCAGTAATTAAATCACAATGGCTAGCAGCAAGAATAGAATGCACGAGTAATGGCTTATCTCTTAAATTCAAGATGTTTTTACGAGGTAACCTCTTTGAGCCTCCTCGTGCAGGAATAATAGCCAAAATGCTTGGTTTATTAAAATGATAAATCAATTCATATCCTTGATGTTTTGTAACAACTCATCTGACACTTCTTCTCCAAATTACCGGAGAGGAAGAGAAGGAAAATATATTTTAACTCTTCCTTCGCACTACCTTCCGCAACTTGTCCTCGGAATCCAGGAATATTCCACTATTCCTGGATCTTGCGGACAAGCCGCAGGACGTCGCATCTCGTTAATCTTAAGGTACTAGAAAACCTGTTGTCTTAATATCCATCGTCCATTATCAAAAGCCCAAAGATGTGGTGATCTAAACTGATTGGTCAACCTCTCAAAATATTCCCTATCCATTTTGGGTTGCTCAAATTGTTTAGCTGCTATGGGTAGTTTTTTTGAATCAATACTTAAATATTCAAAATTCTCTTTTTCAAATCGTTCCGGATATTCACCATCAAAGCGTTTTACCAAAGCAACTCCTTCTTCCCGCACCAACTCCCCATTGCGAATTTCCTGGGAGCTATCGTAAGTCGCTCTACCAATCCCAAATTTGATAAAAGTGGTGTAGTAGTGCAAATCATCAATTTTATCGTCTATACCGCTGTATTTACTATAGGTACCCGCAGTCCGCTCGGGTGAGGGGGTAAATCCACCATGGTTTACAGCAAAATAATAACACTCTTGTGGATGCCAAGGTAAATAATATCCTAAATATTGTACTTCAATGTTCTTATCAGCTAATTTATTTGGATTAGGTGGAATATAAGGCTGTAGCTCTACTTCAGTTAAACCAAACTCTTCCTTCAACTCAAGCGCTGATATTCCAGAAAGATAAATATTGGAAATATCATTGGCAGTGAAATAACTGATATCCTTGGTTGCTTTTTCGTTTTCCTTGGCATTGTTACCGTATTCCGATGGATTTTCCCCATAAAATACTAATGGAATATTCAAATCCATTGCGATTTTTGGTGGATAGTACATTTGACCAAGAATAAAAGGTTGAAATGGGTGATATAATTTTTCCAGTGCTAATCTGGTCAGCAACCTATGCACTTGTCCATTAGGAGTGAACAGATAATTGTCAAATCCGGCATGAATCCAAGCCTGAAAATTATTCCAACCCCAAGAGGTATAGATATGGGGAGCCCAAGTAACGGTTAAAGGATTCATTCCATATTCATATTTTAACATATAGGCTGTGTAAAAGCTGTCCTTGCCACCTGATCCAGGAATAAGACAATCATAATGGCCATTTTTGCTACGATATTTATCGCATAATTCTTTTAATTCTCTTTTTCTTTGTTCCCAATCGATTGATTTTTTCCTTTCCGCAATTCGGCAAGCGGAACAGACACCTTCTTCATCAAAATTAATAGTAGGCTTCTTGGCATCAATGGTATGTTTATATTCTTTTTCTGAATTAGGCTTTTGGTTGCTGTAAGTACACTTGGTACAAAACATCACCTCACTTGGCAAACCATAAAATATCTCCTCTGGTTTACTATCAAGTTTGTATTTAGCAAGGTTGACTTCTCCTGGGTACGTAATCATTAAATGGAATCTCCAATAATATTCATCAATAATTTATGCTAATACAATTTACCAATTCTGTCCTAAACAGAATATGAATTTATATGTATTAAATTGTTAGTAAATTAATTTGAACGGATCACAAAATCAATACATAAACTCATAAAATCACATCTATATTCATCAAACTATTTTATTAGACATAGTATGCATTGATAATTCATTTACTTTACTTTCAAAAAATCTCCATATACTTCTTTATGCACACTAATTACAAGATTTTTTATGTAGTATCTACCTCCCCGACTAAAAGTCGGGGATAATATTTGGCATTTGTAAAACCATAGTCAATGGATCTTGTAGTTATTCACCATAAATTTGGTGAATCAAATCCATCGTTTTTAAACTGTCCTTCAAGGTTATCGCATTATTATCTTGACCACGCACACCTTTACAAACTTCTTCGGCCTGTTTATAAAATCCTGCTTTAAATTGTTGATCGATATCATCCAATGTTAAATCATGGACTATTCTTTCGTTTGCATTTTGATAGCGTGCCTTTTCAAGGGGTTGCATTGTCCAGCGAATACTTGGGGTACTCACACTACATGCCCAAGGACCTGGCCCTTTCCAAATGCATTCATATAATGCACGGTCCCCGCTGTCAAACTCTACATAACTAATCACAATTTCTGTTTGATCTTTTTTCCAGGGAGCAACTGGAACAACCTGTGTTATCTCACCTCTCGCAAAGAATCGAATCAAGTCAATGGTATGGATTGAATTAGCATACATAAATTTTTGAACAATTTTTTCCGGGTGCTGGCATGCTCTTGCCTCTTCAAAACTCTGCTGATCCTGAATATGGATAAATCTCTTATCAGAGCTTTTTGAATCCAGATCGTTGCGAATTTGTATTGAACTGGAATAAAATCTTCTGTTTAAGCCTACATATATTGGACCTTTTGCTGTTAATGCTGCTTCCGCTATATCATGAGCGTCCATCAAATCATATCCGGCTGGCTTTTCCAAGAGCACAGACCAATCATATTGAAAACACTTTTTCGCAACTTGATTAGCCTCAAGCTCAGGAACTGCAACCACCACTAAATCGGCGCTCGTTTGTTTATTTAATTTTTCAATTGTCTCTGCGACATATGGAACACCAAACTCACTTGCTAAAGCGACGGCTTTTTCATAAGTTCTGCTTAATAAACCAGTCACTTGAACTCCAGGCACAGCTTGAAACGCTTTAATATGCTCACGTCCCATTCGACCTGCACCTATTATTGCAACACTTAAATTCTTCATAATCACCCTTGCTACAAAGTTAAGACGCTTTTCGAGGTACTTTTTTAAGATGAATTAATTCCTTAACCAAATCATTGATTCTGTGAGTTGATTTTCCGTCCAAATTACCCCATTTTCTTTTTTCTATGTCCAATTGTTTCTTAATAACAATAAACTGTTCCAACTGACTCATGGTATTTATGGCCCGTTTAAATTCTTCTTTAGTGCACGCATTAAGCACTCCATTGACGTTTTTATAATCTGAAAAGTCATAATAAAACATATCGTAGTTGATAGTTGGAATACCACATGATATAGCCCAACGAATCGTTGCAGACGCAAATGCCAGGTAAATATCAGATAGAGCGACTAATCGAGCAGTATCTATCTGGGTAACTAAGATATTTTTTTTCACAAAAAGATCAGATAATTCCAGGTAGTTTGGATGAGGTCGAAAAATAATTTCATAATCCTTTTTAAATATCTCAACACAATCCGCAATAAAGTTTACCGCATCTTCCGCATCTTCAAAATCAAATTGAGGAGGATTAGCTGTAATTTGATTTGGAAAACCTCCGAGCAAGAAAAAAGGTTTATCACTTTCTATACCTAATTCCCGGTATAATTTTTTTCTTTCGTCTTCCTTATTCAAGTAATAATAAGCCAAATTATCGTCATAACAGGCACCTGTGATTTTCATTTTAGAAGCAGGTATTCCACTATTACGGTAATATTCAAACATTTTCTCATTTTCAATGGCTATCACATTAGCATATCCACTGTTCATCATCCATGGATCAGGGGGTGAGGTTCTGGTTATGATATGACCGAACACATGTTCTGCAGGCAATCTTAAAACTCTTCGAGCATCATCTTTCATAACCCATGAACGAAAAAAAAGTCCAACTACCTTATTAAAGCTATGATATGTTACTTGAAATTCCTCTCGATCTTTGAGTGCTTGAAATGCTTCACTTTGGTTTGCAATCGTATAAGGAAGAATTAAACTGGGAATTTTTAATGAATGGCCTGATCTGATTATTAACGGAGAAATCTTACCGACTATGTCTTCTGGTAAAATAATTAAATTATACTGGCCTTCTTTCAGGATATTTTGGAATTGGTAATAGTTATATCTATAAGTTCGGGGAACGTAAACTATGGGCGACTTAATAAAATCCGAACATTTATTAATCCATATACGAATTGTAGAATATAGCATACGACATTGATACATAAACCAATGAAGACTTTTAGCCACCAGAAACAGGGGAAACAATAAGACATTAGACTTTTTAATAAACATTTTAATAAATTTTTTAATATTTATTTTAATCTTGAATGCTAAAGCATGAACTTTTATGATGAGAGTTTTAAGGCTTCTAATTTTTAATTTTTCTACTCTACCTCTCGCGCTTTTAGATCCCTTCTCTTTATCTATCTCATCCGGTTTTGAAGTTTTGTTCCTGCTAATATTCCATTTTGGTTTGTTATTTTTTTGGGAAAGCTCTGGAGAATTATTACGTGATTTTTTAAATTCGATTACCAAATTGCTATTAAATATTTCTATACCGTCTATCTCTCCAAGATCAATGCTGTTTTCAATTTCTTGCAATACAATTGAATCATAGTACGGTGAGTCTACTCCACAAAAAAGAATAAAGCACTGATAACCAAATTTCTTCAAACCGATAGCTGCCCTTTTCATTTCAACAAAATCGGACAATCGCTGAACAACGAATAGTATTTTAGATGATTTGGATTGAGAAATTTTCATATCGAGCGTAAGTTCAAAAATAACTACGCATACTTTCATATTTCTCAAAGCTTGTAAAGTTTCCAGTTACAGGAAACTAACCAGAATTTCACTACTGCAATAACGATATTTAGGGCAAGCAGTGATTTTGTAGCTAAATATTTAATATCTGATAAAATCCATCAGCAATTTATACTCGTAAAACCAATTCAAAGCCAATGAATTGAGAATTTTTATTAGTAAAATGCAATAGTAACACTTTATCAATTTAATAATTAAAATAGTATAACTCTTCAATATGAACAAATTAAAAACATATCGTGGCTATCTGCTAAAAAAATTACTGTTGGTTTTATTTTTATTTGCCTTTGTATTTATCCCGATTGAATTATTTTCCAGATGGGTATCAGTCAATTCTATTGCCCCGTTCGGAAGTTGGTTTAATCGTGACCAAAAATTTCTTATAGCCGACACAATTTATGGCGGTATTGTTGGCATAGGTGATTCAATTATTGCAAGGGATTTTTATCCGGAACTTTTCTCTTCATCCTTAGCCGAAAAACTATCTGTAACATACCCTAGCTATAACTTAGGTCTTGAAGGAGCCAATCTGGAGGAACAATTAGCACTCTACAAATATCTGATTAAAAGAAAAGTAAACCCAAAATTGGTTATAATCGATGTGCCGGTTCATATTCTTAATGTCGATAATTTTTCTATATCTTCTCCTGCAAGCAAAAAACCTTTAAAGTTATGGGAAGATAATGTTTCCGATTACTATACTCGCTGTGAGGTACGGGATTCTTATGCTATTTCCACAAAAATATATTGCAAGTTAGCAAGTAAACTCTATTTCCTACGATTGCTGAATTTTTACCATCAGCAAATTAATAACAGCGATAAGACTTTGTTACACACATCAAAATCACGATTAACCAATTTAATTTATAATCACCAGCCAGTATCTGTCGTAGGTTTCTCACCCATTTTTAATGTCATGACTTCCGAGTCCGCTAACACCGATTATTTATACAATGCCATGGTGAAAACTTATGAAAGAGATTACGTTCATTATCAGTTAGGAACGGACAGGCTAGAGCACTTTATAGATGAATTCAACAACCACCAGACTAAAGTAGTCTTGGTCCTGATGCCTTTATACCAACCATTAATGCGTAAAGTTCATGACCAACTCAATGTACCTGAAAACCAGTTAATCGTTGAGAAAATTAAACAATTTGCAGAGAAGAAAAAAATTGCTTTCGTCAATTTATTCGAAGAATTACAAGACCCGGAAAACTTTCAAGATCCTGTCCATATGAATGTTCTCGGCGCATCAAAAGTGACCATGCTTTTAGCAAAAAAAATCCTGAACAAGGAGTATACCTATCCAGAAGGTTATCTGGATACAGAAATATATGATTATATGAAGAACGCTCATGAGGATAAACCATGAACTTTGCAACCTTTCAATTTATTTTATTTTTAATCCTCTCATTAGTTGTCTTCTTTTTTATAAATGCCAATTATCGAAAATATTTTATTTTGGTTTGCAGTTACGTGTTTTATGGTACATGGAGTGTTCCACTGATTAGCGTCATACTTTTCTCTACTTCAGTAGATTATTATTTGGGAAACAGGATTTATAATACGACGTCTAGCCAACTAAAAAAACTGTTTCTTACCCTATCCATTTTAATCAATTGCTCCATTTTAATCTATTTCAAATATGCTAACTTTTTTTTGGATAACGCGAACACTTTAGGTGCCCTTCTTGGCTTCGATTTACCAATACCCAAAGCACTTCATATCATTTTGCCTTTAGGTGTTTCTTTTTATACTTTCGAAGCGATCAGTTACATTGTGGATATCTATAGAGGAGAAAAACCGGCGAGCAATTGGTTAAATTATAATTTTTATATTATGTATTTCCCTCACCTGATTTCAGGACCCATTGTCCGTTACAAAGAAATTTATCAACAATACGAAGGCACAATTGAACTACCAGAATTCTCCCGAATTAATGAAGGACTAAGACTGGTTTTGTATGGTTTTATTTTTAAATTAGTCATAGCAGATGGAGTCGCCTCTACTGTAGATTCAGTATTTAATAATTACCAAAACGCAACTCATCTTGAATCATGGCTTGCAGCCATTGCGTTTACCGTACAAATTTATTTTGATTTCCTGGGATATACCCATATCGCAAGAGGAGTTTCCTTATTTTTCAATATCAAGCTACCTCTTAATTTCAATCACCCTTACAATGCAGTTAATATCAGTGATTTTTGGCAACGATGGCACATCAGTCTCTCGCTCTGGATTAGAGATTATTTATACATTCCTTTTGGCGGCAGCCGAGGCACTTTAATTAAAACAGTTAATAACTTAATAGCCACGATGTTTATTGCCGGATTATGGCACGGAGCCTCATGGAACTATGCCATCTGGGGAGCTTATCACGGCCTGTTGTTGTCTATATATCACATCTATCGTAATAAATTTAAAAATAAGAATACTGTTTTATCGAATAGCTACCATCAAATAGCCTCTATAGCTTTCACATTTTTATGTGTTGTTGTTGGATGGGTCATTTTTAGAGCTAATTCTTTTGACCAAGCTTACACATTGATCTCGAAAATGTTTAACCCGATTGGTATAGCAAAAGAGATTGCAGTTAATCATTCTTTAAATAACTACACTGATTCGTTGTTTGGTTTAATTGCATTAAGCACATTGTGTTTCATTGGACCACAGATAAATCAATTTGAAACTCGGACTCTTTCATCACTTCAACCGCTTTGGATTAAAAAATGCGGTTATATCTTTGGTATGTTGATGCTGATAATATTTATGTTTTCACCGACTAAACCCTTCATTTACTTTGTTTTCTAGAGCGTTAGGTATTGAGAAGCGATTGTAGATTATTTCACCATGAAAATCTGAATAGCATAATAATTGTTCTCTTATGATAAATAAATGGTTGTATGGTATTAGAAAACTCTATTTTTTGAGGAACTCTACTAACTGGTATTTTAGTAAAATCAATGGATAAGCGGATATTTTGTACCAACATATGTCATATTGAGCAAATTTTATAAAAATAACTTTTCATCGCTTGGGCCTTGGTGTTAAAATAATTGGCAATTTATTCTTTAATAGATCAATAAGATATGAATTTCCATGATATGCAAGCAAAAAATAATCAAAACAATAACACCAAGCCTAGTAATGCAAGGTTAATAAAAAAAATGAAAACAGAGCTGGAGCCCTCAACTAATATTAATAGGGGGCTTAAAAAAGCATCTGGGTATAATAAGCCGCCCCAAAATTCATTTAATTTTCTGGGGACGACTTACAATCGCGAAGAATTAGAAACCCTTCTTAAAGAGAATAGCAGTGGAGTTAAAATTGAATGGTTAATCGAAATATTGACTAAAGGATTTAAGGGTAGCAGTAAAAACTTCCCAAAAGAAAGCATTAAAATTACATCGAAACTCGAATTTATAAAAATAATCATCAACACAATGGATAATATACTCCTGGATCTAGATAGTCAGTTTCAATCAAATAGGAAAGATAAAACAGAAGCTAATGCATTTCTTGAAATAATTTTGAATTCTTTAAAAGAAACTCATGATGATTTTGTGGATAAATTAGGTAGATGCATTTCAATTGGTGAGAAAAACAAAGAACTAAGTACAAAAACCTATTTTTTTAAACGTATTATTTCCTGGGCGATTATTTTTTCTTTGGTGAATAAATTCGATCCCCCCTATAATTTGTTCAAACCCAGCGAATCGGAAGCGAACGAATCTTTTAATGCACTGGTCCAAACAATCAAGAAAGATTTAAAGACAAGTGTCAATAAGAATGGAAAAAATGATGAGTTACATTTTAAATTTTCAGACAATAGGGGCGCAGAACATGGGGGAAATGCATCTAATTTTTTTACTTTCGATGAAAGAGCTGATACTACAAAGGAAGGATATACTACATTTAAGGAATTGTGGGAAGGTAACAAACAAACTTTAGTTTCACATATGTCGAAAGCAATTCTCGATGCGTTGGGTAAGCGTAAGCCACTGAAAATAAAAACAGCAATGAATGCTGTTACTTCTCTTAGTTTAGTGTGTCAATTTAGAGCCCTCACCGTTGCATCTACCATAAAAAAATTAATAGAAGCAGGTTTTCTCCAGGAAGTGAGGACATTTTTTGACGCGATTGGTGGATGGGGGGACAGAGAGATTGGTATATTAAGTTATTTTGCGGCAGTCCAGGAGGATCTTGGATACCCTTTAAACAACAAATATGCAATCGTATCTGTAGATGCCAATCCAAATTTAGTTAAAGCTTTTGAGGAAATATACAAGCATTATGCCAAATTACATAGCCTGGATTCGGTATCCTATCTTGCTATAAATTCAGAAATTCAAAGGATTGAAAACGATAAAGTAATGAACCAATTCAATGGCAAACCCGCCGATCTCTCGATTTCTTCCCCTCCTTATTATAATTCAAAAAAATCCAGAGTTATTGAAGGATATCCTGAACATCGTGATTGTGAAGGTAAAACTAAACAATCTTCTCAGTACAAAACAGAAAAAGAGTGGGCTGAACAATTTTTTCTACCTTACCTAAGAAAATTATTTGATTTATCCAGAATTTCGATGATTAATGTCCCTTTAGACGCTGAAAGCAGCCAATTGCTACTGAAAATTTCTGAGAAAAATGAAAATTTCTTGTTTACCGGTTCAAAAGTTAGAGAATCAGTAGAACAAATGGCTAAAAAAACTTTATTTCCATATTATAAATATATAAAAGGATCAATGGAAGAATACCAAAAAGCAATTGGATTAGATCTAAAAATTATATGTCTTTCAGTATATTACGCAGGTACGACCGTTCCTGAAGCGTATTATGGAATTCAGGTTAGAGTTCCGTTCTTATTATTAACTGAACCTGCATTCAAACTTAATAATACTATCAAACATAACCAGCCAGAAGATTACATTGAAGAAAACAGCAACAATAAGGAAGATTTCATGGAAATTGAGGTTCCTTCCGAATCCAAAGAAACGTTGCTCTCAGTAGTTCCCCAGACTTTTTTCTTTAAATCAACGAAAATAACCAAGCTAAACGTTTCAAACACGGATGAAAAACAATTTTCAAATAAGAACTAAATAAATTTTAACGACACATGGCTATTGGAGAACAAATTAAGGTGAAATTCTCAGCTAGGTTGCTGGGAAGACGGATAAAATGTCGACATTATATTGCTGTAAAAAAACCTCCCAAACTATGCAACGTGTTTTTTAAATTAGTAGCAAGCTCAGAGTAAACTCATTACTAATGGAATTGAAGTGAGTGGAGTCTTCATCAATTTCCTTAAGAAAGGATTCTACTTCAGTTCGGAAACCTTTCATGAATAATATTTCTAATAAACGAAAATGGTTTGCGATTAAGAATTATTGATTCTTTGCAAGCCAGGAATCCATATTAGATCATTTTTTCTTTCTAACAAAAGTTGATGAAATAAGTGATGAAGTTCGAGCACCACACAAACTTTTATAGGTATAATGGTTATGAAAGTAATCCCCAGGATATTACTGTTGGAAAAGAATTATGATCCAAAACTATGACAATAAAACGTCAAGTGTATTGAATTTATTATTCGATTATATGCGTCAGCACAAAAGTAGTACCTTCTTTTTTGTTGCTTTTGGACTATTTTGGGCATTTACATTACCGTATATGTCCTACTTGTTTGGCGTCATTATCGACAGAATCAAAATTCATGGCCTTGAATCTGTTTCTGTATATTCATTTGTTCTTGTTCCATTATGCTTATATGTAAGCATCCACGTTTTACGGAGTGTTGGTTATTATGGTGACGGTTTATTTTCACTGCTAAGTATTCCCGCATATAAATCCGAGATGGTGAAAAACTTATTTACTCATCTAGGTAAACAATCCATCGATTATTTTGAAGCAAAAAAATCAGGATTTTTATCTAATAAAGTGATGAATGCTTGCATAGGATTAGAGCCAGTCATAGTTAATTTGTTTTTCACGATTTTCCCCCAATCCTTAGCAATTTTGATCACAGGCATTTTATTGTCCACTGTCATCCCTTATTTTGGCATTGTACTCTGGGTTTGGGGAATAGCTATTATCATTTATACTTATCAATCGGCCAAAGTAGGTCAAATGAAAGCCTCCTCATTTGCAGATAGCTGCAGCGTCTTTAATGGCCATATTGTAGACATTATCGGGAATATTCAATCTGTTATTCATAATGCCACTTTTGACCAAGAGACAAAATTGCTCAAACAAAATATGAATGACTTGATTGACAAAGAACGCCTTCGTAATCGTCATGCCAATAAGGTCATGCTTTTGCAGCACCTTGCAATGAATGCACTTGTTGCATTTTATCTTATCGGTTCCATTATTGGATACGAAAACCATCTAGTAAGTATTGGCGAGGTGGTATTCGTAATGACGGCGGTAACAGCCATAGCTGGTTTAACCAGCAGTCTTGGCAATTGCTTTTTAGAGTTCATTTATAACATTGGTTTATTACAAGACGGGTTAAACTTATTGAAAGAGCATCCCAATGTAACCAACAAGGAAGATGCCGCCAGCCATAAAATATCCAAAGGGAATATTGAAATCAAAAACATCACTTTCTCTTACCCTTCTCAGCCGCCAGTTTTTAAAAATTTTAGTTTGTCCATTCCTATTCAACAAAAGATTGGGATCGTTGGAAGTTCCGGTGCAGGGAAAACAACATTAATGAAGCTCATTATGAGGTTATATGATATCAATGAAGGAAGTATTGAGATAGATGATATCAATCTTTCCTGCTTTACTATGGATTCATTACGTAGCCAGATTGCTATTGTTCCACAACATTTAAACTTATTTCATCGCAGCATTTTTGAAAATATTGCTTATGGTTGTGGGGACGTTAGAAAAGAGGACGTCATTGCAGCTGCCCAAAAAGCCAAGTGTCATGACTTTATTACCTCATTAGAACATCAATATGACACCATTATCGGTGAGCAGGGCGTAAAATTATCAGGAGGTCAACGACAACGCATTGCCATTGCTCGTGCAATTTTAAAAAATGCCCCTATTTTATTGTTTGATGAAGCAACCTCTGCATTAGATTCCGCAACGGAACAAGCGATACAGGAGGCATTGGAAATGTTACTCAAAGATAAAACTGCTCTCATTATTGCACATCGACTATCTACACTAAAAGCAATGGATAAAATCATCGTACTTGAAAATGGTCACATTGTAGAGTCAGGAACTCATAACGAATTGTTAGCAATTAAAGGAGCTTATTATAATTATTGGACGCATCAGTCAAGTGGATTTATTAAATAGAGATAACCAGGAGTTTCAGGAGGTAGAAGAAAATGAACGTAACCGTTCACGGATCATATAAATTTTTCTGTTTATAAGCATATTTATTTGAATTGTCTTTCCCACGAACTGATAAATCCCCACGAATTTTAGAATGAATTTATCCCAAAACCGTTTGCACTGAGGAGGAGCACAGCGACGTCTCGAAGTGTAGGTTGCCAATGCTTCGAGACGTCGCTGTGCTCCTCCTCAGCATGAACGGTTTCGATTAGAATAAAAGATGGAATAGTTATTTTAATCAAATAGATACGGCTATGTTTCGTAGGGATATATCAGTTCGGGAGTAAACGTTCACCTCTGAACGGTTACAAATGAACAAGTCATTAGGAGCAATATAAAATTCATCTTCATTAAAGTGATTGTTAAGAAGCTTGAAAATGCATCGGGTATACTCTTTCAACAATAAGATAATAACTAAATAAAACCAGTGTTAACATGAATAACGCGCATAATACAGTCACTGTCTGTGTCCAACTCAATAACACTAAACATCCAATGATTCCGTTCATTACTAATTGAACAAGCAATATTAATCGCGTGTCCAATCCAAACTGTTTTAATCGTTGATAAGCATGTTTTCTATGTGGGGCAAACCAGCGCTCTTTATTCATAATTCTGCGTAGTAACGTAATAGTCGAATCAAAAAGAAATAGACTATTCAACATAAACCAATAAATCACAGGAATTTGATATTTTTGCTGTGCAATTAATGCCATTGAGAAAATAATGAGTCCTAAGGAAGCACTACCCACATCCCCCATGAATATCTTGGCTGGGGGGAAATTAAAAAATAAAAATCCCGTCAAACTGCATATCAATACCCAGCAAAGTTCTTGATAAACCAAAGCATGATGTAAATTAAACAAAATAAAGTAACAAACCAACAAATAAATAGCTTGTAACGCACAAAAACCATCCAGGCCATCCATAAAATTAAAATGATTGATAGCCCAAATAACCATAAAAAAAACGAAAGGTATAATTAAATAGTCATGCGTCAATGAAAAAAGAACAAAATCCAATTTCTCCGGTTTCATCAATACGGCTACAATGAAAGCCACAACACATTGTACCCCCAGCCGAATCTTGATGGAGAGATCATATAGATCATCACAAAAGCTGACTCCAGCTATTAGGAGAATACACAGTAACAAAGGCATCCACTCTTTATAGAATGTGCCCGTAAAATACCAAATAAATGGCAAAACCAATAAAGTCAATCCAATGAATACAACTCCTCCCCCACGCACTGTAGGCTTCAAATGCAAAGTTCTATCATTTGGTTTATCCATAAGTTTTGAATTCTGCGCATAATTACAAAATAATTTAGTACAAAAAAAAGATATCAGTATAAAAAAACAACTAAGAATTATATTCATATTGATACCAAACTGCTGTTTTCTTTAAGCCCTCCACCGAATTCACTGGGGGTGTCCAACCTAATTCAGAAATGATCTTCTTATTATTAATTTCCAATGAGCCTAATAAACGAGAATTTAAATTACTCATCCCTGAAATTTTGAAAAGACCAGCCAGGAGAACAACTGGAAAATGAAATAATCTTAAATTAATTTTCATACTTTGAGCCAAAATAGATAATAGTTCTGCCAATGACCAGGATTCATTATCTGCGATAAGATACAGTCGATTAGCTGCATTGGGATGCATCATTACCTTTAGAATGGCTGAAATCAAATTCTCAATATAAATAAAACTCCTTTTATTGCTAATACTGGCAAAGGGTAACGGCCATCCCTTTTGTACCATACCTAACAGTTTTAAAAAATTGGCTTTGACTCCAGGTCCATAAACTAATGGTGGCCTCAAAATCACCACTTCCATTCCACTGCGTTCACTAATCTTCTGTAGATATCGTTCAGCATTTAATTTACTTAGTGCATAAGGATCTGTAGGTTGAACATTGCTTTCTTCTGTAAACGGTTGATGAACCAGGCTCATTTCTCCATTCACTTTAATGGTGCTTAAAAAAACAAAGCGTTTCACTTTATGTTTTGCAGCTTGTTCTGCAAAATTTTTTGTTGCAATGCTGTTTACCTTACAATATTCATCCAAAGAGGTTGAGGCATTCTCTTTCATAATATGAACTCGTGCCGCCAGATGTATTACGATATCAATTCCATCCAGAGCTTTTGCCCAATCTGTTATCTGTTCCAATTTATTAATTTCTACCTGCTCAACAGGCAGATTCGTATTTTTTTGCCAAACCGCGCAGCGAACATCATATCCAGCAGCAATAAGAGCAGGAACTAGACTGCTGCCAATAAACCCTGTAGCACCTGTCACTAATACTTTTGTCACTCGTTTACCTAACTTGTTAATAACGTTTCTGATTTAGTAATTCTTCAAGATATTGCCCATAATTGCTTTTATTCAACTCTCTTGCTCTACGCAAAAGAGCTTCATCATTGATAAATTCCATGCGCCATGCAATTTCCTCTGGACATCCAATTTTTAAACCCTGGCGCTGTTCAATGGTACAAATATAGTTGCTGGCTGATAATAAGGTTTCCGGTGTACCCATATCCAGCCAAACAAACCCTCTACCCAAAATCTGAACGTCCAGTTTGTTTTCATATAAATAAAATTGATTGATATCTGTTATCTCAAGCTCTCCTCTACCAGAAGGTTTTAAACTCTTGGCAATTTCTATCACTTGATTATCATAAAAATATAGTCCGGTTACAGCATAGTTAGACTTTGGCTCAACAGGCTTTTCCACTATTGAAATGACTTGCTGTTTGTCATTGAATTCTACTACCCCGTAGGCTTGGGGTTTATCGACATAATAGGCAAAAACAGTGGCTCCGTTTAATTTGGATTTTGCATTTTGTAATAATTCAGAAAAACCTCTTCCCTGGTGTATGTTATCTCCCAATACCAGACAGACAGAATCATTACCAATAAATTTTTCTCCTAAAATAAAAGCCTCAGCAATTCCTTTTGGTTCATTTTGTACCATATAGTTAAATGAGACTCCCCATTGGGAGCCATCATTTAATAAATCCTGATACAAGGGAAGATGCTCTTCTGTTGAAATAATCAGTATTTCTCTGATATCTGCCAGCATTAATGTCGAGATAGCATAATAAATCATTGGCTTATCATAAACCGGAATAATATGCTTACTAATAGATTTTGTCAGAGGATAAAGTCTTGTACCAAAACCACCTGCGAGGATAATGCCTTTCATTATATCGCGCCTACTCTCTATTTTTTTAAAGAAATAATAGCTTTAAATATTATCAAGTTTATTGAAGTAATACATTAAAAATATATTGATATCGTCAATTAAATATCAATTTCCGTCTAATAATTAAACTGTTTTATGAGATTTCGTCCCTTTATGATTCGCTTGATAATGTGATTTCTCTATGAGCAATTTTGGCGCTTTCAATACCTGGTTGATCAAAAGGATTGATATTCCATATGACACTCTGAACAAAGATTTTATGCTCATACAGTGCCACCAAAGCACCTAAAGTATAGGGAGAGCAATCTGACAAAATAAGATGATTCATTGGCATATTACCAGGGATATAACCATAAGGATTTTCAGCAGCCTCAATCCCTTCGCTCAAAACTTTCATTTTATAATGACACATCGAATTAATCTCATGCTCGTCATTAGTTTTCAAAGTAATAAAATCTCCAACACATCGATGTGTGCCTTGGCATAATAATTGAAAATAACTATGCTGAGCCTGATTCCCCAATCCACCCCAAACGATAGGCCCAGTGGCATAATCCACTGCTCTTCCATTCACGTCAATCGATTTTCCATTGCTTTCCATATCCAGCTGTTGCACATAAGGAACGAAGTATTCCAATTTTTTCGAATACGTAAGAACAAGCAAGTTATGAATATTCCAAAAATTGTTATTCCACACTCCTATTAAAGCCATAAGCACAGGAATATTGCTTTTAAAATCAGTGAATCGCACATGATGATCGACATCATGCGCACCAGCCAATAACTCAACAAATTGTTCATAGCCAATTGCTATCGCGGTAATTAAATTGACTGCAGAACAAAAAGAAAATCGGCCACCAACCCAATCCCAAATTGGCAAAACGGTTTTAATACCCATTTGACAGGCTCTTTCAGGGTGCGCAGTCACTGCTATAAAATGTTGAGCGATAGAAGCATTATCCTGATACAATGCAAAAGCCTTCCTGGCATTCAACAAAGTTTCTTTCGTAGTAAATGACTTGGAGGAAATAATGAATAATGTCGTTTGAGGATTAATTTTTGCAATGACATTTTTAAAACTCTCAGGATCAACATCCGAGATGAAATGATAGTTAAATTCATTAGAAATATAATCCGATAAAGCATGGATACATAAACGAGGGCCTAAATCAGATCCGCCAATTCCTACATTCACAATATCAGTTATGGGTAGCCCTGAATGACCAAGCCATTTCTTTTCCCTGATCAGGTTCGATATCACTTTAATTTTTTCGCGGGTATCTGCAACTGCAGTCATGATATCAAGACCATCAATCAAGATTGACTTATTACTTAAATCTCGAAGTGCGGTATGAAGAGCTGCTCTGTTTTCACTGATATTCACTTTATCGCCATTGATTAAACCATCGATTTTCTCTTGTAATTTCGCCTCCTCGGCCAAATCGACAAGTAAATCAATGACAATTTTATTTACTTTTTGTCTTGAAAAGTCGTATTCAATAGTACTAATTTGTTTTCTATAGTCCAAACTACTGGAATCCAATAATGATTGAGGTTGAGAGCCTGGAATCAGTCGAATTCGGTCTGCCTCTCTTTGGAGCATTTTCCATGTTGTTAATTCTGTCTGTCGCTTCTTCATGCTATTTCTATTTATTAAAATGGGTAATAAACTACCATAATTAAGAAGGTTGTAAACCTTATACTACTATAAAATTTCCAAACACTGGGATTATTGCACTCTTATAGGACAATTCGAGTCAGAATCAGATTCTTCGCTTTGTGCCTGAGCTATCCCCACATAAATTATTAACACCAGTTTAAGTTGATTTTATCTCAAATTATGGCGGTGTCGTCCCGGAATTTAGCACACCTAAGTTCGCAAGCTCACTAAGATGCGCTAAATTCCGGGACGACACCACCAAAATTAGGGGATAAATTATCCTGAACGCTGTGTAGTTAATTTATGTGGGCATACCTCAGGTAAATTCTTATTTCATAAGTGAATCTATTCCTTAATATACAACTTTAATGCTGTTAATTACTAACTCTTTATCGGCATTCTCAATTTTATTGTTATTCACTACACCCATTGTAGGTGATGAAAAAACGATACCATAGTACACATTTTTGATCTTATTATTTTGAACTAAAACATCCGATCTGAATTTTTCATTGCCACCAACCCAAATCCCAAAACTATGTCCAGAATCCCCTCTGAAATGAGCTCTTTTTTCTAAAAAAGCATAATGATTGAAAATATGATTTCCAACAGCAACAGAGTTCGCATTGTTGTTCGAAAATGAAATTCCTATATTTTCCCCTTCTCCAGAGGCTTTAGTATCCTCAATAAAATTATTTTCAACCCTTGAATCTGGACCAATCATTTCAATACCCATGCTAAATGCATTTTCATATACCGTGCTACCACCAGTATTAAATATCCGACAATTATTGATTTTCTGATTAACTCCCTCTAGTCTTATCCCTCGAAAAAAATTATTTTTCAATGTCATATGTTCAATAAGATAATGTCCTGAATGACTCCTGATGCTTGTATCTGAACCTCTACTATCAGAAAGGTATATTGCATACATGAATCCTTTTATCTGGCCATTTTTTACAACAATATGGTGAGAATTTAAAGAATAAACTCCATATATTTTATTAGCCGAATTAAAAGGAACTAATTCAATTTTGTGATTTTTAAAATCCAAAGTGACATGAGAAGAGTTTATAGTTATTGGATTTTCTTCACCCCTATAACGATAATTTTTCTCTAAACAATAAACACCTGATTTATTAATTACAACAGGAATTTTTGATATAGGATTACAAATCTGATTGGCGTTTAATATAGGAATTACTGTTAGCAGTGATAAAATAATAACGAGTAACCTACATAAACAGGTATTAAACATTATGTATGGATACCTCAGGGACAAGCTGCAGTACGTCGAGGTTACAGAGCAATTATAAACAGACCCTAATAAAATCAATTTTATCTATCTGCTTTAGAATAATTTTTTAAATAATATTGAACTGTACTTAGTAATTTATGAATGAAATGACCTTTTGGAGTCCATCCCAACTCGTTTTGAATTTTGCTATTGTTTATGGCGTATCGTTTGTCATGACCTTTTCTATCCTCTACAAACGTAATCAATGACTCGTATGGTTTTTCCATAGGTTTTAAATCATCCATCATATGACAAATCATTTTTATCAAACTTAAATTATCCAGTTCGTTATTACCGCCTATATTATAAACTTCTCCTTCCGCTCCTTTTTGAATAATAGTATCTATTGCTTCACAATGATCTATTACATAAAGCCAATCACGAACATTAGAGCCATTTCCATAAACAGTGATAGGTAATCGATTAACACAAGCATCCACTACTTTAGGAATCAACTTCTCTTTGTGTTGATTAGGTCCATAATTATTTGAGCAATTGGAAGTGGTGACAGGTAACCCATAAGTATGGAAATAGGCTCTGACTATATGATCCGAACCTGCTTTGGATGCTGAATAAGGGGAATTGGGTTGATACAAATTTTTTTCAGTAAAAGCAGACTCATCGACTTCTAATGAACCATACACTTCATCAGTGGACACATGATGAAATCGGCACTTTGATTTATCCCATTTCTTTTCATTCAACCAATAAATCCTAGCTGCCTCTAACAGAGTAAAAGTCCCAATAATATTGGTCTCTAGAAATACCTGGGGATTATCGATGGAATTATCCACATGAGATTCCGCTGCAAAATGCACAATGGTATCTATCTCATGTTGTCTCAATACTGATAAAACCAGATTTTTATCTAATATATCTCCATGCACAAAATGATGATTTTGCAATCCATCTACTTCATGCAAATTAGCTTTATTACCGGCATAAGTCAGTTTATCCAGACTAACGACTTTGATTTCCGGATACTTATCAATCATAAATTTAACAAGATTACTTCCTATAAAACCTGCGGCACCAGTCACTAAGAGGCTATACATTCGATTTTTCATAGAGAAGCTCGTATTATTGTTTAGTAAATTGTTCAATCATATCTGGCAAATAATTTTTCCAGCTATGACACGTTATGCCCAATATCGTTTCTATTTTTGTAGTATCCAGTATGGAGCTTTTGGGTCTTATTGCCTTTGTAATATACTCTTCTGTTTTAATCGGATTTAAACTGGTTAAAGTTAAAGGAAACCCTCTCTTTTTTGCCATATCTAAAAACACAATTGCAAACTCATACCAACTAGTAACATCTTGCCCAGCATAATGGTATATGCCCCAACAATCAAAGAAAGGATCACTAAATTTCTGTACCATCTCAAAGAGTACTCTTGCGATGTCTCGAGCTGATGTTGGTTTTCCCCATTGGTCAGAAACAATACTCAACTCATTTCTGGTGGCAGCTAAATTTAATATGGTTTTTACAAAATTTTTCCCATGTTCTCCAAATACCCAACTGACTCGTAAAATAATATATTTTTTAAGTTGTGATAAAATCACCTGCTCTCCCTCCCATTTGCTGCGTCCGTAAACGCTCAATGGATGAGGAATATCTGTTTCATAGTAGGAGCCGTCCTTTTCTCCATCAAATACATAATCAGTTGATAAATGTATTAATGGGATATCTTGCAAATAACAATACCCAGCTAATTGACGAACAAATTCAGCATTTATGACATGAGCCAAAGCCAGTTCATCTTCCGCTTTATCTACAGCCGTATAGGCCGCTGCATTAATGATAAGATCAGGTTCAATTTCCGATAAAACTCCATGAACCAGATCAAGTTTGGAACAATCAAGCGTGCTTCTTGTACAAGCAAATACTTCATGATCCGAAGAAGAAAAAAATTTGATAATCTCGGTACCAACTTGACCATTAGCACCTGTAACCATTATTTTCATTTAGGTTTGATATCTCGGTAAAAGTTGAGTGTCTATTAAACTTAAAGGCTTGGCGGCAGCGTCTTTTGGTGACAGTTGAACCTGCTCCCCTAATGGCCAATCAATCGCTAATTGCGGGTCAAGATAATTAATCGAAAATTCACTTTCAGGATGGTAATAGTCAGTGCACTTATAAGCAAAATCAGCCATTGTACTCAAAACATAAAATCCATGTGCAAAGCCTTTAGGAATCCAAAATTGTCGTCTGTTCTCGCCTGAAAGAATAACGCCTACCCAGCAACCAAAGGTTGGAGAACCTATTCTGATATCCACTGCCACATCAAAAACTTCGCCAGTTAAAACTGAAACCAGTTTTCCCTGGCTTTGTTGGCTTTGATAATGAAGACCTCTTAACACCCCATTCTGTGATCTTGAAAAATTATCTTGTACAAAATAATCCGTAATTCCTAATAATTCTCCATATCGCCTGGCTTGAAAAGATTCATAAAAAAAACCTCGTTCATCACCATAAACTCTTGGTTCAATAATTTTAACTTCAGGTATTTTTGTATCTATAACATTCATACATTCGCCAATAAATTGTTGAAATAACCATTATGCGAAGAGCAAATTAATTTCGCTCAATAAATTTTCCCCGGATTTCCCATCCAACAATCCCCATTTAGTACTATCCTTCAACTGAGCCAGTTGTACTTCGTCATAATAAGTTGTTTCTTTGATCAGTTTTTTTAACGTATTTGAAAACTCAATTCGCTTAAATACTGTAATAACACCCTCCAAATTATTATAATCATCATATCGATATTGATATAAATCATAATTAATAACAGGAATCCCGCAGGTAATAGCCATTCTAATAGTTGCAGAACAAGTTGCTACATAAACAGAGCTTAACGGAATTATTTCAGCCACATCACCATAAAATATCTTCACTGGGTAATCATTGATGAACTCGACAGTAGATGGGTTAATTCGTGGATGCAGGTTAATGACAATATTATATTCATTAGCATATTGTTCCAATTCCCCTAGTACATATTTTACCAGGTCCGAATAGTCTGTAAATTCGATGACATCTAACCTGCTTTCGCATTGATTTGGGGGTAAGGCACACAGAATCATAGGTTTATTGGGCTGCATATTGAGAGACTGATATAGCTCAGACCTATGCAAATCAGCATTTTGTAATTTGAAATACAGTTCATCATTATATAATGCGCCAGTCGATCTTAGGTAGTTTTCTTCCAATCCTGCAGCAATATAATATTCCTTCATGGCATTGCTCTCTATGGCAAGAAAATCAATTATTCCACTATTCAGTAGCCAAGGATTCTTAGGTGTAATTCCAAACATTTCATGAAGTAATATCAAATCGGCATGCAAAATGATCTGCTTGTTTTTATAGCAGAATACCCAATGAGGGAATGCAATGGACATAATTTTATTATATATATTAGACAGAGAACATGCTGGTTCATTATAAAAAGCTTCTGCCCATTCCTTAGTATTTGCAATTGTAAAAGGAACAATGATTGAGGGAATATTGTATTTTTTTCCAATATGTGCAGTTAATTGAGTAAAATAAAATAAGTTATGTTCTGGATAAACTAATAATTTAATTTCATACTGTTTTAAAATGCCATCAACATAATGACTATACCTGTGCGCAGCACGAGAAATCGTTGGCAAAAAAAACGGTAATTTATTCCATGTCAATTTGTAGAACCAAACTAATAAAGGCGCAAGCCACTTTTCATTTTTAAAAGATAATTGATTTTTTTTACTTCTGTTCCACTTTCTATAAAAACTAAAAATACCTTTAAAAATCAAAGCAATGGGCTTCAGTAAATAGTAAAAAGGAACTAATAAAATTGCGAGCCATTTATTGTTTTGCAAAGAAAATTTACTTTTTTTGTCTTTAATCAATTTTCTAAAAATCCAAAGAATTGGCTTCAATAAATAAATGATAATTTCTAAAACTTTAAATATTAGTTTCAGAGACCATCGTATAATTTTATTTTTAATTCTATGTGTACGTTTAGATAGATCAGCATCAAAATAAGTAATGTATTGAATTCCTTCTGACTGGCATTGATTGATATGTCGCTTGACTCCTTCATATCCTGCATAAAAAAATACATAAGGTTTAAAGCTTCCATCTTGCTTCATTAATCGAGCAACACGCATCATTTCTTTAAAATGGGTAGAAATATGCACGAATAGGAAAGTATTTCTTTGGATACTCATTTTATTCATTCGATGTATATTACATCCTTAAAAAATTTAACTGCCTGCTATTCACAAAATTCTTGAATAATGACAAGGAATTCCTATTCTTCTATTGCTAATTCCTGATCAATTAATTCAGGAGAAGATTCCTCTGATCTAATGCTCCAAATCAATTTTGGTCTTAATAAGCTATCTGGCCAAGAGCCTAACCAATCCCCTCTTACACCAATAGGTAGTTGATCATCGATGATTTTCATTGATAAACAATTTGAGCGGACAATTGCTGGTCCATTATTTTCCAAATCTGTAATGACAAGTGAAATTAAAAATTGACCGTCATTCAAGAATTCTTTTGGAATAACGAGTGTCTGAGAATAAAATCCTGCTTTTCTGTAATTTTGATGAGGATTTACTGAATTATCCATTGTCGAAAATAAATTTACTCCGCTCAATGAAGACACATCTAATCTAATATTTATCCTGGAGTTATTTCGTTTAATCTCATATTGAATTTGAATAGTGATGTCTTCATTTATTGTAAATTTATCTTGAACTTGCCCGGTATTATTCAAAAGTTTCAATGAATGAATTTGGATTGTATCTTTTATCTGGGGAGCATTAACTAAATTATTATCCCAATTTCTCTCCGCACATAATGATTCTTTTGGATCAGATGCTGAATCCAATGTGATTGGTGTGGATTGTTTAGGTTCGTTTGAAACTGATAAATTATTTTTTTTATCTGAATTTGAATTATCGGTTTCATTAATTTCAATCTCTTTAAATTCAACAATTGACCCATGAGACAATTTTATAACTTTTTTACAAATGGACTCTATGGCATTCATATCATGACTTACAAATATAACCGTCCGTCCATCATTTGCAACTTCCAGCATCTTTTCCTTGCATTTTTTCTGGAAATCCTGATCGCCTACTGCAAGAACTTCATCAAGTAGTATTATTTCTGATTCAAGATGAGCTGCTACTGAAAATGCAAGTCGCGTATACATTCCAGAGGAATACCGCTTTACAGGCGTTTCAATCTGACTACCTAACTCGGAAAATTCGACTATCTCTTTAAATCGAAGATTAATTTGTTGTTTTGTCATCCCGTTAATAGCGGCGTTTAAGTATATATTCTCACGTCCTGTCAATTCCGGATGAAAACCTGTTCCTACCTCAAGCAAGCTAATTAAATGGCCTTTATATCTAAATTCACCATAAGTAGGAGTTGTAATTCTCGATAAAATTTTTAATAAAGTACTTTTCCCGGAACCATTTTGACCTATTAAGCCTATGCGTTCGCCAGGAGAGACTTGTAAATTGATATCCTTTAAAGCCCAAAAATATCCAGGAGGTAAGCCTTCTGTTTGTGCATCCGAAATAACCGCTTTGGCAGAGGCCGGTTGTACATTTTCTTCATCGACAATTGGTGTACTTTTTGTTCCGATTAGTGCTTTTTTAATTTTTTTTGATAGTTGCTCATATATAGTCCCATGTTCGGAGGCACCAGCACCTAGCCTATATACTTTACTTAAATTATCTACTCTTAAAATCCAGTTCATAATGCGTCTACTAATGATTGTTCATGTTTACGAAATACGTTAAATCCAAAAATAAATACTAAAATTGCAGCCGAAAAACCAAATACGAATTGCTCAGTGTTTGGCCATCCCCCTTTCAAGGCATCTCTATAGGCGCAAACCACCATACTCATGGGATTAAACTCATACCACAAACGTAACCAGGAAGGACTGGCTGATATTGGGTAGAGTATTGGATTTGCGAAATAATAAAATTGCAAAGCCAGAGGCACAAATAATTTCAAATCGCGGTACCTGGTACTAAAAGGAGCAAGCATCAACCCCAATCCCATTGCAAACATCGCTTGAATGACAAATAGAAGTGGGAATATTATGAATAAATGATAATTAAGTTTATGATAAATGGTAGCGCAAATTATAATTAAACCGAATCCGACAATATAATCAACCCCTGCAGACAAAGTGTATGTTCCTCCTAATAATAACCTTGGAAAATAAATTTTATTTACCAATCCAGAGTTGCCTTCTACCGATCCCATAGTTAAATTGATCATTGCCATAAAGGCATACCAGGGAATAATGGCTACTAAATAGAATAAAAGATAAGGCAAACCATCTGTGGGGATTTTTATCATAAATCCAAACACAAACGTAAACACTCCAACGGTAATTAATGGCGATAACACTATCCAGCCAAAACCCAAGAGTGTTTGGGAATATCGAACTTTGATATCCCTTGCAGTAAAAACCCACAGCAACATCTTGTAGTGCCATAAATCTTTTAGATATGTTTTAAGAGGCTGGATATCACCCGCTTTAATAACCGTTTCTTTTAATACTTTATTTTCATTCATAATCGTTATACAACCTCTATAACATTTTGTTTAGATTTGAAAATATCATTCAGACAATGAATGACTCTGTCAATATCCCTGGCAGTTAGATTTGATCCGGAAGGAAGACAAATACCATGATCAAACAAGTAGTCTGAAACACTAAATTGCTCATCATGAGGATAATACTTAGAACCAGCAAATAACGGTTGTCTATGCATTGGCTTCCAGGTTCTTCTTGCCTCTATATTAAATGGCTTTAATTTATCAATCACTTCTTCTGGTTTTATCTTGCTTGGCGTGGATTTAATGACTAAAGTGGATAACCAGCGAGTACTAAACCCATTTTTTATCTCTGGCATCATCTCAATAAATGGATAAGAATCCAAAGCTTGTTTGTATTGGTCAAAAACAAATCTTCTCGCATTGACACGTTTTTCCAATACTTTGAGCTGTCCTCTACCTATCCCTGCAAGCACATTACTCATACGATAGTTATATCCAACCACTGTATGCTCATAATGAGGCACTGGCTCACGAGCCTGGGTTGATAAAAACCTGGCTCTCTGTATTAAATGGTCGTCTTCGGATACCAGCATTCCACCGCCAGAAGTGGTAATGATTTTATTACCATTAAACGAAAACACTCCTAACTTACCGAAAGTCCCGCTGTATTTATTGTTATAAGTAGCCCCCAAAGATTCTGCTGCGTCTTCTATAATTGGAACATTGTACTCATCACACAATTGGCACAAGGCATCATAATTAGCACTTTGCCCATATAAATTAACAATGATAACAGCCTTTGGCATTTTGTTGTTTGCTTTACTCTCTCTTAGTGCCCTCTCCAGAGCAACGGGAGACATATTCCAAGTGTCTAAATCAGAATCAATAAATACAGGTGTCGCGCCTTGATATAGGATAGGATTCACCGTCGCTACAAACGTAAAACTGGATGCGAACACAATATCTCCTGGTTTCACATTAAGTAAAACCAGTGCCAGATGAATAGCGGCTGTTCCTGAACTTAAAGCAACAGCTGATTTTATACCAATGTATTCCGCCACTTCTCTCTCAAAAGAATCCACGTTGGGTCCTAGAGGCGCTACCCAGTTTGTCTCAAACGCTTCCTGTACATACTGTTGCTCATGTTCGCCGATATGAGGCGAAGAAAGCAGGATATTGGAAGACAGCTCACGTCGGTGAATCAAACGTATAGGACGATTATTTTCATCAATGACAGGAATATGATCCAACTCATACTCTTTCATTAAATGATAAGCATCCTGAATAGTAGCTGATATCGGAAGGGCTTTTGATGAATGCTCTGATAATTCCTCCAAAGTGGAATCTAATGTGAACCCTTTTAATAGTAATCTTCGAATATCACCGTCTGTAACTGTTCTTATTAAACATTCATCACTATCCACCAGAAATAACACTCCTTGAGCCGTAGCATCCAGCTTACTCAAAGCAGTTTTCAGGTTTTCCTGTTTATTAACATATAATTCTTTGATAGTAATCATTTTATTCCTTTTAGACTGCAGGTACACCTTTCACAATAGTGTTCTCTTTTATATCCTTCACGACTACTGAGCCAGCACCAATTATTGCCCCATCACCTATAGTAACGCCAGGCAAAACAACTGCTCCGGCACCAACTAAAACCAGTTTTCCAATTTTGACTCTCCCACCTAATGTACTATTAGGTGCAATATGTGAACAGGAACCCACTGTCACCTCATGATCCACAACAGCACCATGATTAATAATGCATCCCTCTCCTACCTCACTGTCAGGTCCTAGTATCGCTTGAGCCGCAATAAAAGAACCCACACCAATCCGCGCTGTCTTTGCAATAATGGCAGCAGGATGAATAATTGTAAACAAGTTTGACTCACAATTCAGCAATTTAGTAACACTTTGTCTTGCCTGGTTATTCCCAATGCTAACATGAGCATAACCAACATAATTCGCTAAACTATCCATTGTGGAATCAATCAAAATCCCACATAGTTCCTGACCTAACAAATTCTTATTACTATCGCAAAGTGAAACCTTTAAGGAGTGGGAATTAAGAGATAAGGCATCAATTACCACTTTTGCATGTCCACCACATCCAATAATTTTTAATTTAGTATGCATTACATTTATTCAAAATTTGTGAATTCAAAGGGATAGTTTTCAACAATTGATAGCATCGTTCACTTGTATTCCCATCACCATAACAATTCGAATAATTAATTTTAGGGGTATTTAACGCCTCTTTTAAACCTGTCAGGACAGATTCGTAAGTCACACCAACATCGATGACATTATCACTTCGTTCCCTTAAATTTTGCCGGCTCCCAATATTAACCACTATCAAGTTAAAAGAAGCGGCTTCTATAATTCCACTACTTGAATTACCTAGCATCACATCGGCATTTGCAAGACAATCAATAAACTCGGGTCGATGTAAATGTTTTATAATTCTAACATCAGGATGATGGATATATTCCTGAATGGCTTCTCTTATTAAATGTCCACCGGTATCAGAATTTGGCTCTAAACAAATAATCAGTAAATTTGCTGCGAGGGCTGCCTGGATTGCATTTCGAAATTGTATCGTAATCGAATCAATTTCCTGAACAACAGGATGATAAATTAGCAAACAGATTTTCTTGTTCGAATCAAATCCATAACGATGATTGAATAAGTCACGACTGGAGGTTTTATATTGCATGATTTCTTCCAAACCTGGCGCACCCACTTGAAAGACAGTTTCTTCTTTTTCTCCCATTCTGATCAAACGTTGTCTAGATGCCTCTGTCGCAACAAAATGGTAATGAGATAATTTGGAAATAGCATGCCTTACCATTTCATCAACTGTTCCAGAACGCTCACCGCCATGCAGATGCACTACGGGGATATTTAAATGCACCGCTGCGATTGCTGCAGCCAACATTTCTCCTCGATCACCTAACAATAAAACAATATCAGGTTTTTCTCGTTCCAATACCTCAGTTAGACCTAACAGCTCATGACCAATAGATTTTGCCATAGTCCCATGCTGAGTATTGACAACATCAACAGGAATAATGCCGCATATTGGGAACTGATCTGCTTTAATTTCATTAATCGTATTTCCATACAGAGCATCCAGATGCATGCCTGTAACACAAATCGATAAGTCAATGTCTTCAGCCTGGTGTAATTTTTTAAGTACTTCCCGCATTAGCCCATAATCAGCGCGAGTGCCAGTCACATAAATTATTTTTCTTGTCATTACGCTTCTTCAATATGTTCCCATAATAAAGTACTGCCTGCAGGCAAATTCATACTTAACCGTGCACCTACAATTTTTGAAATTTCTGATGGCGCTATTCCTGTACCAGGTCTTAATAAAATTAAATCATCCTCACTGATTTGAGCACCTTTAGCCAAATCATATTTTAAAGTCACACTTCTTCTTACCAGAGCTCTTATAGGCAGCTCATTATCAGATGGCTTTTTTTCACCATTTCCTAATATTATTTCAACCTCTCTAATCGATTGCACCAAATTCTTCATTTCCTCTGGATTCATAGAAGCAAGATGGTCTGGTCCTGGAAGAGACTTATCCATTGTAAAATGTTTTTCTATGACACAAGCACCCATCCCTACTGCTAGTGTTGGCACCAAAATACCTAAGGTATGGTCTGAATATCCCACAGGCAATTGAAATTGGTTAGCCAGGGTCTGCATGGCTTTCAAATTCACGTCCTGATAAGCGGCTGGGTAATTGGAGGTACAATGCAATAAAACCAAATGATCAGATAAAGAGCCCTCATAATACGGTTTAACGGTATCTATGGCAGTCCTCACTTCATCCAAATCACACATGCCCGTTGAAATGATCAAAGGTAATTTTTTGCTGGCACAATGCTGTAAATAAGGGATATTGGTAATTTCACCTGAAGGTATTTTTAATCTTTTCACACCTAAAGAGATAAGAAAATCGATACTTTGCTCATCAAATCCGGTGGACATAAATTCAATGTCCAATGAATTTGCCAGTTCACTTAACAAATAATGATCGTCTTCCGATAGTTCCAATGCTTTAAGCATCTCATATTGAGTTGTGGATTCTGGAGCATTATTTTTTTGATATTCTGCTTTCCCTACGGTTTTGTTGACTAACGCATCCGCTTTAAATGTTTGAAATTTTACCGCATCTGCCCCTGATTCTTTGGCTGCATAAACTAGTTCTTTAGCCAGCTGAAGATCACCATTATGATTAACACCCGCTTCTGCAATGATGAAACAAGTCATACTAAAACCTCTTGGTTCAGTTCCATTAATTTTTCAGTTAGAGCCCAATCGATTGGAGTATCAATATCAATAGATTCAATTGGGCTATCCATAAGTAAGGCTTTCGTTGGATCACTATAAAATGATTTTTTAGAAATTATCTGCTCGGTTGTCGCTATATAAATCGCGCCATTCAATTTATAAATTGATTCACTTTCTTCAGAAACATCAGCTGCTTTAAAAACATTGGGGTAACACAAATTGCCTTGATTATCTATAGTTCTGTACCAGGAAGGTTTAAAGCTTACTTTGTTGATAGATACAACGCTATCACCTATAGCTTTATGCATTAAAACTGCCTTTCTTATCGTTTCAGGCTTCCTAAAAGGAGAAGTAGGTTGTAACAATAAAACACTGTCAAAAGACACATTAATTTTTTTATAATTATTTAACAAGTCAATCACAGCATCTTCTACACTGGACGAATCATCTGACAAATTTGCGGGCCTTAACCACGGAACAGAAGCCCCGTGTTGAATTGCAATGTCTGCTATTTCCTGACTATCTGTAGAAACTACAATTTGCTCACAGCAATCGGATTGAATAGCAGCATTAATAGTGTGAGCGATCAGCGGTTTTCCAGCAAGCAATTTTATATTTTTCCCCGGGAGTCGTTTCGAACCTGCTCTTGCCGGTATTATTGCTAAAATTCTCAATTCCTGCATCCTAAATTTGTAAAAACTGCTTAATAATTTCCAACCCTACTTTCCCACTTTTTTCAGGGTGAAATTGGCAACCGTAAATATTTTCATCTTTTATCACAGCACTAATTGCCTGACCATCGTACATTGTATCTGCTAATCGCTTCTTAGGATCACTTGGTACAGCCATGTAGGAATGTACGAAATACACTGATGAATTTACAGGGACATTTTTTAATATTGTGCCTTCCCAATCCTCTCCAAAAGGAGTTGTAACCAACTCATTCCATCCGATATGTGGGATTTTATGCTGTTGACCATCAACTCCATGTATTGGGATGTTAACTACTTCTCCAGCTATTAAATCAAGTCCTTCATGTTCACCAAACTCCATGCTCTTAGTCAACATCAATTGCATACCAAGACAAATTCCCAGAAAAGGTTTTCCACTATGTGCAAATTGCTTTATAGGTTCTATAAAGTTTAAAGTAGTTAGCCCCTTCATCCCATCTTCAAACGCGCCTACTCCTGGTAAAACCAAGCGATCAGCACGCATAATTTCTTCTGGGGTATTTACAAAATTAACTAGGGTATCAAAATACTGAAACGCTCTTGCTACGCTTAATAAATTACCAATACCATAATCTACAATTGAAACTGAACTCATATTGTTCTCACATGAATACCTTTAGCTAATGCATAATTTCGTATCTCTGACAAACTAAGTCGCTTATAATGCAATACATCGGCCATCGCTACTGCATCAGCTTTAGCACCACAAACTACATCAGTTAAATCTTCCAAACATCCCATTCCACCACTTGCAATCACGGGAATTGAAACCGCTTGAGAAACTTGTTTCACTAATTCCAGATCAAAGCCTTTACGAGTGCCTTCCTGATCAATAGAAGTTAAGAGAATTTCACCTGCCCCAAATTCCTCGCCATTTGCAGCCCAATCGACAACATCCATTCCTGTGTGTTCGCGACCATTATCTGTCATTACTTCCCATCTTCCATTTGAAGTTCGCTTAGCTTCGATTGATAAAACCATACACTGCGAGCCAAATCTTCTTGCTATATCAGATATAAGAGTGGGATTTTTAGTTGCAGCTGTATTAACTGCCACTTTATCAGCACCACAGCGCAATAATTGCTTTACGTCATCAACACTCCGAATACCTCCTCCAACGGTGATGGGTATAAATACATTTTCAGCGGTCTTTTTTACAATTTCAGATAAATTATTACGCCCATACAACGAAGCAACCGTATCCATGTATATTAATTCATCAGCACCTTGTGCATAATATGCCATAGCATATTCATTAGGATTTCCTACAACCCTCAGACCCTCCAAATGTACCCCTTTAATCAGATTAGGACCTTTGATATCGAGTCTTGCAATTAAACGGACATTACCCATTAAACCGTCTCCAGATAATCTCTAGTTTGTTTCGCGTGATTAGTAACTTGATGTCTCAATATCCATTGATCACCCTCCTTTTTCCATAAATGAGGTGATCTGAAAGTGTCCGCCAAAGCCATGAAGTATGCTCTGTCCATAATCGGTTGCTCAAACATTTTAGAAGCAATTGGAAACTCTTTAGGATCCATACTTAAGTATTTAAAGATTTCTTCAGCAAAACGCTCAGGAAACTCTTGATCAAAACGTTTTACCAAGGCAACACCTTCTTCACGGGTAATATCCCCTGAACGTATTTCCTGAGATGCATCGTATGTTGCTCTGCCTATACCAAATTTGGTTAACGTAGTGTAATAATGAAAATCATCAATTTTATCATCAATGCTATTGTATTTACTGTAGGTTCCAGGGGTTCGCTCTGGAGACGCTTCAAATCCACCGTGCTCTACCGAATAATAATAGCAACTTTGTGGATGCCACTTCAGATAATAGCCTAAATAATGCACTTCCACTTGTTGATCTTCAATATGTTGTGGGTCTGCTGGAAGATAGGCATCCAAATCATTATCATTTAAGCCGAAATCACTTTTTAACTCTTGAACAGAGGTACCACCTAAAAAGATTTTACTTTTATCCTCTGCAGTAAAATATTTCCAGTCTCTTTTAGCAGATTCAGTATCACCTATCGGATTACCATACTCCGCTTCATTTTCTCCATAAACTACCAATTTGATTTTATGCAATAAAGCCATTTTGGGAGCATAGGCTTTTTGACCTATCATAAAAGGCTGAAAGGGATGGAACAAATTTTCAACCGCAAGTCTTGTCAATAATCTATGGACTCGACCATTAGGAGTAAACAGGAAATTATCAAATCCGGCATGTATCCAGGATTGAAAATTCCTCCACCCCCAAGGGGTATACATATGCGGAGCCCAAGTAACAGTTAAGGGGGTCATCCCATATTTATACTTTAATACATGGGCAGCATAAAAACTATCTTTTCCACCAGAGCCAGGAACAACACAATCATAGGAACCATCTTTGCTTCTGTAACGATCACAAAGCTCCCTCAATTGCCTATCTCGCTCTTCCCAATCAATAGTTGATTTTTTGCGTTCTGCCACACGGCAGGCATCACAAATACCATGCTCATCGAAATGTATAGTGTGTTTTTTTGACTCTTTCTTATGTTCATACTCAACAGCGGAATTAGGCCTTTGATTTGAAATAACACAACTTCTGCAAAATTCTACATTATTGGGCAACCCATATTTTGTTTGAAGCTTTTCATCTGGAAGTTGAAAACTTGATAAATCAATGGACTTTGGTGAATAAATTTTGCTCATATCAATTCCTATCCCGACTTTATATATTTTTATAAAAACGGCAGTATACAATAAAAATTACAGGTATTAAACAAATCCTATTTTCACTGTGTGAAGTCCGTTAAAAACAAAAGATTTCTCAAAATCAATAGTCGCCAATCGCCGCCTTTAAGGATATACTTGAGAAATCGTATTAAACAGGAATTTTGCATGTCCTTGCGGGCCATGTATAACCAAATCGCTGAAAATTACGCGACAGCTAATCGTTTTGGTTCAATTAGCGAAAGTCATCACGTTGCCATTGAACAGATGAGGAAATTTCATTTGGGGTTAAAACCTCATTATAAAATCCTTGATCTGGGAGTTGGTAATGGATCGTTTCTGCAAAAATTACACCAATTAATGCCAAAAGCCGATTTCACGGGGATTGATGTTTCATCAGAAATGTTGAAACGAGCGAGTGAAGCATTGCCTCTAACAACTATTGAAGGGAGCGCTGCGGAAGCCAATAAGTTTTTGCCCGCACATAGCCAGGATTTGGTTCTGGCTCATTTTATTAATGCCTACATCCCTATTAATGTCCTCTTTGATGAGGCGAAATATTTAACACGAGCCAACGGTCACTTTTCTTTAATCACAACTACGTATGACTCTTTTCCTGTAGCCCAACAACAGTTGGCTAAATTTATTGCTCAGGATACTATATTAAGCAGGGTTGTTGGGCATTATTATAAATCCATAGTCAAAAATACAACCGTTGCTGCAAATCGTGAAGAGCTCTTGCTGGCCTTCAAGCAAAATCAATTTAATATCCTTGATCATCAACGCATTGAAATACCCATTACTCTTAATAATATTGATGAATTGGCACTGTTTGGTATCGAGGGCACCTGGTTTCTTAATACTTTATCGATACGTATGCTACCAAAATATTTTTTAATTCAACGCCTTAAACGACTTTTCAGTAGGATATTTACTTTTCCTTACCATGACACTCATATTATTGATGTAGTTCTTGCCAAGAAATGATAACCTTGAAGACTGATGTATCGATGCATTTTTGCAGTCATCATCTCAAGCACTCCAGGGTATCGGGGACAAACATCAGAAAAAATGTCATTCTGAGCAAAGTGAAGGATCACACTCTGAACGATGTCATCCTGAATGAAGTGAAGGATCTCACCACGAATCAGGAGATCTCTCGCTAACGCTCGAGATGACAAGAAAATTTATATCTTGATATTAGGAATGAGGTGTGAAATTGATTTCTCAAGTAGTTAAAAATTATCTTCCAGAACTAAGTCTTCGCCAGAAACAAACCAATAATATTATTTTTATTACTTTTTGGAGCCAATTTTCTGTTTATGCCCTAAATACGGTTCTGGTTTTATTTTTAACTCGTCCTTTAATAGCTCAGGGACTAGGCTACAGCCAAGCCAAAGCCTATGCTTTTATCGGTGTCACCCAAGCGACAGGATACTTAATGCCTATTTTGGGTGGCTACATGGCAGATAACATCGTTGGCGTCAGAAGATCTATTCTCTTGGGTAGTATCATGCTGGCATGTGCTTATTTATTAGTCATGTTAAGTGGATACACTATCAGCTCCCTTGGGGATCAATTATTTATTATTGCCTTTGCCTTTATTCCAGCAACTAACTCCTTGTTAATGGGAACAGCATCAAGCATGGTTTCTCACATTTATTCCGATGATGCCATTAAAGCCAAATCGGCCATGACTTATTATTATATGGCCATTAATGTTGGTGCATTACTAGCCACTATGATCGCACCCGTGTTATTGGAAAGTCGTTATGGTCCACTTTCTGTGCTTACCTTAACTTTTATTGGTAAATCGATTGCTGCCTTGAATTTTGCAAAACGTTACTCGATATATGACAGTGTGATTTGGGGTAAGGATAAATCCCAATTTTCTAATCAAGGCCTATTGCGCTTGATAGCTTATATTGCAGCCATCTACTCTCTTACCTTATATGCCTATACCCATGTTTATATAGCCAGTACATTAATAGGTGCAGGATGCGCGTTAGGAATTCTTTGGTTTTTAATCAAAACCATTATGCTTAAAGGAGAAATTCGTAATAAACAAATGATAGCTGTATTACTGATAATCGAAGCGATAGTATTCTTCATTATATATAACCAAATGAATAGTACCTTGGTTTTATTTGCAGAAAGCAACTCCGATTTAAGTCTTCTTTGGTTTAAAATTTCTGCAGCTCAATATCAGATGCTTAATCCCTTGCTCATTTTACTGATTGGCAGTCAGCTTCCCCGTTTTTATAGATTTTTTTCTAGCTTCACTATTCCCTATCAATTTTCTGCAGGCACCATGCTTTCCGGCATTGCCCTGCTGGTTATGGCCTTTGCAGCTCAAAACGCTACGAATGGATTAGTTAATGGCAATTATATTGCTTTGACTTATATTTTAATTTCAATTGCTGAATTGTGGGTCAGTGCCATTGGTCTTAGCATGATTGGATTATATTGTGATGGACGTGCTATAGCCTTTGCCATGGGAGTATGGTACTTGGCCAGCTCCATGTCCAATGCCATTTCAGGACGAATAGCGGGTTGGGTTGCCATACCGGAAAATATTAATTCTGCTATTGAGAGTTTACCCTATTATAAAAATTATTATTTGATTATGGGTATTAGTGCTTTAGGGATTGGCCTGCTGATGTATTTTGTAGCTTATTATTTACATAAAATCATGAAAAGACGAGGTATTGAGTTAGCGTAACGTAAAAGTTGAGGGCGAACTTTGTTGCATTCGTGTATGCTTCGAGACGGTGCTTCGCACCTCCTCAGCATGAACGGATCGATAAAATATCTAATTTATTCAATTAATTATGGATAATTGGAAGAGGGTTCACATAAAAACCCAAGGGCGAATTACATAAATTGGATTTCTCATCAGGCCGTTCATGCTGAGGAGGTGCAAAGCACCGTCTCGAAGCATACGTAACATTAAGTATAGGAAGTTGGCCAAATGTTTTGGGTTTATATTCTTCAATGCAGTGATAAAAGTTATTATACAGGTCAAACGGATAATCTGGAAAAACGCCTTGCGCAACATCAAGATAAAATGATTCCTGGTTGTTATACAAGCACAAGATTACCGATTCAATTAAAATACAGTCAAGAATTCATATCTCGTGAAGAAGCCTTGATTGCTGAAAGACAAATCAAAGGATGGAGTCGGAGAAAGAAAGAGGCTTTAATAAATGGGGATTGGCAAGCATTATCAGATTACTCAAAACGTAAAAGTTAAGAGTGTATCGTGTTACATTTGACTGTGCTTCGAGACGGTGCTTCGCACCTCCTCAGCATGAACGGTTTAACGGTTTAATAGAATATCTAATTTATTCGATTAAGAGGAAAAATTATTTATGCCAATTGGAAAAATATAAACAGGACAATGTGCTAACATCAAACATCAAGTCCTAAATTATCCCTCTTGAAAACTCGGTCAGCCCTATAGCTTGATCGAACCAAGGGACCTGAAGCCACTTCAAAAAAATCTTTTTTCAAACCTATTTGTCTTAGTTCAGCAAAAGTTTCAGGAGTTACATAACGTGCTATAGGTAAATGATTTTTAGTGGGTTGTAGATATTGTCCCAGAGTTAAAATATCCACATGATGGGCACGCAGATCATCCATCGTTTGCACAATTTCCTCATCGGTTTCACCTAATCCCAGCATTAAGCTGGTTTTGGTCAAAACATCGGGTCGATATTTTTTTGCAAAAGCAAGAACATTCAAGGTTTGCTGATAACCCGCACGGTTATCTCTTACCGGGTGAGTCAAGCGCTCAACAGTTTCTACGTTTTGCGCAAAAACATCGACACCGCTATCCAGCAAGACAGCAACGTCCCTCTCATTACCTTGAAAATCTGGTGTTAAAGCCTCTACTTTAGTTCGAGGTGAACGCTTTTTAATCGCTCTAATGGTTTGTGCGTAATGATTCGCTCCTCCATCCGGTAAATCATCCCGATTAACGGAAGTTAAAACCACATAATCCAGATTCATTAATGCAACAGTATTAGCGGTATTTTCCGGCTCTTCTGCATCAAGCCAACCATGAGGATTTCCTGTATCTACAGAACAAAATCGACAAGCACGTGTGCATACTGATCCCATTAACATAATGGTTGCTGTACCATGAGACCAGCATTCAGAAATATTCGGACATTTTGCTTCTTCGCAAACTGTTGCCAAACGATGCTTTTGAACCTGTTCTTTAACTTGGTGATAAGCAGGAGTTGTATGGTTGACGATACGTAACCACTTTGGTTTTGGGATTCGTTCATGACTTTGGCCAGAGGACTTTACGCCATCTTTGATAGCCGTAACACCCTGTGATGTCTTGTATTTTTGCCCACTTTCCACTACCACGGGAATATCAATCAGTTTGCTCATGGCACCACCTGAAATAAATAATTTACGATGATCCCAAATCATAAGCACAAGATCAAGTTCATTTACAAACGATATCAGTCTAGAGTCTTATCCTTCAAACCGTATACTCTAAAATATTTGGAATATATTCCACTATAACACTTCAACCCTGTTTCTCCCCGCATTTTTAGCTTTATACATAGCATTATCTGCGCGCATAAATAAGGATTCAATGTCATCACTTTCAATAACAGTGGTTAACCCAAAAGAAACGGTAACATCTACTTTTTTGTCACGATAATAAAACAAACAATCTTCCACTAATTTACGTAATTTCTCCAAAACTCTGAATGCTTCCTTACTGTTAGTTTGTTCAAAGATAAATACAAACTCTTCCCCTCCAATTCGGGCTATAAAATCAACGGTCCTGGTTGACGATTTAAAAATCATAGCCACCTTTTTAAGAACTTTATCTCCTGCAAGATGACCAAAATTATCATTAATACGCTTAAAATGATCGATATCACATACAGCGAGGGATAATACTTTTGAACTTCGTTTCCAGCGCTGCAATGAATCCAAAATATGCTCATCATACGATTCGCGATTAGGCAAACCAGTTAAACTGTCATGGTTGATTCTATATTTCTGAAAAGAAAGCAAATTCTTTATTTCATCAGCATTTTGTTCGGATTCCTGCAATCTTGCCTGCAACTCAGTCACTTGCTTTTCATACTCTTCCTCTCGGATTTTTTCATTGTGGCGATATTCCTTTAACCTATCACCAATCATTTTTATATTTTGACTGACCTTGGAGGATAACTCCTCAATTGTTTTAGAACTGTCAAGATGGTTCTTAATCTGATCAAGATTGTCTTGGATTCCTGATTCTAACTGACGACTGTCTTCAGAAGCCTTTTTACGAGAATCACAGGATGCTCTTAAATAGAGATCGAAATCGTTTAACTGATTGGTCAACTGTTGAAGAAATCCTTTGAATCTGTTCTGTTCAACATTAAATGCATCAACTACCAACTCCGTTAAACTGTCAATAACTTTAGTAAGTTCTTCATCAGTTAGGCCATGTTCTAAATTAACTTGTATGTTTACTCTCTTGGAATCCAAATCCTGAGGAATAGATAAATGATTAAGTAATTGCTGCAAGCTGTCATTTACTTTTAAGCTAATCTCATTTTGAACGGTTTTTTTGGAACCATTTGCCGTTGCTGTTTGTGGTAACTCTTCCAGATCTTTAATAATTGAAGAAACACATTGCGTTAAAACTTGATTAAAATGGATCAGGATCGCATGACTTTCCATCTCGGTATCCAGCATTTTTTGTAATTTGGTAACAGCCCTTTTATCTTGAGATTTATTAGCAATACGACTAATAGATTCAGTCCCTTGTCTAATTAGTCCATTAACCAGGCGTGAATTTTCTGCCTTTTTCTTTTGCATCCTGGAAAGCATTTCTGCTAAACGCTTCACCTTTTTTTCTATCACGACAGGATCAAACTCAGTATCTAGATAATTTCTTAATTGTGAAAGACGATCATCCAATTCATAGTTGATTCCAATAGGATTGATTATCAATTGATTAATGACACTTCTCAGTGTATTAATTTGGTTTTGCATTTTGTCGCATTTGTGTTCATATTGACTGATTGTGTTAACAATCTTTTTCTTTAATTCGTGATCTATCATTTAAGGATTCCCTTCCAGTTCATTAGACTTCTTTCTAAATTCTACTGCAGTGGGAAATTGCTTCGTCGATACAGTGCTCAAATTCTCATATACTAAGGTGTACACTCCAGTTCCGTGCTCCGTTTCTAATCGCACTTTCCCACATCAGCAAGTTTGGAAAGCAGTCTATTTTTTTTGCCTATTTTTAACTACTTCAAGCAAAATTTTTGCATGTGATCCATCACAAAAAGGTGGATTTTTGGTTTGTTTGCAATTACAAAAATAAACCTCCTCTGTTAAGTCCGCTATAAAAGAAACTGCTTTCTCACCACAGTTCTCTTTATCACAGAACGGTTGCGTTTCGCTTTTACCACAACCACACCACTTGTAGCTCCTTCCTTCTACAACATCCACAGCAATTGGAAATAAATGCTTAAATTCTGAATTATCATCCATGGTCAGTATTTCTCCATAAGCTATAGACTTATGCGACACCCAATTTATGTTAATTGTATGCCAAAAATATAAAGATAATCAGAGTTTACAATTTATTTTTAATCCTTTTAAATTTCAACTATTTCTGGATTTATTAAACCAGGTTAATAACAAACCCGAAATACTTAAAAGGACAATTAAAAATAATGATAATGCCAGGTTAGATAATGCATATGGATAAATTATTAACAAGAATGCAATAGCTAAAATATATAACAACCCGATAGTAGCTAATTTTGGCTTAAATTTTTCGAAAAAATGAACCTTGATTAAAACCAAATACAATCCCATCAGAATAATTAAAGGTAAGACGTACATCATCTGATAAATAAATTGATATAGTCCGGCTCGAACTCCTGATATGTTTTGGTTATGTACCCATTGTTCAAAAACATAGGACCAATTCATCAAACAGGTTTGTTGAAACAGTTGAACCATAAGTGCTAATAAACAAGCCAACACGATAGATAAATGCTGAACGGAGCGTTTTCTATGGTATTGGCCAGTAAAATAAAAGGCAAACAAACCTATCAATGCTGCTGGAACACGTAACCATGGGAGCAATTCAAAAAATACATTTGGATAGACCTGTTGGAAATAATGAACAACCCCAACCGTTAAAATAAATATTAAGCCTGTAATTAATTGAAGCTTTCTCCTGTCCAGCATAAATAAAAAAGCGAAAAATGCTGCTATGGTAAAGAAAGCGCATGGGCTAACTGCATCGATTAAAGCCACAACAAAAATAAAAGTATTTGCAGTCGGAGCCCCAGTTATACTGGAGTCAAATAAATTCGCATTTCCCCATCGGTTTAGCACACTCTCTGTGGCAGAGGTTAATTTTCCATTTTTCTCAATTTCCTGTTTACAGTATTTAATGCCATTTAACAGATCTTTCCCAGTTGTCTTTGCAGTAGCAAATCCAACCCAACGTGAATTACAAAAAAATATGGAAGGTACTGCAAAATCATATCGATTAAGTTCTGTTAATAAATTACTAAAACGCTCTAAAGCCTTTTTATCTTTATCAATGGTATAACGCTCCACATGCAGCCACGGATAATCTGTTTCGATTTCCTTGAAAAATTCATCCGCCTTATGGCAATGTGGGCAAGTCGAAGAAAGGTATAATTCCACATTAATAACAACCCCTTTGCCTTTTTCTTCTGAGTACCAGGGAGATGAAGATTGAATTGCCCATAACTGGCTACTGAGCAAAAGAAAAACAAGTGTCCATCGAAAGATTAGCTTCATAGTTTCAGGCATTATTTATAGTAAATGATTACTATAGCACTGTGTTTCGATTAGATAAAATAGTCCTGCCACGATAACAGGGCAAAATCATATTTTGCCTACAATATAAACAAAACGATGTCATCCTTAGCGAAGGAAGGATCTACTGAAGATAATATTCCAATGTTCAAGTGAGGGGAGTTTCTTCGTTTCGCTCAGGATAACGATTACTAGAGCAAAATAAAGGCATTAAATTAACTCAAAATGGTATGATCTTGCCCTGGTCAGGGTAAAAGCTTAATTTAATATCTCACACATAAGGTTGTCATTCAGAACTCTTCTTTAGTTAAGGAAAGAGCTAGAGAACCATATGATTTAATTTGACTGAAACAGATCAAATATATTGATATATACACAATTTCCACGTCCCTAGGTATAGGCATTTTAGAGTATATTATAAAATGAAATGTCAAAGAGACTTTAATTAATCCTTAAAATAAAATCTTATGACTCATTATTTAAATAGAAGAGTTTATCGATTACGTATGAATATAGTTTTCTAAATGCTCAATAACCCTCATTTTATCTTCCAAGATATGATACAACACATCCCCAATTGACAATATTGCTAATAATTCACCCTCTTCTTGTATTAACACATGCCTTCTTTTGGTTTCTGTTATGACTTGCATGGCTTTTTCTACAGAATCATGTGGACTTAAAATCGAAACATCCGTATAAACAACATCAAGTACTTTTGCAGTTTCCAAATTAAGCTCTTGATGAAAATAGCAACGAAGTATATCTCTTTCACTCACTATACCAATCAAGTTACTATCATTATCAAAAACAACTAAAGCACCAATATCCTTTTCTACCATCAGTTTAATACATTTTTTTACACTATCTTCCGGATGAATATAAGCAATTTTCCTTGGAGGGACTGGTAATATACTATGAATTAAGTGAGCCATTTCACTCTCCCTGAGAAAAACTAAATTAATAACTCGCTGTATAAATATAGCACAAAACAAGGGCTGTTAAGTCCAATTGATGAAATAAGGAAGCTTTTTTTCTAAGAGAATTGACAAGGAACAGAAGGAGTGGAACATGATTAGACTTCTTTCCAAACTCTATTGAGGTGGGAAAGAAGTCTATTGCTGGGTCTAACGACTACCCAACAATCGTAAGTATGAATTAATTCACAACACGCCAGGACCCGTCAGCCTGACGACAGGCTTTACCATAAATTTGCTGGGTTTTACCACCAATCATAGCTTTTGTGATGTATTCTCGACAAGGTTGCTGAGCTTGATAGTAAGTTCGTGTTGGTTGTACGGTATAACGATAACCTGTGTCTGGATTTGACCATGCCACAGCCTTACCAGTTGGAGCTGTTTCCAAGGCTCGCTGCATTTCAAGCCTGTCTACTTTGTCCATAGTCTTTCCAATTTGACCACCCAGGAAAGCCCCTAATAATGCACCAGCCCCAGCAGCTGCAACCTTACCTGAACCACCACCAAACTGGCTACCAAGCAATCCGCCTACTACACCACCAGTAATTGTACCCACGCCTTCCTTATTCATCGGAGCGCAGCCAACTAACATAAATGATAAAGATAACGATGCAACAGTTAATTTTTTCATTACAGTTCACCTGATTAAAGAGTTACAAAATCGGTTGCCATTCTATCATCACGAACAGTTATTATCCATAGTTTATTTATAGCGCACTCGTTCAGAAATTTGACACAACAATTCATATCCTATCGTCCCCGCTGATTTGGCGATACGCTCCACTAAAATATGAGTTCCCCAAAGTTCAACGGGATCCCCAATTTCAACATCGGTATGATTGGTCAAATCAATAGCCAGCATATCCATAGAGACTCTACCCACAATAAAAACTTCTCTTCCTCTTACCCAAACAGGGGTATTCTCGGAAATATGTCTTGGATACCCATCACCATAACCTGCCGCAACAATCCCGATTCGCGTGGGTTTATCGCTTTTCCAGGTTCCACTATAACCTACTTGAGCTAAAGAAGGATTCTCATGAATCGCGCTAATTGCAGAAATAAAGCGCATAACAGGAATCAAGCCTAAGTCTCTGGCTGTTTGATTGGCAAAAGGAGAAACACCATACAACATAATTCCCGGCCTCACGACATCGGCTTGCGAGTCAGGAAAAGAAATGATTGCAGCAGAATTAGCAATACTACGTTGGCTAAATCCAGGGATAGATATCTCCTGAAACAAAGAGATCTGTTGTTGATTTTCAGGTCTATGGGATTCATCAGCACAGGCTAAATGGGTCATTAACCCTATCTCTTTATCCACCCAAAAACAGGCCTGTAATGCCTTCATCACTTTTTGCAATTCATGAATTTTAAATCCAAGCCTGTGCATGCCAGTATTGACCTTAACCCATATTTTTAATGGCTTAGGTAGTGAGGTATTGATTAGCCATTGTACTTGCTGTGGGTGATGGAGAACGCAGGCGAATTCATTCTCAGCTGCTACCAACAACTCATCAGAACTAAATACCCCCTGAAAAAGAATACACTGGGTTTCAACCCCTAAAGCTCGAATAGCAAGCGCTTCCTCAAGACAAGCCACACCAAAAGCGTCAATACGCCCATCAAGAACAGGGGCAACTTCCTTTACCCCACAACCATAGGCATTCGCTTTAACCATAGCGATAATTTTCTTGCCTGGAGCCAAATGTTTTATTTGTGATAAATTATGCAATAAAGCACTAGGCTCTATTACCAAACGTGTAGGTCTTGACACCCTATTCTACCCCTTGATAACCATTAAATGCCAAATCTTCAAATCGCGTGTATTTACCCAAAAAGGCCACTCTGACTTTGCCTATAGGTCCATTTCTTTGTTTGGCAACAATGATTTCAGCAGTACCTTTATCAGGACTGTCTTCATTATATACTTCATCTCTATAAATAAAACAGATTAAGTCAGCATCTTGCTCAATTGCTCCTGACTCTCTTAAATCGGACATGACTGGTCTTTTATCTGCTCGCTGCTCTAAACTTCGGTTCAGCTGGGATAAGGCAATCACTGGAACTTGCAGCTCCTTTGCCAGAGATTTTAAACTACGGGAGATTTCGGAAATTTCAGCTGTTCTGTTGTCAGCATTAAAACCAGGTACTTTCATCAATTGCAAATAATCCACAACAATAAGTCCCAATGAGCCTTGCTCTTTTGCTAAACGCCGAGATCGAGCTCTCATTTCCCCAGGACTTAAAGCAGGAGTATCATCTATAAATAAAGGAGCTTCAGAAAGCATATGTACTGCCGACGTCACACGAGGCCAATCATTGTCATCCAATTTACCAGTACGAATCCGATGCTGATCGATACGTCCCAGGGAAGACATCATTCGCATTGCCAAGGAATCAGCTGGCATTTCCATAGAGAAAACCAATACGGGCTTACTGGCCTTTATTGCGGCATGTTCAGCCATATTCATTACTAAAGTTGTCTTTCCCATTGAAGGCCGACCAGCAACAATAATCAAGTCAGAAGGTTGCAAACCTGAGGTCATTTCATCCAAATCAGATAAGCCTGTGGCAAGACCTGTAATGGCATCACCATTATGATAAAGGGCGTCAATTTTTTCTACTGCCCGAACCAGGATCGATTTAATATTCTCCGGGCCACCATCACCTGCTGTCTGTTCCCCGATAGCAAAGACTTTTGTTTCTGCCATATCTAATAATTCAGGTACTTCTCTTCCCGCAGGATTATAGGCAGAATCGGCAATTTCCGTTGCTACGGCTATAAGTTGTCTTTGTACTGATTTTTCTCGAACAATATCAGCATAGGCCGTCACATTAGCCACGCTTGGAGTATTATTAGCCAATTCAAATAAATAGGCTTCTCCACCAGCATCATCCAGCTCATTATGAGATTTCAAAGCATCAAGAAGAGTTACCACATCAAAAGGCTGATCTTTTTTAGCTAAAGCAGAGATGGCTCTATAGAGAATTCTATGTTCTGTACGATAAAAATCGGCTTCACATAGTTTATTACTTACCTTATCCCAAACCTGGTTGTCCAACATTAAACCACCAATGATGGATTGCTCAGCCTCAACCGAATGCGGGGGACGTTTTAGTGGATCAACTGTTTTTTTGGGTATTTGCAAATCAAGCATGGTAATAACAATTTATTAGGGAATTAGTGAATAGATAATCTATTTAAAAATATTCTTAATTCAAACTCAAATTATAATAACACCAAAAGCAAAATGCAGGTTAGTGTTTAACTCTGGTTAACGGAGAGTTTAGCACTAACCTACACTCATATGTTAAAAAATCTTAAAAACGACTTTTATCGAATCCAGGTTTGAGTACGTCCCAGAGCAGATATTCCAACATATCCTCTTACATAAAGCTTATTACCTTCCAGTGTCATTTTGGCTTTATAAATTTTTCCTGTTTTAGGATCAAGGATAGAGCCGCCACTCCAAACCCCGTTGCCTTCGTCTTTCAATCCCCAAACAAAAGTCATACCTTGGATTTTTTTATCTTTAAATGCGCCAGGACATTTAGAGCAAATTCCGGTATCGCCGGGTTGAGGATATACTTTAACGATAGTGCCACTTAAAGTACCATTTGAAACATGAAGATTAACTACTGCCCTTTTAGCTCCTGTTTTATCATCAATAGTTGTCCAGGTACCTGCAGGAGACTGTGATGCTGCAAAGGCTAATGGTAAATAACATACAGCAATTACAAAACTACACAACACTTTCCATAATTTCATAACCGATCTCCGTAATTGAATCAATAAGCCTTTGCATAATTGATAGATATTTCTGGAACTAACGTAACTTACACAAAAGCTTAATAAAGCATAAGCTATGATAAACAACTTTGCTACTGAAATCTTTAATAAATGTATGGCGGATGTTAGGCCGCATTATCCGCTCCCTTACGGTCGCTGCTCGGTTTGATTCATAATCTGAGCCGCGACCGCCCGGTTTGAACCATAATCTGAGCCGCGACCGTAAGGGAGCGGATAAGAAGCTCTATCCACAGTTATTTTTATTCATAAAGGCATAAAAAATTGATTCAAATCGTCTTCACTCAAACTCATTGATTTAGAAGCATCGGCAGACAAGATTCCATCGACTAACTGCCTTTTCTTCTCTTGCATCCCAAGAATTGCTTCCTCTACAGTTCCTGATGTAATCAATTTATAAACAAAAACAGGGTTTTCCTGTCCTATTCGATGTGTTCGATCGGTAGCCTGATCTTCAACAGCAGGGTTCCACCAGGGATCATAATGAATTACTGTATCCGCTCGGGTTAAATTAAGCCCTGTACCACCAGCTTTCAAACTAATTAAAAATATTGGTGTATTACCTTGTTGAAATCGCTCTACCAAAGCCTGCCTGTTTTGCGTTTGTCCAGTCAATTTTAAATAATCATATTGCTTTGCGATTAATAGTTCTTCAATTAACTTCAGCATGGAAGTAAATTGTGAAAACACCAATACCCGTCTTCCTTCTTCGACTAAATTATCAAGTAACTCCATTAAAGCATCGAGCTTGCATGATGTGCCATGAGCAATAGCTGCTTCAGACATTGATAACAATCTTGGGTCACAACACACTTGGCGTAATTTCAGTAATGCATCAAGTAATAATATATGGCTTTTTCCTAAGCCTTGTTTTGCAATAGCATCTCTGACTTTCTTCTCCATACTCATGCGGATTGCTTCATACAAATCTCGTTGTGCACCCACTAATTCTATAGTTCGAGTCATCTCCGTTTTGGGTGGTAACTCATTGGCTACTTGATTTTTGGTTCGACGTAACAAGAAAGGCTGTACTCTTCTTGCTAGCAAATCTCTTCTTTCCATATCCGCATATTTTTCTATAGGTGTTCTGAACCAAAGTCTAAATTGCTTTGCATCGCCTAAGAGTCCTGGCATTAAAAAATGAAATAAAGACCACAATTCTCCTAAATTATTCTCTAAAGGAGTTCCAGTAAGACATAAACGATGTAAAGCCTTTAATTGCTGAATGACTTGAGTAGTTTTTGTCCGGGCGTTTTTAATAAATTGCGCTTCATCCAAAATAAGATAATAAAATGGGTAACCAACAAATTTCTCTTTATCCCGGTGGATTAATCCGTAAGTAGAAATAACCAAATCATAGTCATCAAAATTGTCCTGATGCCTATCAATACCGTGATAGACTAATACCCTTATATCGGGTGTAAATCGCTTGGCTTCTGCCAGCCAATTACCAACAAGACTGGTAGGAGCTATTATCAAACTGGCTTTATTTAGCCTTGATTGCTCCTTTTCATATTGTAAGTGAGCAAGCGTCTGTACCGTTTTACCTAGTCCCATATCATCCGCCAACACACCATTAAATCGACTGACACGCAAAAACTGTAACCAGTTTAATCCGTAATGTTGGTAATCTCTTAAATGAGCTTTTAAACCAGATGGAGCTATTATTTCTGGTAAATCGGTTAATTTGACTAATTTCCTTAACTCTTCTCTTAACGACTCTGCCCCTCGCCAACGCGATTTAGTGGCAGCGATAGCTAACTCCGCTTCCTGCATTAATATGAATTGGTATTTATCAATCTGCAATTGTTGGTTTTGATCAATTTGTCGCAAGCCAAACTGTAATAATAAACGTACCAAGGGTTTAATTCGCCCCATTTGCAATTGCAATAAACGACCATCCTGCAATGGAAGTTTCACTAATTGATTATCAGGCAAATTATCTAAGTCATCTCCTCCATAGCGTTGAATTAAGTCAGCAACCAGAGGCACAATACTCACTGGCCTGCCCTCAACCAGAATACCCAGTTGATAAGAAAAAAAATCGGTCGTACTTTCCTGTAAGTCGGAATACCATTCCACTTCATCAGCGGAAACAACCTCTTGATAAAATGGGCTTGCAAACTCCACACGCCATCCCTGACTCTTTAAATACGGTAGTGCTTGGTGGTAAATACTTTCCAAATCAGAAACTGTCTCCACATTTTTTAAAACAAAGATGGAGTGTTCAGGCAAATCCCAATTATATTTTTCCCACTGATGAAACACTCCCAAATCAATGGAATTTTTCAACTCTTCAATTTTCAACTCTTCAAATTTTTGATCACGTTGATATTCAATTAAGACTCCTTCTTTCAAAGAAACCACTTTGTCACATTCTTCTTCAAATGGTATGAGCAGTCCTTCGTAATCAAAAATAATTTTTGCAATATAAAGTGGTGCATTTTCTTCTTTATCATAAATCCAGCTGTCCTCATCCGGTTTATTTACTGTATCTAAAATCAGCACGGGAACAGGCTTTACTTGTCTCGTTTCCTTTTTATTAAATACATTTGGCATGGGAAATTCAGGACAATTTTTGGCCATTTTTTTAGCCAATAACTCAGATTGATCAAGGGGAATGGGAGGAGCATCTAACAAATGGCGTAATTGTTTCACTGGATATGGAGAATCCAAGTGCCCCATTACTGAATTTGTAATATCAAAATACCAACTGTCATCCAATAATAATGGCTCGATATCTTGATTATCATGTCTCAATTTTAAAATCTGATTGCCATTCCAGGATAAAATCCACTGGCATTTACCTGTCAATCTGGCTCCTTTCTGAATAGGGGTATCCTCATTTTCAATAAAAAATGCTCTTCCAGTTGAAATGATCCTGTCAAGAAGCTCACTATTCCGAATCGTAAGATTGTCAAACCAGCCAGATACATTACATTTAAATAACAACTGCGCCACTATGTCATTATCATCGCCTATAAAATGTTGTTTTTTTGAATTCGCCAAAGTATTGAAAATTATTTTTTTTCCATAACCGCCTCTTTTTAACAACTTGGCCAATGCTAATTTGATGCTTACCTTGTGTTCGTAACCCCCGAGTTTTAAATCAACTAAATAAGTTAGATGATGTGTGGCCTCTTGCTTTTTTATTTCTGAGGCTTCCTGGGCACGCAAATTTTTTAACCAGGTATCTAATTTTCTATCTAACTTATTAGATGTATGTGACTGCAAACTAATTTTTTCTCTATCACGTAGGGCGAAAAGACAAGCTGCTGCATGTTTACAATTATATTGATAATGACATGTACATCGAGATGGTTTCGTTGGCCATGATTTTAAGTCCATATGCACATCATAAATTTGGCTCGAACTACCTTTCACTCTCCCTTTGATAAGCCCTTCACTTAATCGAATATTGAGTACCTGACCTTTTTGAAAATACTCTTCCCCCCGAAGCAATATTTTAGCTTCAAAAGCCTCTGGCATTGTTGATATTGCTTCATTTAACATACTTTGGATTTATCTAGGAAAAATCGTATATTGTAGTCACTTTTTAAGCTTATTGACAATTATAGAATATCAATATTGTCATGATTGGCTGATTTTTTCTGCGAAATTGGTTTCATTTATCCACTCCATTTCGGTCGCGGATCGGGTTCCAGCTCAAATCGAACCACTTAGGATTATGGCATAAACCGAGCCGCGACCGTAAGGGAGCGGACAAAATGCAAATCCCTTTCGTTCAACGCTAACTGACTGCAAAAAATAAAAAATTGTTAAATTAACACGAATGACATCACCTCAAGTTGTAGCAATATCAATGTCCCCTAAGCTACAATTTCAATATACCAATTATTTAACAGACTTTCATGAATGCACCCTTGACAGTACTTATGGCTCAAATCAATCCTACGGTAGGAGCTATTGAAGCGAACGCCAATAAAATTATCGAAATAATCAAAACCCACCAAGCGAATCATGATGTCATTATTTTTCCAGAATTGGCTCTATCCGGTTATCCAGCAGAGGATCTTCTCTTTCGTAAGGAATATCATGATAAAATAATGCAATATCTCAAGAATATTCAGGATACCATCAAAGATTGTTATGCTGTCGTTGGACATCCAATGATGCATAAAGAAAACTGCTACAATAGTTTCAGCATTTTTCATCAAAGGCAAAAGATTAGAGAATATCATAAGCAAAAACTCCCCAACTATGGAGTCTTTGATGAAGCCAGATATTTTACACCTGGTATAAAAGATCCTTGTGTATTATCAATTAAAAATCATAAATTGGGGATCTGCCTATGCGAAGATCTGTGGCAAAAAGGTCCTGTCGACGATTTGATTAAAAGTGGTATTTCTGTTTTAGTAAGCTTGAATGCCTCTCCTTTTGATTATCGTAAGTACCAGTTCAGAGAAGAACTTTTAAAATCCTATGCTCAACAAGGAGTTTCAAGCATTTACGTCAATCAAATAGGTGGGCAGGACGAATTGCTTTTTGATGGACAATCTTTCGCTATGGATAATCAAGGCACCATCTGTGCCCTTGCTCCAGCCTTCGAAGAGAATTTATGTACTGTTCATATAGATAATACCAGGGTAAAAGGGCCAATCACCCCATACCTGGACAAAGAGGCCCTAATTTATAAAGCATTGGTTTGTGGCACCAGAGATTATGTCAGAAAAAACAATTTTCCTGGTGTATTGCTCGGTCTTTCGGGAGGTGTTGATTCCGCCTTAACATTGGCAATAGCTGTAGATGCCCTGGGAGCAGAACAAGTTCATGCGGTCTTGATGCCTTCTCAATATACCGCTTCCATCAGCAATGAAGACGCTTTAGAGCAATTGATGACACTTAAGGTGGCTTATTCTATTCTACCAATTGAGCCGGTGTTTCTATCCATGATGGAAACACTCCATCCTGTTTTTAAAGATTTACCTGCTGATATCACCGAAGAAAATATTCAAGCAAGAATACGTGGCATGTTGCTTATGGCTTTATCTAATAAAACTGGGAAAATGGTGCTTACCACCAGTAACAAGAGTGAGACTGCTGTTGGTTATGCTACTTTATACGGCGATATGGCTGGTGGATTCGCCGTATTAAAAGATGTGCTCAAAACTCAGGTGTATGAATTAGTAAAGTATAGAAACCAAACTTCACCTGTCATACCTGAGCGCGTCATTACCAGACCTCCTTCCGCTGAATTGAGACCAGACCAGACTGACCAGGATAGTTTACCGGAATATAATATACTTGATGCCATTATCATGGCTTACATGGAACAGAATTTAAGTCCCACTGAAATTATCGCGAAGGGATTCGAACCCCAAGTGGTCAATAAAGTCATTCAATTAATTAAACGTAACGAGTATAAGAGACGCCAGGCTGCTCCAGGGATAAAAATCAGCAACCTGGCTTTTGGTAAAGATTGGCGATATCCTATAACCAATGGTTATAATTAACCTGGGTTCAATCTAAAAGCCATTCGATGGCTTTTAGATCACTAAACAGATGTTATAGATCCATTACTCAGTTTTGATTGTTGGCCTTCTTGTTGCTCTATGTCTTTAGCCCGGTTACTAAACAGGGTAGAAAGATTTTCATATTTTTTTAGATTAAGTTTTTCTGGATTTTTTGATCCAATCTTTTCTTCCTGTATTTTACTTAGCTTACCACCCAAACAACGCTCAATATCCCCAAATAAACGCAAATCCAATTTTTTCACAGTTGTAGTTTTGATTGTGCTACTAACAGGAGGTATTTTCGATTTTGGCCCAGCAGCTAAACATTCTTGCAATTGAGCTTTAAATTCCTTCATATCCTCCTTGACATCAATGGACTTGATAGTATTTACATTCAATAAATAAGTCTTAAGTTGAGGAATATGTTCTTCCTTTAACGGATGACTTTGATCATTTAACCATTTTTTCATTGATGAATAGGATTCTAATGAAATTTCATGTGCGGAACCTAATGTATTTATCCACCAGAGCGAATACTCATTAGGTTTACCGCGCAAAACAAAAGTAGCGGAAGTACCATTTTCTTTTAACATATCATTAGTCAGATCAACTTGAGACCTCGGATCTTTCGGATTGATCAGTAGTTGAACTCGTCCTAAAAGTGTCTCTCTGGCTTTTACACATTCTTGTTTAAGCTGCTTCAAATGCAAAACACTTAGATTATCAATATCCTTGATTTTTCCATCTATTAGAATTTGAATTAACTCTTCCCCGGGCTCCAGAGCATACACTTTCCCTGTTGCATCTATCCAGGAAAGCTTCCAAATATCATTTATAAAAATCAAACAAAATTGGATAACACTCTTATTTTCTTTTGCTGATTTTTTAGCTGATTCCAAATTATTAGCAATCGAAACATTATCGACAAATTTCTGAGCACTTTGATGGGTCTGTAACAATTCTCGCTTTCGATCTTCTATTAATTTTTGATTGACTCGGAATTGCGACATAAACTCATCAATTCTTTTATTTATTTTTTCTCTGAGCTTTAAAATAATTGGATGCACTAATTCGCTTTCCAAGGGTTGATACCCAGGTACTAATTTTATCAATTCATCAAATAAATAATAATTAAATGAACCATGGTTCCACTCACCTTTCCCGACCAATAACTTAAATTCTTGTAATCGGGTATAGGAGTCGGGGTCTGCCTCAATGCCCACAATAGCAGAATCGATCTCTTGCCCACGAGTGCGGGTAAATTTATAAATCCAACCCTTGATCCAGGAATCGATAGGTTTCTTGTAACGTTCCTTTGCTGCGTCGATAGCACTAATTAATTGCTTACATCCCTCTTCGGACTCATCAGCAATTCGATTCAATAATTTTTCAGCAAATTCGTTTAAATTGTCTACTATATCCAGTAATCTCTTTCCATCCTTTGAGGGCATATAACACTCCTTGTTCCTAGTCCAAATTTCATCTTACCCTAATGAGATTTTTATACAAGTAACAAAATCCTTGAACTAACTGAGATTTAAAATTTAAATTGCGCAATAAAGCACAATAGAAAACTTGCAAATTTAAGGCAAACCGCTAACATGAATCAGTTAAAAATAATAATAATAAAAAAAGGGATGTCATGAGAATTACATTACTTACTACAGCTTTATTAGCTACTGGTGTTGCTTCTGCTGCAGTACCTGTAGACGGGTGGTATACCAGCGTCTTTGGAGGTTATACTTATATACCCCCTAATATATACAATTTTGCTTATGGGGTATTCCGCGATGAAGTAGGATACAATAACGGCTATAACGCCGGGGGACGAGTAGGCTACCAAAGCAACCCCATCCGTTATGAAGTAGAATACACTTACCTGAGAGCTGAAACGAAGCATTTTAACCTTAATTTTATTACGCAGCTTGGTGTTACAGGCTTTACAGCCGCCAATCTTATCATGGCCAATATATATTATGACTGCCCAGAAATGTTACCCGCCATTTCACCATTTATTGGTTTGGGTATTGGATATGCCAACCTTAAAGCAGAACTTGACAGCATAGGTCCATTTTTCCCTTCCTTCTTTAGCACCACGGATAGCGCTTTTGCCTACCAGGGGACTGTTGGCTTGACTTACAATTTTTCAGAAAATTATGCTGCAAACCTGGCTTACCGCTATGTTGCAACGGATAATTCAAGTAATTTTGGAAAAGTATACCAGGCTCATATGGCCAGCGTGGGGGCTATCTATCGTTTTGATCAAGGAAATTATAAGTAAGGATGCGTGATGAAGCAGTTAATTCAACTCTCGGTACTATCCAGTCTGCTATTAAGCAGTTCAACTTTTGCTTTCAACCAGCCTCAGGGTTTTTATGTTGGAATATTAGGTGAAGTCAGTCATGGACCTTCTGGTGAAGATATCATGTTTACTTATGAAGATAATAATATATATACGGGAAGCATCAAATATAGCTCAATTTCTGGAGGGGGAGGTGCTGTTTTAGGTTATAAAATAAGTCACTACCGTATTGAAGGTGAAATACTCTATAACCGAATATCAACTGGTCCTTTAACTATAAGCTCATGTACTCTGCAAAGTCCCAATGTTCTAACACCAACTGGATTTTGCCCTCCTGGAGCCCCCCCTGGGGGATATGACAATTTTCAGGTGAATGGAACAGGTTATGATGGGAGTAGCGCGGCTCTCTATGGCCTGCTCAACCTGTACTATGATTTTTTTAGTTCGGTACAGGAAAGTACTTATGTCCCTTATATTGGTTTAGGGGCAGGGCAAGTGCGCATCCAAAACAGAAGTAATTTTGTAAAAACAGTATTAGGCCGTCTACCACCCTCTTTTGGAGCTAGTGATACTAAAGTTACTGGAGCTGGGCAAGGCATTATAGGTGTAGGCTATCTGATGGACGATTTCGCCTGGCTTGCCATGGACTTCCGCTTTCTCACGACCAATAGTATGTCTGACTTCAATAACAAACGATATACTCTCAGTACGTTCAATGTCGGTATCAACTTTACCTTTGACAAATCAACTTGATGCTCGTCTGTGGCCTTGTGGTTCCTGCCACAAGGTTACAAACAAAACCATCACCATAGGACCTAAAAACAAACCTAATAAACCCAAGGTCTCAACACCGCCTAAAATACCGAACAGCACGGCCAGAAAAGGCAATTGTATGGCTCCACCTATTAGCACCGGCTTTACAAAATGATCAGCAACGAACATAACCAGTGTTCCCCAAACCAGCACGATAATGCCACCGACCAAGCTGCCGACTGAAAGTAAGATCAAAGCTACAATAACGAAAACCACTGGAACGACAAAAGGGATCATGGCGGCTAATGCTGTAATAAATCCAGTTAATGTAGGCGCTGGGAAACCAACCAGGGCATAACAAACCCCCATTAATACACCGACCCCTATACCAACCACGATCGTTCCATTTACAGTACCTCGTAGTGCACTGGGAAGCCTATCGGAATAGCGGAACCATCTGTCCCCTAGACAATATTCCCCTACGTGCTGAATTTGTAATAGCAATTTATCCCCGTCGCGATAGAAGAAAAAGAGAGTCAACAAGGTGAATCCTACTTGAAAACTACGATGAGCCAGATTGACTCCAATTTGTTTAATGTAATAACTGGTTGGGGTTAAAGTTAAATGCAAATTGGATAAGAACTCTTTGATATTTCCTGGCTTACCAATCTTTTCATCCCAATATTGAATTAAATCACTTCCCACCAATGGAATATTTTTAAAAAATTCAGGGGCGGCACCTCCCTCTTTATTAATATGTTGCAAAAAATTAATAAATAATTGAGATTCTTTAATCAGAATCCCTATCAGCCAACTCAAAGGAATAAGAAAAAGCAAACCCATCAATGTAGTAAATAAAAAAGCAGATACATTGTGTTTTTTGCCAAATAATTTACGCCATCTCGCATACAAAGGATACGTTGCTATCACAATAATAGCAGCCCAAATCATGGAAGGGATGAATTTATGAATGATATACAGTGAGAAAATAATAATACCAACTGTTAGCCCTATACTAATCAGTTCTTTATGATTCTCATTCATCAAGTGAGGCTCCAGGCTAAAATTTGCATAATACACCAGGCAGGTACAGCAGCTAAAACATCATCAAGCATGATCCCCAATCCTCCATGCACCCGTTGATCTATCATACGTATTGGCTGTGGTTTCCAAATGTCAAAAATGCGAAATAAAATAAAACCGGTTAACATCCATGAGAGTCCTTTGGGGGCTAAGAACATAGTCAATAAATAGCCAACGACTTCATCCCACACAATTCCCTTGTAATCATGCACACCCAGATCGCTTGACACTTTATCACTTACCCAGACTCCTAGCACAAAGGCCAAAATAGCCCATAATAAATAAACGCTCCAGTGCGCGTCTATCATTAATAAATAAAGTGGAATTGCCGCCAAAGTTCCCCAAGTGCCTGGAGCAATTGGCATCAAACCACTTCCAAAACCAAAAGCGATGAAGTAAATAGGGTCCTGCCATACTCGATTTGCTAAATTCACTTGGTTCATACTCGCCCCCTATTCTAACTGCCGCTATCACACTATTCCCAAATTTTGCTGTTATACTGTCATCCCGAGTGTTAACGAGGGATCTCCAAAATAGCCTCGCGGTAACTCATGGAGGTCTCTCGCTAACACTCGGGATGGCAGACTTGAGGATTCCAGTTAAAAATGTCGTAGAAACCTCTCATGAGCAAACGTCAACATACCAACATCTCGTCAGCATTTACAACTAAATTGTCAATACACCTTACTATAGAGGCGAGATTTAAAAATGTGAATAGCCCCTTGGTCTCAATTTTTCACTTTGGCTACCAGAGGATTGTATTCTTAATCCTGGTTTCTCTTCTATCACACCGATAGGAAAACAAACCAAATTTTCTTTTTGAAGTTCCCGATTAAAAGAATCCAGTTGTTGTGCTGATACTGTAAAACATAATTCGTAATCATCACCTCCTGAAAGAGCCAAGTCAATAGCTTGTTCAGGGCAATATTTATTTAATAAAGGATGCACTGGTATCGCTTCTTTAAACAAACTGGCTCCAACACCACTGGCAACACAAATGTGATTTAAATCAGCACTCAATCCGTCTGAAATATCAATAGCAGCAGTGGCGTATTTCCTTAGCAAAGGACATAAATCAATGCGTGGCTTGGGGTGTAATAGTTTATCCATTAACTCCATTTTATCTTTGGAGTTCACTTTTTGATCATCTAGCAATTTTACAGCTAATCCTGCAGCACCCAGCTGACCTGAAACCAGGATTACATCACCTGCCATTGCTCCACAACGTCTGATTGATTGACCTTGAGGTGTAATGCCCATTATGGTCAACGTCATTGATAATGGACCCTTAGTGGTATCACCACCGATCAGATCGACATTAAATAAACCAAGTGAATCTTTTATTCCTTTTGCAAAGGAATCAAGCCAGCTTTGATTCAATTCGGATAAGGTCAATGCAAGAGTTATCCAGCAGGGCTGTGCTCCCATTGCAGCCATATCGCTGATGTTTACCATTACTGCTTTATAAGCAATATCGTAGGGATTCCACTGGGGAAGAAAATGAACTCCTGAAACCAAGGTATCCGTGCTTACTAACAAATTCATCCCTTCAGGTATTTGCAAACACGCGGCATCGTCCCCTATCCCCAAAAGAACATCATTTCTCTTAGGTGGAATGGATTTAAAATAATGTTCAATAAGACTGAATTCATTCATTATCAATGCTGACTTCAACAGAACGAACCTGTTTTGCCAAATTGTTCAATACACCATTAACGTAGCGAAATCCTTCTTGAGAACCAAACTCCTTGGTTAAAGATACCGATTCATCAAGAATGACTTTGTAAGGTATTTCCGGACAATGGAACAATTCAAATGCTCCTATTCTTAAAGTGGTCAGCTCGATGGGATTCAAGGCATTAACTTCTCTATCTAGGAAAGGGAGTAAACTCGCCTCCAAAGCGTCTACATGAGTGGGGACACCATATAACAGTCGGCAAAAATAGTCACCATCTACCTTATCCATATTATTAATTGCTCTAAATTGAGCTTCAATTTCATGAAGATCGGTGCCAGACATTAGCCATTGGTAAAGGGCTTGCAATGCAAGTTTTCGAGCTCGCCTTTTTCCACGAATTGATTGTTTTTCCACAATTACCTCATATTTGTTTTAGGATTTAGCCAAGACTTCTCCTTATCTACTTTGTGGCTATTCACCTGGAATTTTTTTCTTCTATAATCTTAAAAAATCCGAGTCACGACCGTAAGGGAGCGGATGGTCTTACATCCGCTCCCTTACGGTCGCGGCTCGGATTAATGCGCCCGGATTATCAAACCTTAACTTATCCTACCTTCCTTTAAATTATAAGAGTCGCATAGAGAGTCACGGTTAACTGTTATTCTTCTTTTTTCATTTGATCTATTGTTTGCCTAAAATCACTAACGTCTTTAAATCGTTTATACACCGATGCGAAACGCACATAAGCAACGTGATCAAGTCTGAATAATTCCTTCATTACTAACTCGCCAATGACTTGGGAATCCAGCTCTCGATCACCTCTTCTGCGAATTTCCTGAGTAATGGAAATGATGGCTTTTTCCAAATCATCGACGCTAACAGGCCTTTTCTCCAAAGCCCTTAACATACCCGAACGTAAGTTCTCAATGTTGAATGGTTCTCTTCTTCCATCGCGTTTTATAATTAATGGCATAATCAGCTCAGCCGTTTCAAAGGTAGTGAAACGCTCATGACACTCTAAACATTCACGTCTTCTGCGGACCTGAGCACCATCAGCAACCAGACGTGAATCGACTACTTTTGTTTCTTCTGCATGGCAAAATGGACAGTACATGATTAGGCATAAACCGGAAATTCACGACATAAAAGCAATACTTGAGTTCTCACTCTGGAAATATTGGTCTCATCATTAATATTATCAAGTACATCTGCAACCCAGTTAGATAAGAGAGTAATTTCTTTTTCTTTAAAACCTCTTGTAGTTGCAGCGGGAGTACCTAATCGTAAACCACTGGTTACAAAAGGTGAACGTGGATCATTTGGAACTGAATTTTTGTTTACCGTTATATTGGCTCTGCCTAAAGCAGCATCGGCTTCTTTGCCTGTAATTTCCTTATTAATTAAATCAACTAGCAGAAGATGATTATCTGTTCCACCAGACACAATATCGTACCCTCGACTTTGCAACACCGAACACATAGTTCTGGCATTGATCAAGATTTGTTGTTGATAAGTTTTAAATTCTGGTAATAGGGCTTCTGCAAAAGCTACTGCCTTAGCTGCAATAACATGCATTAAAGGACCACCTTGCATACCGGGAAATACAGAAGAATTCAACTTTTTTTCAATTTCTTCATTTTCTTTACAAAGAATTAAACCACCTCGAGGCCCCCTTAACGTTTTATGGGTTGTAGTAGTGACCACATCCGCATAAGGTAGCGGAGAGGGATATAATCCAACTGCAACCAACCCTGCAACATGAGCCATGTCGGCCATCAAATAAGCCCCTACTTTGTCTGCTATCGCTCTAAATCTGGCCCAATCTAAAGTTCTTGAATAAGCTGAAAAACCAGCTATGATTAATTTCGGTTTATGTTGAAGAGCAAGTCTCTCCAATTCATCGTAATCAATCAAGCCTGTATTAGTATCAACACCATATTCTATAGATTGATATAATTTACCTGAAAAATTTACTTTTGAACCATGAGTCAAGTGTCCACCATGGGGCAAAGCCATGCCAAGAAAGGTATCGCCTGGAGATAGCAATGCCATCATAACGGCCGCATTAGCTTGCGAACCAGAATGTGGTTGAACATTGACGTAATGAGCTCCAAAAAGCTGCTTTGCTCTTGAAATAGCCAGCTCTTCCGCCACATCAACAAACTCACAACCACCATAATAGCGTTTACCAGGATATCCTTCAGCATACTTGTTGGTAAGCACAGAGCCTTGTGCTTGCAACACTCTAGGACTTACGTAATTTTCAGATGCGATTAATTCAATATGTTCTTCCTGACGTCGTTTTTCATCAGAAATTGCTTTAAAAAGAACATCATCAAAATTTTCTATAGTATAACTTCCGTTAAACATGAATGTTCCTTGGTTTAGGGGTTATATTTACCTTGATTTTACAATAATGTCGTTACGAACGCTCTTAACGCCATCTACACCTGCTGCGATGATACCTGCTCGTTTTTTTATCCTTCGGGAATCAACAAAACCACTAAGCTGAACTTGATCCTTATACGTTTTCACTTTTACGGCAAACCCTGTAGTTCCCAATTGATCAACCAAACTGGTTTTTACCTTGGTGGTTGTCGTTGAACTATCAAGATATTCCCCTGTACTTTCTGACAGAGGGGAAGCAGCGCATGCAATAATTATCATGGATATAGATCCCACTAATAACATCTTAAGTGAGTCACGCATAAAGGCCCCTTAAAGATAAAAACGTTATTAGAGTACCATAAAATTTATCCAGATACGAAGAGGATAATAGTACAATTTGAGTTCTTATGAGAAAAAAATATCCCACATTTAACCGCTTTAACTCGTGTTAAGCGAGGCCTTAAATGTCAGCTATGCCCATGAATTTTTTTCCGCTCCTCGGGAGGTGCCCCATAAGATGGCTCTACCTGGACTGTTGCTCCCTGATTTGTATCATGCCCATGAATATTAGAATTGGGATGGCCATGGGTAGTGCCATTATTAGAAGAATGTCCGTGCACATAACTATTATTTGTATCGTGCCCATGAACATTTTTCTGGACTTCTGCTCTAGCTTGCGTTGGAGGAGGACTGACTGCAACAGCATTACCTCGAGTTTCAACATGATCATGATAAACTCTTGCTTTTGGCGCTGTATAGTATCGATTATTACTATGATATCGCTGATTGTAATGGCGATGATTATGTCCTTGGGGATAATACCGATTGACCTCGACCCGAGGAGCAGGACCCCAAAATTCTGGTGGATAAATATCTTCTTGGACAACAGTACAGGATGAAAGCAAGGGAAAAAATAAAACGCAGGGAATGAGGTATTTCATGTACAACTCCTCAAAAAAGAAGGGAAAGCTCTCAAAGAATCAAGCTTCCCCTATTTTCATGAATTATCTGGTGGATAATTCAGCTTTAGCTTCTTTCAAGTAAGGAACAACTCGGATGGTGCTGTTAACATTTGTCCAACCGGAATAAATAGTGTAATAAGGAGATTGGATAGTAATGTACATACCACTATGGCAATAGAAATTATAAAAGAGGCTTATATAATGAGGTGACTCATAGCGATAAATATTAAAATCCAACGTTGAGCCATCGTCAAAAGTACCGAATACACGAACGTCTGTGAAGCTTTGATTAATGATTTCAATTTGACAATAACCAGGATAGGTTACGCTTTTTTGTATTGATTTCTTGTCTGCATTATCAGCTTTAGGATGTAAATGAAGATTGGCAGCGAAAACATTAGAGAATAAACTGAAACATACAACAAATAACAATGATTTTAACTTCATGTGCTTCCCCTTAGTAAGATGGAAGTCGCATAGTATCAGAGTATCCAATTTAGTCAATAGGATTTTTTTGTACCCATAAAACAAGCCTTCTTCACAAGTCCATTCTGTTAATAATCGCGGCACTAATAATCAGGAAATTGCGCTCCTCCTCAGTGCTCAGCCTGAACGGTTTCGCGATAATTTCATTCTAAAATTCGTAGGTATAAGTCAGCTCAGGATGACATCGTTTTGTTTATATTGTAGACAAAATATGATTTTACCCTGTAAGTATTCATAAACAATAAGGTGATAAAGTATATGTTTATGTTATATTTGATAAACAGGACTTACGAAAGACTCCAATCTCTTCATCAAAAAGGTTTTTAATTCGGCCATTTAGTTTATTTAAACTCCCTCATTAAAAATTTTTTTGCCTCGACCTTGGCGTTTTTCGTAAGTCCTGTAAACTAATTTTTTTTGCATCTCTTCACCGCCTTTAAAATCCTGGTGAGAAGCCAGACTTGAGTGTAGCTTGAGCACCAAATGCGGCTTTTCGGTGAACTGTGCTGAATAATTATAATTTTTTTGAGTATTAACAGGGGAAGAAAATGAATAAGCGATTGACTATCATGGGGATAACCTTATTGGTTGTTTTCGGTGGAATCATTGCTTTTAATCTAATTAAGGCATTTATGATTAAACAATTCTTCGCCAGTTATGAACCTCCTGCCGTTACTGTTTCGTCTGCAGTTGCACAATCAGTGGATTGGAAGCCAACCATTGATGCTGTAGGCAATTTCGTTGCAATCAATGGAGTAGATGTGAACTCCGAGGCATCGGGTAATGTCGTTAAAATTCATTTTGAGTCAGGTCAATACGTAGAAAAAGATGAGCCATTAATCACTATTGATGACAGCATTGATCAAGCCTTGCTTAAATTTAACCAGTCCGAATTAACTCTGAAAGAGCTTAGTTATAAACGGCAAGCTGATTTATTTAAACGCGGCGCTACCCCAAGCTCCAGTGTTGACGAAGCCAAAGCGAACTTGCAACAGGCACAAGCAAAAGTAGAACAAATTCAGGCTCAAATTCAACAAAAACATATAGGAGCCCCCTTCTCTGGTCGCCTTGGTATTCGCCAGGTCAACCTGGGTCAATACGTCACACCAGGCCAAACCTCCATCGTCTCTTTACAATCACTAGACCCACTCTATCTAGAGTTTTATTTACCTGAGCAATATTATAAGAGGGTTCATGTGAATCAACCTATCACCTTCAGCGTAGAGGAATTCCCTAATATTCTTTTTGAAGGAACTATTTCTGCAATCAACTCTAAAGTCGATTTAACCACTCATAACGTTCAAGTTCAGGCCATTTTGCCAAACTGTCCTGCTGATGCAATTAAAGACCCAACCAAATCACCTCTTATCAAAACACGTAAACAAATTAGAGGAGATAAACTCAGTGTCAGCTGCAATTCAGAATTGAACAAGCAAAATAAAATAAAGAACTTTGTCTTTATACCCGGTATGTTTTCCTCTATTGAAGTGGACCAGCCTGCCGAACCGAACACGATTATAGTACCATCCACAGCAATTTCTTATAGTCTCTATGGAAATGCTGTCTATATCATTGAAAAAAACAAAGAGGGCAAGAAAAATAAGGATGGCACTGATCAATTGGTTGTAAACCGGATTTTCGTCACTACTGGGGAACAACAAGGAAATTATACAGTCATCAAGTCAGGCATTAAGGCAGGTCAATTGGTTGTAAGTACCGGTGACTTAAAATTACAAAATGGAACACCTATTGTTATTAACAACAGTGTTAATCTTGATTCTGACAGTGAGCCAAATAAGATAGGGCAATAGACCGTGTTGATAATTCGGTTTTTAAAATTCTTTAAGATATCAACGTGCCCAAATAATAAGCTCAATTGTTTTTTATTCACAATTTGGATCATCGTCAGTTTTTTAGCAGGATAACTTATGAAATTCACAGATCTATTTATCAAACGCCCAGTTCTTTCCATAGTGGTAAGTCTGCTGATTTTTTTATTCGGGATAAATTCCATATATAAAATGCAAATTCGTCAATATCCCAGAATGGATAATACTGTCATAACTGTTATGACCAGTTATCCTGGTGCTGATGCTGAACTCATAGCAGGATTTATCACAACTCCACTTGAAAGTGCGGTTGCCAGTGCTGAGGGAATAGATTACATGACCTCTTCCAGCGCCCAGGGACTGAGTACAATTACCTTAAATATAAAATTAAACTTCGATCCCCAGATCGCTTTTACTGATGTCATGAGTAAAGTACAACAAACTCTCAACCAATTGCCCAGGGAGTCACAACAACCAGTCATCTTAAAAAAATCAGACTCGTCAACGGCATTGATGTACATTAGTTTAGACAGTAAGGATATGACTCCACAACAAATTACTGATTACGCCACTCGAGTAGTTCAACCACAACTTCAAACCGTCGCAGGTGTTGCAAAAGCCGATATTTTAGGAGGTCAAACCTACTCCATGCGGATATTTATGAATCCAATTAAAATGGCTGCTCTTAATGTCACTCCTTCTGACGTATCAACCGTTTTAGCGAGCAATAATTTCCTGACTGCGGCTGGAAGTACCAAAAGTGAATATGTAGCAATTAATTTGACTGCTAAAACTGACTTGAATAATGTTGAAGGATTCGAAAAACTTATCGTCAAAAGTGATAAAGGCTCAATAATAAGGTTACGAGATATTGCCAAAATAGAATTAGGTTCTCAAAATTATGATAGCTCAGTGACTTTCAATGGTAAAAAAGCTGTATTTATATCAATTACTCCAACACCAACAGCAAACCCGCTTACAGTAATTAATGAGGCAAGAAAACTATTCCCTTCAATTGTCAAAGAATTTCCACCGTCCTTAACAGGTACCATAGTTTACGATGCAACTGCCTTTATTCGAGCTTCCATTCATGAAGTAATAGAAACAATCGTTGAAGCTGCGGTGATTGTTATTATTGTTATCTTTTTATTTCTAGGATCTATTCGCTCGGTTTTTATTCCGATAGTTACCATTCCACTATCATTGATTGGCGTTTGTACTTTGATGCTCATGCTTGGCTATAGTATTAACCTGCTTACCCTTCTTGCTTTTGTATTAGCTATTGGATTAGTAGTGGATGATGCTATTGTCGTGGTAGAAAACGTTCATCGACACTTGGAGGAAGGAAAAACTCCATTTGAAGCCGCAATGATAGGTGCGAGAGAAATAGCAACCCCAGTTATTGCAATGACCATTACTCTAGCAGCTGTCTATGCACCGATAGGATTTATGGGTGGCTTAACAGGTGCCTTATTCAAGGAGTTTGCTTTTACATTAGCCTGCGCAGTTATTATTTCGGGAGTCATCGCCCTAACGCTTTCTCCCATGATGTGTTCCAAAGTTTTATCTATAGAAGCCAGTAGTGGAAAATTCTCTCTTTTTCTCGATGATTTTTTTAACAAACTTAAAAATATATACAAAAATACACTTCACAATTTATTAAACACACGAGAGATTATACTTCTATTCGCAGCAGTAGTTATTTTAATGTTACCTTATTTATACACTAATACTGCTGCCGAAACAGCGCCAGATGAAGATCAAGGGTTCTTTTTTGTGATAGCCAATGCGCCGCAATATGCGACATTAAATTATATAGAGGCGTTTACAAAACCCTTTGATTCTATTTATAAAAGTTTTCCAGAAACAGAAAACTATTTTACCGTTAACATGAGTCAACCCATTTCTGGAATGGTTCTAAAACCTTGGGATGAAAGGAAAAAAAGTCAATTTGCTTTAAAAGAACCTTTACAGAATAAATTATCTCAAATTGCTGGACTCAAAACCTTTGCTGTTGTCCCTCCCCCACTTCCAGGCGGCGGTGGTGGTACTCCCGTGCAATTTGTTGTTACAACAACCAATGATTTCCAAAGCTTAATGGACGTATCTAATAAATTAGCAGAAAAAGCAAAAAACAGCGGCCTATTTATTTATATAGATAACTCTCTTAAATTCAACCAACCACAGATTGAATTTGACATTAACCGCGCTAAAGCATCGGAAATGGGCTTGGATATGCGAGATATCGGAAGCAGTTTAACCAGCGCTCTTTCTGGCAATTACATCAATTATTTTAATCTGGAGGGCAGGAGTTATCAGGTAATACCCCAACTTTCACGTAAATTTCGCCTTACCCCAGAGCAACTGGGTCAAATTTATGTTAAAACATTAAACGGAAAAATGGTTCCATTATCAACAGTAGTAACCCCTGTGGAAAAAACACAACCAAATGCGGCAACTCATTTCCAACAATTGAACTCCGCAACTATTCAGGCGGTTATGATGCCTGGTAAAACACTAGGGCAAGGATTGGAATTTTTGCAACGAGCCGCAGCAGAAGTTCTACCCAAAGGATTTACTTATGATTATGGAGGTGAATCCAGACAATTTATACAAGAAGGTAGTGCCCTGGTTTTTGCATTCCTGTTTGCAATTATTGTTATCTTTTTAGTGCTTGCAGCCCAATATGAGAGTTTTCGCGACCCATTAATTGTTCTAATTAGTGTACCGATGTCCATATGTGGAGCCCTGATTCCCCTTAATTTAGGACTCGCTACAATTAACATTTATACTCAAGTTGGTTTAATCACTTTAATTGGGCTCATCAGTAAGCATGGAATATTGATAGTAGATTTTGCCAACCACTTACAGCGCGAAAAAAATCTTGATAAACGCACTGCCGTTGAGGAGGCTGCTGCCATCCGATTGCGACCTATATTAATGACTACGGCAGCTATGGTATTTGGAGTAATACCTCTGCTTATTGCAAGTGGGGCAGGAGCAGTAAGTCGATTTGATATAGGATTAGTTATCTCTTCAGGATTATTAATTGGGACATGCTTTACACTGTTTGTGGTACCTACTATGTACACTTATATAGCTGAAGATCATAGACCTAAGCCCAGTGAACCAGCCGAAATAGCATAATCATAGAAAAAGCGATTCAAAGCTACTGCACTTGCCATGCCTTGTACTGCTTTTTCCAGGATAATTTCACTTTTTTAAAAATGGCTAAATTCCCGTACTCTATGATAAAATTCTAAGTTTTTACCAGTACAGGCTTTACAATGATGGATAAAACCTATTCTCCCGAAGCAATAGAACAATCAATTTATAAGAAGTGGGAAAGTCATCATTACTTTCAACCCCGTGGTGAAGGTAAACGATTTTGTATTATGCTGCCGCCTCCCAATGTTACTGGGAGCCTCCATATGGGTCATGGATTTCAACATACTATTATGGATGCTTTAACCAGATACCACCGTATGCTTGGTGATAAGACTTTATGGCAACCAGGTACTGATCATGCTGGCATCTCAACTCAACTTGTTGTAGAACGCCAATTAGAAGCAGAAGGAATTTTAAGGAAAGATCTGACTCGTGAACAATTTCTGGATAAAGTGTGGGAATGGAAAAATGAATCAGGTAATACCATAACTCAACAAATGAGACGTTTAGGTGCTTCGGTGGATTGGAGTCGAGAACGTTTCACCATGGACGAAGGATTATCTGCAGCTGTACAAAAAGTGTTTGTACAACTTTATGAAGAAGGTTTGATTTATCGTGGTACTCGCCTGGTGAACTGGGACCCCAAATTAGGTACCGCCGTTTCAGATCTTGAGGTGCTGTCCGAAGAAGAAGATGGATTTCTTTGGCACATTCGTTATCCAGTTGTTGACTCTAAAGAGTTTTTGGTAGTCGCTACAACACGTCCTGAAACCTTGCTTGGGGATTCTGCTGTAGCAGTTCATCCTGATGATTCACGCTTTAAACACCTAATAGGAAAACAAGTTCAACTCCCTCTATGCGACAGAACAATACCTGTAATTGCAGACGAGTATGTTGATAAAGAATTTGGGAGCGGGTGCGTTAAAATCACCCCGGCTCATGATTTTAACGATCATGAAGTGGGAAAACGTCATCAATTACCACAGATTAATATATTCACTAAAAAAGCAACCATTAACAAAAATGCCCCTTTAAAATATCAAGGCATGGATAGATTTGTTGCCAGAGATCAAATCATTAAGGATTTGGAAAATGAAGGTTTTCTGATTAAAACAGATCCTCATAAATTAAAAATACCCAGAGGTGAAAAATCCAATGTTATTATTGAGCCCTTATTGACTGATCAATGGTATGTTAAAACCAAGCCACTGGCTGAGCCTGCCATTGCAGCCGTAAAAAAAGGAGACATTCGCTTTATTCCTGAAAGTTGGGATAAAACCTATTTCCAATGGATGGATAATATTGAAGACTGGTGTATCAGCCGCCAACTTTGGTGGGGGCATAGAATTCCTGCATGGTATGATAATCACGGTAATATTTATGTAGGTTATAGTGAAAACGACGTCCGTTTTAAACATAAGATTGAAGAGTCTACGCCTCTAAAACAAGATGAAGATGTTTTGGACACTTGGTTTTCATCAGCCTTATGGCCCTTTTCAACATTAGGTTGGCCAGAACGTACCCCTGAGCTGGAACAATTTTATCCTACCTCTGTATTGGTAACCGGATTTGATATTATATTTTTCTGGGTTGCCCGTATGATCATGATGGGCTTAAAATTCACTGGAAAAATTCCTTTTAAGGAAGTGTTTATAACGGGTTTGATTCGTGACAGCGAAGGCCACAAGATGTCAAAATCCAAAGGCAATGTATTGGATCCTCTGGATATTGTTGATGGAATTGATCTTGACTCTTTAATAGCCAAACGAACTTCTAATCTTATGTTAAACTCAGTTCGCGATAAAATTATAAAAGCAACCCGCAAAGAGTTTCCTGAAGGAATCAGCGCTTATGGGACAGACGCATTACGATTTACTTATTGTTCTCTAGCATCAACTGGACGTAACGTACGTTTTGATGTAGGACGAGTCGAAGGATATAGAAATTTTTGCAATAAATTATGGAATGCTGCTCGTTACGTTTTATTAAATACTGATGAAGAGCAGGTTGACTTTGGAGACGGGGCCTTTCAATACAGCCCAGCGGATCAATGGATATTATCCCGTCTACAAAATACAATTAGTAAAGTACATCATTATTTTGAAACTTACCGGTTTGATCTGTTGGCAAACACACTTTATGAATTTGTCTGGCATGAATACTGCGACTGGTATCTGGAACTATCCAAGCCCATACTACAAGATGAACAAGCTTTAAGTGCCATGAAAAGAGGCACGCGAAGAACGCTAATTCATGTTCTGGATCAAATATTAAAGCTACTTCATCCTTTGATGCCATTTATTACCGAAGAAATTTGGCAAAGGACCACAAAATTTACCAGTGAAAATGGGATCAGTATTATGCTAAGCACTTATCCCAAGGTCAATGAAGAGTTCATAAATCCCTCAATAGAGGACGAATTGGATTGGCTAAAATCAGCAATTCAGGCTCTACGCACCATACGTAGTGAAATGTCCATTTCTCCTGCCAAACTAATACCATTACATATACGTAATATTACTCCTTTACTTAAGGAGCGCCTTGTAAAATATGAAAAGCTCCTAAAGACTCTTGGTAAGATAAATAACATCAATTATTTAAGTTCAGATGAAAAAATCCCGGTTTCGGCAACCGCCGTATTAGGTGAAATAGAATTACTGATTCCAATGGCGGATTTGATTGATAAAGAAGCAGAATTATCAAGACTGAATAAAGAACTTGCGAAACTGGATAAAGATATTGATCTTGCTCAAGGAAAGTTAAATAATCCTAAATTCACTGATAAAGCTCCTGATGAAATCATTGCCAAAGAGAAAGAAAAATTAGCCCAGGCTCAATTGGCCAAAGAAAAGCTATTACAACATAAAATCAGGATTGAATCATTGTGATTAAATGAGTTAGAACTCACATTCTAATGGATAATCAAATAAATTATCTCTAAGAAGGCACTCATTCAAAAGTGCGGCTCGGTTTAAATCATAATCCGAGCCGAGCCTGTAAAGGAGCGGACAGCGTAAACAATTACCATTATTTTAAAGAAAGGATGTCTTCCAGTGACAACTCAATTTAACACTCTTAAATCCTATATTTTTCCCATCATTTTACTTTTGTCTATTCTACTTGGGGGATTATCTGGATATGTTTTCAATCAAAATGTTGCGTGGTTAAAACCATTTGGTGATATTTTCCTTAATTTGATTTTTACTACTATCGTACCTCTTATTTTTTTCAGTGTATCCTCCGCCATTGCAAGAACCGGCTCTTTTGGAAAGCTGGGTAAAATATTTTACTCTATGGCAGTTGTGTTCCTATTCACAGGCGTAATAGCTGCTCTTTATGCCATTTTTATTGTACAGCTTTTTCCTCCTGCGCAAGATATGTCTTTGCCCTTGGAAACATCCAAGCAGCTTTCCTCCATCAATATCTCTAATCAATTTATAGACATTTTTACAGTTTCTGATTTTTCAAAGTTATTCTCACATGAACATATTCTGGCATTAATCCTATTTTCAATATTAGTAGGATTAGCTGCGGCCCATTCCAAAGACAAAGGGGCTATTTTTAATTCCTTCTTAAAAGCAGGTGAAGAGATATTCATGTATGTGTTTCGCCTGATTATGTATTATGCTCCTATCGGTTTTTTTGCCTATTTTGCAGTCATAGTCAGTGAAATCGGACCTAAATTATTGGAGAGTTATCTACGCATCGCCATACTCTATTATTCTGCTTCAGTGGTCTACTTCTTTCTTGCTTTAACAGGATATGCTTATTTGGCTGGAAAATCTCAAGGCATCCGGCTATTTTGGAAAAATATCTTCCTTCCTGTGGTTACTTCAATCGCAACATGCAGTAGTGCTGCCAGCATCCCTGCTAATTTGATGGCAACAAAAGCCATGCGTGTTCCTCCCGAAATTTATGAAACCACAATTCCTTTAGGTTCTATAATTCACAAAGATGGATCAGTAATAGGTGGGGTTTTTAAAATTGCCTTTTTATTCGGAATATTCCATTTACCTTTTACCAGCCTGCCGGTCCTTTTTACAGCACTGGGTGTTTCCCTTTTAGTTGGTACAGTTATGGGAGCCATACCAAGCGGAGGTATGCTTGGAGAGTTGTTAATTCTGTCAGTTTATGGGTTTCCTCCCTCTGTTTTAATTGCGGTAGCTGCCATTAGCATTATCATTGATCCCATAGCCACAATGGTCAATGTAACATGCAACAGCGCTTGCAGCATGATGATTGCACGCTTCGTTGAAGGTAAAAATTGGTTTCTGAAACCCTCCAATGGAAATAGCCTATAATCTATATATCATAGGCCCCATATACAAATCACGTCATGTTTTTTATAAATGGGCTGTTTGGAGGAAGTAGTAATGAAAAAGATATTATGGATTATCCCGAATCTTTTATTTATCTCAAGTTCTTTTGCTATTGAAATGCCTGCGAATATTCAAAACCCCAATAAAGAGTTACTGCCTTCACCTTTTCCAGTTTATGTCATTGAAGGTTCTGGGGTTATCAATCATCCTTATCCTGGAGCAAAAAAAGTACTCTTACCTACCGACAACAGCTACACGGATTATCCAGGATGCTATATTGCTTGTTATTCTCATAATAGTGGTGCCTATGCCATTTCTGCGACAATCTCAGTCATGGGACAAATACGAGTTAAAGGCGAATACGAGGCTCGAATTTGTCAGCCTGATGGTTATAAGAATCAAGACATTAGTGCATCATACCAATTCAAGCAACTTTGTTCTGAAAAAATTCCCTCTTGCAGCAATAACAGCTGTTGGGCTGGTGGCGATACTGGTGGGTGGTTTGGAATTCAATAAAGAGACAATAGGATAATATAAGAGTTTATTAAAATGTGTTTCATCTGTCCGCTCCCTTACGGTCACGGCTCGGATTATAATATCAACCGAGCCGTGACCGTAAGGGAGCGGATATGAACTAAATTATTTAGGATTTAGGCAAAATTCCAAGATCGAGGCAAAAAATGTTTTTAATGAGGGAGTTTAAACTAAATGACGAATTAAAAACATTTTTTAACAAAGAGATTGGGATTTTGCATCCTATTATTGACTTTAATAGGGCGTAAGCTCGTCCCAGTCCACACGACACTGACCTACAATAAATAAAATCGTCAGAAATGATTAATCAATTAACTCAGATTTTACTTCTACATACGCGACGATTTATCCACCATGCTAGAAGAATAGTAGAAACCACACCTAAATATACGCCATAATGTTTCCACGAAGATCCAACCAATTGTAATGCATCTGGACTATGAAAAATAGAAAATGGTATAGCCAGTAACACATCCATGATCGCTGATCCTGCCACTAAACCACAGGCAATAAGAGTACCTTTTTGTTTCCTAATTATAGATTCTTCCGATGTAATTTTCACTCGCCCTAAACGTTTTTGAACAAATAACGCAATCATTCCTCCAATAAACAAAGGAAAGGAGGAAGAAAGAGGTAAATACATGCCAATTGCAATACCTAAAATTGATAAATTAAGAAAGCGCTTTATATTTAAAATTCGATTGAGAAAAATAGCCAGTAAAATAATACAGGCTCCAGCCAGCATCATATTCCAAGGTAATGAGTTTCTAAACACTGCTTCAGTAATAGCAGCCATTAATGCAGCCGTTGGGGCAGGCAACGATTGCGCCACATCCATACCCGCACGCGGCATTACCCCTGCGATACCATAGACATTAAACAGAATCTGCATTACTGGAGGAATGACCAACGCAGAAATAATGACCCCCACTAACAACATGACCTCTTGTTTCCATGGAGTTGCGCCGACTAATTGCCCTACCTTTAGATCCTGAGTATTGTCATTAGCTATGGCCGCTATACCCGTCACCACTGCGCCAATGATAATCGTAATAGCTTCTGCTGCCTGAATTTGTTGCAGGCTTAAAGGAAGAGGTAATAAATGGTTAATTGCAGAAACCAATAACCATGCCGCAAAAAGCATACCCGAAATAACTACTGAACTTCCCGGACTTGCAGTCACACCTACCATTCCGGAAAAATAAGCTGTAATTACTGAGAATAAAAAACCTATGACTAAAACATAAATCACGCCCAAAAATACTATGGTTGGTGAATAATCATTCTCTAAACCAACTTGCCCTAATGGAAAAATAACTTGAAAAAACAAAAACATTATTCCTGCCATTAATCCAATACCCATTAGTATAAATGGCATAGGAATATCTTTCTCAGTACGTGGAAATTGCTCTCCAGTCCTGCTCTTGGAGATGTAAGACCTGAATGATGTTCTAACACTTCTGGCTAATGGCTTCACTAATTTTATAAAGGTCCAAATACCAGCAAACAGCATAGCTCCTATTCCCAAATAGCGCATTTCGCTATTCCATAATAAGGTAGCAGCTTGCTCTGCTGGATATTGATTTAAAAATTCAGGATAAAATTGACTAACTATGGGCAAAGCAACCAACCATGAAATAACTGCTCCCAGAAAAATACTAATTGCCATATCATGGCCAACCAGGTATCCAGCACCAATCATGGTTGCTGAGAAACCAGCACCTAACCCGAAAAGCGATCGCTTGACGACAAACCAATAACCCCAGCTGTTAGCAATTAACTTGAATCCAACTTGCAATAACTCAATAAATCCACCTACAACACCACCAAGAAATATGTCTTTAATACCCACCTTATCGGCTGAGGATTTCAATACTTCTGCAATAGCTCTTCCTTCAGGAAATTTGAGTGTTTCATCGTTCACTAAAATACGCCGCAAAGGAATAGAAAACAGAACACCCAAGATCCCACCACAAACTGCAATAAAAAAGTTAGTGATGTAATCAAAGTGATTCCAAAAACCAATGATAATGAGAGCAGGTATAGTATAAACAATGCCCCCTGCGACCGCCTCACCGGCTGAGGCTGCTGTTTGAACTGCATTATTTTCAAGAATAGTCGAGTTCTTGAAAAATCTCAGAATTCCCATGGAAATGATGGCTGCTGGAATGGAGGCCGAGGTTAGTATTCCTAGCTTTAAAGCCAGATAGGCATTTGACATTGCCAATAACACAGTCAAAATTATTGCTAATAGAATGACTCTTAAAGTTAATTCAGCTACTTTTGCATTAGCTGGAATAAAAGGGGTATCAGACATTAATTACCCCACACTGCTTTGGAAATTTCAGGTTTAACCATAGAAGAAATCAGTGATAATGGAACATTCACTGTTTGCTCACCATAAACGTAGGCTGCTACTTGATAAGTGTTAAATACGATAGCGATTCCATTTTTAGTGAAATGCCAAATACTATAATTTTCCACAGTAGGCTTAGTACCATCCTTGATCCAGTTTTCGTCTGAAATCTTTTTTTCAGTCATTTCTTTTTCGGCGAGCTTAGAGATTGGTTGTAAATAATCCGCACCTGAAACGAACAAATCGGCTAACTGCACAGGTTTCCCCTTAATAAAATTCAAAATCGCTACTGAATTGGAAGGATGTGCTGCACCTCGATGATAAATGGAAACATTAAACCAAACACTCAATGCATTTGTTGATTGATAAGGAATTGTATAGGTAATAGTTAAGCCAGTTTTACCAGGAGCATCGGCTGGGGTATCCGCATCCTCTGATAATTCATTCATAAAACTCTTTTGCTGATTAGTAATAAATTCCTTTACCGTCTGATTTACTCCATTAGTTGGCAATCCCTGAGGATATTTAATATCTAATATATAATCCGCAGTTTCATTTTTAATGACTTCCGTTGTAACCGCTGTAGCAATCAATGAATAACATAAAATACTAAATGCCAGACCAATTTTATTCATTAAATTCAATCGTATAAGCATCTTTTACCTCCGATAAAATATCCTTTCAGGATATCCATTCTCCAGCCACCATAGTTTGGTGCGGTAATGGATACGCAAAATAATAACATAGTGCCGCACTATCTTTTACAGACCATAAAATCAAATCAGCCATCTGACCTATCTCAATGCTTCCAACTTCCTTTTCAAGCCCCAAAGCCCTCGACGCCTGGTATGTCACAGCCGATAAGACTTCTGGAATAGACATCGAAAAAAATTGGCAAGCCATGCTCATCATTAATAATAACGACGTTGTTGGTGAAGAACCCGGGTTTGAATCAGTAGCAATCGCCATACCAACACCTGCTTGACGTAACAAATCAATGGGTGGTTTTTGCTTTTCTTTAAGAAAATAGAAAGCGCCTGGTAGTAAAACAGCTACAGTATTGGCTTTCGCCATAGTCAAAGCGCCCTTTTCATCCAAAAACTCCAGGTGATCACAAGATAACGCCCCGTATTGAGCAGCTAATGCGCTGGCGCCCATGTTGGATAACTGTTCTGCATGACATTTTACAGGTAAGCCCAAATCCTTAGCGACTTGAAAAACTTGTTCTGTTTGTTTTAAAGTAAATGCTATGGATTCACAAAAAACATCCACGGCATCGGCCAAGTCCAGTTCTCTAGCAGCAGGCAACATCTCTTTGCAAACAAAATCGATGTAAGCCTGACTATCTCCCTTAAATTCAGGGCCTATCGCATGAGCCCCCAGAAAAGTGGTTTTTATCCTTAATCCGGACATCACTCCTAGTTGCCTCGCAACTCTAAGCATCTTCAATTCGTTTTGCAAATCAAGGCCATAACCTGACTTAATTTCGACGGTAGTTACCCCTTCATTTTTTAGAGCAAGAATTCTTGGCAGGGATTGCTCAATCAATACTTCTTCCGAAGCCTCTCGAGTCATTTGTACCGTTGATAAGATGCCTCCCCCGGATTTAGCAATATCAGTATAACTGACTCCCTCCAATTTTAATCGAAATTCAGCCGCCCTATTACCTGCATAAACCAAATGGGTATGACAATCAATTAATCCCGGTGTAATGAGTTGTCCTCGACAATCTTTCTTGGATTTGGCATTTTCATTAAAGCCAGATGGTAAATCTTGCCCAGGCCCACACCATACAATTCTCCCTTTTCTGATAGCAATAGCCTGGTCAAAAAGTTGTAAGCCAGAGGCATTAATAGTAGTAGCATTTAGCAATAATTTATCACAGGCAAACATTAAAAATCCCAATGAAGAACTTGATGAGGTGGTTTTAACCAAGCAGAATGGTGGGTGGTATCATATATATCCCATTCCTTAGATACATAAGTTTTTTTATCAACATCCAATAACAACCAAATAAAAAATTCAGCCACTGTTTCAGGTGATATCAGACGATTATGTTCTTTTAGGCGTCGATAAAAATTCACCTGCTCCATATCCAGATTAAGTCCCTGTCTTGCTATTGCCTGCATATGAGTATCAATAATCCCTGGCATCACACTGGCAAATGCAATAGACTCCGATTCAATCTGCCAGCATTGGGTCAACATGGCCAATGCGGCTTTGGATACGCAATACGTACCCCAACCTTTGATAGGGAAATACGCCGCACCTGATCCAACATTCAACACCCGCCCCCCTGATAATTTATCATATAGAAGTTGTGGCAAAAAAAGGGCTGGGTCTACATTAGTATTTAACGCCTGATGCCAATTACCAAAAGATATTTCCTTTAATGGAACTGTCGGCTCTAAAGTACCTGCATTATTGATTAAGGCATGAATGTGGGGAATATGGTTCAAACCGGATTTAATTAACTCTCTGCCTTGAAAAGTAGAGACATCAGCACACAAATAACCAATATTTGAAGACAACGAAGCTGTTTCTTGTAATAAATTTTCCCTGCGACCAATAATGAATACTGGTTTATTACGCTTTGCCAATGCAAGCGCAAGAGCTTTTCCTATACCGCTACCACCACCAGTAATAAGATACACAATTCCCTCATCCACTAGAAAGCAATAGGCGCAATCATATCAGACATTGAACCTCTTGCATAACCTGTGGGCTTTGTTTTAAAGCAAAAAATGAAGTAATCACTTGAGAATTTGTTATTTCTCCCGGAAACTGAGCTTTACCAAGATATTTCAAAATGCGATATTTTAAGGCATATACTTTTTACTTCCATGGTTTTGGAAAAAACAAGAAATAGTCAGCTCTATTGAGAGTTTCTTCCAAAACCATGGGTGGAAAAAATATCTATATAGTCACATTTTGTGAGTTTCTTAGTAATTTACCTTAGGACTTACGCAAAATTCCAAGATCGATGTAAAAAATGTTTTCATGAGGGAGCTTGGATAAACTAAATGACTGAATTAAAAACATTTTTTAACAAAAAGATTGGGGTTTTGTGTAAGTACTGTACCTAAAAGGAGAATTGGATGTTTGAAGACTTAAGCAACTATCAACCGGCCAACCCTTCACTTTGGCAAGGCCGAGAAGATACCATTAATCAAGAACGTTTTTTTCAAAAAATTTCTTTTATTGAAAATAAAAATGAACTCATTACAAACGACAAGAAAACAATATTTATTGGATTTGCCAGTGATACAGGCATCAAACGCAACTTAGGCAGAACAGGAGCAAAACTAGGACCTGATCAAATTAAAACTCAACTAGCTAAACTACCATGTCCTAATAATAAGATTTATGTCGATATTGGTAATATTGTTTGCCAAAATGATGATTTGGAATTAGCACAATCTGATTTGGCAAAAATAATCCATTTTTGTCATCAAAATGGCCATCAAACCTTTGCCTTTGGTGGTGGTCATGAAATAGCATGGGGACACTATCAGGGATTATCTACACTATACCCTAAATTAGGGGTTATCAATTTTGATGCTCATTTTGATTTACGCCCACATAAAAAAGGTGAACCAGGTACATCAGGAACCCCTTTCTCTCAAATTGCTGCTTATTGTAGAGAAAACAAAATGCCCTTTCATTATTGTTGTATTGGAATACAAAAATTTGGCAACACCCCATCTCTTTTTGAAAGAGCCAGGGAATTAAATATTAGTTATCTATCCGCTGAGGATCTTTATGAACAAAGTCAAGCCTGGCAAATGGCTTTTCTTGATGATTTTATCCTCAATCTTGATCATATCTATTTAACGATATGCCTTGACGTTCTTGCCGAATGCTATGCACCAGGCGTTAGTGCCCCACAGGCACTAGGTCTTTCCCCCTGGCAAATATTACCTCTGTTGAAATACCTCATACAAAGTGGCAAAGTAGTAAGTTTAGATATGGCAGAACTTTCACCGCCACTCGATCCGGAACAAAAAACTGCTAGACTAGCGGCGCTTATTATCGCAGAATTGTTAGATACTAATTGAGGAGTACATTTCATGAAGAAGACTATGCTGTGGGGTGCTTTATTTACTCTAATCACTACTCAAGCGAATTCTGAAGCAACTCAGCAGGCGACATCAACACAAAATCCAGGTTCTACCAGCACAAATGTAGTTTCTGAATCTACTAACCAAGTCCCTGCCACCAATCAAAACATACAAAATTCACAGCAAAACCAGGTTAAACAGCCAGTACAGACAACAGGACAACAACCGACACAAACCATTCAAAACAATCAACAAAATCAACCGACACCAACCATTCAAAACAATCAGCAAAATCAACCGACACAAACCATTCAAAACAATCAGCAAAATCAGCCGACACAAGCCATTCAAAACAATCAGCAAAATCAGCCGACACAAACCATTCAAAACAATCAGCAAAATCAGCCGACACAAGCCATTCAAAACAATCAGCAAAATCAGCCGACACAATCACAAGCACCAACTCAACAAGCGGCACCAGTTATAGATTGTAATTACAAAATTTCGGCTGAAACAAAAACAATCGATCAATCTCTAATATTAACCTGGTCAGAGAAAGCAACAACTCAGGCCTTTGATTTTGAACCAACTACTATTGATGTCCAATTGCAAAAATTGCAAGCCTGTTTTACCGATCAAGGATGGCAAAGTTTTAATTCCGCCTTGCAGAAATCAGGCAATCTTGATGCAATTAAATCTCAAAAGCTACATGTCAGCAGCCAACTCGATGGTCAACCACAAATTACGGAAGCATTAGAAAATCAATGGAAAATAACCTTGCCATTACAAGTTGTCTATCAAAACGACAAGGAAAAAGTAACTCAGTTACTCAATGTTAACATAACAGTAGGACGAAAAATCTCAGGTGATTTAGGAATCAATCAAATGATTGCTACGCCCCGCTCAGCTACGACTTTACAACAAACCAATACCTCTACGAATACCACAACTCCAACAACCACAACCCCATCCAATCCACAAGATGGAGCACAGGTTGACACAACAACTACCACTACCCAGAGCAATACTGGAACGCCAACTGATACGACAACCACTCCCAACCCCAGTGGTGGGGCAACTACTAATACCCCAAATCAAACTCAATAGCTAATACAGTGCTTTCTATAGTCAGAACGCTATCAAAATAATAGGAAAATCATGCGAGTGATACGTACAGGAGTATTGTGCCTTTTGGCCTTTAATGCACAAGCAAACGTGATACAATATTTTGCTGGAATCAGTTATAACAACCCTGCTGATTTATTTAAGGTAAAAAATGCCCTCTTGCTTGTTGGTGGTACAGGTTCTTATGCCGACTTACAATTTAAGGGAAGCGCTTTAAATTTTAACACTTTTCAATACGAATCAGGTATTAGTCACTCGCGCACTTATACTGTGTTACCGTATGGACGTGTTGCCAAGCGACTTAATGATAAAACTGTAGTTGCAATTGATCTTACCGAGCCTTTTAATTCCAATCTGGATTGGGGGACAAACACTTTTACAAGATATGCCGCAACCCAAAATTATCTGACCGATGTGGATGTAAGCCCTAAAATATCTTATTCCATTAACAAAAAACTACAGGTTGGTGGTGGTTTAAACTTCAATGAATTACTAAAAAATGAAGTGAATTGGGCTTTTCCTACCGGTCAATTGACTTATGCCAATTTAATTAATCGATCCTCAAGTTTTGGTGTAGGGTATAATTTAGGGGCAAACTATGTAATTAATGATACCAACTTCCTTGGTCTTACTTACTATTCAAAAATCCGACAAAAAACTACTGGAATCAGTTACCTGGGTCTAGCTGCTAACCCTGATTTTCGATTTAGTTTTACTATGCCAGCAACAACAGTGCTAAGTTATGTTCATATTTTTAATCCAAAATGGCTAATTAATTTACAGATTTTTCAAAGTGAATGGAACGCAAACCAAAAAGTAAGACTTTTTAATACTGCTGCTCCACCTCCATTTACTAACTTTTCCTTTGATATGAACTTTGATCCATCCTATGCCTATCTTGTTGCAATACGTAAACAAGTTTCTGATAAATTAGGTATTACACTGGCAGGAATGATTGACGATGGTCCCGAAGAAGATGGCCTTAGAACTATTGTCTTTCCTTCTGATACTCAATATTTTCTGGGTTTGGTCGGTGATTACCGCTTTACAGAGCATGCATCCTTAGAGCTCATATTAGGACGTGTATATTCTCATCCCAGTATTCAAAATAAAGTGAAGGTCAACAACGTACCTGTTCCTTTTACTACAGGTCAAGTAACAATCAATGCTAATGTTTTGGATCTTAAAGTTAAGATTGAAGGTTGATATCTCAATTTTTGGTGAAATAATGGGATTTAAAGCTCTCTAGCCCGATATCATTAACTTTATATCAGGATTTAATATTAGATTTCTTAGGAAATTCGCTCCAGTGTGTGAAGTGAACTGGAGTGTACTCGCCAAGTACATAAGGATTCGAGCACCGTATCGACGAAGCAATTCGTCACCGCAATAGAGTTTCCAAGAGGTCAATTCTTTTGCGGAGCTCAAAGGAACCAGATCTACGTTTGTTATGTCACGATATAGATTGTACTTAGTCGCATATTATTATTTCTGGACAGTCCTTTTTTTAAACAACCAATAATAAGCAAATGATCCTGCTACCATACCAATTACAAAATACATTGGATCCGAATTAAAAGTAGTCAAAGCAGTGATAGACGGGCCTGGACAATACCCTGCAACACCCCAACCAATTCCAAAAATGATACTTCCTAATATTAATTTTTTTTCAATGTTTTTTTTCTCAGGTAAATAAAATTGATTGCAGAATACTGGCTTGTCAAACTTCCTTACCAGTTGATATCCACAAAAAGTAACAATAACTGCCACTGCCATTACAATCAGTAAGCTTGGATCCCAATATCCTGTAATATCAAGAAAATTTAATATTTTATTAGGATTAATCATATTTGAAATGGTCAAACCAGCTCCAAACAACAAGCCACATAAAAAAGACATGATGTTATACATTAATATACCCCTCCAACATGTCTTATCAGATACACAGTAATCATTGCCGATAAGATAAAAAGTAGTGTCGCTATGAAAGAACGCATAGAAAGTCTGGCTAACCCGCAAACCCCATGCCCTGAGGTACAACCTTGACCCATACGAGTTCCAAAACCCACCAGAAATCCGCCAATTAATAATAGGAATGCTGGATAATGTGCTCTTAAGGGAAACTGAATTACGGGGATCACATAATATATAAACCCGGCTATTGCCAAACCGAATAGAAAAGCAATACGCCACGTTGAAATCGGTTTCTCAGGAGGGCAAAGGCCATGTATCATTCCACTGATACCTGTAACTCGACCATTCAGCCATAAAAAAAGGACAGCACTTAGGCCAATTAGCAATCCCCCGATGGCGCTTCGATAAGGAGTAAAAGAAGTCACATAGTCCATATTTAAATTCCATTTCTATTCACAATTTCATACAACTGAATTGAGACACTTTACAAATTAAAGTGTCTCTCAGGTTGCAGTTTGCCCTGAAACTACGATGGCCTGAATCTCACTCAATGTTTTTCTAACGAAGACATGGTTTTCACGCCATTTTGATCAGGGTAAGCTAATACTATTACCTTGGTCCCTACCCGCATGAATTCTTCATTTAACCATTTGGCTGCACTGGGGAACACTCTTACACAACCATGACTGGATGGATGTTCAGGCACTTCATAAGCGGCATGGATAGTAAATCCTCTATAAAAATACATACAATAAGGCATTTTTGCCCCACCTTTAGTATCCACAGGGTATTCACCAGAACGGCAATCTATACCGCGCTTGTTATAAAGTCGAAATGTACCTGTGATCGTTCTGCAAGACTGATTAGGGTTCTCTTCACAAACATCTATACCGCCAGAGCCAGCACCAGTCATTACCCGATTACCTTCCTCGTCATAAGCAGCCCATGAAGATGCCTTTGGATCAAAAACAAATAATCTTTCCCCTGGGGCTTTAATCTGCATCGGGAAATAATTACGTCCTCTTTTATCCCTTAAATAGTGAACTGTTCTATGCACATAACCGGCATCATCCGTAATTAAAGTTGATTCATCAAACTCAACGCACGAAGTCAATCCAAGGCAAAGTATCAAACCAGCCCAAAAAAATTTTTTCATTTAGATTTTATCTCCACAATAATAAGCATGGTACTTTTAGGGTCTGTTGACAACTCTACTATCTTTGCCAAAATGGTGTGATTTTATGCGCTCCGATACTCACATACTTCGTGTATGCTGCATTTCGGAGCGCATAAAATCACACCATTTTGGCTCAATCTGGCGAATTGTCAACAGACCCTATATTAATCACTTAACTTTCTATATTTAATCCGTGATGGTCGGCTTGCTTCATCGCCCAAGCGACGTTTTCTGTCCGCTTCGTATTCACTATAATTACCCTCGAAAAAGGTTATTTGTGAATCGCCTTCAAAAGCCATTAAATGGGTACAAACTCTATCTAAAAACCATCTATCATGAGAAATCACTATAGCACAACCAGGAAAATTAAGAATCGCCTCTTCCAGTGCTCTTAGTGTCTCAACATCCAAGTCATTACTTGGTTCGTCAAGTAACAAAACATTTCCACCACTTTTTAATAATTTTGCCAAGTGAACCCGGTTACGCTCTCCTCCAGAAAGTTGCGACATTTTCTTTTGTTGATCAGACCCTTTAAAATTAAAACGCCCAACATAAGCACGGGAAGGCATTTGGAAATTACCTACTTGCATGATGTCATGACCATCTGAAATTTCTTGCCAGACTGAGTTGTTGGGGTTTAGATCATCTCTCATCTGATCAACATAGGCCAACTTTACAGTTTCTCCAATACGAACAACTCCCTTATCAGGTTCCTCTTGGCCAGTTAACATTTTTAAAAAGGTTGACTTGCCTGCCCCATTTGGACCAATAATTCCTAAAATACCACCCTTGGGAAGTTTGAAATCAAAATTATCTATCAAAATTCTATCACCAAAGGATTTACATATTTTTTCACCTTCCAGAACTAAATCTCCTAAACGCTCACCTGGCGGGATATAAATCTCATTCGTTTCATTTCGCTTTTGAAATTCTTTGGAATTCATTTCTTCAAATCGAGCTATTCTGGCTTTATTTTTAGCATGGCGCCCTTTTGGCGAAGTTCTAACCCACTCCAATTCTGCTTTAATAGCACGCTGCAGGGCATCTTCCTGTTTCTTCTCCATAATTAACCGTGCTTCTTTTTGCTCAAGCCAGGAACTATAATTGCCTTTATAAGGAATACCTTCACCTCGGTCTAATTCTAAAATCCATTCAGCAGCATTATCGAGGAAGTATCTATCATGTGTAATAGCCACTACGGTACCAGGGAAACCCTCGAGATAATGTTCTAGCCAAGCCACACTTTCCGCATCCAAATGGTTAGTAGGCTCATCAAGGAGTAACATATCCGGGTTTGACAGTAAAAGCCGACAAAGAGCTACACGCCTACGCTCACCGCCTGATAATTTTCCTATTACGGCATCCCAGTCTGGCAACCTTAATGCATTGCTGGCCACATCAAGTTTTCTCTCTAAATCCCAACCACCGCAGGCTTCTATTTCGTTTTGTAATTCCCCTTGTTCTATCAACAAGGTATTCATCTCGTCATCACTCATCGGTTCAGCAAAGCGCATGCTGATAGCATCAAAGCGAGACAATTTATCTTTAATTTCTGCCACACCTTCTTCAACGACTTCTCGGACAGTTTTATCTAAATCAAGTTCAGGTTCTTGAGCAAGATAACCAATTTTAATTCCTGGTTGAGGCCGCGCCTCTCCTTCATATTGTGTATCAACACCCGCCATAATCCGCAATAAAGTTGATTTTCCAGAACCATTTAATCCTAATACACCAATTTTTGCCCCGGGGAAAAAACTTAATGAAATATCTTTTAAAATAAATCGTTGATTCTCAACAATCTTGCTCACTCGATTCATAGTGAAAATATACTGCGCCATACTCGCTCCAACTCTCTAAAATCAACATAACCAGCACATTCTTCATAATCTCATCCGCTCCCTCATGGTCGCGACTCGGTTTTCACCATTATATCTGAGCCGCAACCGTGAGGGAGCGGATAAACAATAGCACCAAACTATTGATCTACACTATACAGATGGCCAACCGTTACATACTAACCACATTACCAGTTCAGAATCACCTTTCCTGACTGACCAGATGCCATAATTTGAAACGCGTGCTGATACTCATCTACCGGGAAATTATGGGTAACGACTGGAGAAATATTTAAACCACTTTGTAACATTGCAATCATCTTATACCAGGTTTCAAACATTTCACGACCATAAATACCTTTAATAACCAGCCCCTTAAAAATAACCTGATTCCAATCTATAGGGGTTTCTTGTGGTGGAATACCTAATAAAGCAACATGGCCGCCATGGTTCATGGCTTTCATCATGTCATTTAACGCGACAGGATTGCCAGACATTTCAAGACCAACATCAAATCCTTCTATCATACCTAATTCATTGGCAACATCACTTAATTTTTGATATTTGACATTAACGGCTCTGGTAACACCCATTTTTCTTGCCAATTCTAATCGATGGTCATTAATATCAGTAATAACCACATGACGCGCCCCAATGTGCCTCACTATCGCTGCAGCCATTATTCCTATAGGACCTGCCCCGGTAATCAAAACATCTTCTCCTACCACATCAAATGCCAAAGCACAATGAGTAGCATTCCCAAAAGGATCGAGAATAGCAGCTTGTTCCCCTGTAATATTTTCAGGAAGTGCAATAACATTAGTAGCCGGAAGCACCAAGTATTCGGCGAAACATCCTGGTCGATTTACTCCAACTCCTAGAGTATTACGGCATAAATGACGCTTGCCAGCTCGGCAATTTCGACAAAAACCACAGGTAATATGACCTTCACCAGAAACTCGTTGTCCAATTTTCAGGCCTTGTACTTCTTTTCCAATCTCTACTATCTCTCCATAAAATTCGTGGCCTACTGTCATAGGAACTGGAATGGTTGCCTGTGCCCATTCATCCCAAGAATAAATGTGAATATCTGTACCACAAATTGCAGTCTTTTTGATTTTAATCAAAACATCATTTACTCCATACTCAGGAACAGGAACATCCTGCATCCAAATCCCAGGTTCTTTTTTAGCTTTAACCAATGATTTCATGTAATACCCCAGATTAATTAGGTAATACCGTCATTCCACAGCTTCGTCTTTTTTGCGCAAAATTAAGAAAAATCGCCTCTTGCTCATTTATTTGGTATATAAATCCCTCTTTTCGAGTCAATTTTTCTCAATTTTGCCCTAAAAAATACTATGCTGCAAAATGTCGGGTAATGTGTTTTTAGATTACAGAAAATTCCTTACCAACTGTTTCAAATGCTTTTAAGGCTTTATCCAAATGATGCAATTCAAGTGCGGCAGACATTTGGGTACGAATCCGTGCCAACCCTTTTGGTACCACGGGATAGGAAAATCCTACAACATACACACCCAGCTCTAATAAACGATTAGCAATTCGCCCAGCCAAACTGGCATCTCCCAACATCACAGGAATTATAGGGTGTTCACCTGGTATTAACTCAAAACCTAATTGAGTCATACCTTCACGAAAATAATGGCTATTACGCTTTAATTTTTCAGCAAGAGAATTACTTTTAGACAATTTATCCAGCACGGCACAAGAGGTATGGGCAATGACAGGAGCTAATGTATTAGAAAATAAATAAGGTCTGGAACGTTGGCGTAACCAATCAATCACCACTTGATTTGAAGAGGTATATCCTCCTGATGCACCTCCTAATGCTTTACCAAGTGTGCCCGTTATAATATCGATTCTATCGCTGACTCCAAAATGTTCTGGAGTTCCTCTTCCTGTTTTACCCATGAATCCAACAGCATGTGAGTCATCGACCATGACCATTGCATCATATTTATCAGCCAGTTCACAAATGGCAGGTAAGTTAGCCAAAATACCGTCCATTGAAAAGACACCGTCTGTTGCAATTAAACGGAATCTCGCATTTTTTGCTGCGATTAATTGTTCTTCCAAAGCCTTCATATCATTATTGGCGTATCGATACCTCGCCGCTTTACATAGCCTTACTCCATCGATAATACTGGCATGGTTCAGAGCATCGCTGATAATGGCATCTTCTTCAGTGAGTAAAGTTTCAAATAATCCTGTATTGGCATCAAAACAGGAAGAATATAATATAGTATCTTCTTTGCTTAAAAATTGACTTATTTTTTGTTCCAATTGTTTATGAGGAGTTTGCGTTCCACAAATAAAACGGACAGAAGCCATACCGTATCCATATTTAGCTAAGGCTGTTCGCCCTTCAGCAATTAATTCAGGATCATTAGCCAAACCCAAGTAGTTATTCGCGCAAAGATTAATAACTTCTTTGTCATTGACTTTGACATCAGCTTGCTGCTGGCTGGAAATAACGCGCTCTGATTTGTATAAACCTTCTGCCTTGAGTGTTTCAAGTTCATTCTGCAAATAATTAGTGAATCGCTCAAGCACTATACTCTCCTATAGATCTGGATAAAGTTATAAATAATACCAAATTTTAAACATTCTCACCATGAGATATTATTAGGACTTACGAAAAACGACAATGTCATGGGATATAATGTTTTCAATGAGGGAGATAAGAGGTACTAAATGACCGAATTGAAAACATTATATAACGAAGAGACCGGGGTTTTGCTTAAATCCTGATGATCAAGAAAATTTCACTTTCCGACATTAATGCTTAGCACATCCATTGAATTCTTGCTAAAATTGCCCCAAAGTTTTAACCTATCAAATGATTATTAAGACGGTAGAGCAAATGAACCATAGTGCACGCATAAATATGATCAAACAACAGTTACGAACTGGCGATGTATTAAACGAATCCATTCTAGACTTATATGAAGAGATCCCGCGACATGAGTTTGTTCCTGAACCCTTCGCACATTTTGCCTATTCTGATATGCAAATTCCTTTAGCACATGGCCAGAGAATGTTAACGCCATTGGAAGAAGGAACAATATTACAAGCTCTGGAGCTTAAGGGTAATGAAACAGTATTAGAAGTTGGCACAGGCACTGGTTTTATGACAGCCCTGCTTAGTAAATTATGTAAAAAGGTAATTAGTATAGATTATTTTTCCGAATTCACTACTAATGCAAAAAATAAGCTGCAAGCGCATAATCGTAACAATGTCGAATTAATCACCGGAGACGCCTGTCGTGGGTGGTTGGAAAATGCCCCATACGATGTTATCGTATTCACCGGCGCATTGGAAAAACTGACAGATACTCATAAACTACAAATTTTACCTGGCGGGAAACTATTTGCTATCTTGGGTAAATCCCCTGTCATGAAAGCTTATCTTTTTCACCTGGATCATAATGCAGTCTGGACAGAATCCATGCTTTTTGAAACTGATATACCTCCTTTAGTAGATCAGCTAAAGCCAAAAGAATTTGTTTTCTAGGATAAACTCGAATGAGAAAGTCTCTGCTTTGTTGTATGTTAACTTTAGGTCTTTCGTCGCATGTATTTGCCACGGATCTAATGGATATCTATCAACAGGCCCTTGAAAATGATACAACCTTTAAAGGAGCATATGATACTTATATGTCCAGCACAGAAGCAATTCCTCAAGCTCGTGCTGCGCTTTATCCCCAAGTAGGTCTTGGCGCACAAGCTGGCCGAAATTATCAGGATGCCGTTGCTGGTGCTTTCAGCGCCAATCAATACTATGGAAGTCATATGTGGCAAGTCAATGCTTCTCAGGCTATCTTTAATTATCAAGCCTGGGCTAAAGTATCCCAAGCCAAAGCTTCTGTTAAAGCAGCTCAAGCTACTTTTAATGATGCAGCACAGAATTTAATTTTAAGAACAGCCAAAGCGTATTTTGACGTATTATTCGCTAAAGATACTTTAGACTTTTCAGAAGCAAAAAAACGCGCCAACAAAAGGCAATATGATCAAGCAACTCAACGATTTCAAGTTGGTCTGGATGCCATTACTTCTGTCTATGAAGCCAAGGCAGCATATGATCAATCCATAGCTACTGTTATCGCCGCCCGCAATAATCAGATTAATCAGAACGAAAATTTGCGAAAATTAACGAATCACGTATATGAATCACTATCCCCCCTCAAAGACAGTCAAATCCCCCTTGTTAAACCTGAACCAAATGACGTGGATCAATGGATAGATATTGGACTTAAACAGAACTATAAATTATACGCAGCGAAATATAACCTTGAGGTAGCTAAAGACAATGTAAAAGCTCTCTCCGCAGGCAACTGGCCAGTTTTTTCGATACAAAGCAATGCTACGCAAGTGCACAATAACGCATCAGGCAATAATGTTTTTATTCCATCTAAACAAACGCAGGCTAACATTGCAATCGCAATGAATTTCCCGGTTTTTCAAGGGGGCTTAGTTCAAGCTCAGACTCGCCAAGCTCAATATAACTTTCAATCTACCAGTGAAAAACTTGAGGAAACCTATCGAGATGTCGTTGTGAACAGTCGCATTTCCTTCAATACAATCATCGATGGAATCAGTAAGGTCAAAGCAGACAGGCAAACAGTTATCTCAGTGCAAAACTCCTTACAAAGCACAGAAGCACAATTTGAAGTAGGTACCCGTACCATGGTGGATGTTGTCAATGCCCAGCAACGATTGTTTGAGGCACAGGAGCAGTTAGCCCGTGATCAATATGATTTGATTAATTCCATACTCACGTTAAAATACCTGGCAGGTACTTTAAACGTTAATGATCTAGAACAGATTAACTCATGGTTAGCAACTACACGTGTTAATGGATTTTCACCTGTCGATAACAAGGCCTCCAAATAACAAATTTAGGTTGTTTTATGTCCTCTAATCCTTCCTTAGTTGAAAAGAAATTGCTTCATTATACAGGTAAAGCCATCGCTGATTTTAACATGATTCAACGTGGTGATAGAGTAATGGTGTGCTTATCAGGCGGTAAGGACTCGTTTACTCTATTAACTATACTTAACCAGCTTAGAATCAAATCTGGAAACAAATTTGAAATTTTTGCCTTTACTCTGGATCAAGCTCAACCTGGCTGGGATGACACCAGTTTACGTCAATGGCTCACTGAAAAATCCATTCAGCATGAAATACTGACTCGCGACACCTACAGCATAGTTAAGGAAAAAGTTCCTGAAGGTAAAACCTATTGCTCTTTATGCTCAAGATTAAGACGCGGGATTATTTATAGATACGCAGAAGAACACCAGTTTAATAAAATTGCATTAGGGCATCATCGAGACGATCTGATTCGTACGTTAATGATGTCAATTTTATATAACGGCGACATACGCTCCATGCCACCCAAGTTACTAAGCGACAATAAAAAACACATCGTTATTCGCCCAATGTGCTATGTACAAGAAAAAGATATTATTGCTTTTGCAAAGGAGCAAGCTTTTCCAATCATTCCTTGCAACCTCTGCGGATCCCAGGAAAATCTGATGCGTAAAAAAGTTGCTTTATTAATTGATCAACTCGCAGCTGAAAATCCCAAAGTTCCTAGTAATATGCTCCATGCGCTGCAAAGTTTGAAGCCGAGCCAATTGATGGATCAAAATTTTTGGAATTTTAAAAATTTGGAAGAGAGTCTAGACACCTCACAGCCAATCCAGTACGACGAAATTTTTAATTCTCAGGAATTTGAGTCAGCGAATGAAGAAAATTGACTTATAAAAATTATCATCTAATATTTCTTTTCATTTTTGCAATATAATGAAATAATTAACATGCAAAATAAGTTTATTATTTTGACAAAAAGCCTTAAACATAAAGAAACAGGTTTATAAATTACCACACATTATATGAGGCTTAAGATATTAACTTGGTACTGACTCAAAATATAGGAACTTTAGATGATTGAAAGAAATATAGTTAATCTGCGTCTATTTCGTATCTACTCTAAACGTTATTTAAAATTTGATTTTGTTGCCGGAATCGTTGTATTCCTTGTGGCTATCCCTTTATGTTTAGGTATTGCCCTGGCTTCTGGTGCACCGCTTTTTTCCGGAATATTAAGTGGGATCATTGGCGGTATTATAGTTGGTATATTTAGTGGATCACAAGTCAGCGTAAGCGGTCCGGCTGCAGGTATGGCTGCGGTTGTATTAGCCGCAATTGCCCAACTTGGTGATTTTAATACTTTCTTATTGGCCCTTGGTCTGGCGGGTTTTTTACAAATTATCATAGGAGCATTGAGAGCTGGGTTTGTGGCAGACTACGTTCCTTCCAATGTGGTTCAAGGGTTACTTTGTGCTATAGGGATTTTGCTAATAATCAAGCAATTACCTCTCGCCTTCTCCCTCTCCGCAGACTTTGATGAACTTAAAACTCATTTATTGGAAACTACAGAAGGATTTACAGTCAGTCCTTTACTGGCTTTATCACATCACATCAATGAAGGCGCACTAATCATTACCACTGTTTCATTAGCCATTTTAATTTACTTTGATATTACAAAAAATAAAATACTAAAAGAAATTCCAGCACCAATCCTTGTCGTTATTGCTGGAATATTATTAAACGAACTTTTCATCTGGGCTAATTCCAGTTTGGTGCAAAACTCCCCCCAACTGGTTAATATTCCTGATACAAATGGATTATACCAGTTTCTTAGCCATCTTGAATATCCTAACTGGTCTGCATGGACTAATCCTAAAGTATATCTCTATGCGCTAATAATATGTATTGTAGCTTCTTTGGAAACACTTCTTAACCTAAAAGCATCAGAAAGACTAGATAAAAAAAGAAGGCATAGCTCAAGTAATCAGGAATTAATTGCGCAAGGTTTAGGTAACCTGACAGCAGGACTGGTGGGTGGAATCCCTGTTACTTCTGTCATAGTCAGAACTTCTATCAATATCCATGCTGGTTCAAAAACCAAATTTTCCGCCATACTTCATGGTTTTTTCATTCTGTTTGCCGTCATGTTAATACCCGGTGCTTTGAATAAAATTCCTTTATCTTCACTCGCAGCCATTTTAATTTACACAGGCTATAAATTAAATAAACCTGCCATTTATACTAATATTTTGTCACAAGGCAGCGACCGCTTTATTCCTTTTATAGTGACCGTGATCAGTATTATTGCCTTCAATCTTTTGGCTGGTATATTAATTGGTCTGACAATCAGCCTCTTTTATATATTAAAATCCAATAGTCAGGTTCGTATTGATATTATTAAAGAAGTTTACCCTAATGGAGAAACCTACCGTTTGTTTCTACCGCAACAGATGACTTTTCTTAATAAAGCAGCATTAGTTGCTGAGTTAGACTCAATACCCAAATATTCTCAATTGATTATCGATGCCCGTTATTCGCAATATATTGATAAAGAAATTCTGGAGCTATTGAACGAATTCAAAGAAGAACAAGCACCTAGTAACCAAATTGCTTTAAACTTCACTGGATTCAAAGAACATTACAACATTCATAATTACATTGATTTCATTACGGTTACAACCTATGACGTCCAATCCAATCTGACACCTGCTCAGGTATTAAATATTTTACTTGAAGGAAATCAACGTTTTCTAGGTGATAACCGTATTCATAGATCCAATAAAATTGATGTCCAATACACAGCAAAAACACAGCATCCCATTGCAGTCGTTTTAGCTTGTATCGATTCAAGAGTTCCAGTTGAAACAATTTTTGACGTGAGCTTTGGTGACATTTTTTGCATACGGATCGCTGGGAATGTGGTTAATGATGATATCCTGGCTAGTATAGAATACGCCTGCAATGTGGTTGGTACAAAATTAATTGTAGTTCTTGGTCATACCCGATGTGGTGCCATTCAATCCGCTTGCGATGGCATTGAAAAAGGCCATATTACTCAATTACTTTCCAAAATAAAACCTGCGGTCAATGCAGAAAAAGAAACCAAAACGGATCGTAATGGAAAAAACACAACTTTTGTCAATCATGTTACTGAATTAAACATTGCGAATACCTTGCAAAATATTTACAACAAAAGTGATATCATACGAACTATGATAGACAGTGATGAAATTGGCATAGTTGGTGCCACTTATGATGTAAACAGTGGTAAAGTGAGTTGTAAAACATTTGCTGATGAGTTGTCTGCTCTTGATGGAAAAGAAAGTAAGCTATTAGCCCAAAAATTTGCAAAAATTCTTCTGGAAGCTAAAATAAATTGAAGAATTTTATAGACTTGCTGTCAAGCATCTATAGAAACGAAATATCACGTATTACAGGAATAAAATAGGGAATACTGCTAAAATTAACCTTACCCAAGGATGGTGTTTTTCATGATCTTAGGAATAGCTTGATTTTTATAGAGTTACGATATGAAGGCTAAAATCATCACAGGTAAAAAAATTATTTTTTCACCATCAGTGGAAAAAGATCATTCCAAAGATTTGTCAGGATTTTTATCAGAAAGGTTTTATTCCGTAAACCAAAATCACAACCAAGCCATTATTATCGGTTCAAGCCTTGCTCATCAAGATCAAGATATGGAGCATGATACTATACTTGATAGTTCTGGAGTATTAATTACTACAGATAAGATTGGCGTTATTAATGGCGCAAGAATTGCGATTAGTGATGGTTTGGGTGGAGGAAATGGCGATCAACAAGAAGATGACAATATCCATAGAGTAGCCCATTCCAGTTGTGAAGCATTTTTGGATTACGACAACGATTTAGATACGACTCTCGATTTGATTAGCCAATCAACCTCTTCTACAAAAAAACATGACAGATGGAAGAAGGACAGCGCACATGCTTCTCTTGGGGCTTTTATCTATCAATATAATCAACGAGAAGGATATTCTGGTGAGTTTGCCAATATTGGTGATGGATTAATTATTGTTTTAGATAAACAATATAAAATAAAGCACATGATATCTGCACGTCATGTTTATCGAGGGTTTGGTATGTGGACTCCACCATCACTACAAACTCTGACATCGACTGCCAATAGAGATGACGTACTCATCAGAAAAACACTTGAACTGGCAGAAGGGGATATTATAGTCTCGATGACGGATGGAATTTGGGGGGAATTGCCCTCAAGTTTGATATCTCAAACACAAGATCAACGCAATATTGGGATTGATAAAAAACCATTTGAAGCGCTCTTTGAGGAATTGATGGATATGCCCTATCCCTCTTCATTCGATATCGCTCGGATCATCACAAGTCATGCCATGTCACAAAGCTTGGAACGCAGGAAAATATTAATAAAATTAATGAATGAAATAGAGCAACAACACTTTAAAGAAAAATCAATAAAAACCATTAGTGAGGTATTAGCCTATTTTATTAAGTCAGGTAATCCTGACATAGCAAAGACATTACGGGCTATTCTTTTTGAACAAGGCTTGAATGATGGGATAACTTATTTTGATAATGTTGAGATCCCACTGGATGTCGTGATGCAAGATTTAAAAAGTCGTACCGTCGGGGATTGTTCCACAATCAACGTCACTCGCATTCCTTATCATTTAGACGAGTTAATACGATGTTATATAACTTACCCAGAGAAAGGCCAGTCTCTGGCTCCGCAATTTAAAGCGAATGTTGGCTCTGAGACTGACTTGGAAGAAGCATTTCAGCGCTTATCACTCGAAATAAAACAAACGGAGGTTGACTGCAAACTTTCTGAAGCACATTTTGAAAAAGTGTTTAAAAAGGACACTCTTGATAAAGCTCAAGCTATCTTAATTCACTATTTTCGTATATCCACTCATTTAGATAGTATAAAGAGCTATCAGGAGCGGTTAACTTATTTAAGTACTTACCTGACAAAAGAAGTGTCTTTGGAAAAAAATGATATCCGCTTGTTACTAACTATGTTAGAGGGTGAGGTTAAACCTAAATCAGGTTTTTTTCAAACCTTGTTTGGGGAAAATCAAAACAAATTATACAATGCATTTCATAAACAGATTGAGTTACAATTTCCAGATGATGAAATAGATAATGAAAATACATTGAATTAGATAACGCTTCCCACCTGGTCAAAACCTAAAGAACTACCATTTTATTTTCAAGGATGAGCCCACAGACTCCTGAATTGAGGTTTTATTAATTTTCCTCGAAATGTCTTGATTTTTAATTAATAATTTTATGTCCTCATCAAAAAGTTTTTGGCTTTTATGGATTTGATCTTTTCCTTCTCCAGGAAGACTACTTAGCAACTCTGTGAGGTTACTATCATAGAGATCCTTTAATACTGATAAAACCTTATCATGCGCTTTGGCATCGTTTGATTTACCTTTAAAAAAGGATATTCCTACTTGTGGTGCATAACCTTTAGGGGCTCTGATGTCATTATTTTTGATTTGTACGTATAAATCATTAAGTTGCGCTATTGCAATTAAAGGATTTCCATCCAGTTTTTTCTCCAAAGCTTTTTTAAATTTAAAAGGATGATCTAAAATAAAATCGGCATCAGAATGTTTAAGGAATTTTGAGGGAGATGAGACATTAGTATGGGCACCCTCTTTCATCAATTTTACAGATAAATGATAATACTGCTTGGATAAAGCGATATCTAATATCGTTTTTCGATTACAATCTTTTGCATTTAAATCCACTTTTTCTTTTAAAAGAAAATCACTGAGCTCCATAAATCGAATTTCCTCTTGTTCTTTTGAATAGGGAAACGAACGTACGTCATGTAGTGCCTGGTGTAAGGAATTTCTTCCTTCGGAATTTTTTCTGTGAAGTAAAGTGCTGTCTTTTTTTATAATATCCATGATGATTGGCAAATCGCACCTTCTCATAGCACTATGCAAAATATTATTTCCAAATTTGTCTTCGAAATCGACCTTTGCTCCTTTTTCTAATAAGAGCTTTGCCATTTTCAAATCATTAACTACCACTGCATTATAAAGAGGGGTATTTCCATTGGCATTGGGTTTATTGACTAACTCGTCATCTTTAGCAGTGATGATATTAATCAGCGCTTCTCTGTATTCTGGCTTTGTATAAAAAACATAGTGTAAAGCAGAATTCCCACTAGTATCAGTCAAACGTGTATTAGCGCCTTTTTTCAATAAATAACTTACTAATTTTAAATTGCCGGAACTTGTAGATAACAATAATGGAGTGGCATTTTCTTTATTGAGTAGTGTATCGATATCCATGCCAGCATGCAAAAACTGTCTAACCAGACTGATGCTTCCCAATGAAACAGCGACTCTGAATACCTCTTTACTTGAAAGAATTTTTTCATTTTTAGCAATAATTTTGCCTAATGTCTCTTTATCCCTCCGTGCCAATATTAATTCGAAAATTTCATCGCTAATATCTGCACCAGAGTTTAATAGCTCATCAAAAATGTCTAATTTATGATTTTTATACGCCAGAGTTATAGCAGAGGAACCAGTGTTATCTGGTTCATTAATCTTAATCACATCGGTAGTGGTTAAGGCTGATACAATCTCGGGAGTTCCACTTTCAGCAGCATAATGGAATGCCGTTTTGCCATTATTGTCTTTAATATTCAATACATTGATGGCATCCTCCTGACTTAACACAGCCTTTAATATTTTCCCCATTATTTGCATATTTCCATATTCTGCAGCATAGTGAAGAGCCGTTTTCCCATCATAATCTTGAAGTGATAAATCAACTTTTTTGTCGATCAGTTCATCAATCATTGCCATATTGCCAGACATAACAGCCAAATGAATAGGCGCTTTACCAACATAAAGTGGTGGTGCCCCCTGCTCTATACGTTGATTAATCTGGGATTCTTTAATAGATATCAACGCGTTGATATCACTTGGATCGCTAAGATATATAGCGCCTCTATGCAGTGGGTATTGTTCATCTAACGTGGATAAGCATTTTTGTGTTTTCCGTTGAAGCTTTTCTGAATCTAAACCTGAGAAATCAATGCGTTGAACTTCCTCGTAAGATGGGCTATCTAACATCTCACGAAACTTGGTTTGCTCTTCTAAACTGGAATGATAGCCGTATAAAAAAATTGGGCTGTTTTTTTTACTTTTTTCAATAATCTCCACCGTATTAAAAATTGCTTCCTTAACTACCTCTACCAGCTCATCGGCGCTATATAAATCAAATACATTGGGTTCATAAAACGTTGCGGGTGGCAATCCTTGCTGCATTAAAAGAATATTTAATAAATTATTTACAAAAGTTCTGCCATTGGCGTCTTTAAAGGGATGTAATACCTCGTATAGTCGAATATGCTTAACGATAACTTTGAGTTTTTCATCAGTTGTCCTGGCCGTTTTAATTTCCTTATTATAGGATTGGGTAATTCTTTCCAGGTAGACATCAACATTTTTCCTTACTGCAAGATAGAAGTGGTTTGTATTGCTATGCCCATATTGAAACATATCTTCATATATTTGCTTAGCAAGTTCAGGTATTTTCTCTGGGGCCAGATTTTTAAAATAGTTATTATCAAAGCTTGGGCCAAACGGCCCAGGTTTGCCTATGCCAAATTCTGCCTCACCTTCTGTAAGGAACATAAAATTCAGAAATTCTTCAATACCCTTAATGGAAGCACGATTAGCAGGAATACCGAATGAAACAGGCTCATCTGTTCTAATTTCACCTGGACTTTTATCCTGTAACTCTTCTACCTTCTTCCCGCACTTTTTATGTATTTCCTTTATTAAATCAACACTTAATTCAAATTCACTCTCTTCCTGATCAACTTGCAAAGCGGTCGAGCATAAACTCTCTAAAGCGGCACTAAGAGAACCCGGCTCTCGCGATTCATAACCTTGCCAACCTTTTTCTTTTGACCAGAAGCGTCCATCAACGAATAATCTCCATATTTCTTCGCGTGGATAAGCTTTTAGAAAAAATAAACCAGGCAAATTTGGCATCACAATTTCCAAGATGAGCGCAAGCTTATCTATAATTGTAGGTCAAAAATAATTAATACGTAGTTTTATCGGTCGAAGAATAAAACAGTTGATAATTTTCTCAATTGAGCTTTTTAAATGCTACGCATTTTAGGGGATAGCATTTCGTTTAGCGATATAAAAGCCATCTCCATGTTTTTTATATCGATCTCACATTAATTACTAAAATATGTGTTGTAGATATTTAAATAGGATCCGTCTTCTTCCATTTTTAATAGAGCGCTATTGATTTTTTTGATTAAAGGGGCGTTTTTTTTAAGTGCTATTATCCCGTATCCATTTCCGAGAGGAATTTTGTCACCTACTAATTTTAATTCAGCCGGAGTATTATATGCAACGTATTTAGCGACTCTATCAGTTAGAATAACGGCATCAATTTCCTCATTGGTCAGTGCATTAGCCATATCCATTACGGAAGTAAATTCTATTAACACAAATAAATTGTGATAGCTTGCTTCTATTAACGCCTCGTACAAAGTGTACTTCATTACACCTACTTTTTTACCTTTCAGGTCACTAATTGCCTGTATATCACTATGTGCCTTAGTAGTTATAAACTGAGCTCTGCTCTCCAAATAGGGGAGGCTAAAAATATGATTCCCATTAGAAGTTGATGCGATTGGAGCGGGAACAAGAATAAGATCAATATTTCCATTATCGAGATTGGAATATAACTCTCCAATATCCATACCACGGTATTCACATGGCGTACGAATTTGTTTGCAAATAATATTCATCAAATCAACATAGAATCCATAAAAATATTTTCCTCCGCTAGACGATGAGACAAAAGGAGGAGCATATTCTGGTATACCTATGAGGATTGGTTTAGCATAGGTACAAACATGACAAACAAACAAAATAAAGAGCACAAACCGTTTCATGTATTCAGTCCTTTGGATCTACTTAAAATCTAGGTAGTGCAATTTTATTTGTCAAGTTGACTATAAGTTATTCTAATTTTCTCTTTTCTAATGAAATTACTGGTTAATTTAGTGGTATTTCCTAACCATTTGAATTGCTTGAATACATCTATTTCAAACAGCACTACTTCTTTTACCAACTTTAAAATAAGCAGATATTGAGATTCAATACATTACTGCATCTAAAATATCGCAAATTCAATAATGATAAGTATATAATATTCGACTTATTATTTAGACGAATCCAGGAAAAGAAATGCGCGCATCCCAATGGTTTTTAGCAACTCAAAAAGAAACTCCCAATGACGCTGAAATAGCATCTCATCAATTAATGATAAGATCAGGAATGATTCGTAAACTTGGCTCAGGACTTTATACATGGATGCCCCTTGGACTTAGAGTACTGCGCAAGGTCGAAACCATTGTTCGTGAAGAAATGAATAAAACCCATGCAATGGAACTGCTTATGCCAGCAGTACAACCTTCTGAATTATGGCAGGAAACAGCACGATGGGAATCTTTTGGTGGCCAGTTGCTGAAAATGAAAGACAGCAATGAAAGAGAATATTGCTTTGGACCAACCCATGAAGAAGTCATCACGGATATCATGCGCAATGAGCTACAGTCCTATAAACAATTGCCACTCAATTTTTATCAAATCCAAACCAAATTTCGTGATGAAATAAGACCACGATTTGGGGTAATGCGTGCTCGGGAATTTATCATGAAAGATGCTTACTCCTTCCATCTCAGCCTTGAAAGTTTGCAAGCAACTTATCATGATATGTATCAAGCTTACTGCAAAATTTTTGATAGAATGGGGCTTAAATATCGAGCAGTTGAAGCCGACACTGGAGCAATAGGTGGTTCCGCTTCCCACGAATTCCAAGTATTAGCTGATTCCGGAGAGGATCTGATTTTTTATAGCGACGCCAGCGATTATGCCGCAAATATTGAGCAAGCTACCAGTTTAAGACCACCCAAAGCTAATGAACCAGGTAGTGAAACTATAAAGCTAGTAGATACTCCAAATCAAAAAACAATTAATGAAGTAGCGCAATTTCTGGGTATTGCTACCAATCAAACGATCAAAACTTTGATCGTAAAAGGCAAAGAACATCCTATGGTCGCTTTAGTTTTAAGAGGAGACGATGAACTCAACGAAGTCAAAGCGACAAAGCATCCTTTGGTCCACTCCCCTCTATTGTTTATCGATGAAGAACAGATTTTAAAATCTCTGAAAACTCCATTAGGGTCAATAGGACCAATTGAGTTAAACATTCCCGTTATTGCTGATCATCATGCCTTGGCCATGCCTTCTTTTGTCTGTGGTGCCAATCAAGCAGATAAGCACTATATCCATGCCTCATGGAACAGGGACGCTAAATACGATGAGTCCTATGATTTGCGTAACGTGAAAGAAGGTGATCCCAGTCCGGATGGTAAAGGAATGCTTCATTCCTGCCGCGGAATAGAAGTAGGACATGTTTTTCAATTAGGTGATAAATACGCTAAAGCTATGAATGCTTCTGTTATAAATGAACAAGGTCAATTGCAGACATTGATTATGGGCTGTTATGGACTAGGTATTACGCGTGTGGTTGCTGCTGCTATTGAACAACACCATGACGAGCACGGAATCATCTGGCCACAAGCATTAGCCCCTTTTCAAGTCAACATCATTCCGATTAATGGAACAAGATCTGAACTGGTTAAAGAGAAAGCGGAAACACTATATCAGCAACTTAGCTCTCAAGGCATCGATGTACTAATTGATGATCGTAACGAAAGAGCGGGAGTATTATTTGCTGATAATGATTTAATAGGAATTCCACACAGATTGGTTGTGAGTGAAAGAAATCTTGAGCAAAGCTGCGTTGAGTATAAAGCACGAACTTCAAATGAAACACAGCTGATAAATCTGGATAAGGTAATTCAATTTATCGTGGATTTAGTGAATAAATAATAAAAGAGCTCTAATATGAGCTCTTTTATTAAGCTCTAAGAGAAGATTGTTTTAAAAATTCGTCAAGGCTTTCAGATTCATCCTCATCACTGGATGAAAACGTAATGTCTTCAGACTCTATTTGCTCTTCCATAACCTCTTTTCCTGGATGCAGTGCTTTATAGTTTTTTAAATCTGCTTCAAAAGCATACAGTTCATTAAGATTTCCAAATCGTTTGACACTCACGCCCGTCTTATTTTCTTCTTCAAGAATCTTGTCAGATAAAAACTCAATTTGTTCACTGGTTGAGTCTATTTGTTGCGCTACCTCTCTCTGCACCAGAGCCAATTCGTTAATCAAATCATCATATCGCATGGTTATTTCTTGAGTTAAAAATTGTTGCAAAGACCCATCTGATCGTCCTTGTAATTCAGCAAATTGATAACGCCAGTCTTCATCAGTCTCTACTACCCTAAAAGGAGTGGTGATAAAATCGATCACCGCACCCAAAGAAAACCATGATTTGGGTTGCTCAACATTGATCTTATGAATTTTATTATATAACTCAGTAAGCTCTGTCTTTAATTGCACATTCTTTATCTGATTGATTTGCTCCATAGTCATAGTACTACTATCCATAGCTTTAATTCTATTTCTATCAAGAAAATGATTTTGTATTTCTTCAGGAAACCTGCTGAGATCTTCAGGTAATCGACCATGAGCAAACTCTTTTAATACTAAAATCTCCTTGACCCTACTTTGGTACTGTTCGGGAAATAATTCTGGTTGTGGTTGAACCTTCACTCCTGGCTTCAGCAAAGGTAACTGCTCTGTTTGGCATTTATTTAAATTCAACAATTGCAATTTACTTTGATCCAGCGAAACCCTTAGTTTCTGAAGTGCGTTTGTTAATTCCGGCAATCGTGATTGATATTGAGTAAAGTCATCAAATAAAGGTATTGTTCCTGTTCCTTCAATGATTAGATCCAAATAATCATTAAAGCCAGTATGCTCCATTTTTACTGTCACACCATCTACATGATACCCATCTACTCCCTCCAAATCTTTTTTAATTTTTTGAGCTTTAAAATCAAAATATTTTGATTCACTCAGTAACTCTTGATGTTGTTCCTGAAAGTTATTCCAAATGGTGCGAATGGTTCCCCTTATTTGAACTAAGGGTTGACGTAATAAAGAAGATGAAATTGACAATTCGTTTATTTTTTTATTAAGTACATAATACATTTCATTAAATGCATAAACATTATTATTTTCATTCTGTATTTGCTGAAGTTGTTGCTTGATAGATTGCCATTCCGAATGACTATTCAAAATTTTACTATTATTCTTTTCTAATTCTTTTAAAAAGGAGTTAAATTTTTCTTGTAATAAATGATATTGCGCTTCTTCTTTACATTCCTGAATAAAATCAGCATCCAAGGTTTCTTCACCGCAACCAATGACCGTTAAACCATCTATTGTATTTAATGTTTGATTGATCAAATCACGTGTATTTTTATGGCCAAATGAAAATATCCAAACGTCCTCTAACTGGGTTTGATGTTTAGATAGCACTCTATATAATTTCTTCAGTGCCGCTTGCTGAGAGTAAGAATCACTTGCTTGTTTTAATTCATGCACCACAGCTAATATCTCATTCGCTGCTGTTTTGACAGCTGATCGCTCAATCCAATACCAAAACCCTCTATTTTCAGGCTTAGCCCAGGCTAGTGTGTTTTCAAGATTATGAATGATTTCTGTTGCTGCGTTATCCAGATAAGTTTCTTTTAAAATGTTCAACTCTTTATTTTCTTCGAGTCCTGCAAGTTTATACACCCTTAATATATCGCTAATAATCGGCTGCATACGGAATTTTTCAGCAAATTTATTCTTATTTAACCATCTGTTTTTGTAGTCAATTAATACCAATTCAAGACTAATTAAATTATCAGCATTATTAACTCTGTCTATTAGAGATCTTTTTACACTTGTTGATAAAGAACAATTGTTAATAACCTTACTAATGTCTCTGGCAAATCGTTTCAGTTGGCTATTCACAAAAGGTAAACGGTATGGTTCCAAATCACCATCATAATAGCGCAGCATGGCACCATTAACGTCTAATGCAGACTCCAGGTAACGATGACTTCGTTTCTTTTCTTGAGCAATTTCCTTTTTATTCTGGCGAGTTGTCAATTTATCCCATTTTATTTGCTCTTTTAACTCAACACATTCCAAATGCCGGCACCGTTCAGCATTAACAGAACCTTCGGGTAATCTGTTTTCTGTTTTTGCTTTTAACTGGATTCGACTCTTACTCCAGATGGTTGCAACTGATTTTTCATATTCTTGTAATGCCAATTCCAGTTCTTTTGTTTGTAAGCGATGATAAGCATCCCTGCGAACATAAGGATTAAGATACGTTTTTTTAAGATCAGAATCTTCCAGACATTTTCTCCATTGTTCCCTTAATGAGGTAATCAGATCTTCTCTTTGTACAAATAATTCATTATCCAACTGTCTCCATTCTGATTTAGGATAAATGAGGTGTAAGAAGGCCTGCCATTCTTCAAATTGCCTCAATACTACTTGTTGGATACTGGAAACGGACTGCTTGAAATATCTTTCAATCGCAGCTTCTTCACTTCTTCTGTACTGAATTTTCTCCAAAAACAGAAGAATATTTTGTTTATCCTCTTTCGTCTGAAAAACCCAAGAACGTGATTTGACAGGATCTTCTTCATAAACAGCGACGTATTGTCCTGGTTTACCATTTCTTGATACACGATTCAAAATCTTTTTGGTCATGCCAGGTGTGTCTAAATAAGATTGTATTGTTAAAAACCCCTTGGGATGCTTAGTATCAAAATCTGTCACATAACCTAATATTGAAGAAGAAGTCGTAATGGTGATGGTATTGGCATTGCCCGACTGTTCTTTAATCCATTCCTGTCTTTTTTCTTCTGACTCTGCGCCCGTTAAAACTCTTATTTTGTATTTTTTTCCGTCTTTATTTAATTGTAATTTCAATGCATTATATAATTCAGTAACCTGGTTGGCATCTTTTGCAATTAAAACTATTGGCTGTCCAGGCTCAGCATTAATGATGCGATTCTTAATTACATTGATACGCTCAAGAAGATTTGGTACTTCATGCGTATCTAATGCCTCATATAAATTCTTTTTATAAGGCAAAATACGATAGGCCACATCCATTTCAAATTTTCCACGCTGTCCAGGCAATTGGTGTGCTCCCGGGCTCTCCTCAACTCTTACGATACGCCCATGTTCCTTGTAAAAATCAAAATTCGAAGAAAAATTAAATAAAGTTCTATCATCCAGAGTGGCAAAATCACAGCCATGAAGAATAAGATGGCTGGAAACAGGTCGACCGTATCGATCAACTGACAGTTTCTCATCTTCTATATTGGCGTGAGAACAATACGAAACCAAATTAGGAATTGTAGAATAATTGATACCGCCAACTTGATAAGAACCTGCTATAGAATTAGATTCTATAGCAGCAGAAGGAATACCCAGATAAATAAAGAAATCTCTTACTCCCTTTTCTTGATAATCCTGAATCAATAATTCGTTGTTAGCAGTGCACACATCAACTGTTCCACCGTTCGCCAATACCCACTGCATAGCAGCAAGAATTGCAGTAGGGGTCCTCTTACCTTCTTTGGAATTCATTTCCATTAATAAATTATGTTCTTGATGATACAAGGAAAGTAAAACAGAAATAATTTGCGTAGTATTAATAAATAAACCCGTGCTACGAAAATACTGCTCGCGCATCACTGCCAACAGATTTAATTGAGCTCGTAATTTATCCTGTTTACTAATATTTGGTCTTCTAATCTCTGTAATTAATAAATCAGACAACTCCCGTAACTTACTCCTGCCTAGATCGGTTAAGTTTGTATACGTTTTGTCACCTACTTTTAAAGGATAATTCTTACCTATTGCATTGATATAAACGACTTGTTGAGCCAATTTATATTGTTCTTTACTTGATAAACTGGCTCCATCAATTATGCTTTGAATCGCTGCAATTACCTTTCGAATTTGGCCTGTTTCAAACTGATCCTTAAGAATTTGTTCACTGGATTTAACTAAAATACCCTCTTTATTAAATTTTGGCTCTCTTGCGCCTTTCGGGTCTGCATCAAAAGAATCAATATAGGCTTTCAAATTTCTTGAATCTTTATGCAACTCCTCAACAAAAACATCCAGAGCTGGGTAAGGAGGGTAGCGAAACAAAGTAGCAATATCCTTCAATATAACGCTATGGAATTCAAGACCAGATTGAACATCGAGTAATAATCTTATGTTTTTAGACTCTGCGTTTTCACCCAGTATTACGAGTATTTTCATCCATTGCTTTAAAGTTTCATCATCAGTTTTTTGCAATTTATCAATAAGACTACAATATCTCATCAATTCTGATTTGGTACCATTACTGCATGTTTTCATGAGTAATGTTAGCAAATGAACTATCTCAGGCGATGTTTTCATTTTGGATTGTATAACAGCTGTTGTCACTTCAACGACTCTTATAAGCAACTCATCTTCAACATCCGTACCAGCCTTTTCCACAACATCAATCGCTGCATTAAACAAGGCTTCAGACTTGTCTTTATCCACTCCATCCAGTGTTTTAAACCCTATTAATTCTTTTACAGGAAATACAGTCAGATTATTAAAAGCTACTGATATTCTTTCAGGAAAAATCAATCGTTCTTTAGAATGCTCAGAAAAACTACTTCTCTTGTTGAATAAATAAATATTATTTAGGAGTTGCTCTAGTTTTTTCTGCTCGGTATTTAAATTCTCAGGCATTAAACGTAAATCATATAAGCGACCAGCATTTGGTCTTAAAAGGAATTGAACCAGCTCCTTAGCACTTTCAGATTCATAAACATCATAGCTTATTAATAAGTTAACCTCTTTAGAATTAGACTCAACTTGTTCATAACTCCTTGCTAAATAATCAATAAATTCCTTAGCGTTATTAAAAACCAATTGTTCTAATATGATTTTCATGTACTGAATTCCCAGAAAACGATAGGGTAAGCCTATCAGATATAAAATGGACAAAATATAGCATATAAATGCTTAAGAGAACCTGAAATATTATTCGATGTCCAATACAGCATTTAATAGCTGTTTGGTATAGGGATGTTCCGGTTGCTTAAGTATCGTATTGCACGCTCCATACTCTACAGCCAAGCCGTCCTTCATAACTAACACATCATCAGCGATGTAAGACACAACCCCCATGTTATGGGTTATAAACAAATAGGAAATACCTCTTTGTTGCTGTAATTCTTTTAATAAATTAAGAATTTGTGCCTGAACTGACACATCCAATGCGCTCGTTGGTTCATCACAGATTAAAATATCAGGCTCTGTTGCCAAAGCCCTTGCAATGCATATCCTTTGTCTTTGTCCGCCAGAAAACTGATGTGGATATCGATGCAAACTAGTACTTGGTAAATTAACTTGCTCAATAAGAGATTTTTGTTGCATCCTAATGTAGGAAGACTTCATCCCCTGCGCATGCATTCCTTCAGCTATTATCTCTCCAACAGTCATACGTGGGTTCATAGAAGAAAAAGGATCTTGAAAAATAATTTGGACTTTTTTTCTGTATCTTCTTAAGGCACCACCTTTAAGTGATAAAACATCCTGATCGTTGTAACTTATTTTTCCCCCTGCCACTGGCAATAACCTTAATAAAACGCGACTTGCTGTTGTCTTCCCACAACCTGATTCTCCAACTAATGCTAAAGTTTTACCCTTCGACAGAGTAAAAGATAAACCATCTACTGCCTTAAAAATTATTTTATTTCGATTTAGAAACTTTTTTTTATGTATAAAATGAACTGACAAGTCTTCCACTTTAAATACCACCTCTGACTTTTCATCGGAAAGAGCCCAAATAATTTTATTTCTATCCAGTAATGGCAGCTCTTTAATATCAGGGTACAAGTGACATCTTAAGAGACGATTATCAATTTCTTGTAATTGAGGTTCTTCATGATGACATCGCTCAAAAGCGTAAATACAGCGGGTGTGAAAACGACAGCCTGATGGCATAGATTCTAAAGAAGGTACTGTGCCTGCAATAACAGATAATTTTTCATCTCTTTTAGCGAAAGAAGGTAAGGACGCCAAAAGTTGTTGAACATAGGGATGACCGATTTTTGAAAAAAAATCCTTTACGGAGGCTTGTTCTACAACCTGCCCGGCATACATCACACAAATTCTATCCGCCATGGCCTTAGCCACGCCTAAATCATGAGTGATCAATAGCAAACTCATACGATGTATTGTTTGTATTTTTTTTAATAAGGCTAATATTTGGGCTTGGATAGTAACATCCAATGCAGTAGTTGGCTCATCAGCAATAAGTATATCCGGATTACAAGCCAAAGCTATAGCGATAACTACTCTCTGTTTCTGACCACCAGATAATTGGTGTGGGTATTGATGAATCCTCATTTGAGGCTGAGGCATTTCCACCTCATTTAATAGTGAGATCACTCTTTCTTTTATTTCATCATTTGTTAATGACTGATGCCTTTTTAAAACTTCTGCTATCTGCTCACCAATTGTTAATACAGGATTTAAAGCAGTCATTGGCTCTTGAAAAATCATAGCAAGCCTACGTCCCCGTAACTGCCTCATCATTTTTTCTGGTAGATTTAAAATATCCACTCCATGAATATTAATTTGGCTATCAATCCCATATACTCCGGCTTGAGGTAATAACCTCATCATAGCCAACGAAGTTAATGACTTCCCACAGCCTGATTCTCCCAATAAAACAAGAGTCTCACCTGGCTTTAAATAAAAACTCAATTTATCCAAAGCAGGGATTATTTTATTGGGGCTTTGAAATGCAACAGATAATTGATTGATTTCAGCAGTATTTTGCATAGTTTATTATCACAATAATAATATCTACACTCTAGCAAGAGTAAGGTTGTTATAGCAAACAAATATTTATGGTAAAATACCTTTGATTAATTTCAAAATTCTAAAATAAATGATTGAATTCATGTGTTCTATGGATGTTCGCTCCCTTACGGTCGCGGCTCGGATTATAGTTCAAACCGAGCCGCGACCATGAGGGAGCGGATAGGATTATAAGTTCAAAACCGAGCCGCGACCATGAGGGAGCGGATAGGATTATAAGTTCAAAACCGAGCCGCGACCATGAGGGAGCGGATAGGATTATAAGTTCAAACCGAGCCGCGACCATGAGGGAGCGGGTAGGATGGATAGCTAAACCTTGTTCAAATTGATAGATAGATATATGAGTGAATACCCATGTCAGAAAACTACACTGCCGAAGCGATTGAAGTCTTAAGTGGCCTTGAGCCTGTTCAACGACGTCCCGGTATGTATACCGACACGACTCGTCCAAATCATCTGGCTCAGGAAGTCATTGATAACAGCGTGGATGAAGTGCTCGCCAGCTTTGCCAGCCGTATTATTGTTACCCTACACGAAGATGGTTCCATTGAAGTCGAAGACGATGGTCGTGGCATGCCTGTCGATTTGCATCCTCAACTCAGTTTAAGTGGTGTTGAGGTCATTATGACCAGACTTCATGCTGGAGGTAAATTTTCAGATAAAAATTACAGTTTTTCTGGAGGTTTGCACGGTGTTGGTGTATCAGTAGTCAATGCCTTATCAGAACGCCTGGATGTGACCATCAAGCGCAATGGAATTATATATCAAATGACCTTTGCCAATGGCGAAAAATTATGTGAATTGAATGAGACTGGAATTACAAAAAAAAGAGACACAGGCACTATCATACGTTTCTGGCCCAATAGCAAATACTTTGATACAACACGAATCTCCGTAAAGCATCTTACTCACGTATTAAGAGCAAAAGCAGTATTGTGTAGTGGTCTGTCCATGACCTTTATTAATAAAGCCACCAATGAAGAAATGCATTGGTGTTATGAACAGGGTTTAACGGATTATCTAAGCCAAACCTTACCTGCTGATTACTTACCTGAAGAACCTTTTTCTGGCGAATTCAAAAGTGATGAAGCAACAGTTGACTGGGCTCTAGTTTGGTCAGATTCTGCCAATAGCAACTTGAATGAAAGTTATGTGAATTTGATCCCAACAATACAAGGAGGTACCCATGTCAATGGATTACGTTCCGGATTATTTGAGGCTATGTCTGAATTTTGTGAGTTAAGAAACTTGCTTCCTCGTGGCGTAAAATTAACGGCCGATGATCTTTGGGAAACATGTCAATACGTTCTATCAGTCAAAATGAAAGAACCACAATTTGCTGGACAAACCAAAGAACGATTAAGTTCACGTCAAACCTCAGGATTAGTTAGTAATGTCATTAAAGACGCTTTTGCTCTTTGGTTAAATCAGCATCGTAATCAAGGCGAAGCCATTGCCGCCTTAGCTATAGAACGAGCCCAAAAACGCTTAAAGCAAGCCAAGCAAGTTGCTCGTAAACGAATCAATCAAGGTCCAGCTTTACCTGGGAAATTAGCCGATTGTTTACAAACTGACTTAAATCAGGCAGAGCTGTTTCTCGTGGAAGGAGATTCTGCTGGTGGTTCGGCTAAACAAGCCCGCAATAAAGACTATCAAGCTATTTTACCTTTACGCGGAAAAATACTTAACTCTTGGGACGTGGATTCCTCTCAAGTCCTTGCTTCTCAGGAAATTCATGATATTTCTGTTGCCATAGGCGTTGACCCAGGCTCTGGAGATCTTAGCGGTCTTCGTTATGGAAAAATCTGTATTCTAGCCGATGCAGACTCAGATGGAGCCCATATTGCCACTTTGATATGCGCTTTGTTTTTACGGCATTTCAAACCTTTGGTAAAAGCAGGCCATGTTTTTGTAGCCATGCCCCCACTTTATCGAATAGATGCAGGAAAACTTGTTCACTATGCCCTGGATGATGAGGAAAAAAACAGAATTGTTCAACATCTTACTCAAACCACAAAATCAAAAGTGAATGTTCAACGATTCAAAGGATTAGGTGAAATGAATCCTATTCAACTTAGAGAAACGACTATGGATCCCAATACACGACGTTTGGTGCAACTTACTCTTGACGATGAAGACCAAACAGAAGCAATTATGGATATGATGCTTAACAAAAAACGGGCTTCAGACCGAAAGATTTGGCTAGAAACAAAGGGAAATCTCGCTGAAATTTAAACAGATTTCTTCACCAAATTATCAAACTCATTTGTCGCAATCGCTAATACAATGAATTAAAGTAAATTTTTTCTATATTTTGGCGTAGCAATCTACGCCAAAGTGGAATTAAAAATTATTCTATTTTTTGATATCGAACCAGACTATTTTGGAGTAGATCCCATATGAATGCTGCGTATCCTCGCTTTCACTGGGGACAAGCTTTACGGAATAACGTTCGTTTAGCGATATAAAAGACATTTCCTTGCCTTTTATATCGAATTCACGTTAATTATACCATTTCAATAAAGGTATTATATTTGAATAGTCATCTGTCCATAAAAATTGATTATCATCTGCCACAAAACGCCAGTTAGTTCCCTTCATGATTTTAAAAGCTAACGATTGATCCGACGTTAGTAAAGCCCACTCTGAATTAAATTGCCCTAATTTTCTATCCCCTTTATGCTGTAAAGATAAAGTGATCATATCCAAAGAGCGCCCTATTGCATTTAGAACGGGGAGTAATTGGAGATGTCTGTTACTTAAATTAACTAAAATGACTCCGTCTTCTACAATTTTTTTCTTATATAATGTGAATGCTTCAAGTGTCATCAAATGAACAGGAATAGCATCTGAATTAAATGCGTCCAGTATTAACAAATCTTGCGAAGCGTCTGGAATATTTACTAAAGCCAATCGACCGTCACCCTTAATAATCTTGGTAGCGGGAGGACAGTCATTCAGATACGTAAACAATTTGGTGTTTTTGGCCAATTCAATAACTTGCTGATCGATCTCAATAACTTTTACTTCATCAGTAGCGCGAAATTGGCACAATAGTGTTCCTATACCTAATCCCATAATAGTCACAGACAGAGGATGATACTCCTGCTTCAGAGTTTCAACTACTGGAGATATGGCTCCATAATATGATCTTAAACCATTGGCCGATTTTTCCCCATTCATTAATTGCATCCCATGAAGAGTCGATTGGCTGATCAACACATGCATATTCTCTTTTTCGAATACTTGTTTTACACCATAAAAATTTCTTTCCTGCAGTAAAATGTGTTTATCTTGCAAGGGGGGAAAATAAATAAATACAAATAAAATCAGCATGGATAAAATAAGATTCATTTTATTGTGATGCCAAATCATAATGATTCCAAGAGACACAATGGCTAATAAATGAAAGTTGGTTAAAGTCTTAATCCAGGGGAGGATAGGAATAAAATAATGAATCGATAACAAGCCTAACACAACTAATGGTACCCACCAGCCTCGGGTAGTTTTTGGTAAAGGAAGGATCAATAAACTTAATAAAATTGCCAAAGGATACTCATAAACGTGGTTAAACCAATTTGGTGCTAAAATTCCATTAAAAACCCCAGCTAAAACCCCTCCTAAAGACAAACAAAAATAAAATAATGTCAATAGATGTGGCTTGGGTCTTCTAGCAAATAACTGACCATGACAAAGTAAAGCCAGAATAAAAAAACTTAATAGATTAAATAATATCAATTGCCAGACCCTTATTTGACTCACTCCTAGAATGAATCCAATAATTGGAAACACAAGGAAAAAAAGACAATTACGAGAAATCCATTTTTGCGGAATAAGCGGATTGGATGTAAAGGTAAATACAAAAGACAACAAATAAAGAGCTAAAGGCAAAACCCAAAATAATGGTGTTGCAGCAACATCCGTGGTTATGTACAAAGTAACACCCAACATCAGGCTACAAGGAACAAAACTCAAAAAAATCCAATACGCGATCTCTCGCCAGGGGAGAAAATCCACTTCTTCTTTTTCAACCAGCAAGGGTTGGTATTTTGTAAAAAATAAGACTGTTACTAAAAGCAGTAAATAAATTCCAAATCCAACGTTCCAGAAATAAAATTGATAGGTCAAACCAATAAATCTTTCGATAACCCAGGGATAAACAAGTAAAGCAATCAAACTACCCAAATTACTGGATATATATAAATAATAAGGATCTGCAGCCCCTTTGCTTTGTGTCTGGCTATAAGCAAATTGTAATAAAGGGGCTGAAGCACCAATAACTAGTAATGGTAAACCTAATTGAGTTAACAAATTATGTAAAATAGCCCATTCAGGTTGCCCGGCCGCAACGACAGGATGAAACAATAAAGGAAATGCAATAAAACTCAAAACAACCAATGCCATATGGATTAGACGCCAAATAGCAGGCTTCTTAATTTGACTTAAAAGCCAAACATAACCATAAGAAATCAACAGAATAAATTGAAAAAAAAGGACACAAACAGTCCATACTCCAGGTGTACCCCCATAGGCTGGTAGCATGGCTTTAGCCACCATAGGTTGAATACTGAACAGAAGAATAGCGCTTATAAAGAGACTAACAGGAAATAAAAATCGAAACACAACGCAATCCTTAGCTAGAATGCTACCAAATCAATGAAAGGATCATTCTACGATTACGCTTCTATTCATACAAGAATGAATTATTATTCGGTAATAGACTTTTTTCGAAGCGCTACTACCATCGTGGAGAAGTCTAATGAAATTATTTACAGGAACCATAATCTCACTAAAATGGATTATCAATTCGCCGCCTTCAAACTGTAAACAATTAACGAGGATTAGTTTCCTGATCTTTAAAAGGATGTTTGACAAACACACATTGAGCTATCTTGGCAGCTGACAAAATCCTTTTATGGCTTTTGAAGTGTTTGTAAACATCCCATTATTTAGAAGCGAACACGACTATTGGTCAATTAGTACTTATAGCAAAGAATATTTTATTTCTTTTCCTTTGAGGCCGATAACATCCAATGTGCTTTTTCATGAGCTGCCACTCTATCACTCAGTATAGTGACAGTGCCTTCGTCTTCATTTTCCTGTGCGATTTTAATTGCCTGATTTAAGTCCTTTACTATCATCATATTGTCTTTAGCTAACTCACTCACCATTTCATTAGCACTCACCCCGGAATCACCATCTTTAATCGTTTTTAATTGATTAAACTCAGCGAAAGTAGCAGGAGCCTTATGACCCATAATTCGAATTCGTTCTGCAATTTGATCCACAGCTTCAGCTAATTCTTTATATTGCATCTCAAATAATTCATGCAAACTTTTAAATTGAGGTCCAGTAACATGCCAATGGTAATTTTGTGTTTTCAGATACAATGCATAGGTATCAGCAAGAGCCACTTCCAGTTTTTTAATTACTTTACTCATTGTTCTTCCCTTATTTTTTATTTATGTTATTTAAGGATAGTTCAAAATTTCTAAAGAAAAAATCAATCAGAATTTTCAACAAATTCTCTTTCACTTCAGTAAAAAATTTTTAATCTAGAACTTAGGATTTTTTGTAAGTCCTGTCAATGTATTATTAGTTCTATTTTGAATGGGACTCAGGAAAAACTCCAAGGTCAAGGCAAATAAGTTTTTTAATGAGTGAGTTTATACAAACTAATTGACTGAATTAAAAACCTTTTTAACGAAAAGATTGGAGTTTTTCGTAAGTCCCGTTGAATACTTTGAAACAATAAAAAACCCGCCTTATGGCGGGTTTTCAATGGATAACCGGGGAGAATTACATCATTCCGCCCATGCCACCCATGCCGCCCATGCCGCCCATATCGCCGGCGCCTACACCGTCGTCTTTCTTAGGCAGATCAGCAACCATACACTCAGTAGTCAACATTAAGCTGGCTACGGAAGCCGCATTTTGTAGAGCCATACGAGTTACTTTAGTTGGATCAAGAATACCCATCTCAACCAAATCACCGTACTCACCAGTTGCAGCATTAAAGCCGTAGTTGTCTTTGTGTTCAGCTACTTTATTAACAATAACAGACGCTTCGTACCCTGCGTTACTTACGATCTGGCGCATTGGAGACTCAATAGCTCGACGTAAAATATTGATACCCATATTTTGATCATCGTTATCGCCTTTTAGTGCATCCAAAGCTTTCTGGGCACGAATCAAGGCAACACCACCACCTGCAACGATACCTTCTTCTACTGCAGCACGAGTAGCATGAAGAGCATCTTCAACACGTGCTTTCTTCTCTTTCATCTCAACTTCAGTAGCAGCACCAACTTTGATCACTGCAACACCACCAGCTAATTTAGCAACACGCTCTTGTAATTTCTCTCTGTCGTAATCAGAAGTAGTTTCTTCCATTTGAGCACGAATTTGAGTAATACGAGCATTAATTTCTGTTGCCTTACCTTCACCATCGATAATAGTAGTATTTTCTTTGGTAACAACGATACGTTTTGCACTGCCAAGATCTTCTAAAGTAGCAGCTTCTAGGCTTTTGCCAATTTCTTCAGAAATCACTTCGCCTTTAGTTAAAATAGCAATGTCTTGTAACATCGCTTTGCGACGATCACCAAAACCAGGCGCTTTAACAGCACATACTTTTACTATGCCACGCATGTTGTTAACAACCAGAGTAGCCAAAGCCTCACCCTCAACATCTTCTGCAATGATCAATAAAGGACGACCAGATTTAGCAACGCCCTCAAGTACAGACAACATTTCACGAATACTGGAAACTTTTTTATCAACCAATAAAATGAATGGATGTTCCAGTTCACAACTCATGTTTTGTTGGTTGTTGATGAAGTATGGAGAAATATAACCACGATCAAATTGCATACCTTCAACAACAGAAAGCTCATTCTCCAGTCCATTACCGTCTTCAACAGTAATAACACCTTCTTTACCAACTTTTTCCATTGCTTCAGCAATGATAGAACCGATCGCTTCATCAGAGTTAGCAGAAATAGTACCAACTTGAGCAATGGCCTTGCTGTCTTTGCATGGCTTGGACATTGATTGCAATTTCTTGGTAACAGCCAATACTGCTTTATCAATACCACGCTTGAGATCCATTGGATTCATACCAGCGGCAACTGCTTTGTGTCCTTCAACAAGGATAGAACGAGCCAATACAGTAGCAGTAGTAGTACCATCACCAGCAGTGTCAGAAGTTTTAGAGGCAACTTCTTTCACCATTTGAGCGCCCATGTTCATGAAACGTTGTTCAAATTCAATTTCTTTAGCAACTGACACACCGTCTTTGGTTACAGTAGGAGCACCATAAGACTTTTCTAATACCACATTACGACCACGTGGTCCCATTGTTACTTGAACAGCATCTGCCAATGCATTTACACCAGCAAGCATTTGTAGGCGAGCATCGTCACCAAAACGTAATTCTTTAGCCATTATCATTGTCTCCTTAAACAATTAGATTACTTCTCGATTACACCCATGATGTCGTCTTCGCGCATCACAACTAATTCTTTACCATCGATTTTAACTTCGGTGCCAGAGTACTTGCCAAACAGTACCACATCACCAATTTTCACTGCTAAAGCGCGAACATCGCCATTTTCCAACACTTTACCAGCACCTATTGCAACGATCTCACCACGCATAGGTTTCTCTGTAGCACTATCTGGAATAACAATACCACCAGCTGTGGTACGCTCTTCTTCCATACGACGAACAACAACGCGGTCGTGTAAAGGACGAATTTTCATACTTTTCTCTCCTGATTAAATTAAACTTTAAATTATTTAGAAGCTGTTGAGATTTCACTAATTTGAGTCTGAATATCAACAGTCCCGAAGTACTGGTTGTCCTTCTTCAAGGCAAACAATACCGATGACAGACATATGGGGATAAGAAACAAACTTTCAAGGGTAAAATCAAAAAAAATTTTGGATTTATGATTTCAGAGTCTACAATAAGTTTATTAATCACGGTAAAAAGACATCGAATGAAACAATGGCTCCTATTATCAATATTATTTTTAACTTCTCTTTTTGTTCATGCTGAACCCTTGCCAGCTTCTGAGGTATTCAAGGTTGATGTCAAAAAAATAGATCCTAACACTTTCGCCATTCACTGGGATATCATGCCTCACTATTTTTTATATAGTGATCGTATCCAATTAAACACAACAAATGATGACATTGTTCAGTTAGGAAATCTCCGCTTTCCTACCCCCTTAACCAAAACCGATAAACAAGGACGAATTTTTACCGTATACCGAGATCAGCTCACTCTTCCTGTAGGGGTACTTGGCATTACACCAGGAGAAACAATAATCAATTTGCATTTTCAAGGGTGTGCGGACGATGGCTTTTGTTATCCGCCTGAAGTAAAACAAATTAAACTGGCCATTAACGACAAATTAGCCCTTTCCCAAGTTGATTTGGAAACAATTAATGCACCAACTCCACAAACAACGACTAGTGAAGAAGCAGAAAAAGACATCGCTAGTATTTTTGCGAATCACAACTGGATAATGATTCTGCTCATTTTTTATGGATTTGGCTTGCTCTTATCCTTTACCCCTTGCATATTGCCTATGGTTCCAGTGCTATCTGGAATTATAGTTGGCCATGGGAAAACCGCAACAACCAAAAAAGCATTTTTCCTTTCATTAAGCTATGTGCTTAGCATGTCAGTAACTTATGCAGTGGTTGGAGCAGTAGTTGCTTTACTGGGAGCGAATTTACAAATTAGTATGCAATCACCTTGGGCTATCAGCATATTCAGTTTAATATTCGTCTTGCTTGCTTTGTCGATGTTCGGCTTTTATGAATTCAAATTACCCGATGCCTGGCAAAGTAAAATTGTAGGCTCAAGCCGTGAGCAACGTGGAGGACACTATCTCGGAGCCGCCATAATGGGATGTTTGTCTACCCTGATTTTGTCCCCATGCGTCACGGCACCATTAATCGGCGTTTTAACTTATATAGCGCAAACCGGGAATATATTCTTAGGTAGTATTACTCTATTTGTATTGAGTCTTGGCATGGGCACTCCATTGCTATTGATAGGCACTTCTGCAGGCAAATGGTTACCTGAAACCGGTGGCTGGATGAATGCCGTTAAGGCTTTTTTTGGTATTTTACTTCTTGCTGTAGCTATTTATTTAATGTCACGTATTCTACCCCCTGGTTTTGTAATGATACTCTGGGCGTGCTTACTTATTTTTTCGGGTATTTATTCGGGTGCACTGACTCCATCTAATACCAATCAGGAAAAATTGTATCAAGGTGTTGGAATCATTTTATTAACCTATGGATTATTAATACTTATTGGAGCAAGTATGGGATCATCTAATCCTTTACAACCTCTGTCCAATTTACAAGCTGCTCCACTTATTAGCTCATCATTAGAAACCCCTAAAGAACAAACCCTTAAAAGTGTTGAGCTGGCCTTAAAACAAGCCTACGGAAAACCGGTTATGCTTGATTTTTATGCGGACTGGTGCGCCTCATGCAAGGTAATGGAAAACACCACATTTAAAGATCCTCAGGTACAGCAAGCCCTGAGCCATTTTGTAGTGATGAAAATTGATATTACTGCTAATAATAAAGACAATAAAATATTAATGGAACATTTTCATGTCGTAGCCCCCCCAACTTTTATATTTTTCAATGCTCAAGGTGAGCAGCTTAATGATTTGAAAAGGGTTGGTGAACTTAATGCAGACGAATTCATGAAAACAATAAGTAACATAGGTTTGGATTAGAATAGGTTCTGTTGACATTTCTACTATCTTGGCCGAAAAAACTTGATTTTCTGCGCTCCGTCGCTCACTACCTCTATGTACGCTCCGCCACGGTACTCGAAAATCAAGTTTTTTCCACTCAATCTAGCGAAATGTCAACTGAACCTGGTCATTATAATTAATGGCTTTTCTATGAAAGCAGTCGACAACTCAACCTATTAAGCAGTATAATTCGTTCATTTTTTTTACATATAGAATTTTATGAATCATAAAGTAGGATTTGTGAGTTTAGGATGTCCTAAAGCATTGGTTGATTCTGAACGAATCATTACTCAGCTTAAAGCGCAAGGCTATGAACTAGTTCCAACGTATCAGGACGCCGGTGTTGTAGTGATTAACACTTGCGGTTTCATTGACAGTGCTGTTAAAGAGTCTCTGGATACTATAAAGGAAGCCATGACTGAAAATGGACGAGTTATTGTCACAGGATGTCTGGGAGCCAAAGCGGATATCATAAAAAATGCATGCCCTGATGTCCTGCATATCAGCGGTGCGCATGCTTACGAAGAAGTGGTCAATGCAGTACACCAACACTTGCCTCCCCCTACTGATCCTTTTACACAACTTATACCTCCTCAAGGAATAAAACTGACACCTCGCCATTATGCTTATTTAAAAATATCAGAAGGATGCAATCAAAAATGTACTTTTTGCATCATCCCTACGATGAGGGGAAAACTGCAAAGCTATCCAATGACTCAGATTCTTACTGAAGCTAAAAAATTAAAACAAGCCGGGGTAAAAGAATTATTGGTTATCTCGCAAGACACCAGTGCTTATGGAGTTGATACACGTTATCAGCCTGTAGAGTGGCAAGGAAAAACAGTAAATACTCGCTTTTACGATCTATGTGAACAATTAGGTGAATTAGGAATTTGGGTCAGGCTTCATTATGTGTACCCTTATCCTCATGTCGATGACATTGTTCCTCTAATGCGCGATGGGCTGATTTTGCCCTATCTGGATATACCATTGCAACATGCCAGTTCACGCATCTTAAAAGCCATGAAAAGACCTGCCAGTAGCGAAAATACGTTATTACGTATTGCTTCATGGAGAGAAATTTGTCCTGACATTACACTACGTTCCACATTCATTGTAGGCTTTCCTGGTGAAACAGAAGAGGAATTTTCCGAGTTATTAGATTTCCTTGAAGAAGCACAATTAGACAGGGTAGGATGCTTCAAATACTCACCTGTTGAGGGAGCAAAAGCGAATGATTTGGATAATCCTATTTCTGAAGAAATTAAAGAAGAACGTTATCATCGCTTTATGCAAGTACAAGCAGAAATTAGCCGTAATAAATTAAAAAATAAAATTGGCAGCACTCAAACCGTTTTGATTGACGATATAACAAAAGATCAGATCATAGCTCGTAGCAAAAGCGATGCCCCAGAAATCGATGGCTTGGTTTATTTGCCTAAAATACCCGGCATTACCGTAGGATCTTTCGCTGAGGTCGTCATCACTGATAGCGACGATTATGATTTATATGCTTCTTTAGCCTGAGAAAATTACATTAAAAATTTTTTTACGTCTGGAAATAGGTTTCATCTATCCGAGACCGTGAGGAATGGAAAGATAAATTATCGGTTACGTCCTGATAAATCCCCACGAATTTTAGAATGAATTTATCCCAAAACCGTTCGCACTGAGGAGGAACGCAGCGCTGAGAGCTCCTCCTCAGCATGAACGGTTTCGGTTAGAATAAAAAATGGAATAGTTATTTTAATCAAATAGATACGGTTATGTTTCGTGGAGATACATCTGTTCGGAATGACATGCCTGGCTGAATAGAGTTTTTGATTCTATTGAAGTTAAAAATTTCGTAGGGATTTATCAGGTTACGTCATAATCCGAGCCGCGACCGTGAGGGAGCGGAAGATAAGCTGGGTGCCTGATTAGTGACTAACAACAACTGGAGAAACCATTTGTTAATATGATTTTCTATGGGGACTTTTCTGATTTCTACCGCACAAAATGTCTCTTAAATCGCCAGGTTGCCAAAGAAATCATTGCAAGACAATAAGCAAGTAGCGGCCATAAATTTGCCCAAATTTCACTAAAATCATTTCCTTTTAACATAATGCCAAAGATAATTTTAAAAAAATGAGTCAATGGCAAAAATAATCCTAGATATTGTGCCCATTCAGACATTCCAAATATTGGAAAAGTAAATCCGGTTAATAAAATAGAAAAAGCAATAAAAATATTGATCACTTGTACCGCTTCAAATTGTGATGTGCAAAAAGTAGCGATAGTTAAGCCCAAAGATAACTCGGCTACAATATAAGGTAGTGTACATAAATATAAAAGAAGAGGATTACCAACAAACGGAACATGGAATAAATAATAAGACAAGATAAGACCAAAGCTTAATTGCAAATAACCAATAATAATATAAGAAAAAATTTCACCTAATAAAATTTCAGATGGGCGAGTAGGGGAAGCTAATAAATAGTCAATAGTACCGCCTTGAACATCTCTAAAAGCTACTATTACTGTAATCAATAACATGGTTAACATCAGTACCAAGCCAATCATTCCCGGAACAACATAAAATTGAGTAACCCGATCCGGATCATATAATCGATGATTAATAATCTGGAAATCAGGCCAATGGCCAGGTGTATTTATCTTCCCTTGGCCAATTTTCTCTAAAAAAGATGATTTCAATCCAGCCAAAGCAATGATGGCTCTACCTGAAGCAAGAGAATCAATGCTGCCGTCTTCTAATAAGAGAGCAGGATTTTGGTTTCGGCGTAGTGATTTCGTAAAATTTGCCGGAATAGTCAATACTAATATTGCCTTACCCGTTTTCAATAAATGGTATGCTGATTCTGAATCATCCGTCGAACTAACAAATGAAAAGTATTCTGTATTTTGCATCTCTCGAATGAGTTCACGTGTTACATCCGTATTATCAAAATTGATTAACACCGTGGGAACTTTTTTTGGATAGGTATTTATGGCATATCCAGCTATACAGACTAAAATCAAAGGCAAGATCGCCATAATCACGATAGTAGCAGGATCACGTTTCATTAATATGAATTCTTTTCGGATAATAGCCCACAAACGCTGAATTGAAAAATGCATCGTCACTTTCGGTTCCCTTCTTTCATAATTTTATAAATGAAAGCATCTTCTAAAGTAGTATCTGTTTCTTTGACTTCATAATTTTTCAAAACTAATGGATCCAATATCTCATATATATTCGGCTCTACTGTACTAATGCGAATTTCATTACCTTTTTCAATACTTTGAATCTTGGGATAATTAACTAATATTTCCTTCAATCCAGAAAAATCGCTCCCTTTAACGCTCCAGGAATGCAAACCAGTAGATTTAATAATCTCAATAACTGATCCCCGCGCTAATATTTCACCTGCGGACATATAAGCTAATTGATGGCATCTTTCTGCCTCATCCATATACTGTGTACTGAGCAAAACAGTTACCCCTTGAGATACTATATCTTGTATATGATCCCAAATTAACAAACGAGATTGAGGATCAATACCTGATGTTGGTTCATCTAACAAAAGCAAGCGTGGTTTATGTAACAAAGCAGCTGCCAATGCAACTCTTTGCTTCCAACCACCTGACAAAGTGGATGTAATCCTGTTTTGATTTTCATTTAATGTCAGTAATTCTATAATTTCCTTTAGTCTCTCTTTCCTGTTTTTTAATTGATATATTCTTGCAATAAAATCCAGATTCTCATAAACAGTCAAATTTTGATAAAGGCAGAAGTGCTGTGGCATATAACCAATCTGGGCTTGGATCAACTTGGTTTGTGTCATTAAATTCCAATTGAGACATTTACCCTGACCCGTATCAGGGATAATTAATCCACTTAACAATCGTAAACTAGTGGTTTTCCCACTACCGTTTGGTCCTAAAAAACCAAAAATTATCCCTTCTTGGATTTGTAAGTTTAAGTTGACTACGGCTCTCGTGCCATTAAATGATTTAGCCAGTCCTGACACATCAATGATGGCTTGCTTTGGGCCTGCTTTACTCATAATTGATTTCCACAGGCTGGCCTGTTTTTAATAAATCCCTTAATTCATATGATAGGTCTGCTTTCACTTTATAAACTAACTTATAACGATTATTTTCACTAAATAGAGCATCAGGAGTATATTCCGCCTGATTAGATATGAAGGTTATTTTGACTGGATATCTTTTTTCATCTAACAAAACGTGGATTTTTTTACCTAATTTTATTTTATCCAAATGACTTTCCGGAACATAAAACAGGATTTTCATTTGCGAAGGAAGAAAAAGGCTAGCAATAGGAGAATTAGGAGGCACATATTCGTCCTTTAAATAATAACGCTCCGTCACTATAGAATCTGCTGGTGCTTTTATTGAATTTATTCCGTTAAGGGTTAAAATTTTATCCTCTTTATGAAGCAATTGACCTTCGTGAACATACCATTCTTTTAAATACCCACCTTCCGGACTTGATACTATAAATAACTGAGACTCAACATAACTTGTAGTTTGGAATGGTGATTGTTCCTTTTTACAACTCAGTAATGTGGAACACACTGATAAAACCAAGATTGCAATCCCTGTTTTCATACCTATTATCCTTTTGCCATCAGTGTTAGTCATCGTATCGGCAAAGCACTAACCATTGGAATATCATCTAATATGTAAATCGCTCATCCAGCCAATCAAAAATTATTTGTTGAAATTGACCATTGGCATCGGCCTCGCAATGCATTCCTGCACCCAGCTTTGCCTCAAACGCAACATATGTTTTCTCACAACTCAAAGCGTCATATAATGTATTCCCACGATTTGATATCTTATCACTCGGATTATCACAAACTAAAGTTGGGCATTGGATCCCATTGACCTTATCAATAAAGGTGTAAGCAGATAAGGCTTGCAAATATTCAAAAGGAGAGGATAGACCATGTGTGTACATTCTTGATTTAAAATAAAATTCTTTCATCGGATTTTCTGAGAACAATTGATAAAAAATGGCATTGAGTTCCTCAGCCCTCCCCTCTTTCAATAGCATCATGAGGTTTGGTTGTAAAATTTTATCAAGCGATCCTGCAATATCCATTTGTCCCGGGTCACAGATTAATGCGGCCAGTCGCTTTTCACTACAAGCAGCCCTGGGCGCAAGATAACCTCCAAAACTCCTTCCTATTAAAACATAATCGGAGGTACCCAGTTCATTTTGCCCATCTAGCCAATCCAATACTTGAGAAATAACATGCTCGAAATCAGCCCTCATATAAAGCTTTTGTCGGCGTAAGACATGCCCTTGACCTGGACCATCAAAAATCAGAATATTATATCCATGTAAAAGTGCCGCAGGAACAAGAGAGTAATTTTCTTCAAAAGTACTGTCATAACCTCCTGGCACAATTAATGTCGCTTTTGAAGACTTGTCACTACAAAATAAATAACCACACAAGGTCTGATTATCATACGGTATTTGTGCCTTTTTAGAATGAGGATGCAAGCTAAGCATCGCTCGTTCAAAACAAAATTGCAATTGATCAAAACAAGGAATCACTCTGGGATCGTTCGGATTTGCCCGTAGAAAAAATTCACTTGCTCGGTAATACTCTGCAGCCCTTAAATAGGTATAGGCTGCCGTTATAAAATGATGAGCCTCCCAGCTGATATTTGCCTTCTCTTGCAATATACTGGCTATCTCATACCAAGCCTGGTACCAACTATCTCCATTTTTATCGGTTATTTTGGACAAGGTGGTATAACATTCACCAACATCGGCGCATTGTACATAGCTTTTCCCAAGAGTCCTTAAAAATTGTCCAAAATACTCATCGCTAAAAACCCCAATTTTTTGATACGTATCATAATAATTAATTTGCATAATAAGTAAAAAAACCTTAAAAATTACAGAGTAACTGAAAGTAGATTTTAATACTATGCTTGAGAATATTGATAATTATCCAATAAGTCTTGCCAAGTTTCTTAGGTATAATACTCAGGATAATTTTAAAAAACCAATGGTCAACATAATCTAAGAGGACTCATGAAAAACCCAAGGTCAAGACAAAAATGTTTTTAATGGAGGAGTTTAGATAAACCAAATGACCGAATTAAAACATTTTTAGCAAAGGAGTGGGGGGGCGTAAGACCTGTCTAATTACTATAATGAGCCTTACACACCTCCAACACTTCATGATGTATTTCTTCACCATTAAGAACGTCTGATTGCACAATTTTCTGATGCATTAAATAATGAAAATACTGATACGCCTTCTTTAGAGTTATAAATTGAGGTTTTGTAAGCACATTCACTAAAAACAAATGTTGAAGTTGGCTTAAAGTATTTGTATAACGAGAAAACGTAGGATCCCTCAGATTTAATATGAGGAACTGAACTAAAAACTCCAAATCCAATAACCCACCTCGAGCAAGTTTTACTTCATCCGATTCTTGAAATTGATCTATTTTAGCTCTCATAGTCAATACATCCTGCTGCAATAACTTACTATCCCTTGATTGGGACAAAACCGATTTTTTTAGTTGGGAAAATCGGTTTTTAATTTTTGAATTCCCGGATAATATTCGAGCCTTTAACAAAGCCTGATGCTCCCAAGTCCAAGCTTGAGTTTTTTGATACTCAACAAACGCATCAACATGACTTACCAATAATCCTGCTGCCCCAGAGGGTCTTAATCGTGTATCAACATGATACAAAACTCCCATTTGCGTGCGAGTAGTTAACATATGCAGTATTTTTTGAGTTAATCTGATAATTAATCCTTCTTCAGAAGGGTTGGCAGTATGTAAAAAAACTAAATCCAGGTCTGAAGCGTAATTCATCTCCCTACTGCCTAATTTTCCATAAGCAATAATAGCGAACTGAGATTTAATTCGGGCCATTTCAGGATAGCGCACGCATAACTGCTCGCTTGCAATAATCAAAACCTGATTAACGATGACTTGTGCTACATTAGAGAGAAATTTACCTATTCGAACAGCATCACATAATCCATATAACTCTGCTCTAGCCGCTACCATCCAGTTTGTTAATTTAAATTGACGAAGTATCTCCTCCTGCAGTTCCACATCATTTGTATGTTTTAATTGTTCAGTTATTATTTGTTCCAATTGCTGTAGAGTATCAGGTCTCCAGCCCTTTTCTTGATCCAGTAATATCTCTAATAAAAAAGGCTGACTAACAAATAAAGAAGAAATAAAAGGGCTATTAACAAACCAAAACAATAATTCTCTTAAAGCATGGGGATTTTCTGTGAGTAGAGCAAGATAGGCACTGCGCCCTACGATGTTTTCAAGTAAATGAATTACTTGCAATAATACCTCATCCGTCTTAGGGCAGTAGGTCAGTTCCGTAAGCAATAAAACCATAAAACGATCAAGACGAATGCGAGCCCCTTGAGGTAATCTTCTGCAACGTGGTCCATGTCGAAAGGCATGGATCATTTGGTAGCAATGTTGTGCGTTTTCATACCCTAAGCTAATCAATAAATTCACGGCCATATTACTTTCAACATGGCCTTGCCAAAGACTGGATAATTGATTACTCAACAATCTTTTTTCATCTTCATAATCATCCACCTTGCCAAGGATAGAATGAAAGAAATTGCTAACAATTCGTTGATATTGTTGTAATTTATCCAGAAATTCTTTCCAGTCGAGATATCCCATTGCTATGACAATCTGTGCTTTTTTCAACTGATCTTCGGGTAGAGTATGAGTTTGCTGATCATTCAGGCTCTGTAGAACATTTTCCAATTTTCTCAAAAAAAGATACGCTTGTTTCAAAGCATCGCATCTAGGCAATAATTTTTCCTGTTTTATAACAGCAAGGGCAGACATAGCATTTTGTACTTGCAACTGAGGCAATCGACCCCCACGAATTAATTGAATGTTCTGAATAATAAACTCTATTTCCCTAATGCCACCTCGACCTCGTTTAATGTCGTTTAATAACGGATTAAGTTGTACCTCGCGCTCTATCATTGCCTTCATCCCGCGTAAGGACTCTATCACACCAAAATCAACGTACCTCCTATAAACAAAAGGGTTGATCAAGCGATTAAACCATAAAAATGGTTCATCCAACGTCTCGGCAATTACTCTTGCCTTAACCATCGCATAACGCTCCCAATCGCGTCCCTGTTCCTGATAGTAAGTTTCCATAGCTGCAAAACTCGAAACCAGTGGTCCGCTGTCTCCATTGGGTCGCAATCTTAAATCTACTCGAAATACAAAACCATCAGGTGTTACAGTTTGTAACAAATGAACAAACGTCTGCACCATCTTGCTAAAATAGTGCTGGTTCGCAATCTGCTCATCGCCATCAGTAACACCCACTTCACTGTAGGCAAAGATTAAATCAATATCAGAAGAATAATTGAGTTCCCTTCCACCAAGCTTTCCCATTGCAAGGGCATAAAATGGTATCTCCTTACTCTCCTGGCTTCTGGGTACACCGTAGCGAGTCAGCAAAGAAAATCTAATATATTTTAAAGTATACAAAACTACAGTATCTGCCAGATCAGACCAGGATTTCATGACCTTCTCTGTCGAAGCAAAACCGGCTATTTCAAGCAGTAATAATCGTAAAAAATGAGTATGACGAAACTGGCGCAATTCGCGCATATATTGGGTTTGAGATGCTTCAAGATTTATCTGATTGATGGCATGAAAATAGCTCTCTCGAGACAATAAAAAATCACACGAATCTTTTTCTAAAAGGGTAACTAACAATTCAATTTGCCTACAGGCATAATCACTAACAAGCAGCAGTTTTTCGACACTGTCTTTCAATGGATGGTGCAAATGAGCAACATATTTTTCAATAAACCAGGATTTTGCAGAAATTAATACATCAATATCACTCTTTTGGATCATAAATTACGCTATTTTTAATATAAAAACATAACACTACCATAGGTTTAATCTATTTATTTCATATTTAATACTTTAAAACTCACATTTCCCGTTATAATCTTATAAGATACCCTAACAATGTTTTGGTGACGATACCAATGAAATTTATTAAAGGACTGTTGTTATTCGCCTTCATTTTTTTTATTTCCCCTCTCTACTCACAAGGTGAGACTTTGAAAGTTGGAATAGGCGGTTTTTATCCACCCTTTATAATGCAAGGAGCACATCGCGAGCTCTTTGGTTTTGATATTGATACAATGACAGAACTCTGTAAAATAATGAACCGTCATTGTGAATTTCATACCTTGAGATTTCGACAATTAATCCCAGCCGTAGTGAACAAAGAAATTGATGTGGCAATCAGCGCAATGTCAATCACTCCGGAACGTTCAAGCCTAGTTAATTTCAGCATACCCTATTTATTAAGTTATTCCAGATTTCTTACAAACCATGCTGCTTATACTCATCAAACTTTTAGTTTAATGCTCTTAAAAGGTAAACGAATCGGTGTAGAAGAAAATACTGTCTTTGTCCAACAAATTAGGGACATGGGAATAATAGACCCCATTGTAGTTAGGTTTGACAGAACTGTTGAAATGTTAGAAGCATTGAGTGATGATAAAATTGATTTTATTCTGCTGGATAATCCTTCTGCTCTTTATTGGGCGGCCAATTCATCAGGAAAATTCATGGTAATAGGCAATCCCATGCTGTATGGCTATGGTTTGGGAATAGCGATCAATCGGGAAAACTCAGCATTGCTACAATCAATCAATAATGCTTTGTTACGATATCAACACTCTGAGAAATATAAAGAAAATTACAATAAATATTTACTGCACTTTTAAGAATAGATATTTATCAATCGTGCTAAAACCACCTGAACAAGTTCTTAAACTGGTTGACAAAGCACTAGTGTAAAGTTTGGCCTTGGGTAATACACCGGCTAATCACTTGCCTGGTAACAAAATCACCCTGACTGGCTCCATATAATGAAGCGAAATGTTTTGCCAAAATGACTACCCAACCAGACAAGCGAAAATTCATGCGTTTTTCATTTTGATCCACTACAATTTCGAAAAGCCCTAATGAATCGCTATCCCGATCATTCGCATACTCTTCCATTATCACTCGCGCAGTTTGCAAATCTTTATCTCTGGTAGGCCAATTTTGACTCATAAAACACTCCCTAAAAACATGAGCAAGACTGTAATGATTTCTACAACATTGGGGCAATTTTATAAATTGCAAGCTGAGAAATAAATAAACATTATCTCATAAAGTGAACAAATACTCAATATTGAGGCTAATTTTTATACCAAATTCAAGCGTACAAATCCTGGGATACTTATTGTGACAAATGAGCAGAGAAGCCCATAACCATCAAGCTAAGGGAGTGTATTTTTAATTTAACGAGAAGATAAAAAAATTAGATAAGCCAGGCTTCCTTATTCGTTTAGCGTCCAACATGAGATTAAAAATATAGAAATTAAAAATCGCTTCCCTTAACACCATTGCGTTCAGAGCTTGGCAGCGGTACATTAAATACATAGAATCGCTGTGAATGGATGTGAGTCTTGAAAATATCGCATCAAACAGGATGAAAAACCATGCATAAAATGATTAGTGGCGATATGATAGGCGTTGGTTTAAGAGCCCCACATTATGATCAAATACTAGAAAAAAAACCTGCAATTGACTGGTTTGAAGTACATACAGAAAACTTCCTTTTAAACGGAGGGCCAATATTAGAGCTTTTATTTTCCATTAGTCAGTATTATCCACTAAGCTTTCATGGAGTAGGATTATCTCTAGGCTCAGCCAAAGAAATCAGCAAAGAACATTTAAAACGAATTAAAACTCTCGTTGATCGCTTTGAGCCTGTTTTCCTTTCAGATCATTTGTCATGGAGCAACATAGGGAATACCTACTTGCCGGATTTATTACCTATTCCCTATAACGAAGAAAGTTTAACGATTATCACCAATAATATTGATAATGTACAAAATTATTTACAGAGAACTTTATTAATAGAAAATCCCGCTTCTTATTTAGAGTATCGAGCCTCAACTTATGAAGAACCTGAGTTTCTAGCAGAAATAATCAAACGCACGGGCGCTAAAATGTTATTGGACGTTAATAATGTTTACGTTTCTTATTCAAATAATAAGCGAGATCCGTATCAATATATTCAAAAAATCCCTCACAAAGACATAAAAGAAATTCATGTAGCAGGACATTCTATTTCATTGCAAAACCAAACGAATATCTTGCGAATAGATACACACAATGATCATGTCTGCCCGGAAGTATGGGATTTATATCGATATACTATAAATCACACTGGTCTTGTTCCAACTTTATTAGAATGGGACTCAGAAATACCGCCTCTGGATGTTTTAATCAATGAAGCAAAAAAGTCAGCTCATTATGCCTACCATTAAACAATTACAGGAAGCTTTTTTTGAGAGTGTATTCAATAAACAAGATACCACTATTTTTGAGCAATTTTGTCATAATGAAATTGCTCCTGAATTTCGCTTTAATATTTATCGTAATACTATTTTACAAAACCTGCGTAATTCTTTAGAAATGACCTTTCCGGCAATTTGGAAGTTGGTCGGAAAAGTATGTGCCGATGCTTTGGCTCTAGCGTTTGTTCAAGACCCCTGTAATTTACCAAAGACTAATTGTTTAGACGATTGGGGTGAAAAATTCCCTGCTTTTTTACAAAATAATGAAATGGTTAAACATCTTCTTTATCTAAAAGATATCGCCGAAATAGAATGGTTGAGGCATTTAAGTTATTGCTCACAGGATTATCTTGTTCTTGACTCCAGCGTACTCAAAAAACATATAAATAATTCCGTGGACAAATTATGTTTGATATTTAATCCATCGGTATTTTTATATTCATCCCCCTATTATTTAAAAAATATCTTTGAGTTAATAGAAAATCCTTTTGAAATAAGCACCATAAATTTTCAACATTTACCAAGTTATGCTGTTATAGCACGTCAAAAAAAACAAATATTGACACATTGGATTACTAATGATCTGTTTCATTTCTTATGTCATATAAAAAAAGGGAGTCCACTTGGACAGTCTTATGAAAGCACTTTAGAAAATCATCCAGATTTTAATTTGTTTTCAGGCTTACAATTTTTGCTACAAAATGAATTATTAGAACATTATTTCATTTATCCACTCCCTCACGGTCTTGACTCAGATTGTAGTTTAACCTGAGCCGCGACCTGATAAATCCCCACGAAAATATACAATTTTAGTAATGCCTCTGTTATCCCTTAGATTCTGTCATCCCTGCGAAGGCAGGGATCCATTTTGCAATGTACACCCTAAGCTTCATTAGGGTATTCTATCCTGCCAACTTCGCAAAAAACTCTACATCATATGGAAAAACAATATTATGTTTATATTCTTGCCAGCAAAAAATATGGAACTTTATATGTAGGCTTTACCAGCAATTCGACCCAACGTATTTACGAGCATAGGGAAAATTTAGTCGATGGATTTACTAAAAAAATATCATGTACATGAACTGGTTTATTTTGAAGTTCACTCTAATGTTTATGAAGCAATTACTAGAGAAAAACAAATAAAAAGATGGAAAAGATAATGGAAAATTAACTTAATTGAGTTAAACAATCCTCAGTGGATTAATTTAAGTTACTAACTATTTTGATGGATGGATCCCTGCCTTCGCAGAGATGACAGGGTCATTTATAATTGTACGAATTCGTGGAGATTCATCAGGCCGCGACTGTGGAGGAGCGGATAATAAATTCAGAAGGATCTTTTTTATAACGAATTCATGTTATTTTACCAAAGCCACCAAATCCAGAGGACCTTCCACACCCCCCACATTCCTTGCTTTAAGCTCTTCTTTAGGTATATCGCTCTTATAGCCTTGTTTTAATGCTTCTACAAAAGTATTCTTAGTAGTCAAAGCCTGAGTTTTTTCTTCTTTATTATGTTTTTCAAGCTTGGCTGCCAAATTAACAGTTTCTCCAATCACTGTATACTCCAAACGATTTTCATGACCAATCACACCAATTACCACTTCACCAGACGACAACCCAATTCCTACACCAACTACTGTATCTCCCTTTTGTCGTCGATTATCACTCCATACCGTCATTGATGATATGATTTCATCAACGGTTCTTAAAGCATCAGCAGCATAGGTATTAGATGGAGCCACAGCACCAAAACTTGCCAAAATACCATCCCCCATAAACTTATCAATACTTCCATTATTTTTTTGAATGATTGGTACAACCAAATGCTGATATTCACCCAATAGTCCAATCAGTTCACTAGGAGACAGTTTAGCTGATGCTTTGGTAAACCCCCTCATATCAATAAACATAACAGCAGCCTGACGTAATTCGCCATACCCCGCTTGTAATGACTTTTCAGAGGTCGTTATTTTTTCTACAACACTTGTATCAAAAAACCGAGATAAGTCTTTTGCGGCACTTGTCTGCTCCACTGCTTGAAAAAGAGTGCGTTTGGCACGTGTCAGCACCAAGGCAATAATTAATGTTACTAATATCACCGACAAAATAACATCAAATACAGCACCTAAATAGACACTCCGAGTAGATGCAAATGTCACATAATCCCATGTAATAACTTTCATGCCTGAACTGGATAAAGTTTGCCAAGCGATAATACCCCACCCAATAGCCGCAGTAAGGCCTGAGAGTATTACCCATATGGGTTCAAACCGAAGTGCGCGTAATGCAATCAAAATATAAACATAATTAATATGTGGGTTTTTAAGATTGATGGTCGGTGTTGTTTCAAACTGAAGATAATATGTCCATATAATAAATAATAACAGAGCCATTTCAGCAACTATGGAGAAACCAAGAAACATTGAATTCAATTGATTAGTATAGACAAACCACAATCTTACCAATACTAAAATAGTAAATAACCACAAGCCTAAGGAAGAAGATTGAACCGGAGCACCAGGAGAATATCCCGCTGAAGAAAAAAAATTGATAATACTCAGTAGTACAATAACACCTAATTGCACACCAGTAACCAATAATTCACTTGTGTATTGTTGAGCCTCAATCTCTTCCCTGATACGAAGAGGTAATTTAGAGTAACTATACACTCCTTCCTCCCACTATACGTTCACACAAACCTTTAGGCAGCATGATAAAAGCTTCTGGATCACGATCCTTCGTTGATTGTGAGGCACAAGAATGTTGTGAAGTAGCGCAATCATTTTTCCCTGCACGCGCCACATTATAACAACGCTCTCGTTTTACATCGATTTCTTTAGATGAAAACCAATTGGTATACGTATATACGGAGGCAAGAGCGGCTCCTAAAGCAGCTGCAATTACCGCCGTATTTTGTATCTGACGTTTATTCATATTATTTTCCAACTATTTTTAAAAATGACTCCCAATTTTAAGCCAAATAATCTGCGACAACTTCTCCATAAGGTAATGTTAAATCGGTAATAAAATGTGAAACGGATACAATTTTTTTGATATGAAGATTGGAAATAGGAGCCAATGCATGCGGATGGAACTCCAGGCTACCTGGTCCCGTCCATGCCCCTTTCACTGTAATGTCTGTCAAATAAGTCTTAGTCAATTGATTAATTAAAGGAGTACCATCCACATCAGGAACGTTCTTAAGCAAAAAGACTGGTTTTTTTACTGATTCCAAAACCTTTTCCGTATCTAATGGTCGATGTTTATATCCCATTGTCGCAATGGCAATATCTATGCTCCCATACTTAAGGATACCAACGAGTGTGTCCTCTTCAACAAACAATTTTGGTTTGGCCAATTTCTTTGGAAAACCCCATATTTCTCGACCTCCAGCAATCGGAGCATGGCAATCAAGGAACATCGAAATAGTAAAGCCTCCTTCTTCACCTTTATATCTCACCGGCACAACTTGGCCTGATTCGGTGTAATCACCAAATCCAGTTGAATCAGGCATACGAATAAATTCAAATTTGACTATGGGCTCTATTAACTCCATATCTGGAGGAAGAATGGCTTTCAAAAGTTCTGGATCGGTTTCATAAGCGATAATAAAAAATTCGCGATTAATAAATCGATAAGGGCCAGATGGATAAGTATTTAGCCAACGAGGAACAGGCATATCAAATTCATTATTGATAATACTCTCTGAAGAATTAGCAGCAAATTTCTTGTCCATTAGTCCACTCCCTTTGTATTTTCTTATAATCCTGGCAAGGTTATATTAATCTCGATTCGCCATAAGCCCTCAAACCAATTAACTGGCTCCTGAGTTATCTCCCGTCTTCGATGAATCATCTGTAATAAGCAAATTACTAGCACGAAAAGTATAATAAGACCAAAGCCAATTTAAAATAACACTTAAACGATTTCGAGAGCCAACCAGGAAAAAGACATGCACCCCTCCCCAAAACCACCATGCCAGCTCTCCGCTGATTTTAAAACTATTAAACTCCGCAACAGCTGCTTTACGGCCAACAGTAGCGAGACTCCCTAAATGAACGTATTTAAAAGGTTTATGTTTTGATTGGTTATTATAAATCCTTTTAGAAATTACTTTACCCACATAAACGCCACCTTGTTTAGCGGCAGGCGCAATACCAGGTACTGGCTTACCTTTCCAGGCATTTGAAGCAGCGGTATCGCCTATAACAAAAATATTTGAGTAATTAGCCACTGTCAGATCGTCATTCACTTTGACACGACCTGCTGGATCAGCTTCTACTTGAAGCCATTTTGCGGCCGGAGAAGCAGCAACACCCGCCGCCCAAAAGACTGACTTAGAATAAATTCTTTCATTATTAATAATCACACCGTCACCATCAATTTGCTCAACCATGCTATTCACTAAAACTTTAACACCCATACTTTCTAAAAAGCTCTGTGCTTTTGCCGAGATTTTTTCTGAAAAGGTGGGCAAAATGCGAGGTGCTGCCTGAACCAGGATAATATTTGCTGACGAAGGGTCAAAATGACGGAATTCTTTTACGATCCCAAATCGTGCAAGTTCCGCTATTGCCCCAGCGAGCTCAACACCAGTGGGTCCTGCTCCCACAATGACGAAATTCAACAATTGCTTGCGTTCTTCATCATTTTGAGCAAGCTCAGCCAGTTCAAACGTTCTAATGATGCGACTACGCACTGAGGTACCATCATTAATTGTTTTTAAACCTGGCGCATAAGGAGCCCAATTATCTTTACCAAAATAACTATGGGTTGCTCCTGTCGCTATCACCAAATAATCATATGGAATTGTAAAATTATCAGCTAAAACGAGCCTCTCCTCTTTATTAATATCTGTAACATCTCCCAATAATATTTCTGCATTAAATTGTTCTAAAAATATGGACCGAATCGAAATAGCAATATCTGCTGGCGAGAGACTTCCTGTAGCAATCTGATATAAAAATGGTTGAAAAAGATGATAGTTATGTCTATCAATCAAAGTTATTTTGACTGGCATATGACGTAATGCTTTAGCGCAGGCGATACCCCCAAACCCTGCACCAATAATAACTACGCGTGGTAAATTATCCAGGCTAAATGCCGGTTTACCAGAAAGCTGTGGGTAATGTTTCTTCAAAGCATTAAAAATCAAATGATCCAATGATAAGACTCCCGGACCTGAAACAAATAAAATGGCCATCACCATCATCCAGTATAAATAAAAACCCGTTACTTCTGGGGTAAAGCTAAAAAGAACAACTATTAATCCCAGAATTGCAACAAATCGGGTAGCAAAGCCAAATCCCAAAAAAAGGGCAATAAATAATGAAAAATGGCTAAAAACTATTGATGCTGAACTTAAAGGCAGCCAAGACATAAGAGCTTGTAACTTGTCAGGAGAAATTATTTCGACATATTGATTGACTAACAAAAGCGAGATCATTAACCAAATACGTATAAGAAATAAAAACAAGCTTGAAAAAAATCCTCTGGTTTTCTCTACAAGGGTCACAATCGACATGGCAAATGGCAAAGGACTGCGGCTAAACCCTTGTTCGAATAAATTATCCAGAGAAAGCGGACCAGGCCCTCTCAACACATAGCCCAGCATTAATGCGATCCAAAGCAAATTAAGATCTATGGGTTGATAATAAATTTGGGTCATAACAGAGAATACTGCAATAACCGCTGCCCCGCATCGGGTAAATAAGCCAAAAAGAAGGGAAATACCGCCAACAAATTGTGCCAATATTCCTAACAGAGCTTCCCATTCAGGAGATAACCAGGGAACTGGATATTCATTTTTGGCTAAATAAACGGCAGTATCCCAATGGTTAGCCAAAAGAATTGCAGAGACTAATACTTGCTGTGCAATCCATATTCGAAATGCCAAATCAATAACAGGCCATCCAATCCGTCCAAGAAAGTCAACAGAATCGGTAAAGACATCAAAAAACCTTGCTACATTTCTTGAGAACGTATTGCTTTTTTGAGTTGTCGATACCTGATTTGCTTGCTGCATATAAAAATCCCTTTCAAAAAAGTTTAAAAAATACCTGTATTTCTAATAACTTTGGATTTAATTATAGCCACAAATTTAAAATTATGTTGTGAACCATTGTTGTTACCTAAAATTACAAATATTCCTCAAGATCAATAGTTGTCATTTTCCCAAGGTGCTTAAAATTTTCCTTTAACCATTCAGCTCCCTTGTTACGTCCTTCCTCATATAGATGTTTAATAAACGACCACTCCGGATTTAATTTACTAGCTACAGTAGAAGATTGCATTGATACATCAGCACGAATTGCATGAATATAAAGTTTCTTAAGGTTATTTTTATATTCTTCTTTAATCCAACCACTGTCTATTAATTTAGTTACAAACGCAATTGCCCGCATTTCACGCATTAATGAAGAATTAAAACTAATCTCATTGACCCTATTTAGAATTTCAGTTGCGGTTTCAGGAACGTGCTCTCGATAAATGGGATTGATATGAAGAATTAAAATATCTCTGCAGTCGGAATTATAAATTAGAGGAAAAATGGCTGGATTTCCCATGTAACCACCATCCCAAAAAAAATCTTTCCCAATATTAACTGCTTGGAACATAAAGGGGAGACAAGCCGAAGCCATAACAGCATCTACTGAAATTTTTTTATTATCAAATACACTAATCTTACCTGTTTGAACATTCGTAGCAGAAACAAAAATTTTAATACTTTTACAAGATTTGATTTTTTCAAAATCCACAGTTTGCTCTAAGATTTCTCTAAGTGGATTAAAGTTAAGAGGATTGAATTGATAGGGTGAAAGAACTTTGGTCATCAGGTCAAATATAAAATAGGACATTGAATTTTCAATTCCTACACCAAGCAGCTCTTCTAACGGAGTTTTTTTGAGTGGATTGTATATTTGCCCAGCATCACTAACCATCTTCCAAAATTGATGTAACGCTTCTCGAGCTCCTTCCTTTCCACCCGTTGCCAATCCATGAGCAAGTACTGCGGCATTCATTGCTCCGGCACTGGTAGCGGAAATAGCATCAAAACTTACACGGCCATCTTCAAGAAGTCTATCGATAATACCCCATGCCAGAGCGCCATGGGCACCACCTCCTTGTAAAGCGAGGTTAATCATTTTGATATCCTTTGCCATAATAAAATACTCCTCGTCCTTTAGGTATGATTTATTAAAGTATAAGGTAAAGATACAAGAAATGTTTTCTATTTTATTGATGACGAAGAAAAATAATGTCAAATAACTCCTTTCCCCATCTTTTAGAAATTCTATTTATATTCTGTAACAAATTGAAAAATGATACTATACTAATTACGTTATTTTATTAAATAACATATGGATTAATCACATATAACAAAGGATATGCATTATGAATAATATTTCTAAAATAACAATGGCTGCCGTTATGGCCGCTGGACTTTCAATTGCTACAGTCCCAGCCAGCGCCGATACTCCAAATGATATGGAAAAATGCCAAGGTGTGGCTAAAGCTGGCAAAAATGATTGTGGTACCGCGCAACACGCTTGTGCCGGTCAATCTAAAACAGATGGCTCAGCAACAGACTGGATTTACCTGCCCAAAGGTACTTGTGAAAAACTTGTTAACGGAACAGTTAAAAGCTAAGTAGAATGGCGAATAATAATTCTATTAATCAAGCCGCATGTTTTTCCGGATGTTCAGGCATTGGACTGCGGCTTGAACATATAGACAACATCTTAAATCGACAGCCTTCTGTCGATTATTTTGAAGTTCTCGCTGATAATTATATTCAGCAATCAGGAATTCAATTTAAGCAATTACTCAAAATTGCAGAACTTTATCCACTGAGTTTACATAGCGTTGGATTGTCAATTGCCACGTCCTCTGAACCAGATTATCAATATTTGCAACAAATAAAGGATTTAGCTCATTGCTTGAATTCTAATCTAATATCGGATCATCTCTGTTGGACTCATGCCAACAAATTTTTTACTCATGAATTAATCCCATTTCCTTATACTGAGGAAACATTATCATTCATCATTGAAAAAACAAATCGAGTCCAGGAATATCTCAACCAAACAATAATGTTTGAGAACGTTTCACGCTATGTAAGTTACCAACAAAACACTTTAACCGAAGCTGAATTCCTTAATGAGCTGAGCACAAGAACAGGTTGTGGAATTTTATTGGATGTCAATAACTTATATGTGAACTGGTATAACCATAACGACGATCTGGACAAATACCTTCAATCAATAAATGCCAAACACGTCTGGCAGATGCATCTTGGAGGCTTTTCAAAACAAGAGGGTTATTTACTGGATAGTCATAGCGATAGAGTTTATCAAGACGTTTGGCAGCTTTATGAAAAAGCTCAAACCCTCTTTGCAAATACCCCCACAATCATCGAATGGGATAATAATTTACCTGATTTTTCTCTATTATACGAAGAAATGTGTAAAGCGAAAGCCATAATAAAACGAGTAGCAGAGAGGAGTCTGAATCATTATGCGTAATACTCTCCTTGAAACGATTCAGCATGAATGGATAGCACAGTTTAGAACGGAAATTCAGTCAAATCCGCTATCCAACCGGTTCCTTCCATCAAAATTTGATGGTATTGGTGTGTACTTGGAAAGCCATCATGCCACTTTATTCAATCATTTGAAATCAACTTTCCCACTCTGTTTGCGTTTAGTGGGCGATGCTTTCTGGTATGCTTTATTACATCGTTACATAAATGCTCATCAATCCACTCAATACGACCTCAATCAATACGGTGATAGCCTCTCTCGATTTATTGCTCATTTCGAGCCGGCTAAAGCAGTACCCTACTTATATGAGTTAAGCAGCATTGAATGGCATTGGCATACATTAAAAAGCCTCTCTCCCGCTTGCCCTTTTGATTTTGAATCCTTTTCACATCTGGATGATATTGGTTTTCAATCATTATGTTTTCATCTGGCACCAGGTTTAAAAATACTCAGCTCTGAATACCCTATTTACCAAATTTGGGCCATGAATTACTTTCAGGAAGATAAAGAAATTCAAATATCAGGCTGCCCTGAAAAAGTTGTTATTTATCAACATAATGAGTTACCCTGTATTATGCTAATCAGTAAGGAGGAGCATGTATTTCTGGAATTTTTATCCTCTGGAAACCAGTTAACATGGCAAACAGCAGTGGCTGAGTTAAGTAAATGGATTAGTGAAGAGAAAATTGGCGATCTTTTAACTAAAGCTCTTCACTATCAATGGATTAATCGTTTTTCATTGGAGGCTATATGAAAACATTTATAGCAAAAATTTATTTATTGGCTGACAAGTTCTTTGATTTCCTTGCTCCAATATTCATTCTTGTGACAAGACTTTACCTGGCTCAGGTTTTTTTCCTGTCTGGCTTAACCAAAATCAGCAATTGGCAAGCAACTATTTTCTTGTTTCAGAACGAGTACATGGTACCTGTCATATCCCCCACTTTAGCTGCCTATCTGGGAACGGCCTGCGAATTAGGCTTTCCTGTATTAATTGCTTTAGGGATAGGTTCCAGAGCCGTTTTATTCGCACTTTTCCTATTTAATTTATTTGCAGTATTCTCTTATAAATTTTTATGGACCCCGGATGGGGCTGCCGGTCTTACCGATCACATGCAATGGGGTATAATGATTTTAATGCTTCTATGTACTGGTCCTGGGAAAATATCGATAGATTATTTAATTAGACGATTCTATTTGAAATTAGATAAATAATTAAGTCCTGGGTAGAAAAGAAAGCTTCTTAATCTTCAGCATTAAGTGTATTACGCTATCCGCGATTGTGAAATGCGGATAGTCGTGATTTTTAATTTCAAGAAATCCAAAGCAGAGCCCATTATGTTTCTAACAGTTTATGACTCTGGAATGTTTACCAAAGTCAGCTTATCATATATAAAACTAACACTTGAATAGCAACATCATGACATTCCAAATATTGCCTTCTTTACTGTCCGCTGATATGACCCGTTTAGGCGAAGAAGTAAACGCCGTTATGAAAGCTGGTGCTGACTTCATTCATTTTGATGTCATGGACAACCATTATGTACCTAACCTGACCTTTGGCCCTGCTTTCTGTGAAGCGCTAATCAAAAAATTCCCTCACTTGCCTATTGATGTACATTTAATGACAACCCCAGTTGATGCACTTATTGAAGCATTTGCCAAAGCAGGGGCAAAACGCATTAGTATTCATCCAGATGCTACCATTCACCTGGATAGGAGTTTGCAGTTAATCAATAGTCTCGGATGTGAAGCGGGTCTAGTGTTTAATCCAGCAACTTCCATCGACATACTAGCCTGGTGCGCCCATAATCTAAAATTTGTTTTAGTAATGACGGTTAACCCAGGATTCGGAGGTCAAAAGCTTATCCCTGAAGTGGTGCCGAAACTATCAAAAATTCGCCAAATCTATCCAAATCTCGACCTTTGTGTTGATGGAGGTGTCACTTCTCAAAATATTGCTTCTTTAGCACGTGCCGGAGCTAACCAATTTGTTGCAGGTTCTGCTATATTCAATAGCAGTAATTATAATGAAACCATTAAAAATATGCGTGAACAATTAGCAAGCATTTAAACCTAAATTCGGTAGTTGAATCGTAGCGATAACAGCTAATGTGCTGAAGATTAAAGTTCAGTGCAGTAGCTGGTCATAATAGATTCAACTGTCGAATTTAGGTTAAGTGCCAAATAATTGCCCTCAAGCCTTATCCAGAGGAATTATGAAAAGATTAGTAATTTTTTTATGTGGGCTGCTCTGTTCTTTGAACTTGTTTGCTTTATCTGGACAAGCATACATGGACAGGTTCAATGCCTATCTGACATGGTATGAGAATCTTCCTATCACACCCTCGCCTGAATTTTTAGAATTTGTAAAAGAAAATACTCCTCTAGCTAATAAACTACGAGATAAATGGTTATATGAATTGGCCCGAATCAAAGACTGGACAACCTATAATAATTATTACCAACCCTCCAAAGACATGAACCTCAGATGCTTCGCTCAAATTGCGAAATTTAATTTAGGTTTATATAAGGAAGCTATAACGGGCTCTATTCCGATCTGGCTAACAGGAGAGTCCAGGCCTCAAGCTTGCAATACACTGTTTGATTTACTTTTAAAGCACGATAATTTCGATCAAAAATTTATTACTCAACGCATAACGCTTGCTCTTGAAAAACGCAATTTTCACCTTGCTCGATACCTGTTAAAACAATATAAAACACCACATAACACTGAAATAGATAATTTAACTAGTGTTTATCAAAATCCCGCTAACATCACTAAATTAAATCCTGGTCAAATGAACGATTACTTCTATCTTTATGGATTAAAACGATTAGTATCCATTAATATGGATAAAGCCCTTAATTTGTGGCGGCAGGATAAAACCAAAATCATGTTAAATGAGCAACAAAAACAAGCTTTTCTTGCTCATATAGCCCTATATAAAGCCATGAGAAATCATGCCGATGCTCAGGAATGGTTTGCCAAAATCAAACCAAAATACTATAACGACGTATTGGTTGACTGGCAAATACGCTTCGCTTTGAAAAACAAAGACTGGAAACAGGTTGAAATATTAATTAACAATTCCAAAAATAAAGATACGCCTTGCTGGCAATATTGGTTAGCCCGAGCCTTGGAAAAACAAGGTAAAAAAGCAGAAGCTATTACAGTCTATGAACCACTATCCAAAAACCGGCATTATTATGGCTTTCTAGCCAGTAAACGTTTAAAGAAAACTCCCAGTTTTGATAATGAAAAACCCACTACCAATACAGCCATCCTTAAGCCATATCAACCCTTTATAGAGCAAGTTAGAGCACTTTACAACTCTAAACAAACGGTGCAAGCATCTCGTTTACTTAATGACTTTATTAGCGAACTGCCAAAAGAGGAAGCCAGTGCTCTAATCTATTGGATAGCCACCGAGCTGAAATGGCATGGCAAATCAGTTTACTTAAGCAATAATGATACCCTTAACAATCAACTATTGTTAAGATTTCCATTGGCCTATAAAGACACAATAAAAACCTATGCTTCAAAATATGCAATCCCTCCTGAGCTTGTATTTGCAATCATTCGCCAGGAAAGTGGGTTTAGAGAAGACGTCACATCTATTGCTGGTGCCAAAGGACTTATGCAAGTAATGCCTCAAACAGCAAGTGCTGTCTCTAAAACCAGCAAAATACCCTACTCGGATCAAAAACAATTGTTTTTATCACAAAAAAATCTCAACATTGGGATTGCTTATTTACAGCATTTAACCAAACGATTTAGTAACCACCCGGTTCTTGTTGCCGCCGCTTATAATGCCGGCCCCAGACAGGTGGTATATTGGCTTAAAAATCATCCACCAAAAGAAATAGACATTTGGATTGAAACCCTTCCTTGGCAAGAAACACGAAACTATCTAAAAAATGTCATCGCCTTTTACGTTGTTTATCAGTACCGTTTAAACCAAAAACCTGACCTTAATAGGTTTCTAACTCCTTTGTAAAAAGGCTTCTATTAGTAAGATTAGTCAGTAATATGCGTACTTTTAATTTAAAGGTTTGATTCAATTTGAGCAAAAACTGGCGATATTCTGTTGAAGGAACAGAACAGTGTCATAATAAAATGTTTGATCTCGCTAATGGTATTGGATACGTCTTGATGTTGTTAATCCAATCCAGTTGTTTAAAATAAAGTTATTAAAAAAATACAATAATAAAAATCAGATCTATAATTGCATTAATTACTATTAATAAAAGAAAATTCATGGTCGCTTGGATAATATGGTTTGTAGCCGCTTTAACCTATTTCCATCAATATTTTTTACGAGTTTCTGTAGGATCCTTGTCTGGCTATCTTATGCACGATTTTTCTCTGACTATTTTACAATTAAGCGATTTGGCAATTCTCTTTTTTCTTTCCTATGTTTGCATTTTGCCTGTCTCTGGAATTTTAATTGATCGATTTGGGGTGAGAATCATGATGCCTTTGGCATCCCTTGCAGCGGGATTGGCTTGTTTTCTTTTTTCCCAAGCGACATATTACAGTGAATTGGATATGGCTCGCTTACTAATGGGAGCAGCCGCAGCTTTCGCATTAATTGGAGCTCAGACAATTGTTAGAATGTATTTTCCTGACCATTTATTTTCAATACTTTCTGCACTGACCATTTCTATCGGCACTATTGGAGCAATTTCTAGTGGCATGTTATTAGCGTGGGCTAGTAGCTATGAAAACTGGAGATTAATAATACAATACGCAGGTTACTTCACTGTGATTTTGGCTTTCTTACTCTTTATTTTTCTTAAAAAAGAAGAAAAACATGATAATCCTCAATCTGGGATGAAAAAAATATTGGATGATTTTAGCATATTTTTGAGAACCAGAAGAGCCTGGATTCCAGGAATTTATGGGGGGATTATGCTGACCCCCATTATTGCTTTTGCTAGCTTTTGGTGTGCTCCTTTTATGATGACTAAATATCGATATGATCTTGAATTCAGTGAATTTTTGTCAGGATTAATTTTTATAGGCTATGCTTTAGGTAGTCCTATTCACTCAATACTTGCTAAGAAATTGGGTCTAAAATTGATAATGATTTGCTCTCCCTCTCTGGCCACGATTTCTTTATTGTTACTTCTATACTTTAATTTGCCTTTATTGATATCCATAGTATGTCTTCTGATTTTAGGCATCACTGTAGGAGCATTTGTTTTAACAATAGTCATAACCAAACTGTGTACTCCCCCTGACATCGCTGCGAGTGCATTTAGTTTCAATATTTTAATATCTCAACTTGTAGGGGCAGGGGTATTATGGAGTATTGGACGTATCCTCTATAGTTGGCATCATGTCAAAATAGAGGAGCTTCACTCTTATTCCATTGGAGTATTACAAAGTGCTATGTCTTTATTAATCGTTGTTTCTTTCACTGCAATACTGATTGCATGCTTTATTATTCCCCCGGAGAAAAAAACTGAGATTCCTGTTTGATTCATTTCATCGACGTCGCTTGTTGCAGCCAGGACTCTTTTCTATTTGATTGTCTTATTTGAAAGCTCCTACTTTAAGCCTCAAAATTTTCCCAGCCTCCACCAAGAGCTTTATATAAACTGATCAACGCGGTTAATGAAGACACTTCAGAATTAATTTCTTGAATTTCTGTGTTTAAAAGAGCACCCTCGGATTGCAAAAGTGATAAATAATCGTCCTCTCCATATTGAAACCGTTTCTTGGCAAATCGAACTGCTCGTTCATTAGCTATAACAGCAGAACGCAAACTGTTGTTCGTATCAATGGATTGGCTATACCGAGCAAGGGCACTCTGAGTCTCTTGCAATGCCTGAAGGATAATCTTTTTATATTGAAGCGCTGCCTGTTGAGCACTCTCCTTTTTACTCTCAACATTAGCTCTTATTTGCCCGCCATGAAATATTGGTAAACTGACCTGAGGGCCCATGATCCAAAATCCACTGCTGGATTTAAATAAAGTATCAAGTGATGTACTCTGAAAAGCAAGATTAGAAACTGAAAGTTTGAATTGCGGGAAAAAATCAGCGACCGCTACACCAATTTCCGCAACTGCAGACGCTAATTGCCGCTCTGTTGCTCTTATGTCTGGACGTTGGCGCAGAATATCTGAACGCAATCCCATAGGTACTTTTTTAGGTGGCTTGGGTAAAGGGCGAACTTTTGAAATGTCCTTAAGAATTGCCTGCGGCTCTTTACCTAACATAACGGCAATTTGATACGCATTCACCTGCATTTGTGCAATATAATTAGGTAAAATAGATTCTGTGTTTTTTAATTGGCCTTCAGCCAGGGAAACATTTGCTTCATTAGTGACTCCTGCTTTGTATTGTTGACGAACAAGTGATAGTGTTTTTCTCTGTAATTGCACATTTTTTTGTGCCACAGCATATAATTGCTGGGCTCCTCTCAACTCAACATAACTTCTTGCAATCTCAGCTATGGTAGATAATAAAATTGAACGACGTGTTTCATAGGCCTCTTCAAGACTTGCTTTACTAGCCTCAACCTTTCTTCGTGTTTTACCAAATAAATCCAATTCCCATTGTGCATCAAAACCTAAATTATATATCCATTGATTTCTATCAATGAGAGTTAATGTTGATGTATTTGAGGTAAAACCTTCCAAAGTACCTTTACTGATTTGTAAAGAGTTCGCACTGGCAGACCCATTTATCATTGGATAAAAATTTGCTATAGCCATTTTTTTCATAGCTCGAGCTTGACGGATACGAGCTTCTGCCACTTTGATATCAAGATTATTCGTAGCCACTTCATTAATATATCGATCAAGCAATGGATCATGAAATGATTTCCACCAGGTTAAATTAATAGGGGAGCTATTAGACGTTTTGCTCTCGACTTTACTTGTTGGCCATTTCTCCTGAACTTTAATTTCTGGGCGTTGATAGTTAGGGCCGACAGTACAGCCAAATAATAGAGAAATACTGAATAGTAGCACTAATTTTCTGTCCATACTGTTCCTTACTCCATACGCTGTTTAAAAAACCAGCCAGCAATAAATAATGTAACAGCCCCTACCAATAGAAGTGGCCACGTTGTGATAAAAACCTCTAAAGCTGGCATGCCTTTTAAAAAAATGCCAATTACCGCTATTAAGGTAAATTTTAAAGGGTTAAACCATGTTAAATCCTGAAGCCATTCCGGCATATTTTCAACCGGAGAAGCATAACCAGAAAGCGTTACAACAGGCACCATATAGATAAACACACCCAAAATTGCCTGTTGCTGAGTTTTACACATAGAAGAAATAAATAGCCCAACACCCACAGTTGACATAATGAAAATAAATAAAATATAAACCATAAGTAAGGATGAGCCGTAAAAAGGAACTTTAAATAACCAAACAGCAGCAGCCCACATTATAAGACCTTCAGCCAGCCCAATTATAATAGCCGGAATGGTCTTACCTATCAGAATTTCATAGGGAGTCAGGGGGGACACCAATAATTGATCAAAAGTTCCCAGTTCTCTTTCTCTGGCCACAGATAATGCTGTGATCACCAGCGAAATCAACATGGATAATATGCACACCAAAGAAGGAACTGTAAACCACATATAAAGTAAATTCTCATTAAACCAGCTACGGGTTACCATAACAGGGGGTGTCATTGTTGTGGCACGACTTGTTTTTTGTAGTTCCTGAGCGTAGTTCCCAATAATGTTATTGATATAACCGTTCACAATTTGAGTGGCATTGGAACGGCGTCCATCGAGAATCAATTGAACATTAGCTTGTAAATTGGCTTCTATTTTACGAGAAAAATCTTGAGGTATGGTCATTACAACCATTGCTTTTTGATTATCAATTATCGATTGAATATCCGATTGTTTTTGAATAAAAAATACTCTTGAAAAAGTTGGCGAACCTATAAAGCGTTGAATAATTTCATAACCATGTTTTCCAGAGTCTTGATTAAAAATTCCGAAAGAAACGTTTTTAATTTCCATTGTGGCAGCAAATGAAAAAACAAACAATTGCAGAAGCGGAGGTCCTATTAATACCAATCTCCCCTTTGGATCTTTGAATAAAGTCAAAATTTCCTTAATTACAAGGGCAAAAATTCTTGTTGATGGAGATAATTTTCCCATTAATCTAGCCTTTTTCTGGTGTTACGCGCTGTAATAAAAAAGAAAGCAAATCCAATCAATGCAATTGCAAAAAGGCAACGAATCAAAAGAGACCATATAGTACCAGTTAAAAATAAGGTTTGCAGACTTGTAACAAAATAACGTGCCGCAAATAAATGAGTAAGTAATTGTATCACTTTTGGCATCGAATAAATTTCAAAAATAAACCCTGAAAGAATAAATGAAGGCAAGAAAGCAGACATCAAAGCCAATTGTGAGGCCACAAACTGGTCTTTTGCAAGAGTGGAAATTAATAATCCCTGCCCTAAAGCAGCCACTAAAAAAACAGCAGACACTAATGTTAGGGCCAAAATAGTTCCCTGAAAAGGTACTCCATAATATAAAGTCGCGATAATGGTGCATAAAAACATAGAGCCCATTCCTAACACAAAGTAGGGTATTAATTTACCTAAAATGATATCCACAATAGAAATTGGAGTTGCCATCATCGCTTCCATAGTCCCCCTTTCCCACTCACGCGCAATCACGAGTGATGTAAGTAGGGTTCCAATTAAAGTCATAACAATAACAATCGAACCCGGGATAAGAAAATTTCGGCTTTTTAACTCCTGGTTGTACCAATATCTTGGCTCTACATTAATGCCTGATTTGATTGTCGTTTGGCCATGTTCATAGGCTTGTGAGCTAAGCCAGGTTTGCAAAACACCAAGAGCATAATTTTCAGCAAAACCGGCAACTTGAGGATAGGAACCATCTACAATAGTTTGTAAGGATGGCTTGGGATTCCCACTCAACATATTTGCAGTAAGTCGCTGAGGAACATCAACCAAACCGCGAATCGTACCATTAACCAATCCATGACTAAATTCTTGCCTGCTGGTTGCATTGGATACATCCAAAAATCGCGAACTGTTAAAAGCCTGTGAAAAACTGATGGTTGTGGAGTCATAACTTTCTAATGAAAGACCAAACTTGACACGGTCAGTATCCAAATTAACACCATATCCAAAAATGAAAAGTAAAATTAAAGGGAGTATAAATGCAATTAATATAGTACTTGGATCACGGATAATTTGTAGGGTTTCTTTAATAACCAATGCTTTTATAAAACGAATATTCAACCAATATCCCCCTAATGCACCGGTTCTTGTAATTCATCCAAACGAATTAACTCAATAAAAGCATCTTCCAGTGTAGGATTTTGCAAAGTCGAGTTTCGTACTTTATCCTTTAAATCATCAGGAGTTCCTGTAGCAATATTTTTCCCTCTATAAATCAGTGCAATACGGTCACAATATTCTGCTTCGTCCATAAAATGAGTAGTCACCATAACGGTAACCCCTTTATTCACCATGCCATTAATATGCGTCCAAAACTCACGACGAGTCAATGGATCAACACCGGAAGTCGGCTCATCTAAAAACAGCACATCCGGTTCATGCATCACGGCACAAGCCAGAGCAAGGCGTTGTTTAAAACCCAAAGGAAGATCCCCGGAATTTTGCTTTAAATGTTTTTTAAGATCAAAAATTTCAATCATACTGTTTATTTGTGCTTCTTGCCTTTTTCCTGACAAACCATACAAACCTGAAAAAAAACGCATGTTTTGCAATGAATCCAAATGATTGTATAGTGAAAATTTTTGTGCCATATAACCAATAAGACTTCTAGCTTCTGATGAGGAGGTTTTCAAATCAAGCCCCATCACAAAAGCTTGTCCTTCTGTGGGTTGCAATAAGCCACACATCATTTTAAATGTCGTTGATTTACCTGCCCCATTAGGACCTAATAAACCAAAAATTTCACCGCGTTTGATTGTAAATTCATTATTTGAAACAGCAGTAAAATTACCGAAGCGTTTCGTTAGTTTTCGAGCCTCGATAATAGGTTTGTCACTATGAGGTTTTTCAGCAATATGTTCAGCCAATAGAGAATGACCACTTATTTTAGCTTCCAGGCTGTCAATAAAAGCATCCTCAAAACGCGGCTCAACTTCTTGAAAACTAACACTCGATTCATCAGTTATAGAAGCCAAATCAGGCTTTATCTTTTTATCACTAATTACAATACGAATATTCTTACCCTGAATCACACCATCAATAACTTCAGAAGTATTTAATGCATTCATTAAAGCTTCACGACGATTTAATGGAGAAACGCCACAGATTTGAAAAGTTCGACCTTGTGTTTTTTGTAAAAAATCCCCGGGTTTCCCATGATATATTTGCTTTCCTGCATTGAGTAAAAGAATTTGATCACACTTTTCAGCCTCATCAAGATAAGCTGTTGACCAAATAACCCCCATACCCTTTCCAAGTAGTCCTTGAACCATAGTCCACAACTCTCTTCTGGAGATCGGGTCTACACCAACACTCGGTTCATCAAGCAATAACAGTTTAGGTTCACCCATTAAAGCACAAGCCAAGCCTAATTTTTGCTTCATCCCTCCCGAGAGATTTCCAGCTAAACGTTTCTGAAAAGGCTCAAGTGCGGTAAATTTAAGTAATGTTCTAAATTGCTGCTCACGTTTTTCGCCATGTAGATTTCTTAGTTCAGCATATAACCTTAAATTTTCTATAATAGTTAAATCTTCATACAAACCAAATTTTTGCGGCATATAACCTGTGATGGCATGAATTTTTTCCGCATCGGTTTCAGTATTGAGTTTATCTACTGTGATTGTTCCTTGCGAAGGTAGCATTAAGCTGCAGATAAGACGCATTAAGGTTGATTTTCCAGCACCATCAGGTCCGACTAAACCGGTAATTTGCCCTTCAAAAATTTTTGCAGAAATATTGTCTAATGCCGGATCACTATTTCCAGGAAAGGATTTACTGACTGCATTGATACAGACAAGTGGTTCTGAGTTGTTCATTATTATGAATTCGCGTTTAAATGGATTTTCACAGTAACAGGCATCCCTTGCCTTAATCCATTATCAGGCTGATCAATGACTACTCTTATCCGATAGACAAGATCTGTTCGTAATTGAGTCGTTTCAACAATTTTTGGTGTGAATTCCGCTTGAGGGGAAATAAAACCAATATGACCTTTGTAGGGTTTCTCTGGATTGGAGTCAGTATAAACCAAGGCCTCTTGTCCTGGATAAATTTTACCCAAAGATGGTTCGTCAACGTAGGTTCGTACCCATACAGGATTATCAATAGCTAAGGTATAAACTGGTTCAGCTATATTAACAATGGCACCTGGCTCCTGAATTCTGGTAAGTATCGTCCCATGAGTAGGGGCATGAATTTCAGTATCGTTAAGTGATATGTTCGCTTTATCAAGATTTGCTTTTGCTACAGAAACTTCGGCACTACTCGAATCTTTTAGAGCAACAGCATCATCGAAAAGCGCTTTTGATACAGCACCATCGTCAACCAGTTGAGCACGTCTTTTATAGGATCTGCTTGCATTTTTTTGATTAGCCATGGCCTGCTCTAATTGCGCTTTTGCCATTTCAAGATTCGCTCTAAAAGTATCTTTATCAAGTCTGGCAAGTACTTGCCCTTTTTTGACATGAGCTCCTTCATCAACATCCATTGCCAAGATACGCCCTGAAACACGAAATGATAAAGTCACATCACGAATATCAATGTTTCCATAAAGGGTTAGCCAATTTTGATTTTCTTCCTGTTGTACAAAACGATACGCAAACCAAATTGCTGTAATGAAAAAAAGTGCGATGACAATCCCTACAGCTATCGCTTTTTTGCTCATATAGTTCTCCATGAAATCGCTTTGCACACCAGGTCTGTTAACAATTGCTCTATAGCCCCAACGTACTGTGGCTTGTAGGCGCTTTAGCAGGATCACGGAAACGAAATGTCAACAAACCCTACTCTATATCTGGAAATAGATTTTCTACTAAAAACAATAGAGTTCAATGATGCCATAATTTACTATTGAAAAATAGTTTTAAATCTGGAGTCATGGGACAAAACCCTGGGAGTTGATCCTGTGAGCAATAATCCGAGCCGCGACCAGGAGTGAGTAGAACTTGGTTACTCTGCTTCCTGACGGTCGCGGCTCGGATAAACATAAGATTCGACACATTGTTATGGATTGCACACATCAAACCAAATTGGCATCCTTAACATCCAACAAGATTATTTTCTTGTCTGTGTTACTTGTTAAAGAAACACGAATATAATGATCTTTCATCAGCTTTTTAGCAATATCCAGCGCATCTGTTTTCGATTTTCCTTTATCCAAACGCAACCACGTATATAATGTCAAGAAGGAGCCGTCACTGTGATCTTCGTAAAAAGCATTATGTGAAATAATTCCACTCTTATCTGTTAGATAACCAGGCTCCAGATACTCATAACCTGTTGTCATAACAAAGAGATTCTTTTCAGTTCTTTCGGCTTCAGGAGGTATATCCGCTGCCTTAAAAGTCCATACATCCTTTACTTCATCATAGGAGATAAGCTGCAACCAGGTATCGTCAATTGAGGGAAAGAGATTATAAATAGAAATTCCACTTATTGATTGTAATAATGTAGGAAAGTCTCTAGTGAGCCATTTCACAAGCTCTACTTCCTTCTCCAATTGATCAATGGAAGGCGGAACGCGATAAATATTGAATCCATATCCCCAGAATGCCCATAAATAACCATTATCCTCTTTATAGGTTTCTTTTTGTGCTTCCGAAAGGCTAGACTCTTTGGCAGGTATACCTTCACCACCATCTGCAGTGGAAGAAGAAAGCCAGCCACGGTTCACAAATTCCACCCCAATACTGGTCGTGTTCATACCTGAACCATGATTTTCAAACTCGACCAAGTCATTGAATTGTAAAATGGTAGCATCTCTTTTAACCGACATATGAGAAGTTTCATTATTGGAATCATCAAAACCATCACCACTATCAGCTGCTGTTTCATGAAGCACAAGGTGCTTAATACCAAAAGGATCTCGATAAGCATTTTTACGTTTATTGTGTACCACTGAAGTGTCTGTTTTCCAATCTTTATAATTGGTAATGCCTGAAATTCCTGTATTAAATTCAACTGTATTAATTACTAAGGCTTCTGCACTGGTGGGATTGTACTCATTTAAACTTTTAACAATGTCAGCTGGAGTTGGTGCCCCTTCAGTTGCTTCAATTTTCTCCAAAAAATGAACTACTTGCGTTGTCGGCAAGAGGTCACTATCTGTAATAAGCTCTTTAAAAGCATTGGAAAATTCTTCAAAGGATTGTATAAGTTTCTTACCTTGAGTCGGGTCGATAACTTCCAATGATTTTAAGTCAGTACTAATACCTGTAATGATTATCGCATGTGCTGAAAAACCTTTGGTTTGATCAGTATCTGTTGTAACCCATAAAGGACCATATTCGACCAGCCAATCACGATAATTTTGTGCAGTATAATTGGCTATAGGCTCACCTTTCATACCCAAAGAAGTGATAAAATTTTGTTTTTCTGTATAGGGTAAGCCAACTTTTTGCTTGTAATAGTTTAGGTATTCGGAACCTGCTTTCGTTAAAACCTCTTCAATTGTATAATTCTTGCTGTCTTTCCAGCGTAACATCATCGTAGCGACAGTCGCCCAGCAAGCATTACTATTTTCTTGTTTTATAGGAGTAATGCCACCTTTACCTATTTTGGTCTCAATAGCAGGACCTGTCGTACCTCCATCAAATTTAGTATTGACTTTGGTACCATCTGGTTTTGTTACAGACATTTCCCCACTCTTGCTGCTGTTCACTTTGTCCAGATTTTTATTAATACCTTCCTGCAATTTATCAGCATTGGCATCTTTCGGGGATTGTGTTGTATTGGCTCCGGCACCAAGATATGCATTTAAAGCTTTTTCTGTAAGTTCCATCTTTTGTTTTGGATCCAGGTTTGGGTTGTTATTAATTGCTTTAATTGCATTGTCTAATCGTTTATCCATCATTTTTTGGACTTCCAATTTGGCGGCCTCTTGTCCAAATGTTTTGGTCGCATCATAAGATGCTTTCAAAGCATCCAGCGCATTGGTTTGATTTTGAGCAAGCCCTGTGATATCTCTGAAAGAATCTGCTTTGCCTAATAAAGAAAGTGTTCCGGCCAAACCTGTCGGATCCGGAGCATTAGGTGCGTTTTGTATATTGACCATTGGATTAGGAAAAGCAGCCGGTTGCAAATTACCAGGTTCCGCTCTTCTACTCTCTGTATTAATCGGATTAATCGCGGTAGGAGTATCGGGGATAGGGGATTCTTCCCAGCGCCAAAAGCGGCTTTCGTCTTTTTCTTCACAAGAATTACAATGCCCCATCATTGCTTCGGCGTACACACCCTTAGTTGGGATAGATATGTTAATGGGATCTCCTGCTGCCACCATATAGTAATCAGTCAGAGAATCAGAAGCACCAAAATTAGGATCCAGATTCAATCCTTTTGCTACCGGAAAAACCAAACTATTACCAACTACTCCAATAAGATCATTTTCCACCAAAGAAGCCAGGCTTCTCCCTAAACCTTTATTACCCGGCAGTATGATACCATCCAACAATAAAAATCTTCTTTCTGCTGTCATAAATCGCCAGATTGCTACGTGATACCACTCCAAATTGTCGTTTAAATGATCGATGAGTGAATTAACAATAGCAATGTCTTCCTTTCTCGGATCACGTAATTCATCAAGTGAGGGGCCTGCGTATAGTGTTGCCCCATCACTAGGAGACAAATCATCATAAATGCTTTGGAAACGGCATAAAAAACCCTCATAATGCGGAGTCTTATATCTTATAAATCCAGAAGTTACGATTATTGATGAAAAATCCGGTAATACGTTGGTTGTACCACAGCGAATTTTAATATAATGGACTTTGTCTCTGCTAAATTGTGAAGGCCCCATAAAACGTACAGAAACGTTTAATACACCTTCCTTTCTATATCTTGAAGTCAGAGTCGTATCAAAAGACATTGAGGAAATTTCATTACCTGTTTCATCAGCAACATGAAAAGTGAGAGCTCCGACAAAGGCCGTTGCAATTTTCTCTCCTAGCAAGCGATGAAATACTTCGTCTTTATTTTTTGCATCTCTTAAATAATGATCATAAAATCCCTTCGGGGTGTCTGCTCCCAAAAAAGGAATCAAACTTTGCCAGTTCGCTTCGTTGATGTCTTCGACTGTTTTTTTCTGATAACCAACAATTATATTTTGACCACCATAAATAGGCTTGGAATAATCATCCACCTCAACTGCCTTATCGTCTGGTCTGCGGATAATAAATTTAATCTGGAAGTTGCCTGAGGCATTGAGAATCTTTTCAGAAGCAAAAGTTCCTCCGGGAAAGTTACTACCAATCCATTTATTTTTAATTCTTTCTGCGGCGTCAAATCCTTTTGATAGATTAGGGTTCAATAAAGCAAGCTGAAGACTTTCTCGCCACCGTAACAATTTGTTTAATTCAAATTGACTCATAAGAAGCGGAACAAACAAACACTCACGTGCTTCTGCAAAACGCTGACGAACTTTAAAATGACGCAACACTTCATAGTATTGAATCGTAATAGCATGGCAATGATTATAGTTAGCAACTGTCTCAGCCGACACTTCGAAACGTTCCCCTTGAGAAACCGTTTGAATAACTGAAGAACGTTGACTACGAACAGCATTAGCTGATTGAACAACACGATCTCTGATTTTTTGCAAATCACTCGCAGAAGTTTGTCTCAGACTGCTTTGTGAAGCAGTTGAGCCGGAATGACCAACCCCTCCTGAAACTCCGAAAAGTAAACCACCGACTACACCTCCAATACCGGCACTGGCACTCGCCGTAGTAGCACTTGATTTGCCTTTAATATTTTCTTCAATCACTCCTTTGGTGATTTCAAATATATCTCTATCACGGCTAAGTGAATTGTAAAGACTTTCTTCATATTCCAAAGATTGAACATTGGTCGCTGATTCCCTTCGCTCCCAATCAAATACCACAATTTGTTTCTTTTGCCCTGGAGCTAACGGTAAACTGTAAAGAAGATCTCCAAGAGAATAACCATCAGCGATCCATTCTGATTTGAAATGAAGTAAATGCCCATGGGCAACTGATACTGCTTGATATAATGTAGGTTCCAGGTCCCAATCCACTGAATTTACGGAGTTCAACACCACTCTTCCGAGAGGTTTTGTTTCCCCTAATGCCATTTTTTTCTTGAAGCGGTAACTTTCATTCATTTCGATGAGACTTACGATGTTATCCTTAGTAATATTGGTTTCCCGCTGTAAAAAGTTATTTAAAACACCGCGATTGATTTTAATTTGTTTTAAAGTTTCAGTTAACTCATTATCTTGAGGAGTATTCGTCGGAGCAGCTGCTCGATTATGAGTCCTTGTTGTTATTTCTGTATGGGTGCTTCTTTCAGTCACTTCAGGGAGATTTACTCTTGTACGATTAGCAAGATGACTAAATGCAGGTAATTGAAAAATGGGATCAATAATTTCCCAAATCCGAATAGGATGTTGTGTTAAGACTTCATCCAAAGTGATATCATCCTCTTCTTCCAGAACATAGCCCAAGATTTCAGGCTCTGTTGTGCGTACCAGACTGAAAAAGGAATATTCTTCCAGAATCCTTTTACTCTCATGAACATCTAATGATTCGCAACCGCATTCCGTCTCAGTAATTGCTTCCTCTGCATCCATCGGATCTGCCACTAGTATAACATTTCTGGGAAATACCTTATTTGAGGCTTCACCATCGATAGGAATGTCATTGAGTCGGATCGGAATTGGATTTTCGCGGAGTTGCAAACCTACACGAGCAGACGCGTCTGTAAAGAAACCTTGCGGATATTCAATAAAAAAATAACCATTGGCCTCTGTTCTTACGCTTGCAATGGGTTGGGAACCCCCATCATTAGCACGGGTAGCCTCAACGATGATTTGTACATCTTCCATTTTTTTCTTGCCATTTTTATCGAGCAAACGTCCATATACAAATAATGGTCTGGGAAAAACAATTTCATCACCAGGTTCTGATAATACGAGAGGGTTGTAATCAAACTCCAAAGTAACAGGGACATCATCCTTTAATTGAGTGGCAGAAGTCGAAGTTTGAGCTAAAATATTATTGCTTTTCAAAGCAACCGCAAAGAAAACGTCTTTATTTCGGGCGAGATTGTTCCCAAAATTGATGTCTATTTTACCCGAGATAGGAGAAACATAAGTGTCACTTTGTGGAAGTAATTCTTCATCCTGTGATTTAACAAAATAAGAGACTTGCAAAGCAATATCGTTTTCTGGAATATTGCCGCCAATATTTTTAAGTTGGACTGGGATTTTCATTGCTATTCAGCACACTCAGCAACGAACTGAGCATACCGCTCCTTGTATTTTAATGAGCGAGCACATCGAATTTCCTTTCACAGTGCATCACTCGGACTCTTCCTTGATAATTTGAATTATAGACGAAAAAACTAATTTTTTTTAAATTCCTCCTATAAAAATATAAAGCGTTAGATTGCGAAAATTAATAAGATGCTTAATAATGACTAAATCATTGATTAAAGGAGTGGATATGTCACTCAAATTAGCTAAAACAAGAATCCTCAGTTATGGATTAATGATTTGCTTTCTTGCTAGCTGCTATCATCCACCTTATAACAATTTTCAACCTGATCGTCGAGCAGTCAAAAGAGTCGGCGTGGATACAGGGATTGGAGCCGTTGTTGGAGCAATTGCAAGTGGTACTGCCTCAGGAACTCTTATTGGAGCAGCAGCAGGAGGTACCGTAGGATTGGTTGCGAGCATCTACAGAGACAGTAAACGTAAAATTATTAAAGATCTGCAAAAACAGGATATTCAGTATGTAGAATATGGAGACACCAGAATATTAATTGTACCGACCGATAAATACTTCATGTTTAGCAGTCCTCGTCTTAATGAAATATGCTATCCTGGCTTAACCAACATCATTAGGTTGCTAAATTTTTACCCTCAAAGTACAATTTATGTTGCCGGGTTTACTGATAATGTAGGATCACGCAGTCATAAGAGGCGACTCTCCCAAGCGCAGGCTGAAACAATGCTGACATATCTCTGGGCTAATGGTATAGCAGCCAAACGATTAAAAGCAGAGGGTTATGGAGATAAAAATGCCATTTCTGATAATGCCATTATTCATGGCAGTGCCCAGAACAGAAGAATCGAAATCCAATGGTTCAATAGTCCAGTTCAACCAGCTCAACCTCAGGTAGCTTATATAAAATAAGGTTTATTAATGCGTTCAAGGTTTATAGGCGGCATCTTATTAATTGTTGGTACCTCCATAGGGGGAGGGATGCTAGCTCTTCCAGTAGCTAATGCAGCAACTGGCTTTTGGCAATCGTCTATATTTCTAGTGATCTGTTGGGCATTCATGACCTTTGGAGCTTTTTTTATACTGGAGGCCAATTTATATTTGTCCAGAGGGAAGCACATGGTCTCTATGGCAAAGGCGACTCTGGGTGATTATGGTTTGCTAACTGCCTGGATAAGTTACCTCTTTTTATTATATACCTTACTTTCTGCTTATATTTCAGGCGGAGCTGATGTACTGAACAGTCTTTTATTTAAAATAAATCTGCATCTCAGTGATTGGCAAGCCAGCTCATTATTTACCTTAATTTTTGGCTTGGTAGTATACGGTGGCATTCATTCGGTAGATGTAGCCAATCGTGCGCTTATGTTTGGTAAATTGGCTGTATATTGCATGCTCATAGTTCTTATTGCCCCGCACATAGAGTTACACTATTTTCAGCATGGTGATATTCAATATATTGGCGGGGCAATTATGATTTTAATCACCTCATTTGGCTTTGCCATCATAGTACCAAATCTAAGAGATTATTTTGATGATGATATAAAGACTTTAAAAAAAGTCATTTTTATTGGCTCTTTAATCCCTTTAATATGTTACATAGCCTGGGATGCCGTGATTATTGGCTCGCTTCCTTCTGCAGGAGATAGTGGACTTGAAAGCCTAATGGAAAATCCGCGTACAACCAGCGCACTAGCCAACCTGCTGACTGATAAAATTCAAAACACTACAATAAGTGCCCTCTTTAATTTTTTTACTTCTATTTGTATGTTAACTGCATTTTTAGGTGTATCACTTTGTTTATTTAGTTTTCTTGCTGACGGCTTAAAATTACGTGAACGCGGTAAACATGGCATTGGTTTATTTTTTCTGACCTTTTTACCACCTTTACTTATCGTAATTTATTATCCCGGAGCTTACATATACGCATTACGTTATGCCGGAGTATTTTGCATTATATTATTACTGTTATTACCCGCTCTAATGTGTTATTTTGGCAGAAAGCGTTACAAATCAGACTTTACGGTTCCTGGGGGTAAAATATCACAGTTTGTAGTGATTATCGCTTCTGTAGCTTTGCTGATGCATGAGTTTATTGCGCTTTTTGGATAGAAACTTTTGATATTATTACGATAAAGATTTTTAGTCTGACAACTGGCAAAATGTTAACAGTTCAAAATTCTGGTGAGCATAAAGACAATTTGCGTAGCATTGTTATAAAAAGATTCAGAGTCCGTTAATAATTAAGTTGACTTTTTTTGAGGAACAAAGTATCATTTTGTTCTATATTTGTACTGTTTTTGGGTTATACTTTGTGATCAATTCAAAATTAATTGGCGGTATATTACTCATAGTAGGCACTTCGATTGGTGGCGGCATGCTTGCGCTCCCTGTTTCTACAGCCGAGGTGGGATTCAGTAACTCATTATTTTTCCTGCTGTTCTGCTGGTTTGTCATGACAGCTGGGGCCTTATTAATTCTTGAAGTCAATCTTAGACTACCGGCCGGAAGTAATATGGTTTCAATGGCCAAATCGACTTTGGGATTACCCGGTCAGATTATTGCATGGATAACCTATCTTTTTCTTCTTTACACTCTCCTTGCCGCGTATATTTCAGGTGGAAGTGATGTCTTCAGCAGTTTATTACATAAAGCACATATTGATTTACCCAATTGGATAACGTCTATAATATTTACAACTTTATTCAGTCTTATTGTGTACAATGGCATCCGCTCTGTGGATTATGTCAACCGCGGTCTTATGTTTGGTAAACTGGGTGTCTATCTTTTGTTGGTTATAATCATTAGTCCGCATGTATCAGCAGTAGGGCTGGTTGGTGGCTCAGCTAAAGCGTTCACTGGCACTCTTATGATCCTGGTTACCTCATTTGGATTTGCTTCTATTGTACCCAGCTTACGTGATTATTTTAATGATGACGTACGTAGTTTGCGTCGAGTTATTTTATTTGGCTCTCTTATTCCTTTGTTCTGCTACATAATTTGGGACGCAGTAATAATGGGTGTGGTATCGCGTGAAGGAGAAAATGGGTTATTGGCCTTGATGAACTCTGATCACGCAACAAGTGGTTTAACAGAAGCACTCAGTCAATCAGTCCAAAGTCAATGGATAAGTGGGTTTTTCGGCTTTTTTACTTCTATCTGTATGGTTACTGCCTTTTTAGGAGTTTCATTAGGTCTGTTCGATTTTCTCGCCGATGGATTAAAACTTAGTAAATCAGGTAGTCAAGGGAAATACACCTTGGCTCTCACTTTTCTCCCTCCTTTAGCCGTTGTATTGTTCAACCCGGGTATTTACCTCCATGCACTAAGTTATGCGGGGGTATGCTGTGTTATTTTACTGCTGTTATTGCCATCCATAATGGCATGGAAAGGCAGGAAAACCTGTACTCAATCCCCATCTGAATCCCATATGGTTCCTGGAGGGAATCCTGCTTTAAGTTTTATAGGATTTATTGCTATTGGCTTACTCATTATTGCAATAATCTATTAATATAGAAGCTTATTCTGAACAAAAGGAAATAAACCTTAATAGACGTATCACATGGAACTGTACTGAATAAGTTTGATTTATTCAGTAGACCTCTTTCATAACCTGCCTCTTTTATTTTATTGCTGTGTTGTAAAGGTTTCTGCAGTGCTCATTTACTCTATGTAAACTCCGCTCCTCGAAACCTTTACGCCTTGCACTAAAGCAAAATATTCAGGTTATAAAAGAGGTCTAGTATATTACATTAAACAAACGCTTCCTCAATATTCTGTTCTTTATCCTGAAAATGAGCGATACTTCAACCTAAAATATTGATTATATAAGTTATGGCAAAAATCAGACCCTTTCTTAAATGGGCAGGAAGCAAGTATAATTGTTTGAATGAAATTATTTCATCTCTACCCACTGGTCGGCGTTTAATAGAACCATTTGCTGGATCAGGAGTAATTTTTATGAACACCAGTTACTCCTCTTATCTGTTAGGTGAAAGTAATTCTGACTTAATAAATATTTATAAAGTTCTGCAAGCGAAAGGTGAATCTTTCATAGATTATTGCCAGCAATATTTTACCCCTGCAGCCAATTGCAAGGAAAGGTATTATGAATTGCGACATGAATTTAACGAACTAATAGACTCAAACCGAAAATCAGCAGTTTTTCTTTATCTTAATCGACATGGATATAATGGTTTATGTCGATACAATTCAAAGGGAAAATATAATGTTCCTTTTGGGCTTTACAATATGCCCTATTTCCCACGTAAGGAAATGACTTTGTTTTATAAAAAAAGCTCATTAGCTCAATTCATACATAATGATTTTCGATCGACTTTCGCATTAGCTGAACCCGGTGATGTCATTTACTGTGACCCACCTTATGTGCCATTGAAAGAAAATAGCCAAACATTACCTTACAATCAAAAATTATTTTCAATGGATGATCAGATTGAATTGGCAGAATTGGCTAGAAAAACTGCAGCCAAAGGAATTCCGGTAATAATATCAAATCATGATACTCAATTTATAAGACACCATTACCAAAACGCAAAGATAAAAAGTTTTCATGTATCGCGCTGGATTAGTTGTCAAAGTCATTTGAGGCTACCAGTTAAAGAACTGGTAGCCGTGTTTCATATCTAGGTATTGTTTACGCCAGAATGATCTTTAATAAAAAAAGCCAATATAGTTACTAAAAGCAATGAAATGGGTAATATTGAAAGAGCGACCTGGTAATCATCGACCGTATAAATATGCTCCCCGGCAACTATGCCGCTGTCGCCAAAAGTATCCAATAATTTACCTACTAAAGGTTGAAAAATAGCACCCGCAAAAGAGACAATCATATTCGTTGCTGCGAACACTGTCCCAGATAATTTGGCACCACTGCATTCTTTAGCCATAATAAAAACAATAATTTCTGTAGCGCTAAAAACACCATACAAGAATAATAATATATTTAACGTAAGATAAGACAACCCAGGACAATATAAAACAAGGCTAATACATATTAACGATAATATTGCGCCAATAACCAGAGGTAATAATCGTCTGCCAGTACTATCCGATATGTACCCAGCCAGTGGAGCCCCTACTGCCCAACCTAAAAAAACAGCAGAGACAGTTTTAGCAGCCTCTACCTTGGTCAAATGATGTGCTTGCTCCAGATAGGTTTTCCCCCATAATTCACCAAACACAGATAGCGAAGTATAAAGACATGCCCCTACAAACCCAATTAACCAAACTTCATGTGACATCAGTACCTTAAGTACATTATGAAAAAACTCTGGTAGAGGATGTTTATTGTGCTGATATCCTTCAGGGCCATCTCTTACTACAAAGAACATTAAGATGCATAAGGCAGAACCAATAAATGCGATATACATTAAAACATGATCCCAACCAATCACTTCAGACCACTCAGTAATTTTGATTTCACCATAAACCAGCCCCAACATACCTAAAGTAGTAATTAAGCCAGCTACTAAAGAAAAATAACGGCGAGGTAACCAATGCAAAGCCAAAGACAAGACACCAACAAAGGCAAAGGAAGATCCAAATCCCACTAGGAATCGACCAACACCCACCAGTACAATTGACCAGGTTAAAGTAAACATCCAGGAGCCTAAAGCACAACATAAGCATGCGAAAGTTAAAAGGCGTCTAGGTCCATATCTATCCATTAACATCCCTACAGGCATTTGCATAGGTGAATAAGCAAAATAATATAAGGCTGAAATCTGTCCAAAAGTAGTAGCCGAAATATGCCCTAAAGCAATACTTAACTCAGTCTGTAAAGCCCCGGGAACAATTCTGAGAATGAATTCATAACAGTAAAAGACAGCTCCAATGAAACAGACTAAGACGCCATATAACATTTGTTTTCTAGTAATCATATTATTTAGGTGCTTTTGCATGAGTTTCTTTTAAAAAGAAAGTTAAAATAGCCGCCATCAGTATTCCTAATGGAATAATAGATAAGGCGAACTGATAGTCATCAACAGTGTACAATTTACTCATATTATCCACTGCAGTACCAGCAATTGCGACATCACTTAAATGCATTGATAAGCTAAAATCTAATAAATGTCCTACTAAAGGTTGCAGGAACATTGCTCCGAGCATGACTATCATATTAGTAACTGCCATTGCTGTACCGGCTGCTTCACCAGGACTCAACTCTCTGCCTACAGCAAAAACGATAGCTTGAGCACTATAAAGCAAACCCAATAAAAACATCAAAGATTGAATGTTCGATTCATTTAATCCAGGCATGTATAAAATCATCATCATAACCACTGCTGCACCACTGGCACCAATCAACATTGGAAATTTACGTCTATATAATCGATCTGAAATATAGCCCATTACTGGAGCACCAATAATGAATCCCAGGAACAGTATCGAATTAGCCAATCCTGCCGCTTGAGTGGTTAAGCCATGAGCATGATGCAAATATGGAATACCCCATAGTTCAGCGAAAACAGTTGTCGGTAAATAGACCAGGCAGCCATACATTCCATTGACCCAAATCTGTCGACTGGTAATAATGATTCCCAAGTCGACCAGCCCCTTTTTAAGAGTTGGAACTGTTCCACTTTGTCTATGGTGTCCTTTGCGATCTTTAATCCCAACCCACAATACTAAAGTCAATACAATACCGAAGGCCGCAGTCATATTGAGTGTCTTAACCCAACCCATCTTGACAATGAACAACTCCAGAAAATTATCTCCCAACATAGCACCAATGGGTCCCAAGGCTGACGTCATACCAGATACCATGGCTAATCGATTTTCAGGCAACCAAAGAGTTGCAAGCTTTAATACACCTACAAAAGCAAAAGCTGAGCCAAATCCAACCAAAAAGCGACCAGTTGCAGCGATCCAAAAAACAGTTGTACCAGTAAACAGATACGTTCCGATAACGCATATCAAACAAGCTATGGTCAATAATCTCTTCGGTCCGTATCTGTCTAATAAAACCCCAACTGGCAATTGCATTGGAACATAGGCAAAATAATAAATGGAGGAAAGAAGACCAAAACCTGATGCTGATAAATTAAAATGAGAACGTAAAGCGTTTTCCATTACACTTGGTGCAATGCGTAACAAATACTCATAGCTATAAAATATTGCTCCTAGTCCGCAAAGTAGCCACCCTATCATTGCATAATTAGTTCGGTTTTCAGTATGCAAAATTATCTCCTTAACGATTAGTCAAGTATCTTTTAATCCCATCTTAGTTCCTATTTCTGCTTCCCAGCACATCTTGCAAGCGCAAAAAATTCTTCTTGCAGCTCCCAAGAAAACCAGCCATGGCTTTCCAAGAATTTTCCAAGACGTCCTTTGTTTAAACGCAATTAAGGCCAAAATTGTTTACTTCTATAAGGTGAATTAAAAACTCGCCATTACCTTATAAATTACTAAATTGACTCACGCCACTAGCTATCGCGGCTTTCGCTACAGCATCCGGAACCCTCTCTTTAAGACGAGGATCTATAGGCTTTGGAATAATATAGTCAGGTCCAAATTCCCAATTAACAACTCCTGGGTAATTGTCCTTTACTACCTGAGGAACAGGCTCATGCACCAGTTGACGAATAGCTTCAACAGCTGCAATTTGCATGGATTGATTAATGCATTTGGCACGTACATCTAACGCACCACGAAAAATATAAGGAAAACATAATACATTATTAACTTGATTAGGGTAATCACTTCGCCCGGTAGCAATAATTAAATCCTTCCGCACCTTATGTGCCAACTCCGGCTTAATTTCAGGATCAGGATTGGATAAAGCAAAAATCACTGGTCTTGGTGCCATTAAACTCAAAAGACGAGCATTCAATAAATCTGGTCCTGCAACGCCAATAAACACATCAGCATCCACCAGTGCCTCTTCAAGGGAGCGGCAAGAAGTAGTTCTTGCAAAAGCAAATTTATAGGGATTTAAATCTTCTCGACCTGAATGAATAACTCCTTTGGTATCCAAAAGTAGCATGTTTTTTTTATCAGCACCTAACGCAACAAGAAGTCGCATAGAAGCAATTCCTGCAGCACCAGCACCCATGCAAACAATTTTAATATCATTTAACTTCTTTTTCTGTAATTCCAGAGCATTTAACAAGCCAGCAGCTACTACAATCGCAGTACCATGTTGATCGTCGTGAAATACTGGAATATTTAACTGTTCAATTAGTGCTTGCTCTATTTCAAAACATTCGGGTGCTTTGATATCTTCCAGATTAATACCACCAAAAGTTGGGGCAATCCGTTTTGCTGTAGCAATAAAAGCCTGAGGATTATCAGCATCTATCTCTATATCAAAGACATCAAGATCAGCAAACCGTTTAAACAATACCGCTTTGCCCTCCATAACCGGTTTACTTGCCAAGGGACCAAGGTTTCCTAAACCAAGCACTGCCGTGCCATTCGTCATCACCGCAATCAAATTACCTTTATTGGTAAAACGATAAGCATTCTCTGGCGTTTCTGCGATGGCCAATACTGGGGCAGCAACGCCTGGGGTATAAGCCAAAGACAAATCATCTTGGGAATTAGTTGATTTTGTAAGGTGAATACAGAGTTTACCTGGAACAGGAAACTCATGATAATCCAATGCCCGTTGTTTTATTACTTCATTATCCAAAGCGCTTACTCTCTATTTCAGATCACTCGGTAAAAAAATCATATATAAAAACTTGAATTTTTAATAGTCATTTAGAGAAAAGGCACAAAAAATTGTGCCTTTATTAAAAATTCAAAAAAATAACTAAATTATTCTTTCGATTTTGCTTGACCAGAGCGCATATTATATCTGTCACGGAATTTCTGAACACGACCTCCAGTATCAACCAATTTTTGTTTACCTGTATAAAATGGATGACACATTGAACATACTTCAATGTTCAAATCTTTACATAAAGTAGAACGAGTTTCAAAGACTTCACCACAGCTACAAGTGACTTTAACTGTTTGGTAATCGGGATGAACAGATGCTTTCATAATACCACTCTCTTCTAGGTTCAAATAAGTATCGCCACCTGGACCTTATTGCCAAGCACCATACTCTACACAAATGAGTCAAAACAATAGCAGAAATGATCTCATAAAGCAATTTTTTCTCAAGACTCTGGCAAAATCATATTTCAGTATATTTTCGTCTACGTTTTTGTCATTCGATTTATTACTATGATTCTGAGAAAAGCGAAAAATCTCCAGAAAACAAAGACAGACTTTCATTTTCAATAGAAGATATCCTTCACGGAGATTAATCAGACTTGAGAAGAATTCAGGAGGACATGTACTTATTCAGAAAATGGCATTCAATTAATTAGGTTGATTTTATCTTACAAATACCTGGCTATTTACAACTCCAGTTCAACCCAAACCGGCGCATGATCCGAAGGCCTGTCTGCTTTTCTTGGCTCTTTATCAATTTTGGATACTCGACATAAAGCATTTAACTCATGACTCAGCAGTACATGATCGATCCGTAAGCCCCTGTTACGTCGGAACGCTGCAGCCCTGTAATCCCACCAACTAAACGCCTTTTCCTCTTGATTAAAATTGCGGAAACTATCATGCAAACCCAAAGCCAATAGTTTCGTGAATGCTCGTCTTTCTGCAGGACTAACCAACACATTACCTTCCCACTCAGCCGGATCATGTACATCTTTGTCTTCAGGTGCAATATTAAAATCACCTACAACAGCTACTTTAGGGTAAATACTTAATTGATGCTGAATAAAAAGGGTAACTTTCTTTAACCAGTCCAGTTTGTACTGGTACTTGTCTGAACTGAGTTCCCCTCCATTTGGAACATAAAGGTTAATTACCCTTAACCCCTTTATTGTAGCAGCAAGGATACGACGTTGTGGATCCTCCAACTCAGGAATATCTGTCACCATTTCTGTCATAGGATGTCGACTGACAATAGCTACTCCGTTATAGGTTTTCTGACCCGAGAAAACAACTTGATACCCTTTATCAGTGAATAGGGAAACTGGAAAATTTTCATCACTGAGTTTCGTTTCCTGCATGGCAAGCACATCCACCTGAGAAGACTCCAACCATTGCAAAACCTGATCAAAACGCACTTTTAATGAATTAACATTCCAACTAGCGAGTTTAAACACACCAATTCCCCTTGTATTCAATTAATAAAGGAGCGTGATCTGAGAAACGGGCTTCCCGAAAGATCCTGCTGTCAGCAACATAGTCCGTTAGACCTGGAGTAATCACTTGATAATCAATCCGCCACCCCACATTTTTTTCCCAGGCTTTAGCTCTATAGGACCACCATGTGTATTGTTCTTCTTCTTGATTATGTACTCTAAAAGCATCTACAAACCCCATAGCACCAAATAACTCATCCATCCAAGCACGTTCTTCCGGTAAAAACCCCGAATTTTTCTGATTCCCTCGCCAATTTTTTAAATCTATTTTTTTATGGGCGATATTATAGTCACCACAAATAATTAATTCTCTCCCCTCATTTTTTAAATTTATTAAGTGCTTTGCAAATTGGTCTAGAAAATTATATTTCACTTCCTGACGATCATCACCGCTGGTACCAGAGGGTAAATAAAGGGATACAACGCTTAATTCAGGATAATCAAATTGAATATAGCGCCCCTCCTTATCACAATAATCAAATCCCAAACCCTTCACAACACGGTCAGGTTTACGCTTTGAATAAATAGCTACGCCACTATATCCTTTCTTTTCAGCATCAAAATAATCACAAAAATAATCCCGAGGGTAATAAAGATCTTCAGGGATCAATTGATCCACTTGCGATTTCGTTTCCTGAATACAAACAAAATCAGCATCTTGAACCGCAAGCCAATCATAAAACCCGTTACGTGCTGAAGAGCGTATACCATTGGCGTTAAAACTGATTACTTTCATTACTTAGGCTACTCCACTGACATTACTGAATACTTAAATATTAATCTTACCAATCCTATGATTCTTCTAAATATCTGAATAATACTCTCAAGTACATCCTAAGTTCTCGATAGCACGTCATCATTCCAAAACCGCAAAACCATCTCAAACCCTCAGCCCCATTGTCACACGCCCCAGTCTTTCCCCCAATACTTTAGCCAGAGTGATCTCATCCTGACTTACCGGATTATCATTATCACTACCAGCCACATGAGTTACACCATAAGGCGTACCACCAGACTGTGTGCTAGTCAGGACAGGCTCAGTATAAGGAATACCCAATAAAAGCATGCCATGATGCATTAATGGAAACATCATAGAAATCAAGGTGGTCTCCTGTCCTCCATGCATGCTGGCTGAGGAAGAAAACACACAGGCAGGCTTATTTACCAATTCCCCACTCAACCATAAAGAAGAGGTCCCATCCCAAAAATATTTCATGGGAGCAGCCATATTACCAAATCGAGTAGGGCTACCTAAAGCCAAACCATGACAATGCCGCAAATCATCCAAAGTGACATACGTTGCCCCAGAATCTGGAACAGGCTTGTCAACCGCTTCGCAAGTCGTAGAAACGGGAGGTACTGTACGTAACCTGGCTTCGACTCCAGACACACTTTCCACACCACGAGCGATGTATTGCGCTAATTGAGCCGTTGCACCTGTTCGTGAATAGTATAAAACCAAAATATAAGGATTAGACATAACACAGCTCCATAGTGTATGAGGCCTCATAGTCATCGTTTCGGGAAAGGGTCATATGTTTTGCCAAAACAACCTGAGGCTAATATTGTATTAAGCGAGTATATAGCAGAGAAAAAAATGGCGCGAGGATATTTTCTAATTCTTTAAAATCAAAAAGCATTCGCGAATATTCAAAACCCGCAAATACCATAAATTCATTTTATTGAGGTACTATCAAATTTCCTTGAGCAATCAGCTGATTAACAATATCGTGAGAGTTCTGAGTAGCGAAGACAGCTGTTAAATCGACGTCTTGTAATACTATAGTTTGAGCTGGTGCTTCAAAATTTCCAGTGCCTTCAGGATCCACTTTAATTTCAGTATCCCCTTTTTCTGTTGTAGAAACATTCAAATAATTATCCAGACTATTGGCATCTACATGCCCTCCTGACAGCAAGTCAGATAAATTGAGAATACTTGCATCAGATGAACTTCCTACAGGATTAGCCTTAAAATCAGTTATGGTATCAACTGCTCCATCAGCATCATCCCCTTCCAACCAAATAAAAGAATCGATACCTCCACCACCAGTCATCATATCGTTGCCCTGACCTCCAGTCACACTATCATTGCCTTCACCACCTTTGATGATATCATTACCTGCCCCACCATGGATAACATCATTTCCAGTAGAACCATTAAGAATATCATCTCCTTGGCCACCATTAAGCTCAGGATTATTTGCCAGCATTGTAAGGCTTTGGTCATCCAACAATAAATCCTGGACAATATCATCATGCATCACTGTTGTTTTATCATTCGTATCTTCTAGCGGCTGTTGTGAGTCTTGGAAATAGTACACTGGAATATTATGAGTGGTTATGAAATCATTTATAACTGAATCAACTTCACTGGTTACTTCACTCACTGGAGTAGCAGCATCAGGCGACTCCGTTGTAACATCACTCGTCAGTGTCCCTGTGTGATGTTCTAAACCATTCTCTGGAATATTATTATCCCAATTAACAAGGACTGCAGAGAGCTTATCTTCAAAGGAATTGAGCTGTTCAGCAGTAATATCACCATGGGTATAAGCATTAAGAATAGCACCCATGTCTTTGATATAATCTAATGGCAAATAACCAATCAATGCCATTTCTATAGCTTGTGCGTATATACCCTGAGTCACATGCTGGATCTTACTAATAGCCCCGAGAGCATCCTCACCTGGTAAAAGTACTGAAATACTGGTCTGTAAAGCTTTCTGGCTAGTGACCATATAATCGATGAGATCGGTGTTAGCCAGATTAAATACTTCAAGATGATGAGAAATGGATTGCAGGAAATTTTGATCACTAAAATCAGCAACAGTACCATCAGGAAGCTCGAGCAATGCTTTGCCAATCGCTTGAAAAACCAGAAATGAAACGTGTCCTTCATCAGCTGAATAGTGTATGGCAGCCACTTCTGCAAATTGAATTGCTGCAGTCATTACTGCTGCGTTTTGAGCTAATATGTTACTACTTCCAGTAATTGGGTTGAGACTAATAATATCGGTACCCTCTGGTAAACCTAAACGAGCAACCAAGGCAGCATTCGCTTCCTCATAAGTCATACCTGCTTCTAACTGTGCTTGCAAGAGACTGGTTAATGGTGAAATCACTTCTGAACCTACAGGCCCGTAAAGATTAATTTCATAACTTAAACCCGTATCAATATCGAAACCACCTGTTTGAACGGCACGAGCTTCACCAATAGTATATTGACCATCACCATTAACATCTAGTTTGGATAGATCAACAACCCACTCTACATGACCATATTGATCGGTGATACCAAGTCGTTCTCCTTCATCTTCTTGATTATTAGCATTAAGATCGAGATATAAGACAGCCCCAACTATCGTACCATCAATGGTAGCTGTTCCACCGCTTACTACGACTCCAGTCAAATGAGTTTTTCCAGAATCATTTAACGCTGCTCCATTTGACAAAGTAACCTTGAAATACTCTGTAGGTGCTCCACCGGAATAATTCACAGTAATGGTATAAGTATTTGCGACTGGGGTGGATACAGCCACACCAGTGATATTGGTTCCTTTGATAACGATAGTATCAACATTAGTTGCAAAATCAGTAATAGTATCAATTGGAGCTGCAGCAGCCGTGGCTCCACCCTCTCCTTTCAACAAAACAAACTGATCAGCTCCTCCTCCACCTGTCAGTGTATCATTGCCTAATCCACCGATAATAACATCGTCACCTGTGCCACCGACAAGTACATCATTTCCATCATCACCATAAATCCACTCTTTGGCACTAGTACCAGTAAGTGTTTCTGCGCTATATCCACCTATAATCTCTAGTAATACGGAGGTAGTACTTGTTGAATTACTACCATTTGAACCTTCTGTTGCAGTAACACTAGCCGTTATACCATTGATCTGTGCTGTACTAAGTACTGTATTTGATGTCACTCTAATATCATGATCAGGAATAACCGTTGCAGTACCTCCCGTCACTGAAACTGACTGATTAGCATCAATGTCAAACAAAGTCACTCCAGACGGTATATTAGTAAGTGTAATATTACTCAATGTCTCGCTACCATCGATGTCTTTAAGATAAGCTTCTGTCTGCAAGATGTATTGATAAGAACTTGCCTGGTTGATAGTAATGTTATCCCATCTTACAGCAGAATCATTATCAAACGTATACAATCCAATAGTATTTAAGGCTGGGGCAGAAGTTCCGGCACCGCTCACACTGCCGTATATATAGTCCAGATTTGCGGTAACACTTGGATTGGATATATCCTGTGCAGCAACTGAAATGCCATTATTGGTGACTGTAATATCCACATTAAACCAGTCATCCGCATTAAATGTGGTACGAGCTAAATCTACAGGAGTGCCATTAACGATTTGAACTATAGACAACTCATGGTACTGTCCTGGGTAACTTTCGAATTGAGGACCTCCAGGAGCATAATCAGCGCTAGGATTTTCCCAACGCACTAAATAATAATTATTAGCGTCAACATAACCAAACACGATTCCCAATCCATTCGCTTGAGCGGAATTGGCATCACCGTAGAGGTCAGCTGAAATCACATAATTCGTCAGGGCACGTTCCGCTGCGGTTAACTGATTAGAATTGAGTATAAGTAACCCTTGAGCGTCATCTGCAACACCACTATTATTATAAGTAATTGTTCCACTAGTTTTAGTCCATCTACTATTAAAATTAGAAACCTCATTAGAATTACTACCAGTTTGACCAGCCCAAGCTACATTATTAAACAGAGTAGCTTCACTAGAACCTTTTCCAGTACCTCCTTGTATTTCAGCGAAGGTATTATTAAATAAGGCTACTTTAGTCCAGTTATTAAGGTTATTTTCATTATTATTATCAGCAAAAGTCGCATTAACAACCGAAGCCCCGGCTACGATCGATGGCAAGCTCATGTGTGCATACACCACTGGTGCATCAGCTACTGCTGTAACATTAATAGAAAATGTATCCACATCTGTCTTTGCACCGCCTGTACCTGTATTACCGTTATCATTGGTAGTCATTGTTAAAGTAGCATTACCGCTGAAATCAGTATTTGGTACATAACTAACCGTTGATCCTAATGTTGAATTAATTTCTGCAACTGTGCCTGTCAAAGTAATCGTTCCAGTACCATTGCCTGCAATCACTGCACTTCCGCCACTAACATTCAAAACACCATTGGTTACTTGAAGAGTGACTGTCATATCATTATTTCCAGAATCCGCATCAGAAATACTAAGACCAGTAATTGCTTTTGCTGTGTCTTCAGTAGTCGTTTGAGTGCCTGGTACGGTATTCACTGGAGCATCATTAACTCCATTATCAACATTCAGTGTCACCTGAGCAACATTAGAAATACCCCCTTGAGGATCTTGAATTTGATAATCAAAAGTGATTGGTCCATTATATCCAGAAGGAATATTGCTTATGACCACATGCCCATTTCCATCCAGACTAACTGTCCCGACACTCGCATTACTCACATTATTGATAGTTAATGAGGCATGAGCACTATCAATATCAAAATCATTTGCCAAAATGTCTGCTATATCAATTACAATAATATCATTGCGAACTAAAGCTCCATTACCACTACCATCCTCTATTCCTAGTGGATTATATGTTCCAGAACCCTTCCTTAGTTCAGGTTCAAGCACAAATTCACCGCCTTGATCCCAATAAATTATTTCTATTGAATGCAAGCCGGACTCAGATATAGTAAATGAGGGATGCGTTGTTGTTGTAGGTGATTGATTAGCATTAACCTCCGCTACCACCACCCCATCTATTCTTATCGAATAACCATCATCTGCATGTACTCGGAAATTATAAGTTCCAGCTGATAACTCTATAGAGCTTTCAAAATGGACAATGGCATCCCCTGTTGAAATCGGCGTACCAATACGTTCTAATGAACTACCATCACTACCCAACCAATCTTTTAAATTGTCATCTGTAGGGCCGTTATAAAAACCCAGATTTCCAGTACTCAAATTATAATCAACAACCGTTGAAACAAACGTAGCATTTGGATTGTGAGTATTTATAAAATTCTCAACTTGAGAAACATTACTTAAATTAGGTCCATCTGTTCCTTCTATATAATTATAGAATTTAGCAAGCATTCCATTGATAGTTTGGTCAGCTATTGAAATATCAAATGTGTCATCAATAGCAACTGGAGGATCATTGACTGGAGTCACATTAATAGTCATCGTATTAGGACTTTGATCCAAATCAACTCCACCATTGGCTGTACCGCCTGTATCTTGAACCTGGAAAGTAAAGTTGGCGTAATTGCTGCCATTAGCATTTTCTGCTGGGGTAAATACTAGTTTGCCCGCATTAATATCTGCTACGGATATCAATTGTCCCGCTGTCACAACAACCCCATCATTCGTCAAAGTACCGTTCGTTGGTAAAGTCGTTATCTTAACTGCTGTCATACTGTTCATAGGACTGTCATTAGGATCAGTAAATCCAAAATCAGCCGCTGTAAAAGCTCGTCCAGTATCTTCCAACGTCGTAACCGTGTTGTTAGTGCCGGCAGGTGCATCGTTCACTGGAGTCACATTAATCGTCATTGTATTAGGACTTTGATCCAAATCCACTCCGCCATTGGCTGTACCTCCTGTATCCTGGACTTGAAAGGTAAAGTTGGCATAATTGGTTCCATTAGCATTCGCAGCAGGAGTAAATACAAGTAAACCACTGTTAATGTTCGCTACCGATATCACTTGACCCGCAGTCACCGCAACCCCATTCAGTGTCAAACTGCCATTCGTTGGTAAAGTCGTTATCTTGACAGCTGTCAAACTGTTCGCAGGACTATCGTTCGGATCGGTAAAACCAAAATCAGCCGCTGTAAAAGCTCGTCCAGTATCTTCCAACGTCGTAACCGTGTTGTTAGTACCAGCAGGTGCGTCATTGACTGAATTGACCGTAATCGTCAGCGTCGAGGTATCCCCGCTGCTGCCATCAGTCATCGTGTAAGTGGCCACAGGAACCGGGCCATTGTAATTGGCCGCAGGGATGAAGGTGTAAGCCCCGTTGGCTTCAATCTTCAACGTGCCCACGCCCGCAATCGTGGCCGTATCACCGGCCGTATAAGTCGTGCCGTCCCCGGCTATGGTGAAGCTTGTCACCGTCACCGGACCGTCCACGCTGCTTGTGCCTGCCAGCACGCTGCCTGCCAAAGTCGTGTCTTCATTGACAGACACCACTTCATTGGCATCGCTAAACGCATCGTCCACCGGATTGACCGTAATCGTCAGCGTCGAGGTATCCCCGCTGCTGCCATCGGTCATCGTGTAAGTGGCCACAGGAACCGGGCCATTGTAATTGGCCGCAGGGATGAAGGTGTATGCCCCGTTGGCTTCGATCTTCAACGTGCCCACGCCCGCAATCGTGGCCGTATCACCGGCCGTATAAGTCGTGCCGTCCCCGGCTATGGTAAAACTTGTCACCGTCACCGGACCGTCCACGCTGCTTGTGCCTGCCAGCACGCTGCCTGCCAAAGTCGTGTCTTCATTGACAGACACCACTTCATTGGCATCGCTAAACGCATCGTCCACCGGATTGACCGTAATCGTCAGCGTCGAGGTATCGCCGCTGCTGCCATCGGTCATCGTGTAAGTGGCCACAGGAACCGGGCCATTGTAATTGGCCGCCGGGATGAAGGTGTATGCCCCGTTGGCTTCGATCTTCAACGTGCCCACGCCCGCAATCGTGGCCGTATCACCGGCCGTATAAGTCGTGCCGTCCCCGGCTATGGTAAAGCTCGTCACCGTCACCGGACCGTCCACGCTGCTTGTGCCTGCCAGCACGCTGCCTGCCAAAGTCGTGTCTTCATCAACAGACACCACTTCATTGGCATCGCTAAACGCATCGTCCACCGGATTGACCGTAATCGTCAGCGTCGAGGTATCGCCGCTGCTGCCATCGGTCATCGTGTAAGTGGCCACAGGAACCGCACCATTGTAATTGGCCGCAGGGATGAAGGTGTATGCCCCGTTGGCTTCAATCTTCAACGTGCCCACGCCCGCAATCGTGGCCGTATCACCGGCCGTATAAGTCGTGCCGTCCCCGGCTATGGTAAAGCTCGTCACCGTCACCGGACCGTCCACGCTGCTTGTGCCTGCCAGCACGCTGCCTGCCAAAGTCGTGTCTTCATCAACAGACACCACTTCATTGGCATCGCTAAACGCATCGTCCACCGGATTGACCGTAATCGTCAGCGTCGAGGTATCGCCGCTGCTGCCATCGGTCATCGTGTAAGTGGCCACAGGAACCGGGCCATTGTAATTGGCCGCCGGGATGAAGGTGTAAGCCCCGTTGGCTTCAATCTTCAACGTGCCCACGCCCGCAATCGTGGCCGTGTCTCCGGCCGTATAAGTCGTGCCGTCCCCGGCTATGGTGAAGCTTGTCACCGTCACCGGACCGTCCACGCTGCTTGTGCCTGCCAGCACGCTGCCTGCCAAAGTCGTGTCTTCATCAACAGACACCACTTCATTGGCATCGCTAAACGCATCGTCCACCGGATTGACCGTAATCGTCAGCGTCGAGGTATCCCCGCTGCTGCCATCGGTCATCGTGTAAGTGGCCACAGGAACCGGGCCATTGTAATTGGCCGCAGGGATGAAGGTGTATACCCCGTTGGCTTCGATCTTCAACGTGCCCACGCCCGCAATCGTGGCCGTATCACCGGCCGTATAAGTCGTGCCGTCCCCGGCTATGGTAAAGCTCGTCACCGTCACCGGACCGTCCACGCTGCTTGTGCCTGCCAGCACGCTGCCTGCCAAAGTCGTGTCTTCATTGACAGACACCACTTCATTGGCATCGCTAAACGCATCGTCCACCGGATTGACCGTAATCGTCAGCGTCGAGGTATCGCCGCTGCTGCCATCGGTCATCGTGTAAGTGGCCACAGGAACCGGACCATTGTAATTGGCCGCAGGGATGAAGGTGTAAGCCCCGTTGGCTTCGATCTTCAACGTGCCCACGCCCGCAATCGTGGCCGTATCACCGGCCGTATAAGTCGTGCCGTCCCCGGCTATGGTAAAGCTCGTCACCGTCACCGGACCGTCCACGCTGCTTGTGCCTGCCAGCACGCTGCCTGCCAAAGTCGTGTCTTCATCAACAGACACCACTTCATTGGCATCGCTAAACGCATCGTCCACCGGATTGACCGTAATCGTCAGCGTCGAGGTATCCCCGCTGCTGCCATCGGTCATCGTGTAAGTGGCCACAGGAACCGCACCATTGTAATTGGCCGCAGGGATGAAGGTGTATGCCCCGTTGGCTTCAATCTTCAACGTGCCCACGCCCGCAATCGTGGCCGTATCACCGGCCGTATAAGTCGTGCCGTCCCCGGCTATGGTAAAGCTTGTCACCGTCACCGGACCGTCCACGCTGCTTGTGCCTGCCAGCACGCTGCCTGCCAAAGTCGTGTCTTCATCAACAGACACCACTTCATTGGCATCGCTAAACGCATCGTCCACCGGATTGACCGTAATCGTCAGCGTCGAGGTATCCCCGCTGCTGCCATCGGTCATCGTGTAAGTGGCCACAGGAACCGGGCCATTGTAATTGGCCGCAGGGATGAAGGTGTAAGCCCCGTTGGCTTCGATCTTCAACGTGCCCACGCCCGCAATCGTGGCCGTGTCTCCGGCCGTATAAGTTGTGCCGTCCCCGGCTATGGTAAAGCTCGTCACCGTCACCGGACCGTCCACGCTGCTTGTGCCTGCCAGCACGCTGCCTGCCAAAGTCGTGTCTTCATTGACAGACACCACTTCATTGGCATCGCTAAACGCATCGTCCACCGGATTGACCGTAATCGTCAGCGTCGAGGTATCCCCGCTGCTGCCATCGGTCATCGTGTAAGTGGCCACAGGAACCGCACCATTGTAATTGGCCGCCGGGATGAAGGTGTAAGCCCCGTTGGCTTCGATCTTCAACGTGCCCACGCCCGCAATCGTGGCCGTGTCTCCGGCCGTATAAGTCGTGCCGTCCCCGGCTATGGTGAAGCTTGTCACCGTCACCGGACCGTCCACGCTGCTTGTGCCTGCCAGCACGCTGCCTGCCAAAGTCGTGTCTTCATCAACAGACACCACTTCATTGGCATCGCTAAACGCATCGTCCACCGGATTGACCGTAATCGTCAGCGTCGAGGTATCGCCGCTGCTGCCATCGGTCATCGTGTAAGTGGCCACAGGAACCGGGCCATTGTAATTGGCCGCCGGGATGAAGGTGTAAGCCCCGTTGGCTTCAATCTTCAACGTGCCCACGCCCGCAATCGTGGCCGTGTCTCCGGCCGTATAAGTCGTGCCGTCCCCGGCTATGGTGAAGCTTGTCACCGTCACCGGACCGTCCACGCTGCTTGTGCCTGCCAGCACGCTGCCTGCCAAAGTCGTGTCTTCATTGACAGACACCACTTCATTGGCATCGCTAAACGCATCGTCCACCGGATTGACCGTAATCGTCAGCGTCGAGGTATCCCCGCTGCTGCCATCGGTCATCGTGTAAGTGGCCACAGGAACCGCACCATTGTAATTGGCCGCCGGGATGAAGGTGTAAGCCCCGTTGGCTTCGATCTTCAACGTGCCCACGCCCGCAATCGTGGCCGTATCACCGGCCGTATAAGTCGTGCCGTCCCCGGCTATGGTGAAGCTTGTCACCGTCACCGGACCGTCCACGCTGCTTGTGCCTGCCAGCACACTGCCTGCCAAAGTCGTGTCTTCATCAACAGACACCACTTCATTGGCATCGCTAAACGCATCGTCCACCGGATTGACCGTAATCGTCAGCGTCGAGGTATCCCCGCTGCTGCCATCAGTCATCGTGTAAGTGGCCACAGGAACCGGACCATTGTAATTGGCCGCAGGGATGAAGGTGTAAGCCCCGTTGGCTTCGATCTTCAACGTGCCCACGCCCGCAATCGTGGCCGTATCACCGGCCGTATAAGTCGTGCCGTCCCCGGCTATGGTGAAGCTCGTCACCGTCACCGGACCGTCCACGCTGCTTGTGCCTGCCAGCACACTGCCTGCCAAAGTCGTGTCTTCATCAACAGACACCACTTCATTGGCATCGCTAAACGCGTCATCCACCGGATTGACCGTAATCGTCAGCGTCGAGGTATCCCCGCTGCTGCCATCGGTCATCGTGTAAGTGGCCACAGGAACCGCACCATTGTAATTGGCCGCAGGGATGAAGGTGTAAGCCCCGTTGGCTTCGATCTTCAACGTACCCACGCCCGCAATCGTGGCCGTATCACCGGCCGTATAAGTCGTGCCGTCCCCGGCTATGGTAAAGCTCGTCACCGTCACCGGACCGTCCACGCTGCTTGTGCCTGCCAGCACACTGCCTGCCAAAGTCGTGTCTTCATTGACAGACACCACTTCATTGGCATCGCTAAACGCATCGTCCACCGGATTGACCGTAATCGTCAGCGTCGAGGTATCCCCGCTGCTGCCATCGGTCATCGTGTAAGTGGCCACAGGAACCGGACCATTGTAATTGGCCGCAGGGATGAAGGTGTATGCCCCGTTGGCTTCAATCTTCAACGTGCCCACGCCCGCAATCGTGGCCGTGTCTCCGGCCGTATAAGTCGTGCCGTCCCCGGCTATGGTGAAGCTTGTCACCGTCACCGGACCGTCCACGCTGCTTGTGCCTGCCAGCACGCTGCCTGCCAAAGTCGTGTCTTCATCAACAGACACCACTTCATTGGCATCGCTAAACGCATCGTCCACCGGATTGACCGTAATCGTCAGCGTCGAGGTATCGCCGCTGCTGCCATCGGTCATCGTGTAAGTGGCCACAGGAACCGGGCCATTGTAATTGGCCGCCGGGATGAAGGTGTAAGCCCCGTTGGCTTCAATCTTCAACGTGCCCACGCCCGCAATCGTGGCCGTGTCTCCGGCCGTATAAGTCGTGCCGTCCCCGGCTATGGTGAAGCTTGTCACCGTCACCGGACCGTCCACGCTGCTTGTGCCTGCCAGCACGCTGCCTGCCAAAGTCGTGTCTTCATCAACAGACACCACTTCATTGGCATCGCTAAACGCATCGTCCACCGGATTGACCGTAATCGTCAGCGTCGAGGTATCCCCGCTGCTGCCATCGGTCATCGTGTAAGTGGCCACAGGAACCGCACCATTGTAATTGGCCGCAGGGATGAAGGTGTAAGCCCCGTTGGCTTCGATCTTCAACGTGCCCACGCCCGCAATCGTGGCCGTATCACCGGCCGTATAAGTCGTGCCGTCCCCGGCTATGGTAAAGCTCGTCACCGTCACCGGACCATCCACGCTGCTTGTGCCTGCCAGCACACTGCCTGCCAAAGTCGTGTCTTCATCAACAGACACCGCTTCATTGGCATCGCTAAACGCGTCATCCACCGGATTGACCGTAATCGTCAGCGTCGAGGTATCCCCGCTGCTGCCATCAGTCATCGTGTAAGTGGCCACAGGAACCGGACCATTGTAATTGGCCGCAGGGATGAAGGTGTAAGCCCCGTTGGCTTCGATCTTCAACGTGCCCACGCCCGCAATCGTGGCCGTATCACCGGCCGTATAAGTCGTGCCGTCCCCGGCTATGGTAAAGCTCGTCACCGTCACCGGACCGTCCACGCTGCTTGTGCCTGCCAGCACACTGCCTGCCAAAGTCGTGTCTTCATCAACAGACACCACTTCATTGGCATCGCTAAACGCGTCATCCACCGGATTGACCGTAATCGTCAGCGTCGAGGTATCCCCGCTGCTGCCATCGGTCATCGTGTAAGTGGCCACAGGAACCGGGCCGTTGTAATTGGCCGCAGGGATGAAAGTGTATTCCCCGTTGGCTTCGATCTTCAACGTGCCCACGCCCGCAATCGTGGCCGTGTCTCCGGCCGTATAAGTCGTGCCGTCCCCGGCTATGGTGAAGCTTGTCACCGTCACCGGACCGTCCACGCTGCTTGTGCCTGCCAGCACGCTGCCTGCCAAAGTCGTGTCTTCATCAACAGACACCACTTCATTGGCATCGCTAAACGCATCGTCCACCGGATTGACCGTAATCGTCAGCGTCGAGGTATCCCCGCTGCTGCCATCGGTCATCGTGTAAGTGGCCACAGGAACCGCACCATTGTAATTGGCCGCAGGGATGAAGGTGTATGCCCCGTTGGCTTCAATCTTCAACGTGCCCACGCCCGCAATCGTGGCCGTGTCTCCGGCCGTATAAGTCGTGCCGTCCCCGGCTATGGTGAAGCTTGTCACCGTCACCGGACCGTCCACGCTGCTTGTGCCTGCCAGCACGCTGCCTGCCAAAGTCGTGTCTTCATCAACAGACACCACTTCATTGGCATCGCTAAACGCATCGTCCACCGGATTGACCGTAATCGTCAGCGTCGAGGTATCCCCGCTGCTGCCATCGGTCATCGTGTAAGTGGCCACAGGAACCGCACCATTGTAATTGGCCGCAGGGATGAAGGTGTAAGCCCCGTTGGCTTCGATCTTCAACGTGCCCACGCCCGCAATCGTGGCCGTATCACCGGCCGTATAAGTCGTGCCGTCCCCGGCTATGGTAAAGCTCGTCACCGTCACCGGACCGTCCACGCTGCTTGTGCCTGCCAGCACGCTGCCTGCCAAAGTCGTGTCTTCATCAACAGACACCACTTCATTGGCATCGCTAAACGCATCGTCCACCGGATTGACCGTAATCGTCAGCGTCGAGGTATCCCCGCTGCTGCCATCGGTCATCGTGTAAGTGGCCACAGGAACCGGACCATTGTAATTGGCCGCAGGGATGAAGGTGTATGCCCCGTTGGCTTCAATCTTCAACGTGCCCACGCCCGCAATCGTGGCCGTGTCTCCGGCCGTATAAGTCGTGCCGTCCCCGGCTATGGTGAAGCTTGTCACCGTCACCGGACCGTCCACGCTGCTTGTGCCTGCCAGCACGCTGCCTGCCAAAGTCGTGTCTTCATCAACAGACACCACTTCATTGGCATCGCTAAACGCATCGTCCACCGGTGTAACGTTGATTGTGAGGGTTGAGCGATCTGTACCACCAGCATCATCAGACATAGTGTACGTTACAACAGGAACTGGCCCATTAAAATTAGTCACTGGAACAAAAGTATAACTACCATCATCCATGATCTCTATTGAACCAACACCTGCAATTAAGACCTTTTCACCAGCATTATAAGTCTTTGTATCGCCATCTATAGTAAATTGAGTAACCGTTAAGTCACTTCCTTCAGGATCACTGTCATTAATTAAAAGATTACCTGTAACTTGAGTATCTTCATCTATAGTCTTAGTATCAGCTTCAGCTTTCGGCCAATCGTTTGTGCCCCGTATAGTGATCGTAACTAATTCCTTGTTACCATCAGTTGTTGTAGCTATAAAAGTTCTAACAAGTACTTCGCCCGCTTTTAAAGCATCAACTGCAGCATTATCATGTAGTGTGTAAGTCCAATCACCATTTGCTTTCAGTGCAAAAGTACCCAAAGCGCCAGTTGTATTTTGAGGATTAAATCCAGCTGAACCTGCTAAAGATCCACCAACTTGAGGAACACCTGCAATTGGGGTAGCTGTGCTACCACCCGGCTCAATAACGGTTCCTTGAGCTGTAATAGTAATTGCAGGAGGCGGTGTAATAGTTGGTTCTGTAATAGTAGGTTCACTTATCGTAGGAATTGAGGGTTCTGTTTCAGGAACAAACCAAAACAATTGAAGATTTTCCGTTACATAATTTGAACTGACAGGACTGGTTTCAAAACCAGAAGCTACATAACCGGAAAGATATCGCGGATCAAGAACAAATGCCTCTCCCCCTGAGCTAATTGTTCCTATGCCAGCTGCGGCCGACCCAAGAACATCAAGTATTATAGATGGATCTATGCCTTTCGCCAAAGCTTCTTTGACGAGCTCTTCATTTATATCCTCCAGACCACTCTTGAGTGCTGGTGAAATGCCATCCAGTTTGACGGATTTGTCCAAAGCTAAGGCTTCTGGAAATCCTTTAATAAATTGTATATATGCTTCGCCGCTTAATAGAGTTAATATATCACCTTCGTGCAAATGGGCACCTGATTTTACTAACTTAGCCTCTCCCTGAGAATTTACTTTTTCTAATAATCCATTGACGGCTCGGACTACACCGATAACAGATTCTACTAACATGGACCATCCTTAAAATTTACTATTATTCATTTTAAGCTTAGTTCATGGAGCATAGTGTTGAGAGGTTTAAATGTAACAAACATGTAAATATTTGAATCAGATCGATATAGTTTATCTTGTTTTTATAGGCTTTTTTGTTTTAACGGTTTTGATATATAGCATTGAGGAGAATAGTATGGGTAGAGTAGTTTATTAATAATTTCAAATTACCTTTCATTAAGTTATTTTGGTTCTGTGGATCATTATTTTTATTCGGCAGATTAACCGATCATGCTTTACTTTATTTGTATTCGGTACTTTCCCAGCTTGCGCTGGAGTGCCACCTTCATATAGGTAAATTTAGCCCACATTTTGCGCATCCCCATTAAATAATGATATCCTCTCTGCTATGTGTGTTGTCATGAGCAGATTTATATTTGCTCAAAAACTTGACAAAACGCATGGCAGAAAGAAATATCAACTCACTCATGGGCGAATATTTGATAATCCCAGCCCGGTTTCCACCGATGTGTCTATTTCTTTCTTAGATGAAGCAACTACCGAAAATGAGTTCCTTACCCGTTGCAACAGCATATCCTTAATACGGTTTTTTTCCTCTATTGATTCAAGACGGCTAAGTGGAGTTTCGCCTTCCTCATTTTCAACATCCATAGAAGCACCATGTTCAAGAAGAAATGGAACACTGGTTAACCCGGATGAATCGCTGCAAAGTGAATGCAGGACAGTATTTCCACGATTATTTTTATGTTTCACATTAGCACCATTTTTTACAAGAATCTCTATAATTTCATGATGATTACGTAATGCAGCTGCCAAAAGCGGTGTCATTCCATAGCTATCCGCCTCATTAATTTTCTTCTTATGTTCCGGATCTTTAAGTAGCGTTTTTACCAAAGAAGTATATCCTTTACCAGAAGCCTGATGCAGCAGACTCTGATCCCCCTTCCTCTGAACAAGGGTATTGATATCAGCCCCACGCTTCAAAATCAAGTCTACCATTGCGGGCAATTCATTATTGAAAGCAACAGATAAAATTGATTTATTATCGGTAACTTTGTCTATATTTATTCCATATGATAAGAGAAGTTCTAATGCATCAGTCTTATTATATAGAACTGCTTGACGTGATGCATATTCACCCAGACTTTCTTCCCCATAATTGATTTGATGAACACCAAGTTTCAGTAAAGATTCAAGAGTTTCAATATCGCCCTTCTTCGCTGCTATTATAAAGGTTTCGTTTTGATTCTTTAGCTCTGTCGTATTTGGTTTAGCTTCTTTTTTTTGTTTGTGAATAAGCGCTTCCCGCTCTGACCCTTTTTCGCTAGTTCGAAAAAAAAGCTGTTGCATAAATTTTAGCATAATTAAATGATCCTTGATAATAAGGTAATGTGTTGACCAGGGCAAGATCATGCCATGATATGTTGAGACCACAATGATATCACATCGATCATATTAATCAAAATATAATCACATTATCGCCTAAATAAATAAGCAACGTCACTCTTTTACTGATAATTGTGTATAATCCCCTAAGCGCAGCAGTCCACTTCATTGCTTCACGTTCCCTAAGAACATGAGATCAAGCTTGTATGTCTGTTGTACTTTAAAATTCCCCGAAAACCCAATAGGTTAAAATCTGCCATCCAGGGTTTATTGTCCAGTCTAGAATCAAGGATCGGACAAAAACACAAACGGTTTAAGGATGAACTATGCAAGGAGTGCTTGTGAAACAACATAAAACTGTTATATCCACTATATCAGTGGCTACTTTAGAACTAATGTCTGCTCAAATCTGGTCAGGCACTATGGGCCCTACTACACCAATCAGAGACTGGTTATGGGTAGGTTCTGTCAGTGGAGGGCCGGTCTGGGAAAGTGTCAATAAGACACAAACATTTTATATTGATCCGGAGGTTGAGAGGACCTATGTAGCAAGAAAATCGACGGATGTACTGGCATCTGGAGAAATTTTTCTTGGCCTGCAAAAAACTTTACCTCACCAGTGGCTAGGCCAGTTAGGGTTGGCAGCCGCTACCACAGGGGATGCCCGATTGCAAGGGTATATTTGGGATGACGCCGATCCTCAATTTAATAATTATAGCTATCAATACAGAGTAAGACACAGTCATGTTGCCGTAAAAGGAAAACTGCTACTTGACAAGGGCTACTGGTTTTTACCCTGGATAAGTGGAAGCCTTGGTGTAGGTTTTAACCGAGCTCACGACTATACCAATACACCCCTGATCTTCGAGGCGCTCCCCAACGCTAATTTCACTGATCACACGAAAAGTGCCTTTTCCTACACGCTGGGTACAGGAATTCAAAAACCCATAAACGAACACTGGCAGATCGGTACTGGCTATGAATTTGCAAACTGGGGCAAGAGCGAGTTAAGCCGTGCTCCTGACCAAACTCTGAATTCAGGCCTGCATCTTAACCACCTCTACACAAGCGGGGTAATGTTGAATCTCACTTATATCGCTTAAGGATACTGATATGCAAAATAAAAACTCAAACTTTCTCATAAAAAGATTACTCATAAGCTTGCTCACCTTACTCATAATGGCCACAGCCCAGGCAGGATCGCCTCTATGGACTTTTGATCCTCTTACCCCAACCACTATCGCAGTGCCAGCCAATACCAACGCTATGGTACAATACCGTATCACTAACCAGTCAAGCAGAAGACACACTTTAGTATTGCAGGCGATTCATGGGATTACCCAAACTACAACCGGACAAGGTATCTGTAGTAATCCCTTTGTATTGCAAGGCAAAAATTCCTGCATACTGTCCTTGCAGATAAACGGACAGCAAATTACCAACCCTATTGTCGATGGACCAGTAGTTTGCCAGCAGGGTTCTACCAGTCAGTGCTACAAACCAAGTGCCGGAAATATTTTAAATATTACTCAGTCAGCACCCAGAGTCGGTGCCCAGATTTCAGTCAGTGGCTCCCCCCTAGTGCTCACGGCCAATGGTCCCACTGGTCAATTAACGATTAACAATCTGTCACTAACAGATACGGCGACCAACATCACCTCAAATTTTATAGGTACAGCACTGAACGGCAACGTTACGGAAACAGGGAATACCTGTGCCAGCATACCACCTGGCAGCAGTTGCACACTGACTTATACGCCAGGTAACACCACGGTGCCTCAAACAAATTTCACTATTCAGGGCAGTAATACCAACCAGATAACCGCAGCCATTGCTATTACAACTGCCACAATTTCAGTCAGCGGCTCTCCCTTGGCACTCACGGTGAATGGCTCTGCGGGACAGTTAACGATTAACAACCTATCGGTGGTAGAAACAGCGACCAATATTACCTCTGATTTTACAGGTACGGCACTGGACGGTAATGTTATGGAAACAGGGAATACCTGTGCCAGCGTGCCCCCAGGCGGCAACTGCACACTTACCTTTACCCCTGGTAACACCCTGGTGCCGCAAACAAACTTCCCTATTCAGGGCAGCAATACCAATCAGATAACAGCAGCAATTGCTATTACAACTGCCACAATTTCAGTTAGCGGCTCTCCCTTGGCACTCACGGTGAATGGCCCTGCGGGCCAGTTAACGATTAACAACCTATCGGGAGTAGATACAGTAACCAATATTACCTCTGATTTTACAGGTACGGCACTGGACGGCAATGTTACGGAAACAGGGAATACCTGTGCCAGCGTGCCCCCAGGCGGCAACTGCACACTTACCTTTACTCCTGGTAACACCATAGTGGCTCAGACAGACTTCCCTATTCAAGGCAGCAATACCAATCAGATAACAGCAGCGATTTCCATAGCCTCAGGGAGCACGCTAACCTCCGTTTCTCCAAACTCTGGAACCGCCTCAGGAGGAACTGGGGTAACCTTGAGTGGAACAGGGCTAACTGGAGCTACTGCGGTAACCTTTGGAGGGGTGGCAGCTACCAGTGTTAATGTTGTGGACTCCATGACAGTGACAGCCGTGACTCCAGCAAATGCGGCCGGACCCGCAGATGTGGTTATTAGTACCCCAGCTGGTGGAGCAACGCTTACTGGCGGCTTTACCTACATAGCAACCGCCATTGGGCAATCTACAGGAGGAGGGGTCATTGCCTGCATGGAAGGAGGACTCAATGATCTGATTGCCGCCACCTCCGATAACAGCACAAGCATTGAGTGGGGCGGTTTTGGTACCATATTCGTTGGTACTACAAACAACACAAATGGCGCCTCGAATACTATAGATATCGTAAATGATGTAGGAAATAATGGTGGTGTATCTTATGCTGCCCAACTCTGCAGTAACTATGAAATTGACTCGCAGGGCAATACCCCGTGTCAAGTAGGAAATGCCTGTTACGACGATTGGTTTTTACCGGCTGGAAATAATGCTACTGCCAGTGGTCAGATTTTCTGCCTATACAACAATCGTGTAGCTATTGGTGGCTTTGTCGGCATCAACTACTATTCTTCTACTGAGTTTGACATTGATAGTGCCTATGTAATGCGCTTCACTGACGGAACCCAGCCCTTTATGGATAAAGACAACGTCTTGAATGTCAGATGCGTCCGAAACTTTACACCATAAATGCTGCATTTCCTTTCTTTTGAGGCGGTTTTACCTGCCTCAAAAGTTGGTTTATATTGATGAGGTATTAGACTATACACAAATAGATATTAAGCGATATAGTTTACAATAAAAATCAGAAGAATAATCCATGAACTGGAAAGATAAAATAAAAGATCAATTTTACGCATGCGATCGCTTTGCTCGATTTGTAATCCAACATTTCGTTCAAGACGATTGCACCTATATTGCCTCAGCGTTAGCTTTTACCAGTTTACTTGCAGTTGTACCATTGATGTCTGTAGGTTTGGCAGTATTTTCTTCTTTTCCGGTATTTAAAGGTTTGGCAGAACCTGTACAAAATTTTATTTTTGACAATTTTGTTCCAGCAACAGGCAAAATTGTACAAACTTATTTACAACAATTTACTTCGCAAGTATCAAAACTTTCAATCTGGGGTGTGGTCTTTCTAATTTGTACCGCTTTATTGGTCATGTTCACTATTGAACGAGCGATGAATAAAATATGGAGAGTCAACTCATCTCGACACGGTGTCTCTGCCTTTTTGCTCTATTGGGCTATTATCTCTCTCGCTCCGGTTTTATTGGGTTTAAGCCTGGCAGCAAGCTCCTATTTATTCTCAATGCCACTATTAGCGGATCATGGAGCTCCTTATACTATTCTTCAATATTCCCCTTTTTTTCTTTCACTGATTGGATTTACCTTTTTATACGTAGTAGTACCTAATTGCCCTGTTAAGATCCGTCACGCTTTTTGGGGTGGATTATTTGCTGCAATCTTGTTTGAATCGGCAAAACATGCCTTCGCTTATTATTTGATACGTTATAATACCTATGAATTGTTGTATGGAGCATTTGCTACGGTACCTATATTTTTCATTTGGGTTTATTGGGTTTGGATTATTACCTTATTAGGTGCTGAGATCAGTTATGCCTTTTCAGTGCATCATCAGCGGCGGGGCGGCAAGTCCTTGGACGGCTTCTCACATGCACTGCTCTGGTTACACCAATTATGGTTAGCACAACAACAGGGAAAAGGGTTGAGCTTTAATGATCTGGTGGATGCCAGTAACCAACCTTTTGCTGTGGATGTCGATGAAATGATTAATGTTCTGGTTTATCATGAACTGATTCATGCTACTGCAGATGGACACTATATGTTAAGTCGCGATCTCAGTCACATCACTCTTTATGACTTAACCCAATTATTACCTTATCGCTTACCAACCCATCTGGAACTACAATACTCTAAAGCATCACTTGCTGAGCAATGGAGGACTGCTTTTAAAAGGCATAATGATGAGTTACAAAAATCACTGGATATTAATTTGGAGGAGTTATTCAAAAAGACTGGTACAAGTTTAAAATAATACCCATTCAAATCATCTGATTTTATAAATTAGTTATCTTAATGAGCGTAATTTTTATATTGCTGCTAAATGCATAGCCCACCCACAATACAGAAGAAAGGTAAAGCCCCTAATTCCTAAATTATGGCTAAGATTTATTTAGTCTGTACAGCAGACCTATCTCAAAATAAATTTTGAATCTTGATTGTTAAATTGCTGTATGCCAATTTGTGATTCAGCAAATTTGATGCGTTTATCCAGAGACCCTCCTTCTCTTGGATTCAACGCCTTCAAATCAGAGAAAGTAAACTAACCTGGATCACAAAATATAACGTGCTAAATCTTCATCAGCGAGTAATTGCCCCAAGTTCTTTTCTACATAAGTTTTGTCAACGTGTACTGTTTCACCTGGTTTATCAGTAGCTTCAAAAGAAACCATTTCTAATAATCTCTCCATAACCGTATACAATCGTCGTGCACCTATATTTTCTGTTCGTTCATTCACTTGCCAGGCTACTTCTGCAATGCGTCGGATCCCTGTTTCATCAAAAGTAAGTTTTAACCCTTCTGTTTCCATCAAAGCAGAATATTGTAAAGTCAAGGAAGCTGTAGGTTCAGTCAGGATTCGAACAAAATCTTCCACTGAGAGAGCAGACAATTCGACACGTATCGGTAAACGTCCTTGTAATTCAGCGATCAAATCAGAAGGCTTAGCAACATGAAAAGCACCTGACGCGATGAATAAAATGTGATCCGATTTTACCATACCATATTTAGTAGATACTGTAGTCCCTTCAACCAAAGGTAGCAAATCTCGTTGAACACCTTCACGAGACACATCTCCCCCGCCAACATTCTCAGATCGTTTAGCAACTTTATCCAGCTCATCAATGAACACTATTCCATTCTGCTCAACACTTTCTATGGCTCTTAATTTAATGTCTTCTTCATTAATTAATTTTGCTGCTTCCTCTTCGCGCAAAATCTTCATCGCTTTGGCAACAGTCATTTTTCGAGTCTTTGTTCTATAACTGCCAACTTGTTGAAACATGGATTGCAATTGATTGGTCATTTCTTCCATACCCGGTGGCGCCATAATTTCTATGCCGACCGGAGTTGCTGCTACCTCAATTTCTATTTCATTATCATTAAGTTCGCCTTCACGTAATTGCTTACGAAACACCTGACGAGCAGTAGTATTTTTCTCACTGGGAGTTAACGCCCCTCGAGCTGGTGGAAGTAAAACATCTAATATTCGCTCTTCAGCAGAATCTTCAGCCAGATGCTCGACTTTTTTCATAGCGAACTCACGTTCTTGCTTAATAGCAATATCCGTTAAATCACGAATAATCGAATCCACATCACGGCCAACATAACCCACTTCTGTGAATTTGGTTGCTTCTACTTTAATAAATGGTGCTTTAGCTAGATTAGCCAAACGTCTCGCGATCTCTGTTTTACCAACACCAGTCGGACCTATCATTAAAATATTTTTAGGCATTATCTCATTACGCAATACTGGATCTTTGATTTTCATGCGACGCCAGCGATTACGTAGTGCAATAGCTACGGCACGTTTCGCATCATCTTGACCAATAATGTGCTTATCTAATTCTTGGACTATTTCACGAGGTGTCATTACCATATCATTTGCTTTCATCATGTAATTCTTCTATGGTTAAATTGTTGTTAGTATAAATACAAATATCACCTGCAATTGTTAAGGCTTTTTGAACTATCTCTTTAGCAGATAATTTTGTATTTTCCATAAGAGCCCTGGCTGCAGCCTGAGCAAAGGGGCCGCCGGACCCGATAGCAATCAAACTTTCTTCTGGCTCAATAACATCACCATTACCTGTGATAATTAAAGAAGCTTTACTGTCTGCTACCGCAAGAACAGCCTCAAGTCGGCGTAGAATTCGATCTGTTCGCCAATCTTTAGCCAGTTCAACAGCCGAGCGAATTAGATGGCCTTGATGCGTTTCCAGTTTTGCCTCAAACCGTTCGAAGAGTGTAAAAGCATCAGCTGTCCCACCTGCAAAACCGGCAATAACCTTGTCTTTATATAATCTCCGGACCTTACGTGCATTACCTTTCATCACAGTATTGCCCAAGGTAACTTGCCCATCCCCACCAATCACAACCTGATTACCACGTCGTACTGAAAGTATTGTTGTGCCACGAAATTGTTCCAAAATAAAAATCCTCGAATCGCATTGAAATAATGTAAATGGGGATGATAAATAAAAAATCAATGGGATTGGGAGAAAAAATAAGTGTTCTTAGTATCTCAAAATATTAATCATCATACTCATTCCCATATGGTTGTGGCTCGGATTATCGTGCAAACCGAGCCAACACTATACGGGACATAAGTTATTATAAAAAAGAAACACCATGAGACAGTGGGGCTGGTAATTGCAAATGCTCTGCAATACTTTGACCAATATCTGCAAAACAATCTCTACGCCCAATAAATTTGCTATTTACCTGAGGACCAAATACCAACACTGGAATATGTTCACGGGTATGATCGGAGCCAGGGAAAGTCGGATCACATCCATGATCAGCTGCTATAACGACCATATCATTGGATTGTAAGAGAGCTTCTAACTCTGGAAGACGAGCATCAAATTCTTCTAATGCACGCGCATAACCAGTTACATCACGCCTATGCCCATAAGAAGAATCAAAATCGACAAAATTTGTAAATACCAGACTACCTGTTGGGGCTGTTTTCATTGCTGATAAAGTTGCATCGAACAAAGCCATATTTCCATCCGCCTTGATGGTTTGCGTAACTCCTTGATGAGCATAAATATCTGCGATTTTTCCTATTGTAATCACTTCACGACCCGCTTCCTTTAGAAAATCAAGCAATGTTTTTTCAGGTGGAGGAGTTGCATAATCTTTTCTATTTCCAGTTCTTTTAAATGATCCAGGGTTACCTGTAAATGGGCGGGCAATCACTCGTCCGATTTGGTACTTATCCACCAAATTTCGAGCAATCTCACATATATTATATAAACGAGGCAAACCAAATGCTTCTTCATGGGCTGCAATTTGAAACACACTATCCGCAGAAGTGTACACTATAGGTTTTCCTGTACGAATATGTTCCTCTCCCAATTCCTCTATAATGACAGTCCCTGAGGCATGTTTTTCTCCCAAAACACCTGGTAAACTGCATTGCTTAATGAATTCTGAAATTAATTCTTTAGGGAAGCAGTAAGGTTTATCCGGAAAATATCCCCATTCAAAAGTAACTGGAACACCAGCCATTTCCCAGTGACCGCTTGGAGTATCCTTGCCTAAGCTTTGTTCCACAGCATAACCATAATATCCTGTAGGCACCGCCAATGTAGATAAATCAATAAATGATAAACCCGAACTGGCCAAAGTAGCATGGTAAAGCCCATATCCAGCAAGATTTGGAAGTCTTAAAGGGCCGTTACGAACACCACTAATATCACATTCACCTCGATCACAGGCCTCATAAATGTGAACCAATGTGTTAGCCCCAGAGTCCCCATAACGAGCAGCATCAAGGCTAGCCCCAATACCAAAGGAATCCATTACCAATATACATACTCGCCCAGTCACGCTGAATACTCTACTTGTTGGCAACGAGTTTCTTTTAATCCGAACAGTAAAAGGAATGCAATCAATAGTCCTAGTGGTAAAATAATTGCTGCATGCTGATAAGCCTCTAACAAATATACAGGCGCACCATTAATCAAATTCGCACCTCCATAGTTGGTCAATAACGTACTAAACAAGTTCTGATAAATAAGATAACCTCCTTGAGTCAGTATGGAAACCACACTAATTGCAGTTGCAGTCATCATGGGCGGACTACTCTCGGCAACCAAGGCATAGCTGATTACTTGGGCTGAAGTAAATAATCCGAGCAAGAAAAACAACACAGACATTGTTGTTATAGAAACCGGTAAATAAAGCACGCCAAGCAAGGTGAACAAAGAGGCAAGAACTCCCGCTTTCATGGGTAGTACACGCAACCCAGCCTTATCAGATATCCAACCCATCAAAGGTGAGCCTATAATAGCTCCAAGAAACAACATACCATTGATCATCGCAGCCTGTTCTGGGCTGATACCCAATCTCTGTTCAAGATATAAAGTTCCCATCATGGCACCAAATACAGCAATAGCCATATTCATTAAGCTGGTGTATAAGGCGGCACGCAAATTTTGAGAATTTAAATAAGCTTTTCTTGCGGCCACAAACACATTGAGTGGTTTTTCCTCTTTTTTTACTGCAATTTGAGGTTTTTCTTTAATCCAGAAAAACATGAAAACCAACATAACCAAACCTAATATACCTACATCTTGAACTGCTTGACGCCAACCAACATACAGAACCAATTTAGTCAAAGGATATTGCGCCAACATTCCACCTGTCATTGCCACTGTTACAATAGCACCGGTTACTAAAGCCATACGCTTGGGAGGAAACCAATGAGATGCCAAACGAACAGGACCTAAAAAGCAAAATGCGCTTCCTATACCTGTCACAAATCTACAAAATAAGGCGACATAAAAGGAATAAGAGTAAGATAAAATAAAGGTACTGATCACACAAAGAAGCATGGCAATTAAAATGGTATTTTTAATTGAAAATCTATCCAAAACCATGCCTGCAATAAACAAAAAAAGGACATTTGCCAGGTAATAAATGCTGGACAAGTAAGCCATTTTATCCGCATGAATATGAAAATCCTGCATAATGTTTGCTGCAATAGAAGCAAACATATTTCCCTGAATAAATTCATAAAAGAAAAACATGGTTGCTGCAAAACATACCAGCCAAGGCATTAACGATGTTCTAATATCGTATCCTTTCAATTCATCCACTACCTGCATTGTTACTCCTCTATTTTATCGTTTGCAGTATGTTTCACGAGTCATTAGCACAGCAATTAATGCTGCGACTGCGGCAACAGGGAACATCCACATAGCAAATTGAAAATCGGTAACAGCGTACTCAGTGACATTTGTACCAGCATGATGTGTCATAAGCCAACCAAATAATACTTGAGCAACACCGCCTCCACCCATAATAATTACTGAGGCGATACCAGTTGCAGCGCCAGTATTTTCTGCCTGATTGCTTTCAGCAACTAAAGGATAAGAAATCACTTGTGTACTAGTGAACAATCCCAAAGCAAAAAAAATGATACTTAAAGTCATCTGAGTGAGAACTACATTCATAAATAGAGGAACTATAGTGATTAAGGTCGCTACAGCACCGAAAATCATTAAAGGTTTACGTCGCCCCTGGGTATCAGATAACCAACCAACTAAAGGACAACCAATAACACTCCCCATGAAGATAAGACTGACCACATTACTTGCTGCAATATCTGGCAAATGATGAGCAATTTGTAGATAAGTTGCACCCCATAGAGCACACAAAACCATAATGGGTAAATTAAGGAGAGATGTGTATAAACCTGCTAGCCAATTCTGGGGATTGGACAAAGCTTTTATAAAACTGGCTAGTACTTTACCTTGATTCGTTAATTTGTGTACTGGGGATTCTTCAGGCTTATCTTTCACAATCAAGTAAATCCAAAATAATAAAAAAGCTCCTACAGCACCATCAATTAACAACGCACGTCGCCAGCCAAAAAGATCATTCAAATAAGCAAAAGGAGTATGCGCCATCATACCGCCAATAAAAGCCATGGTGACTAATGAGCCTATTACTAATGCTTGTCTTCTTGGAGGAAACCAATGAGAGACCAGAACAACGCAAGATAGGAAACAGAAAGCGTTACCTATTCCTGAGAGAAAATGAAAAAACGATGCGAGAAGAAATGACCCTGTAACTGCGAATCCTATTGTTCCAATAACACAAACAAACATAGCAGTCAGAATCACTTTGCGGGTTGAATACCTATCCAGAATAAGGCCCGCAGGTAAAAGAAAAAGAATATCAGCCCATAAATAAGTACTAGACATCCAGCTTAATTGTGTGGCATCAATGTGAAAATCTTCTCGAAGAGACTGATTAATAACATCAAAAATATTGAGTTGAAAAAATTCGTACAAAAAGAAAAGGCCAGCAGAAAGACACACTACCCAAGCCATATAGTCACCACGAGGGACAAAAGCTCTCGATTCCACTGCGACAGAGTGCGACACTATCTCTCCTTCATTTAAGGCCCCAAAATTGCGGCAAATTATAGCAAGTTTCAAAGAATATTGGTATCTTTATTGAACAATTTATTTCGTGGAAGTACCGTCCCTGCTTCACTGAGCTTATAATGCAACCTGCAAGTCGCGATATAAGATTCATTGCCACCTATTAATACCTGATCCCCTTCGATAACTGCTTCTCCATTTTCATCAATTCTCATGTTCATAATCGCTTTACGGCCACAATGACAGATCGTTTTTAATTCAATTAATTCATCTGCCCAAGCAAGTAAAAATTGACTCCCAAGGAATAACTCGCCCCTAAAATCGGTACGTAACCCATAGGCTAATACCGGAATTGACATTTGATCAGTAATTTCAGTTAATTGATACACTTGATCTCTAGTTAAAAATTGAGCTTCATCAATTAATACACAGGCGTATTTCTGGCTTTGTAGTTGAAATTCTTGAGTTAAAAAGTATAAATTATCCAAGTTGTTAAAGGCATAAGCTTGTTCAGATAAACCAATTCGTGAGCTAATAGTTCCGTATTGGTAGCGTGTATCTATCGAAGGTGTAAACAACAGAGTGTGCATGCCACGTTCCCTGTAATTATAACTGGACTGCAGTAATACCGTACTTTTACCTGCATTCATTGCAGCATAATAGAAATATAATTTTGCCATAGACTAAATATGTTAAGCCCCATTTATTTTACTTTACTATGAGTTGAAATTGGAAACCACTGATTGCCTAAATATATTTAGAATCAAACAACTATACGATTTGAGATTCACCGTCTTTAATTAATAAGGGATTTTATATCTTATTGTTTGGCTCGAGCTAAAGAAATTGCCAAGAATTAATGATTCTCTCCTCCATATTTATTACCCTTCCGTTGCTGTTTTATTTTTAATCAACTATACCTATATAAAGCATTTCGGGTTTATCAAATGGAAAGAATAAAACATACCGCTGAAAATAATGCACGAATACTTAAAAGTAAAGTGAGCAAGTTCGCCTATCTTGGTTTAGCCTTTTCAGTTGGAGCAATAACAATAACAACCATGGCAGTTACCTATCAAATGGATGGATATCTTTCGTTAGATGGTGCAATGAAAGCCCAAAGAACAAATATTGCCTTATGGGTGTTGGATATATCTCCACTTTTATTTATGCTTTGGGGGCAATCTATCAGTTCGGTCAGGTCCTATCCTGCAAGCGCAGTGGATATGGATCAAACTCATGAACCAAGATTACAAATAAGTGAACCGGCTTCTCGCTCAGAACACGATTCAAGTTATGACTCTCTAACCGACTTACCGAACAGAATATTATTCGTCGATCACTTAAACCAATCGATCAATGCACTGAGAGGAAAAAAAGGGAAAATAGCTGTCATCACTATCAATATAGATAATTTTAAAGATTTAAACTCTGGATTCGGCAATTACAATGCCGACCGACTTTTAAAGCAATTTGCGCAACGATTAAAAAGCACCATAGATGAATCAATGACCGTAGCACGATTTGGTGGTGATGAATTCGCCATTTTTTGCCCAACATTAGAGCAAGATGAGCAAGCTTACCTATTAACTAAAAAAGTACAAAAAGCCGTGGCAATTCATTTTGTGCTTGATGATGTCATTATTGATATCACGGCAACAGCAGGAATTGCTTTTTATCCTGAACACGGTAAAGACGCAGATATTCTTATTCAACGTGCTAATTTAGCTATCTATCATGCCAAGCAAGATGGAAAAGAGTTTACTGTTTATAAAATTTCTATGGATAAAGGAAGCCCCAATCAGCTTATCCTTATGAGTGAACTCAAAAAAGCAATTGAAGGTGAACAATTAGTAGTTCATTACCAGCCTAAAGTGGAATTAAAAACAGGTAAAATTACCGGATGTGAAGCCCTGGTTCGCTGGGAACACCCAGCTATAGGTATGATGAATGCAGAAAAATTTGTTCCAATTGCTGAACGAACAGGACTTATCAAAACGTTAAGTCTATATGTCTTAAAGTCAGCTATTGAGCAAACCAGTAAATGGCGAAAAAAAGGAGTTAATATTGAGGTAGCAATCAATCTTTCAGCTGTAGACATTATTGATATTGAATTACCCTATACTATTCAAAGCTTATTGAATGTTTACGATTTACCAGCATGCAGCCTTACTATTGAATTAATTGAAAGCACCAATTTAAGTGACCAAAATCGAGCTGTTGAAGTAATAAACCACTTAGCAAGTCTTGGGATAAAAATTGCAATCGATGATTTTGGAACTGGCTATTCTTCATTCGTTTATCTCACTAATTTACCAATTCATGAAATTAAAATTGACAAGTCATTTATCCTGGCTATTAATGAAAATGAGAAAAAAAGAAATACTGTTGACGCCATTATAAAATTTGCCTCTGCCTTAAAACTATCCGTTGTTGCCGAAGGTGTTGAGACGGAATCACAAATGAATACCTTGAAGGGTTTGAATTGCTCCAAAGGCCAGGGATTTTATTTTTCAGAAGCTTTGGATGCTGATAGCCTTGAAAAACTAGTGATCACCGAAAAGCAATTGCCTTTCCATAAAAATAGCAAAACAAACAAACATAAATTACCCACACTACCTGCTACCGACTCCGAAGAACTTAATGATTGATCAGCAAGTCAGTACAGGGCAATGAAACAATATCATGCGATCCAGGTGAACCTTGAAGGTTTTGACTGACGTCAATTTTGCAAGTAATCCATCAGGAATTTGCCCCGTCTCTTTACTATTAATAACCAAATAATTTTCCGAATGGTTAGAAAGTAATTGGCATAATTCATCTGTGTTTTTAATCGACTTCACTTTACCTTCCGAGTAAAACTCAGCAGAGAAATCCGTCTTATAACCCCAATATATAAGGTGACTACCTGCCGCTGGATTCTGGTTTAACCAAGTAGTAATAATCGATTTTTGAGTATTAGGTACAATATCTGGTTTTATTCCCAGCACGAATGCACCTGCCAAAAACAAAGTGCCACATAATAATGACGAGATGAAAACCCACTTCAGATTATCCAGTCTCGGATTAGAACGGTACCAAATTTCTGCAAAGAGTAAGGCAAATGCCGGTAAAGCAGGGAATACATAAGGGTATATTATGTTACTGGCAAAAGTAAAAAAAAGAAGCGGAACTATCATCCAAAGAATCAAATAACTTAACCAACCGTCTTCCTTTTGACACAAGGTGGGTAGTATTTTTCCATGCCTCACAAGCCATCTGCCTGCTATAATATTCCATGGAAAAATACCTGCTACAGCATATAGCCATATCATTCCTTTAGGCACATGATGTACTATCCCATATTTATCACCAGCCCACCCAGGCGTTAAAAATCGATGAAAATGCTCTCCAAGGATAAAATAATTTAAAAATCCCGGGGTTCTTAATTCAGCTAGAACATACCAGGGCAAAGCAATTGATAAAAGCAGCAATGTGCCTTTAAACCAGGGCAATCTTTGCCACAAATTAGTCCATTCGTTACGTAATAAAACCCAGAAAAATACAGTCATTCCAACCAGTACAACAGCAATAGGGCCTTTTGCTAATAATCCCAAACCCAATCCTATAAAAAACCCATAAGACCAGATTTTATTGCCATAAACCAGAGCATGCCAAAAAGACACACTGGCCAGAGTAGTACAAAACATCAATGCTGGATCAGTCATTACCGCCCCGGCATCAATGAAAAAAAACAATGTTCCTGCAAGCACTATTAAAGAGAAAAGTGCTACAACTGAGCCACTATGTTTTTTTGCTAATCCCCAAATTAGCCATAAAACACCAATAGAAAATAAAAGTCCTGGCAATCGTGCAGCGAACTCATTGACACCAAACAGTTTCATAAAAAAAGCCGACAGCCAGGAAGACAAAGGTGGTTTAGCCCAAAATGGTGTACCATAATCCTGTTGCAAAGTCACCCAATCGCCAGTTTCCAGCATTTTCCGCGCAATTTCGGCATAACGAGCTTCTGTTGTATCGAAGAGAGGGAAAAAATAATTGGCAATCAATCGACATATAAGTAAAAAAATCAATACAAACAAAGAGTAAGTAAAAAATGTTTGTTGAATTGGTTTATCTGCTTTAAAACTCAAAATATACCTCAATTTAAAATCTGACTTAAATTTCATGCGGTGTTGGGACATACTTGGCACGAGTCTCTGTCAATGTTGGCGCATAAAGTGCACATTATGTTAAAATTTTTCTTTAGTCAAAATAATTTCCATGTAATTCAAAACTCTTTTAGTATCTTTCATGTAATAGGGCATTGAGAGTTACCTATAACCTCTACTATTAGAGTTTCTTAATTATTAAATACTTAATTATATATTTTTAAATTGTATAATGAAAATACATGACGACAGCGTAAGTTTGGTTTACACTGGCCACTGTAAGTATTTCTTACATTATCTTGTTTTGGATTTTTGGAGACTAACATGACGTTTGATTTAAAGGAATTTGATGTACTAAAAAGTCATTTTAATGACACTGTTAAAATTATCCTTCAACGCGAGTTTAAATTAAAAACAGTAGACCAGAAACAAATTGAAGAGCTTATCAATAAGCTTAACAGCCCTAGAAAAGAAGAAGTTCAATTTCTAAGAGCCGTTCTAAACGAACTGGAACAAAAAATAGAGCAACAGAAACCAAGATCACTGACCAGCTATACGCAAGTATTTTATGGTGCCATGCTGCTTATCTGTCAAGACGTTGAAAACCATCTACGAGTAATGGAAAAGAAAGAGAACAGCTTGCTGTTTACTCGATTAATGGATGGAATGGGTATTACTGAAGAAAATAAGCCATCACCCAACCAAAACATCATTTTTTACAGAGGATTAAACAAACTCCTAAACTTCATTTATGAAGACAATGATTCTCGCAAAGGCTTAAAAAAAGAGCATTTTCTGCAAGTCCTTTCATTAAAAAAATTATCAGCATTAGCCAAGTTAAGTTATGAAAAGGAAGAAGCAGCAGAAAATATTGCTCTGGAGAAATTAACTACTGATGGAAAAACTAAAGTTAGCGTGGATAACTTCCAGGTAGAAAAAGAAGTCAATGCATCCCTTGTCGAGCACTTCAAGTCTTGGGACGAGATGAAAGGAGCGCTCCACCAGTTAATTCTTGATGAACTGTCTGATAAGAATGTGGCTAAAATTTCTGCGTTAAGCCAGACGCGTTCAGCACAACTGAACTTTTTACAAACCATGGCAGCTAAACTGGATAATATTCCTAACCATGCTCTCAAATCAACTGAGAAAATGGCTATTCTTGCTGGAGCAATGTATATTGTTCGTGGTCAAATAGCTCAGGAATATAGTAAAGATCCACTAAGCAACGACAAAATTAGTTCCACCCTTATTCATACCAACTTAAGCGACATACTTCATGCCAATGCAAAAAGCTATGAAGACAAAGAAGTGTTAATTGCTGCAGCCAATAAATTTATTCGTTACATGACTATTGAACGCCCTGATAATAAAAAAGTTTCTAAAGAAGCCATCAGAGAGAAACACATGTTTTCAGACATTGCGGGATTCCAGCTGTCTTCTGTCTTGTCGTTAATACAAAACATGATTAAAACATGTCGAATTGAGGCGGTTGAAGCTTGTGTAACCAAGCGCAAGGAAGAATTGGAAGCTTTAAAACCCAAAACAGAAAGCACTTCTATTACCGGCTCTATCACAGGATATGTAGGAAGTTGGTTTAAAAAAGCACCAAACACTTCTGAAGAAAGCGAAGAAGACGAATTAAATGATCAAAAAACTTCAGAAGAAGGCGCTAAAGTAACAGTATAATCAATTTGAGCTATTATCCTTACTTCTCATTAATAAGCAACAGTAGAATAAAATACTGTTGCTTATTTTAGTGCTTTCATCTTATAAATTCTTAAATATAAGCTATTCATCGTAATTTTTGTTACAATAGTGACAATATTTTTCACAATTGACCTTATAAATATTAAATTTCTAATGAAAATCAAATCAGTTATGAGATATTCTCTGCTTTTCTTATCGCTTTTTCTGGTAGTTGTTAACAACGCTATTGCTCAAAAAAAAGCAATAGCAATCACTATTGATGATTTACCTTTTGTTGGTGAGTACCGAAATTTTCATCTGAATATGATGATGAACACCATGAAAGATCAGAAAATTACCGCAACAGGATTCATCATTGCCAAAGAAGTACGACCCGACAATTGGGAAATGCTTCATAAATTCCGGGATGCTGGATTTGGTTTAGGTAATCATACCTATTCTCATGCCAATTTAAATAAACTTAAAACCAGGGAATATATTCAGGAAATAAAAGAGGCAGACTCTCTTTTATTACCCGTCCTTACGGAACCCAAGTATTTTCGTTATCCTTATTTGGCAATGAGTTCAGGAAATAAAAAAAATAAAATACTTTGTTATCTTGAAAAACATCACTATCAAGTTGCACCTATTACTATTGACAGCAAGGATTTTGTCTTTAATCAACGCTTGCTATCAGTCCCTGAGCTGGGAAGACGAACCTACCTTGAAGAATTAAAGCCTTTTTATCTGGATTTCATCTGGCAACAAACTTTAAAAGCAGAAGAGCATACACAATATCACCATAATCAGGACCAAGCACAAATCCTGTTGATTCATGCTAACTTACTGAACGCTTATGTTCTACCAGATATTATCAAATTATATAAACACAACGGCTATACTTTTGTAAGCTTGGAAAATGCCTTAAAAACTTTTAAAGATAATTACCATTGCCATAAACAAAACCTCGCAAAAACACCAGTCGAAGAAGAAACGGATTTAAACATAGAATCATTTATGGATTGGGATTAAAACTGAGACATAAAAAAATTCAATTTCTCTCACGAATAATTTGTGCATAATTTGCCGAAAAATTAATTAATTTGAACTATAATTAACAAAGGAATATGTTTGTTCAAATGATAGGGATGAGGCTTTGAAGACCACGAGAAAGGAATCACAAAAGATCACTCTAGCAAACTCCAGTAATTTATTATTTTGCGTGGACAGGTGTATGTTGCCCTCACAATCTAATATAGCACAAGATGTAAAAAAAGTAATTGATAATGATCCTTATAAACAGGGCTTTGAGTCAGAAATAAACTTGATTAGATTTCTTCGGAAACTCGCTGCACGAAGAGATGCGGAGAACAGAACTGGAGCGTACTACACGTCAGTACATGAGGATTCGAACACCACATCGAAACAATTCGTCACTCCAGCAGAGTTTCCGAAGAAGTCTAATAGTAGACCCTCTTCCATAGCCGCATTCACGCTGGTTGAATTGTTAGTCACTTTGTGCGTTTTCGCCATCCTCTTAACTTTAATCATACCTTCACTGAGAACAATGATATTAAACAACCGTTTGACTTCAAATATTGACTCACTGGTCAGCTCATTAAATTACGCTCGGGGGGTAGCACTTGATCAAGCCCTAAATGTTGCAGTGTGTCCTTTAGGTACATTAAATTCAACAGTATGTGGTGCTAACTGGAGTAATGGATGGATAGTAGTTACCCAACCCGTGACCGGAACAGCCACTATTCTAAAAACTCATCAAACTTCAGTAAATGACCCAACAATTGCCTCGAATGTTTCCAGCGTTGTGTTTGATCCACACGGACTATCAACCACTCAAAGTAATTTCACAATGTGCGATAGTAGAGGAGGCTCATTTGCTCGATCAGTAATGGTTTTAGCAACTGGATTTGTCCAATCTGGAACAACACCAGGGCAAGCGGTTTGGAATAATGGCGCCCTGGGCTGTCCATAATGGAGACAAAAAATATGACGCTTAGAACTGATATCCGACTCAAATACAAAGGAATGACTTTGCTGGAAGTATTAATTTCCGTGGTTATATTGGCTATTGGTTTGTTAGGTATTGCAAGCATGTTGATAGTTAGTAATAAGGCAAACAATTCCAGCTATGCAAAACTGCAAGCAGTGCAAGCAGTATATGACATTTTTGACAGAATTCGCGCTAATTCAGACGCCGCATCAAGTGGAAGTTATAACATCAGCAATATTGGAAGCAATGGATACCCCACTTCGGTAAGTACCCCTTCCGTGTTATGCAATGCATCGGTGTGTAATCCAAGTCAATTGGCCCAATACGATACCTGGTATTGGCTTACCAGAGTCGTGTCTCAATTACCTAACGGAAGTGGTTCAATTACTTCAGCTCTTTCTGGTGTAGCAGGAAACACAGTCATTACAGTTACTGTCCAGTGGGATGATAGTAAAGCACAAAACGAACTAGGAGCAAGCAGCGCTGCGTCCGGAACTGCTAATTTTGTTCAATTCAGAGTGCAGAGTCAGATATGAATATAAACTACAGATTACAACAAGGATTTTCACTGGTAGAGTTGATGATAGCCACATTAGTCGGACTCGTACTCACTTATTCCGTTTTACAAATATACTTAGTTCAAAGCCAACTTTATAAAGCATCTAACTCGCAAGATCTTATTCAAAGCACAGAAAACGCAATCTCCAATTTACTCGTACCTATGATTAGATCTGCTGGATTTGCTGGCTGTGGCTCAATTATCACCAGCTTTTCCAACCTCAATGCTGGAGGGCCAAGACCCTTGGGAATACTGAATACCACTCCAACTATGCTTATGGGATATAACGGAAGCGGAGCAAGCTATACTATCACACAAAGCAATCCAGCAAACAGTACCAATGCGAATAATTGGTCGCCCTCATTAGACTCTACACTGGTCGGGAATGCTCAACAAGGGAGTGATGTACTCGTTATATTAGGCTCTACCCCCGATAGCTATCCAGCAGGAGTAACAACCATTGATTCAGGCAGTAATACCTTTGTAGTACAAGGTACTACCGGTATGTCTATTGCTTCAGGAATGTTTGGAGCAGTCTCTGATTGCGGAAAAACCGTGGTATTCCAGATTACTGGGGTAGCAGGTACAACGATTACTCATAATGCCGGTGCTGGTGTATTACAAAATGCAAACAGCGCTTTCCCTGTCAATTTTCAAACTGGATCACAATTCGTTCCCATCCAACAAAGTGCGTTTTTTGTAGGCCAAGGCCAGGGGGGACAAAGTGCGTTGATGCGTGCCTCTCTCATTGGAAATAGCTGGACTGTCGAACCATTAGTACCTGGCGTGGAAATAATGAAAGTCCAATATGGTATTGGTACTAATGGAGTAATTACGCGGTACGTCTCTGCCAATGCTGTAACCAATTGGGCAGAAGTCTATGCCGTTCGTTTGGGATTTTTGATTGCGGGCCAACTGGGTTCAGGAAGCTTAACTACCAGACAGTATAATGTTTTAGATACTCAAATTACCGTGCCAACAGATAACAGGTTAAGGCATGTATTTGAATTGACTATCAACTTGAGGAACTCAATATCATGAACAGACTATCCTCAAATCATAATCCAAAACAAAATGGTTATATCCTGATAACCACTCTCGTGATTATGATAATGCTCACTGTTTTGGCTCTAACTCAGATATCACAAAATACCTCTCAAACTCGAATTGCTACCAATGCCACCGATTCGGAAATCAGTTTTGAAAAAACGGAAGGTGCTGTTAATGAAGCAATCAATCAGATTATAAACGGCACTTATAATGCTCAAAGTTTTCTACTGAGCAACGATGGAATGTATCTATTTGATCAAAGTGCTACCCCACTCTGGAAAACGATTAACTGGGCAAGTAGCTCAGCAGTAATTAATAGTTTTCAAGGAAACACCTCATCTCAAGCCAATTATTTTCTTGAAAAACTGCCATCAGTCATCATGCCAGGTCAGAATATGAAAACACCGAGTAATGTATATAGAATCACTGCTCGTTCAGTGGGAGCTAGCGGAAATACATCAGTACTTATACAAAGTACTATTCAAATTCAACAATAGGTTTTGATTATTATGGACGCTTTAAAATTCAGGAACATAGTTAGAAAAGGATGCCACAGAGCAACTCAAGCCCTGCCAAGAGCGGTCATAGCTATTTTGTTGTGTGCTTCGGTGTCTTTATATGCCGTCCCTTTAACAATTCCACAAATTCCACTCATCATAGCCAGCCCAACTCACCCTCAAGTATTGATATTAATAGGGAATTCTCAATCCATGGATGGTAACTTGAGTGGAGCGATTATGACCGGATCAGGATCTCTGTCATCCAGTTTAAGTTCACTGTATAATTCCAGTTCTCCTGTGAATTATACAGTACCTGCTGGTTTCACTCCACCAATACAAGGCCCGGATGTCAATGGATTAGCACCTTATACTGTTATCCAGGGTGGAAATAAGGTGGATAACAGTTCTAGTCGTCTAAATGTAGCCAAAGCAGGTGTCAAAGCCATTCTCGAAAATTACATGCCTACAACAGATTTTGCATTAGGTACCTACAGTACCAGTAATATTAGTACCTATACTACCTGGGTTTATTACCTGTCACCTCCTGGCAGTAATTTTGTCTTTACCAACACCCAAGTAGCTGGTAACCGATATGTCATCAACCCTTGTTATAATTATGGTTCTGCTTCCTCAACCGTTTCAAGTAACTGCTCATCCATTGGAAGTTTATATGGTACCACTTTAGTCTCTACAAGCCAGTATTTGCAAATTGGTGGATCCAGTGATGACCCGGATATTAATGACGTTCTCTATGCTGGAGGTGGATTCCCAGGAGTTTTTGTTAGTTATAATGGTCCAAATCCAGCAACTCCTTACCCACCAAACTTTTCACTCAGCAATTACAATAGCGGTAATGTACTTCTTTCCTATTCATCAACCAGACCTTCGATTGGAAGTTTTTCTACAGGACCTACAAATGCCGGCTTTGTACCTTTTTCACAACAGGTTATGTACGTGCAACGTGGTTTTGGATACTACAGTAATCAATCTTTTAATACCGGTAATATGCGAGTTAACATGACTACAGCTGGAACTAATCCGACGACTACAAGTGTTACCAATGCCATTAATACCTTTTTACCTCATCTCCAACCTGAAACGAACTCCACATCAACAACCGAAATCAAAGCAAGTGCTGTGCAATCCCCTCTTGCAGGGTTATTAACCCGATCTCGAAGTTTCATGAAGACGGTTGGCACAACTAGTGGTAATTGCCCACAAAAACAATACATCATTTTAATTTCTGACGGTTTACCCACTCAGGATCTCCAGGCAAGACTTTGGCCTCCGTTAGGCAGTGCTGCTGCAATCGGTTATGGAGTCACGGCAACCTTTAATGCCGATGGTTCATTAAATAGTACTAATGATCAAGCTTTATCCGATGCAATTAATGAAATAACTGCTTTAAAAAACGATGGCGTTACTACTTTTGTCATCGGCATGGGAGCTGGTGTGGATCCTACGGTAAATCCTCAAGCTGCAGCAACTCTTAAAGCCATGGCAGTCGCAGGAGGTACTGAAAATTACTATCCCGCTACGAGTCCTGAAGCACTAGTCAATAGTTTGAACTCCATTCTATCGAATATCCAAAACGGCTCTTTCTCAACTTCTGCGGCAGCCGTCAGCTCAACTCGTATCGACAGCAGCACAGTGGAATATCAAGCTAACTTTATAACAAGAGACACACCTTATCAGGATTGGACTGGTAATTTGACAGCCCTTGAACTCGATCAAAACACAGGACAACCTACAAACATTATCCTCTGGTCAGCGCAATCAATACTTGACTCTTTAGTGTCAGGTACTGGGTGGACAAACAACCGAAAGATAGCAACATGGGATCCCATAGCTGCTGCTGGGGTACCGTTTAGATGGGCCAATATTAATGCAACCCAACAAGCGCAATTACAACCTAGCGATTTGTTGGGAGAAAATCGATTGGAATACCTCCGTGGTAATACGGCTCTGGAAAAAAGAAACGGGGGAACATTCCGAGATCGTTCGCATATACTGGGGGATATTGTTGACAGTCAAGTGATATTTGTTGGTCCGCCTCGTGCCCCTTATTTAACCACCAGTTATATTAATTTTGCACGAGCAAATATCAATCGACAACCCATCTTATACGTTGGGGCAAATGATGGCATGCTTCACGCCTTTAATACCACTACGGGAGAAGAGTTTTTTGCATATATTCCGAATGCGGTCTTTAATAATCTCCATCAACTCACATCCCCTCTCTACAATCAAAATCACTTGTTCTTTGTCAATGGCTCACCAGAAAGTGCTGATGTACAATTTTCTGATAGCTCCTGGCATACGATTCTGGTTGGAGGTGAAAATGCCGGTGGTAAGAGTATCTATGCTTTGGACATTACTAATCCAGCAAATCTGAGCGTAGAATCCGGAGTTGCCAGCTCTGTTTTGTGGGAATTTACCGATGTTGATTTAGGACTCACTTATAGCAAGCCTCAAATAGGTCGAATTGGAGCAGCAAGTGCCTCCCCCTTCAGTTTTGCAGTCTTTTTTGGCAATGGCTATAACAGTACCAATAACACATCAGTATTTTACGCGGTCGATCCTCAAACAGGAACACTAATAAGAAAAATTGACCTTTGCGCCGCTGTTCCCTCAGCCTGTGATGTCAATTTACCTCAAGGATTATCGACGGTAGCTCTAGCTCAAAAGGATGGGCTACAAGCTGACCCTATCACTGTGGTGTATGCTGGTGATTTACAAGGCAATTTATGGGCAATTGATGTTTCAGCTATTGATCCCGCCAATTGGAGTGCTCGAGTGCTATTTCAGGCTAGGGACTCAACTGGTACCCCACAGCCAATAACAACTCCTCCTTTAGTGACCTTGAATCCAAATTATCCACGTAATCAAGGTTTATTTGTTCTTTTTGGTACAGGACAACTCCTGACTACGGCCGATTTAGTCAATAGCCAGACGCAAACAATTTATGGCGTGTGGGATAAACCGTTTGGGGGAACAACCTACACCCGAACCAATCTCCAGCAACAAACGTTGACTCTGGTTAACACCGCGACTTCTGGTTTATCAACAAACATCATCACAGCTACAGCGAATACTATAAACTGGAGTAATAAAGTAGGTTGGTTTGCCGATTTGCCGATAGCCGGCCAAAGACTGATTACTACTCCAGAACTAATTAACGGGGCATTTATAGCCACTTTAAATACGCCCCCTCTTAATTCGTGTGGATTTGGATTCTCTTCCATGCTTCTGGAGCTGAATTTCTTAAATGGAGGCGCTTTCCAATATGCTCGATTTGATATTAATGGTGATGGTGGTTTTGATGCTGCTGATCAATACAGTGGTTTATACCCAGTAGGCATTGGATTATCAAATAGTTATGCTAATTCGCCAGTCGTTCTGGGACCCAATGCTGATAATAATTTAGTGATTTTAATTACACAATCGGACGGCACACAAACAACTGTCATTGCCCCTAACACTACACCAAGAAAAATAGGGTGGTGGCAAATTCAATAGAGGATATAAAATGCAGGATTCAAACATTAGACTTTTTCAGAAACTCGCTGCAGGGAATAAAGCGCCAGGAGTAGCGGAGTACAGAACTCGAGCATACACGCTAGGACAGGTGGATTCAAGAACCATATCGACGAAGCAATTCGTCACCACAATAGAGTTTCCGAAAAAGTCTATTATAAAGAACCACAACCTGAGAAATTTAGGCTTTACCTTGGTTGAGCTCCTGATTTCCCTGGCAATCATGGGGATTCTAGTCTCAATTGCCTACCCATCCTATTTACAATATATTCTGGAATCACGCCGTGCCGATGCCCATGCCACACTAACACAAGATCAAATCATTCTGGAGCGTTGTTATTCACAGAATTTTTCTTATGCTACCGCTTGTGGGGCTTTACCCGCTTTTCCCCAAACATCACCGCAGGGATTCTATACAATCAATATATCAAATCTCACAGCTACGACATATACTTTAACCGCAACGCCTGTTGGAACTCAGAATAGAGATACAGAGTGTGCCAGCATGTCAATCAATCAAGCGAACGTAAAAACAGCGGTTGATTCGTCTGCAAATGCTGAAACAGAGTGTTGGAATCCTATCTAATTCAAGTGATTTCGATATCAAAAAATAGCATTATTTTTTATATCGAACGGAACTATTTTGGAGTGGCCCGTATCATTGCTGCGCATTTCGAAATAACGTTCGTTTAACGATATAAAAGGCATTTCCTGCCTTTTATATCGAACTCACGTTAATTTCACAAAAAATTCTTTACATAAAGTAATATCTTCTTGTACATTCTCTCCAACAATGGAAGTCCAACTTAGTTTCAAATGGAAATTTTTTGCTTTTTAATGGGCATACTCTATGTATACACCCATAATATCTATCTTCTTTTCGTAGCAATCCCATCATTTTTTTTTATAATCCCCAGGCTTTCTATTATATTGTTCTTTATTTTTGGCTGTGGTATTGCCTTGGTGCACCAATGGTTTGTATCACCTACGGGAATGCCTGATAGCCAGGTAATTGCTCAGGCAACTCTTGAGGGAGCAATTGTCTCAATTCCTAATCAACGACAAAATAAAACACAATTTCATTTTGCAATTGAAAAAATTAATAACAATATTGCTCAAGGTGTAGTCCAGTTAAGTTGGTATAACAAACCACCTGTTTTAAAAGCTGGTCAACGATGGAAATTATCCGTTAAATTAAAAATACCTCGTAATTTCCACAATCCAGGACGTTTTAATTATGTTAATTCACTTGCAACTCGCCATATCCACTGGACTGGTTATATTAGAACAAAAGATAATAGACTGATAAGTACGTCTCACCCTTCATTCAATTGGTTATCCATACGAGAGAATCTCGGATCTGCTATAGCAAAACTCGCACCTGACTTAGAAACTGCAGGTATTCTAGAGGCTTTGACATTAAATTTAACTCACCATATCAGCCAGGAAAAATGGGATTTGTTCCGACGAACTGGAACTATACATTTATTCGGCATATCCGGAGAGCATATCGCTTTGATATCAGGATTGGTATTTATGGTTCTAAAATGGATTTGGTCAAAGAGTTACCGATGCTGTCTATTCATACCTGCAATCACCTTTGCCAGTATGGGGGGATTAATGGCAGCAATACCTTATGCTTTTCTAGCTGGGTTTGAACCACCTGTGCAGAGAGCATTAATTGGATGTTTTTTTTACACAATATATCGAACTGGAAAACAGCGCTATACTCCATGGCAAATATGGCGGTATGCGCTTTTTACCGTCTTGCTTATTGAGCCTCATGCGGCATTCATGCAAGGTTTCTATTTTTCATTCCTTGCAGTGGCCTGCTTATTATTGACTCATCAACGTTGGCAACTGAAAAAATACAGAAAAAAACTCGCATTACAATTAAGCTGCCTCATAGGGTTAATGCCTTTGACTTTCTTTTGGTATTCCTATGGTTCTCTTAATGGATTTATCGCAAATTTATTTGCAATCCCTTTGGTTGGATTTCTGATAGTACCCTTGGCTTTACTTACCATGATAATGAGTTCATTCAGTTGGTCATGGATATTTATGCAACCATTAGCCTGGCTTGTTTCCTTGTTGATTAAAGGATTGACGTGGACCGAGCTATTGGCTGGAATCAATATTTCCTGGTCCATTACTTCAATAACAATGATGCTGGCCATGATGTCAGGTCTGTTTTTGATAGTATTATTGCCAGTAAAACCATTCAAACATTTAGCCATTCTCTGGCTCATTCTTCCTTTATTTCCACCCCGCACTGCAATTCGACCAGGAGAAGTATTAATTAATGTATTAGATGTTGGGCAAGGGTTAGCCGTAACGGTACAAACACAACATCACGTTTTACTTTATGATGCTGGAGATTCTTATTTTCAAGGTAGCGATTTAGGAAAAATGGTGATATTACCCTATTTTAAGGATTCAGGAATAAAAGCACTTGATAAAATCGTAATTAGTCATCCTGATAGAGATCATAAAGGTGGATTAAAATCCATTGAAGCAGACATGCCAGTCCACCAATTATTAGTCAACGATCCTCATTATTACAAGCATAGTACCAATTGCCATTTATATCCTCAATGGCAATGGGATGGAGTGCAATTCCGCTTTTTCCCTATCAGGGAATCGTTTCCTAAAAAAAATAACAATTCTTGCATTTTACAGGTGAGTAACCAAACCGGCAGCGTTTTGTTAACAGGGGATATTGAAAAAATGGCCGAAGATTACCTGATAAAGACCTATGGTAGTCAACTCACATCTGAAGTTTTAATTGTTCCTCATCATGGAAGTAATACCTCTTCTTCGTATCGCTTTTTACTCGAGGTAAAACCACTTTATGCTATTGCTTCATTAGGGTTTGATAATCGTTTTAAATTTCCGCATACCAAGACATTACAAAGCATGAGAACATTAGGTATCCCGTTTTTTAGAACAGACCAGTGTGGCATGGTTACAATCAAATTACCTGCCGCTGGGAAAATTAGCACACCAACCTGTTGGAAAACAGAATGATAAAGTACATCACTTATCCAAAATATTGAATGAAGAACTTCTCTAACTTCAAAGATTTCAATCTAATTCTTATTAGCTGATTGAAACCACCACTCACTTAACGGGGTTTTATCATAATGAATTAAATGTTCTGAGAAAAACTGCGACGCTTTATCTTCTTGCTTACAACCTAGCAAAGCCAGCAAATAGGTTTGAAAAAACAGTTCTATCTGCGCATCACTCCCACCCAACTGTGCACATTCACCAATCACAGGTTCCATTAAGCCTCGGGCATTCTCGTAATCTTCGTCAGCAAAGGCATAGATCCCCTGACACAAGGGCAAAACCAAATCCCCCCATACCGCGTCAGAAGAAGGTGAATTAGCATAAGCTTTCATCCTTTGCAACGACTCATCTGCCTCTTGTTTATAACCGGCTCTCACCAGGCAATAAATGAAATGGGCATTAGTAAAACCTGTATAATACTCTAAAGGATGGGTACCCAAATAGTTGACAACTTGAGTTAATAACTTGTCTTGCGGTAAACCTGCCATATTCATGCGCCATAATAGCGAAATAGTATCCAACTGCTCCAGCACGGTATCAGGCATAGCTCCTGAAATATCAGAGTATAGTTTCCTAACTTCGTCTTCATTACGATTTGCCAAATGGAACAATGCCAAGTGCCAGGTATTATGGCCCTTCAACAAAGGTAAAATATCCCTCCAGGTTTTTTGTAAAGTTTGAAGTCTATTGATGCCACCAGCGACGTCTTTTGTTAATAGATACACGTGGGCCAAAGTATGATGAGCCCAAGGGGTAAGTAAATTCATTGCAATAGCCTCTTCAGCCATGTCCTTTGCTTGAGAATATTGCCCGCAAAGCTCTAATGCAAATGAGTGACTTGCCAAAAAATGTGATTCATCCTGATTTTCAGGAGCGCACTTATCACATACCTTGAGAAAATATTCCGCTTGAAAGGCCTGTCCGGTACAATAAAAAAGCCACTCTAAAAATTTAAGGGCCAAGGTATCCCTGGGATATCTTTCAAGTAAAGTGACAAACAAACTAATAGCATTGGCATAATCTCGGTTTGACCAATGACGGACTGCTTCAAAAATTAATTTTTCGCGCTCATTACCCGACTTTAATAATTGTGATGCCGATTGCAAATAACTGCTCGCCTGTTGATTGGCAGCATCTTCTTGTGCATACAGATAAAAAGCAGCAGCATAAATTTGAATTAATAAATTGTTGGTATGATTTTTTGCTGAATCGAGAATTTGTCCGGCACTTTGGCCGGCACTTAATACTTGTTCATGAAAATAATTGATACTATCTATTACTTCAATAGAATCAGTCGTTACCTCTAATCCACGTTGAGTATACATTCCTGACACCCTGTACATAAACAGTTCAATGATCAAATAATAGCACAAATACTGAACAAAAATGATGGTCTCATTTTGCCTATCAGATCAACATATAGTTTGGATACTCAACAGTAAACATCCAATTTTTCTTACAAAATTGTGATCCCAGGTTCAGTGGCTAAGAGCTTCTATCATGCTTAGTTATTCCCAATTAATTATTATTTAATTGTATCACTATAACCTCAATTGGATGATTAGTTATATTTTCATCATTATGTAATTCATTAGGAGTATCTTTGGCAAGATAATAGGCTTTGCCTTTTTTCAGCCTCAAATAATGAATTTTTCCTTTATTGTTTGTAATTTTCAATGTCCCATCTGTTAAGGCCACCAAAACCCGATCGTAATCATGTCTATGCATGGGTAAAACTTGTTTGGAAGAGGGGTAAATAATTGTTTTCCACACATTGACCTTGGTATTAGATAGTTGATCAATACGTTTGGTTGATAATTCTGCTGCCTGAAGGGTGCTTATAAACAAGATAAAGATAGTGCTTAGTTTGAGTAAATTAATTTTTTTCATAATAGGATATCCCTCTTTTTTCATGGGACTTACGAAAAAAATCAAGGTCGAGGCAAAAAATGTTTTTAATGAGGGAGTTTAGATAAACTAAATAACCAAATAAAAACCTTTTTCAACAAAGAGATTGTTTTTTTCATAAATCCTGTTTCAAATAAATTAATGACTTGCTCTCTTAGTCTACTCCCCAATTTTACTTTAAATTTCCGGCACATAGCTTACAAAATTGCTATAATTATAATAGGGGGTAGTTATAAGGAGTTGTAATATGTTAACTATGTTTCTAGCCACTGTGATTGGCTGGTATTTAGTCATAGTAAGCTTATTCTTATTATTCCATAATGAGCATGCAAAATCAGCTATATCAGAGATAATAGCTCATCGCGGATCTCAATTGATTATGGCTATAGTAACCTTGATTATAGGTTTACTTTTAGTCGTCAGTCATAATGTCTGGGTCATGGGGTGGCCAGTTGTCATTACTCTTTTTGCATGGTTAGTATTGCTCGGTGGTTTAATTAGATTTTTATGTCCGGATACCGCAGTAAAAATAGGCCAGTCATTTGTCGATAACCCAATGAGACTAAAAATAGCAGCAGTAATATTCTTTATTATTGGTTTGTTCCTGTTATTTAATGTCTATTACGTTTATTTGAGATAAACGGGGAGTTGATTGTATATGCTGTGAATAACCTTATTCACGGCAAAGTAGGATAATTAATGTAATTCACACTTTATAAAAAATCATTTTTCAAATCAATCCATTACATCCATCATGACATTTTCAAAATCATCGTTTCTTTTTTGAACGCTTGAAATGCTCCTTGTGAACAAAGAATTATGCATAAAATGAATAAAGTCATTGTTAACACAAGTGTAAGGGATGCTATTATATGATAATTGACATTATGCTCCTATAATAAAGATGATCAGGACCCAAACGCCGACCCATCCATCGATGCTTCATTCCGGTTTCAAAATCATTCACCAAGCAATAGACTGGTTATTAAAATTTGCTTTATTAATTATAATTATTGCAGTTTTTGTCCCGTTTTCCCCCAAAATGCCCGCCCCCGGTCTTGATGCCTCTTGGGCAGTGGGACTCAACCAAGCTATTGCTCAAGGTTTGGCTTTTGGTAAAGACATCTTTTTTACTTTAGGGCCTTATTCTTCCATTTATACGAAATTCTACCACCCTGCTACGGATTTCATGATGGTTGGAGGAAGCTTGTATCTGGCCCTATTCTACTGGATAGCTATTGTTCTATTGATGAAGGGCATTAAATGGCGCTGGAGTATTGCTTTTGCAATACTTCTTTTCAGTATGATCTATGCTCGAGATTCTTTATTTTTTTCTTATCCATTAATTATTGGATTACTGATTCATAAGCTGATACTTAGAAAAGAAATACCTTTCAATAACAATTCATACATTTTACTTGCTTTGCTTTTTACACCACTGGGTTTACTCCCTCTCATCAAGGGTTCTCTCTTAATATTATGTGTTATTACCATTCTCTCATGCTCATTGGTTATGTACCTTTCTGAGCAACGTACTTTAGCATTGATTTGCCTTATATCCCCCATTGTTTCCATGTTATTTTTTTGGATGTCTTCAGGACAAACCATTTTTAATCTACCCGGATATTTCAGCAGCACGCTCTCGTTAGCTTCAGGTTTTACAGAAGCTATGGCAAATAACGGCGATAGCAAAGAAATAATATTCTTTTGGATTACCTCTTCTTGTATTCTCCTATCAATAATCATTCCAAAACAACTTTCCATATTATCTAAGGTATTTTTATTTTGTGTTTTTTTTGTTTTTCTCTTCTTATCTTTTAAAGCCGGTTTTACGAGACATTTTGGTCATGCGTTTATTGCCGGGACTTCCGTTTTAATAGCCTCTTTTTTATTGCCGTATTTGTATTCTTCTAAAATAACACTACCACTATTAGTGCTATCAATTTATACAGCCACCTACATCAATGGACACTATACAAAAATATCTATACGCGACAACTTTATGTCGACCTATACGGCAGCTTATTATGGTGTTAAAAATAGAATTCAAAATAAAAACTGGTTACAACAAAATTTTTCACTAACTATGAATTATCTGAAAGATCGCGATGGGTTTCCGATCATGTCAGGCACCACCGACATCTACTCCTACAATCAAACCTCATTAATTGCAGCCAAAATGAAATGGTCTCCCAGACCAGTCTTTCAAAGCTACTCTGTTTTTACCCCAAAAATGGCAGAGACAAACAGAAATTATCTTATAAGTGATCACAAACCGGATAACATCATTTTTAAAGTAGAGCCGATTGATAATAGAATTCCTTCTTTAGAAGATGGAATCAGTTGGGCCGCACTTATCAATTATTATCAACCAGTACATTTGGAAAAGGATTTTTTATTTTTAAGAAAAAAAACTGGCAACAAACCGATAGCCTCTTTGAAATCATTAAAAACTGAAATTCATACTTTTGGCGAACAAGTTACAATACCCAATACGAGTAAACCCCTCTTTGTTGAAATCGATATTCAACCAACCATTTGGGGGGTATTGGTAACTGCTTTTTTTAAACCCAATCAGCTTCACGTCAATTTTGAATTAAAAAATGGCAGTCAAAAACAATATAGACTCATTTCCAATATGGCAAAATCAGGCTTTTTGTTATCTCCTCTCGTAGAAAACAGTGCCGAATTCGGATTGCTGTTTAGTCAAAATAATTTTCTTGAAGGTAAAAAAATTATCTCTTTCTCTATTAATTCAGATCAAGCACATTCCTCACATTGGGAAACAAAGTACACCATTTATTATAAAACTTTCGCTGACAGTCAATAGAGCAATTGCATATCCTGTATCTTTTATTTTATTGCTGTGTTGTTTGTAAAGATTTCTGCGGCTCTCATTCACTCTATGCCAACTTCGCTCTTCGAAACCTTTACGCCTTTCGCTAAAGCAAAATATCAAGAGATCTAATAAAATTTTATTGGCTAGCCAAGAGTTAAAAGATATTTAGTATAGGTTTATCCATCAAAATTATGAGTAAATTTCAGACAAAATGCTTCCCTGGAACGAAATTAAGGAGTAGAATTATGTACTAATATTACTCATATAGATCTATAATTGAATTTAAGGTGGATTTTGTGTCCAAACACAACGAAACAAATACAATGCCATCTGTTGGCATGACAAAACTTAAGAAAAAGATTCAAAACCATAAGTTAAACACACCTGTTGAGCAGCAAATTCATGAAGGCAGTTCTTTCGCAACAAAAATAATGTATGGAATAACTAACGTATTTAATGTAATTTCCGCTTTTTTAAATTCATACCGAGAAATTCCACTCATCGGTGGGGTGTTTCAATTATTGGCAATAATTGCCCAGTCAATTTCAATTGTGAGTGATCCGAAAAAATCCATTGCTGAAAAAATAGTTTCGTCTGTTCTGATAGCCACGCTAGTTACCCTTTCTATCATAGCCCTCACACTTGGTGCTTTGGCCGCAGCAATTATAGGAACAGTAGTCTCTTCTGTAATAACAATCATCGAAGGCATAGGATTCTTTGGAAAAGTTGCTGAAAAATATCAATTGGCCAATTCTTACAAACTAAAAAAGGAATTCACTGAATTAGTAGATAATCGAACAGAGCCTAAAAATAATCGATATAATAAATTATTTGAGATCCGCGCTATTGAGCTCAAACACGAACTTGAAAAACCTAATCTAGATAAATCTGAAAAAAAACAATTAAATGACGAATTAAACTTCATTAATGAAGTACTTAAGAGCAAAAACATCATCCCTGGAAAAAACAAGAATAAGGATGCCTCCAAACTCCAGAAACTTTATACCAAACGTTCATTACAGCTAAAAACACTGGTAGATAAGATTGCTTTGTTTAATTCAGTAACTGACAGCACCCAAAAAAAGGTACTCTTAAACGAAGTCAAATCGTTGCAAAAAAAAATAATTACCACAGACAACAGTATTAAAAAAATCACACCTCGTATTAGTCATCTAGAGCAAGATAATCGGAATTCCACTTTAAAATTACTCTTAAGCTACACTACCTTTGCTCTAGCAGGAGCAGGCACCATTCTGTCAGTAACCGCATTACTTGTTGCCGCTGGTACTATTGTTGCTCCTCCATTTATGCTGCCTGTTGTAGCAGCAATTGGTGCGATTATGGCTATTACCAGTTTAATAAGATGGACTGCTGAAAAAATCACAGAAATGGAAGAGGCTCAATTAAAAGCAAAAGAAACCACGGCACATGAAGAAGCTATTTTAGATGAAGCGTTGAATGCTTATGATCGAGAATTAAATCCTAATTCAGCAAGTCACTCAAGTCATGCCAAACATATGAAAAATTTGTTGTCAGACAATGATGAAACCACTAGCGTTGCCCTGACAGAGGATAATGTCATTTCATCAGATAACGCACCGCCTTTGTTTAGTAGCCCAATCTCTCGTAAAAACATAAAAACAACACAGCAAGAACCCCAGGAAGTAACAACCGAAAAACTGTCGCCAACTAAATAAAGAGAAAACCAATAATTAATCAATACTATTATTTTATTAATTTTTGTTATAATTGAACTACAAGTGATCAATTAATGCGTTGTTCACTAGCAATGATTACAAAAACAGATCAATTTAAGAGAACATTCTATGTCCAAAAATAAAAAATTAGGACGTTTCCACGAAGCTCAGGACGATAGTACTGGCGGGTATAGGCAAGCATTCAGTGAAATACAAAGCGGAAGAAAAAAAAACCACTGGATTTGGTATATTTTTCCTCAATTGGAACACTTAGGCCAAAGTCCGTCTGCAAAATTATATGGGATTGCAGATTTTAATGAAGCTTGTGATTATTTAAAAGACCCTATACTTTTTAAACGTTACTTTGAATTAGTTAAACTTACTGAAGAAAAACTGAAGAATACTCACTTAGCGAATTTGATGGGTGGCTATCCAGATGATCTAAAATTCATCTCGAGCTTAACTTTGTTCCAATCAGCTTCTAAATACTTGAGTTCAAAAGAAAAGGATGTTCAACGCGAGTATAATGAACTCTATGAGGCATGCGCTAGAATTTTTGAGCAAATCACTCAGCAAGGTTATACACCATGTCAACAAACTGAATTATTTATTGAAAGAGAATTGCATTCTCGTGATGCCAAGGTAAAAACGGAACAACGAATTTCAGCTCCCAAAATCACTGTTTTTTCTCCAATGCAAGATAAATCAAAACTTGTTCATCCTATTTATAACGAATTAACCCAATACATGAATGAAAGAAAAAACGAATGGAATTACCACTATAATTTTTTAGGCATCGCGGGTGTACTTTATTTCATTCAAGATTTAATCTTCGGAACAGATCATTTTAATAGCAAATCTCGTGAGGTCAAATTAAGTGCCGCTAGTAAATTGCAGAAAATCCTTGATCCTAAATGCCATGAACAATGTGCACTGGATCAATCAGAAAAAGATGCTCTTGCTGATGGGCGATTAGGAAATATTGTTAACAAACATGGGGGATTAGATAAAATATTAGCTACTGCTCCAGAGAAGCCTGTAAACACAACCAAAGATCAGGAAATAAAATTTAACCCTTTTGTATGAACGAGTTGTTGGGCGTCGCTAAGTTGCTCACGAACGATGCCCAACTCTTTTTTAAATTTTCTTATATCTTGGCTTATATATCACTATTGGCCAAAAGATTCCCATAAGGCCACATGAGCCCCACTTGGATCAACTATGATTGCAAAGCGGCCCATTTCTCCGGCTTGAGTTATTCCTTTGACCTCCTGAGCCCCATGTTGTTTTGCTCGTTTTAAAGCATCTGCTACATCCTGCACATAAATGTAAGCCATCCAATGAGGAGGAATTTGACTTTGTTGATCTTTTGGAATTTGCCATATACCTGCCATTTCTTTACCATTACACTTAATAAGGGTATAGGTCATTTCCTTTGATTCTATATCCCTGAATTGCCAGCCAAAGACTTCGCTATAAAAATCCTTTGCTTTTTTTACATCTGCAGTAGCTAATTCATTCCAACAAAACTCTCCAAACGTAGCCTGTGACATAAAACTCTCCTTTTATTTTGTTTTTTTAAGAGAAATTTGATTTAAACCGCCAGGGTCTGTTGACAACTCATACGACTTAATGAAATAGTTCACAAAGCATAGTTGACAAATTATGTAAAAGCCACCATTTCCAAGAATAAATATTTTTCCTATAAAATAAATAAGTATGAAGCACATGATAACGGTAAATCGCTGTGACTGGGTGGGACAAAACAAACCTCACTATGAACAATACCATGATACGGAATGGGGGGTACCTGTTCATGAAGACGAAAAACATTTTGAGATGCTGATTCTAGAGGGGGCTCAGGCAGGGTTAAACTGGGAAACCATATTAAAAAGATGCGATGGCTACCGTCAGGCCTTTAAGCAATTTAATCCACAAGCCGTAGCTCAAATGACTGATGACGAATTGAATGCTTTATTAAATAATCCTGAAATCATTCGTAATCGACTTAAAATTTTCTCTACCAGACAGAATGCGAAAGTATTTTTGGCTATCAAACAGGAGTTTGGATCATTTGATTCCTATGTTTGGCAATTTGTTAATGGGAAACCTAAAATAAATCGTCCTAAAAACATGGAAGAAATACCTGCAATCAGTAAAGAATCGGATGCACTATCCAAAGACTTAAAAAAACGAGGGATGAGCTTTGTTGGCTCAACAATCATCTATGCTTATATGCAAGCAATTGGTATGGTGAATGATCACGTGATCACCTGTTTTCGTGCTGAAAAAAACAATTAGAACTGCAAATAAATAATTCCGATGAAATCAATATAAAATCTGGTGATGACTCATGTCTTGATACAAGAAAAAACCGGGAATCAAGCTACCCTGCTTTGTTGAACCAAGACATATCATTGTAACAATTCTCAAATACGCTTACGCCCTTAAACTGACCGTAACGTAAGGACCCCCTATCGAAAAATTGCTTTGCGTGTGTTTGGCACTTGCTGTAGATAATGAACCAGTATCTAAGGCAATGACATTGTTATTCGTCTCATAGCTAGACAGTGGGTTAAAATATAAAGCACCCATATATCCTGCTTCAAAGTTCAATTGATAATTTTGTTTTAATGTATAGAGGTAGCTTAGCCCAATTTTTGCATCAAGTGCAGGAACCAATTGGTTGACACCAGGATTACCTAACCCCTCTCGATTCACAAAAATTCCAGCGATAATCAATTGTTGGGAAGTGCCAGTGAATTGATACTGGGCTGGTTGCATTCTGCCATATAAAACAGAGCCTGCAAGTTGTCCAACTAAATTAACTCCATGAACAATTGAATAACTATTATTAAATCCAAGTCTCGGACCAACGCCTTTGTAAGTGGAAGTATTATTGAGTGACAGTATAGGAAGTGAAAAACCACGAAAAGTCGATATCAACTTTTCTTCTATCCAGGCGCTGCTTAACCCTGTAAAAAGTCTTGTTTGAAGTTTAGAACCAAAATTAATAAATTTTCCAATATCCAGATTAACCGCATCGTAATTAAAACTAAGGCTAGCATGTGCAAGTTTCAGCAAAGCTACTCCAGTGATTTGACCAGAGGGAGTAGGAGGGGTACCTGTTTGAGAAAAAGGAGAAATCCATTGTGAGGCAGGATTAACCAAAACATTATCTGTATCGTTAGTATGAAGATGGGACCAGTTCAACTGCAAATCGCTTCCAGAGTTAGCAAACACATAACGTGCGCCTATATTAAAACCCGTTTGATAATCTGGATTAAAAGTAACAACCTGCCAATTAGGTGATGGTATTGGAAGCACTGTAGTAATGACCCCCCACCCTAAATTATTTGCCCCAGGTTGCAGATAAAAAGCCGTAGCAGAAAATTCATATCCTGATTTTAAATTGGGAATATAAACCAGGAAAGAATCATTGTTTTCAATTGGGCCAGCGCCACCCGCGCAACTTAATGCTAAAAATACCTGTAAAGTAGCTCCTACAAGTAATTTATAATAATTCTTCATATAAAATAGATCCTCCCTAATGCATTATTTATATAGTAAAAAGAAACTCCAAATTGAGAGTGTGTTTTTAATCCATGGATTTTAGTGATAGACCAATCGATAAGCTTCGAGTAATCTCGGCTTTAGATCTTAATTTAAGATTTATATCTGAATTGGTGCGAATTTCGCGCTAATGCTAACACAAGAAAAAGGTAATGTATTGAAAATTAATGACTAGAATCTGGAAACAGACCCTAATCCATCGCGTTTTTAAACCTCATTGATTCTCTTTATCAGATAACACCCTATCAAATTATTCCTATGGCCAACATGCTCAAACTCTATCAAAAATCCCAATTTTTGATACCATGCACAAACAGGTCTCTTTCTGCTCCCTTATGACCGCGGCTCGGTTCTAATGATAATCCGAGCTGAGACCATCATAAGGGAACGAATAACTGTGAGTTTACTTTCATTATTTATTGGCGTATTAAACGGATATTTTGCCCATCCAAAATACAGGGCTCAGTTGACCTAATAGGGTTAATATCAAGCCCTCCCCGCCTTGTGTATCGTCCGTAAACCGTCAATGATTCTGGTTGGCAAAGCCGCATAATATCGGTAAATATCCGTTCAATACATTGCTCATGAAATTCGTTATGATTACGGAATGAAACCAGATACTTCAGCAAGCCCTCATGATTTATCTTTTTACCGCGATAAGCAATTTGTACACTCCCCCAATCCGGTTGGTTGGTTACCAGACAATTTGACTTAAGTAGATCAGAATAAAGTATTTCGTCAACCAGTTCGGATGAGGTAGAAAGAAAACTTGATGTCACTTGATAGATTGAACATTCTATATCAAGTTGATCAAGACAAATTCCTGTGAATGAAGAATAGATAGTTTGATTGGTTATCTCAGATAATAGAGTAACGGTGACTGTTACTTCGGCATCTATGCAATTGCTTAAATCTTTACTAATAGTTTGAGCAACCTCCTCTTTATCAGAAAATATCGTATTATTCAAAGAGTTAAAATATAGTTTTAATGATTTTGATTCAATAATACAGGGTGAATGACAATCATACGAAATCACCGCCATAGCAACAATAGGCTTACCTTTGGAATTTAACCAGGAAACCTCATAATGATTCCAGCAGTCAAAACCATGAAAGGTTATAATTTTAGGGTCCAAATTAATTTCCTGGCGTTTTTGGGCTCTGGGGATAGGATATAGTCTTTTAGGATTATAGTGATCATCATAATTTGATGTTTGCCCAAGCTCTGATTGATCTGCCATATTCTGATAAGTACTTTCCAGTTCCTTATTCATCGTTGATGCCTCCAAAATAGTAATGATTTGCGCGGTGCTATACCAATTTATTGGTTGCCCAGCTTCAAGTTGTGTTGCAATATAATTTAATAAAGAAGACGCTTCATGAATTTGCTCTGCCTGTTTCTGCAAAGCTTTGGCTTGCAGAGCTAATGAGGTGTTGAGATCAAAATCCGGATGCTGGATAATTTTTCGGATTGTAGCAAGCGAACACCCCAGATATTTTAAGGTGCTTATTTGCTGCAAACGTAATAAATCATCAGATGAATACAATCTGTAATCCGACTCTGTGCGTTTTGACGGTTTTAACAAATCGATTTCATCATAGTATTGTAAAGTACGAATACTTAGCGAAGTCAGTTTGCTGATTTCTTTAATCTTATAAAATTTCATATATAACTCTAAAAAACAAAGTGATTATAATCTATCACGTTACGTGAGGGTCAATACTTTATTAAAACATGACAGATTTTTTGTCATGTATGGAGAAAATAAAATAAACCCCGTTAAAAATAAAAAAGAGTGTGGTACCTGATTGTCTGCTATATTTGTATTGTGCAATTGCATTTTAAGATAATGTCATCTTTAGATTTAGGAGCTAATCTGGGCATGACAAATCAACTGATAGAAATATTTTTAAAATCCACTGCTTTTGCTGTAATTGGTGCTTCTTCTAATAGAGCAAAATACGGCAACAAAGTATTGCGATGTTATCTTCAGCATGGCAAAACAGTTTATCCTGTCAATCCTCATGAATCCATTATTGAAGGTTTGCCTGTTATCCAATCAATAAATGAATTACCTGTTAGTGTGCGAAGCATTTCTATCATCACTCCCCCCTCTGTTACTGAAACAATCGTAACTGAAGCGGTCAAAAAAGGAATTAAAAACATATGGATGCAGCCGGGGGCAGAAAGTGATCTGGCTGTTCAATTTTGTTTGGATCATAAACTGAATGTCATTTATGGAGGGCCTTGTCTATTAGTAGCTATGGGGTATAAAGAGAGTTAATATTTTACCATCCTCCCTCATAAGGCCGATGCTTTTTCATTTGGCTAGAGTTTTCACCTCGATGATAATGAAGCTTACGAACGTTTTGTTTTTTTGAGTTATTCCAAAAAGTATGGTAATCAATTGCGAACAGACGTTGCAATTTACCGTTTTCCTGCTGTTTATAAAAGTTTAATCCTCCACTACCGCATTTCGAGTAAAAAAGAAAAGCAACACGATAGTTTCCCTTACGAAACATGCTATATGCAGCCAAAGAGGCCGCTAAAAACAATCCGCCAGAATACTTGAGTGAGGGATTTAAAATTTGTTTATCATTATTCTCTTTCATAGACAAATTGAAATCAGAAATTGAAAAGCGCTATTATATTAATGTATCTCTGCATATCAATCTGTTTTTTACATGGGCAATAACAAAAAAATTATTTAGGATATCTGAATTGCTTTAATGACTCATTGACAATACTTTCAAGAGTCCTATGCTCCATATATTTTTCTCTCAAAAAATTGGCGTCACTGCCTTTGTGAGTGACTTCATAAATATGTTCCAATGCCAAAGTACTATTTAATTGACTAGCATAAGGTTTCAACCGACGTAAAGTAGTTAAAATATCTTCACGAAGCACTATTTGCTCATAGGTTTTTGGGTGAACCATGGTTCCATCCAAACCAAATCGACACGCTTGAAAACGATTGTAATTATACACAAGGTAGTCGTCTTCGTGGGGAGGAGGCTCTTTATTTTCCAATAAATAACTGCAAAGAGCTTGCATATAACATGCTAAAGCAGCCGCTCTTTCAACCGTGAGAGGAGTATCACAAACCCGCATTTCAATTGTTCCAAATTCTGGCTTTGGTCTTAAATCCCAGTAAAAATCCTTCATACTTTTGACGATACCGGTATGCTCCATTTTCGCGAAATAATCGAGTTCAAATTCATCCCAATTTAATACAAAGGGGGCTCGTCCGCTTAACGGAAATGCAAATACCGAGTTTAATCGGGCGGAGTTATATAAAGTATCCTTACTCTGAACAAAAGGAGATGATGCCGACAATGCAATAAAATGAGGGATATAACGATTTAAAGAGTGGAGTAAATAAAGAGCTTGATTACCGTCCCTGCAACCAATGTGAATATGCTGACCAAAAATAGTAAATTGTTTAGTTAAATACCCATATAATTCCGACACTTCAATAAATCTGGTTTTATTAAAAATTCGTTGATCAGACCACATCTGAAATGGATGAGTCCCACCACCACAAATACCAATATTTAATCGGTCTCCAGCCATTACCAGTGCATCACGTATATTAAACAGTTGATTCAGCAATTGATCATATTCTTCATGAACATCAGTGGATATTTCTAACATACTTTCCGTGATTTCAGGTGTAAAACTACCGGGGAAAGATGAGCGTCCTAAAAGCTCCAACATATCAGGACTAGCCGCAGTCAAATCAAAATTACTTAAGCTAATTAATTGTAATTCCAGCTCAACTCCCATAGTCAGTAACTTAGATGTTTTGAATGGTTGTAAAGGCATTTCAAAACTCCTTAATAGCAGGGATCTCGTTCGCTTTAATTAAAGCGCGTTGAACCATTATTGGACCAAGTATTTCCAGAGTCAAAGCAACCATAGCGAGTGGGGCAAGAGTGTCCACCAAATTAATACCAACATAACGACTCTGCTCGAGAATTAGAATAACGAAAACAGAGATAGGTGTCATGGCCAAACCAGTTAAGATGCCTTTCTTAAGTGAAATACCACTAATATGGGCAAATAAACTAATCCCAGCAATTTTTGCAATTAGTCTCACGGTGATAATTGATAATCCCAACCAAGCACCAATTACTACTCTTTTCCATTCTATGGTTGCTGCAATAAATACAAACAATAACACCGACAACAAGTCCCCCAATGTGCCGAACCCAGGTTGTGAAGGATTAAACACCATACGCCCATGACGAGAAACCAACCCGAAAGTTAAGGTAGCCAATACCGGAGATAGCTTTAAATTATGAGTTAGAATAACTAGTAATATTACAGCAAAAGCAAATGCCAATGTATTATCTGGGCAAGTACTTTTAATTGTTTTGAGCAGGACAGGCATCACTACACCAAAAATGATTCCCAAAATGATCGAAATGGCTGTGACTGTTAAGCTGCCATACGCTGCTTCCCAAATGTTTCCTGAAGTTCTAAAAACTACTAATCCAATGATTACTTTGAATAAAAAAACGGCCAATACACAATTTAATACCGAAAGATGTAAAACACGCTCTGTCACTTGACCTGAGCTTCGTTGTTCATTTATCACTCTTACCACAGTTGCGGGAGAAGTCGCCATTGACAAAGAAGCTAACAGTAGGCAAGTAGAAGATTGCAGGCCAAAGCATTTTAATAAAATATACACCAGGCCAAATGTTAGCGTCGCTTCAGTAAGACTGGATACTGCCACCCAAGGATTATAAGTTAACCATCGTAAATTGATTCTATAACCCGACTCAAACAAGATTAGCCCAAATCCAATATTGGCTAAAAGTAAAATAGATGGCGGTTGAATAGATGGTAATAATCCTATTTGAGTTGATGCTAGTGAAAATCCGACTATCGCATAGACACTAATATGAGGCAATTTTGCCCATCGATATCCAAGCTCCCCTATAAACCAAGCTAGTAATATGCTAATAGGCCAAGCCAAGTCAGTTATTATTTTTCCGACATCAATCATCCATACCTCCTATGAAAATTCAACCTTACTTTATAACACATATCAATTTGTTTTGCAGAATTGAGGTCTTTTCAAAAAAAGACTCAATTGTTATGGTATCCAGTGTGGAAAAATGGGATAAATCAATTAAATTATTTCCATCCGACGAAATAAATTGGAATACATAGAATAAAGCTGAGCTGGTGCTCAGATTTCAATTTTACGCTTGAAGAAAAATAGGCACGTATCTATTCTACGTAAGCATTTTTCTGATTGGGAAAAATTGAAAGATGAATATCAGTTTGGATGTAGAAAAGGATAGGTATTTAATGAAGTCTGCCTATATGAAAAAATATCAACAACTTTTTATTTTAATAAGCTTATTATTAGGGATGTCACAAGTCATGGCTTTAGAAATTATTACCATAGAAAAAACTGAAAACTGTCAAATGCTAAAGACTCGAGCATGCGATATTAAATTTCCTTTGAATCAGGAAGATAAAGAATTAATTGAAGCAATGAAAGAAAAATTGTATACCTTGGGAGGAGTCGGTTTGGCGGCGCCACAGGTCAATTCTGCTAAACAGATTATTGCCGTGTATATACCTGAAGAAGCCCAGCTTCTACGTGATAATGCAAAAATTTACCCAATGCACATTTTGATAAACCCAAGTTACAAACCTTTACCAAATGCCAGTTTCGTTAGCGATTTTGAAGGTTGTTATTCCGTTTCCAGTAAGGCAGGAAAAGTCCCAAGGTATGATAAGATCCAGCTTAAATATTATGATGAAGAAGGACAATATCATCAGCAGAATGAAATTGGCTTTTACGCACGTGTTTTGCAGCATGAAATTGATCATCTGAATGGAGTATTAATCACAGATCGCCTTACGCCCGATTGTGTACAAGGAACCATAGAAGAAATGATGATCATTCGTCGCGCTGAATTATCTGAAGAAAAACGAAAATTATTTGATGACGTCATGACAAAAAAACTTAAAAAATGAAATTGAATATTCAACACATTCATTCTAAATTTGCTTTAATGATAAACTGCTCGTGGTAATTTCTTGGCTTGTTCTACCCAAGTCACGACTTGAGATAATCCAGGTATGCGCCGCACTAAATGACATTTTTCATTTTTCTCTTTTAATGAACTATACAGTTGTTCGGGGTTACAGTGAGCCAACTCTGGAATTGAGTCAACCCCAGCTCGCTCCAGAAGCTCAGCGTATTCTTCATTAATACCATTAACTCGAGCAAGATCCGCTTGATTAGTCCACTTTAAAATCAATTTATGGCTGATACCGGTTTGTTCCGCTAACCTGAAACGGCCTCGTCGACCACTACAGATACGTAACAAATCATCCTGATTTTCAATCCCTACTCGTTTTAACATTTCAGCATATTTTGGACCTATGCCTTCCAGTTCAGTTAATTTATGCATTTTGATTCCGAATTTTCACTTCAATATATATAAAATTATAGGACATAATGATCTTTATTTGCTCAAAATAACTTAACCAAACTTGAAGAATACTCTCTATTTTCAAAAATAATAACAAAAATCATTATTAGAAAACTTCCCAAGGGTTATAAAAACAGGAACTACAAAAAAACCAAGATCAAAGCAGAACAATTTTTTAATGATGGGGTTAGACAAATTATATGATCTGATTAAAAAACTTGTTTAATGGAGTGTTTTGTAAAAACACTATATTAAAAATCAATTCATTTGGAAAAGTTAAGCAATTTAATTATGATGTCCTCTCCATTTTGCTTTTTTGAGGTGTATAAAATGAGCACATATGTCAAAAACAGTATGCCCGGAATATTTTTATTGGTTTTAGGTTTATTTATTAGCACCTCTGGTAACGCCTGGTATGGTGGTAGCATAGCCATTGGCTTTACAGGAGGAAATGTACACTATTACGGGGATGGTTATAATAGAGCATATGGCCCGTGGAACTATGGATACTATGACAGAGATTATTACTATAATGGTGGACAAAATATTATTGTTCCTAATGTAATTATACCTAATGTAGTCATCAACGTTCCTGTTCAAAGATATTATGTTCCGGTATGTGAAGAAATGGAAGTGTGTGATCCTTATGGGCAATGCTGGTTAGAGCAATTTTGTAGATAAATTTACTTGTAATCAAATATACTGAGATTTTTTGGATTTATCACACTTGGAGTAATGTATATTAATTTTTTAAGGATAGAAAATGTCAGAAACTATTGGCTATGCCGCATATAAAGCTGGTGCACCTTTACAGCGCTTCACTTTTGATCGACGTTCCATTGGCGAAAAAGATGTTGCTATTGAAATATTGTTTTGTGGTATTTGTCATTCAGACCTGCATCAAGTCAATAATGATTGGGCAGGAGCGCTTTATCCCATGGTACCTGGACATGAGATAATTGGACGTGTTAAAGAAGTAGGAAATAAAGTCCATCGATTCGCCGCAGGAGATTTAGTCGGCGTTGGTTGTATGGTTGATTCATGTCGTCAATGCACCTATTGTCAAAAAAATGAAGAACAATATTGTGAATCAGGTAGCACTTATACCTATAATAGTCCCGATAATCATTTAGGTGGAGTCACCTACGGCGGCTATTCCAAATACATTGTAGTCGTCGAAGATTTTGTATTAAAGGTCGATGAATCTCTGGATCCCGCTGCTGCGGCTCCTTTATTATGCGCAGGAATAACCACTTACTCTCCCTTAAAAAAAGCCAAAGTGGGTAAAATGAGTAAAGTGGGAATCGTTGGTCTTGGTGGTCTAGGGCATATGGCCGTTAAAATAGCCCGGGCGATGGGGGCTTTTGTAACTGTTTTTACAACCTCTGAAAATAAAATCAAGGCAGGGATGGATTTGGGAGCTAATAATGTTGTCTTATCCACTGACAATATAGCCATGCAAGCGCTAGCCAATCAATACGACTTTATTCTTGATACCGTTTCCGCCAAACATGATATCAGTCAATATTTGAACCTTCTTAAAGTGGATGGGCAACTTACTCAGGTTGGATTACCCTCGGATCCACTCGAAGTCTCTATGTTTCCTGTAATTCTAAAACGACTCAGTATCAATGGTTCTTTAATCGGCGGGATTAAAGAAACTCAAGAAGTTTTGGATTTTTGTGCATCCCATGGAATTACTTCAGATATTGAATTAATTCAAATAGATGAAATCAATTCCGCTTATCAACGATTACTAAAAGGGGATGTCAAATATCGATTTGTTATTGATATGTCCTCATTAAACTAACGTGAGTTCGACATAAAAGGCATTTATGATTTTTATGCCGCTAAACAAATGTTATCCCGTAAAAAAGCGAAGCTTTTTGTACGGGATCCATTCAAAATATCCAGTTCGATATAAGCAAAACCTTGGATTTTACTTATATCGAATTGACGTTAAACTAATGTGTGAGTTTGATATCAAAGGCATGCGAGATGCCTTTGATACCACAGAGTGAGTGTTATTCCTGGTTATGAGGCTTGGGAATGATTTTGATTCTGGTTATAAAAGAATCTTGTACTTTTTCAATTAGAGCATCAAATTCAATAAACTGAATAATCTCACCTTCCTGTGGTAGTTTCCCATAACGTGTAATGATGAGTCCATACAGTGTATTGAGTTCTTCTTCATCCAGAGATAAGGTAATATCGCAGTCAAGAGCCCTTTCCAGGGAATAAAGTGAACAATCGCCTTTTGTCGTTATGGTTCCGTCCGGATTTTTTACCCAATCCTCGTGAGTTTTGTGAAACTCATCCTTAATCCGTCCAATCATAACATGTAGCAAATTATCAAGGGTTACAAATCCAAGTAAACTGGACTTGTATTTATAGACCAAGGCAAAATGAGGCATGCCTGCTCGGAATTTGCGAAGCAGATCCATGGCTGGTAATTTATGACTTACCTTCAATACTGGGCGTATATAAGGTTTTAAAGTGTTTATGTCTTTTTGGAGAAATAAATCCGCAAATAAATCTTTAACATGGATAACACCAATCATTTCTCTTATATTGGAATCATAAACTGGATAACGACTATAACGATATTTTAAAATTTTATCTTTAATCATCTCAAATGGCTCGTTTATATCTACTGCAATCATTTCATCAGCAGGGCGCATGACCTCAGTGACATTCAACTCCGCTAAATCCAGCGTATGCTCAAGGATTTCACGCTCATCTTCTTTTAATTCGGCTTGCAGATGTTGTCCACTTAAAATTAATTTAAGCTCCTCGCTCGAATAAAAACCTTCATATTCGTTTGTTATATCCATTCCAAATAGTTTAAGAAAAAAATTGGAGCAAGTATTTAACAACCAAATCGCAGGATACATGACCCAATAAAACCCATACAATGGTACCGCAGTCCATATTGAAATAAATTCTGATTGTCGAATAGCAAGTGATTTAGGCATTAATTCGCCTATTACAATATGAAGAAACGAAATAATAAAAAATGCGACGAAAAAAGCAGAAATAACAACTACATGAGGTGATGTAATACCTAAAATGAAAAATACTGGTTTCAATAGCTCTGCAAAAGCAGGTTCTCCAATCCATCCCAGGCCTAATGAGGCGAGAGTAATACCTAACTGACATGCCGATAAATACGCATCCAGATTTTGGTGTACTTGCTCGAGGATTCGTCCTCTTAGCCCATAATTCTCTTTAATTGCCTGGATTCTTGTTGATCTGAGTTTAACCATGCCGAATTCTGCAGATACAAAAAAGGCATTGAGCAATACCAAGAGGAATGCCACCAGAATTAGCAGAATATTATACATTGAGAAGTTCCATTTTTATTTTAATCTTCAAGAACAAGATCACCTCCAATCGAGCTGATTTAGAATCATTACTCTGTCCAAATCCATGTCATACTGAGGATCGTTAAGGATCTCCAGAGATAAAATCAGTTCTTGCATTCAGAAATTTCTTTATGGAGTTTACTCCAAATCAAGGAGGGGATCTGAATGACAAGAGTGTGGATTGAATTGTATCAAAGCATGATTATGCTCTGTTCATTTATCCTTATGCTTATAAAGTAAAAATTACATGTTTTTTAGCTTCTGAAATAACCCCATCAGCTACAAATCTCCTATCAAATTTTAACTACTCTTTGTTTTTCAGAGTATATAGGTTGAATAGAGCATAATGTCAAATCAGCAGGAAAGCTATTCTATACTATTTAAATCAGAATAATTCTAAATTCCATCAAGCAATCAAGAACATTCGAAATCTCTATTGACAAATAGAAACACAATTTGTTATTTTAATTTATTAAAAGATAAAATTAACCCAACCTGATGATATAATGAATTACCCAGATAATAAATTAAGCTATGAATTTTATGAAAATTCTTATGCCAAAGTTTTGCTTTGCGGTGATTCTTTGCCAACTGATAACCTTTCAATCATTATTATCTTGCCCTCTTTACCCTAGAGCGGTCAGCTATTGCTAATTCCCTGCCTCTCTAGGGAGGCTTCCAAAGAGTTAGCATGAACTGATTTACGCTGGAGGGCATCATGAATCAAAACATTTTCAAACTAAGGAATAATTATGTCTCTTTGCTGATGTGGGCATTTCCATTATCTTTTTTTACTTTTCAATTTTTATTGCGTCTATGGCCTGGATTAACAATGCAAGAAATCATGATGCAATTTTCAATTGATGCCGGAAGTTTTGGCCTCATAGCAGCATTCTATTACTATGGATATGCCGGAATGCAAATTCCTGTGGCCTTATTACTTGATAAATTTGGATCCCGATTAATAGTATTTGCTTTCGCAGTTCTATGTGGTTTTGGAACTTTGCTCTTTATATATACCAATAACTTTTATTGGGCCTTGTTGGGCAGGTTTTTGATTGGTGTAGGTTCTGCAGCAGGATTTCTTGGGGTTTCCAAAGTAGTATCAGAATGGTTCAGTAGCTCTCGGTACTCAAAAATGATCGGATTTTCCTTTAGTGTGGGCTTATTAGGAGCAATCTATGGAGGAAAACCTCTCGCTCACTTAATACAAGGCTTTGGAGGAAAAGAAGTTGGTTTGGCCTTGGCTATTTTCTCAATTGCTCTTGGTTGCTGTACATTTTTGCTCTTGCGTTCACCGAAAAATAACGCCAATACAGAAGATAAAACTATCCACGTTACTCACTGTTCCTTTTTATTTTCTTCATGGATTATTTGGGTTCTTGCTCTGGCCAACTTATTAATGGTCGGAGCATTGGAAGGGTTTGCAGACGTGTGGGGAGTTCCCTATTTAATTGTTAAATATGGGTTCAACAAAGCAGACGCGGCCTTTCTCGTATCGTTTATTTTTATAGGAATGATATTTGGTGGTCCTTTACTTGCCTTTCTAAGTCAAAAATTTGGAAATTACTTCGTCATAGCAGCCTGTGGTGCTGGCCTGGCTTTTTCATTCCTGATACTTCTTTCGACCTCAGCCCCTAGCTGGTGGCAGTTAAGTACTCTCTTTTTTGTAGTAGGGCTGATGTGTTGCTATCAAGTTATTGTATTCGCAGCCGGAGCGACGCTGGTGCCATGCCAATACTTAGGAGTAACAGTCGCTTTCTTGAACTGTATAAATATGTTAGGAGGTTCATTTTTTCATACCGTAATTGGTAAATTAATGGATATCAGTTGGAATGGCAGAATAAGTAGTAATGGGCTTAAATTATATGAGATTGACTCATTTCAATGGGCTTTATCAATAATACCATTCTGCGCCTTATGCGGCACTTTGCTCATTCTAATAATCCACATCAAAATAAAAAGTCGTGACGTGGCAAGCTTTATAGAAAAGAACCCATTGACTGGTGGAGTCTAATTATGGAAAAGGTATTTTGGTTAAATCCATATCAACATACACTCGATACAAAAATAATCTCAATTAATCATAATGACGTGTTATTAGAAAAAACCATAGCATTTTCATTTTCGGGGGGACAGGAAAGTGATAAAGCCTTCATCAATGAATTTGAAGTGCTCAACTCAAGAATTGAAGGAAATCTTATTTATTATACCCTTCCCGATGGCCATAATCTTACTCCCAATGAAATTGTGGTTATGACTATAGATTGGCCCCGAAGATACCGACTTATGCGTCTTCATTTTGCTGCTGAACTTATTTTGGAGCTTGTAACCAGAAGCTATCAACTTGAAAAGGTAGGGGCGCATATATCGGAGTTTAAAGCCAGAATCGATTTTAAAGCGGATTTTAATATTTCTTCAATTTTTGAACAATTACTTGATGCCTATAATGAGATTATTAGAAAGAATCTGATTATCCATAAGGGATTTAGTGACGTACAAAATCAACGTCGATTTTGGAAAATAGAGGGTTTTGCCGAAGTACCTTGCGGAGGAACACATGTTAATTCCACCTCTGAAGTTGGATTCATTCATCTCAAAAGATCACATCCAGGAAAATCCATTGAACGAATTGAAATAAAACTGACTGATGCAGGAAAATAAAGACACTCACATTGAAATGTCAATCGGTGCTTAGTGAATAATATAGCGCCAATCCACACAAAAAATATAGGCCGGACTTATGAAAAACTCCAGGTTCGAGGCAAAAAAGGTTTTTAATGAGGGCGTTTAGACAAACTAAATGACCGAATTAAAAACTTTTTTAACGAAGAGATTGGAGTTTTTCGTAAGTCCGGTAGAAAAAGAATAGAAAATCGCCTAAATTATCGCCTTATTTGACTTCGTTGCTATTAACCTACAGGCTCTATTTATTATGGAACTACCAAATAATTTCTCCACTGTATACGTGGCAAAACCAGAATTTATAGAAGAACTTTCTGAAGAATTAGGCGAGGTGTCTAGCATAATGGACTGCTTAATTTTCTCTCCTCATCAGAAGCTCGATGTTTGTTTTGCGTTGGATGTTTGGCTTGAGCCTCAGCTCGTACACATTCAATCCATTTCTGAAGCAGCAAAAATACTGAGACAAAAAGGAAAGTACTGGTACTTGCATCCTGTTACTGAAATTCGTCGATCTCGATTAATTGAAGAACAATTACGCAAATGTCCCTCACTAATGTCCTCTTTTCCCCTAACAAAAGACATTCCAGTCATAGGAGTATTTAGTCTGCTTGATCGGAATACCTTGCTCTATAGCAGCAAGCGATTAAAAAAATGGCCGGATGGACAATGTTATTTTATAGAAGACAAAGTTAATCCTCCAAATCGTGCTTATTTAAAACTATGGGAAGCATTATTTTTATTAAATAAATACCCTCAGCCCGATGAAACAGTTTTGGATTTGGGCGCCTCTCCCGGAGGTTGGACTTATGTGATGCAATCACTGGGAGCTCAGGTTACTTCCGTGGATAAAGCGGAACTGGATGCGAAAATTATGACGCTACCTGGCATTACTTTTTTAAAACAAAGTGCCTTTGCTTTAGATCCTGAACAACTCACAGAGTCTTATGACTGGGTGTTGTCCGATGTCGCCTGTTATCCTGACAGAGCCTACACTCTCATCAAAAAATGGATAGCGTCAAAAAAAGCAAAACATTTGATTTTTACAATCAAGCTACAAGGAAAAACTGACTTAAACACAATCAAACAATTTCAATCAATACCCAACTCACGAATTCTGAACCTGTTCTATAACAAACACGAAGCTACCTTTTTTTACCCTGCGTAAACCTAATCCAGATTCAGGCATTATTCTGAAAAACTGTTACGATAACTAATGCCTACTTTTTCCCCGACTTAAGATCTGGAAAAATCAAATGAGAAAACTTTCGCTATGCTTGGCTGTTTTAGGGCTAATGCCAATAATCGGTCTACACCCAGAGCGACTCCACTACAAGGTGGCAATCCATATTCCAATGCTTCTAAAAGGTATCTATCTGCTTCCATTACCATCAGATCTTTTTGTATTCTATTTTGTTGATCCTGAATAAAACGTTTTTTTTGCGCCTCAACATCTGTCAATTCATGAAAACCATTGGCTAATTCGACTCCTTGATAATACACTTCAAAACGCTCAGCCACGCCTTCTCTTACTTGCGCCAGTGAAGCTTGTGAAGAAGGAAAATTATAAATGGCAACAGGAACTGATTCTTGTGCCAGAAACGGCTCTACCACATGACTCATTAGTAAGAATAAATATTGATCGATATCCTGTTCTTGAGGAGACAATACTTTATCCAAATGATGTTGTATCAGCACTTTCTTCAATTGTTCTATTGAAGCGGTAAAAGGATCAATCGTACATACTTCTAAAAAAATCTGTTGATAAGTTTTTTTAATCATTGGCCTTGATTGCAAAATAGTTTGTAATAATAAATCCACTTCATCCATCAAGACGTAATGATTAATATTTAATTGATACCATTCCAGTAAAGTAAATTCAGGGTTATGCCAACGACCCAGTTCATCATCTCGAAAAACACGCGCTAATTGAAAAATGGGGCCGCTACCAGCAGCCAATAGCCTTTTCATATGGTATTCTGGTGACGTTTGTAAATAGTAAGTTTCACCTCTGAAAAAGGCTTTGATATTACTAAGGTAAACATCGGTAACCCCATAGCGTGCCATAACAGGTGTTTCAACTTCAAGATAACGACGCTCAATAAAAAATTGACGGATTTTACTTATTAATTCCGCACGCGAACGCAATAACTGAATTGAAGCAGAAGGCAGCCAAGATACTTCAGACATATTAATAAAATATTCCCAATTCAAGACGAGCTGCTTCGGTCATTCGGTCTTGAGACCATGGGGGTTCCCACACCAACTCAACCGTACAATCACTAACCCCTTCCACCTGATTCACCGCCTGCTCCACCGTACCAGGAAAAGTTTGAGCTACAGGACATCCTGGGGTTGTCAAAGTCATTTGAACGTCAACATGACCCTCATCATTAATTGCAATATTATAAATTAACCCCAGATCATAAATATTGACAGGAATTTCAGGATCATAAACTCCTCTGAGCGCTGCAATAACGCTTTCTTTTATTGATTCGTTATCCTTTTTCTTTTTAAATCCAAACATAGGATGCCTCTGGTGTAAATCTACTTGCCTGTTAACAAGCCTCGATATCAAGAATCCACTCTGTCATCACAAAATTATTCTGTTTTCACTACTTCTGTTTCTTTATTTAAAGCCGCTTCCAAGGTATGCCATGCCAAAGTGGCGCATTTAACACGTGCTGGGAATGCTTTAACGCCAGCAAGAACAGTTAATTTGTCCATAGAAGTAAAATAATCTTCTTCATCCTTGGTTAACATCTGGTGAACACGGTGAAATAATTCATGAGCCTCTTCTATTGATTTGCCTTTTAAAGCATCCGTCATTAGTGATGCAGACGCTTGAGAAATGGCACATCCACACCCTACAAAACTTAAATCTCTAATCAAATCATCATGTAACTTAACATAAACAGTTAATTTATCACCGCATAAAGGATTAAAACCATTAGCCTGAGTAGTGGCATCTTCCATCGCATGATGATTACGAGGATTACGATTGTGATCGATAATGATTTCTTGATAAAGCTCCCGCAATTCCATACTCATGCGAATACCTCTTTAACTCGTTGCAATGCTTCCATACAATAATCAATTTCTTTAAACGTATTATAAAAAGACAGAGAGATACGAGAAGTCGCTGCCACACCATAAAAATCCATTAACGGCATAGTACAATGATGTCCGCTTCGTATTGCAATGCCTTCGCTATCCAGAATAGTTCCCACATCATGTGCATGAATTTTTCCATGCACAAAAGAAATAATAGGCACTTTGTTGGCAGCAGTGCCAACAATATTATATCCTTTTACAGATTCAATTGCCTTTGTAGCATAGTTTAATAATTGTGTTTCATATTGAGCAATCGCATCTAAATCTAAAGACAAAATGTAGTCAATTGCAGCCGCCAAACCAATCGCCCCGGCAATATTGGGGGTACCCGCTTCAAATTTTTGGGGAAGCGCAGCATATTCTGTCGCATCAAAGCTCACGGAGTTGATCATTTCTCCGCCGCCTTGATATGGAGTCATACTATTTAATAATTCTTCTTTTCCCCATAAAACGCCTATTCCTGTCGGGCCATACATTTTATGACCAGAAAATGCATAAAAATCGCAATCCAAATCTTGAACGTCTACAAGCAAATGAGCCGTTGCCTGTGCCCCATCCAGTAATACTTTGGCACCTACTGCATGTGCCATCTGAATCATTTTTTTAACCGGATTAATAGTCCCCAAGGAATTGGAAGCATAATTAATGGCAACCATTTTGGTGTTTTCATTTAATTTTTTTTCAAATTCTTCTAGTAGTATTTCACCACTCAGTGAAATAGGAGCGACTTGGAGTTTACACCCCATTTTCTTACAAACCATTTGCCAAGGAACAATATTAGAGTGATGCTCCATATGAGTTATCAAGATTTCTTCATCAGGTAATATACGAGGTGCAACAAGACTCTGAGCAACTAAATTGATCGCTTCAGTAGTACCTCGTACAAAAATACATTCTCTGGGTGAGTTGGCATTAATGAATCGTCTGACCTTAGCTCTGGCAGCCTCATACATCTCAGTAGCTCTGACACTTAAAGCATGAACTCCACGATGTACATTAGAATTATCCTGTTCATAAAATTGAGTAATAGCATTGATCACAGGCTTGGGTTTTTGAGTAGTAGCCGCATTATCAAAATAAACCAAATCATATTCATTGATTTTCTGATTCAAAATAGGGAAATCTTTTCTGATTTTATTGACATCCAACGATGCAATTAGCGAAGCGTTAGTACTCATTTGCATACCCCAGCTGTTGAGTTAATAAATTACCCATCCAATCAGCCAACTCCTGATTAGGAATAAGGCGCAAATTATCATTGGCAAATGCCTGAATCAGATAATTAGAAGCTTCATCACGACTAATCCCACGTGTTGCCAGGTAAAATATCGCTTCCTCATCTAATTGTCCAACAGTAGCTCCATGCGAACATAATACATCATCTGCAAAAATCTCTAATTGCGGTTTGGTATCAATTTCTGCATTTGCTGAGAGAAGTAAATTTTTATTTTGCTGTTTGGCATCAGTATGTTGTGCGTTTTTAGCTACAATCACTTTACCATTAAATACTGCTCTGGAATGGCCCTTTAAAATCCCCTTGTAATCTTGTTCGCTTCGACAATTTGGTACCAAATGATGAACTACAGTATGATGATCCACATGCTGTCCTTCGCCAGGTGCATAAATTCCATTCATAAGACATTGAGCATACTCTTCTTGCATGAACACACTAATATCACTACGCACTAATTTTCCCCCCAAACTTAAAGAGTGGCTGGAAAATTGGCTATGAGCGGATTGCTTAACTGAAATATGCCCCAAATGGTAAGCTGATTTGCTTTCTCTTTGAATTTTATAATGATTAAATTTCGCACTGCCCCCCAACAAAACTTCTGTGACACTGTTGGTAAAATAGCAATTGTTTTCTTCACCATGATATTCTTCAATAAGAGTAAGCTGTGATTCGTCTTCTGCCAAAATCAAATGTCTTAGATAAACAGCTTGATCACCTTGATTTTGCACATGAGATAAAACAATAGGTTCCTCTATACAAACACCAGAAGGAATATAAATAAATACACCGCAATGAATCATGGCCGTATTTAAATAATGAAAACCATGCTCTTGTTCTAAAATCTTCCCAAGATAAGGCTTAACCAAATCAGCATAATGACTCAAAGCCAAAGACAAAGGGAGAACCAGAACCCCCTTGGGTAATTGAGCTATCCATTCTTCATCTCCAGAAATTAATCCATTTTGTATTAAAAGTCGGTTTTTTACTGGCGCATCAGTCAACACCAACTCACCACTCGAATTTAGCGGAAAAGCAGCTTGTACAAACTGGTGTTCTAACAATGGCTCTACAAGGGTATATTTCCATTCCTCATTATATCGAGTAGGAAAGCCACGTCGCTTCAAATCAGTTAATGCTTTAGACTGTAATTGTGCAAGCCAGGGTATTTGCGATAACCCGGATTTGGCTTGTTGTTGATAGTAATCCAAAATCTCGTTCATAACTGCTCCGCTTCCTCAAGCCAGCCATAACCCTTTTGCTCCAATTCAAGTGCCAAGGATTTATCTCCTGACGTAATGATGCGACCATTCACCAAGACATGAATAAAATCAGGCTCAATATAATCCAGCAAACGCTGATAATGAGTCACTAAAATAATAGAACGCTCAGGAGAACGCATGGCATTAACCCCTTGAGAAATAATTCTTAATGCATCAATATCCAAACCGGAATCTGTTTCATCAAGGATAGCCAGTTTAGGCTCTAAAGCGGTCATTTGTAATATTTCGTTACGCTTCTTTTCACCACCTGAAAATCCTTCGTTAATACTTCGGTATAAAAAACTTTCGTCCATATCCAGAAGCTGACATTTTTCTCGAATAAAGCTCAAGAACTCTATGGCATCAAGAGTATTTCTCCCTTGCCCTTTGCGAACTGCATTCACTGACGCTTTAAGAAAATTAATATTAGTTACGCCAGGAATTTCTACTGGATACTGAAAAGACATAAAAATGCCTGCTCGTGCTCTTTCTTCTGGAGACAGAGTTAACAAACTCTGTCCTAAATAGGAAACTTCACCTCGAGTGACTTCATAGGAAGGGTGTCCGGCTAACACCTTGGACAAGGTACTTTTTCCAGAACCATTTGGCCCCATAATAGCATGCACCTCGCCTGGCTTAACCTCAAGATTAATACCTTTTAAAATAGATTGCGCATTGACTGCAACATTGAGTTCTTTAATTCTTAACATATTAACCTACTGCCCCTTCTAAGCTTATACCTAATAATTTAGTGGCTTCCACTGCAAATTCCATCGGTAATTCTTTTAAAACTTGCTTACAAAATCCATTTACGATCATAGAAACCGCATCTTCGGTATCGATACCGCGTTGTTGGCAATAAAACAATTGCTCTTCACTAATTTTTGAAGTAGTCGCTTCATGCTCCACTTGTGCCGTTGGATTTTTAACTTCTATATAAGGGAAAGTATGTGCTGAACACTGACTCCCCATTAACATAGAATCACACTGGGTATAATTACGTGCGTTAGTCGCTGTTGGCGCGATGCGCACCAATCCACGATAAGCATTATGCGCACGTCCAGCACTGATCCCTTTTGAAATAATTGTTGAACGAGTATTTTTTCCCAAATGGATCATTTTGGTGCCTGTATCCGCCTGTTGAAAATTATTGGTTAACGCAACGGAGTAAAATTCACCAACGGAATCATCACCCTGCAAAATGACGCTGGGATATTTCCAAGTAATAGCTGATCCAGTTTCAATTTGTGTCCAGGAAATTTTCGATTTCTTACCTCGGCAGGCACCCCGCTTGGTCACAAAATTGTATATGCCCCCTTTCCCTTCTTTATCACCGGGATACCAGTTTTGTACTGTAGAATATTTTATTTGAGCGCCATCCAAAGCAACCAATTCGACTACGGCAGCATGCAATTGATTTTCATCACGCATCGGCGCAGTACACCCTTCCAGATAAGATACATAGCTGTCATCATCGGCAATAATAAGTGTTCTCTCAAATTGTCCAGTGGAGGCCGCATTGATCCTAAAATAAGTAGATAATTCCATGGGGCATCTTACACCTTTAGGAACGTAAACAAATGAGCCATCACTAAAGACCGCAGAATTCAAAGCCGCATAGAAATTATCCCTATAAGGAACTATGGATCCCAGATACTTCTTAACCAAATCGGGATATTGGTGCACCGCTTCAGACAATGGACAAAAAATCACGCCTTTTTCAGCCAATTTGGCCTTAAAAGTAGTTGCTACTGAAACACTATCAAATACAGCGTCAACAGCAACACCTGCAAGCATTTCTTGTTCTCTTAAAGGGATACCTAATTTCTCATAGGTTTTTAACAGCTCAGGATCGACATCATCCAGACTTTTTGGGGCATCCTTTTTACTTTTAGGTGCTGAATAATATGAAATTGACTGATAATCAATAGGAGGATAATGCACACTTGACCATTCAGGGTGAGGCATAGTAAGCCAATGCCTGAATGCTTTTAATCGCCACTCTAGTAAAAATTCAGGCTCGCCTTTAATTGCAGACAGACGACGAATAACATCCTCATTCAATCCGGGAGGAAAAGTTTCAACTTCTATGTCGGTTATAAAACCATGTTGATATTCTCTATCGAGCAGAGAATTTAGTTGCTCACTGCTTTTAGCCACGATTTACTCCACTTGCTAATTGCCGAACTCGCTCAACATCCCTTGTTGGAAGAGTTGGTTTTGCCAATGCGTCTAAACTGACACTATCAAGAGCAGTTTCTATTGCATGACTTATTAAGCGCCAATTTCCCTGAATAGTGCACACTCCTTGTAAAAAACAATCATTAGGTTGCATACTGCATTCCGTAAAACCTCTGTGCTCCTCTAAAGCAAATATAATTTGAGACACAGATATGTCAGTCGCTGGTCTTTGCAGCCTGTATCCTCCAGACACACCACGTACGGAGATTAACAATCCTGCCCCAGTTAGACGTTTTAGTATTTTACTAACAGTTGGGACTGTTAAATGGGTATGTAAGGCTATATCTCGCGCATTACACAACTCTTGTGCATGTTTGGCTAGATAAACCATCACAACTGTTCCATAATCGGCCAATTTACTGATGCGCAGCATAGCACCCCCAAATCGAATAATCTAGTACCAAATAAGTCTTATTTCAGATAGAGCGAAAGAACATCTTATAAGAACAAGGATTTGATAATTGCTTACTGATTCAATATCGCCTGATCATCTGTGTGAGTTATTTGGCACTATCATCTAAAGCAAAACTCTATCACCTTACTATAAATATAGTACTAAATTGGTTCTATATTCGACAAAAGAAAGATTTTACCTTATTGATAAGTAAATAAGCAATCATAATCTTCTACTTTATCCTGACTATCCCTATCATTTTAATATTTTTTACAATAAGTTAGGCATGGTGTTGGAATTATTCGTTTGGGAACAACTATCTATTGATTTAATATAGAATATTCTTGATAAACTCAGACAAACACATAAAAATAAGCGATCAAATTATTTGTCTTCAGGAGCCAGGATGACTCATGACACTGAATTAAGCGAACTGATGCATGCAGTAGCTAAAAAAAGCCTGCAACTTATAGCGGATTTCAAAGAAAAACCAATTCCACTGTCTACGCTGGTCAACCAATATATTGATCTCACAGAACATTTCCAAAACTTGGTTGCAGTAATTCTAAAAAACCCTGAAAAAGTATGGCAAATGCAATTAAATTACCTGGAAGACGCCTTAAGTTTAGCCCACGCTCAATTTACTTACTGGCTTGAAGGCAAACCCTTACCAATTAATGATCAACGTTTTAATGGAGAAGATTGGCTTAATAATCCATTTTTTAACTTACTAAGCCAGCATTATCTTCTGGCAAATGAACATATGAATTCCTTACTGGAAAATATGGAATATGGAGATGAAAATTTAGCCAAACGAGTTCGTTTTTTTACTAGACAATATCTTGATGCCTTATCGCCAGCCAACTTTCTCCATACTAATCCTCAACTCATGGCAGAAACCTTGCAAAGTCATGGTAAAAACTTATTGCAGGGGTTACACAATTTACTTTCAGATGTTGAAGCGGGATCTTCAAGACTAATTATAAAAATGACGGATACTGAAGCATTTAAAATTGGTGAGAACTTAGCAACAACACCAGGCAAAGTCATATTTCGTAATCCCATGATGGAATTAATCCAATACTCTCCACGCACACCAAAAGTAAAATCCATCCCCTTGCTTATAACTCCCCCATGGATTAATAAATACTATATTTTAGACTTAAGCCCACAGAATTCTTTAATTCGCTGGCTAGTTGAACAAGGAATTACTGTTTTTGTTATTTCCTGGGTTAATCCCGATGGCGCATATGCTAATAAAAGTTTTTATGATTATTTAAATGAAGGCCCTCGAGAAGCAATCTCAGTCATTCAAAAACAATTGAAAGTCAAAGAGGTAAATACGCTTGGATTTTGTATAGGTGGAACTCTTCTCGCTACACTTTTAGCCTACAATAAAGCACATCAAGACAACTCTATTCGCAGTGCAACCTTTTTAGCCTCAATGATTGATTTTTGTGATCCGGGGGACATTTCAGTTTTTATCGATGAACAGCAAATTAATAAACTCGAAGAAGAAATGAAATCTAAAGGTTATCTCGCTGGAAAATTTATGGCTACCAGTTTTAATTCATTAAGAGCAAATGATTTAATCTGGTCATTTTTTATAAAAAATTATTTGCGTGGAAAAAACCCTGTTCCTTTTGATATACTTTATTGGAATGCTGATTCAACTAATATGCCTGCCACAATGCATTCTCAATACTTACGTTGGATGTATTTGCATAATGACTTGATCAAACCTGGAAAAATTCATCTTAATCATACTCCTATTGACGTAACAAAAATTGATATCCCCACTTTCTTTTTATCTACCCAGAAAGATCATATCGCCCCATGGAAAACCACTTATAAGGGATTTGAGTTAATGAATGGCCCCAAACGTTTTGTTTTAGGTGGCTCAGGTCATATTGCAGGAATTATTAATCCACCAATCATGCAAAAATATGGTTATAGAACAAATAACAGCAGTAATTTAACAGCGGACAAATGGTTTGAGAAATCAAAAGAGCATACCGGCTCATGGTGGCCTGAATGGCTAAAATGGCTCAATTCACATTCAGGACGGTATATCAATTCTCCTGATATAAACCATCTGACTTTTCCCCCTATAATGGATGCCCCTGGGAGTTACGTACTTAAAAAATAAAGATAATTCTTTTTATTAGCCTGGTTGAGACACTAAAGTAACAACAAGACTTCTCGCTGTTTAATGGAGAAATTGCATGGATCAATACCTGTATCCAAATTTATTTAGCTTGAGTTCGATATCAAAAAATAGCATTATTTTTTTGATATCGAACGGGAACATATTTGAGTGGATCCCATATAAATACTGCGCATCCCCGCTTTCTCCGGGGACAAGCTTTACAGGATAACGTTCGTTTAGCACTAAGGGGTTTCTTTGCCTTTTATATCGAACTCACGTTATTTACCAATAAAAATTTATGAGCACTGAGATCTAATTTTCTCCACTAATTCTCTATTCTTACCAAAATCTGAATGGCCCATAGTAGCGCTTGAAATAACATCTCCATTAGCATGGATGCATAGCCAATCAACAAAATGGAACAAGCGACTTTGCCTATAACCTATCAAAAATGACGCTTCTTGCTTCTGAAGCTTCAATTCAGGAACTTTACTTTCAATGCAGGCAACCAATTTAGGAATAGTCTCAATCTTTAAGGGAGCGATATAATGAGCGTTAGATTCATTAACCAAACTACTTACCCAGTTCGGCTTATCATCCGGCAATTTACCTTCTATTAACCCCTTTGGCATTTTTCTAAAATTGATTTGAGGGAATAGATACATAATGACAACAATAGCTAAAATAATCGCTAATACTATATATAAAAATTTCATTTATACTGTTTCCATGATTTCATTTTGTTCTAAAAGTTGCTTCTCAAGTGTCATATAATCAATTTTTCCTGAAGACAGCACCGGAATTTTACATCCTGGATAAATAGCATGAGGAACAAGCAATTCGGATTGTCCTTGCTCCTTTACTCTTTTTATAAATGACGCTTTATCTGCATTCTCTGCTTCAGTGAACAAGAAAATTTGTTCTCCTTTTCTAGGGCATTTTTGGACCACAGCAGCATTTAATAACTCAGGCCAAATTGAAGCAGCGATTCCTTCTACAGCCGTAAGAGATACCATTTCACCAGCCAACTTGGCAAAACGTTTGGCGCGACCAGCAATAGTAATAAATCCATCAACATCCACATTCACTATATCGCCCGTATCATGCCAACCATCTTTAGGGGTTATAATAGTCCCGGGTTTATCTTTACTGATATAACCCAACATAATATTAGGTCCACGTAGTTTTAAACGACCACCTTGTGCAATTCCCTCCACAGGTTCCACTTTAGTTTCCATAGAAGGTAAAATCATACCTACACTACCAGGAACTGATGCCAATGGACAATTAAGTGATATCACAGGTGATGCTTCGGTAGCACCATAACCCTCATAAATTCTTGTTCCAAAAGTTTCACTCCAGTATCGAATGGTTTCTGGTTTCACTTTCTCAGCGCCCGCAAAAATATAGCGGACACTATTGAAATCATGTCGGTCTGCAGCCCGCGCATAACCTGTTAAAAAAGTATCCGTACCAAACATAATAGTAGCCCCAGTTTGATAAACTAATCCAGGAATTACTTTGTAATGGAGGGGAGAAGGATAGAAAAAGCAGCTCAAACCATTCACTAAAGGAAGTATACTTCCGGCTGTAAGACCAAAACAGTGAAATATAGGCAACGAATTAAATAAAACATCCCCGGAAGTAAAATCCACTCGAGAGGTCATTTGCCAACAATTGGCTAATATATTGGAATGACTCAGTGCGACGCCTTTAGGTTTTCCCTCAGAACCGGAAGTAAACAGCACTACACCAATTTTATCCGGTGATACCTTATCACCAAGGAAACGGTAGGTTAGAGCAGGAAATATTCCTTTGATCATCCCAGCAAGCTTATTCCCTAAATTAATCGTAGATTTAAAATCTTCTAAATAGTGGATCTTGATACCAACTTGTTGTAATTCTTCGATCAATGTTTCTAATTTGGCTGTTTCTATAAATTGCCTTGCAGTATAAATTAATTTAATTCCAGCTGTATTGCAGGCGGAATACAAATTATAAAAACCCATACTAAAATTCAACATAGCCGGCACCCGTCGATAAGCCTGAAGTGCAAAAAAAGTAACCATACCTGCTATAGTAGTTGGCATCATTACGCCAACATTATCTCCAATGGATGTTTGGTTTTTAATTTGGCGTCCCAAAATAAAACAACGAGCAAGGAACTGTCTATAGGTCAAAGGAGTACGATTACTGTCTTCTATCTTGGTACCATTTTTAGCCCCTATACCAACCCCTTCAATCAATGCTGAAAACAAGCAGTGTGGCTTAAAGCTATTTGCAAAAGATAAATCACTTATTAGTCTGAACAAGCATAAACTCATAGCAGCTCTGTCTACAGGTTCATTTTCTACTTGAATAAATTTTTGAGTGGGCAATATATGAAGAGTAATCTTAGGAAATAAACGTATGCGATGTTTATTTTTACTATTAGAAAAAATGCTATATTCGGCACCTTCAATACGAACCGGTATTATCTCAGCACCCACCTTGCGTAACACCAATCCAGGACCATCAAATACTTTTAGGCTATCTTCTTGTTGTCTTAACAATCCCTGAGGAAACAGTACACAACGTTTGCCGGATCGAATTGCTTTAATTACAGCTCTGGTGGCTTGAGCACTGGCTGGATCAATCACTATGATTTCAGCAAAAAGTAACAACGTTTTGACCCAAATTTTTTTAAACATCTCAGGGTGTAAAGCCAAGGTCAATCGCTCAGGCAAAAATACAGAAAGAAGTAATACATCAATTAGTGAGGTTCTATTAGCAATAATAACCGAATGAATATTCGACTGATACTGCCCTTTGATCTCTACTCTGAACCACTTCATTAGCAATGCTTTTATCCATTTTCCAGCTCGGTGTTTTTGTTTTTCTTTCCAGGTCAAATATTCCATATTTCTTGTTCTCATCAATCAGCATCAGTTATCTCTATTACACTTTATTTTGCAAGATTCGAAGCAGTTTGAACAGACCTGTTTATGATAATTCAACTTAGAATATCTAACAGAAGACTTGCGGCCACTTAATTCCTGTAATAAAGTGACGGACATAACTTGTCAAAATAACAATAGCTATTAAAACATTCTGTTTCATTTTGGCCATAATTGTTTTAATTCTCTGTGCCGTGGCCTTTCATAATCACTCATTGGAGATCATTGATTATATCGATGATCTAGGGTGGCTTGCGCCTGTTCTTTTTTTGATCACCTACTGCCTTGCCACCTTGCTGCTTTTGCCAACCATGGTAATTACTCTTGCCGGTGGGGCTATTTTTGGGCCAATATTCGGTACTGCACTTAATTTATTAGGAGCTACCACCGGAGCCGCCATCGCATTTCTAATAACAAGGCATCTCGTTTATGATTGGTTCTCAAGTAAAAAAGGTGAAAAACTTAATAAATTAATCGCTGGCGTAGATCAAAAGGGTTGGGTATTTATTGCATTTTTGCGACTATTTCCAATAATTCCCTTCAATTTAGTAAATTATGGCCTTGGAGTAACTGGAATAACATTCCGCATTTATTTTATAACTACTTTTATTTTTCTAATTCCTGCAGAAATTATTTATACCTATTTTGGCTATGCGGGCATGAATGCCCTAACAAATCCAGGTCATTTTTATAGAAATGGAGGAATCATACTCACTGGATTGGCCATTTTTTTCTTATTTATTATTAACATCATGAAAAAGAAATAACCTTCTTTTTCTCAACCAGTAGAATTTTGCCAAGCAGACCTCATTAACCCTATTATTTTATTCGCTGAGCTGGTGCTCAGATTTTCAATTTTACGATTGAAAAAAATGGGCGCGTAGCTATTCTACGTAAGCATTTTTCTGATTGAGAAAAATTGAAAATGAATATCTGTTTGGATGAAGAAAAGGATAGGTACTTAATGAAATCTGCTTAGGACTCATCCTGATTTAATAAAAATACCAATTGGTCGATAATTGGATGATTTACTTCAAAAACAGTATGATCCAAAGCAAGCACACGTCTGATACCCTGTAAACTGTTGGTTAAAAAAACTGCATCAGCTTCCTCAATTCTCTTTTTAGATAATGACATTTCTTGAACAGAAATTTTGTGCAGATCACAAAGCAAAATTAATCGTGACCTTGTAATACCTGGCAGTACTCCATCTTCTATTCGTGGGGTATATAGCATGTTATTCTTAACCAGGAATAAATTGGCACAAGTTGTTTCAGTGACATGATTATCTATGTTAAAAAACAAGGCGTCATCTGCTCCATGTGCAATCGCTTGACGTTGGGCAACAATGGCTTCCAAATAATTAACTGACTTTAACTGATAAACAGGATTAGCTTTATCCCTAAGCCAACTCATGCTGATTAGCCGAACAGGCTGCATTTGCAATGAATAATTAAAAGTCTGAAATATTAAGTGGCTTACTTGCCCTCGCTCTGCCAAGCCTCTTGGGGCAGGACCACCACTCAAAATTGCCTTTATTCCACCATGATATAAATTATCCTTTTGAATTTTTTGAATAAGATGCTCGAACCAATCGTCAAATGAAATCTCAAAAGGAATACCTAATTGACGCGCTGAAGCGCTCAGCCGTTTCCAATGCATATCAGCAAAGCAAGGCTTGGAACCTTTCACTTTGATGGTTTCAAATAATCCCTCACCCAGAAAAATACGATCATTGATTCCAAATGGTAGTGTTGTATCCCCTTTTTCTTCTATAACACGAGTAGGCATTATGATCTCATAATTAATAATCTACAAAATCATCTAGTTCATCTCGTAATCGTTTTTCCTCCAACATATTTTCTAATCGTCTACGAGCATCTAAACTGACGCCAGGAGTCTCTATAATTTCGGTATCTACTTCAACGTCTTCAAAATCGTCTACAACTTCAATTACTTCTTCTTCATCTTCTTCAAACAAGTCACTCATAACATTCCCTCAAAGAACTAAAAGTAACATTAAATCATTGCTTAAGAGCCTGTTCAAAGTCTCCTGGGTTGAGTCAGAAATCGATGGTTTATGGCCGACCCAGGAGACTTTGAACAGGCTCTAAGTGGAACAAGATTCCAGGACGGCTATATACCTCATTTTTAATTTTTTTCATAGTGTTTTTTAATTTTTTTATGCCAGGACCATATCACATTAAGTCCTTTATATAGCCAGTCGATACATATTGATATATAAATACTTGAACTTTGAACTCAATCGTCTAATAATACCAAAGAATATTAACGATATATAAATTATGTCAGACCAATATAAAATTGCTCTAAGAAATACTATAAAGCAAGTACGATCAAAGCTTTCCGTCTCCTTTAGAACAGCGTCTTCTAATCAAATATGTACGCGTATCCGCTCTTTGGAACAATACAGGCAAGCGAAACGAATCGCATTGTATTTTGCCGTTAATGGAGAAGTTGATTTAACTCCTCTCTGGAAAAGCGCTCCTTTACAAGGTAAATATTGTTATTTTCCAGTATTAAATAATGACTCAACGCTTACTTTTTTACCTGCTACTCCCAATACTTCATTTAAAATGAATAAATACGAGATCCCTGAACCTGAAGTAGATATTGAATTAGCCTCACCGGTTGATGAAATAGACTTAATTATTATGCCTCTGGTTGCATTTGATGCTCACTGTACCCGTCTAGGGATGGGGGCAGGATATTATGATCGCACCCTGGCCAATAAATCCAGAGCGCATTTGTTAGGAGTAGCGTATCAATTTCAAAGAGTTGATTACATAGAGCCACGACCTTGGGATGTGCCTCTTGATGCAGTGATAACCCAAAAAGCGATATATTGGAGAAACCCTCTTGGGTAAACAGCGGTTTAGAGAGCGTCTGTGCCTACCTCACCCGTCCTTACTCTTACCACTTGCTCCAACTCATAAACAAAAATCTTACCATCACCTATTTTACCTGTGTATGCGGATTTACAAATGGCTTCTATTGCTGCTTCGACCATATTATCTGGTAATGCCAGTTCAATTTTAATTTTAGGAAGAAAATCTACTACATACTCAGCCCCTCGATATAATTCGGTATGACCCTTTTGGCGTCCGAATCCTCTAGTCTCAGAAATAGTTATCCCTGGCACTCCTATTTCCATTAAAGCTTCATGAACATCATCCAGTTTAAATGGCTTAATGATCGCGGTAATCATTTTCATATTTATTCCATAGTGTTTAATTAATACTCGAATATCAAAGCGAAAGTTCCGAACTTGGCCTATTACTCTTTCAGGAAAATGCTTTGAAAAATATATAATAGTCTGACAATTACTCATTTGTTTAAAGAATTTTGATGAAAAAAACAAGTCATCTCAAAAACAATTGCTACATTTCTGAAGAGGTATAGTCGTTCTCAAACAGTTTTGCTAGACTGTCTTCAAAAATAATCCGGAGTAATTATGTTCGACCCCAAGCAATTTGACGACTTAGCCAATAAGCTTTTTGCCACTTTACCTAACAGTCTACAAAATTTTGAAAAAGACATTCAACAAAAATTTAAAGAAGTATTGCAATCAACTTTCAGCCGAATGGATCTCATTACCCGTGAAGAATTCGATGTGCAATGTAAAGTGCTCGCAAGAACAAGAGAAAAGCTGGAACAACTGCAGCATCAAGTGGAAGACTTAATAAAACAACAAGAAAATAAAAAATAATAATCTTTAAGAGATTGTTAACTTTTCTACTGCCTTACTCAAAAATCAGGATTTTTCAGTCTAATTGGTGAATTGTTAGCTCTCTAGTCGCAAATAGGAAATTTTGTCGACCCAAGTCCAACATTAAAGGAAAAACTCTTATGAATTTAGCATTTACTAAAACGCGTAGTACTATTGGGATATTAGCTCAACCCGTCTCGGTAGAAGTACATTTATCCAATGGATTACCAAGTTTCACTATCGTGGGGCTTGCGGAAACCGCAGTTAAAGAAAGCAAAGACAGAGTACGAAGTGCCATCATTAATAGTCAATTTGAATTCCCATGCCGTAAAATTACAGTGAATCTTGGGCCAGCTGATTTACCTAAAACGGGTAGTGGTTTTGATCTTCCCATTGCTTTAGGAATACTTGCCGCTTCAGAACAAATACCTCCTAACAAATTAGTAAATCATGAATTCATCGGAGAATTGGCCCTGAGTGGAGAACTGAGAGGAGCTTCTGCAATTATTCCAGCCGTTCTTGCCGCTCATAAAGACAATCAGAAATTAATTATTGCCACCGCCAATGCTGCGGAAGCTTCTTTAACTGGGCATCAAAAAGTTTTTACTGCCAATAGCTTACGAGAAATCTGCAGTTATCTATGCCAAAATACCCCTTTACAAAACTTGCCCCCAAGACCTGATCTTATCTTAAATAATCATGAATTAGATTGGTCAGACATCAAAGGTCAATACCATGCTAAAAACGCAATGGTCATTGCCGCGTGTGGTGGACATAGTATTCTTTTGAGCGGTTCTCCTGGAAGTGGAAAAACGATGTTGGCAAAAAGATTTAACACCTTGCTTCCAGAGCTATCGGAAACCCAAGCTCTCGAATGCGCTGCAATTAATTCAATTCGAGGTAAATTACCTGATTTCAGAGAATGGCGTTCCCCTCCTTTTCGTGCTCCACACCATACGGCTTCGCCTATCTCATTAGTAGGAGGTGGAAATCCACCTAAACCAGGTGAAATTTCGCTGGCCCATCATGGTGTATTGTTTTTAGATGAGTTGCCTGAATTTAACAGACATGTTTTAGAAACTCTTAGAGAACCTTTGGAGTCAGGAAATATATGCATATCAAGAGCAGCTGCCCAAATAGAATTTCCTGCAAAATTTCAATTAATCGCTGCAATGAATCCTTGTCCTTGTGGCCAATGGGGAAATTCGCAAGCCAATTGCTTGTGCACACCCGATAGAATCAACCGATACCAGACAAAACTATCTGCTCCATTATTAGATAGAATTGACATGCACATCGCTGTCCATGCCTTGTCTCAAGACGAGTTAATTAAACCAAATATCAATTCAGATAAACAAAGTCCTGCCATTAGAGAAAAAGTAATAAAGATACGCGAAATACAAATGACAAGGCAAAATTGTATTAATGCCAATTTAAGTTCTAAAACATGTGAAATGGTTTGCGAATTAGGAATAGAAGAACAACAATTTCTTGGGGGAGTAATGAACAAATTAAAATTATCAGCCCGTAGTTACCATCGTTTACTAAAGGTGGCGAGAACCATTGCCGATATGAATGATAGCAATAAGGTTACGCTTCAGCATTTACAACAAGCTTTATCTTACAAACAAACGTTACATTCGCCAAAATGAAACTGATTAACAATTAAGGTTGCTTTAAAAATAAGTAAAAGATTGCGCATATTTCACAAATATTGAATTATAATTAATTCATAAAGAATAATTTAAGGTATTAATATTTATGATATTACGATTAATGTTTACCTTTTATTTAATTATTTTCCCCTGTAAATTTTTAATGGCTAATCAAGTTATGGATAATGCCATTACGATAGTAAAAAGATGTTATGATCAATCCACTGATCTCAGCGAAACCTTTACTCCGTGCATTAAAGAAGGAATAGAGAAAATGCCTAACTCAAAAGGTTTCCAGATACGTATGAAACTTAAAGATGCTGACAAAACCAGTGTTGAAAAAATATCTATCTTTATGACAGATAACACAGGATACATGTATTATTGCATTGCAACAGCAGGAAAAAACCTAACCATAAATTCTTGTGCAGGGACACAGGGGAAACCATTGAGTGAAGGGCAAGTTATGTCAATAGAGTTGCCAGACGATTAGAATTCATTTTATATCTATACCTAAATTTATCGTTCGAAAAGATAGAATGTGAAGATCAAAAATTCCCAAATTTATTATCAAACCTACTAAATTTAAAAATTAGAATTATAATTAATCATATAATTTAAATTTAATGCAAATTATGCGATTAACAAGACTAATTTTTTTACTGCTTTTGGCTTTTTACCCATGGAAATTAACATGGGCAGATCAATATACTGATGCCGCATTATCGATATTGCGACAGTGCTATGATGCATCAGATGAAATAAATGCAGACATTACTTTATGCTTTAATGAAAAAATAAACAAAATCCCTAATCCACTAAATTACGTAGTAAGTATACATGCTTCCAACTCCAAAAAATCTGCTCAAGGAAAAATAACAATCTTCATGATCAATAAAACAGGATTCATGCTCTATTGTACCGGTACAGCAGGGGAAAAATTAATCCTGAAGTCCTGTGCTACTGATGTAGGAAAACCACTTACTCCTGAACAGATATTATCTATAGATGCTCCCTTATAAATCAATCATTGAATTAACCAGTAATAAAACATTACAGTTTATTATAATCACTAACCCACTATCAGCGACTCAAGGATAGCCATTCTTGCATAAACCCCATTAGTCACCTGTTTTAAAATAAATGAGTGTTTACCATCTGCTACTTCACTATCAATTTCAACTCCACGATTCATAGGCCCAGGATGCATGACCATGGTGTCAGGTTTTGCATAAGACAAACTTTTTTGGGTAAGGGCAAAATGATTTCTATAAAATTTCAGGTCCAAATGATCATCTTCCAACAAACGTTCTCTTTGGACACGCAAACAAATTACAACATCAGCATCAGCCAAGCCATCTCTTAAATTGTTAGTTACTCTGCCATAATGCACATGCTGTGGTTGCCAAAGTTCAGGAGAAATCAAAGCCAACTCCCCAACACCTAATTTTGCGCAAAGGCATTGGAAAGAATTTGCAACACGAGAATGTTTGATATTTCCTAATACAGCAATTTTCAGTTTATCCAACTGAGGCTTTTGCTCAATTATTGTCATCATGTCCAGTATCGCCTGGCTGGGATGAGCATGAGTGCCATCACCAGCATTTACAATATGAACAGTATCACCTAACTTATCTGCCAAATTTTGCTGTAATCTTTCTTGTTTATGACGTATGACAAAATATTGGATACCCATGGCAGCTAACGTTTGAATAGTGTCTTCAATTACTTCACCTTTAGTTTCTGATGAGGTCTGAAGATCCAGATTCACTACAGACATAGATAAATGGCGTGCAGCCAACTCAAAACTAACCCGAGTTCGAGTACTGTTTTCATAAAATAAATTGGCTACCATATGCCTGGAATAGGAAGGAAAGTCTATTTGATGTTTAAAATATAAAGCCCGCTGCAATAGTAATTCGATTTGTTCTGATGATAATTGACTAATTTCAAGAAAATGCTTCATATTCTCCCGCCAACTTTATTTTATAACCTTATTGAAATTATTCTGGTTGCTGCAACCACTGCTCCAGTATAACACAAGCTGCTATACTATCTACCTCAGTCTTTTTAATTTTACGGTACCCGCCTTGTTCAAACAAATGCCCTCTGGCTTCAACCGTAGATAAGCGTTCATCAACTAAATGGACAGGTAAAGCAAACCGCTTGTGCAATTGTTTTGCAAAGCGACGTGCTGCTGATGTGGTATATAACTCACTATTATCAATGCAAGTAGGCAGACCAACAATCAAAGCCTGTGGGTTCCATTGTGTTATGATTTTTTGAATAACATTCCAATCGGGAGTTCCGGATTTGGCATCAATAGTCGCTAAAGGAGAAGCACTACAAGTGAGTCGCTGTCCTACAGCAACTCCAATGCGTTTATAGCCAAAATCGAAACCTAAATACACACCGCTAGGCATGGCCAGCATCAGAAGAGAGTTGGTTCATCTTGATACCCAATGTCAATCCGGCATATTCCCAGCGATCTTCAAAAGGCACTTCATAAAGAATTTCAGATTTGTAAGGACAAACTAACCAGGTGTTACTCATAAGTTCTCTTTCTAATTGTTGTTCTGTCCATGCGGCATAACCTAAAGTAATTAATACATCTTTAGGTCCCTCATCATAAGCTATGGCACGAATAATATCATTTGAGGTAGTAACAGTCACCTCATCCTGTAGAAACAAACTGGAACGCCACCCTCCCATCTGCTTATGAATAACAAATCCTCTTTCAGGTTGGACAGGCCCCCCAAATAATAAAGGCAACCCATTTTTTTCCACTCGAATAGGCTCAATTTGCAATTGCTCGAATACAATAGATAGCGGAAACTGCAAGGGTCTATTGATAATTAACCCTACTGAACCCTGTTCATTATGTTCACACAAATAAATTACTGACCTTTCAAAGTTTGGATCTTTTAATGAGGGCATGGCAATCAATAGATGATTGGCTAATGAACTGATAATTGCCATAAGAAGATCCCCCCGAAAATTATCTCTGTACAATTTAATTATACACCATTAAGATTTTAATTTAATCTTTTTGAGCGAAATTAAATCAATATTTCTTTGAATACCAGAACTTGCAACTGCTAAGTTTGTCATTGCTTTCGAAAGCAAGACACTGGAAAAAAGAGCAGGGTCTGTTAAGAATAAAAAACATAATAGCGACAAGCATTTCCAAGAGTTTATTTAGTTACTCCTGAAGGAATAGATTTGACCAGGGATATCTTAATATACAAAGTCGAATTTTGTGAAAAAGGTCTTCCTGCAGTATAGGAAGTAGAAGAAGAATCCGTATCTTGAACCCCTTCTGCTATACCCAAGGGCACCCATTTATTTAATGGAGCCATGATAGTAGTATCTATTTGTTGATTATCAAATTGTTGGTCACCAGCTACGTTTTCTTGTTCTCTCACTCGCTTCACAGTCAACTTTACCTGTGAGCCTTGCAAAACAGGGTGTACTAATAAACCATTCTGAATATTATGCTGCTCATAAGATACCCCTGTAGCTAAAAGACCAACACCTACTGCACTGACTATTGGCACTTCTTCACCTGTAGCCACAAAAGCGGATTCACCACTCATGACTTTAACCGATTGACTGCGTTGCACTTGATATTGTGGTTGTGTGCTATAAACAACATCATTTCCGTTTTGTGAACTTAACCATTCAGGGTCACCTTGATAAACAGTAATGTTAAAAACAACTGGTGGAACATCGATTTGATGTAATACATTTCTAATTTGCGTTAAAGTTTGAGGGCTTACATTAACAATTAAAGTCTGCCCTGAACCACTGACTTTCTCGTCAGTCTGTAATAAAGGTTGGATTAATTGAATAACTTTATCAGCTTGTAAATAATTCAATTCGATGACCTTGGAAATCATAGTTTGGGAAAACGCGTTGCTAGAGATTATTAATATCACTAATAGCCATCGCTTAATCATAAAAACACTCCCCTGTGTCATAAAAGATTAAATCCCTTATTGAATTGTAGCACTAATGGATAGACTCACAAGATGACACACATCGATGTCTGCAATCCTTAATGTGTATTCTCGATAAATGAGTAGTAGTTTTGTTCCGCAAAAAGTTTAGGTATAATCCCCAAACTCTGTTATCCGAGATCAGAAATTATGGGTAGTATCTTCAATATGTTCGGGCCATCGCCAATTAAGCCTATTGAACAGCACATACGCAAAGCACATCAGTGTGCAAAACAATTGTACCCTTTTTTTGAAGCTGTACTTAAAAATGATTGGAACACAGCAAACAAAATCAAAGATAAAATCATCACTATTGAAAAAGAGGCTGATTTAATAAAACGTGATTTGCGTCTTCATCTACCCACTGGATTATTTTTACCAGTAGCTCGCACAGATATATTAGAACTTCTCAGTGCACAGGATAGGATTGCCAATAAAGCAGAAGATATTGCTGGTTTAATTATAAGCAGGCAAATGACGATACCTAAAAAACTAATCCCATCTTTCATGCCTTTTTTAAGCCGATGTCTCGATGCTTCCAAACAAGCCTGTACAGCAATCAATGAACTGGATGAGTTACTTGAAACAGGTTTCAGAGGAAGTGAAGTTAAAATCGTTGAGGAAATGATACTCAAACTAGATGAAATCGAACATGATTGCGATGAGAAATTGGCAGATATTAGACATAAAATTTTCGAATTGGAAAAGGAATTATCTGCTATAGATATAATTTTCCTATACAAACTGGTCCAATGGATTGGCGAATTGGCTGACCATGCCCAGACAGTTGGTGGTCGACTTCAAATTCTTATTGCCCGGTAGTTATTACTCATGGATTATTCTATTTACTTACTTTCTGCTGCCCTGATTCTTTGTTTTCTTATGACTTGGGGGGTTGGCGCTAATGATTTAGCTAATGTCATGAGTACCACAATGGGCTCAAAAGCAGTAACGGTACGTCAAGCCATGCTTATTGCTATTATTTTCGAATTTGCGGGAGCATTCTTAGGTGGTGAAGGCGTGACTGAAACCATGCGCGACGGCATTATCAATACCACTCAACTTTCCAATGAACCTTTAATCCTTATTGAAGGCATGCTGTGTGTTTTGTTCGCTTGTACGATATGGATGAATCTTGCCAGTTATATTGGTGTCCCTGTCTCCATAACCAATGCACTAGTAGGTTCAATGGTTGGTTTTGGTACTATGGTTTTGGGCACAGACGCGATACATTGGGATCAGGTGACTCGTATCGCTATTGGATGGGTTTCATCCCCTCTGATTTCCGGAATTACGGCTTATGCCCTGTTCATCAGTATTCAACAAACCATATTTGTAAAAAGCAATCCTCTCACTAAAGCGAAACTATATATACCAATTTACCTCTTTTTAATTGGTTTTATCTTATCTTTTATCACTGTATTTAAGGGACTTAACCATTTTGATATTCACTTGAATTTAAAACAGGATTTAGCAGTTACTCTGGCAACCAGCATTATTATTACGATAATAGGTATGATCTTTATTAAACGCATCCCCGAACATCATAAAATAAGACGTAGAGAACGTTTTATTCAAGTAGAAAAGTATTTTGCTGTACTTATGGCGATGACTGCGTGTGCTATGGCTTTTGCACATGGTTCAAATGATGTCGCATTAGCGGTCGGTCCATTGAGTATCGTACACAGCCTTGTCATGCATTCTCATCAAGTATTTGATGCAGATAACTATCCGTCCTGGATTATTCTATTAGGGTGCGTTGGTGTGGTGGCTGGCTTGCTTATGTATGGAAGAAAAGTAATTGAAACAGTAGGTAGTTCTATTACCGCCCTCACACCCAGTCGTGCCTTTGCAGCAACACTTTCGGCAGCAACGACCGTAGTCGTAGCCACCAGCACTGGAATCCCGGTTTCAGCAACTCAAACTCTGGTCGGAGCGGTATTAGGTGTCGGTTTGGCTAGAGGTATTGGTGCTTTGAATCTCATTGTAATTCGTAACATTTTTATGTCATGGGTACTGACATTGCCCGCTGCCTCAATTTTAACGATTTTATCCTATAAGCTTTTACATGCTTTATTGGGGTAATCCCCTATCAAGCTCATCACAGGCAATGGATTGCCTAAAACTCAACCCCCACTGTAATATGAAAATGAATTGGATATCCTTTAAAATATAAATTTTCAGACAAACCATATGCTTTTCTCAATCTCGCCAAAGAAGAAGCCTCTACCATAATGGCATAATATTTTTTTAATTCTAAAGTTGCCTTAATAAGACTCCTAATTTTAAAGTGATGCTGTTGATCTAACTCTTTTGGATTAATTGCTGTGTTTTCTTCCGGATAGATAATACTAATATGAGCACCGATAGATTCATTACCAAAATAATCGGGTTTACTGATCTGATCATTTTGTAAGAACGGAAATAGTTCGTGGATCCATTCATCATTAATTTTAAGATAAGCTAATTGATTTTGAGAAATAGCTACTTTTCCAGTTGATTCAAACTGCATGGCTTTGTTTAATAAAGCAGGATTATTTAGTTGCAGAATAGATGGGTTTTTCATCTCTATCGTTCTAATAAATTAAATAAATTATACAATAAAGACCTGCTATTTCTGCTACCAGGTTTTGGTTAACGTGCTAGCAGTTACTGCGATAGCCATAGGGGAAACACTTAAAATCCTTCCCAAATTTCACTCTGATCGACTTTATAGTCTTTATCATCTCGCATATGTGCTATGCGCTCATGTTTTTGAATTTCTTGCAATTGTGATGTTGTTTTTTTATGTGTAGCATCAAATTCAAATAAAAATTTATCATGAGGACTGACATAAGCTTTATTAATATCATCAGTATTCATAAACATTCCAAAATAATTTTATTGAAAAAATGTATTTTATCGTTTTTTTATCTAAGTTACCATTAATCTTCTTTCAAGTAAGATAATAGGCTATATCATGAATTTAAAAAAGGCAGAATTACATGTGCATTTAGAGGGAACCATTTCTCCTGACCTGGCTAAAAAATTGGCGAAAAAAAACAATGTAACACTTCCAAATGGTCTTGTTGCTCCCGATGAAAAAAGTTACTTATCAAAAGACTTTCTCGATTTTCTTAAGGTTTATGATACATTGGCATCAGTAATTAAAAATCCACAAGATTATTATGATATTACCTTTGATTATCTTAAATCAAACGCGCAAGAACATGCCATCTATATTGAAATGATGTACTCTCCAGATCATGCAGAGCAATCCAGTGGAATTCCTTCAAAAGAACATTTGGCTGCGATTCAACAAGCTATTGATGATGCTAAAAATCAATTTGATGTAGTCGGACGCATCATTATTACTGCAGTACGCCATTTTGGCATTGAAGCCTGTGAACGTGTTGCAAAACAAGCTGCTATAGACAAATTTCCTTGTGTGACTGGATTTGGATTAGGAGGAGATGAAGCAAAATTCCCGCCTAAGCTATTTACCAAAACCTATCAGATTGCAGCCGACGCTGGACTAGAGTGTACTGTGCATGCTGGAGAATTTGATTCAGCAAAAGGAATGGAAGAGGCAATGAAAAATCTTCCGATTAAACGGATTGGGCATGGTGTCAGAGTCATTTACTCTCCCGATATCATGGCTATGGTTAAAGATAAAGGCATTGCATTAGAAGTTTGCCCCACAAGCAACATCTTTTTAGGTTTATTCAAAGACATGAGTAGCCATCCTTTCCCTAAACTTTATGATGCAGGCATTAAAGTCAGCATTAATTCTGATGATCCGCCATTTATGAGCACCACACTAGCCCAAGAGTATCAAAGAGTTCAGGATTCTTATCATTATAGTGATGATACGATGAACAACATCACTCGAATGGCAATTGAGGCTGCCTTTGTTGATGAAAAAACCAGGAAGGAATTACTGGCAAAATTGTAAGAATAGTTATATTAATTACTATTATTTTTAATTTATTAAATTACCTATGAAAACAAAGCATTTTGATCTTCTTGTTCTTGGTGGTGGAAGCGGCGGAATAGCCAGTGCTGTTCGTGCCGCTCAATATGGAGCTAAAGTCGCTGTTATTGAACAAAACCACTTGGGAGGTACCTGCGTTAATTTGGGATGTGTACCAAAAAAAATTATGTACAATGCCTCGGCAATTGCTGAAACACTCCATAAATCCACTGATTATGGTTTTTCCCAGGAGAACATTAAATTAGATTGGAAAAGGCTTGTAAACAAACGTAACGCTTATATTGAGCGTTTAAGAGAAAACTATACGAATCGTTTCTCTCAGAACAAAATTACTATTATTAAAGGCAAAGGTATTTTTCATGATCAAAATGCTATCACAATAGATCATACTATTTATCAGGCAGAACATATTATTATTGCAACTGGCGGCGAACCTGCGCTTCCCGCAATCAATGGTATCAAACATGCTATTGATTCAGATGGATTTTTTTCCTTAACGAAATTACCCGCAAAAGTGGCAGTCATTGGCAGTGGCTACATAGGGGTTGAACTCGCAGGAATTCTTAACACTCTTGGTAGTGAAACTCACCTGTTAATGAGAGGCACACGGCCTCTGAGTCGCTTTGATCATATGATTGGCGATACCTTAATGGAAATTATGCAACAGCAAGGAATCTACATCCACCCGAATCACAAGGCCCAGGGAATCCACTTGCATAGTGATGGAAGAAAAAGCATTTTATGTCAAAGTGGCGCTGTTATTGAAAATATCGATGTCATTTTATCTGCTGTTGGTCGAAAACCTAGAACAAGCAATTTAAATCTCGATAAAATAAAAGTTAAAACTGATGAAAAAGGTTTAATTCTGGTTGATGCATTCCAAAACACTTCTGTTAAAGGGATTTATGCTATTGGGGATGTAACTAATGCACCAGCATTAACACCTGTAGCAATAGCTGCAGGAAGACGTTTAGCGGACAGAATTTTTGGTCACCAGCCTGATGCTTGCTTAGATTACGATAATATTTGCTCTGTGGTATTTTGTCATCCTCCAGCCGGTTCCGTAGGTTTAAGCGAACAGGAAGCCATTGAAAAATATGGTAAGAATAAAATCAGAATATATCAAACACGTTTTATCCCCATGTATGACGCATTAAGTATCGATAAAACACCTACTGCGATGAAATTGGTCACTTTAGGTAAAAAAGAAAAAATCATTGGTTTGCATGTCATCGGATATGGTGCCGACGAAATGTTACAAGGATTTGGTGTTGCCATTAAGATGGGCGCCTGTAAAAAAGATTTCGACAGAACCGTTGCAATACATCCAACCAGTGCTGAAGAATTTGTAACTATGGTATAAATATTACATATGAATCATTCCATCCGAAAATTTCAAGATAAATATCCTAAATTGGGAGAAAGAGTCTATATTGACCCACAATCTGCTATTATTGGGGATGTAACTCTGGCTGATGATGTTTCTGTATGGCCTATGGCAGTTATCCGAGGTGATGTCAATTACATTCAAATAGGCCATTCCTGCAGCATTCAAGACGGCGCTACGCTCCATGTCACTCATGATGGACCATATACTCCAGGAGGCAGACCCCTCATTTTAGGTCAAGGAATTACAGTAGGTCATAAGGCTGTTTTACATGCTTGTACTATTGATGATTATTGCCTGATTGGGATGGGGGCATTGCTATTGGATGGCGTACACATCCATCAACACGTTATGGTGGCAGCAGGTAGCGTTGTTAGTCCTGGAAAAACCTTGGAAAGTGGTTATTTATACATGGGAAACCCAGCACGTGCCCATAGAAAATTATCATCTCAGGAAATAGAACATTTACATTACTCAGCCCAACATTATGTCAGGCTGAAAAATAAATATTTGAACCAGCAGGTTTAACGTCTAAAGGGCATTTAACCTTATTTCAAGCCATGTTCGATGTCCGTAAGTTCTTACTCCATGTAGTACGTGGTGAGCATGAAACCCTTAAAGCAATGCTAGAAGAAAATATAGATTTAATTTATAGAAAGCACGAAGTAACTGATTGTTCTGGTCGTACCTTTAACATCAGTGCATTTGAATACACCCTTTGGGCTCTGGATAAACATATGTGGACACTGATGCTTGAGTGCATCCCTAAAGACAAAAAAGGCCATGTGTGTTACATAATAATTTTATTTTTATAAATTATTCAATAAGTTGTTGGTGTAACGACAATCTTGAATAGATAAAAAAAAAGCGGCATAAAAGCCGCTTTTAGGAATAAAACCCTGGCGATGACCTACTTTCGCATGAGGAGACCTCACACTATCATTGGCGCGGATTTGTTTCACTTCTGAGTTCGAGAAGGGATCAGGTGGTTCCAAATCGCTATAGTCGCCAGGAAAACTGGTTGCCATTGGCTTATGTATTAATTATTTTCAATAAGCCTCTGGTCTGGTAAAGAATTCGAGTCACACATTTTGTTTAGGTATTCAGTTCGCTTACTACAATCTGAAGTCACTCAGATTATATGGTCAAGACAATCAGCCAATTAGTACAAGTTAGCTTCACGCATTACTACGCTTCCACACCTTGCCTATCAACGTCGTAGTCTTCAACGGGCTTCATGGGAAAACTCATCTTGAGGGAGGCTTCCCGCTTAGATGCTTTCAGCGGTTATCCCGTCCGAACTTAGCTACCCGGCAATGCCACTGGCGTGACAACCGGTACACCAGAGGTTCGTCCACTCCGGTCCTCTCGTACTAGGAGCAGCTCCTCTCAATTTTCCTACGCCCACGGCAGATAGGGACCGAACTGTCTCACGACGTTCTAAACCCAGCTCGCGTACCACTTTAAATGGCGAACAGCCATACCCTTGGGACCTGCTTCAGCCCCAGGATGTGATGAGCCGACATCGAGGTGCCAAACACCGCCGTCGATATGAACTCTTGGGCGGTATCAGCCTGTTATCCCCGGAGTACCTTTTATCCGTTGAGCGATGGCCCTTCCATTCAGAACCACCGGATCACTAAGACCAACTTTCGTTCCTGCTCGAGCCGTCACTCTCGCAGTCAAGCACCCTTATGCCTTTACACTCTTGGTACGATGTCCGACCGTACCGAGGGTACCTTTGTGCTCCTCCGTTACTCTTTGGGAGGAGACCGCCCCAGTCAAACTACCCATCATACACTGTCCTCATCCAGGATTACTGGACCAAGTTAGAACCTCAATAACAACAGGGTGGTATTTCAAGGGTGGCTCCATGAGAACTAGCGTCCTCACTTCACAGCCTCCCACCTATCCTACACAGTCATCATCAAAGTCCAGTGCAAAACTATAGTAAAGGTTCACGGGGTCTTTCCGTCTAGCCGCGGGTACACTGCATCTTCACAGCGATTTCAATTTCACTGAGTCTCGGGTGGAGACAGTGTGGCCATCGTTACGCCATTCGTGCAGGTCGGAACTTACCCGACAAGGAATTTCGCTACCTTAGGACCGTTATAGTTACGGCCGCCGTTTACCGGGGCTTCGATCAAGAGCTTCTCCGAAGATAACCCCATCAATTAACCTTCCGGCACCGGGCAGGCGTCACACCCTATACGTCTTCTTACGAATTTGCAGAGTGCTGTGTTTTTAATAAACAGTCGCAGCCACCTGGTCTCTGCGGCCCTCTTTCGCTTCGCTACGCGTGGTAACTAACAAAAAAGGGCGTACCTTCTCCCGAAGTTACGGTACCATTTTGCCTAGTTCCTTCACCCGAGTTCTCTCAAGCGCCTTAGTATTCTCTACCTGTCCACCTGTGTCGGTTTGCGGTACGGTTCTCTATAAGTTATGGCTAGCAGCTTTTCCTGGAAGCCGGGCATCAATGACTTCTCTGTACCCCGAAAGGTCAGAACCACTTCGCACCTCAGAGTTATGGAAAACCGGATTTGCCAGGTCTTCCCCCCTACATGCAAGTACCAGGACAACCAACGCCTGGCTCATTTAGCCTTCTTCGTCCCCACTTCACCACTTATAAAAAGTCCAGGAATATTAACCTGGTTCCCATCGACTACGCTCTTCAGCCTCGCCTTAGGGGCCGACTCACCCTGCTCCGATTAACGTCGTGCAGGAAACCTGGGACTTCCGGCGTGTGGGCTTTTCACCCACATTATCGTTACTCATGTCAGCATTCGCACTTCTGATACCTCCAGCACACTTCTCAATGCACCTTCATCAGCCTACAGAACGCTCCCCTACCACGTGCGCCTACGCGCACATCCGCAGCTTCGGTGTATGGTTTTAGCCCCGTTACATCTTCCGCGCAGGCCGACTCGACCAGTGAGCTATTACGCTTTCTTTAAAGGATGGCTGCTTCTAAGCCAACCTCCTGGCTGTCTCTGCCTTCCCACATCGTTTCCCACTTAACCATAACTTCGGGACCTTAGCTGGCGGTCTGGGTTGTTTCCCTCTTCACGACGGACGTTAGCACCCGCCGTGTGTCTCCCGTGATTCAATTAGCCAGTATTCGGAGTTTGCATCGGTTTGGTAAGCCATGACAGCCCCCTAGCCGAAACAGTGCTCTACCCCCAGTAATCATTCACGAGGCGCTACCTAAATAGCTTTCGGGGAGAACCAGCTATCTCCGGGCTTGATTAGCCTTTCACTCCTAGCCACACGTCATCCGATAATTTTTCAACATTACCCGGTTCGGACCTCCAGTTGGTGTTACCCAACCTTCA
>NZ_AP039388.1:397500-657500 GCF_055389095.1 Legionella sp. JM-2024 | reverse complement strand
ATTATATTGAAGATAAAATGGTTGGTGTTGGCGATATTCTGGCTGTGACCTATACCAATCGTGGTAAAACCTATCAAGCAATTCGTCATATAAATACTCATGGTGACCAAGAATATTTTACTCCTCAAGGCACGAGCTTTAAGAAAGCCTTCACCCGCTATCCAATAAAATTTAGTCACATAAGTTCCACATTTGCTTTATCGAGATACCATCCCGTTCTACGTTACAGAAGAGCGCATAAAGGTATCGATTTAGCAGCTCCAATAGGCACCCCAATTCATGCTACTGGAGATGGAGTGATTACTATCATTGATAGGCATAATGGCTATGGAAATATGATTAAAATTAAACATGATAAAACATACAGTACTATTTATGGCCATTTACTCAAGTTTCAGAAGGGGCTTTCAAGAGGTAGTAAAGTAAAACGAGGTCAGGTAATCGGCTATGTAGGTCAAACTGGTCTAGCAACTGGACCTCACTGTCACTATGAACTTCATGTTAATAATCAACCAAGAAACCCAACGACGATAAGTTTGCCTACTGCCTCTCCAGTACCTACGAAAGAACTGGCTGCATTTAAAGCAAAAGCCAGCACACTTTTAGCGCGTTTAAAACTTTTTGAACAAGCACAACTAGCCAGCAAAGGAAAAAAGAATATTGATGTAGGGTAAACAGTTCGATTTGAATCATTATCTCCACACATCAAGTATCTTGAAAAACAATTGAAACGATCAGAACAAACATTCTCAGGACTTACGAAAAACTCCAAACTCTTTAAGGATAATCTGCGTTTAATGACCTGGATGAAATTGCAAGTTTTATATCGAATCCAAATTAATTATCATCTAAATAAATAACGACAAATTAAAACCGAGGTAATGATTCCTGCCAAATCAGCCAATAATCCTGCAGGGATAGCATGTCTGGTTCTTCTGATTCCTATTGATCCAAAATAAACAGCTATCACATAAAAAGTGGTTTCAGTACTTCCCATCATTGTTGCAGCAGTTTTTGCTATAAATGAATCACCACCAAACTTATGAATCAATTCTGCCATTACTCCCGTTGATGCACTCCCTGAGAAAGGTCTGACAAGTGCTAAGGGTAATAATTCAGAAGGCATTCCTATCATAGCTAAAACAGGGGACAGAAGCTGATTCATTAAAGAAAAAAATCCTGAAGCCCTTAACATTCCAATAGCAACCATCATTGCAACTAAATAAGGTATAAGACTAACACTCACATCAAAACCTTGTTTTGCACCAATTATAAAAGCATCAAATACGTTTACTTTTTTAAATGCAGCATACGCAGGAATACCAACAATGAAAATTAAGAACATCCAATTGGATAAATGGTTAGCGAATCCGCTCATAAGCTATCGGTCCTTTCAATTTTAAATCTTGGTAATTTAGCTAATTGCCTTACAGCCACTATCGCTACAATCGTGGAAACAGTGGTGGCAATCAAAGAGCTAAAGATAACGCTACTGGGATTTGTACTTCCGTTTGCAGCAAGAAATGCGATGGCGGTAGCGGGAATTAGTTGAACACTCGAAGTATTGATTGCTAAAAAAGTACACATGGAATTGGTTGCGACTTTCAAATTTTGATTAAGACTCTGAAGTTCTTTCATTGCCTGCAATCCGAAAGGAGTTGCGGCATTAGCAAGACCCAACATATTTGCAGCAATATTCATTACTATTGCACCCATTGCAGGATGTTCAGAGGGTATATCTGGAAATAGGCGTTTTAATATTGGCTTGAGTACTTTACCCAGGATAGCAACCAACCCAGATTCCGTTGCAATAGACATTATTCCTAACCATAAAGTCATTATTCCTGCTAAACCAAGTGCCAGTTCAAATCCTAGTTTGGCTGAGTCAGTAACTGCTCGTACCACTTCATCGATACGCCCTTCAATAATACCGACGACTACTGAAACCAATATCATTCCTAGCCATATTAGATTGAGCATTATTGCCTCCAGCCTCTGAAAAAGGTTAATATATAACCAAAATCAGGTTTATAATACAAATTAGGGCTTATGAAATACACTCTAGCTTCCTTAAAATACCTACTATGTTTCGCTTGTTTTATTACCAGCATCCCCAGTTATAGCGTTAACTCAACTACTATTGATGAGCAAGCCGATACGGGATTGGTTCAACCCACCACCCAGCTTGCTGGTAATTCAGCCACTATTGAAGAACAAGCGAATTTCTCAATTAAGAAACTATATCATACACTTAATGCCATGCCGAACACTTCTATGGCAGATAGAATAGACCAAATCAGTGCATACTTTAAAGGAACAAAATACATACTCGGCTCTTTGGGTGAAGGCCCCAATGCCCGCTATGACCAATTTCCCAGGTATCGAGTTGATGGGTTCGACTGTGATACTTATGTCAATACAGTACTGTCTTTAGCTTTGGCTAATTCTCTGGAGTCATTCCAGGAATGTTTAAAACATACTCGCTATAAAAATGGAAAGGGATCCTACATAAACAGAAATCATTTTACTTCTATTGACTGGAATAACTCTAACCAGCAAAGAGGTTTACTTAAAGACATCACTTTATCAATCAAAAATGAACAAAAACAATCAGTTGCTCTATTTGCCAATGCATTAATTAACAAACCTGACTGGTATGAACATAAAACAATCGACACCATACGATTAAGCAAAGAGGATAAAAATGAACAAGAAAAACGTTTGATGGAATTAAAAACCAAAGGGAAAAAACTGGAAACGACTCTTTCTAATGTCCCTTATATTCCTTTCACCGCTTTATTTTCAGAAAATAAACCCAATTTTTATCTGTTTTCGCAAATCCCTAATGGAGCTATCATAGAAATTGTTAGACCTAATTGGGACTTACGTAAACAAATAGGAACAGCATTAGATATTTCTCATTTAGGCTTTGCAATCTGGATTAACAATGAATTGTATTTCAGGCAAGCTTCTTCTCAATATGGTAAAGTAGTTGATGTTCCATTAATTGATTACCTTAACAAGGCGCGAAGTAGCCCAACCATAAAAGGAATTAATGTTCAGGTAGTCTTACCCGCGAAACCTGTTTCAAGTGGATGCAGGCTCTTTGATGTTCAATAAATTAGGCAAACCATGATATTTAATCTCTTATTGTTAATTCATATTTTGAGTGGCAGCACCAGCATGTCCTGTTCTTTAGCGGCTATTGCCACTAAAAAAGGAAGTGCCCAACATAAACGCTATGGCCGTTATTTTTTCTACGGAATGACCGGCGTTTTTATTACCGCAATACCTATGTCCCTAATCAAAAAAAACCTGTTTCTATTTTTAATTGCCCTTTTTAGTTATTATTTAGTATACAGTGGAAAAAGATATGCTCGACGCCATGACAATATAATTCCAATATCAGATTGGATTGTTTGTTTCAGTATGATCGCCGCTTCTTTAATCATGGTAGCATTGGGAATATGGAATTTTAACGTCAATGATTCCCAATCTATAGTACTTATTGTGTTTGGGCTCTTAGGCATGAGCTTTAGCTTGAATGACGCAAGGCTATATTATAAGAAATCTATCTCTAACTCTATTCGTATTACCAGGCATCTTGGAGCAATGCTGGGTGGTACCATAGCAGCTTATACTGCCTTTTTAGTAACCAATATAAATTTTAGTCAACCAATTTTTCTATGGCTAGGCCCAACAATCGTGGGAACTCCGATTATCATCTATTGGACAAGGAAAGTTGAAAATAAAAAAGGCTTATTTGGAATAAAATAAGCCTTTTGAGACATTATTTCTTTATTTCAGCAGTATTTTTTTTAGCTTCTTGCACAAGACTTAACATGGCTTTTTCAATAATTTGAAAAGATTTTTGCATATAATCCAAAGCCTTGTGGCCGTTTTCAACAGCAAGATTAATTTGTTTTTCTAACATTTCCTCAGGTTTTTTAACTTGAGCTAATTCATCTGGTTTTAAATAGCTTAAACCTTGTAGGGTTTTAACATTCAATTCCGCTATGGCTTGGAAAGGTTCTTGTATTTTTTTAGCCATTTCGCTCCATCTTTCAAAATTGTATTGGGTCATGGTATTCTCCGTTATGTTGCATTGCACAATATAATATTAGACCTTTTATTGATTATTTGTCAACATATTATCTAATTTTTTTTTGCAATGCACCAAAATATCTACTGACTATCTTATTTTAGTATTTTTGTGCGTTTATTAGGATATTTCAGTAATAGTTGAATTGATCATTGTTCGACAGCTTAGCCCAACTTACTTTGATATAGGGATAGAGTGAAATAATTCTTTTTAAACTTTAAACATTTTTTGCCATTGCCCCATTATTTTTTGCATTTGCTTGTTCCAAGCTTCAGTGGCTTGTTGATAAGGATTATTTTGTAAAGGTTTATCCATAACCTGAAACATTTGTTCCATCATTTCCTTAAAAGAAACATGCATTGGATGATTAGCTAAGGAAATGATTTGACGTAAAATTTCAGAGGATAAAAATTGAGTCGGGCCTGCTTCCATTTCGACTATGATCTGCAATAGGATAGAATTGGTTAGATCCTTTCCTGTCTCAGAGTCCTCTATTTTAAAATCGATACCATCTACTACGTATTTTTGTAGCTGATCCACAGTAATGTATTGACTAATCTCGGTATCATATAGTCTTCGATTTTTATATTTTTTTATCAGGCGAGTCATTGTCTTCTCAGGTATTAAATTTAAAAACTTAATCACAAACTACCATGCAAGATTACTATTTTACATTTCAACTCATTAATAATCTCGCTTGGTATGTCTGAATTGATTTTAAATTAAATAAATTAATACATATGCAAACCACCATTAACACTAAGATTTGCTCCAGTGATGTAACGACTTTTTTCACTAATTAAAAATTCAATGGCCCAAGCAATTTCCTGGGGCTCAGCTAATCTTTTTGCCGGTATTAAATTGATAATCCCATCAAGAATATCTGGTCTAATACCTTTCATGAGACGAGTATTGACATAGCCCGGAGAAATACTATTGACGGTAATATTTTTTATCATTAATTCCTGGGCAAGACTTTTGGTAAATCCATATACTCCTGCTTTTGAAGCAGCATAGTTCGCTTGAGAAAATTGCCCTTTCTGGGCATTAACCGAGGACACATTGACTATTCGACCGGACTCCTGTGCTTTCATGCTTTCAACAACTTGTTTAGTCACATTAAACATGCCATCAAGGTTGACACGCAATACTTCATCCCATTGCTTTTTAGTCATTTTAGTAAATACTGCATCTCGAGTAATTCCTGCATTATTAATCAACACATCAATGCTGCCAAATTTTTCGATAATTAATCCTATTACTTCGCTACATTGTTCATAATCAGTAACATCCATATGCCTGAATGTAACATTTTTATACCCCTGCTCCTTCAAGTCTTGAAGCCAAGCTTGCCCTTGATCATTAGAGATCAAATCCAAAGCAATGACATGTTTAAATGTTGAATCTAATTGTTTAGCAACAGCCGTACCTATATCGCCAGTACCACCGGTAATCAATACAACGTTATTATTCAGCATGAATTTCTCTTTTAGTTTCTCTCTGTCTCCAATTCATGAGTTGAAATGGAAGCCTATTTTATATTTATAAATAACAAATTATGGGCAGTCACTATATCAAAGGACCAAAATGTATTGTCAACATTTGATGTACGTTCACAAAACAATCCAGAAACTTTATAGAGGTAAATAACACCCTGGCTACATGTATTGACCTCCATTGACATCCAGGTTTGCTCCAGTAATAAACCCACTATCTGGCGACGCCAAAAACGCAACCGCATCAGCAATTTCTCTTGGATATCCTAATCGACCCACTGGGATACTAGATATGATTGAATTGAGCACTTCTTCTTTCACTGCAGCCAACATAGGGGTTTCAATATACCCTGGTGAGACAGTATTTACTGTAATACCTTTACTTGCTACTTCTAATGCAAGACTCTTGGTAAAACCAAATAATGCCGCCTTGGTTGAAGCATAATTGCATTGACCAAATTGTCCTTTTCTCCCATTAATTGAAGAAATACTAACTATACGTCCATATCCTCTTTCCAACATGACTGGAACCACATTCCGTGTCATATTAAATACACTAGTTAAGTTCGCATCCAAAACCTGTTGCCATTGCTGAGGCGTCATTTTCCGCAAACTACAGTCTTTGGTAATACCTGCGTTATTAACCAAAACATCTATTCGCCCATAACGCTCCATAACAAGAGAGATTATTTTTTCACAATCACTGTATTGGGCTATATCGCCATAAACAATATCAATGTCATAACCAAATTCTTTTTGCTCATCTTGCCATTTTTTGGCTTCCTCATGTCTTCCATCTTTGTAGTAGCATGCCACTACTTGATAACTATCAGCCAAACGCTGACTAATGGCAGAACCAATACCACCTGTCCCCCCAGTTACAATTGCTATCATTCTATCCATCGACAACTCCTTTTGTTGCTAGGTAACATTACTACAATCCAATTTCACTTACTTGTCAATGCCATCTATATGATACTAAGTTGACAATAATAATTCAGCTATTTTATTATTGAGTATTATTTGGTCAGTACAAACATGGAATTTAACACATGGAAACCTCATTAAAACAATGGGAAATGGACAACAAAAAAGGATTGCAACCACCTCATACAGCATGGCCAACTCTAAGTCTCTTTTTCCTTGCTTGCAGTATGTTTACTTTCTCAATCTATTCAACCATTCAAATTTCAATGCCTGTAGGACTAGCTCTTCTCTGTAATGCAATAGCTCAATTTATGTTATTTACGGTACTTCATGATGCATCGCATCGCTCCTTGTCACAAATTCAATGGATAAATGAATCACTAGGCTCAATCTCTGCATTTATATTATCTCCAATAGCAGGTATACGTGTTTTTCGCTTTATACATATGCAACATCATCGTTTCACCAATGAAGGAGGGGGCAATGACCCTGATGAATGGTGTGGTAATGGGAGAAAATGGACCTTACCATTACGTTGGGTTACCTTGGATTTACACTATCTTGTGTGGTATTCAAAAAAATGGAACACTCGCCCGGCAAAAGAAAAACAAGAACTTTTTATTACTTCTCTAGCAGGTGTCAGTTTGATTAGTCTTTTAATATTTAAAGGCTATTTGTTATGGACCTTGCTTCTCTGGATAATTCCAGGGCGAATTGCTACCACATGGCTAGCTCTGGCTTTTGATTTTCTTCCTCATTATCCTCACGATGTGAAAGCCAGTGATAATGAATTTCGAGCTACTTCAATTAAACCTTATGCTGCAAAAATAATGTCTCCATTATTTCTTTGCCAAAATTTGCACCTTATCCATCATCTTTATCCTCGAATTCCTTTCTACAAATATCCTTGGGTATGGAATTCAGCCAAAAAAGAATTAATAACAGCTGGAGCTAGGATCGTGAAATGGAATGGGAAAGAAGTGTTATATCCTCAGGAATTAAAAAACCTATTTTAGGACTTAAATAATGGTAAAAATTACTCGTTGGATATCTATATAAACCAATTAAAAATTCTTGCTGAACGAAATTGTTACTACCATTGAAGTGATATTGATGTTTAATGATGACAAAACTCTATTCATCTATGCATGTCATCCCGAACAAAGTGAGGGATCTGTTTTGCGTAGCAGCATGCTACATAATGGAATTCCCTCACTTTGTTCGGGATGACATTCTGCTTTTTTCTTTAGTTAATGTGAGTTCGAAGCAGAGAGAGTTTTTTAATTCAATAATTTCACAAGTATTTACCAGCTCACAATGATAATAATTTAATCAATAGGTGCGATATTAAACTAAAATAACTTGATATTGATCTGATGTTAATAACAGCTGATTTGCATTAAAAATGGAATAAAGATACTCTGAACCCGCTTTTAATTAAGCATCGTGTATCAGTGTTTCTTTACTATTGGAAACGATATTCATCGAATGAGGGTATTATGTTTAATAAATTTCTAGTTACAACACTATCAATAGTTTCAATAACTCTTTCACAACATGGCTTTGCTAAAGATGATTCCTGTGAAGTTCAAGTGGCTGTTTCCAGTCCTCCTGTTCAACTTGATCAAAGTGTTGCATTTAATATAACTAATGACGATGGGATTAGTAAGTCAATTATTTTACAAGGAGGCAGCTCTCCTAAAATTATAGGAAAATTAATTTGCTCCCCTCTGCCTTATACTATCAGCGCTACTAGATATTACACATCACCAAGTTTCACTGCTAATCGTGCCCAACCCATTGGTGAATGCGTACTGAAAGCTGGAAATGTTATATTGAATGGTTCCAACAATAGCGTTGCTGTTGTTTTCCCCAATGATTTTATATGCCACCACTAGAATATAGGTATCATATAATTGGGAGTGAAAACACTTCACTCCCTGGTATATACAGGTACATACCCTTTCAGTTGTTGAGCAAATTGCTTTAACACCTCAAGGCCAGACTCCTCGGCTTGGCGACACCATTGCTGTAATGCTTCTACTAATTCTTTTTGAGTCGTTGCGGTTTTCAACCAAACATTTTGTAACGATTGCTTGTAAGAATAAACCACTCTCAATTGTTCGCGAGCATCGAGCAATCTTTGCAAACGAGTTTTAGCTTTTGTTGATAAAAGTTTATCCTCTCGACGCAGTAACCTACCTGCCCGTTGAAACAACTTTTTATCTTCTTTTGTTTCAATACTGGTGTTTTTTTCATACTTCAAAATAGGCCTGATGACATTCTTATAGTAATTGGACATCACTTGAAAACGATTTGAAATAACCGCTTTAACTGTATCCAGATCCACATGGAATTTTCTTTCATCCATAGCCAATTTGGGGGGTAATTTTTTCACTTTAGCCAATCTAAAAAAAGAAAGAATGCGAATATACATCCAGCCAATATCAAACTCCCACCATTTCACTGAAAATTTGGCAGAGGAAGCAAAGGTGTGATGATTATTATGTAACTCTTCTCCACCGATCCAAAATCCCCAAGGAATTATATTGGTAGCAGCATCAGGGCATTCAAAATTCCTGTATCCCCAATAGTGACCGATACCATTAACTACTCCTGCAGCAAAAAGCGGAATCCAAATCATTTGAATTGCCCATATTGTTATTCCAGGAATTCCAAAGAAAAATAAATTCAGTAGTAACATCAGCAAAATGCCTTTGCTTGAATGACGAGAATATACCTTACGCTCTAACCAATCTGTTGGTGTGCCATGAGAATATTTGGCAACCATATCCCTGTCTTTACGTGCCTCTCTATAGAGTTCGGCACCCTGCCAAAATACCTTCCTAATCCCTTCAACCACAGGACTATGAGGATCACCTTCGACATCCGTTGTTGCATGGTGTTTACGATGGATAGCAACCCAATCAGCAGTAACCATGCCTGTGGTTAACCATAACCAAAAACGGAAAAAATGACTGACGATAGGATGTAATGTTAGCGCTCTATGAGTTTGATTCCTATGAAGATAGAGTGTAACAGATGCTATTGTGATTTGAGTCAGGATAAAAGTTGCAAGAACATATCCCCAAAAAGACAGGTCTAAAAAGCCGAATACCATAATAACCCCACATTGTACGGAATTATAAAAATATCTATACTTTAAAGATAAATGTGTTTTATCCCTAAGTTATAGAATCAATATATACATATATATGTTTAATGATAACACATTTTTTATCATTTCATTGCATGATTTCATCATGTAGTCGATAATAAATTTAATCATCTTATTTTATTAGGATAAAAATATGAGCGATAAAGTTCAGAAATTGATTGAAAATATTGTACCTTTCATAGTATTTGGTGTTGCTATCGCATTATTCATAGCCTTATTGTTTATGTTTTTTTATGTGGCTATTTGGGGCATCATTATTGGGGGAATACTCTGGCTTGGAGCATTAGCTAAAGAATATTTCTTTCCAAGTAAATCAAATCAAAAAGAACAAGGTAGAATTATAGAACATGATGATAAAAAATAATGCCTGAACTACCTGAAGTCGAAACAACAAAGCAAGGTATTAAACCCCATCTGGAAGGACATATCATTTCTGCAATTCAAATACGTAATCACAAACTCCGGTTACCCATTCCGGTAAATATTGATGAATTATGCAGAGGGAAGCAAATAACTGCCATTCGACGCAGAGGAAAATATCTCTTGCTTCACCTTAACCAAGGCTACATTCTCATCCATCTTGGAATGTCCGGACATTTGCGTATTGTCCCCCACACAGCAAGCTATCAAAAACATGATCATATTGAACTGCTAATGAACAACGGACTTGCTCTAAGATTTTGCGATCCAAGACGATTTGGTTTATTTATTTATATAGATGAAAATCCATATCAACACCCTCTCCTCTCTCATTTAGGGCCAGAACCCCTTTCCGATGATTTTAATAGCGAATACTTATTGCATAGAGCCACCAATAAATCACAACCCATCAAATCGTTCATCATGGATAGCCGAGTTGTGGTGGGAGTCGGCAATATTTATGCAACAGAGAGTCTTTTCCTTGCCAAAATACATCCAAACACTTCTGCAAAAAAAATTAGTAGCAAGGAGTTTAACTCACTAACCGGGCACATCAAAAAGATACTTCAATCCGCCATAGAAGCAGGAGGAACGACACTTCGTGATTTCTATTCCTCTGATGGTAAACCGGGGTATTTTAGTTTTTCTTTACAAGTTTATGGCAGGAAAAATATGGCTTGTTTGGAATGCGAAAATAAAATAGAAACTATTGTAATTGCTGGACGGCACTCCGCATTTTGTCCACATTGCCAACCAATCATTGCATAATATATGTGATAAAATGACCATGGATAACAATTTTTATTTCCCAATAAATTCCAATATTGTGACAAAAGGTTAAATTATGGACATCAACAGACTTAAAAAAGCAGAATCTGATTTTATGGAAAGATATCCTGGGGGATTCAACCATCCTGAAATGGTTGAAATTGGTAAAAAACATAAAATGGGCAAGATGGTTGCTTTGGCTCAAGAAAGTTTTGCTAAACAACACTTTAAAAACCCTGATGACATCACTAATGCCATGGTAAAGATTGTTACTCAATCCTCTATGATTTCAATATTTGAAAAGCCTAAATTTAGGGATTTTATTAAAAGGATCCCTTCAAACGATAAAGCACTCATTGCAAAAGGATTAAAAGAATTGTTGCATGGAAAAAAACAAGAAGGTTTTGAAGAGCTTCTTTTTCAATTCCAAAGCGCAAAATTGGCAAAGTGGACTTTGATGACCATTCTTCAGGCTTACTATAATCCTGAAATAGATGTGTTTATAAAACCTATGACCACTAAGAATATCATTAAAGAGCTGAATCTTGATCTCGTATACAATCCGACACCTTCCTGGGAGTTCTATGAATCTTATAGAAACATCATTAATCAAATGAAAGCGAAAGTTGAAAAATCTCTAGCGCCCAGCAATGCGGCATTTTGTGGTTTTTTGATGATGAGTTTAGAGTATCGTTAAGTCTTATACAGCGTGTATCAAGAAAAGCTGGTTCAGAAGTATATCTGAGCCACAGCTCATGGGGCTTATCAAGACAAGAAAGATTATTTCATTGAGCGGGTGATGGGAATCGAACCCACGCTATCAGCTTGGGAAGCTGAAGTTCTACCATTGAACTACACCCGCAAAACAACTTAACTCTTTCGTAAATATTAAGGTATCATCTTCTAATTATTGGTTCAATTGCTGTGCTTCATTATATTAGCCTTAACAACCCCAAATAAAAGGATAGGATAAATTTAAAAATAATCATATTATTCTTGAATAATAACACTTTGGGATATCATTTTGATTCAACCATTAATCATTGATGAAAAACTGGTTTGTCGTTTAATAGCCTCTCAATTTCCTCATTACTCTAATCTACCTGTTAGCCCTGTTGCTGTCAGTGGATGGGATAACAGGACTTTTCATCTTGGAAAACAAATGCTTGTACGACTTCCCAGTGCTGAGGAATATGAGTTGCAGGTTGAAAAGGAGCAAACGTGGCTCCCAAAGTTAGCTCCTTTCCTGCCTGCTCCCATCCCCATGCCTTTGGGAATGGGCATGCCTGGTGAAGGATATCCATGGAAGTGGTCCATTTATCGTTGGCTTGAAGGTAAAACCATTGCTTCTGCCAATTTATCTGCTTTGAATGAAATAGCAAAGGATCTGGCAGAGTTTCTCACCGCCCTTCATCAAATTGATGCAACAGGGGGTCCTGAATCCGGCTTTCACAGCTTTTATCGTGGTGGGGACCTGAAAATTTATGATCCCGAAACCCGACAAGCCATTGATTGTTTAAAAGGAAAAATTGATACAGACCATGCCACTGACATTTGGAAAACCGCTCTGACTACCTCTTGGCAAAATACGCCCGTTTGGGTACATGGTGACATCAGCGCAGGTAATCTTCTGGTTAAAAATAGCAAACTATGCGCTGTTATCGATTTTGGGCAGTTGTCAGTTGGTGATCCGGCCTGTGACCTTGCTATTGCATGGACCTTATTCGAAGGAGACAGCAGAAGAATCTTCCATGAAATGCTTCCTTTGGACAAGGACACTTGGGCTCGTGGTCGAGCATGGACTTTATGGAAAGCATTAATCGTAGCAGCAGGCATTGCAGATACAAATGCCGTAGAAGCCCAAAAATCCTATCGTATTATTGATGAGTTATTGTTAGCTGAGTTATAAACCTATCCCATACCATCCAATTTAAATAGAGAGAATTATTGCCCTGAAGACAGTGATATGCTAAAAAATAACTTCTCCGGACGAGACGCGCCGTACCCGGTTAAGACAAGACGACGCCTTTAATCATTTAAAAAGGAGTCGTCATGCTATTACCATGGCTTTGTTTATTTTTCGCTGGACTTTTGGAAGTCTGTTGGGCTGTAGGTTTAAAATATACCGACGGTTTTTCGAAATGGGTACCAAGCCTATTTACAGGTATTGCACTGGTTGCCAGTATGTTTTTATTAGCGAAAGCTACCCAAACATTACCTATTGGAACTGCGTATGCGGTATGGGTAGGGATCGGTGCCCTCGGCACAGCCATTATGGGAGTATTACTCTTTCAAGAACATCTGTCTGTTTTCCGCCTGCTATTCCTTACCTTACTGTTCATTTCCATCTTTGGTCTAAAATACACCGCTTGAATGGTACAGAGAAATACAGTCATGAGGAGGTTTTTTCATTACCAACAAGTTAAAATCTCTTCTTGCACGCCTTCATTCGAAATGCATTGGAATCTATATTTGCCAAAATGCATTTTTTATAAAAACAGCCCCATTTCAGGTAAATTATTAAAATTTTGAATCGTTCCAGTATGCTTCAACTTGTTGTATGATGACCCTCTAATAATCCCATGCGCCGTAACAATGAAAATAAGCCGATTAAAAACTTTTTGGACAATTACCAGTTTATTTTATTACACAGGTGTTGCTTGCACCCGGTCTATATTTAAATATCTTTTTAGTACCCCCACGAGGCCATGGGTCGATCACGTCATTCATCATTGGGTTGACCAACTTTTAAACGCCGTTAAAGTAGAATATAAAGTTATCAACCCCCATAATGTTCAGCCTCAGCCTGGAAAAGCAACGATTCTTATGTGTAATCATTCTAGTGCATACGACATACCCTTAGGATTTAAAGCCTTTCCTAATAACTCCATTCGCATGCTTGCCAAGCGAGAACTTTCCAAAGTCCCTCTTTTAGGAAAAGGGATGGCTGCCGCGGAATTCCCTTTTATTGATAGAAAAAACAGATTTCAAGCTATAAAAGATCTGGAGTATGCCCAGCAGTTGATGGAAAGTGGCATTATTCTCTGGATTGCCCCAGAAGGAACTCGATCAAAAGACGGTAAACTTGCACCATTCAAAAAAGGTGGATTTATTACTGCCATACAAGCGAAAGCGACCATAATACCTATTGGAATTCGAGGTGCTTTTGATATCCTTCCTGCCCGTACTTTTAATATCCATTTGAATCAAAAAGCTGAAATACACGTTGGTAAACCTATCGATGCTTCTCAATTTACGGCCGAAAATAAAGATGAATTGATTGACCAAACATATCGATCAATAAAAGAGTTAACAGGAGAAAAATAAAAGGATTAACAATCCTTAATAATTTACTCCATACCCATAAGCCATATTAACAATCGCAGCAGCTAAACCAATGTGTCTCGGATCAGAAGCCGCTGTTAATACATTGCTTTCCTTATCCCAGGTAATCGCCTGCATGTCACCATAATACTGCTTTAACGGCATTAAATGGTACCCCATAGCCTGTAACCCCTTTTGAATTGGAGCAGGGAAGGTATCTGGCTCAAATTGCAAAACATCTGGCAAATATTGGTGATGAAATCGCATCGCTGAAACCATACTGATGGCTCCATATCCATCATAAAATGATAATGTCGCAAGTAAAACCATAGTAGGAATTCGGCTGCCTCCAGGTGTTCCTAAAATGGCTACTCGACCTGGCATTTCCAGAAAAGTAGGTGTCATACTGGACAAAGGTCTTTTTCCTGGGGCTATGGCATTCCGATGACTTCCTACTAAACCAAAAACATTTTGCTCACCAACCTTGGAAGAGAAATCGTCCATTTCATCATTCAATAATACACCAGTGCCTTTCGCTACCACACTTGAGCCAAAAATGTAATTGATTGTCAGTGTTGCAGAGACTCGATTACCTTCCGCATCAATAATTGAAAAATGTGTGGTATTTGAATTTTTCCCAATGGGAATTGAGCCTTGTAAGATTTTACTGTCTATGGCTTTATCAGGTGAAATTAAACTGCTCAATTGTTTTGCATTATCCGAAGAAACTAATTTATCAAGAGGTACCTTGATAAAATCGGGATCTCCTAAAAATTGATCTCTTTGCCAATAAGCCAATTTCATTGATTCAACGACGTAATGCACCCATTTTGTTTTAGGAAATGAGGGCAAAGGGAACTTGGATAATATATTCAACATAGTCACTAGTGCCACACCCCCAGCAGAAGGCAAGGGTGCTGTAATAATTAACATATTGTGATAAGCACTAATTAAAGGCTCCCTCACTTTAATCTTGTATTGAGCCAAGTCATCGAGAGTCCAAATACCGCCAGCCGCATTGACTCCTTGAACCAAAAGAGTCGCTGTTTCTCCTGAATAAAATCCTTCACTGCCATGTTTAGCAATCAGAGTTAGGGTTTTTGCCAAATCTTTTTGAACAAGCCTCTCTCCAATTTCAAAAGGCTGCCCATTTTTTAAAAAAATAGCTGCTGTATCGGGATATTTCTTCAGGTTCTCTAATCTATCGCTCAGAGTAGAAAAATACCTGAGTTGAGGATCTACAGGAAAACCTTCTTCTGCTAATTTAATAGCTGGAGCTAATGTTTTACTAAGAGGAAGAAGGCCATATTTCTTTGCTATATAGACCATAGCGGCAGGTTGCCCTGGGATAGCAGCAGCCAAACCGCCATTTAAAGATAGGCCAGGGATTACATGGCCATCAGAACTCAAATACATATCCTCACTTGCTGCCAAGGGAGCAACCTCCCTACCATCAATAAACAGATTTAAATGTTCTTTTTCCTGGTGGAGCAGCCAAAAACCACCTCCTCCAAGTCCTGAATGATAGGGCTCTACTACGGCTAAGGCAGCTGCTACCGCAACTGCTGCATCAAAAGCGTTTCCTCCTGCTGCTAAAATCTCCAATCCAGCATTAGTTGCCAGAGGATGGGCACTTGCTACCGCGTAGCCGAATGGATGTGTCGGGAACGTTTTTGCATTAACTTGGGAAATACTACAAATTAATAAAAATAAACCATTCAACCATTTATAGTGACGTTTCATTCTGTCTCTTCTTTAATTCTTTAACTACGCACGGAGGGACAAATTGGGATACATCCCCATTTAAAGCGGCAATTTCACGAACTAAAGTAGAAGAAATATACATCAAATGCTCTGCAGGGGTTAAAAATAAGGTTTCCACCTTTTTAGATAGTTTTCTGTTCATTCCAGCGAGTTGAAATTCGTATTCGAAATCAGAAACTGCTCTCAATCCTCGCAAAATAATACCCGCATTTTGTTCCAGAACGAAGTCAATTAACAAATTATCAAAACCTATTACCTTCACACCAGGTAATTGTCCAATTGATTCCTCTAATAAACTAATTCTTGTTTCCAAAGATAAATACGGACGCTTGGCCTTATTACTAGCCACAGCTACTATCAACTCTGGAAAAATAGTGCTGGCTCGAGTAATAATGTCCACATGACCATTAGTTACCGGATCGAATGTTCCTGGATAAATTGCTTTTTGTTTCATCTTGTTAAATTACCAATTGCATATGGAAGCAGTCTAGCGTATTGTAAATTGAAAAACTATAAAAAAATGGAATTGAGGTCAGCAATGAAAGCAATAAAACATTTACCAATACTATTAATTTGCTTTTTAACGGCGTGTGCCCCCCCACGACCCTCAGAAGAGCCGCCTACAAACCGAGAAATTCCTCTTGAGGAGCGTAAAGCTGAAACAGCTACTGTTTCTTCGTGGGAGATAAAAGGTGCAATGGCTGCGAAAACCAAAGCAAAAGGCTGGTCTGCTACTATGAATTGGGTGCAACAAGGTGCCGGATCCTACCAAATTCGTTTAATGGGTCCTTTAGGTGGTGGGACTGTCCTTATCACCAAGAAAGGCGGCACCATTACATTTCAAGATGGTCCCAAAACAACGACATCAACTAACGCCGATGAATTACTGTTAAAACAAACTGGTATCAGACTACCTGTGAACAATTTATACTACTGGGTGAGAGGATTACCAGCACCCGGTGGAGTTCAATCAGAAAAGCATGATCAATACAACCACTTGGTACAATTAAAACAAAGTGGTTACACTATTGATTTCACTAAATATACTTCTGTAAAAGGAATAGACTTACCGAGTATGATTCGTCTTGAAGGAAATGGTATTATGGTCAAGGTAGTGATTAAGAATTGGATTGTATAAATCGATTCTTGTAATTTATTTGCTTTCTAAAGTTGACATCGCTAAAAAACCGCTGCAAAATACGCAGCACATTGCAGGGATGAATACTATTTTTAAGCTCATGGATGACTAAGAATCTACAATTATAGGGGTGTCGCCAAGCGGTAAGGCACAGGGTTTTGATCCCTGCATACCTAGGTTCGAATCCTAGCACCCCTGCCATTTTCTTGTTGATTCAACCTAGAATATGAAGTTGAATCTAGGTGCAAGTAAACAGACGGCAGAAGATAACCTGGAAGGATGCATACTTCGTATCGCTCAAATAATAATAATATCTTTTTGGCTGTCTTCTGCTATGTGTTTAAGTTAATTGATTAACCTAAATCTAAGGCTTTTTACACATGTCCACAATGATGATTTTTACAGGGAATGCTAACCCTGAATTAGCACTAAAAATATCCTCTCATTTGCAAATACCTATTGGTAAAGCCACTGTTGGTACTTTCAGCGATGGAGAGACTATGGTTGAAATTTTAGAAAATGTCCGTGGTAAGGATGTTTTTGTCCTTCAATCAACTTGTGCTCCTGCCAATAATAACTTAATGGAACTATTGATTATGGCTGATGCCTTAAGAAGATCATCGGCAGGACGTATTACAGCCGTTGTTCCTTATTTTGGTTACGCACGCCAGGATAGACGTGTACGCTCTGCCCGTGTCCCTATTACTGCTAAAGTTGTCGCAGATATGATGGCTTCTGTTGGAATTTGTCGTGTACTTACTGTTGATTTGCATGCCGATCAAATACAAGGCTTTTTTTACATGCCAGTTGATAACGTTTACTCAACTCCTGTATTACTTGAAGATATAACAAAACAGAAATTAAATAATATCATGATCGTCTCCCCTGATGTGGGTGGAGTTGTCCGTGCCAGAGCCGTTGCAAAAAGATTGAATGATGCCGAGTTATCAATTATTGATAAGCGTCGTAGCGGCCCAAATAAATCAGAGGTTATGCACATTATTGGTGAGCCCGCCAATAAAAATTGTATCATTGTGGACGACATAGTGGATACTGCCGGAACGCTTTGCACAGCCGCACACGAGCTCAAGAAAAGCGGAGCACATAGCGTTAGGGCTTACATTACTCACCCTGTTTTGTCTGGCCCTGCTGTGAGCAATATTAAACATTCTGGTCTTGATGAAGTTGTAGTAACTGACACCATACCTTTATCAACAGAAGCTCAAAATTGTGAAAAAATTAGAGTAGTTAGCCTTGCTGATATGCTAGCTCAGGCGATTAAACGTGTGAACGTTGAAGAGTCAGTAAGCTCAATGTTTGCCGAGTAAAATCAAACCTATTCATGGATAATAAAAAAGGGAGCTAAGGCTCCCTTTTTTATTATCCATGTGCATTAATCTCTTGTACCAACGTATTTATCATCAAAATAGCGTCGTAATTTAGTTCTTAAAGTTCCACGACTAATTCCCAGCATGATCGCAGCGCGGGACTGATTATACTTGCAATGTTCCATTACTGCACGAAATAGAGGGGTCTCAATTTCTTCAAGTACAAACTGGTATAAGTCAACAGGATCAGTTCCCTTAAGCTCAGAAAAATATTTTTGTACGGATTGAGTCACGCTTTCGGCTAGTGAAGCAGTGGTATCTCCTGCATCATTACTGATTGTTGTCATTATTATTAGCTCCTCCTTTTAAAAACGGTATATTACCGAATTGAGCAATACGAGACAAGGGCAGAACAGAAAAAACTGTATTAAAATTCAATCTATACCGTTTACACCTTGAATATTGCTATGTTTAAATTCACATTGAATTAAAATGAGGATAAGCTGTTTTCTACAGCTTATCTCACATAACACAAATTATTGAAACTTCATCGTAGATGGGTCAAATGGCTTTCCATTAATAGTGAATTTTCCTTGATTCAAGCTTATCTCAATTACATAGTCTTTACCATCCACCGTAATTAAACCAGATTGCTCCAACTCTTGAATTTGCTTGTCCACTTGCATTGAAGCAATTTGGTCTGATGTAGGTGCGGTTTGGTTTGTTTGGTCTTGGCCACTTTGCAGTTGTTGAATTAAAGCTTGTTGCATATCAGGTTGTTTTGCCATTTGTTGCATAATGGATTGTTGCATCAATTGCTTCACTACCTCAATTGGCATTTTTAATTTAGCATTACCTTGCGTTTTCTGAATCAATTCAAAGGGATTTGAACTGTCATCTTTAGGTAAGGTAATTAACAAGTTTCCTTCGATCATGCCTTGTGGCAGTTGGAGGCTTAGCTTAGAGATTTCAAATTCAGCTCCTTTGCTAAATAACTTGGGTAATTCTGGCAACATTGCCATTAATGCTTGTTGACGCTCTTGATCAGTACCTCTTTGCATTGCATTAGCTTGTTCATTAATTTTTCCTAATACTTCAGCATCAAGATTTCTTAAAGACATCTCAATTTCACCAGGGCCATAATTTTTTCCATTGGCAAATACAGACTTTAAGACAGCATTAAAGTGGGTACTGAAGAGATTGTCTTCAATATCACTGCTTGAACTTAATGTAAATTCATTAATTTCAAACATCTTTTGATCTTTAATGACTACAATAAGAGATGGTAATGAAAAACTTGCTTCACCTAAATACAATCCTGCAGGTGTTCTGTGTAAATCATACTCGCTGGATACTTTGCCTAAAGAAAGTTTGGTATCATCCTTAGAGAATTCAACACCATCGAACTCAATTTCTCCTTCTACTTTCTCCAAATTAGAAGACATGGAAGTCGTACTGTCCATACCCATCCAATCAAATTTACCATTTCCTTCTTTAGTAATTAACTTAAAGGAAGGAACAGCCAGTTCAACCGTACTTTTATTTAAATAATTTACGAAAATACTTAAATTTAACTGAGGTTTCTCTGAATCCTTAGAGAAAAGCTCATTGAATTGTTGATTATATTTTTCAGGGAATGGAAATACTGTTTGAGCATAACCCATTCCAAAGCGCATTTGCTTGTTCGCGTATATAAAAGGACCATGATAAATTTTAATCGGCATTTCCATTTGGTAATCTTGAGCAGGCATAGTTTGCGATTTCCCATCATCACCCGTCACTATTCTCTCAGGTACATGCAAACGCCATTTCACTATTGCATCAGAGCAAAACCAACCTCTTTTATATTCCTGAATATCAGCAAAAAGTCCATTGGATTGATTAATTACCTCAATGTTCTTTTTCACTGTTCTTTCGGTTAGAATCCCCATGCCATAATATCCACCTAGGATTAAAACAGCCAGGATAATTACTAATCCTGTAAGTTTTTTCATTATTATCTCCATGTTATTAATTTGCAAATAGCATTACTCAAGCGCAGCAAAGTGCCGCGAAAAGTATAGCAGTAAATAGCATAAAAGCGACAGTCTAATGCAAGAAGATAGATACTTAATGAAAATATTTTTCATTAAGTATCAAAAATTTGATCTCGTTTAATAAACGGTCAGATCATAACGATGTGTTATTCATTAAATACAGAACTATCCATTTTCCAACTTAATGCCTTAATGGCTTACAATAGGTTTCTTTAATGGTAAAAGCCAGTACTAAAGCAACCAAGGAACATAAAGGCAGTAATTTTAAGCCTGCTTGAAAATCAGACAATAATAAAGTTTCAACATTATAAGCTCTTGGACCGGATACCATGTCTATTATACGCCCCACTAAAGGTTGAAATAATGCACCAACAAAAATTGATGTCATATTGGTAAATGCAATTGAGGTACCGACTACATTTCTATCGTGTATTTCTGTAGAAACAGCATAAGCAATCGCAACCCCGGTATTCGTAATACCGAAAGCAAAAAATAGCAGATAAGCGGTTGCCTGGCTCATATTGGGAATAAAGACAAACAAAGTACTTAAGACTACTCCACATACTGCCGACAAAATCATCAATGGCTTTCGACGCCCTATTCTATCGGAAACCCACCCTGACAACGGGCCACTAATCCCCCAACCTATAAAAATTAACCCTGTTGCAAAAGCAGCAGCATGAGCCCCTAAACCGCGGCCAAATTGTAAATAGGCAGGTCCTATCGCTTCCCCAATCACAGCCGTTGGTCCAAATAAAAAACCCGCATACATGGCATTAAGCCAAGTTTGTTTGCTTGACAGAATAATCTTCAAACTTTCAAATATGCTGATCCGATCGACTGAGCGGATTTCACTACGGTACTCACCAGGCTTGTCCTGGATAAATTGATATAATAAACCCGCCAAAGCAATAAACAAAAATGCTATTATCAGCATGCTATGGCGCCACCCAACATTACTAACTAAAAAAGAAACAGGTGCTTCCCCGGCCGCAGCTCCAAGCATACCTAATGCTTGAGTTAAACCTGATAGCAAACCGAGCATGGTTGGAGGAAACCAGGAAGTAGCCAAACGAAGAGAACAAACAAATGCAAAAGCAGCACTAAATCCAATCAGCATGCGTCCAATAGATGCAGTGAGTAATCCATCTGCCAAACCAAATACACAGCATCCAAAAGCAGTTACTAATGACATAATAGTCAATAACCATCGTATACTTAAACGATCAACTGTTAATCCCACCGGGATTTGCATCAAAATATATGGGATATAGAATGAGGCGGTCAATATACCAAATCCTGCTTCATTAATACCAAAATCTATTTGTAAGTATCGGTGCATTACACCCGGCGCCACTCTAGCTAAATAATCAGAAAAATAAAAAGCAGCAGCCAATCCCCAAACTAACCAGGCAAAACCCAGATAATTTTTCCGTTTATAAACTTCAACTTTAGACATTCTCATATTGGTATAACCACCACATGCTGTATTTATTTAAAACATGGTTAATAAATTTACAATCGTAACGATACATTATACTGCTGTTGTAACTTATTTCAACACATGGTTTATTTATATCTTCATTCTATTGGTAAGGTGTTCAGAATTTAGGATATAATCTATTTTTAAGGAATACTGTTATCCAAACAGATAATGGAGAACTAATTCTAATTTTTGCCAGGATATGTTGTGATAATTGCAGATGAGTTCGATGTACCTCGAACAAATCTTGATCGTTTTCTAAAAATTTTTATGTATCCTTTACACTTAACCCTGTCATCCTCCCAAACGATAACGAGGGATTTCTAAAGTAATTTTGTGCTAGCGTAAAAGATACTATGCTAATTTTTTTGGATAGTAGCAGCCTTCAGAAATTTTAAGCAGAACAACTGAGTAACAAACTGTGTCAGTTTTAACTTTTTTTATAAATTAATATACCGAATTCTCAACCTATTTTAAGACTATGGGGCACTTTGATGAATAAATTAAACATGGCTATAAAAGAAGCCTTTGAGTCTTCCGGGAACTCAAAAGAGGCGAATAAGGTTTACCTGGAATTCATCAAGGCAAACTTTATTATTCCAATTGAGTCTGATTCTGATGATGACAATCCCAAAGTATTATTTTTAGAAGATAATAATAATGTTTTTCTACCTGTATTCACAGAAATGAAGTACCTTGATGACTGGGCCACTGAAATTACCCAACAAATCAAATTGCTGAAACTGTCTGGAGTTGATCTGCTAAAAGGATTAGGAGAAAAAGTTACTGTTTGCCTGGATATCGGCAGCGAACTCTATAAAGAATTTAACCCTTCAGAAATTGAACGAATGAGATCAATGGTTTTAAAATTATTTAAAGACTAACCGAGTTCAATCGAGATAAAACTTCTATCCAATTGAAGAAGCATTGCATCATGCTCTTCAATTGAATGCGACCATCATGCTACAAGCTCGAGTAATTGATAACCTACTATCGCTGAAGCTGCTATCGCACCACCAATTTCAAAAACTAAAGATAAGAAGCTGTTTTTACTATTATATTGTTGATCATTTGCAGCTCTAGTTTTATCTAAAAGAATGTCTTCTTCGATGCTGTTCAAATCAAATAAGGGTTTTTCCCCATATATTCCTGCCCACCACCCTTCAAGCCATTGTTCCGCTTCTTGAGAACCTTCGCGGAAAGGATTATCCTCCTCAGGAACCTCTGACAAAGCACACTCATACCCAAAAATATAACATTCTTCATAACTTGGGTGTTCAATGTTAAATTGTAATCTAATATGCGATAATAAGGATGTTGTGTCGTTCATAATGATACCCTCTTTTATGTATCCAAAATATATTTTCCGTTTTTCAACTCATTTACTCCTAAGTCTGTAATCATTAATACTGAAATCATTAATACCTGGTGCAGAATTTGCCTTTTTTAGAGCATGCAACTCCCACACTTAAAATAATTTTACGACTTTAATTTACCACCTGCTTTCTAAGACAAAATATTTACAATATCTTGACAAATTTTTTTTTAGCTGTTTTGCAACATTATTAAATTAGTTAACTTATTGATTTTATTGTTATGGATGCAACTTTTAGGCCAATTTTTTTATCATAGTTTTTTTTCATGTACTTTCTAACTAATCTATAACTAAGATGCTTATAACTATGGAAGATTTGGCAATAAATGACTCCATTGTGAATGACCAATTCATAATAGGATATTTATACGCATAATGAATATTTGTGAAAATGATGTATTTATTTAAACCAATTTTAAAATAAAATCGGTTTAAAAATTATAAAAATAATTTATTGCCATTCATCGATGTAACGATTTCTCGTTATTCGAGGTAATAGAATGATATTTGCAGGGTGGATGACAAAATCTGCCGGTTAAGGTGCTAGCCTACGATGCAACCATCGATTATCTTGCCGGTAATAGTGGATTCGGTCATGTAAACGATTATCTCGACCTTGCCAAAACTCAATTTCATCGGGGATTATCATATATCCTCCCCAATTGTCTGGCCTGACTACTGGCTTTTGGCCATGCCGTTGAATCAACTGATTTAACTCTTCCTCTAAAAGAGCCCTACCCTCAATTTCTTGGCTTTGTGGTGAAATTATTGCACTGTACTGACTTTTTAGTGGTCTGGAAGAAAAATAGGCATCTGATTGCTCAGTACTGATTTTCCTCACACGCCCTCGAATACGCACTTGCCTTGCCATTTGTGGCCAAAAAAAGTTAAGAGCTGCGTAAGGGTTCTTTTGAATTTGAATTGCCTTGACACTTTGATAGTTGGTATAAAAGATAAAGTTTCCTTCATCCAATCCTTTTAATAAGACAACCCTGGAATCCGGATAACCCTTTTCATCTACGGTAGATAATACCATTGCAGTAGGATCATTTTTTTCATTTTGTAAAACATCATCAAACCATAGTTTGAACTGAGAAATAGGATCATTTTCAGCTGATTTTTCACTTAATTGCAACTCACCATAATCTCGTCTTATATCTGCAAGACTTCTAAATTTACTCATAGCAAACCTTTACTAAAGAAATTGTAAGTCATTATACGCTTTAAAATTTATAATTTACGACAAATTTTTATGGTATGAAGACAGATGTTGGGCTTTGCTTATCGCTCAGCTCCAACTTTAGTCTATTAGGAAAGACACTCTTTTAACTTAGTGCAAAGCAGTTGGTAGAGAAGAAAATCTCTCTTACCAACCAGTTACTTCAGCTATTGCATCTCCTAAGTCTGCAGGAGATCGAACTGTTTTAACGCCGGCTGCTTCCAGAGCTGCGTATTTTTCAGCAGCTGTTCCTTTACCACCTGAAATAATTGCTCCCGCATGTCCCATGCGTTTTCCGGCAGGCGCTGTAACTCCAGCAATATAAGAAACTACTGGTTTTTTTACATGTGACTTAATGTATTCTGCTGCTTCTTCTTCTGCAGAACCACCAATTTCCCCAACCATAATAATTGCTTCTGTTTGAGGATCCTTTTCAAATAAAGACAGAGCATCAATAAAATTGGTTCCTGGAATTGGATCTCCACCTATTCCTATGCAGGTACTTTGGCCAAACCCTTTATCAGTAGTCTGCTTTACTGCTTCATAAGTTAACGTTCCAGAACGCGAAACTATTCCAACTTTTCCAGGTAAATGGATATAACCTGGCATAATACCTATTTTGCATTCGCCAGGAGTGATTATTCCAGGACAATTGGGACCTATTAGCCTTGCTTGTGTATTGTTCTCTATGTACACTTTTACTTGCAACATATCCAATACCGGTACACCTTCTGTGATGCAAACAATCAGTTTGATACCTGCTTCCGCTGCTTCAAGAATCGAATCTTTGCAAAATGGTGCAGGAACATAGATCACACTAGCATCTGCCTCAGTTTCTTCAACAGCTTCACGTATTGTATTAAATACAGGCAATCCCAAGTGCATTTGGCCGCCTTTACCTGGTGTAACACCACCTACCATCTTAGTACCATATGCCAATGCTTGCTCTGTATGATAAGTACCTTGTTTTCCTGTGAAACCCTGACAAAGTACTTTTGTATGTTTATCAACTAATACACTCATTTTTAACCTCATAATTTAATGACATGTCTTTGCCTATGAATAAGCTTTACTGCCAGTCCATCTCAAATCATCTTTAATTGCCATGCCAAATTTAATTTGTATCTTACTTGGAAACAGCCTCTACAATTTTCTTAGCAGCATCTGTCAAACTGGTTGCAGCGATAACATTCAAATTGCTCTTATTCAATATCTCAGCGCCCAACTGAGCATTATTTCCTTCAAGTCGGACAACAACTGGAATTTTCACATCCACTTCTTTTACAGCGGCCAGAATTCCATCGGCAATAAGGTCGCAACGAACTATTCCACCAAAAATATTCACTAAGATCCCTTTGACTTTTTCATCAGATACAATAATTTTCAGAGCTTCACTTACTCTTTCTTTGGTGGCGCCTCCCCCTACATCCAAGAAATTAGCTGGTTCGCCGCCATGAAGTTTTATCACATCCATGGTCGCCATTGCCAATCCTGCACCGTTTACCATACAACCAATTGTGCCATCGAGAGGGATATAATTAAGCTCCCAATCACTGGCACGATTTTCTCGATCATCCTCCTGAGAAATATCACGCATGCTTTTCAGTTTGGGTTGTCGAAACAAGGCGTTTCCATCAATATTAATTTTGCCATCCAAACAAATAAGTTGCCCGGATTTTGTTACAACGAGTGGATTGATTTCCAGCAAACTTAAATCACACTCCACAAACATCCTACCCAATCCCATCATCAAATGAGTAAATTGTTTGATTTGATCGTCTTTCAATCCTAATTTAAAACCTGTATCACGGCATTGGAAAGGCATAACACCAACCAATGGATCAACAACCACTTTGAAAATTTTTTCTGGTGTTTCATGTGCCACTTTTTCAATTTCAACGCCACCTTCTGTAGAGGCCATGATAACAACTCGCCTTGTAGCTCTGTCCACAACAGCACCAAGATATAGTTCTCTATCTATTTCACATGTTTCTTCAACTAAAATGGCATGTACTGGCTGACCACGAGCATCCGTTTGATAAGTAACCAGGCGTGAACCGAGCAAGGATTTGGTAACCGCAGCCAATTCATCCTTGGTAGAAACCAATTTCACCCCCCCTGCTTTACCCCTACCACCCGCATGAACCTGAGCCTTAACTACCCACCGGGGGGTTGATAATTGAGAAGCAACTAGTAATGCATCCTCAACATTATAAGCGACCTCACCACGAGGCACTGGCAAATCATAGTTGGCGAATAATTGCTTGGCTTGATATTCATGTAAATTCATTCTGATTACCTTTTAAAAAAGCAAGACCCGTTAACACGGGCCTTGCTGTTAAATGAGATTAATTAAACATTAAGTAAAAGTCGGGATGGATCTTCCAGTAATTCTTTAACACTTACTAAAAATTGTACAGAATCTTTCCCATCAATCAGACGATGATCATAGGACAAAGCAACGTACATCATAGGGCGTATAACAATCTGACCTTTCTCTGCTATAGGCCTCTCTTCAATTTTATGCATCCCTAAAATACCTGTTTGGGGCGGATTAATAATAGGCGTAGCTAATAATGAACCAAATACCCCACCATTGGTTATAGTAAATGTTCCTCCCTGCATTTCTTCCATAGATAATTTACCTGTTCTAGCCTTTGACGCGGCATCATTAATAGCCAATTCAATTTCAGCCATACTCAATTGATCAGCATCCCTAATTACTGGAACAACCAGGCCTCTCTCAGTGGAAACAGCAATTCCTATGTCATAAAAACCGTGATAAACAATATCCTGACCATCAATGGAAGCATTTACAGCAGGGAATCGCTTTAAAGACTCTACTACTGCTTTAGTAAAAAAGGACATAAATCCAAGTTTTACACCATGTTTTTTCTCAAAATTATCTTTATACTGCGAACGCATATCCATTACTGCTTTCAAGTTCACCTCGTTAAAAGTGGTTAACATAGCAGCATTATGTTGCGCTTGTAATAAACGTTCGGCAATCTTAGCTCTTAATCTTGTCATAGGGACGCGTTTTTCTTCCCTGGCACTAGCAGAAAGTGATCTGACAGAGGTTTCTTTTTGAGCTTCAGGTGCCTTAGCTGATTTTTCTCTATTAGATTCTATGTAAGATAAAACATCTTCTTTAGTTATCCTGCCCTCTTTGCCAGTACCTTGAATCTGGCCAGGCTTCAAATCATTCTCAGCCATCATACGTCTTACTACTGGACTTGTTGACTTATCTTCTTTTTGGCTTACCAATTCTCTTTCAGAAGTCTTAACTTCTTCTTTTTTAGCTGGTTTCTCTTCTTTATCAGCCTTGTGAGACTCTTCAGAAGCGCCTTGAGAAATTTTTGCTAGCAAATCTCCTGAACTAACCGTATCTCCAACTTGAAACAGAACATCGGATAATATCCCATCCACAGGAGATGGAACTTCAAGGACAACTTTGTCTGTTTCCAGATCCACTAAATTTTCATCCCGGGCTACTTTTTCACCCGCTTTTTTATGCCATGCAGCCACGGTTGCATCAGCTACTGACTCGGGTAGAACAGGTACTTTGACTTCAATAGACATGGTTATACCTTCTCTTATATTGTTTAAACTTATTTTTTACCAAATAATGCTTGCTCAACCAAAGCAGTTTGTTGTTCTGCATGTAAACCTGGACTTCCCACTGCAGGTGCAGCAGCAAATGCCCTACCAGCATATTGTAAGGTTTGTTCAGAGCGCAAACAGTCACGTATGTTATGCTGAGAAGAAAACCACACTCCCTGGTTTTGTGGTTCTTCCTGACACCAAATTACTTCGTTAGCATGCTGATATTTTTCCAATTCAACCATTAATGCCTTTTTGGGGAATGGATACAGCTGTTCTATCCGCACAACTGCTACGTGATTTAAATTTTTATCACGACGCATCTGCAATAAATCATAATAAACCTTACCACAACATAACACTACTTTCGTTACTTTTTGTGCTTCCAGAGAATCCATTTCTGGAATAACTGTATGAAATTTACCCTTAAATAAAGTCTCCAAAGGTGAAACAGCTAATTTATGACGTAGAAGACTCTTGGGTGTCATAATAATTAAGGGTTTCCTGAAGTTACGAATAACTTGTCTTCTCAATAAATGAAATATTTGGGCTGGGGTAGTCGGTGTGCAAACCTGGATATTATGCTGAGCGCAGAGTTGCATATAACGCTCTAATCGAGCAGAAGAATGCTCAGGACCTTGCCCTTCGTATCCATGAGGCAAAAGCATCACTAATCCACATAATCGCCCCCATTTTTGCTCACCAGAGCTTATAAATTGATCAATGACTACTTGGGCTCCATTGGCAAAATCACCAAATTGTGCTTCCCAGACGACTAAAAATGATGGTTCAGATGACGCGAAACCATATTCAAATGCTAAAACTGCCTCTTCAGATAACACGGAATCAATTATAGTGAAGTATCGTTTCGGATTGGTTGATATATGTTCCAAAGGAATAAAAGTGCCACCTGTTTCAATATCATGCAATACAGCATGCCTATGGGCAAAAGTGCCTCGACCACTATCCTGCCCCGAAATTCTTACCCCATAACCTTCATGTAATAAACTAGCGTAAGCCAAAGTTTCTGCATAACCCCAATTCATTGGAGTTTCACCAGCAGTCATTTTATCGCGTTCAGCGAGCAGACGCTCCACAACAGGATGCAGCTTAATGCCCCGCGGTAACTTGCTGAGTTGATCTGTAATATTTTTCAATTGGTCTTCAGTAATGGTCGTATCAACCTTATCAGTCCACTTGGAATTAATATAGGGAGTCCAATCCAAAGAATACTTTCCTTCGTAATCGCCATGAACTAAATCAACAACCGCCTTACCTTTATCCAGCGTTTCTCTATAAGCATCAACTAACTTATCTACTTCTGTTTTAGTTAATAGATTGGCACCCACTAATTGTTCAGCATATTTCTCTCGTAAAGTAGGCATTGATTTAATTTTTTTATACATCGCCGGCTGGGTGACTGCGGGCTCATCTGCCTCATTGTGACCATGTCGTCTGTAACAAACAAGATCAATTACTATATCGCGTTTAAACTTCATTCTGAAATCAAACGCTATTTGGGTAGCGAAAACGACTGCTTCAGGATCATCTCCATTAACATGAATTACTGGTGCCTGAACCATTTTAGCAACATCAGTGCAATAGAGAGTTGAACGCGCATCCAGAGGATTACTCGTTGTAAATCCTATCTGGTTATTAATAACAATGTGAATTGTACCACCTGTACAGTAACCGCGTGCCTGAGAGAAATTAAAAGTTTCCATTACCACACCCTGACCAGCAAATGCTGCATCACCGTGGATAACTACGGGAACTACTTTATCTTTTTTGGCCAAATCATTGCGTCGACCCAATCGAGAACGTACAGAACCTTCAACTACAGGCCCAATAATTTCTAAATGAGATGGGTTGAACGCCAAAGCCAAATGCACAATAGCACCTGCTTCTGTTTTTATATCGGAAGAAAAACCCAGATGATACTTCACATCACCAGTTCGTTCGTATTTTATTTTTCCTTCGAACTCTTGAAACAACAGCCCGGGCTCCTTTCCTAGCACATTAACTAATACATTGAGGCGCCCTCTGTGTGCCATTCCTATTACAAGTTCTTTAACGTTCTCACTACCAGCTCTTCTAATGAGTTCTTTCATCATTGGGATTAAAGAATCTCCTCCTTCAAGAGAAAATCGCTTTTGACCAACATATCGTGTTCCAAGATAACGTTCCAAACCATCCGCTGCTATCAAATCCTTGAGTATATTTAGCTTTTCTTTAGCGCTGAATTCAGGACAACCACGAACGGACTCCATTCTATTCTGTAACCATTCTGTCACTTCAGTATCCGATATATGCATGTATTCTATACCTATACTACGACAGTATGTTTCACAAAGGGCAGTATATATTTCACCCAGAGTCATCTCTGGCCCATTAAGACTGGTACCAGCAAAAAAAGTACGGTTCACATCAACGTCTGCAAGATTATGATACGCTAACTCCAGGCGTGACACTGCCGGACGTTCGAGCATTTCCAATGGATCTAACTTTGCTGCAAGATGTCCTAATGCTCTGAAATCATTAATCAAACTCGCAACCTGATACTGCTGACTATCCGCTAACTGAATTACCTTATTGAGTTTTCTATCAGCATGCTGCAAAAAATAATTGCGAATGTCTCTATGAGATACTTCTTTAGGAGCCCCGTTTACTTTTGGCAAAGCTCTAAATACTTCTTTCCAATCCTCTGAAACTGAATCAGGGTCTGCGAGATAATCCTCATAAAGACTATCAACATACGCCATGCTTCCCCCAGACAAATAGGAAGAAGCCCATTCTTTTTGCAGATCAGAACTGCTCATTATCATTCTCTCCAAAGGGTTCACTCAGAAATTCTCTGAGTAACAAGAACTGATTTATCACGTTTCCTGCGTCAACATTTGCGTGCGAATCTTTGCAATCGCTTGCGTCGGATTGAGTCCCTTCGGGCATACATTCGTGCAATTCATAATAGTACGACAACGAAATACACTGAAAGGATCTTGTAATAAATCCAAACGATGCTGCGTTGCTTTATCACGACTGTCTGCTAAAAAACGCCTGGCTTGTAGAAGTCCAGCAGGGCCTACAAATTTATCAGGATTCCACCAAAATGAAGGGCATGAACTAGTACAACAAGCACATAAAATACACTCATATAATCCATCCAACTGTGCTCGCTCTTCAGGAGATTGCAGTCTCTCTCGAGCTGGTGCTACTTCATCATTCTGTAAATAAGGCTCAATGCGTTCATACTGTTGATAAAATTGCGTCATATCAACTACTAAATCACGAATCACCGGAAAACCAGGTAAAGGACGTATTACAATTTTATCAGTTTTTAACTGAGAAAGATGTGTAATACATGCTAAACCATTAGTTCCATTGATATTCATACCATCAGAACCACAAACTCCTTCTCGGCATGACCGCCTATAAGTAATAGAAGGGTCTTGCTCGGCCTTCAGACGCTCAAGCAAAGTCAGTAACATCGGATCACTTTTAGCCTGTATTTCTATCTCATAATCTTTCATGTAAGGTTTGGCATCCACCTCAGGATTATAGCGATAAATCGACAGGATCAAATTTTTACTATCAGCCATAAAATATCCTCTTTAGTAAATGCGTTCTTTCGGCTCAAAAGGCTCGACATGCTTAGGTGAGGTATTCACTGGACGATAATCGATTACCTCCCCCTCCTCAAAATACAATGTGTGTTTAATCCAGTTTGCATCATCCCGCTTTGGAAAATCCTCCCTGCTATGAGCTCCTCTGCTTTCAGTTCTCGCAATTGCAGATAAAGCCGTTGCATAAGCAGTCGCCATTAAATTATCCAACTCCAATGCTTCAACGCGTTCTGTATTAAAAATTTGACTTTTATCATCAAGTTTAGCATGAGCCAATCGGTCTCGAAGAGCTTGCAAACGTTTCAAGCCCGAAGCCATTACCTCACCAGTGCGGAATACTCCAAAATCTTCCTGCATTACTCTTTGCATTTCGTCTCGTATCACAGCATGGCTTTCACCATCTTTTGAGTTTTCCCAACGCTCATAACGAACCAAAGAGGCTGCTACCTCGTCTTCACCCACATAAGACATATCAGGTAATTGATTTGACTGCCATAATTCTTCAACATGTATCCCAGCAGCACGGCCAAACACAACCAAATCCAATAAGGAATTACCACCTAATCGATTGGCACCATGCACTGAAACGCAGGCACACTCCCCTACCGCATATAATCCTTCCACAATATGCTCTTTACCATTAGTTTTGGTTATAACCTGACCATGCATGTTGGTGGGTATTCCTCCCATGCTATAGTGGCATGTTGGAACAACTGGAATAGGCTCAACGATAGGGTCCACGCCAGCAAACTTCATTGATAATTCACGAATACCAGGCAAGCGTGACATGATCAAATCAGCCCCTAGATGATCAAGTTTTAATTTAACATGATCTACTCCTTTTGGATCAAATCCCTTACCGGCGCGAATTTCCAAAGCCATAGCGCGTGCTACCACATCACGAGATGCCAAATCCTTCACTCTGGGGGCATAACGCTCCATAAAGCGTTCACCATCTTTGTTAATTAAATAACCACCCTCACCTCGACAGCCCTCAGTAACCAAAACTCCTGCACCCGCTATACCAGTTGGATGAAATTGCCACATTTCCATATCTTGAAGAGGTATGCCTGCTCTTATAGCCATCCCAAAGCCATCGCCTGTATTGATAAAAGCGTTCGTTGTAGATTGAAAAATTCTACCTGCTCCCCCAGTCGCCAAAAGACAAACTCGGGTTTGAAAAAATACAATCTCGCCAGTCTCCATGCACATTGCAGTAACACCTGCAATTCTTCCTTGTGAGTTTTTTACCAGATCAAGAGCGTACCATTCACTAAATATATGAGTTTTAGCTTTTAAATTCTGTTGATAAAGAGTATGTAGCAAAGCATGCCCTGTTCTATCTGCCGCAGCACAAGTACGAGCAGCTTGTTCTCCACCAAAATGTTTTGACTGGCCACCAAACTGACGTTGATAAATTTTTCCATTATCCATTCGTGAAAAAGGGAGACCCATATGCTCAAGCTCATAAACTGCTTCAGGGCCAGTTTTACACAAATATTCAATACAATCCTGATCACCGATGTAATCAGCCCCTTTCACAGTATCATACATATGCCAGCGCCAATCGTCTTCGTCAGCATTTCCCAAGGCTGCAGTGATACCACCTTGAGCCGACACAGTATGCGAGCGGGTTGGAAATACTTTTGATAGCAACGCCACTTTTAAACCTGAATTTGTCATCTGGAGTGCAGCGCGCATTCCTGCACCGCCAGCGCCTATAATTACTGCATCAAATCTGTTACGTGCAACTGTCATGCTTATTGTCCCCAAATGATCGCAAGGCCCCAAATAAACTGGCCGAGGAGCCATAAAATAACTATTAACTGTACTGATAAACGAATAGCAGTACATTTCATATAATCTGTAGTTACCGTCCAAATACCTATCCAGGCATGTAATGTCAACGCAATAAGTCCAATTGCCGTTGCAATTTGAAAAATTGTGTTAGAAAACAAAGACTGCCATTGAGAAAAATTTAAATCGGGATTAGCAAGAATAAATCCAAACAAAAAAATTAAATAAGCTGCGAAATAGACGGCGGTAACTCTTTGAATTAACCAATCCTTTAACCCATTTCCTGTTAAACTGGTGACATTATTTACCATATCCAGATTCCTAGAAAAATTGTCAAAATAACTGCAAGAACTATAATTAAAACAGCTGACATACGACCAGCGTCAAGACTTTCACCAAATCCCATATCCATTATCAGGTGTCTTATTCCAGCGATCACATGATAAATCATAGAAGCGCCAAAAGCCCACAATACTAATTTATAGTAAGGATTAGTTAAAATCATTTTCGTCTGGGCAAAGGAATCTTCTGATTGCAAAGAATGGCTAAGAATAAATAATACGACAGGAAATAATAAAAATATAAGAACCCCTGAAATCCTATGTAATATAGACGCAATAGCCATAGGCGGGAATTTCAGACTACTTAAATCCAGATTTATCGGTCTTTTTTTGTTCACTATTAATTTCTTCCTCATAAGAAAATGTCATAAATATAGCTTCTTCTAAATAGAAATCTATTAAATTACTTCATCTTTGCCTTTCAGACTTATTTAGAAACTCAATTCTTAACTATTCTGCAACAACCGCTTTGAGAAATAAAAAATCAGGCCTCAAAAGAACTACTTAGAATGACTAAATTTCAATTCATGCCTGCAAAGTATAGCACTCTGTTTTTATCACGCAAAGTTCAGTTTATAAGGAAAATACATAGTCTATTAGCCAATTACAAAAACCCGTACTATGATTACATAATATGATTAAATGGAATACTTTATGATTGTCAAGAGACCAATATATAATCCTCAATTAAAATGCGTCGCCTTTGAAATATTATCATGTAACAATATAATGCTTAATGAAGAATTAACAAGCAAATTTTATGACCTTATCTATCATTCAGACACTCAATTACCTTTATTCATCCCTTTTACTTTAAAAAAATTACTGGAACAATTCCAAACTCCAATCAATAACCCAATTATTTTAAAACTATCAGCAGAAGACATTGAATCTACTTATTCTCTTGCTGAACTAGAAGAATCCATATTTTCGATCGCATTACTTATTAATACTCCTCAACAATTAGCCTGGTTAAATTTTGCCGAATACATCGGGCTAACAGAACAACTAATGAACCAATCTGATGTAACAAAAGTAGTAGAGTACAGTAAAGCAAAACACCGCAAGGTTATAGCTTACGGGCTTAACCAACAGGCCAGTTTTGAAAAATGTAAAACCATGACTATGGATTATTATTGCGGTGATTTCTTATTTAATTATATTGAAGAGGGGCAAACAGAAATTGCTGCAAATAAATTAAATGTGCTTCAACTTATCCAGGTTCTCCAAGAAGAAGATTGTGATTTAAATACAATTTCGCATATTATCCAATCCGATCCCTTACTAAGCTACCAGCTTCTGAAACTTGTAAATTCCGTTGGATTTTCTAACGGTCAATGCATAGAATCCATTGATCAGGCAGTAGCAAGACTTGGCATCATCAACCTAAAAAAATGGATTATGTTGTTTTCCATGAAAAACATTTCTAATAAACCCATAGAAATACTGGAATCAGGTCTCATTAGAGCTCATATGGCAGAAGAACTCGCCAAAAGCAGTTTAAATATTTATAGTCAAAGTGCCTATACTGCAGGATTGCTATCAATATTAGATTGTTTATTAAATAAGCCCATGCCCGAGTTGATCAAGCAAATTACCTTAGCTGATGAGATCAAAAACGCTCTGATAAATAAATCAGGACCTCTTGGACATCTGCTGTCTTTGGTAATTGCTTATGAAGAGGGGCATTGGGAAGAAGTTAACCAACATAACATTAACGGAATTGATTTAAGTAAATTATATATTGACAGCCTGGCTTTGGTAAGCCGAGGGACAAAAGCAATGCAAAGCTAATGACGCGTATGTTTAATCAAGATTCGTTTTATTTTTCTGTCTGTTAAGCATATATTTCTATTCGAGGAACAAAAAATTTATAATGTGTTTTCCTTAAATTATGGATATTCTGAATTTAGAATTCATAGTTGAAATTGGTATAAGGTAAATAAGAGTTATGTTTTTAATCAGATATATAGGCTCACTTATTTATGACTTAATCATTTTATTCATTTTATTTTTTGCCTACACCGCTGTACTTGTATTATTCACACATGGTAAAGCGATTCCACCAGCTACCCATTGGTATCAATTTTCGTTATTCAGTATTTCTTTTTTCTACTACTATAGGTCTATTCGAATTGCAGGGCAGACTATAGGGATGAGAGCCTGGCAATTAAAATTAACAACCGACTCTCAAAAAAAGCCATCAAAACAACAAATTATCGCTCGATTTTTTTATTTTATTCCTGCTAGCCTAATTGCCCCTTTTTGTTTAAAAGGGAACTATACGCTTTTACAGCAATGGACCAAAACCAGTTTAAAAATGAGCAGGCCAGGAGAATAACCAAATTATTTACTTCGCGCTGATGTCGAAGGTGTCATTGGAAAGTGTCTATAATTTTCTCTTGGAGACTCGGGGGGATACCCATAACCTTTCTCGGCCATTTGCTTCACATTTTGCAAATATTGTTCACCCCATGCACCAGGATCAAAATTAGTGATGACAACGTTATAAGATAAATTGATAATTGACTCAAAACCTTTTCTCTGTGCCAGTTCATGTCCAGCAAAAGCAACCTGAACTTCTGTTTCTTCACTCACGCCTCCTGATTTTAAACGGTCGATCAGGATATGAATCATTTTTTCGATAGTATAGAACAGCTTACACATTGACATACCGGCACTAAACATATCTTGACTTTTAGAGGTCGATAATTTATTGCCACTATCATGAATTGCATAAACAAATTCGCGCTCATTAGAACCTGCAAGAAGCTCTGGTTCAATGATTATTGCGGGAGTAATAGTATCAATATGTGGAGAAATAACATGAAGATGGAAATCAGCCCAATGCCACCATATGAGATATACTCGCTCTACTATCGATACTGGATTATTCAAATCGTCTAACATTGCCGATTTGCGATCTTCCAGGTTAGTTTCTACAATACCTGGTTTGCTTTCAATCTCAATTTCTGCCATTTGTATTGACCCAAATAGTAAGAATGTTACTGTTATATTAGCCCAAAATTAACAATTGAGCATTAATCATGTCTGAGACAAAAGTAAAAAAGCCGTAAAATCTCTATATAGTATAAAATTGACTTGGGTTGATTCATAAAAATCCAAGCTATCTCTATTGATATGGTTTATGTTAACTCATGTTAAAGAGCAGTTGTTTGCAAACCAAATATACGAACCAACAATAAATCGACGAATATACTAACTTCGAGTAAAATAAAGCAATGCACAGACTTGCAAAAAACCTCAAATTAATGGAATGAACTTTAAAACCAAAAACGGAGTGTAGCTCAGTTTGGTAGAGCACTGCCTTCGGGAGGCAGGGGTCGCAGGTTCAATTCCTGTCACTCCGACCATATAAATAAAGGGCTATAAGCATTTCTACAAGGGCGCATTCTAGATCCAAGTAATGAAAGGTCAGACAGTATCAGCCTAATTTAATGATTTGATATATCACCTTAACCAGCCGTTCATATTTCTTCATATAGTTTTCCTAAATAAAGGTTTTTAATCTGGTTTTTCAACAAGCAAAATAATCTGGATTCCCTGGTTCTTTAATGTGGTTGTTTATTTCAACTACTTGATCATATTATTTTCCAATAGTTAATATTTTGTTAATCTAGTGCGTAGTATATTAGTCCTGACCAAATAAACAATATTCATTGTTTTGCAGGTAGTGCGACCTATCTTCTCCCTAAGGATAGATGGAGGACTGGTGTCTTCACTTAGTTTTAATGACTAAACGGGTTCGTCGCTGAGGCAAAGAACAGATGAAATTGACCTCTTATAGGCTATTATTTTGTTTTAAAGCAAAGAGTAATCGTTTCGACGAGTAGTATGATTTACCATTAGTCCATCAGTACTACAGAAACTTTTACAATGCAGCTATAAAACAAAAATATAAGTCATACAAAGGTCTGATAAACACAAGATTCATTCTAGTGTAATTTCATGAGACTTTGATTCAGCGCAATCCTTTATTGCCAATCCCAGTCTCATATCTCTTCTGATCTAACGCCTCTATTTTAATCATCAAAGTGGTTATCAACTAATCTCCAAACAGTTGATGACTTTGTTACCTCATTTTGAATAAGGAGAATAATCGATGTATAGATTGAAATTATATCCATGGGATGACTGTGTTCTAAAATTAACTGCCATCAAAATTCCAGTGATTTCCCTTAATTTGGGATTAAATGGTTTGGGTAGAAAAGACAGTACTGAATTAACTCAGGCTTTTGCTGCCATCCCGATGAGTGTAGCTGAGCTTGATTTGAGATCAAATGGGTTATGTAGAAAAAACGGCGCTGAACTAGCTCAAGCTTTTTCTGCCCTCTCTACTAATATATTGTCACTTAATTTGCGCTGGAATAACTTGGGCAAAAGACGCGGCACTGAATTAGCCCAGGCTTTTTCCGCTATTCCTCTTAGTGTCACTATACTGGATTTGTGTGGTAATAACTTATATAAAAGAAACGGCAGTGAATTAACTGTAGCGTTTTCCGCTATCTCTGCCAACGTAACTTCTATTGATTTAAGCTTTAACAAATTATATAAATTATCAGTAAATCAATTAATTTTAATGAAAGATTCTCTCCAGCATGTGCAAACTATTCGTTTAGATTACAACTCGGTGAATTTAATGTCCACAGAGCAACGAGCTGCTTTGAAAAACGTATTTCCTAACGTGAAACAAATCATTTTAGTAGATAATTTTGGTAAAGAAGTAGCTCCAACAATAAAAACAACTAATATGGTAGGAGAATTAGGTGGAAAAACCGAGGTACCTTCCTTATTAAATCAATGCGCTTTTTTTGCCAGTAGAATAGGAATTAATCTGGCAGGAGCGAATATATCATCTGACCTGAAAGAACAAACTCAAGAGTTTTTAAAAACTACTGTTGGATAAAAAAATCCGTTGGCTGCTTATGCGGCCAACCACTTAACGCTGTATTCTTCAGCATTAGCATAGCAGCAACAAGAGTATCATAGCTTTTTAAAAATTCAATTGTTGTATTACCTTTTCCGAAAGATTGAGTGAACTAACAAGATTTTGTTTTACAGATAGAATAAATTGTTCATCACCAAAATTCATTTGTACATCATTAGGGGGAAACGAATCAACCACAGCTTGCAATATTCTTTCATTACTTATACGAGTATCCTCGAGTTCATTAATGATAGGAGGTAATAATCTATTGCCTAGATAACCAATACCAAAAGAAACAAGAGAGATTAGACTGACATAGCCCACACGCTCACTTATTACATTGAAATCATCTGAAAAAGTAGCAAAACGCAATACATCAAACAGTAAGTGAGTCAACCACGGTGAAGGTGACCCAAAAGAATAAATAAAAGAAAAAAATGCCCCAAAATAGGTTAAAGGATAGAGTAATGACACTTTAGGAAATACAGAAAAAAAAAGGTTGGTTGATTTTAAGATACGGGATTTGTATCTTAATGACATATTATTCATCCCATTGAGCCAGCCAAGTACATACTTGATATTAGCAATCTCGATATTACAGCTTATTACGGTAAGACGTCTTTGCAGTGAGTGAAGTAATTGAGTATTCCTTTCTGATATTGGCAAATTAGTTCTAACATATTCCATTAAATTTAACAAAAAATATCGAGTTATTTCTCGTTGAACAATGGTCTGATTAAATCCATTAACCACATCCATTCTTGTTTTACTTAGCATTTTCAAGGGATCTTTGATTTGCTCTTCATTGATTAAAAAGAAATAGCTAGATCTAATGACTTCGTCTTGTTTTAATTCGTTTATGCAACAAGATAATGCTTCAGTAAAAGACGCTTCTTCTTGAAGTGGTATTTTTTCTAAATAATTCAGTATTGTATCAAGTATTTTATAGACGGTTTTTAGCTGTAATTTTTTTTCTTTCTTATTTTTTGCCGTGCAAAAGTGGAAATTAAGGGCATTACGTATCAGTTCTTTATCTTCACTGCTTAAAAACATTATTTTTCTTCCAAAACTAAAGATTAGAAAGGCAGCCAAAGGACAGCAACGAAAATCGGGTTCGTTCCACTTCCACATGAATTATTTAGTTAATGTGAATTTTGATTCCAAATAATACTTTATAATCAAAATGTTGTCACCAATTATAAAAAAATGATAAGCTCTCGGCTACTAAAATTCTTTAACCCATTAAAGAATTTTAGTGAAAAAATTTATTACCTATTATTTAACTAAGGAATGAAACAATGCCCGGATTTTTTGGTAATTTAAGACAATATATTACTCTGAGAAATTTTTGTATCATATACAACGGCCTTACCAGTTTGGCAGTATTGTATGACTTGTGGAATAACCCAGATGCCGATCCTGCTGAATATTCTATTGATATCTCTATTCATGCACTTACTGCTGTCATTTTAATGTGTAAACAAGTACCTGAAACGGTTAAAACTGTTGTGACTGCACTAAATACTTATCGAGGATTTGATGCCTTATTTAAAGCCGTCACGTCACTTCCTTCCACAATTCCTGGTGCCGCAAATGGCATTGATGTTTTGAATCATTGGTTTAATCTAAAAGAGCTTGGGAAAGAAGAAAAAAGAGAATCAGAGGAAAACAGACAAGAAATACAATATTCAATGCAGTAAGTAATCATGAATGGATTCCTATGGATCCAATGTTTTAACTATAGAAAATAACTGTGAATACAGTTATTTTCTAAAATATTAATTAGCATGCAAATTGAACGGATAAGTTCCAATTTACTTAGAATGACTGTAGTGCTTTTTTGAATTTAGAGCGTGTTGACAATTCATCCCCCCGACAAATTAGGCTTAAAGTTATATGTCCTATGACACTCATTGCATTGCCTATCGGTATTGTTTTATTTACAATGATTACAAATTTATGATCGGTACGATTAGAGTTCCGCAACAGCACAAAGCCTTCAAAATTGCATCCAATAGCATAATGAGATTTTTCTAAAAGAAAAAATTAAGAAGATTATAAAATGAAAATTGTTATCAAAGTGGGGACCCAAAGCATATTGGCAGCGGATGGTAGCCCCATCGATTCCTTATTACTAAATCTTGTAGAACAAGTTACACACTTACAACGATCAGGACATCAGGTAATTATAGTCAGCTCAGGAGCTGTAGGTTCAGGTAGAAAGGTAGCAAGACATTTTTTGCAAAAAGAACACCGTAATACAGTGGGAGAAAAGCAGCTTTTAGCTTCTATAGGCCAACCTGAATTAATGAATATTTATTCCACTTTATTTAGAACTCAGAAAATTTTGGTTTCACAATTATTACTTACCAAACAAGATTTTCAAACAAGGCAACATTATTTGAATATTGCACGACTACTTCATGAATTATTAAAGCATTCTAATATTGTTCCAATTATTAATGAAAATGACTCTGTAGCTATTGAAGAATTAATGTTTACAGATAATGATGAGTTGGCAGGTCTCATAGCGGCACAAGTAAATGCTGATCGTCTGATTATTTTAACAAACGTGGATGGTGTATTTACAAGCCATCCAAATGATTCAGACTCAAAAATTATAAAAATAATTGACCCTAATAATGGCTGGCCAAGTGTGTCATCAGAAAAATCAGCGCTCGGTAGAGGTGGCATGCTTTCAAAACTGGCTACAGCACGTAAAATGTCTGATTTGGGTGTAGTAACGACTATTGCAAATATTAATATTCCTACTGTTATCATAGATATTATTAATAAAAAAGAAGTTGGAACAACTATTCTCGCACATAAGAAAAAATCGAATATCAAACGTTGGATTGCTTTTAATGGCAGTAAAAAATCAGGGTCAATTGCTATTAACGATAATTTGTTCTCTCTTTTAAAAGCTCAAAATCATGTTTTGAGTATCCTCCCGATTGGCATTGAGAAATTTGCTGGAGACTTTAAAAAAGGTGATTTAATAGATATCTTTAACTCAAAGAATGAAAAGGTAGGTATCGGTATTGCCAGATATGACTTTAAGAAATTGGATGAATACTTAGGCGAAAAAAACAAACCTGCTTTTATTCATTATGATCACTTACATGTTTTTTAGGAGTTAGAGCTAATGCATAACAAAATACTTTCTCATCTAAAACAAGTTAAAGAAGCGGCAAGAAACCTAAATTTTATAGAGGAAAATAAACGTTCTGCAATTTTAAAAGATCTTGCAATAAATCTGAGAAAACATTGTTCAGAATTAATCATGGAAAACCAGAAAGATTTAGATCTCATGGATGAAGGAGACCCAAGATATGATCGCCTATTACTAACTAAAGAAAGAATACATACGATTGCTGATGATGTCGAAAGTGTTGCTGATTTACCTAGTCCTTTAGGTAATATACTTTCTGAAAAAAAACAAACTAATGGATTGATTATTCAAAAAATTTCAGTTCCAATTGGTGTTGTTTCTGTAATCTATGAAGCAAGGCCCAATGTGACGGTCGATGTTTTTAGTTTGTGTTTTAAAACAGGAAATGCTTGTGTTTTAAAAGGTGGAAAAGAAGCTAATCAATCCAATCAATATTTAGTGTCTGTTATTCAAAATGTATTGAAATCACATAATTTAAATCCAGATATCATCTATTTATTACCGTCAGAACGAGAATTTACTTACACATTGCTTCAAGCAACAGATCTGGTCGATCTTTGTATTCCACGAGGTAGTCAAGCGCTTATTAATTTTGTAAGAAAGAATGCCCAAATTCCTGTTATAGAAACAGGCGCAGGCATTGTCCATACTTACTTTGATATAAGTGGAAACTTAGAGAAAGCCCGACTAATTGTAAATAATGCAAAGACAAGACGCGTGAGCGTGTGTAATGCACTGGACACTTTAATTATTCATCAAGCACGCTTAAGTGATTTACCAGAATTAGTTAAATTGCTGTCAGAAAAAAATGTGCAAATCTATGGTGATGAGTTGAGTTTTAATACTTTGAAAAACAATTATCCCGACTCTTTATTATTTCAAGCAAAACCAGAAAATTACGGGCAAGAATATCTTGATTATAAATTGTCGATTAAAACAGTTTCTTCGCTTGAAGAAGCAATTAAGCATATTCAATCTTTTACTTCTCATCACAGTGAGGCAATTATTGCGGAAGACCAAACCTCAATTGAAAGATTCCTAAAAGAAGTGGATGCTGCAGTTGTTTATGTCAATGCTTCAACAGCATTTACTGATGGCGGACAATTTGGTTTAGGAGCGGAAATTGGAATTAGTACACAAAAAATTCATGCCAGAGGTCCAATGGGATTGGATGCGCTAACTAGTTATAAATGGATTGTTCGTGGTGAAGGACAAATAAGAATTTAATATTATTTACAATTTCTTAGAGTAAAACGTCATCTGCCTTTTTGTTACAGGCTCTTTAATTAGGCAATTACAAACAGATAAATCTACTCAAAAGAATATGCCAGTTTTGATAAAGGATTATAAAAGAGGTTAGGCAGTTCATGGAAATTTACTAGGATATATAAGGGGAACAACAAGGCGGGATTGTGTTGGAACCGGGGGGCGACAAATGCGAATCCGATATTTCAACTATAGAAAATAGCTATTATTACAGCTATTTCCTTAAATATTAACAAATGGATAAGCTACAATATACTTGAAATTACTGATAGTACTTTGATTTGATTGATGTTCTACTATCTTCCCATTATGAGAAAAGGATTAAACTATGGATATCAGTATCCCGACTTTTATATACGGCACTGCCTGGAAAGAAGAGCGCACGAGTGAACTGGTAGAGCTTGCCTTAAGCTCTGGGTTTCGGGGTATAGATACTGCTAACCAAAGAAGACACTATTATGAAGAAGGTGTCGGATACGGCTTACAGCAAGCCTATAAAATGTTAGGAGTTTCGCGTGATGATATTTTTCTACAATCAAAATTCACCTATGCTCATGGACAGGATCATCGCAAGCCATATGACAATAAGGCAAACCTTAAGACTCAAGTAAAGCAATCCTTTGAAAGTAGCCTTGAACATTTAAAAACTGATTATTTGAATTCCTATATTTTGCATGGCCCTTATTATCAAAACCACTTTTCTGATGAAGATAAAGAAGTCTGGCACCAGATGGAAACTCTTTATAAAGAAGGAAAAGCCAAATACCTGGGCATATCTAATGTCAGCTATGAACAATTAACCGAACTCATCTCATTTGCTTCGATAATACCTAAATTTGTTCAAAACAGATGTTTTGCTCGGCAATTATGGGATAAACAAATTCGCACCTTTTGCCAATCCCATGGAATTATCTATCAAGGTTTCTCGTTATTAACAGCCAATCAATACGAATTGAAACATCCTCAACTTGAGAATATAAGTAATACACACAAGAAATCGATTGAGCAAATTATTTTTAGATTTTCTCAGCAAATCGGAATGCTCCCTTTAACAGGTACAACGAATGCCGACCATATGAAGAAAGATCTTACTACCAATGAATTCAGACTCACTGATGATGAAGTCAATTTCATTGAAAATATTGCCTTGATTTAATAAAACTATTTTTCAATGATTACTTTTAAATTAAGCTGTCTGTCTTAACTAAGGTATTTGTAACGTGATCTTTTGCAAGAATCGCATTTCCTAGCCAAAAAAAATGAACTTCATGAGGAATCCTTTCAGATGATTTTGATATTATCCAGTCTTGGACTTCCATAAATATTTCATTATTTAACTCCTGTTCATCCCTTTGCAAAAAAAATAAAATCAACCATTCAAACTCAATACTGTCTTTAGGTGGTAATTGAATAAATGTAGTTATTGACTCTTTTTGAAAGGGGATTTTCTGAGATAAAAGAACCGCTTCAACATCTTTTTCTGTGTAAAATTTCTCTGAATTATTCCCTATATAATCTTTAAATTGCGACTGAATTTCATAAATTCCAGTGCGCCCTCTAATTACAATTAAAGAAGAATCTCCTGCTTTATCAATTTGCTTAATCACTTGCGATAAATCGGGTGACCAATACAAGCATTGTGATGCAAAAATCCAGTCAAAACGTTCAAAACACGCTTCGAAATAATGTTCTGCAGTCCCAGAAAAGGTATTAACATGTACTGGAATTGAAAAATCAGTGTTGGCATACTCGCCAATTGCCTGTACGCTGGGATCCACTCCTGTAATAACGACGTCATCTGGCAGACGATCAGCATAAGTCGAAACAATTTTTTTCATCAATGCCCCATCATGACAACCCAAATCCAATATATTCATAGCATGAGAAGAAGGATGGAGCCGTTTGCCCAGCAAATCAATCAGAATGGGCTTCTCGCTTGCGCTTGAAAAATAGGTTTTGAAAAACTCGCTCTTATCGTACATAGACATTTATTTACCCCTCAATAATTCACTCAATTTAATGTTTAATATAAATACCGATTATTAGGATTTCTTAACCAGTTAGTCCCTGGATAATGAGTGGCATGCGTTTCAATAAATTGAAATGACAATGCCTTTCTTGAATAAGCAGAAGTATTGATTGGGCTGCAATGCACAAAATTACCGTGGAATAATAAAGCGTCTCCAGCCTTAATTTCTAACGGTGTATAACAATTATTTTCTGTAACAAAATCGGGAATATGTAATTCACTGATTTGCTCAAATTGACGAGTTTTGGCTTGATGATTTACCCTGGATACCCATTTCAATGGCCAATGATTACTGCCTAAAATTCCATACATGCACGCATTTTCAATTAATGCATCTTCCAGAGCCACCCACAAAACAACAACCGTTTGAGGTACTGTGTAGGCAAAAGTGGATTCCTGATGAGGTCTTACTTCACTCCCTGCCCCGTTAGGATATTTGGGAATATAAACACTGAGATGGCAAATTGGTTTTTTAAATCCAATCCCTTTTAACAATGCGATCAGTATTGGATTGTTATAAACAGCTTTCTGCATCATGGAATAACGATCGATGAGATGCATACCATGGCCTATTCGGTTCACTACCCGAATATTCTCTATCATTTCATAAAATACATGTGCTTTATCTCGGGAAGCTTGAAAATAAGGTTCGGTAACATATTCTTTATCATCCGGTTTCGTTCTCAAAGGGTTTTTGGAATAAAAATTAACCATTTGATTATTCCAGTTTGCAGACATGTCGTCTTCAGCATCTTGTTGAATTTTTACTAATTCATCAAGTAAACTTACCCTGCCTGATGGAGTAAGGTATTCATTAAGTCCAATAATGCCATTGTGTTTATAATACTCCAGTACTCCTCTCGGATTAGTGCGGATTTCACTCTCACTAAAAATGGTAAATTTTTTTTGATTCATTGAATTGATCATGACAACTCCAAATTGACAGAATAGTTAACTTGATTTTCAATTAGCAACAAAAGGGCAAATCACTTTAATCCCTAATTCAGGGTGAACTATTCGAAATACTGGATAAGTTAATGGAGTAATTGCAATTTCAATGGAAGCGCTTGCAAACGCATCTATGATATGGCCGCCAAAGACATTAAACTGATCATCTCCAATGGCAGCATGGATATGTAAAAAGCGATCTTCATTAGCAAAAGTAACATTTCCTGTCAGAGAGACCAATTCATAGGTACCACTGAATAATCGCTTACTGTGTTGTTGAGTATCACGATGAAAATATCCCATGGTAATATTAGACAACGCTCCTAAACCACTGAGAACCGCTGATTTTAAATTGGCTGCCTCAACGAATTGTAAAATGGCCTGGAATAAGTTATCGCCTTCTTGCAGACTTAAAATATAAGGGGAGTTTGATTTATCTAACATAGTAATGACCTCTTTAATTAAAGAATAAAGAAGTCATCACCAAAACCTAATGATGTGTTCGATCAGGATGACTAAAAGAGTATGGAACACTAAAGGATTTCTTGAGAAAAATTTACAAATATTTCTATTGTCTGTCAAGCCATTTTAGGTATCGCTGACTATACAAAAATGCGATACCTCTCCTCATTAATCTAAATGCAAATAGGTCATCAACATGGTTTTGGTATGTCAGGATCTGGCTCATCGTGTTCTGCTGCTTTTTTTTCTGATGGAGTATCTACAGGACCTGGATTTTTATCTTGAACTTTGGCTTCTCCCAAGGTATCAACCGGGCTACCTACCTGTGTATTGAGATACAGTTGTTTAATTTCTTCCTCAGTATCCACTGGATCATATTTATTCTCAAGTTTATTCTTAGCTTCAGATTGTTGTTTAATCTCATGCCATTTAGATTTTGGGGGTTGATTAGCCATAATAGATCCAAATAAAACCACTTAGTATAATTATAGATCACATTATTGTCGGAGGAAATAGCCTTGCGTATCGTTTCGTCTCACCGTTATTTTTCTTAAAAACATTCATGAGAATTTTTTGATGGTCTTGGTAAAGAATAAAGAATGATGTTTCGAAGTATTAGATCAATGCATCCACCTTCCCTGCAGGATTTAAGAAAAAATCCAATCTCTTCGTTAACAAAGTGTTTCGCAAATTTTGAGCTTTTGTATGAATTTATTAACTTTGTGCTAACTTTAAAATTTTTTTAACAAACTCGCTTTTCGCATTAGTATACTGTTCACGATCACAGGTATGTTGCTGAGCTAATTTGCTTTTTAACTGTTGATATTCTTCCGCTGCCTTTGGATGAGAAATCAAATAGTCTCTAAACAGTATTTTTCCTTGCCAATGTTTGGATGAAGTCTCAACCATATGGACATGGTGAGTTCTCTTTTCACCGAATGGTGGCATCCCCTTTACAAAGAACATGCGCTCCGGATCAGGATTATCCTCCCAATATTCGTAACCCAATTTCTGTAAGATAGGTACGGCAATCATTTTCATTTCTGCTAATGATTTGACTGCGATTTGAATATCAATGACAGGCTTTGATGACAAACCAGGTACTGCCGTACTGCCTACATGTTGAATATCAGTAATACTGCTTGAAGGAAGTGAGGCTCTCAATTTTGCGATTTCAGTCTCAGCCTGCTTTGGCCATTCTGAATTATAAGAAACGAGCACAATATGATCCTTTTCAAGTACATAACTATCATTTTTTATAAAATCTTCATACGTCATAGCCCAATGCTCATGACTTCGCCATTTTTCATTCACTCTTAGATAACGTGGAGAAAAACCCTCATAACGAAAACCATTTTTCTTTACAAACTGAATTGAACGGTTATTCTCAGGTTGGATGTTCGCTTCTAAACGATGCAATTCCATTTCTCTAAAAAACTTGGTTAATAGCAATTTCAAACCAGCACTCATATAACCTTTACCCGCATAATCAGCAACTGCATAAAAACCTAAATAGGCATTCTGAAAATAACCATGCACTATTTCGCTGATATTGAACACTCCGACGATATTATTGGACTGAAATACCAAATAGCTCTTTTGGTTTGGTTTTTGAGAGCGGTAAAAATATTCTTCAAATTCATCTGATGTTAAAGGAACATTAACCCAAGGGTGGTGTAATTTTTGGCTTCTTTTCACAGCAGAAAGAAAAGTTTCTTTATCTTCAAATTCTAATTCACGAAGGATGACTTCTCTCATTGGATTCTTAACTCCAAAATATTTTGTTAGTGATGGACCAACTTAGTCTTGATCATAACAGCAAGGGCTATCTATGACTTCCCTCTATATAGACTAATGAGAGCAAAATCATACTTTGACTACATAATGCAATATTTTTGTCATTCCTGCACATGCGGAAATGACAAAAATATGATCGAATCAGTGCATCATAACACCAATGCCATGCTCGAAATATTAACCTTATAGAGCAAATAAGGGCCAATTGCTCCCTTCATGATTTATTTTCAGGGAAGTTACCTAATTAAAAAAGTTCTCTTTTAGCATAAATAGTCATTGCTTCTATAATAAAATCAAGCAAATCCGGATGTAGGCTATCATAAAACCTTTTAAACTCTGGAGTATGATAAGTTTGACTTAAGGCAATGTAACCCTCATACGTAGGGTTCCAACCAACCCATCCATGGTGCCGTTTTATAATTGACTGGACTTCTAGAGAAGAAGGTTTAAACTTCTTTTTTATTGCGAGAATCAATGCCTCATTGATGTCTTGACCCTCCTGGATAAAGTTATCCTTGTCTTTCTGAGTCCATTGGTTTATTTTTACTTTATAACTGTCCATCCATTCTTGACTGACAACTCCCTCTTTTACTAATTCCTTTTCGTATTGTTTCTGTCTCTCTGAATCAAAACCGTAGTATAACTCTTCATTTTTCATTTTAGTTTTACCTTTTAAGTGCTCAATTGTTTTATCAATGGTCTTTAGTAACTGTTTTGTTTTTTCAAGACCTCCATTAAGAACATTCTTGTGAGAAATCAAAGCGTCCAATTTATCGAAATCATCACTCGTAATGATCCTTTGTATGTCACTGAGAGAGAAACCAAGCTCACGATAAAACAATATCTGCTGCAACATAAGAAGCTCTTCTTCTCCATAATAGCGATAGTGATTATCACCATAGTAAGCCGGTTTTAATAATCCAATCTCATCATAAAACCGAAGAGTACGAATACTAACCCCGGAGAGTTTTGCTAATTTTTTTACCGTATAAGCCATTTTCATTTCCTCTTGCGACTATTGACACAATAAGAGATTACGTTACGTGAGTGTCAAGACGTTCCCAAAAAAAACAAACCATCTTTTATCTGGTAATAGTTCTGCACATCTATTTTTTGTAAAAAATCTTCATCATGAGAAACAACAATCATTGCACCTGGATAATTTTTAAGGATACTTGTTACATATTGTAAAGACTCTAAATCCAGATTATTTGTGATTTCATCTAAAATTAATAATTTTGGTGTTTTTACTGCAATCAAAGCTAAAGATAGTCGGGCCTTCTCTCCTCCAGATAATTGACTGACCAGTGCTCCAACTTCTTCATTTTTACGAAATAAGAAATCATTCAAAAAAATTCTTATTTCAGCATACGATTGTCCAGGCATTAATTTAGCAATCGATTCATAAACGGTATCACTGTCTTTTAGAGTGCGATAATGTTGATCCAGATAGCCGATTTCCTCTGATTTTGGGACGTGCCAATGCCCAGTCCTGATAGTATTAGTATCCTGTAACAGAGCTTTAATAAAGGTTGATTTACCACTACCATTGACACCGTGGATGGCAACTCGCTCGGTTGCGTTTAAAGAAAAGCTAATCTTAGATAAGATAGAATTTTCCGCATTATACATCACCTCACCCGCAGTAATGGATACAACCATTTGGTTTCCAACTTCTGCTAAATTTATTGAAAATTTAGGAATTATGACTTCTGGAAGCTTTAATTCAGATAATTGTTCAAGAAGATTTTCTTTGTTATCCCGAATCGCCTTTTTCTTCCTGCCAGAGGTTCCAATTGCACGTCTTGCTTTTTCATCTGAAACTATCGTTGGCCATTTACGCTCACGTATTGATTTCTCCCCTCTTAAATTACTTTTTTTCGCTCTTTCCTGTTCTTTCATTAATGCTTTATGGATTTCTTTTGTTTGGCGATGCAATATTGATAGTTTCTGTTCCAGTTGATTTCTCTGCTTATAAGTTTCAGCGATGTAGTCATCATAGCTTCCACTAAACACATGAATTTTTCCATTCTCTATGTGCCAAAGAATATCTACTGAGCTACGCAATAGTTCAAGGTCATGCGAGGCAATGATGAGTGTTCCCGAGTATTTTTTGAGCATTCGCATTAAACTATTGCGGTTGTCTCTATCTAAATGATTTGTTGGCTCATCGAGAAGCAGAATGTTTGGATTTCGATTTAAGGCCGTGGTTAATGCTTTATTAAACCGTTGCCCACCGCTATAGGTATCATATGTTTCAATCACTTGAGGCACAGAGGCTAATCTCACATCGCCAGGACATTTGATTTCCCCACCGGTTGGCTCGCAGATCCCTTGTAGTATATTAAGTAATGTTGATTTTCCACTACCATTACGTCCAATGATACCAATACGGTTCGAATAGTGAACCTGGACACTAAATTCATCGAAGCAAATTTTATGTGGAAAAGAAAGGCTAAGGTGTTTAATTTGGATCGGCTTATGAGTCATAGGATATTTCTCTTAAAAGTATTTCAGGGCGATGTGTTTTAAACTCAAGGTCATTTACCTATCGTTTTCTGCCCTATTGACGGGCAACTTTTAAGAAGTAATATCCATGATTATGCGTAAACCTATATCAGTTAGTTTTAATATTAGTTAAAATTATCACATCGTCAATATGAATTTGTCAATGCTTTCCAAAACGAGCTCCTCAGAACCCTTTGCAACACAGCAATATAACAAAAGACACAGATTATACAAAAAGTCTATTGTGATGGTGCCTCATACTAAAATAATGTATTACATCGAGATAATATCCAAACCGCCCAAATAAGGCTTCAAAGCATCAGGTATATGGATATTCCCATGCTCATCCTGATAATTCTCCATTACAGCAACCAAAGTTCTTCCGACAGCCAGGCCTGAGCCATTTAGTGTATGTACTAATTTGATTTCATTGGTTTCTGGATCTCGAAATCGAGCTTTCATTCGACGAGCCTGAAAAGCTTCCATATTGGAACAAGAAGATATTTCCCGGTACGTGTTCTGACTAGGCAACCAAACTTCAAGATCATAAGTTTTAGCTGAGCCTGCGCCAATATCTCCAGTACACAAAGCAACCACTCGATAAGGTAAATTCAAACGTTGCAGAATCACTTCAGCATGTTGTGTAAGCTGTTCTAAGGCTTCATAAGAATTTTCCGGTTTAGTGATCCAAACTAACTCAACTTTCTCAAATTGGTGCTGCCTAATCATTCCTTTTGTATCTTTTCCGTAAGATCCAGCCTCACTGCGAAAGCAAGGAGAATGACAAACATGGCGAACAGGTAATTGATCAACTGATAATATCATTTCTCGAACGGTATTAGTCACTGGTATTTCTGACGTTGAAGTCAAATAGTACTCATTCTCTCCTGTTAATTTAAATAAATCAGCTTCGAACTTTGGCAGCTGCCCTGTTCCTAATAAACTATCTGAATTAACAATATAGGGTACATATATTTCTTGATAACCATGTTGTTGAGTATGGATATCCAGCATAAATTGGATTAAAGCTCGGTGTAGTCGTGCTAAATGTCCTTTCATCACTACAAAACGACTACCAGTAATTTTAGCGGCTAGTGCAAAATCCATTTGTCCGAGTGCTTCACCCAATTCATCATGAGACTTTACTGGGAAAGAAAAAGAAGGTACTTTTCCCCATGATCTGATTTCCTTATTGTCAAATTCGTCCTTACCCACAGGCACTGATTCATGAGGAATATTCGGCAATGATAAAGTAATTACCTCAATTTGCTTAAGAACCTCGTCAAGTTCTGCTTTTTGTTGCTCCAATTTTGCACCAAGTTTATTGACTTCCTCGCGCATAGGTTCTATGTTTTCGCCTCGTGATTTTGCTTCACCGATTGCTTTAGAGCGCAGATTTCTCTCGTTCTGCAGGGATTGTGTACTTACTTGCAATGCTTTGCGCTTTTCTTCCAACTTAGTGAAAGCAGCAATGTCAAATTGAAATCCACGCTTTAATAATTCCGATGCGACATATTGTGGATTCTCTCGAAGTAATTGATTATCTAACATAGGCAAACACTCTTACTTATTAATTTGGGTCCAAATACCCTAGCAATACGTACTTGGCAACTAACGATCCAATTAATACCATGGATAATGAACCAATATTATTAACTAATATATTTGTAATTAATTTCAACCAATAACCCTGTTCAAACATGAATAAGGATTCTGCAGCAAAACTCGAAAAAGTAGTAAAAGCACCTAAAAACCCGGTAAAAAGGAATAAACGGAATGACTCCTCGGCACTAAAACGACCAATCAATACAGTAAGAAAAAAACCAGCCAGGAAAGATCCTACTGTATTCACTATAAGAGTTCCATAAGGAAACTTTAATCCCCATATATTTTGAGTCATTATTATCACAACATAACGTGAAAATGCCCCCAAAGAGCCTCCAATAGCAACAGCTAAATATGGGGTAACAACCATTAATTACCTCACAATGCCTCGTGTTGATTGATTCAGGGCATCAATCATGGGAATAACTTCAGGGCACTCATTTTGAATTAGCTCTAGTTCAGTGACTGCTTGCTGAACTGTTAATCCTTTTCTGAAAATAATTTTATAAGCACGCCTCAAACAATCAATCGCTAACGAGGAAAATCCCCTCCTTCTTAAACCAACAGTATTGATTCCACAAGCAGAAGTAGTTTGTCCTGCAATCATCACATAAGGTAATACGTCTTTAGTGACATAAGTAGCCCGTGCAATAAAGGCATAAGCCCCCACTTGGCAAAATTGGTGTACTGCAGCGTAAGGACCAATAATAGCATAATCGTTAATAGTGACATGACCAGATAGAGCAGCGTAATTCACCATAATGATATAGTCTCCTACCATACAATCATGCCCTATATGTGAATAAGCCATTAAATAATTGTTATTTCCGATGCGGGTAACTCCTCCACCTTTCACAGTTCCTCGGCTAATCATGCAATATTCTCTAATTACATTATTATCACCCATTTCAAGACGAGTTGGTTCACCCTTATAAGTAATATCTTGTGGCTCATCTCCTACCGAAGCAAATTGAAATATTTTGTTGTTTTTTCCTATTACTGTGGGTCCCTCAATAACTACATGCGGGCCTATCCAAGTATTTTCACCAATCTCAACATCAGCACCTATCACTGTACCAGGGCCTACTGACACTCCATTTGCCAGCTTTGCCGATGGGTGAATCATTGCTCTTTCATCTATCACTTTTTAATTTCCTTTGATGCGCTTAATAAGTCTGCGGAACAAGCTAATTTATCTCCAACATAGGCTTCTCCGTGCATACGCCAAAAATCTCTTTTTTGCCCTGCCAGTTTCACTTCTAATCGTAATTGATCTCCAGGGGTAACAACTTGCTTAAATCGAGCATTATCAATACCAGCAAAAAAATGCAAAAACTCGTATCCTTCTTTAGGTTGTCGAGACAAATTTGCTAAAATACCACATGCCTGAGCCAGGGCTTCAAGCATTAATACTCCAGGCATAATGGGATTTCCTGGGAAATGCCCTGTAAAAAAATTCTCATTAATAGTCACATTTTTAACTGCTATCAAATATTCCATTACTTTATAATCTATTACTCTATCAACCAAAATAAATGGATAGCGGTGTGGTAACAAGTTAAAAATTTGATTTATTTCTATCGATTCGCTCATACCGTATTTCTCATTTAATCATCTAATTTATTAGAAAATGGTTCATTATCTTGCTTTAGCTCATTCTAATCAATTAGAAATTTCAAAAATATACTGTTTCAAGTTGGTGAAAGTATTTTATGAAAATATAATTAATTGTTATTATTCAATTTTTTCTCTATAGTTATCAGCTTTGTTATATAGTCATCCAAACGCTTAAATCGCGCTGTATTACGACGCCACCTGGAATGATCATGAACTGTTGTTCCTGAAGAATAAATTCCAGAACGAGTAATGGACTTTGTCACTGTGGACATCCCGCTTATTACTACATCATTAGTTAAATGAATATTAGCTGCAAGACAACTTGCTCCCCCTATAATGCAATCAGAGCCTATTTGCGCTAAGGCACCGATAGCAGCACAACCTGCAACGGCTGTATTTTTTCCTATATAAACATCATGTGCAATAAGCACTAAATTATCTACACACACTCCTTCGTCCAAATAAGTATCGCCAACAGAACCTCTATCAATTACTGTATTGGCACCAATTTGTGTTCCTTGGCAAATTACTACACCACCAATAACCAGTCCCTGTTGCCAGACACCATGATCCTTATAATGATTAAACGGAGCAGCACCAATAATACAACCAGAATCAATTATCACAGATTGACCTATCAGCGTTCCAGAATGAATTATCACACCAGATCCGATACGACTATTTTTACCAATACACACTGAAGACTCAATCGTTGTATTAGAACCGATTGTCACATCATCATTTAATTGTACCTTTTCGCCAATCACGCTATTAGCGCCCACAGAACTCCTCTGTCCTATTTGCACAGATCTGTGAATCTGAGCTGTAGGATGAATTCCAGTAGTATCGATATGATTAAGATTAGGTAAAAGCCTTGACACTTTAAACATTGCTTCTAACGGATCTGGGACGGCTATGCAGTTTACAGGACAACCGTTTACATGCTCTGATTTCAATAAAACAGCACCTGCTCTAGTGGAACTCAAAACAGACTGGAATAAAGGGTTATCAAAATAGGCAAGATCGTTCGAGGTAGCACGAGCCAAGGAAGATAAACTAAAAATGGCGTGATTGGCATTTCCATGCCAAACGCCATCTAGATGTTTCGCTAGTTCAACTAAGGTTAGCAACTCATTCGCCGAATTAATTAATCGCTTTAATAACTTTATCTGTTACATCAAGAGATTCGGTGCTGAAAGGTGTTGCATCTTTTTGAACAATAATATCGTACTTCTCATCTTTAGCAATTTTTGTAATTGCGGCTCGAACTTTATTATATAAACCTTCCATTGCTTCGTTATGAGCGGTACTCAATTCTTGTTGATATTGTTGTCCATCTCGTTCAAATTGTTGTTGTGCTGCAACAATTTTCTTTTCCAACTCTTTCTTTTGGCTGGCACTCAGGATAGCGCCATCACGCTTAAATTTTTCCATGTCGCTTTTCAAGCTTGATTCCATCGCGACTAACTTGTCTCGACGAGGTTTAAATTCTTTTTCCAATTTCTGTTGGATTTCTTTCATTTGACCAGATGTCTGCATGATTTTTTGCAAATCAACCACGCCTATCTTTGCCCAATCAGCAAATACTGTCGTGCCGAACAAACTAAAAACCAATGCGACCAGCACCGCACCCAAACGTTTCATAATTATCTCCTAAATTAAAGTTAGAAATGCTAGCACAATTCGAAAAAGGTTGCGATATGTACAGCATTTGTTTTTAACAATACCCAACCTACTCTGCTTAAAGCTTTCTTGTCCTCTCGATAAATTATCTAGAAACCTGAAGAAAGAGCAAATTGGAAAAATTGTGTTTCGTCTAATGGCTGTGGATTCAATGCTTTGGCGACGCTAAAGGCCAATGGACCAAAAGGGGAACGCCATTCTAATGAGACCCCAGCTGAATAGCGCATCGGGCCAGCAGGTGTTCCACGTAACGCAGGAGGTGTTCCTTGAGAAAATACATTCCCTGCATCAGCAAAAATGGTTGTTCTTACGCTGTCCCGACTTAATGGATAAGGTAATATAAGGCCAACACTACCATTGAGTAAGAAGTTGGCACCCATCGCATTTCCAAAATTATCCTGCGGTCCTAAAGAATAACTGTCATATCCACGCACCTGACCAGGTTGAGCAGTACCCCCGGCATAATAGTTTTCAAAAAATGGTAATCCTGTATTATTGAAAGCATTCCCATACCCTACATTCCCCAAGACAGAAAAAATCCAGCCGCGTGTTAGAGGATAATATAAATGCGCTTGATAAGAGCTCTTATAATAGGATAGAGATTGTGATGTTGCAGGCAAGGCCATCATTGCAATAGCTTGTTGATTAAATCCCTTATTAGGATAAGGCATTTGATCATAACTGTTTCTACTCCAACCAGAGGTCAATCTCACTTCCTGAAAATGATTTCCATTTAAAGCAACAAAATTGATAATTGGAAGTACCAAACCGACGGATCTGATGTTGACGTCTTGATAACCATATCCCAACTGAAAGCTGCTCTTTTCACCTAGAGGAAAGTTATAACTAATATCACCACCATAACGATTAGAACTATATGTACTGACATTTAAATTTTTAGGATCGATTCTGGAGTAGTATAAACTTGCCCCCCGACCTACACCAGTATCAGTATAAAATGGATTATAATAGTTGAATGAATAATCCTGTCCCCATTGGCTTGCATTAAAAGATGCCCCCATGGAACGGCCACTACCCATGAAATTGCGTTGGTTAACTGATGCATTAAATTGATAACCGTTTGTACCATATCCTACAGAAGCGCTTGCTTCTGCTGAAGGTGCTTCTTCCACATTCACATCCAGATCAACTTGATTGTTTGTTCCAGGCACTGGAGAAGTTTTAACATCAATGTTTTTTAAATAACCAAGCATGCGTAACTGGCGCTCAGATTCCTTTATATTATGTAGGGACAATAATCCCCCTTCATCCTGGCGAATAACATTTCGCAAAACGTAATCACCTGTCTTCGTATTACCATGAAAATTGATTCGTCGTACATAAACATGACGACCTGGTTGAACTATAAAAGTGATAAACACCGATTTATTATTTTCATCTATTCGAGGTTCAGCATTAATCGCAGGAAAACCATACCCCACATCTCCCAATGCTAAACCTATCGCAGAGATAGATTCAGTGACTTTCTTACGAGAAAAAACATCTCCTTTCTTAACTTGAATAAGTGAATCAACTTTTTCCCTTGGTATTACGGTTTTTCCAACCACATCGTAACCAGAAAAATGGTACTGAGGTCCTTCTTCTATATGAATATTAATATAGACATCTTTTCTATCGGGAGATAACAAGACTTGAGAAGAAACTACGTTAAATTTTAAGTATCCTCTGTCCAGATAAAATGAACGTAACGCTTCCAAAGAAGCATCCATCCCTGCTTTTGAGTATTGATCCTTTTTAGAAAAGTATGTAAACAAATTACTAGTACTTAACGCAAGCTCAGGCAGTAATTCATTAGCTTTAAAATCATTATTACCAATGATTTTTATTTCTTTAATCCTTGAGACCCGACCTTCGGACACTGTAATACTAATAGCTACTCTATTCTCCGTAAGGGAAGTAACTTTGGTTTCTATACGAGAATTATATTTTCCTCTAGCAGTATAGGCTTGTTTAAGTTCCTTCTCCAAACGCTCTAATGAGGACCTTTGAAATACTCTGCCTTTAACCAGACCCATTTCTTTAAGAAATGCCTTCATTTTATCAGAAGGAATTTCTTTGTTTCCTACAATGGTAACAGAGCCTATCGTTGCGCGTTCTATCACATTAACAATCAATATATTGCCTTGACGCTCAAGCGAAACTGACTGGAAAAATCCTGTGTCGTATAATGCACGGATAATTTGAGCTGTTGAGTTGGGACTTATTTCTTCGCCCACTTGAACAGGAATATAGTTTAATACTGTACCTGTCGAAACTCTCTGTAGCCCAGTCACTTTGATGCCTTTTACTACAAAGTTACTAGAAGAAAAAGATGGGGTTGACCAAGCTAAAAGAGTGGAGCAACAAACACCCAATATTAATTTATTACTGACTTTTTTCATTATTATTTTACGTCCAGTACTACGTGCACTTCTGAAATTAAAAAAATATTCAATTGTACAAAAAATTGAAACCCTTTTATAGGAAGTAGAAACCGCTGTCAAGTTTTCTTTATCGCTAAAATATTAATTCATTCATTTATCATACAGAAATTAGAACTACTCTCTATAAACTCCTAACCTGTTAATCTTGATATATCGTTACTAAGAGCAACAAACATTAAAGCAACCAACAATAATAATCCAAAATAGAGGCCGGCGGACTTAACTCCCTCTGACAATGGTTTTCGTCTTATAATTTCTAATACATAATACAAAAGATGCCCACCATCCAGCATAGGAATTGGCAATAAATTAAGTGCTCCCAAGCTAATACTGACTAAGGCCAAGAAAAACAAATAAGATACCAATCCCCCTCGCCCAGAATCCCCTGCCCCCTGTGCTATACCTACAGGGCCACTAATACTATTTAACCCCAGTTTTCCAGTCACCAACCTTCCCATTAAAATAAAGGTAGTGCCTGTTAGTTGTATTGTTTGCTTGAAAGCCGTCCCAAGTGCCAGAATTGGGGTCTGACGTTCCAGACGCAACCAATGTGCAGGCCAATCTACTTTTTGAGATCTTACCCCCAGATATCCTTCTAATTTCCCGTTATTCTCCTGGCTTCCAGTATATACTGCTATTTTCTGCGATTTGCCTTGTCTTTCAATCTCCAAATCTATTTTGGAGTCGGGTCTTTCCCTTACATAACCAACTAAATATAACCAATCATCGAAATGCTGACCATTAACCTTGATGATTTCATCACCTATTCTCAAGCCAGCTTTTTCAGCTGGGGAATCTGGTACAACTTCACCTATTACCGGTGGAATAGTAGGAACAAAGGGAACAATGCCCAAGCTTTTAATAGGGTCAGGTTTTTTGTCATCCATTTGCCAATTAGCCAAAGGTAACAACAGCTTGCTTTCTTGTCCATTGACCATTGACTTGACAGTCAAACTCACTGTTTCCTGTGAACCAATAAGAGGCATCATTGCGTATTGAAAATCTCGCCAACTATTAATATTTACCCCATTAAGTGCGATGATTTCCTGTTTAGAACCCAGCCCAGCTTGAGCGGCAATACTATTAGGCTTCACTGAGTCAATCATTGGCGCCAAGGAGTGCATTCCTATAACCAAAACTAACCATAATGCTATAAATGCAAAAATAAAATTAAATAAAGGACCAGCTACTACGATAGCTATCCTGACCAGGACAGATTGATTGTTGAATGCAAATGGCTTCTCTTGCTCAGGGACATCGCCCTCCGTTTCATCAAGCATTTTGACATAACCGCCCAGAGGAAATAAAGACCAAGCATACTCAGTCCCTTTCTTATCATAGAAACGCGCAAGAATTTTTCCGAAACCGAATGAAAAGCGCAACACTTTCACGCCACACCAACGTGCGACTTGAAAGTGGCCATATTCATGTATAGTTACCAACAATACCAATGCTAATAAAAAATACAGCAACGTTGAAAGCATATCGCTATCCAAAAATTGATACGACCGAAAATTAAATTCCCAGCGGTATGTAGGTTAATCCAAAATAAAACAATGGTAACGCAGCATTTAGACTATCTAGTCGGTCTAATATACCTCCATGGCCTGGAATAATGTTTCCAGTGTCTTTTAATTGGCAACGTCGTTTCAAAATACTGATATATAAATCGCCAAATATTGAAATCACAACCGTAAATAATGCTAACCCAAACCAGATAGAAATTGAGTAAGGCATAAAGTAATAATAGCCCACACCAGCAACTGTCATAGCTAAAATTAGTCCCCCTGTAACACCCTCCCAAGATTTACCTGGACTAACTTGAGGAATTAATTTATGTCTTCCCCATTGTTTACCTGTGAGATAAGCACCAATATCAGAAGCCCAAATTAAAAAAAGCAAGTACACAAACAATCCTTTTCCTTGTGGTAAAGAATAAACACGAATGAGACTTTGGATAAATAAAGGCAATAATATGAAACTGGCTATGGCAACAATTATAGGATAACCCCAATAATTTTGTGAGCGTGGATAAGTGAGAACAGCTAAACAATTTAATATCCAAACAAACAACCCTACACTTAACCAATAAGAATATAAATAACCACATGCCCAAAAGCACGTAAATAATAAAATCAAAAAACCGGCCTGAATGACTAAATTATCAATAGGAATCAACTTGAAACATTCTATTCCTGCAAGCAGAAGTATAAGCAAAAGTACACCCCATAAAATCCAAGAGGGGGCATAAAAAATGACAAGCAAAACCAAAGGCGCTAGAATTAATGATGTAATCAATCGTTGCATAAACATGGTTTTACCTTTATTCAGATAGTGAAATTTGCCCAAATCTTCTTGCCCTCTTACGGAAAGAAGCTAACGCCAATTCAAGTTCCTGTTCGTTGAAATCAGGCCAATGAACTTCTGTAAAATAAAGTTCAGTGTATGCCATTTGCCAAAGAAAAAAATTACTAATTCTTAATTCACCACTAGTTCGGATAAACAAATCAGGTTCTGGCAAACCATTGGTATCAAGAAATTGGGTAAATACTGTTTCATTAATTTCTTCCAATGCCAACTTGTTCTCAGAAACAGCATGAAACATTTTTTTAGCTGCCGTCACTATATCCCATTTCCCACCATAATTAACTACTACATTTAGAATTAAATGTTGATTGTCCCTAGTCAAAACTTCGGCGTCTCGCATTTGACTTTGCAAAACTTGGGATAAAGGTTGCCTATCTCCTGTAAACCTTACCCGTATTCCATGATGATTTAAATCGTTTATTTCCTTACGTAAGGCTTCCAAAAACAACTCCATAAGAAAATTGACTTCGGCCATCGGCCTGGACCAATTTTCAGAACTGAATGCAAATAAGCTCAAACAAGGGATTTTCTTTTCCAAACAACAATTGATAATCTTTTTAACCGATTCAAGGCCCGCTTTATGCCCTTCTACACGAGGCAGGCCACGATTTTCAGCCCAACGCCCGTTTCCATCCATAACAATGGCAATGTGCTGTGGCAGCTTATAATTCAAAACAACTTATCCTACTAATCGAAATGACGCATAGTCTAACCTCTTTGAAATAAAAATTTAAGTACTACCTTAAGAAATCAATTGACCTTATCCTTGAAACCCCTCATTATTAAATCTATCAATGGACATGCGAAACAAATTGCCACTTTTCGTCATTAATACTCAGAAAGGAGATAGTTATAATGACTTTTAGTGCTCTACGTCGTTTTTGGCCACTATTACTGATACGAATTCTGTCATTTTTTCTGTATTATCTCAGGATGGGCAAACACATAAATTTTTCAACCCTAAAGTTGCATCATAAACCATTCATCACATGGACTAATGATCATTTCTTGTTTATGAGGACATAATGAAAAAATCTATTATTCGATTCATGAGACCCCAATTGTTAGTAATGTGCATAAGCTTGTTGATTTTTTCTTCTATAACTTATGGCGAATCGACTGGTAGTTTTGCTTTGTCTGAGCATTGGTCTATGGGACAGCAAATCAAATTAAGATTTGATCTCAATGAAGTGCCTCAAGCCGGAATTGTATTACATTTAAAAAATGGTTTGGCACTAACAGCTGGCGACATTATGAGTTTAGGTGATCTCTATGGAATCGTGGGTAAACCAATTAGCCACGGCTTAACAAAACTAGAAAAACAAGCTCGTTTTAAAGAAGTTTTTAATAGTTTTGCCAAACATATTATTGCAGTCAATGAGGTAGAAGATCTTAACTCCATAATCAGGGCTGAGATGCGTGAAGTAGAATCAGGAATTGCGAAAGGAGAAAGTCCCGAAGCCATTTATAAACGAATTGGGAATGAAGTCGGTCGTCAAATTAACTGTGTCACTGGAGGCGGTTGTAATAGTCTTACGTGGTGGCTAAACCCTGGCAGATATCTAAAATTGGCCATGGAAAATTATGATCACTTTACACCGAATAACCTAATAGTTTATAAAAATGGTCACCAGGTTGCTTTGCAACAAGCATTAAAAGCAAAACAAACAGGTAAACGCTCAGATTTGGAAATGGCTTATGCGATGGAGGCCTTTGCTAGCCACTATTTGTCTGATCATTTTGCTGCGGGCCACTTACGAACTCCACGAGAAGAGTTATCGGCTATAATCACACCAGCTGTCCTTGGCGCTTTACTGTCAAATTATATGCATAATGAAGAAAATAAATATGGGATTCATGTGAATAACAATCTAGGCGAACAATGGTTAGTTTATGGTGATTATTCCTACTTTAATCCTTTTAATCAAACAAATCAGCAAATGCTCCTAAAAACCTTGCAAGCTTCCGCTGATGAAATATTTGAAGCCTACTACTCTGGATCTTTACCAGAAAGAAATCAAATTGAGGAAATGGTTCCACACATCACACAATTAAATGATGAAAATAACATGGATATTGCCCCTATGTTCTATTGGGATGATCAAAACAAACAACTCTTGCGAAGAACCAATATAGCGAACCCTTATGACAGGCATTGGACAAACAGCTGGTGGGGTTGGAGCACCCTATTGTTGTTAAAAACACAATATGGTGTTACCTCTACTGTACAGTTGAGTTTAAGTAAATATTTATCACAATACGTCCCTGAAGAATTAAAGGATAACGCTCTGGTATAGAAGCAAAAGCATAATAAGCAACTATACTCTAATTATCTCATAATGTTGGGCACGAATAAAAAGGAGTTGATTATGAGAAGGAATACTACTAGTCTGATTTTCAAAACAATTTTTTTATTTATCAGTTTAACCGTCTTCGTAAACCAGGCCGCAGCCATTAATTTTTTCGGAATAGGTCCAAATCCGAGATATCTACCTAAAGACAATGAAGAAAGAGCGACTTTTAACCATTGTAAATCCTGTGATAAATCAACCACGCCTTCTTTAGTTATCACGACCCCAGTACCCATTATTTATTATCCAGGATGCCGACCAATTCAATCCTGTGATTCCTATGGTAATTGTGTACAGAAAGAGGACTGCTATTAATACAGACAGTATCTACGGAAACTATGTACCTCTCACATTTGCAAAGGTATAATTACTATTTTAGCCTTTTAAGTGTGCGAATTAGGATTTAACCCATGTCCAATAATGCTCCCCTGGTACTCATGATTCTTGATGGCTGGGGCTATAATGAAAATGATAAATATAATGCCATTGCAAAAGCACATACTCCCCAATGGGATGAATGGTGGCAAACTTGCCCCCATATTCTTCTGCAAGCCTCCGGATTACCTGTTGGTTTACCTGATGAGCAAATGGGTAATTCAGAAGTTGGACATATGCATATTGGTGCTGGTCGTGTCATACAACAAGATTTTACTCGAATAAACGAAGCAATAAACAAAGGGGAATTCGCTAAAAACGCAGTTTTCCATGAAGTGATTGACGAGTTACAGAAAACCGGGAAATCTCTTCACATTATGGGACTGCTCTCTCCTGGCGGTGTTCACAGTCATGAGCAACATTTATTTGCATTACTCGCGCTTTGTAATCAAAAAAAATTTAACTCTGTCCATCTGCATTTGTTTCTTGATGGCAGAGATACCCCCCCACAAAGCGCTCTTGATAGCCTAAAGCACCTGAATAAGGAACTTGCCACCCACTCTGTTGCAACAATTGATTCAATTTGCGGTCGATATTATGCCATGGATAGGGATAAACGTTGGGAGCGTGTGGAGCCTGTATATAATTTACTAACGCAAGGCAAAAGCGAACACCAGTTTGCTGATGCGGAAGCCGCAATACATTATTATTACCAAAATAAACTTTCTGATGAGTTTGTTCCACCTACCCTTATAGGGAAAACTCATCCCATACAAGATGGTGATGCCATCCTATTTTTCAATTTTCGAGCTGATAGAGCAAGACAATTAACTTATGCCTTTCTAGATCCATTGTTTAAAGGATTTAAAAGAAAAACACTGCCTGAACTATCTTACTTTGTCACCATGACACAATACGATAAAAATTTATCCACCACCATGGCATTTCCACCTATTCCTTTAAATAATACCATGGGAGAAGTATTGTCTTCTCACGGACTCAGTCAATTACGTATCGCTGAAACTGAAAAATACGCTCATGTTACCTTCTTCTTCAACGGTGGCTGTGAAAGTATTTTTGCGAATGAAGAACGAATTATGATCCCTTCTCCTCAAGTGGCAACTTATGATCTGCAACCGGAAATGAGTGCACCTGAACTCACTAATACCCTGATAGCTGCTATTAACAGCCGGGACTATAACGTCATTATCTGCAATTATGCCAATGCCGACATGGTAGGACACACTGGAAATTTTGATGCAACTGTACATGCTATAGAATGCCTTGACCAATGCATGGGGCGTGTCTGGAAAGCCCTTAAAAATCAGGGGGGGAAATTATTAATTACTGCCGATCATGGTAATGCCGAAGAAATGTTTAATGAATCTACTCATCAAGCCCATACCGCGCATACCAGCGAGCCAGTACCCTTTATCTATGTTGGTGGAGATTGGCATTTTACCCGTTCCGAAGGAAGTTTAATTGATATAGCACCAACGTTGCTGACATTATTAGGTATAAAACCTCCTCCAGAGATGACTGGGCATGTTCTTTTGGAAAACAACCATGCGCTGGCCTAAACAATTTTGCTGTTTTTCAATAACGCCACTTACCTTAGGAGTAATTTTTAACCTATTTTTTTGTATTGAGCTTGAGGCAAAAACCTCTCCAACAACAATAGCTGAAACACAAACAAAATTAAAACAGTTAGATGTTCAAATTATAAAACTTAAACAAACTTTAGCGAGTGCTCATGATAAACAAGCTGTCTTGAATCAAGAGCTATCAAAAACAGAAAAACAAATTGGTGAAGGGGTCCATAAGCTCAGAATTATTCAAAATCAAATGTTTGCAAAAGAAGGAAAAATTGCAGAGCTACAGGGAAAAATAGGTCAATTAAATAAGCAGTTAACAACTCAGCAGGAATTGCTGGCAAGTCATGTTCGTGCCCGCTATCAGATGGGTGAATATCAACCGATGAAATGGCTTCTTAACCAAGATGATCCATTTAAAATCAGTCGAATCTTGACTTATTATCAGTACATTATTAAATCTCGCCAACAATTGATAATTGAAATTGATCTAACTCGAAAAAATCTTAATGAAAATAAAAATAAACTTGATAATGAACTTGCAGAAAATAAACAGCTTAAATATAAGTTAACACTGCATCAACAACAGTTGGAGCAAAACAAAAAATACCACAGTAGCCTAATTCAATCGATTAATACTGATATTCAGAATAATCAGCATGAATTACAAGATTTTCAAAAAGATAAAGATAATTTATCGCGTTTGCTAAATTCACTGTCTCAACAGAGTGTCATCAAAATTGGCAAACCGTTCATTCAAATGCGCAAAAAATTGCCGTTACCAATTCAAACCACGCAAAGATCCTTACGTAGAATGAATCAAGGAGTGACATTTTTTGCCGATGAAGGCTCTATGGTTACTGCAGTTTACCCCGGTAAGATCGTATTTAGTGACTGGCTAAAGGGTTATGGTTTACTTCTAATTATTGACCACGGCCAAGGATTCATGACTTTATACGCACACAATCAATCTCTCTTCAAACGCAAAGGACAAACTGTCCATCAAAACGAGCAAATCGCCAGTGTAGGCCATAGCGGAGGAATAAAGCAAAACGGTCTATACTTTGAGATAAGACAAAGAGGAAAGGCGGTTAATCCGTTAGACTGGTTGTCTTAAAATTTAGCCGCTGGCATCTAAATTGCATTATAAAAAATACAGTAAGGTGGCTTATTTTATGGCCTTGCATCCGAGGAGATCGCTATGGTTATTAAGAAATTTTTTTCCAGTACTTTAGCATTAGTTTATGCCCTAACTCTGATGCTCCCTTTAACTGCGTTCTCGGCTGAAGAGTCTAACTCCGTTAATTCTAATACGAAACGAATCCCATTAGAAGATGTGCAACGATTTTCTAATGCTATTGGTGAAATAAAGAAATATTATGTTAAGCCCGTTGATGACAAGGAATTGTTTGACAATGCAATCCGCGGAATGCTTACTGGCCTTGATCCCCACTCCAGCTATCTGAGTGAAGAAGAATTCAAGGAATTACAAACATCAACCAGTGGTGAATTTGGTGGATTAGGTATTGAAGTCACCATGGAGGATGGAATTGTTAAAGTAATTACTCCTCTTGTAGATACTCCTGCATTTAAAGCTGGAATCAAATCAGGAGATTACATCATTAAATTGGGTAAAGAATCCGTTCAAGGTCTTACTCTAAAGGATGCTGTTAATTTGATGCGTGGCAAACCTGGTACCACAATAGAATTAACTGTATTAAGAAAAGGAGTAAACAAACCATTAACATTCGACTTAATCCGCGAAATCATTCAAATAAAAAGTGTAAAAAGTAAAATGCTAAATGAAGGATATGGTTATATTCGCTTAACTCAATTCCAAGCTTTAACTGCTAAAGACATGATTAAAGCTATTGAACAATTAAAACAACAATCAGGTGGCAAATTAAAAGGACTTATATTGGATCTAAGAAACAATCCAGGGGGATTGCTTGATTCAGCTATCCAAGTATCAGATGCTTTTCTTGGCAATGACAAAACTGGTAAACAAGAAATGATAGTATACACTGAAGGCAGACTGCCTGGTTCTAAATTTACTGCCTTGGCTAACCCTGGAGATGTATTGGATAATGCTCCGATTGTTGTCTTAATTAATAATGGTTCAGCTTCTGCTTCAGAGATTGTAGCTGGTGCATTAAAGGACAATAAAAGAGCTATAATTCTTGGCACAAAAAGCTTTGGAAAAGGATCTGTTCAAACTGTCTTGCCTCTTGATAGCAAAACAGGAATAAAATTAACAACAGCACTCTACTACACACCATCAGGAGTTTCTATTCAAGCGAAAGGAATCATTCCTGATATCATTGTAGAAGAAGTTGATGTTCCCAAAAATTCCGTCAAAAAAGACACCTTGGCAGGTTTTACTGAAGCAGATCTTAATGGGCACTTAATTAACAAGGATAATTCAGAAAACACCCAATCTAAAAACAACGAAAATCAAGCCGGAGATTTAATACACGAGGATTATCAATTATATGCCGCTCTAACAGTATTAGAAGGAATGGCATTGGCTAATAGATAGAAACTCTAAATAACCTGAAATTAACAGTTCATTAAAAACTGGTGATTTCAGGTTTTATTTTTGCTAGGCAGTATGTATTGCACCATTTTTTACGGTTTTAACTTCTGATTTAGTGAATAAAGAACCTTTATCATCCAAAATCATAGTCCCCATTATTCCAGTTCCTTTGGCAATATCATGAATTTGATGAGCAATTTCTTCACTTGTAACAGAACCTTGAGTCTTTATAGACATTACTATACTTTTATTCAAAATCTGAAATAAATCGAATGCATAACCTGCCTCAGTTACTGGATAATTTAAATATTCTTGCTTAAATTGATTAATAAACTCAGGGTGCATCTCATGGGAATCAATATACCATTGCCCCTCAAATACCTTCACCACTTCGGGAGTAACTCTCTCCACTATACTGGTGATAGGTCTATTCAACTTATCGATTTTCATTTGCTGATGTATTAATTCAATATCCTCAGGCGGTGCCATCACAAAATACATATCCGCATTTTTTCTTTTAATCCTATTGGTCAATCCTGAAAAGTCCTTAGTCCCAGGCTCAAAAGACTCCAACACAGCAACATCAATTAAAGAATCAATCTGTAATTGCTTTATGACACTGTGAGTCAAAATAGTTGATGAAGGTTCATTAGCTGTAATAATACCTAGATGATGTACCTGCTTTCGTTTCAATTCATTAACTAAAACTGTGGCTTGTTCATACGCCGGACTCCAGGCAAGAAAATTATTCTTTCCATCGGCAATGACTGGATTGTTCGTCATACTGAAATGAATCAAATTATTTTTCTTGGCGATAGGTGCTGCTTCTATACCATTTTTTTTCCCACCAGTTACTAATACATTAATATGATGGGTGTCAATAAATTTTTGAAGAATAGAACTAGCATTCCTATTTTTGGGCAGTTGATCCAAGGTGTAAAAAGAATAGTGAATTTCAGGAGACTTTAATCGTCCACTTCCCATCTCCATGGCAGCTAAAATATTTCTTCCAATAAAAGCAAATTTATTAGAAAAAGGGGCGTAGATACCTATATGAATCTCTATTATGTTTTTATCTTTAGAGTCTGTCTGGGGAGCCATGGCATAAGCAAAACCTGCAGGAATCAGTGTAATAATAAACAAAAGATATAAAGAAAAAGATCTTAGCAGGGAATAGGGCATTTTTTCCATCCATGTTTTAAACCTTAAAAATATTCTGCTATGAACAATAAAAAAATACAATCATTATTCTTCTTACTTTCTGCAGCGAAAACAGCAATAGACTAAAAATAGTATTTTGGAGTTTCTTGGAAATGTGTAATCTTTTAACGGATTCCTTAATAAAAACCGATATTCTATTGGGAATCCAGAAAAACTTATGAGATAATACTGCTCAATTAATAGGCAATAAATCATGATGAACATTACTAAAACAATATTATCTCTACTTGGTCTTTTCCTTTTGTCCCCAATTTATGCGAATGTTGATTCCTATTTCCATAATATCAATAAAGATCCCCATGCTCTTTATTCATTTTTTAAAATTATGCCTAAGGGTGGGGAACTGCATTATCACCTGGCAGGTGGAGCTTATCCTGAAACCATGCTCGAGCTTGCTGCCAATAGTAACTACTGTTTGGATAAAAATACATTCGCGGTAAGCAAGGACTCCTTTCATTGTGAAGGAGTTAATATCAAAGAAGTTTTTAATAACTCCGAGCTGTATTCCAATATAATAAAAGACTGGTCTATGAAAGATTTCATACCAGGTCAAGAATCAGGACATGACCATTTCTTCAATGGATTTATCAAATACATGCCAATCGTGATTGACTATAGACCTCAATTGCTTGCTGATATCATTCAACGCGCTGCTCAGCAAAAAGAGCAATATCTAGAGATAATGACAATCCCAGATAACGCTCACTCGTTAAGCTATGGGGATTTAATAAAAAATATTCCATCCTACGATAAAAAGAGGCAAATATTACTGGCAAATAAAGATTTTCAAAGCAATATAAAAAATACTGTTCTGGAAAGTGATAGAATTTCAACCGAAGCCTCTCAAGAATTAGGCTGCAAAACCAACCCGACTTCCGATTCCTGTCATGTAAAAATCAAATTTATTTATTATGTCCTTAGAGAGCAACCTCTTGATAACGTTTTTGCGCAAGCCCTAAATGCTTTTGAAGCAGTCTCTCAATCAAAAGGCAATTTAATTGGAGTAAACCTGGTTCAGCCGGAAGATGGGATTGTCTCCTTGCGTGATTATCACAAGCATATGTTAATCTTTGAATATCTTCATCAAATATACCCTAATGTCCCTATTAGCTTACATGCAGGAGAGCTGTCTCCTCAAGCAGTAACACCAGACAATCTGAGTAACCACATTCGAGACGCTGTGCTGACTGGACACGCCCGAAGAATTGGTCATGGAGTAGATATTGGTTATGAAAACAATGCCGAAGATACATTAAAACATATGGCCAGTAATCACATACCTGTTGAAATAAACTTAATTAGTAATTTAAAAATTCTGAATATATCTGGACGCAATCATCCTCTTAATTATTATCTTTCTCATAAAGTACCGGTGGTCTTGTCTACCGATGATGAAGGAGTCTTAAGAACTGACTTAACACGACAATATGTGGAAGCAGCGATGGAACATGGGCTTAATTATCAACAATTAAAACAAATTAACAGAAACACTTTAACCTATTCCTTTCTGCCTGGGAAAAGCATATGGGCTGATGCTGATAAGGCAGAATTAATTCCTGATTGTCATGACCTGGGCAGCCAAAGTTGTCAAAAATTCATAAAAGATAATGAAAAAGCAAAATTACAATGGAATCTGGAACAGAAATTAATCGCTTTTGAAAATAATTATTAAGTTAATTTGGAAGAATACAAAGTATAGTAGTCCGTATTAGACGAAGCCGTAATATGGAAAACTTGAAATCCCATATTACGTTGTACTAAAACGGATTACAGTACTGAAGATCTATTGATCTAAAAACAACATCAAGGCTTTTTGCACATGCATTCTATTTTCGCTTTGCGTGAAAATTATAGACGATGAGCTGTCGGGTAAGGTAAAAGAAACCTCTTTTCCCCTTTCCATAGGCATACAATGCATAAATACCGCGTTTGGTTTTGCATAGGACATCAAAGATTCATTAACCTGAAATCCTTGAAAAATCTTGTCCGCATCCTGATTTTCGAATCCCATACTCGTCCATACATCAGTATAAACCGCATCTGCGTTGTTTACTGCTTCTTCCGGTTTGTCAAAGCAATAAATCATTGGATTCTCTATCTTCTCATGAGCTTGCTCTACAATAGATTTATCAGGTTGATTTGATTTAGGACAGCAATAATGAATAGTGACGCCTAACTGGGGCGCTAACAACATCAAACTATGCAGAACATTATTACCATCACCTATATAAGCTAAAGTTAACCCTTCCAAAACACCAAATTGTTCTTTAAGACTCAATAAATCAGCAAGAATTTGACAAGGGTGATGTAATGCGGAAAGACCATTAATAAGAGGCACTTTTGAATACTCAGCCATTTCTTGCAAAAGATAATCTTCATGCGTTCTAACCATTACAAAATCAGCATAGCCATTTAAAACTCGCGCCATATCTGCTGGTGTCTCGTGTTTTCTTGAGTTACTTATACTTTCAATAGCAATTCCACCCATACTCTGAATGGCCAAAGCAAAACTCAAACGAGTCCTAAATGAAGGTTTCTCAAAAATCATCACCAAACTTTTATGGGCAAGTGCTTGACTATACAAACCAGGATTTTGTTTTATGGATTTGGCTTTATTTAAAATAAACGTGATTTCGTCACTTGATAACTCTGTCCCGGTAAGAAAATGCTTTGGCCTATCACCAGTATCCAATTGAGTATGCTCCATGTTATCTTGAGAAACGGAGGCAACCAATTCGCTACTTGTTTCCAAACCAAAAATGGCTTGTTGAAGATTAATGACAAAAGTATTCGTCATCACTTCGTTAATTGCCGATTGATCATTCGGAGATTCTTTTTTATCGAGGTCAGCATCCTGATTCTCAATAGTATTCATGTTAACTGGAGTGGAAAAAGACATTTTTAGCCTCCTTTAATAATTCTGTAAGTGAGCATTGCTTTTCCATAGCTTCCGCAATCCATAAGCCAACTTGATGATGAGCATCACGAAAAGGCATACCATTCATCACTAATGACTCCAAAATGGCTGTTGCATCAAGGTAACCAGTTTGTGCCCTGACGCGCATTAACTGAGTATTAAAAGTTAAGCTTTGCAGAAAAGGAGTTATTATTTGTAAGCAAGCTACTATTGTATTAATCGTATCAAACAAGCCCTCCTTGTCTTCTTGCATGTCTTTGTTATAGGCAAGTGGCAGGGCTTTCATTACAGTGAAAATAGCCATCAGATGGCCATAAACTCGTCCTGTTTTACCACGAATTAATTCAGGAATATCTGGGTTTTTCTTATTAGGCATTAGTGAAGAGCCTGTAGCAAAGGCATCATCTAAAGTAACAAAATTAAATTCCTGAGTAGACCATAAAATGAAATCTTCACATAATCTGGAGAGATGCATCATAATCATTGCAGCAACACTACATAGTTCAATCACAAAATCTCTATCACTCACCGCATCGAGAGTATTAGGAATAGCACCCGTAAATCCCAGCGCATTAGCCACCCACTCCCTATCCAGAGGCAGGATACTTCCAGCTAAAGCTCCAGCACCCAGTGGCGAATAATTCATACGCTTAAACCAATCATCCAACCTGCTTTTATCGCGGGCAAACATCGATTGATAGGCATTAAAATAAGAGCCTAGAGTGATAGGTTGTGCCTGTTGCAAATGGGTATATCCCGGCATTAAATCCTGTTGATGTTTACTGGCTAAATCATCAAGGCAATGGATAAGTTTTGTTAAAAGTTCTTTAATCAAATAGCCTTTATCTCGAGCGTATAAACGCAGATCCAAAGCCACTTGATCATTACGACTTCGTCCTGTATGCAATTTCTTCCCCAAATCTCCCAATTTTTGAATCAGCAATTGTTCAATAAACATATGTATGTCTTCTTCATCACTTTCATTAAAAGAACAGTGACCTTGCTGTATTTCATATCTAATTTCTTCGAGGGCAGCAAAAATCGCCTGACTTTCATCTTCTGTGATGATCTTTTGTTTTGCTAATTGTTTGACATGGATCTGACTACCGGTGATGTCATATTCAAAAAGTACATGATCAAAAGACAATGAAGAATTGAATTGGTTTACCCGATTGTCTAAGGGTTTTTTAAAGCGTCCACCCCAGGTTTTATTAGTCATATTTACCTCCTTGGTGTACCTGACTGTACACTTTAGCGGATAAAGAAAAGAGATTAATAAATCCTTCAGCATCCTTTTGATTGTACACACTATCCTCCTCAAAAGTAGCCAATTCTGTATTATGCAAACTGTAAGGCGACTGCATACCATCTGGAATAATATTCCCTTTAAATAACTTTAACTTAATTCGTCCAGTGATATGTTCTTGAGTGACATCAATCAATGCATCCAGTGCTTGCTTCGTTTGGGAAAACCAACGTCCTTCATAAACCAAATTGGCATAAGTTTGCTGTAAAGATTGCTTCAAATGTAAAGTTGAACGGGTAAGACATAAACTCTCTAACAATTTGTGTGCTTTATAGAGCACAGCGGCTGCAGGCGCTTCATAAATACCTCGTATTTTCATCCCAACCAATCGATTTTCAACAATATCCGCGACACCAATACCATGTGCACCTGCTTTTTTATTTAATACATTTAGGAGTTCAACAGGAGAAAGTTCCTGTTCATTTAATGCAACAGGGATCCCTTCCTTAAAATCGAGGATAATAATTTCCTCTTCATCAGGTGTCTGAGAAATAGGGGCTGTCATTAACAGCACCTCGTCAGGCATCCCTTGAGACGGGTCTTCAAGTACACCCCCTTCATGGGAAATATACCAAATATTATGATCTCGTGAATAAGGTGATTTGGGAGTCACCGGCACATCAATACCATGTTCCTGAGCATATATAATGGCCTCCTGTCTTGATTTAATATCCCAACTTCTCCAGGGAGCAATAATCTTGAGTTCTGGAGCAAGTGCTTTAATAGAATATTCAAAACGGACTTGATCATTTCCCTTGCCAGTTGCGCCGTGGGCAACAGCGTCTACTTGTTCTGACAAAGCAATTTCGACTAGCTTTTGAGCAATTAAAGGTCTTGAAATAGTCCCTAAAATGTATTGATCTTCGTACAAAGCGCCTGATTTTACCAAAGGCCAAAGATAATGAATCACGAACTCATTTTTCACATCCACAACATAAGCTTTCGATGCACCACTTTTGAGCGCTTTATTTTTTATGGCAATAAGATCTTCTTCTTGTCCTAAATCACAAATAACAGCTATCACTTCAGCATGATCATAGTGCTCTTGAAGCCAAGGGATCATGATGGAGGTATCAAGTCCACCTGAATAAGCTAATGCAATTTTATTAATAACTTTTTTCATAATGTTTCCCCTTGGTAAAACTGCTGTACATATAAAATCGGATCACACACATCAGTTGTTTTAAAATCAGCGATCAATTTTCCTTGCTTAACAACCAGCAATCGCTCTGCAATATGAGTTAAGAAAAGCAAATCATGCGATGCAATAAGCATAGTAATTTGCAAAGATTTAACAGTATTTAGTAAAGCAACAACGTCATTGGTTGTAGCCATATCAAGGCCAGAAGTTGGCTCATCACAAAGCAGTAAATCAGGTTTCATCATTAAGCTTCTAGCCAAAGCAACGCGTTGCTTTTGCCCTCCTGATAATCCTTGTGGATAGGCTTGTGCTTTATCAGACAGACCAAGCATGTTAAGCAAGCCAAGTGCATTCTCCTTATGGTCAACGGTTTTATCATGTAGATTCGGTGCATAAATTAGGTTTTCAAGTACCGTCATGTGGGGAAATAGTTGAAAATCTTGAAACATAAAACCACTGTTTCCTTTGAAATCAATAAAACCTGAATCCAGTAACTCCAATTGTTGTATGCATCTTAGCAATGTCGTCTTTCCACTACCGGAGGGACCAACCAAACCGACAATACTATTAGGCTGAATCGTCAAATTAATCTGATTGAGAACCAGAGTATTATCAATTTTTTTAGATGCGTTAGTAACTTGCAACATAATGCCCTCTTTTTTCAATTTTTTTACCTAATGATTCGATCAGTAGTACCAAACTGTAGTAATAGAAGCCGGCAATACATAACGGCATAAAGTAGGTAAATTGTTGTGCAGCCAATGATTGAGCTTGGCGCATTAAATCCATACCTCCAATAGTCGAAATTAAAGCGGTTTCTTTTAATAAAGCGATCATTTCATTTACAATCGCCGGAAAAATATTTCTTGTTACTTGGGGCAAAATAATATCTTTCCAAAGGTAAAACGTTGGAATTCGCAAGGTGACCGCTGCTTCAAATTGACCCTTGGGTAAGCTTTCAATTCCTGATCTTAGAATTTCGGCAAAATAAGCAGAACTATTCAATCCAAAAGCAATAATTCCTGCTGCTAAAATACTTGGTCGCATCCCCAGAACAACGGGTGCAGAAAAATAGATGAAACTTAATTGTAAAATTAATGGTGTTCCTCGCATTATTGATATGAATCTGTTTATAAAAAAGCATGCTATTCCACGATGTCTGCAAATTGACCAAAAAGTTCCCAGGACAATACCTATTAATAGGCCTCCGATTAGTAACTGCATGGTCAAGGCTATTCCTTTGCCAATAAAGAGCAGATTTTGAATTAGTTCTGTCATATTGACTCCTTCAACCAAATGGATTCCAATTTTTGAATTTCACCCTTCGCTTTGAGCTTTTCTAATGCCAAATTAATTTCATCGGTTAAAGGAGAGCCTTTTTTCAAAACAAAACCATAACCTTCATTCGCCTTGGCGATTACTGAATAAGATAATCCGGGATGTTTCTTGCTATAAACGCCTCCTTGAGCACCATCCATTAGCACCACATCAACATGACCCGCAATTAAGGCTTCTATCGCTTGATTGTTATTATCCAACACTGTAATTTCAGCGTTCGGATAATGTTGATGAAGCCAAATTTCCATCACACTACCAAGTTGTACTGCTATCCTTTTTCCAGTTATTTGCGAAGGTTTAACCACCGGGTGTGAGGCATCAAATACTGCTGCCATACCCTCAAAATAGTAAGGTTCAGAAAAATCAAAATTTTTCTTACGCTCTTCAGTAATGGTAATTGTGGCAATTGCTGCATTGTCTTGACCTGAATTCACCGCAGGCAAAACACTGCTGAACTGCATGTTGTCAAAAACTGCTTCTTTACCTAATTCTTTGGCTACCAATTTTGCCAGATCAATATCAAAACCTTTCATTTCTCCATGCTCAATGAATTCAAAAGGTGGGTATTCAGCCGAAGTTGAAAAATGCAAAGTATTTTTATTGTCTTGCTCACTGCATCCAGAAAGGCAAAAAATAGAACTCATAACTAATACACTATAAATCTTATACATCTGAATATATATCCAAAATTTATTCATTTTTTGAATATACATGATTGCCGTTTGAATTGTCAACAAAAAATGAATATAATTTCAAATTTAAGATTGTGTATTCAGATATATGTTATCCGGGGGGAGACAAATTGACTCACGATTCGCTATTAGATGATTTGATTTTATCGATAGTTCAAACTGAAAACATTGCAGAACAAAGTGATTTACAGCAAAGTTTAAAAAAAAGAGGATATGATATCCCTCAAGCGACACTTTCACGTCGTTTAAAAAAGATGAAAATAGCGAAGGTGTCAGGTTATTACAAAATTATTGATTACAATCAACCTGGATTACCTCTGGTTCTAAATATCCAGATTTCTGATTTTGGTTTAATCATTTTGCAAACCCATCCTGGAAATGCAAACAGTCTTGCTTATTATCTAGATCGTAAATATGTCTCATTCAGTATAAAGGAATCATCAAATTCAGGTATTTTAGGAACTATCGCTGGTGATGACACAGTATTGCTCATTGTCAAAAGTAAATCTGAACAGCAACAAGTATATGATCTTTTAAGGAAAGAATTCCCGTATTTATTTACTACATAGTTATAATTTTAATTTCGAATCCACAGCTATCAAGTTGATTGGGACACTAATGGCTATCATACCAATCTAACTATAATTTACCATAAATGGTTGTATTAAATTGTTAACAGGATCGTATTGATGGCGGCCTGTATAATTCAAATTTTTCCCATAAACATGGAGTGAAATCGCCGTCTCTCCTGATTCATTAATTACACTATGTATATCATCAGGTAAAAAGCTGATTAGTCCGCCGGCAGGACGTATAATAGCGGCTTTCTCTCGCATGATCTCTGCGTACCCAGGCCTTGTACCATCATCCACTCTTTTCCAAAAATAGTTCTTTTCAACACCCACTACACTACCTACAACACCCCAAGTTTGATGATCATGCGGAATAATTTCTCGTCCAGATTGCCAGGCAACGATATTAACCGCCAAAGAATGATCTTTTTCTTCATAAATTAACCAGGAACTAAACCCAATATTTGGATCAACATAATAATATCTTTCATCTAACCAATCTTTATGCACAATCCAGCGAGCCAAAATTTCTGATACGTTAACAATGTTAGTGTTATCATCATGGTGTTGAATATTAACTGCTTTGAGTTCCGTTATAAAAGGAATTAACCCGGGGGGAATCGTGAATTCCATAATTCACCATTTTTACTAAGTAAATGTCTGAATAATTTATCTGTTATATCACTAACTTTAGCACAGAATATAATCTAGTGATAAAAGGGACCTCATGTAGTAGCTGAAAGATTTCGCATTAACTCAAAAAATTTTGAGCCTATCTTAAGTCACTACCTAAAAAACGATGTGTGTCTTACTAAAAACCCTTTTGTATAATACTGCTTATATCAATTATTCTTATCAATTAAAGCAAGGTATCATGCAAGTAATTGTCAAATTACTCTAAATTCCAGCTAATAAATCTGCTTCCTTGCATATTTCAGATTTGAGTTCTATATCACACAATTTATCAGACCAGAAACTCTATTCTAATACTTCATAATAGATATTATGAATACTTACTTACTAACTTAAGAATAGCCTGGTATCAAAAAAGGCCTCTTTAATTGAACTCATATTAACTACATTTTTTTCTCATAAGAATTATTATTTATTAATATTTCTGTTAATTGACTTCCAATATATTCATTGTCTAACCATGGATTAACAACTTTACCTAGCTCTCCTGTAGTTAATATAGATCGTTCCTTATCACTTAATTCTGGTGCCTCTTTATCCTCAAGGCGTTGAAATAGCTTTGTAATAGCTGTTAATTTTTCAGTTTTGCTGTAACCACATACTCCATGATAACCGAATAGTGTTTCAACACCACTCCCAAAATAACCAAGAAGTGATCCAGCTTTCCCATAATGATATTCACCTTCTCTGTCATGAGTAGTTTCAATATAAGGTTGTAGCGCTTTTTTAAATTCCTCTATAGCATTGATGTTTGTATTTGTTTTTGGGGCTATTGAATCGATATCTTCTGAATCTGAGGTTTCATCAAAAGAAACAATATCTTCTCCCCTTTCGTAATATTGATTCGTGGTATTGAATTTAGAATACTCAGATATTTCAGGTGTTCTGTCATTTACTTCTAAATGGTATTCAAGTGTCCGTGCCTTAGCTTTCAAATCTTCTATTTTTCCAGGTAAGGTTTTTGCGATTTTTATGAGTCTTGCTGTCACACCAAATTCTTGGGCTAAAACCATGAGGCTACTCTCAGTATGTTCGTATTTTATTAATTCAGATGCATTAAATTTACTCAATGCTTCTTGTTTTTCTACTATAGATTCGCTTCGAATAGCCTCAACGAGAATCTTATCTAAATTTTCATATTCTTTTTCAAGCTCTAATAATTTGTGCATAACTTTACTCCATGATCAATAGTTTTTTACTGATTAATTTAGGTAATTTTAGCACACAATGATTAAAATAATATTAAGTCGAAATTATTAATAACACAACAAATTGTGCAAAATTACCTATTACTTTAGAGAGAGAAACCAAAATAGAGAGGAAAAAAATAGGATAAAGGGGCTTTGTATAATTCCAGGAAAATTTCTTACTAAGACTCGAAATGGAAAGGTTCGAAAAACTTGGGATTTATCTTATGAAGATAAATCCCAACAAAACGATCAGGCTAATAATCAAGAACATCTTTGTAGAAAAATTGTAATGTTATAGCCAATCTCCATGCTTATCAATCAAAGAAAAGGATCATGCAAAGTAATTGTTGAATCTCTCTCAGGTCCTGTTGATAACATATCGATAGGAATACCTAATATCTCTTCTATTCGCTTTAGATAAGTCCGGGCATTAGCTGGTAAATCGCTCACATTGGTCACATCAGCAGTAGATTCCTGCCAACCTGGAAGTTCTTCATACACTGGCAGCAAATTATTAAAATCATCAGCAGCCTGAGGTGGCCGTGACAATAAATTACCCTGACTATCTTTATAAGCTACGGCAATACGCAGTACATCCAAACCATCAAGAACATCCAATTTAGTAACACATAATCCTGATATACTATTTAACTCAATGGATCGTTTTAATAAGACAGCATCAAACCACCCACAACGTCTAGGTCTACCAGTCACAGCACCAAACTCCTGACCTCGTTCAGCAATGCGTTTTCCAATTTCATCAAGCAGCTCAGTTGGAAAGGGGCCACCACCAACACGAGTTGTATAGGCCTTGGTAATACCTAATACATAATCAATATACCTGGGGCCAAACCCAGCTCCATTTATTACTGATCCCACACAAGTATTTGACGAGGTAACATAAGGGTAAGTTCCATGATCAACATCCAAATAAACACCCTGGGCTCCTTCAAACAAAATGTTTTCACCTTTTTTTCTATGCTCATGTAAACAGGCAGAAACATCACAAACCATAGGTTTCAATTCCTCAGCCCATTGCGATGCTTCATCCAATAGAGGCTGTAAATCGACAGCAGGTTGTTTGAAATATTGTGTTAAAACAAAATTATGATAATCCAATAATTCCGCTAATTTATTAGCAAATCGATCTTGATGAAATAAATCACTCACCCTTAAAGCACGCCGAGCGACTTTGTCCTCATAAGCAGGTCCTATTCCACGACCAGTTGTCCCAATCGCAGATTTACCCATATGCGTTTCACGAGCTTTATCCAATGCGATGTGATAAGGAAGAATAAGTGGACACGCCAGGCTAATACGTAATCGATCCCTTACATTTATGCCATTATCCTCAAGCTCCTTAATTTCGTTAAGTAATGCCTGAGGTGATAGCACCACACCATTTGCAATATAGCAGGTTACATTAGGGCGAAGCATCCCGGAAGGGATTAAACGAAGAACCGTTTTTACGCCATTAATTTTTAATGTATGGCCTGCATTGTGGCCTCCTTGATAACGGACAACCACTTGAGCATCTTGTGTCAGCAAATCAACGATTTTGCCTTTACCTTCATCACCCCATTGTGTACCCAAAACAACAACATTCTTACCCATGATTTACTCTTTGTTTGCATACCTTTAAAAATTAAAAATGCAGTTGTATTCTATTAGAAACTCAACTGCATTGTTTTAGATGATGCTATTAAATATCGACTCTGATTACAGCAAAATTTTACATTATAATTACTTTTTAGTAGCTGTACCATCATTTTTTGGCATAGCGTGCTTGAAATAATCAAAAAATGAACTACTTTGATCCAATACTAAAATATCCTTTTTACTATGAAAACTGGCTTCATAGGCTAACAAGCTTTTATATAAAGCAAAAAAATCTCTGTTTTGACTATAAGCCTTAGAATAAATTGCAGCAGCTTCAGCCTCACCAACCGCTCTGGTTCGTTGAGCGTTGCTTTTAGTTTTAGCCAGCAAAACTGTCACATCTGCGTCGGCTTTAGCCTGAATCTGCTCCGCCGCGGCTTGACCATCTGCTCTATGTCTGTTTGCAATTTTTTGCATATCAGCTCTCATCCTCTGATAAATGGCATTACTGGTATTTGAAGGCAGTTCAATGCCTTTAATACGAACATCGACTACTTTTATACCCAACTCACCGGCTTGCTTTTCAGCGGCGTTACGTAGAATTTCCATGACATCGTCGCGTCCACCTGAAACAGCATCAGAGATAGTACGCTTACCAAATTGTGCTCGGAGTAAGGTATTTAGCTGTTGTTCCAGCAAAGTTTCGGCTTTAAATTCATTACCACCTGTCGATTTAAAATATTGTGCTAAATCTGAAATTCTCCATTTAACGTAGTAGTCAACCATGACATCCTTCTTCTCTTTAGTCACAATGCGAGTAGACTTAATATCCATGGTTTGAATACGAGTATCGAAAATTCTCACACTTTCAATAAAAGGAGTTTTAAAGTGAAGGCCCGGATTTAATATTTTAACTTTATCAGTTTGGAGGTCTTTTACTAAACGCCCCAATCGTAAAATAATACCTTGTTGCCCTTGTGTCACCGTAAATACGCTGGTAAACAAAAGTAGTAATACTAAAAAGATTAAGATACCCAAAGTTGTTTTAAATGCGTTCATTCTTAATCTCTCCCCTGACTATAGGTAGGTCTTGTGAGATCTCTTCCAGAAAGAATCAAACTGTCGTCCTCCTCATTACTACCATTCGTAACGCTTTTTGCAGTCTTTAAATTTTCAGGTTGTGAACTATATTGATTACCAAGTAACTTATCCAGTGGCAAATACAATAAATTTCCTGCCTTGCTATCAACAATAATAGTGCTGCTCTTGTTCAATACCTTTTGCATAGTCTCAAGGTACATACGTTCTGCAGTAACCTGGGGTGCTGCATTGTATTGAGGAAGTAATGCCAAAAATTCTGCCACTTGCCCCTGAGCGGTTAACACAACTTGCTTCGAATAGGCTTCAGCCTCCTGTTGAATACGACTGGCCCTACCTTCCGCAATAGGAACTACCTTAGCAGCATAAGCATACGCCTGTTCTTTAAAGCGTTTTTCATCTTCTTGGGCTTTGATTGCATCATCAAAGGCATCCTGGACACTTTCTGGCGCTCTGGCAGGTTGAGGAGACACATTAACAATTAAAATTCCGGTTTTATAGCCGTCTAATGTTTTCACCAGAGTATCTTGTACACTACTCCCCCATACTTCTCGTCCTTCAGTTATTATTTGGTCTAAAGTAGTCGTACCAACAACCTGTCTTAAAGCACTGGAAGTTGCCTGCTGTAAGCTTTCCTCAGGATTTGCCACGTTAAATAAATATTCCTGTAAATCATTAATTCGATACTGCACGGCCAAGGAAACTGCCACTAAATTTTCATCACTGGTAAGCATTTGAGCAGAATACGAGTAATCCAATACTCTGTCTACATTCATGACAACTTTAGATGATATAAAACGGGGAATCCAATGAGGGCCAGGACCAACAGTTTCCATATACTTACCAAAACGAAGTATAACAGCCTGCTCTGCGGGATCAACGATAAAAATACCTGAAAGAGCCCAAAGAATAAATGCTATTAATAATGCGGTTATAGCAAGCAATCCACCACTAGAACCGCCAGATGAATTATTATTCGATTTGCCTGAACCTCCAAAAAATGTCTTTTTCAATTTTTCTTGGATCCGTTTAAGAGCCTCATCCAAATCCGGAGGTTGATTTTTACCCGACCATGGATCTTTGCCCTTTTCTGGCTCATTCCACCCCATGCACTACTCCTAGCAATTTAAAATGAATTTAGAATTTTATGGGGTATATGAAGTTTAAGCAAGTAGATACTTATCTGAATATTCACTGATTAAATAACAATTCATTCTGTATTAGGCAATTATTTGGAAATATTGAAAGTGTTTTATAAACCTTCGAAAACATCAAAGGTACTTCTCGAAGGTTTATAACAACATGAGATAACTGAAATATCGATACCAATTATTTTATATTACATTTCTTACAGGATTATGTTGAGTATCGATATCGTCATGTACCCTGGGTATCGGGTTAAACATTTCATTCAATACTATCCGGGTACGGCTAGTAGGATGATTTCTAGAATAACGAACAACTGTATCCCAATCACAGTTACCCTCTGCAATCATCCAACGCATAGTACTCCAACGATTAGTAATCATTTGGCTGTCATACGCTTGAGTATATCGTCTAACAAATTCTGCATAGAGTTTTAGTGGGTTTTTCTCTGATTGCAGATTTTCCGTGGCAGTAGTTGCTAATGAGGAAACATTTTCATGCACATAGGAAGGATCACTGTATTTTCTCGTTACCAATTCTTCAACTATAAAGGCTGCTTCACTAGGAGTACCGAACAGATGACGAATGGAGCTACCCCACGAATGATCAGCATAGACTATATTATGTAAAGCACTTTCTCTGAGATGACAACGATTTACAAAAGCATCCACCAATTGCGGTTTGTCAACTAAGTAATTACTTACTGCTTTCAAGAAGGACACCCTCTCACTTCTTAACAAGTTTCGCATTTTTTCATTACGAGGTGGTTCGGCACCACGACATATCAGCATTGCAATCCCTCGAAGAGCTTCCGCTTTGTCTTTATCATTGACCATCCGCTCGCATAATTCTTCCACTGCGTTATGACCAGTTTGTTTGTCTTCGAACAAATGATTGTTCTCCGCGTCAAGAGACAAACGCTCTACTGGTAATGCTAATAATGCTTCTAATGCATTTATTTTTCCTAAACGGGCGGCCAAAATGACTGGAGTATCTTTCATACTGCCTAGAGGATTTGTCAATTGAGCACCCATGCCAGCTAATAAAGTAATCCCTTCGGGATAATCTAAAACAACAGCCTGATGGATAGGCTGAAATGCAACATGTGCGGAAGTACGTAAAATTCTGGCGTGTATAATAGGTTTCCTTGCTAAAATTGCAATCAATAATTCAGTACGCTTAGTATCTAATGACAAAGAGAGCAAAGTACGTCCATGATCATCTCGCCTATCCATATCAAAAAAATACCCTTTTAAATTTTCTAAAGTCTTTTCGATTTTTTTTCTTACTTTAGACAAAACGCCCAAAACATCTGTTTTTTCATCCTCTTTGTGAGTAAAACTACTTTCATCTACTCCTAGTAAATGAAGTGCCAAGTGAATTTTTCTGGCAGCAATCGCTTGATGTATTGGCTCACCAACATTGGCATCCTTAGCGGAGTTAACGACAAAATCTATTTTGGCAATCAGATCTATGTCTGGTTCCATACCTTCCTTAGGCTCTTGATATTGTTCAATCAAACCATTTAAAACCGTCATTTGAGAACCATTAGGTAACCAAAATAACTCCTCTAAATAATTCTCATTTTTTTCCAATTTTTTTTGAATAAACTGTTTAAATTCATCTAATTCCAACCTTAGAATTTTATTCATTTCACTTACAAAATCCATAATAATATTTCCTTTATTTTGTGCTCACTCACGATCATTAGAACACCAATACTACACAATGGACAATACAGGATCAAAGTATTGCTAACTCTTTTTAATCTTATCAACCACATCCTGATTTAAATTCTCAGCAATCAACATCAATCAAGCTTGCTAAAAACGGCATTTCTGCTGCTGACGTCAATAAAGAAAAAAACAATCCAAAGAGAAGAATTAACTGCTTAATCATATTGAACTTCCTTATTTTTTGATAAAAATTAAATCCCATACTCCATGACCTAAGCGCTCACCCCGTTGCTCAAATTTAGTTAGTGGTCTTGAATCAGGACGAGGCGAATACCCACCTTTTGTATGTTGGTTATATAAAGCAGACTCCGAAGATAAAATATTTAAAATATGTTCTGCATACTCCTGCCAATCAGTTGCACAATGAATAAAACCTGCTGGTTTGATTTTTTTTACTAGCATACTAATAAATTCGGATTGAATCAGACGTCGTTTATGATGGCGTTTTTTATGCCATGGATCAGGAAAAAAGATTTGAACTCCAGCGAGCGAATTGTCTTGTATTTTTGTTTGTAATACTTCTACTGCATCATGGGCTACCACACGAACATTCGATATTTGATGATCGTGCAAATCTGCAACCAGACTACCTACTCCTGCTTTATGCACTTCTATACCAATGTAATTGCATTGAGGATTATTGATTGCCATAGTAAACAAGGAATTACCCATACCAAAACCAATCTCAACAATGGTATCCGCATCATCCCGACCAAATTCTTTTGCAAAGTTCCAGGGAATAGAATTGTCGAACTTTAATTCATAATCTTCAAGCCAAAGCTCCAATCCTTGTTGCTGTCTACTACTGATTCGCCCAGCGCGCAAGACGTAACTTTTAATCTTACGTTGCATAACAATAACTCAGTTTAAAAGCTGAGGATTATACTGATTTTGATTAAATATTCTACTTATACCGTTACACTGTGTTAACATAAGCTATGAAATACCAATTTTGAATGAAAACAAAGTAAAAATATTGCAATATTTGAGTTTTTTTGTTATAAAACCGCTCTTGTATTTCACATCTGTTTATTTTTATAACGAAAGCCCCCGAATTTAATAAATACTTTTTAGGACGGTAAGGGCTGTTGAAATTTTTTTTATCTTGGAGTAACACAATGTCTAGAGTATGTCAGGTAACTGGCAAGCGACCCATGGTTGGTCATAAAGTGTCGCACGCTAATAATAAAACTAAAAGACGCTTCCTGCCTAACATTCAGAATCACAAATTCTGGGTTGAAGAAGAAAATCGATTTGTCACATTAAGATTAAGTACCAAAGGTATGAGAATCATTGACAAATTAGGTATAAAAGCAGTTCTGGATAAAATCAGAGCTAAAGGTGAAAAAGTATAACAAGGGGATAAGCCATGGCAGCTGTTACAATAAAGGTGAAAATGGAATCCACAGCGGGAACTGGATACTATAAAACCACCACCAAAAACCCACGTAACCATCCTGAAAAGATGGAATTGATGATGTACGATCCTAGAGTACGTAAACACGTTCTTTTTAAAGAGAAAAAAGTAAAATAAACAGATTGGCCCCTTTTTTTGGGGCTAACTTCTTTTTATTATTCAATTAAACAATCAATTTGTTACATTCCAAAACAAGATCTTCATTTTATTAAAAATAAAAAAATTCTATCCGCGTTAAATTCAAATTAACGCCCGTAAACACTGGATAATCCTCGTGGATCGTTTAAACTGATAAGTAAAGGCAGCGAAAACAAAGAGGATTTGAATGAAGCCGACATTGCAGATTGGTATTGGTCAACATCTCACGCTAACCCCTCAATTACAACAGGCTATAAGATTGTTGCAACTGTCTACTTTCGATTTACAACAAGAAATTCAACTTGTTGTTGAATCAAATCCAATGCTCGAAGCAACGCCTGTTGAAGAAAAAGAAGACCAACAAACTAATTCAAATCAAAACGATGACGAATATTCAGACCTCCAATGGTCGCAACTTTATAATAACTTGAACAAACGCAATAATTTTGAAGACAACGATTATAATTTTGATAATCTGCATTGTACAACTACCAATTTACAAGACCATCTCCATTGGCAACTTGACCTGACACCGATGAGTGATATTGACAGGGTTATCGCTACAACAATTATTGATGCAATTAATGATGATGGCTTTCTGACTATACCTGTAACTGAGATACATACCAGCCTAAATAGTGATGATTTTCCTCTTGATATAGAAGAAATTGAAGCAGTAAGGCACCGACTTCAATTGTTTGACCCTGTCGGGTGTGCCTCTATTAATTTAGCTGAGACGCTAGTTGTTCAATTAGAACAGCTTCCATTGGACCCTCACCTTTTAGCTATTGCTAAGAAAATCATTCTTGAAGACATTGAGTTATTAGGACAACATAACTATCGACAACTAATGAAAAATCATCTAATAAATGAAAAAACAGTTAATGAAATATTACAAATTATCCATAAATTAAACCCAAAACCAGGAAGCTTGATTCATCAAGAGAATACCGAATATATTATTCCTGACTTAACTGTTAAAAAGATAGATAATCAATGGAAAGTTTTTCTGAACCAAAATATACTTCCACGTTTAAGCATCAATAGCCAGTATGTGGCTTTAATTCAACGCGCAGATAATAGTCTTGATAATCAATTCTTAAAAAATAATTTACAAGAAGCACGCTGGTTTTTAAAAAGTATTCAAAGTCGCCAAGAAACTCTCCTAAAAGTAGCAACATGTATAGTAGAATATCAACATGGATTTCTAGAGTTTGGCGAAGAAGCTATGAAACCATTAATACTTAATGATATAGCTTCCGCTTTGGATATGCATGAATCAACAATATCACGAGTTACAACGCAAAAATTTATTAACACACCTCGCGGTGTTTTTGAACTGAAATACTTCTTTTCTAGTCATGTCAATACTGATACTGGAGGAGAATGCTCTTCCACCGCCATCCGAGCAGTAATTAAAAAATTAATTTCAGCAGAGAATAGAAAAAAACCGCTGAGTGATAGTAAAATTGCCCAACTTATTGGTGAACAAGGCATTAAGGTAGCAAGACGTACTGTTGCCAAATATCGTGAAGCAATGGGTATTCCCCCATCCAATGAAAGAAAAATTATAAGCAGTTAATTAATTGGTCAACGAAAGGAGAGTTTTATGCAAATCAACATCACTGGACATGGTATGGATGTCACTCCTGCACTAAGAGCATTCACAGAAGAAAAATTTGATAGGCTTGAGCGTCATTTCGATCACATAAGAGCAATTAATGTGGTATTTGATGTCGAAAAATTAAGACAAATCGCAGAAGCTACTGTGTTAGTTACTAAAGGCGAACTGCATGCCAGCTCAGAATCAGAAGATATGTATGCTGCCATTGATACTTTGGTGGACAAGCTAAATAGACAACTTATTAAACACAAAGAAAAACTTCTAGCGCAAAGGGATAGAGACTAAGCTGAAATTGCATATTTTTTTAAAAGCTCAATTTTAATTTACTTAGCATTTCAGTCTTCTCAGAGTATTTTGCAAACTCTCATAAAGCGATATCAAGCTTTTGAAGTTATGCCATATGCTCTGAGAAACAGGAAACAATAACTAAGATCACTAATTTAAGCACTGTACCTGACACCAGAGTCATGATACATTGTACGCGCTATGATCAAGACTAAAATTAAGATAATTAACAGACTCGGTTTACACGCTCGTGCCTCAGCGAAATTTGTCTCAACAGCAGCAAAATTTCAAAGCCATATTGATGTAACCAAAGATACTCAAACCGTTAATGGTAAAAGCATTATGGGTGTTATGATGCTTGCGGCCAACAAAGGTAGTGAATTAATTTTAGAAATAGACGGTCCTGATGAAGAAATCATGAATACGGCTTTAGTTGAATTAATTAACAATCGATTTGGTGAAAGTGAGTAACCACCATTGACTTAACGCAATAACACCAGCCTATCCCCTATCTGTTTGAAATAGACAAGATATCCTGATTTTCTTCAGATCTTTTTCTAAATTTTAAGACTTACTTCCCTAATGTCAATGAGGGATGACAACTTATATCCGAGTTCGGAATACGAGCAGCAGATTACCTTACAAACTCTCTCAATGATGAAATATAGTTTATTTTTCCTTAAATAAACACATTGATACTGAGACTTGTTTTCGAATTCAAAATTTAATTGAGCAAACCTCATTATTTATTCATATTTCTTCTTTGTCTTCTCACTTTGTGTAATGAAATGATGGTCAACATGGGACCTGACAAAGCATAAATACCAGAGCCTACAAAAAGGACTACCCCGGGATTTGCGGCAATTGCTACAAATAAAATAATCATGAATAAAACATATAAAAATGGAACCTTACCTTTAAAATCCATTTCTTTAAAACTGTAATAGCGCAAATTACTCACCATTAAAACAGAAGCCACCAAAGATAATATCGCAGTAAATAACGAAATAATTAAGTGTTGCCATTCATTTTGAAAGCATATCCAGGCAAAAGATGCCATAACAGCTGCCGCTGGTGGACATGGAAGACCTTGGAAATAACGCTTATCCGATTTTCCAATTTGAGTATTAAAACGTGCCAAACGCAAAGCAACAGCTGCGGTGTAAACAAATGCAACTAACCAACCAAACTTTCCTAATTGATGTAGAGTTAAATTATACAGAAGCAAGGATGGTGCTACTCCGAAAGTTACCATATCGGATAAACTATCATATTGAGCGCCAAACTCGGTTTGTGTGTTAGTTAAGCGAGCGATTCGTCCATCGAGACTGTCAGCAATCATACCAACAAACATTGCTACTATAGCTGCTTCATATTGACCCTTTGTTGAGGCGACTATAGAGTAAAATGCTGCAAATAAACTGACAGTCGTCAATAAATTTGGCAACAAGTAAATCCCAGAATGATTTTCTTTGTTCATTCGCGATCATACCTCATTCATCTTAAAATCATCAACATGCTAACATAAATGTGACCAAATCTACTACGGAAAACTTATTCTTAGTCTTCATTTCGGCAAAGCGAACAGAATTAGGCAATTAGTTGTCGATTTATTGCAACAAAATAGTTAATTTTTCCTGCAGGTCTATCATGATGATGGTATACTTATCATACTGTATTTAATATGCATAGAGTTATGTCTGATCGAAAGAAGAAAACAATCGTTATTGAAGGAGTTACTCCGCAAGGTAAAACCTTTCGTCCAAGCGACTGGGCTGAACGCATGAGCGGTTCTTTAGCTATTTTTAAAAACAACAGAATTTATTATTCCCCACTTTTACAACCTAGTGTAAACAGCGAGGGGTATAAATGTGTTTTACTTGATCCCAAACTAAAAGAATCAAGCCCCCAAGTTTACCAAGCAATTCTTGATTTTGCTAAAACAAACAACCTGAAAATCTGTGGTGAAGAAGATTTGTAACACTAAAAAGTACCCATCTCCTTTTGTTTTCTTTGATAAAACACATAAAGTATAACTCTAAAAAAAACTAGAAGCCTCCCGCACTTTTTATTGTTAAAGTCGCCTTAATAAAATATTCTAAGGCAGAATTAACCATAGCTATCGTATTATCAAAATTCATTGCCAGAATACCCGCAATAAGAAATAGCAACCCCTTCGACCCTTGTTGAGTTCCTGGTTGACTGGAATGGGCAAGAAGCACACATCCACGTATAAACCATAGGACACCCCCAGTGCGAATTAAAAATCCCATTGAGCTGTATATATTAGCAGGGTTATAGTTTGAATACGTTAATACATTACCCACACCAAAAGCGGTGTTTGCCATAAGATCTAATCCGGAAGGTACATAGAATAAAAGTGCTCCAAATAGTAAATACATCATGGGAGTAAACATTCTTTCATGGGATGAAGATTGAGCCCGGTGATCTCCAATTTTTTTAAATTTGCCGATAGCAGTAAAAAAGAACAAAATACCCAATAAATAAGCCCCTCCTGTGATAAGTTTTTGCACAGGATAAAGCGATTGGCTAATATTGCCCAAGATTGTTATTAAATCTATAGAGTTCATATGTTAATTATATGCGCTTAGCTCTTGCAATGCATAATTTTTCCCCTATATTAATCACTTTACAATAAAAGTTGATGTGCCCTATGCAAATAAATACCTTCCCAATCACTCTTGAAGAATCATTTATGATCTCTCCTAAGGTAAAACACTTTATATTTAATTGTGAATTATCACCACCTTTTGAATATTTACCTGGTCAATTTATTACTATTCATTTTGAACATGAAGGTAAAAATTTAAAGCGTAGTTATAGTATTGCTAATGAACCCAAACTAAATAATCGAATTGAATTTGCAGCAGGATATTTTAAAGGAGGGCCTGGTACTGAGCTTCTCTATAATTTAAAACCTGGTGATATTATTCAGATCAATGGCCCCTTTGGGCGTTTAATTTTTAAAGATGAAATTCCTGGCAGATATATATTGGTTGCTACCAGTACTGGAACTACCCCCTACAGGGCAATGCTTAAGGAGCTTGGTAAAAGAATAGAGCAACAGCCGAATTTGCAGGTGGTAATTCTTCAAGGGGTTCAACGAAGTGAAGAGATTCTTTATCCCGAGGATTTCCGAGCATTCGCTAAAAAATATCCACAAGTAAGCTTTCGCCCCTATTTAAGTCGCGTACAACCCCAAGACTTGAAGGAGAATGAAAACATTGGTTACGTACAGCATGCTTTTCCTGAGCTCAAATTAAATCCCGCTCAGGATATGGTTTATTTATGTGGAAATCCAGGTATGATCGATGAGGCATTTAACTACTTAAAAGAGCATGGTTTTGCCATGCAACAGATTGTCCGTGAAAAGTACATTTCACGCTGAAATGCAGTATCGAAAAACTATTATGAGTCTGAATCATTCTTATGGTAAAACAGACTACATTTGCCAAAGAATAACTGAACATTATTTTAATTAAATAGGTGTCAAACCAGGTACAAGGTCAACGCCCAATAATGAGGAGATAAACGCATTATGAGTTATGAAGAACTATCAAATACTATGGAGCAAATGCTGCATGAAGAAAAAGGTATTTTAGCTGCTGATGAAAGTAATAGTACAATTGGCAAGCGTTTTGAATCAATCAATACAGAAAATACAGAGCAAAATCGTAGAGATTATCGCTTATTACTGGCGACCACCCCTGATTTGGAACAATACATCAATGGAGTTATTTTATTTGAGGAGACATTTACTCAAACTGATGATCAGGGAACACCAATTCCTGAATTGTTTGCTAACAAAGGCATTATTCCTGGAATTAAAGTAGACAAGGGGCTTGTTGATTTAGCTCACACTGAGCATGAAAAAGTTACTCAAGGATTAGATGGTTTAACAGAACGCTTGCTTCATTTTAAAAAATTAGGTGCAAAATTTGCAAAATGGCGAAACGTTTATTCAATCTCGGAATATACCCCAAGCTTAACTGCAATTAAAACAGGTGCTGAAAATTTAGGTCGTTATGCTGCCGCTTGCCAATCCGTTGGAATAATTCCAATTGTTGAGCCAGAAGTACTAATGGATGGCAATCATAGCATAGAACATTGTGCTGAAGTCTGTGAAATGGTTCTCCATGAGCTGTTCCATACCTTATTTATCCATCAAGTGGAATTGGAGCATATTATTCTTAAACCAAGTATGGTTACTTGTGGTAAAGAAAACACTCCATTTAGTGATCCTGACGAAGTGGCTGACTATACAATTAGCGTATTCCGTAACAACGTCCCAGCAGCAGTACCAACTGTTAACTTCCTCTCCGGAGGTCAAACACCCCAACAAGCTACTGCCAACTTGAATGCAATCAATCAAATTGGCCACCAACCCTGGCTACTCAGCTTTTCTTATGGCAGAGCATTACAAGAGGATTGCTTAAAAACATGGAGCGGAAATAAAACAAATATTGCTAAAGCCCAAGAGGCTTTACTGAAGAGAGCCCGATTAAATAGTATGGCTTGTCTTGGGGAATATCAAAGCGATATGGAATAAGAAATGACCAAAACGACAGAAATTACTTTTATAGAATGTCGCTTTTTTTAATCATAAGTAGCCTTTCACCACAATTTTAAAATCTTGATGAAAAGCCAGATTTGAGTGCAGGTTGAATGAAAAGCATTCTGAAAAAGCGCAGCATAGATGGCTGTGCCTTTTTCAGAATGCTTTTCGTTCAAGATGCGCCAAATAGGACTTTTCTGTGAACAGTACAGAATAGTTGCAATCATAACAACTCAAAACGCGCATATAATGGCAGGTGATCTGACAACATTCGCCAAGGCTTACCCTGTAAACAAGCAACTTCCTGAACTTTCATTCCTCGAAAATACACTCTATCAACACATAAAGCCGGTCTTATTGCAGGAAAAGAACGTGCATGTTGACCTTCTATAGCCACAAAAGCTTCTTCAATCCCTAAATTTTCGGCGAGAACTTTAGAAATAACATTACGCCAGTCATTAAAATCACCCGCCATTATCAAAGGCTCATTTTGAGGAACAACGTCTTGAATACGTTGTATCAACGCTTTACATTGCTCAGTACGTTCTGCCTTAAATAAACCTAAATGAACACATAACAGATGTATTGTATTATTATCCAATTTTAATTGGGTATGAAGTATACCTCGTGACGCTCTGTTTATGTTTGAAAGATTAATACTTTCGAAACTATCGAATGGGTATTTGCTTAAAATAGCATTTCCGTGATGGCCAGACTGATATACCGCGTTCTTCGCATAGATATAATGCGGCCAAATATTTTCAGCAATGTATTCACATTGATGAGAATCAGGCCAACTAACGATTCTTTTTTCTCGCTTTCTATGTTTGCCCTGTACTTCTTGTAAAAAAACAAAATCAGGGTTTAATCCAGTAATGGCTTCACGCATTTCTGGGAGCAAAAACCTTACAGTACCAACTCCAAAACCTTTATGAATATTGTATGTTATCAGCGATACGCTGTGCACCCCTGGTTGCATAGATAATTTACTCTCATTTAGGTTTCTATAACAAGCATAATAGTAACATGACTAATTCATTGTATTAGTTATAATTATAACCTACATTTTTGAAGTGATTGGTGATTGAGTTTATTATCCTAAAATCAGGGATTCTACGTTTTTGGACGGATCCTCTGTTCATTCGGGTTATCACTTTATCGTTTGTACAAGTAAATAGGAGGTTTCACAAAAGTGTGCAATAAATTTCATAGAGATTTTTCAATTATGCGAAACCTCATATGATTATATAGCAACTTTTGCAATCCCCCTTCATGTTTCTTTAAAGTACCGAGATAGTTTGAGTGTAATTTTTGCTTTTCTTATCAATTTCTGATGAAGGCACACCATTTTTAAAAAAAACCCCATAACCAGCCGTGGAATTGATAGATTGCTCCTCAATAGAGCAACTACTTATAGGTATGGTAACTATCTTCGCTGGTCCTTTTGTTTGGTTCTGTGGTTTACTTAAATTTGCGATTTTAAGCGCTGATTTATCTGGTTCTTGGCTTGCAGTAAACTTAGGTTTTTTATCCCTTGCAACACGATATACTACTGCTTCATGACAAAGTTCCGCTAATCCTTCAACCAAACGTTGAGTACGATTTGAGAACAAACCACCATACACAACTTTTTCATTAAGATGTATCGCTTCTAGAACACCTTTAAATTGAACGATATCAAAAGTTTGATCTTTCGAGTTGAAGCAGTTTAATACGTCTTGCAATGCTTTTATTTTGGCCTGTCGTCTGGATTTATAAAAAAAACCGAAAAATCCTTGCGACTCCTGTTGAAGTTTTCTTATGTGATCCTCAATTTTCTCTTTTGCGCTTGCTAAAGCAGAAGGTAAATTTTCCGCAAGCATTTTTTGTCGTTTTAAGAGTGTTTCCAGTCGGCTTTCCTGTAATTTCATTCCTTCTTCTAGCCAGGAAGAATCATTTAATTCACCGACGTCTGCCCCTAGATATCGCAACATACCCCAAATATTTTGATGTAATGGGACAACATTTTTAGAAAGAAATCCTTTATGAAGCCCATAATGACTAAATGCGGCCGGACGTGCCTTGCGATCTATTTCATCTGAGTTGAGAGTATAATCACCAAACAAACTGTTTGCTACCTCTATAGGACCTGTCGTACAAATAACAATTGATTTTAAATAAAGTGAACGCTCCTTTTTCATTACAGTAGCTATAAATTTGTCATCATTTTGCGACAATACTTTTTTTATTTCATTATATTCGGTTCTGAAAAACAACCATTTGATGATACCAAGCTGGCTGCCAAGCTCGTTTCTTAATCTTTGGACCACTGATTTATCTGTTTCATCCAATGATTTTCTATGAAAATTTATATATTTGTCTGGATCTGTCATCACTTCATTGATATAAGCCCTGATGCCTCTGGATGTAACAGAACCATTGGGGACTTTAAGTAAGGTTGAGCGTTGAATGTAGGTGGATTCAGCACGATTTTTCATAGCCCCCACTAAATAACGGCTAAGAAAACTGTCCTGACTAAAAGCATCGACTGTTTTCTCAATATAATCATTTTCATAATGAGTTAATTTGCGAATCATTCCTTTGTGCACTTTTTCAATTTGTGGCCTGGCTTTTTGTTCATCCACCACACCTATAAACTCATTCAGAGTCAAAACCATTTCTTTATTTCCAAATAATTTTAAACTACCAATATTCAATAGTAATGGTGAGTCAACTGACACTGTGTCAGGTAAAGTAGAGGTGTCGAGAGGTACATCTAAATCAGTATAAGAACCCAGGTGATAACAGGGTGGAAGCCATCGTAAAATATCGCTGGCAACACCTAAATTGCCTCCTTCTTTTAAATGAGTAATTTCATCCTTATATAATTTATAAAGTGTTTTTTCATCTTCTGATTGAAGTTGGGTCTTAAATTCAACGGAATCGGCATCAACAGGAACAATAGAGTTTTCTTCACAAAATTGATGCAAATCAATGCGCGCTTGTTCGTTTAGCAAACTGGAGTCGTAAATGAGATGAATCGTGTCTTTGGGATTTTTTTCACGCATTGTAATCATTCGAGTCTGATTCTCGAAATTCATAAAAACACTTGGGTTATTGCTTAGCCAAATTTTTACGTGTGAATGAGGATTAAAGTGGTAAGGCATGCGTCGTTCTCCTGGATGTAGATATCACATTGAAGTTGAGTTCAATATAGAATCGTTTGCAATTAAACTGATCAAAAACAGGTTGGTTTCCATGGATTCGAATTTTTCTATTCGACATGAGATTGGCCCCATCTCCCAAGTCCGATAGGTATCCACTTATTTTGTAGCTTATGATAAAAAAAGAAAAGGAATTTGTTTTATAAGTAAACATAGTAATCTATTTACATTCGTTACTGCGAACAATTTAAACATAAAATTCTCAAGGTTTCCATAAGATAAACGAATTGATTTTGATTTCAACTGTCATTAAAAACTGAATTTACATAGTGATACATAAAGTAATAAGCTATAGGAATTATCTACAATCAAATAAAATAAATGAAAACAGTAGAATTAAATATCCCTGGCCTATCTATAGCATGTAAAACATGGGGAAATCCTAATAATCCACCAATCGTTGCTTTACATGGTTGGCTGGATAATGCCAATAGTTTTGATGAGATTGCTAAATATTTGCAAGATAATTACTATTTTATAGCAGTAGACCTTCCTGGGCATGGACATTCTTCACATTTGCCCCAAGGATGTGTTTATCATTTTACTGATGGAATATTTACTGTTGTGGAAATTATCAATGCCTTAAAATTAGATAAGCTCCACTTATTGGGACACTCTATGGGGGCTTGCTTAGGGAGTCTTGTAGCTGGCGTTGCTCCCGAGCGTTTTCTTTCATTAAGCTTGATTGAAGGGTTAGGGCCATTTTCTCACCCAGCCGAAACCGCATGCAAACAACTATCTAACTACCTGCATTATCTATCACAAAAACAATTAAAAAAAGCAAAAGGTTATAATAAATTTGAGCAGGCTGCACTTGCTCGTTCAGTTAAAGGGTATGTCTCTCTCGACATTGCCAAGTCACTTTGTGAACGCGGGACACATAAAGAAAATGGAGTTTATTATTGGAGACATGATCGCAGGTTATTGGCCCCATCTCCATTGCAAATGACTGAACCCCAGGTTCTTTCCTGTCTTCACGAAATTAAAGCTAAAACTTATCTGATTTGGGCTAGCAAAGGATTTGCATTTGACTCAGAAAAAATGAAAGCAAGAATTCAAGCAGTAAAAGATATTAAAATCGAGCGCCTGGAAGGTGGGCATCATATCCATATGGAAAAACCAGAACTTATTAGCAAGCTTTTAACAGATTTTTATCAATCATTATAAAATAGCCTCAAGCCGCTTTTTCTCTGATGAAGAAAATAATTCCGCTGTAATGTATGTTGTATTTATTCGCTTATCCGCTTCCTTACGGTCGCGGCTCGGATTATCGTTAACCGAGCCGCGAGTAAGGAAGCAGATAATAATGACTTGTTACAAAATGACTAAAGACTATCTTAATCTATATAACAGGATTGATAATTTATGGTCACTTCACTCAATGATCTCTTAACATCATCCAGGTTATAACCTAAATCTTTAGCAGCGCTAAGCATACCGCAACCACCTTCATCAAATGTTGAATAAGGTGTCCAATAATCCATATTGGATTTCACCATCACATCAAAAGCCATACGAAGGTTCCAGTTAGGTTGATTAGCTAATATATAGAATAAATGGTTATAGACTCCACTGGAGTAATGAACATCCAAACCACCATAATAATCATCAGCTACATCAATAGACATACCGTCACGACTTGGTTTGTCCATGTAACGCAAAGCGTCATAGCCGCTGTCTTCTTTCATTATTTCAGGACCGATTTGCCAACTGCTTTTGCCAACTGAATAATATTCAGCTGCTTGAGCTGCCATATCTGAAAACGCTTCATTCATGCCACCAGATTGACCAAAATATTCAAGTCCTGAATGTTGTTCCGTAAAACCATGGCTAATTTCATGACCACCGACACCCAATGAAACCAATGGATACATCATGGTATCACCATCACCAAAAGTCATTTGTTTACCATCCCAGTAGGCATTTTCATAACCTTGGCCGTAATGAACCCTCATAACCAATTGCATTGGTGATCCATCCGATTTGGTTAATGCTTCAACGCCGTACCAATCGTGATACATGTGCTTAATGACATAACCTGCATACAAAGCATCATTGGTAGGAGAGGCTGCTCCATTATCTTTATCATAACCATCTGCAGAATACCCTGTATAATAAGTATGAGTGGATTGTGTATCCAATGTATCTTTACAAGTAAATTGCATAGGTTTGTTATTTGAATAATACTTATGGCCCATGTCTACTACTTTAACATCGGTATTTTCCATAAAGCACATTTCTACGCCAGCATCACGTGTGAGATCTAATAAAGGTAAATCCTTACCAAATTGATATTCACCCATTTTATGATTTCCACCAAACCCTGTTCCTTTCGCTTGAACTGTTTCGGTTTTCACATCATTCCATTGAACAAAAGGCTTATTGGTTTCTGCATCAATAATTGCGGTAGGACGCTCTGGAATTTTATCATAGTGAGTAACAAAAATGCTGACTTTATAAGCCCAATGAGCCTGATGCTTTTCATCAATATAAACCATTGGAACTACTTGTTCTTCGCTAATTTGTTTATTAGTGTATTTATCCTTAAATTGCTGCAATGCCAAAGTAGCATTTTTAACAAATGAAGGTTTTGGCTGGCCTAATTCCGCTTGCAAGCCCTCATAAACCATACCATTCATTTTTACATCAGATTTTGCTGTTATTAAACTATGGGTAGCATTTTTACTATGAATAATGGCATAACCACCAAAAACCGGGAACCCAACATATTGTTGCTGCATACGAACGTGAGTCACTTTATTACCATCGGTATGCTGTCTTACAAATTGCAAACTGTCAGTAGAGACTGTAGCACCTTTCATAATCCCCGGTAAGGACAATTGGAATTTTTGCCTTACTTCAGAAAACGATGATTTTTGTAAAGCTATTGGATCAGCTGCCTTAACAGGTGAGGCAATTCCTAATGCAATAGCTACAGCTAAAGGTGACAAATAATAATTTGGGTGCATTGATTCTAACTCCTTAAACTAAATTCTCATGTAGCAACTCTTCCTGGAGTGCCCAGGTTTGTTATATTACCCTGGAAATTTTCAGTTAATTTATACAATTAACCTCAAAATCAAGGATGATCCAAACTAGGAAATACTTAATAATAAAAAATCAAATATTTACCTTTGTTAATTCAATTATTTGGATAGTATCCTAATATTTTTAGGCATATAACCAACTACCATTTTTCAAAATGCAAGAACATCTTTTCCAAACTTTTCCAAACTAGCACAAATTTATTATTTTTGAAAATACTAATTTTACACTAATGCAAAAATTGACCTTATCTAATATTTCGAAAAAACCAAGGATCTATGTATTCATTTCCTACAATATTTGACAATATCTGACAACATTTCTGTTAATTTTTTCTCTGTACATGACAAAAAATCTGTCATGTACAGAGTAATTTTTTGATGAACTCACCTGAAATTAAAGGTCACTTAGTGTAATTAGCGATCAACTAATATAAATCTTCTATAATAATAAACATGAGTTATCGTTAGCATGATCAATTAATGCCTAAATCTAAAAAGCCCACAACTATACAATTTAGTGATTACATAAAAACGAGCGAACAGCAAGGCTCAAACCTGGGTGGTTTTTTTATACACAAAAAAACAGGAAAAGAATACTATATTAAATGGCTACCCGAGCACCTTTTAGAAACTGAAACTCAATTTTTTCAAGTTCAAGATTTAGAAAAAGGTAAGTATAAAGACAGGCATCGAAACCGCTTTAATAATGAAGTCTTAGCTGCAAGAATCTACGAACTTTATGGTGTTTCAGTGCCAAAAATGGAGTTTATTACATTTGTTGATGAAAAAGGCGTGACAAATTATGGAATAGCCTCTGAAAAGAAAGATGACATCATGCCACTGGATCAAACTGGACAAGATTTTGATCAAGTTCGCAACAAAGCCCAGGAAGACTTTTTAATTGACGTATTACTTTCTAACTATGATGTTGTGGGTGGGTCTATGGATAATCTGTTTTATGACTCAAGGACGAAGGACCCATTCCGCATAGATCCAGGCGCAGCATTGAGATATTACGCCCAAGGTAAGCCAAAAAAAGGGGAATTTAACGCTAAAGTGGGTGAATATGAGGACATGGAAACCGGAAGACAAATAAATACACAATTTCACCCAGGTATATTAGAGAATGCTCGAATAGTATTTAAGGGTGTATCTGATTCTCCTGCTTTGTTAATCAGCCTGAGAAAACTGTTAGCAGTCACTGATGAGCAATTAAAGGCTTGCGTGGAAAACAATGGTTTTGATATCGATGATACCGGGAAAGGCCAGAAAAAAAATATGGTAATCATTAGTCAGCTTTTGGAAAGAAAGCAAAACTTAATTGCTAAAGCAGAGTCGAAGATTTTAAATCGATTAATGAATGGGTTAAAGAGCACTGTTGAGCGCAGAGATTATTTACAAAAAGCAGGTATTTCTCAGGAAGACATAACCAAAATTTGCCTGGCCATTGATCAGAATCAACCCAAAAATGCAGTAGGCAAGCTAATTCAAGCTGCACAGACTGCTGGCTCAAAACTTGATGAAAAACAAATAATGGTATTAAAAAAGCAAATAGGTAATGATGCGATAGTCAAGCTTATATCTCGTGATAAACTTGTCAACTTATTTGCAAAAAATATTCCAGAAAGCGAGTTTCAACATTTTCTTCAGTTTTTAGAAAACCAACCTGTAAGTACTTACACTCAATATTTAAAAGACACAAGTGCTATTCATACTGATGAAAAACTGGCTCAATATCTTAAATCCGTATATAAAATCTATGTCAATAATAAAGGTTCTTTACCACTGAAACATGCCATATTAACTGATGAGCAGAAGACTATTATTCATGCAAGATCAACATGGAATAACATAGTTTCTCATTGTTTTCAGGACAATAAAGATGAAATGGCGAAGAAAGAAAATGGTGTAAGAGAGAGTATTCTAAAAAAAATCAAAGCGCTGGATCCTGAGAATCCGCATCCCGAACAAACTTATGAACGAATAGTAAGCTTTGTAAAAGAACATTCTACAATTATTTTTAGTTTTGAACTAACTCCTGATAAACTAGGAAAAATAGACACACATAGAATGCTAAACTACTTTGAAAAAACCAGCTTTACCCATAAAGGGTATGAAGAGAATCGAAATAAAGTTGAAAAGAATATGTTCGGTTTTTTTAATGGGAAACGAGGCATTGAAAGTTTTAATAAATTAGCCGCCCCAAGGTATGCTGCATTAGTTTTTTTAGACGCAGACAACACCTTGGATGAAGGAATTGCATCGGTATATGGAAAATCATATGCGGTTTTTTCACCAAAGATGAAATCTCAAGCCATTTACTATCCCAGCGATTCAATGAATGATCTTGTTCAAGATATAAAATATACACCTTCAACACTACAGTATTTTGAGATACTGCTATCACAAATGGATTATGAAAGATTCTTAAATCTTCTCTTAAAAGTGGAATATAATCAGCCTTTAAACCAAGAATTATTTTCGACAAATTATATTGAATCCCATCTTCCATCGATCAATTTACTTAATAGTGAGTTTGTCAGCCATATTCATATCAGCGAAAGGGAACTATCTCAATTACCATCCGACTTTAAAGAAACATTTGAAATAACTGGCATCACGATGACGCATGGTTACGATGGTCCATATCAGAAAATGACAAGAGAACTTTATAATTCTCTTGATGATCCTTCAAAAGTACAAGCAATTATCTCCAAATTCCCCGCAGTTTTACTTACGGCAGATAAAGAAGGTCTGACCCCCTTAGAAAAAGCAGTAGAACTTGGGGCAAGAGAGACAGTTGAAGAATTTTTAAAGTATAAAGAATATATTAGCTTTCAACAATTAAATAAGGCATTAACAATTGCCGATAAGAATGAAAACAAGAAGCTTGCTGAGCTTCTGATTAAGAATGGTGCTAATAGAAAAGAAGCCAGTTTAATTGAGGATAGAAAAAGCAATAAGAATTTATCTCCCAAATTTCCTGATTTTATCTCATATATATCTCATATGATTACTTTCAGCGACAATAAGCAAAATACGATTCGGGAATTATCGTCAGAACATAAGAATTTTATTATTAGGGATACCAATGGAGAATTAGATGATATTATTTTATGGCTTCAGGGGTATTCAACTTCCCGCCCTAAAACAAAAATAGAAGGAAAAGAGCCGCTTGCATGGGCTATTGAAAATAATATAGAGGTAAAAGGAATCCCAATTCTTCTTTACGCTGCTCAACTAAATAAAAAATTGCTAAATGATCTTTCATCACGTCAAGCTATATTTGCAGTAGAGGGAAAGGATTTGATCCTATGGGCAATGGAACATGATAAAAAACTGGGGGAAAGTTCACCTTTACAGTGGGCAATTGAAAATGACTTACCAATAGAGAGGAAGTTGCCTTTAGATTGGTTAAAATCGGCAATTATACAAAAAAATAACATAAATGGAAAACCAATTATAAATTGGGCAGTTGAAAATAAAATAAAAATCCATAATAAAGATTTTTTAGAGTGGGCAGTTGAAGAAAAGCTTATCGATGGGAGTCAGATGATGGATTACATTGAAAAGAAAAAAAGTAATTATAATGAGTCCAAAGATAAAAAATTCTATATGTCTAACAGGGATGGGATATCTTTATCTTGCATAATAAATGGTTTAAATGCGCTTGACGGAAAGGGAGCGATTATTTTAAGAATGCCTGCCGCAGTATGGTTGTGTATAAAGCATCCTGATGGAAAAGTGGAAAAAATCAACGGCAATACGGTTATTCCTAATCTAAGTGATATTCTAAAAGGAGAAGACATAACGGAACAACAATTTAGTGAATTATCCACAAAAATTTATGAAAAGTATCAAGTGAACTTGCTGACTCCAAGTGATTTTGAAGCAAAAGTGGAAAAAGGTTATAACCAAATAATAAATGACTTAAAAAATCTTGAAGAGGGGTACGCAATCTCCCCCAGACTGTTTTAGGCCGTTTTAGGTAGGACAGGACTTGTATATTGCTTTTTAACTCCTATCCATTCTGATTAATACTTGTTCTGGAGTCACTTTATCTCCTTTTTGACATAACACCTCTGCAACCACACCATTCATCGGTGCTTGTATTTCTGTTTCCATTTTCATTGCTTCAATTACTAATACAACTTGCCCTGCTTTTACCTCTTCCCCAACCTGCACATAAATTGCAATAATAGAACCAGGAATCGCTACGGTAATATCCCCAGGCCCCCTCTTGTTGTTTGTAATAGAAAGAGCCTTTTTCTCCCCAAGTTCCGCACGTTCCACGACCACTTCTTCAGGAACACCGTCAACCCATAAAAAACAGGATTGTTGACCATGCTCAATCGTTCCAAAGCCTGCGACCTTTACATGATAATTTTCACCATGAAGAATAATATCAAATTCAGACATGACAGAATTATCTGGCATGCTTGATTGAGCCAACAAAGGTTCAGGAATTAATTGATTATTTTTACGTTGTTCTAAAAATTGACGTCCAATCTCGGGAAACATGGCATAGAGAAGAACATCTTCATCGCTTAGCGCCAGATCCCCTATTTCATTACGTAATTGATTTAATTCATTAGGTAACAAATCGGCAGGCCTTATTTCTATGACTTCTGTTCTTCCAATAGCCTTCTTGCGCAAAGTAGAACTAATTTTTCCAGGAGGAATCCCATATTTTCCTTGACAGTAAAGTTTCACCTCATTCGTTATTGTTTTGTATCTTTCTCCTGTTAGAACATTAATAACAGCTTGAGTTCCAACAACTTGAGACGTTGGAGTAACCAAAGGCGGATAACCTAAATCCTTACGAACACGAGGTATTTCATTATGGACTGCATCCATCTTGTCTAAAGCATTCTGTTCTTTCAACTGATTATATAAATTAGATATCATGCCACCAGGAACCTGATACAATTGAACACGAGGATCAATATTCTGCGCTTCACTTTCAAATTGAGAATATTTCTTGCGTACCGTTTTAAAATAATCATCTATTTCTAATAAAATGTTTAAATTCAATTCTGTGTCATACGGAGTGCCTGTCAACGCGGCAACCAAAGCCTCGGTAGGTGGATGTGAGGCACCTCCCGAAAAGGATGAGATCGCAGTATCAATATGATTACAACCTGCTAGAACTGCTTCATAATGACATATACTTGCCAATCCAGAAGTAGAATGACTATGTAAATGAACAGGTAATCCTGTCACTTGTTTTAAACCAGTATATAACTCAACGGCTGCTGAGGGAGTTAACAAACCCGCCATATCCTTAATAGCAATACTGTCGCATCCCATTTCGGCCAATTTTTTCCCAAGTTCCAAAAAATTGTCCAATGTATGCACTGGGCTAGTAGTATAACAAATCGCTCCTTGAGCATGCTTTTTATGTAATTTGATTGAGTCTATAGCTACTTTTAGATTTCGTGCATCGTTTAAGGCATCAAACACCCGAAATACATCCACTCCATTATTTACCGCTAATTTAACAAATGATCTAACCACATCATCCGCATAATGTCTGTAGCCTAACAAGTTTTGGCCACGTAATAGCATGGAAAGTTGGGTGTTTGGTAATGCTTGACGAAGTTGACGTAATCTAAACCAAGGATCTTCCTTTAAAAATCGCAAACAGGCATCAAAAGTGGCACCTCCCCATACTTCCATAGCCCAAAAACCAACGTTATCCATTTTATTACAGATGGGCAACATGTCTTCAGTACGCAATCTTGTGGCAATTAAACATTGATGCGCATCACGTAAGGTAACATCTGTTATAAACGTTTTAGCCATAAAGCTGTTCCTGATACTTGAAATAAATAACAATATCACAACCCTAAAATCAGAGCATCCTTCAAACTATAGCAACTTGCTATATGCTTAATTAATTTCTCGCAAAACTTGCGGAGATCTTGCCGATATCCTCTTGGATATATAGACATATTCCTAAAGTTCAGGCAAAATCTGCAAATCTCAGACTATACTGATGTCTAATGAAAAAAATTCTAGTATTACATGGTCCCAATTTAAATCTTTTAGGTTCCCGTGAGCCATCAATTTATGGACATACTTCTTTAACTCAAATAAATTCTGATTTAATCCAGGAAGCTGAAAATGCGGGTATTCAATTAAGCTGCTATCAAAGTAATGCGGAAGCAGAGCTAATTCACGCCATTCATCAGGCCAAAACTGATAAAATCAATTACATTATCATAAATCCTGCCGCATTTACTCATACAAGTGTCGCCCTGAGAGATGCTTTAAGTGCGGTTGCTATTCCATTTATTGAGGTTCACTTAAGTAACATTTTTTCCCGTGAAACTTTTCGCCACCATTCTTATTTCTCCGATATTGCCTTAGGTATAATTAGCGGTTTTGGTGCGCAAGGGTATTTACTGGCCTTACAAGCAATTATTAAAGAATTAAAGTAGAGAGAAAAAACAAATGGATATCAGAAAAATCAGAAAGCTAATTGAACTCCTGGAGGAAACTGGCATTTCAGAAATTGAAATCAAAGAAGGCGAGGAATCATTAAGACTAAGCCGTCATGGTAACATATCAACTGAAGCCCCTCAAATTCATTACGTTGCCCCACCTCCAACAAAGCAAACGGCACCAATTCCATCTTCCGGTGTCCCGGCAGGAGAATCACATGCGGTTGAAAATAAACAATCTCTCTCAACCGCTTCAGGGCATAAAATTCGTTCTCCAATGGTTGGAACAATGTACACTGCGCCATCACCAGACAACCCCCCTTTTGTAATAGTGGGACAATCCGTTAAAGCCGGTGATACCTTATGTATTATTGAAGCAATGAAAATGTTCAATGAAATTGAAGCTGATCGCGCCGGAAAGATCGTTGAAATTTTAGTAAAAAACGGGGACCCTGTTGAATATGACCAGGCCTTGTTTATTATAGAATAGAGAGGCGTGTCTATGCTCAGTAAAATAGTTATTGCTAATAGAGGCGAAATCGCACTTCGTATATTGCGTGCTTGCAAAGAGCTTGGCATTCAGACTGTCGCTGTCCACTCCGATGTTGACAAAGACTTATTGCATGTTCGTCTGGCAGATGAAACAGTATGTATAGGGCCTGCGCCCGCTCAAAAAAGTTATCTCAATATTCCGGCAATCATCTCCGCTGCGGAAATAACTGACGCGGTAGCTATACATCCTGGTTATGGATTTTTATCTGAAAATGCTGATTTTGCAGATATTGTCGAGCAAAGTGGTTTTCGTTTTATTGGACCACGTGGCGACTCTATTCGCCTGATGGGTGATAAAGTTTCTGCTATCGCTGCAATGAAAGCGGCAGGGGTTCCATGTGTTCCTGGTTCAGATGGTCCTTTAGGGGATGATGATAACCTCAATCTGGAGCTTGCGCGAAAAATTGGTTACCCAATCATTATCAAAGCCGCTGGTGGTGGCGGTGGACGAGGAATGAGAGTCGTTCACAGTGAATCCAATTTACTTAGCGCCATTGCATTAACCAGAAGCGAAGCAAAAGCAGCATTCAATAACCCAATAGTTTATATGGAGAAATTTCTGGAAAATCCACGGCATGTTGAATTCCAGGTCCTCGGCGATGGAAAAGGACATGCCATTCACTTGGGTGAACGTGATTGTTCCATGCAGAGGCGTCATCAAAAAGTAGTTGAAGAAGCCCCTGCTCCAGGAATCACTCCTGAATTAAGAGAAAAAATTGGTGCGTCAGTAATCAAAGCTTGTCAGGAATTACAATATCGAGGTGCTGGAACCTTTGAATTTTTATTCCAGGATGGCTGTTTTTATTTCATTGAAATGAATACACGTATCCAGGTTGAACATCCAGTAACTGAAATGATAACTGGTATCGATTTAATTAAAGAACAAATCAAAATTGCCAGCGATATCCCTCTTACTTTAACTCAAAAAGACATTCAGTTATGTGGTCATGCTATTGAATGCCGAATCAACGCAGAAGATCCAAAAACGTTCATGCCTTCCCCTGGAACTATAAAATTGCTCCACCAACCAGGAGGTCCCGGCATTCGCTTTGATTCTCACATCTACAGTAGCTATGTGGTACCACCTAATTACGATTCTATGATAGGAAAATTGATAAGCTATGGAGCTACAAGAGCGGAAGCAATTGCCAGAATGCGAAACGCTCTCGATGAAATTATTATTGATGGTATAAGAACCAATATTGAATTACACCAACGTATCCTTCATGACAAATCCTTTATTGAAGGTGGCACCAATATTCACTATTTAGAAAAAATGCTCAAGGATTAATAAACGTGTGGTTTCAATTAAAAATAGAACATTGTCCCAATGAAGAGATTGAGGAAATTACTGAAGAACTAGAAGAACATGGTGCTTTATCTATTATGCTCACGGATAAAAATGACAACCCTGTTCTTGAACCAGAGCCAGGCGCCATGCCTCTATGGCCGGAGGTCATTATTCATGCCTTATTTGCCCAAGCAGAAGAAGTACAGTACGTCAGAAAGCAATTAGCCGCTAAAAGACCTTCTTTACACTGCAGCTTGGAATCACTTGCTGATAAAGATTGGGAAAGAGCCTGGATGGAAGATTTTCAACCTCATCGTTTTGGTAAACGCCTGTGGGTTTGTCCAACTTGGCTAACACCACCTGAACCCGATGCCGTGAATTTAATACTGGATCCGGGATTAGCTTTTGGTACAGGGACACATGCTACAACTTCATTATGCTTAACTTGGTTAGAGCAGGCTGATTTAAAAAATAAATCAATAATAGACTATGGTTGTGGTTCAGGCATACTCTCTTTGGCTGCTATCAAATTAGGTGCCCAACACGTCTATGCTGTCGACATAGATAATCAAGCCCTGCAGGCGACTCAGAATAATGCCCATGTTAACCATATTGTTGAGAACCAACTGTCTATCAGCTCTCCAGACGCATTACAGGATCCCGTGCATCTTATTATTGCCAACATCTTGCTAGCCCCGTTAATCAGTTTAAAAGAGCGTTTTCATCAACTTCTCCCAAGAGGTGAAAAATTAGTCACATCGGGGATTTTGGAAGAGCAAGTTCCTTTGCTCATTGAAGCATATGACTCGGCATTCACTCATGTTTCAACAGAAAATTGTGATGGATGGTCTTTGCTGGTCTTTGCCAGTAAATAATAACTGTTTTCACTAAGGTAAATGTAAATGGCTAAAAAACAAATTTTCTCTTCATTCAAACCACGTCGAGCATTATTGAGTGTCTCAGATAAAAGAGGAATAAAAGAACTCGGACAAGCCTTGCATGAGCATGGTGTAGAATTAATAGCTACTGGTAATACAGCCGCTGTATTAAGGGAAAATAAATTGCCAGTAACTGATGTCAGTGATTGCACAGGATTTCCCGAGATTATGGATGGGAGGGTCAAAACGCTTCATCCTGCAATTCATGCCGGGTTATTGGCACGTGGCGAACAAGACAAACACATTTTACAAATGCATGGGATAAAACCTATTGATTTGGTAGTTGTTAATTTATATCCCTTTGAACAAGTAATTAGCCGCCCTGATTGTGATTTTAATCAAGCTATTGAGAACATTGACATTGGTGGACCAACCATGGTTCGGGCCGCTGCAAAAAATCATGCCTACACTTATGTAGTGGTTGATCCTGATGATTATTCAGAATTAATAAATTATTTACACGATCAAAAAATACCCTCTCATTGTGGGTTTGCCTTAGCCAAAAAAGCATTCGCCCATACTGCAGCCTATGACGCTGCAATTGCTAATTATTTGACCACTCTAGATAACGATTATACGCCAACTGGATTCCCGGATATTCTCACCTGTCAATTTAACAAGATCACCGATCTTCGCTATGGTGAAAATCCCCATCAACAAGCTATTTTTTATGCCGATAAAAATTCCCATCAAGGTTCTCTAGGTACGGCAACTTTGTTGCAGGGAAAACAATTATCCTATAATAATATTCTTGATGCAGATGCCGCCCTTGATTGTGTTAAATCATTTTCCAATGAAAAATCAGTTTGCGTCATCGTCAAACATACTAACCCTTGCGGCATTGCTTTAGCGGATAGTTCACTAGGTGCTTATTTAAAAGCTTTCCAGAGCGACCCTGTGTCAGCTTATGGCGGAATTATAGCGTTCAATGGGACTCTGGACGGTGATACTGCTAAAGCCATACTTGAAAAACAATTTGTCGAAGTCATTATTGCACCTGATGCTAATGAGGAAGCAAAAAAAATTCTGGCAACTAAAGAAAATATTCGTGTTTTGCTAACAGATTTTTGGCAGCAAGGCACAAGTTTTAGATTAAATATGAAAAAAGTAGATGGCGGTTTATTAGTTCAAGAACATGATTCTCTATCTCTGGAATCCTGTGAACTACAAACCGTCACCCAGATAAAACCAACCGAGCAGCAAATAGAGAATTTAATGTTTGCATGGTTAGCAGCAAAGCATGTGAAATCTAACGCAATAGTATATGCCAAAGATTTGGCTACTATAGGTATTGGAGGCGGTCAAACCAGTCGAGTAATGAGCGCTCGAATTGGTTTATGGCAAGCAGAGCAAATGGGATTTGACCCTCTGGGCTCTGTGATGGCATCAGATGCTTTTATTCCTTTTCCAGACACTATTGAAATCGCAGCAAAAGCAGGGATATCATCAATTATTCAACCAGGCGGCTCTATCAGAGACGAACAAATTATCGCTTGTGCTGAACAATATGGTATAGCGATGATTTTTACAGGAATACGTCATTTTAAACATTAGGGTCTGTTGACAATTCGCTAGATATTATGACTCAAATTCAATTGTAAGCTTGACTAACTTGAATAAAGAGCAGTATATAACGTATCATCTTCTTTTTAATTGAAGCTTTTTGAAGACTTCTTTTGTAGGCCCTTTGGATTTTGTTATAAAGCAAGACACAAGTGTTTCGAGGAGCAAAGTTTACCTATATAAGTAAATGAGAACCATAGAAACATCTCTTTTCACCTTGCTGTAAGGCAAAAGATACAGGTTATGCAAGAAGTCTAATGCGTAATCTAATCTCATTTGGAGTAATAATATGACAACTGAGCAATACCCATCCTCACTTGTCAGCCGTCTTGCAATCACAGAACCTGCGCTAGTTCCAAGTGGATACTATCGCTCGAAATTATTTATTGCCCCATTTTCTACAAATATTTTGGTTGCAGCAGCAGGGCCATTACTGTCCTTATTAGAAAGACTTTGCTTAAGTCCATCTTTACCTCCAGTAGAAGATATACGAGAAAATATACTGCATGAACTACGTGCCTTTCACAGTAAATTAGACGCATCCAAATACCCTTTGGATATTATTAGCATTGCCCAATACTTATTATCAGCTACTATTGATGAAATATTAGGTAAAAATTATCTCAGAGTTTACAACCTGACAGCAGAATTTAAATCATTTACTCCATTATCAAGCGATGGTGCGCAACCGCAACAACGTTTTTTTGAAATACTTAATTACATTAAAGAGAGACCAAACCAATTCCTTGATTTAATTGAATTAGTTTATTTTTGTCTGATTGCCGGATTTGAGGGAGAATATCATCTAAAAGCTGATGGGCGACAAGTGCTTGATAATACAATTGAAGATTTGTATCAAATAATTCAAAAACATCGTTTCAATAAACCACTTCGCTTGTTTAATGAAAATCCTATACCTAAAACTATTAAAAAAAATTATAAAGCCACTATGATCACTACTTTTGTTGCCGTAAGTGTTGTAATTCTGGCTTTCTTTACTAGCCATATTTTATTAGAAAGTAAAGCTAAAACGGTTTTATTTGGACATACTCAACTTGCTATGCTGGAAAACTAATGGACAACTCATTACGAGCATTATGTGATGCTATAAAAAAAATTCTCTCTCAACTAAAGCCACAGATTAATCAATTATCATTTATCGTCATCACTGGAAAAAATGCCCAAGGAAAATCTGCTTTGCTAAAACAGAGTAACATGGAAGAAATGCCAGTATTTAGCGAAGAGCTTGCCAAACTTTATTTTAATCAAAGAGGAATTATAGTCGAGCTTGGTGAAAATTGGCTTACTAATAGTAAAACATTATTACTAACAACACTAAAGCAATTAAATAAATGTAATCGACATCTCAAAATTACCGGTCTAATTTTATGTGTAGATGTCAATGATTTATTAATATCCGAACCAACACAATTTGCTGAACAAAAAAAATCTCATCTACAACTCATTCATCGTTTAGGTGCTAATCTGGGATATCAAGCTGAATTAGCTTTAATATTCACTAAAATGGATACTCTGGCAGGTTTTTCTGAATTTTACCAAATGGACCATACCAACGATCTATCCAAACCACTTGGATTCTCCTTGGATTGTGTAAACCAATTAAGAAAAAAAATTGAAACTTACTCTCTACAATTCAATCAATTAATTGAAGCTATTGGGCAACAGGTTATCAATAAAATGCATCCCGTACGCTCAACGATTAAACGGAGTCTGATCCGTGAATTTCCATTGCAATTAGCAAGTTTAAGAGCACCAATTCAGACATTAATTCAAGGAATTTCACCAAAATTATTTCATCTTCACTCTATTTTTTTCACAAGTGCTGAACAGGGTGGGGTAAGCATTGACAGGCTAAACAAAAAAATACAACACGAATACGCTTTGATGGTACAAGATACCTTTCCGCAAGCAACCAATTTCAGATCTTATTTTGTGGAAGGCGCTGTAAAAACAATCCAGGAACAATGTGGTCAAATACCACACATTGCAAAATTTCCTCAAAAATCATTTATTGCTATTGCGGCAAGCTTGGCTGGCCTCAGTTTATTAATTCTAATTTATAATCACTATAAAACATCCCAGATCCTGGATGAAGCCAGCAAAGAATTACTTACCTATGAAGCACTTAACAATCAGAAAAACAATGGGGCGCAAGCTTTATATCATTTATCGCAAGCGGCAAATAAAATTAACCATATAGCCTCAAATTCTATATCTCTCCCGACGGTGCATCAATTAAAATTAAATCTTCAAAGCAATACTCAAAATCGTTTACAAGGAGAATTTCTACCTTCATTAACTAATGAGTTAGAACAAGTCATTACAAATCCCAGCAACACACCCATAACTCGCTATAAAGCCCTGAAGATTTATTTAATGTTAGGACAACCAGAACATTTTACCGCGCAACCCATATTGGATTGGTTCCAGCACCAATGGCAAGGACAAACATCAGGTACTAATCAAAAACAATTAGCTCTTCTTAAGCAGACTCTTAATAAGCCACTGCAAAATATACCCATAAAATCGCAAACAATTAGCGATGCCAGAAATTATCTTAACGCACTACCAACAAGTTATTTATACTATTCGATTGCTAAAGAGTATTTCCCCATAGAAAAACAAAAAATAATCATTGAAGGTTTTAATTTACCTACTGATGAAGTGCCTATCTATTTTACCAAAACCGGATTTGCAAAAATTATTAATGAATTGCCTAAAATTACCAATACTCTTCAGGCTGAAAATTGGGTACTCTCAAGGCAGGATTTGTCTCAACTACATAACATGCTTATTCAGGCCTATTGTTTTGATTACGTCACATGGTGGCAAACCTTCATGAAGAAATCTCAACCTCTTCGTTATCAGGATTATCAACAAGGTCGTCAATTAACCAAAATAATACAACAATCAAATTCGTTTTATAAATTTGTTAATCTTATTCAACAGGAAACAAAACCAGATTTAACTGAAAACATATCCACTTTTAACCAATTCATTGCCAATCAATTTACTGATTTAAATTTAACCACATTATCTAGTATAAAAGAATTAGGTATTAGAATTTCTGAATTGGAACGATTTATTTCGACCTTATCCGTTGTAAACGACGGAGGTAGAACCGCTTTTACCATTACACGTTCTCGTTTTATTAATGAAAACTCATCTGATCCAGTGAGCATGCTTTACAATCAGGCAAGGCAATTACCTGAACCTTTAAGTACTTGGACAAAACAAATAGCCGGTGACGCTTGGGTTATATTAATTCGTGACAGTCGTCAGTATATTAACCATCAATGGCAAAAAACAGTCTATGGGGAATTCCAAAACTCTATTGCCCAACGATATCCTTTTGATTCTTCACAAACTGCAGAAATCGATATTGCAGATTTTAACCGCTTTTTCTCGGCACATGGCTTGCTGAATACCTACACTGAGCAATATATTAAACCATTCCTGGACACTTCAACTCCTGAGTGGAAACCTAAAGCGGTTAATGGTTTTATTTTACCTATTTCAAATGAAGTAATTGATGAATTGATTCGTGCCAACATTATCACTAATATGTTCTTTCCTGATCACAGTGACACAAGTAAAATTGATTTCAGTTTGCAAAAAATAAATCTTGACCCAGTAGTTTCCAGTCTACTGCTTGAAATTGGTGAAACAAAATTAATGGATAATCAAACCAGCGATTCATTTACACGTTTCAGTTGGCCTCAAAATAATGCCAAATTAGCTCTTGATTCTATTGAAGGAAATCATTATGAGCTCACAGAGCATGGAGCCTGGGCAATATTTAAATTACTTGAGAAAGTTAATGTCCTGGTTGATGATCAAGACAGCTCTAGCCTCCAAATACTTTTTGAAGTGAATAGCAACTCTGGTCGTTATTTATTAAAAACAAACAATCAGATCAACCCCTTTACACCAGGGATATTAAATGGATTTACCTTAAACGATCACATAGTGTAATTATGGAACACAATGTAAGATGCAGCATTTTTGCTGGATTATATGGAAATGCTTTGGAATGGTATGATTTTTTACTCTATGCCAGCTTTGCCCCTGTTTTTGCAGAGATTTTTTTCCCTTCAAAAATCCATTTTGTCTCTCTTATAGCAACATTCAGCCTGTTTGCAATAGGATTTATCATGCGGCCGATTGGTGGTCTTCTGTTAGGACACTACGCTGATCATGTTGGAAGACGGAAGGCATTAATACTTTCTATGTCGGTTATGACGATATCTACCACACTGATTGCTATGTTACCTGATTTTAATTCCTGGGGAATTATGGCCCCCATTTTGTTTTCCACTTTAAGGCTTATCCAGGGTCTAGCCGTTGGAGGAGAGCTCCCAGGATCCACAACTTACCTAATTGAACACATGTTTCAACACAAAAGAGGATTGGCAGGAAGTTTAGTGTTAAGCAGCGCCTTTTTAGGTATTTTTGTAGGAGCTCTTACTGCATCCATATTCAGTACTCTATTTATTGGTAATTCTTTATTTAGCTGGGGTTGGAGATATGCTTATTTATTAGGAGGCATTTTAGGAGTTTTAGGTATTTATTTACGGATTAAGAGCTTTGAGTCGCCCACATTTCTTAGAGAGAAACACACCACAGAACTTCCTGCGAAATTAGTATTTACACGATTTAAACAACAACTGTTTTTATCCATAATGATTACGAGCATTCTTGCACTTGCCAACTATATGCTTATAGCCTATGTCACCACATTTTTAGTAAAATCTGAACATTTCCTTTTAAAAGATGCTTTATTAATTAATTTAATTGCTCTCGCTCTTTTGACGGTCCTGATCCCGTTAATGGGATTTATTTCTGATTTTGTGGGCCGTAAGCCCATTTTTTTAATGGGTTTGTTCTCCCTTTTTATACTAATATTCCCATTTTTTTGGCTCTTATTAAGTGGCAATTGGTGGAAAGCGCTAAGTTGTGAGTTATTATTGTCTATGGCATTAGCCCCTATCAATGCTACGGTACCAACTATTATTGCAGAAATGTTTCCAACCAGTATACGTGCGAGTGGAATTTCTATATCTTACAATATCGGTCAAGCATTATTTGGCGGTACCATGCCTTTAGTTGCTTTTATATTGATTGAATTAAGTAGTAATAAAATGGCTCCTGCATGGTATTTGTTCATATGGACCCTGGTTGTAATATCAATAACCTTTTCTATTCGTGAAAGCTATCAGAAGGAATTAATATAAAACATGAGGTTCAATTGGTTGTTAACTACTAATTAAGCTCATTAAAGTCAACAGCATTTGTTTTATGCTTACTAATAAAGCATATATAAAAATTGTAACCATCAGGGTATATATCTTGAATCTTGGTAGAATGCCAAAGTTGCACCCAGATTGAACAAATATGGCATTCCGTCGACACGGCGTGGATAGTTACAGTAAGCCTGTGGGCTGTGAAGCTGAGAAAATCAAGTGGTTGAGAACAAAGAGAATAGAAATATCATCGCCCTCTAGTTGATTTTTGCAGGCAAACTTTTAACGTTTGGATCTTTCGAGTAGGCATCTAGAATATCGTTCACTAGCTGATTAATAACACCGCTTCTCTCTTCCTCTTCAATTAATCCAGCTTTTTCTTTCATGCCTGCCAAACGAGATTCTAACTCCTTAGTTATCGTACCATTAGGAAATAGTGCTGCTAAAAGTCGTCTAGCTTCTGAAGGGCCTAAGTGCCTATACAGGAGATTTCTTACTGTAGCATCTTCTGCAGTGGTACTAAATGCCCATAACTCCACCGGTCCTAAAGTCAATGTCAGAAGCTGGACGTTTATTCCCGTTTTAGTAGCAAACTGAGCAAGGAAAGTAGCCCCCCCTTGTCTTGGACCATGCACTCGAGTACGTAAAGCTATTTTGGCTGTTTCAGAAAGACCAAAAATTTCGCTGGTTTTCTCTACAGCCTGAGAAGGTCCTGCATCCATTACATAAATAGCAGTAGCAAAATCAATCATCACAGGATCAAAGTCATCTACTGATTGTGATAGTAAGGCAATTTGCACCTTCCATTTTCGACCTTCCCGCATGTCAATAATAACTTGTTCACGAACTGCAGTAGATTTTGCAGTACGATGAAATTCGTCATAAACAATGCGTTTATGATCCTCACGAATCTCTAATACCCTTTGTTTATGATATTCTTTATATTGTTCTGGTACATTATTCAAACTTTCTTCAGTTAAATAGTAATGTCTTGCTAATACATACCTGGCTAACATATACATAACGGCAGTTTGCCTATCAGCCGCATCGCCACCACTTTTCGCTACTTCATCTAAATCAAGTGACACCACTCTGGCATCACCAATATCAAAACTGGTAACTCTTGATAAAATAGGATATTCACGAACAGCTGCTGAAATCATTCTGGAAAAAGCATTAATTAATGATTCACCAGTAGGTGCTGTAATCTTTTCATACAAATCTTCGATTGAGGGAGTTCTACAAATAGACGCAGCATCCGCTAATAATGGCATAGCGTATCTTTGAGCTAACAATGCTTCATGAACAAACCCTGCGGAGTATAATGAGTCCGTAACTTCCCACCAAGTGGACTTAGCATCTCTCACAAATCCAATTTCCTCCAGGATACCATCTATAAATTCTTCCAAGCCTGGGGCATAAGGAGTCGGATTAAATTCGTCTGCCAAACTTTTATATAATTCATCTACCACCATACCCGCTAAATCTGCCATTCCATCATACGGCTTTGCAGCACCTAAAGGAGTAGTTAATAAAGTCATGAAATTTACTAAGAATGACCTCTCCAAAGCTGTAGGATAGCGACATCCTAATTGGGTATCGAAAGGGTTAATTGAGTAATCTGGAGTCATCCTTAGCCGATGATATGCAACCAAATGACGTTTTGATGCCGGGAGAGCTTCTTTTAATAGTGAAATTAGACCACTACTTGAGGGACCTATATCAATAATTGCTATACGTGGTAAACGCATTAAACCACCAGACAAACAAAGCGCTAAATTTAACGCGTTTGACAAGACGGATTTACCAGAACCAGGGCGAGCATAAACCAGATCGATCCAGGTCGTTTGTTCAGTAGAACCAGGTTGAAAAGGCCACGGTTTACCATCAGGTGTTCTGAAAAGTAGCGCTCCCGTCTTCCAAGGTGAAGCTGGCCGTGTAATAGGTAACATTGTTATTACATCTGTTAGAGGAGCTACAGAGGGTACCGCAGAACTGTTTAAAGTGGCAGCCAACATACTTGACACAAAACCAGCAAATGGATCTCCACAAAGTTCAGAGACATCAGTAGAACCCCAACCTTCAACAGCTTTAACAAGTTCAGAGCTTCTTCGTCTCAGTAATGGTATATTTCCTTCCGGAGCCCATGTCGTTGCAACAACACGGAGTCGAACAATAGCCTCATCCGTATTGAGTTGTATGTATTTCAATAAATTGACAGAATCACTGATCAACCGATTCTGAGCTGAACTAAAACTTAATATGGCAGCTAATAGTCCCTTCAATTTGATAGTACTTAACCCTTCACTTTCCAACAAAAAGGAAATTTTCCATGGAACATGTGAGGGAAGAATACGAGAAAATAAACTAATAAAAGGCCTCACATCCTTTGGAAATAAATCAATGTAGGTAGTAGAATAAATTTTGTCACCAACTCGAACTGTGCGTAAATCAATGATTTCAGCATCTCTTGGCAAAATTTGTTTGGACAATGGCGGCCATAATAAATCGGAAGGATCTCCCTCAAAATTATTCAGTTCTCGAACAGGTATTTTATCTCCAGGTAATGTAGCTCGCCAATCATCAGCAGTATAATCAGGATCACCTGTCATTCGAATGGCATGCACCGCTTCATGTACCTCAAGTAACTTGGCTATAATGTTCATCGCGTCCAAATCATTAAGAATTGCGCGCACATAAGCATCATGAGTATCTCTTAATTCCGGTATCGCTGCAAAAATGGTTTGTGTATTTTTAAATGGCGGAGCCTTCATATCCTTTAACATCTTCATTTTTGCTTTATTGGCAGCCTTTAACTGATCGCCTGCCAGATTAAATGGTCTGGTATATAAAACAAAATAGACTCGCTCTTCTGCACAGTACTGTGATAAATAATTCACACGTTCTTCAAATAAATCTCTTAAATTCAGTTCAAGCCTGTTTGCTGATGCCTCTGCTGGCTCATAGATATCCTTAATCATTTTTACTATGTTTTGTTTATCATGACTAAAATAAACTTGTAGTGCATGACCAGGCCTACCCATAGCAGCCTGAAATGAGTTGGACAGGCCTTCTACCAATCGATCAAATTCTTCAGGGCCAGCTAATGCAGTAATCCCTTCAATTTTTAATACAGATAGCAAAGACCCATCATGATTTACTAACACAGTAGAGCTATCTGCTGTTTCCAAATCAATATAGGACTCAGTGGTTTGCTTCAACGAAGTACTTAACCAGGCAAAGAAAGTATCAACGCCTTCAAAAAATGATTCTGACCAATTTGCCATCCTTTGTCCTCAATTTTTTATTAATAGAGCTCTCTATTTAATCTGCAATTTCTTCTAGAGCGCTGGCAGCCCATTTTTCTATCTGTTTTCGGAATTTTGCTCTGGAGGGTAGTAACCTTATGTTCTTAAAAAGTTGAGCTCTTATTTCTTCACTATTCACGCCTGAATCAATCATTAACTGTCCAAATATTGCCGGGTCACTTGTACCCTCACCAAATTTTTCCTCGACAATTTGTGAACGAAATTTAAAACTTCTATATATATTCTGTGCACTGGATTTATATCCCGTATCATTGGTTATTGCACAAAAAAGGACATGACATAAGCTATTCAATTCAGGTTGACTTAATTCCGGAAGATAGATCAGAGTACCTCCACCATAACCGCCAACACCAACTGACTCCACAAAAAAACACTGGGCACAAAAACAACAAGATGTGACCAGATTAGATAATCTATTATTTGTATAATCACCATCCAGATTAACGATATCCTGATATAAGCGAGCTTGAAACCCACAAAACTGACAGGTATACCTATCTCTGTGAAATATTTTTTGTTCGTATGATTTAAATCGCTCATCAACTTTTCTGGCAGAATACAAACGCCAGGAACCTGGTGAAGCAATTAATTTTAACTCACATCGCTGCTGATTATCCGCCATATTTTTGGTTCACATTAAGCCAGTTTTCAAAAAAACATGTGTTTTATCTTCCTACCTGACACCAGTCAGCCTAAGAATACTTACCATATCAATAGAGGCAATCATTCATTATCTATCTATAAATTAAATTGGGTAAAGCAATAAAGCTTTACCCAAATACATGAATAATATCTCTGATTAGCTAGTCTTATATACTGTTCCAGTAGGTCCAGCAGTTTTACCTCCGCTACCACCAAACATAGTCACACCTGCTACTCCCAGAATTGAAGGAAGGAACAATAATGCAGCAGCAATAAATATCAATGCTATTGGAGTTCCGATTGGAATTTGAGTCGGGTTATCCTTATGTTGCTTAAATTTCATAATCGCACCAATAGAAAAACCAAGCCCCGCTAAATAGGAACCTGCCGTAATTAATTTGGTAAGACTTGTAAATGACGTGGTAATTGTCGAAGCCATTTTGCCTAATGATACTCCCGCTGCGGCATCCTGGCAGACTAAGGCAATTAAAGCCAAACTAACTGCGCTTAAAAACCAGTATTTATAACCTGATTTATGGGTAACCTTAATGTTCACAATTCTCTCCTAGTTTTGAATAAGTTTAAGTACCATACAAAGTATTATTAATCATATTGACAGTGCCCACAATATTGATTGCCAAAATACCACCAAATACATGAATCAAACCTTTACCCGTACCTCCTGGAGGCTGTCCTTGCGACGCTGAACGTGCAATTAATACCCACCCTCTTACAAACGCAATCAATCCAATAACCCGAATAATTATTGTTAAAGGTGATCCAACAAGACTTCCGCTACCAAATAAAGTACTTAATGCATTACTGTCGCTGTTTATACTTGTATACGACAGTGGATTACTATAGCCAAACGTTGTTTGCATAACTGATGAGACTAGCGAAGGAAAATATACTAGCAATGCTCCAACCAATAAATAAATCACTGGCTCCTTAATACTAGTATTGCTTGACATCATAGTTCTGGCTTCTCCATAAACTTTTAAACTATATATTGCTTTAAACAAAAAGGCACAACCTATCAAATAGGCTCCACCAGTAATTAACCTCTGTACAGGTTCCAGTTGGTTAGCAATATTATTTAATATGTCAGCTTGCTTTACTATCCAGCATGCTACAGTACCGCCAGTACAAGTTGGATCAGCCATATACGCCTCAACTATCTTCTTGACTAAACTTTATCACTTGTCCAGAACTTGTTAAAACTCGACCCTGCAATGAATCAATTAATTTAACTACTCCATATCCGGGAATTTTTGATCCCTCTCTAACTGTAAGTGTAGAACCATTTGAACCAATTAGCCAAGCCCTTCCTGGAATTACTGCCTGTATATAATAAATAATTCTTACAGGAACAGGTCTAGAAACTTTTACGACCCTCTTCGGTGTTGTCCTTTCCATTAAGACATTGATAACTTCAGCCTGTTTGGCCATTTGGTTCGACATATTACCAATGACCTGGTTTAAATTTACAATTTGAGTGTTTAGATTTTTAATATTATTATTAACCGCGTTTATTTGTTCGCTAAGTGCATTAACTTCAGAGCGAAGACTTTGTTGCATAACTTCTATTGTTGAAACCTTTTTCTTTAAATCTGGGTCACTTTCAATAACAGTCGGTTGTACTTGTTGGGCAGGAATGATCGTTGGTATCGTTTGTGCTGGTTGGGTTGTTGTCTGTGTTACTGATGGAATAGTTGGTTGGGGTGTAACTGGTTCGGTTTTTCCTGAAAAAAACATCCAACCTATAATTTTATACATAACCATTATAAAAACGACTATCCCGACAACAATCAGGGCATTTCGTTTAACATCCTTTTTCTTTGTTACTTCTTCTTTCCCAGATTCAGATGAACCTTGTGAATCGGAATCACCCATTTGGTCCATATCATAGGAATCAAGTTCCGCAAATTTATATTCCTCATTATTTTGATCGTGCTCTGCCATTATTATCCGCCATCAAATTAAGTTATTGTAACATCCTGAGTAAATAAAATACCTAAACCTGTGCCAGAATAAACTTCCACAGTAGTTGGTGTATTAAACAATTGCTGAGCTTGTTGACTCCAAGCTTTACCAACAGTGGCGAGTCCTATCACCGCATTTTCCAATGTTGACCGTCCCACACCATTAGCCACAGTAATATTATTACCGCCACCAGTACCACCAATAGTAATCGTTGTATTTGCTGACTGGAAGGCATTACCAAAACCTTGCAAGAAAGATGAAGCAAACAAGGATCCATATCGCATTAAGTAATGATGATTGGTTCTACTGGCCAAAGCTGTTCTTGCAGTATTTGGGTCAATTGCATAGGCAGATATTGATATAGTTTTTGCTGCCCCTGAAACTGACATCGTATTAAATGTGATCACCATCTTATCTGCATTAGATGGCAAATTAAAGCTCCCTATAAGTTTTGCTCCCTTTAGCTTACCTGTAACTATAGTAGCTAAAATAGGGCCAGGCTCATCACTGTTCACTGAGGTATCCAGAACGGCAAACATAATATCACCTGTCTTAATGATTGCTTGAGCTTCAGCACTGCCTGCACCAGCGCTTATTTGTTCTCCTCCAGTAGTAGGCACACCACCCGCTCCCTGAACAGCACCTTCACCAGGTTTTGATTCCTCTGTAGCTTCTTCATATGCCTGGGTCTCAACTCTTTTCCAGTCCTGGACTAACTGATTAGCAGCTGAAAGCATATCTGATGATCTTTGTTGAATTGTTTGCTGATATTTTTGTTCAGCTAATTGTTCATTTTGCTTTTTCAAAATCGCTTGAAGCTGTTCAGCACTAGAGGACGTTTCAGAAGGTGTCGCTCTCGGAGTACCACCAGGAATAGTTGGAATTCCTGTAATATTGGAATCAACTTGTTGTAAATTGGGGCCTCCCAATCCTGCTACAGTAGACTCTTGCGGAGTGAATCCAGCATTTCTAAGTTCAGCAGCAGTAAATCCAGCTTTACTCAGTTCATCCGCAGAGTATCCTGCGTCTTTCAGCTCTTTTGCACTATACCCTGCATTCTTCAAGTCCGAAGCAGTAAATCCAGCGTCTTTCAATTCTTTTGCACTAAAGCCTGCACTCTTCAATTCTGCGGCTGAAAAACCTGCATCTTTAAGTTCTTTAGCGGAAAAACCAGCTGCCTTTAGCTGAGCAGCTGTGAATCCGGCTGCTTTTAATTCCGCCGCTGAGAAACCTGCGTCTTTAAGATCTTTAGCACTAAAACCAGCATCTTTCAATTCCTGGGCAGAAAACCCGGCATCACGTAATTCCTTAGCTGTAAATCCAGCATCTTTTAAGTCTTTGGCACTAAATCCCGCTGCTTTTAATTCAGCCGCAGTAAACCCTGCATCTTTCAGCTCCTTCGCAGTATAACCAGCTGCCTTCAGGGCTGCAGCAGAACACCCTAGTGTTTGTTTTATTGCTAAAGCACTAACACCTGCCGCCCTCGCTTTTTTTAACGACTCCACACTACAATCAGCAACACGTCCATCCGCAATAACTGACGCAGGATTCAACCCTGCATCTTCTAATTGCTTTGGGGTAAAGCCTGCTGCAAGTAACTCTTGAGGGCTAAATCCTGCATCAGCCAAAGATTGTGCGTCATACCCTGCCGCTTTTAAGGCCGCTGCACTACAACCATTTAGCTCTTTAATACGTTTGGCTGACACACCGGCAGAAAATAGTTTTTTCAGTTTTTCGGGATCACAACCAGCTGCCTTTATATCAGCGTCACTTAAAGGATTCGCTGCTCTTATTTGTGCCGGAGTAAACCCAGCGTTCGCTAAATCCGCATCAGTAAATCCTGCTGCTTTCAGTGCCTGTGCGCTACATCCAGCATATTGCCTAATCAACGCAGCACTAACTCCTGCTTCTCTTTCTTTCTTCAAAGCATCAACATCGCAACCAGCGTTCTTGACATCTTGTGGTGTGATGCCAGGGGGTAATTCTGCTTGAGCTGCCTTAATTTGGGCAGCTGAAAATCCTGCTTTAGCAAGATCTTCAGGAGTAAACCCTGCATTTAGTAAATCTCTGGCAGTAAACCCAGCATCCTTTAATTCCTCAGGAGTAAAACCTGCTCGTCTTAAGTCTGCTGCACTGAAGCCTGCATCTTTCAATTCTTTCGCACTATATCCCGCCGCTTTTAACTGCTCCGCCGTACAGCCACTAATTTTCCTAATCGCAGATGCGCTCACCCCTGCCTGGCGCAACTTGGCCAAAGCCGCTGCTCCACATCCTGCTTTGCGTACATCGTCTGCAGTAATACCATCCGGTAGACCACTAGCTTTTGCAATTTCAGCATCAGAAAACCCGGCACCTTTTAATTCCCCATCTGAAAAACCGCCATCTTTCATTTCTTGAGCTGTAAAGCCCGCATTACGTAATTCACAAGCATCAAATCCACAACTTCTTAGGCGACCCGCGCTATAGCCTGCCTCTTTTAACTGCCTGGCATTATAACCTGCTGCTTTCAGTTCCTTACATTCACAGACTTGTTCCAGTTCATTTAAAACATAGCCGCTATCCTTTAACTGAACACAACTACAGGCTGCTTTCAAATCACTTAACTGTGCCCCTTGATTCACAACTTTTGTAATTACCGATTTGCTACAACCACCATTTTGTAACTCTTGTAGCCATAAGCTCCGTTGAGGCCCACCCAAGTCTTCTTGTGCCAGAGCAGTAAAACCTACCCCCGATTGAGCACCAATGACGCCTACCCCTTCCCCTAATGCCTGGGTGCGTATAATAGTTGGAATTGCACTCCCACCTGATTTTTCAGCGCTTTCAGCCTGGGTAACATTTTGTTCTTCTTGTAGTTTGGCGTATTGAGCAGTTGGATCCAGAACCCCAGGAATAGATTGAATCCCACCTGGAACAGTTGAGACTTCAGCAGTAGCAAGAGAATCAGCACCACCTGTGCCTCTTAATTTTAAAAAACCGATTACTACTGCAATAATTAGCAATACTGCCGTAAAAATGATAATCACTCTCGTCCGAGTGTTGGAAAACAGTGACTTTAGATTTTCTTTTTTGCTCGCCATTTGCTTATAACCCTTCTACCTTGAGCTGCATGACTTTTCCATGCCAGGACACTAACAAAACCGGAGATTTTTGCATTTCATAGGCATGCATTCCATCTGCACTAGTCATACTAGCCAACCAGCCCGGTGATAATATAGTGAGATTAGTTCTAACATACATTTTTTCATTGGATAACCAAGCACGAGCATCTCCACCACTAACGACTAAACGCTTACTGCCTGGTGGCGGTACTCCTTCTAATACATGAAGAAGTAAATCATTTGCTGATGGGGGTATACCTTCTTCCGTTGGCATACTTTTAGCGTTAGGGCCATAACCCTGAATTCTTAAATCCACTCGATAATCTACAGCTTTTTGACCAGGTATAAGAGTGAGCATTACTGGAGTATTTAATCCTTTTAATCGAACTGCCAAATTACCATAGTTATATAGTTTCGAGGCTTGTATCATTAAGGTATTACTGGTTTTATCCCACTGAATATTAAATGCAGATGGATCTCCTAAATCATATGCAGAAATTGGCCAAGGAGCACCTGTTGAATCCAGAAACACTAAAGAAGATACGAAACCTTGTGATAATCTTATGACTGGAGGCGTTGATCCGGGAGATAAATTAACAAATTGAGACGTCGCGGTAGGTTTAGGTGGAGTGCCAGGAGTTGACGCTTTGGCGTATTCAGAAGTTTCATAAATTTGTTTTAATCTAACTATTTGCTCAGGATTTAATGGATACAAATTACGTGTCATATCCTTGAATGCTTTACTATCAATAACTTCCGCATCATCTTGACTAATTACCTGACCTTCACCATCGGCGCCTGGTGCTTGATTTCGTTGAGTTGCGTTAGCTTGTCCAGCTTGGGAACCAGGTGCTTGTGTGGCTGCATTAGCATTTACACCATCACCTCCATCACTACCCCCCTGTGAATCTTGGGGTGAATTTTGCGATAATTTCTGTTGTAACAAGCGTAGTTGCTGCAATGCTTGTTGAGCGTCATCTGATTGGTCAGCAGCATATGCACTGCACGACATATAAAGTGTCAGACCAATTCCTAAACAATATTTATATAATTGAAAATATTTTTTCATAATTAGGATACCCCACCGCTGGCAGGTCCAACTACGAATTGAGCGATACCTATCCCTCTAGGGGAATTCAATGTCGAAACTCTCGTTATCAGCATCGTCACCACGTTATTTTGTTGTGTGAATTCACTGGCACTTTGATAGGTAACCAATATTGGCATTTGCACTCTCCAGGAATACCTACCATTTAACACTCCTTTTTGCAAAATGATTGGAGCTCGAGTTGCCACTGCAGAAACAACTAATTTTTTTGCCTTAACAGCATCAAGGTTATTGGATTGTTGTAATGCTCCTAAAAATTGATCCCAACCTTCCGCTGTAAAAAACCCTGAAGAGGCCTGTAGTTCATCTCGATAATTCACAAAATTATATGTGAATGCTGCAATAGCTGCCTGATTAGCCCATTGTAAAACAGCAGAGTCCGATTGGTTTGGCTCATCTAAAGGAAATAAAGGAGTAATACGTCCATTAATAGTTGTTGCAAAGTACTTTGGAGCTGGTGGATGCGTAATCATATAGACTACTAGTGAAGCTAAAACAACATTCACTAAGATAGCTACTAATAACGCTAATATTACTTTGCGCTGACTATCTTTATAAAATTTATTTCTTAAAGCAACTACTGTTAAGGCATCTTCAGCCATAATATCCTCTAAAATTATTGCGGTATAACCCTTTGTAAATTATCATTTGGTGGATCTGGCTCAAGCAATGGCTCAGATGACATATTGGGAGTCAACATTGACTTAAGCTGGACAGGAGGGGCTATTCCACTAGTTGCATAAAAATCTCGTTCAGGTTCATGTATATGAATATAATAAATCAAAACTACTAACCCGCAACTCAATCCAAGAGAAATAAGCAACAGTATTAAACCACGCCTATAAATATGGACATTAAAGTTCTTATTCCGTTTTATTAAAGCCCATGCCTCTCGACTCATTTTTACCCCAATTATGCCACAGCTCGCCTAAATGTGATCTCTACCCGTGCATTTGGTGATTTATCACCACCCAACGTATAACTAGTTATAGGTTTATCACTACCCAAGCCTTGTGTAAAGATGATCCTGCTGTCAATTCCTTGTGACCAGAGGTACTCACTTACGACCCTTGATCTCGCCAAAGTTAATGCTCGCTCTCTTTTTACTGATACATATTTACTGCTGTAACTAGTTATGGTTATTGCAATTTTACGGAATTGTTTAAGAAACGTTGAAATTTCATTCAAAAGACCATATGAAGCCCAATGTAACCGAGGAGATTGATCAGCAAACAAAGCACTCGCTGGAATACTAATTAAATAATTTTGCCCCACTGATGCAACCTTTATACCTTTTTTATTTAAATCGGTCATCATTTTGATTATGGTGGCATCACAAGCACCATCAACACGACATGGTAATGCTGGAGCCTCATTATCAGAGACATAACCAGATCGATGACAAGCACTCAGGAGTAATAAGAAAAATAATCCAGTAATTCTAAACAATACATAGATGTAGTTAGTACGAACTGATCTCACCTGTTATCCCCATCTTCGAAAATAGACTAATTGTGTTATCTATGTCTAACTATCTCAAACTTTCCATTTGATAATAAAAACATACAAATCATTACGTTACAATGAATTTAATAAAAATACCATTTTTTTAAATAATTTATTTATTTAAGACAGAGTTGACTAATAGGATAAATCCACTTATGTGAATTAAGACGCATAGACAAGTAAACTTTGAAAGATCTCGATAAATTCATCAATATCTAAAGAACAGAAACTCTCCAGGAATTATAAAAAAGCTTGAAGTGGTATAAAAGTTAAAACCATCAGTCAATTAGTTATATTAATTCTTCTTCAGTCTTTTTATTAGCTTTTTCACGCTCGATGGCAATTTTAGCTGATAAATCTCTTACAATATTGGTTAATTCAGTAGCATCAATGACGTCTCTTTCTTCAGGAGGATAACTGGTCGCAATTTGAAAATCTTTGATTAATTCGTTTGATACGGTCCCAGCATACTTATCTTTAGCTCCAGCCAAACGCTCTATCATCATCATCTGATTTCTTGTTTCATTAATTGGTAATAGTGACTCAGAAAAAGTCTCTTTATCTGCAACCAATAGAGGAGGTGCCTTGGAATCCACTCTAAGTTTACTGAAAATAGTTAATGCACCTTCAATTTCCTCTTCAACAATATCTTCTACAGGTTCAGGTTCATTTTGTCCATGGTATGCGATTAAAGCTGCAACTCCTCTTTCAATTGGTTCTTCAACATTGGCTTCTTTTAATGCATTGGTAATTAGGGTAATTTCTTCACTTTCAACTACCTTATTAATACTCAAATCACCACTTTCAAGAATACGTTGAAAAGAAGCCAATTGTTTTTGTAACTTCATTAAATATTCATCTGGCGGAGGTTCTACCTTTAAAAATTGATTAATTTTCAGTTGTTTAACGGGCTTGGGATTGGCGTAAAACATTCGGGCGCGAACAATTTTTGATTTGAAAAATATATGAGCTTCACCTTCGGTTTGTTCTTTCAAATCCAAGAGATCAACACGTGCTCTCTTTTCAAAAGAAGAACTCTTTGTATCCATGTAGCTGTTAGCAATACTTGTTTCCTTGGTTTGAAATGAATCTACTTTAGTCACATAAGCTTCACCAGCTGTTTTAGTGAAGAAATCCCAGGTTTCTGTAGGATCTTCCAATTTCATACAAATTTTAATGTTCGTGTTTGCTCCAATAGAGGCTGCTTCTTCTTTGGACGCTTTTTGGAATGCTGGTAAATCTTGCCCGGCAAAGATAGCAGAAAACCCTAAAGAACGCGCCTGGGCTGGCACTACCGCAAAACCTTGAACCGCGTAATATCCATACTCATCGAGTATGCACATATAAGGAGTTGGGGCATTGGTAGGTTTTCTTAAAATAACATCGCGATAATCACCTTCTACTTCTTCTCCTAGCCCTGCCGCCATCATGGCTTTTAATGAAGAAACGATGATCTTCCCAAGGTTAGATAATTCATCTGGTGATTTTTCCAGGGCAGGTAGTAAAACCACTAAGATGCGTCTATTTAATACCACATCCTTAAAATCGACTTCCGCTAGGTTAGTACGAATAATATGCCCATAGGTATCAGCCAGAGATGAGAAACTTCGTACAAGCTGCATGGTAATAAAACCATGCTGCTCTAAAACCTGGGAAACCTGTTTCCCTTTTTTCTCTTTATTATAACCAGGCAAAGTATTTAAGTAGTTTCGTAAAGGATCGGTTACTAATTTAGGTACTGTCTCAATATTAACGCTTTCCTGGTCGTCTCGAGGGAAAACCTTGTCAATAACTATCGACTCCAGTCTTTGTAAATCAAAGTAATTTCGAATAGTATTAGCATCAAGAAGTATTGAGCCTTCATCTCGCATGTAAACCAGCAAGCGCATTAGAGCCTCAACGAAAGCTATAGCCCGTCCTTTCCACATATCTCCATCCCCTGATTGGCCAGAAGATCCCATGAGACTAACTACTAACTGGGTTAGCATACTAGAAGAACCTTGACAAAATGGATTCAGAGTATTCGACAATCTTCTTTCCTGTGGACCAACGATATCACGAGCACCAGTCATAAAATTAATTAAAAGCAAATCGTCTTCACGCCCCATACTCCTTACTAAAGAAAATACCTTGGCATAAAGAGAGTTATCACCTTTTCCATCAACATAAATAAACCCACTTCCCTGTACTAGTGCATTATATGACAGAGAAACTAAAGTTTCCGTTTTACCACTACCAGTTGAGCCGAAGATCAAGGCATGAGTACGCATATCATCATTAGCAAACCAAAGTTCCTCGCCTGTTTTTCTGTCATTACCAAAAAAAGTTATTCCTCGAGCCATATTCGGTTTATTAATACCTGGCTTCATATCGTTATAATCTTTCACACGTGCAATTTGTGGTAATCGAAAAGGTAATTTTTGCTTTCGAGTGTAACTATAAAGAAAGAATACAAATCCAATAATCATCAAAAATGTTGCTGCTTCAGAAAAATAATATGAAACAGCTGCCAAAGAAATAAGAACAATAGAAATATTAGTTGGATCTGCAAAAAAATCCGCTAACCTTTGCGTCAGGGTACGTGTATCCCTAAGCAAAAGAGTTGGGTCTAATTCATGTCGAGACTCTATACCCCGCATCATGGCTCTAACTCCTCCATTTGACGTGGTGTTAATTTCACTTCTTTTACCGCAATTTCTAACGCTCTAATCGCTTCATCTATCATTGGCACCAAAGAACGCCGCCCCATTACTTTCTCAGCTTTCCAGTGTGCAAAAGGACCTGCAACCTCTGAATACGGAGTTTGCCTACCTACACAATTAAGCATATACCATAAACGCCTATCTACAGGTTTTAACCATAAGAATTCCGAGCTTGGTACTACACCATCCTGTCGGGCTGCCTCAAGCAAAGAAGCGATGACTGTTAGCATATAAGCATGTTTAGCGACTACCTCCTGAACTAACTCACTATTCTGATATTTTTTCATCACTGGTTTAGCAACAGAAAAATCAGGTTTCCCATCAACAAATGTTTTATCCAACACTTTAAGAATATTATTTGCTGCGTCTCTATCTCTGTTCATTCGTGCAATGAAAACAGCAGATAAAGCATAGGCCTGAGGTGAGCAACGTTCAAAACCATCCCAATAAGGACCCAATTGCATGGTAAACACTCGTTTTGCATCGCCACGCTTAACTCCTGCAGTCATTTCCTCTCCAGGTAGAGGATTATCCAGCAACGCATCATCCTTTCTTAATAAATTATATTTTCGAGCAAATTCCATAGGGGTTAATGCCATGGCCCAGGGCCCTTTATTAACGTCTTGACTCACCAAATCCTCTTTAACAACTGGCATTATAGCCGGCCAATTAAATTGCTCCTGAGCTCGCAAACTTTTCATATCATGGGCTCGACGGTACTTTAAAGTAATATTTGAATTATAAAGAAGAACAGCCAATACCACCATGACACATACAACTGGATAGCGCATGTAATCACCTACGCTGCGCGACATATTCACCATTTGCTCCCAATTTACAGTAGTAGGATCAATGGTTTGCATCAAATAAATTTGATTCGCTAAAGTCTGATTATTTAAAAATAAATTAACTAATCGCGCTTGCCATATATTGATAGTAAATACAAAATTGACAATATACTGATGAGCCAATGCCCAAATAAAATACGCTGTAATAAACAACAGTATGATTATCCATACTGGCGCCATTGAATTATCTGAACCTGACTGCTGTTGTTGCTGTGCCATCGCTCTACACAATTAATTAAGAGATTCTATATATTCAAGTATATACTGCTCAGAGATATTTTTGCGAGATTTTCGTATGGGATATCAAAAATTATAGATAAATTGAAACAATTTAACCATTTTTGATTAATCGACCATTAGTATAGCGATATACGCCACTAACATGAACGAAACGACTTATATTATCCAAACTTATGGATTTATCCTTAAGTGTTAATAAGGTTTTACCTAGTTTATCAACAGGTGCCTTATCAGAAGATAATGGTAATATATCAGATTGGTTAATATAAATGGAAACATAAGCTTCATTCTGCTTATTTTCTTTCGTTTTTAATACCGCTTTTATGTCTTCTTCATCAGCATAAATAGGTCTTGAAATCATTTGACGGGGTAAACTTGCCAGTATTTTTTCCCAAGACTGAAGGTTACGCCCATCAGAGGAATACAAAGAAACATAAATTTCTTGTTGGCCGCTTCTTAAAGCAATTCGATTGGCTAAATGCGACTCCGCTTTTAATTTTGCCTGGCTACTCGCCCCTATTCTTCTTAAAAATCGATCACGAATTGTAATCAATTTTTTACCAATAACTCTTAGAAAGTTAGATTTATCCCATGGGCCTTTTTCAATAGCTTCATTTAAAGCCTGTAAAATAGCTTCTTTTTGTTCATCTGAGAGTTGATCTTTCATAACTTCAATACTTTTGAAACCCCAAATTAGGGGAAATATAAGGAAAGTATAACAGCATTTATAGAAATCACTGCAAAGAAATTAACAGATCAAGAAGATAATTTGAATCGCTGTGCTTCTTCACTTGGTTGCTCGATAGATGGATTTTCAGGCATAGTACCTGATACTTTTTCTGTTTTTGTTAAAGCAGGTTGATTTAAAACAACTCGTTCAACCTCTGTATTTAACTCTGTTAAAATTCTAACAGCGTCGCCATTGTCCGTCCCTTCTGGATTAAAGCTGACAGCCTTTGTGGCACTTCCAATACAATCTTTCACTGGAGTAATAATTTCGCTATAGGTAGTCCCTACTGTTGCGTCGGTTAACTCAATTGCCTCTGTTGTTGCCGCACTTACCTCTTTAACACGAGGTGATGAATAAAAACCAAATAGATTTCGCGGATTGTCATCAGTATTATCACCCATTCTTACCACTCCTGAGCTTAATTACTTACTTTAATTAATGTATCAAAATATATCTTTCAAAATAACCTAGCTTTATAAAAATTTCGAATTCTTTACAAAAGACTAATCATACATTAACTCATCCAAAGGAGTATAATCACGGCTAGGACCTCCTTGAATAAGTTCATTCACTACATCTGTCATACATAACAAACGCAATACATTAGGTGTCACTTCATCAAAAACAACTCGGATACCTAACAATGCACCTTCAGCCTCGTCATAAGTTGCCCCTAAACCATAACCTAGACATAAAGAGCATAATTGATCAGCTCTCTTAGCTATTGCTGGTAGCAATCCTGTATCTGAAAAAACTTCATCAAAACTTACAAATCTGTCATTCAAGTAAAATTTGGCATTCAGACTTGCTGCAATTTTTGCCATGCATTTACTAATATCTTGTTCCATTTATCTCCACCAGGGTTTCGCAGATCTGACTGAGCCAGCCAAAAAACTTCTAATCCAACGTAAAAATACAGGGACAGTAAAACCGTAGTGTTCGATTATTCCAAAAAAAACCGCAGAAATTAAAACCAAAACACCTGTCCACACTCTTATATGCATTAGAAATAAAAATATAGGAAAGGCGGCTCTTGCGTCAACCACAAAAAACCTCGCACTTCGCGCTGAGTCACGCCAATGACTTGTTGCAGAAAACCCACCTGCCATTTTCAAACCTCAAAAACATCCTTTAAGAAAAAGTATATACCTAAAAAACAGCTTACGCACCTCAAGAAACTTGAAAAATTCAATATAAATATATAAAACAATTGAAAATTACAAATACGGCAAACTTACTTAACAAATCCAGGAGATGAAGTTCGATAACCCTAAGACTTAATCCATAGGAGAATGTTTTTTACTCGGTGATGTCCCAAGCATATTAGCTAAAACATTTTGCATATCAGCCTTAGGTTCCGGTTCAGCATTAAGTCTTAACTGAGGAACTGCATGGTCCTCAGATTGTTCGTGCTCGATAATCTCGGAACGATTTGGCCTTTTTTTTCCTTGCATTTTAGCCAACATTTTAGAAGTGCTGTGGATATTCATCTGAAATCCCCTTTTAACAACTAATATTAAGATATCACAAACAAATTAAGGAATTATTAAGAATTTGTAAAAATCCAAAAAATTTGCACCGAGCCTCAAAATCCTCCTTAAAAAATTAATTTTTCTACTAATAATTAATCATAATATTTATTAATTAAACATTTTACAATATAATATCACACTGAAAATCGTCGATAAACAAACTGCTATTTTTATAATGAACTCCAAATACTTGTACCCTTTCGCATTAATGCGCAATCTGACGTATAATTATCCTAATATTTTCAAATATGTTTTTTATTTAATCTTGTTTTTTATCTTGTTGACATCAGAAGTGTGTTGGGGGAAAAAAAATGAGAACCATACCGAGGTTATTATGAGAGGAAAAAAGGAATATTTTAAACACAAATATTCACCCAGCCATTGGTCAATTGATTTCACTCGAGCAGGTACTTCAATTGCTATCATCACTGTTCGAGACAAATATCATTATTCCGTTATTCTTAATCCCACAGATTGCAGAGGTTATCGCATCATCATTCGATACCTGAACGAAGGTGACTCTAGTCTTTCATCAGCATTTAACCGTCCCTATACAGTATCTGAGCAGCGTGGTTTAAATGATGTTGCAACCCTGATGACCCAAATTTATGAAAAATTGGGGCTCATAGTACAGTTTTCACAACTAGGGAATAACTCTCACACTTTTACTGAAGAAACTGGAGCTATTCTCATTGGAAATGAAGAAGAGCCCAGCATGCTGCATTTGCATATGTGGGGCAGAGGAGACCCTGAAATGGAGTATATTCCTGGCGTTCCTCTGAGAGGGCCAATACCTGGCTTGATGTTTGATTTAATTGCAAAAAACAAAACCCATCCTATTAATCAGTATGCGGTAAAATGGGATGAAAAAGAGCTCAAAGCAAGTCTTGCGGTGTTTCAGCTTACTTTGGCCGAATATGCTAAATCACCCGAATTTATGGAGGAATTTGGCGATATATTAAAAGTAACCATTCATGATGAAAAGACGCTTAAAGAAATGGGCGAAAGCAGTTTAGGATTTTTTAGTACCTCGACTTCTTATAAATCCCCATTCGACAGCAGTGATTCTGAAGAAAAATTCAACGAAGATGATGTAAAAAAAGTTCCTTAAAAAAAGATTTGAGAGTTACAACACATCCACATTATTTAGTTCAAATTAAAAATATGAACTTTAGCTACATTATAAAATAAACAAGGAACCATATGTTTAACCAGTATGGTTCCTCGATTTAGGTTTTACTTGGGGAAAAAACTATGTTGCATTAGCTTCCGAGGTCAATTGTTTTCTTTGCATCATGAGTCTCTGTTGTAATCTCTTCAACTTTTGTGCTCTCTGTAACGTCCTTAATCCCATCAATTTTCGTACTATCTTCACTTTTCTTGAAAAGAGAATGCGACTCAAGTGCTTTCTTGACCTGTTTTTTATTGACAAGTGCCTGAGTATAAGTGGTCACATCATTGATTGCATATTGCAAGAAACCAGCACACTCTGGATTATGTTTAAAATAAGCATAAAGATCTACTTTAACACCATATTGATTGAAAATCTCCTGTACATATGGATCATGGAGAACATCAATGACTTCTAGCATCGCATGAAAACCACGTTTAGCATACACTCCTACGATTTGGACAAGAAAGAGATTAATATCGTTTTCCAAATCAAGATCTTCTTTATGGTTTTTCATGTACTTTTCTAGCATACCCACGATATTACAAGTATGGCCAGAAATAGATCCTACATAGGCAGAGTACATGCGATCCTTATTCCAAAACCATTGCATTCCATCCTTTTTATTAGGCGCAACAGTTGATGAATCTACAAGCATATTCCGCATGGGTTCGCGTTGTGCATCATAAAAAACTGGTGAATAACCACGCATAACCCCACCACCGGAATTCCATACATCCATACCTACTTTTTCAGAATCGGTTTCGAATTTTCTCTCTTTAATCTTTGTCGATTCTTCTCGTTCAACCCGATCACGTCCTTTATGTGCTTCTGCATGGTGTAATACACCAGTAATAAATAGTACTTCTTCCTCTGAAAATTTGGAGGTGTCTTTATAACCGTTGGCAAAGATACAGATTTTTTGTTCCATCTCCCGCGGAGTATCAACCTTCCCACTATCACCTAAAAAGAATTGGAGAATTTTGTTACATGCATTAAGCGTCTTTTCTCTTAATTCTTCATCTTCCGGTTCTACAGTGTCATCACCACTTGTTATGCAGACATCGAGAGTCATTTCAGAATGGGAAAGCCCGTTAATATACTGGGCAAGACGAGTTTCAAAAAATCGTCTTGCGTCATTATGCCTCGGATCAAATGACTTAAGTTTTTGAGAGGCTGTAATTATTTTTTCAACCCTATGGATTCCTAGTTGTTCAATAACTTCTGTTTCTTTTAATTTATTTATTATTTTCATAAAGCATTTGTCGTACTGAACGAACAGGTATTCTGCCGATAATTCTTGCAAAAATTTCTCATCCCCAATTTTTTGAGAAGTAAAAAAGCCAATAGTTAATAATAGAAACTCAGAAATATCGGTATTTTTACCAATGAGGGATAAATATTTTTTAATGTCTATACTTGTTTTTATATAGCTGGTATCACCAAGCGATGGCCGGAATGCAGGTAACAAGGCATCAAATGAGATATCTGTTAATTGTGATTTAATAGATTTTGCAATGCGGGTGTCCACTTTTTCAATTAAAATTGGTAACAGCGCCTTTTTCATTTTCATGCTTAAGGTACCTGTATTGCGATCAAGAGACAGCTCAGGGATAGACTGAAATGCGTTCATAAGAATGGAGAGCAAGGGCTTCTCACTTTCAGTCGCAAGCATTATTTGTACAAATTCCAAAAGTTCTGGAGATAGTGGATGTTCTTTATCCTTACTAAAGGCACCAAGCATCTCTAAATCACTCTTATAGGGTATAAGCTCCACTCGCCTTATAACTTCTGATAATAAATGTTCATTATGAGTTAATAACCCTTTTAAAAAGAGAGATTTTAATAATATCTGATCAGATTTAGGAGCATTCCCACAGGCTTCATAAATTTTTTTAAATCGAGCGAAATGTAGATCTTTAATGAAATCATCTACGATCTGTTGAGTATCGACTGGTTCAGAGTACACTCCCATGTCATGCTTGATGGCTTTTGATACTCCTGTCAGTTTTTCAACAAGGTCATCGGATACCTTAATCACATCTTTTGCTACTTCTTTTGATATTTTACTTAACTTTTCGCTCAATGCATCAGACTCTTTCTTCAGATCTTCAATCATCTCTTCCAAGCTTCTCATACCGACCTCTAATTTCAAAATATTTACTAATTTGGTAACTTATAATCCATTGTGCATATAATAAAACACAAATATTAAGGGAATATTAAACTTTCTGTCCAAAAAAAAGTAATTACTATAAATTGAACTTTCTGAAAATGAATTGATCCAAACACCCGAATAAAAGTAAAATATATGAACAGAAGTGCTTTCATTTATACAGCCGATGTGTTAGGATGTCATTCAGTTAATTCTCACAACCTTTTGTATTTTTTTAGTAGGTGATTTTCATGGGCACAGAAATTAAAGTAGCATCAACTGAATTGCATGCATTGAATAAAGCCGTATCCAAAAGTGATTATGAAACCGTCAACAACATATTGGATAAAAATCCAGAGTTATTAAATCAATATGTACCACCTACTTATGAATCGCCCCTTGCAATAGTTTTGAATAAAAAACACATAGACTATAAAATGCTTGAGATTTTGGTCGATCATGGAGTTACATTTGATTATCCTGTCAATCATCACAAAGAATTACCTATTGAATTGGCTTGTAAGAATCAAGATCTTCAATTATGCCGATTTCTTATAGAACATGGTGCTTTCGTCTCAGGTCGAGCGCCACATTTTCTACTGGTGCATAGCACAGATATCAGATACTTAAGTGAAAATAAAATTAAAAATGTATGTCAAATCATTCAATTAATGGGTGGTATAGAAGCAGTCTCTTCAACAACAGATACTGAAGGTAAAACATTTGCAGAGCAAGCGACAAATTCTCAATTAATCAATCGGTTCGGTGGCATAGTAAAATATGATTATATGCGCTTATTACTAAATGCTTACGTTGCCCCTAATGCCAAAAGTACCGGCAAGTTAGGAATTCTTATTGAGGAAGTTACCGACAAATATACTTTAAAAGAACAATATGACCGCGACAATTTAAAAGACTCTATCAAACTTTTCTATATGACCGGTTCTGAATTAATTCCTTCAAGAAAGATACCGGATCATCCAACTGATGAGATGAGTCATGATAATGAATATTCCCCTCCTGGATTTTGTCGTTAGAATTTTTATTACTCCACGAGCATCTCTGTGCAAACGCTGAATTTATATAATGAAGTGTTTGCATATCATTGTGCCCTTACTTTACTTAATTTGGATACACTTTTGCCATTAAATAAGTCATTGCGACAGATAAATAAGCAACCAGTTCTTTTTATTTATAAAAATCAAGCTTTATTGTCATAAAATCAGGTTATTTTTTTAGCTACAATAAAAAATTTATGCCAATGTTTATAATAACCTAAGGCATCAACATCATCTTTTTCTTCTTCCTCAAAAAATTCCATCTTAAATTGAGCAAATAAATTGCAAACCATTTCACGATTTAAAAAAGTCATATCAGGCCTAACTCGCCAAGAATCATGAAGACCAAAAAATGAACCGGAAAAACGGTCACCAGAATCCAATGTTTTTAAAATAATTTTCCAAAATTTATAGAAATAAACTGGTCTGAGAAAGGGAAGACTAAAACTGGCATGAATTAAATTAGCTTTAGGAAGCGAATTCAATGTTTCGAACGAAGCTAGTTTTGTCTGTAGCTGATTTACCGACGATGCACCCTGAACAACAGAAAGCAAATTAGCTATTGCAGTACGTTGTGAATCAATGGCAAGCACAGACCAACCGCATCGCAAAAGTTCAATGGTATCAAATCCTGCACCACATCCCAGATCAATAGCAAATTTCGGTTTATTAATAACTTCCTTGTCGAAATTGGTAATCGCCTTTAGCAGAAGCCCTCTCGGCGGGGTATTTTTTTTCATTAAGCGATGGTAATAAGCAATCCAATTTCTTTCATTCATTTTTTTATCCTGTCTAGTTACCAAAAGGTAACTAATTGACTGTATATCTTTATTATCTTAGGCTCAGCACTGTTCATTTTATAAAATAAAGGAGTGTATTATGAAAGAGGAACTCATTAAAAAAATTGTCGCGCAAAAGTTATTAAAAATGAATAAGGGGTGGTGTGGCCCTGGAACTTGTGTTGGATAAAATTTCTGGAACGACAGCACGTAATTCAAACAATTCGTGCTGTAAACCTTAAACTAATAAATTTCCTATAATCATGCACCCTGATTTAAAACATTTACTCAATTACAAAAATAATAAAATTATTGCCCGATATCAGGTAGACTACCCCCATGCCGCCATGCCAGCCGAAGAAGCATGGCAAGAATTAATGAAGTTTATTTGGCTATGTCATAAACATAAAGCTGACAAATTAAGTTTTCCAAATGATACAACCCTGGATTTTTACTGTGTAATTCACATAGAAATGGCTGATATTGATAATATGTGGCATACTTTTCTTTTATTCACAAGAGACTACCATGAGTTTTGTCATACTTATCTTAATGGAGTTTTCTTCCATCATGATCCATTACCAGAGCAAAACACTCCTGCTTCTGTAGAACTTTATTCATTGGAATTGAGCCGCTATTTATCTTATATCCATGATCATTTAGGCGAAGAGACTTTGTTAAAATGGTTCAGATAAAATCAAGAATGACAATGGACCTCTTGCTTTTTTATAAATTCCTTTTCTGCATTAATTATTACATCCATATTCGTTTCAGTCCAATTTGTAAGTAAAATCAATATGGTACTTAATTCTTTACCTATGCTGGTTAATGAGTATTCAACTTTCATAGGTAAAATTGGATATGATTGTCTTTGTACAAAGCCATATCGCTCCAGTTTCAGCAATGTTTGAGTCAACATTTTAGGGGATATTCCACCAATTTCTCGTTTTAATTCACCAAAGCGATATATTTTTTTAGATAAAAGAGTAATCACCAATATAGACCATTTATCGCTAATGCCTTCAAGAACATTTTGTGATGGACATTTCTCACTATAAACACTGTATTTAGGATAAGACATATTCAATCTCTCCAAATTAGAATTAATGATTATCCTCAAATTGAATAAAATGAGTACGTGCTTTATTCATCAACAACTTAAATCGTTGTAAATGTTTTTCTGTTGTCGTAGAAGAATGTAAAACAAATTCCGAAATACATAATGCAAAGATCAATCGGCGAATTTCCCAGATGGTTTCTTGAAAAATGTCTATTCTTTTTTTTGTGTATTGACTGGTTTTAAAATCAAGTTTCAAATTTTCAGAACTGATTGATATCGGGATATAATGCTTAATGACTTGTCCGCGTAATTTTTCTACAAAAAGAAACGTATTAATCTTTTCCGTGTTACATTTTGTGATTTGTTGCACAATATCGTTTAAAAACTCGTAAGTCATTATCTGATGAAATAAATAAAGTCTTTGTGAATAGCGGAACGCTTGGAATAAAAAATAATCACCTATTAAAACAATTAAAATTCCAAGTAAAGTGCATATACCACGATTAAGAACCATTACAAATGGGCCATGAGGTGATTCTGGATTTGAAGTTTGTGCCATCAGGAAAAAAACAACTAAGGTAATAAAAAAAACGGTGATGTCATAGCGCTTTACATTAAGGGAAGCAACAGACATTCCAATTAAAGAGATAATTAACACAACAGGGATCAAGCGATAATTTAATTGCATGAAGTAGATTAATGGAACTAATATCACCAAAGCTAAAAATGTTCCACCTATCCTATGAATGGCTCGTTTGATTATTAACCCTGGTTCAATTCCCGCGCTTATAACCAATACAGTTAACAATACCCACCATTTTTCAGGGAAAGTCGTAAATAAGTAAATAAGCATTGCGACCATAAACATGATCACCAAGTGTGTAAATCGTGCGTAATCAAGCTTTCTTTTTAATTCAGCTGCTTGAAGCATAATTTATTCCAGTGTATGAACGTTTGATTGAGGCAACGTACTATATAATGTTGTAATTTGGTATCCGGTTTAAAAGATAATTCAGGCAAACCGCAAGATGTTTTAGTTTTCATCCCCAGCCTTAGGGTACAAAGATTTTTTTTTATATCACGCCAAAACACTTCATTTTTTTCTTCATAATAGAGGTTATCCAGAGAAAACTGGATATTACGAATGTTGACCGACATTCGGTAGGTATGCATCATAAACTTCAATGGGACCATACTCCTATAGGCACGAACTATACTGAAATGAACAACCTCTTCCTGAATAGGACTTTGAAAATACTGATGAGTTAAGGCCCCTTCAATATCATTTTCAAGACATTGAATGACTTTTTGTAAAGCACGGTTCCATACAATTAAATATTGATTTGGGAAAAATTTTAAACAAATAAAAATCCCAATCATAGATAATGCTATTGACGATGCTATACCGTATGCTATTTGCAAATTCGCTGGAGGAACAGTACTTAACACTATCGCACCGGTAGCAATAATAAGCATTGTTAAATTTTTTAACTGATAAAAATTGTTCAATACATAAAAATAAATACACACTAGAGAAATAATTGAGAAAAAGAAAAATATCACCCGGAACGGGTAAACAAGATAATACGAAACACTCACCAAAATAATTGCCAAGGCAATAAAAATGAGTAATTTCTCTTTTTCTTTAAAACTGGTAATGAAGGGTATCTCATAAAAAGAAGCCAACAAAAAAGGTGAGATAAATGCCATATAATTGGCTGGGCGAAATATCCAATAAACGTATGCCATTATTGTTGCAATAAAAAGAGATTTATAGAGGGCTATTCGTTGGATAGCATAGGGGTCAACCTCATCAATCCATTGACTAAACCTTGATATAAACATAAGCACTGGTTCCGACTCTAAGCGGATATTCAGGATCAGGATCAGTAACCCGAATAATCACAGGGAGACGTTGAGGTAATAAAATCCACTGATTTTCATTAATAACATTTTGCAACTGGGTGCGATTATCGACCAATTGCCTATTTGCAGACCAATAATCGGAGTCCACAACCCCATGAAACATTTTTCTGCCCAAATACATTCTTGGGAATATCAACACCTTCGAACCCTTGCGTACGTCACGCAAATCAGTCTCGTTAAAATTGGCCTGAATATAAATATTATCCTGATCAACCAATGAGAACAGTGGTTGATTAATATTCACAGGTGTTCCTATGGAAAAAAACAGATTTTGAATGATCCCATTACCTTGGGCATACACATCTGTTAGTTCCAAATTGACTTTGGCATTTTTTAATCTGGCCTGAATGGATTTTATTTCATTCTCCTGGACTGTTATTTGATGCTGATCAATTTCCAACTGTTTTAATGCCGCTTGCCATTTATCTTTGGCTGCCTTTGTTTCTTGTTGAGAATTTTGCAAAGTAATCAGGGACACTGATTTTATAGCGTACCCTTTATGGTATTTTTGATCGTCTTGCGCCAACTTGATGTATATTTTTTGCTGATTTTCACTAAGTTTCAAATCGCGTTCATACGTAGTTTTTAATACGGCCAGCTCGGCATGAGCTCCAGCCAAATCAGCACTCAACTGCTCAACCATGTATTCATAAGGTTTTCTGAATACGGTGAATAATTTTTGGCCTTTACGAACTACATCACCGTTTTGCACATAAAGATCAGTAATGTATCCGTTTGCAAGAGCAGCAACAGGACGGACATTATTCACTACAAAAGCATTATCAGTAAAAGGAATCAAATAAGAAAAAATATAGATAATTGCTGTTAGAATGCCGATAAAAATAATGACATTAGTGATCGTAATCCAATGTTTCAAATGAACAAGACGCTTTTTAATCCCTTCATAATATTCAGTTAAATTTCTCATAGAATAACCAACAAATTTTCCTTTGATTTATATAGTTCCGATCATTATCTTGGCTATTATCAAACCATACAGCTATCCAGTTAAGTACAGTATCTGGAAATGAAATCACAAGCTACATAAGCCATCACACTCTTGCCTGGTTTGAGACGACTGACTGAACCTCCGTGATCCAAGTCCTTTTACAAACCATCAAAACCACGAATGGCTTGCAAAAATATTATTTTGTCCTATTTACCCTTAAGACTAACAAGTTGAATGCCAAACCAATTATCCACTATGAGCATAACCACCGGCCAAATCTTGATACAACATAACCAGTGACATGGCCAGTTCTAGCTTAGCCTGATTTGTTGAAAGTGCCAAGTTATCCAGATAAATCTTACTCTCCAATAATTCCTTATAGGACATCAATCCTGTTTTTAACAAACCACTTTGTAACCTGTATTTATGTTGATAATCCTCTTGTGCATGCCAATAGGATAAAAATTGTTCTGTCATCCCTTTATTGGCGGAGAAAGCATCATCAACTTCTTTTAAAATTAATCGAACCGTTTTAACGTATTCTGCCACTTTCGTATGATAAACTCCCTTGCTAGCTGATACTTTGCCAAAAGTATTTGGATTTATCGTCCAGTTTAAATAAGCATCAGTGGATTGTTCGAACGTGCTATCAGGTAAATGGGCTTCTCCAATGAAGTCATCCAGCTGCATAACTGGGAAAAAATTACTATAGGCAACAAATATACCTGTGCGTGCTGCTTTTAAAGCATAATAAGCCATTTTCATATCAGGACGATTGCTTAGTACTGTAGCTGGCAGACTCCCAGGTTTAAAACGAATCAAATCCATTTGAGCAAAATTATTCTTACTTCTCACCAAGCCTGGATTTTCATTAATTAAATATCGCAGAGCATTCTGGCTAACCACAATATTATGTTTCACTGGTTTTATTTGTGCTGCAACCAATCGCTCGTTGGATAGCAACTGCGCTAAATCAATATCGTTTTTTAATCCTATCTTAATTTCTTTTTTACTCAATGCAATTAATGACTTTAAGTCTCTATCCAGTTGCTCCAACAACTTTAGTTGCTCCAGTTGAGCAATTAATGTGAAGTATGCTGCTGCTACCTGACCAATTAATGTCAAACGCACACCCTCTATAGCAGCCTGCTGATATTGAACATTATATTTGGCCTGTTTTTGTTGGGTATAAAGTTGCATAATATTCAAAGCATAATTTGGCCAAACTCCATAAAACCCTCCTGGAATACCAAGCGCCGGGTTAGTAGAATATCCTCCGAATATTTGTACATAAGGAATCCAACTCAGTTTGACTTGACGCAACTCCCCCTGAGCTTGTTGCAACTTGCCTATTGCAACCTGTATGTCCATATTATTTTTTAAGCCTGTTCCAATTAAGCGATCCAGCTCTGGATCATGAAACTGCTTCCACCAAGCCAAATAAGGCAAATTTTTAACCAGTTTGTAGTCCTTAGAGCTAGAGGGGAATTGTTCAGGTGGTACAATATTAGAAATTTGTTGATCAATACTTCGACCACAACTTAATAATCCTGCTCCCATCCATAATAAGAACATCAATTTTTTAAGCATGAAAATTATCGTTTATTTTCAAGTGAATTTTAATCATTGTAATTTATAATTTGTTTAATAGTTAGAGTACATTTAAATTTCGACAAGGAGCCATCATGATAAAAAAAATAGCATTTACTATGTACCCTGTTGAGAACATGGTCAGAGCACGGCAATTTTATGAAAAAACACTCGGGCTTGAAGTCGGGAACATTTCAGCAGAAGGCGCATGGGTTGAATATGATCTGCCTCAAGGCGGTTGTTTTGCAATTACTACTTTGGCTCAAGGAGTTATGCCCAGTGCAAATTCTGGCGGAAGTATTGCTTTCGAAGTAGAAAATCTTGATAACCTGGTATCCCAGTTAAAATCGAAAGGAATTCAATTCAAAATGGATATTTTCTCTTCACCAGTTTGCAGAATGGCAATCGCTTTGGATTCCGAAGGCAATGCAATCACTCTTCATCAATTAAAATAAGCGTTGCGCTTCAAGGAATTTATCCTGATAAAGAAAGTGTTCAACGCCAACTTATTTTATAATTTCCCATAACGTGGCAACCCGTATTCCTAGCAGAATATGGGAATCACTCCAGCATATATAGATGCAATCGCTCCTATGTTATAAATTATTATATTCCCTTATCAAATCACTCAGAGAAGACAGTATGTCATTCAGTTTACTTTCAGGATAAGGAGTAGGACTCATAGAAGATTGCCAAATACCTTGAGGCCATAGAGGATCTTTTTTTCTACGAATAACAACATGTATGTGTAATTGAGGAACGACGTTACCGAGAGCCCCTATATTAAGCTTGTCCGGATTAAAGTAATCATTAACCAAGAGAGACAATTGATTAATTTCCTCCATTAATAACAATTGATCTTCCTTTTCCAGTTGATAAATCTCATGAATATTGACTCTCCTTGGAACCAAAATAAACCAGGGATAACATGCTTCATTTTTTAGAAGAACTGTAGATAAAGGCCATTCACCAAGGATAAAACAAGACGATTGAAGTCTATCATCTATACGAAACAAAATACTCTCTCTATCAATAAAGTCGAGTTATTGTAGCAAAACCTAATATTAAAATTATATAAATTACAGATAAATTTTAATAAACCTATTGAGTAATGATCCCTTTTTGCGTTATGTTGAAATTACCTATTGCAAAATAGGCGTTTAGCAATTGTCATTTAAGGAAGAATGCAATTGATCAGCTGACTGCATATGTCAGTCGACGATTGATAAGCTTTAGCATAAGGAGGATTCATGGCTAGAGGCGAAGTCAAGTGGTTTAATAACGCCAAGGGTTGGGGTTTTATTATCCCTGAAGGTGGTGGCGAAGATATTTTTGTTCATTTCTCGTCAATTCACGGCACTGGGTATAAAACACTGGTTCCAGGACAAGTGGTCACCTATGATGTCGTCAATGGTGAAAGAGGTCTACATGCCTCCAACGTTGTTGCGCTAAGTGAAAATACTGAACAAGAAGAAATAGCTTAATCAAATTGATGTAATAAACTATTTAGCGCAGCAGTATAATTAATATTTATGCTGCTGCGACCATCAACTTAAGGTATTATGTCCCTTTTTATTTTATGAGCGGGCTTTAGCTGATGCAATGTGGTTTATTACTGATAAATCTCGGCACACCTGGCAATGCTGATGTTGCATCGGTTAGGATTTATTTGCGTGAATTTCTTACTGACAAAAGAGTTGTAGACTTACCTGCTATAGTACGTTATGTTCTAGTATATTGTCTTATTTTGCCTTTCAGAACACAAAAATCAACTCATGCCTATCAATCAATATGGACTGAAAATGGCTCGCCACTCTTACATCACAGTCAAAACCTAGTCAACCAATTACGGGCAGCATTTGGCAATAAATACAAAATTGCCTTAGGAATGCGCTATGGTAACCCATCAATTAAAACTGCTCTGGAGGAACTAAAAGATTGCTGTACTGTCACGGTTTTACCCTTATTTCCTCAATACTCTTCTGCTGCTACCGGATCAGTCATTGAAAAAATCATGAGCTACTTTGCAAAACAGGAAGTCATCCCATCAATCAAGATAATTCGTGATTTTTACCTTGAACCCGATTATATCCATGCCCAAGCAAAAATCATCAAACCTTACCTTAAAGATGATTTTCACCTTCTCTTTAGCTATCATGGTATACCTGAACGTCATATTCATAAGAGTGGATGCAATACAATTTGTAAAAAAATATGCCCTCCTATATCTGACAAAAATCAAGCGTGCTATAAAGCCCAATGCCACCAAACCAGTCTATTACTAGCAAAGGAATTGCAATTAAGAAATCACCAATACACTACTGCGTTTCAATCCAGACTAGGCAAAACCCCATGGATTAAACCTTATACTGATGAAATTCTTGTTGAACTAGCAGCCATAGGTATTAAAAACCTTATTGTCACTTGTCCATCCTTTATTGCTGACTGCCTGGAAACCCTGGAAGAAATAGGGATTCGTGCAAAAGAACAATGGTTAAAACTGGGCGGGGAGCAATTTGTATTAATTCCTTGTATGAACGATCATCCTGAATGGATAAGAGCAATTCAATCTATTGTCAACAAATGATCTCAACTTACAACATCGTCAATCCCATATTTGTTTATTTCGATAAAAATTTATCATTTTAAGGAAATTTTTTATTGTAAATCGATAATTTTTGCATATAATATGCTTAATTTCACTTTAGAAGGATAGCTATAATGCAAAAAATTAAATCAATGAGTCATTTGTTTTTTCTATTATTTAAAATATTAGCTTATGGGCTCCCCCTGATAACAGCTTACTTGATTCTTTTTCATTTAGAAAACATGCTAAATTGGGGGGCATGGCATTCACTACTATCGACTCCAGTGAAAGACCCCTCCCATTTTTTTTTGCTGCATCGTTTCATTATTTTATCTATTGAATCATTACCCTTATCAATTACTGTTCTAATATGCCATCAATTGGCAAAATTGTTTCGCTTATATGAAAGTGGGCATTTATTTGAAGAAGAAAACATTAGACTTATTAAAAATATCAGTATTTACATGATATTAGGAGAATTCATCCAATTAATTTATCAACCCTTGATTACTGCGGCTCTAACTTTCACGAATCCATCTGGTCAACGAATTGCAAGCATTACCTTAGGAACAGCTAACATATCTACTTTGATCACCGCTTTTATCATTTTAGTCGCTTCATGGATTATCAAAGAAGCACACAAATTAAAAACGGACGCCTTATTAACTATTTAAAGAGGATTCGACATAGGAAACAAGTATTTTTCTTATGTCGAAATTACCATTTTTATATCGAACTCGCAATTTGAGGAGCATTAATCTATGTCAATTATTGTTAATTTGGACGTTATGATGGCAAAAAGAAAATGCCGACTTAGAGATTTAGCCGAAGCAATAGGAATTACTGAAGCCAATTTATCCATTTTAAAAAATGGCAAAGCGAAAGCAATACGCTTTGCCACTCTTGATGCAATTTGTACTTACTTACAATGCCAACCAGGTGATCTTCTTGAATATCAACCCAACAAAGATATGGATCTTATCAGAGACAGTGCTTAATTTGAGAGGAGCTTTGTACCCCTCTTTAACAGGGTATAGGCCCTATAAAAAATGATGTTCTTTTTCTTAACCAATTATCAAAAAGTTATTGATGATAAACACATTTTACAATAATTCGCCTTAAAGACTATGGCCTGAAAAACTCATTTCCTGTACTATGACGACCTTCTTTTTTTAAAATTAACCAGGATCTGTTGACATTTCATTTTCGTGATCATACTAAAGCACCTATGTACCGCGGCTAGAGAGCAATTGTCAACAGACCAATTATTCAGGAGATTAAGTTGAAAAGGATCTTTTTTTTAATGATTTTTTTTGCCTCTCAAACCATGGCTTCAATATTTACTCATGAAGACATTCAAATATTAAAAAGAAATTTTTTGAATAATATTAAACCTAATGGAGCCATTGTAGCCTCACCTTCACAACATAACCCTAATTATTATTATGATTGGATACGAGACTCTGCAATAGCCATGGGATTAATTGAAACCTGGTACGAATCCACCGACTCAATCCAATATAAAAAGCTTTTATTAGAATATGTTGCTTGGACTGAAAAAATCCAACATCAATTTGACCCAATTCCTGGGCAAGACATACTTGGAGAACCAAAATTTTATATCAATGGCAATCCTTTCGATGGAGAATGGGGAAGACCGCAAAATGATGGTCCTGCGCTCAGAGCGTCCGTTTTAATTCGTTTTGCCCAACAACTCTTAAATAGCAATGACAAAGAGTATGTAATAAAGCATCTTTACAACAATACCATGGATTCTCAATCCATGGGTGCTATCAAAATGGATTTGGAATACATCTCTCATCATTGGCAAGATGCAAATTTTGATCTGTGGGAAGAGGTTTTTGGCTATCATTTTTTTACAGCCATGGCGCAACAAAAAGCTCTAGCAGATGGCGCGGCTCTGGCTCATAAACTTCACGATGAACAAGCTGCCGTTTTTTATGAAAAACAGTCCAGATTAATCAATAGCCGGCTAAAACAACACCTCGATCAAAAAAATAAAATAATTCAAGCTTCCTTATTGCCGCATCCTGGTCCCCAAAAGACATGGGAGCTTGATTCATCTGTCATGTTAGGCATTTTAATTAACCCCCAAAAAGAAGGAATTTTTGCCCCACACCATACCTTTGTGCAAAATACAGTGAGGGCTTTGCACGAACAATTTAACTTCATGTTTCCTATCAATAAAAACCACTCCGGAGCAATATTATTTGGCCGCTACCCTGGAGACACTTATGATGGCTATCAAACGAATAGTATCGGGAATCCTTGGTTTATCTTAACAGCAACAATGGCTGAATATTATTTTACCTTGGCTGATAATATGTCTACGAACCCTAATAATTACCCTCTTATCATGAATTACATAAAGAAAGGGGATAATTATTTAAAACTGATAAAACAATATGGTCCTGAGTTGAATTTAAGTGAGCAAATCAATTTGAATACAGGAATCCAGCAAGGAGCCGCTTCTTTAACCTGGAGTTATGTTTCTGTCCTCCGAGCCATTCATTTAAGGGAACAATTGGAGAATAAAATAGAAATTATGAATGTGATATAAACTAGGGTCTGTTGACAATTCGAGCTAAAACCTACATCTCGCGACTTGTGTGTGGGATCCATGGAAGCCGTGGATAAGCCACGGCACGTCGGCATTTTAGATTGAATTTCAACACACCATAAAATACCATTGAAAATTTACCATAGGTTGGTGTTGAGCAAGTGAAACTCAATGTTCTTTTTTAAACTTTATTTCATTTGTATGGTAGAGAAATTAAGGAAGTGTTGAGCTTCACCTCACTTAGCATTGCTCATTTAGTAGTTACATATCAAATCACTTAAACTACTATTAGAAACAAGCTCCGCCTGAAATGCATCGATACCTTCTTTGACTAGATAGCTTTCCAGTTTAAAGTCCCTGCCAGGTAAAACTAACTCTTGTGCCTTTACAACATTTTTGCTGTCATCATCATAAAATTGAATGAGAAATTTACTTGGTTTTAATAAATAGTGTTCCAAATAGTATTGAATAATCGTTTGAATTGGTAAATTCTTTTCACCATGTTCTGTTAAAGCCTCTCGAGCCATATGATAAGCTTTATTTCTCTCTCCTGTTAGTGGGTCTCTTGAATTGGTTCTTGGTGGTAAAGTAATAATGCAAACCGGAAATGATAAGCATGGCATCTTATATACATTTAAAGTAAAAGCATGTACTTTTTGCCTCCTTTTCTCACAGAAAACAAACTGTTCAACCTGCTCCAAAAGACTTGGTCTCTGACCAAATATGGATGTTAGATAGATCAGAATGTTATTAGGAGAGTCTATATAAGAACAAATTGCAAATAGCCCTCCATTTCGTTGCAGTTCAACTCTCATATCTTTTTTGATGTTCAAACGTACAGATTCTGGATCGGTATCAACATCAAAAGATGCCTTGATCGTTAATGTTTTATCAAAATCAAATATTTTTAAAACCCAGTACAAATCATTTGGATCAAATAAGCCAGCTCCAAGCATTCAGGATATCCTCATTTAAGCCTGTTCAATATCAACCATGTTGACAGATTGAGACAAATAGAGAGCACAATCATTCTGATTGCCCCTCCTGATAATTACAATTTTGCGCCTAAAATATTTTCTTCTATGGGTTGTTTCATAGTTTCTGGGATGCCTGCCTTACTGGCGAGAAAAGAATATCCGCTATGTACTAATGACGCAATTGAATCTCTCTCAGTAGATTGAGTGCTAGCCTTATCTGCTCCCAACAAAGGAAATACAGTAGCAACTGCATCATCGTTAAATACTTTACTTGCTTCGAATGTTCCTGATATATCACTTATATTAGTTGTACCCTGGGTTAGCTGGTAAACATCTGTTGTTCTAAAGATATAATATCCATCACGCTCAGAATAGCGACCAACTGTATGTTGAAAAACTCGTTTAAGCGCTTCAAAACTATCAAGATTTCTAATAGCATTCCAGGCCGAATTGAGTTCATCAACTTCAAAAGCTTGTTCAGGTGTTATAAGAAGCTGATTTTGACTGCGCAATTCGTGGTACTGAGTTGTCATGGATGATAATAATGTATTCAATAAGCCTTGCTGTTCTTGCCAATAGGTTTTGAAATTTTCACATTTACTAGCTATTCTTACATGATCGAATAAAAAACCACCTATTTGAGCCCAAAATTTCGCTGTTGGCGACAATTGATTTGCCAGATTTTTAAGATCATCCAGTGATATATCTTCACAGGTAGCTGTAAAAGTGATGTAAGCATATACGCCTGGTTTATATTTTTGTATTGTTTTATTCATTTCAAAATGAAGGGCATGTTTTTTACCGCTCACAATCAACTGGTACCCTTCTTTGTTGTCATGGATAACTTTTAAAACACCGAAGCTCTCCTCATCGACCTCTTCAATAATCTGGCTAAAAAAGGATTGTGTATTATTTTCAATTTTACCACCATTAACTGTCAATAAACTACCAGCACGGGGGCCTGCAAGGAGATAATCATTACCATCAATTTTAAAAATAATTTGTAATCCGGTTCCATCAGGTATACATCCTAATGTATCCGATGCATGTGTTTCATAGTATTTAGTAGGTGATTCTTGAGGATCAAGATTTATAACTTCTAAAGGCATCATTCCTCCATTATTTGATAAAGAATAAAATGGTTAATTATAAATCAATCATAATTAAATTTTATGGTCTAAAAAGGACAATCTTAGGTTTAAAACGGACAGTATGAATGATTTTGACTATTTTTAAAGTGATGGCTACAATGAAAAAAAATACTTTTTTAACTTATGATAAAGTCTTTCTATGCAAGCAAAAAGAAAAGACCCCTGTCCCATTATTCAAATTCATTGAACATATCAACTGCCTTGAAGCTCTAAAAAGATTCAAGGCAGTTGATACATTGGTATCGCTTACTTTGCCAATCGCTTTTAATTCGTAGAAGCCAATAAGGAAGATTCTGATTTAGTGGACGCATCATCAATTTGTTCTTCCTCTCGCCCTAAAAATCGTAAAGGCTTACCCGACATGATGTAATTTTCTATCTGCTCCAAACTAATATTCTTCGTCTCTGGCATATAAACGTAAGTATAAATGAAGCCTAAAAAGCAGATTACCGCGTATAGTGCAAAAGTAATCTCTATACCAAACATCTTATGCAAGATTGGAAAACTAAAAATCACAATCGTATTAAATGACCAATTACTCATAGAAGACAAACCCATCCCCGCACCACGGACATGGAGAGGGAAAATTTCTGCCATGGCAATATGTGGAATAGGTCCTACGCTAATAGCGAACGAAAAAATATAAACCATTAAACAAATAACCGATAAATAGGATAGCCAAGCGACATGATTTAATGAAAAAAGACACAACGCAAACAAACTCAGACTGGTTCCAGCAAAACCTAGTAACAACAATTTACGCCGTCCTAATTTATCAACACACAAAATTGCGATGATAGTAACCAGCAAATTCACCATGCCAATCCCCATCGTTGCCAATATTTGACCTGTTGTACTGCCTAAACCTAAATTTTTGAATATTTCAGGCGCAAAATATATGACCACATTGATACCACTTAATTGCTGTAAACAAAATAATATCGTTCCTAACATCAATACAGGCAGTAAGGGCTTACGAAATAGAAGCAACCAATTTCCTTGTTTTGGTTCATTCGCCAACGTGGTTTCAATATCTCTTAATTCGTGTTCAATCGAGTTTGTTTTTCTCAATTTTCTTAAGGATTTTGCTGCGTCATTATGTCGTCCAACGCTACATAACCATCTGGGAGATTCAGGCATGAATAAAATCCCTATGGTCAACAACAAAGCGGGCAAAGCACTCGAAGCAAACATTACTCGCCATGCCTGATGTTCTATCAATAGATAATTCACTGAATAAGAGCAAACAATACCTACAGTTAAAGCAAGTTGATAAATAGCAACTACTGCGCCCCGTGCTTCCAACGCGGCTGTTTCTGCCAAATATAAAGGAGTTAATACCGAGGCCATTCCAATCGCAAGGCCCAAAATTAATCGAGATAAAATGAGTACCGAAATGGAATCAGCAAACCCAGCCCCTAAAGCACCAAAAAAGAACAAAAAGCCAGCAAAGGATAATAATGAACGCCTGCCAAACCGTTTAACTCCCTTTGATGCCATAAAGGCACCAATCAACATAGAACCAAACAATGCCCCAAATGGTAAGGCTGAAGCCATAACGCCTATATGTGTTACCGTGAGATCAAAATGATTTTTTACCAAATCCAGAGAACCGGCAATTATTCCCTCATCATAACCAAATAAAAAACCTGCAACTGACCCAATTATTGCGACAATCCAAGCCATCTTATGCTCCTTGATTTTAAATACTCTGTCTCAACATCTGCTCTACTATGCTCACCAGTGTCATCCTGGGCGCAGCGAAGAATCACCTGCTTTTTACCCTAAACTGAGAGGCTCTTCGTAATGCTCGGAATGTCAGCGGAGTTCAATAAAAAATAACTATATTAATTTTGTGAATGCGATTCCCGCTTAGAGCTCACTGCCCAGCACAAATCTGTAATTAAAGGCCAATCATGATTTTTTACAGCCTCTTCCGGAACGATCCAAGATCCGCCGACACAAGATACATTTGGCAACCGCAAATACTCACCATAATTCGCTGCATTAATTCCACCTGTTGGGCAAAATTTGACCTGAGGAAATAACCCCGATATCACTTTCAACATGGGAGTACCCCCAGCAATCGCAGCAGGGAAAAATTTAAAATGAGAATATCCCATGCCCAAACCCTCCATTAATTCTGAGACACTGGCGACACCTGGAATCAAAGGAATTTCACTTTTCTTTCCTGCCATTAGTAGTTCTTTCGTTTGACCAGGGCTAATTGCAAATTGAGCTCCTACAGCTAGCACTTCATGCAGTTGCTCAGGAGTAATAACAGTCCCAGCTCCAATCAATGCTTCGGGAAATGTATTGATAAGCAATTCTAGAGCGCTCATCGCAACCGGTGTCCTTAATGTCACCTCAAGTACATTAATTCCGCCAGCAAACAAAGCTTCCGCTAAGGGTACTGCTTGCTCCAATTCTCTTATGACTATCACTGGAATCACTGGAGATGTTGAAAATACTGTACTTGGTTGTATTTTCCATTCAGGAAATGACATGGGGCGCTCCTGACAAAGATTGTTTCAAACTGACACCTGCACCTAAAATTCCAGGTTGAGCTGCTACAATCACATAAGTTGGAATTAGCGCATTGAAATCGCTGAATCGACCTTTATTTTCAAATTGAGATCTGAATTCACTTTGATGTATCAAGGACAATAAGCGTGGTACAATGCCGCCAGCAATGTAAATGCCACCAAAAGCTCCATAGGTTAAGGCCAAATCACCAGCAAAAGCTCCTAAACTTGAAAAAAATTGAGCTACAGTTTTATGAGCAATAAAACACCCCTGACTTAGTGCCATAGATATAATTTGTGCTGCTGACAAAGATTCAACTTCTTTACTATGATATGCTGCTAAAGCTTGATATAGATTTTCCAAACCTTGCCCTGATAATAAACGCTCATAAGATACACGTGGATATAGATTTTTTAAGTAGTTATAAATAAACCACTCTTGCTCGGTTTTTGCTCCCCAATCCGCATGACCACCTTCCCCTGCAAAAGCAGTGTAGCTTTGTTGATTTGGGACTAAATAAGCAACGCCCAAACCTGTTCCTGCGCCTAACACCACTCTCACTTTACTACTATCCAGATAACCATTACCAACCGGAATCAGATCCTGACTCGACAGGGCAGGCAAACTCATTGCAATCGCTGTAAAATCATTCATGACTTCCAGGACATCAAGTCCGAGTTCCTGTTTTAATTCAGTTATTGAAAACTGCCAATGACAATTCGTCATACTAACCAAATCATCGATGACTGGACACGCAATCGCTATAGCAATATGTTTTATTTCCTGCAGAGAATGTCGGGCTTTATAAGTTACTAACGCGGACTCAAGACTAATGAACTCGGCACAAGGATAAATTTCGATTTTATCCATCTGCAAATTGATGAGATTCACCCTACTGAAACGAGCGAAAGTACCCCCTATATCCGCTACAATCGCATACTGCGTCAAATCATGATGCATCATAACAAAATTCATTTCCTTTAAATAAACTACAAGCGCCTTGTTCTGCACCAGTAAAATGAAATCTTAAATTACTAAATAACTCTCGACCCATACCTTGCATAGAATTATGTCCGTCCGGGCTATTCAAGGGGCGACTCGCCAATTTTTCATCAGAAACTAATAATTGGAGTATCCCTCTTGTGCAATCAATCAAAATCGTGTCACCGGTTTCTATCTTGGCAATAACCCCTCCATCTACAGCTTCAGGAGTTACATGAATTGCAGCTGGTACCTTACCCGATGCTCCAGACATACGACCGTCAGTAACCAAGGCAACCTGGAAACCTTTATCCATTAGCACACCAAGTTTTGGAGTTAATTGATGTAATTCTGGCATGCCACAGGCTTTTGGACCTTGGAAACGCACAACTACCACACAATTTTTATTAAGCAACCCCTGATTGAACAAGTGTTCAAATTCCTCTTGGCTTGCACATACTACTGCCGGGGCTTCTATGACTTGATGACCATCTTGAAGGCTGGATGTTTTAATGACAGCCCTTCCAAGATTACCACTCAAAACCTGAAGTCCACCTTGAGGTTTAAATGGAGCAGCAGCAGATGTTAAAACATCATTATTGCTGGATCTGTTTGGGCCAGCAACCCAAGTTAATCGATTATTAATTAGTTGTGGCTGTTGGGTATACTTATCTAATCCAAAACCCATCACAGTATTCACATCAGGATGAAGTAAATCAGCTTCTAACAAAGTTTTAATAAAATAAGCCATTCCCCCAGCTCTTTGAAAATGATTAATATCAGCATGGCCGTTGGGATAAATCCGAGCGATTAACGGGGTAATTGCGGATAATTGCGCAAAATCATCCCAATTTACCGAATACCCTGCCATAGCAGCTATTGCAATAAGATGCATGGTATGATTGGTAGAACCCCCTGAAGCCAATAATCCTATAATTCCATTCACAATATTTTTCACATCAAGCATCTGCCCTATTGGCATATAATCAGAATTTAAATCAGTTAATAATATGACCTGACGGGCAGCCGCTTTAGTTAGTTCATCTCGCAAAGGAGTATTGGGATTAACAAATGAAGAACCAGGAAGTTGTAACCCCATCAATTCAATCACTAATTGATTGGAATTTGCCGTACCATAAAATGTACAAGTTCCAGCAGAGTGATAGGATGCAGCCTCTACATCCAATAAAGCACTCTTATCTACTTCGCCTGCAGCATACAATTGACGAATTCTTGCTTTTTCCTGATTGGAGATACCAGAAGGCATGGGGCCAGCAGGCACGAAAATAAACGGCAGATGGCCGAAAGACAATGCTGCCATTAGTAAACCTGGAACTATTTTATCGCAAATACCTAACAGTAATCCGCCATCAAACATGTTATGTGACAAAGCAATAGCAGCAGATAAAGCGATCACATCACGACTCAGTAAACTCAACTCCATCCCTGCTTGCCCTTGAGTAATCCCATCACACATGGCAGGAACGCCACCAGCAAATTGTGCAACTCCTCCAGCAGCAGATATCGCTTCTTTAATCAAATCAGGGAAGGTAACATAAGGTTGGTGTGCTGATAGCATATCATTATAGGCAGAAATAATAGCAATGTTGGCTTTTGAATTACTTCTTAAAATGGCTTTGTCTTGTTTAAGGCAAGCAGCAAAACCATGCGCTAAATTTCCACAATGCAGAACACTGCGTTGAGGACCTTTTGTACGAGCCTTAGCAACTTGCTGTAAATACTGTAATCTTCTATGAGTACTACGATTTTGAATATTTGCAGTCACTTGATCTACTACAGGATGCATTCTTTTCCCTCATCAGTCGGAGCATACATCACTTCCACATTGACATTCGGATTATGTAAAACAGCACAAATTGGCATAACGGTTGGTTTATTACTTTCCATAGCCTGCTCTAAGACAGTCCGCTTTTTTTGACCTACTAAATGTAAAAAAATAATCCGACTATTTAATAGTCGTCTTTTTGATAAACTAATTCTAGGGAAAGGAGCCGTTTTGGGATTTACTAAAAGTACAGCTTGTGCCTTATCATCCAAACCTGAACTTAATTCATCACTACATGGAAATAACGATGCGGTATGACCATCCTCTCCCATTCCCAAAATCACCGCATCAAAAGTTGGCAAAGAATCAATTTGGTTATTCACTGCATGCAAATGACTTAAGAGATCAGTGCTTTCATCATATAAGCTTATCAGTTTGGCATTTGCTGCCTTACCTTGCAGTAAAAAATCGCGAACCAACCGTTCGTTACGTTGCGGGTCATTAAGGCTGACACAGCGCTCATCAGCCAGGGTGATAATCACTCTTTCCCAGGGCAAATCAGTTGCAGCCAACTTCTTAAATAAATCAATAGGGGTTTTACCACCCGAAACCACCAAATAAGCTTCGCCTCTTAGCTTAATAGCATCGGACAAAATAGTACTTAACTTTTCTGCCATGTCATGCGTCAACTGTTTAGCATCCATAAAACTATGAAGCGGCATTTTGATCACCCCAAACATGTGCTTGCCCATTAAATAAGCGGATGACTTCCTTAGGACCCCAGCTACCTGCTGGATAAGTATACAATGGAATATTTTCTTCTTCCCAGGCTGAGATAATACTATCGATCCATTGCCAAGCTTGCTCAATTTCTTCTCGACTTACAAATAAATATTGATTACCTAACATGACCTCTAGCAACAATCTCTCATACGCGTCCGCAATTCTTCGAGTTTTAAAACTATGATGAAAATTTAAATCCAACTTACTATCATGCAATTCCATGCGTTCGCCAAGACCTGGTATTTTATTCAATATCCTCACTTCAACACCTTCATCAGGTTGTAAACGAATAATTAACTGATTAGGTGGCAGTTCTTCTTTGATTGAGTGGAAAATATTGTAAGGCTGCGGTTTAAAATATATCACCACTTCACTTTGCTTTTTAGGCAATCTTTTACCAGTAAGCATATAAAATGGCACACCGGACCACCGCCAATTATCGACATAGGCTTTAATCGCTACAAAAGTCTCCGTTTTAGAGGATTCATTAGCTCTTTCCTCTTCCAGATAACCAGGTATTTTTTTACCATTTGTTAAATAATTAGACCTATACTGGGCTCGTATTGTATGGTCGTGTACATTTGATTTATTAATAAAACGTAACGATTTTAATACTTTTAATTTTTCACTTCGGATACTTTCTGCTGAAAGGCTCAAGGGTGGTTCCATTGCTATCAAAGATAATATTTGTAACAGATGATTTTGTAGCATATCTCTGACTTGCCCTGATTTATCGTAATATTCCCAACGACCCTCAACACCTATTTCTTCAGCAACCGAAATCTCAACTCGCTCGACAGTACGATTATCCCAATTTGTCGAAAAAACAGAATTGGCAAAACGAAGTACTAATAAATTCAATACCGTTTCTTTACCCAAATAATGATCAATACGGTAAATTTGATCTTCTGAAAAAAAACAAGCTACCTGTTCATTAGTTGCTATAGAAGAGGGTAAGTCATGACCAATTGGTTTTTCTAAAACAACTCGCGATGGCTTATCAGTTAAACCAAGACGAGAAAGACCGTGACAAGTTTGAGAATAAAGGCTTGGGGGGATTGCCAAATAAGAAATAACCACTCGGTCAGATGGATTAACGTAATCCATTAGCTTTTGATAATCATCGGGTTTATTTAAATCAAGTGTGCAGTAAATCAATTTCTCGATAAAACGTAACCAGATTGCTTCATCAATTTCAGCTAATAAAAATTTCTGAATTTTATTTTTAATCAAATCAACATAAGCAGAAAAATCCAAATCTTCTCGTGCACACCCGATAATTCTGGTTTTTTCATGAAGTAAGTTGGCAGATTCCAATTGATATAATGCAGGCAATAATTTTCGGCAAGATAAATCACCTAATGTACCAAACAAAATTAAATCACAAGGATACTTCGATTCTGCTTTTAAGAGCATATATCATCCTAAAATTACAATGGCTATGTCACTGAAACTTCATCGATTTTACATCACTGTAATCAAGCGTCAATCAAAATTGATTTTTTTCATTCTTTAATCCTGCAAAATAATATACGTCAATGAAGCCATCCATAAGCAAAATTAATTATCCTGGAAAAAGCAGTTCAATCTACTACGAGCCATTATTGCACTGAATTTTCCAGGATTATGCAAATCATGTTTGGTTCTTTGTTGTCAGACTGATATATCGTATAAAATTAGAGAATTTTGAATAAAAATTGCAAAACTTCATTTTTATGCTATATGAAATAAATAAATGTTTGTGAATAAATAAAATCACTTTAATTAGGAGCAAACCTATGCTTAACAAGAGATTTTCAGAGAGGCTGAATAAAGAATTAGACAGCATCGGCGTACCAGAAGCCACTGCTGAACGAATTGATGCACTGTCCAAACTCATTAAAATTCCAAAATTTAAGGCAGAAGCTTTACTTAATGGGATTACAAGTCCTGATGAAACAATATTAAAAACATTGGCACAAGAGCTTGAAGTTAATGCAGACTGGTTAATTGGCAAGAGTGATTCGAAATCAGGAGCTCATTAAAATTACCCATGAAATCTATGGTTCAAACTAATTGGTTTTGCCTTTTTCTCAATGTACTCAATAATTTTTCCAGCTAAATTAACATTAGTTGCTTTTTCTATACCTTCCAGGCCTGGTGAGGAGTTAATTTCTAAAACTAATGGGCCATGATTTGAACGAATTAAATCAACACCAGCAACTCTTAACCCCATGGTTTTCGCAGCGCTAATGGCAATTGCACGTTCTTGTGGAGACAATTTCACTTTAACAGCCTTTCCTCCCTGATGAACATTTGCCCGAAACTCTCCTTCTTTAGCCTGCCTCTTTACCGCAGCAACCACTTTTTCCCCAATAACAAAACAGCGTATATCTGTACCGCGAGATTCTTCAATAAATTCCTGAACCAAAATATTGGCATGCATCTCTTTGAACGCATTAATGATACTCACCGCTGATTGATGGCTGTCAGCAAGAATTACCCCTTTACCTTGTGTTCCTTCCAACAGCTTTATCACCAGAGGAGCACCTCCTACCATATGAATCAAATCTTCAGTATCATCAGGGGATTGAGCAAAACTGGTTAGCGGCATAGGGATCCCTTTGCGTGCCAACAGTTGCAATGATCGAAATTTATCCCGAGAGCGTGAAATAGCAATAGATTCATTTAGGGTGTACATCCCCATTGTTTCCATATGGCGCAAAACAGCAGTGCCGTAATAGGTAGTTGAAGCACCAATTCTTGGAATTACTGCGTCAAAATGCTGCAAAGGTGCTCCACCTCGATAATGTACCTTAGGGTTAGAGGCCGCCACATTCATATAACAATATAAAGGGTTAATAATTTTAACCTCATGACCCGCAGCTTCCCCTTCTGCCTTTAACCGTTTATGGGAATATAAATGTGGGTTAGTTGCCAATATCGCAATTTTCATGAATTAAACTTTCCTCAGTAATTTCACAGATCAATCTCAACAATCCAAACAAATTCACCTAGCTCCACTGCAATAAAGCAACTTTTAAGCATCACAACAGGGCTCCCCTCAGAATTACAGGAGCACCTACTTGGAGAAAATCGCGGTTTTTAAGCTAAGATAAATGAAATGTCAACAACCCTTACTTAAAGCCTAGATTAAAAATCACAAATTATCCTCCAAAATAAACATAACTGGAGAATAATTTTTGAATTCCTATAAATAGGGAATTAATTAACCTGGCTGCATTCCGTATGATTTGTGACATCAAATAAAACTAAGTCGGTCTTAGTCATTGCTTCCTGCATAGATAAAACATCAAGCCTCTAGCTAGGATACTAATAAGATATAATCCTTAGCTAGCATATCCGCCTGATGTGGTGTAGTAAAAAATGCATTTAACTCGCCTTGGGGATTAAATAGCATCACAGCGCCACTATGTTGTATATCATAGTTCTGAGGATCAGTGCTGTCTTTATTAGCGACTTTGGCATAGGCAATACCCATCTCATGCGTCATTAATTTAATTGAGTCCTCTTCACCTCTTGCTCCATAGAACGACTTATGAAAAGCAGTGACATAATTGCCTAATTTATCAAGATTATCTCGTTGTGGATCTATGGATATCATCACGACTTGCGGTAAATTTTTTACCCCTTTTCCTTCCAAAATTCGGTACATTTTTCCAAGTTCTGCCATCGTAGTAGGACACAGATAGCCACAATTGGTAAATCCAAAAAACACCAAAGTCCATCGACCTTGCAAGCTTGAGTTATTAAAGACTTTCTGATCCGTACCTGTCAGACTGAAATTATTAATAGTTCTTGGGTTTTCCAGATAAGTTCCATGGAGTTCAGCAACGTTGATCTTTTTCTTAAAATGAAGATTTTGAGATATATAAACGCCGGCAAACAAACTGGCCAGGGCTAACAATATGACAACTGTCAAAGTGGTCCCTTTAATTTTTATGTTCATTTTAACCCCTCAAAAATAGTGATCAATTAATAAAAATACAAACAATAGCATCAAATACACAATAGAAAACCGGAATGTTTGCATAGCCACTACAGGTTTATCAGTACGATATAATTTATGCGCCCAAACTAAAAATCTGATGCCTAGCACTAGAGCCCCGAACAAATAAACCCAACCACTCATACCCACAACAAAGGGCAAAAGACTGACAACCAGCAGCAAAACAGTATAGAGATAAACATTCAATTTGGTAAATTGAATGCCGTGCGTCACAGGTAACATTGGAATTTGGGCATCTTGATATTCCTTATATCGATAAATGGCTAAAGCCCAAAAATGAGGGGGAGTCCAGGTGAATATGATTAGTACTAATAATAATGCCTGGGGATCCAATTGATTAGTGACAGCAGTCCAACCCAGCAAAGGAGGAGCAGCGCCTGCTAAGCCACCAATGACAATATTTTGCGATGTGGCACGTTTTAGATAACCTGTGTAAACACCTGCATAACCAATCAAAGTTACAAAAGTAAGTAACGCAGTTAATTTATTAACAAAAACAACGAGCACACTCAATCCCATTATCCCAATAATCACAGCAAACCATAACGCTTGTGTTACTGAGACTCGCCCATAAGCCACTGGTCTCTTTTTTGTCCTAGCCATAATAGAATCAATATGTCTGTCTACCAAATGATTAACTGCAGCAGCGCTGCCAGCGCATAATCCAATTCCAACTAAGGTAAAGGCTATTAATCTTAAACTGACCCAACCTGGAGCTGCCAGATACATTCCTACCACTACGGTTAATAGCATGAGCAATACAACACGTGGCTTACACAGTTCTATATAGTCACGCCAATCCACTGGAAGTCGAGTGGCACATTCAGTACGCATGGTTATCACTCCCTCTGGTAAAATGCAAAGCACAAAATGCTGTTGCTAGTAATAATGCTGCTATCCCATTATGGGCGACTGCGACTTTTACTGGTAATAAATAAACCACATTCATTATTCCTAAAGTAAATTGAAGCAATACTAACGCAGTCATAATAAGAGCTGTTGCTCTTAAACGACTTGAACGAGTTTGCATCCATATCAATAATGAAAGAATCAATAGATAGGTTGCAGTCAATATGGCTCCAATTCTATGAATGAATTGAATACTAACCCGGACTTCATTTTCAAGTAATCCCCCTTGATAATTAGCCCCTACTGCAGAAAATAAATTAAATCCCTTTGCAAAATGCAATTCCGGAAGCCAAACGCCATTACATGTTGGAAAACCAACACAAGAAATACCAGCATAGTTAGCGCTTACCCAACCACCTAAGGCGATTTGCAATACAATAATAACCACACCCCAACGTAACCATGGCCGCCACTTTGGTAAATCCTGTCCACTTAACCCACTCATTTGTAAACGAAAACGACTCAAACAAGCTACGATTAACATCCCACCTAAAAGATGCCCCATCACTACTACAGGTAACAACTTTAAAGTAACAGTCCACATTCCCAATACCGCTTGAAATATAACCAACACCAATAAAGTCAACGGAAGTTGCCAAGGTAAATCGTCGCCCCGATGTCGTCTTAACAATACCCTGAATGCAATAAAAAAAATCAAAAGAGCTAAAGTTCCTGCCACATATCGATGAACCATTTCAGTCCATGCTTTTGTTGATTCAATAGGGAGATCGGGGTATTTAGCCTGAGCTTGGTGCAGCTCTTTATCTGCTCCGGGAAGCACCAATCGACCATAGCAACCTGGCCAATCCGGACAACCTAATCCCGCATCTGTTAAACGAGTATAAGCTCCTAACATAACCACCAAAAAAGCCAAAAAAACAGCAAGGGTAGCAGCTACTCGTATTGAACTATTAGACATCAATTTATCCGCTCTTAATTTCTGTTGTGTTGAGTAAAAGTTTCAGATCTTTATATATATCATCTGGATTACCTCCGGGTTGATAACTTAATATGAGGTAATTATCTGGATTCTCTATAAATATTTTTGCATGAGGAGACAAGTTTTCCAACTTAGCCATTTCGGCTGATGATAGCGCTGCAACATGTATATCCTGTTCTTTTAAAATGGGTTTCAATTCCTCAGCCAGTAACGAGTCTTTGTTGCCAAGAATTAACCACTCATCCACCTGATACAATTTTCGACCAAAAGCAAGACGAACTCTTCCTAACAAGTTAAGCTGCTTAAGGCATGTCTTATCGCATCCATCAGGAGTCCAATAGATGATGCGCCATTTTGCATTACTATCTAAAGGGTTCAGAGCTACTGGTGTGGAAAGCAAATTACCTTTATTAATTTTAGAACTACCTAACCAAGAAGGATTTTTATAAAATAAATAGGCAGCTATTCCGGGCGCAACAAAAATGACAGCCAAGAGTAAAAGTGTAATGTATTTAATGTATTGTTTATTCATTTTTCTTTAAGTTCAATGCCACGAATATAATCAGGATAACCAACGCCATAGCAAACCACTGTATTGCATAAGCGAAATGGCGCTGCGGAGGCATTGATACTATCTCCCATTCACGTACAAAACCAAAAGGTTCACTGCTATCGAGGCGAATAATAAACGGATAGACCTTTTTTTGCAAAATTTGTTTCAGTATTTCTTCATCTATAAGTTCAAGAATGGTCAGTTTATTTTCTTTTTCTTCGAAGCGAGGTCCTAATACCCACTGTTTTTTACTTGGGAAATATACTGTACCTAGCATTTTAAAACTTCCGTGGGGAATTTGAACTTCAGGAAAAATACGTCGAGTGATATCTCCAGAAACCCATCCTCTATCCACCATAACGACTGAACCATCATCAAGAAGCAGCGGAGAAATAACATCATAACCAAACTGATGCTGGTAATGTTGGTTATCAAGCAAAAACAATTCAGGTAAATAAATTCCTTGTAGCCTGATCTTTTGATACTGTTCTGGCAGTTTTTGGCCAGGCTCCCAGATCAATGGATCTTGCTTTGCCAATGCTTCTTGGGCGACTATCATTTTAGTTTTTTCATCTGCCCTTTGTATTTGCCATAATCCAAGTCCTACAAATATAGAAATAAAGAAGATAGCTAGAACAAGCATTAACCAATTTGGGGTGAAACGAAAATTAAAACAAGTTAAACTAGGCATCTATAATCAACTACTCATTAGGTTAGCTAACATTCCTCTGAAGCTAGCAATGTCAGGAGTATAACAAATGTTCACTAAAATCTTCATCATCTTTGTCATGATTCTTATTGTCGCCTCTCTAGCAAGTGGACTATTTTACTTAGTCAAAGATTCCGATAAATCAAAACGTACTGTTAAAGCATTAACCATTAGAATTGCGATTTCATTATCTTTATTTGTTTTTTTATTTATTGCATTCAAATTGGGATTGATTCAACCTCATGGAATTTAACTTTTAGGATCAATAAATTCAAGCATAGAATTATGGACGATCTCCGTGCTTGTATAAAACCACCTTTGGAAGATCCCTCGTTAACGTTTGGGGCGACAGGCTACAAAAGTTTTGCAGGGATAACATCGACTCTCAATGACGAAATCTAGCCGAATTTTTCCTTAGCTTATTGACAGTTCTATAAAGAAATACTCGTAAAACATCAAACTTATAATGCCCTTATCAACGCGATCGAAATCAGTGGTTTAGAAATTGTTCAATAGACCATCTATACTTTTGATGTAACTCATAAAAGCGACGGTGGCCATCATGATGATAGTGCTGTTTTTGCTTTATCTCATAATAGGTTTACAAATTCTATATAAACCTAATAAAACTATAATATTACAATTCCTTTTTAGTTTGTTTCTTATATTGATAAGCTTCAATTATCACAGCCATCTGGTGAGTCTATGAACAAACAAATGCGACTCCATCTTTTTGGAAATACTTCAGGATTATTCATAATTTGCTGCATTTTAATCTTCGCATTCATAGATCAATTAACTCGTCATGAACTACCTTGTCCTATATGCATTTTGCAAAGAATTTGCTATGTTGCAGTGGCACTCTGTTTTGTTATGAATTTAACATTGGGTATTAGAACTTCACATTATGGATTAATGCTTTTAGCCAGCCTTTTAGGATTGGCCATTTCAGTTCGACAGATTTATATTCATTTAACACCAGGGGATCCTGGTTATGGAAACCTTTTTTTTGGTTTACATCTTTACACTTGGTCAGCAGTAATTTTTTTAATAATTATCTTGCTAATTTCTACGGCTCTAATCCTTGATAGAGGTTTCATGCCAGAATATAGAGTGCAAAATAAGTGGGTAAAAGTAATGATATGGGTATTTTTTATCTTGATTCTTGCAAATGGAATCAGTACATTCTTAGAATGTGGACCGCATGAATGTCCAGATAACCCGAGTAATTATTATTTATTAAATAAGAATTAACGTGAGTTCGATATAAAAGGCAAGGAAATGCTCTTTATATTGTTAAACGAACGTTATCCAGTAAAATGCGCAGCATTGATACGGGATCTATTCCCAAATAGTCTGGTTCGATATCAAAAAATAGCCTCATTTTTTGATATCGAACTCACATTAATTAAGGATCTTGAGGACTTAAAATGCGTCTTTTGTTTATCAGTTTAATTCTTATCAGTGGATATATACAGGCCGATACAATAAATAATTACATGAATATTGCTAATAATATCCCGCAAATGGAAATGAAAGCAGACCCTCAAGCTCAAGCCTGGGCAAGATCCGCACGTCACGTACTCACCATTACCAGTGAAAGTATTGCTGAAACACTAGTCCAGGCTAATGAAGTCGCAAAAACGCAAGGCAAACCTATTTTTTGCTTGCCGCAAGGGGTACAACTTAATTCTTTTGTCATGAACGAGCTCATTCAACAAACTTACAAAGAGATATCCAGTCAACAAAGTGATAAAGATAAAATGACAGTTTCTCAAGTCGCTCTATTAGGTCTTGGCAAAAAATATCCCTGCGAACCGAGTCCTCAAGAGAAACAAATGCAACATATGGCGTCTATACTATCTCCTCAGTAGCACTTACTGTAATGACTCTTCCTGAATTTTTTCTACAAACGATTTAAACAAGAAAATGTTGCCTTGAAATTGTTATTACGGATATTAAACCCTGTGAATTGCTTCGCTAATACTCGCATTTTCCAAGTCCTTTATTTATTTCTATTTCCTTTAGGTAACAGGCTGGCTTCTAATAACTACTTGATGTGAGTTCCCTATCAAAAAATGATGTTATTTTTTGATAGGGAAGCAGACTATTTTGGAGCAGATCTCGTATCAATGCTGCGCGCATTTTACGGGATAACGTTCGTTTAACGATATAAAGGGCATTTCCTTGCCTTTTGTATCGAATTCCGGTTACTTACTGAACTCTTCAAACGCTTCTAAAGCCTCTGCAGCATACATCAGTGAAGGGCCGCCACCCATATAAACTGCCATGCCCAGTGTTTCTAATAACTCTTCTCTTGATGTTTGCAATTTCACCAAAGTCTGTGAGTGAAACCCTATACAACCAGGACATTGTTTCGCCACTGCTAGAGCCATAGCGATTAATTCCTTGGTTTTTTTATCCAAAACACCGTCTTTGGTTGCAGCTTGCGCCAACGCAGAAAATCCAGCCATGAACTCTGGCATTTCTTTGCGGAACTTGGCTAATTGTGTACTGATATCTTTTGTAATATGTGAGAACTTATCTGACATGGAGACACTCCTTTCCTTATTATGATTTTTTAAGCGTCTCTAATTTACAGCATAATATTATTATGCAAAAGAATTATTCTTTAATTACATCTGGAGATTTTAGGATATAGCTCGATTTAAAGTTTCCTTTGCAATGGTAAGTCTTCTTTCAATTTCCCCTAACTCAGCTTGCAAATGCAAAATTGTTGTGGGATTAGAGTAAGAATTCTTTTGTTCAAAAGTATTTATCATAGATTGATATTGCTGTTCTAATGTTCGGATATTATCTTCCATGGTTTTAATCCATTGCTGTCTTGTACTTAACATTGTTAAATCAAAAGGAGCCTTTTTTTCATGTTTAATGTTCTTTTTATCCATCTGGCACAGAATTACTAATACATTAATCTTTTGTTGAATACGTTCAGCTAAAAAATAGGCACCAGCCCCATCCTTATGTTTTTGTAACGCTTGAATATCATCCCTGATTTCTTTAATACAGTCAGATCCAGTTAATTCAATCCCTGAAGAGAATAACCCTTTTGGTAAATTATGAATGGTAATAGAAGAACTCCATCCACTGATCTTCCATTCCAGCTCTGGTAATCGTGCTGTTAACTCTGTTAATAATTCATCAATATGACTCATAATTTGAACATTACACTAACAAAAAGATTATTAAATTAACTTGTCATGTAACATTAAACAGCCGGCTCCAAATCCACTCCTTTAGATTGCAACCAGGTACTGATGAATGGGGGGGCACACATCAACACCAGGCCAACGATTAAGGTAAGTTCATACCGTGCAGTACTCCCTACATTAATCCCTTCAGGAGGAATAAAGCTAACAGCTAACGTAGTGACCACTCCAATAATACCTATACCTGCAACAAAGAGCATACCAGCGATTCCACCAGGAATTTTAAAGGGCCTTGGATGGTGTGGCTGACTTAAACGTAATTTAATTGCTGCCAAAAACATAATCAAATACATCAGCATATATAATTGAGCAGCCAATGCAGTTAATAACCAATAAGAACCATTAACACTGGGCATAAATAAAAATAAGGCTGACAATACTGTTACTATAGATGCCTGAGCATACAACATCATAGCAGGTGCACCTTTTTCATTAGTTCGTTGAAATATCTCTGGTAAATTGCCTTCTTCTGCAGCAACCAATAATCCTTTAGTTGGAGCGATGATCCAATTACTCACTCCACCTAATCCTCCCAACACCAGCATGACAGCCACTACTGGCATCATCCATTGCAAGTGATATTTAAGAAAAAATGCTGAGAATGCCTGCATAATTCCAGCAACTAAATTGATATCATTTTGCGGCAATACCACAGCGATAGCTAACGAGCCTAATATTAAAGTACTCAAAATAATTGCCACAGAATAAATCAGTGCCTTGGGAAAAGCGTGTTGAGGATTCTTAACGTCGTTCGCATGTACCGTTGCAATCTCTATCCCGCAAAACGACAATATAATGGCGGTTAATGAAACCCACATTCCTTGATCCGACAAATGCGGAACAATACTTGGTATATCAAAACTAATTTGTAAGGGGTTACCTTGAACGATCCAAACAACGCCCAAACCTATAATCAAAGACATCGGCAATAATAATCCTGCTAAAGAACAAATATTACTAAACATGGCAGATGATTTCATACCACGTAAATTCACGATAGTTGCCCCCCAAAAACAACTTACAATGACTGCCCAAAGGAAATAAGGATTAGTAGTCAAAGATGGATTAATTAGATAACCGATTGTTCCAGCAACAAAAGATAAAATCGTAGGGTACCAAATGACATTTTCTATCCATTGCAACCAAATGGCCATGAACCCTGATTTTTTACCAAAAGCCTCTTTAACCCAAATATAGACACCACCCTGCTTAGCCCACCCAGAAGCTAGCTCCGCTGAAACTAATGCAGTAGGTATAAGAAAAAATAAAGCCCCCAGAATAAAATAAAAAATCAACTGACTCCCAAATAATGCAGTAGCTGGTAAATTACGGATACTGTCCACAGAACCAACTGTAATCATAGTCAAGCTAAATATGGTGAGAGAATGTTTTTTATTACTCATTGTATTCCTTCAGTGAGGACTATTTAGAATCAAAAGTTTATTATAAAGAAATAAGCTTAAGGAAACCTTAATAATCGAATAAAAAATAACCAAATATACCCCTTAATATACTGAACAATAAAATTAATCAACCTGGGTTGAGATAATTCGCCTCATATCAGTACAAGTCCGATGGAAAAACATCATATGATGTTATGCAATGAAAAACCAGTATTCTGTACATAAAATTAATAACAAGATTTTTTCTAATGCATATTATAATTTCATATTAGACAGCACTGTATTTTCAGCAACTTAGCTATATTTCTCATTTCATACTAAAACCGGGTTGAGGCAGATCATTACAAATTGCCCTGGATCCAGAATAAAATAAAGTACCCTTTGTATTAGAAAATCTGAATTGACGAGGCCTTGAATATTGCTTCGTACGTGCTTCCTTTTGCAATCTCTCTTCAATCATTTTTATTGCCAGGGTATGCTCATTTTTAATAGCATGATCAAGAGCCGTTAAACCTTTATGATCTTTGATTTTAAGAGAGGCTCCTTTTGAAAATAATAAATTAAATAGTTTCCTGTCATTTGTTATTACTGATTTTTTACAAGCGAGCATTAACGGAGTTCGTCCCTTATTATCTCTGGGGTCAATTGCAATGCCTTTGATATTTAATAAATCCTCTACTATGCCACTACCACCATATCGACAGGCCATATGAAGCAAAGTAGCGGAATCGCTTTTACGCTTTTGATTGATTCGGTGTTGTGAAGCACTAAGCATAGCTCGAACAACTTCTCTCCTTCCTAAATAAATTGCTTTAAGTATAGGAGAGTCATCACTTAGTCGCCGTCTAGAAAAAATAGACCATCCTGAGTTTATACATTTTTTTACAGAATCCATATCTCCCTGGGTTGCAGCCATGTTAAAAAAAGCCAATCTTTCACTGTAAGATGTTTTATCTCTGAGGGGAAACGCTGGGTAAATATTCTTTAGAGTTCCTGATAGTTTTTCCTGAGAATTAGCAGAAATAAAATCAGTATTCACTGTCAATCGATTTCCCTGAAGATTGTCTACACAGACACGATAGAGCTCCTTCACCAGGTTCTTGGATGACAATTCAAAATAAGGCTTATTTTTGTCCTGTTGATATAAGTTATTAATATTGATAAAACGCCAAACATCTCCGGCTAATTTAAATCCCATGGCATGATCAGCAGTGCTAATAATTACTGCCACATTATCCTGTAGCCCCGTTTTTTTTAATAATTCAAAATATTCTGTTGCTTCTTCCTGGTTTGAAAAAGTATGTGTTTTATAAAAAATTTGTTTCACAATCGATGATTTGGAGTTTATGGCTTTCAAAATAGAATTAATATCGGGTTGCCATACCAATTTTCCGTACTTTTCTTTGTATTGTGCCGGGTCTTGAGCAATACAAATTTTCTTCCCCAATTCAGGTAACGTTTCAATGATTGACTCGTCTTTAGTTAACAGATGCTCCCTTTCTCTTTTTTCCTGAATTTGCTCTAAGGTGTTTGGTAAATCCGATTGATGAGCTCGTAAAAGATGCAGCTGACGGTAGAATAAAGTTTCTTTACCCTGAGCCACTGCCAATGCCCAATTTAGAGTGAATCCATAACAAACCCCTTCGAATTCAGGATATCCTAATCGGATTAGTGCGGTAGTAATTCCATCATGAGTTAGTTCTTTAGAATTCGGTTTGTTTATTATCGAGAAAACAGAAGTTGACACAAACTGAGGTAAAAATTTATATAAGACAAAACCACAAACTATTGCAATACAAATGAAAACAAAAAGCATATCCCTAGCTCCAATACAATCCTTAGTCGCATGAGTATAAAATTAACCAATAAAATAAGTCGAGAGGAGTGTGAGATTAGCTTCGCTTAACTGTAGAGTAGTTTATATTACTCTATAACAATTATAATCAAATTAAGAGACTACTAAAATTGATTTTCGTTTAATTAATTAAGGAGAATCATTAATACGCCTTTCTCGGTAGTATATTTTTAATTCTCTGTGTTATAGTAATTGTTTTTTTAGGTACTACATATGTTTGAAAACTTAACCGAACGTCTGACCCGCACCTTTAAAAATCTGAGGGGTCAAGGTCGTCTGACAGAAGACAATATTCAACATGCCTTGCGCGAAGTGAGGCTTTCGCTTATTGAAGCGGATGTCGCCTTACCTGTTATTAAGGAATTTATCGAACAAGTAAAACAAAAATCTCTCGGTCAGGAAGTTTTAACCAGTTTAAATCCAGACCAAGCTTTCATCAAAACCGTACATGATGAACTCATTCATGTCATGGGTGATGAACGGGTTGAACTTAATTATAAAACCCAACCTCCCGCTGTGTTTTTAATGGCTGGTTTGCAAGGTTCTGGTAAAACAACCAGTACCGCAAAACTTGCCCGATACTTAAAAGAAACCGAAAATAAAAAAGTAATGCTCGCGAGTGTTGACGTTTACAGACCAGCGGCCATTCACCAACTCAAAGTGTTGGCAGAACAAATTGATGTTGCCTTCGTCGACTCTGACCCCAAAGATCAGCCACTCACAATTGCTCAAAAAGCATTGGATAGCGCTAAAAAACAATATATGGATATCCTTATTCTCGATACTGCAGGACGTCTGCATATTGATGAAGACATGATGTCAGAAATTAAATCTTTGCACAAAGCAGTTAATCCCATTGAAACACTTTTTGTCGTCGACAGCATGACAGGTCAAGATGCGGCTAATACTGCAAAAGCGTTCCATGAAGCATTACCACTTACCGGGGTCATATTGACTAAAACAGACGGCGATGCTCGAGGTGGTGCCGCTCTGTCAGTCCGGCAAATCACCGGGAAACCAATAAAATTTATAGGTAGTGGTGAAAAAATAGAAGCCTTGGAACCTTTTCATCCAGAGCGTATTGCCTCAAGAATTCTTGGTATGGGGGATATTTTAACTCTGATTGAAGAAGTTGAACGTAAGGCCGACAAGCAGGCCAGTGAGAAGCTGGCAAAAAAATTAAAAAAGGGAAAAGGATTTGATTTAGAAGATTTTAAACAACAACTTTTGCAAATGAATAATATGGGTGGCATTGCTGGTATGATGAGTAAATTACCCGGTATGAATCAATTACCTAAACAAGCTATGCAACAAGTTAATGATAAAGCGATGGCGCAAACCATTGCCATTATTAACTCCATGACCCCTAAAGAACGCCGTATCCCCAAAATTATTGTCGGTTCCCGTAAAAAACGCATAGCTTTGGGCTCTGGAACTCAAATTCAGGACGTCAATCGATTGTTAAAACAATTTGAGCAGATGCAAAAAATGATGAAAAAATTTACCAAACCTGGTGGAATGCAGAAAATGATGCGCGGAATGGGAGGTATGGCCGGACTAAAAGGCATGTTTCCAGATGATTTAAAATAATTCGTAAGAATTACTTCACATGCCGAGGTAATTTTCGTACAATACACGGCATTTTTATATAACCACTCTAAAGTAGAGGAAAATAATGGTCGTTATACGTTTATCACGAGCTGGCGCAAAAAAGCGTCCTTTTTATCACATGGTTGTTACTGACAGCCGCAAACGTCGCGATGGAAATTACATTGAGCGTATTGGTTATTTTAACCCTATAGCACGTGGACAAGAAGTAAAACTTCACATTGATATGGATAAAATGAACCAATGGCAAAAGGTCGGTGCTAAATTATCCGATCGAGTCAGTGCCTTGGTAAAAGAATACAATAAAAACTCAGAGACAGCTGCTTAGTCCAGTGGATAAAAAGACAAACTGGGTGGTAATTGGTCGATTTGGCCGGCCTCATGGTATTAAAGGCTTTGTCACGGTTCACTCCTTTACAGATCCTAGTGATAATATCTTGCGGTACAGTGACTGGCACGTCTTTTTAAACAAACAGTGGCAACCGGTTAAGTTGTTAGCAATAGAAGTACACAATAAAACTATTATTGCTCAAATTGAAGGTTATCCTGAACGTGAATTAGTCGCTTCACTTACTAATGCGGACATTGCTGTACAAGAGTCACAGCTTGCTATTTTAGAAGCTGGTGAATATTACTGGCACCAACTGATAGGGATGAATGTTATAAACCAAACAGGTGATTCTTTTGGAACAGTTATTGAGATTATGCCTACTGGTTCGAATGATGTGCTTGTTGTGCAAGGCGAAAGGAGACATTTAATTCCCTATTTACCAGGCCAGTATGTCATTGATATCAATGAAAACCAAAAAGTGATCACTGTTGATTGGGATGTGGATTTTTAAGTGACATTGCACCTTGGAGTAATCAGCTTATTACCTGAAATAATGAGAAGCATCCATTATGGGGTAACTGGTCGTGCCATTGAACAAGGTCTAGTTAAAATTGATTACTGGAATCCTCGGGATTGGTCATCAAATTTATATAAACAAGTTGATGATAAACCCTATGGTGGTGGACCAGGAATGGTCATGATGTATGAGCCATTGCATGCGGCAATAATGCATGCTCGCAGTGAAATGAATGAACACTGCAAAACAATTTATTTAAGCCCGCAAGGCAAGGCAGTTAAACAACGCGATCTAAAGCAGATAGCTGTCAGCAAACAGCCCTTGCTATTTATTGCGGGACGATATGAAGGAATTGATGAGCGAATCATTAGTAATCATATCGATGAGGAATGGTCGCTAGGAGATTTTGTTTTAAGTGGTGGTGAATTAGCCGCAATGGTATTTATAGATGCGATAATTCGCTTAATACCAGGTAGTCTAGGACATTTGGGATCAGCTGAACAAGATTCATTTATGAATGGATTACTCGACTGTCCTCATTATACCCGACCAGCAACTATAAATGGTCTGAATGTACCTGATGTTTTGTTAGGTGGAAACCATAAGGAGATAGACCGCTGGCGTAGAAAACAATCTCTGGGTAAAACCTGGCTAAAGCGGCCGGATTTACTTGAAAGAATACAACTAAGTGAAACAGACAAGCGATTGCTTGCTGAGTTTAAATGCGAACACGGTGATTCCTGATGAGGATAAACCAATTTGAGGAGTAGTCTATGACTAATATTATTGACCAAATAAATGCTGAGCAAATGCAAGGCAAGGAAATCCCTGATTTCAGTCCAGGCGACACTGTTCTCGTTCAGGTGAAAGTAATTGAAGGTAACCGTGAGCGTCTACAGGCTTTTGAAGGAATAGTAATAGCTAAACGCAACCGTGGGTTAAATTCTGCTTTTACAGTACGTAAAATTTCTCACAACGTTGGTGTAGAGCGTGTTTTCCAAACCTACAGCCCTATCGTTGATAGTATTACTGTTAAAAGACGAGGTGATGTGCGTCGAGCTAAATTGTATTACTTAAGAAATCTTGCCGGTCGTGCTGCTCGTATTAAAGAAAAATTGGCAGGGAAAAAAGGCGATTAATTTTTGAATACTGAAATGCTCTTCGTGTCTATTTTTAATACCCCTATAGGTAATCTGGAAGTAGTACATGATGAGCATTTTATTTTTAATGTTTCCTTTTCAAAAAAATTAGGCGAACCAGCTAAAAATCGGCTCGCTCACTTAATTGCTTACGAATTAAAGTCCTATTTTGATAACCCTCATCACCGTTTTCAGCTCTCATTAAAACCTCAAGGCAGCATTTTTCAACAAAAAGTTTGGAATGCATTACTAGTAATTCCAGTGGGCAGAACCATAACTTATGGAGAACTTGCGAGCAAATTGCAAAGTAGCCCTAGAGCCATAGGTCAAGCCTGCAAGAGTAACCCTTTGGCTTTATTTATTCCTTGCCACAGAGTGGTTGGAAAAAATGACATTGGGGGATATATGGGAAATCCAGAGTCCATTACTTATAAAAAATTGTTGCTTGCTCATGAAGCAGAAACTACATAATAAACTATCTCATAATAAATAATAATAAGACCTCACATCCTGGATCTGTTTACATTTCACTTGCATGAGGCAAAAAAGCTTAGCTTAAAACAATTGGTGCATAGTATACGCAAAAAAATTTTTGCATAACCTATATATTTTGCTTTAGTGAAGGTGTAAAGGTTTCGAAGAGCAAAGTTTACATAGAGTAAATAAGCACTGCAGAAACCTTTATAGCGCGAAATAAAAGATACAGGTTATACAAGAGGCCTAATAGACACTAATTAACTTTAGGATTCTGACCCACATCAGAATTTAAATTCACAGGGGGAGTAGGCGGCTGTAATATATTAAAAAACCTCGCACTCATCCCCGTTAAGAACCTTACTGCGTTGTCTATAAAAGAGGAGGGTGAAATTTCCTTTAAAAATTCTTCCTCAAATTCAGCGGGCTGCATTTCCCAGATTTTTTTTACATACACTTCAATTTCATCATTCACCTCTGGTGTTAATTCTGTTTGCTCATTCAAATATTTGTGCAATCGGATAATGATACTGAGCCGAGAGGCTTTTAGCTTATCATTAAGAAGGTCTGTTGCTTCTAATTGAATACGATAATCATCAATAAGATATCTCAGATAAGTCACAGAATAAATTCTGTCAAATGCTTTTTTCACCTCAGCACTTTCCACTTCATTAACCCAGGTAAAGAATTTATTCTGTTCCTCCCCCAAGCAATTAAGAAAAATTTGCTTATCTAGATACATATTATTCTTATCCATCAATTGGAGTATTTCCTTGCTCGACAATTCTTTAGAACTCATATAATGTTTTTGAAGATTTTGGGCAAGATAAACCATGCATGGGAAAAGTGCTATGGAAATTGAAGTAAGTGAACAGGATAATTGTTCTCTTATAGGTCTGACTTCAAGTTCATGAACAGCATACAAAACAGCAAATTTTTTTATGTCTGCTTCACAAAAACCATTATTTAACCATTCAAATATTAACAAACTCAAGATTTCATCAGCGTCCTGATTTTTATCTTTGTTACCATAATACTCAGTAATAAATTGTGGCCATTGCAAAAAAAGAAGGTATTTCCCCTCACGCAAAGCTTGAAGATATTCCTTTGTTGATGAAAGCATAGTTATCCATTATTAAAACCTAATCACCCAATTTATAACATTAACAATATGAAAAATCTTGTGAAAATTTATTTCACGTTAAACAACATACGCTCATCAATTGTTATCCTATACTTAAAGAAAACAATAAAATAAGTGGAGAACTCTATGAAAAATAAATGGGTTATCAGCATACTGTTATCTCTCCTACCAACTGGAATCGCCCTTGCCAATTGTGATTTAACAAAATTTCGGTGGGATTGTGATATTCCAGTACAAGTCAAACCAAAACCTGGTGCCTCTTCTCTATTTTATTGTGGCAGTTCTTATGGTTATATTACAAAGCAACAATACGATACTCTGGCTCGCTATCAACGAGCTAGCGTCAATATGGTTTTAGATATTAATGGTGAGTATATTGATAGTCCATGTATAGGTGCTGAACGCTAAACAATAATTGAACTTAATCCTTCGGTTATCCGTAATAGTACAAGTCGGGATTCTGATCCAATGGCGTGCCAGGAGGAATTTCTGCGCCAAATCTTTTCCCCACTGCATAAATTGCGTTTAATGCGGTGTATAACGCTCCTTCTACCCATCCTCCGGACCAAGATACACTATCTCCTGCAATATAAATTCCTTTATCGTCTGCTGTTTTGACCGATTGAAATTGAAAATACAGTGCTTGCTGTCCTGGCCCCATTCCTGGAGATAACAATTTGAACGCTCCATTTTGATATTTTTCATTAATCCAATCAATAGAAATCACTTCGTCATTCAATGGTTTAAGATACTGATTAGCATTTCCCGAAATCTCTTCTATAACTCGTTTAAACATAACGACTCGATCTTTCGGTTCAACAGCATGCAATTTCATGGCATCCATACCCCAAGTATAACTCAGACATACGACCCCAAACTTTGTTTGGGGATAATCCAAAAAATAAATTGCGCGAGGTAAATCATCCGTTAAAAGGCATTGAGGCATTTTTTTATCAATCCAGAATTTGCTCTTTGTACAGATAAAGGTTTTTGATGAAGCAATCATAGGGGAAATCTTAACTGCGGCTCTAACCTTGTCTTCCAATAAATATACACCTTGTCGTGTTTTGCCAGTAAGGTTGATGAGATGAGCTGTGCACATGGAGCCTGTATAGATAACAGCATCAAATTCTTCCTGGTAGATTTCTCCTTTAGGATTTTTGACCATGATTATAGGGTTTCGTGTTTCAGTATTATAATCCATAGTTACAACCGGCAGATTTAGATGCAAACAGTTAGTATCAGCTAATGATATGCTTCCTAAAGGTGAAGAAACCTTCAAATGAAACATCCGTTTTGCAAATTCAGATACTCCATTACGAATTAAAATCTGATCATCAAGATAACCGTTAGCCAAAAGTCTTAGAATTTCCATAAATTCAATTTGAAAAAGAGGACTAAAACCCCCACTACCTATGCCTAAGGCACCAAATAGATTGATTTTTTCATGATCATTAATAAGAGTAGAAGTTTTTAATACCTCATAAAAGCTCTTATTGCTGTATTGATCAATAAGCTTTTGCCATATCTCACGTACCTTTTCCAAGTGTCCATCTCTCCACTCCGTATGGATCTGTTGAACAATAGGACTAATAAATTGTTTCCATACCTTGCCAATCTGATGAAACGGTTCTGGTGGCTCTTGATTAGCAACCCAATGATAAAGCGTATTTCTATAATAAATATCAGTATTTACTATTCCTGGGTCTGGGAATAATGCTTGATCACACAGGTTATTTTTTTTGCATAATGAAAGAATATTCTGCTGCTTAGTGGGATTCTCATAGCCCCTAATTCGGAAAAAGGCTGAATATCTTCATCCAATTGCTGAAAAGGTTGAGAGTATAGTCGGCCTCCAATGCGATTAGAAGCCTCATATATTACTGGTTTCACTCCCATTTTTAATAGTTCGTGAGCAGCTACTAATCCTGCAGCTCCTGCTCCAATTATTGCAACTTTCTTACCAAGTGAAGCTACGGGGATTTTACAAAGAGCCTGCTCCTTAAACAGTAAAGGTTGGTAATTATATAAAATATCTATACAAGCATTAGGAGTAAACATATACCTCATCCTTATTAATTGGACAAAATTCATTTTTAAGTATACTGAGTATAATTATAGTATGTACGTATATGACATCAATATGCATAGATAATAAACTATATGTACTATAATTAAGATACTCTCCGAACAGTTGAATCACCAATGGGAACAAAGATCCATCAAAGTTCTTTTCAAGATAATGACTTTTATCTATTTCATGATCTGGTCACAAAAGAAACAAATACTCTAAAAAAATGGGTGAAAGAAAATAAATTATCCAATGGATTACGAAAAGAGGTGGGGGTGGAATTAGAGGGATGGCTTCTGGATGAGAAATTTCAGCCGATACATTCTAACTTAAAATTTATCAAAGCCATTAAAGACCAGCATTTGGTCCCAGAAGTTGCAAAATCAACATTGGAAATAAATTCTGATCATTACTGGTTAGAAAATAGAATATTTTCACTTCTGTACGAAAATTTACAAAAATATATCCAGGCATGCTATCAAAAGGCTGATAAAGAAAATAAAAAATTCATCTACATCGGAGCCTTACCTGCTGCCCTGCCAGAAAATTTTAGTTGCCATGAATTAACCAATGAGCATCGCTACTATGCTATCGATAGCAGGATGAGCGAATTACGTCATGGGGATTCAATTCATTTTGCCATAATAAGTAATAATGGTAATGAAAAATTGATACTGCATTCCCCGTCAATCGCTATAGGAGGTGTAATTTCGGCACTGCACATACACTTACAAGTGGGATTAAAGGAATCAGCAAGATATTATAATACAGCTCAAATTATTGCTGCTCCAATGTTGGCGATAGCTGCCAACTCACTTTGTCTTTTGGGTCAACCCTTATGGTCTGAAACCAGAGTTCCTTTTTTTGAGCAACTATTCCATATTGATAAAGTACCTGGAAAAAGTCATACCACAAGAGCTTTTTTTGGCCATCATTATTTGAAAGAGTCACTATTGGAATTGTTTATTGAAAATAAGCAATGCCATGGTGCTATATTACCCTACATTGACTTATCTCATGAAGATTTGTTCCATTTGCAATTACATAATGGGACTATTTATCGCTGGAATCGCCCTGTCCTTGGATTTAATCAAGACGGCCAACCTCATTTTCGTATTGAGCATCGATTTTTATCAGCAGGACCTACCATCTTGGATATGTGTGCTAACGTAGCACTTTTTATAGGTATAGTTCATTTCTTTTCACAACAAGAAATTCCTCTGGAAGCCCAATTAGAATTCAAAAAAGCAAAATATAATTTTTATCAAGCGGCGAAATATGGATTGAATTGTCAACTCCATTGGGTAAATAACAAAATAATTGATGCATCAGAATTGCTTTTGAATATTTTGCTGCCTTTTGCTCATGAAGGATTACACCAGCTTGAAATCCATCCCGAAGACATCAAATTATATCTGACTATTATTGAAGAACGAATAAGAACCTTGAGAACCGCGAGTGACTGGCAAAGACTATTTCTAAACAAACATAACAGTGATGTGAAATGGCTCACTAAAACCTATATTGAATTGCAAAGACTCGGCTTGCCCGTACACGAATGGCCAATTTAGTATTGGTTTCCTATACTTGTATCATGGATATCAATATAAAAAAATTATGAATGCAAAAGTCCATAATACTATTCACGATACTTTAATGGCTGCGAATCCATTTAAATATCTTAATAAATTACAAATGAAACAAGTGCAGGACTTCGGCCAATTCCTTACCTTTTCTAATGAAGATATATTACAACAAGGGAAGCCTGGACTTGGTCTCTTTGTCATTTTAAATGGCAAAGTGAATATCTCAGTCATTGCTCTGGGAAGAGGCAAAATTAGTTTAGCGCAATTATCACAAGGGAATATATTTGGGGAAGTAAGTCTATTACAAAACAGCCCCTGCACCGCTTCGGTAAGAGCTCATCAGAAAGTAGAATGTTTTCTATTGGAACGAACCTGTTATGATGCGTTTTATACCCTCATGCCTGAAATAAGATACCTGATAAACCGCTCACTCATTGAAGACGTCGCACATAGACAACGCGAGATGTTGGATACAATCAAGCAATTAATGCGATATCAAAATGAATCAAAATGTACAAGATTGAATTCTTCTCGCAGCAATATCACTAAGTTATCTATCGAAGAACGTCTGGATAAATTTTCCTACCTGCATCAATTGCCTATTTTTAAATCATTTACAAAAGATGAATTTTATAATTTTCTTGAAAGTGTACAAATAATTGAAGCAAGCAAAAGGTATGCTGTGATCAAAAATCAACAAACAGATTGTCCTTGTTATTTTGTTGTAAGCGGTTCTGTGCATGGAGGGATTGAATCTGATAAACATCGAGCCAGGTTTGCTGTGCATGGACCTAATACTCTAATCTGTCCCCCTTCATTTATAGATAAAAAACCTGAAATGTTTGATTACATCACGAATGATCCCTCCGTATTACTAAAAATCAATACGGCTACACTTGAAAAGCAGGCTAGGGAAAACCCTTTATTTTGGTATAAGTGCTTTGATTTATTTTGCAAATATATTGTGTCCTTGCAAATCAAATTAAATAACTTAATGGTGCGATTAACCAATGAAAAACTGGAGACTATTATAAAGGAATAAGCCTATGTGTAGAGTAATGAGCTATCTTGGACAATCTATATTATGTGAAGAATTACTGTATAAACCAGATAATTCCTTAATTAAACAAAGTTATAGCCCCAAACTTATGCCACATATGATGCTTAATCTTGCCGGTTTTGGTCTGGCAGCTTGGGATCATTTATTTCCCAAATCATCCTTACCCTATTTATACCGAATTCACTCATTACCTTTTTATGATGAAAACCTAAGAAATATTGCTGCTAAAATCAAATCAAATTGTTTGATTGCCCATATTCGGGGAGTGGAGTACAGTGAAAAAAATGTGGTATCAAATCAGAATGTGCATCCTTTTTTATTTGCCAACACTGAGATTGCTTTTGCACACAATGGTAGTCTTGCAGGATTTGAAGACATCCGTTTTACGATGGCTAAGTACATGAAACCGGAATTCAAAAAACAAATAAAAGGAACCACTGATTCTGAATGGATGTATGCTTTATTTCTTTCCCAGTTACCAGAGAACGAGAAAGCAGATATCAATATGGTATTTGATGGGGTTTTAGGACTTATAGATATTTTGAAGTTTATTCGAAAGAAACAGCAAATCACTATTTCATCCCCACTTAATTTTTTCATTTCCAATGGATCCTTTCTGGTAGCCACCCGTTATGTTCTTGATTATGGACACTATACCCTGAGGGATTATTTATCCCCACACATGATTTATCACTCATTATGGTATACCTATGGTGAGCGGTACGGTTATTTCGATGGGGACTATAAAATGAAAATTGGGAAAAAGAAAAAAAGTATTATTATTTCTTCTGAACCACTTACCCAAGACTCTACCACCTGGATGGAGGTTCCTGAATATTCCTTTATTAGTGCTTATATCAAAGAGGGACAAGTTCAAATTAAATCTTTAGATATTCTATGATATAAGCTGCAGCAATCACAAATATTCACCTTCATAATCATTCTTCTGTATAATTCAAAAATAAATCAAATAACCCATTTTACTATGCGTATTGAAATTGATAACATTTCCATAGAAGTATTGAGAAAACCCATTAAAAATATAAACTTGCGAATTTATCCTCCTGATGGCTCAGTGAGAGTGAGTGTCCCTGTAAGATATAGTGAACGCTTAATAAGGCAACTGCTGCAAGAAAAAAGCGAGTGGATTCGCGCCCAACAAGATAGAATTCGCTCAAGAGCTTGTAGTAATGAACAATCTTTACAGACTGGCGCTACTATTCAATTTAAAGGGAAAACTTATTTATTAATTGTTGAAGAACATAATGGTCCTTTTCAAATCGCAATTCAAGATGAATTAATTCATTATTATACAAAAACCAACTCAACCCCGAGACAAAAACAAATCATTCTGGATCGTTGGTATCGAAAAGAAATGAATAATACAGTCCCCGAGTTAATCGAACAGTGGGAATCAATCATGAAGGTAAAAGTGACTCAGTGGGGCATTAAGAAAATGAAAACCCGATGGGGTTCATGTAACCCTCGTGCCCGAAGGATTTGGCTCAATCTCAATTTAATCAAAAAGCCTTTGAAATGTCTTGAATACGTTCTTGTACATGAAATGGTACATATTTTAGAGGCTAGTCACAATAAACGATTTTATGCGCTTATGACTCAATTTATGCCACAATGGCCTGAATATCAAACAATACTCGAAGGTGCTCCTAACACCGAAACCGCCCAAACCAGTGACTAGAATCATTAGACATCTTTCGAAGCTCTACTACCGTGAAAAAATACTTCGTCGATACGGTACTCGAATCCTCATGTACTGGCGCGTACATTATGGTTCTATGCTCCGTTTTTCATGATAGCAAGTTGCGAAAGATATCTACTTCATCATTATTTTCAAAAATGAATTCTTAGCGTAAAATGCCCTCTATTATATTGCTTTGTTGGTAGACAAGTTGCTTAATTCCGACTTAATTGCTCACGATATTTGCACCCAAGGATTTCATATAATTGATGGATTTCTGGAAGAGGAGTACTATCATTCTTTACGAAACATAGCTCAAGAAATGAATCAAAAAAATTTATTCAAAATCGCTAAAATTGGCCATAATACACAAGCTCAACAAAACAACACGATTAGAACTGATAAAATTTTCTGGATAGATGAAGAGTCGACTAATCCCCCCATACAAGCTTATTTAAAAAAACTTATAACCCTGGGTAATATTCTGAATCAAACCATGTATCTTGGTTTAGCAGAGTTTGAAACTCATTTTGCAATTTATCAGCCTGGAACCTTTTATAAAAGACATATCGATCAATTTGCATCTTCAAAGACCCGAAAAATCTCATGTGTCTATTATTTAAATGAAACTTGGCATAAAGAATTGGGTGGCGAACTACTGCTATACAATACAGGAGAGCAACTTATTAAAAATATATCTCCTATTGGAAATCGATTCGTCTGCTTTAATAGTGAATTGCCACATGAAGTCTGTCAAACACACCACACTCGTTTTAGCATGACTGGGTGGATGAAAACACGTTCTACCTCGCTACCTGTGAATAATAGCCTTAGCAAAATAATTCAATAGAACAGTGCTCGATACAAAAAATGAAAATTTATTTTTTAACCTCCAGAAGAGCTATTGAACTTTAAGCTGAGTTGATATTAAATGAAGCACTATGGTTCCAGGGAGTTGGAGTTATCATAATGCCTATCAGTAATGCATTTATTAAACTATTCGGTGAATTTGTTGACAACTACGAACGTAATGGAATCCCTTCATTCTACCAATGGGCAAAAGAACAGAATCATGAGGTCATCAACAAATTTTTTCATGAACTTTTAGAAATTATTAAATCGAACGTAGAGACCTTTCACGATATTAGTATCATAGAACATCTGAATGCGACCGTATTATTATCAGCTAAAACTAATCCCTATTTACTTGATTGCTGGATTACATTTATTACTAAATATAACTCAGAAACAAATAGCTTTACTCCTATTGGTAAATCAATGCACATTAAAATTGGTCCAGAAGGCACACCATCCGAACGTATCATACGAGAGTTAAAAGAAACCTTGGAAATAACACAACGATCTTTTAATTTAGCTCAGAAAGCATACTCTACTGAAGTTGAGTCATTAAAAAGGCAACTTGAAGAAACAAAACAAACTAACGTGCTGCTTACTTCACAAAACCAGATCCTAAAAGGTCAAGTTCGTTCAGAAGAAGCGTTTGTGTCACTAACCCCACAGATTGTCTCTGCCCAAGAGCAGCTAATGTCTTTAACACAATTACTAACCACTCTCAGTGGTATTACAAGTAGTAAACTCAATATAAGTACGACTCTCCCTTTTTCACAAACAACTGCATCTCCAAAAAAAACTGAACCTTTAGGGAGTTCACACCATAGTGATCACGTTTCTGTAGGGATTATTCATACAACAAATCCCGATCTGAAAGATAAACCAGATCCCACTCTTCTTCAGGATTCAGGACAATTATCCTCACCCCAAAAAATAACTATTCAAAAAGAAAGCCCCTCAAAAATAACTCCACTATCTCCACCCAAATCCAACCCAATTACCCCCACCACAAATGCTAAAAACTCAGGATTTTTTTCTGGTGATAAGTTTCTCAATGAATTAAATGCCAAGATCAAAGAAAGAAAAGAAAAACCAAAGAATGAATCTCACATTTCATCTACAGAAAAAAAAAATCTCTAGTAAACTCCTCCACTAGACCTGAATACCTGGCACTCTTGGCAAAAATGGAGGAAATCAGAAGGTCAGTTACTGGAAAATATACTTCTATTGATGATTCGTCTCCCGATTCAACCCCGCCTTCGTCACCAGAACCAATGCGCTGGGAATAGAGACTAATTAAACCTGGAAAATCAGCTCATTACGTTTGTAACTGCTTTTTTTAGGTTTCAATAAACACTCTACTGTAGAAAAAAAATTATCGTGTATAATATTCCTTTTATTTAAAAAGTACGCCATGCATGCCTTAGAAATCAAACAACTTTCAAAAACCTATGCTAATGGAGTTGAAGCCTTAAAAGGTATTGATTTAACAGTTAACACAGGTGATTTCTTTGCCCTTCTGGGCGCTAATGGTGCTGGAAAATCCACTACAATCGGTTTAATTACAACTTTAGTCAATAAAACATCAGGAAACATCAAAATTTACGGCTTTGATCTGGATACAGAACCTGAAAAAGCGAAATCCTGTTTAGGGCTTGTTCCGCAGGAAGTCAATCTTAATATTTTTGAGAATTGTGAACAAATTTTACTAAATCAGGCAGGGTATTATGGCATTTCACGAAAAAAAGCATTACCAAGAGCAGAAGCATTATTAGAACAACTTGGGCTTTGGGAAAAACGCCACTCCATAGTACGGCATTTATCTGGAGGAATGAAACGAAGACTTATGATTGCAAGAGCACTAATTCATCAACCTAAAGTACTCATTCTTGATGAACCCACTGCCGGAGTTGATATAGAAATCAGACGCAGTATGTGGGATTTTTTAACCAGAACGAATGCCGAAGGGACAACCATTATTCTTACTACCCATTATTTGGAAGAGGCTGAACAATTATGTAAAAACATTGCCATCATAGATAAAGGCCAAATCATCAAAAATACCTCTATGAAAGCACTATTACAAACATTACGCCACCAAACTTTTATTTTTAATGCTGAAAGCCCTATTGAACATTTACCCGACATGCAAACTTTCAAGGCTACTTTAATTGACGCAACAACTTTTGAGCTGCGCGTTGATAATAATTTAACTTTAAATGAAGTATTTGCTGTGCTAACAAAGCAGGGAATAAAGATACACAGCATGCGTAATAAAACAAACAGACTGGAAGAACTTTTTATGGACCTTATTAAAAATGGCGTTTAAATATCAACTCATTGCCCTATATACATTAGTAAGACGTGAACTGGTACGTATGTTTCGCATTTCGAGCCAGGTATTTTTACCTCCAGTAATCACCACAACTTTGTATTTTCTAATTTTTGGCAGTTTAATCGGACCGCGCATTGGCGATATTCAAGGTGTTGGGTACTCACAATTTATAGCACCTGGCTTAATTATGATGTCGGTTATTATCAATTCCTATGGAAATGTCTCAAACTCACTGTTTAGTGTACGATTTCAAAAAAGTATAGAAGAAATGCTGATTAGTCCTATGCACAATGGACTTTTATTATTAGGTTATGTGGTAGGAGGGGTGCTGAGAGGATTAATAGTAGCTATTCTGGTTTTTATTATTTCTACTTTTTTTCTGGCAGTTGAATTAGATCATTTGCCTATGACCTTAGTAGTTGTCATGCTTGTCTCAGCCATATTCTCACTGGCCGGGTTTACCAATGCGATGATAGCCCGTAATTTCGATGACATTATGCTGATTCCAACTTTTATCCTCACTCCTCTAACTTATTTAGGAGGAGTATTTTATAGTGTTAACATGCTGCCTTCCTTTTGGCAAAAAATATCCCTTTTTAATCCAATTTTATACATGGTTAATGCTTTAAGGCATACCATGATTGATCAGGAAGAAGTCAGTATGACTTTGGCTATGATTATTATTTGTTTGATGCTGGTGGGTTTAACTGCATTAAACATGATTCTTTTAAAAAGAGGAGTAGGGTTCCGCGAATAAAAATGCAGTAATAATCAGAACTGCGACCTGGAAGATCCCCACAAAAATGTACAATTTTAGTAATGACCTGCCATCCCCATACATCCTGTCGTCCCTGCGAAGGCAGGGATCCATTTTGCAATGTACATCCTAAGTTTCATTAGGGTATTCTATCTTGCCAACTTTACAAAAAAACTCAGGGTCTATGGAAAAGACAATGGAAAATTAACTTAATTGAGTCAAACAATTCTCAGTGGATTAATTTGAGTTATGAACTATTTTGATGGATGGATCCCTGCCTTCGCAGGGATGACAGAATGTAGAGGGATGATAGAGTGTACTGGGATGACAGAATCATTTAAAATTGTACAAATTCGTGAGGAGTTCATCAGCTCGCGACCTTCAGGGAATGAATAATAGCATAAACCGTTAAAACACTATTTACGCTTAAAACCCAACGCTTCCAGACGTTGCTCTATAGTTGGATGAGTTGAAAATGAATTGCTCAAGGATTTTACCGGATCAATATGGGAAGGATCAAAAAGATAGGAAGCTTGCCTTACCTGTTCATGAGGGGTATCCCCATAGGCTTTTGCATATTGTTCCGCATTCTGAGCATGATCCTGATTAATTTTAAGCAAAGCTCTCGCCATAGGCTCGTTATCCCTCATTAACTCAACACAGCCTGCATCAGCCATGTATTCTCGAGTTCGACTTAAAAAGAGAGCTAACAAAACAGTAATAATAGGTAAAACGTATCTTAAAATAATAATAACCATCAACAATCGGTTATCCCCTCTCCTATCTCGCTTGTAAATTACGGAATAAAACAGGACATCAATTACAATCAATAAAATGTTACTAAGAACCGCAACCATTAGCGTCAATTTAATATCATGATGCCTGATATGACTTAACTCATGTGCCATTACTGCCTGCATTTCTGCCCTGTCCAGCTTTTCCATCAAACCACGGGTAATGGCAACCATCGCCGATTTCTCACTATAACCACTGGCAAAAGCATTCATGTAATTGGCTTCTATAATGTAAACCTTGGGCATATATTGTAAGCCTGATGCCACTTTCATCTCTTCTACAACATTGTACAACTGCTTTTCTTGTAAAGTACGAGCTGTTTGTGGCGTTATTTCATAATACTCGGTGCCCAATAACATAATGCGGTCATAAAGAGCATAGGTAATTAACAAGGAAATGGCTGCGAAAGCAATCATCAATAATGTGGCATAAGGAACAACTTTAAAAGTAATCAATGCATAAATAATGTTTTCTAAAGAAGCCTGAGGATGCATGCTCTGCAAAACGAAAGTATCCACTATCAATCCTACAATGATATAAACCAAAAAAAAGATAGCAATTACCCTTCTGGTCCTTTTCTCGTTCCGCCGTAATTGTGCACGCCAATCACCTGCTGTGGCATGATAATCTGCAATCCCCATAATTTATTGCTCAAAGTTTGACTGTATAATCTTCTTTTGCTTGAATTTGCTCTTCTGGAAGCCCCCAATAAATAAATTCTTTATCCAAAGAGGAAGAAAAAATTGCAACAACCATGGATTCAAAAAATGATTTTTTCTTTGCGTTATAACGTTCTATTCCATCATTATAAGCTTGTTTAGCATAAGCTAATTTATTTTCAGTATTAACTATTTCTTCTTGTAACTGCATAACATTTTGGCTTGCTTTTAAATCAGGATATTGCTCAAAAACCAAATTTAAATTGGATGCAATTTTAGAAATCCCATTTTCTGCAGCGATTCGCCCTTGTTCATCTCCTGCTTCTTTGGCAGTCTGTGCCTGATTACGCAAAGCAACCACGTCTTTTAACGTTGTTTTTTCGTAATCCATGTATTTTTTAACTGCTTCGATCAGTGATTCAAAAACTTTGAATCGCCTATCCAATTGAATATCAATTTGCTTTTTATTGTTATTAATTGCCTCTATTAAGCTAATTAAGGTGTTATAAATACTAATAGCCCAAATAAATGCGAGCGCAATAATAATTAAGATTGCGATTAAAAATGTTTTCATTTTATTACCCTATTGAAAAAGTTCCCTCCCTAATTTATAGCCCGGAATTTCAAAAAATAACAGCGGAGTTAGGAAAAAAGAAACAACTGGTGTAAGTTTGATCTTTCATTCTGCAAATGAATTTATAATTACCCAAAAACCATTTATCCGTGCTATGCGGGGTTGGGAATTAATAAGAATTCAGTATTAGGCTTAGCTAATAACAGCTACAGGAGATAACATTTGTTTTAAGAACTGACCAGTAAAAGACCGAGAACATTGAGCAACCATTTCTGGTGTTCCTGCAGCAATAACCTGTCCTCCTTTATTGCCACCTTCAGGGCCAAGATCAATTATCCAATCAGCAGTTTTTATCACATCCAGATTATGTTCAATAATGACAATGGTATTTCCTTGTTCTCGCAAACGAGTCAGAACAGTTAATAACTGCTTGGTGTCATGAAAGTGCAATCCGGTTGTTGGCTCATCAAGAATATACAAGGTATTCCCAGTATCCCTTTTTGATAATTCTCTAGCCAATTTGATTCTCTGTGCTTCCCCTCCAGAAAGGGTGGTAGCACTTTGCCCCAATTTGATATAAGACAAGCCAACATCCATTAAAGTTTGGCATTTTCTGGCAATGACAGGAATAGCTGCAAAAAAAATGCAGGCATCTTCCACAGTCATATCCAACACTTCGTGAATATTTTTACCTTTGTATTGAATTTCCAATGTTTCCCTATTGTATCTCTTGCCCTGACAAATATCGCAAGAAACATATATATCAGGTAAAAAATGCATTTCTACTTTAATAAGACCATCGCCCTGGCAAGCTTCACAACGACCACCCTTCACATTAAAACTAAAACGGCCAGGTTGATATCCACGAGCTCTCGATTCTGGAGTGCCAGAAAATAAATCCCTGATATGAGTAAATAAACCGGTGTAAGTTGCTGGATTAGATCGAGGGGTTCTACCAATCGGGCTCTGGTCTATATCAATTACCTTATCGCAAAGATGTAATCCAGAAATTTCTTTAACCCCACCAGGAGTCATTAAGCTTGCTCTATTTAATGCATTGGCAGCAATTGGATACAAAGTATCATTAATTAGGCTGGATTTACCTGAACCAGAAACTCCTGTAATACAGGTCAACACCCCCAAAGGAATACTCACATCAATACCTCGTAAATTATTACAAGTTACTCCTTTTAAATGAATCATCCGATCATAATTGACTAAGATTCGTTTTTTTGGAATTTCTATAGCCTCTTTGCCTGCCAAATATTGACCCGTGAGCGATGCAGGATTGTTCATTACCTCTTCCGGCGACCCGCTAGCAACTATTTCACCGCCATGGACTCCAGCACCAGGACCTATATCAAGAACAAAATCAGCACTTCTAATAGCATCCTCATCATGCTCCACAACGATTACCGTATTTCCCTGGTTGCGCAAATGCATTAATGTGTTCAATAATCGATCATTGTCGCGCTGATGTAATCCTATAGATGGTTCATCCAAAATATACATTACTCCTACAAGACCTGAGCCAATTTGACTAGCTAAACGAATACGTTGAGCTTCTCCTCCAGATAAAGTTTCTGCACTACGAGCTAAAGACAAGTAATCTAAGCCTACATTCACTAGAAAACCTAAACGCTCGACAATTTCCTTATTTATTTTTGCTGCAATTTCACCTCTATACCCAGTTAACTTTAAATGTTTAAAGAATTCATAGGCTTGTTCAATAGAATAACTGGTAATCTCCGGGAGATTTTTATCATCTATAAACACATGACGCGCTTCTTCACGTAATCTTGCTCCCTGACAGGATTGACAAGGACGTGAAGATAGGTATTTGGCGAGTTCTTCCCTTACCATACCGGAATCTGATTCGCGATAGCGACGTTGCATATTGGGAATGATCCCTTCAAAGCTATGCCGCTTTACCATATACCCTCCATTAGGTCTATGATAGTTAAATTCTATGATTTCACGACCACTGCCATATAGGACAACCCGTTGCATTTCTTCGCTTAAATCACAAAATGGAGTATTGGTATCAAAATCATAGTGCCGAGCAAGCGATTCAAGCATGCTATAATAATAGGTGGTTTTCTTATCCCACCCCCTAATTGCCCCCTCTGCCAAACTGGCAGTCGCATCGTGCACTACTCTTTCAGGATCAAAAAATTGATCCACACCAAGTCCATCACATGAAGAACAAGCACCCACAGGATTATTAAATGAAAACAACCTGGGTTCCAGTTCACTTAAACTGTAACCACATTCAGGACAAGCAAACCTGGAAGAAAATAAAAGCTCTTTGAAATGACCATCGATAGGAGCAACAATCACGATACCATCTGCCAAATTAAGCGCATTTTCAAAAGATTCACTCAAACGTTGTGCTAAATCAGAACGCACTTTAAAACGATCAACAACCACTTCTACAGTATGCTTGGTGCGCAATCCTAATTTAGGAGGAGAATCCAACTCACAAAGCTCCCCATCAATACGAGCACGCACATAACCCTGTGCTTGTAATTGTTGTAGAAGTTGGACATGCTCTCCTTTTCGTTCACGAACAACAGGTGCCAAAATCATTACTTTGCTGTCTTCTGGCAAAGCCAATACCTGATCAACCATTTGACTAATAGTCTGAGCATGTAAACTAATATGGTGTGTAGGACAACGCGGCTCCCCCACTCGGGCATAAAGCAAACGCAAATAATCATAGATTTCAGTAATCGTGCCTACGGTAGAACGCGGATTATGAGAAGTAGCTTTTTGCTCTATCGAAATTGCAGGAGATAGTCCGTCAATGGAATCAACATCCGGTTTTTCCATCATGGACAAGAACTGTCGAGCATAGGCGGATAAAGATTCGACATAACGACGCTGCCCTTCTGCATACAGGGTATCGAATGCAAGGGATGATTTTCCTGAACCAGATAATCCCGTTATCACTATTAATTTGTCTCTTGGAATATCCAAATCCAAATTTTTAAGGTTATGTGTTCTCGCGCCACGGATACTGATAGTATGCATAAAATTCGTTAATTTGACTTAAAAAATACATGAGTATATCTCTGCTATAATAATAAAACAAATTGCTCAATTTGATGAGAAACAGGAATTTTAATTATGAAATTATCAATTAAAAATGTTCCTCTAATTTTCGCATTGCTTCTTTTCTCGCCTGTTTTGCAAGCCGATAGTAATCCCAGAGTCATTCAATGGGCTCAACAAACACTAATGAATACTTTATCTGTAAGCTATACTACAAAACCTAGTGATTTTAACAATGTTCGCAAAAATTATTCGCTTAATGCCTGGAGTGGAATTACTGAATTTCTAGGTGGGAATATGAACGACATACGCGCAAAGCAATTAACTCTTCATCCAACTTTACAGTCTGACACTCAAATTCTCTCTGCAGGCCTCTATTCTGGCATGAGTTATTGGATCATTAGACAATCTGTAAACATAGAGGAACTCAATACACAGTTGACTTTTACCTTAACTATACTGGGAAGATCTGCAACATCAGGATCCCCATATATAGTTCAAAGTTTAAGTATATCGAAAAGTACATTATAATTAAAAATTAAATAGACATCATCCAAAGTACGACTTATATCCATAACCAAATGTAATTAACCTCATGTAATTCACTTCCAAATATATACTCTGACTCTAAATTCTGCTTCAATATAGAAGCAATAATAGGAGAGCATTATAATGCCTAAGTGTATACATTTAATTTTCGCTACCGCGTTAATTTTTATTGCAAGTGCACTTTATGCCAGCAATCTACAGAAAATAGAACAAGAACTTAGCGACTCGGTTATTACTGGAAAAATTACTGCAAAATTTACTGAAAGCAGGCACTTGAATCCATTAAAAATCTCAATTGATACAAAAAATGGGGTCGTTACATTAAGTGGCTATGCCCCTGACAAACAAGCGTTCATAGATGCCTTGCGAATTGTCAAGAATACGAAAGGAGTAAAGGCAGTTCATGCCCATAATCTACACATAAAAAAAGTCAACACCGCATTTACTGATGCTTTCATAACAGCAGAAGTGGAAGCAGCTGTTCTAAAAGCCAAAGTATTGGATGATGAGTCGATACCTTTGGTTGGAATCAATGCAACCACAACAAATGGTGAAGTGACTTTGTCAGGGCGTGTAAGAAATGCACAATCCGTTGCCGCTATTATTAAACGGGTTAATGAGATACCCGGAGTCAAAAAAATCGTTACCAATTTAGAAATTCAGGAAAGCTCATGAGTCCATTAACTCGATTTAAATTCTTCCTATGGTTTTTTGGCCACTTTAAAGTGGCACTGATTGGACATTTAAAGCCTAAATTAATCAAACTCAACGATAATGAGATTATTGTTCGTTTACCCTTAATAAGACGCAGCCGTAACCATCTAAATTCGATGTATTTTGGCGCCTTAGCCGTTGGAGCTGATATAGCAGGGGGCTTACATGGTTTTTACCATGCTGAACTTGCTAAATGCAAAATATCTCTTGCTTTTAAATCGTTTCAGGCGCAATTTCTACGCAGGCCGGAATCAGATGTTTATTTTATATGTACAGAAGGCAATACAGTTAAAAAAATGATAGAAGAGTCCAAAAATTCTGGTGAACGAATTAATAAGTCCGTTCATATTAAGGCTTATACAGATTATTTAACTCAAGCAGAAGAAATTGCAGATTTCACTCTTGAGCTCTCCGTAAAAGTAATAAAATAACAGAGTCAAAATCATATACTTTAAGCTTTCTTTTCTTTAAACATCGTTACCTTTGTTAGCGCAAAAAAAGTAATTATTATTGAACCTATTACATTATTTGACAAAGGGGGTGACGGTGTCTAATTTTAAATCATAATGGCGTTATTTTTCCGCAAGGATTTGTCTATGATTGATCTAGTAATCGAAACCCAACCTGATGATGAAACCTGCGGCCCAACCAGCTTACACGCCATTTATTTATATTACGGTTTGGAATTGCCATTAAATGAAATCATTCAAGGTGTAGATAAATCACTTTCAGGAGGAACCTTGGCACCCATGTTGGGAAAACATGCTTTACTTAATGGATTTCGAACCACAGTTTACATCTACAACCTGAATATATTCGACCTGACCTGGTTTCATAATGGTGAGGTAGATAATTCCTTTTTGATGAGCAAGCTTGAAATTCAGATGAAATACAAAAATGACCCCTATATCACAAAAGCTACTCTAGCCTATTTAGATTATCTAAGGCTAGGTGGCAGAATCCGTTCCAACTCCCTTAATGTGGACTTATTAAAAAAATATTTTAATAGAAAAATCCCCATTTTAACTGCATTAAGTGCCACCTACTTATATCGCAGTACAAGAGAATACTTTACTCCGGAAGGCAAATCAGTTTACGATGATATTCGTGGTGAGCCTTGTGGGCATTTTGTTGTATTATGTGGTTACGACGAAAAAAAACGTCTGATAATTGTTGCCGATCCACATGCAGAAAACCCATTGTCTCATAACAATTATTATAAAGTAAGCATCAATCGCTTAATTAACTCTATAATGCTGGGTGTACTAACTTATGATGCGAATCTACTCATAATTGAACCTAAAGAGTCATAAATGCAAACAGTTATTGTTACTGATGATCTGGATAGCTGGTCTTTTTTAAGTGAACTTGCTCCAATAGTACATGCATTGGAATATCTTAGTGGTGATGAGTATCACCAAAATAAATCATTCCGAGTGATTAACTTATGCCGCTCTTATAATTACCAAACCATTGGTTACTATGTGTCTCTATTAGCCCAAGCCCGAGACCACAAAGCATTGCCCTCTGTACATAGTATTCAAGACGTTTTAAATGTCAGTTTATCCAAATTGATTTCTCAAGATACTCATGAAGAAATTCAACACAGCTTACATGATATTAAAGGAAATGAGTTTGTTCTAAGTCTATATTTTGGTCAAAATTTGGCAAAAAGATATGGTACTTTGGCTAAACAGCTCCATGGCCTTTTTCCTTTACCTCTAATTCGTTTTTATTTGGAAAAGAAAAAACAATGGCGAATTAAAACGGTAACTCCTTTATCTTTATCTGATGTACCTGAACATCATTTGGAATTCATGCGCCAGTCCGCTGAAAATTATTTATCAAAAAAAAGGGTTCATCAATGGCGTAAAAAGCAACGATTTCATGATCTGGCAATTCTTGTTGATCCCTCTGAACCTAATGCTCCCTCCAATAAAAAAGCTCTGGAACTTTTTGTTTCATGTGGTGAGGAGTTAGGATTAAACGTTGATATCATTGATAAAAATGAAGCAAAAGCAATCGCAGAATACGATGCTTTATTCATTAGGGCGACCACTTCAGTTAATCACTATACCTACCGTTTGTCGAGACGTGCTTCACAGGAGAACCTGGTAGTTATTGACGACCCCCAATCCATTATTAAATGCTCTAATAAAGTATATCTTGCTGAACTCCTAAGCAGTCATCAAATCATGACGCCTGAAACAATATTTATCAGCAAATACGATAAAAGCTTACCTGAAATTGAATTTCCATGTGTTTTAAAAAAGCCGGACAGTGCTTTTTCTCATGGGGTAGTTAAAATAGATGATGAAAAATCTTTACAGAAATCTCTAAACCAGTTTTTTAAAAATTCCGATTTAGTGGTTGTTCAGCCTTTTATTCCCACCGAATTTGATTGGCGTATAGGTATCCTTGATAATAAAGCACTTTTTGCTTGTCGGTATTTTATGGCGAAAGGCCACTGGCAAATTTATGATTGGCATTGTCCAGAAGAAAAAAAGGAAGGAGACAGTGAAACCCTCCCTATTCATGAAGTACCAGAGCCTATTATTAAAATAGCTTTAAAGAGCACACGGTTGATTGGTGACGGCCTGTATGGTGTGGACATCAAGAGCCATGGTAATAAATACTACGTCATAGAAGTTAATGATAATCCTAATATTGATTATGGCCTTGAAGACAAAATACTGGGTCAAAACTTGTATCAACAAATTATGAACGTGTTTTTACAACGGATTCGCAGGAAACATGGTTATGTCTGATTTTCCAATTTTTTCTGTTTTAGGTATAGAAATAGAATACATGTTAGTGGACAAGGATAATTTGAACGTCCAGCCTAAAAGCGACCTTATCTTAAGTGCCTTGGCAGGTCATCAGGTAAATGAAATAGAATTAGGCGACATCGCAATAAGCAATGAATTAGTATTGCATGTGCTTGAATTAAAAAATAACGGTCCTAAACCACCGTATGCTCCCATTACGGAACATTTTCAGAAAACCATTTCGGATATTCAACCCCTTCTTACTCGATATAATTTATTGCTATTGCCTACAGGAGCACATCCCTGGATGGATCCCAACACCGAAACCATTCGCTGGCCTCATGGTAACCATGATATCTATAATCAATTTAATACAATTTTCAACTGCCAAGGGCATGGTTGGGCAAATCTGCAAAGCATGCATGTCAACTTACCTTATTCTAATGAAGAAGAATTTTGTCAATTGCATAATGTCATACGTTTGATTTTACCTTTATTGCCAGCAATAGCAGCCAGTACCCCATTTTTGGATGGGCAACCTACTGGATTATTAGATTCACGATTATATTTTTATAGCCGGAATCAGCAACGTATTCCATCCATAAGTGGCGAAATTATCCCTGAGTTTATTAGAACAGAAAGAGAGTACCAAGAACAAATTCTTAATCCAATGTATCAGGATATTAGCCCCTATGATCCCGAAGGAATATTACAATATCAATGGTTAAACTCTCGTGCTGCAATTCCGAAATTTGATATGAGAGCTATTGAAATACGTATTCTTGACAGTCAAGAATGTGTGGAAGCAGACATTGCTATAGCAAAAGCAATTAATGCTATTTTAAAATATTGGCAAACAACTTCAAATTTTTATCTTGATAATCCATGCGACACCAAAATTTTAAAGTATGTTTTCGATCAAACAATAAAAAGCGGATTAACATTTCAAATAGATAATAAACATCTATTACAACAATGGCAATTGCCTACTCAGGAAATGTCAGTGAATACCATATGGTCACTTCTTATTGAAAAAATTAGTCATGAACTCGATAGGAAACAGCAATTAGCTATAGAGTTCATTTTAAGTCAAGGAAATTTGAGCGAACGAATTCTCAAGGCAAGTGGTCTAAATGCCAATCGCGACTCCTTGAAACATGTTTATAAACAATTAAGTCATTGCCTGCTCTGCAATGAACAATTTGCACCATGAAATTATGAAAAATATAGCCCTTGTAATCAGTTGTGAACATGCCGTAAATTCAGTGCCCTCTGAATATCACACCTTGTTTGCGCCCCATAAAGAATTATTAAAATCTCATCGAGGAATTGATTTTGGGGCATTAGAAATTGCCCAATCAATTCATGAGGCAAATTCTTGTGGTTTTTTTCAGGCAACTTGCACAAGATTGTTAGTTGATTGCAATAGGAGTATCAATCATCCCAATTGCTTTACTGAAATCACCAAAAATTTGCCATCACATGAAAAGGAAAAAATACTAAATCAATTTTACTTCCCTTTTCGAAACCAAGTCATAAATCATATTAACCAACTTATGAGTCAAAACTTCCAGGTTTGGCATTTATCAGTACATAGTTTTACTCCCATGATGAATGACATTATCCGCTTTGCTGATATAGGTTTTTTATATGACCCACAGAGAGATTCAGAAAAAATCCTGGCTAAACAATGGCAAAAGGAAATTAAACTACTTTATCCAGAGTTTAAGGTACGAATGAATTATCCTTATAAAGGCACTAGTAATGGATTTACCACATCTCTACGCAAAGAGTATAGTCACAATGAATATATAGGGGTCGAATTAGAAGTTAACCAAAAACTCACCCTTGATGCTCACACCCTGGACGATCTCAAAAATATTTTATCCTTAAGCGTAAATATAATAATCAAAAAGTTTACAAAAAAAACTTTTTGTTAATTTTTTTAAAATAATTTTAATGTAAAATTTGCGCTTATTTGACGGGAATTCAAAATGCCTTTTCTCAATATCGATGCCATTAAAAAATTATTAGAAGAAAAGAGACAATTAGCACACACTCAGTCTTCAGAACCCCATGATTATGCCAGTGTCAAGCAGCGTGTGCTGCAATTGGAGTTAGAGAACGAGATAGCGTATTTATCTGAGCTTCTCAAAACCCCTGAGACATTCGAAGAAGCGTTTCACAAGAGATGTGCTCAAAGAGCACAGGGCACAGCCAATGGCATTGGCTTTGACCAAATACCGTCTACCGCAAGCAATCAACTCTATTGGGAAATAGCAGAACTTGTTTTTAAACCCCAAACTATGTCCGACATGCTGGCTATCATAGCTCCACATGTGAAGAAACAACTTCAAGTATCGCTTTCGCAAGACATTTCAGGCTCATTTAAACGAGCGAAACTGGAAGGCATAGAGCCGGTTTTGGATTCAAGGGAAAGCACATCGAAATTAAAAAAAGAACCTCTTCTATCGGATTTGTCCCATTATGTGATAAGCGGGGAGATGATTTTTGATGTTCGGAATATAGAAAATATCCCGTTACGCAGTCACGTCAAATTATATGAATACTTAAAGAAAGACTATCCCGAGCTTTGTGATGCCTTGTATGAACATAATCATGCGCTCAGAACCTTGAAAGACGATATCGCCCTTTTTAAAAATCAAGGGACAACGCCCAAAGAGGCCCTGGAACTGTTAATCAAAGGATTGACACTGGGTGGCGAGAGGATGACGGGCAGTGAATACGCAGGTCAAGCCGCTGTTGAAGCCATTGATAAGTTTCACTCCTTTATGGAAAGCTTGCCTTCCGAAACACAAAATCATTTAAGAAACGCTCAAGGCAGCCATGGCAGTTTAGGAAGCATCCTCGATAATGAACTAAAAAAAGGGACTTGTGTTGAGACAGCAGCCTCTCATTTACGCGCTGTCGTAGAAGCCAATCAAAACACAACGCTATTTAATCAACCGGCTCGTATGACGAAAGAAAGCCTGAAGCAATTAATAAAAAAATACAAACACATTAATCCTCTGCAAGACGATACAGGCAATCGCAAACTGCCTGAAGAACTCATTAAAAAAGCCATACAAGGCATTGCACCCAAAAACTCCTTTGAATTCATCAGTCTGATTATGAATTTCCCCCCTGGCTTATATGAGGAATTATTAAAAAACATCAAACTCACGGAACCCGATAATACGTTAGACGATATAGCCGAGTTAATCAAACACAAATGGCTGACTGCTGAACAAGTGAACGCACTGGCCTCTGCCATCATTAGTTATTACAAAGCACTCAACCCCAATGGCAATGTTCTGCATTGGGCAGTGCTTACAAACAATGCCTTGTATATAACCAAAGCACTGGAATCCATACCACAAGAGCAAAGATTGGATACGGTTAAGGTTCAAGATGAATTTGGTAATACGGTGTTGCATGCTGCGGCAAACAACCTGCAATCCCTTAAAGCCATTCTTGAACTGATTCCTGAACAAGATAGACTAGATGTAGTGAAGATTAAAGGTCAATATGGTGATACGGTGTTGCATGCTGCGGCAAACAAACCGCAATCGCTTAAAGCCATTCTTAAGCTGATTCCTGTACAAGATAGACTAGATGTAGTGAAGATTGAAGGTCAATATGGTGATACGGTGTTGCATGCTGCAGCAAACAAACCGCAATCCCTTAAAACCATTCTTGAACTTATTCCTGTACAAGACAGACTGGGGGTAGTTAAGGTTAAAAGTGATTATGGTAATGCGGTGTTGCATACTGCAGCAAACAACCCCAAATCTCTTAAAGCCATTCTTGAACTGATTCCTGTACAAGATAGATTGGATGCAATGAAGGTCAAAAATAATTTGGATAATACGGTATTGCATACTGCATCGGACAAGTCGAAATCCCTTAAAGCCATTCTTGAACTTATTCCTGTACAAGATAGATTGGACGCCGTTATGGTTAAAGATCAACACGGTGATACGGTGTTGCATGATGCAGCAGGCAACCCGGAATCCCTTAAAACCATTCTTGAGCTGACTCCTGAACAAGTTAGATTGGATGCCGTGAAGGTTCAAAATGGATGGGATAATACGGTATTGCATTATGCCGCAGGCTACCCGGAATCCCTTAAAGCCATTCTTGAACTTATTCCTGTACAAAATAGATTGGATATCGTTCAGGTTAAAAATTTTTTTGGTAAAACAGTGTTGGATAATGCAGCAGGCAACCCAGAATCGCTTAAAACCCTTCTTGTGCTTATTCCTGCGCTGAGCAGTGAACAAGGGTATACCAATACCTTTTTTAAGAAGAACTCACCGACAAGATCTTCAGAAACATTGATGGACCAAACCGGAGAAAACTCTCTATTCAGAGAGCGGCGTGCTTGACATGAATAATAATCCAAATTCACCTCCCCAAAACTCTGGATAAACTATTTTCCTTTAACTATATAGACCGCTAGGCGGCCTATATTATGAATGTTCGTCGTACTTTTGATTTAGACATCTCCATCCAGACAACTGATGTATTTCGCTGACATCCAGGCGCAACTGATTTTTAAAGTAATGTATGAAATAAAGGATATTTTAATGATTTCCTTACTAGCAGTGATAGCAAATAGTTGGATAGATATAGAGCTATTTGGAAATTGAAAAAAATGGTTAGAGACATTTTAAAATTTGCCAAATGGAATTCCTTCGCATGATACGTATTTGCTGCATCACACTAAATTTGCTAAAAAAGGATAACTCAAGAAATGCCAATATTAAAGGTAACCAAAAATTAAGGGAAGGGGACAGTTTTTTAAAAAATTGCTCAATTTGGTTAAAAATAAAAGTGAGCGAACCGTGGGTTTTTCGTAAGTCCTGATTGTATGTTAATATTGGCTTAAGCATTTTCCTTTATAATAGTCCAAATTATTTTTTTAAATATTATAATGATTTCAGAATACATAAAGCTTTTAGAATCATTTAAGCAAAACCAGTTTTCCAAACTAATTGAGAAAATCCATTCTAAAGTTATTGAAACGTTAAAGAGTGGCCATTTCAATCCTAAACTTGCGCCCTATTTAGAAAAAATCAATAAAGACGGGGTTCCATTTACTGATTTTGATCTGGACCCGGAAAATATTTCCCAAATCAAGAAACTTATCAATGCACTTTATCATGCTCGTCTAGCTTTCCTGGATTTAGAGAATATTGATATAGGTAAATTAGACCGAAAAACTTACTCTGATCTCAAATTACTTTATAACAATACGATTCATCAAGCCTATCAGGCCGGTTATTTAATTACTAACCTGGACGTTGATTTACAAGACATGTTCAAAGAAGAATTAGCTCTTCTTCTTCCGGTGATTGGCCAACTCCAGGCCTTTGCTCACGAACATTCAGAAAGTACCATGCAACTGGCAGAATCTCTAAAAGATTTTCCTATAAGTTATAAGCTAGGGGAAATTAGTGGAATTGCTGTAGAACAAATGCAACCAAACCCTGGGGATTGGGACTACAAATTCCTCACTCAATTTAGTGCTGTATTACCAGGTTATATTGAACAACTCACTCAATATATTCAGAAATATTCTTCACAAATTAAAGAGAAAGAGCCCACCCTTAATAATGAAAAGTTAGAAGAGCTACAAAACGCTGCGTTAAAGTTACTTAACGACTTGGAACACTTAAAGGGTAATGACTTTTTTATATCCCTTAAAGTTTTAAAATATATTCATATTATCCGAAATATTATCACATTAGCTACAAGCTCTATTGAGCAAATGGGACATTTCAGTGACTCGTCCCAAGATGTTATTCGCGATAATTTGGCTCAATTAAAATATGAGGTGCTACCCACTTTATTTGGCTTAGTGGATAAAATTGAAGACAATGCCATGCTTAAACCTGGCACACTTTCTATTCCATTAATGGAAAAAATCAAACCACTTTATGACCTTTTAATTTATTATGCATCCAAGCCGGTCAATTTCAAAGAGAAAGGGGAAGAGTTACTCAGTATTGAAGATCCTCGATTCCTTGCTTTAAGACTGGAAAGAACTTATAAACGCATTGATGATGCCAATAAAGCTCTTTTTAAAATTCAAAAAGCACAAGAAGCTTTAGATAATTTTTATGAAATATTAAATAATCCACTTTATAATAATCTTCCAATACACCAATTACCCCAGGAAATAAAAAAACAGCTAATTACACATTATAAAATAATAAGTCCTTATATGATGAATGTGGATGTCGATCTCAATATATTGTTAATCGACAGCCTGCAAGGATCAGAATCCTGGTCATCTTTTCTAAGCAAACCCTGGCGTTGGCTAAGAGGTCAGCTCCCACCTGATCATGCCAGTTTCGTGATAGCACAAAAAGAAGCTTTACAAACATTAATCACTAAAAAGAAAGTAACTCAACAATTTCATATCGATTTGAATCGAGATCTTATTGAATCAGTGCACAAACAAACAAATCTGGCTTTATTCCCATATAGTGAAAAAACAAATGTTTTCACCATAGATGAAGCATCTGCTTTAAATCATGCTAATGGAGTAACAAAAGAACTCCAATTCAAATTAGAAAACGGGCATAATCTCCTGACTAATCCTGAAAATTTAACCTCTGATCAAGCTCTCGATCTCTATCAATGGTATAGAAACAAACAAGAAAAATTCAGAGTTGCTAACAAAGCTTATAACGAATTTATCGAGATATTAAAAAAACAAACTCAAAAAATGGCTAAATCAAAAGGACAAGTTCTCCATTTAAATAGCCTTGATAAAGAGACAAAAGCCAAATGCCGAAATTTGTATAATATATTCCAACCTTATTTTATTAACGGAATTCCTCCTGAACTCAGAGCTTCAGCAATAAGTTTTGATAAGTTTCTTGTTCATTCCTTTTCTGACGATACATCAGTCTATAATGCTCCTGCAGTTGACCTGTTTGAAAAGATGGATGAACATTTTCAAATTTATTTTACGGAAATTGATTTACAATGGAATAAAAAGAGTAAGCAGTATTTAAAATGGGCTCAAGAAAAATTCACTAGCGAAAACAGCTCTACCAAACTTGAACATGACAAAATAACTGAAAGTAGAGCACATCATTTAATTAAACATACCAATTTCTCAAAATACATTTCTGAATTCAGAACAGAACTCAATCAAGTCATTTCATTGTTTAATAATGCAATGAGGACTGAATTACAACAGAAATCTACGGGAATTCCCTACCCTGAATTAGAAGATAAAAACAAGGAACTTACTCAGAGCAAACAAGTTGTCGCAATAAAGCGCATATTTAACAGTCTTTATCATGTTGAAAAAATTATGCTGCAATTAGAAAAATTAGATACTCGAAGCTTGGAAAGCATCTATGTCTATCATCTAATAAAAGCTTATGATCATATTAACGAAATTAAGAAATTAGCCTTAAAACTGTCTGAAGATCCTCATTTTAAACTCATAGGAAGTGAGTTATTAGAGAAAGCTCAAACTCTTATTGCAACAATACAAGAGCATAGTGATGCTTATCAAGTATCTCCCCTGGAGGTGCCTTATAATAAAGACATTCAATACAATGCCCTTTGGTATACACTCAATGCTTTTTACATTTCTCCCAAACATATTAGAAGTTTAAGAAATAAAAATTATCTTACTACTGAAGAGCTCAATGAATTACATTTAAAGGCCAAAAAGGGAACTGTTACTATAGAAAACATCATTAAAAGTTCAAATTCCTATTTCAGGCTATTCTTACAAACACCTGCTATGTACTCCCTCTATAGAGAAATGACTAATAAATTGAATGAGTTTATCAGTACTTCTCATGACGCAGTAATGAATAATCTGGATCAATTCCGATCTAAAATTTTTACTCCCATGTTGATGGAGGCTGATGAGTGGGAAGATAAATTAGGCCTGATGCCAGGAACTATCTCTGGGCCATTAAAAACAATAATTGATGAATATTACAAAGGTTTATTACATCCTCTGGAGCTACATTCAAAAACACATATTCAAATGATATGTGATAAAGCCCCAATAGAACAAAGAATAAAAATCACCAATAAAAAACTTGAAAGTGCAACTCAACATTTAGATAAATTAGAAAAAAATTATAAACACATCATTAAATTATATGAGCTTACTCAAAGCTTGAATAACTTTAAGGGCGGTTTTTTGCCTGCCTCACCTTCGGTCATAAAATTCACTGAAGAACAATTAATTCAAACCTATAAAAAGGCTTTATATAAATTAGTAAAACTACAAAAACGATTACCGCCGAATAGCGACCCAGATCCTAAAGATTATGAGTTAGATACTCTTTTAAATTCAGGTCTTAAAGAATATGAACCCAAATTAACTCTTCTCAAGAGTCTAATTACCTCAAGTTATCATCACTATCTGGGCTTAAAAGCGACCTACCAGATGAAGACGAATATTGCCACAGAAAAATTAAAATATCTCAATGAATTAAAATTAACTCAGGAAAAAGCAGATCTTCTCTATATCGAAGAATACACTACCGAATCATTTAACAAACAAATGAATGCCTTGTGTAACCGACATATAGGCTTACAATATACTGATAAGGAATATCGCACTAAACTCAGAGAATATTTACTGTCATTCAAAGACGATATTATTAAAAAATCCAAATTTAAAGATGATATTAATTTAACTATAAAAAAATTACTTAAAGAAAAAATCAAAAATTTTGAAAAAGATAATTTTGTTAAATATTACCACCTTGACGCCGTTAGAGTTGCTTTAGCTCAATTTAAAAACTATTTCAGTCTTTCAACCCTGGCTATTGAACGAAATAATTCCATATTTGAAAGTGAAGAAACCCTGGCAAAAAAGACGGAACTTATCAATAAGTTGGTTGATATTAGTGAAAATGAAACACTTGCTATAGATGAACGTGTAAAACAAATATCGGTTCAGGTGAAGAATCCTAATTTTGAAAGAATTATCCTGGATTATAAACGCGAAGATTATTTCAGCTGGAATTACTTAAAACAGTGTATCTTGTCCTTATTGGAAGTTCTTTACTTATATACACCGGACAGGAAAAAATTATTTAATAATTTGCAAAGCTCGGTCGACACCAAACCCAAAATTAATGAACTTACCAAACGTTTTGGATTATTTGCCGAAGCTGAGCCTGCAAAGATTACTCCTGCAAAATCAGTAGATAAAGATGAAACTGGAGACCTATCTCCAACTGTTTCACCTGCATAAAAATATTTTGCGTTGATATCCAATGTATCATAATTTCATTCAGACTCATGTCAGATACTAAATGCGGCTGTTGCTTCTAAACCTTCTGTAATAAAAGTCTCTACTTCGGCAAAATGCTTTAAATTATCAGGGTTTGCCAACAAAGTCTTATATCCCAACTCTTTGGCGGGACTTAAATACTCTTCAATATCATCGACCAATAAAATAGCTTCATGAGGTAAATAACTGTATTTCTCCTGATGTACTGTTTGAATAACTTGCGCCTTGGTTGCTACTTCCTTTCTAACAAGCATCCCTTCCTCTATAACCATTTTGCTAATAAAAAACAGAGAGTCTTTTTTAAATCCTCCAAGACCAGAATGGAATCCATCGACACCCGCAATAAAATCAGTCATTAAATCAATACAAGATTGAAGATCAGGGCGACCACTAACAAAATAGAGAGGTATATCACACTGAATCGCACGTTGTACTAAACTTCTGAATTTTTCTTTATCCAGATGCGTGGCACCAATTGAACCATCCGGCTGAATATCATACTCACCATTGGCTTTCATTGCAGGTAGAGCAACAGTCCCATCAAAATCAAGAAAAATAACTTTTTTGGGCAACCGACCTAAATCTTTCATTAGAAAAAATGATGAATACATTTTTCTTTCCTCCTGAATATCCGCATCCTAATTTATTCAAGAAAATCATTGGGATTGATGATATGGATTTTCCAGAGTATCCGATTATGCTATTTGAAACAATAGACACCATAGTTTATTGAGCACACAATATCGCTGAATTAACTTTCTACAGGTAATTTGTATAAGCTATTTTTCGGAAATAAAAAACAAGATGATTGTTTAATAGTCATTGATTTCCTATAATTCAACTCCCTGTATAATAACAAGAAGAAGGTATTTTCATATGAAAAAATGGATGGGACTGGCTGCAAGTAGTCTTTTAATGATGAATGCATACGCAAACGAATCATTTTGTGGATATAAAGATTTCTTTCATTTAAGTGATAAAACACACCCAGGTATTTATGTAGTAAGTGGCTATAATGATTCCGATGTCATATTGCAGATTGTCGGTCCCCGCAGTTTTGTAATCAGAGATGGTTTTGATTGTCGTGCCGGTTATGCTCATGTCACCGTGGCTTACGATACTGCTAATTGGTGTGTACTGGATATTAATGACGGTCCATTTATGAATCACCCTGTAGTTAGTGCTTCCTGTAATGGCATTCGCTATATAAATACCACTTATGATGGGTTTGGAAGTTACTCCTATTCTATTAATCTTGAATAGAAATTAGCTAATTCAAGCTCTATATTCGACATAAGAAGAAATCTGCTTTCTTATGTCGAACATTCCGTAATGAGATTCAAAAGTTATTATCCAGTCTTAATAATTATTTTGTATGATGCTTTTTAATAAATCATTTCAAAATATAAGTAGCTTTACCCCTTTTCAAATTGACTTACTTTTTCAGTTCTCACATTAATTCAGTATATAACGAGTTGCTTGCTCAGCAATCATCATTGCAGGAGCATTAGTATTACCCGAGACAACTTGTGGCATAATAGAAGCGTCTGCAATAACCAAGCCTTCTATCCCATGAACATGAAGTTGTGGATTCACTACTGACATTTCATCATTGCCCATACGACAACTCCCTACAGGATGATAAACTGTATCGGTACGTTGTCTGATTAAATGAATAAGCTCTTCGTCTGATCGTGCTTGATATAGAGGTTTCGCTTTATAAGGAAAGAAAAGGCTATGCTCCATAATTTCCATACTCATTTTATAAGCTCGCTTCATAATTTCGATGTCGTCTTCATGGGATAAAAAATTAGGATCTATTGCCGGCGCATGCAGTGGATTTGCAGATTTCAATTGGATTCGACCACGACTTTTAGGACGTAATACACAAAAATGAAGCGACATACCTCTAGAAAAATGCCAAGTATGGCAATGATTATCCACTATCCCTGGAACAAAATGTAACTGAATGTCCGGCCTGGCATTGTTATGATTAGAAGATAAAAAGCCTCCTGCCTCTGCAAAATTGGATGTCATCAATCCTATAGCATCTTTTTTATACAAGCGGAATGCTTTGAACATATCCCATAGGCCAGTGGGATTTAAACCTAGAAGTTCTGGGTGCTTTGATTTATAGATATGTACATAATCAGGATGATCGTGAAAATTTTCTCCGACCCCGGGTAATTCATGAACACAATGTATCCCATGTTTTGATAACTCATCTCGTGGACCAATTCCAGACAATAAAAGCAAATGTGGGGAATTGATTGCGCCCGCACTTAAGATAACCTTTTTATTTGCTCTGAACTCGATTACTTTCCCTTTATGCTTGACTTGAACCCCTTGGCAACACTTACCATCAATCAACAACTTCAACACATGACTTTTTGTTAATACTTTTAGATTTGATCTAGGCAAAACAGGATCTAAAAAAGCATCCGCTGCTGAATGTCTTTTGCCTTCTTTTTGCGTGACCTGATAGAAACCAACTCCAAATTGATCAGCCCCGTTAAAATCAAGATTTTCCTTGTAACCACAGGCTACTCCAGCCTTTACAAATATTTTCGATGCGGGGTTTGGACTTATTAAATTATTAACTGATAATTCGCCCTCTTGACCGTGATAAGTGTCATGGATAGTACAATTTTGTTCAATTTTTTTAAAGATTGGTAAGACGGAATCATATGCCCAATCTTTTGAAGTAGTCTGAGCCCATTCGTCATAATCCTCTCGCTGCCCACGAATATAGATCATAGCATTGATTGCACTAGAACCACCAAGAGCTTTTCCTCTTGGTTGATATCCTCGTCGATTATTAAGCCCGGGCTGTGGTTCAGTATAATAATGCCAGTTCTTTAACCAAAATGGCATAGTTAGTACCGTAAAAAATGGGATTTGAATCAGGGGCGATTTGTTGCTACCTCCAGCTTCCAACAATAATACTTTATTTGCTGGATCCTCACTTAATCTTGACGCTAAAACACATCCTGAGCTACCACCCCCGACAATAATATAATCAAATTCCATATTAAATCCTTAAAATAATAGGGCATTATTCATCGCTTCATAAAAACATTCTGTAAATATTGAAGCGATGAAAAACTATATCGGGATACTTAAAATATCCATCGAACATCCAGCGAAGTGGCAAGCTAAACTAATTCAAATACTTAGCCTAGAGACATTGAGGGCAAATACCATAAATATTTAGAGCATGATCTGTCATTTTAAAATGAGCACGTTCAGCAATTGTTTTTTGCCTTTGCTCTATTACTTCATCTACAAACTCCTCTACACGCCCACATTTAACACAAACCAGATGATCATGATGCTCACCCTGAGACAACTCAAATACAGAGTGCCCCCCCTCAAAATTATGACGAGCCACTAATCCGGCTGCCTCAAATTGGGTAAGTACTCTATAAACAGTAGCTAGACCAACATCCTCTCCTGATTCCAATAAAGCCTTATAGACTGCTTCTGCACTTAAATGATGATTGCGTGATTGTTCCAATATTTGCAATACTTTAATACGGGGCAATGTGATTTTTAATCCCGCATCCTTTAACTGCTGACTTTCTTCCACTTGCGCTCCTTAACAGTAATGAATTCCGAACCTTAATCATTTTTTCGTCAAAATCACTCTGTTTAACAAAAACATGGGGCCGTTCCTGCTCTTAACGCCCATATATGACTTTTGAATGTTTTTAAAAACCAGCTTTACCAAACAATAACAAATGTCAAATTCCACATTAGGACAGGTGCCTTTCAATAAATGACATGTTATTATGGCGAAATTTTTCATAGTAGGCAAAAAAATGCGAATAATAACTTTTTTTATTTGTTTCATTTTAACATTAACCTTAACACAATGCGCATCATATGATTTCTCGAGACGCATTATTCAACAAGGTAATTTATTGCCTCAATCAAAAATTGCCCGATTAAAAATAGGAATGAGTAAAAATGACGTTGCAATTTTAATGGGCACCAGTTTGATGAGTCCGACGTTTAACGATAACCGATGGGATTATGCATACACCAGGCGTCGAGGAAAAGGAAGTATAGAAATCCGTACTGTTGTTTTATACTTTGCTAAAGGTTCTCTAATACGGATAGAGCATAGACCATAATCTCTAAACCTTTCGCATAAGCTATAATTTTTGTTTTACAGCAAAACGCGAAGTGTTTCGATGAGTCAAAATTTATTAATCATAGAAACACTTACAATGATGTTATAAAGGCAAAAATGCAGATTACATAAATGGCTTATCATTATAAATAAGTGAGGTTTGTCTCTTTAAAAAAACCTAATCCCTTCTATTTTTTTAATTGCGCCAAGTGGCGGCGTTTCTCTTTAGGATCTCGTACCAAAGGCCTATAAATCTCAATCCTATCCCCGTCTTTGAGCACTAAGTCCATAGAAACTTGTTTCCCATAAATTCCTACAGGTAATCCTTTTGTTTCAGGATGGGTAGAATAGATATTTGATTCAGTTAATGCCTTTTCAACTGTAGTACCCTGTTTTAAATCCATTTGGCAATGTAAGAAACTATTTCTTCCATTGGCAATATACACTAATTCAACTTTTACCATAAATGACCTCGGCTCTTTCGCAAAATGCATCAACCATTTTATCTGTTATCTGATCAAATATAGGTCCAAGGAGCATGGAAAATATTCTTCCAGCAAACTCAAACTCCAAATCAAATGAAATTTGGCAGCCTTTATCCATCTCATCAAAACGCCAAAACCCCTCCAGATGACTAAAAGGTCCATCAACTAAACGAATTTCAATCATCTTATTAGCTTGTAGTCGATTACGAGTAGTGAATGACTTACTCATTCCAGCAGCGCCAATGACTAGAGTAGCTTGCACCTCATCATTATCACGGTGAAGTATCTTGCTTTCTGTACAATAAGGTAAAAATTCAGAATAATGTTCGACATCATTAACCAATCCATACATTTGCTCACAAGAATAAGGCACTGTTCGTGATCTTTTTACTACTGTCATTGTAAAACTCCTTGAACCTGCTTATTAAGCCAAAGGCTGAGGTCTTTAATTTCTTCAAAACATATGGAATGTTCCATGGGGTACTGATGAAAAGAGACGTCCATATACCCTTTATCTAGCAACCAATCCTTACTATGTTGAGTCCATTTTGGTAGTACTAAAGGATCAAATTGTCCTCCCCCCATAAAGATTGGGGTATTTTTATCCAGTTGTGGCTTACTGTGTTTCGCTAAGGGTAAATAAGCTGATAATGCAATAATCCCTCCCAATCGACCAGCCATATGAAGGGCCGTATGCAAAGCCATAGCCCCACCTTGAGAAAAACCAGCTAAAAAAATCTGATGACGTTTAAAACCATAATTAAATTGAGCATCTATTACTTTACGAATTAATGACTCTGATTCCTCTATCCCGTCTTTATCCTCTTTGTTTACTAATTCCAATCCATAAATATCATACCACGCCGGCATAACCATGCCTCCATTTAAGGTAACTGGTCGTGCAGGCGCATCAAGAAACACATGCCTTAAAGCCACATCCTGGATAGTGAGCTGATCAGCTAAACCCATCATGTCTGATGCATCAGCTCCCAATCCATGCATCCAAATGACGCATGCTTGTGCTTTCTCCAAGGGTTCTTTCATATAAACGCTCAAAACAAATTCTCCAAACAAAAATAGAAATTATCGCCAATGCAAGAGAGCAGTGCAAGTTTAGCATTTAAAAATATAATGAACAAATATTTAACATGATGTTCTTGTATGTGTCACATAATGTTCTTGTTAAAATCGCGTCCAAATAAAGGATTAAATTAAGCTGGTAGAGAAGAGCAATCACCTTCTCTTCCCCATTTAGAAACACATCTTGCCATATTTAGAGAAGTATAGGACGCTACGCCTTCCTTTAGAAGGCTTTCCATGATAATCCATTTTAAATTGACTATTAGAATACCAAGTGTAAAATGTTTTGGCCAAATAAATTCGATAGGTAATATCATGCCCAATATTAAAATAAGTGGGATAGGAAAATATTTACCTCGAAAATTAGTTTCATCTATAGAATTAGATAAAAATCTTAATTTACCCTAGGTTCTGTTGTTGGAATGATCCTGGAGTACTAACAATACATTGAAAACAGCACCGCATCCAATCCAGATTTTATCCTGAAATGGACTGTTTATAAGAGGAGAAATCAATGAACGTACTAGTGACTGGGGGCCGAGCTCCAGCAAGCATGGATGTCATGCGCAGCCTGATTCATCAAGGGTATACCGTTTATAGTGCTGACAGTATGAATTTTCCTCTCGGACGCTTTGTAAAAGGATTACAAAAACATTTCACTCTTCCTAAACCCAATACGCAACTTCAACAGTTCATTCAAGCACTTAAAACAATAATCATTGAATATCAAATTGATCTACTAATTCCCACCTGTGAAGAAATTTTCTTTATCAGTCAGGGATATGAAGAGTTGTCACAACATGCTCGCCTATTCTGCGAACCATTTTTACGACTTAATGCGTTACATAACAAATTTATTTTTAATCAACTTGCTCTAGATTATGGATTAGATGCCCCACAAAGTTGGCTTTTAACAACTGATGAAGACAAAGCCAGAGTCCCATTAAACCAAGACATCCTATTGAAGCCTGTTTATTCTCGTTTTGGCTCTCATTTAATAATTAAACCATCACCTCAAGCCATTACCGAGCTAAAGCTCACTGTTCCTTATGTGGCCCAACTCTTCATTACTGGTAAAGAATACTGCAGTTATGTCATAGCGGAAAAAGGCAAGATCCTGGTTCAAACAACCTATCATCCTAAATATACTTCTGGTCCGGCGGCAGGGATTTATTTTGAATCCGCAAATATAGAAGCAATCACTCATTTTGTTACAATTTTTTGCAAAAAATATTGCTTTAGTGGCCAAATTGCCTTTGACTTTATAGTGAGAGAAGGAAAGGCTTTTGCTTTAGAATGCAATCCAAGAATTACCAGCGGATTTCATCTGATTTCGGAGCAAATAAACTGGTCTACGCTCTTGCAAGGTCAAGAACAAAACTGTCTAATGCCCAAACACCCCTATATGCTCGGTCTGGCAATGAAACTTCAAGGACTCCATTATTTTTTAAAAAACCCCAAAGGATTTATTAATGATTATAAAATGGCTCATGACGTATTAAAAAGCAAAGATTATCCATGGCTAGGTCTAAAAAGTTTCATAACCATTACCAATATTTTTTGCCGCATGATTAAGGAAAAAAAGAATTTCCATTGTGCTTCGACGGATGATATTGAATTTAACGGTGAGCAATAAATAATGACTTTTAATGATAAAAGTATCTTATATAGCAATCCTTTTATACATGGGTTGAGCAAAGAATGGATATTGAATGTTGAAACCAGAATGACCACTGAAGAAATGGGGGGATTTCTATTCCCAGCCACCTTAAATGATACGGAATATAATTCCTCTTATGTTTGCTCGCCTTACAACGCACTGATTACATACAGCAAAGATGAACTGTTTAAAATTAATAATAGACTGTTACGTTTATGTTTAATTCTATTAATTAATTCCATAGGTGGGCTGCTCAGGCTGGGTAAGGTTAATAAAAATTATTTTATCAATAATTTCTTATTGTCAACTAATCCCTACCCAAATTGGCATGGGGACGGAGCGAAAGAGCAATTAAAGCGTGCCATAGAGAAATATCCTCAACATGCCATCATGTATCGCTCATTAAACGAACACACCAATAATGATTTAATTGAAAATTTAAAAAAAGAAGGTTTTATCCTGGCAGCCTCACGACAGGTTTATATTTTTGATGCTAGTTTCTACGAATTCATTAATCGCAATAATACTCGAAATGATCGCCGTGCCTTGGCTAAAAGTGAATATGAGCTGGTTCTTCATGACCAAATCAGAGAATCAGATTATCCCGATATTGTAAGACTTTATAATTTATTATATTTAGAAAAATACTCTAAACATAATCCGCAATTTAGTTTAAAGCTTATAGCTTATTGGCATCAAAATCGATTATTAACCATGATGGGGCTTCGTGATAAACAAGGGGTATTACAAGGAATAGTAGGATTATTTGAAAGTGAACAAGTCATTACTGCACCACTTGTCGGATATAATACTAAATTGCCCAAATATAAATCACTCTATCGGATCCTGATTTATCTGATCCTTGATTATAGTAATAAACAAAATCGTTGCTTAAACCTAAGCTCAGGCGCGTCTCATTTCAAATTATTAAGAGGGGGCCAACCATTCATAGAATACACGGCCGCGTATATAAAACATTTACCCTTATATCGTAGAATTACCTGGAGAGCCATACAAATTTTACTCAATACAGTTTTCGTTCCGCTTCTCAAAAGGTATAAATTATGATTATAGAACGACTAAAACATCAATGGATGCCTATTACTACAGTAAAAAAAATATCAAGTAAACCACAACGATTCGTTTTGCTTGGTATCCCTATTGTAATCTATAAAATTAATAATCAAATAATAGCACTACAAGATAGATGCCCACATCGCGGTGCCCCTCTCTCATCGGGAAAGTTGGAAGGTGTATTATTACAATGCCCTTATCATGGCTGGCGTTTTAATCAATCAGGCAAATGCATTAAAATCCCTGGTCTGGAAAAAAAAATAAACCTTGCAGATAAAAACGTACCTGCTTATCCGACCCAAATTTATATGGGATTGGTCTTTGTTTGTCTCAATAAAAATGAAACAACGCTGCCGCTTTATAATATATCGGTATTGAATTCCAGGAAATATAGCTCTTATTTAATACAATTTGAATTAGAAGGGGATATTTTGAATATCATAGAAAATACCCTTGATGCTACCCATACACATTATATTCATGCAGGCCTGCTCAGACATGACAATAAAAGACAAACTATAAAAGCCAATTTAAAAGTCAATGAACACTTTGCTGAAGTTTATTATGAAGATAAACAAAAACAATCAGGCCTAATCAGTTCGCTTTTTGAAAGAAACCGAAAATCATCCGTAGGACGATTCCATTTTCCTTTAATAGTTGAACTTGAATATTATAGTAAGGAGTATTTAACGGCTTCATTTACTTTTTATCTAAGTCCCATAACCGAGAAAAAACACCGCGCATTCCTGTTAATCAGTTACAGATATCATTGGTTGACAAGTTGGGTAAAAAAACTTACGTTCCTTCCTTTTATCAAAATGGCATTAAAGCAAGATATTTCTATTTTGACAAAACAAGAAAATAATAGTATCTATTTTCCATCAGCACCATATAAATCAACCGAATTGGATTTGTTACGCCCCCATATAGAACGGATTTTTGAAAATAAAGCACAGATTTATCAAAAAACGATTTCTTTAAATATTTAGATAACGTCCCTAATTATATACCATTGTGTATGAAGCGAACCCATTATCAGACAATAAGCAAAACATTTCTCATTTTGCTCTTATAATTAAACAAGAAACCAAACACTACTAAACAACTCGAAAATGCCATCAATTTCATTAAAAAAATGTAAAAAATATTAACAATACTTGATTTTTAATGTATAAAATTTTATCATAGTGCTTGTTTGGTAAATTATTATGCTGTTTTATGAGTATTTTATTCTTAGCAAGAAAACTGGTCTCTGATTATGGGCTCATTGAGCAAGTTCGGGAAAATCAAAATCGTAATCAATTTAGTTATCGATTCTATTCTCCCAAGCCTGACTTCAATAGTTCGAATATAAACAATTTATATGGATCCCCAGGTTCAGGTGTTATTTCACAAAAAAGCACCCTTTTATACTGGTATAGAGATGGAAAAAACAGTTACATTATTGAATCAACCAATGGATTAACGAAAGACGAGCTAGATACTTTGCATCCATTACTCATGGACGACCAGCATTCCTTGACTGAAATCATTGAAGCATCTGATAACCACAATTTATCTTTAAAATGACATCCAATCCCTAGTGCTTAATTTCAGAACAACTAGCCTATAGATCATGTTCATTCTAAGGTTCTATCAGATCCATAGTGCAATTCAAGATGAGATAATTTTGTTTATAATATAGACAAAGTATGATTTTGCCCTGTAGTATGACTAAGGTAACCTGCATTAAGTCAGAAAATAAGAATTATCAATCTTTGAGTTTCACTCCAAATCTCATATAATTAAAATTTAATCTTATATTAGTGCTTAATGAAACACTCTTATTTAGTTTTATTATTCTTGGTTGCCACAATCCCATTCTGTTTGTCTGCCTGTGGGCAAAAAGGTCCTTTGTATTTACCTAAACAAGAAGCAAAAACGACTGATGATCCAAAGAGATAGAGATTACAAATGGGAATAAAATTTACCAAAATGCATGGTTTAGGCAACGATTTTATTGTACTTGATGGAATCAACCAGCCTATTCAATTAACTCCCGAACGGATCAGAGAGCTAGCCCATCGCCACACTGGAATTGGCTTTGACCAATGTTTATTATTAGAGCCTAGCCAACACGAAGGAATTGATTTTAATTACCGAATCTTTAATGCCGATGGACAAGAGGTAGGGCAATGCGGTAATGGAGCACGATGTATAGCTCTTTTCGCCAAACATTATGGTTTAACCGTAAAAAGCAAATTAACTGTAGCAACAAAAACCACACTCATGGACTTAATCATTAATGAAGATAATTCTGTAAGCGTCAATATGGGTGTGCCAAAACTAGTTCCAAGCGAAATCCCCTTTCTTAGTGATGAACAATTAGATGAGTACTCGCTTAAATTAAATAACGGTAAGTCAGTCAAGCTTCATACAATAGGGTTAGGTAACCCACATGCTGTATTATTGGTTAAAGATATAGAAACAACCCCAGTAGATAGTTTGGGACAACAGATTAGTCTTCACCAACAATTCCCAGAACAAGCCAATGTAGGATTCATGCAAATTATTAATCCTGAAAAAATCAATTTACGTGTTTACGAACGTGGTTGCGGTGAAACGATTGCCTGTGGCAGCGGCGCTGTTGCAGCAGCAGCAATAGGACGCTTATTTTACAATCTTTCTGCAAATATTACGGTTCATTTGCCGGGGGGTGATTTAAATATCTATTGGCCTGATTGCAATAATGCTATTGTATTAACGGGTCCTGCTACTTTTGTTTATGAAGCTGTACTACTTTCATAGCAAAATTCACAAAATTAAAACAACTATTGAATTTTTTTTTCAAACAGTTATTCTGAATTAATCCACACATGGGAAAGTTCCATTAAAGGAACCCTGAATATTACTTTCCCGGCCTAATGTGAATAATAGACTTCTTCAGAAACTCGCTGCAGTGAGTGAAGTGCGAGAAGAAACGGAGCGCAGAACCGGATTGTGCACGACAGTACATGAGGATTCGGGCACCGTATCGGCGAAGCAATTCATCACCGCAGTAGAGCTTCCAAAGAAGTCTAATGGACATAAAATTGATAGAAGAGTTTTGACGTATGGGTCAAGGAGGATCTGGTGGTTGATTTTGATAAGCCTATCTCAGAAAAGGAAATTCTCGCCAGCTTGTTACTTATCGCAGATTTAAAAAAACAATCATCCGATGAAACTCTGTCTTGGGAACAAGCCTTAGAATCTTTTTTTACCCTAGATAATCCAATTACTAAAACTAATGTATTAATAAAATGGCTCAGTCAATTAAATGATGATCAGCTTCAATCTTCCTTGGAAATACATCTCCTGTTGAAACATATTGCTGATCAAGGATTGCTACCTTATACCTTTAAGAAGATTCTAACTATGCGAGAAAATTTTACAACTTCACAAATCACTTGGCTTTGTGATCATTGCCTTACAGTTGCACCAGTCCAAACCATTTTATCTGATATTATCAAACTCGGCTCATGGAGCTGGCTGGAGAATCATATGAAAAAAAATGAACCATTAAATTTTGATTTATTACAAATAGCAATATTAAATAAAGATTATTTAGCCAGTATCAATAAAAGCAAAGAAAGCCAACTTGATTTTATATATGCCCTAAACGCCAATCAATTTAACCACCTTCAAATACTCGAATTGATTGCCTTAGTTCAAGACAGCCAGGTCAAGTCATTATTAATTATCTGCTTATTAAGCCAAAAAGAATATTTGGACAGTTTAAAAGATGAATCATTTTTGGTTCATTTAAATACAAATGATTTTCACTCGCCTTCTCGTCTTAATACCTTGGTTCACCAATTAGACAAAAATTGTTTGACTATGGCCCAAATTGAACTCCTCCGACCCGAAGCTTGCGCCACGTTGCTCTGTTCCATTCCTCACTTTCATCAATTATCAGAAAAACAAGTTGAAAAAATACTACTTAAATATCCTAAACCTAATATGATTGCATATTGGTTAAATCACTATTCATCTATGCCAAATTCACATTTTATTCTAGCCCATCTGATGAAATTGGTAGATGTTCATGTCGTTGATGAACTCAGTAAAATGGATGCCGTAAAAAAGGAAGCCATCATCACTAATATGATTGAGCATCTGGAATTATTTGATCCAATACATCCTCTGTTGATAAATCAAGATGAAGAAAAACGACTCATTTTTGCTATTCAGCGCTATCTTTACGGCCATCATCACGAATCTTATGTCAATTATATAAAACAATTAGTTTATAGATTATTAAATATCAATTACCAATTCTCTCCGCAAACTATGCAACTTCTTATTTCTTTAAATAACATAGAAGAATTTAGAGAGCTAAATAATAAAATTGCACATTTGACAAATTATTACTTAAGAGCGTCCGCCCAATCTGGTGATACCAGTTTATTTTATAATGATTCTCGAATAAATATTACGAGTATGACTCAGCTGGTTCAATTAGCTCCCTCATTGCCCACTAAATCAAAAGAAAAGAGTTTTTTAAGTAGTTTGCTCTGTGGTATCAAAATAGGCGACACTTCTATTGAAGAGGTTTCTACGATAAAGCCTTCCAATGATATACCGGAACACTCTTTAGTGAAGAAATTAATAGAGAACAAAAGGACTGTAAAATCCCTTGACTATTTCTTAATGCATTTTAAAGGAGACTATAAACAGCTTTCCAAAATAATTAATGATTATTTAAGTTACTACGCTCAAGAAGGTTGCACGGGAACTCACAGGCGTTCGCTTTATCATTTAGTGGTTCTTATGTCCCTTAATGATATTTCAACACCACTCAGAGAAGCGATATTTACATCTTTTTTAAATTACCCCGAATTATATGATGAGCAAATTAGCTACTCTTTACTCGTATATGATGCCAAAAGAACCATCCGTTATTTTGGTATGCAAGAAGGTGAAAATAACTATACCAAAATTATAGATTTGTGCGATTCCGCTTTAAAAAAATTAAATCCAAATAAACACAAAGAAATTGTTAGCATAGCAACAAAAGCTTTAGTAGAAGCGAAACTGGAATTAAGTTTTAGTGAAGGTTCCGGATTTATTGCTCAATTGATTAGACGACTGAAAAGATGCTGGTATTATGGCTGGACTGGTTTTTTTTCACCCAATCCACCTACATTTGTTGTTCCGATGGATAACCCGGTAAAACCGGCCGAGAATAAAGAGGAGCCCAATCTCCAGCAAAGGAAGTACTTTACTAATTATAAACCTGAAACAACTCTGGAGATTATGCTCAAGGATCTGAAATCGGGTTACACACAACAAAAACTTAATGAACTGATTGAGGCATTAAGTGTCTTTTCAATGCAAAAAAACCCTAAACATGAGCTTAAAATCCGAATGGAACTCCATCACTTATTTCATCAACTTTTGTTAGAAAGCAAAAATGATCTAATCTTAGACTCCTGGCTAGCAAAGAATCAACAATTTTTAATTAAAAACCGTTTTCGTTTATTCGAAATGTTGCTTATAAAAGATTCTCGAGCTGAAATGGAATCCTTTCTTAAGGAGATTGATGAAGACTCTACCCACTTCACTTCCATTCGTAATGAATTTACCAATGCTTTACCTGAGTTGAATCCCATTAATAGTGAACCGGTATCATCAAATAAAGTCACAGGACCAACTATTATAGATACTGCGACCGAGCTTGCCACTAACTTAAAAAACACATTACATAGTTTGGGCGGTTTCTTTTCCAGTAATATAATGTCAACCTTTTATCCAAATCGCCACACGTCGTCCCATCATACCACGTCAACTGGAATTTCGCCTTAATTTGTCTTCCGGCTGCACGCAGTCGGATTATTTTATCTATCCTAACTATAAAGCATCATTTGAGAATTCGGATTTCTTTTACTAACATGACTTTCTAAATGACTAAATTAAAAACTTTTTAAACGAAGAAATTGGGGTTTTTCGTAAGTCATGACTAAATTCAACAGATATAGTTTTTGTGTATTGACCTGACAAGAGTAATAAACCTAAAATAAAAGTATTAATTAAACTTTTGGCTAAATAATGGATGAAAGACGGCAATATTTCCGAGTAAAAAATAATGGAGAGATTCATGCCAGCTTATTTAATAATTCGCTTGATGTAGTTGATATCTCATCTAAAGGTGCTTTAGTAGTTAAAAATAACATTGATATTCCAAAAACAGGAACAGTTACATTACAAATTCATAATTTTATGATGGAACTTAGTTATGAACTTCTCCAAGTTGAAGATGAAAAATTGATTCTTCTTTTTAACAAAGAAGAAGAAATTAATAAATTATTTGTGGTGTTAAAGCGACTAAGAGACGAACGAAACAAGAAAATATAATATCAAGATTCAATCATCCTTTCTAAATCCAGAAGCACTCTGAATACCTCCGGTATTTCAAAGGTGCATTCGTCTTACAAGATACAAAAAATACGTAATCATTCATAAGCCGTGTTTAAAAATAGAGTTCATATACTGCACAGTATAGCTGGTTATTTTACGTGTCAACTATATTCGAACAAGGAAGCGGATGTATAATAACCCAGCGTGAGCAGTATATACCCATATGGTATAATTAACCGAACAAATCAGTTAAGGTTAACATTAAAAGACGCTATATTTAACAAGGGCGCCAACGACTAAGAAAATACAGCTTTTCAGGAGAGTTTCCAACGCCTATGCATCCAATTCCACTGTTCAGGATGCTTCAAAATAATCTTTTCCAAAGCCTGATTATATGCCAAGGTATTATGATATAAGGATTCTTGTGTTGTTTTATAATCTTTCCAAGAGATGGGATCATGGAACTCTAAAACATGCTTACCATTGGGCAACCTATAACTGGCTGCTGGTATTACTGGAATACCAGTATGACGAGATATTGTAGCCAGGCTTCTGTATGTACCTGCTTTTTTTCCAAAAAACTCTACTGCTATTCCATCTCTATTGACTAATGATGCATGCTGATCTAATACAAAAATTACAGCATGATTTTTTTCTAGAGCCATGCAAACTTGTTCCAGAGAGTTTTTTTTGGGAATAACATTTAAGCCTGCTTGATAGTAATTTTTAAACATAATTTGCTCAATGAACTTAAAGCGCAAGGTACGTCTAATGAAATGAAATTGCCCTTTGAATTCTTTGAAATTTAACACGCCACCCAAGGGAGCAAACTCCCAATTACCAAAATGACCAGTAACAACCAAAACACCTTTTTGCTGTGCTACGACTGCTAACATCTTTTCATGGCCAATTACTTCGACTCGATCTCGTAATTTTTTTTCACTGATAAATCTTAGTTGTATCGCTTCTTTTAAAGACGTTGCAAGATGTGAATAATAAGATTTTACTAAATGCTTCTTTTGAGACTTATTAAGTCGATTGTTATAAACTTGGTTAATATTTGAAAAAATTAATCGGCGTCTATATGGGAAAAACAAATAGATGAGGCGACCAGCTATCGTAATTGGTAATGCTTTGATTTGTTGAGCTAAACTATCCACAGGCTTTGATCACCAAACAGGCATTCATACTGGCAAACCCTCTATTGATCATCATAGCATAAGGTTTAGAATTTATGGCTCGATGCTCTCGAGTTATTGACAACCCTTCACACGCTGATGCAATTTGTTGCAAATTAGCGATACCTGGTACACACCTGGTTTCAAGAGCATAGGTGGTCAACACAGCATCCAGGATACCAGAAGCACATAGAGTATGTCCCATAGACCATTTAAATGCAGTAGCAGGAATCTCATATTGATTAAATACCGATTTAATGGCTTCGGCTTCACTATCATCTGATTTACTGTTTCCATTGCCATGTGTTACTACAAGACCTATTTCATCAGGATTCACTTCTGATGCTATCAATGTTTGTTCCATTAAGGCTGTCAAATGTTGGCCATCTGCTTCAATGGAAAATAATCCTGCTGCTTCACTGGCTGATAAACCACCAATTATCTCACCATAGCAAGCCGCTGCACGAGATTTGGCACTGGTTTCACTTTCCAAAACTAAGGCAGCCGCACCTTCAGCAAGAATAGTACCATCATGATCTTTATCAAATGGTTTCAAATGACGATGGCTCACAACACCTAATTTTTCATAATAAAATAATGCTTGAGGTTCTGTGCCTATATCATAGGCCACAACAACAGCACGCTCAGCTTGCCCGCTACGAATGGCATGATATGCCTCTAAAAGAGCTTGCGTGCCACCTACAGCATGATTCGTCACATTATGATTTGGACCTTTAAAACCGTAAGTTATTCCTGTATAAGCAAGAACATTGTTAGGCAAAATCCTTAATAGCCACATTGGATGTACTTCATCAAACAACTGACCTCCAAAACTACGCATATCTCCATGAGTCTTAGCGAGCAAAGGTAAAAAGTCATATTGTTGAAAGTACTTATTCCCTGGAGAACCAACATAAACTGCTGTTTGCTCATTAAATAAATCAGCGTTATCAAGACTATCCCTATGAGCAATCATTTTGCTATGCTCTACGGCTTGCACTGCTGCATTAATCCCCATTGCATCCTGCCGGGAAATCACTTTTATCAATTTTCTATCAGGTAACATCTTGGCGGGTTGAAAATCCTTGATTTCCCCACCTAAACGATGTGACCATTTGGACAAGTCCCAATAATTAATCGCGTCAATTGCGCATTGACCTGCCAGTACGGTATTCCAAGTTTCATCGGCTGTAGCACCAGAAGCAGTTAAGGCACTGCGACCTGTGATAAATACTCTATTAGCTTGACTCATTTATCTGCCTCTTCAAATTCTGGATGCTTAAATAACAAACAGCTATTGGAACCTCCAAAACCAAATGAATTAGATAATACTACCCCTAACGATTTTTCACGAGGTCCATCAACAACATAATCCAAATCACATTCAGGATCAGGATTTGCTAAATTTGCTGTTTTAGGAATTTGTGCTTGCTCTATTGACTTAACAGACAGCACCGCTTCAAGAGCACCAGCAGCGGCAATTAAGTGACCGGTTTGGCTCTTGGTGGAACTGACGGGTAAATTTGCAGTTCTCTCTCCAAACACAACCTTGATTGCATTGGTTTCGCTCAAATCATTCATTTTGGTTGATGTACCGTGTGCGTTAATATAATCCACATCTCGTGGTTGCACTCCTGCATCCACAAGTGCTCGTTCAATTGCCTGGATAGCACCATCACCATTTGGGTGTGAATCGGTAATCCGATAGGAACTCAAAGAATTTCCTTCTCCAGCTAATTCAGCATAAATTCTTGCTCCACGTGCTTTTGCTTTACTCCATTCTTCAAGAATCAAAAATGCAGCACCCTCTCCTAATACAAAACCATTACGTGTTGCATCAAAAGGTCTACTCGCTGTTTGCGGAGTATCATTATAAGTTGATAGAGCTCCTAAAAGACAAAAGCTTGATAAACCCAATGGATTAATCATAGAATCAAATCCACCAGCCAACATGTAATCTGCTTCGCCTCGGCGAATAACCTGCATGGCCAACCCTAATGCTTGACCACCCGAAGCACAAGCCGTATGAACTGAAGAGGCATAACCAGTAATTCCATAATGCTGTATTAACAAAGACAGACCAGAGTTTGAGGTGGTTTTGCCAAAATCAACTAACTTATAAAAATCCCTTGTATTGGCTTGCAACTTTCCCCAATCAATCTCACCATCTTCAGCACAAGTTTGTTGAAAACGTTGCAAATAGTCAAACTCAGAAGTCATCATTCCACTGCCAGTGACTATTCCCCAACGTGCTGATGTCTGTTTGGTAGGTAATATAGAAGCGTCCTCAAAAGCCTGGCGCGCGGCCTCCAAAGCAAAATGAGTAAATGACATGGCAAAGCGGGTATGTTTACCAGACAAAGACACATCAGGTGCGAAATTCTTTACTTCCGCTGCAATATATGCAGGAAAAGCACTGGCATCAAATTGTTTAATCACATCAACTCCGGAATGCCCTGCAATTAAAGTATTCCAAGTAGTGGACACATCATTCCCTAGCGGTGAAACAGCTCCTAAACCTGTAATAGCAACTCGTCGTTTCATAATCTCATTAACCCTTGGAGATAAGCACTACATCGACAACACAAACCCTCTTGCCATCAACCTCACACCTATATGACAGTATTAGCTCTTGTTCAGTCTGTTGCTTAACTTTGACATGGCAAATAACTACATCTCCAGGCTGAACAAACTCATTCATTTTAATTTTTCGTAATTCACTCACTTGATAGGCCTTATCATACCCTGCTCTAGCAATAAATTTCTTAGCTAAATTCAATTGGCATTCCAAAAGTACAGTCATCGGCAAAACTGGTTTGTTAGGAAAATGATCCGGGAAATACGATGCCGCACGAGTTATCCTTTTTTCAGCCATCATGCTTACACCAGGTTCATATGCAAGGATTCTATCAAATTGCATGGAAGAGTTAATACGTTCATAATCAGATCGAATCTCTTCTTTCAAAATATCCAAATTCGTATTAGCAGAAACAGAAAACCAATCACCTGGTCGGTAAATCTCTAAATACTGCTGTCTGATCTCATCTGATCCAATAAAATCTGCCATAGGCAGCAAAGGGCCTAAAGCACCTTCAATAGTAAAAACAACATCATTACCTACTTTCGCAATGCTATGATATTGAACTGCCCTATCATCAAGTGCGTCAATATTTGATTCAAGCAATAGCGTTTCACCAACATAAGCTGGACGATGCAGCCGTGCACTGGAAACCACGCCGGCTACTGGCCTTAAGGTAAATTTATTGTGCTGCATCACATTCCATGCAGCCAATTGCCCTAGTGTTTCACCAATTAAAGAAGGCATAAAACAAAGCCTTCCTTGGTCATCAACGGTTAAGTACGCATCGTCTCTTGTTATATGCTTTATCCCCTTAATCCATTCACCGGGAGACAATTGCATAATGCGATCAACAAATAAAAACCGCATCAGGCCACAATTTCCGCTGTTTGCTGGTGTGCTATTGCTGAAATAACCAACTTACAAAAGGTTTCAACGGTAAACAACATGGGTATCTCATTAACTTTCATGTCTGTTTTAAAACGATCTGAAGGGACTTCACTCAAATAATTTTTCAAGGCTTGCAATCCCAAGGTTGTTAAAACACCACCTTTCTCAAACTCATCTTCAGCCAACTCACCACGTGCATTTTTTTCCAGCTGGCCTCTTGGAATTTTAATTTTAAACTCTTTTTCCAACTGAAAAACTAAATCCAGAAAATCTATGGATTCCGCTCCCAAGTCTTCAATCAAGCTACTGTTTAGGGAAACTTCATCTTCATCAATCACTAATACATCAGCAACAATTTCCCTAACCTTAGGGTAAACTTCAGCTACATTCATATTTTATCCTCTGAACCAACAAAGCTCTTGCAAAGCTTGAAATTATATCACAAAAATTATTTTTATCATCTACTAGCCAACCTGACTATAGCCGGCATCAACATATAGGGTATGAGCATTAATCATCGCTGCTTCAGGCAAGCAAAGCAAATAGATAGCATTGGCTACATCTCCCGGTGTTAACGGTCTGTCCGCCAAAGCATGGGCCTGATATTCATCCAGAAGCTGTTCTCTGTTGGGAAAATGCTTCAAAGCATCCGTATCAACTACCCCCGCAGAAACTGTATTCACAGTAATACCATAACTGGCCAATTCAAGACTAAGCGAACGAACCAAAGCCTCTAGTGCTGCTTTGGAAGCACCAATAAAAGCATAATTTGGAATTGCCCTTGACGCACCAAGGCTAGATAAAGCAATAACCCTGCTATGCTTTGGCATCAAATCAAGACCTTCGGTAACTAAATGGTTCAATGCTAAAGCATTCGTCTCTAAACACCAGCGCCAATGTTTAGTTGACATTTTCAAAGCGGGTTTAAGTACCCCACTCGCAGCATTACTAACTAAAAAATTTAAATGATTAAAATGTTCCCTGAATTGAACAAACATTCCTTTTACAGATTGATGATCAGCCACATCAGCCTGTAGAGCAATTGCTTTTCTGCCTAAATTATTAATTTCATTAACCAAGCTTAATGCCTCATCTGAGCTATTATAATAAACGATAGCAATATCACAGCCAGCATGTGCCAACTTTAATGCAGTTGCTTTTCCTATTCCACGAGCACCACCAGTGATTAACCCCACCTTTCCTGAAAATACAAACGAAGTCATACAATAACCCTATAGTATAAAATGTCATCAAACTACCGATAATCTGTTATGCTGTCAATGGTTATATACCATTCTATAAATCTGAATTTCACAATTTATCTTGTTTCCAAAGCACTAACTTTGTACCATCTGCACACCACATTATTTAAGTTTGCAATGAATGAAGTATTCCTGGAACAAAACTGTTTTTCCTATTGCAGCGATATTCTCTTTTCGCTTATTAGGGTTATTTTTACTTATCCCGGTTTTCACCCTCTATGCAGGTCACCTAAATGGATCGACCCCGACATTAATTGGTTTTGCCCTAGGTAGTTATGGATTAACTCAGGGATTGCTGCAAATTCCCTTTGGTATGCTCTCGGATAAAATAGGTAGAAAGCCCATGATCACCGTAGGTTTATTGCTATTTGCCAGTGGAAGTTTATTAGGGGCAGTAACTGATTCAATCAATGGTATGATAATAGCTAGAATACTCCAAGGTGCAGGTGCTATAGGTAGTGTATTAATCGCTCTTCTTGCCGATTTAACCCTGGAGGAGCATCGCACCAAAGCAATGGCGGTAATAGGCCTGACGATTGGGACATCTTTTAGCCTTGCTATGATAATCAGCCCAGCCATAACACACTACTATGGACTGTCAGGGATATTCTATCTCACCACAATTTTAGCTATTTTGGGCATTATCCTGCTTTATCTAATTATCCCTAATCCCGTTAAAGAAAAATTTCATGCGGATAGCGAAGCTAATCTATCATTGATTAAGCCCGTAATACATAACCTACATCTGCAGCGTCTTAATTTTGGGATTTTTTGTCAACATTTTATTCTTACCTCAACTTTCTTTTCTATACCAATGCTCCTGAAATACCAGGTTGAGAATGGACAGTTAGATCAACAGTGGCATTTCTACTTACCACTAATGTTATTCTCATTTGTGTTAATGATACCGTTTATAATTATTTCAGAGAGAAAAAAACTCTTAAAGGCTGTATTCATTATATCTGTTATGCTCACCTCATTAACACAAGGCCTACTTGCATGGACTTCGCAGAATTGGTATTGGTTATGCCTATTAATGTTTATTTATTTCGTTTCTTTTAATGTATTGGAAGCGACATTACCTTCTTTAGTATCAAAGCAGGCCAGCCCTAATACCAAAGGCACGGCAATGGGTATCTATTCGACCAGCCAATTCTTAGGAATTTTCTTTGGGGGTTCGCTAGCCGGTGTCCTATATCAGTGGCACAATAATCAAGCCATTTTTTTAATTAACATGCTCTTAGGTTGCATATGGCTTATTATTTCGTTGAGCATGAAACCAAATGTCTACTTTTCTACCCTAGTTCTGCGCTACACGGCAGAGAATCAGCAACCAAACTTGATTGTTAAAAAACTCTTAAAACTTCCCGGTGTTAAGGAAATAGCGTTAGTTGAAGAAGAGCTGATACTTTATATTCGAATAGATAATGAACAATACTTGCCTGGCAGCGCCGAAAAAATTATCTATCAGTCTAAATTAGGTTGATAAATTCATTCTCATTTGATTGCTACGAAATAATTCTTAAATTGGGTATAATGTCAAACTAACTTTCGCATACAGGAGATCATTTCGATGGCAAGAGGAATAAATAAAGTCATACTTGTGGGTAATGTAGGTGCCGATCCCGAGGTACGCTATTTACCCAATGGAAACGCTGTTACAACTCTTTCTGTTGCCACCAGTGAAACATGGAAGGATAAAACTACTGGTGAAAAACAAGATAGAACCGAATGGCATCGTGTCGTTTGCTTTAATCGCTTAGGCGAAATAGCAGGTGAATATATTCGTAAAGGCTCCAAACTTTACGTTGAGGGAAGTCTGAGGACAAGAAAATGGCAAGATCAACAGGGCCAGGACAGATACACAACTGAAATCATTGCTACTGATATTCAAATGCTTGATAGCAAAGGGAGTAGCTCGACTGGCTATGAAGATATGCCTCAAGTTCAAGCATCTGCAGCTCCTCAGAAAAGCTCAGCAAAATATCAAACAAACCAAGCCTCTACTGCACAAGATGCCTTTGATGAACTGGACGATGATATACCCTTTTGAATGATAAACAAAAAGCCCGCATTATGCGGGCTTTTCAAAGAAGATAAAACTAACCTGTACTATTCTTCAGTTTCATCACTGACAACAGGCCTATCCATTAATTCAACAATGGCCATAGGAGCATTATCACCATCTCTATATCCGCACTTAATAATACGAATATATCCGCCAGGTCGTTTTTCAAAACGTGGACCTAAATCAGTAAATAATTTACCTACAGCTGATTTAGATCGTAAAATATTAAAAGCACGTCGACGTGATGCTACTGAATCAGATTTACTTACAGTAATTAAAGGTTCAATATATCGACGTAAATCTTTCGCTTTTGGCAAAGTTGTTTTAATTAACTCATGCTCAATTAAAGAACAACACATGTTAGAAAACATAGCCTTGCGGTGGCTGCTTGTACGGCTAAAACTACGGCCTGAATTACGATGACGCATAACAAAAACTCCTAAATATTACTCGCCAAGGTTTGCTGGCGGCCAATTCTCAAGTTTCATTCCCAGCGATAATGATCGTGATGCCAAAACATCCTTAATCTCGGTTAATGACTTCTTACCAAGATTAGGAGTTTTTAATAACTCACTTTCCGTTCTTTGAACTAAATCGCCTATATAATGAATATTTTCAGCTTTCAAACAATTAGCTGATCGAACAGTTAACTCTAGATCATCCACTGAACGCAACAAAACAGGATCAAAATCATTACGTTCTTTGTTATCAGTACGTGATTCCTCAAACTTCATATCAACAAATGCATGAAGTTGTCTCTGCAATATGCTAGCGGAGATTCTTATTGCTTCCTCTGCATCGATAGTGCCATTCGTTTCCAATTCAATAGTGAGTTTATCCAAATCCGTTCTATTTTCTACACGAGCACTATCAACAAAGTATGCTACTTTTTTTACTGGTGAAAAGCTGTTATCAATTTTTAGCTTACCAACAGTCTTTTTCTCAATTTCATCATCATGATACCGAACAAAGGCATCAGTGTTATGAAACCCAATTCCTCTTTCAACTTTAAGGGTCATGTTTAACTTACCCTTTTCATTTAAGTTGGCAATGACAAGTTCAGGATTAATAACTTCCTGACCATGAGTCAGTTGTATATCTCCTGCTGTAATTTGGCAAGGACCTTCTTTATTAAGAGTAACTTGTGCTTCATTTCCAACAGTTAATTTGACAGCAACTGATTTAAGGTTAAGCAACAAATCAACTACATCTTCCTGTACCCCTTCGATAGTACTATATTCATGCAAAACGCCATCGATCGAGGCTTCAGTAATAGCACTACCAGGCATGGATGACAATAAGATTCTTCTCAAAGCATTGCCGAGGGTGTGACCAAAACCTCGCTCCAAAGGCTCTAGAACTATTCTAGCTTTATAGGGCGATTCAGCCTGTACCTTAAGAACCTTGGGCGTCAACATTTCATTGATTTCAGTATACATTCAGCTATCTCTCCGAGCTTACTTAGAGTAAAGTTCTACAACAAGGTTTACGTTGTAGTCTGACGATAAATCAGTTAACGTTGGAGCTGTAGAAAATGTGCCTTTAAAAGAGGCGTTATCTACAGTAATCCAATCACATGGAGCTCGCTGTTCGGATAAAGCTAATGCAGCTTGAATGCGACCTTGGTTTTTAGCTTTTTGCCGAACTGATACAGTGTCCCCAGGATTAACCAGAAAGGAAGGAACGTTAACCACTTTATCATTTACGAGTATTGCCTTATGCGCAACCAGCTGTCTAGCTTCAGCACGCGTGCTAGCAAACCCCATACGGTAAACAACATTATCAAGACGTCTTTCTAAAAGAGCCATAAGGTTTTCACCCGTTGAACCCTTTTGTCTAGCAGCTTTTTTGTAATAGTTACTAAATTGCTTTTCAAGAATTCCATACAGTCTTCTAATCTTTTGCTTCTCTCTAAGCTGTATTCCATAACTATTCAAACGTGGCTTTTTATCACCATGTTGTCCAGGCAACTTTTCAGATTTACACTTGGACTTATGATCACGAACACCACTTTTAAGTAATAAATCACAACCTTCACGACGTGATAATTTACATTTAGGACCAAGATATCTAGCCATTAATTACTCCTGAGTCTTACACACGACGTTTTTTAGGCGGTTTACAACCATTATGCGGTATGCCTGTAACATCGGTAATTTCAACAATTTTAAAATCCTGGGTTATTAATTCACGAATAGTGGACTCTCGGCCAGGACCAGGACCATGTACAAAAACTGCAACAGATTTCATACCATATTCTTTAGCAACGGCAGCAGCTCGCTCAGTTGCAACTTGCGCAGCATAAGGAGTACTTTTTCTAGAACCTCTGAATCCAGAGCCACCAGAAGTTGCCCAACATAATGCGTTACCCTGTCTATCTGTAAAGGTAACTATAGTATTATTGAATGATGCATGTATATGCACTATGCCATCAGACACTACTCGTTTTACCTTTTTTCGTGTTTTTTGCTGCTTTGACTTTGTTATTGCCATCTTTTATTTTCCTACATGAAAAATCAACTACTAGTGCCTTTTCTACGGCCTTTTCTGGTACGAGCATTAGTCTTCGTACGCTGCCCGCGCAACGGCAATCCTCTTCTGTGCCTTAATCCTCTATAGCAACCCAAATCCATTAATCTTTTGATATTCATTGTTACCACACGACGAAGATCACCTTCTACAGTAATTTTTGCAATTTCAGTTCTCAATGCCTCTAGCTGAGTATCTGATAATTGAGAAACTTTAACTGAAGGATCTATATCAACTGATTTACATAATTTTAATGATGTTGTTTTACCAATACCATAAATTGCTGTTAAAGCGATTACCACATGTTTATGATCAGGTATGTTAACTCCTGCAATACGAGCCATTAGTTTCTCCGAACGTTATTTTGTTCTGTCGAAAGGGACAGAAGGATACTATTTTAATAAAATAAAATCAAGCAGATATTATTAACCTTGCTTTTGTTTATGTCGGGCATCCTTACAAATTACTCGTATAGTGCCACTTCTTTTTATTATTTTACAATTGCGACAAATTCGCTTTACTGATGCTCTTACTTTCATTCCTAACTCCGATATAATCATAGTAGACCAGGTAATTTAGTACCTCTAAAATTAGCCTTTTTTAACAAAGAATCATATTGCTGGGTCATTAAATGAGCTTGTACCTGAGCTACAAAATCCATAATAACAACAACTATAATCAGCAACGATGTTCCACCAAAATAAAACGGAACATGCCATGTATACATTAGAATTTGTGGTAACAAACATACTAAGACTAAATAAAGCGCTCCCACCAAAGTTAATCGAGTCATAACTGAATCAATATACTTAGTCGTTTGTTCCCCTGGACGAATTCCAGGAATATATGCACCAGACTTTTTCAGGTTATCTGCTGTGTCCTTAGGATTAAATACTAAGGCCGCATAAAAAAATGCAAAAAACAATATCGCTGCAGCATACACAATCAAATATAAAGGCTGGCCGGGTGATAACGCCATTCCAATATCAGACAACCAACCCAAACCCTTAGTTTGTGAAAAAAATTGGGCTAAAGTTGCCGGCAACAATATAATGCTAGATGCAAATATTGGTGGAATCACACCAGACATATTTATTTTTAATGGTAGATGACTAGTTTGCGCTGCATATACCTTTCTACCTTGCGTTCTCTGTGCATAGTTAACACGAATTCGTCGCTGAGCACGTTCCATAAATACGACAAATCCTGTGACTACAACTACTACCACTGCAATTATAACTAAAGTCAAGGCTTGCATCTGTCCTTCCTTAACTTGCTGAAGAACAGACCCAATAGCATTCGGCATACTGGAAACTATACCTGAAAAAATGATTAATGAAATACCATTACCAACACCCTTTTCAGTAATTTGTTCACCTAACCACATTAAAAACATCGTACCCGTAACCAAAGTTACAACTGCAGTAAAATAAAATGAAAAATCTGGCTGCAGAGCAATTTGTTGGCTTGCGAGCCATCTAGCCATACCCATAGATTGAAATATAGACAAAACTAGCGTTAAGTATCTGGTATACTGATTTATTTTTCTGCGACCAGACTCACCTTCTTTCTTTAATTGTTCAAGCTTTGGAGAAACCACAGAGAACAACTGTATGATGATTGACGCAGAAATATAGGGCATAATACCAATTGCAAACACCGTCACACGCGACAATGCACCACCAGAAAACATATTAAACAACCCAAATATTGTATTTTGTTGTTCACTAAAGAAATTAGCTAATTTCGTAGGGTCCAAACCTGGGACAGGTATATGAGCCCCTAATCTATAAATTAATATTCCCAAAACAACAAACATCAACCTTGATTTTAGTTCGGCTAATCCACCACGTGATTTATTTCCGTTATGCTTTTGGTTTTTCATAGTCACTCTTCTATACTGCCACCCAGACCCTCAATAGCTAAACGAGCTCCCTTGGTGACTCTTAGACCTTTAAGCTTAACAGCTGATGTTAACTCACCGGATAAAATTATCTTTACAGCCTTAATCGAGTTATTAATTAACCCAGCTTTGCGTAAAACTGATAAATCGATTACTTCATCCTTCAATTTAGCTAGTTCACCCAAGCTTACTTCATCAATAGTACGTCCTACCCTAGACTTAAAGCCCATTTTAGGTAAACGTCTTTGAATAGGCATTTGTCCGCCTTCAAAATTAATCTTATGATAACCACCAGCTCGTGACTTCTGTCCTTTATGACCTTTACCACATGTTTTACCCAGCCCAGATCCGATGCCTCTACCTACACGTTTTTTTGGTGGCCTAGAACCTAGATCAGGTGATAGTGAATTTAAATTCATTATGCACTCTCCTCAACCAGCAACAGGTAATTAATTGCATTTACAAGGCCACGAATTGCAGGTGTATCACTATGGATTACACTTGAATTTGTTTTGCCTAAACCCAGTTGCTTGGCTATAGCGATATGTTTTGGTTTTCTACCTATTGTACTTTTAACCAAAGTTATTTTAATCTTTTTTCCCATAATTAGCCTGCCATTACTTCGTCAACGGTTTTACCACGCTTGGCTGCAACATAGTCAGGTGTACCAATATGAGTTAATGCACCAATAGTTGCACGAACAATATTACTTGGATTGGTTGAACCAATACTTTTTGCAAGAATATTTTGCACACCTAAAACTTCCAGCACAGCACGCATAGCGCCACCAGCAATAATTCCAGTACCTTCACTTGCTGGCTTCATAAATATCTTAGATGCACCATAATTCCATGTAATCTCGTGGAATATTGTAGTACCAGAAAGAGGAATATAAACCATATTCTTTTTAGCCTGATCCATAGCCTTTTGAATTGCTATTGGAACTTCCCTAGCTTTACCTCTTCCAAACCCAACTTTACCCTTTCCGTCACCTACAACAACCAAAACGGCAAATCCAAAAACTCGTCCACCTTTCACAACCTTAGCCGTACGAGTTACCGATACCAATTTTTCTTGGTATCCATCTGACTTGGGTAATTCATCGAATGACATAATCGTTCCTTAAAAATCTAAACCGGCTTCGCGAGCACCTTCTGCTAGTGCTTTAACTCTGCCGTGATATTTATAACCTGCTCGGTCAAATGCAACCTGAGTAATACCATTTTCTTTGGCTCGTTTACCTAATAATTGACCAACCAAATTGGCTTGCTCAACTTTATTTTTACCGGACAAACTTGCTCTTAATTCCTTATCGATAGTTGAAGATACAACTAATACTTTGTCACCAAGTTGATCTGACTTAACAATTTGCGAATAAATATGAGTACCACTTCTATAAACAACTAATCTTGATCGGCCTGACTTTCGAATTAAGGCTTTAGCTTTTAATCCACGTCTGTTTCTAGCGTTATGCTTATTCATAGTTTACACCCTATTTCTTTTTCGCTTCTTTTCGAGCAATTTGCTCTCCAGCATACTTAACACCTTTTCCTTTGTAGGGTTCAGGTGGTCTAAATGCTCTAATTTCAGAAGCTACTTGCCCTAGAATTTGTTTATCAACACCTTTCAGTAAAATGGTTGTATTACTGGGAGTTTCTACTGTAACACCTTTCGGAAGACTATATTCAATCGAATGTGAATAACCCAGAGATAAACTAATGGATTTATCTTTAGACTGTGCTCTATACCCCACACCAACTAATTCTAAAGTTATTGTAAACCCCTCAGTTACTCCATGAACCATATTTCTTACCAAAGCTCTTGCTGTACCAGCTTGAGCCCAGCCAGTTGGATCATTAGAGGCAGGTGAAAACTCTAATTTGTTAGATTCTTTACTATGTTTAATATTAACTAACTTATTTATTTTTTGAGTTAGTGTTCCCTTTGGCCCTTTTACTGTCACAACTCCATCAACAAATGTTACATCAACATTTGGGGAATGCACTACTGGGGCCTTTGCTACTCTAGACATATCATTCCTCGCAAGTATTAAGCCACTTCACAAATGACTTCGCCACCAACACCTTTTAGTTTTGCTGATACATGGGTCATTATACCTTTTGACGTAGATAGAATTGCTACGCCAAATCCAGGAATAGAAGTTAAATCTTTATAAGACTTATATACCCTTAAACCTGGACGGCTAATCCGCTTTATAAGTTCAATCACAGGTCTTCCGTGATAGTACTTAAGCTTTAAAGTAATGGATTTCAACCCATTAGGTAATGCTTCTATAAAATAATCTTCTATATAACCTTCTTCCTTTAAAACTCGAGCTATTTCTTCTTTTAATTTAGAAGACACTAATGTTACTTGCTGATGTTTCGCTTGTTGACCATTTCTAATTCTAGTCAGCATATCAGCAATTGGATCATGCATACTCACAATTCTTCTCCAATCAAAATAATTTACCAGCTTGATTTTCTACCACCAGGTATATTGCCAACCATAAGCTGTTGTCTTAAACAAATTCTGCAAAGATTAAACTTGCGATAAACTGCGTGTGGTCTTCCACATTGCTTGCATCGAGTAACATAGCGAACAGGATTTGAGTTGACTGGTAACTTTGCAAGTTTTGCCTGACTATCCATTATTACTTGGAAATCATCAGATGATTTAATCAATTTTTTTAATTCGTTTCTGCGTTGTCTGTGTTTTTCGACCAGTTTTGCACGCCTTAACTCTCGCATCAGCATTGATTTTTTAGCCACAATTTCACCCTTTTATTTTCTATCTTTGTCTTTCAGTGGAAGATTAAACGCTTCTAACAAAGCCTTAGCCTCTTCATTTGTTTTAGCACTTGTTGTAATACAGATATCCAATCCTCGTATTCCATCCGTTTTATCATAATCAATTTCAGGAAACACAATTTGTTCATGTATTCCCATACTATAGTTACCAGTACCATCAAAAGATTTTGGGTTTAAACCACGAAAATCTCTTACACGTGGTAACGTAATAGAAATTAATCTATCCAGAAACTCATACATACGTTCCTTTCTCAGTGTCACCTTACATCCTATTGGCCAACCTTCTCTTATTTTAAATCCTGCAATTGATTTTTTTGCCTTAGTAATCACTGGCTTCTGGCCGGAAATCAAAGTCATATCTTCAATTGCATGATTCATAACCTTTTTGTCGCCAACAGCTTCACCAACACCCATATTCAGAGTTATTTTAAGAATCTTTGGCACTTCCATAACACTTGAATAGTTGAACCGTTTCATCATCATTGTGACGACGTCTTTTTTGTAAAATTCTTTAAGTCTCGCCATTTCAATCACCTAATTATATACGGTCAATTATTTCATTGTTAGATTTATAGTATCTAACTTTTTTGCTTACACCATTATTATCAAGATATTTAAAGCCTATTTTATCAGCTTTTTTTGTAATGGGATTATAGTGAGCAACGTTTGAAATATGTAATGGAGCTTCGAGTGTAATTATACCGCCCTTATTTTCGGGTTTTTGTGGGTTAGGTTTAATGTGCTTCTTAATTAGGTTACCACCTTCCACAACAACGGCTTCATCAGTTACTCTTAGAACTTTACCTATATGACCTTTACTTTTTCCGGCAATTATTATTACTTCATCGCCTGATTTAATACGTTTCATATCTAATCCTTCTCACAAAACCTCAGCAGCCAGAGATATTATCTTCATAAACCTTTCTCTTAACTCCCGAGTAACCGGGCCAAATATACGTGTACCAATTGGCTCGTTTTGGTTGTTTAAAAGAACTGCTGCATTATCATCAAAGCGAATCAGTGAACCATCATCTCTTCTTACACCTTGAGCTGTTCTTACAACAACCGCTCTCATTACAGCACCCTTTTTTACTTTACTTCTTGGTATAGCATCTTTTACGCTTACTTTAATTACATCACCTACACGGGCATACCGTCTGTGTGATCCACCAAGTACTTTAATACACATTACCTTACGTGCCCCGCTGTTATCAGCAACTTCAAGCACTGTCTGCATTTGGATCATTTTTTTCTCCAGATCTAATTTCGACCAGAAAAAGGCTGCTGATTATATCAGGCCTTTTAGGGTTTTAAAAGTAAAACAATTAAGTTACTTATGAAATTACTTCGACTAATACCCAGCTTTTCGTTTTAGAGAGTGGTCGTGACTCACGGATCTTTACGGTATTACCAACTCGGCAAACTTGATTTTCATCATGTGCGTGCAATTTAGTTCTTCGTTTCATGATCTTTCCATACTTAGGATGTTTCACAGTACGCTCAATCATCACTACAATAGTTTTATCCATTTTGTCGCTAACTACTTTTCCAATCATTGTTCTGGCATTTGATTCACTATTAGTAGACATTTCACTTACCTGCCTTTTCAGTCAAGATTGTTTTAACTTTCGCCACTGATTTACGCACCATAGTGATCAGATGTGTTTTATCTAGTGAGCCACTCGCTTTCTTCATTCGTAAATTAAATTGATCTTTACGTAATGAAAGCAATTCATTTTGCAATTCTTCAACTGACATATTGCGCAATTCATCTATTTTTTTCATTACATTACCGTCCGTTCTTCAAACATCACTTTGAAAGGAAGTTTTGCTTTTGCAAGGTCAAATGCTTCCATTGCAAGCTCTCTACTAACACCTTCCATTTCAAATAAAACTTTACCTGGTTGTATTTGTGCGACCCAATACTCTACACTTCCCTTACCTTTACCCTGCCTAACTTCTAGAGGTTTTTGTGTGATAGGCTTGTCTGGGAATACTCTAATCCAAATTTTGCCACCGCGTTTGATATGACGTGTCATAGCTCTTCGCGCTGCTTCAATTTGTCTAGCAGTTAAACGACCACGTTCCATCGCCTTCAGACCAAATTCACCGAAACTAATTTTACTTCCTCTAAGAGCCAAGCCTCTATTACGACCCTTCATTTGCTTTCGGTACTTAGTACGCTTTGGTTGTAACATAATTCTTAATCCTCACTCACTGGGCGCTTTCTGTTGATCTTTTCTTTTGTGGGAGAACTTCACCCTTAAAGATCCAGACTTTTACACCAATAATTCCGTAGGTGGTCTTAGACTCAGCAGTACCATAGTCAATATCAGCTCTGAAAGTATGTAGTGGTACTCTTCCTTCTCTATACCACTCACTTCTTGCAATTTCAGCTCCACCTAATCTACCACTAACACAAATTTTAATACCTTTTGCTCCAGCTTTAAGTGCTGAGGTCACAGCTCGTTTCATTGCTCTTCGAAACATTACACGTTGCTCTAATTGTTGAGCAATTCCTTCAGCCACTAAAGTAGCATCTAGCTCAGGCTTTTTTACTTCCTCAATATTTAAATGAACTGGAACTCCCAAGTCATCGGAAATCTCTTTACGCAGCGTTTCGATTCCACCACCCTTCTTACCAATAATAACTCCAGGTCTTGCTGTTAAAATAGTCACAACAGCATTATTAGCTGGACGTTCAATAAGAATTTTACTAACAGCAGCAGCCATCAATTTCTTTTTCAGGTCATTGCGTAGTTTTATATCTTGAATTAAAAATTCAGCATAGCGCTTTCCAGCAAACCATTTAGAATTCCAATCTTTAATAATTCCAAGGCGTATACCTATTGGGTTAACTTTTTGTCCCATTGCTATTCCTCGTCAGACACTTTAATAGTAATATGGCAGGTACGTTTGCAAATTCGATTTGCTCTACCCTTAGCTCTGGGACTAATACGTTTTAAAGTTGTTGCTTCATCAACGCATACCATACCTACTTTTAGATCATCAATATCAGCTCCATTATTATTTTCAGCATTTGCAATAGCCGACTCTAATAACTTAAGCATTAATTTAGCACCCTTTTTTGGTGTAAACTTGAGGACATCAAGCGCACCAGATACATTCATGTTGCGTATCATATCGGCTACTAATCTACCCTTTTGTGCGGATAAAGGAGCACCTTTTAATTTAGCTGTTACTTCCATAATATCCTCTTACTTGCCTTTAGCCTTTCTGTCTCCAGAATGGCCCTTGAACGTACGAGTCATGGCAAACTCACCTAACTTATGACCAACCATATTATCTGTAATAAATACAGGGACATGGTCCTTACCATTATGAACGGCTATTGTTAAATCAATCATTTCTGGAACGATTGTAGAACGTCTAGACCAAGTCTTAATTGGTTTCTTAGATTTTGATTCGATTGCAGCCTCTACTTTGCTGATCAAATGATGGTCAATGAATGGACCTTTTCTAATGGAACGAGTCACTTGATATCCTCTTATTAATTATTTCTTCTTACGCCTTCTGACAATAAATGTGTCAGTACGCTTATTGCTTCTAGTTTTATATCCCTTCGTAGGCAATCCCCAAGGAGAAACAGGATGACGTCCACCTGAAGTGCGTCCCTCTCCACCACCATGAGGGTGATCAACAGGGTTCATAGCAACACCTCGAACAGTAGGCCTTATTCCTCTCCAGCGCTTAGCCCCAGCTTTACCTAAAGCTCTTAGACTATGTTCGCTATTGCTTACCTCACCAATTACAGCTCGACATAAAACATGTACTTTACGCATTTCACCGGAACGAAGTCTTAGTGTTGCGTATGTTCCTTCTTTTGCAACTATTTGTCCACTGCATCCTGCACTTCGTAACAACTGAGCACCTTTACCAGGCTTCATTTCCACACAATGGATTGTTGTTCCTACAGGTATATTTTTAAGCGGTAGACAATTACCAATACTGATAGGTGAATCAGCACCGCTTAAAATGGTAGCTCCAACTTCTAAATTGGCAGGGGCTATAATATAGCGCTTCTCACCGTCTTTATACGAAATTAACGCAATTAAAGCAGTTCTGTTTGGATCATACTCTAATCGTTCAACACGACCTGATATACCATCCTTATTGCGTTTAAAATCAATAATTCTATATTTTTGACGTTGACCACCACCAATATGTCTAACTGTGATTCTACCTTGATTGTTTCTTCCACCTGTCTTTTTTAGCTTCTCAACTAATGCAGCATGTGGCTTTCCTTTGTGGATATTGTGATGTACAACACGCAGCTCACCTCGTTTACCAGGCGACGTCGGTTTAGATTTTAGTAGTGCCATCTTTATCTGCCTTATTCGGTAACTGTAAAGTCTATATCTTGGTCTTCATGAAGAGAAACAAAAGCCTTTTTCCAGTCGCTTCGTTTGCCGCTAGTTTGTTTAAAACGTTTCGATTTACCCTTCACATTGACTACAGATACACTTTTAACTTTAACATTAAATACATGCTCAACAGCTAACTTAATTTCAGTTTTAGTTGCATTTTTCAGTACTTTGAAAGTGAACTGTTTGAACTTATCCGCCATGACAGTTGCTTTTTCAGAAGTATGTGGCTCTCGAAGAACCATCATCAATCTCTCAGCGTTCATTGTAACTGTTCCTCAATTTTTTTAATTGCAGTTTCTGTAACAACAACCTTCTCAAATCGTAGTAAGGAAACAGGATCTATAGTTGTAACATCACAGATATCAAAATCTATCAGGTTTCTTGAACCCAGGTATTCATTTTCACCTACTTCACTCATAATGATCAGTGCATTATTAATATTCATCTGATTCATTTTTTTGAGAAAATCTTTAGTTTTGTGGCTTTCACATTGGAAATCGCTTACAACAACTAGATTACCAGTACGGCAAAGTTCGGAGATTATACTACGTAATGCACGTTTGTACATTTTTTTATTAAGTTTTTGTGAATAATCTCTTTTTTTAGATGCAAACGTGACCCCACCGCTTCTCCATATAGGGCTACGTATAGTTCCTGCTCTGGCTCGGCCTGTACCTTTTTGATTCCAAGGTTTTTTTCCACCACCACTTACTTCAGAACGGGTTTTTTGCGCACTATTACCACTTCGCGCATTATTCATAAATGCTACTACAGCCTGATGGACTAGACCTTCATTGTAAGTATAGGAAAAAATGGCTTCATTAAGTTTCAATTTTGAGTTTGTATCTATTGTAGTAATTTCCATCACTCACCTCTTGCTTGCTTTTTAACTGCAGGCTTTATTTCTACTTTTGTGCCTGGAGCACCAGGAATGGCGCCTTTAATGAGTAATAGGTTTCTTTCAGAATCCACTTGTACCAATTCGAGACTTTGAATGGTGCATCGAGCATTACCCATATGACCAGCCATTTTCTTTCCTTTGAATACACGACCTGGAGTCTGATTTTGCCCTATCGAACCAGGAACTCGGTGCGATCTGGAGTTACCATGCGATGCATCTTGAGTTCTGAAATTATATCGTTTAACAGTTCCTGCAAAACCCTTTCCTTTAGATAAACCAGATACATCCACATATTGCCCTGCGGTAAATACATCTGCTATAGAAACAACTTGACCAAGTGTATATGCTTCCTCTGAGTCAATACGAAATTCAACTTGCATATCACCAGCATCAATTTCTGCTTTTGCGAAGTGCCCAGCCATTGGCTTGCTCACTTTGCTTGATTTCCTTGCTCCACCTGTCAATTGAACAGCTGAATAACCATCATTGGCTGCTGTTTTTAACTGTGAAACACGATTTGGCTGAACTTCTACAACAGAAACAGGAATTGAAACCCCTTCTGGTGTGAAGACGCGCGTCATACCGATCTTACGGCCTAATAAACCGATCATCATTGTAACACCTCTTTAATATCCTCTACCTTGAATAATTAGTCATCAAGGCTTATCTGAACATCAACCCCGGCTGCCAAATCCAATTTCATCAAAGCATCTACAGTTTTTTCAGTTGGATGAACAATAACGACCAGGCGTTTATGAGTACGTAATTCGTATTGATCTCTTGCATCTTTATTAACATGTGGTGAAGTCAATACAGTAAATTTCTCTTTCCGAATAGGCAATGGAATTGGTCCACGTATTTGTGCACCAGTTCGCTTTGCTGTATCAACGATCTCACGGGTTGATAGATCAATCAGCCGATGATCAAACGATTTTAATCTTATTTTAATGTTTTGATTGCTACTCATTATATTTACTCGATTATTTTAGCGACAACACCGGCGCCAACTGTGCGGCCACCTTCTCGAATTGCGAATCGTAAACCTTCATCCATCGCAATTGGTGCATGCAAGTTAACAACTAATTGTACGTTATCTCCTGGCATTACCATTTCAACTCCTGATGGCAGGTCACAGGTACCTGTTACGTCAGTCGTTCTGAAATAAAATTGGGGGCGATAGCCATTAAAGAATGGAGTATGACGGCCGCCCTCTTCTTTTGATAACACATATACTTCTGCTTCAAACTTCGTGTGTGGTTTGATGGTACCTGGCTTTGCCAATACTTGTCCTCGCTCCACTTCATCTCGCTTCGTACCACGTAATAAAACACCTACGTTATCACCAGCTCGACCCTCATCAAGCAATTTACGGAACATCTCAACACCTGTACATGTCGTCTTTTGGGTGTCTCTTATTCCAACAATCTCTACTTCTTCACCAACTTTAACAATACCGCTCTCGACTCGTCCTGTTACCACTGTTCCGCGTCCAGAAATTGAGAAAACATCTTCAATCGGTAACAAAAATGGCTTGTCTATGTTTCTTACTGGCTCTGGAATATAGGAATCCATCGTCTCAACCAACTTTTCAATGGCTTTAATTCCTATATCACTATCATCGCCTTCCAATGCCTTTAACGCTGAACCCACAATAATTGGAATGTCATCACCAGGAAAATCATAACTGCTTAGTAAATCACGAACTTCCATTTCAACTAATTCTAACAATTCAGGATCATCAACCATATCCGCTTTGTTCATGAATACTACAATGTATGGAACTCCAACCTGACGAGACAATAGTATATGTTCCCTCGTTTGTGGCATAGGACCATCTGCTGCTGATACTACTAATATCGCTCCGTCCATTTGCGCAGCACCGGTAATCATGTTCTTGACATAGTCGGCGTGGCCTGGGCAATCTACGTGAGCGTAGTGCCTGCTCGCTGATTCATATTCAACATGCGCTGTTGATATGGTAATACCTCGCTCTCTTTCTTCTGGCGCAGCATCAATTTGATCGTACGCTTTTGCAGTACCGCCATATTTCTTCGCCATGATCGTTGTAATAGCCGCTGTCAGTGTTGTCTTGCCATGGTCTACGTGACCAATTGTTCCCACGTTTACGTGCGGCTTCTTACGCTCAAATTTTTCCTTCGCCATTTCAATAACCTCGTTAACTTTTTATTGTTTCTTTATAATTGCTTCAGCAATGTTTGTTGGTGCTTCAGCATACTTAGAAAATTCCATCGTATATGTTGCTCTTCCTTGAGTAGCAGAACGCAAATCGGTTGAATAACCAAACATTTCTGCAAGAGGAACTTCTGCTCTAACTATTTTACCTGCTGGTGAGTCTTCCATACCTTGAACCAATCCACGGCGTCTGTTAAGGTCTCCCATAACGTCCCCCATATAGTCCTCAGGTGTTACTACTTCAACGCTCATAATTGGTTCAAGAAGAACTGGTTTAGCCTTTAATGCACCTTGCTTAAAGCATTGAGAACCAGCAATTTTAAATGCCATTTCACTTGAGTCAACCTCGTGGAATGAGCCATCGAATAGTGTCACTTTAACATCAACAACAGGATATCCAGCGATCACACCATTCTGCATTTGCTCTTGTACCCCTTTATCTACAGCAGGGATATATTCTTTGGGAATCACACCACCAACGATTGCATTAATAAATTCATAACCCTTTCCAGACTCTTGAGGTTCAATTTTCAACCATACGTGTCCATATTGACCACGTCCACCAGATTGTCTTACGAATTTACCTTCTTGCTCGATCGCCTGCTTCAATGTTTCTCTATAGGCAACTTGTGGTTTACCAACATTAGCTTCTACATTGAATTCTCTTTTCATACGGTCAACAATAATTTCAAGGTGTAGCTCTCCCATACCTTCAATGATTGTTTGACCAGATTCTTCATCGGTATGAACTCTGAAAGATGGATCTTCTTGAGCTAACTTACCTAATGCAATTCCCATTTTCTCCTGATCGGCCTTTGTTCTTGGTTCAACGGCCACTGCAATAACAGGATCAGGGAAATCCATTCTTTCTAAAATAACTACTTTACTTTGATCACAGAGTGTATCACCAGTAGTGACTGTTTTAAGACCAACTGCTGCTGCTATATCTCCCGCTCTTACCTCTTTTATTTCTTCACGAGAGTTAGCATGCATTTGTAGTAAACGTCCAATACGCTCTTTTTTATCTTTAACTGAATTAAGTACTGTATCACCACTTTTGAGAATACCTGAATAGGCTCGAAAGTAAGTTAATGTACCAACAAAGGGGTCAGTTGCAATTTTGAACGCCAAGGCGGAAAAAGGCTCATCATAACTTGTTTTTCTGTGTGTTTCGTTACCGTATTCATCTACTCCTTGAACATCAGGAATATCTGTGGGAGATGGGAGATATTCAATCACTCCATCAAGTACTGCTTGTACGCCTTTATTTTTAAAGGCTGAACCACAAAATACTGGTACTATTTTATTTGTAACAGTCAGATGTCGCAGAGCTTTCTTAATTTCAGCCTCGGTAAATGCCTCACCTTCTAAATATTTTTCCATTAACTCTTCTGAGTCTTCTGCAGCTGCTTCAATAATATGTGCACGATACTCTTCGCAAGTTTCTCTTAAATCAGCAGGTATATCAAGATACTTGAATGTCATACCTTTATTTTCTTCATCCCACTCAATTGCTTTCATTTTAATGAGATCGATTACACCTTTAAATTCTTCTTCAGCTCCAATAGGCAATTGAACTACAACTGGGTTTGAACCTAATCGTTGTTTGATCTGAGTAACCACTCTCAAAAAGTTCGCGCCCATTCTATCCATTTTGTTTACGAAAACTATGCGAGGAACACCGTATTTATTGGCTTGGCGCCATACTGTTTCAGATTGAGGCTCAACGCCTGATACGGAGTCAAATACAACAATTGCACCATCCAGTACACGTAAAGAACGCTCTACCTCAATCATAAAATCAACGTGCCCAGGAGTATCTATAATGTTGATACGATGTGGCTCAAATTGCTTATCCATTCCTGGCCAATAACAAGTTGTTGCCGCAGAGGTAATGGTTATACCGCGTTCCTGCTCCTGAACCATCCAGTCCATAGTTGCAGCACCATCGTGAACCTCACCAATCTTATGAGACATCCCTGTATAATATAGAACACGTTCAGTAGTTGTTGTTTTTCCGGCATCAACGTGGGCCGCTATGCCTATGTTTCTATATAGTTTTAGTGGAGTTGCCACGGCTTATCTCTCTCTAATTCCATCGAAAATGTGCAAATGCTTGGTTAGCTTTTGCCATTTTATGTGTATCTTCACGTTTTTTCACTGCAGAACCTTTGCTTTCATAGGCATCCATCAGCTCTCCTGCCAAACGTAGCATCATCCCTTTTTCACCGCGTGTGCGCGCAGCTTGAACAATCCATCGCATTCCAAGTGCTATGCTTCTGTCATGTCTTACTTCTACTGGCACTTGATATGTTGCTCCACCTACACGACGTGAACGCACTTCCACACTTGGTCGAACATTATCTAGTGCTTCTTCAAAATAACGAAGTACTGATCCGGCATTTCCACTGCTTCCAGCTTCACCACCTTCATCATCAGTCTTTTTAACTTTTTTAACGCGCTCTTCCATGATAGTTAGAGCACCATAAATTATTTTTTCAGCAATTGATTTTTTACCGCTAACCATTAAAACATTAATGAACTTAGCTAGTAGTTCACTATGATGCTTTGGATCAGGTAAAATTTCTCTTTTGGGTACTTCTCTTCTTCTTGGCATCTCAATTTTCCTACAATCGGTTATTTTTTATCTTTTGGCTTTTTTGTACCGTACTTAGAACGGCCTTGTTTTCTATCATTTACACCAGATGTATCTAAACTACCTCTAACTGTGTGGTAGCGCACACCAGGTAAATCCTTAACACGACCACCTCTAATTAAAACAACTGAGTGTTCTTGTAAATTATGTCCCTCACCACCAATATAGGATGTGACTTCAAATCCATTGGTTAAACGTACACGAGCAACCTTACGCATAGCTGAGTTAGGTTTTTTAGGTGTAGTAGTATATACGCGAGTACATACACCGCGTCTTTGTGGACATGACTCTAGTGCTGGTACGTTACTTTTCTTCTTTACGTCCACACGAGGCTTTCTTACTAACTGATTAATAGTAGCCATTTATACTTAACTCCGATCTGTCACTTGTGAATATTTTGAATGCATAAGGAGGCCGGATTCTATATAGGTACGGCAGATTTGTCAAGTTTAAATCTGCCATTTTTGAATCCTGATTAATGTTCATGATTATCCGCGTTTAATGCTTCACTCAACGCGTGCTCAACATCACTTGCAGTAACCGTATGTGTTGCTGAAGTATCTCCACCTGCTGCAGCCCTTGCTCTTTTTGCCTTTCGGCTTTGGTGATATGTATATCCTGTTCCCGCCGGGATCAGGCGACCAACCATCACATTTTCTTTTAAGCCACGTAGTTCATCAACTTTACCACTAACCGCAGCTTCAGTTAATACTCTTGTCGTCTCTTGGAATGAAGCGGCTGAGATAAAGGACTCCGTTGCCAAAGAAGCTTTCGTAATACCCAATAGTATAGGTGTGCCTCTAGCGATTTGTTTTCCTTCGTCTATAAGCTTGTCATTTTCTTGAAGCATGACGCTTTCTTCTACTTGCTCTCCTACCAGGAATTTGGAATCCCCAGCAAAAGTAATGACTCGCTTGCGCAACATTTGTCTTACAATTGTTTCTATGTGCTTGTCATTTATTTTTACACCTTGCAAACGATATACATCCTGAACTTCATTCACAATGTAATTAGCAAGTGCACCGACACCTAATAGGCGCAATATATCATGAGGATTGAGTGCTCCTTCTGCAATTATCTCTCCTCGCTCTACGTGCTCTCCTTCGAACACTGAAATATGACGCCATTTTGGAATTAATTCCTCGTGACATTGATCTTCAGTGACATTTATTATCAAACGACGTTTACCCTTTGTTTCCTTACCAAAATTAACTAAACCTGATACTTCTGCCATTACTGCCGAATCTTTTGGCTTCCGTGCTTCAAATAAATCGGCAACTCTTGGTAAACCCCCTGTAATATCGCGAGTTTTCGAGCGCTCTTGCGGGATACGTGCGATAACGTCTCCTATACCCACCAGATTACCGTCTTCAAAATTAACAATGGCATCTACAGGTAAATAATATTGTGCTGGAACATTAGTACCCGCAAGGTAAATATCATCTCCTTCATTGGTAACTAATTTAACCATTGGACGTAAATCACGCCCTGCTGCACTACGCTGCTTGGCATCTATAATTACTATATTGCTCAAGCCTGTTAATTCATCTGTTTGTCTATTCATGGTTATACCATCAATTAAATCAACAAACTTTAAGTAACCTGATACTTCGGAAATAACTGGGTGAGTATGCGGATCCCATGTTGCAATAACCTGCCCTGCTTCAACGGGTGAATTATCCTGAGCAGAAATTACAGCCCCATAAGGAACCTTATATCGCTCACGCTCACGTCCAAATTCATCAACAATTGTAACCTCACCAGAGCGGGAAACAGCAACTAAATTCTTATTTTCATGAGTTACTGTTTTTATATTATGTAAACGAATAACCCCTTTCGTCTTGATTTGAATATTGTTTGCCGCAGTTGCCCTGGACGCAGCTCCTCCAATGTGGAAGGTACGCATGGTCAGCTGTGTTCCCGGTTCTCCAATTGACTGCGCAGCTATAATACCTACGGCCTCACCTGTATTAACAAGGTGACCTCTGGCTAAATCTCTACCATAACATTTTGCACACAATCCAAATCTTGTTTGACAAGTGATTGGTGACCTAACCATAATTTGGTCAACCCCATGCTTCTCTAATTTTTCAACCCAATCTTCATCCAAGAGAGTACCCGCTTTAACAACAGGATCAGTTTGGCTGGGGATATAGACATCGGAAGCAACCACTCGTCCGAGTACTCGTTCATGCAATGGCTCGACGATATCACCGCCTTCAATTAGCGGCTGCATTAAAATACCTGTATCAGTGCCACAATCATCTTCGGTGATTACAACGTCTTGTGCTACGTCAACCAAACGTCTGGTCAAATAACCTGAGTTTGCTGTCTTCAATGCTGTATCTGCTAGACCTTTGCGAGCTCCATGGGTAGAAATAAAATACTGGAATACATTCAAGCCTTCACGGAAGTTGGCTGTAATAGGTGTTTCAATAATTGAACCATCTGGAGCAGCCATCAACCCGCGCATTCCAGCAAGCTGTCTTATCTGAGCTGCAGATCCTCTAGCACCAGAATCCGCCATCATAAAAATTGGGTTAAAAGATTCTTGTCTAACTTTCTTGCCCTTGGCATCGGTTACTTCTTCTGTGGCAATTTTAGACATCATTGATTTAGCAACTAATTCATTAGTTCTCGACCAAATATCGATTACTTTATTGTAACGTTCACCGTTAGTAACCAAACCAGATCGAAATTGAGATTCAATTTCTCTTACTTCATTATCAGCATGCTCAATAATACTAGCCTTATCATCAGGTATTTCCATATCTTCAATACCTATCGATGCACCCGAGCGAGTAGCATACTTAAAACCTGTGTACATCAATTGGTCAGCAAAAATTACTGTTTCTTTTAAACCAAATTTACGGTAGCAGCTATCAATAACTTTTGAGATAACTTTCTTCGTCATTGTTCGATTTATATAATCGAAAGACATACCTTTAGGTAAAACCTCAGCCAATATAGCGCGTCCAACCGTTGTTTCAACCAGGTGATGCCCAGTTGATCCTTCCTCTTCATTAGGCATACGAATTTTTATTTTCGCATGAATGTCAAGATGACCAGCTTCATAAAAATTTTGTGCTTCTTGCGCGCTTGAATATATTTTACCCTCGCCTAATGCATTAACTTTTTCCCGGGTTAGATAATATAAACCAAGAACAACGTCCTGACTGGGAACAATAATTGGCTCACCACTGGCTGGAGACAAAATATTGTTAGTAGACATCATCAGTGAACGAGCTTCCAGTTGCGCCTCTAAGGTTAAAGGTACATGCACTGCCATTTGGTCGCCGTCAAAGTCAGCATTATACGCTGTACATACTAAAGGATGGAGCTGGATTGCCTTTCCTTCGATTAAGACAGGTTCAAACGCCTGAATACCGAGTCGATGAAGAGTGGGAGCTCGGTTTAGTAAAATTGGATGCTCTCTAATAACATCATCCAGTATATCCCAAACTACCGATTCCTCACGCTCAACCATTTTTTTGGCGGCTTTAATAGTTGTAGCCAGACCTCTAAATTCCAATTTGGAAAATATGAATGGTTTAAACAATTCCAGTGCCATTTTTTTTGGCAATCCACATTGATGCAACTTTAAGGTTGGACCAACTACAATTACTGAACGTCCTGAATAGTCAACGCGCTTACCTAAAAGATTTTGTCTAAAGCGACCTTGTTTCCCTTTAATCATATCAGCTAATGATTTGAGAGGTCTCTTATTTGTGCCAGTGATTGCTCGACCGCGTCTTCCATTATCAAGTAAAGCGTCTACTGATTCTTGCAACATTCTCTTTTCATTACGAACAATAATGTCTGGCGCATTTAAGTCAAGTAAACGTTTTAATCGATTATTTCTATTAATGACACGTCTATATAAATCATTTAAATCAGAAGTAGCAAAACGTCCACCATCTAATGGCACTAATGGTCTTAAATCAGGTGGAAGAACAGGAAGAACATCCATGATCATCCACTCAGGTTTGTTTCCGGATTCGTAAAATGCTTCAAGAAGTTTTAATCTTTTGGTAATTTTTTTAATCTTCGTTTCGGAATTGGTTGTTGGTAGCTCTTCACGTAACCTTTTAATTTCATCTTCCAAATCAATTTGTCGTAACAAGTCACGAATTGCTTCAGCTCCCATACGAGCATCAAATTCATCTCCGTACTGTTCCATTGCATCGAGATACGCTTCGTCATTCAGCAATTGACCTCTTTCAAGTTCAGTCATCCCTGGATCAACAACAACAAAAGCTTCAAAATAGAGAACTCGTTCTATGTCTCTCAAGGTCATATCAAGCAATAAACCAATTCTGGAAGGAAGAGACTTCAAAAACCATATGTGCGCAACAGGGCTAGCTAACTCAATATGCCCCATTCTCTCACGTCTTACTTTAGCAAGTGCTAACTCAACACCGCATTTCTCACAAATAACACCACGATGCTTTAATCGCTTATACTTTCCACATAAGCACTCATAATCCTTAACTGGACCGAAGGTCTTAGCGCAAAACAATCCATCTCTTTCAGGCTTAAATGTCCTATAATTAATAGTTTCTGGTTTCTTTACTTCTCCATAGGACCATGAGCGTATTAGTTCAGGTGACGCCAGTGCAATTTTGATTGCATCAAATTCTTCACTTTGACCTTGTTGCTTAAGAATGCCTAGTAAATCACTCATTACCGGCGCTTTTTTCATTGGGTCGTTGTTTAGAGTAGCCAAGTCTGTGCCTCCAAAAAATGTTTAGTCAGTATGTATCGCTGAAGAGTTAGTCATGCTCTAACTCGATGTCAATTCCCAGCGCTCTAATTTCTTTCAACAATACATTGAAGGATTCAGGCATCCCTGGGTCCATACGATGGTCTCCATCGACTATATTTTTGTAGATCTTTGTTCGACCTCCAACGTCATCTGATTTTACAGTTAGCATTTCCTGCAATGTGTATGCGGCACCATATGCTTCCAGCGCCCACACTTCCATCTCACCAAAACGCTGACCACCAAATTGAGCTTTACCACCTAGCGGCTGCTGAGTTACCAAACTGTAGGAGCCAGTTGAACGTGCATGCATCTTGTCATCAACTAAATGATTTAATTTCAGCATATACATGTATCCTACAGTGACTGGATTATCAAATTTATTCCCTGTTCTACCATCTATCAGTACAGTTTTACCATCAGCCGACATCCCTGCTAATTGCAGCATGCTTTTAATTTCCTTCTCAGTGGCACCGTCAAAAACTGGTGTCGCCATTGGAACACCTGATCTCAGGTTATCTGCTAATATCATTAACTCTTCATCATCGAGGCATTTTAAATTAACACGTTGTACACCATCATGATTGTATATTTTCTCAAGAAATGCTCTTACTTCTGAAGGTGATTGTTTCTCTTCAAGCAATTGAGCAACCTTTCTTCCCAACCCTTTAGCTGCCAATCCTAAATGAGTCTCAAGAACCTGACCAATATTCATCCGGGATGGTACCCCTAATGGATTAAGAACTATATCTACTGCTGTTCCATCCTCCATGTGTGGCATATCTTCTACTGGCACAACTATAGAAATTACTCCTTTGTTTCCATGGCGACCTGCCATTTTATCGCCAGGTTGAATTCTTCTTTTAACCGCCAAATAGACTTTAACAATTTTCAATACTCCAGGAGCTAAATCATCACCCTGAATAATTTTTTTACGACTATCATTAAAGCGCTTCTCCATTTCTTTAGTTAGGAGTTCCAATTGCTTAGAAAGTTGCTCTAGTTGTTGACTTACAGTGTCATCATCCAAGCGAATATCGAACCACTTCTCTCTTTCTATTTTATCTAAATAATCTTGAGCAATTTTGGATCCTGGCTTTAAGCTTGCAGGACCACCGGTGGCAACTTTGCCCAAAAGTAAATGAGAAACTCTGTGATATATGTCTTCTTCGCGAATACGGCGCTCATCTATCAAATCTTTACGGACTCTAGCCAGATGCTCTTCTTCAATGCTCTTTGCTCGCGCATCCTTTTCCAGCCCATCTCGTGTGAAAACCTGTACATCAATAACAGTACCATTCATTCCGGATGGGACTCTTAGTGAAGAGTCTTTAACATCAGATGCTTTTTCACCAAAAATTGCTCTTAAAAGTTTTTCTTCCGGTGTAAGTTGTGTTTCCCCTTTAGGTGTCACTTTACCTACGAGAATATCACCGGCTTTTACTTCTGCCCCTATGTAAACCACACCAGACTCATCCAGATTGGACAGTGCAGACTCACCTACATTGGGGATATCCGCTGTAATTTCTTCTGTACCTAATTTGGTATCACGTGCGATACAAGTTAACTCTTCAATATGGATAGTAGTGAATCTATCGTCTTGTACGATACGTTCTGATATAAGAATAGAATCCTCAAAGTTATAACCATTCCATGGCATAAAGGCGACTAATAAATTTTGACCTAAAGCCAATTCCCCCATATCAGTACATGGTCCATCCGCTAATACATCACCACGTTGAATTCGATCGCCAGTAGACACTATAGGCCTTTGATTAATACAAGTATCCTGGTTTGAACGAAAGTATTTAGTCAAGTTATAAATATCTACCCCTGTTTCACCAGCTGTTGTCTCATCATCATTCACTCGGACCACGATACGTGAAGCATCTACGAGATCAATTACTCCACCTCGTTTTGCTACAACCGAAACCCCGGAATCAGAGGCAACAATTCGTTCCATTCCAGTTCCAACTAGTGGCTTCTCTGATCGTAGGGTAGGAACTGCCTGGCGTTGCATGTTTGAACCCATCAGCGCTCTGTTTGCATCATCGTGTTCTAGAAATGGAATTAATGATGCTGCAACAGAAACGATTTGTTTAGGTGAAACATCCATATAATTAATATTATCTGGAGTAGTTAGAGAGAATTCATTTTGATGTCTACATGGTACTAAATCAGCAAGTATATTGCCCTTTTCATCAAGTTCTACATTCGATTGAGCTATATATTGGTCAACTTCTTCAATAGCTGATAAATATTCAATTTCATCTGTCACACGTCCATTAACCACCTTACGGCAAGGTGTCTCAATAAAGCCGTATTCATTAGTTCTCGCATAGACAGATAATGAGTTTATCAAACCAATGTTTGGACCTTCAGGAGTTTCAATTGGGCATACTCTACCATAATGAGTTGTATGCACATCGCGCACTTCAAATCCAGCCCGTTCGCGAGTTAATCCACCGGGGCCTAAAGCAGATACACGGCGTTTATGGGTAACACCCGATAATGGATTCACTTGATCCATAAATTGAGAGAGCTGACTGGATCCAAAAAACTCTTTGATGGCTGCTGAAACTGGTTTGGCATTAATTAAATCCTGCGGCATCAGATTTTCAGATTCAACCAGGCTTAAACGCTCTTTAACAGCACGCTCCACACGAACAAGACCAACTCTAAACTGGTTTTCAGTCATTTCGCCAACACTTCGTACCCGGCGATTTCCAAGATGATCGATATCATCTACCATTCCGATCCCGTTTCTAATGTCAATTAAAGTTTTAATTACTGACAAAATATCTTCTTTAGCCAAGGTTCCAGGACCTTCGTCATTCTTAATTCCTACTCTACGATTAAATTTCATCCGTCCAACTGCGGATAGATCATATCGTTCTTCAACAAAGAATAAATTTTTAAATAGGGCTTCAGCGGCTTCTTTAGTTGGCGGTTCTCCAGGGCGCATCATTCTATAAATTTCAACTAGTGCTTCTAATTGTGAAGCTGTAGGATCAATTTTTAATGTATCTGAAATGTAAGAACCATGATCTAGATCATTAGTATAAATCATATCAAACTGCAGAATGCCACGATTAGCCATAGCATCAAGCAATTCTTCGCTTACTTCTTCATTGGCTTGAGCCAAGAATTCACCTGTTGATGTATCTACAATATTTTTTGCTAGTGTTTTTCCAATGAGATAATCACTTGGTACAACAAGATCCTGCATTTGGCTTTTTTCCATTTGCTTAATATGCCTCGCAGTAATTCTACGGCCTTGTTCTACTATGAGCTCTCCTGTTTCAGGAACATGTATGTCAAATGAAGCTATTTCCCCACGCAAGCGCTGAGGAATCAGATCAATGTGATACTCGCCATTTTTTAGATGGCAGCTGGTTGTTTCAAAAAACTCACTTAAAATATCTTCTGCTTCATAGCCTAATGCTCTGAGCAATATTGTTACAGGTAGCTTACGGCGTCTATCAATACGCACATAAACGCAATCCTTAGGATCAAATTCAAAATCCAACCATGAACCACGATAGGGAATTATTCTTGCAGAATAGAGTAATTTGCCTGAAGAATGTGTTTTACCCTTATCATGTTCGAATATAACACCCGGAGACCGATGTAATTGTGAAACTACTACTCGTTCAGTTCCATTGACTACAAATGTACCAACATCAGTCATCAAAGGGATTTCACCCATAAATACATCTTGCTCTCTTATATCTTTTATAGGTTTTGGATCATCGCTTGCGTCTTTATCAAGAACAACAAGTCTAATTTTGACCCTGAGAGGGGCTGAATAAGTTAATCCTCTCAACTTACATTCACGAACATCAAATGCTGGCTCACCTAGTTTATATCCGACGTATTCAAGCCTAGCATTACCTGAAAAACTTTCGATAGGAAATACAGAAGAGAACGCAGCGTGCAATCCTGTATTCAGTTGTTCACTTAATTTAGTGTCAGTTTGGAGAAAATCCCTATAGGATTTAAGTTGAATTTCAAGCAGATTCGGTATAGGCATTATATCTGTCTGCTTACCAAAGCTTTTGCGAAATCGTTTTTTCTCAGCATGCGAATATTGAGGTTTAGCTTCTGCAACTGCCATGGTGGTTCCTCTGTAAATTATTGATGATTTTCAAACGAGTAAACCCAGCCATGTGAACATGGCTGGGTCCTAAAATACTGCTATGTCTTAATTATTTAACTTCTACTGTAGCACCAGCTTCTTCAAGCTCTTTCTTGATGCTAGCAGCTTCATCTTTTGATACACCTTCTTTAACTGTTGATGGTGCACCTTCTACTAAATCTTTAGCTTCTTTCAAACCAAGACCGGTGATGCCACGAATTGCTTTGATAACGTTTACTTTATTTGCACCAAAGCTGGACATAACAACAGTAAATTCAGTTTGCTCTTCAGCAGCAGAAGCGGCAGCAGCACTTGGTGCAGCAACAGCTACGGCAGCAGCGGCAGCAGAAACGTTGAATTTCTCTTCCATTGCTTCAATTAATTCTACAACTTCCATTACTGACATTTTAGAAATTGTATCTAATATTTCATTTTTTGATACAGCCATTACTAGCTCCTAATTAAAATTAAATAATGATTAAGCGGGAGTTCCTGCTTTTTTGTCTTTCACTGCTGCTAGAGTTCGAACCAATTTGGCGTGTGGCTCTGCAAGTGTACGGACAAACTTCTCAATTGGCGCTTTCATCACATACATTAGCTTGGCTATAGCTTCATCGCGTGTTGGTAAACTTGCAACAGCATCAATTTGATTTGCATTGTATACTTTACCACCAACTGATAATGCTTTAATCTCAAGCTTTTCAAATGTTTTTGCGAATTCTTTTAGTAGTCTTGCAGCGTCACTTGGTGCCTCAAGTGATAATGCAACAAATAACGGACCTACAAGTAGGTCGTTCAAGCATTCAAATTCAGTGTTTTTAAAAGCTCTTCTAGTAAGTGTGTTTCGCACTACTCGAAGATATACACCTGATTTACGTGCTTCACTACGTAACTGCGTCATTTGATTAACAGTTAACCCACGATAATCAGCAACCACTGCTGAAATAGCCTTAGATGCGACTGCAGTCACTTCTTCAACAACGGCTTTTTTTGCAGCTAAATTTAATGTCACGTTACTGACCTCCTAATATGACAAATCGCATAGATTTGACAGTTATGGTGGCCGTCTCTTTATAAGGAGCCGGTTCACCGTCTGCGCAGGAAATTAAGCCTAGGCACCTGCGGTCTTCGACGGCATGGAACCTAGTCTATGCCGTGAATTCTTAAAAATGGGAAGAGATCTTACACAGGTATTGATGAAATATCAATAGGTAATCCTGGACCCATTGTAGTAGACAAGGATATTTTCTTTAAATATTGTCCTTTCGATGATGATGGCTTTGCCTTCTTCAGATCGTTAATTAACGCCACAATGTTTTCAAGCACATCCTCAGGAGCAAAATCAGCTTTACCTACAGAACAATGAATGATTCCATTTTTGTCAGTTCTGTATCTCACTTGACCTGACTTAGCATCATTAACAGCTGCTTCAACATTGGTTGTTACGGTTCCGACTTTAGGATTGGGCATCAGTCCCCTTGGTCCCAAAATCTGTCCTAATTGACCTACAATTCTCATTGCATCTGGAGTTGCTATAACAACATCAAAATCCATTTCACCTGCTTTAATTTTATCAGCTAAATCTTCAAATCCAACAATATCCGCTCCTGCAGCAGTAGCCTTAGCAGCATTATCGCCCTGTGCAAACACAGCAACTCGTACCGTCTTACCTGTGCCTTTAGGCAAATTGGTTGAAGAACGAACTACCTGGTCTGACTTACGTGGATCGACACCTAAATTAATGCTTATGTCTAAACTTTCACGAAATTTAGTGGATGCAAATTGTTTTAAAATAGCTACAGCATCAGTAATTGTATAGAAATGATTTGGTTTAATGACTTCCGCCATTTTCTTTTGTTTTTTACTTAATTTTGACATGGTAACCCCTTATTCCAACCCATCAACTTCAATACCCATGCTACGAGCAGTACCTGCAATACTTCTTACTGCTGCAGATAAGTCAGCAGCTGTTAGATCAGGTTTCTTAATTTTAGCAATTTCTTCAAGTTGACTGACTTTGAGTTTAGCTACTTTTTTAGTATTTGGAGTACCACTTCCACTCTGAATACCAGCTGCCTTCTTCAGAAGAACTGAAGCAGGAGGGGTCTTAGTTATAAAGGTAAAACTACGATCACTATAAACAGTAATAACTACTGGAGTAGGTAGTCCTTGCTCCATTTGTTGAGTCGCAGCATTAAACGCTTTACAGAACTCCATGATGTTTACACCACGCTGACCTAAAGCTGGCCCAACTGGTGGACTTGGATTTGCCTTCCCAGCAGGGATCTGCAATTTAATATATGCTTCTACTTTTTTTGCCATTTTTACTCCTTATGGGTCATACGCTAGACTTTATTGAATTAAATTTCAATTAGGTTCTAGCTCCCCGGTTTTTTAAAACTTAAATTTTTATACGCTCAATCTACACAAATTATATTAAAATTTTATATGCAATTTATGTTTTTTCTACTTGACTGAATTCCAGTTCTACAGGTGTTGATCGTCCAAAAATCAGAACAGCAACTCTTAATCTATTCTTCTCATAGTTAACTTCTTCAACAACACCATTAAAATCAACAAACGGACCTTCTTTAACTCTAACGACTTCACCAGGTTCAAACAGTATTTTTGGTCTTGGTTTAGTTACTCCATCCTCAACTCGTTGCATAATTGCTTGTGCTTCTTTATCAGAAATTGGTGTTGGTTTCTGACTGAGACTAGTTCCACCAATAAAACCTAACACTCTCGGAATTGCTCTGACCATATGCCATGTCTGATCATCCATAACCATATGAACCAGCACATAACCTGGAAAAAATTTGCGGGTACTTTTGCGTTTTTGACCTGAACGCATTTCAACTACTTCTTCTGAGGGTACAACAACCTCACCTATTTTATCTTGTAAATTATGGTGCTTTGCGCGAGATGTTATTTCACGCATAACAAAATTCTCATATCCTGAATAGGCATGTACAACGTACCACTGTTTTGTCTTGTGTTCCTCCACCATATTCACCCTAAATGCGTTAACTTAGCAATTACCCACATCATGATTGAATCTACTCCCCAGAGTATAAATCCAGTTAATCCAACCATAACCATTACTATTGTAGTTGTTTGTATTGTTTCTTGTCGTGTAGGCCAAACCACCTTTAATAGTTCAACTTTTGCTTCTTGTGCAAATACAAAAATTCGTTTACCTATCGTAGTTAGGTAACCAAAAAGTATAATTAAAATAAACCACACAAGCCATACTATTGACTGAATTGGACCTGTGAATGTGTAATAGTAAGTACATAAAAATGCGCCTGCTGTCACTAACACAATGGCTAGCCAGGACATTGTATCCTTTATCTTACTCTGATTTTCGTTTGAACTTTTCATATTCACTTGGTAGTTGGCAGGCCAGGAGGGAATCGAACCCCCAACCTGCGGTTTTGGAGACCGCCACTCTGCCAATTGAGCTACTGGCCTATAAACATATTCGGCATGAGCAGCTTATGCTCATGCCACTATACTATCTTACCTTTTTACTCGATTATTTTAGCGACAACACCGGCGCCAACTGTGCGGCCACCTTCTCGAATTGCGAATCGTAAACCTTCATCCATCGCAATTGGTGCATGCAAGTTAACAACTAATTGTACGTTATCTCCTGGCATTACCATTTCAACTCCTGATGGCAGGTCACAGGTACCTGTTACGTCAGTCGTTCTGAAATAAAATTGGGGGCGATAGCCATTAAAGAATGGAGTATGACGGCCGCCCTCTTCTTTTGATAACACATATACTTCTGCTTCAAACTTCGTGTGTGGTTTGATGGTGCCTGGCTTTGCCAATACTTGTCCTCGCTCCACTTCATCTCGCTTCGTACCACGTAATAAAACACCTACGTTATCACCAGCTCGACCCTCATCAAGCAATTTACGGAACATCTCAACACCTGTACATGTCGTCTTTTGGGTGTCTCTTATTCCAACAATCTCTACTTCTTCACCAACTTTAACAATACCGCTCTCGACTCGTCCTGTTACCACTGTTCCGCGTCCAGAAATTGAGAAAACATCTTCAATCGGTAACAAAAATGGCTTGTCTATGTTTCTTACTGGCTCTGGAATATAGGAATCCATCGTCTCAACCAACTTTTCAATGGCTTTAATTCCTATATCACTATCATCGCCTTCCAATGCTTTTAACGCTGAACCCACAATAATTGGAATGTCATCACCAGGAAAATCATAACTGCTTAGTAAATCACGAACTTCCATTTCAACTAATTCTAACAACTCAGGATCATCAACCATATCCGCTTTGTTCATGAATACTACAATGTATGGAACTCCAACCTGACGAGACAATAGTATATGTTCCCTCGTTTGTGGCATAGGACCATCTGCTGCTGATACTACTAATATCGCTCCGTCCATTTGCGCAGCACCGGTAATCATGTTCTTGACATAGTCGGCGTGGCCTGGGCAATCTACGTGAGCGTAGTGCCTGCTCGCTGATTCATATTCAACATGCGCTGTTGATATGGTAATACCTCGCTCTCTTTCTTCTGGCGCAGCATCAATTTGATCGTACGCTTTTGCAGTACCGCCATATTTCTTCGCCATGATCGTTGTAATAGCCGCTGTCAGTGTTGTCTTGCCATGGTCTACGTGACCAATTGTTCCCACGTTTACGTGTGGCTTTTTACGCTCAAATTTTTCCTTCGCCATCGGAAAGTCTCCCCGTTTGCTAATTTATATTACATGGTGCCCACAACTGGACTCGAACCAACGACCTCTTCCTTACCAAGGAAGTGCTCTACCGCCTGAGCTATGTGGGCTTATCATATCAGCTTACTAACATTAATAAATAGAGAGCAAGCAAATATTATATACTACATTGGAGCGGGTGATGGGAATCGAACCCACGCTATCAGCTTGGAAGGCTGAAGTTCTACCATTGAACTACACCCGCTTTTAACTTCTCACTTAACTGGTGGAGGGGGAAGGATTCGAACCTTCGAAGGCTGAGCCGTCAGATTTACAGTCTGATCCCTTTGACCGCTCGGGAACCCCTCCAAAAAGAACGCTATTGTCTTTTAAGATGAATGGATTGTCAACATTTTTAGTCAACGTTAGCCCTATTTAGATGGTGCTGGCACCAGGAATCGAACCCGGGACCTACTGATTACAAGTCAGTTGCTCTACCAACTGAGCTACGCCAGCATATTCGCTACATTACATAGGTTATCTCTGACTCTTATCTAATTTTGTCAGTTCAAAACCTACTTTACATTAATGCGATTATATCCGCATATTAAATAATAAAACCCTGGCGATGACCTACTTTCGCATGAGGAGACCTCACACTATCATTGGCGCGGATTTGTTTCACTACTGAGTTCGAGAAGGGATCAGGTGGTTCCAAATCGCTATAGTCGCCAGGAAAACTGGTTGCCATTGGCTTATGTATTAATTATTTTCAATAAGCCTTTGGTCTGGTAAAGAATTCGAGTCACACATTTTGTTTAGGTATTCAGTTCGCTTACTACAATCTGAAGTCACTCAGATTATATGGTCAAGACAATCAGCCAATTAGTACAAGTTAGCTTCACGCATTACTACGCTTCCACACCTTGCCTATCAACGTCGTAGTCTTCAACGGGCTTCATGGGAAAACTCATCTTGAGGGAGGCTTCCCGCTTAGATGCTTTCAGCGGTTATCCCGTCCGAACTTAGCTACCCGGCAATGCCACTGGCGTGACAACCGGTACACCAGAGGTTCGTCCACTCCGGTCCTCTCGTACTAGGAGCAGCTCCTCTCAATTTTCCTACGCCCACGGCAGATAGGGACCGAACTGTCTCACGACGTTCTAAACCCAGCTCGCGTACCACTTTAAATGGCGAACAGCCATACCCTTGGGACCTGCTTCAGCCCCAGGATGTGATGAGCCGACATCGAGGTGCCAAACACCGCCGTCGATATGAACTCTTGGGCGGTATCAGCCTGTTATCCCCGGAGTACCTTTTATCCGTTGAGCGATGGCCCTTCCATTCAGAACCACCGGATCACTAAGACCAACTTTCGTTCCTGCTCGAGCCGTCACTCTCGCAGTCAAGCACCCTTATGCCTTTACACTCTTGGTACGATGTCCGACCGTACCGAGGGTACCTTTGTGCTCCTCCGTTACTCTTTGGGAGGAGACCGCCCCAGTCAAACTACCCATCATACACTGTCCTCATCCAGGATTACTGGACCAAGTTAGAACCTCAATAACAACAGGGTGGTATTTCAAGGGTGGCTCCATGAGAACTAGCGTCCTCACTTCACAGCCTCCCACCTATCCTACACAGTCATCATCAAAGTCCAGTGCAAAACTATAGTAAAGGTTCACGGGGTCTTTCCGTCTAGCCGCGGGTACACTGCATCTTCACAGCGATTTCAATTTCACTGAGTCTCGGGTGGAGACAGTGTGGCCATCGTTACGCCATTCGTGCAGGTCGGAACTTACCCGACAAGGAATTTCGCTACCTTAGGACCGTTATAGTTACGGCCGCCGTTTACCGGGGCTTCGATCAAGAGCTTCTCCGAAGATAACCCCATCAATTAACCTTCCGGCACCGGGCAGGCGTCACACCCTATACGTCTTCTTACGAATTTGCAGAGTGCTGTGTTTTTAATAAACAGTCGCAGCCACCTGGTCTCTGCGGCCCTCTTTCGCTTCGCTACGCGTGGTAACTAACAAAAAAGGGCGTACCTTCTCCCGAAGTTACGGTACCATTTTGCCTAGTTCCTTCACCCGAGTTCTCTCAAGCGCCTTAGTATTCTCTACCTGTCCACCTGTGTCGGTTTGCGGTACGGTTCTCTATAAGTTATGGCTAGCAGCTTTTCCTGGAAGCCGGGCATCAATGACTTCTCTGTACCCCGAAAGGTCAGAACCACTTCGCACCTCAGAGTTATGGAA
>NZ_AP039388.1:0-392500 GCF_055389095.1 Legionella sp. JM-2024 | reverse complement strand
TTTAAGATATTTAGGGCAGGAGTAATTACTTCAATTTCTTCTCGACCTAAATATCCTGATTCACCTGCATGAGGATTCAGGCCTGCTACTTTTATTCGGGGGTGTTGAATTCCGAAATCGTATTTTAAGGAATGATGCAATTGATTTATGACCTTAACGATCTGAGAAATGCTTATAGCATCTGGTACCATTCGTAATGGAAGGTGCGTTGTAACCAAAGCCACTTTCATTTGGGCACATGCCAACATCATGACAACAGTTTCCACCTTAAAGAAATCTGCAAAAAATTCCGTATGGCCTGTAAATCGGATACCAGCTGCATTAATGTTTGCTTTGTGTACAGGTGCAGTAATTAATGCAGAAAATTCTCCCTTTGCGCATAAATTGGCACCTAAGGTTAAGAGTTCTATTACATAGGCAGCATTGTGAGGGTTTAATTGACCACTAACCACTGGAGCAGCGCAAGAAACGGGCAATACGGTTAAATACCCAGGATTTTTTTTGCAAGGCTTCCCTGGATCATACTCTAAAAATTCTATACAACGATTTAATTCTTTAGCTCTTGTCTTTAATAAAAACGGATCTCCCAAAATTACTATTGGCAAATCAAATTCAGCCAAAGACAAACACAAATCTGGACCAATCCCAGCTGGCTCACCACTACTGATAAGTAGTGGACTCATGCCAAATCCTTATCAACTATGTTGATGTAAGCCTGAGATCGCAAATGTTGTTGCCAATTTTGTACAGCTTCTACAAATTTTCTCTGTTGTAAAAATTGTCTGACTTGTTGTTTTTTAAAAGCTTCTGAGTCATCTTTCTGCCTGCGTCCAACTACTTCAATAAGATGCCATCCATACTGTGTTTTTACGGGTTTACTGACCTTATGCAATGGTAGATTATTCATTGCCTTTTCAAATTCAGGAACTAATTCCCCTGGGTTAACCCAACCTAAATCACCGCCTTTTACAGCGCTTGAGGCATCAAGGGAATACTGTTTAGCCATTAAAGTGAAATCCTTACCTGATTTTATTTGTTGATAAATATTATTGACTTGCTTGATAGCTTCCGATGGTACCATACTGGCATCTGGTTTAAGTAATATATGTCGAACATGGGTTTGAGTGATCATATGGCGTTGATTCTCACCACCAATGGCAATTAGTTTGATTAAGTGAAATCCGTTGCCCGTTCTTATTGGACCAACCACCTGGCCAACTTTCATACTCACTACTTCCTTAGCGAACACCTGAGGCAATTCAGCCAAATGGCGCTCACCTAAATCACCACCTTCAAGTGCAAATTCCCCGCTTGACTCCTCTATTGCCAAGCGACTAAAGTCATCCCCTTTTTTTATTTTATTTAATAAATTATCAGCTTCAATTTTCGCTCTTTTGAGTTGCTCAGTAGTTGGCTCCTCATTTAAAGGGATAACAATATTTTTCAAATGATAGGTTAAGTTAGAATTATCCACTTGGCCAGCCGTTTTTAAATATTGATCCACTTGTTCATTAGTCACAATGACATCTTTGCCTACCGCTTTTTGTTGAATCCTGGTAATTATCATTTCTTTACGAATATTTTGTCTATATTCTTGCCAACTAAGCCCTTGCTTTGTAATTTCTTCACGTAACTGAGATAAACTAAGATGATTTGCAGTTGAAATTTTTTCTATTGCTTCATTAAGTTCAGTATTATCAACGGCAATACCATTTTGTTTCGCCATTTGCATTTCAAGATCTACATCGATTAAATGCTGTAATACTTGTTTACGTAATACCGACTCATCTGGCATTTGCATATTTTGAGCAATAATTTGCTTTTTAGATAACTCTACTTGAGCATTAAGTTCACTCGAAGTAATGACACTGTCATTTACTATCGCAACTACCCTATCCAATAACTGTTTTCCTTCGGCGAAACACATTCCTGAAAACAAAACGCATAAAAATGCTATTCTTTTAAACATGCCTTAATCCTCATTTACATTTTGTCGGGCAATTTATGTTATTCTTTATCAAAATACAAGCAACTTTGTTTAATTTATGCCACCATCCCTCAAAAATAGATCAAAAAACTTTCAACTCTTATCACTCAAAACCCTCAGGCGTTTATACTATGTCATTCACCATTTTTTAATGAGATTCTAACGACGTTGAAAAGGATCGTTGTATCCTGGAATATAGGTGTTCAGTATACCACTTGGGTCACTACTTGCCACCGATCCTAAGCCTTTTAATAATATTTGCAAATAAATATTACTATTATATTGAGGTTCGAATTCGTCATTTAAGTTTTTAAACGTTCGCCCTCCTAAAATACGCATAGCCCAGCAGCAACTATCATATTGCACACCAAGAAATGACATCATGCTGTAGTTTTTACTAATATTATAACTATAGGCACCAACACCGCTCCATTTATCACTAAGTGGCCAAATTGCAGCGAGGATTGCTTGATGTAATGCGTTATCTTCTGCACCATTGTTTCTTACTTGAGTTACATCACCATTGACCAGATAACTATATCCACCGTTGATAATGGCTTTGGGAGATGGCTGATAGTGCAAATTCAAATCAGCGTTGTTCGTAGCATTTGTGGCTGGATCCCAAATATAATCTCCTGTCATTCCCCAGGCTGGATTAAATTTATAGACAGCCCTGGAAGCAATAGGTGAATATCCAAAAGTGGAAGACAATTTCCCAAAAGTATTTGGACTGTCAACACAAAACCCCGTAGGGCTTTGACAAATTTGTACTCTTCTCTCACTAAAATATTTAATTTGGCCGATAGAAAAATTAGCCCTTTCAGCTCCTGTCTCGTCAACTAACCATCTTGTAGTGATGGCATAACTCAACTGATTGGCATCTCCGATTCGATCAAACCCTGAAAATCTATTTGTCCTAAATAATTGATCGACATTAAAAATCATAATCCCAGAGTCATATACAGGAATAACAGTTTGATTATAATAAGGTACCCTTAAATAGAATAACCTGGGTTCTAATGTTTGTATGTATTCTGTACCCTGCAATTTCAAATCACGTTCAAAATACAATCCTCCGTCCAAACTATACCGAGGAATGGTCAGATTATAATTAGCCTTAGGAGAACCCCAAGTATAATTTCTTGAAACATCATAATAATTTTCTACAAACTGCACTGAGGGAGTGACATAACCCCATGGCTGCATCATCGGTATTGATAAAATTGGATTAAAATGGAATCGAGGACCTTGAGGCATATTGTTAAGAGCAATATTCCATGAATCATTGGGCCAGTGAAACTGATCATATTGACCAAGAATATTTAAATTGGCATTGAAAGGTAGATCAGAGTAAAAACCTCGTGCCTTAAGTTGCGGCAAACGTTCATATACTGGAGAAACAGCAATTTCATTAACTGGATGTAATGTTTGATAACTTTGCACCATACCACTTAAAGTCCAGTTTTCAGTTAAGTAGGTTAAATCGGCTTGGCGCAATAACTGTCTCTGGGTTATTGATGCCAAATTAGTACTAAAATCTTGAAAATAATAGTCATCTGAAACCTGCTGCAGATTAACATTCAGTTGGAGATCAGGAATCAGTTGGGTTGAGTCCACAATACCTAATTGCCAACGGTTTGTAGAAAGTCCTCGAAGTTGTGGGAATTCAATTTCATTATTTTGCAAAAATTCCCTAAAGGCTTTATCTTTTGGCAAAAAACTTCCATTCAAAGTTCCAGTGCCATTAGTAGTCAAATATCTAAATTGTCCTCCCATCATAAAACCACGCTTTGTATACAGATGGGGAACCAGGGTCATATCATAATTCGGTGCCATATTCCAATAATAAGGAATACCTAAATCGGCACCTCCTATGTTAGAGTACCCAACTATAGGCATTAGAAAACCTGATTTTCGATCTTTATTGGTAGGAAACGTAAAGTATGGTGTATAAAGGACTGGCCATTCACGAATACGTAATTTGGCATTTCGAGCCACGCCTTTTCCTTTCGCATCGTCAATACTTATGGACTCTGCTTCAATAGCCCAAGCTTTATCTTGAGGGGCGCATGTGGTGTAAGTGGCGTCTTTCAAAAAGTAATCTTTATTTGCAAAACGTTTGATTAAGCTTGCCCTGCCCCATGCTGGAAGCAAAGCGCTGCTTCTATTAGTGTTAAACCGATAAATTACATCCTCTACTTCCCCTGATTTATCTTGTGGATAAACAATTGCCTTTCTAGCAATCATCATTCTATCAGGCTCTAAATAACGGACATGATCCAAAAATTCAATTTTTGTCACTTCATTCGTTTTTGAATCCCTGTAGACGTATGCAGTTTGAGCATTAATTATCCTTTGGCCTTGTTGCATTTCTACATGTCCGGATAGTGTTGATCTTTGGGTTCGATAAAAGGAAACGCTATCAGCCATGATGCGTACTTCTTCCGGATTATCCAGTGGCGTCACAGTAATAGGCTGATAATAACCAAGACAAACAGGCGTATTTTCATCCGCTTGCCATCCCAGACATTGAGCAAATTTATCTCTTATATCGTCTGTTAAATCAACTTCCCGAGCTATCACACAAGCTTGAATGGGCTCATTTATCAATACCGCGGAATAAGCAACGCCATGATAATTAGTTAAGGATAAAATAAGAGCACTCACTCCAGTGATCAATAATCCCCATTTCGCAGAAACCCAAAATTGTGGCCATTTTTTGAGTGGCTGTTTTAAATAACAATAGGATAAGCCTCGCAATAAGGCGATAAATGAAAAAAAACTGTATATAATTAGCTTTTTATAAAACCTCATGTTCACAGCTAACAAAATGCCTTATTATTTGCGCAATAAAATCACTCTTTATCACGAGTATATCAATTGCATTCTAGAAATAAAAACGGGAAGTATACCATGCTTGAGAGAGAAAACGCACTGAAAGAGTGGTTAACTCAAACTATTCAACAAAAAGATTTTATCTTAGCCCCGCTAGCAGGAGACGCAAGTTTTAGAAGATATTTTCGTATTCAATACAATGGATTAACTCAAATAGTGATGGATGCCCCTCCCGAAAAAGAAAATATCGAGCCCTTTTTACATATAGCAGACGTTCTTAGTAAAGCAAAAATACCTGTTCCAAATATTCTTGCAATAAATAAGGCACAGGGTTTTTTATTATTAAGTGATTTAGGTGATCAACTATTATTAAATAAACTGCATAATGAAACAGTTGATTATTACTATCATAATGCTATCAATTTGCTGTTAGAAATTCAAAAATGCTCTATAAACGATCCGAAACTTCCCTCATTTGATAAGGCTTTTATGCTTAAAGAAATGAATTTATGTGCGGAATGGTTCCTCAAAGCCTATCTTTCTCTTAATTTAAATCATGAGGAATTACAACTTTTTCACCATACTATCGAATGGATAGCAAGCGAAGTAGCCAGTCAGCCTCTAGTCTTTATTCATAGAGATTACCATTCAAGAAATCTGATGCTTGTAAAAAATCATAATGACGATTTGGCAACTATTGATTTTCAAGATGCCATGCAAGGCCCTGTTACCTATGATTTGGTTTCTTTACTGAAGGATTGTTATATTTCATGGCCTAGAGAAAAAATTTTAGAATGGGTAACGTATTTTCATGGGAAATGTTCCCTCGCCAGCACTTATTCTCTAACAGATTTTATTCGCGCATTCGACCTATGTGGATTACAAAGGCATTTAAAAGTGTTAGGGGTTTTTTGTCGCTTATATTTGCGCGACAATAAAGCAGGATATCTTCGAGATTTACCCTTAACTTTAAAATATGTGTTTGAATGTACTGAAGTATATGAAGAATTACTCCCATTTTTTAGCTTTCTTCAAAAACGAGTCTGTCTACCATGAATACTGCGATGATTCTTGCTGCGGGACGAGGAGAACGATTACGTCCGCTGACCGATACAATACCTAAAGCACTCTGTAATGTAAAAAACAAACCTTTGATTGAGCATCATGTAATTAACTTGGCTAAAGCAGGGTTTGAAAGATTAATAATTAATCATGCTTACCTTGGGGGACAAATTCGCCAATATCTAGGAAATGGAAAGCGGTGGGGTATCGATATTATCTACTCATCTGAGCCACCTGGAGGGCTTGAAACAGGTGGGGGAATTGTAAAAGCCTTACCTTTATTAGGAGAAAAACCATTTTTAACAGTCAATGCTGACATTTATACTGACTTTGATTTTAACAGCTTTCAAATTCAATCCATTGATACCTTTCATCTTATTTTAGTACCCAATAATCCTTCCCTACGTCATCATGGAGATTTTGGCTTAACTAATGAATCTCGCCTAACCAATACAAACCCAGTTTATACTTTTTCGGGTATAGCCTGTTATAATCCCAAAGTATTTGCTCACAGCAAGCAAGGCCGATATTCTGTTACACCTTTAATCAGAAAGTATGTAGAACAAAATAATGCCACAGGCAGCCTATATTCTGGGACTTGGTATGATATAGGCTCTATGGAAAGACTTAAAGCAGCAAACAATAATGACACTGACTACCAAATTTAAGCACCGGCTGTTGGGGTTGTCGGTGTCTCACTGATTGCCTCAATAGATTGCTGCAATTCTTCTCGCTTGGTTTCCAGCACTTTTGGTTCCCGTTGTGCCACATCTATGCTGACACCCTTCTCTGCAAAATACCTAGCGACACCTTTTTCACTATCATTGATTAAATTCCTGATTTCCTCTGGGTTCGTATTAGTTTGGTTACCCGCGTTATCTATTTTAACAACCGCTCCTCCGGAAATAGCAAGATTATTCTTAGCAAGCCAACCTTCAAATAACCCATCTGAAGTTTTAAGCTGGTCTCCTTCCACCATTTTTCCATTAGAAGAAAATCCGCGTAATATTTTTGCACCGTCTCCGATTTCGATTTCCAATTTTAATCCCTCAGTCATACCTCTCATATGAGTAGCCAAAAATTCAGCTTTATTTTCTTGAGTATTTTGATAATCAGAAGTCGGTCTTTCGTGACCGGACCAAACTTGAGCAGAGGATAACAGTTTAAATCTAACATATTGAGCGTATTCGTTTACTTTATCCAGCATATCTTGGCATTGTGGTAATAGTTTTTCTTTAGTTAAAATCTCTTCGAATCTTGTCGCCATATATTCTGCACCTTGAATGGATGATTCACCAACTTGCATGGCGTGCAATAAGGCTTGTCTCGTGGGTAATGACATTTTTTCCATAACTAGCTCTCGACAATTGTTTTTTAGTTTAAATAGATATGAATTAATTATAGCAAACCAGCCTCATTAGATTGATAGCTGGTTTGTGTATAGATGTTAAAAGTCTGTAAAAATCACATCAATGGAGATTTCATTTTATCGATCACAGAATGAAAAGTCTTTTTCTTCATAGACTCGAAAGTAAATTCATCTACTAAAATAGCATCCCACCGTGCGTCTTCAACGGCAAGCAAATCATTCATTTCTTGTTGGGATAACTGACCATTTGTTACTTTTTCTTTTAATTTGTCTTTCAGTTTACTAAATTTATGTCGTTTCAAATCATTCACTTTCTTAGACAACGCATCCGTTTCGATGATAAGCTGCAACGCACGTTCCATTCGATCCACTGGCTGTTCAGGATCACCGCTGAGAAAGACAGATTTTTTCAAGCGATCACGATATTGATTATTACCAGTCATTAAACGAGCTAGTTGATGATCTAATTTATCTGAGGGATAGCGCATTGTTTGTCCAAATGGAAACGCAGACACACGGGCAATAAAACCTAAAAATTTTGACGGCAAATTTTGACAAAGAGCAATCATAGATTTTTGTGCATGATAAAAACAGTAGGTTACAGCCCATCTGGCATGTAATTGCTCATCAGGATTATCTTGATTTAATTGCGCATTTCGTAAGGCTGCCATAGCCATGTAAAGATAAGACATGCCATCAGCTAATCTGGCAGATAAGCGTTCTCTACGTTTTAAATCGCCTCCCAAATAAATTAAAGACAAATCAGCAAGCCACGAATAAGCATGACTTAAGCGTGCTAATTTTTTATACTCTCTTTTCATTGAATTATCTGGCACAGTAATAAACAAACCACCTGTCCATGCTGAACAGACTGCTTTAGCAAAATTTTGCATAAAATAATTAATATGTTTCCAAATTAACTCTCTAAATGCTTCCTTATTCTCAGTTGAGATCGCGTAGAATTCATCTCTAATGAATGGATGACAAGCCATTGAACCTTGTCCAAAAATCAGCAAATTTCTGGACATAATGTTAGCACCTTCTACCGTAATGGAAATAGGTACGCTTTGATATAAACTGTTCAAGTAATTACGTGGACCCACAACAACAGCGCGGCCTGCATGAACATCCATTGCATCATTCACAACAATACGCGCCAACTCGGTATTAAAATATTTAGTAATTGCCGAAGCCACGGAAGGTTTTTTATGCTCATTAACTGCAGCAACAGTTAATAATCGAGTAGAGTTTATTAAATAATTCAACCCGGCTATTTCTGCAAGTTTTTCCGCTACTCCTTCAAACTGAGCGATTTCCACATTAAATTGACGGCGAATTCTTGCAAAAGCTCCTGTTGTTAAATAAGAAACGGAAGATGTGCCTGCGCCTAATGCCGGAAGTGATATAGAACGTCCAATAGACAAGCATTCAACCAGCATTTGCCATCCAGATCCCGCTCTCTTCTGGCCACCAATTATAGTATCAATAGGTACAAAAATATCTTTGCCACGTAAAGTTCCATTCATAAAGGGCTGATCAGCAGGCAAATGTCTGTTTCCGATCTCAAGATTTTCTGTATCTCTAGGGATAAGCAAACAAGTGATGCCTTCTTCTCCTTCCCCTTTTAAAAGTCCATCCGGATCCTTCAGGTTGACAGCCAAACCTATTAAGGTCGCAATAGGTGCCAAGGTAATCCATCGTTTGTCTAAAGTGATATTTAATCCAAGCACTGATTTCCCTTCCACCTTCTTTTTAACTACTATGGCTTCTGATTGAATAGATGTTGCATCACTTCCTGCGCCTGGCTCAGTCAATGCAAAACAAGGAATCTCTATGCCTTTGGCCAGACGTGGGAGATAATAAGATTTTTGCTCATCAGTTCCATAATAATTTAATAATTCTCCCGGACCCAGAGAATTAGGTACCATCACTGTAACAGCAGCTACTCCTGAGCGAGTGGCAATTTTCATTACAATGTCGGAATGTGCTCTAGCTGAAAAACCTTTGCCACCAAATTCCTTTGGAATAACCAATCCTAAAAAACCACTTTCTTTAATGTAATTCCAAACCTTGGGTGACAAATCATATTCCTGACTGATTTCCCACTCATCTAACATCGTACATAAAGTATGTGTTTCATTATCCAAAAAGGATTGTTCTTCCTCAGTTAGTTCTGTAGAAACGGAAGATAACCTTTGCCAATCTGGTTTCCCTATAAAAATATCTTGTTCTAACCAAGTATCACCAGCATTCAATGCTTCTTCTTCAGTTTTAGATAGTTTAGGAATGGATTTCCCTGCTGTTTTATATAAATAATCACTAATTAAAAGTCGTAATGGTTCAACTTGAATAATCAGAACTGTTGCAATAACAAACAACCAGATCAATATTCCTATTACCCACGGAAAACCAAAATAGAAAGTGGCAAAAATTAGGTAAATAATACTCCCAGTTTCCCAAACCAAGGGATTAATTGCCCTGTACAATACTACTAGAGTAAAAGCCAAATAAATCAAAAAAAACACAATAGCCATAAAAATACCTTCCTTTGCTATTTTATTTAAGATCTCTAGGATAACCAGTCTATTTTGCTTTGGACAAAGGAGCAAGTGTTTATCAACATGAGTTAATGCGAAAATAACTTAGCCGCTTCAAAGTAATTTCAACTGAGCAATAAACCCAAAAACGAGTTGTAAAAAGATCTTCAAATGGGAAAACAGAATATCAGTATATACTCTTTGTACTTTATTTTGCGAGCGATAATCCTTTAAAAATTCTAAGAAACTTCCAGGTTAAACTTGCTAAAATGAGTCAAATCATCTAGCGTAAGCAAAAATAAAAACGAATATATATAATGCAACGATTGGTTTGGAATTTTGAATTTTCCTCTGGACAGACAATCTCATTAACTACTCTTGGTAATTACGTCCAAGACAAACTAAAATGGGAAAAACGTTATTTTTGGTCTGATGATCAAATTATCAGTCTTAATAGCATTGATAATTCATTACTTAACCTCGCTAACTATCAACAAAAACATAAAGAAGATTATTACTACTTACTACCTGATTCGGACCATAACATAAAACGAAGGCGTAATGAGTTACTGTATAAACCCGTCACTAAACAATCTGGATCGGCATTTGGTTTTGGGCCAAAAATAAACCTTGAGGATACACAATGCCTCTCATCTCAAGACAGTATTGCCCCTATGAATTTGCAAGATCTGTTCAAAAAAGTGAAAAAAAAGGGAATTGTAGTTTTTGTTAAAAAAGAAGCCTTTGTCTTCAAATTTCCAACGACACCTACGGTCAAACTTGAACTTGCCCGTCTCGAAGTGAATAATAAAGTATATTTTAGCGCTTGTGTTGAGGGGAGATCGCTGAATTTGGTAGAAGCCATTAGTGAACTTTTGTTTGGAAACCAGGCTTCCATTGAATACGTTACTTTTTTAAAAAGAATTTTAAAACTATGATAAAAACCCTCATCGAAATCATTTATAGCTTCGGAAAAATTGGATTGATATCCTTAGGTGGTGGCAATTCCATGTTAAAATTATTGGAATATGAAGCAGTCACTTACAGGCACTGGATTGGAAAAGAAGAATTTGTAGGTATGCTAGGCTCAAGTTTTTTATTCCCGGGATTAACGGGAATAAAATTAGCAGCGCTAATAGGTTACAAGACTGCAGGAATATCAGGGTTAACCCTTGCCATTATATGCCTCAATTTACCAGGATTAATCATGGCCCTGTTAGGATATCAGTGGCTGACTTCGCACAATGGTCCAATAACACGTAAGATCATGATCTCAGTCCAATATGGCGCTTTGGCATTATTAGCAGCAGCTACATTTTCCGTTGTTCAAGGTGTTGTCGATGTCTACTATTCCATTCCTATCGTTATTTGCTCCATCTTATTCTTCCTTGCCCTAGCTCTTTGGAATCTATCTCCTTTTTATGGTTTTTTAGGATTTATAGCAATATGCTTTTTTCTGGTGCGTTAATCTAACATTGAATCAGTTATCGCTTTTAATAAATTTATTGAATAAAATTGAATAGCCCATTCAAATTGATGAACAAATATTTGACGTTGGAACAATGGCTTGACTTTGCTCTCTACCGAATTTGTGGTGGATTATTTGGCTGGAAAATCCTAATAAGCAAGGGATTAAATCGTATTAATAGCAGAAGAACAAATTAACCTGGAAAAGGAAAACTATGAAAAGGATTTTTATTGTTGTATTTATGCTTTTTTTAGTGGCTGCTTGCAATACAGTAAAAAATAATCCGCTTCCATCTCAGTTGGCAGATAAAGCAGCAGTGCCAGGCTTTAATGATGTGCGAACTGAATTTACCACCCGCGATAACCCAATAATCCAAAAACAATCTCTTGAACGGGTTAAACAATTAGCGAAAGCTTATCCTAATACTATGTTCAATCAAAAAGGTTTTTTTAGCTTGCTGATTATTTCAGGCGGAGGTGATTATGGTGCTTTTGGTGCTGGTCTGTTAAATGGATGGACTAAATCAGGCTCTCGACCAACATTTACAACCGTAACAGGAATAAGCACCGGTGCATTGATAGCACCATTAGCTTTTGCAGGTCCCAAATATGATGCCACATTAAAGGAAGTGTATACCACTATTACAACGAAAGATGTGCTCAGTGATAAACCAGTATTATGGACATTGGCAACAGGAGGAAGCGCTCTAAAGGGAACCAAACCGTTACAGCAACTGATTGCCCGTCATGTGGATGAAAAATTGCTTGATGACATTGCCAAAGGGTATCATCAAGGACGACGTCTTTATGTCGGCACATCCAATCTTTATTCGCGAAAGCTGGTAGTTTGGGATATGACAAAGATTGCTGCAAGCCAAAACCATGAAAGAGTTCAACTATTCAGAAAAATTCTACTTGCTTCCGCCAGTATTCCAGTTGTAATGCCACCTGTTTATTTCGATGTGGTTGCCAATGGGAAACCTTATACTGAAATGCACGTTGATGGAGGTACAACATTTGCTGTTTTTTTAAGTCGTCTTGGTTCAGATCTCAAAACTGCGAAAAAACATTTCAAACTTAAACAAAAGCCAAATGTTAAAATTTATGTGATCCGCAATAACCAGAATCAATTCCATTACAAAGTGATCAAACCTAAATTACTACCCATTGGAAAACGTGCTATAGAAAGTGTGACTGCATCCCAAGGTGCCGCAGATGTTATTTTTGTATATCTTTGTGCCCTTTTAAATAGAGTCGATTTTAATTTAGCCAATGTTCCCAATGAATTTGATTCGAACTCGGAAGAGTTGTTTGACACTCAAAGGATGAATCAGTTATATCAAATTGGTTATTCCAAAGCAGTAAAAAGTTATCCCTGGCAAAAAATTCCTCCAGATGTGAGGGCATTACATGATACATAGCCTGGCCAAAGAAATTAGAATACGACTAAAATTTTAATCTAAAAAATGATTAAATTGATATGACAATATACTCAAACAAACAGTAATATTAGGTTCTGTTTCGCTAACAGAGAAAAAGCCGTGACAAACATAATCGATATTTCAGTGTTGAAAATTCGATAGAGTAACTTTGTTCATGTTTTTTGTAATTGCTTTTCACTGGGTTCGGCACTACTCTGAAATTATTACGTTACATGGAGTTCCTCATGGATACTAACCTGGATAACCCAGATTATTATATCAATAGAGAATTTTCTACCATTGCATTTAATCAGCGGGTTCTTATGCTTGCGAATGATGAGCGCGTACCCCTATTGGAAAGAATGCGATTTCTTAGCATTTGCAGCAGCAATCTTGATGAGTTTTTTGAAATACGAGTCGCTGGACTTAAAGAAAAAATTGCCATGTCTTCTGGCAAACTAACGATAGATGGCCTCAGGCCTGATGAGGCATTCAGTCAAATAAGTCACAGAGCTCACGCTTTAATAGATCAACTTTACAGCATCTTTAATAAGCAATTACTTCCTGCATTGCGTAAAGAAAACATTCATTTTCTCGATACTCATCAATGGACTGATGACATCCATTTATGGGCAAAGCATTATTTTAAACATGAAATTTTACCTGTAATAAGCCCAATAGCGTTGGATTTGGCTCATCCGCTCCCACGGCTTATCAATAAAAGTTTAAACTTTATTATTTCACTGAGTGGAAAAGATGCTTTTGACCGTAATATCAATTACGCCGTTGTACACGCACCCCGTTCCATTCCACGTATGATACATCTGCCTTCTGAATTATGTGGAGATGCTCATTATTTTGTCTATTTATCTTCCATTATTAAAACCCATGTCAATAGTTTATTCCCAGGCATGGAAATCAGCGGCTGTTATTCATTTCGACTGACACGAAATAGTGATTTATTTTTAAGAGAAGAAGAAATTGACGATTTAGCAAAAGCAGTACAAAGAGAAATATTTTCCCGTCACTATGGTCATGTAGTGAGGCTGGAAATTGAAAACAAATGTCCTGAAAAAATTGTCGATTTTCTCCTCCAAAAATATCACTTACGACACGAAGACACTTATTATTGTGATGGGCCGGTTAATTTGCAAAGATATATGAGTGCAATTAACAGTATTGATAGACCCGATCTGAACTATCCTCCTTTTACCCCACAATACCCCAAATTTTCAAAATCACAACGTAATTTGTTTAATATTCTAGATGAACAAGACATATTGTTACATCACCCCTATCAAGCCTTTGATTTAGTCATTGATTTTGTTAGACAGGCAGCCACTGATCCTAATGTACTGGCTATTAATCAAACTCTGTATAGAACTCACTCGGAATCCGTTATGGTAGATGCACTAGTTAATGCAGCTCACTCAGGGAAAGAAGTAACCGCTGTCATTGAGCTAAGGGCTCGTTTCGATGAAGAATCCAACCTGAAATTAGCTAATAAGCTCCATGCCGCGGGTATCCTGGTGCTTTATGGAGTAGTAGGTTATAAAACACATGCCAAGATGACTCTGGTAGTGAGAAGAACGCATGGCAAATTAAAACGGTATGTGCACTTAAGCACAGGTAACTATCATGAGCAGACAGCCAAACGATACACTGACTTAGGGTTATTAACCAGTGAGCCTACTATTACCTCTGATGCCCAGCTTATTTTTCAACAACTAACCGGTCTTGGGAAAGTGGTCAAACTAAAAGCTTTGAGTCACTCACCATTCACTTTACAAAAAACTCTTTTGCAATTTATTGAACAATGCAGTACAGCGGCTGCAGAAGGGACCGATACTGAAATCATGTTTAAAGTCAATGGATTAACAGATAAGGTAACTATTCAAGCGTTATATAAGGCATCACAAGCTGGAGTTAAAATTAATCTTCTCGTACGTGGAGTATGTTGCTTAAAACCAGGATTACCAGGTGTGTCTGAGAACATTAGAGTATTGTCCTTTATTGGCCGATTTCTCGAACATCATAGAGTATATTATTTTCGCATTAATGAAGAGGAACATTACTTTTGCTCTAGCGCCGACTTAATGGAAAGAAATTTATACAATCGCATCGAAATTATGTTCCCAATTTATGATGAAGAATGCCAAAAAAGAATAAAAAACGAAATCATCAAGAATTATCTTAAAGACAATAGCAATACCTGGGAAATGCAAAGTGATGGGACCTATAAACATATCATTCAAGGAGATAGTTGCGCTCAGGAAAAACTAATTGCGCTTTATGAAGAAGAGGATAAATCGATTTGAGCCACTAGAAAAAACAATTATTTCAGTATTTTTTAGCAGAAAAGCGCAGTTTACAATTGAGTAAATGAGCATTTGAAATTCCAAAATATACTCAAAGTTGCAAGAAAGACGAAGTTGCATAACATGAGTTATTTAAATCAGTAGGGTTTTACTGTGTCTTCCGGGTTCTTCCCTCACCAAACGCGGTAATAAATATCCTGGTAAAAGAGACTGTAATTGATGGTAAATTGCTTGTGCCTTCATAAAAGGGATATCGAAATGCGCTGCCCCCTTAACTTTATCAAGGAGATGTAAGTAATAAGGCATTATCCCATAATTAAAAAGAGCTTGGCTTAACATGGATAGAGTAATCGCATCATCATTCACTCCAGCCAATAGGACGGTTTGATTCAGTAAATAACAGCCTGTTTTCTTTAAATCAGAGCATGCCTGGAATACACTTGTGTCTAACTCTTGAGGATGATTACAATGTACAACAATAACTTTTTTAAAACGTGTACTTGCTAATAAATTAAGTAATCTCTGATCAATACGTTCAGGTAGTACTATAGGAATTCGTGTATGAATTCGTAAGGTATGTACGTGGGGAATTTCTTCCAAATGTTGGATCAATTCTGTTAAAACCAAATCGGAAGCGAGTAACGGATCACCACCACTCAAAATAACTTCACTAATACTGGAGTCTTTAGCGATATAAGCACAAACATCTTTCCATCCTCGCCGACCAGGATTATTAGCCTGATAAGGAAAATGCCTTCTAAAGCAATAACGACAATTAACTGCGCAAACACCAGTTAGAGTTAACAAGACCCGTCCATGGTATTTATGCAATAATCCATTCAGAGGAGTAGTATTTTCACTTAGCGGATCGATGACATAACCTTCTGTTTCAAAAAGTTCTTCTTCTTTTGCAAGAACCTGCAACAACAAAGGATCTTGAGGGTTTCCCTTTTGCATTCGCTTGGCAAACCCTAAAGGAATTCGACTTGGAAATTGCTTTTCAGCCAATAAATTTCCCTTTGGCCTTGGTAATTCCAAAAAATTTAATAAATCAGTTGTTGAAGTAAACCCTTGTGCTAAAATTTTTTGCCAACTCAAAGAGGTATCTCGCATTAAAGTTACAGACTTGATAAACTGTGCAAACTTTAACGAAAATACAGAAAAATCTCAACTATGGAGCACAAATGGCAATCTATAGCACCAATGAATTTAAAAACGGCTTAAAAGTAATGGTTGATGATGCTCCGTGCAGCATTCTTGACTGTGAATTTGTAAAACCGGGAAAAGGCCAGGCGTTCACCCGTATAAAAATTCGTAACCTAAAAACAGGACGTGTTGTAGAACGTACGTTTAAATCCGGAGACACTTTACCTTCTGCTGATGTTGCTGATGTGGAGATGCAATATCTATATAATGACGGTGAACATTGGCATTTTATGGTTCCTGATACTTTTGAACAATATGCAGTAAATGAAAGCGTGTTGTCTGATGCGAAACAATGGTTAAAAGAGCAGGATATTTGTGTAGTCACCTTATGGAATAATGAACCGATACAAGTAACACCACCAACCTTCGTTATTTTGGAAATTACAGAAACAGATCCTGGATTAAAAGGAGATACATCTGGCGGTGGTGGGAAACCAGCTACCTTAGAAACAGGTGCAGTAGTTCGAGTGCCTTTGTTTGTCCAAACAGGTGAACTCATTAAGGTGGATACTCGAAAAGGCGAATACGTTTCTCGAGCGAAAGAGTAATTTCAACATTAAAATTAATAGGCCTCCAATAAACTGCTGCTCGCTCTGGAGGCGACCATCCTATCTAGAAATTATAAAAGCTCAGGACTGATAGATAACTTTGGTATTCAGGATTCATTACCATCAGTTTTAGCGCAACCTGAGAGAGCGGACTACTTTTAGGGTCTAATGACGCCGGAACCTAGTAATTATCGTAATCACCACCCCAATACCCATAAGGTCCTATAAAAGAAGGTGAAGAATAGTAGTTGTTACCCCAATAAGGACGATTACTATAATACCCGACAGAATAAACATAGTCGTTGCTATAACCTGAATCATAAGAAACATCATCGATAGCTACCCCATCAACTGCACATCCAGTTAGCAGAATTAATGGTGCACTAACAACAACTGCAACAATGTACTTCTTCATAATCGCTTCCTGGCAATATCATTGTTATTTAATTATAAGATAGGATTTTAATTTGCTCAAATTGGTGTTTTTATATAACAAAAATAACGTTCGTTTAGCGATATAAAAGCCATTTCCATGTCTTTTATATCGAACTCACGTTAAATAGTGTGTGAATAGGAAATTCATGCGATGCAATAAAGAACATAAAACTAATCAGTACAGGTAACGACTTCCCGGTTCCTGAGCCGCAACTGAAATATACTGTGGAGATTTATGTAGAGTTTCAGGTTTCCTACTCATTGCAGGCTTACACACCACTCTCCAAAACGACCCCCTAATCTGATACTACTTACTGGTTCAGCCAGGATAAGTCATCACCTATATGTAAAATAATAGACTAATAGACCCGGTATTGGCAAATTTTTGTACAATTATTAGCTTAATGATCTACCCTTTCTTGACAAATGATTTGCAGAAGCCTGCACAGTCGGCATTATTATCATTTGTTCAATATCGACATGCTGCGGTCTGGTGACGCAATATAATACGGCATCTGCTACATCTTCAGCCATGAGAGGTTGAAAATCATTATAAAAATCTTTTGCCCGTTGTTTATCCTTCCATCGAACCTCACTGAACTCTGTTTCAACAGCTCCGGGTGCAATTTCCGTGACCCGGACTGGGGTTCCTAACATATCCAATCGCATGGATTTCGAGATCGCATGAACGGCATGTTTCGTTGCTGAATAAACATTCCCGTTTGGATAACACTCATGGCCTGCTATGGAACCGATATTGACAACGTGCCCACAGTTCCGTTCCAACATGCCTGGAATGATTAAACGGCTAATATACAGCAACCCTTTTATATTAGTGTCTATCATGGTGTCCCAATGATCTAATACCCCTTGCTGCAATGGTAGGGTATCCAAAGCCAAACCGGCATTATTAATTAATACATCTACTGAATTCCATTGACTGGGTAAAGAATCAATTTGTTGCTTAACCAAGTCTTTATTGCTAACGTCAAGCGAAAGAACATAATGGTCTCTATTATGATGATGCTTTAACTCTTTGGATAATTCATTCAGACGTTCAATTCGGCGTGCCGCCAAGATAAGTCGAGAACCTTGTGCGGCCAACAACCGTGCGCAAGCCTGCCCAATACCACTAGAAGCACCAGTTATTAATACAATTTTGTTATCTAAAAAATTCATATGTAACTTACCCTAAAAATGGCGTCTATAAATAAAAATAACCCTAGTCTGTAAAATAAGTATCCCTAATTAAATGATGAGAAACGAAGAAACATGGAGGATGTCAAATTACTGGAAATTTTTCAATAACCGCTATTAGAACAAATGTCAGTAACTATTAGCAATCTCGACCAGTTTTGTAAAATCAATTAATGTCTGCGTCCCAATTTCTTTTCTGAACGCATGGAAGTGACCGACTCCAATTCCGATGCTCACACAAAGCAAGTGCCTGCAATTTCCAAATGTTCCTCATTCATTGCTTAAGACCCGGATTTAACACAAAATCCAGGCCCAAAGCTCAGAATAGTGAATTATGCCAATTCTAATTGTTGCTCAGCCCCTTCCGTACTATTACCTTCACTATAAGAGTGTGAGCCTACCCCAGCTAAATGGCCATTTTGTACTATTAGATATTCTTCTCTAATTGGCTTATTCCCTAACCAACACTCTAATATTTCCTTGACTCCGGCTGCGTATCGCGCTTGAGCAGACAAAGTTGTTCCAGAAGTATGTGGTGTCATGGCATGATGAGGCATCGTACGCCATAGATGGTTTTTAGAGGGTGGTTGTGGAAACCAAACATCCCCGGCATAACCGGCCAAATGTCCTGATTGCAGAGAATTAGCTACGGCATGCTGGTCACAGATTTTTCCTCTGGCTGTATTAATTAAGTAAGAGCCACGTTTCATTTGTTTTATTAAACTGTCATTAAAAAGGTATTCGGTTTCTGGATGCAATGGACAATGAATTGATACAACATCACATACTTTCACCATAGATTCGACGGAAGTGTGGTAAGTCAAATTCAATTCTTTTTCCAGTTGTACTGGTAATCTATGCCTGTCTGTATAATGTAATTTCACATCAAATGGTTTTAAACGTCTTAATACTGCCAACCCAATACGACCCGCAGCAACACATCCTACTTGCATGCCTTCTAAATCATAAGAACGTTTAACACAATCAGCGATGTTCCATCCGCCATTGACTACTGTATTGTATTGAGGAATAAAATCCCGTACCAAACCTAAAATCATCATCACGGTATGCTCAGCAACGCTGATACTGTTACAATAAGTCACCTCGCACACAGTGAGGTTATGCTCCATCGCTGCTTGCAAATCGACGTGATCTGACCCAATTCCTGCTGTAATAGCAAGTTTAAGTTTAGGTGCGCTTTCTATACGATCGCGGGTCAAGTAAGCTGGCCAAAAAGGTTGGGAAATCACTATATTCGCATCCTTTAATTCCCTTGCAAAAATCGAATTTGGACCGTCTTTATCACTGGTTACTACAAATTGATGCCCTTTTTTTTCAAGAAACTTCCTTAACCCTAGGCCACCACTAACAGAGCCTAACAACTCACCTGGAGTAAAATCAATCGAGTCAGGCGTAGGTAAACGTTGTCCATCAGGATATTGCTTCAATTCAGGAATCGATTCACGAGCATATGGAGGGGGGAAACCTGTTTCGGGATCATCATAAAGCACGCAAACAATTTTCTGTTTATCCTGATTAAACATACCTTACACTCCTTTTTTGTATTTTAAGTAAAAACATCCGGATTTTTTACAACGCTCACTATACTTGATTTAAGTTTCTCAGCTCAACAAAAAACTATTCATTAATAAATTTATGATCTATTTTATTAGAAGTTGTGGATAATCGTTGATTTAGACATTAATTAAAAAATCACCGCCAGACTCCGTGGAGTATATCCAATAGCTACTCAATAACTATCTCAAAGTAAAGGAAGAATCATGTCAGAACGAGAATGGCCGGCAAATGATTATGCCATTGGATCCTATATTCAAGCGACTGTTGCTGAACAATATTTACCAGATCTGGAATTGACCCCTACCGACAGTATATTGGATATAGGCTGTGGTAATGGGTCTTTTACAAAAAAAATTCTTACGAAAGTACCTTATGGCTCTGTATTAGGGATAGACGCTTCAGAGAATATGTTAACTTTAGCTAAAGAGGTGAGTAAGGAATACCACCATTTCTCAGTCAAAAAAGCAGACGTACTCTCCATGGAATTCGACTCATCATTCGATTATGTTGTTTCCTTTTGGTGTTTACAGTGGGCATGTGCCGACATCAAAAAAGCTTTTGCAAATATCATTAATGCAGTAAAACCTGGAGGAAAATTCTTTACCCTTTTTCCAGCTGGAGATGATCCCTTTATCATGAGTTATTATGCTTTAAGAAAATCAGGACAATTTGCTTCTTTGCATGATTTTAACCCTCCAGTAGATTATTCTCTCTTGGATAATCTGGAAAAAAAACTGGAATCATTAACCTGTAAGGATCTTAAGGTTCAGCTATGTCAACAATCCATAACTCTCCCCTCTCTTGAGGTTTTCAGAAAATTTGTGAATGGGATTGCATTTTACCAAGGGCAATTGCCAAATGAGGAGATAAAGAAAATTAACGAAGCCATGGTTCGTCATTACGATAACGAATGTCAAACAAAGTACCATGGCGAATATCAATTTGATTTTACTATCTATTTGGTAAGCGGAGAAAAATAGACATTTGGCGAAAAACACTGGAAAATTGCACAATTAAACACCGAGTTCTATAGTTTTAGTTATGACCAATAGAAGAGTGTCAATATGATCATTTTATTAGTACTCTGTCTCGCCGCTTTACTTTGGGCAATTTATATCTATAACACCCTTGTTCAACAGAAAAATCAGGTTAAAGAAGGTTGGAGTGGGATAGATGTGCAATTGAAACGCCGCTATAATTTAATACCCAACCTGGTTGATACCGTAAAAGCTTATGCAAGTCATGAATCCAATGTATTTCGTGAAGTCACTGAATTAAGAACAAAAACAGAACAAACTAATGATATTCATGATAAAGCGCAGCTTGAGTCGGCTCTGTCTTTAGGTTTGGCCAAGTTAATTGCCATTGCCGAAAATTACCCTAATCTCAAAGCCAATGAAAATTTCATTCAGTTGCAGCAAGAATTAAGTAACATTGAAGATCAAATTCAATTGGCAAGACGCTATTACAACGGCACAGCTCGTGACTACAACACCACCATTGAAAGCTTCCCGCAAATGATCATTGCCAATTTATTCCGCTTTGGACCATTTGATTATTTTGCGGTCGATAATGAAACAGAACGCGAGTTACCTCGTGTCGATTTTACTAAAGAAAAACAAAAATAATTAGGACAAGCCCATGAAAAAGGCATTGTTTATTGTATTTTTTTTGATGCTGAGTGGCATAACAAATGGGCAATCGACCACTATAAATTACTACGATACACACATTAATATCCATACCAATGCGACTCTCCTTGTTACAGAAACCATTAATATCACTACTGACAATCAACAGGTGAAACATGGTATTTATCGAGACTTGCCAACTCGCTATGAAACTAAACAAGGTTATCATTTTGATATAGGGTTCAAATTAATCAAAGTAAGCCGAGACGGTCTTCCTGAACCATTCCATATTAAAAAAATGAGTAATGGGGTTCGCATTTATATTGGCAACCCCAATCTTTTATTACCCCAGGGAACTTACACTTACCAAATAAGCTACTCAATAAACCGAGCCTTGGGTTTTTTTGAAAATCATGATGAGTTGTATTGGAATGTAACAGGTAATGCCTGGATTTTTCCCATATTAAAAGCCTCTGCTCAGGTCGAATTACCTCAACAAGCTCAAGTCATTAGGGCGACCGCTTATACGGGCATTACTGGAGCTCGAGAGAAAGACTTTAACATCAATTATCCAGCCACCAATGAAGTAACAATATCAACAAATACACCTTTGTCTCCATATCAAGGTTTAACGATAGTAGTAGGATGGCCAAAAGGTATTATAAATCAGCCTGATCTGAACCAGGAAATCAGCTCTTTTGTTTCGGATAATTTTTCTTTAGTCTTTGCTCTTGGCGGGTATGTATTTCTAATTTTATTCTATTTTCTTTCCTGGTTTTACCTGGGGCGTGATCCCAAACCGCAAACCATTATTCCGCTTTTTGAACCACCGAAAGGATTTTCACCCCAAGCGCTTCGTTATATAAAAAAAATGGGGTATGACAATAAAATGTTTACCTCTGCTATTATCAATATGGCTGTTAAAAAATTTCTGACCATAGAAGAAAAAACAAGAACAGAGTATATCTTAAGGAAAGTTAGCTCAGATGACTCACTATTAACTCCTCCCGAACAAGCCATTAGTAATGCCCTGTTCCAATACTCACCAAAAGTCGTTCTTGTTCCAGACAATCATGAGAAGATTTCAGAAGCCATCCGCCAATTTAAAAGGGCTTTGGCAAAAGAATTTCATAAAAAATATTTTATCCTCAATACTCCTATAATCTGCTTTAGTATCCTGGTTTCAATTATTAGCTTACTACCACTTGCCCTTGAAAAAATTGATTTATTTATACCAATGACTTTCGTAGGCATTATTGTCTTTGTTATTGTAATATCACTTATTCAACAATTCTCAAGTTTCCGCTTTGAAAGTCTGTCACTGGGCATCATTATTGCTGTCATTAGCTTCATTATTTTTATATTCATTTCGTTTTCGCCTTTTTCACATGACACACTATTTACCAGTGAATGGCTTACCTACTTGACAGTAGGGTTATTCCTGACAACAAACCTTGTTTTTATTTATTTGCTGAAAAAACCAACTCCTTTGGGAACTCAGATTATTAGCCAAACGAAAGGCTTTGAGATGTTTCTAAAAGCAACTGAACAAGACCGTTTGAACTTCCGAAACCCTCCTGAAAAAACACCACAATTGTTCGAACAGTATCTACCCTATGCCTTTGCCCTTGGATTAGAGCAAGCCTGGTCTGCCCAATTTGAAAAGATTTTATTACAAACCAATTACCAACCCACTTGGTATATTGGAAACAACTATTCCTCGTTGTCCACCAACTCATTTACAAATTCCATTGGAAGCTCATTAAACAGTGCTATTGTCTCATCCAGCACAGCCCCAGGATCCAGCTCGGGGTTTGGCGGAGGAGGCTCAAGCGGCGGTGGTGGCGGTGGCGGCGGTGGTGGCGGTTGGTGACCTATACTAAGTACCTCCTTATTACAAAAACTTCCCAAGTCAAAAGGCAATAGGTAGATCACTCCCTAATTTGCTTATTTATTATACAGTCATGGAGATAGACAAATTCTAATCCATTCATATTTTTGAACATATACTATAATTAATCATAAGTTCAATCATAACCACATTAACATAATGAAAATTCAATCATTTCAATATATCCAAAACCAAGGATGGGATATTCATAAATTCCCTGATCTCGATTCTGAAAATACCTTAATTTTAGTTTTTGCTAGTCCAACTTTTAGAACTAACACAAAACCAATTCTGGAACTTGCTCAAGCTTATAAAAAATCAAAAATCATCGGCTGCTCAACGGCAGGAGAAATTTTTGGACCTAATATTTTTGATAATAGTATTTCCGTCGCTGTGGTTCAATTTGAGTCCACAAAGCTTCAGTTGGCCAAAGCAGAAGTCAAAAGCTCTGAAGAATCTTCTGAAGCAGGTGCTCAATTGGCTAAATCATTACACCAAAATCAGAATCCCAAAAGTATATTCGTTTTATCGGATGGGTTAAATGTTAATGGATCTGAATTAATTAAAGGATTAAACAAGCATTCCGCAAAGGAAGTTACTATTACTGGCGGCCTGGCAGGAGATGGTGCTGATTTTAAAAACACCTGGGTTATTTACGATGGAAAAATAATCGACCACTGCATTGGGGCAATAGGATTTTATGGTGATCAAATCCATGTAGGGCATGGATCGCGAGGAGGTTGGGATATTTTTGGTCCGGAAAGAATAATTACCCGTTCCAAGGGAAATGTTCTCTATGAACTAGACAATCAACCTGCCTTGAAACTCTATAAAACTTATCTCGGTGACAGAGCTTCTGAATTACCAGCTACCGGCTTACTTTATCCACTCGCCATTCGTAATCCTGCTGATCCAGATTCTCAGCATATTGTGCGCACTATCTTAGGTATCGATGAAAAATCTCAATCGCTAACTTTTGCTGGTGACTTGCCTCAGGGATACTATGCTCAATTAATGCGGGCTAATTTCGACCGGCTGATTGTCAGTGCGAATGAAGCAGGAGAGGCTGCTAATAATCTACTTTTTGATGATAATACTTTAAACAAGCAACCTGTTTTGGCAATCGATATTAGTTGCGTAGGAAGAAGGCTACTATTAGGTGAACGCACTGAAGAAGAAACAGAAACAACTTTGGAATCCATGCCAAAGGGTTCGACTCAGGTTGGCTTTTACTCTTATGGTGAATTGTCACCACTAGCTGTTGGAGACTGTGAATTACATAACCAAACAATGACCATTACTACTTTATTTGAAAATTGATAAAACCACAAAAGGACCTCATAAAAATATGGAAATGCACCGTCTGTTACAGCGTCAGCTGAGCAAATTTGGTATTAAACCTGATGAGGTACCTCATGATTTGGAAAAATGGATGGAATTTATTTCACACATAAATAAAACTTACTACGAAAACGATCAAGACAGATATTTATTAGAACGTTCTATCGATATTTCCTCAAAAGAAATGAGAGAAACCAATTCCAAACTCGAATATGCTCAAGACATAGCGCAAATGGGTTACTGGCATTATGATGCTGACACAAATACAGCCATGTGGTCAAAAGGACTTTTTAAAATTCTGGGGATACCTCCAAGTAATACAGCCCTTAACTATACTGAATTTTTAGAACTTGTACATCCAAATGATCGACCGGGGTTAAAAATCGTGGTCGAAAAAGCTCTCAGAGAAAAAATTGATTATGATTATGAGTTGAGAGTGCAAAGCAAAGACAATAACTACAAATGGTACAGAACCATAGGAAAAGCAATTCCTGAGAAAAATCAAATATCCGGGGTTTTAATGGATATCACCAAAAGAAAAATAATCGAAGAGCAAATTCATGAACTCAATAATAAACTGGTATCAACAGCTCGTCTTGCAGGTATGTCCGAAGTAGCCACATCGATCCTTCATAACGTGGGCAATATATTGAATAGTGTAAACGTCTCTGCCATTATTCTAAAGAAAAACATCTCCAAGATTCACTATAAAAAACTATCGGCTATCAAAACAATGTTTGACGAAAACATTAATCGCTTAAGTGAATATTTATTGAATGATCCCAAAGGTAAACTAATCCTTCCTTATTTAGACGCTTTGTCAAAATCTCTTCAGGAAGAGTATGAAGAAAATATGAAAGAAGCCAATACCCTTGAAAACAACATTAATAACATCAAGGAAATTATCTCAATGCAGCAATCGCTCAGCGGGATATCCAATTTAACAGAAAAAATTTCAATACCTGATTTGATTAATAACGCTGTCAAATCAGTCATACTGGAAAAGCATCAAATTGATGTTCAAATTGAGATTGCCCCGGAAATTAATGATTTTGTCACAGATAAATCCAAGCTATTTCAAATCTTAACCAATTTACTTACTAATGCTAAAGACTCTGTTTTACTACATGAGTTTAATAATTCCAAAGAAATAGCTATTTCAGTCAACAGAACAAATGAAAACCATATTAATATTAAAGTATTAGATAATGGGATTGGCATTCAAAGAAACAATTTAGATAGAATTTTCTCTTTTGGCTTTACAACTAAAAAAACTGGTCATGGCTTTGGGCTTCATTGTTCTGCAATTTATGCACGAGATCTGGGTGGTACACTAAATGCTGAAAGTAACGGTGCCGGAAAAGGAGCTCAATTTGTACTAGATCTACCCATCAATCAGAAAAATGTAGGCACGAGGTAGAAAATGAATACTTCATCCTTTCGCATTCTTGTAATCGATGACAATCCTGCAATTCATCGAGATTTTATGAAAATATTGAATGTTAGTAAAAACTCTACATTATTAAATAAATTTGATGCGGAGTTATTTGATGATGACACGGAACAACTTGGATTGTCCTTACCCGAATTTGAAATCGAGATGGCTAGTCAAGGTATAGAAGGGATAGAGAAAGTAAAACGTTCATTAGAAGAAGGCAGACCATACCCCCTTGCTTTTGTTGATATAAGGATGCCTCCTGGCATCGATGGTATTGAAACCATTAAACGAATTTGGGCTATTGACCCACAAATACAAATTGTTATTTGCAGTGCCTATTCCGATTACTCCTGGGAAGGAACAGTCAATGCCTTAGGCTTAAGTGATAATTTATTAGTGTTAAAAAAACCATTTGATGTGATTGCTGTACGACAATTAGCCAGCGCTTTAACTCAAAAATGGGTACTGGCAAAGGAAACTCAAAAGCACACCGAATTTTTAAATCAATTAGTGGATGAACGAACCGAATCTTTGCAACAATCGTTCTCGTTATTACGGGCAACCATTGAATCCTCTACTGATGGTATTTTGGTTGTTGATTTACAGGGAAAAATTGTTGATTACAACATGCAATTCCTCAAATTATGGAATATATCTGAATCCAGCCTGAAAAAAATGAATGAGTCTAAATTAATTGAAAACATGTCAACGCTGCTTTTAAATTCAGAACAGCATGCGCTACATGTTAAAGAATTTTCTATCCATATCGATGACTCCAGTATTCAGACTTATCATTTTAAAAACGGCAACGTTGTCGAGTGCTGCTCCAAACCTCATCGTGTCGGCTCTCAAACAGTAGGTCGTGTATGGAGCTTTAGAGACATCACTGAACAAACGAAATTAAAGGAAAAACTGGAATATCAGGCAACTCATGATGCATTAACCAAACTACCAAATCGATTATTATTAATTGACCGCATTGAACATGCCATGAGTAGTTACGTACGTTATAAAAAGAAATTTGCCGTATTATTTTTTGATTTGGATCGGTTTAAAATGATCAATGACAGCTTAAGTCATGAAGCGGGTGATCAGTTACTTTGTGCAGTTGCTGAACGATTAAGATCTTTGGTTCGCAAAGAAGATACTCTGTCCAGGCTGGGCGGAGATGAATTTGTAATGATTTTCCAATCCTTTAATTCTGAAAACCAAATTGTTGGTGTGGCTCAAAAGATCTTTAAATCCTTTTTAAAACCATTTCATATCGCAGATAAAAACATCAATATTTATGTCAGCATCGGTATTAGTGTCTATCCAACAGATGGTAAAACGGTCAACACCTTACTAAGTAATGCGGATATGGCTATGTACCATGCAAAATTCCTTGGCGGCAACCAATTCTCATTTTATACAGATAAACTTAATAAACAAACAAATCTGCAATTTCAACTGGAATTGGACCTGCAAAAAGCAATGGCCAACCATGAATTTTTTCTCCTTTACCAACCCCAGTTTGAGATCAATACCCATCAGGTTCGTTCTATGGAGGCATTAATTAGGTGGAATCACCCTGTAAAGGGAATTATCTTACCTTTGGATTTTATTCCAGCCGCTGAGAGTTCTGGACTTATTATACCTATTGGGGAATGGGTGTTGCGAGAAACTTGTCGACAAATTAGGGAATGGCGCAAAATGGGGCTACCTGAAATTCGCGTCGCATGTAATGTGACAAGTAAACAACTAAGACAACGCAATTTCCCCACAACAGTACAAAGTATTTTACAAGAATACTCCCTGGAACCCCAGTGTTTGGAAATGGAAATTACTGAAAATGTAATTATTGATAGAGAAATACAAAAAACTATTAAAAAGCTTAAATCCATGGGTGTACATATTATCCTGGATGATTTTGGTACAGGAAATTCCAGTTTGAATCTATTAAAACAAGTGGCTGTCGATAGTCTAAAAATAGACCAGTCTTTCATTCAGAATATTTCAAAATCACCTGGAGACGAAGCCATCATTGATGCCATTATAGCAATCGCTCAAAGCATGAACTTTAATATCATTGCAGAAGGAGTAGAAACAGAAAACCAATTCAAATTTCTCAAGAAAAGGCAATGTCATGACATTCAAGGCTTCTTAATGAGCAAACCACTCTCCTCCGAAGAGGTAGGGAAACTTCTGAAGAGGAAGGAAATGAACAATTCTAAAGCATAACTTGCTTTTTTAAGTCACTTTCAGATCAGGTAATCCGACATCCGAACTAACCTTCTATATAAACTGAAATGTAAAATAGATGGGACTTACGAAAAATTCCAAGGTCAAGGTAAAAAAATTTTAATGAGGGAGTTTAGACAAACTAAATGACTGAATTAAAAATTTTTAATAATGAAGAGATTGGAGTTCTTCGTAAGTCTTGATAGATAGTCGGGTCAAGACCCGACTACCACTATATTTACGATGGGATGTGTAATTAAGCCAGAACCATAACGGTTTGATCGCGTAAATCTTTCTCATCATAGTCTATGACATCAACATCCGTAATCTCTATCTCCATTGTTTCCAAATTCACCTTCTCCTCCCCCCTTTTGGCTCTGCTAAAAAATCCGCAATTTACAGGACCTGCGGGGATATGATAAACAACTTTTGGCTTACGATCTTCTATAGCCTGTGTAAGCTCACGCATCAATTTCATACCATTATGATGAAGTTGGTACACATCATCCTTTTGCAGTTCTTCTATAAGTACTGGTTGCGGATTTTCATCCACAATCTCTTCCATGTGTGGAGTATCAAGATTTGCAAAAATTTTGGAGGTATACTCATCAATCGGTTCTGCTTTTACCGAAGCACAGTTCATTATTATCAAGTTATAGGAGATTGCATCAAAGTAGTCAGGACTCATACTCTTTCTTACTCCATTAATCTCTGAGAGCATTTCAACAATTCTTTCATTCTGAAAAGGGGACGGTTTAAGAACAGATTGATTTTCTACTAAGGTGGACTCAACAAGGCTTACTAGATGTTTTGAGTTTTCATCATTATGAAACTGCTTGGCAATGGGGCCGCCATGATCTGATATAAGTTCCTCATATTCCTGTAGAAGTTTGGTATACTCAAATATACTTTGTGGGAGATAAACATTACTCATATAGTCATAATAATCTTTAGACCAGGTTGAATAATCATTTTGTAATCGATTAAGAAACTGATTATTTTCTATATCCAACTTACATAACCCAGCCTGAATTCTTTCATAAACATCCACCCAGCGATTATAGTATTCTTTAGCAGTTTCTCGGGTGTTTAGGATTGATGGCAGCAAAGGAATAAAAGGAATGTTGAATGTTTTCTTGAAATTAATTTGTGTATTATGCATTTTACTTGGCCAGAACAACTTATTAAAACCATCTAAAATCTGGCGGCTTTCGATACTCAATTTCTTCCTATCAATGGATTTCTCAAGAACCTCATTAGTTAGCCCGCAATAAATTGCATAAGCACTAGATAAATCACCTTTAAGATAGCAAAAATTCATTAATTGAATATACATATCATAATAAAAAACCCGCCGAGTAGGATCTTCTTGCTGCGCGACAGAAAAACTAATCAGGTATGACAGATTATCAAAATAATTAATCATCTCATCAATATTTTGAAATTTCTCACGCGACCCATCTGGTTTATAATAAATAATTTCTTCCTTGGGGATATTTGTAAATAATAAGCGAGATTGATCCATAATGGATTCGCTTAAATTATCTAAAAATTGCTGAACTTGTGATGTGATTTCAGTTCGGTCTTTTTTACTATGTTTATAAATTTGATCGAAAAGATTATTGAGTTCGTTTTCCATCTCTTGGTATGCATTACTATCTAAAATTTTTGGCATATTTATTTCTCTATTATTCAAATAATACAATTAATGACAATAAATGACTTTTATTCTTCAAAAAGTAAAATTATTATACTGAAAATCACAGTGAGGTCAATAAGTAGGCAAAAAATTAAATTGGACTAATTTATATATAAGTACTTCAACCTGCGCTGACACTGATTAAGCTTCGATTATTCTGCTCATTGCAGTGAGTATTCACTGTGCTGGATAACAATGACTCTCTTCTTTCTTTAAGCTTAGTATTAAAAAATCTGTGTTGCTCGGACAATATTTCCTCTTTGCCAATACATTCCGTTTTGGCATTACACTCCTTTCTTGGAGAATGCTTCTTTGGAGGAACAATAGTTAAACCTGTTTTTTTCTTGTTTTCTGAAGGTTTCGATTGAGTATTATATTTATTATCGAAGATCTTTCCTGCATCATTTAAATGGCGTAAACAGAGGCTGGGAGATGTTTTTTTAGCATAGGCTCCATTTTGAGATAAATACTCAATCAACTTATCGGCATTACCATCTTCCCAACTGAGACCAGAAGTTAATGGGCCATCTTTATTATCTTCATAATGTAATAATACAATTTTATCCTCCATAATAGGCATGGCCATTTGCTTCATCACACTCAAACCATCTCCACGAATAAGAACACAATCACTCCTCGCCATAAGTGGCGCCATTTCAATATCTGATTGATTATCAAGAAGAATAATTTTATTTCGTAATTTATCGCGCATACGAATGGGATATGTGTTAATAATCTTGTCAATTCGTTTGGAAATAGAATTATTAATTGCAGTGGAAACAAAAATACGATCATAACCTTTGTTCAACAAATGCTTTACATAATCAATTGTTACATTCTCTGCTAGAGACTCTAACATGATGGATGCAACTCTCTCATAAGCTTTGATTGTAATTTTATCTTTGCTGGCTAATCCTGGAAATACACCCTTTTTTTCTTTTTTATACTCTTTGAAATGGAAATCCAATGATTTGGTTTTATCTATGTAATTGACCAAAATGGGGTCTTGAAACCACTCACTAATCATTGGGTTATTATGTGGATCAATATTATGAACAGCTTTGAAACCTTGTTCTTTACCAAAGTGAGCTTCTTTAAAAGGTCCACTGATATTTACGGCATAAACTTCCATGAATTGTTTTTGTTCCGCTGTGAGTTCATCCAAATGATTCATAAAGAGAGAACAACCAAGGGAAGGTAAATCGGTTATGTATTGATCTATGGTAATTGGTTTATAACTCGTACCTCTTTCAACATTAAATACAGGCAAGAATACTGTATTGTAGCATTTAACTGCATCGCAGATAGCACCCAAAGAAAGAGCTTGTGTTGAAATAAGTTTTGTATACGGAGTATTTCGTTTAGCAGCATCGATGAGGCGTTGCAATATATGTTTATATGCTATATTCCTATTACTCTCTTCAACATACCCTTTGAAGCTTATCATGGTTTGAATATCTTCAACATTAGCTGTTAAGTATGTTGCATTGTTGAATGCAACATACTCGTATCCTTCTGGATATATATCCAAAAGCATATCAACATACGGACGCGTTCTACCTGTTTCAATTCCATTTTCTTTTTTGATTTCCTTTTCCTGAATTTTTGACATTTGTTCCCAAAAGACTTGGAAACTGGGTAACATCGGGTATCCTATTAATCTCATGACACCCGTCATAATGTCCTGAAACAAAGGAACAGCGGTAAACCATATACCTATGCGAAGTAGCATCCCTTTAATTGAAAAGGGTTTATTTTTGTATTGCTTTGCATGATGTGGGGTAATTATAACATCCCTATTTTGATTCTTAAGGGCATTAATTATCCCATACGTGGCCGAGATATTACCAATTCCCTCACTACTCCCAATAATTAAAGGGCGCTCCTTAGTTTTGGATTGTTCCGAATTAGAATGCATAGAATTTATTTCTCTATCAACCGAAGCACCGGCCTGTGCATTGTGTACCAAGACAAATTTTTCTCTTAATCTATCAAGAAAATAATCGTGGTTGGTGTATTCTTCACAATGACCAAGTTCTGCCACCAAATCCCGACGAGAAATGAAATGTGGGCCCTTGTATTTTGGATTTTTGAGAATACCCTCACTCGGTTTGAAATAGTGGGAAAACTGCTCTCCAAAAAGAATTTGTTTTTCTTCTCCAGTTAGTGGCTGGTCAGTAGAAAGCTTGTACAAAATGGCTTCGATTTGAGAGTCAACTAATGCCGCAATGGAACTGAACTGATCATTAACAATTCCATCGTAGACCTTATTCTCTCTATCACGTACAACAGAATATATTTTATCTTGGGCAGGAATCCTGTTCCATGCTTTCTCTGCATCAACATGCCAGCCTGCCAGCCAAATCAAAGGCGTGAATACAATATAAACGATACCTGCCAGCATAAAGCGACCGTAGGTCAAAGGGCTCCACCAGTTGGCTTTTTGTAGCTCAGGAGCAATAAAACCAAATACTAAGCGTGGAATGGAAGTAAATGAACGTTCATTATTCAACTTTACTTTCATCCCTTTATCATGAAGCTTTGCTGCGGCAATTGTTGCTATGGCCCCGCCTAGACACATTCCATCAAGACAAATATTCTGAGGGTCAGCTCCTAGATTTATTAAACGTTCAACCTGGGCAAGGACATCAGCAATCAGATTACTATTTGTCCATACAAGGCCTCGACTGTAATCAACACCTCTGTAATTAAAACCTATTGCAGTAGCACCCAAATTTTTTGCGGTATAGTTTAAGTCCTTTATCCAATTGATGAAATTTTGATCTCGTGCAATACAAGTGATAATAAATTTGCGCTCATTCATAGGTTTTGTTTCTTCATCTTCACCTATGACCTGAGCAGAATCCAATTCCGATCCATCAGGAGTTTTTAATGTGAAAAACTCAATGTTGGGTTTTCGTTTTGTTTCATAGGAAACGGCACCATATTTTTCGTGCAGCTGTTCATAAACATATCCCCTCATTATGGGATCAAGAAACTCTAAACCCTTTAGATGAATTTGCGACCAATCGAATATTCTACCTTCACAGTATTTTTGTTTTGATGTGCCTTTAATGAGCGCGTCGATTTCCGCAAATAAGCGATTAACCTTGCTTATATCGCTCTCATCGTTATGATGAAGTCTGGTGCGTAATTTTGGAGTTATAAATGGAAGAGCTGCTATTGTATTCGCTATTTTAATTAAAGCGTCATTAAACCACTTATAAGAAGGCCTTTTTTTAAAGTTAATAACAACAATATCATCTTCTGAGTCATCGCTTGTTTTAGTAAGATGTACTAAACGCTGTTGAGGGATATTGCTTGGATTCAATGCCACATGAGTAATATTTCGCGCAAGGAAAAAAGAAACAATCCAGCCAGGCAGTTTAAAAGGAGCTTTCAGAATATCTAATACATACTTCCAGAATGTTTTTTTTTCTTTTTCAAGACTGTAGTAATTGTATTTTTTATCCATACTAACTTCTAGGGGCTAAATGAAATTAAAATAAAACTGAATTTTGCTCAAACTGTTACAACCAAATGATTTTAATTGCAATAACTTGGAAATAAGCAACCAAGTAGTTAAAATTGTGTGCAATGCTATCATGTTTTATGACACTCATACAATCAGAAAAATTATAAATTTCGATAAATTCACATTTTGAGTTGAACCTTATTTATTAATAAATTGCCAGAAACATCTATTCTAATCTTTTACCAAAAATTGGTTTTCTAAACTCATTAGATACATAATATATAAGATTTTTTGGTGTGATTATCCTTGAAATATCCGACACGCCACATCTTATAATATTAAACCAATGCTTTAAGGAAAAGGCAGTACCTGGGGCTGCTTAAATATTAACATCGTTGACAATAGAGTTTATTCCTTCCAGGGTTTTGCTGTAGTTTGAAAAGGATTAAGACCACTCTGCTTTTCAGCATGAGGGGCTTCAGTAGAGGATAATGATGGGCTCTCCTGTTCTCTTTGAGCTATTTTTACCTCAAATTCCTTCAACCCGGCCACTTCTTGATTCTGCTTTGGACTTCCAAATGAGTCTTTATATATATCTTCCTTTAGTTGTCCTTTAACTGTTGTTGCACTCCCTTCGTAGAATTTACCAGTGCCAACAGAAAGTAAATAATTATCTTGTGGTTTAAGACTCACCTCACCCAACTCCGAAGTTACAGCTACCCCGCCACAACAGAATTGCTGACAATTCTTAGCTTCTTCTTCATAAAATTTGTCTTTCTGTTTCTTCCCGGTAAAACTGAGTACAGGAGGAGATTCATTCAGTAGCTTTCGTCTAAATTGATCAACCTCATCCTCTTCATTTTGGCCTGGATCCAAACATTTGTCTTTGAATCGATCAATGAAAGGTGACTGTTGCAAACCCGGTAACATATTCTGAAAAAACAACATCTCTTTTGCCGCTTTTTCAATTTCACTTTTAACTTCATTTTCTTGCTTAGCTGTAGTCATGGTTTGCCTCATCACAGTTTATTATCTCGAATATTCAAGTTGTCATTATTCAACTTTCTAAAAAAATTTCTCATTGATTACTCCGGCTTGTTGTTCTTTAATTATAGGATTTATACATGAGTATATGTTGTATTAAACAAAAAATGTGAGATTGCTTCTGCAAAAAATAGCTTTAAATTTATACTTAAATTATGTCGGTTGATCTAAAAAAGTTTTGAACCAGGGTGTGTTTATTTGATCGGTTGTATAGCATCTCCTAACGCTCTTTCATCGTGACATTTTAGGTGTCAGTAAGTATCCAAAAATTGAGATAAAAGCTCTATACTGTTTTTATTGTCTAAGGAAGTATTTTAAAAAATATAATGATAATCAATAAATATAAAGGATTAATCTACTTAATCGCATACGCTCTTATTGTTAGTGCAACCAGTCCTTTTTTAGTAAACCTTGTTGAGCATGGTAATGTTCATCTTGTAAACAACCATAATCCAGTCTCTTTTTGCAACATACTTTTTGTCGGAGACTTAATTGCATTGATAGTTCTTTGCCTGATTTTTAAGAAAGAACTAAATCAGTTTGAATTAAAACAACTAAATAAAAAAAACTGGATCACTATCTTGGTAAGTGCTTTTATTTCCGGTAGCCTGGTTCCCATGCTTTACTTTCTTGGATTAATCTTTTCCAACATTTTTAATGTAATTCTTCTATCAACACTACAAATACCTTTACGACTATTTGTAGGTTGGTTTTATTTCAAAGAGCATCCAAACAAGGCATTAATTCTAGGAGCAACTTTGACTCTTGCAGGTGTTCTGCTTACTATTATTCTTCAAAATATCTTCTCATTTTCAAGTCAAGTAGAACCTCAATACATCAGTAACAGACCGCTATATAATTTTTTAAGGTCATGGCCTTATCTAGGGGAAATATTCATCCTATCTGCTGTAGTTTTTAAAACCTTCAACATAAAACTTGAGATAGAAGGAATTAGAACCATACCTATTGGTATATACAATATCTTAAGCATGGCATTAGGAATTTTATATTTCGGGCTTATTGTTGTACTCACTATAGGACTGTCCCATTTCAGCGAAATTTTTTCCCCTTTTCTTTGGGGATGGATGGTTATATATGGGGCTGTTATTGTCGCATTGGGAATCTATTTTAAATTTATGGGATTAAAGCAAAGTAATCTAGCAGAAATAGTAATCTCATTCTCTACAATTCCACTATTTTCCATATTTTTCACACAATTGATACTAGATCAATCTCCAAGTCAAACTCAATGGATAGGTACATTTTTTGTTCTTTCTGGTATTGCCCTTGCGATATATGGTAGATTACATATGCCAGAAAAAAAGACTACCCTGGAAACACCCCCTGCCTTTACAGGGACATAGGCCAAACTTATTATGTATCTGATTAAAAATAAGGATGAATGTTAATACTTAACTGATTAAAAAGGATTTCATTAATGTTGAAATTAAAAAACTCAATATTTTCTGTACTTGCTTTTGGATGCTGTAACAGCTTGCTCGCTGGAACTATGGGAACAGCCTGCACACCCGATGTTGTCACTGTTTCGTGTAAAAGCAAAGCATGGGATTTAAGTATTAAGGCCTTATATTTACAACCTATCTATGACGCCGATTGGGGATATTATGGCTCAACCACAGTACCCAATGGAAGTAGACTACTCCACGATCTGGATTCTGATTGGGGTTGGGGATTTCAACTGGTAGGATCATACCATTTCAATACTGGTAACGACATCAACATCAATTGGTATCATTTTGACAATAGCACTTATCATAATATTGGCCTTGTTTCGATAGGTGGAATCCAACGTCAAGAAGATTTCAACATTCATCAGAAATGGGATGCTGTGAATATGGAGCTAGGACAATCCACCAGCTTTGGCAGTAAGAAGAAAATTCGCTTCCATGGAGGCGCACAACTAGCGAGGATTGAACATGATGTCGGAAGTCATGCAGGAGGCTCTCCTCATGAGCATTCACAGACTAAATTTTCTGGGATTGGTCCCAGAACTGGTCTTGATATGACCTATAATTGGGATAACGGATTTGGCATACATGCCAATGCAGAAACTGCTCTATTAATCGGCACTGGCAAGTTCAATTATGACCATATTAGAATACTCGAAAATGGATTTGAATCCTTTAACGGTTCTAAAAATGCCATAGTGCCAGAAGTTGGTGCTAAACTAGGGGCCAAATATGTCTTCAATACCAATTCAGGCCATTTAATTCTGGATGCTGGTTATATGTGGTTGAATTATTTTAATGCTCAACATGGGATTTTTGGTGTGCCCACTGCTGAATCAAGCTATGCATTACATGGACCTTATGCCGACTTAAGATGGATTGTTTGACTATAACATGCTGCTCCGAGTCATTAGACCTCTTTCGTAAGTCGCTGCCATGAGAGAAGTACGGGGAGAAACAAGTGCAGCAGTGTGTCAGTAAATGAGGATTCAAACACTGTTTCGACGAAGCAATTCTCCACGCGGCAGCAGAGTTTCAAAGAAGTCTGTTATGATAATCAAATGACCCCGTGATTGGTTGCTGCGATCAACCATGGGTTAAATTATGACTTCTAATAATGCCAATACCCTGTCTTAAGAAGTCTTTTTTGATTTTTATAAAATCATCCTGCACAAGTGCCCGAGTTGCGTCTTCCAGTAAACAGCAAGTGAAACCTTCATTAAAGGCATCCATAATTGTAAAATAAACGCAGATATCAGCACACAAACCACAAAAATAAAGCTCTTTTGCACCTTTTTCACGCAGGTAACCAGCTAGCCCTGTTGTTTTTTGATGTAGATTGTCATAAAAACCACTGTAACTGTCTATATTAGGATCAGTCCCTTTGCGAAAAATTGCCTCAATAGGATTAGTGTTTAATTGAGAATGGAATTGGGCTCCAACACTACCCTGAACACAATGATCAGGCCATAAAGTTTGCTCGAAACTACCCAAGCCGATTTTTTCAAAAGGTTTCTTACCGGGATGATTAGAAGCGAAACTGATGTGATTTGGCGGATGCCAATCTTGTGCAGCTACAATAAGATCAAAATGACGCAAAACATCGTTAATGACAGTAACAATAGTGTCTCCCTCAGGTACTGCCAAGGCACCACCTGGCATAAAATCATTTTGAACATCAAGTATGATTAACGTCTTCATATGGTTACCTTTTATGGACAGCTATTAGCTGCTCCCTCTTCATTTTAAGTTCTGTACTTAAACCCACCTTATAAATATGCGGATTAATAAAGCGTTTATATTCGTAAGGTAATTTATCAAAACATTGTTGACTAAATTTAGCGATTTCAACCAACGATTTTCTAGGTAATAAACGCTCGCCATTCTCCATCACTTTATGAAGTAAAGGCTCTTTTTTATACTGTTTTATAGAAAGTGATTTTAAATTTTCAAAAGGATGATGCATCATATCAATTTCTTTTTCTGACCTAAGCGCTATGGCATCAGCCCCCTGATAAGTGCCATCTTCCTCAAGCACTCTATGCACTTGCTTTTGATAGGGAATGGTGATTTTTGCTGGGGTGTCTGATAACTTAATTCGTGGTTTATCATGAGAAAAGGCTAATTTATACACCCCATCCAAAGCGGAGTCTGGTGCACCAATAGCCAGATTGGTACCCACTCCAAAAGCATCAATAGGCGCCTCTTGTTCTAACAAATTTTTGATGACGTATTCATCCAGTTGATTTGAGGCAGTGATAGCTACATAGTTTAAACCAGCTTCGTTAAGCATGTGACGGGCTTTCTTGGCTAGCCAGGCCAAATCTCCACTATCCAGACGAATACCTTTGAGCCTATGCCCCTTCTTTTCCATCTCCTTAGCAATTTTGATTGCATTAGGTACACCACTTTGCAAAGTATTATAAGTATCTACTAACAAGACACAATTATCTGGCCATGCTTCAGCATAATCAGAGAACGCTTTTAATTCGCTATCATAACTTTGGATAAAAGAATGGGCCATAGTTCCAGACACAGGAATTGAATAATCCCGACCAGCTCGAACGTTGCTTGTAGAATCAAAACCTCCAACTATGGCGGCACGACTTGCAAAATATCCCCCGGCCCCTTGAGCTCTCCTTAATCCAAAGTCAATTAAAATACGCTCCCCAGCTACGCATCTGATGCGTCTGGCTTTAGTCGCAATAAGAGTTTGAAAATTAAGGATATTTAACAATAATGTTTCGATGATTTGCGCTTCAATTAATCCAGCTTCGATACTAACCACAGGACAAGCAGGAAATACCAAATCTCCTTCAAGTGACGCATACACCCTTCCATTGAACTTAAACTTTTTCAAATAGTTAATAAAATCAGGATGCATTTTCTGATCTTGTAGAAATTCAATGTCCTGATGGTCAAATCGAAGTTGTTCCAGAACATCCAATAAATCATCCAGTCCTGCAAAAACAGCATAGCCACCTTTAAAAGGAAGAGCGCGAAAAAAATAATCAAATACCGCAGTATGATTATGATGTCCCTTCAAAAAATAAACCTGCGCCATCGCTAACTGATATTGATCTGTGTAAGTTCCTGTGACATTTATCATGAATATCCTTGCATTCTGAATCACCTTAATTTGGCTATCTATTGTATGATTATTTAAAAAAAAATCACATAAGATAATTATTTCATATAATTAATTTTAGAGCGTGTCGCCATGAGAATAGACATTTAAATCTAATTCAGTCTCAAATGCAGGATGTCAAGATATGGATAAATACCAATGGGAATTTTGGATTGATCAAGGTGGAACATTCACTGATTTGGTTACCCGTAACTCCGAAGGACAGTTGATTAGTTATAAATTATTATCTGATAATCCTGATTGCTATCAAGACGCAGTGATCCATGGCATTCGCCATATTCTGAATCTTCCCTCCTCATCCTCTATTCCATCCGACTCCATAAAAATAATCAAATTAGGCACAACTAAAGTAACTAATGCCTTGCTGGAACGCAAAGGCGATAAGGTTCTTTTAGCTATTACGGAGGGTTTTGTAGACGCATTACGAATTGCTTATCAAAACCGTCCGGAACTATTTGCTCTAAAAATCGTTTTACCTGCTTTACTTTATGAAGACGTGATTGAAATTAAAGAGCGTATTGATGCAAAAGGCAATATCATTCAGCCATTAGATGAATTAAAAGCTCGGGAATCTTTAAAAAAGGCTTACGCTAGAGGTTATCGCACTTTAGCTATTGTCTTAATGCACAGCTATCGATACAACCAACATGAAAACAGATTACAAGCAATCGCTCAGGAATTAGGCTTTAAGCAAATTTCAGTAAGTCATGTGGTAGCGCCAATTATGAAATTAGTTATCCGTGGAGAAACTGCTGTTGTTGATGCCTACCTGGCCAGCGTCTTACAAAATTATATCCAGCACTTAAGTGATCAACTGGGTAAAATTCCACTGTATTTCATGCAATCAAATGGAGGTCTCGCTTCTGCTACTACATTTCGAGGCAAAGACAGCATTTTTTCTGGTCCAGCCGGAGGCGTTGTTGGAATGGTTAAAACCAGTCATCTGGCAGGTTTTGATCGGGTCATTGGATTTGATATGGGAGGAACATCTACTGATGTTTCTCATTATGCAGGGGGATATGAACAAATATATACTTCCGTCATCAGTGGTATCCGGCTTCATACTCCAATGTTGCTCATTCATACCATTGCTGCGGGAGGGGGCTCTATTTTAAGGTTTGATGGACAACGTTTTATAGTTGGGCCTGATTCCGCTGGCGCAAATCCTGGCCCAACTTGCTATCGTCGAGGTGGTCCGCTCACCATTACTGATTGCAACGTCATGGTTGGTAAAATACAAGCCGAATTTTTTCCAAGTGTATTTGGAAAAAAAGGTAATGAAACGCTTGATAGCAAATTGGTGCAACGACGATTCAAAGAGTTAGCGTATAAGATTAATCAAGCGACTGAACTTAACTATTCCTCAGAGCAAGTGGCAGAAGGATTTCTCAATGTTGCAGTAGAAAACATGGCCAATGCAATTAAAAAAATCTCTGTACAACGTGGCTACGATGTAACCCAATATGTGTTAAATTGCTTTGGAGGCGCATCCGGTCAACATGCCTGTCTGGTAGCAGATACCTTAGGTATTCAAAAAATACTTATCCATCCATTGGCAGGAGTCTTATCCGCTTATGGAATAGGAATTGCCAACATTAATGCATTTCGAGAACAAACCATCGAAAAGCCACTTCGTAGAGACATAAAATCCTCTTTATTTTTGATATATGAAAATCTGGAAAAAGACGCAATTAAAGAATTAATCGCTCAGGGTGGCGACATTGATAAAATCAATAAGCGGCGGCGCATTCATCTTCGCTATCCCAGCTCAGACACCACCTTAATTGTAGATTTCGCAGGAATCGAGACTATGCGTCATTCCTTTAACGAGCTTCATTGGCAACAATTTGGTTTTGCATCAGGAAAAAGCACTTTGATTGTAGCAAGTATTTCCATTGAGTGTGAGGTGGCTGGCTTAGAGATTAAAGAAGAGGATCAACTCATATCCAAATCCCGTTTATCCAAGGATATTCCTTCAATCATGGCAGTTCATTTGTTTACTCATAATGCGTGGCATCAGGCACCTGTTTATGAACGAACACAATTGCTTCCTGGAGATTGCATCAAAGGGTGTGCGATTATTTGTGAAACTAATGCAACCACCGTTGTTGAACCAGGATGGCAGGCAGAAGTCACTGCAAAACAACATTTGCTATTAACTCGTCATGAAACTTTACCTCAAAAAATAGGTTTAAGCACTCAAGTCAATCCAGTCATGCTGGAGGTATTTAATAACCGTTTTATGAACATAGCAGAACAAATGGGCGAAGTCTTACGTAATACAGCCAGCTCAGTGAACATCAAGGAGCGTCTTGATTTCTCCTGCGCTATCTTTGACGCAGAAGGTGAACTGGTTGCCAATGCTCCACACATTCCAGTTCATTTGGGTTCAATGAGTGAAAGTGTTAAAAGCATTTTAAAAAATAATCGCAACTCGATGCAATCTGGAGATGTCTATATTTTAAATGATCCCTATCAAGGAGGCACCCATTTACCGGATATTACAATCATCACACCCATTTTTGCTCAATCGGGAAAAGAACTTCTGTTTTTAGCAGGATCAAGAGGGCATCATGCTGACATCGGTGGAAAAACACCAGGTTCAATGCCTGCAATAAGCAATTCAATTCATGAAGAAGGCATACTCATCCGTCCGGTTAAATTGATTGAAGGGGGGCATCTATTAGATCGCTCTATTTTGAATCTTTTAACTAAAGCGAATTATCCTGCACGCAATCCCAAACAAAATTTAGAGGATTTCAAAGCACAAATTGCAGCGAATGCTTGTGGGGTAAAAGGTTTAATGAATTTGGTAGTTCAATTTGGACTAGAGGTTGTGCAGGCTTATATGAAACATGTTCGAGATAATGCCACCGCTGCCGTACAAAAAATATTATCTCAATTAAACGATGGCCAATTTAGTTATTTTCTTGATGATGGTCATTTCATTAAAGTGGCTATTACAATAGACAGGTTAAAACAACGAGCTACTATAGACTTTAGTGGTACTTCTCCAACGCACACTGGTAACTTTAATGCACCAACTGCAGTTTGCAAAGCGGCCGTTTTGTATGTATTGCGTTGTCTCGTTGCTGAAAACATTCCCTTAAACAATGGCTGTTTTGCACCTATTGAACTCATTATTCCTCCCCATTCATTATTAAATCCAGATTATCCAGCTGCCGTTGTTGCCGGAAATGTTGAAACATCCCAATGTATTGTTGATACTCTATTTGGTGCATTGAAAGTGATGTCCGCATCCCAAGGAACTTGCAATAATTTCACTTTTGGTAATGAAAAATATCAATATTACGAAACCCTATGTGGTGGTTCCGGGGCAGGTCCTGGATTTGATGGAACATCAGCAGTACATACCCATATGACGAACACTCGTCTGACTGATCCCGAAGTATTGGAATGGCGTTTTCCAGTTCTATTAGAACAGTTCATCATTCGTCAACACAGTGGGGGGAAAGGGAAATTCCGAGGAGGTGATGGTGTTGTGCGTCGCATTCGCTTTTTGGAAGCAATGGAAGTTAACATCATATCAAGTCGTAGATCAATTCCTCCTTTTGGATTAGAAGGCGGATCACCAGGGCAAACCGGGCGCAATTATGTTCAGAGAGCAAATGGTCAAATTGAGGAAATCGGAGGGTGTGCGCGGGTTAACATGCAAGCCGGTGATGTTTTTATTATTGAAACCCCGGGAGGTGGGGGGTATGGTCCCACCTTTGAATGAGAAACCAACATTAAATTGACGTGAGTTCGACATAAAAAGCTATGCCGTTTATGTCGCTAAAAACGTTATCCCGTAAAAAAGCAACGTTTTTGTACGGGAGCTAGTCAGAATAAAACAAGTTTATCGAAGCAAACAGATTTTATTGCTTCGATCGAGCTCACGTTAAATTAAAAAAGAAAGGCCGAAAAACAAGGAATCTTCAATACTGTCTTGATTAAGTTGACGTCTAATTGCTTTCAAAGTGCCAAAATACTGTTCTCGCTCTAACTCTATAAACGCAACGATTCCCGGTGCAAGTCGATAATTTGGTTGTAAAGAATAAATCATTTCATTTAAACCATTTCCAATTTGATCCTTTCTTACCGTTTTAGTCGCGGCAATCGCTCGAATTTCCGCATTTAAAAATAAATTATTGGTCAATTGAGTATTTCGAGTAAATTCGATATCCATCTTTAAACTGCCTTGGTGATAATAAAATCGGGAACTATTCGCAATAAAATAGGGAAACAGCCCTTCTATCCCTATCCCAGGCTGCCAATAGGGCGTTTGAGAAGGGCGATAAAAATAATTCGCACCACCTTTGATGGCCCAAAATTGACTGATTTGATGCCAGTAAAATACATCTATGTCTGCATTTGAAATGCTTCCTTGATCCATTTCCGCGTCATTGATAAATAATTGAAGTTTATTAAAATCAGGACCATATAAGCCATAGTAAGTCAGAGTTTGTCGATTATGTGCAAAATCACCACCTACCTCAATTGAGGAAGCCGCATAAGGCATATTCTTATGGGCAATTGGTTTTTTTACTAAAGACAAAGGAATGGGACGCAATTCATCGACACGTACGATAGGTCTGTTGTAATAGGGTGTATGACCAACAAAATATTCCGGTTTTTTCTCTCCTTTGGCTACTTCAATAATGGATGTGTATTGAAAAGTTCTTGCTAACCCTGAAATCATATGATTCAACATATGACAATGAAAAAACCATTGTCCGCTAGCATCAGTATCAAGATCTGCCGTCACGATACTTCCTGGAGGAACATCAATAGTATGCAACAAGGGATCATAACTGCCATGACCATTACGCAAAATCATCCAATGACCATGCAAGTGCATAGGATGATGCATCATAGAGTTATTAGTGAACACAAGACGGTAACGTTTGTCAGGCAATAACTCAATCGGCTTAGCATTATATGCTGGAACACCATCGACAAACCAAATGAAACGATCCATATAACCAGATAATTCCAGCTTAATGATTTTGTATACTGGTTTACTGGAATCATTTGTTTTTACTCTAGCCTTTAAATTTTGATATTTAGTGCCAATAGTTTGTATTTCTCCACTCTTTTTATTCGGTTTATGTACCATGGACATATTTTCATGATGAGTAGAGGACATACCATTGTGCATCATTCCACTATGATTTCTAGTCTTTGGATTCGCTTGATTTTGCATGCCCATCTGTTTCATGGGATCCAATCCCCTTTTACTTTCATTGCTCATTTTTTCACGTGTAACAGGCAAAGGTTCAGGAAAAGGTTTTACCTTATGATAAGGAACGTATTGATTAGGATTTGTAACAAGAGCTCCCATAACAGCACCGACAGTATCCGTTGATTCGGCATAAATTATATATGGTTCATCTTTTTCGATTTTGATAAGAACATCATTAGTCTCGCCCGGCCCCATTCGAAAATCCGTAACCGGATAAGGCACTACGTCATTTCCTTGTACATGCACCATTTGCATTTGGGCTTTGGGCATTTTTATGTGGAAAAAAGTATTCGCACCAGCATCAATGAAACGCAATCTTACGATATCACCAACTTTTACCGGCGCTACCCATGGATTTAGTTTTGAATGCCCATTCAGCAAAAAAGCATCATAAGCAATGTCGCTGATATCGTAAATGCCCATTCGCATATGTTGCATCATCTTATAATCCATCAACCATTGTTTTTTTTCCTCAGGTGAAGCTTTTCTATAACTTTGGATAAAATGCAAAAGAGATGCTTGTAAAGGGAACAAGGGAGAATAATAATCCCCATCTTTTTTGAGATTGGCTTGGATATGATTGGCTAGAGTATTTTTCCAATCAGACAAAACTACGACATAGTCTTTAGTATATTGAAACGGAGGTGATGACTTGGGTTCAATAATAAAAGCACCGTACAACCCTTCCTGCTCTTGAAGACCAGCATGTGCATGATACCAATAAGTGCCTGATTGACGAAGTTTATACGTATAATGAAAGCTCTCACCAGGAGGAATACCTCTTTGGGTGATGTGCATTACGCCATCCATTTGCCATGGTAAAATAATGCCATGCCAGTGCACAGCAGTTTCCTTATCTAACTTATTATGCACTGTTATATGTACGGTATCTCCTTCCTTAAATCGTAGAACTGGGGCTGGGATTTGATTATTGACTGTTATAGCTCGACTCGGTTTCCCATTAAAATTCACTGTATTATAAGAAATAACTAAATTAATCTCTTGTTTCGCTGCCCAAATTTGGGTGGACAAAATACCGATTAAAAAAATAATAACCTTATTTCTCATAACATCCTTATTGTTAGTCTATATATTTTATTTTAAAGTAATAATTTTCTATTCTGACATTCAATTAATGCCCAGCGGACATCATCCATTAATTCAGGATGGTGAAGTGCTTCATTCACATCAGTAAAATATTGAGCCTCACATTCATAACAACCGGTGATAGTCTCTTTTTTATCATGCCAATAATAGAGATAGACTAAATCTTTATACTTTGTAATCTCTTCTGCGATTGCTCCAAGCACGATCAGTTCATCACTTTTGACCTGTGCACCAAGCTCTTCCCGCAACTCTCGGATTAGTGCTTCGGATGGAGTTTCTTTCTCTTCCACATGTCCTCCAAAAGTCGCTATCTTCCCGGGAAAAGTTCGCCAGTGTGGAGGACGACTTTGTAAAAGAATTTGCTTATCACTCGTGAGCACAATACAACCAACGTAGCGTTGTTTGAAAGAACTCTCGTCAATTGTTGATAAGTTTATCTCTTTAATTCTTGTAAGATACTCCATTCAGTTCCTTTTAATCTTAAACAAAGACAATATAGCTCGGGTGAGTTCCCTAAAAATTTGGCGTACAACCTGTCTGAATAAAGTATTCTTACTTAAGTCATTTAACACGGAAGAATCATTTTCTTTTTGACTCGTGGGGCTACTCTGTGGTCTTTCGTGACTTATTGTTATTTGTTCAGTCAATTTCTCTTTTGCTGATGGCATATCAATAACTTGAGAATACTTGGCAAAAAGGGGAGAACGATTGACTAAAGTCTTTAATTCCTCATTGCTTAGAATGCCCATGCGCGATTCTGGCGCTCGAACCATGGCTTCGATTAAAGGGGTTGGTTGACCATTGGCATCCAGGGCAGTGACTAATGCTTCACCTATACCTAAAGTAGTGAGTAGTTGTTCAGTATCATAGTAATTCGAGACTGGAAAATTCTGCGATACTAATTTTAAAGCCTTTCGATCTTTTGCAGTAAAAGCACGTAATGAGTGTTGTATTTTTAAACCCAGTTGGCTTAAAACAGCTTCCGGGATATCGTTGGGTGTTTGAGTACAAAATATCAGACCAATGCCTTTAGAACGGATCAGTTTAACCATCGTTTCAATTAAATTAAGCAAAGCCTTACTGGAGTGATTAAAAATTAAATGAGCTTCATCTATGAAAAGAACCAATCGTGGTTTTTCCGGATCACCCAATTCGGGCATTTGGCGATAAACATCCGACAACAGCTTCAGCATGAAACTGGAAAACAGCTTAGGCTTATCCTGCATATTTAGCAGCCGTAGAATGGATATAAAACCACAACCATTAGCGTCTGTTCGTAGCAGATCCTGAATAACAAAAGAGGGTTCGCCAAAAAACTGTTTGCCACCTTGAGACTCAAGCTCAATAATTTTACGAACAATAGTGCCAATAGAAGGTGAAGCTATCCCACCATATTGAGAGGCAATCTGTGTATTCCCTTTATCTGTTTGGGCAAATTGCAATAGAGATTTAAAATCATCGAGATTAATCAAACCGAGTTCATTTGCCTTGGCAAATTCAAATAATACAGTAACTACCCCTGCCTGAGTATCATTCAAGTCTAACATCCGGGAAAAAAGAAGAGGACCAAAATCGTCTACTCTCGCACGAAGTGGAACACCCGGTTCATCTGGACTGAGAGTAAATAACTCAACTGGAAAACCACGAGGAGTAAAATCAATGTGTAATTGCTGACTTCTATCCAACAATTTGGGCGAAGTTGCACCCGGCATCGCCAAGCCCGAAATATCGCCTTTGATGTCCATAACGAAACTAGGCACACCTTGCAAAGAGAGTTGTTCGGCTAAAACCTGCATGGTTTTTGTTTTACCTGTTCCAGTAGCCCCAGCAATTAAACCATGTCGATTAAAAGCCTTCAAAACCAACTGAATAGGTGTTTTAGAAATAATTTGACCATCCAATACAATTCCGCCTAATTGTATAGAAAGTAAATCGTTAGTAACATAGGATTTCAACAAATCGTCGTACATAATGATTATCTGCTTGTTTAAAAGAGAATTTTCTAAAGTATAGAGGATTCATTATGATTCACCAATAATCTTTAAAGGTAGCCATAAATCTCTAACAGGACTTACGAAAAACTTCGATATCTTTGTTAAAAAATGTTTTGAATTCGGTCATTTAGTTTATCTAAACTCCCTCATTCAAAACCTTTTTTGCCTCGACCTCAAAGTTTTTCGTAAGTCCTGTCTAAAATAGTTCCAATGATAAACCTTCAATTATTTTGGTATCAATCCTAATTAAAAGTGATTACTGGAGTCTTTTCCTCTTAATCCCCAAATCAAAATTCCGCATACAACGACCATTGCAACCGATAAAGAAATTAATCCCGATGTAATAAGCCACTCTTGCCATATTGTTCCGTAATAATGTCCACCTGCAATAGGCATCATGCGAGCACCAGCACCCCATATTCCTGCCCCAAAAGTAGTAGCCCAATTGACATAACACCCAAATAAAGAGAGCCAGTATCCCCAGGTTAATGCGCGATCTGACAAGTCCAGAACAGGCCAAATAATTCCCAACAAAACCAGGAAAATACCATTTAATATCCCTTCCAGATGGCTGGACAGTCCCATACGAGGATTTTGCATAAAAGGAATTCCAAAACCTGTAATTAACCCTAATAAAAATAATAAAATACCGTATTTAATCAATTTGCGATTAAATTTTGGTTGAGTAATATGATTCAATTTTCCCTCACTGAAACCAAATAGTTACTAATTAACTTTCCACCGGTCAGTGGATATTAAAAGCAGTCAGAGCGTTTCAAAAGACACGGTTATTATGATGAAATAAGTTGTTCTTTTAGTAAATCGGTTTTTAATTTCTCATATAAACTAATAAACGTTTTACTAAATTCAAAATAAGGATATTTTATTTTGTCGAGTTGGCTCATTGAAATATTAAAAGGAACATAAGATTGTTTGGCTTGGAGCCGCTGAAAAATTGGACAAATAGCGTCTGCAGCCTTCGCTATTTTGGCCTCAAGACTTTTTCTTTCCTCAAACTCATACCATAAATTAGTTAGCTCTTTTCCAAAGAGAGGATAAACCGTTCCAAGTTTTTCAAGTGCCTCTGCTTCCACTATTTCCTTATTCTTTCTAGCCTCTACATCAAAAGCCAGAACATCCCCGGCATAAATTTCAACAACGTCATGAATAAGAGTCAACTTAATAGTTTTTAATTCATTAATTTCTATAAACTCTTTCCTTAATTCATCCATAAGAATCGTAGTTATCATAGAAGCTGACCAGGAATGCTCAGCCGTACTCTCTTTTCTATTGGGATTAGTCATTGTATTGCGAAAAACAAGTTTCAACTTGTTCATTTCCAGAATCAGTTGATATATGCCTTCAATTTTTTCTATATACTTATCCACTCAATCCCCTGTCAGAATAATCGCCTCTACATTCCATAAACATGTCCATCGGCGATATCAAATGCAGTTTCCATCATTTCATCAGCAAGTTCGCAAATGCCAAAGAAAACAGGCAGCATAATAATAGTAGGAGCTGCTGTTATTATCATTATTCTGGCAACACAACCCCCCTTTTCGAAGGTAAAAACAGCCAAATCGGCTGAAGCGGCTGAAGCGGCTCGGAACATTTTTAGACCATGACTGACTTTGGACATGTAAAGCCTTTTTAATTTCAATTTATTTTGTTTATGATAGGACTTACACAATACCCCAAGATCGAGGCAAAAGAGATTGGTGTTTTTTGTAATTCCTGTATGAATTATATAGCAAGACAGGATATCACTCCAGATAGTTTAAAAATCCGTTGTCAACATGCTCTAACTTCCTTATTCTTAAATGATGAAAGTAGACAAAATGGACGTTGAAATGAATATTTTTGATTCAATAGCAATTGAGTTTGATCTAAAACATCATAGAATAAGAAAAATAGACTTAGAAGAATTAAGCATCGACTATCAAGACAAAGATAAAATTTATTGGATACATTGTAATTTAAAACAAAAGGATGTCTTAAAAAAATTACAGGAGAAACTAGGATTACCTGAACACGTCTCTAAATTATATACTGATAAAAACTACAGTTCCAACATCGTAGATATTGATGAAGCACTGACGCTACAAGTTCAGTGTGTCTCTTCAATGAAATTAAATGACAATAATGAAACCAATTTTGATAATCTGTTTATTCACCTCACAACTAACTATTGCTTCACAGCCTCTACAAAGTCTTCACCAGTCTTATTTGATCTATTAAATAACTGTCAAAAATCCGTACATTATGCTAAAACTCCGTGTTTTTTATTATTCTTACTTCTTGAAGGGGTGATCAATGATTACGCCAAAATTCATTTTATTTATGAAGAATTAGCCGATCAAATGGATGCACAAATTCGAGCCAGCCATGAAAATATTTACTCGAAGGTCTTGGAATTAAAACATGGTGTCATGAAGGTGAAGCGTTATACTATTGCAATCAGAGAAATATTAATGCGCATCACCGGACGACATATTGTAGTAATATCTGAACAATGCCGAGCCTCCTTATATAACTTGTCTAATCACAGCCATCTGGTTGCCAATGAAATAGATTCCCTTCGAGATATGTTAAATGGCTTATTAGGTCAAATCGATAATGCACTGATGCAAAAAATGAGTGAAACCATGAGAGTTTTAACAGCATTTGCGGCCATTTTTTTGCCATTAAGTTTAATTACTGGAATTTATGGAATGAACTTCCAGTGGATTCCGGAATTACACTGGAAGTATGGTTATTTTGGGGCTCTTGCATTATTAATAATATGCGCACTCTCACTATTTTTTATTTTTAAGAAAAAAGAATGGTTTTAGGACGGTATTGTCTACTATCCAACGATAAAGTTCTCCCCCACTCCTTTCACCACATGCCATAAACATTCAGCACCATGATAGCTAAGTGCCTGAATGTCTGGCTGTGCAGGTCCATTGGCAGTGATAACAAATACACACGCTTTTGATTGAAATCCTCGTTCTTCACTAACCGCAGTCAACGTATAAGCAATGTTAAAATCAGCGTCTTTACTAAATTTAAAGCCATAGTTCAAAGGATTATCTGGAGTCAATCCTGTTTCAGTAATATCGACACAAGAAGGATCGACAAATTGGCCGTTCTGATTAATCATTTTCAAAGTTATTTTCCAGGAGCCGGACTTGGAAGTAACCTCATGCCACGTATGAACCCCACACGCTCCAAAATGTCCATTGGCGTATACAGTATTTACGACTAATCCAGTTATTAATGCAAAAAATATCCTTCTCATTATTTTTCCTAGTAAAAAAAGCCTCGAATAAAATGATCCACATTATGTAATATTCTACCTTGAACTTTTGTTTAATTTAATTAAATGAGAACGATAATACAAATGAGAATTATTTGCAATAATATATCTGATCCTGATTAATTTCCCAGTTTACAAGGTCATCCCTTCATGCTTTTAAAATTCCTCATCTTCTCCTTAAATTTAATTCCCCGAATTTCTAAAAGTCGTAATTTGCTTGTTTTATCATTAACTGCTAAATGTTAATAACAAACTCGATAAAGAAGCTATCAAGATGGTTAACAGATTCAATCTGGTCAAAGTACAGACCACCAATAAAATATCTTTTTTTATCATGATGTTAACTATTATGATGTTTTCTTTTAATTTGTCCTATGCTACTGACTCCCAACTTAAGCCAACAGTAATAACCGTTAGTGAGGAAGAATTCCAAGTTGACGGTAAAGGAGAAAAAACAAAGGAATTTCAATTAACCTTCGCTCACCCGGATGGCACAAAAGACAGTAAAGGGTACTTTGCTAATAAAGGAGACATGTTTCATGTTTTAGTTGAAAATAAAAGCACGTCGCCTATAACTATTCATTGGCATGGATTGATTGTTCCAAGTGATCAGGATGGGGTGCCTGACGTTAGTCAAATCCTGATTCAGCCAGGACAAAACAAATTGTTTAACTATAGACTATTACAAGCTGGTACGTACTGGATGCACTCTCATCAAAAATTTCAAGAACAAAAACAACTCTCTGCTCCCCTGATTATTTATGATAGCAATGATAAGTATAAAGATTCGCAAGAAGTCATTATGTTTTTAGAAGATTTCACTTATCAAGATCCACAGGTAATATTTGATAATTTAAGAAATGCCAAAATGAACATGAATAAAAAAGCTTCCGGCAATGATTTAAATGATGTCAGCTACGATGCCTTTCTTACCAACAAAAAAACATTTGCCGCTCCTGACGTTATTTCAGTTCAACCTTTAAAAAAAGTAAGACTGCGAATCATAAACGCTTCTTCCGCCACCAATTTTGAAATTGATACAGGGAAGTTATCAGCAACCTTGATTGCTGTTGATGGTGAAGGCGTAGAGCCTGTAAAGGGTCAATCTTTCCCAATTGGAATTGCTAATCGCATTGATTTAATTGTTGAGATTCCTGCTGCAGGTGGAACATTCCCCATTAAAGCGTTAGCCGAAGGAACCAATAAGCAAACAGGCTTAATTCTAAAGACGCATAATGCATCGACCCCCAAAATATCTTCTAATGCCGATAAGAAAACGGGACAAGTCAACTATTATGGATTAGAAACAAAATTAAAAGGGGAACGCTCCTTAGCTACTAAAAAAGTAAATGTCCATTTGCATTATGTGCTTGATGGTAAAATGAATGGCTATATTTGGACCATGAATAATCAAAGCTGGCCTGATGCCACACCCAAAGTAATCAATTTTGGTGACCGCGTTGAGGTGATTTATGAAAATAAATCGGCAATGTCTCATCCAATGCATTTACATGGACATGTCTTTCAAGTGGTCGAAATTAATGGCAAGCCTTTAAATGGAGCGATGCGAGATACGATATTAGTACAACCTTATTCCACTGTGAAAATACAATTTGATGCTCTAAATCCTGGAATCTGGGCTAATCACTGCCATAATTTGTACCATTTAAATGCAGGAATGTTCACAACGATTGAATATCAACACTATCCTAAGCCGGATTTTTATTTAAAAACTATAGGACCATACCAAAATAAAAATTAAAAACCAAGCAATAAATCGTGACATATATTACTCATGCAACCCTTATTAGCGCAGCTTAATACCTTGAAATTATAAGGATGTGGAAAGAAGATATTAGTTTTAGGTTGACCAATAATCACCCTTTATGACGCAGCCATCAATCGTTTTACTTTATTAACGAAATTTGGACCTGGATCCGTTTTATCAGTTTGATAATTGGGATCCTTTTCTAGCCACAAGTCTGTTCCTTTGTACTGCAAATACTCATTATGGCCAATAACAAATTTTATTTGAGGGTATTTTTTCTTTAAATAGCACACAAGAAATGCATTTGCCTTTGCTTGTTCTTCTGTCAAATCATCTTTGCTATCCACACCCCCAACATTCTCAATACCAATAGCATAATGATTAAGACCAATGACATGTCTTGCCATCCAGGTTTCTGGCATAAGTTGATAGATACTTCCGTCACGGTCTACTAAAAAATGGCTAGAAACATTCAAATCCCCTGGCAGTTCAGTTCGTCTCGGCGAGTTTGCTGGCAAGGCTGGTGAATCAAATATTCGAAAGGTAATATCAAAACTTGATATGCAAGTCCAATGCAGTACAATCATTTTTGGTTCAATTTCTATTGACTTGGAATCGATCCCATAATGGGTCAATTGATATTCCCGAGTTAAAGCAATCCGTTTTTCATCAAACTGTATCGGTTTTTGAATAATGTTCTGTGGATCATAGCAAGAAAACGTATGCCCGAAGGTGCTAATGATAATAAGTAATATTGATATAATAATTTTCATATTGGGGGCAGTATATCATAAGAAATAACTTGTAAAAACAATGAGGTAAATTTTACTGTAGTTCTATGAGTCCATCACAGATTGAATTTCAAGATAGGGAAAACCAATTATAACAGGATTTTCTTATTCCTTTTCATGAACTAATAATAGCAACCCACCACCAATAATAAAAAAGGGAATAAGAACTGCCATACCTAAACGTTGGTTATCAGCCAAAGCTGTTATTGTACCTACTAATAAAGGTCCTAAAAAACTAGTCGCTTTACCAGAAAAAGAATAAAAACCATACATACGCGTAATCTCTTCTGGTTTAGCCAAACGAGTTAGAAACGTACGACTGGCCGCTTGAACGGGACCAACAAAAATGCCAATCACAGGTGCGAAAAACCAAAATAAAGTAGCTGAGTGAATAGTCAACAGGAAGCAAAAGGTTAATGTTAAGCATCCTAAAGCGATCAGAATTGTTTTTTTAGAACCAATCCAATCATCAAACCAAGCAAATAATCCTGCACCAAGGCCAGCTGTAATATTTAAAATGATTCCAAATATCATAATTTCACTGATACTTAAGTGAAAGGTGCCTGCCGCATAAATACCACCTAATGCCAATATGGAGTTCAGTCCATCAATGTAAAGAATTCTAGCTATTAAAAACAATGAGAGAGCACGTTGTTCAGGAAGACTCTTTATAGTTATCAACAACTCTTCCATACCTTTTCTAATAGCAAAACCTATCGTCAAGTGCACTCCTATTTTTTGTTGGACGGACAAAAATAAAGGCAAACTAAACACACAAATCCATACAGCCACAAATACAGCAACAGCGCGAATATTGGCAAAATTCTCTGACCCAAACCACAAACCAAAATCACCTTTCACAAAAACAAACAAGGATATTATCAAACAGAGTAAACCTCCTAAGTAACCACATCCCCAGGCCCAGCCAGAAATACGCCCCAAGTATTCTGATGGCGCTAAATTTGCCAAAAAAGAATTATAAAATACGGTTCCTACTTCTAATGCGAAATTACTAATAAAAACACAGGTCAGAGCTAAAGGAATCGAATGGCTACCAGGATAAGCAAACCACAATCCTGCCGTTGAAAGTATCCCCAGATAGGTAAAAAAGAATAACCAGGATTTGTGGTGCCCACTGAAATCTGCTATCGCGCCGACCAAGGGACTTATCAAGGCAATGAGTAAAGCCGAAGCCGAAATAGTATATCCCCACAACTCCGTACCCTGAATAGCATTAGATGCGATTTCATCAGTGAAATAGGTGGCAAATACAAACGTAAATATAACCACAAAGTAGGAAGAATTGGCAAAATCGTAAAATGCCCAAGCAATAATTTGTTTAATATCCCCTTTTTTTAAATCCCATTTTTTATGCATAGTCTCAACCATACCACTGCCTGAAGTTCAAAATTCCCTAATCATACTCTCTAAAGACATTGTAGATTTATATCATTATTGTGGTTGTGAAATTTGCTTTTGTGGAGAAAGCGCTGTGTTGTATGTTTAGATTGAAAAAAATCTTTAATCCATACAAAACACTATAGACGTTTTCTAATTGAGATCAACTAAAGTTTTTATTGAATATGAATGCCTTATAGGACTTATTTTAAAATTTCTTTCTTGAGAATATGCCTGTTACAATGCTGTCCGTTTCAGTTGAAAACGAAAATCTAATTAATAATTTTAATTGATGAGTTTTTTATGTCAGATGAGTTGGCAAACTACTATTTACAAAGTATGGGAATAGAAATTTGGGTACGGCGTGAATCCGCCCCTTCCAGTGAAAGACAGTTATCTGATTTGACCACTGAAGTTGCTTCATGCACACGTTGTTCTTTACATAAAACACGCACTCAAACTGTTTTTTCTCGTGGGAACCCAAAAGCAAAATTGATGATTATCGGCGAAGCTCCTGGTTTCTATGAAGATCAGAAAGGACAACCTTTTGTAGGTAAAGCAGGCAGTTTACTAAATAAGATGATGCACAGTATTGGGATAACTGAACAGGATATCTATATTGCCAATGTATTGAAATGTCGTCCACCTAATAATCGCGATCCGGCCTTAGAAGAAATTTCTCAATGCAGTTCTTATCTGATTCGCCAAATTAAACTCATTGAACCACACCTGATCCTTGCTTTAGGGCGTTTTGCCGGGCAATTTTTACTTGATAAACCACTTCCCCTTAAGCAATTACGCAATACACTTCATCGCTATGAAAATACTCCATTTATAGTAAGCTATCATCCTGCTTACCTATTACGTAATCCATCTGATAAGAAAAAAGCATATATTGATTTATTGGCTGCAAAAAAATTTCTAATGGATATGAAGTAATGAATTTTATTAGATGGCTCATATAAGCAGGGACTGTCTTTGAAAAAATTGTGAGAAAATGATTGTAATCATTCACAGACTGTGTTTAAAAATAGAGTTCATATATTGTGCAGCATAACGGGTCATTCTATGTGCTAACTATATCCGCTTCCTTAAGGTCGCGGCTCGGATTATATTAGCCAGGTACCACCAATACTGAGTGCTTGGCTAGTGAAATAGCCATCTCTCTTATAAAAACCACCATTACCGCTAATATTATTGTGACTTGCGAAACGAGTGTAGGCGTACTCAGTAAATAAGGAAATATGATTCGTTAACTGAAAATTCAATCCCCCTCCAACACGACCGCCTGGTTCATAATATTTATTCAAAATGCTGTTGCGAGTTCCCCTAGCCTCAAATTCAAACTGGCCATATGTGATACCAACAAGTCCATAAGCCCTCAGATTATCAGTTAACTGAGGTCCGGATACGAGTTGCAAGCCAATATTGTGGTTCATTCTTTTTATAGTTTTGGTCGTGGTGCCTTGAAACTCATGATCGATCTTATCAATGTTTACTGGTATTTCCAGAGCAACAACAAAACTTGGAAATCTCCACATATAACCCCCACGAACTCCATACCCGTGCTCATTTTCCTTATCGATAATGGATCGATTATTGTTGGGGTTATTTCTTTGAGTAATTTGGTGATGTGAGGTCAGCCATATCATTGTGCCAGTTAAAGACCCATAAAAACCAGAATGTGTGGCCTGAGCGTAAGAAAACGGGGTAAAAGTTAAGATAGTAATGCACAATCCTGCCTTTATGATTTTTAATATTTCTCTTTTGTTATCATTCATCATCATGATGGTTTTACAAGTTACACTTGTAATCCTTAATCTTTCAAAAACTTCTGTAAGTTAAAATTATAATGACCTATTCTATGTTAAACGATATCAACATTCCAACAGATATTTTATTATCCGATGACTGAGAACATGATCCCAAGAGATCTAGTAGAAACGTCATAAACACTTGATATTCTTTACCCCAATATCTCCTACAGTACACACATTTTGACTCACTATATACACTAATGTGTATGTATATACACATAAGCACTGGCTCCAACACTTAATGGATAATTAATCGGGTCATAATCTGTGATTTGGATTTGCACTGGTAACCTTTGGGGCAATAAAAACCAGTTGCTTTCGCTATTACGAACAATTTGTATTTGAGTAGCACGATGAGTTTCTAATCTACTGGCAGCCCAATTTCTGGAAAGAATCACTCCATGGTAAATTTTAGAACCGAAATACATTCGCGGGAAAATAGAGACTTTATCTCCTGGCTGGACCCTACGTAAATCTGTTTCATTAAAATTGGCTTGAATAAACAGTGTATCGGTGTCAGCAACCGCAAAGATTGGTTTTCTTATCTTAATTGGTGTTCCCAGTGCAACAAACATATCCTGGATGGCTCCATTTTGTTTCGCGTACACCGTTGTTTCATCTAAATCGATTTTGGCATTTTTCATCACTGCAATGAGAGATTGAATTTTCTTTTCCTGTACAATGACTTGCTGATGATTGAGTTCCAGCTCTTTTTCTAATGCTTTTAATTGACTCAATGCTGCGTTTTTTTCTTTCAACATAGTATTGACAGTAAGCTTTGATACCGCATGATCGCGTAATGCTGAATTATTATGCTCGTAATCAAAACGGAATTTTTCATAAAGTTCCTTTTGTGCTTGCAGCAAATATTCAGTTTTCTCGATTTGTTTATTTAATACTAATAACTGGGCTTTTGCCTCTGCAACATCACTGATAGCTTTTTTATAAGCCAGTTCATAAGGATCTTTGAATACTGTAAATAATGGTTGGCCTTTTTTTACCTCTTCTTCATTTCTGACATAAATGTTTGTGATATAGCCTTTTACGTTTGCAGCAACTGGGCGAACATTGGCGACAACAAAAGCATTATTTGTAAAGGGAAATAAATAAGAAAAATGATAAATCAAGACGAAAAGTAACACACATAATAGAATAGTTACAGGAAATCTAGTTCTGGTTTTGTCACTCATAGTGTCTTTCTTATCCTTATTTCAATTTAACCATGATCAAAGCATTAAGGTGAATTTTTATGTTTCATCCAGCTTAATCTCATATACGTCATAAATTAATATTATTTTCTCAATTTCGATATCAAACAGCGTTGTTTCTTTATGCATATTATTTAAAATGGCCTCTGTTGCTATTTTGTTTTGAATATTCGGGGTTTCTATAATTATTTCTTCTTCCACTACTGGCTCTCCAACAGAAATTTCTGTCTGTTTTGGCTCTTCATCTTGTTTCAGCAATTTTCGTTGCAGCATTCGTAAATTGCTCAGAAGCTTACTCAGCTGATCACATACCCATGGGTCGGCTCGAATCTCCTCGGTTGATAAATAATAAATAAATACGCTAAACAAACGAAATAAACGCCTGAAGTGTTGCATGGCAGCTATTGAATGAGGTATGAAAAATGCGGCATTTTTTGTTTCTATTTTGGCTTCGCTAATATGACGATTATAAAAAGTAAAACCATCGAGTATCTTATGTTCCAGTTCCAAGTATTCAGTATGGATCGTAGCTAATGATTTTTCTGGATCCAGATAGCTTTCTAAAAGATCCGCTAATTGGGTAATAAAGCTTAATTGAACTTCTAACACCTTATTTCTAGCATATTGGGGATAAAAAAACCTTATCATAAACATGGAGCCTATGATCCCAATAATGACATTAAATACCCTCAGAACAGCAGTATCTATGTCATTATAGTTCAGTAGCACAATAGTAAGAGTTACTGCGCCAATGGTACCAATATACGTTTTATCTCCCTCCATGAAAAAATAAGCATAAAGAAATAAACCAGGTACCAAAGCCATGATGTTGATCAATGGGTTATTTGCACAAAAGTAAACGATAATCATTCCGTATATGGCGCTTAAAGCAGTACCTGTAAAACGCAAAAATCCTTTCGTAAATACTCCACCGACAGTGGAGTATTCATACATAACAAACCATATGGTCACTAAAGTCCATGCGCTCTCTGGAACCTGGTAATACCAGGTAATAAGAAAAAGAAAAATACAAGTAAGAGATAATCGTAACGTGCGGATCGTTTTTTGCTGATCAATTCCCATGGTAGCCAGCTCCTAAATCTTGATATAAAGTGACCATGGATAACATCTTTTCCAGTTTATTTTGATTTATCATCAGTTCAAACTGATCCAATTTGATTTGGCATTTTATCCAATTTAAATTGTCATCAATTCCATGACGATAGCGAACTTCTGTTAAATGACATAACTGTTTCTCATTTACTAAAGCTGATTTATTGCTATTTAATTGTTCGCTATAGGCGGAGTAAGCTGACAAATCATTCGCCACATCTCGTAAAGCCTCACGAATGGCAGTAACGTATTTGATATATATTGTCTTAAATCGAGCTTTGCCTATACTAATCTGGGCAAAGAGTGGCAAATCGATTACTGGGCCATTCAAGTAAGCCTGTCCTAATTTAATTGCCCCTTTAATATTGGAACCTTCTCCTAGATAGGCCCCCAGGTTAATAGATGGTAACAGATTGGCTGTTATTGCACCGACATCAGCATGTGCTGCTTTTAACAAAGCTTCCGCCTCATGAACATCAGGCCTTGCACTTAGAACACTTGCAGGTAAGTTTTCTGGAATAAGTTTACTACTATTAATATTTTTAAAGGGTGTATTGACTTGGATGTCTCCAGGATTTTCATTAAATAAAAAATGCAATGCATTTTTACTGACTAAAATGTTATGTTTTGTAATCTTAATTTGCGCTTCAATCTGTTTTATCTGACTTTGGACTTGAGTAATGTTGTCCAGAGATGTTAAACCCGAATGATATTGGCTTTGAGTAAGTTTCAGATAAACTCTATAATCCTTAAGTAGTTTATTATATAAATTTAAAGCCTCATTTTGAGCGATTAAGGTAAAAAAACCGGCGGAAGTTTGGGCTATCACAATCAAATTCGCACAATATTTGGCATAAATACTGGCTTCCAGCATGGCTTTTGCACTTTTTTGTTGTTTATATAACTGCAAGATATTAACGATGTAAGCAGGATATGCTATTACTGTAGTGCCCGGGTTACCTAAAACAGGAAACTGGGTATAGCCTGCAAGAGCTGTAAGATTGGGTAACCAATTTAATTTTACTTGCTCCAACTGGCTTTGTGCGGATTCAATATTCGCCATGGCGAGGTGAATCTGGTAGTTATTGTGTAATGCTTTTTGAATAAAGTCATCAAGTTCCTGGTTATTAAATTGTTTCCACCAATACAGGCCAGGCAAATAAGCTGATTGCTTGGCTTGAGCAGGATACTGGTCTGGCCATTTCTGAGGTATGTTAACATTGGGTTTCTTGTAATCCGGCCCAAATAAGAAACACCCATTATTCAATAAAACACACAACAAAATCAGCCATCTCTTTTTGAACAATGAAAATCCTAGTCCCTGATATAATAAATAATATTGTGCTTTTGACCTTGTGGCTGTCAAGGGGTGATTGCATAAATCAAGCGCTATTGCGATTTATGAATAAAAGAAAACTATAATGCAAAAATCCATTGAAAAATTTCATATTATTATTTAATTAATATCATGAAGAGAAAGACTCCAAGTCCTACATGACAGCACAAAAAGATTTTTTCTCAGGTGGCCTCCATCGCAAACGGAGAAATTCTTGCGCCAGATATTCTTTATTTAGAAGCTGTGATTTGATGTCCTCAGCAAAGTCAGGTTTCAAACGATAACTTTCTTTAATAAAGGCTATAATATCCAATAAATAAGCCTGAGAATCGTTACAGGGCACTAATCCAAGATGAAGTATATTCCTTTCTTCATCAAAAACACAAAGTTGCTCGCCTCTTTCATGTTGAAGCTTAAGCTTCACAAAACCATCCATCGTTTCTCGAGCTTTTTTTTGAATATTTTCCGCATTACCGGAATAGATAATAACAACCTTAAGAATGTCACCACACTCATTAAAACCAAATTGAATGGATTGCAAAGACACCAAATGTCTTTGTAACCCACTGGGCATTAAAATAAATGCACAACAGTTATCTGATCTTTCATCAGTAAAATTACTGTACATTTTAAAATATAAAATCGTGTCTGTATCCAAGGGTTTAAACATTTTGTTGTACATTGAGCACTCCTTTCCCGAAAATTGAACAGACATTCACCTGAATGATGAAAAACTAATATTCCCCCCTATTTACCTTGAAAAATTAAAAAACTTCAAGCTCATTTTGCGAACTATTTAGAAATGAGTTGATCTTGTAAGTAAAGAGTAAACTGTCATATAACAAGAAATTTGTTTAACCAGGGTCTGTTGACAATTCGCTAGATTGAGCCAAAATGGGATGATTTTAGAGCACCGAAACGCAGCATACACGAAGTATGTGAGTATCGGAGCACATAAAATCATCCCACTTTGGCCAAGATAGTAGAATTGTCAACAGACCCTAGTCATTATAACAAACAAAGAGTGAAAGGAAGATTCGCGATCCATGGTATTTTTTAACGAAATGAAACGAGAATGTACTGGTTCTTATTAAGCCTGACTAATCCTACTGGAGTCTATATTTAACAGAATGAAATAGATATTCTATCTTACCGGCGACTACGCGAAACCAAATTAGATTTTTTTTGAGCCATACAAACTTTTAATGGGCGTCCATCAACTGACCGTCCATTCATCTTTAAAGCAGACTCTGCTTCGAGCTGAGAGGAAAATGTTATAAATCCAAATCCTTTCATTTGTCCTGTTAATCGATCCTTAATCAAGAATATCTCTTCGATTTTTCCGTATTTAGAAAATTCAATAGTTAATGTTTCTTCCGTTGTTCCGAATGGTAAATTACCAATATATATTTTTTTCTGTTTCATCATTGCCTCTCAACATTTTAACGAACAATGATCTAGAGGAAAGTAAGAGGATGATCTTCAAACGATCATAAAAGAATATTGCGCGTACAATTAAATTCACAGAAAGCTTAACACTTTGTATGTTTTTTAACAATCCGAGCCTGAATGAAAATAAATAAGACATCTTCATAACTAACTGTTATAATTAAGTTTCAAAGTTTATAAAATTTTTTTCAAAATACTGACTGTCGCCCATTCGTCCCCTCTAATTAATATCTCATTTTAATCACAAAAATAATGAGTGATTAATCTCGGAGTTCCAACATAAATATTTACCTATAAGGAAAATAATGAGTTTTAAAAAATTAGCAAAAGGCCAGTAAGTCAAAAACTGGAGCGCATTAAAATTAAGAATCTTGAATTTTCATATGGTTTTTCAGATTCAGCCTCGGCCAAGATACAACAGTATGTATCACAAAAACCTGGGTATCATAATAATTCAAAAAAATCCGGGACAGCTTTTAATAAGCATGCTTAAATAATGGTTTTTTAATTTTTAAATGCCGGCGGAGCGAAAAATAAACACTGAAGATTAGTTTATACTTAGTGAATTACACCATTTTAGGCACATGAGAGGAGACAATATGTTTGGTTTTTTAAATCTGACCTTATGGGGATACCTTTTGACAGGTCTTGTACTGACCCAAATCACCACTGCTGCTGTTACCATTTATTTACATCGTTATCAAACTCACCGCGCACTGATCTTACATCCAATTATCAGTCATTTCTTTCGTTTCTGGCTTTGGTTAACAACTGGAATGGTCACAGCAGAATGGGTCGCAATTCATCGAAAACATCATGCCACTACTGATGTGGAAGGAGATCCTCATAGCCCACAAGTATTTACTTTAAAAAAGGTATTTTGGCAAGTTCCAGAATTATATCGTGAGGCCTCTAAAGACAAAGATATGATACAAAAATATTCTTATGGTACTCCAAATGACTGGATTGAACGCCACTTGTATTCTCGATATTCTAATAAAGGCATACTTTTAATGCTCCTACTTAATCTTCTAATGTTTGGAGTTCTTGGAATTACTCTTTGGGCAATCCAAATGATGTGGATTCCTCTTTCTGCCGGCGTTGTCAATGGAATAGGACATTATTGGGGTTACCGTAATTATGAATCATCTGATGCATCAACTAATGTTTTTCCCTGGGGCTTATTGATTGCTGGTGAAGAATTACACAATAATCATCATACCTTCGCTTCCTCAGCTAAATTTTCAATTAAGTGGTGGGAATTTGATTTAGGATGGTTTTATATACGTTGCTTATCTTTTTTAAAACTTGCAAAAGTAAAAAAATTACCTCCGAGATTATTTATTGACAAGAATAAAGCCTATATAGATATGGATTCAGTAAAGGTCATTCTTGGCAATCGCTTTCAAATCATATCGGATTATTACAAACTGGTTATATCCCCTACTCTGCGTGATGTACAATACCGCATAAAAAATCGAGAATTAAAGGGTGCTCGCCATTTACTTAAAAAACGGAACGATCAGCTATCTCACTCTGACCAATTGCGATTGAAAACCTTACTAAATCAACATGAAAACCTACAGGCTGTTCATAGTTATCGTGAGTTATTACAGCAGATATGGGTGAAAACCTCCTTATCTAATAATGATTTGCTTAACTTAATACAAAAATGGTGTAAACAGGCAGAAGAATCAGGATTAATAGTGTTAAGGCAGTTTGCTTCACAATTAAAAGGTTATTCTCTCTAAGGTTTTATAGAGAGAATAACCCTTCGAAATACTAATCGAACATTGTTTCGAAGAATGAAGTTTACATAGCGTAAATAAGCACTGCAGAAACCTTTACAACGCAGCAATAAAATAAATGAGGTGGGTTATACAAGATGTCTATTGCATAACCTGCATTCATACAATCTAATCGACAGCTTTTTGTATTGTTCTCTCCGGGAAACGAATTTTTTATTACAATCCAGTATCCTGTCCCAGTCATCGGGTATATTATTGAAACTTTGCCTGGCAGATATTTTCATTGAATTCATAGAAAATATTCTCGCAAAAACCTATTCCTATTTCTTGGCACTCATAAATTCTTTCAATGAAATACTGGGTCTTCCATGCCTTTGAAACGATGATGTAAATCTTGTTTTGTCACATGCGATCATCAACCGATAATCGCACAATGCTCCATAAATAAAAAATAATATGCGTGCTGTCGCGAAAGCATCTAATAAATGTCTTTTAGACTCAAAAATCATATAATTTTTAAGACAAGCATCCATAAGCTGCAGATATGTTTCATCTTCATCTGTCAGCGCATGGTGTTTTTTTGCCTGCCCCAAACAGTTAATCAATGAAAAAAATGGATGTGAAATCACTATTTCACCTAAATCAATGATTGTGATAGCTCGCGATATATCGTCTATAAGTGTGTTATTGTCATTAAAATCCGGCTGGACAATGCTTGGTTTGATCGCAAAGTTGGATAATTTTTGACATAAATCGGAAACCTTTGGAAGCAGTTTTTCTAATTCATTAATTTCTTTTTCTGATAGTCCATCCGCTATCAATATCTCTTTTTGTGAAAGCAGTTGTCTATATAAATCAGGCAATTTATCTAATCGCCAATCAGGCACACCAATATCAAGAAAACTATTGACATGATCTGTAACGGTTAACTGAATCGATGTAAATTGATCAATAGCTTTACAAAGCAATGAGGCATCGAATTGCTTTTTCAGAGTTTCTCGCAACGGCCTGCCCGCGTCTTTCATTAAAAAACAATTTAATTCAGCATTGTGTGCAATGACTTCTGGAACAGAAACATGAAATTGATCATGTAAAATCTGGATAATGCTCGCTTCCAATGCGAGCAAATTTGGCGTGTGTTTCAAATAAATGTAACCATCGGATGTTGCAAAGCGGACCACATAAGACCAGGGTGTGTTTTTCACATTTTCTGGCAGATTGCTTTTTAGTGTATACCCATGAGATGAAAGGTATTTGCAACCCCACTGGATAATTTTCTTATTCAACTTGTCATTTCCTGTTCCAGGTTCCGTTGTCATAATTTACTTTCTACTACGCTATAAATTACTATGCTGTAAGTCCGTATAAAATTGTTTACAACGAACAGTCTAAACATTGGATGGCTCCAGCATAGGAGAAAACATATCCCCTCATAATAATCAAGTGACCCGATCATTTGGATGATCGTAACAATGGTACTTGGCAAATTTATATCGTACAAAAAATATTAATCAAACAATTCCAGAACTTTTTCTGGTGGACGTCCTATGACTGCTCTGCCTTTGAATGTAACGATTGGACGTTGCATTAATATGGGTTCTTTTAACATGGCTTGTAATACTTGCGCTTCATTATCCAACGACAACCCCATCTCTTTAAAAACATTTTCATTGGTGCGAACGAAATCTTTGAGATCAAAATGAGACCGTAATGTTTTCAATTGCTCCATATCAAGTGGGGTTTTAAGATATTCAATAATAACCAGTTCGAAGTCTTTGTTTTGAAGTATTTCCAATGTTTGTCTTGATTTAGAGCATCGAGGATTATGATAAATAGTAATTTTTTGCATGTTCTTTTTTAAGTTCTTTGCCAAGATTGATTTAAACTATATCATTTTCTTTGAATAGTATCTTCATTTTAATTTTGGACACATTGAGCAAAAGTCTTAAGTAATCCTCGGTTGAGTGGTTACCGGTTTTTAGTACTGATGACAAACCACACAACCATAACCTGAATTAAACATAACTGATTGATGCGGATTATTAGATTTCTGATTAAAATATTTCACATTGGATTTAGCATTTAAAATGCGTTTTTCTAACATTTCTTTATAAGGCCATTTATAGTAACTATTGGCTAATTTTGCATTTTTGTATATTTTTACACCAGTTTCGGGGTCTCCTGATTTAACTAACATATCCCCCATATTCATAAAAAATCCTTCGAAATTATGAGGTGCGATCATTGAATTCCAACATGCCCGTTGCTTACCTACCATTGTTTCCCTATTCATAAATGGAGTGTAATCCGGGTTCTTTCTGTTTATCCTCTTACCTGCGCAAATATCTAAAGTTTTCCATTGCCAATCCAAGCCTTCTTTAAAATGATCAGAATCGGCATCTAGGCTACTCATTGGATACCCTGCAGTAAAATAATTAAATTCAGGCCAATTATGTATTGCTTTTTTTAAAGTAAAATATCCCTTAACCTCTTCTTGCTTATCCTTAAAAATCTGCCCTTCCACTAATTGTGTATCACCATAAAAACCTTGATAAATTGGATTTTTGGGATCAAGTTGCAGAGCATCAGCAAAGTATTTTTTAGACAAAATGATTTGATTAGGAATCAATGGAGACTTGTTTTTTACTCTTTCTCGCTCCGTAATCTTCCAAATATGAACAAAGCCAAGATGGGCAGCTAATTTCGGATCATAGGGATTTTCAATATAAGCGACCATTAATAAATAATCTGCTTTAGGAATATCTTGATATCGACCTTCATGAAGAGTTCGCCAAAAATATCGTTCGGCTTGAGCAGACAGTTGGCTTCTAGATACTTGTGGTTTTTTTTGAGGTGTGTTCATTAATGCCATTTTTTCACAAGCCACCAAATTAAACATCATAAAACCTAATAAGCCGTAAAATAATCGCACAATCTTAATCCCTTAATAATTTTATTTAATCCATCACTATATTTTGTATTGCTTTACCAACTCAACAACTCATTATTAAGTTGGCACATCAAAAATTTAGGCAGGAACAAATGATATCATTTATAAACGATATAACGCGACCTTCTAAGTAACAAGTAGTTGAGAAAAATAATCTCTTTCCATTATTGCTTCCAGCAAAAAAACAACCTGATTTTCTAATTAGTCTTAATATCAATGGATGAACGACTTACATTATCGTCTTCCATTTCTTCAAATTTATGAACTGTTTTTATCAAATCCAAGATGTCATATTTATAAAGTGTGAGGCTTGAAAGTTTCCCATTGAAATCGTCATCCTCAGGAGCACGCTCTAAATCGGAGAAAGTAAAACTTCCTTGACAAAGTGTATCGTTAGGGTCCCTCATTTTGTATTGGAATCTAAAGTATTTTCTAATGATCTGATTATTGTCTTTGTCTGTGACAGTATAATTTTTTTCGGTAAAATCAAGATAGATTTTATTTGGTTTAACATCCTTATCTTCAACCATCTCTGTCAAGTTGTATTGGTCTTCAACTAAACATTTAACAGTTGCAAAACATCGACCTATAGTACTTAATAAAGCGATAGCTGGCATTGCCAAAGCAAAAGTAGTTATTTCCAAATAATTAATTAATGTTTTACCCGCAAACTCCGCCTCACCCATGCAGAGTATAAAAATTGAATAGGGCACCAATAATTGTGCGAATGCCCCTGCTACTAACATCGAAAAAGAGGCAGTAATGGGTTGGAATAATACTTCTCGCAAATCTCTTCCGTTTGCAATAGTACCGAAAAATGTGTGTTTAATATCTCGCTTATTGTGCTCCCAAAGACTTTGATATCGATTACCATCGTATTCACTCCAGCGCATACGACTAAAATTTGAAAAAAATAGTATATTTTTATACACAATGGATGCTTTGTCTTGTGAATAAGTCCTGTATTATATTTTTATTTTCTTAACATTTTATTAAGGCTTACTTATATATTTCCACAAACCAAAATGAACAATTTTTGATAAAAATGATACTATAATTTACAATTAACAGGGGTGTATTTTTAGAAAATTAAAATAATTTGTTGTTTATTTTAGGATTATTGGATTGCAAGGCAAGGAGAACTATTATGAGCGACATCAACCCTACTTTTAAATCTGGAACTGATTATACTTATCAAGTGCAAGATTTTATTGATTGCATTAGTTTAAAAGGCTACCTATATGATTTTAGATTCAGCAAAGAATTCATTCATTACCCACAGAAACCTTTTACAATAGAAGAAATAGATAAAATATTGTCCATTGAGGAAGTATTTTCTGCTTATAGTAATTCAATGGGCCTAAAATTAGCACCATTTTTACAGGAAAGCGCAAAAATTGAGGGAGATACCTTGGAATTAATGGAAAATTTATTAAAAGCTTTTGAAGAGGGGGCTAAGGAGCATGGAGGGTTAACCTGGTTTCTCAATTCCGATGATTTTATCAGTAAAATTACCGAGCCAATTGAAGCGCTTTACTCTCACTTGAAAAAACATCCATTAGAAGAAGGAGCCTTAACTTCAATTTCTAACAAGATGAATCATCAATTTAATTTTGTAAACTATTTACATAGAATTATTGAAAACGCTGATTGCTCTAGCGGTTTTCCAAGTGAGCTCTCTGAAATGCTCTCTTTAATATCAAGTCTCAAAATATATATGCATCATGAAGAAAAAAGAATGTCCTTAAATACAAATGAACAAGATACGACCCAGGAAATAGCTTTTTTTGATGCGAAGCCAATGACTAATTACTATGGTATTCGAATAGAGGGCTTAACAACGTACAATCCCAAAAATGAAGAAACTCTTAAGAAACTAATAGAACATCTGGACAATTTGCATATTAGTCGCCACGACATACCAACTATCTCCATAAATGGCAACCAAATAACTATTGAAACCAAACGTGATCGCGAATTTAAAACTCATTTAAGGGAAAACGTCTTAAGTAGAGATCTTGGGGTTACCACACAAAATATAAGTGGGCATTATAAATTTATCATTTCAGACATCGCTGATTTAGAAAATAAATTAAGCAATATAGGCTTAAAAGAACGAGGGGGTATACTAAAAAAATTGTAATATAGCCAAATTCTAAATTGCCATGAGAGGAGAGTAACTCAACTAGCACTCTCCTCTTGGCCAACCATAGAAAACAGCATTTTTCTACCTATCACACTATTGTATACAAGTTTGGTAAATTCTTGAGTAACTCTGTTATTAAAATTAGTATGCCCCAAGTTCTTCAATCACCAAATAATGGGATCAATTTCTGTCTTTTACTCATTAGTAAAAAACCTGGATCAGTTAGCCTATTTTCATTTTCTTCTTCGAAATAGCCTATACTTTTTAGTAACGATTAAAACATATCTCTCATGGAATTTAAGAATGATGACACCTTCATGGAAAGATAAGTTACAAAAGCAATTAACACAACGGTCCAAGGCTCAACAAGGGAAACAACTAGTTGATAAGTATGCAGCAGGCTTATCAATCAGTTATTGTGAGCAACATTCAGTCGAGGAAACAGCCAAGGACATTTTACAAATAGAAAAACTCTCCCAAGATAATCCACTTGGGATTGATTTTTATGAAACCAAGCATTCACAATATCCTTTGCACATTAAGCTTTATCGTTATGGAACACCAATCCCTCTTTCCGACATTTTGCCCATGCTTGAAAACATGGGACTGCGCACTTACACCGAACATCCCTATAAAATCACCTCTCAAGAAGGGCAAGTATTTTGGATCAGTGATTTTAATGTGACCTATTCACAACTTGATTCACTCAATTTGGAGCAAGTCAAAGACATTCTTGCTGAAGCCTTCATTAAAATTAGTATTGGTGTTTGTGAAAACGATGGTTTTAACAAATTGGTATTACGTGCGGGGCTTTCCTGGAGGGATATTACTATTCTAAGGGCCTATGCGAAGTACTTGCATCAAATCGGCATCCGCTACAGTCCTGCTTATATTGAAAAAACTATAGAAGCGCACGCGAGTATTGCGCAAAATTTGATTCGCCTTTTTTATTTAAAATTTGGTCTTAAACAAAAAACAGCACACAAAAAAGAAATGACTGCGCTTGAAAAAGAAATTCAAACAAGCATTGATGCCATTAGCAGCCTTGATGAAGACCGTATTATGCGTTACTTCTGGGCCTTGATAACAGCAACTCTACGTACTAATCACTTTCAAACAAATCTCGAAGGACATCCTAAGAATTACCTTTCGTTCAAATTAAAGTCTTCGGAAATTCCTGATTTGCCACCGGGTCAACCGTTTTATGAAATTTTTGTATACTCAACCCGTTTTGAAGGAATTCATTTACGTAGTGCCAAAGTTGCTCGAGGCGGCATTCGCTGGTCGGATCGACCTGAAGATTTCCGTACTGAAATCCTGGGACTTATGAAAGCACAAAAAGTAAAAAACTCAGTCATAGTACCTTCTGGCGCAAAAGGAGGCTTTGTTTTAAAAAAACATGAGCATTTAACCAATCGCGAACAAACGCTGCAAGAAGTGATTTATTGTTATAAATCGTTCATTAGTGGTTTGCTGGATCTCACTGATAATCTCAAAAACAATCAGGTTATTGCTCCACATAATACTGTCTGTTATGACGAACCAGATCCTTATCTGGTTGTTGCTGCTGATAAGGGAACAGCAACTTTTTCTGACATTGCCAACAGCATTGCCAAAGACTATGGATTCTGGTTAGGCGACGCTTTTGCTTCCGGAGGTTCAACAGGATACGATCATAAGAAAATGGGCATTACCGCTCGTGGCGCCTGGGAATCCATCAAACGACATTTTCTCGAACTCAACATCAATATTGAACAACAAGACTTTACAGTAGTAGGTATTGGCGACATGGGTGGAGACGTCTTCGGCAATGGCCTTCTTTATTCTAAACATATACGATTGCTTGCTGCGTTTGATCACCGCCATATTTTTCTTGATCCTGATCCTGATCCCTTAAAGTCTTATGACGAGAGGCTTCGATTATTTCAATTACCCACTTCGTCATGGGAAGATTACAATTCTCAGCTGATTTCCGCAGGGGGAGGAATTTATAAACGTTCTAGCAAATCCATCCCCATAAGCCCCCAAGTAAAAAAAGCACTGGCTATCGAAGCAAATGCTCTTCCACCTAATGATCTTATTCGCGCTCTATTAAAAGCTCCTGTGGATTTATTATTTAATGGTGGAATTGGAACATACGTCAAAGCTACCACTGAATCGCATACGGATGTTGGAGATAAAACTAATGAATTTTGTCGCATTAATGGTGCGGACTTGCGTTGCAAAATCGTAGGAGAAGGAGGAAATCTGGGGTTTACCCAGCTTGGAAGAGTTGAATTTGCTTTGCAAGGAGGCCTTATTAATACGGACGCGATTGATAATTCAGCAGGTGTTAACTGCTCTGACCATGAGGTTAATATCAAAATTCTTTTAGATAAAGAGGTCCGAGAGGGTGCTCTCACTGAAAAAAAACGCAATCAATTGCTGAGAAAAATGACCGATGAAGTGGCCAATCTTGTTTTACAGGATAACTACAATCAGGCCTTAATTTTAAGTATATCAGCAGCTCATACCACTATATATAGCGGTTTATATCAAGACTACATTAAAAAATTGGAAATGTGGGTCAACTTAGACAGAAGTGTCGAATTTCTCCCCGATGACAAGAAACTCTTGGAGCGCAAAACCGCAAGTGTAGGGCTCACACGACCGGAACTCGCTGTTTTAATGGCGTATACAAAGATTCATATTGCTAACGAATTATTAAAATCCGATTTACCTGATGATTCTTACTTTACAACAGTGTTGGAAACTGGCTTCCCCCCCTCACTGCGAAAACCCTATATGAAAGCCATGCAAAAGCATCCGTTGTACCGTGAAATTATAGCAACTCAACTCAGCAATCAGATTGTTAACAGCATGGGGATTACTTTTATGTACCGAATGCTGACTGAGACCGGCCTTACCATTCCTGATATTGCCCGAGCTTATACGATTGCGGCGAATGTTTATCAAACTGATGCTTTACAAAAGCTTATTGATTCGCTGCACAACAAAGTATCGGTGCAAACACAATACGAATTACTGCATCATGTTCGGCAATTACTCAATTTAGCCACGCGCTGGTTTTTACATAACAAGCGCCTTGAAGGCGGTATCGCAAAAAACATTACTCATTATGGTCAATCAATAAGCAAACTTGGAAAACTGGTTCCTAATCTGATGGGCGGCGTGACCAAAGAATACCTTGAAAAGATCATTAATCAATTCGTTAGTATTGGCATTGAAAAAAATATGGCTCAAAAAATCGCCGTGACTCGTGCTCTCTATACAGCATTAAATATCATTGAAGTTGCCACACAAAATAAATTTGATTTAGTCCTCACAGCAGAAGTTTACTTCAAAGTGGGTAGTCAATTTAATCTCATTTGGTTTCGCGATCAAATTGCCAGTGATTCGAGAGAAGGTCATTGGAATACCATGGCACGTTTGTCTTTACGGGATGAATTAGATAACCTTCAAAGACGCTTAACTATTGCAATTTTAGTGACCAATAAAAAAGTGCATACTGCTGAAAAACGAATAAATTATTGGTTAGAGCAAAACCACCACATTGAACAACGCTGGGAAAAATTGCTGGAAATGCTATTAGAAAGCGAAAATATTGATTACACCATGTTTTTTATTGCCTTACGTGAACTCTCTTCGCTAATTCAAGTATTATAAACAAGCGAAATTGTTATTATTGATCCACATTAAGCTAAATTTCTATTTATCTGCAGCATAACCTCAACGCCTGTTTTTATAGACTCCAAATAAGTTCCTCGGTTCTTAATGAGAAATCGAATCCCGAGTTATTGTTATAAAAATATTGAAATTTGAAGATTATATGCATAGAAAACTATGAATACTTTAAGAGCATATTAGTCAAATTTGTGTCGGCATGCTAACATTAAGTATAGGAGTAAAAAGATATGCCAAATCACAATAATTCATCAGAAATTCTGCTATCACAACAAATCAATGAAGCCAGGGGTTTGCTACTTCAAGCCCTTAAAGTTCAATTAGATGATCTTTTAGCAGAAAAACTCATTCCACAGCCTATTGGTGTTCCTTTTATTAATTTTGAAGATGATCCACCACAAGTTGCAACTCTAAAAAAAGTCATTAATTGTCTTTATCATGCAGAAGAAGCTTTTAAAAGCTGGGAAAGCATTGATACCAGTACACTATGGGGTAAGGCCAAAGCAGCACCACAATTAATTCAGGCACTGATCCAGATTTACAAATCGTTAGGTTTGCTCGATGACGCAACTCCTGAAATAAGAGGCGTCATAGCAGACAATTATAATTTACTTGAACCAATATTTACTCAAGCGTATACGGTAATTAAAGACTCTGGGTGGCTATCAGAATTCATGGAAATGGATGTTACTGACAAGGCTTCCAAAGTTATCTTTCAAGGCATGGATTTATTGGGACCTGATGTCAATAAATGGAATAATACGCATCCTCTTGTTGAAACCTTTTCAAAAATATCAAAATTAGTAGAAACGGTATCTGCTCTTCAAGAGAAGGAGATGACAGAAAAAGAGAAAGAACAAGCCGTAGAATTAGTTCGTTCATTACTCGATGATTTAGACAATAATCCTTTTATCAGTAAATTAAGTATCAGTGATTTTGAAAACTCAAAAGCGATAAAGGATTTATTAGAATGGTTTAAGAGCATACAAGACGATGGTTTTGATTTTAGCAAGAAATCCATTCAGCAATATGTTTCATGGGCTAACCACTATTTACCCACATTAATCACATTAGCAGATCAATTAGAGCAACAAAATTATTTAAAAACAGGCAGCTTAACCACAAACTTATGTTCTCAAACAGAACATTTAGGTAAACAAGTCAATGAAATATTAGCTGAGTCCAATTTTGGTATTACTGAGCGAGTTGTAACAATAGAGTCATTAAAGAAACTTAGAGAACAACGAATCAATAGCACTCAGGTTAAAAGTGTACAAACTATTATAGCTACTGAAAAACAACAAGCTGCTGCTGATGATTTTTATGATATCTTACAAAGATATAAAGGGATGTCTTTCTCGCAAATTACAGAGCCAGATCGAATATTATTAAGGCAACTATATCCCAAAATACAAGTAGCATTGGCTCATGCTAATTTAGAGCTTGAAAATCAGTTAACCGCCGTTTTAAATACGACTGGCCCAGAAAAAACTCCACCCAAACCAAAATCATGGTGGGACTTAGCCAGAGACGGTTTAGGTTATGTAGCCAGTTATGTAGTAAGTTATGATGTTGATAAAATATTGGGAACTAAGGAATCAGTTGATCGTTTTATGACAAATCAAATTGCTTCTGAGCGATTTAAGATCATGGTAGCTGAAAAAACTCGTGAAAAATTAAGAACTGGGCTAGATAAAATAGAACAAACTTCACTTCAATATAAAGTTGAAACACGCATTGATACCATAAAATCAACCTTAAAAAAACAAATTCCCAAAACGGAAATTATCCCATCCAAGTTTGTTGCGGTAAAACCTACGGCATTAGTTAATCTTCGTGGAACACTTACTGCTATTCAGGAAATGAAATTATCAGCAACAGTTCACGACACAAGGACAAATATAGACACTCTAATTCGTCGCCATCTACCAGAAAAATATCAAGCTTTTTTTTCAATCTTGCCATATAAAATCAATGATGATGATGATCCAGACTTAGTGAAACAAATTAAAGAAGTTGAAAATAATTTATATCAATTAGAAAAATCTCTTAAAGATTTTGAAAACTTGGATTTAAGTTATGGGATTATGATCCGATTGCGTTATTTTATTGCAATAGCTTCTGCAGCTTCTAAATTAAAATCAAGTGTCAAGGCACTTTCCCCAGATTCTCAAAAAGCTCTAGCTCCATTATTACAGCAAATCATGGCCTATGGCTTATCGTTCTCAGATATCAATTATAAGGACAATGATTTGTCCTCCTTGGAACAGTTAAAAAAAGGAGACGCCCTTCCTCCTTCTATCATGTTAGAAGGTCATGTCGAACCCAAAAACCCGCCTGTGACATCTCCAGAAAAAACAAAAAAATTACCTGAAGATACTGAAAAGAGAACTGAAAAAACTTCAAAAGAAGGTGTCACACCTTCCTCAAAAGAAAAAACTACTGAATTGTTGGATTATGCTAATAAAATCAGTGTTGCTCGAACATTACTATTAAATAAGTTTAAAGCAACTTTGTCTCCGCCAATAGCTGAAAGTCTAAATCCGCAAAGAGATGGCGTTCCTTTTATTAATCTTGATCAAGATCCTCCTCAAATAGCCACAATTAAAAAAATAATCAACAGCATGTATTATGCAGAATGCGCTCTTAAAACCTGGCATGGTATAGATACGAGTACCAGATTAGGTAAGATCGCCGCAGTGCATCAAGGAGTGGCTGCCCTATCTCAAGTATATAAATCATTTACATTATTTACAGAGGATTCTTCGGATATCCACAATTTAATTCGTGAAAATCATGATTTAATAGCGCCAGTGATTATTGAAGCAAACAAGTTAGTTAAGCAGCATGGCTGGGTAAGTCAGTTTAGTGCTTTAGATGTAACGCAAAAGCTTGGAAGTATTCTAGGTCAAGGAATTAATACAGTTCAACCTAGCTCTGATGAAGTAACACAAACCGCTTCATTGGTTAAGTTATTTTCAGAGCTCCCTACTTTATTGAATAATATTTCAAGTTCATTAGATCAACGCTCGGAGAAGTCCTCTGATGAATTGAAAATCGATAGCAAAAAAATTGAAGCGATAGGCTCGGTATTTGAATTGTTTTTTGAAGAAAATGCCTATTTAATGAATGCATTTAAAGGCTTCAGAGCCATCTCTGGCCTTATCGATTTAAATAGAAAAATTCAACTGGAAGGAACGAATTTACAAGAGGCCACTATACAGCTGTACCAGGAATGGTTAAAAGAAGGCTATCCCAATTTGATGATGATGCTTGATGAAATAGAGACTCGCCATTATTTAGCCCCTGGCCTTTTATCAGCATCTATTGCTCTTGAATTAGATCAAATTAATGACAAGTTGAATGAAGTCATTGAAACCAAACCCAATACTAAATTAAAAACCATCCCTCTCTCCTTTTATATGGGTAAAACGAGAAGGGAACAATTAATAACTAAAAAATCAGAACATTGGCTTGAATTATTTCAAATTGAAGAACAACAAAAAGCCGCTAAGACTTTTTTCGGAATTCTTAAACAATATTCCGACCAATCCCTTTCAGACATAACACCGAGTAAACTGGCCGAATTACGTCTTGCTTTTGTCAAGATTCAATCAGCTATGGCAAATAGTGATTTAGAATTAAGCAATGAACTCGTTGCGGCTTTAAATCAACTTGAAACTTCGCAACCTGAAAAAACAGAGCAAATTAAAGCGACAATCTCTCAATTAATAAAGTTAGAGCCTGCAGTTGATAATTATTTAAATGAACGCAAAAAATCCTATGAATTAAAAATTGCAGTCCTTGATAAAGCCATTGATTATGTGAAATCAAAATCTTTTGGGCTTAAGTCTGATAACTCAGAAAAAATAAATCTTCCTGAATTACGAAGTAAATTTTTAGCTCTGGAACGCGAGAAACCTGTTGTAGGTCCTGGAGAACTAAAACCAATAGCAACATCATCTCTTAATACAGTTCGCGGTAATTTGGCATACATTCAAGAGTTGCAAATGTCCTCTGTTGTCGTCATGATGCGGGAGCAATTTTCTTCTATCACTAGAAATAATTTCTCCAGTCGGGTTCAAGATTATTTACACAAACCTCATGACGAACCATTGCATGTGATCAATGATAAAGATCCTCTCATGGTAAGGCAAATTAAAGAGGTTGAAAATGGTTTATATCATTTAGAAACCGCTTTAAAGCAATTTGAACAAATGAAAAAAAGTGACAGTCTTGTATCTCAGGCAAAAGCACTGCTGGAGATCGCGAATCATGCCCGACAATTAAAAGTTGCCGTAGAACAACTTTCGCCTGAATTAAAACAACACTACGGCCCACTAGCAGGCGCAATATTAAGTTTTAGTAAAAAAATTCAATCTTTAGATTACAATAAAGAAGACTGGGCTGATCTACAGTTTATTCTTAATAAAGCCCATAAAGAATTGCTAAAAAGAAATAAACCAAGAGACCGTCGTATTGAAAAAGCATTTTTTGAAGCTGGAGTTCGTGAGGTACAAATCGATCTTGATGAACCTGCAGGAAAAAAAGCCGCAAAACTTGGTGTAAAATACATGCACTTGGCTTCTCCTCAGCTAGAGCAGGCAAGGCTCTATTTACGTGCCAGGTATAAAGATGTATTTGAGAAACAGCCTAATGTTGTACGTTCGCTAACTCGAAAACAATTAGCGAATGAAAAGTTTATGCAAGCAGAGATTAAGCGGTTGAAAAGAAAATTAGAAGAAAATTACGGTTTTAATATTTCAACAGTTAAAGTTCTTCTTGATTTATTAGAGCAAATTCAACGTGCAGGTGCTCAGACCGCTGAGTTAGCAGGTATGGTCAATACTTTAGTTACTTATGACTTTCCTAAAATAAAAGAAAATGCATATAAAGACCTAATTACAAAATTATCTCAAGAAGAAGACTACCTTAATTTAAAACCCGGAACATTAATTAATCCAGCTATGGCTGCAGTTAATCAATTATTCTTATCAGCTGCCTTAGAATTAGATATGCCTTTTAATAAAAAGTTATCTATTCTAGATGATACAACCTATATCAATATACTCCTTGAGCAAACCGAAGGTGAGCTACAATCCTTAAAGAAAAAACTAGCTACAGATCCATCAAATCATGAAATAGCATTTGCAATGGATATTAAGAACGATAAAATAGATTTTCTTAAACAACAATTAGCCTTAATTGAAGATAAAGATTTAAATAAAACTAAAAAAGCTTTATTGGATATGCAGTTTGAAGTTTCTTTACGAAATCATCTGGATTATACGACTCTTAAATCACCTATTGCACAACAATATGAACAAGTTGCCAGAAAATATTACCAAAAAAATAAAGATCGTTTTCTATCTGCAGACGACTGTTCAAAAGAATTACTTCAAGGGCTTAAAGAATTTGAAAAAAAGAATTTGCCTGACTATTTAATAGTTTCTGAGGCTTACGAAAGGCTTCGTATATTTAGTGCGAAACTGCCCCCTAAAAATCGGGATGTCAAAGAGTATGTCGATAATATTAATAAAGAATTAATCAATGGAGATATTTCTATAAAGCAACGTGCTCAAAAAGTTAAATCTTTACCTAATGATGCTGTTTTTATTAAAAAATTAAGTTCTGCAGACAATGGCACTAATTTTTTAAAAAAATTCATGCAATTTATTGCGATAATAACATCCAGTATCACTGAAGCAATAAGAACTGGGAGCAGTTTGGTTTATATATACCGTCAGAAACAAATGGAACAATCAATAAAAAATATAGAAAAAACGATAAGCCTTAAAAAAGAACTCAATTCAATAAAAAATACAGATAAGCCTTCACAAAATGAGGAAGAAAGTAGAAATCAACAACCCCACTAAATGAAGCTCAGTTGCCTATAAAAAAGCAACCTTTTTTCATTTGAAACCTGTTGATTAACTTCACCTCACTTATGTATATATATCAACTCGTTAGAACTTTATAATCATGAGTCAAGGTATCTTCTTTATTGTGTTCGATGACCTTTTCTGCTTTTAACTCTCTTAGTTGTTCTTTCATTTTTGATTGTAAATCTCTTCGAGTACCCACCTCTAATCCTGACTTTACAGTTGCCCAACCTTCATTTAACATGTCTTGTTTCTTTCCTTTAGAAATTGCATACACAACCAAACCAACCAAGGACTTCATTAATCCTCCAATGACATTTAATGCTGGATACTTTATTGAAAGCTTATCAGATAGTTTTTCATACTGTTTTACGTTTTCTTCAGTAGGATTTAAAACCATAGTAGGTGTACGCACTGCAGCTTCTAAGAGTAACCGTTTTCCACTTACTCCTTGATCTACTTGATTCTGAATTTTTTCTAATATTTCTATACCCTTCTGAATCGCTTCAAGCTTACTAGTGTTTTTATTATCTTGCTTGCTTTCTTCTTTTTGTCTAGCCTCTTCTAATTCTGTCATTAATTGTGGGAGACGATTTTTTAATACCTCTTGAACACGAGCTTTCGGGCAGTTCAGATCCCGCCATTCAATAAGCCATGCTCGTTCAGGATCTTGCTTTAAGGTTTCATAATTTTTATTTACATATAAATCAACACAATTCCATAATATTTTTATGTGATCATTCATTCCTCTACCTTTAACCATCGTTGGAGCAGCATGAAGTGCGCGCTCAAACTCTTCCCTGCTCATAGGGGAATGACTTCTTTCAAATGAATTGACTAAATTATAGTAAGCAGATGATACCCCACCTCTGTCTATGGCATCTTTACAGCTAAAATTAATAGTCAACTGAGCATCGAGATCTTTAGGTTTAAGAGTATCAATAATATGGTTAGTTAACTCAGACTTAATAAAATGGAACCAAACGGCCTGTTTTTGTGCAGGAGATAATACTGTTCCCGGTTTTATATTTAATGCTGCAAAGCTCTTATCTATTAATTCTCCAAGTTTTTTTCTTTCCGTATCAATACTGTATTCGCCTTCTTCATCTTTAAATAATAACTTGCGAGTTCGCTCACTGATGTAAAAATCTTTGATAGGTAGTGCACATGTAGAATCTTGACTGGCAATTTTTAGAAATTCTTCTCTCACATCGTCAAATTGATGCGTTGGTGCCGTATTTTGATAATCATGATGGTCCATTAAACCTTTGTCAGCAGGTAAGGTAATCACTGCTATATTGAGATGTCTTTTTTCAAGTTTTTCTAATTCGTGTGTTAAAGCTTTTTCTTTTTTTCCTTCAAAATCATTTCTGTCTCTTCCCAAGTTATTGAAGTATATGTGGGTAATTATTGGTTCAGCGAGCATCTCTTTGCTTTGAGCTCGTTTGGCTTGAATGGATAAAAATTTCTCAAAAGCTGGACTCACTTGCTCTATCCCTTCATGTCTTTGTCCTTGAGTACCGAATCGTACCTCTTTAACCGGACTTCCTTCATTCCATTTGTAATGTCTTTCAGTGGCTAGACTTGTAGTATGTTGTGGTTTATAGGTATCTGAAAATACTGAACTCACCCGTGCAAAAGTAGATTCCGCTTGTGAAGGCGTTTGCGATTCTTTATTAATTAATTCTTTTTTGTCTTTGGTTCTTTTTGCTATTGAGGATTTAATTTCAGGTGCAACTGGTGTGTGTTGAAGAGTGATATCTTTAATTATTTCATAGGTCTCTTCTAAAATTTTATTATTATTAACATACATAGAAATGAACAAATCATCAAATTGTTCTTCTATCGTGGATTGTTCCATTTCTAATGCTTTTATCTTGGCTTCAAGATTCTTACGGAACAATCGCATTGGGGATCTCAGCCCTTCAGGTAAATCATCCTTGATTCGTTCTTGCTGTTCCAGTTGAGCCTTAGCGAGCTTAAGTTCAGATTCAATTTTTTCTTTTAATTCAGGAAGAGTTTTGTTATATAGATCATGAATGACTGTTTTATCATCAATATAATCAAAAAAACGTTTATACAGATCGCCATAAGCAAAATCAGGGTTGTACTTTTCTGGTGGTTGATTTTGAATTTCAGCAAGCTCTGATAGATTAGGCGGGAGTGTTTGTAATAATCGAGTCGGTAATTTCAGGTTTCTTAAGTAATTAAAGCAATTTTTATTATGGAGCTTATCACTCGTAATTAAATCGCTGACTTCTTCGATTTCACTAGACATATACAGCCATAATAAAGACTCTTTATTTATTTTAAGTATAGCTAATATTTTTATTATATTTAGCTGAACTCTAACGATTATGAAGTCAGTATCATTCCTTTTGCCTATGAATGTTCATCACAAAAAACAAAAACCCCATTGATATAGTTTTGTCTCAACAGACTATCAAGACAATTATTTGCAGATGCCTTCAGGCACTGGGAGCAGCCTTATTAATTGCTTCTTCAATCTCATCCAGTTTTTTAGCTGAGTCTGTTTTATGTACAAAGAAGAAGGACTTGTTGTTGGCCAGGTTAATGCCACCTTTAATTAATAAGCCAACCCCGGCAGTTAAAATTCCCAAGGCCAGATTTGTTAAAAACTCGGACCATCCTCTATGCTTATCAAGCTCTTTTCGTGCTGTTTTGATGTGCCCTTCACAATGGTCTTTAAACAATTTATAACTCTCTTCAGTGGGATTTTTAAAATAAGTTTTTCCTTCCTTGCTCAGTTTTTTATGTAAAACGGTTGCTGCAGTTACGGCCGCCTCTAGTCTCTTATATCCACTAACATCTCCATTTACTTCTGCTTGCTTTTTACGAGTTTCCAAACCTTCTATTTTCTTGGTTAGTAATTTAAGCTGAGTTTCAAATTTGCGTTCCGCTTGAGATTTTTCACGAATTGGGTCTTTTGGAGCAGAGATTTTATCTTTGGGAAGTTCTTGCTCTTTTCGATTTTCCACTTCTTTAAGGCGCTCTTGCTCTTTTTGGCGTTCCACTTCTTTAAGGCGCTCTTGTTCCTTTTGACGTTCCACTTCTTTAAGGCGCTCTTGCTCTTTTCGACGTTCCACTTCTTTAAGGCGCTCTTGTTCCTTTTGACGTTCCACTTCTTTAAGGCGCTCTTGCTCTTTTCGACGCTCCACTTCTTTAAGGCGCTCTTGCTCTTTTTGACGTTCGACTTCTTTAAGGCGCTCTTGCTCTTTTTGACGTTCCAATTCTTTAAGGCGCTCTTGCTCTTTTTGACGTTCCAATTCTTTAAGGCGTTGTTGCTCTTTTTGACGTTCCAATTCTTTAAGGCGTTGTTGCTCTTTTTGACGTTCGACTTCTTTAAGGCGCTCTTGCTCTTTTCGACGTTCGACTTCTTTAAGGCGCTCTTGCTCTTTTCGACGCTCCACTTCTTTAAGACGCTCTTGCTCTTTTTGACGCTCCACTTCTTTAAGACGCTCTTGCTCTTTTTGATGTTCGGCTTCTTTAAGGCGCTCTTGCTCTTTTTGACGCTCCATTTCTTTAAGATGCTCTACTTCTCTTGCTGCTATCACAAGCTGGTTCTCTTTAGGACCTTTTTCTTCTAATTCCAGATGATTAGGATCAATAAAGCTTAATCCTTCTTTTGATAATTGAATCGGCTCATTGGGCTTATAAGTCTTAATATCAGGATTTGTGGTAGGACCATTGACTTCCGTAAAAAACACACAAACATCTTTCCCTGCCATACCTACTTTGTCATCAAAATTCAGCTTATCATCTACCATCACCCCATAACCAAAACGTTTTACAGGTTTATCACTCGCAATAATGGTAGTGCTGATTCCTTGTTTTGCAAATTCTCTGGCCAATTTATGAGCAAAACTATTATCTGATCCTTTGGTATCCAAACCACCATAGCAAATGCTAAGCAAAACAGTGATATGATCCCCTGCTTTCAAGCCTGCTTCCATAGCAGAACTCACTATATCATCAGGCCCACGCTCAGCTTGACTATTAAATAGGCTCTTTTTCTCAGACTCGTTTATATCAATATAATTACCTGAAATGGAATCGCCATCCGGACTACTATGACCAGTGATCACGATCAAGCTATTATCGCCTATGTGATCTGATAAAACTTTATTAACTTCTTCACGATTCCCCTCTGAGCGCAACACAACAAAAGGGGCACATAATGCTTTTGCCATAGCAAAACCAGTATGCCCATCACCAGGCCATTGTAAACCAAAATAGTTCCTGGCATGTTCCTGTAACTCATCAGCAGATAACGCAATTTTTCTCTTATCCAGGCTTGGTAAACTCATTACAGCTACTTTATCAGAAGGGATGATTCTTAATTGTTTTTTAAACTTATGCCATTGCTCTTTAACTGGATTGGCATCTTCTTTTTGTTTATTTTGGACACGCACATGACACTCTTTTATATATTCACTTAAGGAAAAGTTATCTTCTGTTAATACTGATTGCTGATATTGGTACAATTTAAATTCGGTGCTCCCTTTCTCAGGTGGCATTATGAGTAAGTGTCCAAATTTCAAGTCACTAGATAAATAATTATCGATAGCAAAAAAACCCTCTACACTTGCTTTACGAATGATAAAGGGCAAATGGGGAAATTGTTTTAAATATTCGTCTGCTTCAAGACGTGTAAAATCATAATGGAAAACATCAGAAGGAACTTCAGGAAAAATTTTGTAAATTTCAGATTTTAGTAATTCAAAACCAGATTGATCAACAGGTTGCACCATAACGATACTTCTCTAAAACATATATTGCTTATATTCTACCATTGTGTCTATTTTTTTTCCACATTATCCGTAAATAAATACACTTCAGGATTTATGAAAATCTCTCTGTGAAGATAATGCCTACTCATTCAATTAACGGGTAAGGAGTGTAAATCCGTGTAGTTTAAGTATTAAGTTCATGTCAACAACCAACACCTGATATCCGGTGCAGCAAACATAGGTTACACTGTTATACTTGGGAAGTGTCTCTATAAAACTGAAAAAAGGATGAATTTTATGAGAATAGTTGTGATTGGGGCAACAGGAACCATTGGAAAAGCAATAGTTGAAGAATTAAGTCCAAGGCATCATATTATTTCGGCAGGATATAAAAATGGTGATATTCAGGTTGATATAGCAAGTAAACAATCGATAGATGACATGTATAAAAAATTGAACAATATTGACGCGGTCGTATTAGCTACTGGTAAAGTGCACTTTGGCGCGTTAACGGATATGAAAGAAAATGACTATGAAATCGGTTTGGCCGATAAACTAATGGGACAGGTTAATGTGGTTTTATTTGGCTTGCAATACATCAATGATAATGGATCATTTACCTTAACAAGTGGGATATTAAATCGTGATCCAATCCAATATGGCAGTTCTGCTGCTATGGTAAATGGGGCATTGGATGGTTTTGTTAAAAGTACCGCTATAGAAATGCCAAGAGGGATCAGAATCAATTGCGTGAGCCCTACAGTAATTTCTGAAGCCATGCATAACTACGCCCCCTATTTCAGAGGTTATGAGCCTGTATCTGCTGCTCGTGCAGCACTAGCGTATAGTAAGAGCGTAGAAGGATTACAAACAGGTCAAGTCTATTGTGTTGGATAACTCCGCATTTTTAAAAGCAAATGAGTACATTGCCAGCGCTGCAAACAGATCAATTGGAGAAATGAGATCAAGTTTTACTTTTTGCTATGAACATTAATATAGACAAAAAACAAACATCATTCTTCCTCCTATATATCCAAGAAATGCCAAAAACCAGGTTTTAGCCTGGTGGCGTTTCTTGGATATATATATTCAGAATGTCTTGAGCCCTTCTTCAATAATTGAAAGGCCAATTTCCAAATCTTTTACGCCAGTAGAAAGCGGCATGTGAAGACGAATTACGTTTCCATATGTTCCACAAGTAAGAATGACAAGGCCATGCTCTAAACAAAATGTAGTCAATTGTCCTGCTGCTTCTTTATTTGGTTCCTTTGTGTCTTTATTTTTCACCAGTTCGATCGCCTGCATGACCCCTAAACCACGAACATCACCTACTATTTTGTACTTTTCTTTAAATCCAGAAAGTCTGGATTGCAGGATTTTTGAAAGATGGCTGACATTTTTTAAAAGACCTCCCTCTTCAAAAATTTTGAATACTTCAAGAGCGGCTGCACAACTCAGAGGATTTCCTCCGAAGGTTCCACCCAACCCGCCTTCCATTGCAGCATCCATGATTTCAGCTTTACCAGTCACGCCAGCAATCACTGTTCCACCACCAAGCCCCTTGGCTGATATAGTGAGGTCAGGATCCACTCCCAATGTGTTCATTGCAAATATACTTCCTGTACGACCAAACCCCGTTTGGATTTCATCTGTAATAAAAACAATATTGTTTCTTGTACAAAATTCACGAAGTTTTTTCAAAAATAAAGCCGGACATTGTATGAATCCACCCTCCCCTAGTACTGGTTCTATAATCACTGCAGCGATATTTTCAACACCCACGCGAAAATTGACAAGGTCAGAAAAATCACTGAAACTTTCTTCTACACAATTTGTTCCCTTCCAACGATATTCATATGGAAAAGGAGCGCGATGGATTTCTGAAGGAAATGGGCCGAATCCATGCTTATAGGGTTTGTTTTTCGATGTGAGTGTCATTGCCATGTATGTTCGTCCATGAAAAGCATGATCAAAACAAATCACCGCTTGTTTATTCGTATAAGCACGAGCGATTTTAATCGCATTTTCTACGGCTTCCGCCCCTGAATTAAAAAGGACTGATTTTTTTTCAAAACATCCTGGTGTGTGAACATTTAATTTTTCACATACTTTGACATAACCTTCATAAGGAATAATATTGAAACCTGTGTGGATGAATTTTTCGGCCTGAGCCTTGATAGCATTCACCACGGCCTCTGGAGAGTGCCCTGTATTCACTACCCCAAATCCGGACGAGAAATCAAGAAACACATTGCCATCAACATCTTCTACAAACGAGCCTTTTGCTCGCTCCACAAAAATGGGAGTGACATGAAATGGCCCTCGTGCAACCTGTTTATCACGTAGTTCCATCAACTTTTGTGATTTTGGTCCTGGTATTGGAGTTTTAATAGTAATTTGTTTCATTAGTACCAACCAATTGGTGTTTCATCGAGGTTAATATTCACTTGCTTGATTTCAAGGTAACTTTCTATTCCATACAAACCTAGCTCGCGACCGGATCCACTTTGTTTATATCCTCCCCAAGGCATTTCATTATACGTTGGATGATAGTGGTTCACCCAAAGAATACCGGCACGCATTTGAGAAGTCACTCGATGGGCACGAGTAACGCTTTTAGTCCACACAGCGCCAGATAAACCATACTCTGTATCATTCGCTATTCGAATGGCTTCTTCTTCAGTATCAAAAGGGATGACTACGAGTATAGGACCAAAAATTTCTTCACGAGCGATGCGCATTGCAGGTTTCACCTCATCAAAAATAGTTGGCTCAAGAAAATTTCCTTTTGCGAATTCACTGCCTGTCGGGCGTTTACCGCCACAGATCAATTTCGCACCCTCTTCAACTCCGATCTTGAGATAAGCTTCTACTTTTTCACGGTGTGCGCTTGAAATCAGCGGCCCCATTTTTACTCCCGCATCCAAACCGTGACCAAGCTTGATATTTGGAATTTTTTTCAACATTCCTTCTACTATTTTTTTGTGTATAGAGCGTTCCACTATCAAGCGAGAGCCCGCGGAACATACTTCACCTTGATTGGCAAAAGCACCAAAAAGAGCGCCATCAATTGCCATGTCCAGATCACAATCAGCAAAAACAATATTTGGATTTTTTCCACCAAGCTCTAACGATACTTTCTTCAAATTGCCAGTAGCAGCCTGCATGATTTTTCTGCCAGTCACTGTTCCACCAGTAAAGGCAATCTTATCCACCATCGAATTGCTCGCTAATTCTTCTCCAGCACCCACACCTGGCCCAGTAATGAGATTGACTACACCCGCTGGAAATCCACATTGGTCAATCAGCTTGAATAACTCAAGAGCGGTTATCGGTGTCAGTTCTGAGGGTTTTAATATTACGGTATTTCCTGCTGCAAGTGCTGGAGCAAGTTTCCAGGCTACCATGAGCAGTGGAAAATTCCATGGAATGATTTGTCCACACACTCCAATGGGTTCGCGCACTACATAACTAAAAGAGTTCGCTGGAACCGACATCGTTTCACCATGAATTTTAGTAGCGAGCCCGCCGTAAAATTCAAAACAATTGGCGGCATCGCTCACATCAAACTCAGCTTCGGCCAATGGCTTTCCACAATTTCGTGTTTCCAGTTCTGCTAACCTTTTTGCATTGGCACGAATCAAATCGGCAACTTTGAATAACAGTTTGCCTCGATCAAGCGCCAGTGATTTTCTCCACTCCCCTTCATCGAAAGCCTTTCGTGCTGCTTTGATTGCAAGTACTGCATCTTCTTTGGTGCTTTCTGGCACTTTTGCAATCAACTCACCATTAGCCGGATCAATGATATCGCGAGTAGCCCCTCTTTTTGCTGCTGTAAATTTTCCATCAATATACATTTCGTAAGTTTTCATTTATTCAGCACCTTTTTTATTGAGTGCAATCATTTCAATGGCCACTCAAGTTGCATCTGTCGCAAAAATATTTATAGTCCACAAACGAAGTCATTCAAGGCGAGTTTATATTGCAAACCCATAGAATGGCTCAAATATACAATTTATTTACTTTATACCAAAAAAATCACCAATGAGTCAGTTTCACCCTAAAAATAATGAAGGAAAATATACACTTACCTATAGGTAGATTTAATTAAGCATATCATTTCACTATATTTCTTCAAATATATTAAATTTGACCAAATACAATTTGCTATAAATATATTTGAATCTCCCTCCATTGATTATCCAAGGTAAAATAGCTTATTTACCCCTATACTTATAAAAAATAAAAATTGCTAATATGCAGAGCCGAGCATTATGAAATTCTGTAAATGGTTTTACCTTGTGGGAATTTTTAGTGCATTCATGCTGCTGGTAACCACATCCGGTTGGTCCGTTATTATTTTAAATAGTACCTTTAAAAAATCTGGATTCAAGCAAGCAGAAAACTTAGCCTTATCTCCACAATTCGCCTCATTAATCTATTTGCAAGGAGAATCAGAATCAGGCTCTGGAGCGTGGATTGGTAATTATAGTGGGCATGGCTATGTATTAACAGCAGGCCATTTATTCCCGCCAGGAACCAAAGCTTCCGCTTATTCTTATATTACTCTTGATGGTACTGAATATAACGGTATTGAAGTTTTTATACATCCTTTATGGAATGAAAACTCCGATGACAGAACGGGCTATGATTTTGCGATTGTACGCTTGGAGGATGAAATAACCGATTTAGGCACACAACCCGCACTCTATAGCGGGACTAGTGAAAAAGGTAAAATGTTAACTTTTATAGGTTATGGTTGGCGTGGCGCGGGGATCAAAGGAGAAGACACCTCAATTGATACTCATGATCGCCCAGCTGCGGCTATTGGACTCATTGAATACGTAAAAAATGCCGTTGAACCCACTCCAAAATCAGGGGATGCGGGTAATTATTTAGGGATTTGGCTGCCTCGAGAAGACGGGTCAATACCTAACCCATTGAATGATGATGGAATAATCACTCCTGTTTCTCCACTGACTGGAATTTTAGGTTCAGGCGACAGCGGTGGACCAGCCTGGATCAAAACGGATAAGGGTTGGGCAATTGCAGGAGTTAATTCAGACGGCAGTGGAAATGCCGCTTACGGTGATACGTCATGGTTTGGAAGAGTAAGCCATATTCAATCCTGGATTCTAAAAATAATCCCAACAGCTGTATTTATAAAGTAACGAGCTCTAAGAAGTCAAAAATTCTAATATGACTTCATTTACTTTACTGGGTTGTTCCAATGGGCTGGCATGCCCTCCCGGAACGGTTATGAATCGAGCATTTGGTATTCCCTTAGCAAGTTGTCGGCTTTCTGTAGGTAAAGTAAGGATATCCTCTTCTGCTGCAATAACGAGTGTTGCTGCTTTAATCTCATATAGCCACTCACGGGAATCAAATGTTGGTATAGTTCTAAATTGACGCTCTTGATCTTGTAGAGATTGTGGATAAGGATTATTTTTCAAACTCTCTTTAAACGTTGAGACATTTTGGGGTTCCTCTAAATATTCACTTGAAAAAACCCAAGTCATACCAGCATCTATTAATAAATCTAATGGAATATTCTCCTTACGAAGATTCAAAAGACTTTCCATTGCTCGGTTTGCTCTAGTACCAAATTTTGCAACCGAATTTAAAATGATCAGTTTATCCATTTTTTCAGGATGTTTTTTCGCAATAATTTGAGCAATCGCTCCACCCATTGATTGCCCTAGAATATGAGGGTGTTCAAAACCCAATTGCTCCAAGAATGCTATAATATCATCAGCATTAGTCTCTAATGTAAAAGCAATTCCATTGTCTTTTGTCTGGCCTATGCCTCGATTATCAAATATCAATACCTGGAATTCTCTAGCCAACTCATCGAGCATGTCACTCCAAAAGGTATGATCACAGCAATAACCTGCAATTAAAACAAGAGGCTTACCCTGACCATGGAGTTCATAATAAATATCGACATCATTAATATTGATAATGGCCATGTCACAAATACTCCTTAATTGATCTTGGAATCATTGGTAGATTAATAGCTGATTTGAAATCAAGGTAATGCAAAATGCCAGTTCATCGCTTTAGATAAACCTTCCAGCATGATTTCACCTCGTATGCTGTTTCCTTTAGGATTGACCCTTGGACTTAAAACTACAATACCAGCTTTACCGGGAACGACAGCAATAGTGTAACCGGACACACCGCTTTTAGCCGGCATCCCCGTTTTAACCATATGAGTGCCAGTTTCATCATATAATCCACAAGTTGCCATAATGGCTAAAGTAATTTTACAGGTTTCAGTAGAGAGAATTCTTTCACCGCTCTCTGGAGCCACTCCTCCATTAGCTAATAGGGCAGGCAAAAAAAGCATCTGCTCTAACATGGCTTCATAGGAACATAGTGCGAAATACAAATCCAGCGTTTCATGAACGTCTGTTCCAAGATTATTTCTACTTTTCAGCAAATAGGCGAGGGAGCGATTGCGATTACCAGTTCGCTTTTCAGAAGCAAAAACCAAGGGATTAATGCTGAGACGTTGATTAAATAATTTTTGAACCCAATGTTCTAACCATCTAAATTGCTGTTCACCTGTTCCTGGAATATGTGAGCATAACGTGATAGCTCCGGTATTCAGCATAGGATTTGATGGTTTAGGGCCAAATTGTTCCAGGCGAGTAATTGAAGCGAAATCATCGCCAGAAGGTTCAACCTTAACCCATTCAAACAATTGTTCGTCACCAAATTCTTCAAGTAGCCCAATTAAAGGAACCATCTTGCCTGTACTTTGCAAAGTGACTGGATTAAGGGAGTTATTGCTATAAGAAAGAGGTTTCTCACCTAATTGCTGCACAGCAATAGCTGTTAATTCTTGGTTAACATTTGCCAGTTCCGGAATATAATCCGCAGTCTTACCCTCTTGATTTAACTCGGCAACATGTACCAGCTCTTCTAGCAAACTGATTGTAAGTAATTTTGTTGACATAGTACTTAGATTGAAAAAGTGGCTATTATGGTAAATTTAGCACATCACAACAAATATTTTATTTTGATGTGCCAAGTCTATAAATAGACTAACAAAGATAATCGACCTGATTTCTGAAAACACTCCATTAAAAATAAGTCCCTATTCTTTTGTTCTGTAGCGAATTGAATAAACCTTAGTTGTTCCTTTTAGGAACTTTTTGAAAGGCTTTCATTCCAGACCAATCTGGATAGGTAAGCTCCCACAAACGATATAACTTATTATTTTTGTACTCAGCAACTAAAATCACTTCAATTTCTTGTGGTGATTCATTAGGTCTTTTCGTTGTAATGAATATTCGCCCGGCCACTTTATTGCCTTGCTCTATCAGAGTTTTTTCATCATAACGAACCTTGTATTGAATAGGGGTTTTATAGACTGCCTGATGTAATTGCAAAAACTCATTAAATTTCATTGTTTTTCCGTTAGAGTGCAATTCAAAATGTTTGTCGTAGTATAAGGGAATAGCTTGATCATTTTTTTCCATTGTAACTTTGGTAAACATTTCTTTTAATAATAAAATGTAATGAGATGATTGAGCTGAGAAAGCAGCCTCTGTTATTAGTAAAAACTGAAATAAAAACATCCCTACAAAGCATAACACTCTAAAAAGACAATTTTCTTTCATTTTCAGCCCCTATTTTTCCTATTCAACCTATTTTCGATTATATCTTATATATTAAATGTCTTATTATCTAAGTTGAAAAATCTAATCATTTAGTATAACTGATCTAACCGGCGTTATGACTCTCAGAAAAGCCATATCAAAGACCGACAGATCAACCAATGTATTTGAGGTCTCTTTTGTGAATAATAAAATCATAATGGCAATTTGCGATTATTTTGGTCTTGGCAGACCTATAGAAACTCCTATAAGAATTTATGGGGGGTTACTCCACATCATGTGGCGCCTTATAACAGAAAAAGGGACTTATGCTATTAAGCAACTATCCCAAGACATCAACCTTTTCGACAGTCAAATTGTTAGAAATTACAATTTAACAGAATACATTGCTTTTTGCTTCATACAACAAGGGATTTCTGCTGTTTGTGCCTTAGAACAATCAGGTAATTATCTATTGGTACTTGATGGTGTAGGATATTTGGTTTATCCATGGATAGCCGGTACCGCCTTGGATAAGGATGCCATATCAGAAAATAAGGCACTTCAAATTCCTGAAATTTTAGCACGTATGCACAACATAGATCTGAGTATTCCTGAGATTCTCGAACCAGAATTTGATATACATAAAAATGATGACATTGTCTCGTTCGTTCAAAAAGCGTTGGATTATCAATGCCCATTTGCCAAACTATTAAAAGACAAACTTCCAGATCTACTCAAAGCAAACAGCACTTATCAACGAGCCATACCAATTCTTAAAAAACAAGCTGTTGTAAGCCATGGCGATTTGGATCAAAAAAATGTGCTATGGGATAAATTTGGCAATCCTATACTTATCGATTGGGAATCCGCACGCAAGCTTAATCCAACCTATGAAATAGTTAATGCCAGTTTGGATTGGAGTGGTATTACAACAGAGTTTAATAAGGAATTATTTTTTAAACTGATTAAAGCCTATAAAAAGGCCAGGGGCATCATTGATAATTCATCCCTTGAAGCATCCTTTTATGGCGTATTAGGGAATTGGATAAACTGGTTAGTTTACAATATAGACCGTTCTTGCAATAACGTCTCGTCTGAACAACAAAAGATTGGTATAGAGCAAGTAGCGCAAGTTTTACCAACTATCTTACGGCTACAAACTTTGGGTACAGAACTTCTATGCCAAGTCAATGATATTTTAAATGATTAAACGTTTGGCTATATCATGCCGCATAAATCGCTTTAAGTCAGTGGTGAGGATTAAACCCCAATATTATTACTTAGCTTTCAATAAGTGATAATGTCCATAAAATTTAATAGTTAACTCACAGCATTCATTATATTGTTAAATATTTGATTTACAGTTTTTGTACCAAGAATTTTATGAAATTGTGGTGCCCCCTCCTCATTGCTATTTGACCAATTGTCATAAAACTTTATTAAAGGTTCCGTTTGCTCATGATACAGCGCAATACGTTTTTTAACTGTTTCTTCTTTGTCATCCTCTCTTTGAATCAATCGTTGCCCGGTAATGTCATCTTTTCCAGGAACCTTGGGGGGATTATACACAATGTGATATACTCTCCCTGAAGGCTGATGCAGGCGTCTCCCGCTAACTCGTTTAATAATTTCATTATCATCCACCTGGATTTCTATCACATGATCAAAATATATTCCCTTGCTCTTCAGAAGTTCTGCTTGCGTTAAATTACGAGGGAATCCATCTAATATATATCCTTTGATACAATCTGGTTGTTTTAACCGTTTCTGCACCATCGCAAAAATAATATCATCAGAAACTAACCCTCCAGCATCCATAATTTTTTTGGCACTTAATCCCAAAGTTGTGCCTTGAGCAATTTCAGTGCGCAACATATCTCCTGTTGCAATATGTGGAATATTAAATTTCTGTGCCAAAAGGTCCGCTTGAGTTCCTTTCCCTGCGCCAGGAGCGCCCAAAAGCATTAATCGCATAGAGGGTTTCTGAATCTTATTTATTGTGGATGCACTTGAAGGGAAAATAAATCCAACTGTCAGTCCAAGAATCGAAAATAAAACAGATATTAATTTAATCCATCTCATGATTTATAAAGCTCCTGCTTCCATGAACAACCATAACCCAATTTATAATTGAATTTTATTAGGCATACAAGAGTAAAAAATTGAATTGCGTTATTGATCAAAACACCTGTATGAGAGGAATTTGTAAGGGAGTAGTTAAGATTTATGTAAGAAATGTACAAAATAAAATTTAGTATTTATTGTCATTGAATACCATGTAATATGGTTTAGATGGAAAGACAATAAAGGAGTTCGTGTTTACAAATAATTAATACATCGTCGTTCTATAGGATTTTAGAACTTAATACTATGCATCAATATAAGGATATATAATGTCTAGTGATAATTTAAATATAAAACCTGAATTCGGGACAATTCGCGGTGCTCTTTGGCCAATCCATTCCTATGAGTTGAAGAAATTTTTACCCATGGGTGCCATAATGTTTTTTATCCTTTTTAATTATACTATTTTGCGTGATACCAAAGACTCTCTGGTGATTACTGCTTCTATTGATGGATCTGCTGTAATTCCCTTCCTGAAAATTGGACTTGTCTTACCTGCATCAATATTATTTGTGGTGCTTTATGCTAAATTGGCTAACATGATGGATCGAGAAAAGCTGTTCTATACCATAGTCAGCTCTTTTATACTTTATTTTGGGCTTTTTGCCTTTTTTTTGTATCCCAATAGGGAGTTAATTCACCCCAGTCCTGAAACAATTCGCACTCTAAAAGAAACTTACCCACATTTTCAGCATATTTTTCCTCTATGGGGCACCTGGATGTATTCCATGTTTTACGTCATATCTGAATTATGGGGTAGTGTGATGATCTCTCTTTTGTTCTGGCAATTCGCCAATGAAATTACTCGAACAAATGAGGCGAAACGTTTTTATGGTTTATTTGGATTGCTTGCCAATGTATCACTGATTTGTTCTGGTTTTACTGTGAGATATTTATCCAATATCCGGCAATCATTACCCCCAGAAGTTGATGCATGGGGCGTGTCATTAAATTATATGATGACTGCCGTCATTGTCTCAGGAATTTCAATAATGATGATCTATCGCTGGATGAATATCCGTGTTTTGCCAGATCCTCGCTATTATGAGAAAGCAGCGAGTTTGGGGAATACAAAAACCGCCAAACCCAAGTTGTCTGTTATTGAAAGTTTTAAATATATATTTTCTTCAAAATACTTGGGATTAATTGCAATCTTAATCATTGGCTACGGTATTTCCATCAACCTGGTTGAAGTGATTTGGAAAGGCATGTTAAAGGAACAATATCCAAACCCAAATGACTATAACTCATTTATGGGAGCATTTTCAGTAATCACTGGAATAGTCACTATGACCATGATTATGATATTTAAAGGGATTGTTCGTAAATTTGGGTGGTTTACTGGTGCCATCATGACCCCGTCAGTTTTGCTGATAACAGGGGCTCTTTTTTATGCTTTTGTCCTTTTTCAGAGTCACATGACTCCTGTAGCGACATTTTTTGGAACTACTACATTATTTATGGCGGTGATATTAGGTGCGATACAAAATATCGCAAGTAAAGCGACAAAATATTCCCTCTTCGACCCTACAAAAGAAATGTCTTACATTCCTCTTGATCAAGAGCTTAAGGTAAAAGGTAAGGCTGCTGTAGATGTCATCGGTAATAGTTTTGGTAAAGCTGGAGGAGGAATGATTTCAGGATCGCTCCTCGTCATTACCGCAGCAAGCAATGTAATGATGATCGCACCATTTCTGGTCTTTATCGTTATTTCTACAACCATAACCTGGATGTTTGCAGTGAAAAATTTAAGTAAACTATATAACAAAGCTCTGCAATCACCAGTCAAGGAAGTGAAACAAGTCCATGAAGATACTGATAACAGAGAAGATGTTATGGTTAATAATGCTGTTTTAAATAGCTAAGAAATCAATGGGGGCAAATTCGACCAATTTTGAATAGGAATGATTTAATTAGAATTCATATTTAAAAATTAATCGACTCTGCTCTCATTCACTCCTTTTCAATATCATAATGTTCAAACTAAATCTACGATACAGCTCAATACAATAACCATTCAATCATTAATGCGCACTTGATGATGTCATCTATTAAACTACCTGGGCAAATCATTGGCATTCACACAGTAAGCGCGATAGAATGTGTGTTGTATACAAACAAGATTTTAGAGGAGTTAGAATCATTGTGAGTCAATATCGTATTTTAATCCAGGCTCCGGATCGCTCTGGCCTTGTATATAAGGCTGCCAAGATATTTTATGAGCATAATCTGAATATTATTACTAATAATGAATTTGTAGATAATGCAAATCATCAATTTTTTATGCGAACCGTAGTAGCTGGTGAAATTGATGCACAACTCTTATATGAGGAATTGATTGGTGAAATGCCACAAGGCACGTTAGTAATCGTTAAGCCACCGCACAAAAAAAATATTGTACTGATGGCCACCAAAGAAGCCCACGTTTTAGGCGATATCCTGATTCGTTATCAAGAAGGACTTCTGGATGCCAATATTCTTGGTATTATATCAAACCATGATATTTTAAAACCATTATGCAGTCATTTCGATATTCCCTATATTCATATAGGTACAGACAATCTCTCGCGTGAAGAGCACGAAGCGAAGATAATCAGTGTCTTGCAGGAGTTTGATAGCATTGATTATATTGTGTTAGCCAAATACATGCGTATTTTAACCCCCAATTTTACGCAGCGATATCAGGGCAAAATAATCAATATTCACCATTCCTTTTTACCCGCTTTTATTGGAGCTAATCCTTACAAACAAGCTTATGAACGTGGGGTAAAAATCATTGGGGCCACTGCTCATTTTGTCAATGAAAACCTGGACGAAGGGCCAATCATTGAGCAAGATGTTATTCATATCGATCATGCTTATGATTGGCAAAGTATGCAGCAATATGGTCGGGACGTTGAAAAGGTTGTTTTAGCTCGAGCTTTAAAACTCGCTTTAGAAGATCGAATCTTTGTATATGGCAACAAGACCGTCATCTTTTAGAAAGGCAAAAAAAGCACCATTAAGTGACGTCATTTACTTAGTGCTTAAGAAAAACCAACGACATCGAGTATAGGATCTATAATACGATGGAAAAAATTCCGGACGACGAGAAAGAAATAGCTCAAAAAACCAAAGCGTGGAATTTTTTAAAGAGATCGTTAAAAAATACCTCCAGGGTATCTATTATAATGGAGTACTTTTTATTCTCTTAATAAATATTAAAATGATTTAAGAGTAAAATTCGTTACATAGTAAACCAAGGCGAGCCCAAACCCCATGACTCCCAGACCTTGAAGACTCAGAAAATTTCATGCAAGTAAGTCATAGAAATCATAATCTGAATAATTGGACTATAATTTTAGAAACTCTAATCTATCATTAAATGAGGGAATCATGGGATTTCTAAAAAAAATTCTGGGTAATTATATGGGCGGGCACCATGGAAAATCCCGTTCTGGCCATGGTGGTTATGGTGGTAATAAACATCAAGGTGGCTATAGTAATAATACTCCTCTATCTACAACAACATGCCCTAAATGCCAGACTTTTTTGGAGCCAGGAGCTCGTTTTTGTAGCCAATGTGGCACCAATTTGCAGGGGAATAAGTGTTCTTGCGGTGCATTTCTGGAAGCTAATGCTCAATTTTGTATGCAATGTGGAAAACCGCGTAGTTAACATTTCATATTCTCATTGACCTTACCCAAAGTAGATGTGCAACTTTTCATGGTAATGAAAAAACAAGGAGGGTAGTATGGGCAATAACCACGCAATTCCCGGTAATCAGAATATAAAAAACCTTAGTATTGCTCTGCTCCTGACTACAACTTATCTTGTTGTAGAAGTGATTGGTGGGTTAGTCACAGGCAGTTTGGCTCTTCTTTCAGATGCAGCACATATGTTAACGGATGCCAGTGCCTTGGCTATTTCTCTTACAGCAATTCATCTTGCTCGTAGAGCAGCTAATGCGAGAAAAACATTCGGCTATCACCGTTTCGAAATTTTAGCTGCTGCTTTTAATGCGATTTTGCTATTTCTAGTCGCCCTTTATGTTTTATATGAGGCCTATCAGCGCATTAGTAGTCCACCAGATATTCAAACTATTGGGATGCTAATTATCGCAGTGATTGGACTAGTGATTAATTTGATTTCTATGAGACTACTCCATAGGGATAAAGATCATAGTTTGAATGTTAAAAGTGCCTATCTTGAGGTATGGAGCGATATGCTTGGTTCTGTTGGTGTGATTGTCGCTGCAATAATAATTCGTTTTACTAATTGGCAATGGGTGGACTCCGTGATTGCAGTAGCTATTGGATTATGGATTTTACCCCGCACCTGGCTTTTATTAAAAGAAACCACTAATATTTTGCTTGAAGGAGTTCCTGAAGGCATTGACATTGAAAAAATCCAAGACTCACTACGTGCTATCCCAGGTGTCCTGAATGTACACGATTTCCATCTTTGGGCACTTACCAGTGGAAAAACCAGCCTGACCGCCCATATAATTTATGATTCTGCTTATTCACCTGATAAGCAGTTGCTTCCTTCCATACAGGAGACGCTTGCCAACGATTTTTCTGTATATCACACTACTTTGCAGTTTGAAAATAAACCTTGTAATAGCGCGTCTGATGACTGCAATTACACAGGACCATTGAATAAAAATAAAATATAAAGAACGATTAATTATGGTTCCTTGAAAGGTTTTCGAAATTTGCAGTTCTCAATCTATGGAATACTATGGTTCATCATTTTAGGATTAATCAAATTTTTATTCGATTATATAAACAGGGATTCAAGTAACGAGCACAATTAAATTTAAGGAAAATCTTTTATGTTCAAATCATGTATTTTCACATGATGTACTTATCAATATTAGGTCTTCGGTATATAGTGACCCAAAATCTTTGTAGCTACCTTTAGATTTTATCCTACCTAATATAATACAAACTGAATTAAATCTTGAATATCTTAGAAAAAACCGATGGGACTAACGCAGTGAGATCCCATCGATTTATTACGAATTGATTTTATACTGAATCTATCTATTCGTCACCAATAGACTTTTTCCTGTTACTGGTTGGAGATAAACTCCGCTAGTATATTCTTGCCAGTTATCAGCAGGTTTGATATTACAACTTTTCGAAACCATATGCCATCCAGGTTCAGGATAAACACATGCTGCTTGGAGTGGTCCAACTGCTACAACCATTGTAGTAGCAATTATTAATCCGACCAATGCTTTGATCTTCATATAGATCTCCTTATCCTTTGTTATATTAATAAGACTTATAACAAGTCAATATGATTATATATTGGCCAAAATGATTATGCAAATTTATTTTCTTTTTCGTATTGTTTTAAAAGAGATATTACAGTAATGATGTCGAATGTAATTTTTCACAAAGCCGCATTTTTGAAAAAGAACGGTTGTTTTCACAAATTCTGGATTTCTGACATTTATCTCTAAGCCAGATGCACATGCTTCGAGTAGACTGTTACCGCAGTTTTATGCCACTTCCACCCCTGCCTGCCATTACCTAATACAAATTTTTCGACAAGATCAGCTTCATTGATAGCATTTTTTAACTATAATTTCTCATTATCAAAATTGAGAGATGTTTATAACAATGACAACCTACCATGGCCAATGTAGTTGCGGAACAGTTAAATTTATAGGTATAGGTGAACCAATCTTTGCGCAATATTGCCATTGCAATAAATGTCGAGAAATTGCTTTATTGTCTGAAAATAATCGGGATAAAATAGGTTACTCCTATACAGCAGCTTATTTGACTAATAATTTTAGCATTGTATCTGGCGAAAATAATCTTGAGAGCCTCATTAAAAAAAATGCCAAATTATTGCTTTGCTCAACCTGCAAAAGCCTTATTTATGGTATTTCTCTTGATCCCGCAAAGCAAGGTGGCATTGGTGTTAATGTTAACAATTTTAATTTCGACATAAATATACCCGATTCATTTAAACCAGTAAGGCATGTTTGGTATGCCAATCGTATTATAAATTTCAACGATAATCTGCCCAAGTTTAAAGATACTCCTAAAGAGCAATTTGGTTCCGGAGAACTATTTGGGCGAGATGCAAACGATAAGTTATGAAAAGGAGTTATGATCAATCAAGTGAATAGAAAAAATAAGCCAGCCATAAGACTGACCTATCTGTTATTAGAATTCAATTTTCCACAGTCACGAATCAGAACAAAGACCATAAATTATGACAGTAGAACAATTTTCAAAGACATCTAATAACCAGATAGCAGTCAACAATAACAACCACATCCTGCAATGTCCTATCATCACAAGGATTGTCTAGACACTAATTCCTTCAACTCTTCAGGAACATTCTTGTTATTAATTTCCATACCCCGTTCTTTGAAGAAACGGCTGCATTGATGTAACAAAGAAGGTACCTCCGTTTTTAGTCCAAGTTCTCTAATGTAATTACTCATTTCTATGGACTGTGAGATATCTACTTCCCTGTTATTATCATCTGCTAATGTGATTTTTTTGATATTGGGAAATGCTGCACTTAACATTTGGCGTTGCTCTTTTGACATGTTCCTGATTTCACTAACATCCAGGCATATGGTTTGAATATGAGGTAAAGAATTCTTGAACAAAGCCAAATCTGCAAGAGATAAACGGTATAAGCAGGTTGAGCGTAAATCAAGGGATGTAACACCAGCAGGGATAGCAGCAAACAGCTGTGCTAATTCAGCACCATTTCTGATTATACCGAAGCCATTACTAGTTAAATTAAGATAAACAATGGTATTAGGAATGGCAGCAAATGCTTGAATTAGTGCAGAAACCCTTGAGATACCTACGCCACCTAAGCCATTCCCAGTCAAATTCAGTGAAGTCACACCAGCAGGGATAGCGGCAAAGACTTGTGCTAATTTAGCACCACTCATGTCATCCAAATGATTCTGGTTTAAATCAAGGTCAGTAACGCCTTCCGGGATAGCAGCTATGGCTTGTGCTAATTCTGCAGCTTCCATAAGGCTAAAATGGTTCCTGCCCAAATTTATTGAAATAACGCTATTAGGAATAGCAGCTAAGGCTTGTGCTAATTCAGCCCCACTCATGCGATTGAAACTGTTCCAACTCAAATCAAGAGACGTGATTTTTTTAGGGATCGCCGCAAAGATTTGGGCCAATTCGATACCACTATTGATTCCTAGGCAATTCCAGCTGAGATCGAGCGAGGTAACATCAGCAGGAATAGCTTCGACAGCTTGAACCAAACTGCTATTTATGATTAAGTTTAACTTGTAATGCATATTAAAATCTCCACTTTATGGTTAAAAATTAACCTGAGTGGATATAATAATACCTGATTAACTGTAATAAAAATTGATTGTTTGTATGTTATGTATACAAATTTCTTATAGCTTAGTTAAATATGCCGCCAGCTATTGATAGGAGATCACAAGTGCACCTATTTCTGCTATAGGTTGTCCACGGGGCCAAGTCATTGGTATTCGAAATAAGAGCAATATTCCCTAACACTCAAAAAATCAGGACAAAAAGTCCTGTTGAGAAAAAAAACACCACACCAATGCAAATGGGTAATTATATTAGAGAGCTTGGAGGTTTCTGGAGTCCTGACACTTTATCTCTAAGCCAGATGGTACATGTTTCAGGTAGACTTGAAGCAGTTTTATGCAACTTCCGCCTTCCTCTGCTGCCACCTAATATAAATTTTTCGAGGAGATCAGATTCATTGATATGAAAATTATCAATCCATTCTGTCAGTTTTCCCACTTATCTTTATTGATCATAGCATTGATTAGTTAAATTATCTCATGAAAGCTCTGCTCTAAACTCTTAGGGTGGATTGAAAGAAAACCAGAAATTCTCCGAGTGAAATGATCGCTATTAATTTCCCAGATTAATCAGATTGCAATCCGCGCACAGCCCTTTGATTTCTACAGTACAGTTAATAATTGAAAATTGAATGGAGTCAGCCGCTTCTGTTACAGAAGTGAAGTCAACAATGCACTCTAACTCTTTGACAAAATCGCACTGATTGCATATGAGAAACTGGGTTTGTCCCACATGATGTCCATGCAAACAAGCCACATAGGATTTAAGACTGTCAATGCAATGAATAAATCCTTCCTGATGCCAAAACTGAATGGCACGATAGACGGTAGGTGGCTTAGGGTTTTCCACTTCCATGGATAACCGTTGCAATATATCATAAGCACCGAGAGGCTTTCTCTCATCTACTAATATTTTAAGGACACGCTCTCTTGGCTCTGTAAACCGATAGCCATGGTTTATGCAGTATTTATAAGCCCTGTCCAACAAATTATGTTTCATCAATCGTTTTTAAGATCCAATCGTTAGAGTACATTATTTTATCATAATCCTTATTTCAAGGAAAAAACCAACAACTACCCTTGATTATTTCACATAAAATACTTTGTGTCTAAAAATTACCTAATGTTCCTTGTTATTTAACAATTAAATGTTACAATGTAACATTTTTAAGGTTGGTATGTAGTTTAAAAAATACCTGTCATTTTCCTATCTGAAGTTTTAGGGGCAGGAAAAACTACTTTGCTTAAGCATATTTTAACCAATTGGCGGAGTTTAAATGTATTTCAATAATTATCGATTCCACCTTTCAGATAATGCCCAAATTCTTGACCTGGAAAAAACAAGAGAAAAGATTGAATGGATTTTGAATCAAGCCAAAGAGTTAGAGTTAGTACGAGTAGCAATTGACTTGACAAGTCTAAATAAAAGCATCAGTGTGTTGTGTGCATCTAAAAATGATACTGTCGTGCAAACCAGAGTGGTACAGCTTTTGTTAGAAGAGGGAATTGCTGTAAGTGACACAATGGAGGTGGAAACATTCTCAGATGAAGAAGAACAAGGACATAAACATCATGTCCATACGTCTAAGCCCACACATCCTGATCTCATTAAAAAACACATAAAAAAACCGAAACACGACCATTCTCATGAGCATCATCATGGACATCATCATGAAAATCATTGGACTAAAGCAGCTTTAGGTTTGATTTGGGGAATAGGCTTGCTGATCATTTCTATTGGGAGTTTTAATATTCCTATTGCTGCCTATTATGTCATAACAGGGTTAACCTCTTTGATGACATTATATTTAGGGCATACTGTTTATCAATCAACATGGCAAGCGTTGCAAGAAAAAAAATGGGATACCACCACTTTATACTCGATTAGCACTTTGACCATCTTTGTTGTGTCTATCGCAAGCCTATTTATAACCGGGTTACCTATGATGTTTGAAGCGGCTCCTTTAGTTTTAGGCTTTTGGCATTTAGGCGAAGGTATTGAACATACCTTGGTAGGCAAAATCAATAAAAAATTAGATGTACGCGATTGCGTTCCTCCATTAATCCTATTAAAGGGTAATCCGGATAAAGAGATTTCGGTCAAGACATTAATTCCTAACGATATTATTATAATTAAAAAAGGAAATGTTATTCCTGTCGATGGTGTGTTAACGAAAAGAACACTATTGTATACCACACGAATCGATGGCTCCCCAAAGCTCACAGAATTTAAACCAGGCGATGTGGTGAAAGCTGGTATGCAATTGGCTGATCATATACCTTCGTTGGAAATGCGGGTTACCAAAACATATCAAAACTCTTATCTCTCATTAATCGCCAAAAATATTAATAAAGCCAATGATGAGAAAGCACCTGTAGAAATATTTGCGGATAAGGTATTGAAATATTTTATTCCTGGATTGATAGCAGTAGCGCTGGTATCAGGCATTGTCATAGGTTCCTTGTTTAGTCCTGCACTTGCTATTCAATGTGTCGTCTCTGTTCTGGTAAGTGCCTGTCCATGCGCTTTGAGTTTGATTACACCCATGGCAGTTAAAATCGGTATGCAAAAAGCATCTGAGAAAGGGATTCATTTTAACAATGGGAAAGCGCTACAAGCGGCAGCTGATATTGATACTATTGTTTTTGATTTAAATGGCACGCTGACTAAAGGCGAAATTGTGGTGGATGCTTTGCAAATTGCGGATAAAAAGTTTTTAAGCCATATCGCCCTATTAGAAAGTCACTCCGATCATCCCGTGGCTAAAATTATTAAGTCTTATGTGCAAGATCAAGGCACAGTTTCCAGCGAGCCACTGGAAGTCACCTCCGTTGATAAAAGTCATCATTCAGGCATAAAAGCTATAATTAATGGCGAAAACTTCATGATAGGCAATAAAGAAATGCTTCTTGCCAATGAAATTACGCATATCGATACGCCTTATGATAATCCTGAAAAAGGTTCCGTTTATGTTGTGCGAGGAACAACTGTAATAGGACAAATTGCCTTAACCGACCCTTTGCGGGAAGACGCCATTGCAACAGTGAAACAATTAAAGCGTCTTGGTAAAACGGTACATATATGTACGGGAGCCGATAAAGCATCGGCAGAAAAATACGCCGAATTATTGGGTATTTCTAAAAATAATATTTGTGCGAATACAGTAGGAGCTGTCACGAAACCCGGCGAAGTATCTAAAACCAGCTATATTAAACGGTTAAAACGCAGAGGTTGCAAAGTAGCTATGGTAGGTGACGCAGCCAATGATGCCACCGCAATTGCCTATTCCAATATAGGCATTGCCGTTAAATCAAGTATTGGCGATAGCATCACTGAACAACATGCCGGCATAGTGGTACAACAAGGCTTGTTATTTCCTATTGCAACCGCATTTGATGTGGCCAAAAAAACCAAACAAAATATTTTCCAAAACTTATTCGTGAGTTTGACCTATAATTCAGCTATTACTTTAGTAGCAGCAGGATTATTTGTTGCATTAGGTTTTGCTCTGAATCCTGTACTTGGTGTTGCTTTGATGGTGCTTGAATCCACCATTGTTTTAGCGAATTTATATCGTTTTAAACAACAGGAAGTTGTATCCACGGCATCGAATGGTAAGGTACAACATGCTGAACCCTCTGGAAACACAACCTCAAAAGTTTTGGATGCTTTGGGTTATCGTCCCCAACCTAAAGAAAATTTAACCCTTTTGTCTGAATCTAATGAAGCAAGTTCTAGAAATAGAAATTTATTTGTGCCAAAAGAGAGTTTTTCTTCTTATGCTCCTGAAGTAACTCATCAAGGAATAGAGTGTGGAATCTGTTGATCGACATTAGTACTTAGGGGTAGTTCCAGGAGAGTAATCCGATTTTTCAAATTAATCATGCTGTATGTTGAATACAGCATGAAATAAAAAGCTCTTAAAATCCCAAGATAATATGTGACTCATCTCTGAAGCCTAGCAAAAAATACAAAAACATGGATATATTCTGGTCTATAATAAATAAAAATATACGAAGTGATTGGTAAATAACTATACTCGAAGTCAACATTATGAAAGTAATAAAAAACTCCTTCCTGAAAACAGCTGGATGGAAAAATTTTTATCGAGTAATCAATTGTAATGACCCAGCACTTTCAGTATTTCAACAAGTAGATAGAGCCAGCAATGATTTAAAAGTTCAAATCCAAGTTTGATTTGAACTTTGTATGTTGTCTGGCTAATTAATAAAGGAACACCCGTCATGAAAAGTCAACATAATATCGAAAAAGATCTGGCAATAGACAAAAAAGATAAAATATCAACCTATTTGTCAAAAGGAAAATATTCTAAAATTTTGTCTATATTTGATGATTACGGCGTTTCCGACGTAGATATTGGAAATCTCCTCGCCAAACACGCTATAGAATTAAAATACAACACTCGCCAATGGCATCTTTTTCAAAGCTTTCTAGAAAAGATGGTTATGAAGAAGTGGATAGACGAGGATATGCTAAAAGCTGTCTTGGTTGATTTAAAAACAATATCATTTTCAAATGAAACACTCGATAACTTCAAACCTGATAAAGATAAAATAAATAAATGCTGTAATTTTGATGACAAAATGTTTTGTCATATTCATAACGATCATGAAATTCAGGGGGAAACTGTACAAGGTAATATTTTTTTTAAAACCTCAGATGTTTTCGTTAACCTCTTACAAGTTATCAATGATGCCGAACCTTCTAAGGATATAGGGAATGTTATAAGTTTAATTGAAAATATCCCTCATAACATGAACTGGTCTGAACATGATATAGGGAGTGTCATAGATACCTTTACTTCAAATTCAAATGATTCTCTAGTGCTCTTTGGTGGATATCCAGGCCATGCCATGTTGTATCAAGTAACAAAACACGATACTGAAAAAGATGCATTTTATCTGGATATTATTAATACAGGCGGAGGTGTGAATTTTCATGAAAGCATAGATGATACCCACCTTGAAAAATCACAAAAATACTCAGACACTTTAAGATTTGAAGTCAAGAGTTCAGAAGATTTAAAATACATACTCCATACTATTTTAAAGCACCAAAGAGAAGAATCCAAATCCAATGCGTCAGGATTATACCGTGACATTTTCGTCTCCACTCATGATAGAGGAGCCAAATTATGTCCTGTTGATTTAGAAGTATCACAATTAATTAATCCTCAAAAATCTGGGACTTGTACATGGAAAGTCTTAAAGTCGTTTTTAAAAAAGAATATAAAAGATAAAACAGAACAAGAATATGTGTTTTTTATGATGCGCTTTCTTTCTTTGCAAGGGTATTTAAATAATAACAGTATTGAAGACATGAGCCCATCGGAGCAAAGACATTTGAAAGGCGCGTGTATAAAATTATTAAAGAAAACAGAAAATTTGATATTGACTTCCAAGTACTCTCAAAGTGAGCATCACTTGGCTTTATTTAAAGCCGGGATCAATTTAGCCAATCAAACACTAAAAGCATTAGATATCCAACAACATATAGGAAATAAAGCTTCTCCAGAAATCACGTATCAACAGGAAATATTAAAAACAAACTTGAATTTACATGCGCTTAAATATCAAACGCTTACCGAAAAAATTAATTTACCACCATTACCAGACACTTTAATTGCATTAGTTTCAACCAACTCCTTTACTAAGGAAAGTGAAAAAATAGATTTTTTAAGACAAATATTAAAATCGCCTGAGACGGATGTAGAGAATCATTTAACGAATGAATACATGGACAATCTCGAAAAAATAGCTGGTGAAATGCAAAAGACAAATCAATATATTTCTAAAACAAGAGTCATCAGAGGACAAATAGAAAAGCACCAGAAAGCATATAAAGAATTAATTGAAAAAAAGGCACTGATTACCTTTGCAACTCTTGATATGCAATCCCTGAAAAACGAAATACAGAAAATGAGTTGTGATGAAATAGCTGATTTTCAGAACACACTTAATCAGGCATTTCATTCATATACTAAACTTAAAGAACATTCATTTAATATGAATGATGTATTGGCTCAAATAAAACTAATCAGTATTAATATGGCCTGTACAATACAACAATCAAAACTAAGAGGTAAATCCATAGATCTTAAAAGTTATCAAGGAGAGATTCACGAAAAAATAAAACTTTTAAGAGAATGTGGCTATTTAACAGGTCTTAGTATCGAGCAACAAAATACCTTAACGGAAACCATAGAATTTGCCGAAAACCAACTCTCCGAATATTCAACGTATAAAAAAGAATTAAGACATGATACGCCAGAATTTGGATTAACCAGTATAACTGATTTCCATTTCGGTCAAGATAATACATTACATTCCAATTATTTGGCATGGCTGAAAAATTTGGTCTCAGATTATGTAAAAAAGAATTTAAGTACAACAAACATGTCAGATAAGCAAATTGATTCGTCCATTTTAGAGGTTGTGGATTCCTTGGCACTGGATAAGGAAAAAGGTCCTATTTTGAAGATCTGCTTCCTTAAAGAAAACGGAATGTTATCCACAGATGAAGAACATGAAATAAGTACAGTATACAACCAAAATGTTTCTAAATTGCTTAACCTGATGGATGCGCCTGGTTATTTTGAAAAACTACCAGGGAAGGAAGATATTTCAGAAATAAAAAATATTATCTTCGACGTTAATAAAGACTATTTTAATCCAGATAAGCTAATAGAAATACGACGGGTAGACGATGATTTTAAAGCGACTATCAAATTAGACTCCGATGTCATTTTTGAATTGGATTCTGGTGAGTTACTGGTAGATTGGGCAAAAAGACAACATTCCAAACAAGTTGGCAATACCAATACTTTCCCAATTATAATTCAAGACAAAGACAGATATAAGTTATCTGCAAATCAACTCCATTGTAAACTGCTTAAAGAGAAAAGCTCTGCACAAGAAGAGCTTGCCTTTTATCGCAGATTGATTCAAACCCAGGTTTCAGAAAGAACTTCAATTACAGCACTAACATCCGTATTGCTACAAAATATCCATAAAATTCAAAATCCTGAAGTCATATCCCTATTATTTTCTACAGTAGAAGCTCGCCTCCATAATCAACTGATGGATAAAGGAACAATAAAACATTTATCTTACTTTATTAATCAAGCGCTGGAGTTTCTCCAGGAATCAAAATTTAAAGCAGAACTTGAAGGCAATACCATTAGCGCTTTACTTATACTTAGTCGAATGAATGAGAAGCTCCATTCTCTTGAAGAAAGCACTGAGTCAGTGAAATTAATACAAACGAACAACACGATTATCGATACCATGTTAAATGAGACAGACTATCGTCTGCTCACAAAGCTATATCGGCTTTATCATAAGTCAAATAAGGATAAATTAAATCTTAAAGACTACAAAGATTTCTTAACGCTCAGATCAGAAATACATCTACGCGGTATTCATTTACAATTTGACACACAGAACCTCTTGAATGAATTAAATGATTTTTATTTTTATAACAACTTTTTTAATCAATTAACACTGCCCGAAGACTTGGATAGTTTCCCAACGTTGATAAAACAGTTTTCCAGTGATGATTTTAAATTCGAGCGATTTGGCTGCAACATAGTAGTGCGTGATCATAGTAATCAGATGGTTGGGTTTTCAGATATTACAACCGGTGAAACCAGGCTGTATGGAGACGCAACACCATCAACTTGTCCCGATTGGGCAATGACCTTGCTTAAAGAACATTTCAATATAACATACGATAATATAGATGGTTTGCTCACTGCGGATAAGAAGGAGTTTACAACTAATTACATCGATAGTTATAAAATTAAAATTAAAAAAGATAAATCCTGGGGGGATAATATTAACCCCATATACAGAAGTTTCCAGGAAGAGAGAAAAGAAATCTGGTATCAGCTTTCAGACCAGATTCCCGAAGATATGAAAAAGATCTTGAATCGTTGCAATATTCCAAAAACTCTACTATGCAAAGACACATGCCTTTGGGTCGGGAAAGATCAAACTCCTCCTTGCGCTTATATTACCAATAAAGTTACAGGAGAGATCTTATGCAAAATCGTTGGAGATAACATTATTCATCGAGACTCTAAAATGATAAATGTATTTTCCTTGGGAGAGGATTTAAAAAAAATCCTTTCCCGGTTTGAAGGAGAAGAATTTATTGAAGTCTGGGAACATGATGATGGAACCATTAGATTTGATTTACCACGATATCAACTGTCGTTTGAAACTCGTAAAAATAAAAAAGGTGAAATTTGTCTTGTTTGGCTGGGAAACCCCGATTACCAAGTTGATATTAACTCTTCATTAGATGAAGCTAACTTTGGCCTAATTAAACTCAAACCTGCAAATCCTGAAGAGGATCTTGAACCAAAAGCCTTAACCCTATTTAATGACCGATTGTTTGTACCTAAAGTAAGTCAAGAACCCTGTATCTATGAAACAGAAAAAGATATTCATGGATTACTGCTTATGGAAGAACATTATGAAAAACAAGAAAAACCACTTAAAGAAGAACTGGATAAAGCCATTAAAAGTACCTGGCGTTACGATATAGAGAAAATTCCCCGTCTTAAAAATCAAATAGACAAATTAGGTTTAAATGATAACCATCAAAACAATATTATTACCAGTTCCTACTTTAATTTAGCCAATACATGCCATTATTATATCATTTCGAATGATTTGGAAGTGGATACCTCCCGCACTAAGGAAGAGCCGGAAAACATACAATTAAAATTTATTTATCAATTAATGGGACTCAAGGATCATGAGCAAGCCTTTAAATGCATGGAGCGCTATAAGCAAACACAAATAATGAAGTCAAATCCAGAGAAGATTAAGACTCTTGTTGATATTATTGCTTGCCTGCCTGTTCAACTAAAAGAACCTGATAGATTAAGAGGATTATTTCCTGCTCTTGCAGGACAAAATGAGCTGGATACATTGAAAATAGGCAGCCCGGAAACCACTTGCCTTCAAATGCATAGTGTAGTATTGCTGATCGAACAGTTAATTAATTTTCCCAAAGATTTAACGGGTATGGAGCAAAAGGAACTATTTCTTCTTATTAGCAAAGTAACCACCGATTATTATGATAAGTTAAGAAATATCAATGCGTTACATCATATCTCAACGGATGACGAATACAAACTCCTTAAATTTATTCCAAAACAATATCTTAACTCTGTGGCACAAAAACGACTGATAGAATTACAACACAGTAAACAAATAAACATTAACGATACCAATGAAATTGTATTATTAAAATGTAACTATGAAGAAAATCAAGTAGGTTTTCCAGAGATATATGGTTTATCACTTGACAATTTCAAAATTAAGAATACACAAGAAAATTTATTGCGATTCATTTTCAAAGATTCATACACGGCCCAAATTATAAAAAAATTGCAGGCTAGACAGCCATACGACAGTGCGGGGAGATTAATTCCTGATTTATTTAAGTTGACTGGAGAAGATACCTTAAACAACATTCTAATAGGCATAATTGAAAAAGGGCACCTGCTTGCAAGAAGCATTGCATACAAACGTGATAGCCTTGGTAGCGCAATGAGGGAGAGCTATGGATTTGAATCTGACTTTCCCAATATCGAAAAAATAGAAGAAATAATAAAGTTATGTGAGAATTTTCAAAAACTAATTGCAAATCATGAAATTACCTCTCGGAACCTTAATACTTTTTTCCAAACAGCATTAAAAAATGAATTTTCTAAACAAATTATCATCGATGAATTTAAAAAAATAGGATATGTACCAATTCAAGTTAAAAATCTTGATGATAAGGAACAAGACTCTGAAAATCTTGATGATAAAAAACAAAATTCAGAAGAGTCATCATATATATCTGATGAGTCTTCTGATACTTTAGAAGTAGAGATAAGTCAGGAAGAACATTTAAACAATTACCTAAGTAGATTTAAAGAATCACTCCTTCAATCCAATGAGGATTATTCTAGTAAAAAGGACATGTTGAAACCTCTGTTAAAATTTAACATCTCATCGGTAGAACGTAATCCCAAGCTCTTCGAAAAATTTGTTTTGGACCACTTTGCTCTTTTGCAAAATATAGCTATCAGCATTTCATCCCCTGAAAATGCAACAAATCAGAACCTGGTGTTTAGATATGGTGAAGAAATTAATGGTATATTTTTAAAACAAATTATTCCATTGTTAGAAGATAGGGTGCGTCGAAGATACTACACCAATTCATTTTCTTATCGAAACAAAGAGGAAAAAAATTCAATCAGCCAAGGTGTTGAAAATATTGTAGATGAATTGTCGTGTATATTGGTTGCTCTTGCACGTAAAGATGTTTCTGATTCCAAACTTCCAATGATATATGATCCTGGATACAGGACATGGAATAAAGATTATTTTGAAAAACTTACTAATTTTTACAATAGTGAATTAAAAAAAGAACTTCTTATTAATGCCAAGACAAAATCTCCAAGCACTTTCGAAACAAGGGTCTTTGATATAAAGCCTGTTACATTAAACAAAATAGATGAAATCGATATAGCGCAAAACAATACAACTACATTGACGTTATTTAATGAACTAATTAGTGCCTCTAAACTGAAACCACCATTTAAATATCCATATTATATAGAGCTTGAAACGGAGCCTTCTTTTGAAACACTTGACTTACGCACTGGCGAAGTGATGAATAATGTCCATAAGAGTAATATGAGATGGCTAAATGAGAATCTTAGTAAGAATGGAAATACTTTTGATGAGTTTAAAACTCACCTTGATAAAGATTTAATTCCAGAAGCTCAAAAACTGAAAAAGAAGTGTAAGCAAAAAATATTAACTTTTGTTGAACAGAACGTCTTATCCGCAAAAGGACTCTCTTCAGAGCAAATAAATAATGAAGCAATGCTGATGTCTGGACAGCAACTAGTCCCTAATATGAGCATATTGTTATCCATTTATCTTAAAAATGATATATCGCTATATAGTAAGCTTTTAAATATAGAATACTCTGATGCCATTACTTTAAATGAGTTAATAAGACAATACCTTGTTGAATCGTTAAACATAAAACACATGAACGCTATTTCCAAAAATATAGCCATCATTACAGAAACCAGCAACTCAGAAGAAGAAATATTAGAAGCCAAGAAAAACCTCATTACTAATTTAAATCAAAGCAGCCACTTATACGATTTTTCAATGCATCCGGAACGCCTGGTCTTTGAGTATCATAAAGGCTTCAATATACGGGAAAAACAAATAGAAATATTAGATGTGTTGGAATCCCTTGAAAAAGAGGAATCGGAAGTAATACCTCATGTCAGTAAAATAATTAAACTGGCTATGGGGCAAGGAAAAACATCGGTACTGACACCACTGTTATGTTTTTCAAAAGCCAATGGCAATAACCTGTTAATTTATCAATCCCCTTCGAGCCTGGTGAAAACGAATTATCAGGATCTCTCAAAAAATTCAAAAAAATTTTTTGGGCAATCTCCCTATTTACTGGAATTTGACCGTAATGAAATCTCACCAACCTATCTGAAGACAATTCTGGACAAACTGCAATTGTGCATTGCAAATAAAGATTACATAGTAACAACGCCAGAAACCCTGCAACGAATTGAACTGGTTTGGCTAGAACTACTTGAAAAGAATAAATCAGACTCTTTTAGAGAATCCATCTCACTTCTTTCAGACATACTCAACTTAATTCGAGAAAGAGGAGAAGGATTAGTTGATGAGGTTGATCTGTTGCTCGATCCGACCAAGGAACATAATTTTTCCTTTGGCGAAGAAATCTCTATAGACGATGAATACATAGACTGCATGATCAATTTCTATAGATTTATTAATGACAGTGACGCCTTTAAGGAATTATTAACACAAGGTGAAAATTTATCTGAAGAATATATTAACAGTGCAATGGTAGAGATTTTGAACCTGCTCTGTGAACAGCCTCAGTCTCCACTTGCGTTACTTTTACAAGAACAACCGCTATTACAAGCTAAGCTGAAAGGATTCCTTCTGGATGCCCCTGAATCGGATTTGGTTAATTTGGTTTCCCCTGACCTTTTTAATAAACTGATTCTTTATAAACAGCTCTATACCTCCATGCTTCCTTCTTTTATTGATAAAAAACATAACTTTAACTATGGCCGCTCACATCTCACTACCACTACTGATAATCCTATTTACACGGTTAAAGTCAATGCCGAACCCCAAATTAAGCAAGTCATTGAACAATATTCAACTCAGATTCCTTTAATTTTTCAGTGTTTTGGAGAATATTATGTCCTGGGGAAAGATGTACAAAATGAATATAAAATTACTAAAATTACAAATGATAAGAAAGGCATTTTCGAATCTTTAGAGTTCACATCAGAACTCAATAAAATAGATAGTATGCCTCAAAATATGATAAATTTTCTTAGAACTGAAAATATTCATACTTTTTCATCTCAACAAGTCACTGGTTTGGAAAATGAAGTCGCCATTCCTTATAAGGGAAATAAGAAACCTGTTGAAGGCTCTGAATTTTCCGACCCGTTTATTACGGCTAACTACACCATAGGCACGAATTTGATATCAGGTGTCTCCAAACAAGTAACTCAACACTATTTAAAATCAGTACTCGATAATATCAAGCAAGAAATAAGTATTGTTGGCAATATGAATAACACTCCTGCCGCCTTTGCTTTTCATTCCTTAACAAATAAATCCATTATGGATTACTTGCCACTCACGTCTAAGTCCATGGATGATTTTCATAGCGAATTTTCTTGTAATCGGAATTTCATTTACCACTGCTTAAAGGAAATTATTCTAAAAGAGATTAAAGTGTCTCCTTTGTATTTAAAACAAAACTCCATTTTTTTAAGTCATATGTTTAAAAGTATACAGGGATTTTCTGGGACGATTATTTCACCTGACTGGTTCCCAAGTAAAATGAAATTTGAAGAAGAATTGGCTATTGGTCAAAGCGGAGAAATTCGTGATAATTTAATTAAAAAAGATCCCAAAATATTTAGAATACCTGAACTCTCTGATGAGATTGGTATCCAACAGCAAATAGAATTCCTTATAAAAAGCAATCCTAAAAATACAGCAATTATTGATATGGGGGCCTTTTTTAAGGATTACTCCAATCTTAAAATTGCAAAAGACATCGCTGAATATTTAAAAAAAGAAAACTCAAAACTTCAATATGTTCTTTATTTTGATGAAGAAGACAAACTGTATGCTTACCCCATTGGAATAACAACTGATAAAGAAAAGGGAATTTTTATTGGTTCAATGGATTATGATGTCATTCAGGAAAAATTGGGTTGCGATAAAACGGGTTACTTTACTTATTTTGATCAATTAAGAACTACTGGTACTGATATAAAGCAAGCGAGCGATGGAAATGCCGTCGTCACTTTTTCTAATACAAATCTTACAAGAGATGTCATGCAATCAGTGATGCGAATGCGGGAATTACCTGATCAACAAACTGTTTCTTTTGCTGTTTCCCCTGGATTTATGTCCACTAAACCTGAGATTAAAATTAAAGACCTGCTTGATGTCACCGATGAAAATCAGCGAAAAAAAATTAAAGAAGTAAATAATCAGGTAGTTCAAGCTAAAATAGAAAACGTCCTTCGTAATTGGCTTGTTGCTCGAATTTTAAAGATGCCACCTGATACGCAATGCATGTTGTTTGAAAAGCTTAAAACAAGCCCTTTATTTTCTGGGAAAGTCACTACAGCACCGGTTGATTGTTATTATCACTCCAAGCAACCTGATAAGGTTGGTGAGCTTAATGAAAATATCAAGAAGCTGCTTTCAGACTGGGATGAGCATGTACGTACATTTAAAGAATTTTATAATGTTACCCCTGAAGATATCGATAAAAGATATGTTACATTACAGGAAGAGATGGTTGGTATAATAGAATATTATAGAAACAAGCTCAGTAATGAAACGACGTCTGATAAAATTGTTGAAGTTGAAAAAGAAGTAACCAAAGAACAAACGAAGGAAATTATAGGCGAAGTAGTCGACATTAAAGAAACAATCAATTTTAAAGCCCTGCCTGATGAAATTGTTTCAATTGCAAGCCAGCCCTGGCCTATGAATATTTTTGATGATGAGACGGCGTTTTATAATTTTACAGACAACTTATCAAAACATGAAGTAACAGGTTATGGACAAAATTTCTTCCCTTTAAGTATCTATTTTTCCGAGGATAATTCGTCTGCTTTACCATTAAATCTTTTTTGTAGTTCAAATTATTTTCATAGCTATCATATAGACAGAGAAAAATATACTTTAAATGATGAGGTTTATAAGCCGATATCCTATGTGCTTATGTTAAAAAAGGGAACTCAAAAACAATTCGTCATTATTTCACCCGATGAAGTTGATTTTTTTATGAGTTATATCGATAAGCTGGAAACAGCAGGTACGGATTTTACAGCAGCGATATTTACGCCTACTAATTTTTGTCTAAATCATTCCGTTGAAGAGAAACTCTCTAAAGACGATAAAGATGAAATTACCAAAGTATTAGATGAAGTTAATTTTATTAATGGTGATTTAAATATTAGTATGTTACTTGATACGAAACCAGACGTTTCCAAAATTTCCGAGGATAAATTAGAGTCATTTAAAACATCTGTATTACCTACTCATACGGATAAACAAAATAAGCTGGCCATGTATCAGCGTTTGATGGTGTGGAAAAGCCCTGTTATTGTAGACACTGATGAAGGTATAAAAAATGTGATCAAAACTTTATAATAATAGTAATTACAAATTTCCAATTTTGACCGCTGTATTTTGATCCTAAACATCAAAAGAGCAAGGACAGAAGTTTGTTGTTGGATAGCAAATCTACCTATTATATAATGCGCAACAATTCAGCATAACTACCACTGTCATTCTCTATCAAGGAATTAGATCTCATGTTTAGCAAAGCCCTATTAACTGCGACATACAAAAATGGAAGACCCAGTCAACGAACCGATGAACATGAGAAAGCCGAGCATCACCGTTTTAAAACGGAATATCTGTTTAAAACCACCAAGATCCCCCAAGATTTATATGTCGCTCGATTAATTCAACATTTTTTGATCATTAAAGCCATAGAAACACAATTACAAAATTTGTCAAAAACGGATAAATCAGAAATTAGTGCATTTTTTGCTTTATCTTATCTGGAACATTTATGGCGTACCCCAGGAATAGAAAATGATTTACGGCAATTAGGTATTAATCCTAATGAAATTCATGAGAATGAGACAGCAAAAACAACTGGAAAATACCTGAAAAATATAGAAAAACTCACTCCTAAAGTCCTACTATCCCATTTTTTATTACATGTTGCCGGTTTTATGCATGGTGGAAATATTATCCGCTCGAAATACATTGAGCCTAGTAATCGTTTAACATCTTATCAAATACCAACGAATCAATATGATTTTTCCTCTGCCGCCTCATTTTTGTCTACTGAAAAACATTCAGCACTGGATCTTTACCAGGATATGATGAAGCAAGTGGATAATATAACTCTGGACAATGAGGAGTATGAAGAGGTTTTTGAGCAATGCAAAGGTATCTATGAAACCATGACAAACATCTATGATGACTTATGTGATATGCACATTCATCAACCAAAACTATCGGGTTACTCGCTTGCTGTTTTCAGTGTCAGTATAATTGCTATTGCATCTTTGGCATTAATTTTAAAACTAATGACTAATTTCTTAAATCCAATGACAAATCATCTATCACCTAATCCTGCTTAAGACTCAGAAGAGTGACTTTATGTATTCTAGTCAAGCAAATTATCTCGATCATTAGTAACTGTAAGCTCAGGATCAACAGGATTCCCAGGAATTTTTCTGGTTTCACTAGCCCATTCACCTAAATCAATGAGTTTGCATCGGTCAGAACAAAAAGGCCTGAAAGGATTTTCTGGATGCCAGGTATTTTGTTTACTGCAAGTAGGGCAGATAATTTTTTGATGGTTGTGCATAACTTTCTTCAATAATTTATGTCAGATAAGGAGTATGCGATACGACACCAGTGATTTTCAATACACCGATTTCATTTTTCCACTTCAAACTAATCAACATGCATTTCGCGCACTAGAGCCAACCATGCTTTCGCAGCTTCTGAAAGATAGGAATTTCTACGCCAAGTCATAGCCATATTCCATTGTAACTCACTGTCGTTAAGTAAAAGAGTGTGAATTGACGTGCTATGTCTTTGAGTAGCAATCATCCGAGGTAAAAATGTAACACCAAGACCTGCCAAAACAAGCTCTAGCATAAAATCAATCTGACTGCTTTGAGCAACCACCTTTGGCTCGAAACCGGCTCGATGACAGGAGTCCAGTATCATTCGATGTAGAGCAAAACCACTGCCAAAAAGGATGAATGGTATGTTTCTAAGTTCTGATAAAGAAATGGAATGTCTGGTTGCTAATGGATGGTTCGATGCCAAGAGTGCCACTAAAGGTTCAGAGCGAACGAGTTGGCAATCAAATTCTTCAGAAATTGGTAATAAGGTTCCAGCAAAATCTATATCTCCCACTCGCAAACACTCAGCAAGCTTATCACTCCCATGTTCAATGAGCTCTACCTCAATACCTGGATAACGTTGGCTATAGAGCACAAAAAGAGGAGCAAATAGAGTACTACTACCTACTGGAGAAATGCCCAGGCGCAGTCGTCCTTGCTTCAAACCTCTGATTTCATCAAGTTCTTTAAGCAGATCATCTCTATCAGCAAGCAATTTGGTACCTCGCCGATAAACAATTTCACCTGCGGTAGTCGGTACATTACGCTTTTTAAGCCGATCAATTAGAGGAACACCCAGTTGCTCTTCAAGTTGCTTTATGGCTTTACTCACAGTGGACTGCGTAGCAAAAAGATTTTTAGCCGCTTTGGAAAAGCTGCCCTGGCGCACAACCTCAATAAAAGTATGAAGCAGTTTAAATTCCATAATTATTCCAAATTGGAAAGGTTATGAGTCTATAAATTCATTTTATTCATCTTAAAAGAAAGTGTAAACTTAATTGAAAAATTAATATCCATCTTGGCTGCATACATGACAATAAAACTCCAAAAAAACTCACTCTTCCAAATCGGATTAGTTTGCCTATTTTGGGTGACGAGCGAAATACTGGTCAGTCTTATAAAACTCCCCTTATCCGGTGGGATTCTTGGCTTGGGAATTGTTTTACTACTTTTAGCGACAAAACGCTTAAAACTGGATAATATAAGGCGTGGTGCCGAATTACTCCTGGCCGATATGCTCCTTTTTTTTATTCCAGCTGTACTCGCAATACTAGAGCATCATGAATTTATTGGTCTCTTAGGTTTGAAGATTCTCTTTGTTATTTTGCTCAGTACAATGGTCGTGATGTTAGTCACCGCTACCGTTGTTGATTATTGCTACCATTGGAGAGCCAATCATGCTAAGCCGCATTCTCTCTGAACCAGTAATACAAGCACTTTTCTGGTCACTTATAACGATAAGCTTGTATTTTATTGCCAAAAAATTATATAAACAGTGGCCATTTTGGTGGCTAATGCCACTGGCCTTGACACCAATACTTGTCGCCAGCCTCGTTCTTATATTGCATGTAAGCTACCAGGATTATTTTCGCGGAACAAAATGGTTAGTACTATTAATTGGGCCTGCAACTGTCGCCTTCGCGATTCCTATTTATGAGAAACGTACCCTTATTCGCCAACATTGGCCGATCCTTTTGATAGGTGTGATTGCAGGAAGTCTAACCGCTGTATTATCCAGCTGGGCATTAGCAATTCTTCTTGGCCTTGATGACAATTTACGCCTAAGTCTGCTACCTCGTTCTATTAGCACCCCCTTCGCAATGGAAATTTCACGCGGCATTGGAGGAACACCTGATTTGACTGCCATTTTCGTTATTATTACAGGAATATCGGGAGCCATTATAGGTAAGTACCTACTAACACGCCTATCTTTTAATTCAGCCCTTGCCAGAGGTGCGCTTTTAGGTGTTGGCGCGCATGCAGCAGGAACTGCACAGGCTCATAAAATGGGGAATACTGAAGGAGCTATTGCCAGTCTGGTTATGATTTTAGTGGGTCTTTTAAATATACTTCTTCTCCCTCTTATTAGCTATTTTTTGAATTAAGTAAATAACAAAGGATCATTTTAGAATTCTAGTCAGGGGGATTGGGAGTTCATTTCAAGTCAGTTGTTACGTATACGTATTCTTGTGAGCACACTGTGTAGTTTTAATTACTAAAGGGTAATTTTCAAAGTAATCAAATTGAATTGAAATTTCTGCCTATTGAACACCCCCGATTCCAAGTTGGGTTATAGTTTGCAATTATTTTTCTTCTTTAAGCCGTTTACGGCGGGAGAGCTCCGCTTCCGATGGCTCATCGAGAGCGAATGATCCTGTCTTGATATCTCCTGCACGCGCGTATGAGGCAGCGATCACCCCATTGGGTGAAACCACGCTTTCGAGCAATTTGAATCCAACCGGAATTGTCCCTTCGGCGAACAAATGCTTGCCTCCACCAAGTGTAATTGGGAATATTTTCAGCCAAAACTCATCCACCAAATCATGTTTCAGAAGTGTTTGAATGAAGTTGCCGCTACCATAAACCTGCAACTCAGGTCCATCCTGCTCTTTAATCTTTCTAATTTCTTGCGGGACATTGTCAGTGATAAGTACAGAGTTCGCCCAGTCAAGTTTCATAAGCGTTGTCGAGACAACGTATTTTTTCGCACTATTGAATTTGTCTGCAATCGGATCATCTTTCACATACGGCCAGTAAGCAGCGAATATCTCGTATGTTTTCCTGCCCAGCAATAAATCAAAGGGACCTTGCATTTGCTTGTCCATCACTTTACCAAGAAAGCCATCAAAATAAGGGAAAACCCAACCACCATGCTTGAATCCACCTGTAGGGTCTTCCTCCGGGCCACCAGGAGCCTGAATCACCCCATCAAGAGTGATAAATGATAGTACGATAAGTTTTCTCATATTATTTCCCTTATATGCTTACTTAAAAATTGTAGTATCCAATCCACTATCCCAGATACCAAATTTTGAAATAATTCGCATACATTTCCCTACTGTAAAATCATTTTTAGTTTAAATTTGCATATTATGTGAACACATCGCAGGGAGCAATTGATTAGTATGCTCTTTTTGTTTTCGTTTTATTAAAGAGAGTTGATCAAATAACCACTGCTGTTCCATAGCATAAAACTTCTGTGCCAACCTGTCCGACTTCACCTGTGTCGTAACGCATTGCAATAATGGCATTGGCATTGAGTTCCTGGGCGTGTTCTATCATCAACTGAAACGCTTCATCTCTTGCATGTTCACACATTTGCGAGTAGGCGCCAATTTTTCCACCAACAATTGATTTCAAGCCTCCCATCAATCCCTGACTGATGGTGGGGGAGCGCACCACTATCCCTCTTACTATACCCAAATACTGTTTGATAGCTTTCCCCTCAAACGAATCACCTGTCGTTATCATCATTGTCATGATCGGCTCACTGAAAATTCCTTTTATCTTTTCATAATAGTTTAAAATTTTAAAAATAGTAGTGCGTTGGTAATAAAATTAGTGAAAATCATGTCCATACTGGTTTATAGCTCTTTTTCCAAAAGTATTAAGCAGTCTTTCATGATCTGACATTCTGAATAAAATACATCTACTTTATTGTTTAATTGGAGTTCCACTGATTTGCCACAAAATTGGTTTGATTTAAAAGCGAGACTTCATAAATTTCCTGCAGAAAGAGATATTTTTTGGTTATCGTCTCCGTGACAATTGAATTAATTATAATTTTCTTAACTCTAAATCTATAACACTCGATTTTGGAATATGGCCATCATATAAATGATAATATTTCGCAGAGCCACCAGGATTTGTTTCGAAAACCAATCTCCCCGGTAGTTTTTGTGGATCAAGCTTAAGAATCATAACTTGTTGTGCATGTCGCCAATATTTCTTTAAAATATTGGGTATCTGTTCTTTCGTTGCCAAATGAATGAATGTACTATCAATGGGTTCAAGCGTTAAAAATGGATAGTCTTTTCCACTTTCCCAACTTTCCATCGAAAGAATTTTATATAGTGTCGGTGCAATTGAGCTTGCAGAAAAAATACTATGAGACAAAGTAAAAGTAATAAAAATATTTGTTAATCATCTTATCGCATACTGTTTTAAAGTCAAAGTAATAATAGATGAGAAGCACATATCAAAAGACAGTAGGAATTGAACTTGCTTACAGCGATTTTAAATCCTTCCATCCCAAAGACCGTGAAAAACCAGTTTAATGCAGAATTAAAGTCTGAATCGTCTAAAAACCGTATCGGCTTCAAATGTCCTGTAAAAAAGCAAGTAATGGCACGAATTCCTCTTTTTTACTGGTAACCCTTATCTTGTTAACTAGATATTTCTTCTCCCACCCAGTAGTATTACTAGTAATATTAATATAATAGAGAGAAACCACCCCATTAGTTGGTTCATTTCTTTTTCAAAGGTATTGCATGAAAACAAAGCGTTTTCTTCAATGGATGATTGCAATTATTTATCTATACGGAGGAGGAGTATCCTTTGCTGCTGATAAAACAGAACCACTCACGCTAGCTGAAGCAGAACATTTAGCTCTTGCCATCTCCCCTGAATTAAAGCGTTTTCAAGCAAATAGTCAAGCATTACAACAACAAGCTGTCGCTGATGGCCAATTACCTGATCCACAGTTGCTGACTGGTATGATTAATGTTCCTACGGATACCTTCAGTTTTACCCAAGATGAAATGACTATGGTACAAGTTGGAGTGCAACAACAATTTGCACGAGGTCACTCTTTAAAGATGAAATCTAAACAAACACAAGCTTTAGCGCAAGCAGAGTTTAAGAAAGCCTTTGATCAAACCATTACCTTGTTACGTAATGTACGTGAAATTTGGTTAGATCTGTATTATTGGACGAAAGCCTTAAATATTCTACATGCTAACCGGTTATTATATAAGGACTTACTGAAAGCCACTCAATCTCAATACAGTAATGGCAAAATTAGTCAATCCGATGTGATTCAAGTGGAATTGGAATTATCCAAACTCAGTGATCAGGAAATTCAAATTCAGCAACAACTGGCTGTATTACGCGCACAACTCGCTCGATGGATTGGAGTTAAGGAAGACAATCGCCCATTAGCTCTTGTTATGCCTCGATGGCCCAGGCTACCACCATTGAACCAATTACAGGCTCGATTATCAAAACATCCTTTATTAGAAGCCGATGCAGCCAATGTGAAGGCATCCCATTACGAAGTTGCGTATGCCAAAGAACAATATAAACCAGGTTGGTTATTAGGTGTGAGCTATGGTTTTAGGCAAGGAATCATGCTAGACAGGATGCCTCGATCGGATATGTTGACTGCTCAAGTCACAATGGACCTGCCTTTTTTTACTGCTAATCGACAAGATAAGCAATTAAATGCCAGTTACAACCGACTCAATGCCAGTCATTGGGATAGACAAACTCATTATCAAGATTTGCTCCAGGCACTCAACGCGCAATATACGACGTGGCAACACCTTTCCGAACGTGAAACCATCTACGAGAAGCAGTTGCTTCCTGAAGCAATGCAAAATTCTAAAGCAGCTTTGTTGGCTTATCAAAATGCAACCACTGAATTAACCACTGTGCTACGTGCTTACAGCAGCCAATTAACTATTCAACTGGAACAAGTACAGATACAAGTCGAACGCTTGAAATCCCGTGCAACACTACTGTATTTAGAGGGAGTTGCTTTATGAACAAGAAATTATTACTCATAATCGTAATCTCCATTATTTTGGGAGTATTTCTGGGACGTTGGACAGCTACATTCATTAATGGAAAAGCTTCGCAAGAGACAACAAACAAAAAACCACTCTATTGGATTGATCCTATGGAACCGACAGTCCATTATCCGGGACCAGGGAAATCGCATATGGGTATGGAACTTATCCCAGTCTATCCAGAGAACAACCAGGAAAAAGGCAATGAGGTGACTGTGCGAATCACTCCGACTGTTGTCAATAACCTTGGTATTCGTATAGCCCCTGTAATACAAACAACATTAGCTAAACATATAGACACGGTAGGTTATGTAGAGCCTAATGAAAATCAGATCAGTCATATCCATACTTATGCTGATGGCTGGGTGAAAAATCTGGTGGTCAAGACGGTGGGAGACTCGGTTAAAAAAGGTCAGTTGCTGTTTCAATATTATTCACCTTTGCTAGTAACCGCCCAAGACGAATACCTAATTGCCTTGGAGGGCAATAATCAATCATTAATCGCAGCGTCTTATAAGCGGTTACAAGCATTACACATTTCTGATCAACAAATTCAAGACATCAAAAAAAGTCATCAATCGAACCAATTAGTAGCTATTTATGCTCCTCAAGATGGGATTGTTACGGAGTTAAATATTCGGGAAGGTATGCGAGTTACGCCTGATGTGGAAATAATGAGTTTGGTTGATCTTGCAAGTGTTTGGATAATTGCCCAGATTTTTGAAGAACAAGCTGCTTGGGTCAAAGAAGGTGACTCTGCCGAGGCGCGAATATCTGCATTCCCTCAAAAACTATGGAAAGGCACCGTAGAATATGTTTACCCTCGATTAGAGCCCATGACTCGCACCGTCAAAGTAAGATTTCGTTTTGATAATCCCGACAATCAATTAAAACCCAATATGTACGCCAGCATTTCAATACTGGTAAAACCGAAATCCAATGTGCTGAGTATCCCTCTTGAGGCTTTGATTCGGAACTCTCACGGTGATCGGGTGATCGTAGCCTTGGGCAAAGGGCGTTTTCAAGTCCGTCAAGTCAAGACAGGTATGGAATCGGGTGGTCGAGTCGAAATTCTTTCGGGCCTTAAGGTAGGAGAAAACGTCGTTATTTCCGGACAATTTCTACTTGATTCCGAATCGAATTTAAAAGCGGGTTTGGAGCGCTTGGAGTCACCTAAAGAAAATGGAAAAAATTCCTCAGGGATATCCCAGTAAAGGACAAGAACAATGATTGCAGACATCATTCGCTGGTCAATAAAAAATCGTTTTTTAGTGCTGCTCGTTACCTCGATGTTAATAATAGGTGGTATTTATATCATCAGCAATACTGTCGTCGACGCTATCCCTGATTTATCCGATGTACAAGTGATCATTAAGACAGAATTTCCTGGACAAGCACCGCAAGTAGTTGAAGATCAAGTCACTTACCCCTTAACTACTGCTATGCTAGCAGTACCTGGAGCTGTTACGGTAAGAGCTGAATCAGGTTTTGGGGTGTCTTATGTGTATATCATTTTTAAAGATGGGATTGATCTGTATTGGGCACGTTCACGTGTTTTGGAGTATTTGAGCCAAATTGCCAATCAATTACCACCCGGAGCTCAAGTAGCTTTAGGACCTGATGCAACAGGCGTTGGATGGGTTTATGAATATGCGCTTATTGATCGTACAGGCCAGCATGATTTGTCACAACTGACCAGTATGCAAAACTGGTTTTTGAAATACGAGTTGCAAAAAGTACCTGGTGTTGCTGAAGTGGCTACCGCAGGTGGTATGGTAAAACAATATCAAATTACTTTAGATCCCAATCGATTACGCGCTTACGGTTTGACTTTGGATCAAGTCAAACAAGCAGTGTTACGTGGTAATCGTGAAGCGGGAGGCTCCACCATTGAAATGGGCGAAGCAGAATACATGATAAGGGCTAAAGGCTATTTGCAATCTATCCAGGATATTGAGCAAATTCCAGTCGGGTTAGGTAAGAATGGCATACCCATTTTATTAAAAGAAGTAGCACAAATACAATTAGGCCCGCAAATACGTCGAGGCATTACTGAATTAAACGGTAACGGAGAAGTCGTAGGTGGTATCATTGTCATGCGCTCAGGGCAAAACGCCATGCAAACCATTTCTAACGTCAAAGCAAAACTTGACCAATTGCAAGCCAGTCTTCCGAAAGGAGTAGAAATAATTACTACCTATGATCGCTCCAGTCTAATCCAACGAGCGATTAATACCTTACGAGATAAATTGATTGAAGAATTTATTGTTGTTTCTCTGATTTGTGTCGTCTTTTTATATCATTTTCGCTCTTCATTAATCATTGTGATTAGCTTGCCTATTGCAATTTTGCTCGCATTGATGGTGATGCACATGCAAGGAATTAATGCCAACATCATGTCCTTAGGGGGTATCGCTATCGCCATTGGCGCCATGGTAGATGCGGCCATCGTCATGATTGAAAATGCCCACAAACACATAGAACATAATACCATTACCTCAGAAAATCGCTGGTCAATAATGGAGCAAGCCGCCCTTGAAGTGGGTCCACCTTTATTTTTCTCTTTACTTATCATTACGGTGAGTTTCTTACCTGTCTTTACCTTACAAGCTCAAGAAGGAAGGTTATTTGCGCCGCTTGCATACACTAAAACCTATGCGATGGCAGCTGCTGCAGCACTTTCAATTACCTTAGTACCCGTATTAATGGGTTATCTCATCCGTGGCAAAATAAAAGTAGAACAAGAAAATCCAGTCAATCGTGCCTTAATGGCTGTCTATCGACCGATTCTAAAAGCCAGTTTGCAAGCACCCAAAACAACAGTAGCAATCGTTGCCTTTATCGTACTTATTGGATTTTGGCCTATCGCTTATCTTGGTGGTGAATTTATGCCGGAATTGGATGAAGGGGATTTGCTCTACATGCCAACTACTTTTCCAGGTATTTCAGCAGGCAAAGCACAACAACTCTTACAACAAACTGATAAACTAATTGCAACCATACCTGAGGTTAAAACGGTATTTGGCAAAATAGGGCGAGCCGAAACAGCAACAGACCCGGCTCCTTTATCGATGATGGAAACCACCATCCAATTCAAACCTAAAAATGAATGGCGTCCCGGTATGACCATGAATAAACTGCGTGATGAACTGGAGTCACGTCTCAAATTGCCAGGGCTTTCCAATGCGTGGGTGATGCCTATTAAAACCCGCATTGACATGCTAGCAACCGGGATTAAAACTCCTGTAGGAATTAAAATTGCAGGACCTGATTTAAAAACCATTCAATCCATTGGCCAACAAATTGAAACCGTGTTGAAAAAAATACCTGGTACAACGTCCGTTTTTGCCGAACGTGTTGCCAGTAGCCGTTATGTGACCGTAGATATTGACCGTATCAAAGCTGCGCGTTATGGGTTAAATATTGAAGACATTCAGCAAATTATTGAAACAGCCGTGGGTGGAATGAATGTGACACAAACAATTGAAGGACGGGAACGTTATCCGATTAACTTGCGTTACCCTCGTGAGATTCGCGATTCCTTAGAAAACTTACGCTCACTACCCATTGTCACTCCAACAGGAGCCACCATTCCTTTAAGTGAAGTGGCTAACGTTACGATTACTGAAGGACCTGATATGATTCGCAGTGAGAACGCCAGGCTCAATGGCTGGATTTATGTGGATATTACAGGACGTGATTTGGGCTCTTATGTGAAAGAAGCTCAGAATATTATTAGACAACAGGTGAAATTACCCGCAGGTTATTCACTAACCTGGTCTGGCCAATACGAATATTTGGAACGTGCCAAAGAACGCTTGTCTCTGGTTGTTCCTTTTACATTAGCCATTATTGCTTTCTTATTGTATCTTAATTTTCGTCGCCTAAGTGAAGTCATCATCATTTTAGCTACCCTGCCATTGGCGCTCGCAGGTGGCATTTGGCTATTGTATTTACTAGGTTATCACTTGTCTGTTGCAGTAGGTATTGGTTTTATTGCTTTGGCGGGGGTTGCGGCTGAAACAGGTGTCATTATGCTAGTGTTTCTGAATCAGGCCTTGAAAAAACAAAAACAGCAAGCAGAGCACGAACAGCGCGCGCTTACACGCCATAATGTATACGACGCAGTCATCGAAGGTGCTCTTCTACGACTACGACCCAAAATTATGACCGTGACTGCCATTATCGGTGGTTTATTGCCGATTATGCTCTTAGGTGGTACTGGCTCTGAAATAATGAGACGTATTGCTGCTCCAATGGTGGGTGGTATGGTGAGTGCAACCATACTCACTTTGATTGTCATTCCAGTGATTTATCTTTTGTGGCAGCAGAAAAAATGCATGGAAAAATAATAACTGGTAAGTGAATTATTGATTATATTGAGCACCACTATTTAACAAATAAATCAGTCCTTCCATACGCGCAATATGTGTTCAGAACAAGTTAAATATTCATCCATATCCATGCCATCAAAATCAGACCAGTGTTCATACCTAACTGGATGGGGGAGTTGCTTGTCCTATTTCTTATCGTAGATGATCACACCATCCCAATCACTGGGAGGTTCATGCGTTGTGAAATGGTGCGCTCTTTCATAAAACATTTGTGCTGGTTTATCGTTTGGATTGGTTTTCATAATTTGTGCAAATAATCTTGCGGCTTCTTTAAATCTACGACTATAAAAATAATCAAGCGCTTGGTTATAATCCTGTAATGTAGCTTTTTTTAAGGCTATGATTTCTTTATCTTCTGCGTCACATACTTCATAAATACACACCGGTTCCATTTTTCCAACGACCCGGATCTTATCGAGGTATCGGATAAAATAAGCATCTTTTTGAGTGAGTTGTTCAACCACCTTATTGCTGATAATAACTAAAGCGTTATAGTACTTTGTTAAACCTTCAATCCTGGATGCTAAATTGACGGTATCTGAAATGACAGTACCGTCCATGCGTTGCTCCTCCCCCACAGTACCCAGCATTACACTGCCACTATGAATTCCAATCCCAAGATGAACGGTGTGGTAACGCATGCTGTCTTTACTTTTATTATACTTTTCTAAAACACGGTGCATAGACAGTGCGGCATTTAAGGCGTCATCCACCTGTCCAGAGAATAGAGCCATAATGCCGTCGCCGAGGTATTTATCAATGATTCCCTTATTATTACGAATAACTGGCCCTAAATGTTTAAGATAAGAATTAATGAAATCAAAATTATCTCTGACGCTCATTTTCTCAGAAATAACTGTAAAATTTCGCACATCAGCAAACAATATCGTCATTTCACTCAAAATATGATCACCTAGATTGACATCAACAATGCTTTCTTTTTTCAGGAGTTTTAAAAGATCATAAGGGACAAAGCGATTAGATGCCGCAAGGATTTGCTGGATAGTATCTGCCATGTAATTGAAACTGTATCCAAGTCGGCCAATTTCATCATGACTGCGCAAGTCGGAGCGTGCATTAAAATCATTCTTTGCAAATTGTCGGACTAATTTATCGAGCCGAATGATACCTCGAGTCATTGCAACCCCAAGTATCACTGCAGTAAAGAATGAAATGAGTAATGCGATGCCAGCCACTAAAATCGATTGTTGAGTCACTACCTTTAGGGCTTTTTGGGCGTCTTCATTAGTCATGTCAATTGCCAGAAGTGCCAAAAACGTTTGGCCATTCTTCGCAAAAATTGGCGCATACCCGGAAATCGTGTAAGTGTGATATATGTCATCATAAGTGAATTGTTTTTCGATCAAAAAAGCCTTTTCTCTAAATGCCTGTTGCATCACTGGCCAGGAGGAAATATTAAAATCGGCATAAAAATCAAGTGTTTTCGAGGTGGGGTAAAGGAAATCCGCATCAACAATCTGCTTGGCTACGTTGGGATCTCGGGTTGGGATAATCAAGTAAATATACTGTACGAGATTGCTTGTAGAACGGATAAAATCTAATTGTTTTGCCAATAAAATCATCTCTTTTGAATGCTGAATGGCATTAATTTGTTTGTTTGACAACGGCTTTTTGGTTTGATCAATGATAGTTTTTAAAGCATCACGATTTAAAATTTGGGTGCTAAGTTGCGTCATCGTCTTAACGTTGTACAAAAATTCTTCAAACATTCTTTTTTTAAGCATGCTGTAAGATACATAACCTAGAGCGATGCTTATAAAAAAACTAATGGCAAGAAATGCTACCATCAGCTTATAACGAAGACTAAAAAAGTAAGATTTAAACATAATCCTTTGTCTTTAACGTATTCTCTTACAACTGAATAATTCGGCCATGGAGATGTCAATACTGCCTTAGACTATTCCTAAGTTAAGGGTAGCTCATACTAATTGATTGGGCAACCAGATGACAATTTAGCCAAAATTTTACGCATGTATGAATTACCTCTCATCAAGTGATTATCCAAGCCAAAGCGGCATAATAGTAGACCTCTTGCATAATCTGCCTCTTTTATTTTATTGCTGTGTTGTAGAGATTTCTGCGGTGCTCATTTACTCTATGTAAACTTCGCTCCCTGAAACCTTTACGCCTCGCACTAAAGCAAAATATACAGGTTATGCAAGAGGTCTAGTTAAGGACTATGTGAGTGCCACCTTCTAGTTGAACACCCAAATTCTCACCATGCGCTCAAATTATTTTATTGAAACATTCTATTTTTGGTAAATTTTTAATCAAAAGCTCTATACTTTAAGAATATGTTGAACCAAAAATGGGGATCTGTCATGCATTCCAAATATGATAAACTCATTTACATCAATTTGACCCAAGATCAAATAACGGCCAATATTGATACGCTTATAATTCATGAAAGCCCCACAACACTCGTGAAAATACCAGACGGAAGTGACCTTAAGATCCTGGATGGTCCTGATTTCTTTCCTGAACCGATTACAAACCGTACTAAAATATATTTTTCGGCTCATGGACATGAGGACTTAGATGACATGGTCCTTGATAGACAAAAAGGCAATTCAAAGATATACAATTTAGATGATGTTGCCGCCTATTTTGGAAAATTACTAAAAAATCCTGATTTTAAAAATCCTAATGTAATACCTCGGTTGACGCTGGTGTTGAGTGTATGTGAAGGATTAGGTTTTGCCAAAAACTTACAAAAAAAATTATTTGACGACTATGGACTATTTATTGATGTGATTGCCAATAAAAATGTATTACATGAGCAATTTATACACCCTCCAGGTGGAAATACGGCATATATTACACACAGAGAAACCTCCATCAAAACTGTGGGGAGAGAACACAAGCGACCACATAGCAAGGTATTATTGACTATTGATAAAGATGGTTCACAGCAAGAAATTGATGCCTATGAATTAAAATGGATAGAAAATGTCCTCAATACGATTCATCAACAAGTAGCAACCTTTAGCAAATGGGCTGATTTTGAAAAGCCAGAAAACATCAGAATATTAAAAGGGCTCACTGCCTTTTGTCAGGATGTTGATGCCCTCATCTCGTTATCCATCAATCAAGATATTAATTTGACTGCTAATAACCTCTTGGCATTGCTGCTAAGTTGTCAGAAAAGCTCTGCTGATCCACTGTATCAACAAGCAATGAACTATGAAATGTTTCAAATCGTGACGAGAAATCTCATTAATGAAGGGGTAAGATATATAAATCCGAAAATGGAGATGCAAGAATATTTTCATGCTCTTGAGAACCTTGAATCACAAAAGAACAAAATGATTCGAGATAAGGTTGCCCCCAACATATTTCAGGCAAAAAAAGCAATTTTTTCTGCATTACTCACTGAAGCTTCAGAATATGGTATAGAGTCGGTCTTGGAGCAACTTGAAAAAGCAAAGCGAGAAGTGTCCGAGGGGAAGATGAATCCTTTTTAAGTAACAACAGAAGTTTATTTAAAAATGAGGGATGTGACACGTGCCGTAGGAATATCATCGATGAATTCTTCTCGAATGAGAGATTTCGCACGATCGCTATCGAAAACCTCCTTAATGTCCATAATTTTTCCAGCGGGAACATTTTCTCTGTATAGAATTTCGAGAAGCTCATCGCTCTGCCATGTCGCTGTTTGTTTAGCAATTAGTGAAGCAAGTCTCTCTCGGTTCCTTACTCTGTTCTGATTGTTCCTAAACTCATCCTGCCCTGGCAGATCTTTTAGCCCGAGGACAGTACATAGTTTTTCAAAATGCCGATCGGAGCCTATTGCAAAGACTACAAGAGCACCATCTGCTGTATCGAACAATTCGCCATAGGGAGCGATATTTGGATGTATTGACCCGATGCGCTGTGGTACTTGACCAGTCATTAAGTAATTTGATGCCTGATTAGCAAGACTGCTAACGGCAGCATCGTAAAGAGAGACAGTAACAACCTTGCCTTTCCCACTTTTTTCCCGAATATAGAGTGCCAGAAGGATGGCTTCTTTCAGGTGGTGTGCCGCAAGGACATCGATTAGAGCGACAGGCATTTTAACCGGGCCACTGTCATGAGTACCATTGATTGACATAAAACCGCTTTCGCCCTGAAGGACAAGATCATAGGCTACGCGGTCGCTTTCTTCACCGTAGCCATTTATTTTTCCAATGATCAGGCGCGGATTGATACTGAGAAGATGAGCGTCTTGCATTCGAAGTTTTATATCATCGCCCTTTTTAAAATTCGTTATTAAAATATCGGCTTCTGAAATAAGGTGCAGGAAATGGTTGTGATCCTCTTCCTTCATGAGATCTAAAAAGAGGTATTCCTTCCCGAAGTTAACACTTGCAAAATAAGCTGAAATCTCAGAATCAGGGTCTTCTCCCGGGAGTTTCCATGTTCTGGTAACATCCTTATGCATGGGGTGTTCGATTTTAACTACTGAAGCACCTAACTCAGCAAAGAAAGTACCTACAGATGGGCCAGCGAGGACCGAACTCAGATCAATTACCTTTAAACCATTTAACATATGTTAGTTTTCCAAAGCTCAGTAAATACCCAAAAGCCCTATCCCATTTGCTCCTTATTGTGAGGATGATAAGAATGGCAAAAGCATTCCGAATTAAGCAAAGACTAACCCGGGATATGCTATTTTTAAGTCACATTGCTTGATAGTTGTTTCACCAGGTCATAAAGAAACGCTTGAGCTTCATAGAATGATTCAACGCGAATTCGTTCATCACGCCCATGAGCTCGAAAATCATCTCGATCTAAAAATAGTCCCATTGTCCCATAGGTAGGAATTCCAACTGATCGCAGATAACGTCCATCCGTTGCACCAGTAACCATAATTGGAATAGTAGGAACAGAAGGCCAATAGGTTTGAGTGAGCTGAGCAATAGTTTTTAATATTTCGGGACTAAGTGGGGAACTTGGACCTCTTGATATTTTGCCAATGCGTTTTAGCGTAACTTCCGGATCGTTGATAGCTACCCTTAGGGATTGCTCAACCATTTCAGGTGAGTCCTCTGGAAGAACACGACAATTTATTGTGGCAACAGCCAGTTGCGGTAAGGCATTTATTGCATGTCCCCCTTCCAGTACAGTAGGAATACACGTGGTTCGCAGAATAGCATTCCATTGTGGTGAACTATCAGCTAAACCTTGCATGGCTTGCTTAGAACCCTTGCTTGCCTCAATCATTTCTGTTTTCAATGACCCTGTCTCAATAGTAGCCATCTGTTTAAAATAAGCAGCGGTGACATCATTAGTTTTTAAAGGAAAATTAAATTTTGACAGACGCTCTAAAGCCCCGGCAAGGCGATAAATAGCATTATCATTGGTAGGAAGCGAACTATGACCGCCTTTATTACGGACCTCAAGATTGTAATTGATAATGTATTTTTCACTCACTTGGATATTTTGTGATATTTTTTTCCCTTTAGCCAAATCGCCCCATCCACCTTCGTTAAGGGCGAAGTCAGCCTCAATTAAATTCTTATGATTCTTAATCAACCAGCTAATTCCGTTGTATGGGCTACTTCCTTCTTCATCAGCTGTCAAAGCAACAATAATATCACGCTTGGGTTTAAACCCTTCATGCTTATATTGGATTAAGTTTGCTATCCAAAGAGCAGCTTGAGCCTTATCATCCAAAGTGCCTCTTCCATAAAAATACCCTTCTTTTTCAGTAAGTTGGAAAGGATTCATACTCCAATCAGAAGACTTGGCTTCAACAACGTCCGTATGCGCAAGTAATAACAAAGGTTTTTGCTCCCCAGTACCATGATAACGAACAACCAGATTGGCCTTTTGGGGACTAGCACCACCAACAAAGATATCTTTATCGGAGAAGCCTGCTTCTTTTAAGCGTTTTACAGCAACCTCGACTAGAGGCGTTGTTGATCCGGTAGAGAATCCAGATTGAACTTCGATAAATTGTTTATAAATAGAGCGTGCGAATTGTTGTTCATCCTCAGGTCGAGTGATATTTGCTTCTGTTGCCCCAGTAATCAGTGCGAAAACAATGGAAAATGAAATTTGGGTTATTTTTTTCGAAATCATAGAATGAAATCCATTCAAAGGATTAAACGTTTCTTGGAGAAACTAACTATAAAGTAATCTAAGTAAAAAGCAATGTACATTTTGGAAGTCATGACTTCATTTTTTATTACACCCTTTCGCGTTCTTTGTATGCAAAATTCGAACCTTTGCCCTGTTACTTTGGGAATGATATTCATCTTACGAAACCGCTTTAGCATTGGGATAGCTTCCTGAATAATTGTTTAATAGCGGAAAACGGATTTTGTTTCATCATGTTGAAGTCAAAAATAGCAAATGAGTTTTAACAGCAGACCATTCGTTTGCAATGATGCTGTATACACAGGTGTCCCTCAATGTGCCGTCGGGCATGATCATATGATTTCGCAAAATACCATCGAATTTTGCGCCGATACGCTCAATCGCTTTTCGGCTTTGTTTATTAAAACTATGTGTTCTGAATTCGACGGCGATACAGTCCATGGTTTCAAAAGCGTGAGTAAGAAGAAGTAATTTACACTCTGTATTTACAAAGGTACGTTGCGCACTTTTTCGATACCAAGTGCCACCGATTTCAACACGACGGTTTGGTTTATCTATGTTCAAATACGTGGTCATCCCTATGGCATTTTGTGTTTGATTATCAATGACGGCAAAGGGCAGCATGGTTCCTGCTTCTTGCATAGATAAGCGAGCAAGGATATTTGCTCGCATTGAGGTGGGTGACGGCACAAATGTGTACCATAACTTCCATAATTCACCATCTTGTGTTGCACAGACAAAGTCGTCATGATGTGATTCAGAAAGCGGAACCAGTGTCACATTGTTCCCTTGAAGAGTAACTGGTTTGAATGCATCGGTTGTCATAAAGATATTTTTATCTTAACCATATTAATTTTCTATCATACCACGTTCGATGTTTCTTAAATTATATTACTATGATGTTTTATAATGTTTTGAGGACCGCATTTTAGGGTCAGCGTCCTTTACGCTTATAAAATTTGTATTGATTACTTGAAGTTATGAAACACTTTATCTGACACATGGGTCAAGTTTTTAGAGAATGGACTAATTTTTCTAACTTATCAGCCGACATTGGTTTATTAAAATAAAACCCTTGGAATTTATAGCAATTATGTGATTCTAAATATTTAAACTGGCTCGTAGTTTCAACGCCCTCAACGACTAAATCCAAATGTAAATTGTTAGCCATGTCGATAATCGCTTGGAGAATCACTTCATCTGAACGTTTAGAATTAATATTTTGTATAAAAGAATGATCAATTTTTAATTGATCAATGGGGAGCTTACTCAGATAATTAAATCCTGAATTAGCCGCGCCAAAATCATCAAGAACAATACTCACACCCAGCTTCTTCAATTCATTAATTGAATCAGTCACATTTACTGTATTGATAATGACATTTTCAGTCACTTCCACTTTCAAATATTTAGGATCCAGCTTACTGGTTTTTAATATATCTTTAATCATTGTAATAAAATCAGGCTGCATGAATTGCTTAGTCGCAATATTTACTGAAACAGGAAAGGCTTGAATTCCTTTGTCCTGCCAGGCCTTATTTTGATAACAAGCTGTCCTGATAACCCACTCACCAATCGGTACAATTAGTCCCGTTTTTTCTGCAAGTGGGATAAAATCCATAGGCAATAAAATACCTTGTGTTGGATGTCGCCAACGAATCAGGGCTTCTACCCCAATTAATTTTTGTTCCTGCATATCGTATTGTGGTTGATATTCTAAAAAAAATTCATTTTCAATTAGTCCACGGCGCAGATCAAATTCTTTTTCTAAACGAACAATGGATTTTTCTTCCAATTCAGACGTGTATAATTGAAATTGACTCCCTCCTAAAGCCTTCGCCCGATACATCGCCAGATCAGCATTACGTAAAAGCTCTTCAACTGTTGAGCCATCTTGAGGATAAACACTGACTCCAAGGCTTGCAGAAATAATAATGTCTCGATCTGCAATCTGCAGACTTTCATTGAAAGTATCTAAAATTTTTTTTGCAATATGCTCTACATGTTCAATTTTATGTACTTCTGATGAGACGGAGATGAAAATAAATTCATCACCACTTAAACGTGCAATGGTATCTTCTTCTCTTGTAACCTTAGACAGGCGCTCAGCTATTTGTTTAAGTAAAATATCGCCTGATTCATGGTTAAAACTGTCATTGATTAGTTTAAATCGATCAAGATCGATAAAAATCACGGCAAACATCAAATTATGTCTTTTAGCCCGAGCAATTTCATGATTAATCCTATCCACTAGCAAAGCTCGATTGGGTAAATTGGTTAAACTATCATGAGTTGACTGGTACTCAAGCATAATTAAAGTTTTTTGTAGGGAATTGGTACGTTCTTCGACAGTTTTTTCCAAAATTTTCTCGCGATTTTTTGATTCTTGCATCAATCGCCATTTTTTGGTTAATGAACAGGCTAGTTGTCGTACAGAAATACTATCAAAGGGTTTTTTGAGAATTAATAAATTATCAGTTAGCCCCAATTCATCTACAGTTTCCTCCCAGGTATAATCAGAGTAGGCTGTGCAAATCACAATCTGTATTTCTTTATCTGAGGCCCAAATGCGTTTAATGGTTTCAATGCCGTTTAATCCAGGAGGCATGCGAACATCAACAAAAGCCAAAGCATAAGGTTCTCCCTGATCTAAAGCCTGTTGAATATATTCAATACCCTCCTCCCCTTGCGAAGCACAGTCAATTTGAAAGGATGGAAAATCAGTCTCGGCAGATTCTGATTTATCTCCAAAGACCAGTTGATTTAGTTTGTTAAATGTTGGGGTTAATTTTCTCATTTTTAATATTTTTTGAAAATCAAGATGAATCGCAGGATTATCATCAATAATTAATATTCTAAAATTGTTTTGAGTATCCATTGCTACACCCCTCCCACCTCTTTTAATAAGCTTGCTTTGCGATAAGGTAAATTAACGGTAAAAGTAGAACCCTTTTCAAGGCCTTCGCTGTTAGCACGAATTTCGCCCCCCAATTCATTGATAGCAAGAGCAGAGGCATGCAGACCAAATCCATGACCCGATTTTTTAGTTGTGAAACCAAAAATAAAAATTTTATTCAAATTGTCTTTTGAAATACCAATACCATTTTCAGAAATCTGGATTTCAATTTTGTCTCTATTTATCAGCCCTGTTTTAATGATTAGGGCTTTATTTGGATTTGAGGATTCAAGTAAGGCATCTTTTGCGTTGGAAAGGAGATTACCGAATACTTGAAACAATTTAATCTTATCAACCGTAATAGGCTTGATATCGCCATATTCTTTCTTAACCTTAATCTCTTTTTTTAGATGAACGCCTGACAAGAGAAGAGTTTCATCAATAAGATCATTAATAGAAATAATCTGTTCAAAATTATCCACTTTAATAACCTTTTGTTGGGTTGATATGATGTTTTTGATAAGTTCGACATTTTTGGAAATTTCTTTTAATTCACCCATCTGGAGTTCATATTCATTTTGCCAACACTGGGCTAACTCATTAATATAAGCTCCAACATGAACGCCGTGCGGATCTTGGGTGAGAAACTGAGGTAAATCTTCTTTATGAGTATTCAATAGATCTGCTAATTTTTTTATTTCTTGCAACGGTGAAGAATGCTGGCTGGCTATCATTGTTTCGACTGACACATTAACAGAATTGAGCACATTACCTACATTATGCAAAACAGAGGCTGAAATTTCAGCCATGCCTAATTCTCGAGCCCTTTCAAATTGCTGTTGATTTTTAGCTTCTTTATAAGAAGAAGCTAAAAAAGCAATGCCTAAAATCACTATAGTGACTCCAGCGATTATAATGGCCAGGAGGGTTTGATTAAGTCCGTGGTAACTGCTTATTTCGATGGGCTTACATAGAGGAGTAAACACGGATGCACCCATTGCTGTATAATGCATTCCACAAATTGCCAAACCCATGGTGATGGCCGATAAAATTTTAATCCGGGTTCTTAATTTTAAAACGACCGTGTTGCTTTTTAAAGCGAACCAGATAGCAGCCTCTGAAGCTAAAATTGCCACAAGAATTGATAACAAAAATAAGCTAGGCAGGTAAGCAATATTTAACGAAATAAGCATTGCCGCCATGCCTGTATAGTGCATGGAGGCAATCGCTAATCCTAAAATTAAACCGCCAGCAATGAGATGAATAATATTAATGATTGATTTTTTTAATATAAATAAGGCAAAACAAGAAGCCAAAATGGCAACAAAAAGTGAAAAAACAGTCCATAACAAATCGTACTCCAAAACAAGACCAGGAATTGTAAATGAGAGCATCCCAATGAAATGCATAGACCATATCCCTGACCCCATCGCAATAGCACCACCCAATAACCAGAGCCTGGCATCTTTTTTTGTATTATTGTGATCTCTTAAGCGTCCCGTTAAATCAAGTGCAATATAAGAAGCCATAGCAGCCACTAAAAAAGAGAGAATAACTAATTTGGGATCATAGATCCCTATTAATTGATTAGTTGGTAAGGCATCCAATTGAAAGAAGCCAGTATACATTTACATTGATACCCTTTATATTTTATTTAAGTGTAGCATGGATTGCTGTTAATTATTTGACAATATGAACAAGATTACCTCCATAATCCTTTTTTATTTAGTTCTCGCAGCGAGTTTCATTGTTTACGTTGTCTTTAATCATAGTAAAGTCAACCTGGAAGATGGAGTTTACATCAATCAACCTCAACCCATCGCTCATTTTGAACTTATTGATAATCATGGAAATTTATTTACGGAAAACAACTTAAAAGGTCATTGGTCTTTACTATTTTTTGGCTTTAGCTCTTGCACAATGATTTGCCCTCTTACTATGCAAACGCTTAATCAAACTTATGAGCGTTTAGCTAAAACCAAAAAACCACAAGTTATTTTCATTTCAGTTGATCCTGGGCATGATTCCTTGCAGAAACTAAATCAATTTATTCATCAGTTTAATCCTGACTTTATAGCGCTTAGGGGTGACATGTCAGCAATAAATACCTTACAAAAACAGCTGCATGTTACCGTTTCTACCACACCGATGAGTCATGGGACAGAAATTTTGCTAATTAATCCAGAAGCAAAGATACAAGCTTATTTTTATTATCCTGTTAGTGCGAAGACATTGATATTGGATTTGAATCGCTTAATTAACTAGTCGAAGCAATTCCATATCGCATTGTAAAGATGTGTGTTATCCCCATTTAATAATAACTTAAGATTCTGACTGTATAATTTAACGACAATATATTAGTTGAGATTTTAATGGCAGCGTCTTCTAAAAATTTTTGGTCAAGATTTTTTGCACTTCCCGAAAACAATCAGTCCTATTTACCCTATATTTTAAGCTTTAAATTTATTTGGGCTCCAATTGTTTTTATTGTACTAACTATTAAAAACTGGCTCTTTGGTTTTTTTGGAACCTCTGACAAAAGAAATACGCATACAGTTAGTCCTGAAGAGCCTACCATTACAATAACAGGCACCCCTTTGTACAAAGACAGCAACATGACTCCATCTTTGTCATCACCAAAAGAAATAGTAGAACCTGTCCAAATGCTTGAACAGTTTGAAGCAAATCCTTTTTCTAATGATCAAATAGGCAATACTCCCTTAACCAGCTTTCTGGCTGCAAGAGTTTTTAATTCATTGAATAATTATAAAGAATTATATCAACAAGAGATCAAAGCTGTTTTAACTCGGCTATGTGAGTTGGCCAAAACGTCAAAAACAGCTCAAAAATTATTAACCACTCCGAATGATCCCAATATAGAAGTAAATACCAACCTTATTAAGAGTGGTATGCCAGTGAATACACCCTTGATGTTATTGGTGAAAGCAGGAGACATCGAAGCAGTTAAATTGGTGCTTCCGTTTTATTCTGCAGAAGAACTGATGAGAACGACTCCCCGAGGGAATAGTGTATTTCACATTGCATCCATTACAGGACAAGAAGAGGTTCTTGTCGCGTTAAAAAACAGGGCTCAGGAATTCAATATTTGGAATGCGTATAGAGAGCATAGAAATAATGCTGGATATACTGCCTATCAAATGTTAACTGAGCTGTATTCTACGAAAAACTTTTTTCAAAACCTCCTGGATTTTTCAGATTCATTTTTAGGCGGAGAAGAAATCAATAAAGTCGCAGTTTCAGACCACGGACAAAAACCGGTGCATGTAGCTCGCAGAGGTGCTGTTGCCTTCTATAAAACTTTAAATAATGAGGAGAACCAACCTCACGATTTAGAAAGAGGACTGGATTTGAAACTCAAAAATTTCTAATCGAAGACCACAATATAAACTTTTTTAATTCGTGAGTTGTTGGGTCCGGAGCCATAGCCGTCAAGATAAAACTGTGTTTACTCTTATATATCGCCGCTCGGGCTGAGGAAGCGCTTGAGCGCTGTCTCGAAGCATTGCTGGTCTTGACGCAAAGGCTTCGAGGCTGAGTAAACGTCTCCTCAGCCCGAACGAACAGGGGTAAGGTGATAATCGAAAAAAGTTCAAAGATCAACCTGTTTATTTTTATATATGGTTCATATGTGTTAAATTATGAGTCGATCTTTTGAATTAAATAATAAAAATAATATTTTTTATTCCAGTACTTGCACCGGCGAGCAAACTGTCCAAGCTCTTGTAATGCTGGATTTTTAAAGCGAATCCTCCACCAGGGAAGAAACATCAGACCCATTGAACTGGCTACATTAGCCAGCTCTGAAGTAAGTGTAACCTTATCAGGTCCTAAAAAGTATTGCGCTAATTGATAAAATCTTTTTTCATTGACAATTAAACGCTGATAAATTGATGCCTGAACCATTTTGGTAATATTATGCTTTTCTACAATGCGTAAATTTTTTCTTGTCTTTACGAAGGCTTCTAATCGTTCTGCTTGCTGCTTCACCTCAATATTAATATCGGCATAACAAAAAAATCCGTTCGTAGCTAAAACCCTCTCTACTTCAGTAAAAAAATACTCTATTTGCGGATAAAGATGTGAGCTTTCAAGGTTGGTTACAATATCAAAACTTTCATTTGCCATAGCCATATTTTCTGCATCTGCTTGCATGTAATTAATTTTATCTTCTATGTAGAAACTATTATTGGAATTCGTTATCAACTTACTTACTAAATCAATGCCTAAAGCGTATCTTGTTTTTAATAATTCAGAACTTATTTTTAAACCCACGCCATTACCACAGCCCACATCAAGTAATCTTTTATTAAAAAAATGGATTTTAATTAATGGTCTTATCAAATAAAAAAGTAGTGATTGCCCATACACATGAGGAAAAGGACCTAATTCAGAAAAATCAAAGTTTAATGCCAATAATTCCCGATATATTTTTTTATTACATAATCCCCAGTTCAAAAAAACTCCGGGATAAAGCATGTTAGCCCAGCTATGGTAACTCTCTTGAATATTAGATTTAATGAGTTTTGCATCTGATGCATTTAAACAGACATGATGTATTGAATTACCTATTTGCTCATTAGCTTCACTAAAGCTTGGAGTGTCTTTATTCATTTTTTAATTTTTAAAATTAATAATTTAAGTATAGGCAAATTTATAATTATGATCGTTTTGTTTTTTCAATCAAAAATCAGACAAAATAGGGTTGAATTTTGTATTTCAACCATTCACAATCTTTGCACGCTAAATTCAAGTCCCAGCCTTATATATAGGATATATTACTAAACCTGTATGTTTCCTATGTTTTATTTATATTATTCATAGAGTTGGTTCTCAAACCAGATAAGATATACTGTGAGCCGCATCGAATTAGAGTAACTCTCAACAGTTTTCTAATCTGATAATAATTTGAATGGAGTTCTGATTAATTAAAAAGGAGTTTGTGATGAAAATAAGTTATTCATTGGGCGCTTTGCTTTTATCGCCCCTTCTGGCTTTTGCCAGTTTTGACAATAGTGCAGAAGGTCTTATCTTTTCCCCATTACCGCAAAATAAAAATACAGTAGTCAGGCACTACAGTAATGAGCAGGAAATACCTGATCTTAATCAAATGACCCAAAGAACCATTGATTTCCCAACTCAAATCGTTCGAGTTAGCGGTAATGTTGCAGGTTTGGAACTCAGCTGCGAAGAGGTGGAAAATGAAATAGATCAGGTTTTTTCAAAAAAAATCTCTCCTAATCTGTTTACCTACAACACTTATGTCAGCTGCGGCTATGATGAAAATAACCCGGACTACGCAGTAAATTTTTCTATTCAAAGTTATTTTGATCCATTAACGGACAAAGCGGTTGATTATTTAAAATCCTATCTGAAAGAATACAATGGGTACAATTTATTCAATACTGCAACATTACAAATTGAAAATGCCAAAGGTATTATTATATCCATGAATCTTAATGCAGGTTTTAAAAACAACCCCGATAAAACGCCATTCACACTTTATCGTCAAGATCGAAACAATTTTTATTTTAAAAGTAATTTCGAAATGAGAAAGGAATTAATTGCTGATATTTACCAACGATTTTATTCTAATAATCCCGATATGATTCTACCCTTTTTGGACAAATGGATTTTCTCCTATGCAGGAGCAGTTTATTATTCTATTCTAAAAGCATCCAATTATCTTGAATTGCAGCCTGAAAGAATATTTATAATGGAAAATGAAGGGGATATCTTCGTATCCGATTTAAGATATTATTTCGCTAATCTTTGTATGAAGAGAAATTCTAATCAACATTGCTTGTAAATAATTAAATCAGAGAGCCACGTGTTCGTCTCTAAACGCTCCACGATGGCTCATATGATTTTCAGGTGTTTTTTAGAAATATCGGCGCAGGAGTGTTTATGTCGTTTTTTGAAATCATAGCTGTTCTAATCACACTCTCAGCATTATTTAGCTACATCAATTTTAAACTGTTCAAACTTCCCCCAACGATCGGATTGATGGCTATTGCCCTGGTGCTATCCCTATGTCTGAATATCGCTGGCACTATCTGGCCCGAAATAATTTCTGGTGCCAAGAGCTTTCTGGAACGAGTAGATTTTAATAAGGCCTTGCTTCATGGGATGCTAGCCTACCTCCTCTTTGCTGGTGCACTTCATGTCAATATTAGTCAACTCTCTGAGCAGAAAATCATTGTTACACTTCTAGCCATTTTCGGCACGCTAGTCTCTACCATCATTGTAGGCCTATTGATATATTGGTTGCTCCATGCCATCAGCATTCAACTTTCCTTTATCTATTGTCTGCTCTTTGGTGCACTTATTTCTCCAACCGATCCGATTGCGGTGATGGGTATTTTAAAAGTTCTGAACACGCCTAAGAATTTGGAAATTAAAATTGCCGGGGAATCGCTTTTTAATGATGGGGTAGGCGTTGTCCTTTTTCTGGGCCTGCTTGAAATTGCCTCAGGTACCCATGAAATCAGCAGTTCACATTTGCTGATGCTGTTTGTTACAGAGGCTATAGGAGGTGTGGTGTTCGGATTAGTAACCGGCTATATCACCTATTACATGTTAAAATCCATCGACAATTATCAGGTTGAAATTCTTATCTCGCTTGCACTTGTGACGGGAGGATATGCGTTGGGCGAACGAATTCATATCTCAGCACCCATCGCAATGGTGGTAGCTGGGCTGTTGATTGGCAATCATGGTCGAAGATTTGCAATGTCAAATAAAACACGCGAACATCTGGATACCTTCTGGGAGTTGCTGGATGAAATATTAAACGCTGTACTCTTTGTTTTAATCGGCCTGGAAGTGCTGGTTTTAACTATCAATAAACATTATCTAATGGCTGGATTAATTGCGATTCCAGTGGTGATACTGGCACGTTGGATCTCCGTAGCAGTTCCGCTGACCTTGATGCATTATCAACAGAAGTTCGCACCGCACAGCATCAAGATTCTGACCTGGGGAGGCTTGCGCGGGGGGATCTCCGTAGCACTGGCTCTTTCGTTGAGCGATATAGTTGGGAAAACAGATGAGTTTGCCTTTGAAGCCATCTTGATGATGACATACATGGTGGTCATTTTTTCCATCCTGGTTCAGGGTCTAACCATTGGCCCCTTGGTGAAGAAACTGTATGCGAAGATTTGAGTATGAATCAATATTATTGAACCTGGAAGTCTAGCAAGAATCGTCATTACATTTGGATAATTTTAAAAGTATGAATCTTTTTATATAACGCCTAATACCAGTAGGAAATTAATGAATCCTATGATAAATATTTATAGCCATGAAATGCAGCAACAACTCAAAGAAAGCCTGGAATTATTGAAAATGATTTTAGGACCTGATCTTTTAGGGGTTTATCTTTATGGTTCGTCTCTTGTAGGCGGACTGCAAAAATACAGCGACATTGACTTATTCGTTGTCGCCAATCGTGTAACAACCCCAGAGGAAAAAACCAGATTAATTGCTAATCTTCTCCAAATCTCGGGCATTTACATGAAAAGTTCAAAAAGGCCCATTGAAATGACCATTGTTGAGAAAGCAGCGATTAATCCTTGGCAATATCCTCCTCACTTTGATTTTCAATATGGTGATTGGTTACGCGAATCTTTTGAGAAAGGCATTATTGAACCATGGCTGACTCATGAAATGCCTGATCTCGCGCTAATTATTACTCAAGTTTTATTAAAGAGCCAAACATTACTTGGATTAAAGCCCGAGCGGCTATTGGCGCATGTGCCATATCATGATTTTATAAAAGCCATGATTCATGATTTAAATACACTTGCCATGGATCTTGAGCATGATACTCGAAATGTCCTACTTACTTACGCTCGAATCTGGAGTACTTTGGAAACAAATGCAATAAGATCCAAAACTGCAGCGGCAGATTGGGTACTGAATCATTTACCTAAAGTTTATCGACCTGTGATGAAGCGGGCCAAATCGATTTATATCGGTATAGAAAATGAATATTGGGAGGATATAAAAGTACTTGTACAGTCTTGCGCGGACTTTATGATAGATAAAATCAATGAACAAGTTTCATTGATTAATTCTGATAATCCCAATAAGTTAATTAAACTGGCTGAGGAACCAGTTATAGTTCCTTAACAAGTATCCTGGGCCCCTTCATTTTTGTTGATCACTTTGATGTTATCCCTATTTATTATGGATACATTGCCTTATTTTTTGGCCTTGGCTGGTTTTGTGGTCACAAATCGAATATTATTCCATGTCCAGCCCATTATTAAATTGCGTTTTAGTCTAATCTGCCATTTTTCGACAACCCTGGTTCTTTTAGGGAGCGCTCTCATGGGAGTTTATAATTTAACCCTCACAATAATTGCTTTTTTTATATACATCTATGCTGCCGGTTTAGTTTTTCCTCTAATAGTAGGTGAAGGACTGTCTTTATTTCCAACATTAGCGGGTTCGAGTAATGCCTGTTTATTTGCATCAACCTGGATAGCTTTTGCCATATATACAGGTATTGCTACACTAATACCTGTGAATACCTTGATTATCTTGTCTCTGGTATTTTTAGGGATAAACTTAGCGAGTATCCTGTTTTACCAAGGTATAAAACAGAACTTTTTTTAAACACTTTATAATGGCTTATGTAAAAAGCATTATTTGAGTTAATGATCTCACTCAAAAAATTGAATGCAATGGGATACTAAGCCAGTTTCGGTCAATAGCCAACCTGATAAGTGGTTCATTATATTAAATCCATTTTTACCACTTAAATGAATAACGACTTTCTTTTGAACTCCAGCCATCGGTAATATGTACACCAAGTTGTTGCTCTGAAAAAAGATCAAATTCAATGAATGAGCCCCAGTAAGGGTTATAGAAATTAAAAATTCGTGTTATTTGTCCCATATTCAGCGTGCAAAAAAGTTCTCGAGGTTCGGGAGCGCCAAGCCCATCACCATAGGCTAAATCCAATTGTGAAGAGCCTTGAGAATTTCCTTTAGAAGTTACTTCACTTAGCCAATTGCACTTAATTTTAGCAAACTGCGAATAGTGATTTTTTAGTATTAAGCAGCTTCTATGAGTGATGGTACAAGGTTTTGCAAAGCTTACGCCAGCTATCAAACCCAAACCAATAAAAAAACAAAATTTCAACATTATTCTAATAATTCAATGAGATTGGATTGTTTTTATCATGGTTGTTCCGTTGTCGTCAATGATACGGTAAAAACCATTTGAAATAGCAACTCAGTGGGAGGGATAGTACATTAAAACTGGCAGGACATTGTTTTGAATTTCCTAAGAGGAGATACGGCATTACCTCACAACAATGGATTGCTCCATACAACAGATGATGAGAATATATGGTAAATCAAGACAAATTTAAGATAAGATGATGCTTCGGCACTTTATTCTCATTTTTGATCGCTAAATCAAAGGATTAGTTTAAATCAAGCTGATTAAAATGCCCTCTTAATTAGTCTAAAGCCAATTGTTTGAAACACTCTGGGTTCTCGCAACGACAGCTACTAAAAATGGCAGTGGACAGCGGTAAAATTTAGCTCCCAGCGTTTGATAGATTACTTATCATTAACCTATTAAGAATCTCAATGCCTAGTACATATGAAGTCTTAATCAATGAGTTCACACCTTACTTACAACTGTTATCTATTCTGATCGCAGCCCTATTGGCTATGACGGGTAGCCAATTGTTTTTAGCCAAGTATGTTCCAAAATCAATATTCTATTGGAGAAACATTCCTTGCCTTTCCCTATGGGTATACACAATAGGGCATAGTCGCTTCGTGAAATATCCCATTACTTTAGCCATCCTATTTTCTGTAATGCATTTATATCCCAGGGATTATTGGTTCATTTTTCGCAAAGCGTTGTTCTTGTGTCGTTTAAAAAAACTTTTTGGCAAATTGGACGATATCGTTGATAGTGCGTCACCTGAAGTGATTATCGCATTGGGAGACGCTTCTTTAGGAGTTAACTTAAGTCCTTTTTTAAAAAAATTACTGGATCAAGATGATTTATCAGTACTCAATAAATTTATTGAGCAAAATTTAATTACAAAAAAAGATTTATATGCTTTTTGCAATTTATTTGCCAATAAATTGGCATTACAAGCAAGGTTCACTTTGCAATACAATTCAAACCAAAATGCGAGGTTACGAGAAAATATTGCGAAAAATAATATTGAGATATCCGGCGCCTACTTGGCTTTGTTGACGCATTTTATAAAAAAAGACCCTAGAGTTACCGATTCTATCGAGCGGAACAGGGGATTAACTTATTCTGCATTAGAGCACATATATCCTAAAGCTACTCAAGGTGGTGAGCTAATTCAGACGGCTCATGACATCATAGATTTTCGCTATGATTTAATCCAACAACCAAAGATTGGTAAAATTTGCCCTAACGTATTTTTAGCAATGCTTGCTCAAAAGCCCGATTCTGATACTGTATTCCCACTCATTTTAAATTTACCGTCTCGACCTGTTGGTATTTTTGAATTACCGAATGACGTCAGAACTCAATTATATGTCCTGGTGCGTGATTTCAAAATCAAATCACTTAAAATCAATATAATTTCTGGCGTACTTTACACCCTGCTCTGGGAATATATTAAAAGAGTTGGTTTTGCCAGTGATAAGCTAAAATATCAAAAAAAATCAGCTATCGTCGCTTAGGTATTACACTTAGAAACAATATCTTACTACGGTCTTGATAAGATCAATGGGGGTCAGTCTCGATTGCTTCAATTTGCTTTCAAGAGTTCGTTATTAGTTCTTTATATTGTGCTTCATTAAAACCCAATGCGATTGTTTTGCCATCTTGTACCAAAACAGGTCTCTTAATGAGTGATGTATTTGCGATAATAAAATCTATTTTTTCCGACAAACTCAATGCTTCATAATGGTCTTTATATTTTCGGTAAGTCATTCCTTTTTTGTTGATGGGAAGTTCACCTGAGTAATCACTCCATGCTGTTATTTGTGCTTTTGTTGGTGGAATTTTTTTGAAATCAATAAACTCATAATCAATTTTATTTTTCTCCAGGAAGGTACGAGCTTTTTTTACAGTATCACAATTGGGGATTGCAAACATCGAGATCATTTTTGTCCAAAAGATTCAGTTACTCCACATAACAACATCTTATAATGTTGCATTAATTTCTTCCAGGAAAATATCACGGCCAGCAAACCATGATGTATAGATCATGGTCTGGATTAATTAATGACGCTTAACTGAGTTGTGTTTTTTTTGCTTGACCACATTATTTAATGTTTTTATACCCCCTTAATAATGATTTAAGATTCGTGTGGTATAAATAAAGACCTAAAAGATAATTTTTTGATCTTATTATAAGTATTAGAACTTTCATTTTAAATAAGAAACGTATTAATTTCATCGGATAAATTTATGCCTAAAACTCATAACGTTACAACCCCATCTAATAATGGAACTATAGAAATTCGAACCTGGGGGACTAAAAATAAAAAATTATCAAACTTCAAAGAAAATCTGAAAACAGGATTATTCGGAGGTAATATTGGTCATGCTTCTGTCGCTTTAAAAATTCCTTATAATGAAGAAAACCTGGCTTTAGTAAAAAAATATTGCGACACAAATGGAATACCCTATTATATCAATAGCAATATAACTCCATCATTACACTATGAAGAAGAAACAGATCAGTTTATCAGGTCCGAAGAGATTGCTTATCAAGCAAAACAGATTGTTGTTTATTTTAGTTGGTTTCCTGGAAGCAATAATTCGTTTAGCCTAAATACCCCTAGTGAAGACTATGAAGCAGAGTGGAAAAGCAGAAAATTTAAATGGACACTTGATGATCAAGAATTTTTTCAACCTAAAGAAAAAAAAATTAAAGGTAAAATTCCTATTTCTCATACCATAATGCTTGGCCCTAAAAAGATGGACTTAACCTCTGTTTACACCACTGAAGATTTTGAATTAATAAATCAGCTTGAACAATTAAATTCAAAGTTAAAACAACTGTTAAGCGATTATTTTTTTGAAAACAAACTATTATGGATTGATAATACTACAAAATTTTCTGAAAACTTTATTGAGTTCCTTAAAAAAGAGCACAAAAATGATTTCAAACAACTAAAAAAATTTTTAAAAGAAAATCATTCATCAAAATGGGACAAGTTATTATACAATGCATTAAATGGAAACATTCCCGAGCATTTTGATGTTCTTTCTCTTTTTTCCAAACTGAACCTAAAAATAGAAAGAAACATTTTAAGAATTAAAAAGAATTATACAGAAAAAGGTATCAGGACAACTTCTGACAAATTGCAGGCCTTAGAGCAATTAATTAAGGCATTAGAGAGCCAACGAATTAAGTTTCTCAATGAAAAAACTTCTTTATTATCTGATAAAGAAATAAACGATATAAATTTTTTAGAAGCTTTTATAAGAGACTGCCGAGTTCTTCTTAATAAAAATGCGGATATTATGCCGCTTTATAATTTATATAAAAAAAATATTCCCCATTTTAAACAACTTGAAAATCAACATATTATTGGCATTTTGCAAAAAAAGTTGCTGCCTTTGTTAAAAGAGCATAAGAATAGCTCAGTAGATGACAATTTCTTAACAGGGGTTAACAAGTCATTTAAAAAAATTCAAGCATATATAGACGATAAATGTAATAGTCTTCCGGTTTTTTTTGAAGATGATAATGGACTCGCAATTAAAAAAATGCTTGATGAGCAGCTTCCTGAATGGGAATCACTAATAAATATCCCGCATATCCCTTTATCCAATGAGTTATCAAATTTAAGAAGATTAATTCAGAAAAAGATTGATGAAGAAATTATTAATAATCTTGACAAGCAACCTATAGTTGGAGCCCATCCGGATCAAACGGTCACATTACCAATTCATATTAACAATGAGAAGAATTCCTCAAGTTTGTATGGTCTGGATTTAGAGCGCATGCTAAAAGAAATGGAATATTTAGTTCAAAATAAACGTTACAAAACATATGGGATTAATTGTGCTGAAACAGTTCGCCGAATTGTAAACTCTGGATTAAGCCATTTAAATACAAAGCTCCATAAAAATAATATATTAGCAATTTCGACACCACAAACTTTGATGCATGAAGCTATTAGTATTGGCACGCATATTGTTCAATTAAATTATCAAAAAATAAGGGAAACTATTCGAAGAAATAAGCCATTTGATTTTTTTAATTTATTAATTAGAAAAAAAGACCATTTATTTGGTCACTTATGTTCGCAAGGAGAACTTCCCTCCGTTGAATTTGATCGGCTGTTAGTCTCGCAGGGAAAAAATATACCCTATGGGCATAAGGATTTCGCAAATTATTATAAACAAATGGAACAAACTTTAATTTTTAATTATGTCAATATTTTTGAAAAATTATATAAAAAAGAAATGGCAAGTTTGCCTAAAAAGGAAATTAAAAAACTAGGGAAATTTTTTCGAGAAAAAACATCTGATTGTTTTGACAACATCACAGAATTAGATGCTTTCACTCAATCCTTTGTATTTTACGATATTTTAGTCCATAAGCGTAACAAAACCAAGATAAATGCATTTCGGCGTTGGCTGGATATTGCACAAGCATTATTAGAACAAGAATCCTACGCTCCTTTTTTTGCAATTATAAATGCTCTGAATTCTCCCGAAATTAGTCATTGTAACTTAGTGAGCTATTTACCCAATTCATATCAAAACCGGTTTAATCAATTTGTTGAATTATGCTCTCCAGAACATGGCTACAAAAATGCTCGAAAAAATTTGGATTTATTTAGTGAAACTTCTTTAACCCCATTTCAGTGGTTTTCTAAAGAAACAATGAAAGCTTATGGACACAATTCATTGCAAGAAAATGACAGCAAAGGATACTCACCTTTTGCTAAAATTTTATCCAATAAAGTGAACTGCTTACGAAACTTCAACGATCATTTAGATAAATATCAAATGCTAGTAGTCAAAAAGATTCAGAATCTTCAAAAGACAAAAGAAAATAATCTTCCCAAATACTTTAGAGCGCGCTCAAAAGAATCAAAGCAAAACTTGGAAGAACAATCAAATACTACCTATTATCGCGATATGTTTTTTTCTAAAAAAACATTTGGTCAATCTAGAAATAAAAAACTGGAAGGTCTATTTAACGGAATTTTGAAAACAACTTAACTGTATACGACTTAGACTTGATTTGATAGTCGCCGGTTTTCAGAAGTGTCTATCAGGTCAAGTTTGTTCTAATAGCTTTTTCTGGCTTTATCGTAAGAATAATTTCAGCTGAGAAACAGAAAAATTCTGGACAAGTTTTTAGTCTGAGGCTCAATGGGGTCAGACGCAATCGAGCTTTGTCTGTGCTCTGGAATTGTCCTGCACAAAAAATTAATAACTCTATTGTTAACTATTAATGTTTTCTTAATAAAAAGAAAGCATTATATTCATCTTGAAGTCAGATTTACTCATCAAAAACACATTGAGAAATTAAAAGCCACAATAAGGAGATAAAAAATGACAAAAAGTAACCGTTTAAAGAATCGTGGTACCAAATCATTAAATGATCTTTGTAAAGATGAGCTTACTGTAATTGGCTCATACCTTAGTACCTGGAATGATTTATGGAGTTTGAGATTTACTTCCACTGAACTGAAAGGGCGGCTAATCCATCAACAAAATGATAAGTTGTGGGAATTCTTTTTCAAGGAATATTTCCCATATATTCCCCTGCCAACAAAGGATTTTTATAAGAATTTTATAGAAACCTATAAAATTTGGTATCAAACTCTGTGCCGTGTGAAACAGGATCCCTTTTTTCTTATGTATCTGGGCAAATTCAAAGAGGACCCTGCACAAGTATTTAAGAACGATAAAGAAATCGTTATCGCAGCGATTGAGAAACAGCCATTATTGTATAAAAATTTTTCCGGGCGATATAAAGAAGATGAAGAAGTTATTCTGTGTGCTCTTAAACAGAATCGATTCATAATACATGATGTACCAAGAACGATGAGACAAGGATTTAAGGAAATAGCTGATATTAAAGAGGATAAAGCAAGATCTGATGCCTGTGACAAGCTAATTGATAAACTGTCATCACAACGTGTTTCTAAAATCAAAAGCTTGAACTTGTTTAAAAGCCACTTAAAACTTCAACCACGCGATATAACGAAAAGAGGTGGTGAGACAGCTAACAACCATAATCTTCAAAACTCAACTGTGTCTATAACAACTGCAGGTGTTCCCCCTCGCGTTAATCTAGGTATGTTTAAAAACATACAAACCCATGGCGACCACAACGATGAATCAATACATAGCAAATATCGAAAATAAAGTGACTCAATTTTGATAAGGTTTCTCTCGCGAAAAAATCGCAGAAATACCAGCCAAAGTCTTGATAGCAATAGGGTCAGATCTTGACCCTAAATACTCTCTAAATATTCCATCTGTCTTATTTCTAATCATAAATTGGTTTTGACCAGTCATCTTCATAACAAGTAGTGCTATTTTTATCTCTATTGATATAAGAAACATCAATACCCTTGGTATAAGGATGTTCATTAAATAAGTTATCGGATGAATTCAGGGCAAGATCTTTCAGCAAGCATATTTTTGATGTTACATGATTCGATTGCAAAAAATTCTCCATAAATTCCGGATAGAGCCCGAATAGTTCCGAAAGGCTTTGATGAAAAGGATTGGAACTGCCACTGAACTTATCATAAAATTCTAAATAAGCCATCGTATAATCGCGTAATGCTATTTTCTCTTCTTCCTCATCCACTTCTTGAGTGTATTTTTTTCTTAAAAGTGAAATTAACTGACAGTAGAGCGTATTAAACGCTATTATTGCTTCGTGATTATCAGGAGATATACTGACATAAAAAGGGTTAACTAATTCTTTATCGTGAACCGTTATTTTTTTTATGCTGCAAAAGGGTACAACTAAGGCGGTATGCTCTTTTTCCCGTTCCATTCGACCAGGAAAATTCAGCTGATTTTTACGGAAGGTTGCATGAACATCTACAATATAATCAGAAAATAACGCAGGGTCGATTGTAATAAAGCATCCATTCCCCCAATCCAATGCAATTTGAGGATCTTCTGACATACTCACCATATGAAAATCATTCGATAGGTTTGTTAATTTGTGCAATCTTATTTGCTCAATATCTACTACTTCAGGGAAGCTTTGACAAAAAACTCCAGTAAACAGAGTAGGTAAAAGAAAAATGACGCCTGAAAGATTATTATCACCTCGGTATAATGATTCGATTGCAGAGGAAGTTTTTGCAATATTTGTAAACTGTACACCTGAGGAAGATTTTGTATTTTTACTTGGGAAAAACGCTGGATATTTACTATACATAAGCTATTTGATGGCACGTAATGTTGCTCAATAATATATCATATTGGTCGTAAAATTAAAACAAACATTTGGATGTGTACCCTTTTGCCTTTACTCGTACTATCTCGATCAGCTATTCCTGATAAACTTGAAGTTCCTTTTGTCACATCCATTATTTGTTATTGAAACACAATTTGTCTATTATTTATTTAAACAGATTTGCATGATACCAAAATGAGTTATCCATTAGCTGAATTAAGAAATGATATGTTAGCCATTCTAAATTATGCAGAAAAACTCAGAAGCGCAAACAGAGATACTGAACAGTATACTTCTTTGCATACAGATTATATAGATAAGTTATCGTCAGCAGGCTTGGCAATAGTAAAATTGATGATAGCGTATAAAAAAAGCAAGGAGTCAAGCAAAGAAAATGACCAAAGAGTTATATCCTATAGTGATTTAGGTACTTTATTCACTGAACTGCTAAATGACCGATTAGAGATTGGCAAAACAAAACGTGTTCAGGTCATAATGCAAAATTTTTCTCACTTTAATAATTTAGAGATTCAAATAACAGGTACGCCAACTGGAAATCGTATGAACGTTGCTATTTTGGACGCAGCCGATAGTATCGTGTATCAAGCTGTCAAGGAAAGCTTATTTAATGCAAAAGAAAAATTTTCTTTTATCGATAAAATATTTTGGACTTCTGAGGCCATTCAATACGATGAGATAACCTGTTTTATGTTTGCGATCAAACTGTTATCTGCTTCAAGTAAAGAAAAGAATTTTCATCAGTTCTTATCAAAAATTGCAGCTCCTTCAGGAGAGGTCAGATGGTCAGATTTTCCAGCGCAATTCCTCAAGCTCTGCCAGTCAAAAAGCTTATTAGATAAGCTCTTATTAAAAGCTTATTATCAAGAGTATTCAAGCGCTTTTTGTGAATGTCAGGATTTGGATCCGATTGTTGAGAAATTTAAAAATTATGGTTTATCTGATGAGACAATCGAAAGCGCTTATGCCCTCTCGCTGGATCAAATCAATCACTATGCTAATCAGCCACCTATCCCAATTGATTTTTTCGATAATCCTTTGAATAGAAAAGGACAAAATTTGATGACTTATGTCTCCGAACATACTATGTTTAGGCCCGGCTCAGATAAACCCCTTAATCAAGCATCCTTGGATATGTTTGAACATTATGCTGCGATACTAAAAAGAGCCTTAAATGAACTGACCGATGAGGAACTAAACGATATCCTGGATGAAAAAAAACCTTTTCCAATGGAGAAAGCCGATACCCCTCCTGCAACCCCGCAGCTCTGATGAATTTTAAATTTTTGAGTTCAGTAATGAGAGATTATCAAAAACCACTAAAAACCATAAGTCTGGGCTATTCATATTAACTATCGATTAAATTTCCCGCCCTGGCCTGCGAATCATTAACCATTGGGATTCGACACAATTTATGTATAATGGTTGGTTTGGGATCACAGAATTTACCTAAATTCATCCCTTTGATGGCTGACCAATAACCGATATAATCCTTGTTACAAATTCAAATCAATAGTTAGGGGAGGATGCTAATGTTTCAATCCGCTTTAATAATTGCACTGATGACTTTTAGCATCATCACTCAAGCAGCCCTCCCTGCTGATCCAATCCAGCGCTGTTTAGATATTAGAAGGCTCGCGGACTTAACCTCAAGACAGAAAATGGCCGCCAAAGAGCCTGGTGTGTTGCGTTTTAAATTTCATAAAATTTCATCATCAGAGCTGCCGTTAAATAACCCCAAAGGCAATATGGATGAAGTGATCCAGGCATTAAATAATCAGATTGAAAACTGCAAAAATTACCATGGTGAATTTCAGACAGTGACTATAGCTGGTCAAAAATTCAAACGCCAGGAATGGTGCCTGAATACCAACAAAAAAATGCTCACTATTGCAAAAGCGGCCCAAGGTGATTATCCAAAATTTTTATCGAACATCAAAACCGAATTTGACTGGTATAAAAGCGATGGCTGGCCTGAAAATCATGCTGGATTTAAAAAGGGTGAGTTTCAATTTACTGCCTATTACGCACCAGCCCCTTTAGAGGCTCGCACCAAACAAGGAGGAGCATTTTTATATCCTATCTATAGTAACCCAGGGGTTGTAAGTGTTGCTTCGGAATGCAAAAAATTTAATTTGAAAGCGCCTCTTTGCGGAGTTGACCCGGTTAGCAAAATGGTGCGTGGATTTTGTCTGAAAAATGCCAATGGCGCCTACTCTATAGCACCAGATCGAGGAGAAATTAATCACGGGGCTTTAGATCCAAAATATATCATTGGCCATGTTAAAGACCCCAATGATCCTGCTTTTTTAATGCTTCAAGGATCTGGTTCATTAATTCTTGATGGTCAATTATTTCATCTCAATTACGATGGCGCCAATGGCAGGCCACGCACCATGCTTGGCCGCATAGTCCAATGCGCACAAGACCCAACCTGTGGTGGCAATCTGGACGCAATGGAGCGTTGCGCCAAAGATCCGAAATGTCATGATGAAGCAAAATTGCGCTGTAACGTGTCTAAAAAAATCAAACAAAGCGCTGCAACAGAAAAGCTGATTCGTAAATATCTAAATTCTCTCAATCCCGATAAAGCCGCCGATTTGCGCAATCGCGATCAAAGCTTTGTATTTTTTGCTAAAGAAGATGGTGGCCCTTATGGTTCAGAAAATATTTCTCTGACTCCACATACATCATGCGCAACAGATCACAGGGTAATTCCTGTTGGAATGAATTTTATCTACAATTGCAAAAAATCTACCTCATGGTGTGTAGCCCAAGACGCGGGTGGCGCCATTGTTGGAGCTCATGTTGACGTCTATAAGGGAGAAGGTGATCAAGCGGGTGTGGAAGCAAATGCACTAAATCATTCAGGCTCATTATTTGTGGCACTGCCCAAACGTAAATAGAACTCAGGCAAGCGCCTCTCAATTCACTCCTGACAAGCGGTATCCGTATATTGGAAAAGTGAAAGACATCCAATTCCAAATACGGTACTTTCTTAGATTACTTGGCATTGATGTTTTACTCTCTAAAATTTTTGGATAACTAATTTCGACTCCATGTTTCGAATTTTTTCATAGTCTAATAAAATTAACTCGCGGTCTCCAGCTAGCCCAACAATTCCAATACTCGTAAGATAATCTACCGTTTGTGGAACAAGGTCACCATTTTTAAACCAAATATGTTCATTAAGAAAGGTCGGTAATTTAGAAACGTCAGCGAAGACTTCAACATTCGATATTTTTCCTTTAGCGAGTGATTTCAAAAAAACAGGCACAACTGTTTTTTTAAATACATATTCTTTGGCTGAGACATCACCATCGGCATAGATCTCAACTAATTTATCCGCTTGACTGCTACCAGTAGCTTCTCGAGCAAAGCCAACCACTGGACCGCCGCACATTCTGGCACCTGTTTCTATGAGACGGGGTCCATCCTTAGTGAGCATGACTTCATTGTGAGCAGCCCCCCAGCGAACTCCCAAAGCATCTAATGCTTTTTGAGTATAATCAAATAATTCACCATATCTTTCTTCACTATAAGGCACAAATTCGACATAGTCGTAAACCGTTTTGCGATCATTAGAGGATGTTTTATTGTATTGAATTAAATGCGCTAAATAGTGTTTGCCATTGGCACTCACAGTACCTACAGCAAATTCCGTCCCAATAGCCTGTTCCTGCACAACAACGGTTTCGTTAATGTTTCCGGTAATTTTAGATGGCTCAGATAAAACTCGGTTGAACGCCTTTTTCCAATCTCCTCTTGCTGGAATGTGAAAAACCTTATCACTGCCGGCTGATACAGGAGGTTTAATTACAAGTGGAGAATCAATTAATCCGTTTGTCTTAATCCAGGTTTCAGCTTCATTTTCGGATGACGTATTGAGTGTCTTGAGAGTCGGAACCCCTGCTTCCTGCAAAGCTTTTTGCATGAGAGCCTTGTGTAATCTATGAGGGGATTTTTTAGGATCATTAGCAAACCGAGGTGTTAAGGTTGCAGCCAGAGCCTCCGCGAGGGGAACCCCTTCATCGGCACCAGGAATAATGACAAGAGGGTCGTACTTTCTAAGCACCTCTACAAGATTTGGTTGGTCTGGAATAATCTCGATAAAGTCGGAAGTTTGAATTTTTGCTCCAAATCCAACCCAATCCGGATGTTTCAGTGTGATTGCAATAACAGGTATTCCCCGAGCTTTAAAAGCAGGAGCCAATTCTATTCCTGATGATAATGGAGCGACAATGACGACAGGCCTATTCATGTACTATACACCTTATTTGAATGGTTAATTAACATTAGCTGACATATCAATACAAAGAGTAATAAAGTTGCGGCAGGTAAAGGAAGATAGATTTCCCTGAATCCAGAAGAAATGATTAAGCCGCCAAGCAGCGTTCCCAAAGCCGCTCCCAACCCCAAGGCCGAAGAATTTATAGCGGCCAGTATGGTTCCCTGATTTTCATGTAATTCATATAAAATGTGTTGCTGAGGAGTAACGATAGCCCACCCGAAAACACCCCACATAAAAAAAGAGATTAATCCCAAGTAAGGCAAGTTCTTGGTGAAGGGTATAGAAATTATAGTAAGCATTAGGCCAACTAAAATTAAGGCCATAATAACCCGTGGTTTTCTGGTTCGATCGATAAAAATTCCAACCAGTGAGCTTCCTATGAATCCTCCCAGTCCCCAACTGAACAACGTCATGCCCAGTGAATTAGGAGATCCTGATTGAATAAGGGCGATATACGAGTATAGTCCTAAACTTGCCAGGGCTGTAAAACAAGTAACTCCAATTACCGATAGCGTTGTTGGATTGACTATAAGGCGAAGTCTGGCTCCAAATGGTGGAGACTTGGGCAATCTTATATCGGCGTTTTGCAGTGAAAAACCAATTAATGCAACTAAGCCTAAAATCACAAGACAGGCAATCGATAACTGCCAATGAAACAATGAAGACAAGTAAAGTCCAACAGGAACGCCAAATACTACGCCTGCACTGTTAGCACTCCAGACAAAACTTAAAACTCGTCCCTTGGCTGAGGTACTGACAAAATAAACTGCAATGGTGATACATAACGGAGTAAAAATCCCAGCTCCTACTCCTGCAAGAGACCTTCCAATCAAAAACAGCACGATATTTTCAGAAAGTAGCGTTATTAAATTGCCACAGATGAATACAATAAGTGCGAGTTGAATAATACGCTTTACCGACTTATTAGCAAAGAGCATTGAAAAAAGTGGTGCTGAAAGAAGATAAGTCAAGCTGAATATAGTCATACCTTGACCGGTTACTGCAACTGGTTGTCCAATCGTTTGGCCTATTTGAGGAAGAAGTCCGGCAATTAGAAATGTGTTGCACCCTACTGTAAACATTCCTAATGCTAAAAAAATCAGATTTTTTATCATAACTTTGCCAACTCTAACAGGGACTCAATTTTATCCAGTGGCACGGAGGATTGAATGTATGAATCAGGTCTCACTAAAATGGCCTGGTTTGTATATCGCGTGTTATTTGTCCAAAAATTTTCCTGGCATTGGTTTGGATAAATTGGAATAACCTTTACAAACTCTGGAAACTTTAGATCCAATTCACTATAACCAAAGATTAGCAAGGTGAATTTCATATAATCCAGAAGAGAGTAAAGTCGTGTTTTGACGATGCCGTTAAAAATTTCAAAATCAAAGAGTCGAGAGCCACGAAATCCTGCTTCTCCATAACGAATCCCCATCCCAGTGATATTCCCAGCACGTCTTTGTATAATCTTTACGTAGTCTTGGGCATGTGTTCCATTCAGTGAATACTTGGTTGAACGGACAAGCTCACCTGAAGTCCCTATCACATCGTGAGCTACTGGTTTACGCTCGTCTTCATAACTCTGTAAAAGTTCTTTGGAGGCTCCGAAATTCATTACCATATTTAACTTCCACATGAGATTAAATGCGTCTGCAAGGCCTGTGTTGAGACCTTGTCCACCATTTACTGAATGAATATGGCATGCGTCGCCGACAAGAAAAATACGATTCTGAACGAAGAAGTTTTCGGCTACAGATTCCTTGACCGAAAATTGTGAAAACCAGACAATCTCCTTAAAACTTAAGGAATGAGGCTGCATGGCATGATTAATTTTGTCAATTGTTTCCTTCAAGGTAAAGTCTTTGGTGTCCATTCTTACGTAAAACCTGTCGATTTCCCCTTCCCTTGGGATCCAGGCCACATCTGACGTTTCTGTCTGAAATACGATGATTTCAGGAACTTTTGGAAAATCAGTGTCTATAATGCCGTCTATTACGGCCCATACAATTTGTGGTCGTATGATCTCAAAAGGTATTTTAAAGTGATTTCGAACAAAGGAACGTGCACCATCTGCACCAATGACGTAGTTTGACTGAATACGCTCTCCATTTGAAAGAGTCGTGAGACATCCCGCCTTATTAAGCTCAATGTTGACAAGGGCTGTTGAACGTTTTACTGCGCCAGCAGTCTCTTTAAGTTTCTCATCTAACAGTTTTTCTATATACGACTGACCAAGCATAAGGAAATGTTTATGCAAACAACCCTCCAGTTCCTCCCACCATGACGATTGTCGTGAAATGAATTTTCCGTCTGCCCAAACCGAACTGGTGTTGCAGGCCTTTCCTAAAGGATACAGTTCATCAAATAAATCGACTAGCTCAAGAAGTTGTAAAGTGCGCGCATTAAGCGCATCCGCTCTACCAACCTCTAAAGGACCATCAGACTTATCGACAATAACAGTACGGATACCACAAAGTTGTCCCAGGTAGGCACACATGAGGCCTACCGGACCAGCGCCAGCAATCACAACGTCTGCAACTTGTGCACTCATTCGTAAGACTCCAGACCAGGATTATCAAAAGGAGGATTACTCAAAACATGAACGCGTTGAATATGACGAGGGGATTTAGAGACAAATCCTTCTCTACCATGTAATAGCGAAAAATTATCTGCGATGACTATATCTCCAGTTTGCCACTCATGGGCATAGAGATTATCTGGTGAATAAAGGGCTTTTTCCAGACTTCGATGGAAAAAATCCAACTCTTCATGCTTAATACCAGTAAATTCAAGATCTGGCGGGTTTACAAAATGACCTTTGTCTTCAGTGGGAGGTTCATTGTAGCGAATTACTGAAAAATCCTTTTGAGGGTGCTTCGTGATAATTGGCGATACCGTCTTACTACTATAAAATTCCATTTTTCTTTGATAAGTACCAGTCACTTTATTCCAAAATTCTTTTACTTCAGAAGACGCAAACTTTAAAGCTAAAATTGTGTTTGAAAAAGTTGTCCTTCCTCCTTGTCCAGGCAAAGGCGCTTTGACACAATGAAAAATCTGATATTCAGGGACTTGGGGTCGATACATACCATCCCAATGCAGGGGCATGTAACTATGATCAAAAATGTGATCTTCCGGATCTTCTTGCTCAATTAACTCAAGTACCTTTCCAAATGGCCAAAGACTAATTTCTCCCCAGGATTCGCAATAATTAGAAAAATCCTCAGCATTTTGAAATGCATCAAACCCTCTTAATACAACGAGTTGATTCTTCCAAAATAAATGACGCAAGCTCTCTATATCCAGATCGTTCACCTTCATCTTTTCGCTCACACATTCCAAGAGCACACCAAATGGTTTTAGATGAGTCACTTTATAATTCATAGGCCACCTCTGTCATTAATTGATAATGACTGTGACGTCCATCAGAAGAATAAATTAATTTTGCACCTAAAGCCTCAGCTTCTGAGCGTTTCAGCAAGACATATCCATTCTTGCTTTCAACGGCAACACCATGCCAAGGAGTCATCCAGCTTTCATTTCCTATTAAACGAATTCCTAGTTTTTTTGACCCACAAATTTGCGGATGGATGGACAGTCGAACTGCCTCAGGAAAGTATTCGGAAATTAGCGCGCTCCAGGCATTACTTCTTCTTATGACCTCATAGGCTTTAGAACGAGATTCTTTTTGAATAGCCGAACGACTTTTTGTTTGACCTGCATGCATGGCGTCTTCAAATAAAAAACGAGTAATTCCACTGTACATACGATTTGCCTCTTGTTCATCTGGACTTGACGATGATTTTGCACCGTTGCGAATCTTGAGCTTAAGAAAGTCTAAGGACTGTCCATAACGTTTCATGAGTTCATCGCGCATTTGAACAAAGTGAAGATCCTTATAAAAATAATCCAGGTTAAAAATGGATAGATCTGAAAGAGACATTTCCTTGATAAGTCTATCTAGCTCAACTTGGTAGGCGGTGACATTACTTTCTTTCATTCCAATCACATCACTAAAAACTCTTCCATCGGAACACAGAATAATCTTGATTCCCGGTGTATAAAATTTTTTTATTCGCTGACAAAGTGTTCCCAAAAAATTAAGAGAAAGTCGTTCAGCATAATCTGGTAGAGAGCCCAGAACTTTCTCAGGGTTTGGGGACTTTCCTGGGAAGGCAGGTAATATAAAAGTAACAGGTTCATTCTTTTTAACTGCTGAGATGATTTTTGGAAAATGTGGTGAAGCGCACTTTTGACATCCCACACCACATAAGCTAATGGTCTCCGGAACACGACGAAAAATCATTACTTCAGCTAATATTTTTTTGGCTATTCCTATAGCCGAGTCGCTATCTAATGACTTTTTAAGTACGTAATCTTTAGTGTAATGATTCTCTGTAATTAAGGTGAACGCTGTATTTTTCATTTTCTTTCCCTCCTAAAATGAAGAGTACAGATCTTCAACAAATAATTAAAATGATCTATTTTAATTGTTGTGATAAATTCTATTTATGTCTAATGTAAAATTGATGATTTATGTCTTTATTGTTGGATGATATAAAGTATTTCATAGCGGCTAGTGATACGCTCAATATTACAAGGGCTTCTGAAATTATTGGGATATCTCAACCTGCGCTTAGCTATTCTATAAAGAGACTAGAGAATAAACTTGGTGGAGCACTATTTATCAGGCTAAAAAATGGGATCCAGTTAACGAAACTTGGAGAGGAATTTAAGCAACGCTCTCATCGTCTATTATATGAATGGGAGCAACTCCAAAACATAGCCAATCCTGAATCAGGATTTGTTCAAGGAAACTATACCATTGCTCTTCACCCTTCCGTCGCTCTTTACACTCTTGAGTACTTTATGCCAAAACTTCAAGTTGACTTCCCGGGCCTTTGCTTTAATTTAATTCACGGCCTTTCAAGAGAGATGACTGAAAAGGTGATAAGTTGGGAAGCAGATTTTGGCATTGTTGTTAACCCCATACAACATCCTGATCTCGTTATAATAAAGCTATCAACAGATGAGGTCTCAGTCTTTTATGCCAAGAATGCACAAAATAAACTGATTTATGATAGAAAACTTGCTCAATCACAATACATAATTAAAAAAATTGGCAAAAAGGCAACTTTTAACGGGGTGATTAACTCTACTAATCTTGAAGTTGTCGCCAAACTCACGTCCTTAGGTCTTGGATATGGTATTTTACCTACAAGAGTTACATTTCCCTACAAACATCTTAAAAAATTAGACGATGCGCCTGTATTTAGAGATGAGATTTGTTTAGTCTATAGACCTGAAAAACATAACAATCCTGTCAGTAAAAAAATCATTCAAATTATTAGATCATCTATAAGCGATGACAACGTTCCAATTTTGATAGGCTAACTTATTGATTTGACGATCAAAAAGAAGATTCAAATGCCGAGGCACAATCTTATCCCAAGTTTACCTGGATTTACCATACAAGTGATCGTTATACTTTCTTTGTACTTCTTCTGAATGTTTTTCGAGCCTTGTGATTGGAACTATAGCTACCCTTTTTATTGATACCTGGCTTATTTGGAGATGATGTTGCAACAGAGCTCGGTAAATGATGTTGTGGTTCAAAATCATCAATGTTGATTCGGTCCAGTTTTTGTTTCATTAGTTTTTCAATAGATTGTAACTGCGCTACTTCATCCGCACTGACTAGTGAAACAGCAAGACCTGTTTCTCCTGCACGCCCTGTACGACCTATTCGATGAACATAATCTTCGGGAACTTGAGGCAAGTCAAAATTGACCACACAAGGCAATTTTTCAATATCAATACCCCTGGCAGCAATATCAGTAGCGACAAGAATATGAACTTTTCCCATCTTGAAATCTGCTAGTGCTTTCGTTCTCTGGGATTGAGTTTTGTTGCCGTGGATAGCAACGGAATGAATCTGGTTTTCGGCCAATTGTTTTACCAACTTGTTGGCGCCATGTTTTGTTCGCGAAAATACCAGGGTCTGCCCCCATTTATTCTTGTGAATTAAATGACTAAGAAGAGCATGTTTACGTTTTTTATCCACAGGATGAATGTATTGCTTGACAGAGACAGCCGACGTATTTCTTGGAGCAACATCAATTTCCATAGGCTGATGCAATATACTTTTTGCCAAGGTACGGATTTCTTTGGTAAATGTGGCAGAAAACATAAGTGTTTGTCGATTTTCAGGCAATAATTTGATGATTCTTCTAATGTCATGGATAAAACCCATATCCAACATGCGATCTGCTTCATCCAGCACCAGAGTATCTACGTCATCTAATCTGAGTGCACCTTGCTGTTGCAAATCCAGAAGACGTCCGGGGGTTGCTACTAAAAGCTCCACTCCAACACTTAATTTATTTATCTGAGGATTAATTTTAACTCCTCCAAATACTACCGCTGTCCGGAGCGGTAAGTAACGCCCAAGCCGAACGAGATTTTCAAAAACCTGGGCTGCTAATTCACGGGTAGGAGTCAAGATTAACACCCTTGTATTGCGAGGTTTACTAAGAGTTTTTTGGTTCGTTAGTTGCAAAATTGGCAAAACGAAGCTTGCTGTTTTCCCTGTACCCGTTTGTGCGGAAGCTAGCAAATCGTTACTGCGTAAAATCACTGGAATTGTTTGTGCCTGAATGGGAGTCGGCTCTTCATATCCCATTTCGTGAACTGCGTTAATTAAAGGTTCAATAAGACCCAATGCTTTGAAATTCATGAATTTTCCTTATAGATCCATCCCTATTAGCATTTGGCATTGGGATAAATTTGTTGTTGAAATTACTTGAGAAATTGTTTTATCAGAAAAACAAGATGATTAAGTATTAAACAATTATACCACGAATAACCAAAGCATGTTATCGGTTTGATACATCAAATGTACATTGAACGCTTTTTTATGGTTTTATGGACAGTAGGGCACGACTTCTCCATTACCGTTTATAATAATCTCAACACATTCATGACGGTTTCCTTGTCTAATCTTTTTTCGCGAAACTTGATAAATTTAGGCGATATTCAGATCTTCAAGATAAAGAACCAGATAAATTTGTTAATAAGTTTCTAAAAAGCTTTTTTAGTCCTAAAATCAATCTTCACGAAACGATGGATACGATCACTATATTGGCTCAGGCGGCCTAAGTTTTAGTCTACGCTACACTTACTAGTGTAGCGTTCTCCTTCCCATTAGTATGTTAAACCTCTATCTACCACGCCAACCGCCGGCACGCCAACTATTACCCCCTCGCCATGCACCGCCGCCCCAGCCGCCGTTATAGTAGCCTCCGTCATAAATAGATAGTCCATAGTCGACATTATTATAGCCATAATAATAAGGGGATCCCGGGTAGACATAAGCTGTGTTGTAGCCAGAGGTATAGTAAGTGGTTTCTGTGGCACAACCCGTTAGGAGGGTTGCCGGTACAAATACCAATGCAGCTAACATTATCCTTTTCATGAAATAATCCTTTGGAAAAAACCTAGTTTAATTATAGCTTCGTGTTCAAAATTTGCACAACAAGATTTGTATTGGGAATGATCAAAGATATTTTGCTTTCCTGTAGCCCATCGTGGATGGCGAAGATGAAATGCGAGGGATAACACAAACTAATGTATTTTTTGCAAAAAAACATAGCAAATCAATTGGGTCTGATCCCATTAATCCAGTAAACTCTCATTACAGTTTACAAAATAATTTAATATTACCATAAGAATAAAAGTGAAAAATCATTAACCACATTCCTTGCTTAAGTGCACTTTCAACAAGACTGCTATACTAAAAATCAGGTGGCATGATCTAAGTAAGAAATGATTTTTTCAAATGAGGTTAAGACACGATTAATTGTTGTTTTTTTTATAGTACTGGTACTAACTGGCACTTTACTTTTTCTTTATTCGATATACATGCATAGACGCTTGGTTGATTCTTATCAATTTTTTTTTCAGCAGTGGAAGTCACAAAAAATTGATAATTATGTATTAGAATACAACAATAATGGCTGTGTATATACGATAAAGGTGAATAAAGGGATACCCAAAGTGATTAGGAAGAATATAGTCGTTCCTACAATCAATAACCCTTATTGTGAATTTAAACCCTTATGGTTAAGTGAAAAGCAAGCAATGAATGTTTTGTTCAGTGACTTGATGAAATTCAAACCACATTGTGGACCAAACGGTTGTATTTGCGACAATATTAATTACCTAAAAATAAAATTCGATAAGAAATTAGGGTATATTAAGTCGTGGAAAGTAATTAATTCGGGTAATTTTACACCATATACTACTGCAAACTTCTCATTAGCAAAGGCTTGCACTTTAATGTATACGGAACCCCTTAACTTTATTGTAAATATAAGGCCAGTACAGTGAGCATTGATATAATCCTATCAGTTCTTTTCTGCAAAAAAAGCATAAGCACCATAAAGAATAATGGCTTGATATTACTGCTACAGTCCATATTGTTTCTAGAATTATGTCTTACTCTAATATATTACCAACCGCAATTACTTGATAAAGAGCTATTTTTTATAGTTTTGCTCATTATATTCAATTTAATTCTGATTTTCTTCTCCAAAACCCGTGATTTTGTTGCATACAACAATGCCTTTTTTATTAGTCTTTGGTTATTTACGGCAACAATTGCTATTGAACAACTTTTATTAATGCTAATTTCTCCATATTTGATATCAGAGAAGATTATTTATATGTGGGCACTGTATTTTTTATTTTATTCACTGTTTACCTATATATGGGGAATTATGATGTTCATCAACATATTAGAAGTTTTTATTTCAAAGCCTTTAAAATAAATTGTGTATTTTTAGTATTATTTGGATCCACTGATCTTTTATAGTATAAACAACATATTTAAATGAGAGTGCTATGGTAGACATCATTAATCTTAATAAAAAAAGAAAGGCTAAAAATCGTTTGGAAAAAGAAAAAACGGCTTCTGAAAATCGCATTAAATTCGGGAGGACAAAAAAGGAAAAACGGACAGAGAAACAAGATAATGAACGTAATGAACGACATCTTGATGGTCATAAGCTGGAAAAAAAAGAGGAAAAATAAAAGCAGTAGTCTTTTGATAATATGAATTAGTTTCTTTAAAACCTAATTTGAAAATTAATCAGCCTTAAAAAAATGTAAAAGATCGCAAATTTATTTCTGTCTCATCTTTACTGAATTGTGCATGTCACATTTCAAGCCCCATCAGAACAAACTGACAGAGCTTTTTAAAAGTGATTAACTATCTTACTTATTATTTTTCTGCGGCTTTCTTTTCTTTTTCTTTGGCAATCACTGCTTCAGCTACACTGCTTGGGCAAGCAGAATAGTGAGAGAATTCCATTGAGAATTGACCACGACCGGAGGTAAGAGTGCGCAGAGTACTGATGTAACCAAACATTTCTGAAAGAGGAACATTGGCCTTAATGCGGACACCAGATGCACTGGGTTCCTGGCCTACGATCATTCCACGGCGGCGGTTCAAGTCACCAATCACATTACCGACATCCTCTTCTGTACTATAAACGTCAACCTTCATAATTGGTTCAAGTAATTGTGGAGCCGCTTTGGGTATCGATTGACGAAACGCACCTTTTGCCGCAATTTCAAAGGCAATTGCTGATGAGTCAACGGGATGGTAAGCACCATCGGAGAGGTTAACTACAACATCCAACACAGGGAAACCTGCCAACGTTCCGGTATCCATCATTGAACGAAACCCTTTCTCAATTGCAGGGAAGAATTCTTTAGGAACATTTCCACCCACAACGGATGTGATGAAAGTGAACCCGGAGTTTGGTTCGCCTGGTTCAATGGTGTAGTCAATTTTACCGTATTGACCAGCACCACCTGATTGTTTCTTATGAGTATAGCTGTCTTGAATCGATTTGGTTATGGTTTCACGGTAAGCAACCTGAGGCTGACCTACTATCAATTCAACATCGTAAGTACGCTTCAGAATATCCACTTTAATATCAAGATGTAATTCACCCATACCACGAAGAATGGTTTCACCTGAATCTTCGTCAGTTTCAACCCTAAACGTTGGATCTTCTGCAACCATTTTACCAATAGCAATACTCATTTTTTCGGTGGAGCCCTTATCTTTTGGTGTGACTGCAATAGAAATAACTGGCTCAGGGAAAACCATCGCTTCCAGTGTACACTCGTGATTCGGGTCGCAAAGAGTATGGCCGGTTCGAACATTTTTCATGCCCACAATTGCGATAATGTCGCCTGCTTCAGCACTTTGCAATTCAATACGCTCATTTGCTTGCATCTCAACCATACGGCCGACACGTTCAGTTTTACCAGTAAAGGAGTTAAGAATTGTATCCCCTTTATTCAATTTTCCTGAATAGATACGTATGAACGTTAGAGCACCAAAACGGTCATCCATGATTTTAAATGCCAAGGCGCGGAATGGCTCATCCGGAGAAACGATAGCGAATTGGCCATTTGGCTCACCTTCAGCATTAGTCAAAGGTTGTGGATTAACTTCATGTGGAGCAGGCAAATAGTCAACCACTGCATCCAATAATAACTGCATCCCTTTGTTTTTAAAGGCCGAACCACAATAAGTTGGGAAGAAGGCTAATTCAAGAGTACCTTTACGGATACAACGCTTAATGTCTTCTATTGAAGGCTCTTCTCCTTCTAAATAAGCCATCAGCAATTCATCATCCATTTCAAGTGCCGTTTCAATTAATTGCGCGCGATACATTTCAACATCGTCATGCATATCGGCTGGTACATCAGTAACTTTGTAATTTTCTGGCTGGCCAGATTCGTCCCAAACATAAGCTTGACGGGTTAATAAATCGACAACCCCTACGAAGCTGTCTTCGTAGCCAATGGGCAAAGTCATAATTAACGGATGTGCACCCAATACTTTTTTAATTTGCTCAGTCACTTTCAAGAAGTTCGCGCCAATACGGTCCAGTTTGTTTACGAAAATCAAACGTGATACTTTTGAATTGTTCGCATAGCGCCAGTTGGTTTCAGATTGAGGCTCAACGCCGCCAGAACCACAGAAGACCCCGACACCGCCATCGAGAACTTTCAGTGAACGATATACTTCTACAGTGAAGTCAACGTGTCCCGGGGTATCGATAATATTGAAGCGATGACCTTTCCAGAAGCAACTAACTGCAGCTGACTGGATGGTAATGCCGCGCTCCGCTTCCTGCACCATGAAATCGGTTGTTGATTCACCGTCGTGAACTTCACCTATTTTGTGGATTTTACCGGTGAGCTTAAGAATGCGCTCGGTAGTAGTGGTTTTTCCGGCATCTACGTGGGCGAAGATACCAATGTTTCTATAAAGGTTTAAATCAGTCATAGCACTCTTATTAAAATTGAAATGGGTAAAAAATGGTCACTATTATACACTATTTTTTCCGGATTGGCAGCAGTTTTTTCCATTAACCATTTTTATAATTATTTATTTTATCCCTAACATTTAAGGGCTCCGTTGCAAAACCAAAATGTTACAATATGTAGCTAAACAAAATCCCAACGGAGCTAGAAATGATTACTCTACGTAACCCTTGTGCGCAAGACGAAATTAAATTTGTATCTACAATGAAAAATAGCCGAGATTTTCATTTTCCTTTTATTACTGCCCCCTGCACTTCTGAAGAGTTCCAAACTTATTTGAATAAAAGCAAACAAGAAAGTGAACAATACTATATTGCCTGGAATGATAACCAACAAATTATCGGTGTTTTTAATATCAGCGGCATTATACATGGCGTATTTAAAAGTGCTTATTTAGGATATTACGCCTCTGTAGACCTTGCCGGGAAAGGATTAATGAGTCAGGCACTAAAACTTGTTCTTAAAGAAGTATTCACAACTCTGGATCTACACCGAATTGAGGCAAATATCCAACCTGCAAATACTACATCTATTCAAATGGCAACGAAAAATGGTTTTTTTAAAGAAGGATTTTCTCCCCGCTATTTGAAAGTCAATGGCATCTGGCAGGATCATTTTCGGTTTGCACTGACCTTTGAGGATTGGTTAGCAAATCATTATCAAGAGACCAAGTAATATACCTATATGCCCTAAAACCACATTCATAGATAAGGTAAAAATTCTGATATTATCAATTATAAATGCTTAAGGTAACTTTTCCTTCCATTACTTGTCTCACCACGATTATAGATTTATCATAGTATTTTATCTGTGCATTTCAAAATAATTTATGCAATGCAGTACGAACTAAAGAATGCATTTCACTTATAATTATAAACAACCTGACGAATATCATTTTAGTCTTGATTCAATTCACCTGGCCAGATTTGTCGCAACCCAATTGGAATCCCGCACAGATCTGGGTTCATTACGAGTGTTAGATCTCTGCGCAGGCTGCGGAGTCATTGGAATTGAACTATCATGGCATCTTCGAGCAATCCGGCATATTGAGTTTATTGAGATCCAGGATATTTATACTGAATATTTTTATCAAAATATAGCTAACATCAATCGACCTGAATTGCAATTTCACTGGCATCTTTTAAATTATGATGAATTACATGAAAAAAAATGGGAAGGCAAATTTGATTTGACTATCAGTAACCCACCGTATTTCCAACCAGGCCACGGAATACTTTCACCTTCCAAATTTAAAAATCGTTGTAGATTTTATTTAGATAGCTCTTTTCAGAGTTACATTCGGGCGCTGGAAAATTCGCTTGCAAACAATGGTAAAGCTTATTTTTTATTACGCCCATTAAAACATCATGGTCTTGATTTGTTTTCTGATATACAAAAAATACTACAGAAAACATCAGTAACAGTAAAAAAAATATCGCATATCCGTGGTTCAGACATTATTTTATTAGAAAAAAATGTTTAAATAGCGGTAAACCCCAGGTTGAGAAATTTTCATAACTTAGAGTCAGTTACTGGTAACCTGGTGTCAATCCTCAAGTTTTAATTCGACTTAGCTGTCTTGTTGTTAAATAATATAATATTATCGATTTACTCAACAATACCCTGTTGTAGCGCCAATAAGTTAAGGAGCGTTATGATTGTTATCTTCGTCCATGGTTGGAGTGTCACACATACCAATACTTATGGAGAACTTCCTCAATGGCTTGAAAGCCAGAGCAACGACGGAAAGCTGGATATTCAAGTTGATAATATCTATCTTGGGCGCTATATCAGCTTTGACGATACAGTAACGGTTGACGATATAGCACGTGCATTTGATCAAGCAGTACGTGATGAAATTGCTGATAAATTACGACATGGGGAGCGTTTTGCTTGTATCACTCACTCTACCGGTGGGCCCGTTGTTCGAAAATGGATGGATTTATACTTTAAAAATAATCTTGCAAATTGTCCATTGAGCCATCTTATCATGCTGGCTCCCGCCAACCACGGTTCTGCTCTTGCCCAACTTGGTAAATCCCGACTAGGCCGTATAAAGAGTTTTTTTGAAGGCGTTGAACCGGGACAACATGTACTTGATTGGCTTGAGCTTGGAAGCGATATGAGCTGGCAACTTAATGAAAGTTGGCTTGATTACGATTGCACAGCCAATGGCATCTATCCCTTTGTACTTACTGGCCAGAAAATTGATCGCCAACTTTATGATGTGGTTAACTCCTACACTGGTGAAGCCGGATCTGATGGAGTTGTACGCGTAACTGCTACAAATATGAATTACAGTCTATTGAAGTTACATCAGGAAGGGAATAATGGTGAAAGTCTTGTTATCGCCAAAATGATACGAACAAAGCCTATGGCATTTGGGGTTCTGCCTGGACTTTCGCATTCCAGTAAAAATATCGGAATCATCCGCAGTGTTACTATGGCCAATGCAACCACTCATCCTACGGCAATATGGGTCCTGCGATGCCTGCAAGTAAGAAATCGTGACTCCTATAATACTGTAGCAAAAGAGTTAGATAAGATTACTAAAGAAACCCAAAAAAATGAGCATACAGAATCTGTGAAGACACTTATCTATAAGCGCGAGTATATCACCAATCGATACTCTATGATTATTTTCCGGCTTATTGATGACCGTGGCAATCATCTTGTCGATTATGATCTTTATCTAACTGCTGGACCAAAATATAGCGAGGAGGTGCTTCCTAAAGGTTTCTTCATAGATCGTCAGCGAAACATGCATAATCGAGGAAAACTGACTTATTTTCTTGACTACGATATCATGGAAGCCGGGATTAATACGCCAAAAATGCAGGGTAATCTGGGGTTCCGTATAAAGGCCTACCCTGAAGCGAATGATCAAGCCCTTGCTTATTACAGGTTACTTGATTTTCATTCCTCGCTCGCTGACATTAACAAAATTCTTCATCCGAATGAAACAGTAATGGTTGAAATCATGCTGCAACGACGGGTCGATAGAGCTGTCTCTCGTATCACTAACAATCTTACCCCGGCAAAAATCAGTGCGAAACCGACTGGCAAAAAAGTAGATTGACATTTAACTCATCTATACCTGTTGTCGAGCACTAATTGATCGAATAAACCAAATTTATTAACTTGCTTAAATACATCTGAGCAAATCTTGCTGTTTAAATTACACGATACGTTCCTTATTCATCCCAAACTCTAATTTCTTCAACACTCTTGCCAATTGAAGTCAAGGGTTTAAAATCATCGTGTTGTTCACCGCGTTATACTTTATCATGCTGGTAACCGGCATCTTGCTTACCACTTTCCGTTTTGCGCCAGCTATTCTTATAGATATGCAATACAACATGAGCTATGCTTATTCAATACAAATGAATAACTAAATGCAATGGAGTAAGCCTTTATGAATTTATCTACTATAAAACTTATTTTTATTGCCCCTGTTATTAGTTTACTTGCTTATTCAGCGTATGCAGATAAAGCCAGTCAATCCGAATCAACATTCCAGGACACTTGTATCAATACATGGATGAAAAACACTGATGAAGCAAAAGATAAAGTGGATTACAAGAATTTTGGTGAAAAATATTGCGGATGTGCCGCTACTCAACAGTTAGGTTCTGATGCAGCCATAAAAAAAGCGATACAAGTGTGCATGTCTAGAACCCTGTTACATGATGCAATGGATTCTTTGGAAGAGGAAGTAGGCTTATCTGAAGCCAAAGACTCGGATATACAAGAGTATTGCGAGGATAGGTGGAACTTAATTTATCCAAAACAAACTGATGCAGATAAAAAATTTACTACAGCTTATTGTGAGTGTGCTAAACCAAAACTGATGGATCTTATCAAACAATCCGATAATATTACGGATAAACAATATGATGAAGAGATTGATAATGTGGCTGCCGCTTGTTCTGACAATATCAATGAAAATCAACCCAATACAGCAACTTCAAACACTGAAAATACTCATTAAAAAGTCTTATCCCTAAAAGTAACCCGCAAAATAATATTTACGGGTTTTCTAATAACCACCAATAAGCTAGTAATTTCAAACCTTAAAATATTATTAATTTAACTTAATTGTTTCATTGTGATCATTGGAATTTGCCAAATCTCGTCATGTTGTCTTTGGTGGTCTTTAATTGTCAACGGTGTAGGCTGGGCCAAGTATAGCGCAGCCCAACGGTTTCAGATCATTATTGGGTTGCACTTCGTTTAGCCCAACCTACTTACTATGGGATCCTGACGATAAAACATAACTAACAATTCATACACTTTAGGATAATATTGCTTAATTGTTACAGGATTTTCAAAAAAAAATTCGCTAAGCACAGCAAAAAACTCACCAGGTGATTCCACTGCGTACTGATCAATGGGGATAAAGTCGCGTTCTTCCACGCGTTGTTTAAAATCAGCATAAGCATGGCTAAACACCTCTGTCCATTGCTTTATCGACATCCCCTGGTGCAGTGGAGGAAAGCCATTTGCCCTACCATTGAGCATATCCAACTTGTGAGCAAATTCATGAATCACTACATTTCTTCCATCTACTTCACCAAGATGAAAAACATCATCCCAAGATAAAATAACTGGACCACGTAACCATGATTCGCCACTGAGATTTGCTCTATCCTGATGCTCCACCCCATATTCATCTACTTCCTTACTCTGCCGAGAAAATGCGCCAGGATAAACTATCACTGACACCCAGCCGTTATACCAATGCAGTCCAAGATTTAGAATAATAAGACAGGCTTGCAAAGCAATAATTAACCTCATGGTAGTGGTTAATTCAAACTCACCTATAGTTTCCAGCGATTTGTAGTGTAGAAACAAAATGGTTAGCCGCTTCAGCCTTGCTTTCTCATCCTCACTTAAGCGTGTAAGCAAAGGCAAATATTGAAACGCCTCCTGCCATTCTGTCTCAGTAATAGGAGAGCGTTGAACAATACGTTCGTACCACCATTCTTTTAACCATAACATCACTGTATCCCTGTGATTCGATATAACAAGGGCCTTAGATCCAGAATACCCTTACCCAAATATACAAAATAGCAAGCGTAAATTGGCTAAGCATAACACAGTCCAACGGTTTCAGATCATGGGCTAACTTCGTTTAGCTCAACCTACTTGCTGTTGATATATATGGACCCTAAAGAGATAAAAATTAATTTTACCAAGCACTTTCATTTTATGGATTATTTGATTTTATAAGCGCTACGAATGACTATGGCTATAGTCATCAGATACCATCCCGATAATAAAACATGAATACTGATGAATAAACCAATAACCCACATCCCAGTGACAGGCCAATTAGCCCACATCATGAAAGCCAGAATAATTTCAATGAGACCATTTAATAGCATCCAATACCAGGCTTCTTTACGATCGTCGAAAGCAAAAATAATATGAATCATTCCTGAATTAAAAAGGTATAAGGCTATAATCCATACTAAAATGACTGTAGCTGAAACCGGTTGAAATATTATCCAGAATCCGGCAATTATACTTAGAATACCCACATAAAGATTATAGAAAAAAAGTTTACGCTTTTTTGCAATAAAAACAGAAAAGATTCGAATTATTCCTGATGCGAGCAACAGAGCACCAAACCAATACACGGCAATAACGCTTATCATTATTGAAGAAACAATCGCACAAATACCTAATATAAAGAGCAAAATGCCTAGTATAAACACCGACATCCAATGACTTCCCAAAGACCCGGCATCAAGCTGCTCTATGCTATTCGTATTGTTCATTCCATTTATTCCGAAACATTCATGCCATGTAAACTATAGCATATATTATGCGACATTTCTCATAGACCACTAGAGCGAATTGCATCATAAAAAATGTTACCGAACGAGAAAGGGACATAGATTATAACAGCAACAATAGGGGACGGTCCGGGACGGACACCTTAAAACGTAAAATAATGAACAAATTGTAATACCTTTGATGAGAACCGTCCCGGACCGTCCCCTTTGGGTCAAATTTGATTTGACTATCAGTCACCCACCGTATTTCCAACCAGACCACGGAATACTTTCACCTTCCAAATTTAAAAATCGTTGTGGATTTTATTTAGACAGCTCTTTTCAGAGTTACATTCGGGCGCTGGAAAATTCGCTTGCAAACAATGGTAAAGCTTATTTTTTATTACGCCCATTAAAACATCATGGTCTTGATTTGTTTGCTGATATACAAAAAATACTACTGGAAACATCAGTAACAGTAAAAAAATATCGCATATTCACGGTCAGATATTATTTTATTAGAAAAACTGAAATGAATGGTAGCATTTCCCATTGCTTGCAAAGAGAAGAATTTTAAACAGCTGGCGACCCAACCAGAATAGGCCTGATTTAGATTTTGATGTTCTATAATTTAAAAGATGGATTTACTTTTGGTACTGATCATGATGTTCACTTTCAAAAATACTTTCTTAATGTTCGTGATGGCAATTGTTTTATCAATTAATAACAATGTGTTCGCCTGTCAGTGCTTTAATTCCTTTTTTTTGAATTCAATTTTTTCTAATAACCAGAAAGTAACATGTTCACTATCTACAGATTATGGCCGAGTCGTCAGAGTTAGTCTTTCTGACGGAAGAAATAGTGCTGTTTCTTCCATTTATGGCTGTTCGTTAAATTCTGTCAGTAGTAACATCCATAGAGACTTTTTTTATTATTCTAATGATAATGAATTGTGCGTTGAAGTAATCTTAACTGCTTGTCGCATGCTTAACATTGAAATTCATTCTTACTAACAACAATAGGGGACGGTCCGGGACGGACACCGTAAAATAATGAACAAATTGTAATACCTTTGATGAGAACCGTCCCGGACCGTCCCCTTTGAGTCCTTTTTTGGCTGCATCTTGTAAACAAAATGTAGAGAGACTTGCTGTTTATGCCAAACCTTCTCATCCCCATCTCAGGAGTTCTAATCAAATACACCACGTTATAATAGTCTATCCTTAATAATATTGGAGTAAGTAAGATAATTTTTTAGGCAATCTCTTAAACCTATTATTGATTTAAAAGGATGAGTATTTATGAAATCCACTATATTTTTATTATTAATGTGGATCTGTACTGAGTCTTTTGGGGCAACTATCATTATTAAAGGCCTACCATCTCCTTTAGTGTATAGAAATGAACTGTATTATTGGCCTCCAAATATAGTTATTAGACCTGAAACTACCAACTTATTCATTACAATGGATGGTATTAACAAGGTGTGTTTCCTAGATACGGGACCCCAAGGAACGTTAGAGCAAATTTCTGAGATTAGTATAATCATCAATGGAGTAAAAAAGGATTGGAACTGTTTCCCATATAGAACTACTATTCTTAAAGCTCGCCCATAGTAACATCAAATCACCAAGTGCTTCTTCCCTGATATCCAGAACAGGGATCTGACCAAAAAATTAATCAAACCATTTTTATAATTAGTAATTATTATAGAATTTACTTCTCTTACAGTGTTATGGATGCCAAAACTCCTCCCAATGAGATATTTTGAAGTAAAGTCTAAAAATGTTAAAATAATGGTCAGTTTTATAATGTATCTAATTTTGTTATGAATGACATAAGTTTCATCTTTAATGATCATCCCATGGTATCTAACATGAGAGATATTATGGATATTTGTGCTCCTCTTGCTACATTGGATATTACTACGTTCTCTCATATACGCACATTTCCTAATAATCGATTTTCAGTACTCTGTAACAATATCGATTTTGTTTGTAATTATTTCAAAAAAAATTACCATCATGCAGATCCTTGTGTGCAATTGAAGCCTGATGTGTGTGACCTGGGGCAGTTGATAGTATGGGATATTATAGAGTGTCAGGGTAAAACGGCAAAAATGATGAAAGATGCTGCAGATTTTAATTTCAGACATGTATTCACCATAATAAAACACACAAAAGACTTCATTGACTACTATCACTTTGGAACACATCTAACGAATAGCTCTATCAATCAACATTATTTAAATAATTTAGATTTGCTAGATAAGTTTATTCATTATTATCAAGGTGCAGTTAAGAACTCCTGCTCTTTATCAAAAATTTATTATCATGAACAACAATTTGAATCAGTGTCTTCCGAGAATGATTGGTCAATGTTTAAGGGGGCTGCTCTGGGGCAAAGGAAGCAGTTTTTGAATAAAATTGGTTTACAATCTGAGCTAAAACTTACGATACGAGAACTCGAATATGGACAATTATTACTTAAGGGTAAAACTGCAAAAGAAATTGCCATATCCTTAAAACAATCACCGCGCACTGTAGAGTCTCGTTTGGATATACTTAAATCTAAACTTTATGCAAAAAATAAAATTGATTTGGTCCTTAAATTGAAAGAGATACTCTAATTTATAATTACCGTAATATTACGGTATTTTTCCTAATCAAGTTTCGCTAAAATTAACTTAATTAACTAATTGGTTTTCATATCATGGTATTTGATGTTTTGCCTATTCAAAAATCTGAATTGATGTTGCTAATGCTCGACGAAGCTAATAAAGAAGGTTGGTCCTATAGCACTGAAGATGTTAATTTTTATTTCGATTGTCATATGAATCGAATCTATGTTGTGAAAGTGAATGGTAAATTAGCAGGATGTGTTATTCTGCATGCCAGTTCAAGCATAATCGATAAAAAACCACTTTATTCTGCAGGATTTTTTTTAGTTGTTGATAAATATCGCGGCCAAAAAATAGGTTCTTATTTATGGCAAAAAGCATTTACTGAAAATCTGCAGGCTGATGCGATGGTTTGTTTTCATTCAGTCCCTCGTGCTATTTCTTACTATGAAAAGATGGGATATAACCAAACAATACTGACCAACTATTACTATAAGCTACGAGTTAACAACTTAAAGAATTTGTCGAATGAGTCTATAGAAAAGTTATTTTCAAGCACAACTCTTAGAATTATTGATAGTGATACAAAATCAGATCTTTATAAATTTAATAGCAATTTATTTATAGGCGTTGGAGGTTTAGGGATTTGTGATTTTGTTAGTCAATGGATAAATCGTTCTGATGCTCTTATTGTTGGCTATTATGATCAAGGAAATTTGCAGGGCTATGGTGTTGTTACTGTGTGCAGTCATCTATCAGGTCAAGTTAGTTATCGTATTTCTCCCTTATATGCACTCAATCCAGGTGTCGCCCAGGCTCTCACGAAAGGATTAGTTTATATACTGGCAAAAAAATCCTTTGCGCATATTGAATTAAATACCTTGTCTTCGTATCACGATTCCTTCAGTCGTTTTTTAAAATCCCTGGGTTTTATCGAGGCTGGAAAGAATTATGTGGTTTGTAATCACCCAACACGCATAAACCATGATATCAAGCTATTAAATAACATTTTTTGTAGTATCCCTTTAGAATATCCACACGAAGCAATTGCTGGCACATGATCGCTTACTAATTTTTACCTTCCACAATAAATTTTATGTTTTGCAGCACATAATACTTTCAAATAACATTGAATCTCTAATACAAACGCAGTTTCAACAGTGGGCCTGCTTGAAGATTTATCAAAGAATTGTTCAAACCCCATAACACTCGTAAGTCAATACCCAGGATATCTCAAAAAAGTAGAGCAGTTAGGTTTAGATAAGATTTTGAATGCCGAAGATTTTTATAAGCCTATAATGCCTAATTCACTACTGAAAAAATGCCAATAACAACAATAGAGAACCGTCCCCGTTGGGTCTTTCGAGGCATTTAATTTTTGGTCAGATCCTTATTGGCCATTAATATTATCAACAATAGGGGACGGTCCGGGACGGACACCGTAAAACGTAAAATAATGAACAAATTGTAATACCTTTGATGAGAATCATCCCCGACCGTCCCCTTTGGGTCTTTTCTTTTGCGACAGAACCAAATTATGCGCCTTCTTTGGGAACAGTTGTTTTTTTAGGTTTAGGTGATGATTTTTTCACGGTTTTTTTTGGGTTTGTTTCTTTTGCAACTGACACGTCAGCAGCTTTTGATGTTTTTTTGGGAGTTGGAGTTTTTACGGTTTTTTTCGCAGGTTTTTCACTTTGAACGTTCTTGTTGCTTTTTGCATGTAGGATTAAATTTGCTTTTTCTTTTAATGTACGTCTTATGGTTTTGAACTCTTTTGTACGAATTTTAGCAAGATCCTTTTGATGTGAGGCACTAATTAATACGTTTCTCTCGATTTTTTCAGATAATAATGCGTATTTTTTTAGTAAGCGTCGTGCATTTTTAGCCAGCTCTGTGGAATCAATCTTAGCTGGAAATTCTTGAATCTCAGCAACAATTTTTTTAATTTTTGTTAATTCCATTGGAGTGTCTTGTCCCATAATGAGTCTCACGTTTGATAACAGTAAAAAAAGTATAGCCCATAGTTGGGGGTTCTTCCACAGAATCCCTAAATGACCACCGAAGATAAAGAAATACGTCTTAATTCTATTTTTAAAAATAGCGCGTCATTTTGCTGCGTTCTTGAGATTAGTGCCTAAAGAGCATTCCAGTGAAGTGAAGGAAAGCAATGTTTAATGTCTATCAGTAAGCGGGGAGATCGCTACATATGCAGTTTACTAATACATGGGGGCCGATCCGTTGTAAAAAACTCAGGAAAAAAACTGATTATTTAAATTGTTGGATACAACGCTGACCAAAAATTAATTAATGTACTCAATGACAAAAGGCTTCATTCCCTCAGGAAAATTCGATCATTGCGCTAAAGCAACTATCTGATAAATCTCATCCTGTGATTTTTCAATGAACATTGGCAAACCTTTTTTTGGGTTTAATTTTTATCAACTATACTGATAAATAAATAGTAGCAAAAGAAACAGACAGTAAAATCCACCTTATTCTTGCTTTTGGGGGTTACATGTTTGACTTTATACAAAAATCAATGACGATTTATCAACAAATTGAAGACCTTAATAATGATTTAGAGAAGCAGAAGAAGTATAAGGAAACGCTAACAGAACTTGAACTTATGGGAGCAGCGTGGGCAAATCGATTTTTAAGTTCAAAAATGGGGGGAATATACCATGTTTTCCTATCAGCTATGGGGAACAATGAAAATTATCGGGAATGGTTAAAAAAATGGGTGCAACCACCAGTGCGAGAGAGAGAATTCTTTACGCTAAACACCGAATTTGTCCACTCTTTGGATGAAAATTACTTAAAACTAGTAAACACCGAAATAGTTCGATCTCCGGATGGAAAGCACTTAGCATGGACAGGAGTGAATATTTCAAAAATCATAGAAGATGGTAAAATAATGATTCCTACAAGAGGAGCAGAGATCAGAGAATTTACATGTCTTTTTAATTTAAACGACCCTGAAGCTCTAGCACAAAACATCTATGGAATATGTAAAGAGTACTTGGATAGAGTTAACCCTGAGTATGAGTTTGTAACATTTGATGTCATATCTAGTCTTGATGAACTTTTGGAAAACCCAATTGATTTTATTACAAAAGATATTTTAGATGAATTTCTATTGAAGAAATTTCATAGCTCTGACACTTTAGATCTAAATAATACTTTTCAAACATTATGTAGTGAAGTTAATTTTCTTCGAATGCTAATAAATCTAAACAAAGAAAAGTGGCCATTATCAGAAAATAATCAACAATACTTAACTTGTCTGCAACAACTTGGGGCTCTTTATATGACTGGAAAAAGCTTACTTGAGGATAATAATAATAATAAATTAGCTTTTCAAAGTACACGAATGGTGTACGAAGCGCTGAAAAGTGCGAAGGAAAACCCTGAGAATGATGAAGATCCTTATGAGAAAGTAGAAGAACAGTTTTACCTTGGTTACTCCAAGGAAGAGATGATAAAACTTGAAGCTGAATGCGATAACAGACTGGCAAAAATCTCAAGCTTGAATAATCTCGAAATAATACTGGAGCAACTTAATTCGAGCGTACTCAAATCTGTGTTGGATTTAGGTAAAAGGATGCATCAAGGAGCTGCACCAGTCCTGCAACTCGAAGATGGTTGGAAGATAAGAGAATTAATCAATGATTGCGATCGTCAAGAACTCATAAAGTCTATTAATATAGCTTTGGGGTATGATAATGAGGAGCAATATTTATTAAGGAAGATCTTACTTGATATTTGCAATCCTGAAAATGCCGAATGCAAACTAATAGAAGTCATTGCGAATACGATACAATTAGAAATAGAAGATTTGGCAGCTTCTCAAGAGAATGTTGAAAGCTTGGAAACATCGTCACCTCAGAGATAAATTTGACTAAACGGTAGTGTTTAAATAACGTCATCTCTTTTAATTGTTTTAATTTCGACAATTAGAAAAGGTGCACATGAACAATAAAAATATAGATCTATTCAATTTAGGTTATACGAACAACGAACACCTGCCAGAATATATAACGATTTGAACCTCAATACCATTATTATTTGCTATTCGCGAATCGCGAACAACGAATGATTGTGCTATACTTAAGTTAAGATAACGATTGGGGTATCTACCTTATGCTAAAACCACAAGACATCGTAATACTTTTGAAAATACTTTCCATGATGGTTTTGAACAAAAACTATAAGGACGAGTATTTGTCTCAAAATAAACTTGCAACGCTTTTATGCATGAGTGTATCAGAAGTTAATGCCGGCATAAAAAGGTTAGTTCATTCAGGATTATTAGCACCGGTGCTTACAGATGAGCCTAAAAATAAAATGATATTCTTACCAAGTAAATCAGCTTGTGAAGAATGCCTGATATCGGGTGTGAAATATTTCTTTCCTGTAGAGCTGGGTGCTTATACTCGCGGGGTTGCTACGAGTTATGCCGCCCCTATCCTTGAAAAACAATTTATTCTCGGTGATGACCCTATTCCGGTCTGGCCTTATGGTGAAGGAGATAAAAGAGGATTGGCTTTAGAACCTTTGTATTCCTCGGTACCAAAATCATTGGCTCAATTTCCAGACCAAACTTTTTATGAATTACTCGTGCTTGTCGATGCAATTCGCAGTGGGCGAGCACGAGAAAGAAATATCGCTACTACATTATTAAAGGAAATTATTCATGGCAAACATCAAGCAAGAACGAGCCACAGCGAATTTGAGAATGCTGGAGTTCGTGGCAAGGAAATTAGGACCACTAAATGAAGAGGTTATCTACTTGGGTGGTTGCACTACTGCGCTTTTTATAACTGATCCTTTATCGCTAGATGTTCGTCCTACGAGAGATGTAGATTGCATTGTGGATATTGTCTCCTTGCCGAAGTATTACCAATTTGGGAAGAAACTATCAGACCAAGGATTTAAACAGTCTATAGATGAATCTGTCATATGCCGGTGGCATTATGATGAGGTCATTTTAGACGTCATGCCAATAGATGAGAGCGTTTTAAAATTTGGTAATCGCTGGTACAAAGAAGCTATTGAGCACGTCATTACACACCAATTGAAAGATGACCTTATCATTAAATCAGTAACTGCACCCTACCTCCTGGCAACCAAGATTGAGGCATTTAAAACAAGAGGTAATAATGATTTCTTAGGAAGCCATGATTTTGAGGACATTATTACTGTCGTTGCTGGGCGTACTGAAATTGCAGATGATATCTGTCTTGCGACAGAGAACCTAAAAACACACCTTAAACAGTTTTTTGCAGAAATCATTAATGATGATAATTTCCGAACAGCATTACCAGGGCATCTTAACGACGGCCCTGTTACAATACAACGTATTCAAACAGTTCAGGATCGCATAAAGCACATCATTAGTGGCTAAGGAAAAGTATGAAACTGGCATGGTTAACTGACATTCACCTAAATTTTATTGACCTTATAAGACGCAACCAATTTTATCAAGAAATTGTTGATAGTGCTTGTGATGGCATATTAATTAGTGGTGATATTGCAGAAGCGCCTTGTATTAAAGAGCTGTTGCAAGAATTATCCCATTTTATTGAAAAACCAGTGTATTTCGTTCTTGGCAATCATGATTACTACCGTGGTCAGGTAAGCGAAGTACAAAGCGAAATTACAGACCTAACCAAATCGAACACACATTTACTTTGGCTCCCGGCATCAGGTCCTTTACAATTAAATGAGAGTACTTTTTTAGTTGGCCAAGATGGGTGGGCTGATGGTCGGCTGGGTAATTATCATGATAGTCGGGTTGTGCTTAATGACAGCAGAATGATCGGTGATTTGTTTCAAGAAAAGCTGCTTGGTCGTTCTCAACTATTAGCAAAAATGCAACAACTTGCTGATCATGATGCTGAGCAGTTAGGACTACAATTGATGGCTGCTGTGAAAAAGCAGCCCAAAAAGATTATTGTTCTGACGCATATTCCTCCATTTAAAGAAGTATGCTTGCATGAGGGAAAAATCAATAATAATGATTGGTTGCCTTATTTTTCTTCGAAGGCAACTGGTGAAATATTAAACGATATTTGCATGAAACATCCTGACATTCATTTCCTAGTGTTATGCGGTCATACACATGATAAAGCGAAGTATAATCTTCTTCCCAATTTAGAAGTTGAAGCTGGACATGCCGAATATAATCGGCCAGAAATTCAGAAAATTATTTCTATCGAGTGACAATGAATCTCTCTGTCTAGTGGTTCCCAGTTGTATCAAAATCACTTTCTACCTATCAACTATACTCTGAAGAGAGTGGTTGAAGCTCGTTCGAAAGGGATAATGATGGGTGATTTAAAAAAACAAATTTATTTAGGCAATGATGAGTTTATTAATGAGATGTTGAAAAAAATTGACCCTCAAATGAATCTAATAGATATCCAAAAAACTCAATATAAAACAGAGAGATATACTTTAAAGGAAATAGAACAAAAGGCAGGTACGAGAAATGAAGGGATTCAAGTTGCGTACAAAAGTGGACAATTTAGTTTAAAAGAAATTGGGGATTATTTTGGCTTGCATTATTCTAGTGTAAGTAAAATAGTCAAAAAATTTTGACCATAGATTTGTAAATTCAAAATTCAAGGCCTGACCCTGAGCTATCCCGTCAAATTTTTTAAAAAAAAGGCATATAAAACAAAGGGGTTAAATTATAAGGAATAGACATGCATGCCAGTTCGTGATCTAATTCGATTCGCGAAAAAAGACTAGATAAAGGAACAGCCATGCATGCAGTAAGATTATTACAAATGAATATAGAAAAGTCATGCCCCAATATTCATAAAAAGCGTTCTAATTGCTTATTTGAAGTGGTCTATTCATTAATAGACTGCGGAAAGTTATGGATTAGTGCATTAGGTCGAGGTCTGAAAAATCAAACCACAGCAAAACATAATATAAAGAAAGTAGATTCCTTAATTGGTAACAAAAAACTACATGAAGAACGTGAGTGTATCTATAAATATATAGCAGCGACTTGGATAGGCACTAAAACCCGACCCATAGTGATTGTTGATTGGTCCCCGGTTTCAGCGGATTGTAAGCATTATTTTCTAAGGGCATCGGTTACAGGAGTAGGTCGCTTGATGACTATCTATGAAGAAGTTCATGCTCAGAAGCATTATGCAAATCACAACATTCATAGTGAATTTTTAAGTAAATTAAGTTCTATTCTTCCAGCGAACTGTCGTCCTATTGTTGTTACAGATGCAGGTTTTAGAAATACGTGGTTTACGCTTATCACTCAATTAGGATGGGATTTTATTGGACGAGTAAGGTTTCAGACCTTAATAAAAATTGGTGATGACGACTGGGTCCATGTAAAGAGCTTATATCCAAAGGCGACAAAAACACCCAAATATCTAAGTGGAGCTACCATTGCCAGAAGGAATCCATTAGATGCCTCTCTTTATATTTATAAAGAACCTAGCAAAGGCCGTATAAAAAAGACGATTCAAGGAGAAAAATGCCAATCAAGCAACAGTAAGCAATATGCTAAAGGAGCTAATGAGCCATGGGCCATTATCACATCTCTTTCAGAAGGCATAAATACGTCTAAAAAGATAATCAAAATATATAAATTACGCATGCAAATTGAAGGCTCTTTTAAAGATATAAAAAATAAACGCTATGGATTTCGTCTTCCTGAATCGGGTACAAAAAGTATCAAACGGTTAGAAAATTTAATCCTCATTGCGCTTATTGCTACAGTAGTTGCATGGTTAGCAGGCCAGATCGCGATAACAAATAAATGGCATTATCAAATTCAGGCTAATACGGTTCGTAATATTCCAGTATTAAGTATTATGTTCATTGGCCTTCATATTTTAAGAAATTTAATTTCTTATAAAACGAACAAAAAACAACTGATTCAAGCTTTTTCTTATATCAGTAATTATGGCTTAGATTGGGAAAATTATGATTGCACAAATATTTGACGGGATCGTTCAAGGCCTGCCCCCTAGATGGTTTTTTTGTTTTTACTGATATGGAGTGTTTTTTTAACTTCAGCTACGGCCTCATTTGATGAGTCAATTATTGAAATAGTAAATTCTTGCTCTATCTTTTTATTGCTTTTTAATGCTTCTTGAATCAGCTCAATGTGCTGAGGCGTCAAGTTAAAAGTTGCAAAAACTGTGCCTCTAGCAGGTTTTTTATAGTGGATAGAAGCTGATTTGTCCCACACTACATACTCTTTTCCTAGTGTATTGATAAGCATGAGCATATAAAAGGGATCACACATCGCATAAAGACTTCCACCAAAATGAGTTCCTACATAATTCTTATTCCAGAATCTCATATTCATTTGTACCACAATGGTTGTTAATTCTGGATTAAAGCTTTTTACTTTAATTCCAGCTCCCCAAAAAGGTGGCCAGAATCTCATTAATTTTAAAAGATTGTGAAGTTTCATAAACAATTATTCATAATGAATGATTTTCCATAATGTGATTAGTTCTGTTATGTGTCAAGGCTAAGCAAGTTACGTTCCGTGCATCTCAAGCACCTAGAGGGTCAGGCCTTGAATTGTGATTGGAGTCGCCATTTAGGGTAAATTCTTTGTAATGTACTGTACTATTTACAAATTAGATTTGCTTTAAATAATAACCTACTAAAACTCCGATCAGAACTGGAACGATTTGTATAGCTAATTTGATTAAGATATTATCTTTCCAAGATTTCTTCTATTTGTTTAATTAATTCCAAGTTTAAACGGTACATTCCTTTACCTATTTATTGGGTAGTGTGTGTATTTCAAATTATTTTTACAAAAACAGCAAAAACTAAAAAAGTGATTAAATAGTGCCGCTATGGTGCCGCAGCATAAAGATATGTATGTTTATTATATATAAATCAAGGAGTTAAGTGGTGGTGGCGGCGGGAATCGAACCCGCGACAATTTATTCTAACCTATTGTTATTACTGGATTATATTTAATACTTTGATTTTTTGGGCAGTTATTGGGTAGTTTTTCTCTCAATTGCTACTGTGCCTTTTTGTCAATTTTATTTGACATTATCTGCCAATATTACTAATTAAATTAGTAGTATTGATTGATTTTGTCATATTGATAGCAAGGACAACCAACTTACAAGTCCAAGTTTAGGATTAATCAGGCTAAAGATAAAAACTCGCATCATTAAGGTAGATCCAAGTGTAACTTTAATGCAGAATTGATCTTAGATAAGATTAAATTGCTAACAATGCCCTGAACCTTCATATTAGAAATTCTATTTTTTGAAATAGTTCTAATTTGATGACATTGGGCTTTTGAGGTTTTTGACAAACCACTATCATTACTGTTAAGCAAGACTTCAAATGGATAAACTTTATTAACATTTGATGTAATTGGTACAATGGTAATTGTGTTAGCAGCAATGTTATTAGCATTATTACTTATAATAAGTACCGGCCGAATTTTTTTAGTTTCATCGCCCACAGCAGGATCTAAATCAGCATAATAAATCTCACCACGTTTCATTTTCTTCAAGTCCATCTAAAGATGTATTCTCAAATGCTAAATCAACTTCCTGATTCGCCTCTCTGTAATAAGCTTCAAGTTGCTTTTGTTGCAACAAATAAAGTGCTTCTTTAATAACCTCAGAGCGACTTTTTAGATGATGATCGACAAGGTAATTTTCAATAAATTCACATTGCTGTTGAGGCAAGGAAATAGATAGTTTTTGAACAAGCATAATATCTTCCTCCTTATATTCTTACTTTTAAGAATACCATAAGTAGGAAAAACTTCAAGTGCGCGTCAATAAAAGAATTATTTTCAAATAGCTTTTTCAGTAAATTAAACGGGGGTTTTACGAACTTGAGACGAAATAAATCCGTTTTTCAGATGGTTATTCATTTCGAGGTCAATTTTCTACTTAAGGCATACTTTTCACAGTAATCAGACTTAGTTAAATTAGATTTAGCTCGAATAAAATTTTAAGATTACCCTAAAATTTCGTTAGGACTCAGCTCACTCAACCGCCAATTTGTTCCATCTATTCTTATAGGTACTTTATCATGCGGTGTTTCATCATCCAACTGTACATAAGAGTCCGTCCCAACAAAATTCTTTGGAAATAACACAAGACATGAATCTTTAGTGAATTTTGAGGGGTATAGGATTCCCTCTATACCTGCAGTATAAACCAAATGACCAAATATTTGTGAATTAGCAGGTACATCATATCTACTTGGATAATCTCTCCATGATGGCATTAAAAGTGAGTCCAATAGTTTTTTAACTGTTTTTATAGTTTCAGGATTCGGCTCACCTAACTCATAAGCCCTAACCTTTAATTCTTTAGATAGTTTGAATTGCTTTATTAATTTAAGAAAAGGCTCTAAACCTTTCTCATTTGTTAAATCAAAGATTTTATCAAATTTTCCGCTTATAGAAACAATAGTTTCAGAAGCAGGGTTTGTTAATGCCATTTCACGGGGGGACAGCAGGTCATGAGGAAGTTGTCCTAAATGCTCTTGTAAAGCCGTATCTTTATTTTTTGCTATATATAAAGCGGAAAATGAAGGTACCTCAGTGTTTACATTGACGCCTGTATTAAATCTTCCTCCAATGTTAGTCAAACTCCCAACAGTTGATAAGGGATGTAACCCATATTTATATTTTACCCCTCTTTGCCAATTTGATACTTCAAAAGAAATACAGGTTTGAATTAAAGCTTCTTGTATTTGATCTTGAATTAAATTTCTTTGTCGAGCTAGTTCCGAAAAATAATTCCAATGGAAATTTAAAAGTTTTTGGGTAACGCTCTTAGCTTCTCTTAGACCATCAACAGTTCCAGATTCAAGCAAATGTATTACTTGAGGTTTTATTATTTTTGATTTACCTCTTCCCGATGCCATAGAAATTATCTCTGATTTTCATCTAATGCTGTTTGAATAAAATTTAGTAATTTCTTGAAACGACCTACACGAATCATATCTCTAGGTGCCATCCCACCTAAAAGAGGATTTGGAATAGAAAGCCAAAGAATGGTTTTTTGACGATCATTAAAAAAGCCCTCGACTAAATTTAAAGCAATAGCCCATTCCTGCATGCGTTCTTTAAGTTCTGCAGGCATTTTGTTAGGTTCATAACGGACAGAATTAACTGGCACATTTGCAGCAATTGCAACATCGCTTTTTTTATAATTTAAAATCTCTACTACCTTTTGACCATCAACCATTCCATCATGAAAAAGATTTAAATAGTCTTTATTGGGTACAGTTCTAAATAAAGATGGTTGTTGTAGTGGCATCTTATATCTCATTTTTAATAGGTTATACTCTAAGAATAGATCAATATAACAAATAAGCCATGTTTTTACCACAAATTTACCGTAATTTTACCACGAAAATAGCTCTGTAAATTAACCAAATACTTTAAAATATCGATTAATAAATTTATTAAACTTAACGGGGGTTTTCCTTACTACTCTACCGCCTTATAAAATCCAACACAAAATCAAGTTGATAGCAGTAAAAAAATCTTGTTAATATTTCACAGTTAATTCTTAACACCATTTGGCGAGTAAATTATCTTTTTAAAATGAAGTACTGACACCAACCAATTGAACTAAATCATTTGGTCAAAGAACTTATTCTAAACAAAATCAATAATATAAAGTAATAAATAAATATTCTGGGACAATTTGGGGACACTTTATTATTTAAAATTATTCCTGATAATAAGACACCATTCTGATTGATCTATAATTAAACAACAAAGATGGAGATCAAATTATGGATAAAAGTGATATTTTAACGTTTAAAAATGCACTTGCTGAATCGGACTCAATGTGCAGATCATTACTTATCGGAAATGGTTTTAGTAAAAGTATCTCTAAAAGGTTTAGTTATGAGGATTTGCTTGAATTAACAAACAATAATGAAAAATTAGAAAAACACCACCTACCAAACGATCTGATGAATCTTTTTACAGATCTAGATACTGTCGACTTTGAAAAAGTAATAGCTTTCTTGGAAGTTGCAGAAATAGTGTTAAGTTCATACTCAAAAAATAACGATACTAACATTGTCTGCAACCAATTAGAGAAAAAAATCAAAGTTGATAAAGATTCTGCAAAAACGTCTTTCGTTCATGCCATTAACTATACTCATCGTAATTTGGCACAAAATATTATGGATGAAACATACTCCAAGGTAGGCGAATTTTTGTACAATTTTAATTGTATTTTTACTATAAATTATGATCTTCTTTTGTATTGGTTTTTAATGAGGAAAAGGGAACAGGTCGGATCTAGTAATTTTAAATTTGATGATGGCTTTACTCGTTATGGTTGGGGAATAAATGAGCCATGCTTGAACAATCAAAATATCTTTTATCTTCATGGTGCGTTGCATTTTTTTTCTCTTACTAATTTATTTAAAATCAGGGCAGAAGAATATGACAACATAACTAATAAAATTACAAAACATATTATGAATGGTAAATATCCACTTACTATTATGGAAGGGAAGCATGAAACTAAGAAGAAAGAGATACTGAAAAACGCCTACCTAAATCGCTGTTATAAAAAATTGAAAGATACTGAGGGGAGCCTATTCATTTTAGGGACATCCCTTAATATCCATGCTGATGATCATATTTACCACCAAATTAAGTGTAGTAGTTTCGATTCTATATACTTTGGAATTTTTGATAAAGACGATAAAGATTTAATTGAAAGGATAAAATATTTGGGTTGGAATAATAGTAAGAAAATAGTTTTTTTTGATACTGGTTCAGCAATTGATTGGAAACAAATAGAAGATGAGGGCAACAACTTTTGATAATCCACTTTATTGCAGGATGATGTCCCGAAAGTGTCCCAATATTCTAATACTGGGTCCATATTATGTAATTTCCTGTCGCCCTTATATGAGTTTTGGCATCAATAATTCAATTACTTAGCAAACAAAACGTTCATATCTTTTTCTGCTTGTTCTAGAAAGTCAATGCAGTAACCTATGACTACTTTAGTATGGTTTTCCTCAACCTCACAGTGTACTCCCCTTCCTCGACCATCATCTTTCATCTTATAGAAACTTAACGGAAATGAGTGAGCTTGAGATGATAAAAACTCATATAATCCTCTAAATGTATTTTTATCCAAACCCATTTTAACCACAAGATCATCCTGGCTTACCATTAAGGGCTTTTTTCCTTTTAAAAATTCTTTTTGCTGCTTATCAGGCAACGAGAGGAAATATTTGTTTTTATTTAAACGATTTTCCAAATCTTTTACAGTTACTTGAAATTTATCAATGCCATTTTTTATACCTAATTTCTCATAAAGACTTATTCTTGCTTTACAATCATGTAAATTAAAAATATTCCAACGACAACCCCATTCACTTTTACTTATTTTATCAATGCATAAGTAATAAAAAATCAGGTAGCACTCTATTACATTTCTAGTTAAAGACGCAGCTGATGCATAATCCCAATGTCCATCTTCTCTTTCAGGAAGTATTGATAATAGAGTTTTTGCAGTTACACACATTCTTGTAAATAATACAGAAGAATAAAAATGCTGTTGCGATTTAGAAGGAATATTTGCGAAAGCACGTGAGGTATGTATACATTTTGCGACTAAACTTTCAAAATTAATTTTTGTTTCATAATAGCTCATAAACATCCTTTTTTAATATTTGAAATCTCACTGGTTTATATATTTGTAGAGTGTAGTCTTCCCAACACCAACCATCTTGCAGATAGATTGAATTGAATGCTTTTTATTAGCGTACAGTGTTTTTACCAGCTCCTTTTGCTCATCACTGAGTTTTTCTGGTCTTCCGCCTTGCCGACCCCTAGCTCTTGCAGCCTCAAGGCCAGCAAGAGTACGCTCTTTTATTAAATTACGTTCAAACTCAGAAAGGGCACCAAATACATGGGGTTTTGGGACATTCTCCAACAAATATTTCAATGTCCCAATATTATAAGGATAAGACACGCTGATACATCACCGTCTAACTGATAGTAGAAGAGTATTTAGGCATATTTAAGTTTCTCTTCACGAAAGATTGTAAACCAACAACTTCCTTTATTCAGCCTATCGTTTCCTGAATATATTAAGATTCCTAATTGAGTTAGGTGACAGAAATAGGCCCTTAAGGTTGCCCAGGATGATGGTATATTTTCTGCAATGTAATCTGGAACAAGATCATTATGACGCCTGCCAAGTCTTCCTACGATTTTAGCACAGGGTGGAACCTTGCAATTACAGTAATTTTGCAGCCAATCATCAACCTGCCTTATAGAGAAATATGATGTGCTTCTCCTGCAAATGAAATAGCTGTACACAGCTGTTTGCCAGACACGTCTATTGCAACTAAAAATCCAGTCTCCATTTGGAACTTCGACGTTCAGGAAATCAGGTAGTTCATTCAATGATAACTTTAAATCCTTACTGTGAGCTATCAAAATAGAATGTTGATTGGCTTCTTCTTTAAGCTGAGCAATAATATCTTCATTACAAACTTGATCAAACTCACTAAGAGCTACCTTAAGTTGATTTTTTTCTTCTAGTTCTCTTTTTTGTTTCATGATTTCTTGCTTCTCATATTTCTTTTCAACCTTGTGGATCTTTTCTTTCAATTTTTTTGAAAGTTCTAGAAGCTGGGCGGATGCTTTGGCGTTATTAAGCCATTGTGCACGCTTAGGTTCATTGATACGTGACCAGAAAGTTTCCCAATCTTTTACATCTCGTGGCGTTAAGTCTGATAAGTCAATTTCAATGGCAGATATATTTGCCTCCTTAATTTTATCAATCTTTTGGTCGTCCACTTTGTGTCGGTAGAAAATTTCTATGATGAGCTTCTCGTTCTTTTTTATCCCCAGTATGTCTGCTTTCATTCCATTGAGTGCTTGTTCTTCTTTTACAGAATCAAAGGATATCTCTCTTCCATTTGTTACAATGGTTTTGGACTCTGTATGCATTTGTTTCCTTGAATCTAAAGCTGATTCAATAATGGTATATTCTGGCAGTTTTATTTGTCTTTTTTCCATTATAATCTGCTTAGCAGCCAAATGGATTGCACTTTCCAGCCCACCCACACATTCGTTGTTAGAGGCATGTTTAAAGTGATGCTGATTCTTAACACCTTTGGCAGCAATCAATGAAGAGCCACAAGACGGACATACACAGTTGCAACTCATACCTCTGTCAACATTAGAAATGTGAACAATAGCGCCATTGTCACTCAGGCCAAAAGGTAATTTTAAATTTCCTGTTTTAGTCATGACAATACCTCCAAAACTCCTAAAGGCTTTCTGGCTCCAGCAGTCCATATTTCTGGTACAGATATGTGCGGATTATCGTATCCAATCTTACCTGCTATCCTAGGAAGATAGATGGTGTTTTTGCCGATACCTAACAGGTCTCCAGTAGTAGTTTCATGGGCGTATGTAATAGTTAAGAAGACACTACCTTCTGTCTCCTTTACATCGATGAGATGATGTATAGTTACATTGCGGTACTTACTGAAGACATGTCGGCATGCATCGTTATTATCAGTAAAAAACTTTGCCAGCATTTTAAAGCTTCTGAATGGAGGGTATTGACTGGACCATATCTGATCAGAGAATAAAGAAGCATATATTGCCTCGCCTAGAGTGTAACTGTCTGGGAGTTCTGATAACAATCCATCAAGATGTTTTCTTCTGTGATCGATAAAATCATCCGATATCAATACGATAACTTTAGCCTGACTCAACTTACTAATAGGATATTTTACATCTGCCAGCATAGTGTTTTTGGTGCTATATCCAAAAAAAGCTGCCACGAGTTCATGAGCATGTGAGGATTTTAGTTTAAGGTCATATTTTTCTTTGGTAAATTTGCGCAAAGAGTCTGCACATACTTTTAACATATCTTGATGCATACTTATTTCCTATAATTCAGGCTGGCTGTTTACGCTGTTGTCGTGGAAGTTCATCACAACTATGCCAGCAGTTTAATAGGTGCTAAGTACAGTTGAATTTAATTTCAAAATATCGTCTTTTCGGGCTTCCACACCTGAGGCAATCGATTCCGCAGGTGAATATATATAAATTAATTTGATATTTCAAGATCTAAGAGAGCTTTCAGAAGTTTGGGAAACATAACAGAAAAGATAGAAACATGGGTTTTTGGGACTATTGATATTAACAAGATTGAGGTTACGCGACATTAAACAAATTTTTATCATTTTTTTCGTCTAAAATAATAAATGAGAACAAATAGTTAATGGATAACGGGATGTCTAAAAAAGCAACATGGAAGAATTGCAAAGTTCTACCCAACAAAATACTAAAATATCTGCAATCAATTTCTAAATTAGGCAAAGATGGAGAGGTATCTTTCTTGTCTCAGCCTGACAATTTTTTTCTACCTGAGAAAAATCTATTGACGGAATTTTTAAAGATTGAACGTGCAGATGAGACAACTATATCTAACTCAGTAAAATCAGCATTAGATTCGTGTATTATTAATAACAATATATCAGCGGGTTACTTTTTGGATAAGGTTAACGAGGAACTCGATAAACGTATAAGCAATATAAGCCCCAAATACCTTTTGACTACACTTTCCCTTAAGCATACAAGCAAATTAAAACCTATTGATATATTTGAAAGCTCAATAAAATTTTATAAAAACAAGTTTCCAAGAAAATTTGCACAATATCGAAAAAATCTACTTGATAAAAATAATCTTTCAGATCATGAGAGGTATATTAAATGTATTGTAACAACAAACACATACTCTAATGATATAGAAGTCCACATGAGTAATTTAAACATTCTAAGAGCAATTTTGTGCCTATCTATTAATGAGGGATTTAATATCAGTTTCGGAAAAGAGAAAAACCCACTAAATGAAATAAGATTTGGAGAAGCTCATTCATTGCATCATCAAAATGGTGAGCCTGTTATACCATACCCATGGTATGAACCAGAGTTCGTAATCGCGTTTACAATGCCAGAAATTGAACTAGATAGAAAATTTATAAAATCCATCATTAATAAGATCTCCTCTTCAAAATACGCCAACCTCCTCAAAGATACACTAATCATTTATGTAAAAGCTCTTGATGAATCAGATCATAACTTGGCAATAACTTTGCTTTGGAACTCTATAGACAAGTTATTGAATAAGAGCAAAGGTAATTACAACGAGATATCAAATCGAGTAAAAAAAATTTTTGGACATGATTCAAGATTTATTGATATTGTTGAAGGTGTTAAATTTATTAGAAATGCATATGTCCATGATGCTATTTCAAACCAACAGTCAAAATATTACTGCTTAGCGTTGAGAGTACTATTTAAAAAAATCTTTATATTTCATTTAGATTTTTTCTCTAAAGACTTATCACTAGATGAGGCTCTTGAAGTCATTGATTTATTAGACAAACCAATTTTAACCAGAAAAGCTCTTGAAATACGTAACCGGCTTAACTCTTAGCATTAGTGTAAGTGATTAAAAAACTCTGCCAACTCAATTTAGATGGTTAATATTTACAGCCGCTCACAGTAATAGCCCTCAATTAAATTTAATTAATCAATTATTGATGTACTTATAGAGGGTAGTCTTCCCTACACCAACCATCTTACAAATCGACTGAATGGAGTGTTTTTTATTGGCATAAAGTGTTTTAACCAGTTCCTTTTGCTCATCATTAAGTTTCTCAGGCCTGCCACCTTGGCGGCCTCTAGCTCTCGCTGCCTCAAGACCTGCAAGTGTTCGTTCTTTAATTAAGTTACGTTCAAATTCTGAAAGTGCCCCAAAGACATGGAACATAAATTTACCTGAAGATGTTTCAGTATTTATGGATTCAGTAATACTATGAAACCCAATCTGATTTTCCTCTAGCTTTGCCACATAAGCAATCAAATGCTTAAGTGACCGCCCTAGTCTATCCAATCGCCAAACCACCAACACATCACCCTTTCTGAGATAACTTTGTAATTTCTCTAACCCCGGTCTTTCCGAAACCGAGCCACTAATCTTATCCGTAAAAATTTCCTCACAACCAGCCCTCTTCAATTCATCAAGTTGCAAGTCTAAATTTTGTTCATGTGTTGATACTCTGGCATACCCTACTCGCATCATTCATCCTTTTGTTCAGAAAGTCTAAAAATTTAGATTAAACCGAACTTTGTTAAATGTACAGAGTTATCGAACCGATTTTAGGGGCTATTGAAAATTTTATGATTTGAGATAGTTGTGTTCACAAACCCATCGTTTTGAGGAAAACAGAGTCATGCTATTTAAAACTCATTATTGGGCACAAATTGGGTACTTTTAAGAGGTACTATCAAAAGAGAATAATTGTTTACAATATTAAATTTAAAAAATATTATTAATATAAACAGATACTTATGTTTAAGTATTTATTTCAAAGAAACAAAAATCAGCGGGAACAAATCGGTAAAAAAATCTTTATAAATCAACAAGTTGGTGGAGGCGGCGGCTATTTAATTGAGAAGTTAACTTATTGTTTATTAATAATAATTAATTATTAGTTCTTTTAAGTTGTCCACCAAGTTGCCCATGTATCTATATGTCTACATAGGGTTAACGCATGAAACCTAATCTATCATATTCTAAAATTTAAAATTAATTTTCTAAAGCTGGCTTTGGACTTTTGGATTTTTTCCGAGCTTTTTTAGATAATTTCAAATATAGAGACTCAACAAACTCACATGCGGATATTATTTTATCTTGTTTCAAAACTATAAATATACCATCTACATCATACTTATTGGTTAGTTTTAAAGAAAGATAATCTTTATCTCGATAGCCACTATATATAGGGACTATTGATATTTCTTGATCCAATCCCTCACTTTCATTTGGCTCTCCTAAGTTAATTACAATTCCCACATACACTTTTCTATCTGACATAGTAATTAACAGTACTTTTTGTTCAATGTATGATGAAAATAATAAATTATCTAAGGGGCTATCGCTTAAAATGTTGTACATAAGGAATATCTTTGCCTTTCGATAAGGAATCTCCTCATTACAACCAAAACGCCACCACGCTATTACACGTAACGCTCCACGTTCAAGAAGACACCATAAAACACTGATAATTACAGTCAGAAAAAAGAATATAAGAAGCCCCTCTAGCTGGGTTTTATCAACATCCAATTTCCATGACTCATCAGGTAATAATTTGCATATATATTTTACAACACCAGTAAAAGCATCAAGCAAAAAAGCTAAGAAAGTGAATATTGAACCAATGAATATGGCTTTGATATATAGTAATTGACCATCATATCTATGAAGTGTGTAAAAATTAGATGGGGACCATCTTAATACAATGAATGCATTTGTGATTATCGAAACTAGAAAGGCTGCAAGCATCCGTGCCTCCCATAGTTACTTCGAAAGTATTTTCTCGGCGTTGGCTAAAACTTTTTTATATTTCTCGCTCTTTGTAACTTCTTTAGCATCCATTACAAGAGTACCACGGCCAACGACATCCATAGTTTTGGAGCTGCTATTTTTAAGCGCTTCAATTACCTTTTTTTCATCATCACTAGGATGAATAAAGTTCCATATTGACATAAATAACCCCTTTTTGAATAAATAAAGTTATTTCTGTATGCCTTAAAGTGTAGCTCAGAAAACCTTTATCAACAAATTTCTAACGCTAATAATACATTATCTGGCCAAGATATCTATGACTCCTATCACTTAAATACCCCCACAAAGCAATAAAATCACGACCTTCCACATGAATATTAAATAACATTTCTTGTCAAAAATTACTTCTGGGAACTATTTTCTTTAGGGAACATAAGGTCTTTTAGTTTGGGAAATAAGGCGGAAACCTCCACCTCTAAAATCAACGCGATTTGTATCAATGTTTGAATCGACATATTTTGCTCACCCCTTTCAATTCGCCCCATATAAGTGCGCCCTAATTGAGCTTGGGAAGCAAAATCCTCTTGGGAATAACCTTTTGCTTTTCTGGTATCCCGGATTATTTTGCCTATTTTTATAAGATTAGGATGTTTTTCTTTCATTAAGAAAGTAGACAATATTCACACCTAATCAGACCACACCCAATAAGTGGCATTTTGTTGGTTAATTTTGTATCATATATTTATTTCAGAAAATTAACCGATGAATACATTTAAAGAAATTGCCTATCAAATACTGCTTGAAGCAGGTAAGCCACTACATAGTAAAGAAATAACAGCTCTTGCTTTAAAGCTTGGAAGATTGAATTCAATAGGGAAAACTCCTGATTTGACGATGAATGCTGAATTAAATGTTGATATTAATACTAAAAAAGCAGCGTCTTGCTTCATTAAAGTAGCCCCTTCTATTTTTGCAATTAATAATGATAAATCTCTTTCAAGCGAACTTAAGCCTATGGCAGATAAGGAATACAAAATCTCGCCTAATATTTCCACACAACAAAAAGGACATATTGCAGAAGCTAGAATTGCAGAGCTTATTACACTTTACGGAGATACAACTTTATCTTGCTATCGACCTGTTTCTGATGATGAAGGTATTGACCTTATTGTTAAAGAAAAAGGAAGTTTAAAAACTATATATCTCCAAATAAAAAGCAGGTTTGAAAGTAATCCTTCTAGATCATTTTCCTCTACGATTAGAGCTTGTAACTTACATGATCATCATGCTATGGCTGTAATTTTTTGTTTATTCGACACTGATGCTGGAGATCTTTGTAATCAATTATGGTTTGTTCCTGCTTGTTCACTTATAAAGAATGCTCATAAACTTCAAAATGGAGACTTTTTTGGCTTTGTAGCTGGAAAACGTAAAAAAGAATCCAATAAATGGGATGAATTTTTAATAGATAAAAGAGACCTTGCCAATCAAATAATTGCATCGATAAAACGCATTTCTTAATTTATCGCTAGCACTATGGAATATGTATCAATGAGTCAAACCTCTTCCTATTTTGATGTTCTTCAATAAGATCGATAATTTTTTTGCCCTCATCTGAAGCAATATTTCCTAGTAGCATTTCCTGCAAGATAGACTCAATTGTCTCCATATAATTATTTTCCTCTAAAGTTGGTAAATCACTCTCTATAAGGTTATCTTTCGCTTTTGGTAATAACCTCTCAATACAAAGCCGTAGCGCATTAGGATCACCCTCTAGCGCTTTTTCAACCATTTTATTTATCAACTGCTCTGCATGCGGCTCAAGCAGTTTAATCAACTGGGTTTGAGTATTCCGAGATCCTTTTGGTCGACCTGATGGATTACCGCTTTCTCCGGGCTTAAATTTCATAACTATCTCTGTTAATTCTCTGTTGTTTACAGGTGAAGTCGTTTATTAATTTTCTGGCTTACTTTATTTCAGATACTTCTTTAGCTCTTTGTAAAAAATATTGTCGTGAATCTACATTATTACTGCAAGATTCCAGCACTTCAATAATGATTAAAGGGTCTTTTTCACCAATATATTCTAACCAAGAAAGTATTTTTTGTTTTTCATTACTGGTTAACGATCCACATGGATTATTCGAGTTCCCCACTGCGACAGTTGCGACTTCTGCGACAGTTGATAGTTTTACTGGTTCTTCTGTCGCAATTGTCGCTGATGTCAACTTTGCATTTTCGATGAGAAAGCCCTTTTTAATTAGATTATTAATTATCATTTGCACCCCCTGCCAACAAAGCCGGATTGATATAAATCCCTTTCTTTTTTCCACTTTGTATTTGGCGTATTCTTTTAGCTTCAACCAACTCATTCAAAGCAATATCCAGAATCTTTTTTTCACGTAGCCGGATAGGTACAATATTACGTTGCACATCTCGCCTAGATACGATATTGGTTTTTTTCTTATGACAATATCTGATAAGCCACGAATTAAGTTTAACGACATCCCCCTGGCTATCTGACAATGCTAGCTCTGCAAAAAAACGCTTCGCTTCATGTAAATGCCAAGCCACTATTCTTGATGCATTTTCAAAATCATTGAAGCCAATTGCCCCAGTAACACCTTGGTTAAATACTTTAAATAAGGTTGCAACACGTACCGCATTATCAGCAATTTTACTGGCAACATCAGAGATTTCACTTAATTCACCCCCAACACCTAGTTCCCCTTCGATAACGTCATGGAAACATATCCATGCTTTTTTTGCTTCCGGTGATAGAGAAACTTGTATAACGGAAAGGCCGCCATTTTTATCAATAGTTACTTCCTGATTCAATATTTCACTAATTCGTGTATTAAATTTTGCTAGGTTAAACCAAGATCCTGGTGGTTCTGTAAAGAATCTATTTCCTTGTGTGGACTCAGGATAGGCAATTAGAAATCGAGCAAGAAACCCTGTCCCCCTTGCTAATCCATTAGAGCGATCTAGAAAATGTTTTAATGTTACTTCCTGGACTTGGAAACCAACAGTCAACCGAGCTCCATTAACAATAAATGATTCAGAACCACGGCGCTCAGTAGGGATAGGTGAACCATCCCATAGTTGATTAAGGGTAGCTAAATTTCGCATTACCGATTCTTTACCCATTCCATGAGAACCTAAGACCGTACCTGCTTCACTAGAGAGAATACCTCCTGACGGCCATACTTTAGCTAAATTCCATTTAAGCGCTTCAGGTGTTACATCACAATAGACCAATCGAGGAACTAGAGGGGATACAGGTTTTTCATATTCTAAATTTACTAACTTCAGTTCTTGTTCATGAGTAGGTTTGTTAGTCTTTGCAAGTATTCGAATCTGTTCCTTCACACCTCGATATTTTTCTTCCCATATGGATATTTCTGCTTGATAGTCCTTTATTAAAGGCTTGGCTTTTTCCTGTGCTATAGATTCATAATCTCTAATCGCCTTCATAAAAAAACTATCACAGGTAGATTTACGCTCACCAGAATCAGCTATTGTTAGCAAATATAAACTAACTGGACTAATTAAGCCTTCCGTTCGCTTAACATCCACATGAGCTTGTATAGCTAAAGATAAAGCAGCTAATGCAGCGGATGCCACTAATGGCATAGGAGCTTTGGTAAAAGCTGCTACTTCTTCGACTGCATTACGAACAGTATCTGGAAGCGCATCTAATGGGTATGGCTGAGCATTAATTTCTTCTAATAATGGAAATGGCTCAGGCCAAGTACTATCATCTGATTGAAGCACTACAGCTCTTATAGTTTCAGCCACGGAATCCAATCCACTAAAGGCTGCCATATCGTTAAAATCTGAAGCTTTATTCGGCCGTTCTATACCAAAGTTAGGAATAACCACTTTTCCACCAATAATATCTGCAGCCTGATTTGCTTTAGTTAACCCAGGATTACCTTCTTTATCAGCATCATCATCCGCACAGATTATTAATGTATGCTCAGGAAACTGCTCGCTCATCACTTGGGCTATCGCTAGAAGATTGGAGCTACTAAAAGCAACAGCGACAGGATAACCTGTCGCCATATTAATTGTTTTTCCTGTTGCAACTCCTTCAACAATACATATAACGTCAGCGCCTTGTGGATTACCTAAACTAAAATAACAACCAGCTACTCGCCCCCCACTAAGAAATTGTTTATTACCATCAGGATCAATAAATTGTAGTGAGTATATTTTCCCATCTGCTCGTAAGGGGACTACTAAAGACCCTTTGTAACAACGTATACCTTTAGGCTCAATATTTTTACTAACAAGATAAGGATAATTAGCTTGTGCTGGTATAGAATTATCCCAAATAGATAGCGCTCTTTTAGCTGCCTCCTGATGAGTAGCTGCTACTTCATTCAGTGCTTTCAACTGCGCTTCTTGTACCTGGCGTTTAAACAAAGCTTGCTCACCTGGAGTTAGTTTTTGATTGCTTTTTACCCACCAAATCTCTGATAACCCCGTTGACCAATCTCCATAACAACCACCCAATTGCTCTAAAAATAATATGCACCAGCCAGCTTTATTTTCTTTCGTTTTGCCGATGCCGGGAAAACGATATATTTTTCCAGGGACAATATTTTCTGGTGGCTCTAAACCTGTTGCTTTGATCGCAGCGCAAAATTGGAAGAGATTATCGGTCATTTTGCCACCTCCATATACTAGCATGACGGCACCTATCTAAAGTAAAATGCAGCTGGAAGCTTATTTTTGAGGTCACTTGGTTGCAGCCAAAGTGACCTTGTACATGTTGAAACATAATTTTCCCCTTTTGTCACTTTGATTTCCGACTGGATTCTATTTGTTGCTCAATCCATTCGTTAATCTCTGATTCAATCCAACCAACTGCTCGGATACCAATAGAAATTGACTTAGGGAAAAGACCTTCTGACATTAGCTTATAAATGTTACTACGTGACATGCCAACGCGTTTTTTTACGGTAGGTAGTCGTAAGATCGTCTTAGCCATGCTCATGCCTCCTTAGGCGTTGTGATACATAGCTCTTAGGATATTGGATATAAATTTAATTTAAGACGAATTCGTTTATGAGTTAGACGACGGGTAGCTATCGTCTATAGCAAAAATATTAGCCATCTATTAACTGCACAGCCTTTCTTAGATATTTTCGGACGGTATCTTTGCCAATGGAATATCCTTTTCTTTCAAGACTGGCTTTTATACTGTATTTATTCTCTCCAGTCGCATCGTTTCGCTCTTTCTTAGGATCATAATGAAATTTATCCTTAGCTATTCCCAATAACATGGTATAGACAACTTCTCGCTCAGATTCATCTAACTCATGGTTTTCTTTGTATAATTTAGGATAGAACTCTTCTGGAAGCTTGAAGTTTTTCTTCATAGCCCAACCTACAAGCTGGCTTGGAGAGTATTTGAAATTTAAAGTCCCCACAGGAAATAGCGGGCTTTTCTCTAACATGGGATAAAGCGCCTCATAGTCTTCTAGGGAAACAGGGGTAAGAATTTTAGCGACATGGGCAGTAGTCATTAAATTGAAAAAATACTTTGCACTTCCAATATCCTCATTACAAGCAGAGAGTATTTTTGCAAAATCCTCTTTATACCAAAAATCATGATGTTTTATTTCTGTTACTAATTCCTCTAGCGTCATAAATTCCTCTTATGCAAGTTAACAAAAAGACTTTATTGGATTCTAAAGGAATATAAAGTATATTGCAGTACATATGCATTCATTTTGAGGCAATTATGTCGAGCAATAAAACGGCTACTTTGACATTAAGAATATCTCCTGAGATGAAAGAAAAATTAAGGAATGCTGCAATGTATGAACATCGATCCATAGCAAATATGGTAGAAGTGTTGATTCGAGACTATTGTGAAAAAAATAGTATTAGCGTCCCAGATAAGCATGATCCAGATAATGAACATTAAGAAATTGGGCATTTAAATTATGGCAATTAAAAAATCAGAATTATATTCATCACTTTGGTCAAGCTGTGATGAATTACGTGGTGGGATGGATGCTAGTCAATATAAAGATTATGTATTGGTATTGTTATTCATCAAATACATTAGTGATAAATATGCAGGGCAACCATTCGCGCCAATTATTATTCCCGAAGGAGCAAGCTTTAAAGATATGGTGGCATTAAAAGGCAAGCCAACTATTGGGGAAGATATAAATAGGAAAATTATCGCCCCTCTTGCAAACGCTAATAAATTAACCAGCATGCCTGACTTTGATGATGCTGAGAAACTTGGTAGTGGTAAAGAAAAAGTTGATAAGCTCACCAACTTGATTGCTATTTTTGAAAATCCTGCTTTAAATTTTAGTAAGAATCGTGCCGACGGTGATGATATTCTTGGGGATGCTTATGAATATTTAATGCGCCATTTCGCAACTGAAAGTGGTAAAAGTAAAGGCCAATTTTATACTCCTGCAGAAGTTAGTCGAGTCATGGCAAAAGTAATAGGAATCGATCAAGCGGAGACTACTGCATCAACTACAGTATACGACCCTACATGCGGTTCAGGTTCATTGCTTTTAAAAGTTGCAGATCAAGCAAAAACACCAATTAGCCTATATGGGCAAGAAAAAGATGCTGCAACAAGTGGGTTAGCACGCATGAACATGATTTTGCACGATAACCCTGGCGCTGAGATCAAACAGGGTAACACGCTTGCAAATCCTTTATTTAAAGATGATGACAATTTAAAGACATTTGATTATGTGGTGGCCAATCCACCGTTTAGTGATAAACGATGGAGCAGTGGTGTTGATACTGAAAACGATCCCTATAAACGATTTAGCTTTGGAGTTCCACCAGCTAAGAACGGCGATTACGCCTATTTGCTTCATATCATACGCTCTTTAAAAAGCAGAGGAAAGGGTGCATGTATTCTTCCTCATGGAGTGTTATTTCGTGGTAATGCCGAAGCCGTTATTAGAGAAGCATTAATCCGTCAAGGTCTGATTAAAGGCATTATTGGATTACCAGCCAATTTATTTTATGGCACAGGCATTCCTGCTTGTATAATCCTCATTGACAAAGAAAATACAGCCAATCGAGACAGTATTTTTCTGATTGATGCCAGCAAAGGATTTATAAAAGATGGTAATAAAAATCGATTGAGGGAAATGGATATCCATAAAATGGTAGATGTGTTTAATAAACAAATTGAAATAGAGGGCTATAGCAAATGCGTATCCTTAAGTGAAATTGAAAAAAACGAATTTAACTTAAATATTCCTCGTTACATCGACAGTAGCGAGACAGAAGACCAACAAGATATTGAAGCCCATCTTCTTGGCGATATTCCAAAAGCTGATATTGGAGCACTTGCTGAATACTGGGAAGTGTTCCCTTCATTAAAATCTACGCTTTTTAAAAAAGCATCAAGAAGTGAGCAATATCTAACTTTTCAAGTAGATAAAGCTGAAATTAAACAGACTATTTTTCAGCATCCTGAATTTATGGCGTATATAGAAAAAATGAATTCTGTATTTGATAATTGGAGGGCAAGAACTGCAGATAAACTTAAAGAACTACAGCCAGGTTTTCACCCAAAGTCACTCATTCATGAAATTAGTGAAGATTTGCTTACTACTTATAAAGATATTCCCCTCCTTGACCGTTATGATGTCTACCAACACCTAATGAATTACTGGTTTGAAGTAATGCAGGATGATTGTTATCTCATTGCAGGAGAAGGCTGGTGCGCGCCTACTTATCGCATTATTGAAACTAACAATAAGGGTAAACAAGTTGATAAAGGATGGTCTTGCGATTTAGTACCTAAATACTTTGTCATCAATCGTTATTTCTCTGTTGAACAACAAAATATAGATAATCTAAATATCGAACTTGAAAATTTGCAAAACCAAAAGATAGAAATGGAGGGAGAGCATAATACTGAAGAAGGCTTTTTATATTTTGATAAGTTAAACAAACCAAGTGTTACTTCTCGGTTAAAAGAACTGAAAAACGATGCTAATAGTGTTGAGGAAATAAACATCTTAAAAAATTACTTAAAACTTATTGAGCAAGAGTCGCATACAAAAAAAGCCATTAAAGAAACTGAAATTGCCTTGGATGAAAAAGTCTTAGATTTTTATGTCTCTCTTACCGTAGATCAAATTAAACAGTTAGTTGTAGATGATAAGTGGATGCCTATGCTTGATAAAGCAGTTCATGCAGAAATGGACAGATTAAGTCAAAACTTATCTATGCGACTTAAACAGTTGGCAGAACGTTATGAAATATCGTTGCCTGCTTTAAATGATGAAGTCGCCTCATTAGAAAAAGTTGTTCAAGCTCATTTACAGGATATGGGGTTTGTATGGAATTAGAAATTCAATATCAACAGACTTCAATCGGGATTTTCCCTAATGATTGGGTTATTAAAAAATTAATTGAAATTGCAGATATAAAAAGTGGCGGCACTCCGAGTACATTAATGGCAGAATTTTGGAATGGCGATATTCCCTGGTGCACACCGACGGATATTACGGCCCTTAATGGAAATAAATATATACTATCAACGAATAAAAAAATCTCTCACAAAGGTTTACTCAATAGTTCTGCGGAAATTTTACCAATAAACTCGATATTAATGACATCAAGAGCAACTATAGGTGAATGCGCCATAAATAAAACACCTATGTCTACCAACCAAGGATTTAAAAATTTTATACCTAGAGAAGGGATAAATTATGAATTTTTATATTACTTATTGAAAATACAAAAACAAGGACTTACGAAGCTCTGTAGTGGCAGTACATTTTTTGAAATTAGCAAAAGTATTCTATCTAATTACCAGATTGCACTTCCTCTAACCAAAGGTGAACAAAGCTCTATCGCCAATGCATTGAGCGATGTTGATACTTGGATTCAATCCCTCTCTCGCTTGATTGAAAAAAAACACAGAATAAAACAAGGAGCTATGCAACAATTATTAAAACCAAAGGAAAATTGGCTCGAAAAAAGATTAGGAAATGTGTCGACTTTAAAAGCCAGAATTGGTTGGCAAGGACTCACTACTTCCGAATATCTAAAATCAGGAGATTACTATCTAGTAACCGGAACTGATTTTAAAAATGGATATATAGATTGGGAAAACTGCCATTTTGTAGATGAACTTCGATATAAACAAGATAAAAATATACAATTAAAAGCTAATGATGTATTGGTAACTAAAGATGGGACTATAGGAAAAATAGCTCTAGTGCCCTCACTCAATAAACCTGCCACGCTTAATAGTGGTGTGTTCGTTATAAGACCCCTTAATAAGACTTTTGACCCTATCTTTTTCTATTATTTACTATCCTCCTATTTCTTTATTGGTTTTCTTAATCAATTGAGTGCTGGCTCAACAATCAATCATTTATATCAAAAAGATTTTGTGAATTTTGTATTCAAAACACCGCCAACTCTGGATGAGCAAGTTGAAATTGGTCGGATTTTATTTGATATGGATATAGAAATATCTACTTTAGAGAAAAAATTAATAAAGGCGCAACATATTAAACAAGGCATGATGCAAAATTTACTCACCGGAAGGATACGATTGATATGAAGGAAACCGTAAATAAATCAGAACGAACCACTCAAAATCGTATCATCAAATTATACACCGAAGAGCTTGGTTTTAATTACCTTGGCAATCTGGAAGATAGACCTAACAATTCTAATATCGAAGTATCCCAATTAACTCAATATTTATCTAAAAGAGGATATTCACCAGAACAAATCAGTAAAGCATTAGATAAATTACAAATATCAGCAAATAATCACGCACAAAATTTATATCATAATAACAGAGATGTTTACCAGCTCTTACGTTATGGCGTGCCTATTAAAGTTGACGCTGGAAGGCCTACCGACACCATTCACTTAATTGACTGGCAGCACCCAGAAAACAATGATTTTTACATAGCAGAAGAAGTCACTGTTTTTGGACAAAAAGAGAAACGCCCTGATATTGTTTTGTATATCAATGGAATAGCTATATCTGTATTAGAGCTTAAAAATAGTCGGAATTCGATTGGGGAAGGAATTCGACAATCATTGGTTAATCAAAAACCAGAATTCATAGGTTCATTTTTTACAACGATGCAATTGATTTTTGCTGGTAATGATTCCGAAGGCTTGCAATATGGAACTATTGGCACTATTGATAAATACTTCCTTAAATGGAAAGAGGATGAAGAGGATAATCAGAGTTATAAACTGGATAAATATCTCGCTAAAATGTGCAATAAGCAACGTTTAATAGAGCTTCTCTACGACTTTGTATTGTTTGATGGAGGCATTAAAAAAGTTCCACGGGTACATCAATACTTCGGTATTAAAGCAGCTCAGGAACATTTGCGCCGTAAAGAAGGTGGGATCATCTGGCATACTCAAGGTAGCGGCAAAAGTATTGTGATGGTCTTATTAGCCAAATGGATTCTGGAAAATAATCCTCATGCACGCATTGTTATCGTGACCGATCGTGATGAGTTGGATAAACAAATAGAAACAGTATTTACAGAGGCGGGTGAAGAAATACGTCGTACCAGCAGCGGTCGCGATTTAATGACCTTACTTGGGCAGGCAAAACCTCGTCTTCTCTGCTCTCTAATCCACAAATTTGGTAAACGTGATGTAGATAACTTTGAAAAATTCTTAAAAGAACTGGAAAGCCAACCCAGCCATGCTATTGGTGAGCTTTTCGTTTTTGTTGATGAATGTCATCGCACTCAAAGTGGGAAATTGCACCGAGTAATGAAGGCCATTATACCCAATGCGTTATTTATCGGTTTTACAGGTACCCCACTTTTAAAACAAGATAAAGCGACTTCACTAGAAATTTTTGGCAAATACATTCACACCTATAAATTTAATGAAGCGGTGGAAGATGGTGTCGTCCTTGATCTGGTTTATGAAGCACGTGATATTGATCAGCGCTTAAGTTCCCAACAAAAAATTGATGAATGGTTTCGAGTTAAAACCAAGGGGCTTAATGAATTTCAGCAAGCAGAGCTTAAGAAAAAATGGGGAACAATGCAAAGTGTGCTAAGCAGCCGCCCCCGAATGGACAGGGTTGTAACTGATATTATTTATGATTTTGGCGTTAAACCTCGTTTGAAGTCAGAACGTGGTAACGCCATTTTAGTTGCGTCTAGTATTTTCGAAGCCTGCCGCTATTATGAACTATTTCAAAATCCTAATACCGGCTTAAAGGGTAAGTGCGCCTTAGTAACCTCGTACAATCCACAAACCCGTGATATTACTGCAGAGGAAACTGGAGCTAATACAGAAAGTGACAAGCAGTATATATTTAATACCTACGAAAAAATCTTGCATGATATAAGGCCAAGCCCAGGCAAAAGCAAAACGGAAACCTACGAAGATAACGTTAAGGCCTTATTTAAAAAAGAACCCGCTAATATGAAGTTATTGGTAGTTGTTGATAAATTACTAACAGGTTTTGATGCGCCAAGCTGTACCTATTTGTATATCGATAAATCCATGCAAGATCACGGCCTTTTTCAAGCAATTTGCCGAGTGAACCGCTTAGATGGTAGTGATAAGGATTTTGGTTATATTGTTGATTATAAGGATCTGTTTAAAAAGGTTGAGAACGCTGTTGCTGTATATACATCTGAGCTTGAATATGATGGTTTTGAAGCAAAAGACTGTGACGTTTTATTAAAAGATCGGTTGAAAGTAGGCAAAGAACGGCTTGATGCAACAATAGAAGCAGTTGAACTGCTGTGCGAAGATGTTAAACCACCTAAAAGTGATTTAGATTACATTCATTATTTTTGTGGCAATACGGAACTACCAGAGGATTTGAAAGAACGTGAGCCTCTTCGTTCTGCTCTCTACAAAGCAACAGTTACTTTCATTCGAGCCTACGCAAACATCGCTGATCAATTGGAAGAAGCTGGTTATAGTGAAGGTCAAATTACTTATATCAAAGCACGTCTCGATCACTATTTGAAATTACGTGAAGTGATTCGTCGAGCTAGTAATGAAACCCTGGATCTTAAATCATATGAAGCGGATATGCGTCATTTACTAGATAGCTATATCCAAGCCGATGATTCCGTAGTCATTTCACCATTTGGTGATATGCCCTTAATTGATATCATTGTTAAAAGTGGTATTGCTGAGGCGATTAGCTCAATGCCTAGTGGAATACGCTCCAGTCAGGAAGCCATTGCTGAAATCATCGAAAATAACGTTCGTAGTACAATAATAAAAGAACATTTGGTTGATCCTGCTTATTTTGAACGAATGTCACGTTTATTGGATGAATTAATCAAGAGGCGAAGAGAACAAGCAATTGCTTATGCTGAATATCTTAAGGAAATTGCTGAGTTAGCTAATCAAGTAACTACAGGACAAACAGAAAATACTCCTGATACAATGGATACTCCTGCTAAACGAGCATTGTATAATAACCTTAATCATGACGAAGCCCTTGCTTTGCAGGTTGATGCAGCAGTTAAAGTAAGTAAAAGTGATGGCTGGCGCGGAAATTTGGCTAAAGAGAACCAGATAAAAAGAGCAATATGGGAAATCGTTCAGGATGTTGACGAGGTAGAGCGAATTTTTAACATTGTTAGGCAGCAGAGTGACTACTAATGACAGACTTCAAATTGCAGGATGTAGATGTTGAAGTGATACAGAAAAAAATTAAAAACGTTCATCTGAGCGTTTATCCGCCTACTGGGCACGTTAAAGTATCAGCCCCTGAGGCCATGTCTATGGAGACTATTCGGGTTTACGTCATATCCAAATTAAATTGGATAAGGAAACAACAGAATAAATTTCAGTCTCAAGAGCGAGAAACGACAAGAGAATACATTGACAGAGAAAGTCACTATTTCAATGGCAAACGCTACTTATTAAAGCTAGTAGAATGCGATAGCCCCCCTAAAGTTAAGTTGACACACTCACAAATTATCTTACAAGTGCGACCTGGTAGTGATGTGCACAAAAAAGCGGAAGTTCTTGATAGTTGGTATCGTCGTCAATTAAGAGAAAGAATTCTTCTCATGCTCGCAACATGGGAGAAAAAAATGGGCGTCTCAGTTTCCAAGCTAACAATCCAAAAAATGAAAACTAAATGGGGGAGTTGTACTCATTCCCTAAAATCCATACGTATTAATCTTGAATTAGCAAAGAAACCATCAGAGTTTCTTGAATATGTTATTGTCCATGAATTAGCTCATCTTATTGAACCCTCGCATAATCACCGATTTGCAGCCTTAATGGAGCAATTCATGCCAAAATGGCGGTTTTATAGAGATGAGCTTAATAGACTGCCAATACCACATGAGCGCTAGGTCATTAAATTAATTAAACTTCAGTCTCTAGTGCAATGTCACTATAAAATGGAGCAAATGCTTCACGAAACTTTTCTTTTATGATGCTTGTTTTTTGATTGACACTTTCTTCGTCAACTTTCAAACAGAGCTTCATGAAAATCTCTGTAAAGGTTATTGCACAAAAAACAAAGGTCTCAACAGATATAGCAGCCATCCTTGTATGCTCAACCGCATTACCAAGATGTTTCTCTGAATTATACCCAACAAGATCATTCAATAATCTGGGATTCCAATGCATAATTTTGGATAAATAATCAAAGACGGTTAACTTTAACTCTTTGCTCTTATGTTGCGTTAAAGGAAGAATTATACATTCCCTATCTATCCCCAACTCCATTGCAGTTTCTCTGCTGGAGTATGTAGGGCAAAAAGCTTTCTGCCATTCATAAAAATCTTTTCCATTCCGACCAACATCAACTCCTTCAAAATTTAAAAAATATTCTATGGCTTTAAGCTGCTCATCCTCCTCCAAACTTAATATCCACAAAATTTGGATAATAATATCTAAAGATGAACGGCACAAAATGGCAAAACTAAAAAAATTTCTTTTGTCTACAATACACTGGGAACTAGGCAAAACATCTAACATGAAATTTTGATAAACATTCAGTACGATTTTAGAGAACTCTTCTGTTAGTGTGATTTTTGCCGGTTGTTCATGATATAAATCCAATAACCCATTTGTGGCCTCTATAAAAGCATGGGAAGCAACATCAAGAAATTTTCTTTCATTCGTCATATTATTCTCATTAATTAGTTTTACAATGCATCAGGTTTTTTTAGAGATTTCTTTTTTTCAGATTCCAGCCTACGCTCAACCTTTTTTACATCCTCTGCTGGAGGTAACTTCTCGGGTGTAATACCCCGATCTATAAGTGTCTTACGTACTGCTTCATTATTTGTAACATGCTCTTTTGAAATGGCTTGCTCTGTTGTCATACCATGTTCCTTGGCATTAAAAATAGTAATCTCTGTGGCAAAGTCTTTTGCTTTTAAAATAATGGTCGGTGCAAAGTCAGCTAATGGGCGACTGTCAGGTACATTCCATTGCTTTTTCATCGCTTGGGTTGATTTACCAAAAAGTGCGTGATCGCCTTTGCTGCGAATCATGGCAAAATTTTCATTTCCATTTGTTTGTTCATAAATAACTTGCGAGAGCTCTTTTTCAGTATCGGACAATTTTTTTCGCGCAGTTACCCGTTCGGTCTCTAGCAAACGTTGCTCAATTAATTCAGCTTTGCGAGTTTGTACAGCAAAATACGTTTGAGCAAACGCAATTTCTTGTTTTTTAGGATCACCATTTTGTGCAATTAAATAACATGCATACCGTGTAAGCATAATGTCATTAATTTCTCTTTGGCTTCCCGAACCTAATTCAACCATTTTCCCGACGTCGGCAAAATGGTCTGCAACATTGTGCTCTGATATTTCACACGCAGTTTTTGCTTTTGAAACAACCTTTAAGAAGTTGTCCCATTTTTCATACCCTAGTAATTTTTGTACATCCCTGGCTAACCAAAATTCTACACCCTCATCTGTTTTATGTGCATGTGATTCAAAATTGGTAGTTAATGTATAAATAATCTCTGTTTTCACAATAATTCCTTTTGATAATGGTTATAATTCTGATTTTCTCAACTTCAATTCATCCAAATAATCAGCCCATGCCTGCATCATTTTCTTACGCTCAGGCAAATGAGCTGTTCGGTTATATGCGCGACCATTAGGATCGCGTACAGCATGTGCTAATTGATGTTCAATGATATCTGGCCGAAACTGTAAAACCTCATCTAGAATTGTCCTAGCCATTGCTCTAAAACCATGGGTAGTCATTTCTTCTTTATCAATGCCCATACGACGCATAGCTGCCAGAATCGCATTATCACTCATGGGGCGCTTTTTATCCCGAGCGCTTGGGAAAACATATCTATCACTACCAGTCTGAGGGTGAAGTTCTTTTAGTATATCTAAGGCCTGTTGTGAAAGGGGAACAATATGAAGAGTATCTGTTTTTGTAACTTTATAACGCCATTCTGCCGTGTCAAAATCAATATGCTCCCACTCTACAGAACGCAATTCTCCTGGGCGAACAAATACTAATGGGGCTAAACGTAATGCACACTTTACTATTAATGTTCCTTCGTAGTCATCTAAAGCTCTTAGTAGTTTAGCCACATCTTTAGGTTCAGTAACTGCAGCAAAATGTGTTTCCTTCACTGGTGGTAATGCACCTCGTAAATCTTGGGAAGGATCACGCTCTGCACGACCTGTAGCAATGGCATATCGAAATATTTGTCCGCAATTACCTAATGCGCGGTGAGCTGTATCTAATGCTCCTCGACTTTCAATTCGCCGCACAACACTTAAAAGCTTTGGTGCATTAATATCTGAAATTGGAATATTCCCAATCCATGGGAAAATGTCTCGTTCTAATCTCTGAATAATTTTGTCTGCATGACCTTCTGACCATAATCCAGAAGAGGAGAATTTTAAAAACCATTCTCTAGCTACAACTTCAAAACTATTTGCAGCATTTTCAATTTTTGCTGCCTTTTTAGCTTTGCGATGCTCGCTAGGATCAATTTCATTTGCAACCATCGTGCGACATTCATCTCTGCGTTGTCGAGCTTGTTTTAAGCTAACATCAGGATAAGTGCCTAAAGAGATTCTTTTATCTTTACCTTCGAAGCGATACCTGAAACGCCACCACTTGCCTCCAGAAGGGGCAACCTCTAGATATAAACCTCGCTCATCAGGCATTTTATAGGGTTTTTTCTCTGCTTTGGCATTACGGATGGTGGTATCTTGTAGTGGGCCTTTCCTTTTGTTCTCTGTCATTTTGGGCAACTCTATTTCTCAAGACATCTGTTGTCCGCGATCTTGCCCACAGTTGCCCATGGCTGTCAATAAATTTCTTAGGATGATATTGGATGCTATTTAGTGGAAAGTCCTTTATTTACAAGGATCTTTAGGACTTTGTTGGATATTACTGAATCATTAATTGGTGGAGGCGGCGGGAATCGAACCCGCGTCCGCAAGTCCTCTGCCTTTAGCTCTACATGCTTAGCCTTGTCTTTTGAATTTAACTGTGGATCCTCCGACGGGCAGGATGATACACAGCGATTCCCTGAATTTCGCATCTTAATCCGGGAGAGATTAGGACACTAGCTTATCTCTTATGACCGTTGATTCGATACCGATAAGCGGGCTCGGTCGAACGGGATACTGGGTTTATTGGCCAGTACACAGTGATGGTTTAACTAAAGTGCTTATTAGGCAGCAATAGCTTCCCCACCAGCAAAGTTTTCATCGTTTGCATTTATATTTAATTGAGCCTTATTTACGAGAGATCTCATTCTCGGCATGCACTTCCGGTTTTGCAACCCACGTCGAAGCCAGGTCGCCCCCCATTCTGTACACTTTAATTATAACATAAAATGCCGGCGTGTAAGCAAAATCTCGCTCACAAAGCCATTATTTTTATACAATCCCATTATGCCTTAGCAAAGCATCGATGCTTGCTGGCCTTCCTCTGAACTCGACAAAAGCATCCGACGCTTTCCTGGATCCGCCTACCTCTAAAATGGATTTTAAAAACTCGTGTCCGGTTTTAGGGTTAAAAACGCCCTCTTCCTCAAATCGTGAAAACGCATCACTGGATAAAACTTCTGCCCACATGTAACTGTAATAACCCGCGGCATAACCACCCCCAAAAATATGGGAGAAGCTGTGTTGAAAACGATTGTAAGGAACAATAGGTACCACACTGGTTTTAGAACGCACTTCAGATAAAACATCCGCTACAAAAGTGGATATATTAGCCTTGTATTCCCGGTGAATGCGAAAATCAAATAAAGCAAACTCCATTTGTCTCAGCATCGCCATGGCGGATTGAAAATTTTTAGCAGCAATCAAGCGTTCATACAATGCGTCAGGTAAATTTTCTCCTGAATCCACATGAGAAGTTAATAATGATAAGGCTTGCTTATCCCAACACCAGTTCTCAAAAAATTGGCTTGGCAATTCAACGGCATCCCATTCGACTCCATTGATTCCAGAACCACCAAGATAATCGACTTGGGTCAAAATATGATGTAAGCAATGGCCAAATTCGTGAAATAAAGTCACCACTTCATCATGAGATAACATGGCCGGTCTGTTTGCAGAAGGCTTTGCGAAATTACACGTTAACGTGGCAATTGGTGGTTGTATGGTATCGTCTTCAAGTTTTCTTCGACTTTGCATGGAATCCATCCATGCCCCATTACGTTTGTGAGGCCTGGCAAACAAATCCGTATAAATATAACCACGAACCTGATTAGATTCATCAACGACACAGTAGCATTGGACGTCTTTATGCCAAACATCCACGCCATCAAGCTCATCAATGCGCATCCCGTAGAGCTTATTAACAATGGCGAACAATCCTTTCATGACTTTGGGTTGTGGGAAGTAGGGACGTAATTCCTCTTGCGATAGGGAATACAAATCCTGTCTTCTTTTTTCGGAAAGATAAGCAACGTCCCATGGTTTTACAGGACCAAGATTAAATCTATCTTGGGCAAACATTTCCAGCTGTTCAAATTCGGCCTTACCTTTTTCACGAGTTCTCCTGATCAAATCATTGACAAAGTCCGTCACTTGATTTGCTGATTCCGCCATCTTGGTAGCCAAAGACAATTCTGCAAAATTATGAAACCCTAAAAGCTCTGCCTTTTCATGACGCAAAGACAAAATGTCATCAATGAGTTGGGTATTATCAAATGTTTTTGCATTAGGACCTTGGTCAGAGGCTCTCGTGACGTAAGCACTGTACATTTCTTCACGCAAAGCTCTGTCCTCAGCATGAGTGATTACTGCCTGGAAGCAAGGGTATTCAAGAGTTAAAACAAACCCATCCAGCCCTTTCTCAATCGCTAACTCCTTTGCAGTATTTAACGCATGTTCAGGCAGCCCGGCTAAACGCTCTGGATCGGTGATATGGATGGTAAAAGCGTGAGTGGCATCCAATACATTGTTTTCAAATTTACTGGATAATTCAGCCAATTTTGATTGAATGGCTTCAAAGCGTTTTTTATCTGTTTTCGATAAGGCAACACCCGATAACTCAAAATCTCGTAAACTATCCGCAATAATTTTTTTCTGGGCCGGGTTAAGCGAATGCTGATCTATCGATTTAATCGCTGCATATAAATCCTGATTATGCCCGATCGCTGCATCGTATGCAGACAGTAAAGGCAGACAAGCATCATAGGTTTCACGCAATGCTTCGGAATCCATAACAGAATGCATGTGTGAAAAAGGAGACCAAAAACGTTCAAGTTCGTCTGCCAGGCTATCTAAAGGATAAATTAAATTATCCCAGGTGTAATGTTTGTTTTCTTTAAGCAGCCTATCAATTTCTTCTAAATGATTTTTTAATAACGCATCAAGATGAGATTTGAAATGTTCCACTTTAATATGGCTAAATTGTGGTAACCCAACTGTGAGAGACATGTTATACCTTTCAATCCTGTAATTTTTTTGAAAGCATAACATTCAATTGATTTTGTCTCTATACCCAAGGTGTGTTCGAAGGTTTTTCGATAAAACAGAATTATTATTTTGATTCTAATTGCATCTGAATGGAACGAAGGAGTTCCAAAAGGTGGCTTGGTGGTAGCGCAGGGAGATCCCTCATTGACACTCGGGATGACAGGCTTGGGTTCGAAGTCCCTCGTTACTCTCGGGAGGTATTAATGAGCGACTAATTAAAACCCGGAGCTGATGAAGTGAACTCAATATCAGAATGCTCTGTTTCTTCACTTGCTGAAATACTTAATTTGTCGTTTTTATCAGGTTTTGAACTAAAAAAACCTAATTTGCTGACAACCGCAGGAGTTGGTTTTTCAAGATTATCAACGGGTCTGTATTCATCCAGTTTTCTTGTTAAATAAAACGACAAGCCCCAGAGCAACACTAAAAAAATAGCTCCAACTAATGGTAAAACAGGATTTATCAAGGCTAAAGCAGGTAAAGATAAGGACATTGCCAACACGACAGCAACGGCTCCTCCAACCGATAAGAAAGCGCGCAAAATTTCGAACTGTATTCTATGGTTGATGTAGTCTTGATATTCTCTAATTGCTGCTTTCTTATCCTCGTTTTCTTCTTTATTGAACATCTCAGTGTATTCTTTTTGCATTTGATAGAGTCTGCTGAGCTCAATATAGGCTCGCAAACTGGTGTTTAACACGTCAAAACCAAACGCAAACAAAGACAGATAAACAGCGAAAGGCGCCAAAGTACCCACAAGCACGAAGCAATTAAGCACTCCTACCGTAAACCAAACACCGTCATTGGCTAACTCAAACCATCGCCGCTGCAATTGAATATAAAAACGAACGTACCAATCCAGCGATTTTTCCTTTTCCCCCATCCATTGTCCTGGAATAGTATGTTTAAAAACAAGAAAGAGATTCGTAAATAATCTGGGAGCAAAGAAACACCAACCTAAATAAGCCAGGAATGGATTAGTGTATTTATCAAGCATCGCTACAAAGTCACTGAATGCCTTTGAGCCTGTACCTATGTTATCTAATAGGTTAATTACTCGCTTACCTCTGCTAATGAAGATTCTATACCAATTGGCCTGGGCTGTTTTGCCACGAATTTCCTGTGTCAGTGATAATCCAATATTTAAAGGTTCAAATTCCTTTTCGTCGGATGCAAAAGAATACCCAGACAATTCCGTCAGTAACTCTCTGTATATGGCCTTATGTCGGCGCAAACGATCTACTTCACGTGGAACAATCAAATAATGCTGATAGGTATATTCCAACAGTTCAGCGAGTCTTAAGGCATTCGTTAACTGTTCATGAATTTGATCTCGATGTACCAAATGAGGTGAAGAGAAGCTGTGCCTTAATTGCTGGCATAATATGCTGTATTCGACATTTAAAACAGGATGAAGCCGAGCTACTTTGGTATAAAAGCCCGGACCCAATTGCTTAAGGCGAACACTAAATGTCCAATTCAATGAATTGGCATTCTCTTGTGTAGAAAGCTCTGGAAAAACTTCCAATAAATGACTAATAATTAGTGTCATGATTTTTTGAAATAAACCCTTCGCGTATCATTTTATTTTTTAATCCAGCATTACCAAAAAATTTTTGTCCAAATTACACGATCTGAACTTGAAACATTAATAAAACCAGTCAATTATGTCAAAAATTAGGAAAGATTTAAACATTTATTTACATTTTGCTCTAATATTAACATTATTTTCAACTAAAAATGAATGGTCTTCTTGCTGATTTATGCCTTCTGAGCGACAATAGTGCCTCAGTTAAATGCAAAAGAGTAGGCATGAATAGTTTTACAGAATTAGCTAATGCAGTACGCATGTTAAGCATTGATGCAGTAAACCAAGCTCAATCAGGTCATCCTGGCATGCCTTTGGGTATGGCTGATATTGCAACTGTTTTATGGAAAAAATTTTTAAAATTTAATCCCCAAAATCCACACTGGTTTAACAGAGATCGCTTTGTATTATCTAATGGCCATGGTTCCATGCTTCTTTATTCTCTGCTGCATTTAACAGGATATCATTTAGACATTAACGAACTTAAAAACTTCCGGCAATTAAACTCAAAAACACCGGGACATCCTGAATATGGTCATACTCCCGGAGTTGAAACAACAACAGGCCCATTAGGCCAAGGATTAGCTAATTCAGTAGGGATGGCCTTAGCAGAGCGAGTACTCGCCAGCACATTTAATCATGATTCCTTTAATATCATTGATCACTATACCTATACTTTTGCCGGTGATGGTTGCTTAATGGAAGGCATCTCCCATGAAGCTTGCTCATTAGCAGGTACTCTCGGTTTGGGAAAGCTCATTGTATTTTATGACGACAACGGTATCTCTATTGATGGTAAGGTCGAATCCTGGTTTACTGATGACACGGCTTCTCGGTTCAAAGCCTACAATTGGCAAGTCATAGGCCCAATAGATGGCCACAATATGGACCAAATTGAGCAAGCCATCCTAAAAGCACAAGCGAACACCTCTCAACCGACATTGATTATCTGCAAGACCGTCATAGGACTTGGAGCCTCGGTAGCAGGCAGTGAAAAAGCTCACGGCTCACCATTAAGCGCCAATGACATCAATAATGTCCGTGAGTTTTTTAATTGGAAGCATGCTCCCTTCGAAATTCCAGATTCTATTTACAAGCAATGGAGCCACGTAGAGCAAGGAGAAAAGGAAGAGCAGCAATGGCTGCAATTACTCCATGAATACCAGCAGCAATATCCATCAGAACACGATGAAGTGCTCCGTCGTGCCAATGGCGACCTGCCAGACGATTGGCAAGAAATATCTGCCGGATTTTTAAAGCAATGCCTCAATAATGACAAAGCGATTGCAACCCGTAAAGCATCGCAGCAATGCATAGAATTTTTTGCCCCTATATTACCAGAAATGTTAGGTGGCTCAGCCGATTTGACTGGTTCCAATAACACAGACTGGTCAGGCAGCAAAGCCATCACAGCACATCATTTTTCCGGAAATTACCTTTATTACGGGGTAAGAGAATTTGCTATGGCCGCCATTATGAACGGCCTTGCAGTTCATGGAGGTTTTATTCCATACGGAGGAACCTTCCTTGTTTTCACTGATTATGCAAGAAACGCTGTCCGTTTAAGTGCTTTAATGAAACAAAGAGTCATATACGTATTGACTCATGATTCTATTGGTTTAGGAGAAGATGGGCCTACACATCAACCCGTAGAGCATATTTCCATGCTAAGAATGACTCCTGATATGACCGTCTGGCGTCCCGCTGATTTAATGGAAACTGCTGTTGCATGGCAACAATCATTAGAGCATCATAATGGACCGTCTGCTTTATTACTCTCAAGACAAAATTTACCAGCTCTGCCCCATAATCAAGACGCTGCTGAATTGATTAAGAAAGGGGGCTATATTATTGCCGATTGCGATGGCAAGCCCGATGCCATCCTGATATCGACCGGTTCGGAAGTTCAACTGGCTATCACTGCAGCAGAACAGGCAAAATCAAAAGGCCTCAAGGTCAGAGTGGTATCTATGCCCTGCGCTGAACGATTCCTTTCTCAAAGTGATGCGTATAAAAATCAAGTGTTACCGAATAACGTTCGTGCACGTATCGCTATAGAAGCGGCCAGTAGCGTCTATTGGTATCAATTTGTCGGCCTTGAAGGTGCTGTCATTGGATTGGATCGTTTTGGAGTATCTGCGCCTGCTGCAGATGCGTTCAATTACCTTGGAATTACAGTAGAAGAAATTATTAATACTCTGGATACATTAACCAAACAAACAATTGTGTAACCCGCACCCCTTTTAAAGTTTTAAGAAGGGACATACTCAGTTTGACTGAGTACATAAGGGTACCTCAACTCGGAGAAGTAGTATGGCAATACGAGTCGCGATTAATGGCTATGGCCGCATTGGTCGTTGCATTTTAAGATCGATTTTTGAATACAATAGACAAAATGAGTTTGAAGTCGTTGCAATTAACGATTTATCTGGCATTGATGTCACCGCTCATCTGACACGCTACGATTCAACTCATGGTCGTTTTGGAGCAGATGTCAGCATAGAAGGGAATATGCTAATTATTGATGGACAAAGCATTCAAGTGATTGCTGAGCGCGATCCTTCCAAACTGCCTTGGAAACAACTGGACATCGATCTTGTCTTTGAATGCACAGGCTTTTTTACCAATAAAGAAGCGGCTATGGGGCACATTACCGCGGGAGCTAAAAAAGTATTGATCTCTGCTCCAGGCAAAGGCGTGGATACCACTGTGGTCTACGGAGTGAATCACTCCATGATCAAAGCCTCTGATACTGTTGTATCTAACGCTTCCTGCACAACGAATTGCCTGGCACCAGTCGTTAAAGCATTAAACGATGCCATAGGAATAGAATCAGGCTTGGTTAATACCGTTCATGCCTATACAAAGGATCAAATGCTTTTGGACGGTAGTCATAAAGATTTACGTCGTGCTCGCTCTGCGACTCAGTCGATCATCCCGACTAAAACTGGTGCTGCAGCCGCTGTTGGCCTGGTTTTACCTGAACTGGCAGGAAAATTGGATGGTTTTGCCATGCGCGTGCCAGTGCTAAACGTGTCTGTTGTTGATTTAACTTTTCAGGCAAAACGAGCAACGTCTGTAGAAGAAGTGAATGACGCCATGCGCAAAGCGAAAAGTCGAATTTTACAAATTAACGAAGACCCTTTGGTTTCTTGTGACTTTAATCACAATCCTGCTTCTGCTATTTTCGACACAACTGAAACTAAAGTAATTGGCAATTTGGTTAAAGTAGTAGCCTGGTATGATAATGAATGGGGTTTCTCTAACCGAATGCTGGATACCGCGCATCAAATGATGAACTGCTAAAGGATACCCAATGAACCTGATTAAAATGAGCGACATTGACCTGTCTGGAAAAAGAGTTCTAATTCGTGAGGATTTAAATGTTCCGATCAAAGATGGCATGATCACCAGTGATCAAAGATTGCAAGCTGCCCTTCCTACTATCAAATCGGCTTTGGATAGTGGAGCAGCCGTTATTGTATTATCCCATCTTGGTCGCCCCGAAGAAGGGAAATATGAAAACAAATTCTCTCTGGAGCCCGTTGCTGATTATTTGAAGGAAAATCTGGAATATCCCGTTCGCTTCGTCAAGGATTACTTGAATGGATTAGATGTCAAACCTGGGGAATTAGTCATTTGTGAAAATGTTAGATTTAATCCAGGTGAAAAAAGTAATGACGAAGTGTTAGCAAAAAAACTGGCCAGTCTTTGCGATGTTTTTGTAATGGATGCCTTTGGTACCGCACATAGAGCACAAGCTTCCACCTATGGTGTGGCTCAGTACGCTCCAATCGCAGTAGCAGGTCCCTTGTTAGTGAGAGAGCTTGACGCTTTAAATCAGGTTCTTAAAGAGCCTAAAAAACCTATCGTTGCTATTGTCGGAGGAGCCAAAGTGTCCTCCAAACTGAGTTTATTAAAGCAATTAGTTGGCATGGTAGACTTCCTGATTCCCGGAGGAGGCATTGCCAATACTTTTCTCAAAGCTCAAGGATTTGAAATTGGTGTTTCTCTTTACGAACCAGATTTATTAGATGAAGCACGTTATATTCTTAGCCTGGCAAAAGAAAAAGGTTGCCAAATTCCACTACCCATTGACGTAGTGGTGGGCAAAACCTTTAGTGAAACATGTCCAGCTTTCAACAAATCCCTCTCTAATGTTGCGGGGGACGATATGATCCTTGATATTGGTCCAGATACGATAGGAAATTATGTAGACATCATTAATGTGGCCAATACCATCATCTGGAATGGCCCAGTTGGTGTATTTGAGTTTCCGCAGTTTGCTTATGGCACAAGAGCGCTTGCTATTGCAATCGCAGAGAGTGACGCGTTTTCAGTTGCGGGAGGCGGCGATACATTGGCAGCCGTTGATCTCTATGATTTGAACCAACAAATTTCTTATATTTCCACAGGAGGTGGGGCATTTCTGGAATGTCTGGAAGGGAAAACCTTGCCTGCTGTTGCTATTTTGCAGGAGCGCGCAAAACATGTTACGACGAACTAAGATTGTTGCTACATTAGGACCAGCCAGTAATGAACCTGATATTTTACGTTCTTTGCTGACTGCTGGTGTCAATGTAGTACGTATTAACTTTTCTCATGCAGATTCTTCTGCTCAACAACTCATTTCCACAGTTCGCAAGATTGCCGAGGAATTAAATCATCCAATTGCTGTCATGGCAGACTTGCAAGGACCCAAAATAAGAGTTGGTCGTTTTCAAAACAAATCCATCACTTTAATTGATGGACAAAATTTTACTTTGGATTGTATGGCTCCAGATCTCCTGGGCGATATTAATGGAGTTTCAGTCGCTTATCCTGATTTGGCTAATGAGCTCAGCATTGGCGATCATTTGCTGATTAACGATGGGTTAATTGAATTGGAAGTCATCGAAATTTCAGGCTCAAAAATTCATTGTAAAGTCCTGGAAGGAGGAGTACTAAGTGATTTGAAGGGTTTAAATCGCAAAGGTGGTGGATTAGCTGCCAGAACTCTGACCGAAAAAGACAGAAATGATTTGCGCACTGCAATTGAAGCCGAAGTCGATTACATCAGCTTGTCTTTTGTAAAAGATGCTGAAGACATCCGACACGCACGTTCATTAATGAAAGAATATGGGGCAAAAATAACTCCTATTATCGCTAAAATTGAGCGCATGGAAGCGTTGGAGCATTTAAGCGATATTATTCAGGAAGCAGATGCCATAATGGTTGCCAGAGGGGATTTAGGTGTTGAGGTCGGTGCTGCTGAAGTACCTGCCATTCAAAAGCACATCATAGAGCAAACCCGTCTACTAGATAAAGTAGTGATTACTGCAACACAAATGATGGAATCCATGATAAACAACCCTCAGCCTACTCGAGCGGAAGTATCTGATGTCGCTAATGCCATTCTTGATGGAACCGACGCCGTCATGCTGTCTGCTGAGACAGCAAGTGGTCTATTCCCAGTTAAAGTTGTCACGATGGTCAATAAAATTTGCTTAAGCGCTGAGAAACACGCCAGCTTTTTTTATCCTGCCGATCCTGAAACTTGCCACTACCGACGTGCTGACCAGGCAATCGCTATGGCTACTATGCACGCTGCGAACCATTTTCCAATACAAGCGATTATCGCCTTGACAGAATCCGGGGATACCGCTTTGTGGATATCAAGACAACACAGTACCGTTCCTATTTTCGCCATATCTGCCAATAAACGGACCATAGGGCGCTTAAGCTTGGTAAACAATGTCTTTCCAATATATATTGATTTTCATCAATTCAACCCCGAAGGATTAAATCAACAAATTTTGCATGAATTAGTCCAATCAGGGCATCTTGAAAAGAAGGGCTATGTGTTATTAACACGTGGAACCAAAATCGGGATGCCTGGAGGCACCAACTGCATGGAAATTATACCTGTCGTCTGATAATCAGACGAGGAACTGTTGACGTTTCTTCTATCGTGGCTAAAGTCCTTAACCGCTGAAATGTCAACAGAATCAATGCATTATCCCCTTTGAATAACCTTCTGTTAACAAAGGCTCGTCTATTTTGTCTTCCACAGTTGGAAACAGCTTTTGATAGATATTTTTCCCACTTCCAACTCCCTTTTTTTGTGAAGACAATCTAGACTGGGTCATTTGGTGTTGCGGTCCAGATTCAATCCCTGGTTGTTCAGGAGTAGAAGTTTTGTTATCCAGAGGAATTCGTTCTTCTTTTTGTACGTCTGAGTTATCACACCAACTACTCAAAAGAAAACCACTTACACTACCAATAACAATGCCGGATAGTACAACGGCAAAAGGCACAGCAATATTAATAAATAACGGCCAGAAAATAATGCCAAGCGCAATACCTCCTAAAAGACCTGCCAGTCCACCAATTAAGCTCCCCCCAATGGATATTGAGCTTTTTTTGACATCACTCGATAGCAGGTTATTACTAATTTCCTCTCCACGCCCTTCAACAGGATCAGATTGTTTTAAAATGTCAGGAGCCGGTAAAGTAGTACTCTCAATAGTCACCTGTGGTGTTTCTTTTATATTAGGGAGTGTTTTTTTGCTTAAACTCTTAAATGAGTTATGCCTATGCCACTGCAATTTACGTAATATTTTGGCTGTGTCGTCTACCGCTAGCTCAACAGGCTTTGTTTCCGCAAACTCAGGCTCAGAGTTTACGGACAAAAACCCAACCCTCAAATTGCGAACACCATTTTTTCGCTGTAACGGAGGGCGAGTTATATTACTTAAAAGATCAATTTTGGAGGAATGTAACAATAGATCCTCAGCCTCCTTAATTTTTTTAGATTTATTGCCTTTGATAGAGGGGGTTAATTGATAACCGTAATCAATCCATTGTTTGAACTTCTGGAAATTGACCAGTTCCCTACCCTTTAGGGATTTTTCAGATGCCTTTTTCAGGAAATGATGCCAGCGAATAAAAAATTCTTCAGCCACATCGCAAATTTGTGCCAATTCGCGTTTATCGATCATACCCAAATCATAAGTACGCTTGGCATCAATAACTTGCTGTAAGGTGTCTCTTGCTTTTATAGTATGTCTTGGATAATCCAGCCCTTCTAAGGGTATTGTCATTTCATTCTTTCTGGGTTTTGTAGCCTTAAATGGATCCTTTTCCAATACTGATTTATAACCAGATACTTTGTCATGGGTAGTATAATTCTTGCCAACATGACGAACTGAACTATAAAACCCTATCAAGCGATCACTTTTATCAACAATTCCAGGCCTAATACCCGCTTCTAATAATGATGACTCAATCTCTTCCACAAGCTTATTGTATTCCTTTTCTTTTTCTTCAGGGATATAGATCGTTATTTGCATACCATGATGAACACGCAATATATCCTGAATTGCCTGTACTTTATCTTGTTTGAGCAGATGGTGTCCTAACAAAAATTCATCAGTAGTTCTTTCCATTCCTTGCAACAAAATTTTAGAAATTAATAACCTGCTTACTTTAAAATTTGGCACCTGAACTTTCAGTAAAATGGGATAAACTATATTCCAAGCCTTTCCAAGATCTTCGGGATGAATACTTAAGTGGATTTTCCAAGGGGACTCTTTGTAATTCATGTTTTTAGCAACAGGCGATAAAAAATTAGCGAACAGCACTGAATCAACAATGTGCTGGGGTGGCATTTCATTGCCGCTGATTTTCATATCATTTAAATCACTCCATGGTTTAGAGACACCTCCGATATAAGCCTCATGTTCATCTACCGAAACTTTTATTGAATCGGGATAAATCTGATTTAAATTTTCGTAAGATACACCTATCGTGTTACCCATTGGTTAACCTCCAAAGGTTTACAACCTCATACCAAATGAAATTACATTAGAATAAAAGAAAATCAATTGTATATTATTTGACTTAAATGATAAAGATTGGAACCTGATGGATGTCTATTAATTATCAAACTTAAAATGGTTGTTTAAATCTGTCACTGCTTTAAAACCATAAAATAGGCCTCGACATAATCCGGTAAATTGCGGGTCGCTTTATATAAAGCCCTTTGACCTGGGAAGCTGCCAGCCAAATAATCTATTTGATACAAATTAGTATTAAATGCTCCACCTGTATCGGCGAAGATACCCATTCGGGTCACTTTATTTCCCGATTTATCTTGGTATTGAATCATGAGTAATTTACCCAAACCAAACTGGTCTAAATCAGCTGCAAAGGTTACATTGGGATTAATTGTAATTTTGTATTCAGCATCCTTTCCATAGCCTTTAATCCCATCAACCTCCTTAAAATACCAGAAACGTTCTTGTTCATAAGGAGACTTCGTTCGATCGTAAGCTATGTTATTGCAACGATGCACATTAAATATTTTTTTACCAATAGTCGGCCCAAAGTCGGCAACAATAGTACCTTGTAGTAATGCCGCCTCCAGATCATCTCTGCTTAAGTAGGCCAATTTGGTGATAGGTTGATTTTTAAGGGCACCGGATAAAATGGCTTGTTTACCGTATTTGAAACGAGTTAACTCTGGTTTATTGTTTGCTTCTTCCAAAGTCAAATTCTTCTCATCATCAGGAAGAGCATACAAAGCATAGCGCATAGCGGAAGCAGGTTTTGTACTGGCTTTCGCCAGATGAACAAAATATTTAGTCATCAAAACCTTGTCCTTAGGTATATTTTGTAATAGTGGTTTATTGGCAGATAATTGTTTTGCCTTCTGTAAGTCAGGATACCAACGAATAAAATCAAAGTGTTGTTTTACAAAAGCAGGATCGTTTAATTTTTTTTGATTTTGGCAAATAAACCTTAATGTTTTTTTTATCCTGTCTAAAGAAATTTTAATTACTTTCCCATCATGAATAACAAGGGGATCATAATTTTTACCCTTATTTAAGTAGGCTAAAGTATGTTCTGCAGTGTTACATAATTTACTGCTCTTAATATCATATACTCCATAAAAAGCAGGTTGGGATACTATAAAATTTGGCGCAGCCCATGTTTGATAATTAAATAGTAGTCCTAAAAATAATATTGCGAGTCGCATTTATTCGGCCGTTTCTTTTTTATCTTCTGTTTTTCGAGACAACCCTAATTTTTCTTTCAAACGAGCTACGGCGTCAGGATCATACTGTTTTGATATTTTATGCTTAACAACTACGGGTTGCGATTTGACTGTCGGTGTTGCTGCATTTTGTGATGCGTAGGCTGAACTTCTAAGCGGATACACAGGCAAAAAATTCTCATTATGAGATTCAGTCGAATTCATCGACTTAATACCGGAAGACGTCATTTGCTGATTATTTGAGCTGGATTTCGCTGTTTTTCCACTTACTTGTTTACGAGCATTTTTGACACTTTTTTCTACCCGTTTTTTAATTTTGATGGAGGCATGTTCTGCCTCTTCCTCAGTAACTCCTGATACTGGTTTTCCTTGCAGATCAACCCGCATTTCACGAGCTTTCAAACAAGTCAGATAATCAAGGCGACGAGTAAAAAGAACAACTGCCTCTCTTAGTTTGCTTTTGGAAATTCCAACTTGCTCTGCTTTTTCTGCATGCTGCAATATATCAGACATAATACCAATCTTTAAAGGTCGAATACGTAATGAATTATCGAAGGCATCAGGGAAATTTGCAGCAAGCCACAATAGCGCATCAGAACGTGCTCGCTTGGATTGATTTTTTTGGGATCTATTGATAACAGCAGTTCGTGGGTGCAGCTCCTGTTTTCTCATTCTGGTGCCCTTATTGTATTTATTATAGTAGTGTGAAAATCATCAAAATTAGTTGATTTGAAAAAGTCTGTCGACCTTGAGTGTTTGATAGTCATATCCTGAAATTAGATAATATTATGCTATTAGTTACTCGAGAAATGAGCGCACAATGTACAATGTTTATTGGTTGTTTGCAAGCTTTCTCTAGTATTTCCCTTAGTTATTCTCACCCTGATTTGTATCCAATTAGCAAAATACATTATGATAAGCCTATAATTAACATGAGTTCGATAAAAATGAGCAGGCAATGCGTTTTACCTTGAACTGAATGAACTTTATCCTGTAACAAGGATCAGCCTTTTATACGAGCTTCGATTCAAAATAATTAAATTATGAGTGATCGCAAAATGAAACTGAAATTAAAAAGGACACTACTTTCAATTATCGCTATATTCATACCGTGGTTAGTTCTATTGATTAAAGATAATCCTGGAGGTGCTGTAGTCGCCTTAATTATGCAAGCTACCTTAATAGGATGGCCTTTTGCTTCAGTTTGGGCCTGGCGTACAGTCAATCCACTTGCGCATGCACATAAAACCAGACAATAATTATCCCAATCATATCTTCTATCCAATTTATAACTAATACTCTGGAGTATCAATGCAAACACGTGTCATTGTTAATGGCGCCAATGGAAAAATGGGCTCCCTTGCTTGTGAAACCTTGGACAACCATAGCCAATTTGAATTAGTTGCAAAACTAACAAAGCAGGATATTCTCGGTCAAAGTATATTGGATACCAAAGCGGAGATAGTGATTGATCTGACCCGAGCCGATTGCGTATATGAAAATTCCTTAACCATCATTAATCACGGAGCTCGGCCCGTTATTGGAACTTCAGGGCTACTTGAAACACAAATAAAGGAATTAACCAAGCTTTGTGAAATAAAGCAAATGGGGGGAATTATTGCACCCAATTTTTCGATTGGCGCTGTTTTAATGATGATGTTTGCTGCCAAAACGGCTGAATATTTTTCAGAGGTTGAAATTATTGAAGGTCATCATCAGCAGAAATTGGATGCTCCATCAGGCACCGCATTAAAAACAGCAGAAATGATCGCAGCGGCTCGGAAAAACCCTAAAAACAAACTTCCACTAAAAGAGTTAACCCCAGGGGCACGAGGAGGATCTCATCATGATGTTAATATCCATTCTCTGCGCTTGCCTGGTCTGCTGGCGCGGCAAGAAATAATGTTCGGTAATGTAGGTGAAACACTGTCTATTATACATAACAGCATTGATCGCCGCTGTTTTATGCCTGGTGTCGTATTAGCTTGCCAAAAGGTATTAGAGTTAAATACTCTCGTTTATGGTTTAGAGCATTTGCTTTAAATGAGAACGATTAAACGAGGCTGTAATCGTTCACATACCGTGTTTAAAAATATAGTTCATATATTGTGCTGCACAACGGGTTACTCTACGTATCAACTATATCCGCTCCCTTACGGTCGCAGCTCGGATTATAACGGTGCAAAAACCGAGCCGCGACCGTAAGGAAGCAGATATGTAATAACTTCCAGAATCCAGTATGAACAGTATACCAAATGGCATAATTAACTGAATAAATCACAGTCAAGGCTAATATTAAAATCTGCTATATTTTGACAGAATCGTGAACGATTACACGAGGCTTTAATTTAAACTCTTTAATATCAGCCCCGAATAACCAAGTCACAAATCTAAAGATTGTGAGGAAATAATACCTCACAATACATTATAAATTATATGTAAGACTATTTTCTCTTTTTGAACTCTCAAATATTGTAGACCACTCGTCAATAGTCTGCTCGACCAATAACTCTAAAGTATCCGAACCTTTTAAAGGTTGTAAGAATTTTCTGATCCGATCATATACCGAATTGGTAGCTTCAGTTCGAGATGGATCACTCTCAGGCCGCTCTGAGACAGCTGTAAATATTTTTCCTATGCGAAGCACATTATTTCCAGAGTTTTCATCAATCATTACATCCCGAATATTTTTTATTCCAGTTGGAGGTGAGACTGGTTCTTTGTCCGAAAACCAGCGCAATTTCCAAGAGTCTTTTGTTGATTTTTGGAATCGTTTTTCTTCATTTATTAAAGCGCTTAGCGTATCGTAAAGCTTTGTACACAATACCTCACCAAGTTGTTTGGCAATAAGCAAATAATTCAATACGTTTTCTGGTAAAAAATAGGTGCTTAAACCTTTGCTAATATTTTTTACTTCGTTATCTGTAGCTAATCTGTCGTCATAATCCAATGCCTTCTCCAGACCTAATCGATTGTTAATAGCCTCTGCAATATCCTCTGGCCAATACCAGGATGGTGTTTTAATTCCCTCAGAACCTGGCGCATTCTGTCCTGCAAGCTCATGTTGATGTCTGGAAATATAAAGATCTACAACGATATTAATAAAATTAATACGTTCCGTTTTTTCTTTAGGATCTCCAAATTTAGGCCAATTTCCATATTTTTCCTTATACAAAATCATGGCATCGGTATGCAATAACTCCACTGCTTTTCTATCTTTCCCACTGACACATGAGCCATAACTATAACCACCCATAGTCAGAATCATTAGTTCTTCTAACGAACTTAGAAACAATTCCCTGCCATCGTAATCCCAAAAAGTTGCTGTACCTAAAGGAGACGCTAAAACCGCTTTATAATCGTTTATCAGAGTCTGTAATCCTGGGCAGGTGGATGAGTGTTCCTGTGCGACTTGTAATAAAAACTCACTATCCTTATCAGTAGCCTGGGTATAATAAAAACGTTTGGCAATATTGAAAGGATGATTATGTTGAAATATTTCCTGCCGTCGCGTACTACGAACAACAGCATCTCGAGCGATTTTATACAGTTCCAGATCAGGAGGTAATTCAGGCAAGTAATCTGTCACCACAGTTGGAATATAATCCACTGCATGAATAGGGCTAATTAATGTTTGTAACAACAAAGGTTGTTCTGATTTAGCGTACTCCATAACCTTGGCCAGGTTGGAATCAACATGACGTTGTTGAACCGCTTCAGGGAAATTTAACGAATCACGACTTGCAATATGACTTGATCGATATCGTCTGCCATATAATAAAGTTTCCTTACCTTCACTATCAATTAGAAATAAACTATGTGCACCGTAATTAGCTGGAGCTGGTAAAGTTCGATGCCTGCTTGATAAAAAGGATACTACATCCTCTATCTTCTTTGAGTTTTTAAGAGCGTATTCCAAAAAATACTGTTGTTTTTCAGATAAGACCCAATACCATTGAGGAATTTTAGGTATTAATGCAATGGTTGAGGAATATTGTTCATTCTTGGTTTGCGCAACCATAAATTTTTTAAATTCTTTTAACCTGGATTTAATCTCATTTGGAGAAGCGGCAAGAACTCTCATCATAGCTTGCTGAGCTGGATTCAATTCATTAAACCAGGAAGGGTAAGGCGGTAAATTATTATGGATTTTATATAAATCCGGACTCAAACTAAGAGATTTTTTAGTAATCTCTCCCCAATTTATCAAGAATTGATTTAAATCTTGTCGTACTTTTCTTGCATCAATAGAACTTGAGCTCAAATTGCAATAATAAGCTTGCTGATATTCTGGAAGACTTTTAAACCAGGTGGGTGTTTTAGGATAGTTATTTATTTTTATTTGTTTTAATTCATTTAGCCATTGTTCATAAACGGGTGATAGAGACTCGTCGAATTGCAGAACATATCTGGTCTCACCTTCTATTTCTATAGGTGTTAAAGTCGCGATATCCTCGCGACCTTGGCTCATTAGTACATATTGCTCTGCTTCATTAAGGCAAGCTATTGCTTCTTTAACCTCTTTATTCTTGGGCCATTTCCATGCGATTGAAATAACCTCTACCAGTTTGGCAGTGTATCTTTCCAATTCAATATGCAACTCTTCCAAAGTCAGTTTTTTTAAATCACAGGCGGATTTGCATTCTGCTGCGTAGGTACTCAGAGTTTGAGCTGTCAAAGAGGTATGATTTGGATCCAGTGGATACGCTTTTAAGAGAAATGAAAAGGCCTCATGAAGACTGTCAATTCGGCGAGCAATGCTTCTATGATAATTTGGCTTTTCTTGAAAATATTCTAACTTATAATCAGGCAGGAGTCGCTTTAAAGATTCCAATATCTCAGGAGATAATGTTGTATTTTCCAAAACACGTAAAATTATACCTTTTCCCATAGCTTAATTCCCTTACTGCTTTAATTTCCTCATTATTGTATAAATAATTCAATGAGACAATAACTTAAATTAACAATTGAATTATATATTTAGCTTAAGATATCAGGAAGTTAATTGCCTTAATAGCATTACTTCATGCTAAACTACATCCTTTGGAGGAATAGTAAAAGGATAGCTATGAAAAGTATAGAGGATTTTACAGGTTTTTCAGAGTCCGGGATTGATGATGCCATTCAAAATGCTTTAAAAAAAGCAGGTGATCCTGCTCATTTTGAAGTAGTTGAAACATTGGGTTCGCAAGGCAGCCAATCCGATAGACAATATCGAGTAACACTTAAAACGTTCAGCGAATAAACATAAATAACGGCAATCTCCTGCTAGAAATAAACGCCAATATATAACGTGCGTTCTCGTTCTATTAATTTATCTAGCTACTGCCCTTGAATTAAAAGGAGTTTAAAAATGGGATACAATGTACCTCACTATATTGGTGGACAACTCATTAATGAAACCAATACTGAAGCTCAATCCATTTATAATCCAGCTTTAGGTGAAATTATTGGCCAAGTCCATTTTGCGTCTAAATCAAATTGTGATAAAGCAGTAGCTACTGCCAAAGAAGCAGGAAAAGAATGGGCACAAACCCCAGCGATAAAAAGAGCACGAATTTTATTCCGCTTTCGAGAGTTATTGGAAAAGCATCAAATGGATTTAGCACGCATTGTCACTCGAGAGCATGGCAAAACCCTGGATGATGCTAAAGGTTCAGTAGCCAGAGGCATTGAAGTAGTGGAGCTACACTGTGGGCTTGTCAATGAACTTAAGGGGGATTTTTCTGCTGAAGTGGCAAGTCATATTGATTGCCATACTTTCCGACAACCTTTAGGTGTATGTGCCGGGGTTTCTCCATTCAATTTTCCCGTCATGGTACCCATTTGGATGATGATCCCAGCCATTGCCTGTGGAAATACCTTTATCCTTAAACCTTCTGAGCAAGATCCTTCGGCACCTGTTCGTTTATTGGAACTCCTTAACGACGCAGGCCTGCCTCCTGGCGTTGCTAATTGTATTCAGGGTAACAAAGCCACTGTTGAGTATTTACTGGCTCATCCAGACATCTCAGCATTCACTGCAGTCGCTTCAACCCCTGTAGCAGAATCCATCTATGCTACTGCGACAGCCTATGGCAAACGAGCCCATACTTTTGGTGGAGCTAAAAACCATTGTGTAGTTATGCCTGATGCCGACCTGGATCAAGCAGCTAATGCTATTGTTGGAGCCGCTTATGGCTCAGCTGGAGAACGCTGCATGGCGTTATCTGTAGTTGTTACTGTTGGTCAGCACACTGCTGATGCCTTAGTTAACAAAATGGCACCTCTAATTCGTGCTATTCGTATAGATGCGGGAGATGTTGCGGGAACTGATATGGGGCCGCTTATCAGTCAAGCTCATCGTCAAAGGGTTTTGGCTGCTGTGGAAAAAGGGGTCAATGAGGGTGCTCGCTTAATCATTGATGGAAGAACTTTTCAACACGCTCAATACCCACAGGGCTTTTACCTGGGACCCTGTTTATTTGACGAAGTAACTGAAGAAATGTCTGTTTATCAAAATGAAATTTTTGGTCCTGTACTCGTTATAGTCCGTGTCAACCATTTTGAGGAAGCCCTTGCCTTAGTCAATAAACATCAATATGGGAATGGTACTGCTATTTTCACTCGAGATGGATTTACCGCACGTGAGTATAGTCAACAAGTTCAAGTGGGTCTGGTTGGAATTAATATTCCGATACCTGTTCCCATTGCCAATCATCCTTTCGGAGGATGGAAAAGATCTGTGTTTGGAGACACCAATATGCATGGAGAAGAAAGTGTGCATTTCTATACCAGACGCAAAACGGTTACCAGCAAATGGCCGATCACTGAGTTAAAGGACAATGCCTTTGCTATGCCTACCCATAGTTAACCTGGATTATTACGGAGAAATATATGGCTAAGATTGGATTTGTAGGTTTGGGTCATATGGGGTTGCCAATGGCCATCAATCTTCTCAAGGCAGGTCATAGTGTAATGGGTTATGATTTACAACCATCAGCTCTTGAACGATTTTCCGAATCAGGAGGTACCATTGCACACAACTTGCAAGAACTTGCAAAGGAAAAAGATGTCATCATCACCATGCTACAAACAGGGCAACAAGTGTTACATGTGTGTCTTGGGGTTGATGGATTATTTAATAAGTTAAACGCGGGATCCTTATACATTGATTGCTCTACAATTGATGTAAAAAGTGCGCGTGAAGTTCATCAAATTGCGAAAGAAAACCATCTTTTAGTTGTAGATGCCCCTGTTTCAGGGGGTGTAGCTGGAGCTGCTGCGGCTACCTTAACTTTTATGGTGGGTGGTGAAAGCGAAGCGTATACTGCGGCACGTCCTATCCTCTCCGCCATGGGGCAAAAAATCATCCATACAGGAGGGGCTGGCAGCGGACAGGCCGCTAAAATTTGCAATAATATGGTACTGGGCACCTCTATGATTGCTATATCAGAAGCTTTCATTCTGGCAAAAGAATTGGGACTATCCCCTGAAAAACTATTCGAAGTAGTCAATAACTCTTCTGGTCAATGTTGGGCTATGAGCAAATACGTCCCTGTTCCAGGGATCCTGGAAAACGTTCCTGCAAACAATGATTATAAACCAGGATTTGCAGCAAAAATGATGCTGAAAGATTTGTTATTAAGTCAAAATACTGCAAAATCAGTACATATTGAAACGCCTTTAGGAGCTAAGACAACCGAAATGTATCAGCAATTTGTTGATCAAGGACTTGGAGATACCGATTTTTCAGCCATCATTAAACAGATAGCCAAAACACATGAGGTATAGCATGCAGCCTGTCGATCTTGCTCATCCCCATTTAACACACACTGAAGATTCTTTAACTGAATTCTGGTCTGAAATTGCTGAACAGACAATTGATTGGATACAACCTTGGAATATTACTCTTGGCGGAGGTTTGCAACAGGGCGACGTCAAATGGTTTCAGGGGGGATTACTGAATGTCAGTGTTAATTGTCTGGACAGACATTTACGCCATAAAGCCAATCAAATTGCTATCATTTGGGAAGGTGATGATGAAAACCAGAATAGAACTCTGACGTTTGCACAGTTACATTCTGAAGTTTGTAAAATGAGTAATGTGCTGAAAAGCTTAAATATTCGTAAAGGCGATACGGTAGGCATTTATTTGCCCATGATCCCGGAAGCGGCCATTGCCATGCTTGCTTGTGCACGTATTGGAGCAATTCATACCGTTGTGTTTGCCGGTTTTTCTGCCCATGCCTTGGAGCAACGATTAATAGCCTCATCTTGCAAATGCTTAATCACTGCCGATGAGTTTCAGCGTGGTGGAAAAACAATCTTTTTAAAGAAACAAGCAGATGAAGCCAGTAAGGATTTAAATATCACCAGGCTAATTATTAAAAATGCTAATAACCCCATAGTACTGGATAAAAACAAAGATCATTGTTGGCATGAACTAAAACAAACAGCATCTGATCAATGCACCCCAGAGCCTATGGATGCGGAAGATCCACTGTTTATTCTCTATACCTCCGGCAGCACAGGCCAACCTAAAGGAGTGGTACATACCACAGGAGGATACCTGGTACAATCAGCTTATACACATCAACTGATATTTAATTGTCAGGAAGATGAGGTATTTTGGTGCACTGCTGATGTAGGCTGGATAACAGGCCATAGTTACGTGGTATACGGCCCTTTATGTAATGGCATTACAACATTGATGTTTGAAGGAATACCAACTTGGCCCGATGCCGCAAGAAATTGGCGTATCGTTGATAAACACCAAGTCAATGTGTTCTACACCGCACCCACAGCCATCCGTTCTTTAATGAGAGCTGGTGATCAGTGGCTAAACACAAGCTCAAGAAGCTCTCTTCGCTTACTAGGCTCAGTAGGTGAACCAATAAACCCGGAAGCATGGCATTGGTATCATCAACAAGTTGGACAAGGCCGATGTTCCATAGTGGACACCTGGTGGCAAACAGAAACTGGCTCCATTATGATTAGCCCGAGAGAAAGTGATGAAGCAATCAAACCCGGATCAGCTCGTAAGCCTATTCCAGGGATTGTGCCTGTCTTATTAAATGAACAAGGACATGAAATTAACGGTAGTGGGGAAGGTTTCTTAGCTATTAAATACCCATGGCCTTCTATGGCAAGAACGATTGCTGGAGATCACAAACGATACTGCATGACTTATTTGTCCAATGGTTATTACATTACAGGTGATGGAGCTAAACGAGATGAAGAAGGTGACTATTGGATTACTGGCCGTATTGATGATGTACTAAACGTTTCAGGCCATCGTTTAGGTACTGCAGAAATTGAATCCGCTCTGGTTAGTCATCCCAAGGTGGCAGAAGCGGGGGTTGTTGGCATCCCTCACGATTTGAAAGGACAGGGAATATTTGCCTTCGTTATTTTGAAACAAGGTAATAAGCCTGATGGCAACTTACAAGCGGAATTGATGGAGCGAGTGAAAGATGAAATTAGTGCCATAGCCAAACCAGACATCGTTCAGTTTGTGAATGATTTACCTAAGACCCGTTCAGGTAAAATTATGCGGCGAATATTAAGAAAAATTGCTTGCAAAGAAGTATCCCATATCGATGAGTTGGGAGATTTAACGACTCTGGCTAACCCTCAAATTGTTGAGGAATTGATGAACAATATGTTGAAGCAATAGAGCCGAGACTTGCAGAGTTTGTCCTTTTATAATCAAGATAAACTCTGCGAGGCCTCAGCTCATTGAAGCAATTTCAAATCAGGTACATCAAGATTTCACTTTAATAGTTTGTAACGATACTGAAAAATCGTTGACCACTTTTTCTGATCCCGTTTGAGCAGGAAATAATCTCCATCGTCCCGCATATAAATTAGCACCGCCGAGAGTAACCAAAGATAGTAACGCACCTGCTATGTCAGCAAAAACTTGTTTCCAGCCACGATGCTCTTGTAAAACAGGTAGGGCATCATTAATAGCTTTAGTACACTCTTTATGAAAATTTTTACATTTAATATCTTTAGGCATATTTGAATTGATGAAATTCGTTTCTGCTTCTAATAACTTATCATAAAGTAGTCTCGCTTTAGATGCAGCCAGTTCATAGTTTTCATTTTTTTCAGCTTTGGCTTCTAATCTTTCAGCCATTCGTTTAATAGTAGCCATGTGATCAGAAAACTTGATTTCTGCAATAACCATTAATGATTCTTCTTGAGATTTGATTTTATTTTGCGCCTCAATTTTCTTGGCAACTTCCTCAGCTTGAATACGAATGTCACGAATTTTATCTGTTATCGCTTCTGTTATATCAATATGATAATTTTCATTTAAAATTCCCAGCTGTTTCTGTGCCTTAGCCAAATCCGTCTTGTTAACGACTAAATTCCTAACTTTAAGTATTAGATCATATTTTCTAGCTTCAACTTGTTCCCCAGTTAGACACTGATCAAAAGTGACAGGAAATTGTCTGATTTGCTTTTCATAGTTTTTTACTACTTCTTTAGCATTTATTATAACGATCAGTTGATCCGCGACATCATTTATTCTTTGTTTTCTAACTTGGAGTGCTTTTGCAACTCCTTCAGGAATATCTGGAAAATCTAAAATACGCTGTGCTTTTAATAATTCCTGATTTCCGATGATTAACCGATCTAACTGTCTCAATAAATTATTTCTATGTGATTCTATCGCTGGCGAAAAATCTTTATCACTAAAATCAACAGGAAACCGCTCTATTTGCTCTTTAACTGCATTGATGATTTTCCTTGCATTTTCTGTAATTTCCTTTTGGAGCTCTTCAGCGCGAATGTTAATCTGGGTAATTTTATCCTGATAAGCTTTTTGTATTTTTTGATTTGCAGCTAACGATTGACCAAAGAGATCTTCGATTTTATAAATCGATTTTACTTGATTATTCAAATAAATTCGTTGCTCTTCAATAGACTCTATTGTACTTGCATTATGGAACTCTATCGAAATATCATTTATTTTTCTGACGCATTCGTCTATGTTACTTTCATTATCCTTGATTAAGTCAAGCTGATGGTTCGCGGCATTATCAATAAGTAGCAATTGAGTTTGCAAGGCTTCCTGCACTTTAGGATGCTTGCCATTTGAAAATCCCAGTTCCCTCGCCGCCTGTTGCAATTCATAAGAATTACTTATTTTTTCAAGTTGCTTCCTTAATTCAGTGGCATGAATTCCAACAAATTCCGCTGTTCTTAGATTTCTAAAACGCATCTCGATAGAATTAATTTTCTCAACACCACCTGAAATTATCTTAATATTTCTCTCACTTATTTCGTCAATAGCATTCTTCTTGTTTATTTCAATAATCAATTGTTCAGCTATCTCATTTACTCTTTGTTTTCTTGCTTGAAGTGCTTTTGCAATTTCCGAAGGAACACCTTGAATATCTAAAGTGCTTTGAGCTTTCAACAATTCCTGGTTTTCTTTAACCAGTTTATCCAGCTGTTGTAATAATTTATATCTCTGCAATTCTACTGCTGGATAAGAACTTATATCTTTGAAATCAATAGGAAATCGATCCACTTGATCTTTGATTGAACCAATCGTTTTCCTGGCTTTTTCTGCAATGTCTCTTTGGATCTCTTCAGCACGAGTATTGATTTGTTTGATTTTCTCTTGATAGACATTTTTTATTTTTTGATTTGTAATGAGCGATTGGCCAAAAAGATCTTCCGTTGGAAAAATTGCCTTAATTTGAGTATTCAAATGAATGCGGTGCTTTTCGATGACTTCTATTGAACCAAGATCATGAAACGTTACCGGGAACTCATTGATATTTCTGACGTATTTGTCTATGTTACTTTCATTATCCTTGATTAAGTCAAGCTGATGGTTCGTGGCATTTTCAATAAGTAGCAATTGAGTTTGCAAGGCTTCCTGCACTTTAGGATGCTTGCCATTTGAAAATCCCAATTCCCTCGCCGCCTGTTGCAATTCATAAGAATTACTTATTTTTTCAAGTTGCTTCCTTAATTCAGTGGCATGAATTCCAACAAATTCCGCTGTTCTTAGATTTCCAAAATGCACCTTGATGGAATAAATTTTCTCAACACCACCTGAAATTATCTTAATATTTCTCTCACTTGTTTCGTCAATAGCATTCTTCTTGTTTATTTCAATAATCAATTGTTCAGCTATCTCATTTACTCTTTGTTTTTTAGCTTGAAGTGCTTTTGCAATTTCTTCAGGAGTATCTGAAAAAGATAAAACACGCTGTGCCTTTAATAAATCTTGGTTTCCTATGACCAACCTATCTAGCTGTCTCAATAAATTATTTCTCTGTAATTCTACGGTTGACGAGGAAACTTTATCGCTAAAATCAACAGGAAATCGCTCTATTTGCTCTTTAACTGCACTGATCACTTTCCTGGCTTTTTCTTTCATATCTCTTTGGATCTCTTCAGTCCGAGTATTAATCTGTCTGATTTTGTCTTGATAGGCACTTTTAATTTTTTGATTAGCAATGAGCGATTGGCCAAAAAGATCTTCAGCTGGAAAAATTGCCTTTAATTGAGTCTGCAAATGAATGCGTTGCTTTTCGATAATATCTATTGAGCTTGTATCATGAAACGATATCGAAAATTCATTCATATTTCTGACGTATTTATCTATTTCCAGTTCATTTCTCTTGATTAAAGATAATTGTTGATTTTCAGCAAACTCAATCTTGCGAAGTTGCTCTTCCAAGACTTTCTGCATTTCCGGGTGCTGACCATTTGAAAATCCAAGTTCCCTTGCCGCTTTTTGCAATTCAGAGGAATTGCTTATTTTTTCAAGTTGTAATCGTAATTCTTTTGCATGGACTTCTACATATTCAGTCATTGTCAAATTACTAAAATCAATCTTGATAGAATTGATTTGTCGAATATTATTTGAAATGACCTCTTTAGCGGGTTCAAGGGCAACTGACTCCTCTTTTTCCCTGACTATGTTATCAATAACAGGAATTTTTGGGGCTAGATTTGGTTTCGATAAAGACTCAAACCATATTTTAAATTCACCGTCTTTCAAAGCCACATTTTCGGCATACTTATCGAAAGATATACCAAATAGAACATTAATTTTCTGAGATGCTAAAACAAATAAAGCCTTTGCTATTTCAGGATTAACCTGGCTCAATCTGTGCAAATTTGTAAACAATTCATCCGGATTTTTAAATTTTGTACCGGAGATAACCATGTTGAAAAACTCTTCATTAATCTGAGAGGCATCTTGGCTTTTTATGTGTTTAATCGTTGATTCTTGCGGGAAAAAGACAGTAAGATATGTAGTCACTGCTGTAGCTAAAATTTCTTTAGGAGAAAACAAAGTCTCGATTGCCTCTCTGCGAAATACATTAGCCATAAATAAAGCTCTTAATCCTGAGCTTCTAGTTAAATTATTAGAAACTCCACCTAAATAATAGTTTATTAGCCCTAACTCAATTTCCTGTTTTGCTTTTTCAGGATTATATCCAAATTGTTTGCTTTTATTGTTAATTGATGATTTAACAATTAAATCAAAAAACGCCTTGCTGCCAAAATCTATACTTAATTTAGAGCTTGGTTTGCTTTCTTTGACTATCCCTGTTGATGCTATTTCAGCTAAAACCTCCCCTAATAATTCTTGAGAGACTTCTTCATTAAGAACTAATTCAAGCAGATCCATTGCAGGAATATTAGTTATGAGTAATTTTAGGAACTCCTTTTTAGAACCATTAGCATTAGTTATGCAAGTGGCTAATTCTCTTCTTTCCTCTACTGAAAGTTTAAGGAAAATCTTTTCAAGATAAGGCATTTGTTTATGTAAACTAATACACGAAGAAATAGTCTTATTAGTGAGAAGACTATTTTCCTCCAAGGATATAAGCATTTTCTGCAAATCTGGATTGGCAAAAACATACCTTCCCTCATCGTCAGATAGTGTCAACAACTTTTTCGTCAAACTAGCCCGATGGACGTTGGTATTAAAAAGGCAAAACCGGCAACTTCGTTTGTTGAGATCATCTAAACTGTAAGTTTCTGTTTTAGAATTATCATGCGGATTTATTAGCACAAAATCATAGTTTCCAAACCCTTTAGGAATAATTTTGTCGATTCTTAAAGCATGACGGCCATGAAATTTCCCAAACGAATCAGACTTTCCATAGGACATACTGATATAAACAGGCTCATCGGGATTTATTAACTTCAACTTGATAATATCGTTAAGCTTTGAATATGGAATGTCTTCAGCCTGGATACCAAAGAATTTACCGACAAAAGCAGTAGAAGAGTAACCTGCAATTCTATCTGGTATATCATGAGCAATAACACTTGCCAAAGGATCGACATTACTCCAATCCCCTGGATAATAATAAGAAACCAGGCGTTCCAAAATTTTTATTGCCAGTGAATTACTTCTCACTCCACCATACAGGGTATCAATTTCCTTTAATCTTTCTGGACTTATCTCAAAAACATCCTCATTGTTTAATTCATCAACATAATGTGTATATTTTCCATGCATTTTATCCTTCTTTAAGTTGCCTTTTAATTCTTCATTGCGTTTAATTCTTACAATAACCCTGCCATCTTCCATTTGAGTGAAAAGTGATTTGATTAATTGCTCGCCTTCGTCTCCCAGATTTAAAATACAGTCTAAAGACGATAAAAGATAACAACTACCGCCAATACCTTGTTTAATAGTAATTGGCACTCCCTTTTGTGGAAATAAATCTGTCATTGTGGGCCTCTTAAATACATATGGATCATAATGAGAGCATTATAGCAGGAGAATATTATGTAATCCTTAAGAATACTCTATCAATTAAAGCACAATCCAACTGGCTAATGACTAAATCCATTCATACCAACTGTCTAACAAAGAAACCAACTCCTCTATCCCCTCTTTTTTCACAGAGGAAAATGATTGCACAGACACCAAATGTTCAGCCAACTCATAAAACTGTCGTACTTTAAGAACTGTGCTCTTAACCTCACTGCGACTCAATTTATCGGATTTGGTTAATAAAATATGCACGGGAAGCTCTCTGTCTATAGCCCAATTGATCATCATTTGATCCAGATCTTTCAAAGGGTGTCGCACATCCATTAATAAAATCAAACCTTTAAGGCATTGTCTTGTTTCCAGATAATGGGCTAAATTCTTTTGCCATTCCAATTTAACTCCCATTGCTACTTTGGCATAACCGTAGCCAGGCAAATCAACAAGCCGTCTTTGGGCATCAAGAGAAAATAAATTGATTAACTGGGTACGGCCAGGAGTTTTACTGGTCCGGGCTAAATTTTTATTCCCGGTAAGACAATTTAAGGCACTGGATTTTCCTGCATTGGAACGGCCAGCAAAGGCCACTTCATAGCCGAAATCTTCTGGTAATTGATTGACACGAGCTGCACTTTTTAAAAATAGTGCTTTAGAATATAAATTGATTGACATAAGATATCATTATAGTTTTGGGATTTTAACCTTGGCAGTGTACCATTAATTGACAAATTATTATGAGAAATTCATGAAAAAATTAGCACTCGTACTAATCCTGTGTTCCTCACCTGTTCTTTTTGCTCAGGAAAACCCACAAGAGCCAGCACAAAAAAAATCGGAAGTTTGTACGGCATGTCATGGTCCACAAGGTATTAGTATGAACCCTGAATGGCCTAACCTTGCTGGTCAGCATGAAAAATATTTCGTGAAACAGTTAAAAGATATAAAAGAAGGTAAATTACGTCCTGTTCCAACGATGACGGCAATAGTTGCAAACCTAAATGAGCAGGATATGGATGACTTGGCTGCCTATTATGCTAAAATGCCCATTACCGAAGGTTCGACTCCTAAAAAATATTTGCAAAGAGGCGAACAACTTTATAGAGGTGGTGATTTAAATAAGCATATTGCAGCCTGTATCGCCTGCCATGGCCCTAAAGGAACTGGAAATGCTCAAGCAGGCTTCCCGCTGCTCTCTGGCCAAAATGCGGCTTATACAGTGATGCAGTTGCAAGCATTTAAAGACGGTAAGCGAACCAATGATTTAAATCAAATTATGCAGGATATCAGCAGTAAAATGAGTTCAGAAGATATGGAAGCAGTCGCTTATTATATTCAAGGGCTATATTGAGGAATCAAACATGTTAAAAAAATTAATTTGCGTATTATTTCTTATACCAATGACCGCTTTGGCAGCTCAATTCACCGAGGGAAAAGATTATCAGGTTGTCCCCAGTATGCAATTAACCGCTAACAAAGATAAGACACCTGTGATTACAGAATTTTTTAGTTATGGTTGCCCATGGTGTTATAAAATTGATGCTCCATTGAATGATTGGGCAATCAAAATGGGAAACAGCGCCCATCTTGAACGAGTGCCAGTAGTTTTTAAACCTAACTGGGATTTGTACGCCAAAGCTTATTACACTGCAAAAACTCTGGCCATGTCCGATAAATTGAATCCCATATTATTCAAAGCAATCCAGGAAGATAGAAATCCTTTAGCAACGAAACAATCTATGATTGATTTCTTTGTTGCTCATGGGGTAGACAGAGAAATTGCCAAGAGCGCTTTTGAAAATTCACCTACAATAGACATGCGAGTTAACAATGGCATGTCATTAATGGCACATTATCAAATTAATGCCGTCCCAGCCTTTGTTGTAAACAATAAATACAAAACTGACTTACAAATGGCGGGGAATCAAGAACGTTTATTTGAAATCCTGGATTATTTAATAAGAAAATCGGCCTAAATTAAGAAAATGATGTTTAACTAATGCGGCTACCTCTTTTGGTTAGCCGTCAGTCTTTCCTAATTTTCAACTTAAGCACCTTTACCCGGGTTTTCCAGACTCAAAATACCCGTATTGAAATCATAAGCAAAAATCTCAGCGTAACGTCCCCAGTCAATCATCGTTTTTAAAACGCGATCCGCTTCTTTTTCGCTTAAATAATCTTCCAATTTACTTAAAAAGCGTTCTTCTGAAACGCGATGCCCTGCCTTTTCATCCAATATTCTTCGTATGTAACGTGCAAGAGGAACTTTTTCTAACAATCTTTGAGCGAACAACTGTTTACGTTCTTGCAAGTCGGCTTCTGAAAATTGTTTGCCTAATTCACTTAGCTGAATATCCCCAGCAGATACCTTTGCAAAACCCAGTATCTCCAAAGTTTCAAGAATTGGGAACAAATCGTCGATATTCATCATCAACTCATCTGCAAGCTCAGGCAGGTCAATGCGTTCTTCAAACGATTTCATAGTCTCAATCAGACCAGATAATTCGGAAGGCTCAACATCTGGAAGTCGGTAACCTAAACCTATTTGACGCTCTCTTTGCGCACGCTTGGCCTTTTCTTTGGGTCCAGTAGTCATTAAAGTATAAATCTTGTCAACCAAAGCCAGATATTCTGGGCTTTCAGGATCTCGTGGTTGGGGTAGGGTCACTGGTAGTTCGGCTCGAATATAGCCTGGGTCATTACCAAAAATAACTATTCTATCAGCCAATGTCGCTGCCTCTTCAATATTATGAGTTACTAATAAAATGCCATTGGTATTCGTTTTCTTTTCTTTCCATAATTCCAATAAATCTGATTTGAGATTTTCTGCAGTAAGCACATCCAGTGCGGAGAATGGCTCATCCATTAATAATACATCTGGATTAATGACCAATGCACGGGCAAAGCCAACCCTTTGTCGCATACCGCCAGATAATTCTTTGGGAAAGGCGGACTCAAAACCATCCAAGCCTATGATGTCGATAGCCTCGATCGCTCTGTGTCTTCTTTCTTCACGACTGATTCCTTGTGCCTCCAGACCAAGCTCAACATTCTCCAATACTGTGAGCCATGGCATAAGAGCAAACGATTGAAATACCATAGCAATACCTTCCACAGGCCTGGTAACTGATTTACCTCGATACGTCACAGTACCACCTGAAGGTGCAACAAGACCTGCAATAATCCTTAACAAGGTTGATTTTCCTGAGCCGGATTTACCTAATAAAGCAACTATTTCTCCTTCCTGTAACTTGAAATTGACATCTTCAAGGACAAGAAGATGCTGAGAAGGGGCTTTTTTAAAAGATTTGCTTAAATTTTCTATGTTAATAATAGTTTCCGTCATAGAAGTCTCAATTAAAATTAAATCGTTCTTCAGCTAAGCGATAAAGCGGGCGCCAAATAAGATGATTAAAAGCCAGTACATAGACACACATCATTGCTGTTCCCAAAGCAATTTGTGGGAAATCCCCTGTCGTTGTACTTGCCTGAATATACTCTCCCAGGCCCGTGGCCTTAAGAGTAATGTTTCCCCAGCTTACGTATTCGGCAACAATACTGGCGTTCCATGCTCCACCCGCTGCTGTAATGGCGCCAGTGATATAAAAAGGAAAAATACCCGGCAAAGCTAACCTTTTCCACCATATCCATCCCTTTAATCCGAAATTATCTGCCGCCAAATAGAGATCTCGCGGGATGCTTGAAGCGCCTGCAATCACATTAAATAAAATATACCATTGCGTACCCAAGATCATGAGTGGAGTCACCCAGATTTCTACACTCAAATTAAATTTTACGATGGCTATTACAAACAAAGGATAAAACAAATTAGCTGGAAATGCTGCTACGAACTGAATCACTGGTTGTATTTTTTGAGCCAGACCTGGCCTTAGTCCTATCCACACCCCTACCGGAATCCACAGCATAGAGCTTAATAAAATCAATATAATGACTCGAGTTCCTGTTGCAGCCCCTAATAAAAAGACGTGGAATATATCACTGACTTTCAATTCAGCAAGAATAAATTTCAATAAAAACCAGCCCCCAGTAATAACGAAGACCAGAACAAGTGCTCCCCACAATCGGTCCAGCCGCTTCTGTCTTTTAAAATTAATTTCCTTAACCGCCTTGACCTCTCCAATCCTAAGCCAGCGAGCATTTACAAAACCATTGGTGAATACAGCAAGTCCCTCGGTCACTCGTTTCATCAAACGACTACTGCGAATTAAATCAATTAACCAGGATTGATACTCGGACTCATCAGGTGACTGTTCCATTCTGAATTTTTCAGACCAGGCAATAAGAGGCCTAAAAAGTATTTGATCATATAAGAAAATAACAATAACCATAGTTAAGATAGCGTATCCTACGGCATGTAAATCTCTCTGAGCTATTGCCAATGCGATATAAGAACCCACACCAGGCAGTCTGATATTTTGATGCGCTACCGAAATGGCCTCAGACAAAACCACAAAAAACCAACTGGCAGACATCGAAACCATCATATTCCATAACAAACCGGACATGGAAAAAGGAACTTCTACTTTCCAAAAACGCTGCCAGGCCGACAATCGAAACATAGCAGAGGCTTCAATCAAATCATGTGGAACTGTTTTTAAAGATTGATAAAACCCAAAAGTCATATTCCATACCTGGGCGCTAAAAATGGCAAAAATTGAAGCGCATTCCGGGCCTAATAAACTATTTGGAAACAAATGAATAAACCCTGTGACCGTGATGGATAAAAAACTTAACACAGGGATGGATTGTAAAATGTCAATTGCCGGAATAATAATTTGCTCAGCCCTACGATTTTTAGCGGCTAAGGCACCAACAATAAAAGTAAACAGAATTGAAAAAATCAATGCGATAAACATTCGCAAAACAGTACGTAAAGCATAAAAGGGAAGATTCGATGGTTCCAAAGAAATGGGAATTTGATCTCCTAATTGATAAGGAGTCGTCATTTGCGAACCGGCCCAACCTAAAAAAAATAGCACGGAAAAAATTAATATTAGCAATAGCAGATCCCATCGATTAATAAATCGACTAAATTTATCGGGATTAGCAAAATAAAAGCGACTGTTGCCCACTATGCCTTCTCACAATTAATGTTCAGGTTTAGTTGTAATCTGTCCTGATGCCTAAAAAATACTGTCCTAGTCCTGAATATAAAATACCATAAATACCACCCTATCGATACCAGACACACCACCCTATATCGCACTAAATCACCCAACTTACGAAAAACTTCAATCTCTTCGTTAAAAGATTTTTAAATTCGATCATTTAGTTTATCGTTTCTCCTTTATTAAAAACTTTTTTGCCCCGACCTTAAAGTGCTTCGTAAGCCCTGTCATAAATAAATTCACTTAATTTTGAACTTTTTTACAGTTCATGTGTCTAATAAAGTGAGCATTCCCCCCGGATGCTCTACCCCGCTTTCCCCCTCTTTATGCGGGGTAATATCTGGATTACACCAAATCCAGATAAATGATTTTCCCCGGAATGTTTCCCGGGGATTTTTTTGTAATGAAAAAATGACTACACTGAAGTAAGATAAAATTGATGAGAATTTATTATGAACAAAACACTCACTATAGTACTTGGTTTACTCATAAGCATTACAACCAAATTAACCTATGCAGGCCCTGATAGAACACAATTAGCCGTTTGGGCTAATGAAGCCATTATTGCCACTTACACTTTTGACTATAAAAATTACACACAACAACAAAAGGAAATAGCCAAATATTTTACAGCCAATGGCTGGATATCCTATAGCAAAGCACTCAATGCATCAAAGCTGCCTGAAGCAGTTCAAAAAAACGCTTATTATGTAACCGCAGTTGCTACGGAACCCCCTAAACTCGTAACCTTAGATCCTACTCATTGGCAAGCCATCATGCCAATACTTGTTGTCTACGAGAATCCCCAATATCAACAGAAGCAAAACTTGAAAGTTGTATTAGGGTTTACACAAGCAGCGTCTGGCCAGGGCGTAAGAGGATTCAGCGTAACAAGTCTCCAATCGACTCCGATTAGTCCACCGTGCCAATGTAAAAATGACGATAACTCAAGTAATGCTAGCCAAGGAGGCGCCAAACAATAATACAGATATGCAACAAAATTAACACGCTAATTAAAGTTAAAATTAAAGTCAGTTTCTTTGGTATAGCAACATCTAAAGCAGATTGCTCAGGATGATTTGGATTGTAATAAACATCAATTTCTGAGTTATCTCTATATGCTAATGCCACTTTGTAGGCAATATCCCGGGAATATTTACTATTAGGCGTATTGAGTGAAGTATCTAAAAACAAATATTCCCCTATCAAATCTTTATCATAAACTTGATAAACATATTCTATTTTAGGCCAAATACTATGCCCTACTCTTGTCCATTCACATTGAGTGATGTGTCCTTTGGTTTTTAACCAGGATTTAGCTTCAATCAAATCTCCTCTTTTCTTCCAAAAATACCGAAAAAGAATCAAAAGAAAACACAACCATCCTAAATCGAGGATCCATCTCCAAATAATCGGCCAAACCATATTTTTTTCCCATAAATTTATATTATATGACATTTCCAAAGAGGATCATGCTAAAAATCAAATTGGAAACCTCGCAAAAATAATCCCAAGAGGTATAATCACATGCAATAAGTGATAAAAAAAGGAAATGCAATGACTGCTAAAACTCCTCTTCACGCTACGCACTTGGCTTGTGGGGCAAAAATGGTTGATTTCCATGGTTGGGATATGCCTCTGCATTATGGATCTCAGTTAAATGAACATCATGCTGTAAGAAATGACGCGGGAATGTTTGATGTCTCGCATATGACCATCGTTGATATCCTAGGTGCTGGTGGTCGCCAATTTCTTCGCAAGCTCCTGACAAATGATATCGACCAAATTACTCATAATGGTAAAGCACTATACAGTTGCATGTGCAATGAGCACGGCGGGATTATAGATGACCTGATTGTATACCAAAGAGCTTCAGACAATTATCGAGTGGTACTTAATTCAGCAACCAGGCAAAATGATATAGCCTGGATTCGCGCAAAAAGCGAGGGATTTGCTGTTGGCTTACAAGAACGACGAGAATTGTCTATGCTTGCCGTACAAGGTCCAAACGCCATAGCGAAAACATTAAGCATCCTTACTCCTGCTCATATTGATGCGGTTTCAACACTTACCTCGTTCGAGTGTGTTGACGTGGATCACTGGTTTTTTGCTCGCACTGGCTACACTGGAGAAGATGGTCTTGAAATCATAGTGCCCAATGAATTGATAACTCAACTTTGGAATGACTTATCAAATGCTGGAGTAACACCCTGTGGGCTTGGGGCCAGAGACACCCTCAGGCTGGAGGCTGGAATGCTCCTCTATGGCCAAGATATGGACGAAACGACGACTCCTTTGGAATCTGGATTAGCCTGGACTGTAAAATGGGAACCTGAAGACAGGGGATTTATTGGTATGGGTGCATTGGTTTCTCAAAAGCAACAAGGAGTCAAACGCAAGATGGTTGGTTTAACCTTGTTGGATAAAGGCATTATGCGCAGTGGTCAAAAGGTCATTATTGAAGATTGCCCTGATGGAATTATTACCAGCGGCAGTTATTCTCCGACCCTCCAACAATCAATAGCGTTGGCACGAGTCCCTGTAGAAACTGGAGAGCAAGTACTTGTTGACATACGTGGCAGGTTGATTCCCGCAAAGGTTGGGAAACCTCGTTTTGTCAAACAAGGAAAACCAGTGTAAATTTTGGTAATATTAATATAAGGATACAAAAAATGAATGATTTGAAATTCACATCAACCCATGAATGGTTAAAGAATGAACAAGAGGAAGTTACTGTAGGAATTACAGATCATGCTCAAGAATTACTAGGAGATATGGTATTTGTAGAACTACCTGAAATAGGTGATGAAGTGAACGCAGGTCAAGAATTAGGTGTGGTTGAATCGGTTAAGGCGGCCTCCGATTTTTATGCTCCCGTTAGTGGTGTTGTAACTGCTGTGAACGATGCTGTAGTTAAGAACCCTGCTATAGTCAATCATGACCCCTACCATGAAGGCTGGCTTGTAAAGCTAAAACCTACTCATCCAGATGAAATCAATGACTTGTTAAGCGCTGATCAATACCAAAATGAGATTGCTGAGGAAAATTAATTATGCCTTATATTCCACACACCCCCGATGATACCAAAGAGATGCTAACAGCAATTGGTGTTCAGGATATTCAGGATCTATTTGATGAAATACCTCACTCTTTGCAATACGCAGGATTTCAGAGTATTCCTCCTGGCCTCAATGAAATGGATATGCTGAAAGAAGCTCAGAATCAAGCACAAAAAAATCATAATGGTATCTGTTTTATTGGTGCAGGATGTTATGAACATCACATTCCAGCAGCAGTGTGGGATATTGCTTCTCGAGGTGAATTTTTAACAGCCTATACACCTTATCAAGCCGAAGCCAGCCAGGGAACTTTACAGTTACTGTATGAATATCAAACAATGATCTGCGAATTAACCGGCATGGAGGTGTCCAACGCTTCGATGTATGACGGTGCAACTGCTTTAGCCGAGGCAGTATTAATGGCTGTCCGAATTAATAAGCACAGCAAAACAAATAGGGTACTCATTGCAGGAACAGTTCATCCCCTTTATCGTGAAACAATTGAAACAGTAGTACGTAATCAGCACATTGAAGTCATCACACTTCCTTTTAATGAACAACAGGGGATCACTGATCTCACTTCTCTCAATCAATACACTGGGGAAGATATTACGGCTTTAGTCATTGCTCAACCGAATTTCTTTGGCTGTCTCGAACAAGTAGATAAATTGACGTCCTGGGCTCATCATAACAAAACGGCCAGTGTGGCTTGTGTTAACCCAATCTCTTTAGCTTTATTAAAGCCTCCAGGTTTATGGGGAGAGCACGGAGTTGATATCGTCTGTGGTGAAGGACAGCCTTTAGGCTCTCCTATGGCCTCTGGAGGTCCTTATTTTGGTTTCTTGAGTACTCGTATGGCTCATGTAAGACAAATGCCTGGAAGACTAATTGGCCGCACCGTAGACAAAGATGGAAAAACAGGTTTTAGCTTGACTCTCCAGGCAAGAGAGCAACATATTCGTCGTGCCAAAGCCACTTCAAATATTTGTACCAATCAAGGCTTATTAGTGACTGCGGCGACTATCTACATGAGTCTTTTAGGTCCTGAAGGACTATGCCAAGTTGCCACTCATTCCCACAAAAACACTCATGATTTGATAGCAGAGTTAACACAAATTGATGGAGTAGAACTGGTTTTTAAAGCGCCCTACTTTCATGAAGCCTTGATTAAATTAAATCAACCCGTTCAATTTGTATTACAACAACTAGCCGACGCTGGAATTGCAGGTGGGTATGCCCCTGAGCAACACTACCCCCAATTAGCGAATACGTTGTTGGTTTGTGCTACGGAAGTACGTACTGCAGAGGACATTGCAAAATATACTAAAGCACTAAGGACCATAATGTCCAAGCGAGGTGCCTGATGTTTATAGTGCAATTAACTTATTTAACTCCTATAAGTGAAGTCAATAAATATCTGCAAGCACATAGAGAGTTTCTTGATTATCACTACAAACAGGGCTTATTGGTTGCTTCTGGACCTATGAAACCTCGAACTGGTGGAATCATCATCGCTGCAACAAACGATAGAGCTTATTTGGAATCAGTTTTTAAAAAAGACCCGTACTATTTAGCAGAAATTGCGGATTACAAATTTATCGAGTTTACTCCTGTAAAACATCGGGATGAACTCAAGGAACTTATTCAAAAAACGGAAGGCAAATTATGTTGATTTTTGAATTATCTAAAACAGGTCGTCAGGCTAAGGCCCAAGCACTCAGAGTAGTAAACAGTCACTGCTCAATACCCGAAGAATTTCAACGAAAGTCTCCCCCAAGATTGCCTGCCTGTTCCGAATTGCAAGTAGTAAGGCACTTTACTCGCCTTTCTCAAAAGAATTTTTCTATCGACACGAATTTCTATCCTTTGGGTTCATGTACTATGAAATATAACCCTCGCGGTGTTCATAAAGCAGCCTCGCTACCTGGCTTTATAAACCGCCACCCATTAGCATTAGAACATGAGAGCCAAGGATTTTTAGAAACTCTTTATAAATTACAAAATTATATTGCTGAAATCACAGGAATGCCTGGAGTCTCATTAACCCCAATGGCAGGTTCACAAGGAGAATTTGCCGGGGTAGCGATGATTAAAGCCTATCATCAATCTCGTGGCGATAGTGCCCGGGATGAAATGCTCATTCCTGATGCAGCTCATGGAACCAATCCTGCCTCTGCTGTGATGTGTGGATTTAAAGTGGTAGAAATTGCAACCGCTCCAGATGGAGATATCGATCTGGAAGAATTAAAAAGCAAGGTTGGCCCCAGAACTGCAGGAATCATGTTAACCAATCCCTCTACTTTGGGATTATTTATGCGCCAGATAAAAGAAATAGCTGCTCTTGTGCATCAAGCAGGTGGGCTACTGTATTATGATGGGGCTAACCTTAATGCTATTTTAGGTAAAGTAAGGCCGGGTGACATGGGTTTTGATGTGATGCATCTTAATTTACATAAAACATTTGCCACCCCGCATGGTGGTGGAGGCCCAGGTGCAGGTCCAGTCGCTGTAGGTAAGCGTCTTATCCCCTATATGCCGCTGCCTATTGTGAAAAAGACCGAGACAGGATATCAATGGGCTACTCGCCAGGATTATCCACAAAGCATAGGACGATTATCAGGCTTTATGGGAAATGCAGGCATTTTATTACGTGCTTATTTTTATATGCTCGTGCTAGGTAAAGAAGGTTTATTACGTGTCTCTGAATTTGCGACACTAAATGCCAACTATTTACTTAAAGAATTAACTAAGGGCGGTTTTACTGCAGCCTATCCCGCCAGACGAGCTTCACACGAATTTATTATTACTTTAAACCCCGAAAAGAAAAATTACGAAATCACTGCAATGGATTTTGCAAAGAGATTATTGGATTATGGTTTCCATGCTCCCACCACCTATTTCCCTTTGCTAGTTCCAGAGTGTTTGCTTATTGAGCCAACAGAAACGGAAAGTAAGGAAGAGTTGGATGCTTTTGTTACAGTGATGAAAACCATCCGGGAAGAAGCCATCAATAAACCTGATTTACTCAAAAACGCACCACATACTTTGCCTGTCAAAAGGTTAGACGATGTGAAAGCAGCTCGCGAATTAGACTTAAATTATTTTGCGAATCATGAGTAAACAAACTATACCTGGGGTTATTGAGCAAAAACCTGAATTAATGGCACCTGATTAAAAGATTTTCCATTTAATATAGCCCCTGCCTTAAAAAGGCAGAGGCTATTTTTATCGTTTCATCTCTAATTGTTCCTTTTGCCTGCCCCTCTCGTTGGCAATTCGGATTAGCAACTCGCAAACCTCGCAATTATAAGAGGTTCAAACATCACATTATTTACTTTATAAAATAATGATATAATGTCATTTCAAGGGATTTAATAAACGGTTGTAGAATTGGATCAACCACCAATAAGAACATTGCTAGCTCGTCAGGGTATCTATGATAAAAACAGTTCCATCTGTGCCTATGAACTCTTGTATCGTAGTAATGAGGCACAAAGCTCAAATGTGGATAACATAAGTTCTTTGTCAGGCGATACTGCTACTTCATCTGTTCTATTACAATTATTTGCCAATCTTGATGTGAATACCATTATAGGTAATAAGCGGGCATTTATTAATTTCACCCATAATCATCTGGTACAACAAATACCCGCTTTGCTTCCAAAAAACAGAATTGTCATTGAAGTTCTGGAAACTGTAACTATTGACAAACCTCTAATATTCAATTTAACGGAATTAAAAAAACAAGGATATCAAGTTGCGCTTGACGATTTTATATTCAGAAATGAATTAATTCCTCTGGTTGAAATGGCCGATATTATTAAAATTGACGTGCTTAATCGTGATGAAAAGCAAATCTCCGAGCAATTATTGCCTCTGAAATCCTTTCGCGGGAAGTTGCTCGCAGAAAAAATTGAAGACAAGCGCCAATTCAATAACTGCATTAATCTGGGTTTTGACTATTTTCAGGGTTTTTTTCTCAACAAACCGGATTCATTAAAAGGGCAAGCCATTACCGAAAATAAAACACAACTTCTAAGGCTATTAACTGAATTAAATAATGAAAATGTGCCTATTGAGCGTATCGAAGAAATTATTTTGCAAATTCCTAAACTCAGCTATCGTATCTTGCGCTTAGCAAATTCTGCCTCTTTGTATATAAGTAAAAAAATAGAATCACTAATGGATGCGATTTCTCAATTAGGCCTAATTCAAATTCGCAATTGGTTAAACTTACTATTATTAGTAAGCCTTGATGATGTGGCACAGGATTTGTTAGAGCGAACATTAATTCGTGCGAAGATGTGTGAGTCCTTATCAAAATCAATCGGTTATCCTAATCCACATCAAGCCTATACTATTGGTATTCTTTCCACCTTAGATGGCATTTTAAATGAACCTATGCCCTCACTATTAGCAAAAATTCAATTAAGCGAAACTTTAAATGAAGCACTGTTAAATCATAAAGGGGATTTAGGTAAAATTCTGAAATTTACCATAGATTATGAACAAGCAAACTTTAATCAATTAGACAGCGCCACTGTCAATACTGAGGAACTCGCTCAATCCTACCTAAAAGGGATAGAATACGCCAATAACATAATTGATATTCTCAATAAATAATCTATGAACTGTTTACATTTTGTCAAGTTGAGTGCGCCAGGTTAGTAGAAATGTAAACAGCCCTCTAATCATTTTAGACCTAATTCAACTAAGCGCTCATGTAAATACTGCCCGGCTGTTTTTTCTGGCGATAATGCTACTTCTGGATAAGGATGTAAAAACAAAGGCATGGATAACCTGGACTGATGAACGTTTTCTGGATTAACTACTCTATGAGTAGTTGAACGATAATAGTGTTCTGTGGCCAGATCAAGCATATCGCCTACATTTACCACAATACTTTCTTTAGAACATGGCACTTCATGCCAATCACCATAATTATCCTTTACCTGCAAACCGGAACTGGTTGCCCCCACTAGCAAAGTAATCAAATTAATATCTTCATGAGCCGCTGCACGAACTGCCCCAACTGGTTCATTTCCTGATAAAGGAGGATAATGTAATATTCTCAACATGGTTTGCTCACTATGTTGAATCATTTTTGATAAAGGCATAGACAATTTACTCGCAATGAATGGTGGCAATTCACTTTCTAACCAATTTAACAAGGTTGATGCCAATTGATTTAAATACTCATACAATTTTTTAGTATTTAGGCTAAGCGATTTTGGATACTGTCCCCAAGGATAATATTGATAAAACTCCTTTAAATCTTTTACTGTAGCCCCTTTTGCCTTTTCAGAAATTGTAAATGGGAAATAACCATCCTGGGTTTCAACATGGAATTGATAATGATATTTTTCTTCACCATTAAAAAATGCCATCCACTCCTTATAAATTGTATCAATTAACTGAATATCTATTGGATGGTTTTCTAAAACAGCAAACCCGGTATCGTGTAATGAAGAAGCAAATAAACCACCAGCATCAGGCCCTTCAAAATCAATTTTCAATACATTCATCCATTGCTCCCTCATTTTTTATTAATAAAAAATTACTATTAAAATAAAGCAAAAACAATATGAATGTTTTGAATTTCAATTTGAAACCATCTTTTTTAAACATTATCTGATTAGCAATCCATCATCTTGTTAACTCAATACAAAGTAATTGATTTTATTATTGAAAATCTCTTTGCTATTAAAAAAAAATAAGTTATAACACTCTTAACTATATCAAGGATTGATAAGTGAAGACGTTGGGTCAACATCTAAGCCAATTAATGTTGAGTTAACTATATTATTTTCATGGAGTGAAAAATGAACAGTAAATTGTTTTCGCAGCGTTTCAATCGTGAACTGGCGGTACTGGGATTTCCCGAGGATTTAACAGAAAAAACCAAAGCGGTTTCAAAAGTCTTTGGAGTAACTCGCCATTTGGCCAACTCGATGATTTTTGGGCATGCTCTTCCTGATCAAAACCAGCTTGATAAAATTGCAGAAATTCTGGAAGTTTGTCCACAATGGCTATGTGGTATAACAGATAGAAAGAAAGCTTATTCAGGACGCGAAACCACCGAAAGTGTGTAATAACACAGAATTTACTGTATACTAACAGCCAATAGATGGCGTTTGCATAACACTCCAATTTCGCAGGCGCCTTTTTTTAATCGCAGGTTATTAAAATCATGGAATGCTTAAGTTTCTGTGTTGCCAAAACCATAGATTTAGCTCGTCTTGATCTTCATTTAAAAAATTTCTCTAATGAATTTAGTTCTGTAAAAACCAGAGACGTAATAAAACTTAACTCTCATAAAAACCGAAACCATACTGTGTTCATTTTTAAAAATGGAACGGTAGTGTCTTGGGGAATAAAACGATATCAAATTCAGGACTATTTAGACATTATTAAACTGCTTATTGATAAGCCAGTAGCTTTGTCGGTTCATGATGAATTTCATTATCAAATTGGTGATAAAACAGCAATAGAGCCTCATGGCTTTTATGATGTGGATTGTTTAACCATTGAACAAGACACTGATGAACTCAAGCTCAGCTTATCTTATGGTTTTTCCCAATCGGCAAAATTACAATATTTTGAAACCATTATCGATGCACTAATTGATAAATATAATCCTTTAATTCAATCCTTATCGCACAAAGGTGAAATGCCTATAAGCCGTAAACAAATCCAACAAATTATTGGTGAAATTTTAGGTGCCAAAAGTGAACTGAACTTAATCAGTAATTTTCTGTACCATCCCAAATATTTTTGGCAACATCCAACGTTAGAAGAACATTTTTCAATGCTTGAACGCTATTTACACATACAAAGACGCGTTAATGCGATTAATCATCGTCTTGATACGCTGAATGAAATTTTTGATATGTTTAATGGCTATTTAGAAAATCGTCATGGCCACCATTTAGAAGTAATTATTATTGTATTAATTACAGTAGAAATTATAATCGCTGTTATGAATTTTCATTTTTAGGATTTTTTCCTTAATTTATGACCACTTTAAAATCCTATTTTCTCAAAGATACCTCTTTGCGCACCGAAATACTTGCTGGTGTTACTACCTTCCTTACAATGGTCTATATTGCCTTTGTCAATCCAAAGATTCTACATAATGCAGGAATGGATCAAGGTGCGGTGTTTACTGCTACTTGTTTAATAACAGCTTTTGCCTGTACATTAACAGGACTTATAGCCAATACTCCAATAGGAGTAGCACCTAGTGTGGCTTTAAATATTTATTTTTCCTACAGTGTAGTCCAAGGAATGAAAATTGACTGGCAAAACGCCTTGGCCATGGTTTTCATTTCAGGCTTGCTTTTCCTGTTTTTTACCCTGACCAGATTAAGACGGCTTTTAATTGAAGCGATCCCGCATAATTTACAAATAGCAATTGTAATAGGCATCAGCTTGTTAATAGCATTAATTGCTTTACAAAATAATCAAATCATTATTAGTAATCAACATAATTTAATACAACTGGGGGATATCATTAGACCTGAAACAGGTTTATTTTTCCTGGGATTTATCCTTATCCTTACTCTGGATTACTATCAAGTTCCAGGTGCCATAATCATTGGAATACTAAGCATAAGTGTTTTAAGCTTGGTGCTGGGTTTAACAAGCTGGCAAGGACTGATTGCCCTGCCTCCTTCACTAGAACCTACCTTTATGAAGTTGGATTTTTCGGGTCTTTCCAGTATCGTAGCTTTAAAAACAATTTTTGCCTTTTTTCTAATTGCAGTATTTGATGCTACTGGATCATTAATTGGCTTGCTTAATCCAACCATTTTCAAACAACAAAAAAATTACTATAAACGTCTAAGCCAAAGCTTAACTGCAGATGCGGCAGCGTCTTCCCTGGCAGGTCTGCTGGGCTCAGCCAGTACTTCACCTTATATTGAATCAGCAACCGGAATTGAAGCTGGTGGAAGAACTGGATTGACTGCTTTGGTGATTGCAGCAGGATTTATTCTGATACTGTTCTTTTTTCCACTTGCCAAAATGATTCCAAGCTTTGCAGTAGGACCTGCATTGCTTTATGTAGCCTGTTGCATGATAAAGCAGGTTACCAATATGAAATTACAAGACATAACTGAAACCGCACCCTGTATGGTGACGATCATGATGATACCATTCACCTGGTCGATAGCAGACGGGATTGGTTTGGGAATTATTCTGTATACTCTTCTCAAATTATTTACCCGTCAAAAACTTAATCCTTTAATTATTGTTTTAAGTCTTGTTTTTGTAGTTTTCTTTTTGATTAGCTGATCGAGTGCTTGCTTTTAATCCCTGATATGCTGCAAGAGCAATTTTTCGAGCACTGGAATGCTCAACTATAGGTAGAGGGTAATCTTTTCCTAAAATCAATGATAAAGAGCTTTGGGGAGCTAACCAGGGTTTATGAATCCACTCCGTTGAAACAAACATCAGCTCTGGTAGCCAATGCCTGACATACTCTCCTTCAGGATCAAATTTTTCTCCCTGAAGAATGGGATTAAAAACTCTATAATAGGGCGCCGCGTCAGGACCACAACCTGCTACCCATTGCCAATTCATACAATTGTTAGCCAAGTCGGCATCCAGTAGAGTATCCCAAAACCAGGATGCGCCCTTACGCCAGTCAATCATTAAATCTTTAGTTAAAAAAGAAGCCACGATCATTCTTACTCTATTATGCATATAACCGGTACGCCATAACTCACGCATACCGGCATCCACAATAGGATAACCGGTTAACCCCTGTTGCCAACGCTGTAGAGCCAAATCATTGTCTTGCCAGGGAAAATAGTCAAATGTCCTGTTAAAATTGGTATCTGTTAAATTGGGATAATGATATAGCAAATAATAAGAGAACTCCCTCCAACCCAGCTCTGTTAAAAATTTTTGTGCCGACATAAGATCACAGCCTGGTTGCTGCATAGCCTCCTGAACTAATATCCAAATTTGCTGAGGGCTCATTTCGCCAAAATGTAGATGTGGTGATAATTTTGACGTCCATGATAACGCTGGAGCATTACGTAATTCATTATATCTTTGCAAATGAAATTCGAAAAAATTGTGTAATTTCCTTTTTGCACCCTCTTCTCCAGGCTGCCAATATTTTGAAAACTCATAAGCCCAATCAGGTTGTTTTGGTATCAAATTCCAATGTTCAAGTGATGAGGATTGAATCACTAAATTTTCAGGCCACTTATTGATTTGTTGAATTGGTTTCACTTCAAATTGACGTAGGCATTGCTGCCAGTAAGGTGTGAATACTTTAAAATAGCTACCACTTTGATTTAATACTTCCCAAGGTTCGTTCAATAAACTGCTATTACAACTGACAGTCTGAACCCCGTATCTCTTTAGATCATCTTTGATGAGTTGATCTCTATGAATATGTGCTGGTTCATAACATCTGTTCCAATAGATCACTTGAACTGAATGTTTTGCGATCAAATCTTTAAATAAATAAAGTGGATCGCCTTCCAAAAAATGCAAATCCAATTGAACCCGTTTTAATTTGTTTTTTAAAGATTGCAGGGAATGAAATAGCCACCATTGTTGTGCGCTTCCCATGGGCAAAACTGGATTTGGTTCTTTAACATAAACAAGAATTAGCTTTTGATGATTTTTACAAGCAAGAGCAAGAGCTGGGTTATCATCACATCGAAGATCTTGTCTAAACCAAAAAATTGCTGTGGACATAAGTTCCTTTAATTTATTACTCTAGTAGTATTTAATTAGCCAAACTACTGCCATCAATCCATGGTTGGCTCAAAGGCAGCGAATATTATGCTTGAACAATCGTTACGACATTATTATCAGCTTGTATTGGTAGATCCCATTCTACCCAATTTAAGTCATCGGATAACACCCTTATCAATTACCTGGCTATCAGGGGTATTTGGCTTATTATTTGTCCCTTTTGTTTTATTAGACAAACCCTTTTTTGCTATTAGTTTTCTATTAATTTCAGGATATCTGGATACCCTCGACGGTTCTTTAGCTCGTTTTCAAAATAAATCGTCTAATTTTGGATCCGTTATGGATATAGTAATGGATAGAATTGTAGAGTTCTCTACCGTTTTTGCTCTGTATCTTTTTGATCCACAACATCGAGCCACTTTAGTTATTTTAATGTTAGGCAGTATTTTACTTTGCATTACAAGTTTTCTGGTCGTTGGTATTTTTGCTGACAACAATTCTCATAAAAGTTTTTATTACAGTCCTGGCCTAATGGAGCGGGCTGAGGCGTTTATTTTTTTTATTTTTATGACATTATTTCCCAGCCATTTCAATTTTTTTGCGGTTGTATTTTGTTTTTTAGTCTGCTTAACCGCTTTGATAAGGCTCTTGGAGTTTAAAAAATGTGAGCTGTCACTTCAAACCAAAAAATAGCAAAACACACTCAAACTCTCTACTTCTTTTTATTTTGATTGTTCTTATTCTGATTTAAAATGCTGACTCAGCAGTAAAATCTTGTATAATTTTCATAATTCATATACGAGGTGATTATGTACCGTATTATTTTGTGCTTTCTACTATTCGCCAATACGACATTTGGTTTTGCAAAAACAGAAAAAGCTATTTTTGCTGGTGGGTGTTTTTGGTGTATGGAATCTGATTTTGATCATCTACCCGGAGTTATATCAACCACATCGGGATTCGATGGAGATACCCTTAAGAATCCAACCTATGCGCAGGTTTCTGCAGGAAATACTAACTATGCTGAATCCGTAATGGTACTATTTGATACTAATAAACTAACCTACAATCAATTAGTTGACTATTTTTTCAAGCACATTGATCCCATTACAAAGAACGCACAGTTTTGCGATCATGGACGTCAGTACCGTAGTGCCATTTTTTATTTAGATAATGAACAAAAGAAAATTGCTATAGAATACAAAAAAAAGTTAGAACAGAAATTTCCTACAGTTTATACTGAAATTGTTCCATCCACTGCCTTTTATCCAGCAGAGGAATATCACCAAAATTATTATAGAAAAAATCCTATCCGGTATAAGTATTATCGATATCGTTGCGGTCGGGATGCCCGAGTTCAGGAAGTTTGGAGTGATAAAAAAAATTCTGAAATTAATTAAACCCAATGTCTGTTTATGAAATGTCTTAATCGCTTTTTTAAAAAAGAATAAGCAATTCATGTGAAAACACGCTAATCTTAGAAATACTAATTATTAATTTTTTTACTAAAACAACCATGATTAATCAAGTTAACCAACTAGACGAAATTCAACTAAAAGACTTAAAAGAGTTGAGATCGGAGTGTAAAAAAAACGATGGCAGCATCCCTAATCTCTATATACATATATTAAAACAACACCGTTCTCTTCCCACAAATTTCCTTTATTATCAAAATGGCATTTTAATTGGTTTTTTAAGTGTCTATTTCTTTTATGACGATGCCGTAGAAGTCGCTGTGCTAGTTAACCCGCAATATCGAAAGCAAGGGGTGGCCAAACAATTAATGCAAGCCGCATTACCTTTAATTAAATCCCAAAACTACTTTAATTTAATTTTTTCATGTCCCTCTCGCCTCAATGATAAATGGTTGGCTGATAAAGGTTTTACTTATCTCCATAGTGAGTATTTCATGGAACGAGATGATTTAAATCCTATACTTGATTATAATCGCTCATTGTCTTTTCGCATGGCGACTCTTGATGATATTCCAATATTATGCGCCTTAGATGAAGTCTGCTTTCCTGATAAAAATCAAGATTTGGCTAATCGATTTCAGCAAATACTCAATGAAAGAGAATATGAAATTGTAATAACCTTATTAAATAACCATCCCATAGGTAAAGCACACATTCGCTGGCAATCAAAAAGAGCAACCTTGTCTGATATTGCTATATTGCCCAGAGAACAAGGGAAAGGGTATGGTTCTGCCCTAATTGCCTATTGCATCAATATGATATTGAGTGAAGGCAAATCTCGAGTTGATCTTGATGTTGAAACTCATAATAAAAAAGCATTAAATCTGTATATTCAACTAGGATTTCATATCCAAAATGCTTGTGATTATTGGACAATTAATCTGGGTAAACTTGAAAAATAAGGGCCTTATTCTTTATTTACAATTACATATTATAAATATGGCTTGACATAATTTAAACCTCACTATTAGTATTGCGAATGGCGATAGGGGAAGGCATATTTTATCAAAAATAAGGATAATTAATGAAAAAAAGGGTTGTTATTACTGGTATGGAAATAACGTCATCCATAGGGACGGGAATTGATAAATTTTGGCTTGCTGCATGCCAAGGTCAATGTGGGATTAGGCGCATCCAATCTTATGATCCATCACCATATTCTACCCAAATAGCAGGAGAAATTACTGACTTATCTCTTGACCATCTCCCTGAATTCAATAAAAGCAAACGTTACCCTCGAGCCGCTCAATACGCATTATTTTGTGCACATCATGCCATAGAGCAAGCCGGACTTAATCAAGTCGATTTGGATACGGCAGGCACCTTTATTGGAACAAGCATCGGTGGCCAACCTGAATTAGAAGTAGGCTACAGAGCATTTTTTACCGATAGTTGGAAAAAAATTCCTCCTCTCAGCGTCATCCGAGGAATGCCTAATTCAGTAGCCAATCATATCGCAATCGCTTTCGGTATTGGTGGGCAAAACTCTACCATTTCCAATGCCTGTGTTTCCTCTGGGGAAGCAATAGGCATGGCCTATCAGCAAATAGCCCATGGTAATTTAACAACGGCAATTTGTGGTGGAACAGAATCGTTAGTCTGGGAATCTGTTATGGCAGCTTGGTGTAAGTTAAGGGTCATGTCCACAAACAATGAAAACCCCTCACAAGCTAGTCGTCCGTTTGATCTCAATCGAGATGGGATGGTAATGGCCGACGGCGCTGGAATATTAATTCTTGAAGAGTTACAACAAGCCAAAGCAAGAGGGGCAGAAATCCTTGGAGAAATCATCGGCTTCGGAGCCAGCTGTGATGCATTTCATGTAACAGCCCCCAACTCACAAGGACAAGCAAGGGCTATTTTTGCTGCTTTAAATGATGCCAAGCTGTCTGTTAACGACATCCATTATATCAATGCACATGGCACAGGAACCCAGCTAAACGACAGCACTGAAACAGAAACAATAAAAAAGGTTTTTGGCAAAAAGGCTCACGATATTCCTATTACAGCTCAAAAAGCCATGACTGGGCATAGTATTGGAGCGGCAGGAGCGATGGAGATTATCGCAACAACTCTCAGTTTGCAAAAAAATATCTTGTTACCAACCATTAATCTCCATACTCCAGACCCTGCCTGTGATCTGGATTACGTACCTAATGTAGCTCGAGAAAAAACAATTGATATTGCGTTATCGAACCATTTCGCTTTCGGTGGAGCAAACGCCGCATTAGTTCTGCGTAAATATATTAGTTAAGAATATAAGTAACTGATGCTAAACAGTAATTGATTGTTATACAAATGGGTCAGTCTTGGCCCTTTGGTAATATTCACTCCATCTCCACCCAAATAACTTTTTCCTAAATCAGCAAATTCATAGCCAACACCAACCTGCCAGTTGCGATTCAGCATCTTTTGTACCCCAGCCCCAACACTATAAGCAAATGCATAAGTTGTGTTGGATGCGAACCATGGCGCAGGAAATAAAAATTGGTTTATAGAAAGAGTTCTGTAGTCATGGGCATTATTAAATGCTATACCAAAACTACCACTAAGATACGGTTGCACCGGTGTATACGCACTCCCTATCAGCTTACCTTTAAGCTCTACTCGCGCATGATTCACTTTATAATCATAAGTATATACATTGAGGAGGCCATTAAGATTGACATCACCAGTTATCTTGGCATCACTTACTCCAGCCACGCCTAAACCTAATTGTCCGATGATGCTGGGATTAAGCGCACGCTGCAACCCAAAAAACACCTCGCCATTGGCTAAGATAGTGGTTGGAGAATCACTTGTAAAATAGAGATAATAATTTGGCGGTAAATTAGGGTTAAAATTAATAATATAAACTGGGGAAAACGGATAAATATACTGGTTTTGTCCGGGAGTTGCCCAAGAGGGACCACCACTTACTGTAATAATGGAAGACCAAAGCAAAGGAATTTCTTCATCGTAAATTGGTTCTGAAGCAGAAAGATTCATACTAAATAAAACACCAAAACCAGAGAGCAATATTTTTTTTAGCATATCCCATTCCTTTGATTATGAATCAGTCTTCCTGATTTTCGCAGGTTTTGAACTGATTTTAATAGTAGTTATTTGATTTTATACCCTAAAAAATCCTATTTTTCTAGGGTGCATTGACAATTCGATGAAGCAATTCACCGCCACAGTAGAGTTGCCGAAGAAGTCTATTAAACTTAGAGCAATTTGAATGAAAACAATTCGCTCGAAAATGAAAGGTAACAGGTATATAATCGGTCTATTTTGCGGAATTAAAAGGTAAATCAATGAACACTTCACTTTGTGATATAGCAAACTTAGTTCAAGGGACTGTAATAGGTAATGATTCCATTACTGTTTCAACTTTATCGCCAATAGATAATATCATTCCTGGAGCATTAATTTTTGCTGATGGTGAAGAGAATTTTAAACTGGCTGAAAATTCTGAAGCCGCTGCTATTTTAGTTAGTCAAGCTATTATTGATTCTAAAAAACCATTAATTCAGGTACAAAATCCTTTTAAGGCATTTATTGCATTACTCAACCATTTTTACCCACAAAAAAAAATCACTCCAGGAATACATCCCACTGCTGTGATTGGTGAAAACGTCCGATTGGGCGACCAAGTCTATATTGGACCATACGTGGTCATTGAATCAGGAAGCATTATTGGCAACCATTCGGTGCTTAAAAGCCATATCCATATTGGACATAATGTAGTCGTTGGAAACCATACAATCATTCATCCGCAAGTGACTATTTATGACAACTGTCAAATTGGTTCAAATGTCACTATCCATGCCTCTACCGTAATTGGTTCCGATGGGTTTGGTTATACTTTTGTTGACGGACAACATCTCAAAGTACCTCATTCTGGACATGTAGTTATCGAAAACGATGTTGAAATAGGCGCTAACACAGCGATTGACAAGGCAACATTAGGTGCAACAGTGATAGGAGAGGGTACCAAAATTGATAATTTGGTACAAATTGCTCATTCTGTCAAATTAGGTAAACATAACATTATTTGTGCATTTACTGGCATTGCTGGCAGTACTACTACGGGCAATAATGTCATCTTTGCTGCCAACGTTGGTGTAAGTGATCACGTGCGCATTGAGGATGAGGTTATATTAGGGGCACGCACAGGTGTACCTCCACGCAAACACTTAAAGAAAGGAATGGTATATCTTGGTAATCCTGCGAAACCCAAAGATATTGCTATTAAACATGAATTATCAATAAATCGTATACCATTAATACGAAAAAATATTAAATCACTCACTGAGCAAGTGGCTGTCATTAATAAAAAATTAGACATTAAAGAGGTGGAGTGACTATGAAGCCACCATTGATTCTAATTGATGGCTCTTCCTACTTCTTTAGAGCGTTTCATGCACTTCCTCCATTGACAAACTCCAAAGGTCAGCCCACTGGCGCAATTTATGGGGTGGCCAATATGATCAAAAAAATAATCAAAGATTATCAGCCAGAAGAAATTGCCGTTGTTTTTGATGCCAAAGGTAAAACATTTAGAGATGAATGGTACCCGGAATATAAAGCACACAGACCACCCATGCCCCAAGAATTAAGTTCTCAATTTCAGCCCCTAATCCAATTGTTGCAAGCGATGGGTTTACCTTTACTGATCATCGATGGAGTCGAAGCGGATGATGTGATCGGTACTTTAGCAACACAAGCGACTGACAAAGGAATACCTGTTGTGGTATCGACCAGCGATAAAGACATGGCACAACTCGTCAATGAACATGTTTCTCTTATCAATACCATGAGCAATTACAGCATGGATATTAATGGCGTCAAAGAAAAGTTTGGCGTGTCACCTGAGCAAATCATTGACTATCTGACGCTCATTGGGGATACAGTGGATAACATCCCTGGTGTAACAAAGTGTGGTCCCAAGACCGCTGTAAAATGGCTTACAGAATATCAAACCCTCGATAATTTAATGTCACATGCCGATGATATCGGTGGCAAAGTCGGGGAGTATTTACGTGAGAGTATTCCTCATTTGCCACTCTCAAAGAAATTGGTAACGATTAAAACTGATTTGGACTTGCCACTCAATTTAAACCAATTAACTCCTAATCCGGCTGATAAAGATCAATTAATTGAACTCACTCGTGAGTTGGAATTTAAATCTTGGCTTAAAGAATTATTATCGCAAGAAGAAAATCAAAAATCACAAACTGAAAAAGAGAATGGTAATACCAATTCCTATGAAATTGTCACTACCAATCAACAATTAAACTTTTGGCTTAACAAGCTAGAACAATGTAAGCAATTCTGTATAGATACTGAAACAACTGACCTTGATGTTATGCGGGCTGAACTGGTAGGGATTTCTCTGGCCATTGAAGAAGAAAAAGCAGCATACATTCCTCTTGCACACAAAGACGGCAGTAAACAACTGGTTCGAGAAGAAGTTTTAACCGCATTAAAGCCCATTTTAGAAAACCCGGAGATAGGAAAAATAGGGCAGAATATTAAATACGATTATAGTGTACTAAAAGGTCATGACATTACGTTAAAAGGTATTGCCTATGACACCATGCTGGAATCCTACGTCCTCAACAGTGGTGCCGGACGACATGACATGGATTCATTAGCTTTAAAATATTTGGGTTATAAAACGATAAGTTATGAAGAAGTTGCCGGAAAAGGAGCAAAACAGCTTCGCTTTGATCAAATTTCTGTAAACAAGGCAGGAATTTATGCTGCTGAAGACGCAGACATTACCTTACGCCTGCATCATAAACTTTTTCCCATGATGGATAAATCATTGCGCGATGTCTTAGGTGACATAGAAGTTCCTTTAGTGACTGTTCTTGCCGATATGGAAATGCATGGGGTATTAATTGACCCAGATACACTGAAGCGCCATGGTAATCGCTTAAAAGAACAAATGAAAGCTTTGGAAGATGAAGCATTACAATTAGCTGGAAGACCATTTAACCTTAACTCCCCCAAGCAATTGCAAGAAATTTTATTCGATGAACAAAAGCTTCCTGTCGTGGCAAAAACACCCACAGGACAACCCTCAACTGCTGAATCGGTCTTGCAAGAATTGGCTTTTGACTATCGACTGCCCGCAGTCATTCTGGAATACCGAAGTTTATCAAAATTAGTCAGTACCTATATTGATGCGTTACCTAAAAAAATTAACCCCAAAACGCATAGAGTACACACATCTTATAATCAAGCAGTTGCGGCAACAGGGCGCTTGTCTTCCAGTGACCCCAATTTACAAAACATCCCCATACGTAGTGAAGAAGGAAGGCTTATTCGTACTGCTTTCATAGCTCCTTCAGGAAGTCTGATTATGGCGGCTGATTATTCGCAAATTGAACTACGTATAATGGCTCATTTATCCCAGGACGACAATCTTTTGCGAGCATTTGCTCATGGTTGGGACATTCATGCAGCAACAGCCAGCGAAATTTTTCAAACCAATCTGGAGAATGTCACTAAAGAACAAAGAAGGAGAGCGAAAGCAGTAAATTTTGGTTTGATTTATGGTATGTCTGCCTTTGGCTTAGCGAAACAAATTGGTGTAGAACGCCAGGATGCCCAGCTTTATATTGATACTTACTTCCAACGTTACCCTAAAGTACTCGAATACATGGAGCGCACCCGTAAGCAGGCTCATCAACTTGGCTATGTTGAAACTTTGTTTGGTCGTCGTCTCTACTTACCTGAAATTAATTCACGCAATATAATGAGGCAAAAAGCGGCTGAACGCACGGCCATCAATGGCCCTATGCAGGGTACTGCTGCTGATATTATTAAAAAAGCAATGTTGGCCATAGCTAATTGGGAGCGCTCTCAAAAGAATCCGCTTGCACAAATGATTATGCAAGTACACGATGAATTAGTATTTGAAGTCCGCAAAGAAGCGATTGAAGAATGCACAGACATTATCCATAAACTGATGGAACAAACTGTAAAATTATCCGTACCTCTCGTTGTTTCTATTGGTACGGGGTTAAATTGGGATGATGCTCATTAAGATAACTAGAAGATCCCTTAATTTAACGCCTTGTATTTAATAATAACTAACCGATGTCTGGCTTGCAAAAGCTGAATTTTGACAGCTCATAAATTCACCAAAATAATAGGTCCATGTTTTGTAAATACGCTCCAAGCCAATTACTTTGGTCCAGGTATTGTATTCGTTCAAAAGCCTGCCATAATTTTTAAAGACCTGAATAAAGTCTTCTCGCATGATATCAGAATCGGACCAGGCTATAATTGGAAGCTGAGGGTATTTTTGCATTAGAATTCCTGCAAGCTCAGGACCATTGCAATTCACTTCATCGTTGCTAGCACCCAGATCGCCATCCATAACGACAATATCAGGGCAATAATTATTCATAAATGATAAGGCTGCTTGACTATTATTAACAATAGTCACAGAAATTGATGTAACAACCGACTCCAACAACCGGCGTAAACAAAATGCATTGAAAGCATTGTCCTCGACAATTAATACACGCATCACTGCTCCCTTTAAACTACGAAAGAAGTATACTGCGCAAACCTTAAGAAAAACTTAAGAAAAGAAAATTAATTAGGTTAAAATTTTCAGTTTGTTTTATATTAAATTTTTTTAACAAATTGGGACTTTAATTTCATAGCACCAATTCCATCAATTTTACAATCGATATCATGGTCACCTTCTACTAATCGGATATTTTTTACTTTAGTGCCTACCTTAACAACCTGAGAAGAGCCTTTCACTTTTAAATCTTTAATAACTGTTACTGTATCTCCATCCTGAAGCAGGTTTCCATTGGCATCTTTGATTATTCGAACAGCTTCTTCACTATTTTCATGAATATTTTTTGGCCATTCATGCATGCATTCGGGACAAATAAATACGTTTCCATCCTCATAACTGTATTCAGAATGACATTTAGGACAATTTGGCAAACTGTTCATTTTTTGTTTATCCTTTCGTAATTTGTTAAGTAGAAGTATAACTCATTAGACTTTTTTCAAAATCATACTTTGACATTAGGGTAAAATCTAATCCTTCTGGAATTATTTTAAAAATTCCGGGAAAAGTCTGGCGAAATAAACCTGTTGAAATGGCCGAATAAACTGGGATTGATGCAATCAATCTTTTATCCGGCCAGCTAGAAGAACCATTATTTAGTAAATGGTTTACCTAACTCACTTTCTTCTTGATGAGTGTTGCCTTTCGCTGAACTCGGCTTTGATAGAACACCAGGGAAATGCGCTGTAGGAGGAGAATTTTTGGTATCTTGTGTCAATGAACCACCTAGTGCTCTCATGGTTCCATGACTGCTTTCATTAGCAACTGAACTCTCATCTTTACTTGTAGCAGACTGAGATTCAGTGCCTTTAGCAACCCCAAATCCAACAGCGCCCGACAGTGCCCCGCCGGCAATACCGATTAGAGAGCCAAGAGCCAAGGCACCTAATATACCAAGGCCAAATGGAGCAAAAACACCAGTAGCAACTAAAGTAATACCTAATACAAAACCGGCTATAAACCCAATACCAGAAAAAGATCCCATTATCTTAAAATTACGATTATGAGATGATGAATCCGATAAAGGTCTTGCTTGAAGATGCTGAACGTCATCTTCACTATGCACCAATAGTTCATCCTCTTTTTGCTTCACTTTAGGCGAGGCAATTTCCTCAATATCTTTTAAATATTGGGTCCATTTAAATTGTCCAGGCTGCAGATTATACCCACGAATTTCTTCTTCACCATATCCCTTGCCTTTGGCAGCACGCAGCATTTCGCTATAATCTGCTTCACTGTCGTCAAGAATATAGACACGACTTGCTTTATCTTTTTGCTGACCAAGCTGGGAGTTCACATCATCAAATTTATACCCTGAGTCCAAAATTGTTAATTGATTAATTTCCTTTTCAGAAAAGCCATGATATTTGAAAAGCGCTTTAATGTATTCAACCCTGTTTTTAGTAACAATATTTACTGTCACATCATCATTTTTTAATAATTTATGAAAAAATTCGACGGCATCAGGAGTCATAAGAAAATCGACGTCTTGTTGAGTATGATCAAAGTGTTCGTCGTATTTTCCAAATTTTGCTTCGAATAATGACTGAACTTCTTTCGGATCTTTCATCGGCGTGTGTTTGTAATCCTGCTCTACTTTTTCTTTATAACCTTGCAACAGCGATTGATAAAATTCTGTAAATACTGCTTGACTCCCTGGTCTTCTGGTCACGGTACCATCAAAATCAGTGTAAATAACAACTTTTGTCATTGTAGTTCCTTGCTCTTAATCTCACTTTAATACTTGGCCCAATATTTTACAATGATTGTATTAAGAAAATATTAAGTTTGAAAATATTGCAAAATAACCTAAGTACCTATTCAGATGGCTGTAATAAATTGAGCCAATAAGGCTAAGTATCATAATTATTTCTATTTTAATAGATTTATTTTCCTCTGCTTTTAATTTATAGTCAGATTCACTAAGATAGACTGGAGGTCTTGAAGAATGATTTCAATAATTCGTTTTGCTAAGGGAATAACTTTTCTTATTCTTTTTTCACTCTTTACTTCCTCTTTATCCCAAGCCCAACAAGGCAAAGTCAATATACCAGAATTAACCAAAACCATTTCAGTACATCCCATTTCTCAATTCAGAACCACCGCTTTGGAAGATGTAGGAACCATTCAAGTTATTGATGGGTCGGATTGTGGGGAATCAAATCGTTCTGGAAGTGAAAATGCCATTTCATTACAAGGCAGTTATGATTTACCAGACTATGCCACGGATGCGACTGTTTTTCTCAACGGTTGGGATACCCGGTATTTAAGTAGCGATCACCATATTGGTCGTGTGGCTTCCATCATTAGAAGCCCACAGCGAGTTGGAACGCGATTGACCTGGGAAGCGGTAGGTCTTTTAAGAGATAAAAATTTCGATGACGGATATCGCTGGTGTTATTATTATACAGTAGTCGCCTGGAACCGTGATCGGATCGACGCACGAGTTTTAGGTAGTCGTGATAATACTACTTTTTCTTTTTATAACGAGCATGAGCATGTTGCCCTGGTTTCGGCAGCCGGCTTTCTCAATAATGACTTTCTTTCTCGCGATGTAAAAGCGGCTGTGTTACCAAGAGGATTTGTTTATGGTTGGGAAGAAGGATTTAACCAAGCAGACCATCATCTTTTACAAATTGCCTATAACCTCGATCATAGTGATACTTTTTTGCAAGCCGGCCGGACATGGAGTGGCCCTCCGCCTAATGTGACTAATAGCCAGGCTTCACGTTTTGTGAGTTGGGAAACACAAGGTATTTTCAAAGACAACAGCACCAAACGTGATTTTCGTTTTGGATCAGCGGTGAGTATCCTTGCTGGTCGTGGTGTTGAAACCAAGCAACCTCCCTTTATTATCATTCCTAAAGAGGATTATGGTAATTGTGGGGAGCTGGGAGGCGACGTAATCACTCAAGAACATGTCATAGAAAACGTGCCTTATGATTACGCCATTCCTGTATTGACGGCATGGGAACTACGCTATCCATGTAAGGATCATCATGTAAAACGACTTGGAGTATGGTTACATGATATGAGTTATGAGAGGGCACCAAACAGTCAAGTAGGCACTCTTCGTTACAGTATATCCAGTATTTTACGAGATAAAGATCGTGTTCCTTTGCACATACCTCGCCACAAGGTAACAGTGCTAGGAATGAATATTACTCCTTCTCGCCCGATTCCTGTACCTGATTAAGAATCTTGTGCCTTTCATAAGGCACAAGCTCCATACATATCCACAGGATCTCACGCAATACCCCAATTTCTTCGTTAGAGAGTGCTTTTAATTCAGTCAATTAACCGATTTAAACTCACTCATTAAATTTTTTGCCTCGATCTGCTTTGCGTAAGCCAACCGAGTTTTTTCTAAAAAATTAAATTTCTATATCATGAGCCAATAATCGTCTGTTTGCCCGAAAATAGGTAATAGGAGAATGTTCTAACAAATCAGATAATTTTTCCATGTAAATGCACGCAAACCTATCCACCTGGTATGCAAAATAACTTTCCTCAGCTCCTGCCCTAAAGACTCTTTCCCATTTTGGATTATAAAAACCGCTTTGCTCTTGTAACAACCTTGAAATTTGTAAATCCACCGTGGATATTTGCAATTGCAAATCATGAATTTCCTGATCATATTTTTGAGAATCTTCATCAATGCTTCTGGTGCAGAGATCAACATATTTTTGTTCCAATTCTTTTTTAATATTCATGGTTTCAGCGATTTTCTCTTCAATTGGCAAAGCCTTTATCTGAGATGCAATTTCCTCACCCAGTTCTTCAACAACCAAAGCCGTACGCCAGTTACAATCTTTTTTCAATCGTAATATGTCACCATAAATATGATCCCCTATATAGAGAATTTCATCTCCACCCACACCTAAATCTTCAGTAAATTTTTTGGCATTACCTCCTTGGTAAACACCAGGAGCTATTTGACCACTAAGATTAACCATCATCCCATTTTCAGGATTAATCGATAAAAATCTTAAATTATCATAAAAGAAACGGGGTTTATTCGCTAAGGTAATAATGTATTCAAATAAATCTTGCCAAGTTTCCCCTTTATTAAGAAAAGGTGACAATGAATAGTCCAACAACAATTTGGAGTATGAATATTCAGAGTTGGTCAAAATAAATATTTTTTTCCCATATCGAATAAAATGTTTCAATCCATCGACGACTGCCTTTTCTCTAATCACATATTTTTTTAAGTTTTTAATAATAATATTTTTTAAGCTGCCATCAGAATGTACTTTATCTACACAATATTGCACATCCTGGGCCATTGTTTGATAGGTAGGCATTTGTTCGGGATAAATATCTTTTAAATCAACCAATTGCCCATATAAAACACAAAACGCTATGGAAAAAGAAGTATCTATTGCCATGTAATTAGGATCCCCTAAATCAACATAAATACTTCGATAAATTTTTTTTTGGTCGCCAAAGCTAATTTGTTTCGTGCCATGGTAACTTAGTCTAATAGCTCCGTATCGACTCAGTTTTAATATGTTGCCATTTTTACTATCAATAACCAAACCACGGATGGCATCATTAAAATTAAATTTGAACTTTTTAATTTCTTCAGGGTAATGAAAATTCTCTACCAGCCTTTCTTTAATCAGGTCGTAAACCAATGACTCAAAATTCTTCGAATTATACCGAATTAAGGTGTGGTCCATATCCAAACCAATCAGTTTAATTTTTTTCATATTTATAATTCGATTTACAAAAACCTTGTGTGAATCCATTTTTTAAAACCTATAAAATTATTGACAGTTGTCTTTGGGGGTGAATAATGCCATTGGCCTTCTTTCCAAACACTCTGGAGTGGGAAATTGCTTCGTCGCCTCATGTACCGGCGTGTACACTTCGGTTCTGCATTCCATTTCTCCTCGCACCCACCCCAACTTCAGCGAGTTTGGAAAGAAGTCTATTATTTTAAATTGCTCACTCCGGTTTCAGAGGCAACTAATATTTTGTCTGCTAATCGTTTTGCAAATACTCCATTTTCAACAACGCCAGGGATCACATTAATACTGTCTTCCAAAGCCACAGGTGTCGAGAAATCCCAATTAAACACATCAAGAATAATATTGCCATTATCAGTGACAAAACCTTCTCTGTATTCAGGATCTCCCCCTAATTTAACAATTTGTCTTGCAACAAAACTGCGTGCCATTGGAATCACTTCCACCGCTACAGGAAATTCACCTAACCGTTTCACAATTTTGGATTCATCGACAATACAAATGAATTGGGTAGCCACACTTGCCACAATTTTTTCTCGGGTCAGCGCTCCACCACCTCCTTTAATCATTTCACCACGCTCATTGACTTCATCAGCACCATCAACATAGATAGGTAAATCCTGGACTGAATTTAAATCAATAACAGGGATTCCGGCTTCCCTAAGTAATGACTCGGTAGCTTTTGAACTCGCCACGCAAGCCTCTATCTTATGCTTAATTACAGCCAACTCCTTTATAAAAAAATTAACTGTCGAACCGGTACCAACACCGATTATCATATCGTCTTCAATATAAGCTATAGCTGCTTTGGCTGCTTTGATTTTTAATTCACTCACGAAATTGCCCTCTTTGCCTAATCACTTCATACAATGAGACCCCAGTAGCCACTGACACATTCAAACTTTCTACACTTCCCAACATGGGTAAGGAAAATAACCCGTCACAATGTTCACGAGTCAACCTCCTCAATCCCTCTCCTTCGGCCCCCATAGCAATAGCTATAGTTCCAGAACAATCCGTTTGATAAAGCGAATGATCAGCTTCACCTGCTGCACCATAGATCCAAACACCCTGCTGTTTTAAAATATCCATAGCCCTCACTAAATTTGTTACTCTCACCAAGGGTATGGATTCCGTAGCTCCGCATGCTACTTTACTAACGGTAGGGGTAATCCCCGCACTTTTATCTTTAGGAATTACAACAAAATCAACACCTGTTGCATCTGCCGAACGCAAACAAGCACCTAAATTATGAGGGTCGGTAATGCCATCCAGGATAAGAATCAAGGCGGGTTTTTTACTCGCCTCTAATAAATTAACAAGATCGCTTTCCCCATATTCAGGCAAGGAGGAAGCAAGCGCAACGATTCCTTGATGAGTCAATTCAGCAAATCGCTGATTCATTTTCTGGGCGCTTAATTTTTCTATATCGATATGAGCTTTTTCGGCCTTCACTAAAAATTCATGAAGCCTTTTATCAAGTCTGTCTTGATTAATAAAGAGCTTTTTTATCATTCGATGTGGATTGGCCAGTAAAGCGGAAACTGCATGTAAGCCGTAAACATATTGCTCACTCATTACTAACTTCTTCCTCGACAGGCTCAAAATCTATTTTACGCTCATCTAAATCAACACGAGCTACCAAAATGGTCATTTTATCTCCTAAACGATAAACCTGGCCACCACGAGCTCCTATTAAACGATGTTTTGCGGAGTCAAAGGTATAATAATCATTCTTCAAAGAAGTAACGTGGACTAATCCTTCAACATAAATTTCGTCTAACTCCACAAAAATACCAAAGCTCGTAACAGCCGATATCCGGCCTTTAAATACCTGGCCCAATTTATCTTGCATATATTCACATTTTAACCAGGTAATGACTTCTCTTGTCGCTTCATCGGCACGGCGCTCTGTCATAGAGGAGTGTTTCCCCAAGCGATTCATGTCTTCGTGACTGTAGTCAAATTCATATACTGGTTGATTATCTAATAAATGACCTATTGCTCTATGAATTAATAAATCAGGAAATCGTCTGATTGGTGACGTAAAATGCGTATAGGCGGAATAAGCCAAACCAAAATGACCCTCATTTGCTTCTACGTATTGAGCTTGTTTTAATGAACGAAGCATCACCGTTTCAATAAGATGTTTCTCCGGTCGGTCACCAATCATATTCATAGTACGCTGAAAATCTTTAGGTCCAGGTTTTCTTCCACCACTCAATTGCAATCCTAACTCGCCCAAAAATTGCCTTAAGCCAGTAATTTTATCTTCTTCTGGGGCAGCATGCACTCGATATAGAGCAGGAATTTCCGCTTTTTCTAAAAATCTGGCCGTTGCAACATTAGCAGCTAACATGCATTCTTCTATTAATTTATGAGCATCGTTCCTTATGACAGGCACGATGCATTTTATTTTCTTATTTTCATCAAATTCGATTCGCGTTTCAGTAGTCTCGAAATCCATGGCGCCTCTAAGCCTGCGTGTATCCAGCAGAACATGATACAAATCATAAAGCGCTTCCAGCATTGGCCACAACGCTTGATGCTTTTCATCTGCCTTTCCTTGCTCTAACCACGATCCAACCTGGGTGTAAGTCAACCGCGCATGAGAATGAATTACCGCCCGATAGAAACGTGAACGAGATATTTTGCCTTCTTGGCTAATGGACAACTCGGCTACCATACATAATCGATCGACCGCTGGGTTTAATGAACAAACCCCATTAGATAAGGCCTCCGGTAACATAGGCACCACTTTACCTGGGAAATAAACTGAATTTCCTCGCCTTGCAGCTTCCTTATCCAAGACAGAATCTTTAGCCACATAATGACTTACATCGGCTATAGCAACATAAAGTTGAAAACCGTTTTTTTCTTTTTTATAACAATAAACAGCGTCATCAAAATCCTTGGCATCTTCACCATCAATAGTCACAAAGGGGAGATTACGCAAATCCGTTCTTCCTTTCAGTTGATCTTCAGAGATCTGCTGTGGAATTTTTGCGACTTCGACAAGGACATCATCCGGCCATTCGAAAGGAATACCATGCGCATGAATTGCAACCTGAATTTCCATACCCGGAGCCATATGCTCACCCAGAATATGGATTACTCTACCAATAGCCTGGGAACGTTTATTGGGGTATGCAATTAATTCAACCAGTACTATTTGGCCATTTTTAGCATGGCCAAGGAATTCTTGTGGAATTGAAATATCTTGAGTCAGGCGTTTGCTATCGGGAATAACAAAACTCACGCCATGATCGGTAAAAAATCGACCTACAACTGTTGCATTAACGTGTTCGAGGACCTCATGAATTTTAGCTTCAGGCCTTCCCCTTCTATCCAAACCTGCCTGATAGGCAAGTACTATGTCCCCATGCATGACTGCTTTCATTTCTTTAGCAGAGAGCACCATATCTTCTGAGCCATCATCAGGAATGAAAAATCCAAAACCATCAGGATGACCTTGCACAGTCCCACGCAATAAATTAATTTTTTGCAATAAACAAAAGCGTCCTCTTCGATCCTGCATGATTTGACCATCGCGCAACATGGCTTTCAAACGAAAGCCCAAGGACTCCTGCTGACTCTCAGAATCCAAATCCAATTTATCAAACAATTTATTGCGCGACATGGGCCTACCATATTCATCAAGAATTTCCATGATGAACTCTCGGCTTGGAATTGGTTCGGCGTATTTTTCACGTTCCCTTTTATAAAAGGGGTCTTTGGATTTTTTACTCACCTTTCACCATTTTTATCTTAGCACTTAATAATTACTTAAACATATTTCAGTCTGTTCTACCACTTATCTGTGTAAGTAGCAAGGATAGGCTTGCCAAGCTTGTGAAGAATTAATCCTGGGTTCGGTTCATTTTTTTATTCTAATCGAAACTGTTCACACTGAGGACTGAGGTATCCCCGCATAAATTATTAATACTGGTTTAAGTTGATTTATGAGGGGATTTATCAGCACTAAGGAGGAGCTGTTTTGGGATAATTTCATTCTAAAATTCGTGGGGATAAGGCAGATCACGAACGTATAGGAAAATATAGAGAGTCCCCCATAGAGTGCTATGGCGGCTACTACAAAAAATTTTGTGAGGACCCTTAGAGGAACAATCACATGTAGATTTAAGCAATGAAACAGTCATAAGTTAAGAATTTTGCAGAAGTGATGTCATTGGAGTTGAGCTCTTCCTTAGTCAAGGGAAACTCTGTGAGGCTCAACACCAACCTAAATTTCATATAGAAATGAGGGACTAGACTCTGAGGCTCTCCATAGCAAATTAATCCTCAGGCAATACAAAACCTCTTCCACCTGCAGCAGCAGTTAATCCATCTAATGACAAGTCCTCTGCCACCCAGAAGGTACCTTGAGCACTGGCAGGAATTTTTACCCCCTTCCATTTACATACAGCAATAACCCCTTCACAGGGTACCTGTTGCTCATGTCCAGGCCTTGATTCAATGCAATTTAAAATAAAAGTAGGTTTATCTACAACCAACGCCGACCATTTGCCTGCTTGCAATCGACTTGTCCAGCCAGCACTGGCTCCAGGATCCGTCACTGGATGGGTAATCCATAGATCCAAATTGCTAATGTTATGAATAAATACCAACTTATTCTTTTTTGCTTTTAAGGTGACTGATTCACCTTGTACCGGAATAGCCTGGCAACCCTTGGGAAGGGTTGATTCTGCAAAAAGTGCGGTAGAAAGCAATAAAAGACAAACAGAGAGTAAAATTCTCATACTTCACCCCATAATTTTTAATAATTAGACAGCTATTAGTTCTTTAATAGTGAAGCCATTGTTGCACATCCAATTTGTAATCTCATCCAAGTCTTCGTCAAATGAAAACTATGTTTATTTTGCCTGTGTTAGTTAATTGATGTAAGTGCTCCGGTTCCGTTACGACAGACTTTGCAAAAAAATTAACCCTCAATCCATTTGAGGTAAATTGTATATGAGCTTGCCTATGATAAAAAGACCTATACGGCTCAATCAGTAAAACAGATAAAATATTTACTGTCCAGCAAGAAAACCAAAATCATGGATTATAAAATGCTCTATGATATTTGCCCATTAAAAAACCAGCAATATGCTACTATTTAATTAATTGAGGCATTCACAATATTATCCTTACAACAATTTCTTTAATTAATCGTTTCTATCTTGTAATAAATCAAGGATAGGGTTATGAAGACATCAAAAAAGGACGTTGCAAACAAAAAAAGAAAAAAAATAACTCCAATTGATGGAGAAATTTGTTGCTGCGATGATACCGGCATGAACGATGCAAGTCATTTTTTCAGATTTATTGATAAATTCTTTCAAGCCAATCTTGCTAAATTATCGGCAGGAATTAGTCCAGCTTCTATGCGAAATGCCTATTTTATATGGCTTTCGCAATTAGCAGAAGCACCAGGATTACTGTTGGAATTAGCATGGTACCCTGTTATGCATACTCATGACTGTATTAATAACGTTCTTTGTGCTGATCTTGTAGCAGGCGGGAAAGATGTTCGCTTTCATAAAGAAAGCTGGCAATATATGCCTTGGCGTTTCTGGGCAGAAAATTTTCTTCAAGCAGAAGATTGGTGGCGTCGAGCTACCCACGATGTTCCAGGGCTACCTCAGCCAGTGAAACGCACAGTGTCTTTTTGGGCACGACAATTCCTTGATGCCTTCTCCCCTTCAAATTTCGTCTTGACCAACCCAGATTTGTTTAATGAAACCATTAATTCAAATGGAGAAAATCTGGTTCATGGAACTGAAGTTGCTTTTGAAGACCTGTTTGAAAGGTTAGCTGGTTTACCACCAACTGGTGCTGAAAATTTTATACCTGGGAAAGATGTGGCAATCACTCCAGGTCGAATTGTGTTTCGTAACCATCTGATAGAACTGATTCAATATAAGCCACAAACCAAAACAGTTTTTAAAGAACCTGTCTTGATACTTCCTGCCTGGATCATGAAATATTACATTCTGGACTTGTCTCCAAATAACTCTCTAGTTAAATGGCTTGTGCATCAAGGACATACCGTGTTTATGATCTCATGGAGAAATCCTGATGGAAATGACCGAGATTTAGGGATGGATGACTATTATCGCCAAGGTGCTATGGCTGCTATTGATAAAGTCTCAGCAATTTGCCCAAAAACAAAAATCAACCTGGCAGGTTATTGTTTAGGGGGAACTTTAGCCATGATTACTGCTGCAGCCATGGAAAGAGATGCGGACGATCGCCTAAATAGCCTGACTTTGTTCGCTGCGCAGGGGGATTTTTCTGAAGCGGGTGAATTGATGTTATTTGTCACAGAAAGTGAAGTGTCGTTTCTTAAAAATATGATGTGGAATCAAGGCTACCTGGATACCAAGCAAATGGCTGGTTCTTTTCAGATGTTACGTGCTTATGATCTCATTTGGTCTAAAATGATTCAAGATTATATGCATGGTATGCGCCGCGGGATGATAGACTTAACGGCATGGAACGCTGATACAACACGTATGCCCTACAAAATGCACAGTGAATATCTTGAAAAATTATTTCTAAATAATGATTTTGCAAAAGGGCATTTTTTAGTAGAAGGAAAGACTATAGCGGCCGAAAATATCCGTGTACCAATTTTCGCAGTTGGGGCTGAAAACGATCATGTTGCTCCTTGGCATTCAGTCTACAAAATTCATTTGATGACAAAGAGCACAATTACTTTTGTTTTAACCAGTGGTGGGCATAATGCAGGGATCGTCAGTGAACCAGGCCATAAAGGAAGGACTTATTCTATCCATGAACATAAGAAGGATATGCCTTATCTCGACCCAATGAATTGGTTAAATACTGCAAAAAAACGAAAGGGCTCATGGTGGAAAGGTTGGCATCACTGGTTAATAAAACAGGACTCTCCTGATCGGGTTTCACCTCCTGATTTAGACCAAAAATTACCTGCCGGGCCAGGAAAATATGTGCTGCAAAAATAATAAGCGGGAACTCTTATGCATTGATAAATAATACAGCAGAGCATTTTTATTATGACGCATTAATCAAATGCTACGCTGAAATCAATTGGCACAACCAACTGAGCTTGATATCACAGGATTTATGGGGTTGGTTGAATGGTTAGGTTGCTCACTAAAGAATGTCCGAGTACTATCTGAATAATTGGCTGCTCGTGTGAAATGGGCAGGGCTGCGTTTAATAGTCGCTAAAAGCTTGATTAACTGTTTACGTTTTTCAGAAAATCCCCAATAATCAGAGCTTGCCGCCTCGCTTGGCGTTGGTACTTTTATTAAATCTTCCGCTTGTTTACGAGTAGGTCCAGGAGTCAGATCATCACAAAATTTTATAATTTTGGAAGAGTTTCTTTCCGCATTAAAACCATAATGCCATAATCGTTTAAATAACTTAATTAATCCAAAATAAAATGTTCCCAAACTGGAACTTAAATCCTGCTCTACTGATGCCTCATTAGCCACTTTAGTTAATAGTTTTTTTAATCTTTTGTCTTCACAATCTTTAATTAATAACTCACACCCTTTTTGGGCTAATGAATAATATTTATTCTGCCCCCAATAAACCAGCAAATTTAACTCAGCCTGAGGATAGCTTATATCCCTTTTGGCAAACTGTTTATCATAATAGAAAGCCATGTCGCTTAAAATCTGCTTATCCAATAATTGCGGTTCTTTTAAAATAGCAGATTCCAGAGCATCGTATATCACCCCTGAAACCTCACGCTGGGGAAAAAGTCTCAACAATTTGCTGACTGGCTGAATATAGGCCGGCATCTTCTGAAAAGAATTAAAATAATCCTGTAATAATTGCAATAATACGGTTTTCTTACCTGAATAGCTCAACAAATAAGGACAGATTATAGGAGACTTTCTTTTATCCTTTTTATTCCATGTTTGCTTAATAAAATGACTCCAATCCAACAACGCACGATGATCTTTTAATGCCTTTTGTAAAAAGGCTGGATTATCAAACCAGGAGCTCTTATGTAACAATGAATGCACATATAATTCTCTAATTCCTTTAGGCATCCATAATTTATCCACCAGCCTAAGCAAAAAGTGTTTTGCAAAAGACAACTGGGCTATCGCACGATTAAAAGTCTTTCGCGTATAAAATAATGAGGTTATCTCTAAGTTAGCACATCTAAAAACCAGCTCACCTAAAACACTATAACCAATATCATGCTTATTATCTAAAGGACGTTTCTTACTTAAATGACGACTTATAAAACGAGCCAGCTCTTTTAATTCACTGCCTTGCCAAGGCTGAGCATAGCCAGGGCTAAAATCATTTTCTAAAAAAAATCGACCATGTTGATGGGCTAAAATATGTAATGCCAATTTATACTGAGCATTTTGCTCCCAATAAGAAGTCTTGTTTAACTGCGTAATAAGTGCAATTAAATGCCGCTTCTTAAAAAATTGGGTCACTTTCGCGATTTCAGGTTGGTTAACCTTCTGAACTGAGTTTTGAGTTTTATCATTAAGAAATTCTTTCAGCACTAATGCAGCACAGGGTTCAGAACATATTAGACTTGCAAGTACGGCATCACAAATGGCCTCCTGTTTCTTATCTTGACCAGCGTCATTGATTATCAAGGTTAAGGCATTACTTAAAAGATTATCTTTTTTATGCTTTTTGCCATAATAAGCAAACCGTAATAAGCACTCTGAAAACCACGCTTTATCATGATAATTTACCAAATAATCAGCCAAACAAACCTCAGCGTCATGTTGTGCTAAAAATTTTTGAAAATCAGACTCATAAAACCCATTGAATAAAATAGCGCGTTTAGTATCTCGATTTAAAATATAATGAAAAAGATGAATGGCATTTGGCTTATATTTTATAGATCCTAATAATTCAAATATTGCTTCATCATCAAAATTATCAAGTAAAGAAGATAAAATAGACGGCGGGATTTCTCTCGAAGTCTCTTGTATTTCTTTTAATAGCTTATTATTCAACCACAAACGTTTATTAGTATCTGTACGAATTGACTCGCAGTGATATAATTCCTTTATAGAATTCTCAAACAACACATTACGTAATAATAACTCCAATCCAAAAGAGGAATTTTCCAAGTCATTTTTAGGTAATTCACCCAAGACCAACGCCCCGGATTTTTTTTGAAACTCACTCTCACTTCTTAAATGACTTGCTTCCGTTAAATACCCTATAACCTGGCCCTCTTTATCATATAAAGGTTCATTAATATCAACAGAGCCCGTTTGAGCCAATAAAACAATTTCTTCCTCAACAAAAGTCATTGCAGTGTTCGATTCATTGAGAAATCCAATCCTCTGGCCAGCAGAGTTATACAAAAAAATCTCTTTATCTCTGTATAATTCTTTCGGTAATCCATCAATTCTATGAGAGTCATGATTTAGCCACTGCAATAACGCACCTCGAGGTTCATTATCAGTAACCCCCTCGACAAAAAAACGAGAATAAGCCTGATTTATGGCTCTAAGAAATAAGTCCGATCGTAAATTGGGACAGGTTAGGCTGTAATAATGATAGATTACAGCTAATCCTTTATTAAAATCACTCCCTTTTTCCTGCTTTTCTAATACATTTTCCAATTGATGAAACAAAGCGCTTTCACTGCTCCTAACCCGAAACTGCAACAATTTATACTTTTTATCTAACCAAAACGATTTCCCCTCCGGATGATGAAGCAAATTAAAATCAATTCGCGCCATATGTTCATTGATTTCATCAAAACACGGGCTATGATCTTTGAAAAGTGACTCCTGACTGTATTCCACTTGACTCAAAGTTAATGTAAACAAACCCCATCGTTCAATTAGTTTTCTTACCCCCTTTGGGGGACATGCTTCAACAAATTGAGGTGATGACAATAATCGGGCAATCGAAGAAGAAATAGTCGGCTCTTTACCCTCAACGCTGTTGGATTTGGCAAGCAAATCTAATGCTAATTGATGTAACTCCGGGGTATCAAAGAGGCATGGATCCAGCTGATTTAGCCTTATTCTAATTTTTTTGAGGCATTCCTGGTTTGATGCACAAAACTCAGAACAAAGCAGAGTCAATAAATTATTCCATATTGGTTTCTCTTGCCCATCTTTTTTGTCATGTTCTAAACAATACTCAACTATTAAAAGAAGTGTTTCCTGACTCAACCCTTTTAAAAATTCAACTTGTATAGCTAACTCGGAGCTTTTTAGTAAATCATTCAGTAACAACATCACCAAATGACTCGTTGGAGAAAATACGTCTCTTTTTAATTCATATTGATAAAAATCAAATAGAGCTCTCATTGCTTGTAAATGTATGGAAAAGGGATATTGGGCAAGGCAAGCTCTAAGCTCTTTTAATCGGTCAACTTCATTCTCATACGGAGAAAAAATCCACAAAACCAATCGAATTGAGAGGGCATCAGCAGATTCGTAAACTAATGAATCAAGGAAGCGAGTGAGCCATCCCGACAAATCCGGTTGGCGCAAAAACTGAATTAAATGATTTCTATTGACTAACTCCAAATCATGACTATTTTTTACCAAAAAAGTTTCGGTTAAAATTTGTAAATCTGTGTCTTTAGCCAAATAAGAAAAAGCAGATAAACTACGTTCATCCGCTTCTTCTAAAACCTGAATTAAATCATTGGCGCCCTGTTTTTTTAAAGCCATGATGATTGGTCTTGCGTCACTATAATAATTCAACTGCTTCAAACACCTCTCTGCCAATTCATCATAAGCGATGGCGTCTGTCTCGCTTATTAAATCTAATTTTGGTAAGTGCTCTAATAGACTTCTTTCCAAATTCACTGTAGTGGGGTAAGTGCGAGGGGAAACGGAGCGCAGAACCGGAGTGTACAAGCCAGTACATGAGTCTAATAAGTCTTGACGCAACTCATTTGGAGCATAAGTAAAAACAATTGCAAGCACAGATAGCGACACTGGTAATCGAATAGTAACAGGAGTATTAAGCGTTAATTGATTTTTATTAGCAGGAAATTGTTTACAAAACAGTTCTGTTAAATCATGTGCGTCTTCGTTGAAATGACTTAATAACAAGTTTTTTAAATCTGAAATTGGGATCCGTTGAATTTGTCCTTTTATAACATCTGTTAACCGCTTCATTACCACTCTTCCCTAACATCCTAAAATAATCCTTCCCCAAGTATTGGGTTAAAAGGATAATGATTTTAATATACCCTTAAATTATTGATTTGAAAACTTTAGGATATAAAATGACAATCTGGGTGGATGCCGATGCTTGCCCGAAAATGATTAAAGACATTCTATTTCGTGCCGCTATACGTACCAATACTAACCTTATCTTAGTTGCCAATTCCTATCTAAATCATCCAAAATCACCATTTATTCGTTCAATTGTCGTAGAAAAAGGCTATGATTGTGCCGATCATTATATTAAAAATCATATGCAGGCAAACGACTTAGTCATTACAGCCGATATCCCCTTGGCAGCAGAAGTGATAGCGAAACAAGGATTAGCTATTAGTCCGAGAGGAGAGATGTTTTCAGTAAACAATATTAAACAGCGCCTCACTCTAAGAGATATCAATGAGCAATTAAGATCAGCCGGGGAACGCACTGGCGGCCCCCCCGCATTAAGTATTAAAGAAAAAACCTCGTTTGCCAATGCCCTGGATCGCTGGTTGGCAAAAAACAAATGAATTAGTCAATTAAAATGCAATTCGTCCTTAATTTGACAAACATTGTCGTTGCTTCTAAATTTTAAGTACATCCCAAAGGGACTTAAAGCATGAAACAATTCATGTTCTTTGTTTTACTCATTTGTAATTTTTATGCATTCGGAAAACCAATCATTATAGGTGTTCCTGAATATTCGCCTCCTTTTGTAACCAGGTCAGGTGCCGATGGAGGATTATATTACGGATTCAGCATCGACTTGATGAATTCTATCTGTCAGCGTATTCATATGGAATGCCAGTACAAGGGGATGAATCTACAAAAATTATTTACCAGTCTTAACGCTGGAGATGTTGATATTCTTCTTGCACCAACTCCAATTGTATCAACCTACGATACAAATTATATCTTTAGTCTTCCTTATTTACCGAGTCAGGCCCAGTTTGTAGTTCTAAAGAGTAATAATACCATTATGAAAATTTCAGATCTGAAAGGTAAAAAAGTAGGGACTTTGAAATATACTTTGTATGGAGGACTACTGGAAGAAAATTTTCAGGATTTTTGTGACCTAATAGAGTTTTCAAAATTGACTGATATGGCTTCCGCATTGGCAAATAAAAAGATTGATGCCGTTGTTCTCAACGCAAAAGCTGCAAAATTTGTGATTGGCAATTCTATGCATGAATTAAAATTAGTAGGTGCTCCAATCCCAATTGGACAGGGATACGGAATACTGGCACTCCAAAATAATGCCCCATTAATTAAAGAAATCAATCAGGCTTTATTACAAATGGAAGAAGATGGAACCTATTTAAATATTTATAATACTTATTTTAGTGATTAAATTATCTCCGAAATCTAATTCATAGCCATTTCAAAAAGATTCTAACTGGATTCAACTTCAATATTCAGGTTAAACTAATGTAAATCTGAACGCTCTCTTATAAATTGGTGTCGTCTTTATATAGGAGATTCCGTTCAAAACAATCGATTTCAGCCTAAGATTTAGACGCTTATTTTCTTAAGTTGAGTTCATCGTATAGTACAATGTAAATTAATCTGCAGGATATGACATGCAAGAGAGCCTTGATCCATCAACCATTGTTAATCTTCATAAAATGAGTATCATCCATTGGAAAGCAAATGGCATAGTGTACCAATATAAACGATTCCTTCAGCTTGTCGAAGAAAATCACGCTTTTAATTTTCAATTATGGCACGCTGAAGATAAGGCTCGTCGAGACGATATGGGCTACGAATTTGTTTACCAAGCCAAAAGGGAAATAGACGCCTACAATCAACAAAGAAATAACCGCATGGAAGCTATGGATGAATGGCTTTATAAAGCATTACAACCAGAAAGCTATAATAATTGCCCGGTTAATTCCGAATCCCCTGGAATGATTATTGACAGATTATCTATTTTATCACTGAAATCATACCATATGGATTTGCAAGCAAAGCGGCTGGATGTCAGCATCGAACATAGAACTAATTGCGCGGAAAAACTTGAAATTATACAACAACAGTTAAATCAGTTGACTTTGTGCCTGGAAGAATTATTCAACGAAGTGCAAGCTAAAACACGTACTTTCAGAATTTACCATCAATTTAAGATGTATAATGATCCTAAGCTAAACCCAGAATTGTACTGTTCTGGTTAGGAGTGAATTGATTTAAAGCGGGTTCGCTGTTGGAATGATGGATTGAAGAGAAAGGTGCTTGATTTTTTTTAGTTTTGGTTTCAAATATTCCGAAATGAGATAATGAATTTGAGTGTCTTCGAGAATCAACCCGCTGGGAATCAGTCCATTTGTTTTCAGATCGGATTGATTCCCTTGACTCTTCGGTTTTCTGAATTGTTGCCTCCTTTGTCTCGGACTTAACAGGCTGGTCTTTGCTGTCTTCGTTTAGGTTGACCTGCCCCAAGGGTGTTCGACCCAGCCCTCTTGCCAAAGCTCTTAAGGCCAGGGTGACTCCAAACAATAACGCACTAAAGGCTGCCAGCACATACATGACTGGAGTATCGTGATAATGCCCATCTTCACCCCTTTCCTGTAATGAGTTTCCAGCAAAATCAACAAATTTTTGTCCTTTACCAACTCCAGAAAACAAAGAGCGGAAAACCTCAAACCATTCCTGGAAGAAAAATTGCGGCGAGGAATCCAAAGACAATCCATCTTTTAATGAATCGCTGAATACTTTCGAATCCAATAATTCTGAATCATCAATATTATCGCCCCATTCCAGTAATCGATCGTAAGGGCGTTTTTTTTGCGTTTCTTGCTTTTTTAGATGCCAATAATTAGCCATCAAAGAATGAATTGTGAAGCCAATAACTAGTACCAAGCCTAAAGTGATACACGTAGCAAGCAATGCGGGTGGAAAAGAAACACCTGTCAATACTAAAATAGAACCAATTAAAAACAAGACGCTTGCTAATGCTCCATAAGCATATAATCCATTTTTCAACCCTAATAGAGCAGAGGATAAATAAGTACGATTCGAGCGTTTAGATAATTCCTTGCGCTGATCATCAAACTGCTTTATTAAATTACGAATTAACTTTTTCAGGCGTTTGATTTCTTCTTGATCAGCCTTGTTTAAATGTTGTTTCTCATTCAATAAGAGTAATTTGGCATAACTGGTTTCCAGTTCTTTATTAGTTAATGCCAATCGGCATTTAGTTTGAGTCACCAATAATCTTAACTGAAAATCCTTTTCCTCATAAAGTCTTGTAACAACACAAGCTACTGTATAAAAAACACAAATAATAGCCATTGCTGTTAACAGGGGTGGTGATAAAGTAGCCAAACTTAATACACCGACATATAAATAGAGACCATCAAGAAACCCGCCTGCAGCAACAGACCATAACGCGGCATTACGTGTTTGCCTGGTCTGAAATTGGATTCGCTTTAAATAGGAAATACTTTCTTCATGAGACAAAGACATTAGTTTTTTTATTTCAATGAGGAGTTCTGCATTCGCACTCATCATTTGTTTGCGATCCTCTAGCATACTGCGTATCCAAAATCTATTGGCTGCAGCAAAGACTCCCAAAATCAGTCCCACTGGTGCAATAAGAAATTTTGCATCCACTCCACTAATTAGGTTAAATGCCACAACAGCACTTCTCCAACCTTTATAGGCATTCTTTAAGCCCTTCATCACATCGCGGAAATAAGGCCAGGCTGTAGCGATAAATTTTTTATAGGAATCTTCTTTTTCGTTGTCATACCGGCAGGCTAAAAAGGAAAAAGTAACCAAAAAAACAGATTCAACAGTCATGGTTATTATGCCGGCAGGAGAATTCAAAAATTCATGCATTGCATCACTATCATTTGAAGAACCAAAGACATCAAAAAAATATTTGAACATCGTATAAGAAGAGCTTAGAGAATCTAAAATAGAGTAGGCATAATATACGTGGCGGCTTTTATCGAGGTTTTGAGCGAGAATTCGACTTTGCGCGTCAATACGACCAGCAATTGCTAGAATGAAGACCAAATCGTTAGGTTTGAAAACCTGATTTTCATCTCTCTCATGAGGCATGTATAGGCATGGAGCTATCAGCTAAGATTGGGGGCTATTGTATGTATAATTAGACTTGATGTCAATTAAGCTTTCATCCTGAGTCAAAAAGATACAATTATGATTAAAAACCCTTAATGATACCATACTCCAATACAGAAATTATTAACAAAATTAAAAAAATCTTACATTAAACTCACTCTCAGACTGTGACTTATGTCTTAAACCTGCTACGATATTGCACCAAAATGAACTCAATATGAGGATTAAATGAGATCAAAACTTGTTCTCTTTATGTTTATGTCACTGTTGACAGGACCTCTTATGGCAAACAATGAAGCACAAATTTATGGTTATGTTGAGAAAGCTACCTTAATTGATCAAAACCTCACCCTATCAGCAAAGCTGGATACAGGAGCTAAGTCAGCTTCATTACATGCTGTGAATATTATAGAAATCGACAAAAAAGGTGTTCCTTATTTACGTTTTACTGTCTCTACTAAAACTGGAGATTTTACTTTTGAAGGGGAATATATAGGTAAAGTAAAAATTAAAGTAAGAGCAAGCGAAGGGACCCCTGGATTATTAAGAACGGCTCCGATAAAACGCCCGGTAGTCTTACTGAATGTAAAACTTGGTGATAAAGTCAGGGCAATTAAAGTCAATTTAACCAACAGAAAACGATTTCTTTATCCTTTACTTTTGGGAAGAGATGCCATCATTGATTTTAATGGAGCAGTTAATCCTGCTCTAACTTTTACAACGAAATCCAAGAGCTAAGTGAAATGATGAAAAATAACAAACGTCACGTTTATGGTCTGATTCTCATTCTAATGCTTTTAGGTTCAGGTATTTTTTTATATAGACATATTGTTTTAGATGTGCCTCTAACAGATACTGAAACCATCAATAGCTGGATGGTTGAATCTAATTTACGTTTTACTGCTGATAAAAATACACCAATAAAAGCAAGCTTTAATATCCCTTACCTACCCCCTAATTTTGCCATACTTGACGAATATTTTGTGTCGAGAAATTATGGTGTAACAACCAATTTAAATGGCTACAATAGAGAAACCGTTTGGTCTATAAGACGCAGTAATGGGCCTCAATCACTTTATTATCGAGCAATCTTTCGTCAAACAGACGGTGAAGAGTCGTCTTTGCCAAAACCTTCAGTAATCAAGTCCCAACCATTGAATGATAGTCAAAAATCCGCTGTTGAAACCATCACAAATCAAGTTAGATCAACCTCTGCAGACATTCAAACATTTTCCCAAAGCACCATTAAGGAATTAAACAAAAAGGATGGTAATGCGAAACTTTTAGTCGGTAATGAGTTCAACGATGAAAATATCATCAATGCCACCATTTTAATTCTCAATCAATCAAAAATCGCAGCAATTGCTGTACAAGGAATTCATCTAAGCCAACAAAAAAAGGCAGATTTGAAATACTTTCTTGCTGTTTTTAACGGAAAAAGCTGGATTTATATTAACCCCAGGACTGGTAGCGCTGGTTTACCAAAAGAGTTTCTCATTTGGCAATATGGGAATGGGCCTTTATTTGATGTCATTGGTGGAAGCAGGGCTCAATTTTCATTAACTGTATCACCAACTCCTATTAACGCCTTAAGCGTAGCTAAGTCACGGGGATTACAAGCTGATTCCCAACTCTTACGTTTCTCTTTACTTCAGCTTCCAGTCAATGTTCAAGGAATCTATAAGATTCTATTAACCGTTCCTATTGGTGCGTTCATCATTTTAATACTACGTAATTTTGTAGGAATTAAAACTTTCGGGACTTTTATGCCAGTATTAATTGCTTTGGCATTTAGAGAAACTCACGTAGTATGGGGAATTACTCTATTTATTATTATTATTTCTTTTGGACTGTTAGCCCGTTTTTATCTGGATCAACTAAGATTACTATTAGTACCAAGGCTCGCTGCCATTCTTACAGTAGTGATATTGCTAATGATCTTTATTAGTGTTCTTTGTCAAAATCTAAGTCTGGATACAGGAATGTCTGTTGCCTTGTTCCCGATGGTCATCTTAACCATGACTATTGAGCGTATGTGCATTACATGGGATGAGCGAGGGGCTTCAGAAGCTATAAAATCAGGGATTGGCAGTCTTGCAGCAGCAGTCATTTCCTATTGGGCCATGAGCTATGAACCCTTACAATATTTAGTCTTTGCTTTTCCAGAACTGCTTCTGGTTCTTTTATCCATGATTCTATGGTTTGGTCAATATCGTGGTTATCGCTTAGTTGAATTAAAGCGCTTTAAATCACTTGCGAGTGCCATAGAATGATTAACCTTTTTCGACGTCTGAAAAATCATGGAGTTTTAAGTATTAATCAGCGTAATACAGATTTTGTATTAAGATATAATCCAAGAAAATTATTTCCATTAGTGGACGATAAGCTAAAAACCAAAAAACTGGCTTTAAAGGCGGGAATTTCAGTCCCCGCATTATATGACATTATAGAAACAGAACAGCAAATCAAATCAATAGAAGCACGATTTGCCAGTTATAGTGATTTTGTGGTAAAGCCTGCCAGAGGCTCTGGTGGAGATGGGATACTGGTATTCAAAGATAAAGTTTATGGTCGTTATCGACAAATTAATGGTAAGCTAACTACAGTCCAAGAGCTGAGTTATCACTTATCTTGCCTGCTCTCCGGGGCTTATAGCCTTGGTGGTTCCTCAGATTATGCCATCATAGAAAAAAGAGTCGTTGTTGACCCGGTATTCGCTGAAGTAAGTTACGAAGGCATACCAGATATACGCATTATTACTTTATTAGGTTATCCGGCAATGGCCATGGTCAGGCTCCCCACACGTTTATCTGGAGGAAAAGCGAATCTACATCAAGGAGCAATTGGAGTCGGAGTTGATCTTGCGACAGGAAAAACCCTTGGTGGTGTGTTTCAAAATGACACTATAGACTATCACCCTGATACTTTAAATTCTATTGTAGGAATTGAAGTACCGTATTGGAATCAAATTCTCGAAATAGCATCCAGTTGTTATGAACTAACTGGTTTGGGCTATCTTGGAGTGGATATTGTTCTTGATAAAGATCATGGCCCATTAATGCTCGAACTAAACGCTAGACCAGGTTTAAATATACAAATTGCGAACAGAGAGGGTGGGCTTAAACGATATAGGACTATTGAAGCCCGTTTTAATGAACATAGAAAAGAATCAACATCAGATAAAGTGAGCTTTTGTCGGAAGGAATTTGCGCGTTAAAGGTTTAGATACAATATGTAAACTACCCTATAAAACTCTCAAAATATGACAAATTGATTTATAACCTTGGAGAGTTTTATAGGTGACCTCAAATTATACATAACAATTATTAACTAAAAATTAAGCAATGTATCTTTTTTTAAAAAAAAGTGATTTATATAAAAAGAACTACTTACAAACCGGCAGCATGCTGTATAAATAAACGTTTAACAGGGGTAAATTCGTTGCAAGCCCTCAGTCCAAGACTACGCAATGAGGTAATAGGAGAAAAGGTCGTTCCAAATAATCTTTTAAATCCCTCCATAAGCAATATAATTTGCCAAACAGCATGCTTACGTTCCCTTTGATAAGCCGCCAATATTTTATTCGATGCTAATACACCCTTGCTCATATCCATATGATTTATCCAGCTTTTCACGTCTGCCAAACCAACATTTAAACCTAATCCAGCTAAAGGATGAATAGTATGCGCTGCATCACCAAGGAGTAACCAGCGATGTCCGACATACTGTTTTACATGTCTCATTTGCAAAGGAAATTGATGGCGATTACTCGCTATCTCTACTTGACCCAATTGATTTGCAAAAGCTTTGGTTAACTTCTTATTGAATTCCTTTTCATCAAGTGTTTGCAAGCTCCTGGCATGGTCTGGCCGAGTTGACCAAACTATAGAACATAAATTTGGGGAAGCCAATGGCAAAAAGGCCAATGGCCCGTCAGAATTAAATACTTGATAAGCTGTGTTTTGATGAGGTTTCTCAATATTGACCATAGCAACCAATGCCTGTTGATCATAGGACCAAGTGGTTAAATCCACTTTGAGCTGGTGACGTGTAGGAGAGTTGGCTCCATCAGCTATCATTAATAACTGTCCTTTCCATTTTGTATCTTGGCTTGATATCTCAATATTGTGCTCCGAGCTAACTATCTCGTTCACTGTACATTGAGAAAATAAACTAATATTGCAATCTAACGATATTTGGTGCAATAAGGCTTGTTTTAAAATGGATTCTTCAATAATTGCCCCTAAATTTGGCTCAGCAATACTTCGTGAATCAAAATCAATATAGGCTCCACTTACTCCATCCCAAACATGCATCTTATGATAAGGGGCGACTCGACTCACATCCAAATGCGGCCAAATATCTAATTGCTTTAATAACATTTGAGAGGCTTTATTAATTGCGTAAACACGTAGATCTCTAACACTGGTATCCACAGTTAATGTCCCGGCATCAATAACAGCAACGGTATAATTACGTTTCGCCATAGCTAACGCTGCAGTTAAGCCAACAATCCCCCCACCAATGACAAGCACATCAAATTGTTGGCTCATTGAATTTCCCCAGTACTTAATGCAATTTCACAAACCAAATCGGGAGTAATTCCACCAAAACCACGAGCATATCGAGCCAATATATTTTTTAATGCAGGTATGTTATCAAGGGCGAGTAAACCGAGGTTTCGTGCTAGCCCTACTCCCGGCAAACGACTGGTGAACAGATGTATTAAACCATCTGTTAGCCATGTGATCATTTGCTGATCATGCATTCGCAATTTTAAATAGTGTTCCAACATCTGTGAATTTAATCCGTCTTTAGCAATACATTGAGCCAAAGTCGCGACATCTCTTAATCCCAGATTAAAACCTTGTCCTGCAACTGGATGTAAAGTATGGGCAGCATTGCCCACAAAAACTACCGGCCATTTGGTTTGCTGTGGCATCAAACTCTGTTTCAAAGGATAAGAATATCGTTTCCCTATTTTGTTAAAACGACCTAACCTGTAACCAAAAGCAGTTTGCAACTCCTGTAAAAATTCATCATCATTCAAATTCATCAATTGCTTTGCATCTTCAGGCTTCGATGCCCAAACTAATGACATTTTATTATTCTGCATAGGCAATAAAGCAAGAGGACCATTAGGAGTAAAACGCTCAAAAGCACGATTACCATGTGGTTTTACCAAACCCACATTTGCAACAATGGCCTGTTGATCATAATCCTTGATTTTGACTGGCAAATGACAAAGTCGTCGCATCATGGATTCTGTACCATCGGCTGCGACAATGAATTGAGTTCTGATAAAAATCTCATCTGATTCAGTAGCGATTACAGCAATACCATCGTTGAAATCGATGGATTTTAAATGAGCCGGAGCCAACAATTGTTCTTTATTTAACAGGATACCCAAAGCCCTGTTAATGTATTGCATCTCTACCACATAACCCAAAGGGTTGTTTTTCTCACCACGCAAGCGAGATACTCCGAAACGATGCTGATCAGAAACATGAATCATCTCAATGGATGTGGCATATCCTTCGAGAATCTCCCAAACTCCCAACATGGTTAATATGCGCTGGCTGGCTGGAGATAAAGCTAACGAGCGAGCATCAAAATCTGGATTGACTTTATCACTAAACGGCTTGGACTCAACCAATAGGGTAGACAAACCTAATCCTTGTAAGGCCAGCGATAAACTCGCGCCAGTCAAGCCGCCTCCAATAATCAGAATATCGATCTCTTTATTCGCCACGCATCAAAGCCTCAATATCATTCACATCAACAGGTAATGCATTAGTTAGCACTTCATGACCAGCTTTGGTTACCAAAATATCGTCTTCTATACGCACACCAATATCCCACCAGCGTTTGTCAACACTTTCTGTTCCTGCACTAATATAGAGTCCTGGCTCTACAGTCAATACCATTCCAGCCTGTAAAGGACGCCATTCATTATTGATTTTATAACGTCCGGCATCATGAACATCCAATCCTAACCAATGTCCAGAATTATGCATATAAAATGGTTTATAGGCTTCTTTCTTAATAAGGTCTTCCAAATCCCCTTTTAAAATACCTATTTCACAAAGTCCAGCAGTAAGGGTTCTAAGAATAATTTGCTGAATTTGATTCCAGGGCAGGCCTGGTTTAATTGCTGCAATACCTGCCTTTTGGGCTTTTAATACTAATTCATAAATGATTTTTTGTTCAGGACTAAATGTACCATTAATTGGAAAAGTTCTTGTAATATCCGCCGCGTAATTGCCATATTCGCCACCCGCATCGATAAGAACCAAATCACCACGATGCAAAGGGTTATTATTCGCTGTATAATGAAGAATACAGGCATTTGCCCCACTGCCTACGATAGGATCGTAAGCGACACTACGACAACCATGCCGACTGAACTCATAAATTAACTCTGCTTCCAGTTGATATTCATATTCCATCTTCTGACAAACTTGCATCACACGTTTATGCGCAGCGACTGAAATACTGGCTGCCCGTCGTATTAACTCCAATTCAGCATCACTTTTAATCAACCGCATTTCGCTTAAGATTGGCTCCAGATCACATAACGCTTCGGGTGCTTTAATCCCCTTTCGCACCAGTGCTTTTACTGAGGATACTGCATGTAGAATTCTATTTTCCAAAGGAAAGTTACGGCCCAGGTTATAATATATGGCTGATTTATCGCTCAATAGTTTGGGAAGCTCTTCTGCAATGCTGGCTATAGGATATGCTGCTTGAACTCCAAGCGCTTGTATTGCACCATCCTGGCCTAATCGTTTACCTGTCCATTGTTCTTCTACAGGGTTCCTCGTGCGATTAAACAAAATACTCTGGCTGTCCTTTCCAGAAACGATAACCAACAAAGCATCAGGCTCATCAAAGCCCGTTAGATAATAGAAGTCGCTGTCCTGGCGAAATCGATAATGAGTATCACCATTACGTAACACTTCGTGAGCCGCAGGAATTATAGCAACACTATCGACAGGCAATTGTGCGGCTAAATTCTCTCTTCGTGCCTTATATTCTTGTTGGCTTATCATATCAATTTCCCTTATCACTTTAATAAATGGAACAGACGAACAATCCTTAAGGAATTCAGCTGGATTCCGAATAATTTTATTCTGTCATAGTCTCTTTATGTTATAGGCTCTCTGAAGGTTGAAGAGATGACTTTCTCCTCAAATCAAACAACACAAATAACCTTAATACTTTATCCACGCCTGATCAATGCGTCGTTTCAGAACCTCCGCGTTCTCTTTCATGCAGAACCAAATCGCTGTGCAGCCGAAGTACTGCCATACGAGCATACTCGCTGACTTCCATTAGAGCTTTTTCATCTTCCTCACCTACTTCCAACGTGTCACAATCCAATTCCGCAAATTCTATAAGATGCTGAAGAGCATCTTGAGATTCCTCTTCGTAAAACTGCTCAACTCCAACTCCGGCAATAGTTAAACTCTGTGTAAATCCTTCGCACCACTCACTAAAAGCCTGAGCACGTATGACCAATGATTCATTTTCATCAGGCAGCAACATTTCAAATTCAAAATCAAAATTATTAATCTGTTGCTGACTGATTGAAAACACAGAAAACATAGACAATAAGGCATTACGACTTTGTTCATCTTTTTTATTAGTTAATAAAGCACGTATATAAGCTTCACCTTGGCTATCAGCTCCTGCACAGAGATATCCACACATCATTCCATGTAATTCGCTACCAGAGATAGTTAAGGCTAAAGCAGAAATGGATTGGACAAAATCATCATAATTGGGTAAATGCAAGTGATCATTATCTAAAGACATATTTAACTCTATTTAACAGGATAGCCAATGATACTCCATTTAGAATCAGTGTTCACCTGGTACATTTTCTCAACGCATATGATTTTCATAATTTGCTGCATTAAGCCAAAATTGCTACTATTTGCTTAGTACTATGGAAATGCCAAGGCGTAATAATGACTAACATGAAACTCTGTAAAATAAAATTATTAAATAAAACCTATGAAATCAAATGCCCTGATGGGGAAGAAGTGAATTTAGTGCTCGCTGCAGAAAAACTACATGAAAAAATGCAAAATAATAAAAACAAATTTAAGCAGCTGGATAATTTTCAAACACTTCTTCTGGCTGCTTTGGATATTAGTCATGAATTAATTATTTGTAAAAATGAACAAGAACAACAACGCCTGCAAGTAACACAGTTTATTTCCTCTCTGGAAAATAAAATTAATAAAACAGTAGTAGGTTCTGAAACTGAAAAAAATCAACTCTCTGATTAATTAAGTAAAACACAGCAAATCATTCTATACTATTGATATTAATAGCAAACAATTAAAAGGAATTAGCTATGCGACGTCAATGGTATATCGGATTTGGAGTTATCCTTTTATGTATCTTTGCCATTTTTGCCATGCTGCAAGATATCCTCTGGTTTATCGTCTTTTTAATTCCTATCGTAATCCTATGGATTTATGATATATCGCAAACAAAACACACAATTTTGCGCAATTTCCCAGTACTGGGTCATGTCAGGTATTTTCTGGAGTTTCTTCGCCCTGAAATTCAACAATATTTTATAGCCACAGATGAAGATGAGCTTCCCTTTAACAGGGAAACTCGTTCGATGATCTACCAACGTGCAAAAAGTGTTAGAGATACTATTCCATTTGGAACTGAGAGAGACATCCTAAGCGTTGGTTATACCTGGGCACTTCATTCCTTGTCTCCTAAACACTCAAGTGAAGTTGAGCCAAGAATTATCGTAGGTGGGCCTGATTGTAAAAAACCTTACAGTGCCTCCCGACTGAATATTTCAGCCATGAGTTTCGGTTCTTTATCACCCAATGCCATTATGGCCTTAAATAAAGGAGCAAAAATTGGCGGATTTTATCATAACACTGGAGAAGGTGGGTTAAGCCCTTATCATTTACAAGGAGGAGATATTGTTTTTCAAATTGGTACCGCCTATTTCGGCTGCCGCGATGACCAAGGCAATTTTGACGAAACTGAATTCGCCAAAGAAGCTTCGCGAGATGAAGTAAAAATGATAGAAATTAAACTATCTCAAGGTGCCAAACCATCCCATGGTGGAATTTTGCCTGCAGCCAAATTAACTGAAGAAATCGCCAAAGTAAGAAAAGTCTCGATGGGGAAAGATGTTTTATCCCCCATCGCTCATAGTGCTTTTGATAATCCTGTCGGTTTACTTCATTTTATAAAAAAATTGCGTAATCTCTCAGGTGGTAAACCCATTGGCTTTAAGTTATGCCTGGGTCGTAGGCATGAGTTTCTTGGGATTTGCAAAGCCATGCTTAAAACCAATATATTGCCTGATTTTATTACCGTAGATGGTGCTGAAGGCGGCACTGGGGCTGCCCCGGTTGAATACACCAATTTTATAGGAACTCCCTTGGAAGCTGGTCTGGTTTTTGTTCATAATGCCCTTGTTGGAACTGGTGTACGCGATAAAATTCGGGTTATTTGCAGCGGAAAAGTATCCAACGGATTTGATTTGCTGACCAATATTGCTCTAGGAGCTGATATGTGCAATTCGGCAAGAGCAATGATGATGTCAATAGGCTGCATACAATCGAAACAGTGCAATGCCAATACCTGCCCTACTGGAGTGGCTACCCAAAAGAAAAGGCTCCAATATGGCCTCGTTGTTGATCAAAAAAAGTATCATGCTGCTAATTTCCATAACAATACAATCAAAAGCTTTTTGGAAATGGTTGGTGCCTTGGGGTTAAATAATCCCAGCGATTTAAAACCATGTCATATCATGAGACGGGTTAGTGTAGATGAAGTCAAATCATTTGATCAAATATATACCTATGTCACTCCAGGGCAATTTTTAAAAGATGATATTCCTGAGGAATATAAGTCACACTGGGAGCATGCTGATCCAGATAAATTCTGAATTCATTAAGCCGCTCGCCATCTGTTCTTCACAGCCTTGAGATGGCAGATGGTGGATAAAAATTGAGCTTAATTTTTTAGCAACCCTATAAAATCTGTCGCGCTTATTGCTCGAGAAAAATAAAATCCTTCACCGTATAAGCAACCTAACTCTCTTAATTTTTCTAAAGTATTTTGATCTGCAATACCATCAGCTATAGGTTCCAGTCCCAGTGTTTGAGCTAATTTAATTATGGCTTCCACAATTTTGGCTTTTTTAACATCTTTGGACATTTTCAATACATAAGATTTTTCAATTTTGATGTCATCAATTGGGTAATTAGTTAAATAGATAAAAGAAGAATACCCACTACAAAAGTCAGCTATAGATAATTTGATTCCCATTGTTGAGAATTGTTCAAGAACTTCCCTAGTAGCAGACTGGTCCGATAGGCAGGCTTTTTCAGTAAATTCCAATTTCAAAAATTGCGGCGCAATCTCATAATCATTTAATAATTTTTCTACTAAATTAGGCAACTCACGATCGGAAGTATCTTTTAAAGACAGGTTTACTGAAGTAAAAATTTTATGCCCTGCATCATGCCATGCTGCTAATTGCTTTATTACTCCTCTGAGCATAAATTCAGTCAAATTATGAATTAAACTCGTTCCTTCAATCAAAGGCGTAAATTTTTCCGCACTTAATAAACCAAATTCAGGGTGTTCGAAACGAACAAGAGACTCTGCACCCACAATTTTACCGGTGGCCAGCTCAATTATCGGTTGGTAATAAATTTTTAAGTCTTTATTCTCGATGGACCGTTGAAGTTCATTTATCACGATCCGATTATGCATGAGGTCCTCTTCCATCTCAGGACTGTACATAACATAGGGTTTGTTTTCTTTGCGTGCATGATAAACTGCAATAACGGCATGATTTAATAAAACATCATCTTCCTCTCCATGAACAGGATAGATTGCAATACCAGCGGTGGTTGTAATATTAATACTAATTCCATCAATCATAAGGCTGGTGTTTAACAATTTAAGAAGATTAACCAATAATTCATCAGTATTCAGATCCTTTTTTAGTCTCGGCATTAATATGGCAAATTCGTCACTTTGTAATCGAGCAACCACATTAATTCCAAGGGCCGCTTTCAGCATATAAGGATCTATCAAAATAGATTTTAATCGTTCAGCGAATTGCTTTATGACATTATTGGCATTAAAAGAACTGAAATTATAATTAATATTATTAAAATCATTAATTTTTATAACGATAACGGCTAATTCTCCCTGCGCTCCCAATTGTTCAATAGCGAGCCGTATTTTTTCATTTAACAAGCGGCTGTTAGGCAAATTGGTTAAGTTATCGTGATTACTTTCATATTTGAGTTTTAATTCCAGATTCCCACTGATATTTAAGAGTTCTTTTGTTTTATCAACCAATAAACTCTCCGCTTTATTAACTAATCCATAACAAAAAGCTTGTCCCCAGTATACAAACATAAACGGCGTTATATCCAAAATCCAAATGGCTGGATTGGATTTTTGAGCCTGAATAAATCCGCCTAAGCTAATCGAGCCTGTCAACTGATATGAAACAATAGAGCTTGCAATTAAGATACTGCCAATAGAGATAAGCAACCCCAAAAAGGCATATCTATTAACATGACCTTTCAAGATAACAGAGCTATGTGCCAAATTAGATTTAATATTCATTTATTAATAGTCATTCCCTGATGCCTATTCATACAACAGGCTTTTTAACTCCTCAACCCCTCTTACTATCACTTCAAGCGTCTACAAGAAACCGAGTAAAATGCAATACTTATGATTAGTATAGCCCAAAGAAAAAATAACAGAGGGTTTATAGTATGGAGTTTTTCTAGGTGCAGCATAGAAGATGGTGTTATAATCTAATTAACCCGATGGCGAGTGATTTTAGAACCAACACTCACAGCCAGGGGAGCATCCTGTTATCGGCGTTGAGCAAGCCCACTTAAGTGGGAAGCCTGAACCGATTCATCCGCTGCCCACTTGAACCTAAGGGTTCAAAATCCGGTACCCATCGGGTTATACCTTCATCAGCTGCTCTTTTAATAGTAAATATTCATCCCGAACTTTGGCCGCCAATTCGAATTCCATATTTTGGGCATGCGTATACATTTGTTTTTCCAAAGTATTAATTTGTTTCATCAACTCTTGAGGAGACCAGTGAGTGTATTTAGGAGTCTTTTCTGCAACCATGGTTTTGCGTTTGCCTATGTAAGCGCCTTCCAGGATGTCTTCAACGGATTTACTAATACCCATAGGAATAATCCCATGCTCCCTATTAAATACTTTTTGTTTTTCACGTCTTCTCTCAGTTTCAGTCAATGCTCTTTGCATTGAGCCAGTAATAATATCCGCATATAAAATAGCTCGTCCCTTGACGTTACGTGCAGCACGACCAATAGTCTGAATCAGAGAGCGTTCTGAACGTAAAAAGCCTTCCTTATCAGCGTCTAAAATGGCTACAAGAGCCACTTCTGGCATATCAAGACCTTCGCGTAATAAATTAATTCCCACCAAAACATCAAATTCGCCCAGGCGTAAATCTCGAATAATTTCCACACGTTCCACAGTATCCACATCCGAATGCAAATAACGAACTTTAATCCCGTGTTCACCTAAATATTCTGTTAAATCTTCAGCCATACGCTTGGTTAATGTCGTTACAAGAATACGGCTGCCTTGATCGATGACTTGCCTGATTTCTGACATCAGATCATCAACCTGAGTTTTCACCGGTCTGATTTCCACCTCAGGGTCAATTAATCCCGTAGGCCTTACCACTTGCTCAGCAACATTATCGGAATGTTCCTGTTCATAAGGTCCTGGTGTCGCTGAGATATAAATGGTTTGTGGAGAACGTTCTTCAAACTCTTCAAAGCGTAAGGGTCTATTATCCAAAGCCGAGGGCAATCGAAACCCATAATGAACTAATGTTTCCTTACGTGCCCGATCTCCTCGATACATCCCTCCAATTTGAGGGACAGTAACATGCGATTCGTCAATAATTAATAAGGATTCAGGTGGAAGATAATCAAAAAGGGTAGGGGGCGCTTCTCCTGCTTCACGGTTGGATAAATAGCGGGAATAATTTTCAATACCAGAGCAATAACCCAACTCCAACATCATTTCAATATCAAAACAAGTCCGTTGCTCCAGACGCTGTGCCTCTACCAGCTTATTTTGAGCATTGAATTCAGCAAGTCTTTCTTGCAGTTCTTCCTTCACTTTGTCTACTGTTTCCAGAATTCTCTCTCGTGGAGTGACATAATGCGTTTTAGGAAAAATAGTCACCCGCGGCAAACGCTGAAGAATTTCTCCAGTAAGCGGATCAAAGCGAGCGATATTTTCTACCTCATCATCAAAAAGCTCTATTCTGATTGCCTCTTTCTCAGAATCGGCCGGAAAAATGTCGATGACATCTCCATGAACTCTGAATTGACCACGCTCAAGACTAAGACTGGTTCGCGTGTACTGCATTTCTGCAAGACGCTTTAAAATTTTACGCTGACCTGATTGTTCTCCACGGGATAGATGTAATAACATACGCAAATAGGAATCGGGGTCGCCCAATCCATAAATTGCAGAAACCGTGGCTACAATGATGGCATCCTTGCGTTCAATTAATGCTTTGGTTGCTGATAAACGCATCTGCTCTATATGTTCATTAATGGATGCGTCCTTTTCTATAAAAGTATCTGAAGCAGGGACATAAGCTTCTGGTTGATAATAATCGTAGTAGGAAACAAAATATTCTACGGCATTATCAGGAAAATAGGCTTTAAACTCTCCATAAAGTTGAGCCGCAAGTGTTTTGTTAGGCGCCATGATTAAAGTCGGTCTTTTCATGGCCTGAATAACATGAGCTATAGTAAATGTTTTACCAGAACCGGTGACGCCCAATAATGTTTGTTTGGCTAAACCAGATTCAAGCCCATCGATTAAAGAGGCTATGGCAGTAGGTTGATCACCGGCTGGTTGGTAATTTGAATAAATTTTAAATAAGTCTTTCATATTTTATATTATATGCTAGTACCCCTATAATTCACAGGAGCAACAGATGGATATCGCATTGGCAAAGCGTGTACAAAAAGTAAAGCCTTCACCTACCCTTGCCGTGGCTGCAAAAGCAGCACAGATGAAGGCCCAAGGACTGGATATTATTGGCCTTGGAACTGGTGAACCCGATTTTGACACGCCTCAACATATAAAGCTAGCGGCCATCTCTGCCATTGAAGCAGGTGACACCAAATACACAGCTGTGGATGGGATACCCGAACTAAAAGAAGCCGTTAAAAACAAATTCAAGAGAGACAACGGTTTTGATTATCAACTCAATCAGATATTAGTCTCTGTGGGTGGTAAACAAAGCTGCTATAACCTGTGCCAAGCGTATCTTAACCCAGGAGATGAAGTCATTATCCCTGCCCCATATTGGGTGTCTTATCCAGACATGGTTTTGTTAGCTGATGGCGTGCCTGTCGTCATTGAGACCACTCCAGCACAGCGTTATAAAATCAACGCTCAACAACTAGAGCAGGCCATCACCCCAAAAACGAAAATGATTTTTCTAAACAGCCCATCCAACCCTTCTGGCATCGCTTACACTCAAAAAGAATTAAAAGAACTGGGCCAAGTACTGAAAAAACATCCACAAATTCTTATTGCAACGGATGATATGTACGAACATATCCTCTGGAGCCAATCCTTTGTGAACATCCTCAATACCTGTCCTGAATTATATGACAGAACCATCGTGTTAAATGGCGTATCCAAAGCCTATGCCATGACTGGCTGGCGTATAGGCTATGCAGCCGGTCCAGCGCCATTAATCAATGCCATGAAAACCATTCAATCCCAATCCACATCCAACCCCTGCTCCATAGCACAAAGAGCTGCAGTAGCGGCTTTGGATGGCAGTAATGAAAGTATCGAAGAAATGGTTAATGCGTTTCATCAAAGACACGACTACGTAGCCGATAGATTACAAAATATCGATGGCATAGAAGTCATCCCAGCCGACGGAACCTTCTACATTTTCCCTTGTGTGCAGGCGATTATCGAAAAACGAGGTTACGCCAACGACATCGAATTTTCCGAAAAATTGCTGAATGAAGTAGGTGTGGCCCTGGTCCCAGGTTCCGCCTTCGGCACAGAAGGCTGCATCAGAATATCCTTCGCCACTGGTATTGACACACTAAAAGACGCTTTGAACAGATTACAGCGTTTCTGCAGCTAAAAAATATATTCAAAACCACTTGATTCTCTCGCGGAATCGTTTTAAGATTCCGCCTCAATTCCCCGGTAGCTCAGTCGGTAGAGCGGATGACTGTTAATCATTAGGTCGGCGGTTCGAGCCCGTCCCGGGGAGCCAAATCCAGTCTAGGTTTTGGCGAATTCCAAGTTTTCTCTTCCTGAAGCTTGGTACCAGTTTTGGTACCGATTTTAGAAATACACCTCGTTGAAGTTAGCATCTTATTGCTTGTCTAATATCATTTCAGCCAGGTGATTAAAGGTCGGCATTATTGAAGCAAGAGTAATATCTTCCTTTTCTAGTAATTGTTCTAATTTATGAACCTCAGAACTCTCAAGAGTAATTTTGATTAAATTATTTTTCATAGAAGAAATTAATCTTTCATCATGTAAAACCAGATCCGTAAAATATGAAATCAGATCTGGCCATTTTCCATATTCCAAAAAATAGAAGTTATCAAACTTCATAGCTGTTAAGACAGCTTGTTGTTTATGTAAAAAATCATGTTCTGAAGGCAAAAAACGGTTAAACAATTGAATTGTAGCGCCATTGTATAAATGATCATCAAATTGATTTTTCATTGCAGTGGGGTTAAATGCCCATACACATATTTTTCCTGTTTTCTTTTTAATTTTTTTAAACTGCCAACAACAAAAGAAAGCGGCTACCCATGGTTTATACGTCCAATCTAACAATCTTGTCGGTATTCCTATATGCTGTGCAGTACATATTAAATTCCAGTCAATTTTGTTTGCGGTTAAAAAAGAAATATCAAAATAACCTGCCTCCCAAGATAGCCAATCAAAATCATATGGACGTTTTATTAGATAGGCACCGTAATTAATTATTTGTTCTGTAATTCTATCTAGTGGAAAAGAGGCATTTAAATCCTGTTCTAAGATGGAAGGTGTACCAAAAGGATAATAATTAGATATCGGTAGTCTAACTTTGATTGATTCTCCAGCAAATTTTTCTAAAAGAAATCGTTCTAAAAGGACATGTTTGATAAGGGTTAACAATCTAGCCCGCTTGTTTCGATTTAGCGCAAAATTAAGTTCATTTCCGTTTGTAGGATTGATTAGTGTAATAAGTTTTTGATTTAATTCATTTTGAAATTCGTTAAAAAAATCTTGAATTTTACTATATTTTGATTCATAGAAATTTATCTTGAAATTATCTCTAAATGCCGTTGGCTGTAAGGAAAATGTATGATTTCCTAGCCCACGAAATATCCATGGATAATCAAGTTTATCATTTAAGTCCCAATGTACTTGGCTTTTTCTCAGATATTCCAGGAACTTATCTGCTGATTTAAATTCAATAGATGTATATATTTGATCATCATCAGTCATATTAAGAACTATTCCATGTGATTCTTTTAAAATTGTAGTACATGGTCACCATAATGTAAGGGCCAGTCTTAATTTCATAAAAATGATAATTTTTTATGCTATATTTAAAATATTTAAGGCTAAGGAGAGCCTCGTGATTAAGCACCCATTGAGTTTTCTATTTTTTATTTTAATAACACCGTCCCTAGCCATATCTGCTTCATCCGCCTCCGGGAAACTACCCCCAGAATACGAAATGGCCATCAGTGAACTCAAATCTGCAAAAAGTATAGAGTGTTATTTCCCCCAAGGCTCATTTGCAAATTGGCAAGGAAATTCGATGAAGCTTGAAGAAGATCGTATGTCTGATGCAACTCATTTTGACAGTATTGATATTTCTAATAAAAAACAAGCTAGGATGATAGCCAATGGGGGTGCTACGGATGTTTTCGCTTTTATGTCACCAACTGGAATTACATTTGTTGAAAATACTGATATTGGAAATTTTATATACACAACTGTGTTCCCATCATATTTAGGAAATAAAAAAATTAATTCAGAACCCTCAAAAAATACATTTCTTTTCCAAAAAGCTTATATTGCCGTCACCTCTCGCCACATTTATTCTCCAATGACTGGAGCAATGCCTTCCCAATTCCATGGTTACTGTAGGATATTGCAATGAATTAGCGTAATCCTCGAGGACTATCTGCTTTGATTTAATAATTTAATCATTTCCGGTAACTCTGCTAACCCAACGATAAGTGGTTTATTTCGAGATAGAACAAGCTCTCTAAATTTAGTCAATGGCCGCCGGTCTACCTTAATGATAACTTCAGCATTAAAGAAATATATCTTATAAATGTTAATAATGTCAGCATTACAATGAATTTTTGTTTTCAATGGAGGATGTAATACGCGATTGTTTTTAAAATGAAATCTTCTAACTATAATTGAAAAATCATCTTCACTCCCAACATCCGTGTTTAAGATTATTGCTCTCAAAGTATCTCTAAATGGGCCAAGTGATATCTGGTCAAAAAAAGAGTTATTGCTAACTTCTGCTCGCCATAGAATTGAAAGTATAAATAATTTTAATTTATCATAATCAACTTCAGCAATCCTATCCCCAATTACGGTGCCGTTTACTTGAATAGGATTATGGTTACATATTATGACCTCATTAAAAAAATTATTTCCATAATCGTCCCAAATGGAAAATTTATCCTCACATTCCTGACATAATATTTGGTCATAAATACCAATCGGGAGTCGTTTTGAATGGTCATTTTGACTTACTAATACTCCATCAGCATTAGGATAAACATTTTTATAAAATGACTTTGGTATAATATGAGAACGGACGAGTTTTTTATTTTGAAAACATAATTGGCATAGCGTCATCATAGTTTCATAACCCCGATAATATTGATATTTCCTCTATAAGTGTAAAATAAATTTAAGTTTCCATTCTTGATCCATGAATTATTTGCCCTGTTCTGAGTTTAGTGTTGAACGAGCGGCTCACTCAAAGATGAAACCTGGCCAAAGCCATAAAGCTCGAAGTAGGGGGCAAATCAATCGTTATAAGGCAACCGATCTCGCCGATTTACAATTGTTTTGGGTGCAATTCCTCCTTGTTGTGATGATTAATAAAAGCGACATAACAATGGCTCTTGTCATACAAGTCCATGGTCAAATTGAAATAAATTGACTTAAACTCCCGAGGGAGTTGCCCTGTCGGATGACAGAGATTCCTAGATGGGCTCCCGACTGAACGTCCAGCCACGGGGTTAGGGAATGAAGTGGCTTAGCATAAGACGTCGGTTGACGTTTCGCCGGAATTTCACCAGCTCATCAGTCATGCTTGATTCCAAATTAGCAAAGCGGTGCTTGCTTCGCAAGGGATTTTGGAAAGAATTTTGTCCAATCCCGATTGGCGGGATCGGACAAAATGCTGAAAAGTGTTGATTTTACACGGTAAAATCGGGGAGGATTTTCTGCGTCACTGCTGGAAAATTGCAGTGACGCAGAAAAAAATAGAGGTAAACAATAATTTTTGACTCTTAAAAAAGATGGGTATTATGTGTTATCCCATTCACTTCAGTCATCTTGAATACCTACCTGTTGATTATCACAGTCCTGTACAATTGGTGCTGAATGCTCAAACACATATGGATTTGTTTGCCAACATTTTCTAGCTAACCAGTTAGCTGGATATTTCCATGTAGGTACCCATACTCCCATCATAACCTGGAAATTATAACTTTCAATTTGCCTGTTTAGTCCCGCCATTATTTTTTCAAATAAGGTATCATCAGGATTAAGTTCTCTAAATAAAGAAAACGCCGCTTCCCTATCAACGGGGTGTGGATAACTTTTCCAAAATTTTTCAAATTGGCTACACACATATATATAATTATAATCTTCTGACTTATGAGGTGGGTCGGCCTCAGGGGTATTGTCTGTGTCTGGTTTTAGTCTTAACTGACAGGATTCCCCTGATCCTAAAGAATTTTCCTGTGTCGGGTTTGTGTCGGGATTAAGGTTCGGCTTCGGTACGGCCTTCTTTGGCGCAGGGTTATCCAATTCTGCGTAAATACACTTTACTATCAAGTGCCTTTCAGTTGACTGGATCTCAATAAGACCTGCACGTTCAAGAGATTTAACAGCCCGTTTCATTTGCTGAAGACTTGGACTACCTGTTTTAACGCCTGCAATTGGTCCAATATAAAGTGTTTCACGCAACGATTGATAACTGATCCTGCGCTTAATGCCTACAATGCAACTTTGTCTGTCCATGTATGGTCGGATGCCCATCAGGTAAACGACTCTTTGTATGTAGGGGAGCTCCAATAATGCTGCTAGTTCATGAGCATTGGCAAATAAAAAATTCATCCCTCTTATCATCCATTTTAAGCTAATTAATCGTCTTCATGGATTCATTTTAGGAAGGAAATTTCATAGGTCAATAGCATTTCAGATGCTGATATTGATTGATATTAAATGATATTGATATTTTTTGTGTATGGTAAGGCGTACACAACTAAGCTTGTGTTCAGTAAAATCAAAAAAATCGTACACAACTTATTTTAGTCTCCAATTATTTGACATATAGGCTGTATAATCTGCTATAATACTATTAACTCATCTACCTTCAGTGTAGAAGGAGCATTCGAGGTCGCTTAGGCGGCCTCAGCTTTTTCTGGGATCCCTATTTACACTTGACTCTTTCTGATTTGTCCTACCTTTTCTTTCATCATGCACATAGGCAGTAGTTAACGAATAGTAGTCTTTACGCTTTGAAAGAATAATCATATATTGTTCTGGAGGAAGCCAGAGTACAGTATTCATATTCGATTCTCTTTTGTTCTCCCAACATAAAATTTCAGAATAACCACTATGTTGGATTATGTGTGGGATCCAACTAATTCGTTCACAACGACGAAAATCTACAATTCGATCTTCATCAACCCCAGGACCTGATGTGATCAAATGCCAAAAACTTCCATGCATTTCAGAAACTGGTTCTAAATAGCGGCATCTAATTGGTAATCCCAGAAATGATAATTTACGATCAATTTTATCAAGGAATAGTTGATATAAAGCATTTTGGTAGTTGTTCCAATCACTACCAAAACTTTCAAACAATACAAGATCAGGTAAGGGATACAAACTCACAAACGCCCCTCCCAATTAAATAAGTTAAATTTACGTGCGCCGAGAGAGGTACTGCGAACAAGAGATAGGCCAGTACGTGTTTTGATTAGATCTACAATTCTTTGCTTTGCATCACTTTGCCCACCTTGAGGATAACGGTTGGCATAGGATATGGAACCAATCAATAAATCAGCTAGTTGGATTAATACATTTTCATGTGATCTTACTTCTTGGATTCTTGCAACCACCTGTTTATTAAAATCATGGTGGGAGTTACAAAGCACTTCATGGAGTTTTTCTATTTTTAAATAGCCTTGAGTATCTTTAATATCAAGATAGATATGATAGGAATTTTTAGGATCAATGAACCACTCCAACATTTGCCAATACATTTTGTAATAAAACTGATCATGAGTATGGTTAAATTTGTCGTGTTGGAGTTGATTTTTATCAATGATAATTGCCCTAAAAGAGAGCTGCTCACAACTAAAAAAATAATTTGTTAAAGCTTCATATGCTGCGAGCTTATTACGTGTAACTTTAGTCCATTTTATTTCTGAGAATTCTTTAAGCTTATTTTGACGTTTAATCTCTTTAATTTCTTGAAATATTGCATCTTTGTCTTTAATAGGACAAGCGATGGCACCAAGTACCATGTATCTATTATTTACGGTAATTGCTGAGGATTCTAAATGGCAACTTTCATCACAGTATATATTTATCAGTTCATTCATCATAATTCCATTCATTAGGAAACCATAATCATGTGTATTTAACCCATCACGTTGCTTTCATATTTAAATACACAATGTTACTAGCCATTAAATTGTGAATATAGTGAGACCATTGTTCTAAAGCTTCTTTTCTTTGGGGCAACATTTCATTTCTATTATAAGTTGCCATAATTCGTGGCATTTTATGTCCCAAACATTTCTCTATAACTACAGGATCAATTTGTAAAGCCTCTCCAAGTTGAGTGGCGAAAGTACGACGTAGATCATGTGCTGTCCACTCCGAAATGCCCACACGTTCTTGAATACGCTTAATAGCTCTGGGCAAAGCATTTTCTGTCAATGGATGACAATAGTCTATACCTGTTAACACATAATCTGATCTACTAAGTGATTTTAGGTGCAAAAATAATTGTTTGGTCAAATCACTAAGATGTACTTTGTGAACCATGCTGGCCTTGGAATGCAAGGCGGGAATTGTCCAAAGTGACTCATCAAAATTAATTTCACTCCACTTTGCCAAACGCAGTTCAGCAGTACGAACACCAGTCAGTAAAATAATCTTAATGGCGGTGCGGGTTTGAGGTGCCATTTGTGAGTCGTTACCATCTAGAAATAGCCAGAGAGATTTGATTTCATCCAGACTTAAAACACGCTCTCTTGGTTTCTCATGACCGCCAATATCCCTTGCGCGAATGTTAGAGGCCGGATTGATGCTCATAGTGCCACGGCTTACCGCATAGCCAAACATTTGCTTGAGCGAGCTTAAAACGCGATTTGCGTGCACGCTTGCCCCTCTTTTGACGATCTTATCCAGCGCTTGAGTAATATGCTTGGTTTCCAGCTCATCCAAAACCCAATCCCCCAGAAGCATAGTGATATCACCGTCTATTTGCTTTTTAACCGTTAAAGGACGTTTTAAATGCTTTTCGACATAATGGGTATACCAACTTAAAGCCAGTTTTTTTACAGTGTTGTCCGATTTGGCTAGTTGCTGTTTAGCATATTCTATGGGATTAATGCCTTGTTCCTTTAAACGCTCTGCATCCAGCATTAACTCACGTGCTTCTTTTAAACCAATCCCCGGGTACTTGCCCAATGTCATCTTGTAGCGCTTGCCTTCAAAAGTGAATCGAAAGATCCAAGATTTGCCCCCTCCTGGCATCACCCGAATACCAAGCCCACTAAACTCGATTTGTTCAAACCATTTTTGCTGAGGTTTTAAATTGCGGATGTACGCATCAGTAAATTTCATAACTGGTACCAAGATGATTTTTGGTACCTATTTTGGTACCACTAAATATGAATTTAGATAATATTAAATGATATTAAAAGAAAGTCAAATTACAATAATAACCTTGTATTTACATGAAATAATGATACTTTTTGATATTATTTGAAATCAATTGATATCAAATAATAAATGACTGTTAATCATTAGGTCACAAGTTCGAGTCTTGTCCGGGGAGCCATACCCATTCTGGGTTTTGGCGAAAATCAATCAAACCTTAAATTTTACGTGTCGAATATGTATCGAAGTTTGATATGAAGTGACTCAGCCACACCTCCCCAATTCTCATCTAATAACCCAGCCTGAACATAACGATGAAAACTTGAATAAAACCATTCTTTAGCAAGTGTAGCCCGTATTAGACGAAGTCGTAATACGGGGTTTTCTCCAAGATTCATCCCGTATTACGCTGCGCTAATACGGGCTACGCTTGATGTGTGACGCAAGATTTACTTTTTATGAATAAATAGGGACAAGTCATTTTATAAAGCTCTGACCCATGCCCCATTAGTCGTTTAATTTGCTTTTCGAGCAAAGATCATAATAAAATCATGTAGAACAAATATGAAGCATTTATGATGGATTTTATATATACGATAATAAAATTAATTAAGAGCAAAGCATATCTAATTCATTTTGAAACTAATGGTTTTGTATTGTTAATGGTTCTATCCTTAGTGTTTGGTTATATTGCTGGAAGATATAGGTATCGCAGCCGAGCTGCCATAAATCATGGTGAAGCTAGAGTAAGGCAATTGCTAACTACATATTGTCAAAATAGAGACGCACATGTTCTAAATAATATTACTCTACGTTTAGAAAATAGCTCAACCACTCAAATTGATCATGTATTAATTACCACAAAAGGCATATTTGTAATTGAGACCAAACATTACAATTGGTGGATCTTCGCCAATTATAAATCCCCAAAATGGACTCAACACACCTATATGGAAAAATTTACTTTTCAAAATCCAATATTGCAAAATTACAAACATGTAAAAGCAATTCAAAAATTATTTGATTTTATTAATCCTCAGTATATTCATAATATTGTTGTTTTTAGTGGAGCAGGAATCTTTAAAACTATAAAACCGAATAATGTGTTTTATATTGAAGAATTGCTCCCTGCAATTGAGCAGTATTCTGAAGATGTATTAAGCTTAAACCGTATTCAGTTCTGTGTTGGAAGATTAGAGTACATGCGCTTAGAGCTAACTCAAAAAACTGATGTTGAACATCACGCATATTTAGCACAAAGATTTCGCCAATCCGAATGAACTTATATAAAATGGAAAAGCTAGAGGGTCAAATCTTGCCTTTTGCTTTTTAAGGTAGTGAAAATGAATCTAGAGGGTCGAGCCTTGCATTGTGAATTATCAATGCATAAATTCACAATCCAAGGCCTGATGATGACTCTGAAATTATGGTTTGTTGTAATATATTTTAATAAGCTCTGCTAAACTATCAGCAAGCGTAGCCCGTATTAGCGCAGCGTAATACGGGATTTAAGCACCCCGTCTCTAATCTCAATTAAAGATAAGCAAGGCATTTAAAATAAATTCCAGTATAATTTTCTTGTCCAACTTCAAGGAAAATGGCCATGGTAAACTATCGAAGGGATTATACCCCAGGCGCAATCTATTTTTTCACATTAACTTTGAAAGATAGGAAGGCAACTTATTTAACAACCTATATAAGTAACTTAGGCGAAGCTTTTCGTCACGCAAGAACAAAATCAAATTTTACGATCAAGGCAATAGTTGTTTTACCAGACCATATTCATTTTTTATGGGAAATGCCTGTGAATAATTCGAATTATTCAACATCCATTAGGCTCATTAAAACGCATTTTACACACGCCCTGCTCCATTTAAATATCCCATTAATAAAAAATTCCAGAGGATATTATAATCTTTGGCAAAATCGATTTTGGGAACATCGAATTAGAGATGAAAACGATTTGCAAAACCATGTCGATTACATCCATTACAATCCTGTGAAACATGGTTATGTGTTAAAACCAGCCGATTGGTGTCATTCGAGTATTCATCGATTTATTAAACAGGGAATAATTGATGAGGAATGGGGCGGTGACAAAAATCCCGTATTACGCTTGCGCTAATACGGGCTACGCTTGCTGAAAAATGTATCGGTTTTTTAGAGTTCATTACATTCTTGAGTTTTATATTAAAGGTCAGACATTAAGCCTAGCTGATGTTAACCTCATCTTTTCATTGGTGATTATACGCTAGTCAGGCTTTATATTAGGATGCAATTTCTACACTATTATCACCGCCAGAGAAATAATACTTGCCAAAATTTATTACTTCCTCATGCCTTTGAGTTCGTAATATACTTACTAGGAGGGAGTTATATGCAGCAACCGATAATTAAAGACAAGGACTATTTAAATTGCATCATTCGCTTCCGCTAATTACCACCATCGCCATGGGATTTGCTTTAGCATTAATCTTAGGTTTGCTTGCAGCACGTCTTAGGATTCCAGCATTGGTAGGTTATTTATTAGCTGGTGTTGCTATTGGACCATACACTCCGGGGTTGATGGCAAACGTGGAAATTGCCCAAGAGCTTGCAGAAATTGGGGTTATGCTGCTGATGTTTGGAGTAGGGTTGCACTTCTCATTATCAGATTTGATGCGAGTCCGAAAGATTGCTATCCCAGGCGCAATAGTTCAAATTGTTGCTGCAACAATGCTTGGAGGTTGTGTTGCAGCCATGTGGGGCTGGAATTATGTCAGCGCACTAATTTTTGGACTTTCTCTATCCGTAGCCAGCACTGTTGTACTATTAAGAGCCCTTGAAGAACGAGGAGCTCTTGATTCGATTAATGGCCATATTGCTGTGGGCTGGCTTCTGGTCGAAGACTTAGCTATGGTTGTTGTGCTTGTATTACTTCCAGCGTTATCACGCTCGCTTGGTAATGGCTCTTCTGTTGACATGCACAAGCCTCTATGGTTTGTTCTTGGTCTTACACTTGTTGAAGTATCAGCCTTCATTGCGTTTATGTTATTGGTCGGTCGACGATTTTTTCCTAAGTTGCTTTGGCATGTTGCTCGAACAGGTTCTCGTGAATTGTTTACTTTATGTGTTATTACCGCAGCAATTAGCGTTGCCTACGTGGCTTCTAAATTATTTGGAGTTTCGTTTGCCTTAGGAGCTTTTTTTGCTGGTATGATTATGCGAGAGTCTTCATTAGGTCATCGTGCCGCCGAAGAGTCCTTACCCCTCAGAGAGGCCTTTGCCGTATTATTTTTTGTCGCAGTAGGTATGTTGTTTAATCCTGCGGTATTGGTTGAACAACCCTTACAAGTATTAGCTGTAGTAAGTATTATCGTTATTGGAAAATCAATCGCAGCTTTTGCACTAGTTCTTGCTTTTCGGTATCCATTACAATCGGCATTAACCGTATCAGCAAGTCTGGCCCAAATTGGTGAATTTTCGTTTATCCTTGCTGAGTTAGGGGTACGCTTAGGTATGCTTCCTAAAGAAGGGCAAAGTTTTATTCTTGCGGGTGCACTGATATCGATAGCCATTAACCCTCTTATATTTAAATTAATAAACCCTATTCATGTTTGGATAAAGTCTTACCCTCGATTGATCGGTTTTTTTGAACGCTCAAGCGATCCTTTGGCTGAATTACCCATGACAACCAAAGCAGAGTATTTAGAAGGACAGGTGGTTTTAGTGGGCTATGGTCGTGTTGGGAAGCGCGTTGCTCATTTACTTTCTGAAAAAGCTATCCCCTTTGTTGTGGTTGATGAAAATCGAGAAGTAATTGAAAGCTTACGAGCCACCAATTTTCCTGCAGTTTATGGGGATGCATCCGATCCTTCTGTGCTGATTCAAAGCCATATTGCTCGTGCCAGTATGCTCATTATTGTCATATCGGATACCGTCCATGTAAGAAATATGATTCGATTTGCATGCCAACTAAACCCAAAAATTGAGGTTATCGTCCGCACACATGACGAGGAAGAAGCAGCGTTATTACAGATAGAAATTACAGGCAAAGTATTTTTTGCCGAAGGGGAAGTCGCTAAAAATATGGGAGAATATGCCTTAAATCGATATGGAAAATCATGAATTATTTCGATAGCAAGCAATTGTTACTCTATTGTCGTGGGATAGATGAATAACACTGACCAAAATTTATCACTTCCTCCCTTCTCTGAGTTCGTAATATACTTACTACGGGGAGCCAATCCCAGTCTGGGTTTTGGCGAATTCCAAGTTTTCCCTTCCTGAAGCCCTGATTGCCTTTCAATGCCAAGACATAACCAGTTTTTTTTGACGATTTTTTTTGCAATTTTGGTTTAGCACCCTATGGCATCAATCGTTACATATATCTTCATTTTGTGCCGGGCTTAACAGCCCAGCTTGCACTTGCATCGCTCTAAAACTAATTTATTTTTCCACCCGCATCTTGTACATGCTTAATAATATAGTGTTGAATTTCTTCATTAACACCTGCCAGAGGAAAGATAGAAAATTGAGATTTTGAGTAGAACAACAAATAGTAGTCGGAAAATTGCCAAACTGACTCAATTGATGACCAAGGAAGGGTGACTGAGCCTCGGTCTGATGAAAATGTGAAATTATCCTCAGAAGCCAAAAATATGGCATCAGGATGTCCCATTTTCTTGAATTTATTTATAGAGCTCCGATAATGAACGAGATACAACATAATAGCTATCGCAACAGAAAAAATGAGAATCGCTCCAAGTGCACCAGTAATCCAAGAATAATCTTCATTAGATATTAGGAATATTAAATATCCCATTAACGCTAACCAAGTTAGGATCATTAAAGGCCCAACGGTTTTATACCAAAAACTAAAAATCGCTTTACGAATAAGGCTAGCTGAGTAGATTAACGTAGTTTGATGCATAGGTTTCCTGTAAGGAAAGGGAATTGGCAAGACTATATTAATTGTAGAATTTAACCAATTTTGTTTGGCATTTCAATTTTATGAACCTCAAAAAACGTAGGTTTAGTTGTTAAGCCGGCGATTGTCGTATTGCCCGAACACTTGCACATGATCATGGATCTTCCAGATGGCATGAGGATTATTCGACTCGGGTGCGTCAATTAAAAACTCATTTCTCACAAGAAATCAAGTTATTGGGTATACCCTCGGTTAAAAATAATCAGGATGAGTATAATTTGTGGTAAAAGACGATTTTGTGAGCGTCTTTTACGCGATGAGTCTGATTTTTGTATTCATATGGATTATATTCATTTTAATCCAGTAAAACATGGATTAGTAAAAAGTGTTATTGATTGGCCTTTCTCAAGTTTCCATAGGTATGTCAGTGAAGATATTTTACCGAAAAATTGGAGGGAGATTCATTGAATAGTAATTTTGGCGAATGGAATCCTGTTTGCAAAGCAATATTGATTTATTTTTATTCATACATAATACTAAATAGGCAATTTGGACTTACTGCGTAAGCTAAAAGCAAGGAGAGGCAGGAACTTTTTTTGAGAAATTAAATGTCATTTGTCGATATAACCGAAGCAATCATAAATAAAGACTCTGAAGCAATAGAAAGAATATTAAATAAAAGTGATGCTTCTATCTATTTACAAACAAATGGCGAGGGTGAAAATATTTTACATATAGCTTTACGTTATAGCACCTCTTTAATTTGCAAACAAATTTTAACTCACGCAAAACAATTCGACAATTATGCTATGGCTCTTCATCAGTCTAATAATGACAGCTGGACACCTTTGCATATTGCGGCTGGGTATAGTGATTATGATGGATATGATGCAATTAGAAAAGCATTAGGAACCGAGATATTTAAAGCGTCCTTGCGACCAACACGACATGGTAATTATGCCATAAATTTTCTTGATAATCACCAAAACCCTGATCAAAGAGTGCGCGATGATTTAGAAAAAAATTTAACATATTTCTCAGCAATCCCAAATCATCAATCTCCACTTGATTTATCATTAATTAGAGATACTTATATTGGAAACAATACTCTTTATAATAACTTAACCTATGGATTTATTGCTGCCTCAGCTGCCCGACGAATAATCACTCAGTCACCGACTCATCCTTCTGCAAATAATTTGAAGATCGATGAATATGATGAGCTTGTTAGACGCTGTATATCACTAAGAACAATATATGATAATAAGAATAATCAAATTCAAAATCATGATCCCGCACAAGATACTCAACTAAAACTTGCGAATATTGTCCAAACTGTTAAGAATGAAAAAGTGGGGGGGTGCTCTGAATATAGCTATCTTGTTATTGATGCATTACTAAACATAGGAATTAAATTTCAAAACATAGAATTATATAAAATTACTAATGGTGATCATGTGTTTGTAGTATTAGACAGACAAGCAAATAGCGATATGAATGATTATTTAACGTGGGGGAACTCAGCTATTGTGATTGATGCATGGTCTGGGGATGTTTATCCTGCTAATAAAATTCCAAAAAAATTGAGCGCATTTCTATGTTATAAAATGAAAGATGCAAGAAGATTAAATGTGGTTGTTCCATTTGATCGGAGTTATCATCAATTGGCAGTTAAAGAAGACCTTGCTTGCAAATTTCTCATAACTGATAGCTCAAGCAATGTAAGTGCTTTTACAGATTATGAGCACTCTTTGCTTTCTGATCTCACTAATAGGAAACCATGCATAGATTCGAAAGCGAACATTAACGTTATGAGTACAGATAAAAATAATCCCCAAAGCTCTCGCTTTTTTTCAAAGGAGAGCCTGAAAATCAAACAAGCAAAACTTGAAATAACCTCTCCCAGTTTTAACTCTAAATGATTTCAATATAATCTATCTTTAATTGTATCTTCAATAAACTCTTTTATCAGTAGATTAAAGGCATCAGGTTGATCGAGCATTACTGCATGACCGGCATTACCAATAATATGTACTTTATTTCGCCAAAGATTTTTAAAGTGTAATTCACTTTGAACATAATCGTAATTAATAGCAATATCATTTTCACCAGCGACAACAGCGATAGGTTTTTCCCACTCAGCGATAATGTCGCACTGATTTTGCCCTATCCCATTAATAATTGATTGCGGATAGAGAAACCTTGCGCCTTCATCAGTAGCCAGTATCGCATCGACTAAAAAATTTTTTTCCTCACTACCATCGTAGCCAGAGACTTTTGCTAATAACTTAGCTTCTTCTATACTTATCTCTTTTTTACCAAAACAAGCCATAATTTCAGGATCAAGCGTTTTAAATCCCTTTTGTATACCTTGGAGTGATACTTCAAAAGGTGGAGTGCCTGTAATAAGTAAACCAATTAATTGGGGCAGTTTGGATATCATCTCCAAAGCCACATGCCCGCCAAGCGACCAGCCAACTATAATCAATTTTTTAATAGGTAATTGTTGCACTGCCTCCGTAATCGCTTCAGCAAACCCAGGGAAACTGTATGTTTTTAATGGGTCAATAGGAGGTGCACTTTCACCATAACCAGGCAAATCAATAGCAATTCGGTGATAAGATTTAAAAATATCTGCATTCATCTGCTTATTAAAAAAGTTTTTATTAGTGCAGTGCCCATGAAGAAATAACAAAGAACAGGACATTCCTCTATTTTCTTCCCACATTGATAGATTTCTGAAAGAAGTAAGCATTGTATTTTCCTTTGAAAACGATTGTGGATTGATAACATCATTGTGGTTGGTTAAGTTTGCAAACGTATAATTTTGTCAACTGATGAACGACACTGGCTAAAACTAACCACATCCTCCCGCCTCTGAGTTCATAATGTACTTACTAATAATAACCCAGACTGAACATAACGATGAAAATTTGAATAAAGCCATTCTTTAGCAAGTGTACCCCGTATTAGACGAAGTCGTAATACGGGCTACGCTTGCTGGGGTTAAATTAATATGCATTTATGCCCTTTTAATATAAAATGTCCACTTTTAGTCTTTTAAGAACCTTTTATAGACATTATGCACTTCTATTTCCCTTCTTTGCGATTGTTCCATAGAAGCCTCATAATCAATTTAGATAGGTAAAATTATGTTGATATTAACTTGTGGTTGGACAATTATTGAAGAATCTGTAACCGATCAGCCTTACCCTATATATGAATACATTCCTCCATTAACCGAAACTCGTATAGGGGTGTTAGCTCTTGATCTGAATAATTACAGTTTAGATATAAAAACTTTTACGCAATCAGGACAGTGTATTTCTCCTGAGGTAGAAAAAATAATAGAGCCCTATATTGATTCAGGTTGCCTTGAAATAATAAAGGGGCAGGATTCTATACAAAAAATAGTTATAGAACTATATGAAAAAACTATTATACCTGAAGAACTAAAAGATTGTATTTTTGAGGTAATGTGTAAGCCTAAATCTTTAAAAGAAATTTGTGCCGACAAAGTACGAGAAACGCCTGAAGCATGTAATTATGCTAGCCGAACATATGGAAACTTCTTTTATCGTTGCCCAATACAGCAAGCTTCAATCCCACCTATACTACAAAGATATATACACTTAAGACAAAGTTTTGATAATACTCATTACATACTTGAATACTCAGAGATAGAAGGAATAAGCATACATATTTCCACTAAAAAAACAATCGATTCAATTGGTGTTCATTATGGATATAAGGATCTCTTGGCGATTAAAATGCATGATGGAGTTGTTGCGAATTTTAGGCAAAACGCAAGAAGCATAATTCTTGAAATGTTAATTGGCAATATGTCATTAAAAAAGTGTAAAACACTGTTAGAACGTGAGGTAAAGGACGAATATTGGTGGAAGCTTGGTTTTAAATTTCTATCTACAAGATTACTCAAAGATGGAATACAAGAAGAACGAAAATATCAGCACATCGATAAAGAACTTTACGCGCAAGTCCGAAATTGCCTGGATTTGGATGAATTAGAAGTTGATGAAGCGGTTGAATTACCTGTGAATCATACAATTTAGATTTGAGCCGGAATCGTGAGTTCGATTGAAACCCGACTTGATTAAACCTTTTGTAAAATATGATTTAATCTGATGCCAACGCACAGAGTAATTAAAATCTTCTTCAGGAAGACTCCAAACGGCATGTATATGATCTGGTAATACGACAATAGCCTCTACATTGAAAGGATATTTGTCTTTCATATGACGAAATGCATCACCCAACAAATTAATATGGCGTTAATAATCTGGATTCCCGATTTCTCAAAGCAAGAGTAAAAAAATAAGTCCCGCCAGGGTAGTGTCTCGACGGTAATGAACCGCTGTGAGTCTTCGACATTGACGTTATAACATGAAAATGTGGTATCGCTGTGGGTGTGGGAAATCGTTCATGAAGACGGATTGAGTGTTAGGGGATTATTGTTAAGATTTTAAGCATGATACTTTTGAACAACGGGAAACAGGTGGTTTGAAATACCTATACCTTAAATTGCTATGACACATTGATATGGTCAAACAGTAGAAATAGAAATTGATTTACATAGAGTTTCCTTTTTTTAGAATTCCATGCAAAAAATAATTTTCAGTTGTATTCAGTGTTAGTGTGTCTTTAACATCAAATCCAGCTTGCTGACAAAGTTCTTCTACTTGCTGGTATTGTCTTGGTTTTACTGGCCATTCTAATAACTGAGACATCAAAGCCAAATCAGGATTAGTGGGAAGAATCGTTGTAAAGAGAATGATTCCATTCTCTGCCTGATTTTTCCGGCACCAACGCAGTAAATCGATCACCTCTTGATCTTCTAAATATTCAAAAATACCAAGCGCTAAAAAAATATGTTGTGGATCCAGGTAAATCTCAGAGTTTCCGGTCCAACATTCTGATAAATCAGAACAAATAAGATTTGTTCTATTCATCAATTTGAGTGCCTTTATTTCAGAAAACACATATTGTAAACTTTTTAGATCCCGATCCAGGCAAGTTGCCATTGCACCATCATACGCTTGTAAAGCAGCTAACGTTGCTGCAGCGGTTCCTGAAGCCAAATCACAGAGATTAAAACAAGTCCTGGTTTCTGCATGCTGTTTTAACGATTTTTCGACAAACTGAAGCTCATCTCTTCGCCCCTTACAAATAAAACGATCTAAAAACCATTGATCAACTAATGATCCAAGCTGTCCATCTCCTACAGGAATGTTTTCGCGGATTAAATGAACTGATTCATAATCTTCTAATACGCCACGAGGTCTGGCATATAAACGTGACATCGTATTACTGAGCATTAATATTGAGAATAATTCGCGAAAAATAAGCACTCCAATTCCAGCTTGAAGGCTATTATCATTTCTAAAGGATAGCAGATCAGAATAACTCATTTCGAAAATCTTTTCCTCAGACGTATATTCTTGCAGTAATTGCAAGGCACTATTTAATGCTATTTTTAATGAAGGATATATTTGCTCAGGATCTGCTTTTTTTTGGTAAAGATTGGATTTAATAGTCTCAAATGATGTCTTAATATCAGACAAAGCATCCACTAATTCCTGAGGTACTTGCCTATTCGTTAACATATTCACTCTTGCTAATCGGCTGGTTGGAGCACTTTCTCCTCGTCCCATACGTAATTGAGTTAACATGTTAGAGGTGTTGCGCAGCCTGGATGAAAAATTAACAGCGAGGGTTTTGTAAAATCTGGAAGCCAGGTTTGGTTGAGCAGATAATAATGCATCGAGCTTTTGGGATGGAATACGCGCGATTTTTGTGTCAGCTCCTGCAACAATAGTTGCACTAATCGGCTTGTTTTCAATAAATGACATTTCGCCAAATATTTCGCCGGCCCCAAGGCGTGCTAAAATGATCCCATTTTGCTCGACTGCGATGACTCCTTCATTGATTATATAAATGGCATTCTCAATATCTCCCTGTTTAATAATAATTTCATTAAACGAGAAACTAATCGTATCCGCTATGTCTTGCATCAATTGTATGTCTTTAGCGGTCAGATAAGTATTTTTTTTATTCATATTAATTTCCTTTTAGTAAAGTGGCTACTGAAAGTGCTTGCTTAACTCAGTGAATTTTTCCCAAGTTTGAATACCTTCCTTAATCGCAAGCTCATGCAGAAAAGGAATAATTTTACTGAAATAAGATAAAATAGAGACGCCTCCAAACACCGGAGGCAAGAAAATAGAATAGTGATTTTTCTCAATGTGCAGTTGATCAGCTAATTCATCCCCTAAAAGATAGCGTGAAATGAACATCAGAAATAATTGCAGTTTAGCGACATCTATTACTTCGTTGGGGAGAAAATTAGCTATCTCAATAAGTGATCCCCTCAAGGCATTGACCAATAAAATGGAGTCTTCATTTGCAGGATTATTTGTTGCGCGAATGATATTAACGATACGCCAGCCCTCTTTGAAAGAGGTGACACCAATATTCCCTTGAATCCCTATAAGGAATCCAGCATAACGCCATAAGCTGATAATTGCCTCTATTTCATCGTTTGATAACTGAAAACCTAATTTTTTTAGACCATCCACCATGATAATGGAGAACAATAAGTTGGTTCCCAGCATATCAGCCTGATTGATAGGAAGCCCCCATTCATTTAATTTCCAATTTCCTTTTCGCAATAATAAACGCCTCACTTGTGCGTGCATTAAACGAACACGGATACTGATTCGATAACCTGTATTTCCCTGCTGCAATCCATCAGGACGACAGACTTCTAACACATAATTAGCTGTTTGAATCAACCGTCGTGACGCCATCTCAATTAATTTTCTGGTATACATCAGTGGTTTATTACCGTCCGGAGAAGAATACGATAGAGGTAATGCGTAACAACCCAAAACAAGCAGAGCAAGATGCCCGGCGCGTAATATGGCTGCTCCACCTTGTGCCAGTTGCTCCCAATCAACCCATAAAGGAACTCTCTCTACATTTTCAAAAAAATTTACAAGTTCTTTGGGTGGGCGACGAATGGATTGAATCCCTGAATTCATTGCCTGCAATACTAACTGTTCACCCTGGCCAGACGGTAAGGTGTGCAACCGATGGACAAGCTTATCGGCCAGAGGATCGCCATACATTAAATAAGGGGCTAATCTATCTGCGACACTACCAAATTTTAATCGCGCGCTCTCGGCATTCACAAAACGACTGGGGATACGGCATATTTCGACAGATTTATTGATATCAGGGTGCCGTTGAAAAATTGCCATCGAAATACGCTCCTTGTTTTCAAACTCCTTCATTAGATCTCTTGCATAACCTGCCTCTTTTATTTTGCACTAAAGCAAAATATACAGGTTATGCAAGAAGTCTATTATATTGAAAACCTGGAAGAATAAACAGGAACTGTTTCCTAGTTTGACATTCCTTCTGTAGATGATCTTGGCGTTTAAAAGGTTTTTGAGAGATATTCAATATGGTTTTCTGGGCTTATCCATCTACGCTTGCTTCTGGACATAAAGCAAATCTGATTCAAGTCGGGAAGCAAGCCAATTCATTAATAGAAAACCAAATTTGGGCGACTGAATACATAGCTCACTCAAGCGCTCATGATCAATCACATAAACAACGGAATCTTCTTGTGCTTGTGCACGAAAAAAAGTTCTATGAGCCTTGGAAAAATAACTCAGCAAGCCAAATGCATCACCGCTTTTGATTTCTTTACTGTTCCAATGGTCAGTTAAATCGGAAGACTCATTCACAAGTCCAGACTCTAGAAAATAGATGGCTTGGCTTTCTACGCCCTGATCGAAGATAATTTCATCCTTTTTATAAAATTTCTTTTTACCATAACCTTTAAGGATTTGGACATCCATCTTATTAGTATCAGTGAATGAAGCAATGTTTCTTTTCAACTCATAAATACGGTAAAGATTTAATGGCAGTAAAAACCCATGCAAAACCACAATGGGGACGAGGTCTGCCCCTATGGCATAGGAAATAAAAGCCACGTTACTGACTACAGCAATGACTCTCAAGGTCATGATTCGTTTAACATAAAAAGTCGCAAACACTAATAGCGAGGCTATATAGCCAATGATTTGTATTGTTAGACTCATATGAATAATTCAAGCCAGATGTTGTTACGAAATATTAGCACACTTAATGGTTCATTTGCAGAAAATCCTTTCAAGACAAGTCATGCAGCGTATTTTTCGTGAAAAACCCTGTCTTGTCTCAAACGTCATCTTACAGTAAGGTTGGTGGGAACAATAATAATGAAGAAGACGATGAGCGTAACGCATTAATGAGGGACTTTTTTCATTAATCCTTTTAGATCTGAGTGTTGTTCGAAAAATCTTGCTTTTGATGCTTTTCAAAGGCATTGTTTTGAGACATTGACCTGAGATATTTTATTAAATTATGCTCGGAAATAATAATTTTACACATATGCAGTATATTGCAGGTATTATTTTATTCTTCTTCTATTGCTCGCTTTTAATAATTGAGCACAAATGGCCATTACGAAAACATAGGCGTCCATTATTATCACGCATGATAGTTAACTTCTCTCTCACCATTCTTGTTTTTGCTATTGCGAGTTTATTGATTAGTCCCATTAGCAAATGGACTATTAGCCTGACACAAACGCATAAATTTGGGCTATTGTCCTTGCTTCCCTTTAATCATTTGTTACTCTTTGTGTCAGGTTTTTTATTGATGGATCTAACATTTTATTACTGGCATCGTCTGAATCATGAAATTCCTCTGTTATGGCGTTTTCACAACGTACATCATGCCGATCCTGATTTGGATGTGACAACCTCCATGCGATTCCACTGTATAGAAATAGCTTATTCAAGCATGTTTAGATTAATCCAACTGGGCTTGATTGGCGTCAATCCAATCACATTTTTCTGTTATGAATTTGTTTTTCAGGCTTGTACGTTTTTTCATCACAGCAATGTCAGATTACCGATTCGTTTTGAGCGAATAATTAATAAAATAATTGTTACGCCTAGAATGCATGGCATTCATCATTCGGACTATCAAAATGAAACCAATCGAAATTATAGCGTTGTATTTTCTTTCTGGGATCGCCTGCATCAAACATTAAAACTGAACATTCCGCAGCAGGCTATAACAATTGGAGTGCCCGGATATTTGAAACCCGCGGATAATACATTGATGAATTTGCTGCTTATGCCGTTTAAAGCTCAGCGTCGTTATTGGAAGATAAACCATGAAAAACATCTTGGTCGTACTCTGGGCCAGCTTGATGATGTCAGCCATTTATCTGAGTAACTCCGCGTCAATCACAACAAAACCACATGCCTCATGATCTGTTTATCCAAAGGTGCACAATTCGCTAGTTCACAAAATATCTTGCAACTCAGGAAACACCGGCTGTTAAACGCATTAGAATAAGTATCACTGCTTTTAACTGGCACACAATATATTGGCTAATTCACCTGGATTGGCAAGAAAAGGGGAATGGCCTGTAGGGAATTCAATGATTTGGGAATCAGAAAAACCATAATGTTTTGCCATGTCTCGTTGTGATGAGGGGTGGACAACTTTATCTTTGGTACATAAGACGTACACGCTTTTTTTCAAGCTTTGTTCCGGGTTAACTGCATTTTGTGGAGTATGATCCGGGATTTTATTTTTGGGTTTTATCAGTTGACTGGCAAAGACTTTATCTTGTGTTGAACAATCATGGTAAAAAATATCTTTGGCCCCTTCCGGATCAATGGTTGTCCATTGCGGATTGTCAGAATTAATAAAAATTGATGGAAGTTCTGAATTATTGTAGGCCATTGCCATATCAACTAAAGATTTACCTTCTCTTGGTAACCAGGCAGCCAAGTAAAAGATTTTATTTATTTTTTTAACATATTTCTCTGCCAGCGGGGCGACAAGCAGTCCTGCAAACGAATGAGCGACAATGCTAACAGGCTCATCTAACTTCATAATTTGCTCTTCAACACAATTTAGAAGGGTTGCAAAATCAATGTCATTAATCTCAGAAAACCGATTACCACTGCCAGGTAAATCAAATAAGCTTACTGTATGCCCATGGTGATGTAAGTATGGAATCAATTTTTCCCAACACCACATACCATGCCAGGAACCATGTACAAATAAATAATGCATCTTGCCAATTATTGAAAAAACAATGCCGTCATTATAGTTAATGTATATTATTGGATCAATAAAAACAGGATTTCATCAAAATAGTTCGATTGCAAATAATCAGACCCTCGACAATGTATTCGTTCCTCATCCAAGCTTGGCTACTAAGCACCAATAAAAGCTATAAAAGTCTGATCTAATTAGATAAGAACATAAAAGGTAACTAACCCATTTTCATAATCTTTGGTGCTTCATTCTGTATTTCCTTTGCTTCTTTTTCATTTTGCTTCAATTGATGTTCTGTACATTCATCCAAAGGCAGCAATCCCCATTGATATACAGCGGCACAACAAAATAAACTAAATATCCCAGCCGTACCTCCACCAAACAAACCTACCAAACCCCATAGAAAAGCATCTGACACCGTCTTGCCAGCTACGCCGCCAGCAATAGTTCCTCCACAAGTACCAATCCCGCAGCCACAACCAGTGCAAACAGTAAGTTGACATTTCGTTGTATCTTCATTTACATCTTCCTGTGCACCCAGCACTGCTTCATAACATTGGGTCGTTTTGCTAATAATCTGATTGGCAGGTTTCCACCCTGAATTTTCAACAGCCTCCAGTTTTTTATGATGCTGATGAAACTTATCGGTTATTTGAAAATAAGTACATTTTTCTTCTTTACTTCCTTTAAAGGTAACGGAGTATTCCTGGTCCTGATTTTTAAAAAATGTGTTTAATTGCTTATCACACTGAGCCAAAGCTGCCACATCTTTAAGTCCTAGATAACTGAAAATCTGATCTCTGACTGGCAAACCAATATCATCAAAATAAGGGTGAGAAGGTAAGCTTTTCGATTCGGTTTTGAATAATTTTTTTAACCATTCCGGCATAGTTACTCCTGGTTTATTGTTTTGCGAGGATACACAAGGTTTTCTATATGAGAAGTGCTAAATTTTTACTGGTCTAAGACGAAATTTTTGCAGTTGGCATGATATCTTAAAAAATCTTATATAACAAACTGCCATTATTTTATACACGACCAAACCTCTTTGACACAACTCTCTTTCTCCCAAAACTGATTAAATCTAACATTACAAGCGCAATCAATAGTTATAACCAGTCCCCATATAAACCAGGAAATAATTGAGTATAGCTATGCTTTACCTATTGACGAAGTAAGTACAACACCAAATTATTGAGTTGAAAGAAGATAAGACCTTGCTTGAATTAGTCAGTGAATAAATATAATGTAATATTTAATCATTTTCATGGAGAGAAAATATGAAACTGGATCAAAGAATTAGGATTTTAAAGATTGCTTTGGTTCTTATAGGTTTGATATTTATTTTTGGAATTTATCCATTAACGGTTTATTGGCCAGCGGGATGGGCTTGGCACTTGATTGGCATTTCACTCTATTTGCAGATGATCCTCGGAATTTACGCAACGCTGGGGGTATTTTTAATAATTGCAGCTCGTAATCCCTTAGAGAATCTTAGTCTTATTTGGTTTACAGTTTGGTCAAGCATCGTACACGGAGGTATTATGGCCGTACAGGCATTTTATTATCCTGAGCACATGGGGCATCTTCTGGGGGATGTTCCCGCACTCTTTTTATGTGCCCTGGTTCTCGCGATGCTTACTCCAAGAGCAAAACAGTTGAAACAGGTCTAGAGGGGTATTACAAGACCATTGCGATTAACACCCCTTATTTTTTATCGATGAGTCTGTAATATCCTGGCTTGCTGCTTTTCCATCAATAAGGTAATGAGAACCTGTTATAAACGATGAATCATCCGAAGCCAGAAAAACAGCCAGTTTTGCTACCTCATTGGCCTGCCCCATTCTTTTTAAAGGGATTGAACGAGTATATTGTTTTTTCTTTTCAATATATTGGACAACCGCATGCCAGTAACTTGATAAATTCTGATGCGGCAACTGATTTGATGAGAAAAGATAAAATCGTCATTTTGTAGCTTTTCTATTTTGAAATGACTACAAAAATACAAAATCACACAAAAATCAAGTGTTCATCTTTGCAATAAGAGTCTTATATGGTTGGTTATAAATCGTAATCAGACCAGACAAAGGATGGCTTAAGATGATAATTGCAGTGAGATAAAATGCCAGGAATATGCAGAGCATCACCTGAATACAAATTTCCACAAAAATTCCTTCCAGCAAAAAAATTGAAACAATAATCACCGTAAATGAGCCAACAAGGATCATAAAATACCAGGCTGTTGGGATAAGAACATCAAGCCTATTGATACGTTGGTTTCTTGTTTCAGTTGCTGCATTCAAAGAGGAAACAGCTCTGTTATAATAGGATTGGGAATAAGAGTCCGATGGATGATACTTCAACAATTCTGAATAGATAACATTACTTGCCTCTTGAGTAATGGGTGACGCGTTCCCTTTTTTCATTGAAGGCCATTCATCGTTGAGGATAGATAAAACATAAGCTTTAAGTGATTTATCAATATTTTGAAAAACAGGAGAAGGCAGTCCTCTGCTATTTTCCCAAATGGTATATATTTGTGTCGCTTCTTGCGCAACCAAACCTGTTGCTTCTTTGTAATTGGTCCATGAGATAAACGTTACGAATCCTAGAAATATGCTAAAAAGACCTCCTATCATACTGACAACCAATCTTGTACCATGCATATCAACCTTAATATGCATGTTCTTGCGTTTATAATAGAAAAGCACCTTGCTAAGAATCAAAAAAAGAGATACCCAAAATAAGAAAACGAATGGCGGATAGATATGGGCAACAATGCTACGTAGCATGCACTTCTCCTTTATAGACGGCTTGTAGCGGCATAATAAATATTAGTATGCCTGTTTCGTGTGATAGCAGCAACAAGGAACAAATCAAATGTCAGTTAAACAAAATCATCCAAATTTTTTTCTAAATGTGAACGTAGTTGCACTTTTTCATAGCTTAGAAGAATATTCAAAATAAATTAAAGATGGTATTTTTATGAAATATATTCTTATCATGAGCAAAATAAGGAAACAAAATGTCTAATTTGCGGGATAGCCAAGGAAAAAAATTACGTGACACTTTATTAAAAGAAAAGCCATTACAAGTTGTTGGAACAATTAATGCCTATACCGCTTTGCAGGCCAAGAGAGCAGGTTTTCATGCCATTTATCTTTCAGGAGCAGGGGTAGCCAATGCTTCTTACGGTTTACCAGACTTGGGAATTACCACATTAAATGATGTACTTGAAGACGTACGACGAATTATGAGTGCTGTTGATTTGCCTTTACTTGTCGATATTGATACCGGATGGGGAGGGGCTTTTAGCATTGCACGGACTATCAAAGAAATGATTAAAGCCGGAGTAGCAGCAGTTCATATTGAAGATCAGGTTCAAGCCAAGCGATGTGGCCATCGTCCAGGAAAAGAATTGGTTGAAAAAGAAGAGATGATTGATCGCATTAAAGCGGCCGTGGATGCGAAAACCGATCCCGATTTTGTCATCATGGCAAGAACCGATGCTCTAGCCAATGAAGGATTAAATAAAGCAATGGATAGAATTAACACTTATATTGAAGCTGGGGCAGATATGATTTTCTTTGAGGGAGTGCGTCAGCTCGAGGAATATCAGGCGTTGACCGAACAATGCAAAGTCCCGGTATTAGCCAATATCACTGAATTTGGAGTCACTCCATTATTTACGCTGGAAGAATTAAAAGAAGCTGGCATCAGCTTGGTTCTCTACCCTTTAAGCGCTTTTCGAGCGATGAGTGCTGCAGCCGAAAAAATCTATGATGCGATTCGCCAGAATGGTACACAAAAAGATGTTCTTTCCAACATGCAAACTCGGGAAGAATTATATAAGGTATTGAATTACCATTTTTATGAAGACAAGCTTAATGAACTCTTTATGAAAGAAAAAAAATAATTCGAATATAAAAGAATTATCAAAGTGTAGAGATTTATTTGTCTGGATGCAGAGCCCATCTCTTTAAGCTTTATTTCTATAATGAAGCCGATTAACCTTTACCCAGGCAAATATCTTCATAAGCTATCCATTTAAAACCTAATAAATCTATTGCAAAAAATGAGATTCTATTTATAGTTTGAGAATACTTAATTTCTTGAAATAATTATGTGGATTTACTATCTCAATAAGATTAATTCAGATCCCCATCTTTTATATCTCTTTATAAGAACATTTATCATCTATGTGTTTGCAATTTTTTTAATTCGGGTTGGCAATACCAGGTACAATTTCGAAACAGCATTTGACTATATTTTTGTATTTATCATCGGTGCCGTATTAAGTCGTGCAATCAATGGCGCCTCAACATTATTATCCGCAATGGCTGGTAGTAGTTTACTCATTTTTTTACACTGGTTATTTGCTATTTTTGCCTTTTATTCGCACAGATTTGGAAAACTGGTTAAAGGAAAATCGGTTATATTAATTCAAGATGGCCAACTAATTTGGAGTGCCTTAAAAAGACATCAGGTCACTGAAGAAGATCTGAAACAAGTAGCCAGGGAAAAATTAAATGAACGTGATTTGACTAATGTTAAAGAAGCGCGTTTAGAACGAACTGGCCGTATCAGTTTTATAACATTTCAATAATTTTTAATGTAACCATATGGTTTAAAGAAAATATACAATTTGAATCATGAAAAAACACGAGTATTAGTCAATAGCTAAAGTAGCTTATATTGAATAAGATCAGATTAAAGCCTCATTGATATTTTGCTTGGTTTTTTAAACTGAAATTGACAATAACCTAACGAAGAGATTGGAGTTTTTCGCAAGTCCTGAATCAATTCAAGATCATCTTATTTTCTTTGTATATTCCATTTGACAGGAATTTTATCTTGAAAATTGAGGATACTCTTCTATGCTTTTAAGTAAAGAATTCTTTTATCCAATTCAAAATAAACATCATAAAGCATAAAGCATAAAGCATAAAGCATAAAGGAGGAATTATGTTCAACTTAAAAAGGAGTTTAATACGCGCGGGGGTTCTTATTGCAGGCTTTTCTTTATTAGCAGCGTGCCATACCGTTAAAGGAACTGTCACAGGGGCTAAACAGGATGTTAAAGCAACTGGAAAAGCAATATCCAGAACTCTTCGATAGAATAAATTTACCAGGTTGGATTATTCTTACCCAACCTGGTGCCTTTAACTGATTCATACTTCAATCCAGACGATTTTTAGTTCTCCTTTTTCCTTGTTCTATATATCCCCAGATCATGGTATTTACCCTATCCTCATTGGTACTTCATTGCAAAAAAAGTCAAAACCACCCATGATAAAAGAATAAGAAAACAAGAAAGAAAAGGAGGGTTTGTTCTCTGGGTTACCACTCATTCAGAAAAACAGCATCAACAAGCTATTAAAATATTAAAAAAACATCATCCTGAAAATATCATACAAAGCTAAAGAGTAGTGTATCTGGACTTAGCGTGTGAGTCACAAAGTAAAGGGCTCCATCTACTTCGAAAGACAAAGCCCTGATACCCCATATTACACCTTTAAAGGGACAAAAAAGGCCATTATCAAAACAATAATCAATAAGACACCAAAACTGATGCCTACATATTTTAATTGCGTTTTTAAGGGCAAACTACCCATTTCATGATGGGCATGTCCATGAGCTTCTTTTGAATCCATTATTTTACCTTTTGAGTGCACATGTTCCCCATGACTACCATGATGAGCAATATGACTCCCGCCAGACTCTCCACCCTCTGGCAACGTCATGCATCCATGTTTTAATTTTTTCCTAACCAACCAGTCATTAATTGGAAAAGCTACAAAACCACCGACTATAGTAGCCATTCCCATAGTAAACCAGAATTGCAAATGTGCGGGATTACGGCCATATTCCAGAGAATTCATTAAAATCATCATGACAGGAATCATACCCATCATCACAAAATTCATAGAGACCGTTTCAGCAAAAAAAGTTTTCTTTAATGCCTCTCCATAGCTGGTGTACATAGTTCTCATCATCCCTGCTTGAAAGATAACCCAACCAAAAATAAATGCGGAAATATACTCAAGAATGAGCTCTACACCATTGCCTAAATCGATAAAGGATAGAAAAATTGCAGCAAAGATAATGCCCGTTGCATCACCTGCCAAACAATGTACTTCAGAGTTTACCGCCTGTTTCCACTGAGCTTTAGTATATAAATCATGCAGTCCTTTACCGGGACTTCTGCAAGTTAATAAATAAAAGAACAAGCCTAAAGGACCGGTATATGCTACGACCAACCCCCATCCCAGTTTTTGCACCCAATCGATGGGCATCTCTCTGATGTCATAAGCCACAAAAGCCAAAGAGAGCATCAGCAAAATAAACCATAAAACCATAATTCCATCTATCATTGCTGTTCCTTTTTCTCAATTGTCATGTTTATTTTAGAACATATCTGCTTTTTTGCTTGCAATTATAGAAAACGATTGGCAACCGTTTTCCAAAAAAGGCCTAAGACAATTAGGGCAACGCCAACCACCCATGTCATGACTGGCACCCAACAAGCCAGGAAAAGACAGGATATTAACCCTCCTATAGCGAAAATTGGTGAATACAGTTGTTCCTCTTTAGGCAAACGTAAAGCGGCAAGGTTTGTGATTGAGTAATAAATTAATACTGTAAATGCACTAAATGTCCATGTGGTTTCAACGCTGCCAGTCAATACAAGACCAATAATTGCAATTCCGATACCAATGATGGCTGGGAATGGCACATGCCCTCTTTTTGATACGTGACAAAAAATTTGTGGTAAATCTCCTTTTCTGCCCATAGCCAGAGCAACACGAGATAAACCCAGAATTAAGTTAAGCAACACTCCTAACATTGCTGTGCAAGCACCAATTGAAATTAAAATATTTAAAGTTGGTATATCAATTGCGCGAGCTGCAATTTCCAAAGGAGTGGCATTAGTTTCCGTGACTTGCGCCAGTTTTTCGACTCCGACTGCTCCAATTGCAACAAGACTTACTGAGATATAAAGTATGGCACTAATAATTAAAGTGATAATAATGGCCATGGGGATGAATTTTCCTGGATTTTTTACTTCTTCAGCCAATGTTGCAATTCTTCCATAACCAGTATAAGCCACAAACATTAAAGCAGTAGCATAAAAAAAATTGCTTAACCCTTCTTGTTTTGAGACTGGGAAAAAAGGAGTCAGATTAGTACTTCCCTTCTGAATAAAAGCAGGTAATCCACATAGTACAAAAGCCGCCAAAGCCGCCAAAGTAATCATTACAATAATAATATTCACCGCATTTGTTCTTCTGATCCCGCTTAACACTAAAAGTATTAATATGAAAGACACCATAACAGCGATAGGTGTAATAGGCACAGTCCCCAGACCCAATAAATAAATAAAATAGCCAGCAAATCCAAGGGCTGCTGTTGCAGCAGAAGCACTTTTTGCACACAAAAACATCCACCCGGCAGTAAACCCAAGGGTAGGGTGTAAATAATGATATCCGTACTCATAAGTCCCGCCACTAACAGAGTGAGTTGCTGCAAGTTGGGCACTGGAAAGGGCATTACAAGTTGCAACAAGTGCCGCCAAAGCAATAGCAACAATAACAGATGGGCCCGTGATGCCCGCCGCAAGACCGATACTGACGAAAACACCAGTGCCCACAATGGAGCCAAGCCCCATCATTGTTGCTCCAAACAGGCTTAGTTCTCGTTTCAATGTTTTATGTTTTTTTTTAATATCCATCTTTTTATTTTTAACAAATAACCTTTCGAGTTTAACAGGTACAAAACTTACGAAAAACCCCAAGATCGAGGCAAAAAAACTTTAAATTAGGGAGTTAGACAAACTAAATGACCGAATTAAAAATTTTTTAACGAAGAGTTGGGGGTTTTTCGTAAGTCCTGAGTTATTGATAACTAACTTCTTAAACGAATAGGATTTTTTAATATTGCCAATCGATAATTGCCTACTTTATTAAAACCAATTGATTGATAAGCCTGTATCGCGGGCTGATTATTCGTAAATAATACGGCTCGACTAACTCCCCTCTTTTGAGCCGCATTAAGACTAAGCGCAACAATTATTCGAGCATATCCACGATTGCGCAACTTCATTGGGGTCCATACTGGCCCGATTTGGACAACATCAGGTAATCTGGCATTAAAACCACATAACGAAACGGGTGTGCCATCCACCTCTAAAATCCAACGGTCATTTCCTTTGAGAGTACTGTTGACCTCATTCGTAACTCTATCGGCTAAAATTGAACTCCCTTCCTCTGCTCCCAGGGCTTCGATTTGGTAGGCATTGAACCATTCATATAATAATTGTTTATCACAATGCCTAGCTTCTATTAATTGATACTTGGCTTTATAAGAATTGCTTGGCTTAATCATATTTTGTAAATCAAGCGCATACAATCCATCCGGGTAATTGACAGAATATTCTATGTGCACCAACCCTAGTTGCTTAATGACAACATCTGCTTGTTGTTCCTCGCCTAAAATACCTGCGATTTCTCTGATAACTCTTTTTTGAAAAGTCCTCACCAGTTCTGCTAAGATATTCATATCAGGGCACTGCATCATAATATTGCCATTCCAATAATGGGCTAACACGCCAACAATCTTCCCTGCATTATCAAAAGAAGCAAAATAATCACCATGAAAGGGTGCATTACGATAATACAATCCAGAATGATAAAGATTACTGCGCAAGAACATACTCGTATCAATATGATTCTTTAAAAAAAATTCCAAAGCAGGTTCGTCACCTAATCTTAATTTTCTGATAGTTGCCATTTTATTTATTTTGCATGATTTTGATCATAAGCCATACACGCTTGCTCTAATTGTTCTATGTTATTGGCACAAATATCGTTTTTTAAAAAATTAAATTTTTTCTCATTCCAGGAATAAATATCTAACTTCAGAATTCGTTCAATGACATTATCCTCAAATCGTTTTTTAATAACTCTTGCAGGACTTCCGACAACAATACTATATGGTTCAATGTCTTTGGTTACAACACTGTTTGCTGCCACTATTGCTCCTTCTCCAATGGTAACACCAGGCATAATAACAGCACGCATACCAATCCAAACACCATCCTTGATAACAGTATCTCCCTTCCCTTGATAGGCATCAACGTATTTGTCCTCAAAAGGATATAAGCAAAACCAGTCTATTCGATGATTATGGTTTCCACCTAACATAATGATCGCTTCTGCAGCAATACAGACATAATCTCCAATATACAACTGATCAATTGTCCATTGTGGCTGCCATGATTTTAAACTGTATTCATCCCCATAAAGATATCGGACGACCGTTTCTTCAAAACTACCAGTCCAGGCGTCGCTGTAATAGCTGTGTTTACCTTTTATGTGGATATTAGAATTTTTTACACTATGATGTAGATATTCGATTTTTGACCAATGCTTTTCGACAGAAGTTTTCATGACTGCTCATTTGCAATTTTAATACGACCAATTGTATCTTATTATGCTCATTATGTTCATAATTTCCCAATGTTTACATCCTGCAATACCAAATTCGAAGTCTACCAGGCGTTTGTCACTCGAACATCACCCAGGAAGTGCAACCGAATTAAACATGGAGCTGTTTTAAATCAACCGCAAGAGGAAAATGATCGGAGTCCCCTCTTTGTAAAACTTGCACTCTGCCTTTCGCCAGATATTGATTATAAAAAATATGATCTAACTTCCTATGCAGGAGAAACGGCCCTAAATGCCATCTCCAGGTACTTGCTTGTCTGCCCTGATTAGATTGGGCATCTGTAAATCCATGCTGATTTAAAAACTGAGCTACAAAGCCATTATCTTCCTCGTTGAAATCTCCCGCTATAATTGTTGGTCTGTTCAGGTTAATAAATTGATAATAGAAACGAATTTCTTTTTCTCTTATTTGGGGGCTTGAAAAATAGGCGCTTAAATCAAAACTCGGGTTTTCCTTATTGATCAAGGGTGGTGTTAAGTGAAGATTTGCAATTTGAATTATCCCAGTGGTGCTATGGACATCAAAGATCCAACCTGGATGCCAACCAATCATTGAACTAACATATCTTTGATTGAATATCGAATATTTGGACAAGACTGCCAATCCTCCCCCATGATTGTCATGTTTAAATATTTGGTAAGGATATAGAGCAGCTAAATATTCATGAAAATAGCTCTCCCAATAAGCATTAGTCTCTTGCAATAAAACCACATCCCCATCCAATAACTTCAAAGCATTAATGGTTTTCATAGGAGCAGTAATTTGCCATTCCTTCCCGCCATGATTAACGTTGTAAGTGACGACACGCAACTGATCCTTTTCCTTTTTATAAAACGTATCCTTATTAAAAAAATTTAAATAACAGGAAGATAAAAAGAAGATGATAATAATCCAGATATGCTTAAAATACTGGGCCATTTCTATTCCCTTATTTTCTGTAAATCAGGCTAATCATTAGACATTAGCAGAAATAACCAAATTTTCATTTTATCTATAATGACGTTTTTATGTAGAGAGTTTTCCATTAACTCATAGAAAAAGAAGAAGACCCAATATATTCGCAACCCTCACTATTTCTAATAGAAATCATTTGATGACTCAGCCGAAAAGCATTCACATCCTTGATAGCCGCGTCCCCATCGTTGATGGTGATCCCAGGAATCCCTGAAAGTTGTTTAAGTAAAAAACCAGGGGAGTATTTTTCAGCTGCTCCTGCAAGGTTTGAGGTCCAAATTGCCAGATTATGATCTGGATAGTAATACCACACAAAAGGATGGGTATCACACACAATATCTGTAAAGCAGATTTCTTTTATCGTTGTTTTATTCATAGAAAAACTTGGGAGCGATCCTTGCAATGCCTTTCCTGTTTTTCCCGCGTTAATATTTTGATTTGATTTAGCAAAGAAGGGGAAACAGTTCATCATTCAATCCTTATGCTTGAAACTACTAATCTTGATTTTTATTCGATTAGGTAACCATAGCATATCCAGAACAACCACTACAATTATTCACCCTTCTAAACTATAATCCCCAACAATAACAAATAAAGGCATTTATTTTTAAAAATACCAACGTCTTCAGTTCTGAGTAATAAGGACGAATTTAAAAATTCAATCTGTTTTTTCTCAATAAGGATAAGATATATGAAACAAACAAATAACAATCAAAAACAAACTACTCTTGCAACATCCAGGAATTCTGAACCAAAGAAAACAACAGTAAATGATGCCCCCGATTTTATTCCAGGAGCCTCACCCTATTATAATCTCTATTGTTTTTTTTATAGAATTTTCCATTCCCAAGACACGTCTAATCAGCAACAAGCTAATTCTACATTTCAGCATGGAAAATAAACTTCTTTCGACTTCATCAGGATCGTTAGAATTTGATATAGATCCAAATTTTTAGAGCCATCACTCTGTTCACTATAAACAGGGTAATAATGGGATAGGCTATCTTGCATCAATACCAGACAGCCTAAAATCGATTAATAAAATTCAACTATTCCAAAAGTTATGACGACCCCCATCGCGATCAGTGAACATTTGAAATAAACAAATCTAGAACTACCAAAAAAACGGGCTAATTTATCTATTAATAAAAGATTTTTAAATCGGTCAAAATTTGTTTTTCTGGATAACCCAAGAGTTAACTTATTTATATCATTATTATTCCAAATAGGTTCGACGCGAACATTAAATAGATAATCCCATATGGTTAGTCCTGTTGCATAATTTCTTTTACACTCATCCTCTGTATGATGTAATAAATGATATCTGGGAGTAATAATTACCCGTGATAAAACCCGTTCTAATTTGATATTTACTCCAATATTGCTGTGTCCCCAAAATACAAGAACTGCTTGAATAAAATCGGAAAGCAATAGCACAAAGAAATAGGGACCCAAAATGACAATTAACCCTATTTTTAATAGATTTAATAAAAGATATTCGCCAGGATGGAATCTGAAACTGGTAGTAACATTAAGAGATTTGTCAGAATGATGTATTTTATGAAAATACCATAAAGAAGAGGCATGCCCCAGGCGATGAAATAAATAAAGAAATAAATCATAAAGGATAAACCACAAAATAAAAACCAACCAAAAAGGCATATTGAATAAATTAAAAAGTCCAATTTTATAATATTGACAATAGGCTGCGGCAGTTAAAGTACTGAGAGGCATAGCAACTATAATATTAATAATTCCCAAATACCAGTTTCTAATTCTTCGCTTTCGAATTCCTGCTTTACCCAAATGTTGAAAACTAAAGAAATATTCTAACAGTACCATAAAACCAACTAGAGAGAAGAATAAAAAAGCTCTGGTGATGGAATAAAAATCTAAATCTAAAAAGTCCATAACAAAACCTTAACAAACTGGGTTAAACACAAAGAATTACAAATTACCCCTCTGTGCTTATCCCTAGCTTATTAAGTTATGTTCATTATGTTCGACCAGGATGGCGAAACAAATGCGCTATAAGTAAAATTTTAGCACAATTAATAAATAATTATAGTGAATTATAATACTATCTGTACTTATTTAACTATCTGCACTACAATCCCCGCCTGAGGATGTTTAACAGATGCTCTAAACTACAAACAAGAGTATTTTTTAAATTTATGTAAATCAAACAGTTGTATTATTAAACAAGGATACTATTTATGAAAAGAGTACATGGCCACCCAACGGTACATTCACACCCATCAAATACTACTGTTCATGTAAACCCAGGACAGAATACAACCGTTGTCAACCCAACTCCTCCCTTGTTTCCTAATCACCCTCCCATGTATCACCCCAATAGTTTTTTTACTACACACCATCACTCACCTTATCAGGCCTATCAGAATCAACATTATCATCAACAGCCAGATCCAAATACCCACTCCCATAAATAATCGCGGCCAATAAAGCAGAGCTGTGCTCTTAAAGTTCTACATTTAACAATAAGTAATAACGAACCATATGTTATTACTTATTGTTTTTATGTTCTCTTGTTAAATCACTTTATAGAAACTTCCTTTTCTATTATTCTAAAAAACCAAACAATAAACTGGATAGCTATGGTTACGTATTTGTTTTCAGAAGTACATTTCACCCATGCTTTAAAGAAAGTATTAGGGATTAGTATTTTGGTTGGTGTCTACAGCGCCATTATTTATTTTTGGTTTGAACAAGTAAACTTACACTCCAGCAGCTGGTTATCCTATTCACAAAGCGTATTTGGCATAATTTTAGGTTTGCTTCTGGTTTTCAGAAGTAATCGCGCTTATGAACGTTGGTGGGAGGCCAGAACTCTATGGGGACAATTAGTGAACGCCAGTCGCAATTTAGCAATAAAAATCAAGATATTATTATTGCCTGACGCCGATGAAGCTAAAAAATTCTCCGAGTTCATCAATACATTTTGCGAAGTATTAGCCATACACCTAAGACAAAAAAGCACTCGCGATGATTTTAAAAAATTTTTAACTATGCAAAATCTTCCGAATCATGTCCCCTCCTATGTTGCTCAAGAGCTGTATCGTGAGCTATCTGCTCAAGCTAAAGCGACCCAAAGATTCAATCTCTGGTTATTGGATAACGAATTTAGTAAATTTATGGATATTTGCGGTGGCTGTGAACGCATTAAAAATACCTTTATTTCAATTTCCTTTCGAGTCTTCGTAAAGCATGCATTCATAATTTTTATCTTGTTTTTACCTTGCAGTTTAATTGATACTTTAGGAATTTGGGCTGTGCCAGTCACCATTATCATCACTTATTTAATCATTGCTATAGAAGGAATTGCTCGAAATTTGGAAGAGCCATTTGGCTTAACAGATGATCACTTAAATCTTAGCTCAATTACAGAAAGCATTAGAGACAGCGTGAATGAGATATTACTAGGGCAGCAACCTAATCCAAAGAGAAAACTAAAAAGCCCTTCTTAACTTTCTAAAATGTAATTAATATAGTGTATACCAATAAGAAATTTTAACCTTAAAAGGAGTTTTAACAATGGAATGTAAATGCAATCAATGCGGAATGGGTGTCAAGAATTTAACCTGTAGTAAATGCAATGCTCTGCTAGTCAGTGGAATCATAGTCAAAGACGATGGAAACAAGGTGCAGGTAGCGAAGTGTCCTAATGGTTGTGGACAAATCAAATCTCCTGTCTGCTGTGGACACGATATGATATGTTCTGTTTAAATTAATTTCACCGCTCTCTTCATCGAAGTTAATTTGATATAAGACTTTTTCGGAAACTCGCTACAGAGAGCAGTGCGAGGAGAGACGGAGTGTATACATCAAGTACATGAGGATTCGGGCGAAGTCTATAGAATTAGGGACAATTAGCCCCTATAATCTATAGCTCCTCTTTTTTAGCTTAAATAATGGTGCAAAGATAAAACTAAATGCCTATAGATATGAATTAGTCGCTGGATTTAGCTATTTTCATGCAAACCAGTGGTTTACTATTGATGCAATTGCTTGCAGTTGCCTTACAACTCCCTAGTATTTAATGGACCCTATTACTCATGGTGCCTTAGGCGCCGCTTGCGCTCAAACAGTGTTTGGTAGATATAACAAACAAATACCCTGGCAAGTAGGGGCTTTGGCAGGGATGGCTCCTGATCTGGATGTTTTTATTCGCTTTAGCCAAGAACCATTGAGCCTGGAACAATGGCACCGCTATTTGACCCATTCATTGCTATTTATTCCAATTGGAGGGTTGATAGTTGCATTATTTTTATTGTGTTTCGCACAATATAGAAGGCATTGGAAGCTAACGATTGGAGCCGCTCTTGTTGGTTATGCAACTCATGGCTTATTAGATTCACTTACGTCTTACGGTACTGTTTTGTTTTGGCCATGGAGTAATGCTCGTATTAGTTGGGATATTGTTTCCATCATTGACCCTGTTTTTACTCTGCCCCTGCTTTTGGGTACTATCTGGTCGGTTATACATCAAAATCAAAAAGCGGTGACGGCAGGTTTAATGTTCTCTGGTATTTTTCTGGTTTTTAATACAATACAACATAATCGAGCTTTATATGGTGCACATCAGTATGCCACTACCAATAATCTCAAATTAAACCATACGCGCGCCCTACCAAAATTAGCCAGTTCTACTTACTGGCGCATCATCGCAAAACAAAACCATTGTGTTATTATTGCTGAAGCAAAAACCCCGCTTTGGCACCAAACAACAATCCGCCCAATAACACAAACATTAAGTTATACAGAACAAGCACTGCCGTTTGCCCTTTCAACAGGGCAAAAAAGTGATTTGACAACATTCAGCTGGTTTACTGACGGATTTTTAATTGTTGCTAATAAAGATCCTTTCATTCTTGCGGATGCTCGATATACGATAGATTATAATCCTATGCTCTCACTATGGGGAATTCAGCTATTACCGAAACAGGCACATATTAATAAAGTGAGCCTACCGAAAATTAATGAACTTTGTAAATAAGACAGGACTTACGAAAAACTCCAGGATTGAGGCAAACATTATGGCCCAAAGAATTTCCATCAAATAATAACGTCCATAAGCCAAAATGATACCCGTGGATTTTCGGTAGTTCGGTGTGATTTCCCAGTTACTAACCGATAACTTAAAGTCTTAATATTATCCAAGGCTTTGCCCATGGAACAAAATTCATTCGGAATGTTTCACAACAGCCCCTTATATGCAATACCCTAAATGATATATTAAGACTGGTTTTGCACACTTAGCGGCTGTAGTGAAATTGCGTCTATTATAAACTTAACATTACACCTTGCTCGGGTTTAATTAACTCTACACCAATATCATTTTCCAGGGACAATTCGTTTATAACCTGCCCTCCCGTATCTTCCTGAGAATTTGTAAAATCAACTAATCTGGGTTTGATGTGAGTAACAATTACTGGTAATCCCCGTAGTGAGTTTCTTAAATCTAAAGGATCAACAATCAAGGCCAATTGCCGCAACTCCAACATAAATAGGTTTGGTTTTAAATGACCAAATAATTTGTCATCTGGCTGTGAATTTAAAAATGAACACTCTAGCATGATGGCATGAAGCTGCTTATTTCTTATGAGTGGCGCAATTTCTTTCCAAATATTCTCCATGTTGGTCGATTTTTCAATGCTATCAGCACCAGTATCACCAAAATATAAGATATATTCAGTCTTATAACGTATTAAAAAAGCGCTTGATGCCATGCCACCATGACTCAAAGGGAAAGCCTTTACATGCAGATCAGTATTAGGAATTGCAACCCATTGTAGTAATGGCATAGTTTGATAATGCTGATAATTCAAGTGTGGAATTTCTCCACTATCCCCAAAATTCCCCCAAACAGACCAATTAAAAATATTTTTCTGCAATGCCTGCATTGTTTCTTCGCGCGCCATAATTATTTGCTGCTCTCGCAATTCGGGTTGCGCCATCACAAGACCCATAAGATGATCAAGATGTGCGTGAGAAATGAGATAAGCTGGAATATGTTTTTGTAGCAAATCTTTAACATTTTTATTACGCACTGATTGTCTATCAACTGCAACTTCTAGCCCATGCACCAAAGTCCCCGCATCCAGAGCCGTATAATTTTCGCTCTCGATAGTTTTTAATAAATAAGCGGATAAATTTCCATCTTTCAAACCACCATAGACGCCAAGGGGAAGAATTTCGAAAACAGGTGCACAATAGGCTGCATTAGATAACCAAAAAATAAAAATTGTAATCAATAACTGACGCATGCGGATTTCCTTTGAATTAAATGATTCTGGTAATTAAAATAATATAGTATTCAGGCTTGCTTCAATCACCGTATTTATACGGTAAAAAATCTCCAGCGATAATTATTAAAGTGACTTTATAATAGCAGCCTGATTTAATCTTGCAGGGATGTGATTGTGATAGCCATTTAACACTGCTTTCACCAGTATTTCAGCTTTATTCTTGCAATCCATTTTATTTTTAATATTTTCTATGTAAGACTCTATTGTTCGTTTTGATAGAGAAAGCAAAACCCCTATTTCTTTAGCGGATTTGCCCCTTATTAATAAAAAAACACATTCACACTCACGGCTTGTTAATCCATATTTATTTTCATTGTTATTCAGCGTGTAATGATGAGTGCTTAAATGCAATTTATCATCAAACTGCCTTAACATTGTAAAAACCTCATTCTTATGGCAAGGGCGGCAATAATAAATCAATCCCGTCACGTTATTGTTTTGGTCTGTTAAAGGACATTTTTCTAATAGGAAAACTTCACTAGTCTTTGAGTCTAAATGTACTGTTGATACTTTTTCGCCGTTTAATACGCATAAATCTTGCTGCTGGAAAATTTTATTCTCTTCAATAGACCAAGGCGACAGATCCTCATCTGTTTTACCAGCAACCTCTTCTACATCACTAAAACCTTTGAATTCCAGCAAAGCTTTGTTTGCTCCTAAATAATGACGGTTTAAATCCTTCCAACCAATATAGCCTGGGAGATGATCAAGTAATGATATTTCAGGAACCAACATTAGGTCATATCCTCCAATTAGTGCTAATTTCGAGCATGGATTATCAAAGGGTTGTGTCGCAATTTTAAAAGTAGCTTGTTAGAAAAATCAACAGTGGGTGATTAACGCATTCAACCCATAAAAACACAATAGAGCGTCACATTTTGATTTCAAATTTAAAATCTGGCGATCCTTGTCCAATCCAATGTAGAGGTAATCTGTATTCACCCAAACCAGGCATTATTGTTCGAATACAAGGACGAAACCTGGCAGCCATACATAAATACTGGATTCTATTTCTTTTACAAACTGTCACTTTAATGTTGTTAAAATCATACCTTTTGCTAATAATATTAACAAATTTATTTAAGGAATGATTATGTCCTCATCAACACTTCATGTTGAAGCAATTGCTTTTAATAATTGGCTGTTAGCAATAATCAATACAGCTGACATTCCTATTGATGAAATTGAAGTCAAAGTGGCTGCAGGATTCAAAGAAACTTGGGCAAATAGTCAATTTCAACAATTAACAGACTTAACCCATTTAGTTTGTTTCATTAAAAACAAGAATTTTTCTAATCCGACGTTAGCACTTCGTACCTATACCGATGAAAACACCCTCTCAATATCAAAAACAGCTCTAATTAAAGCGATCAGGATGCTCCCGCCTCAAGATGATAAAATTTATGAACTTGTATGTTATTTGGCCCTAAATAACAAACTGGAACGATATACTAATATCACTGGGGTCCCTCCTCTTCAAATTTACCAGGGAGATGGAGTATTTGATGAATACAAGGAATGGTACCTACTGTTTGAATTGTTTGAAATAACCAGAATAATACCTCCTGAATTGATTCCAACAATAGCTGATTTGCTCATGACAAAAACACCCTCTCTCCAAGATCTCATTGCCCTCACAAAATTCCTAAAATTGATTAATCAATTAGGCTTATTACGTCAAGATTTTATGGAAAATATTATCCCTTATTTGTCTAATAAAACGAGCATAGAAAAATTCGAATTATTTGTACTTCAATTAGAAGAATATAATTTATTAAACCCAGGAATTCTAAAAACAATATATCCTTTTTTTAATCAATTAAATGCTCTCGATGCCTTTTTTTCCTTTTATCATGAAGAACTACAGCACAGCAGCACACCATTATTGCTCATGCAGGAGATCTTGCAACCTTATTGCCAAATGAGTGTACCAAACAAAGAAAGTTACGATGATCAAGTACCAACAAATACTCCGTTGCATCTGGCTATTATTGAAGGCAATAGAGAAAATTTAAACCGTACTTTAGCATTTGCGAATCGCAATTTGCTAACCAAAAGATCTTATGAAAATACCGCTCTCATATTGGCCTGCAAACTTGCTGATAAAGAGGCTGCCAGATTGATTTTAGCAAAAATGCGAGAATTAGGATGTGATGTTAATCAATCGGATCATCATGGCATGACTGCTCTACATTGGGCTAATTTTTATCATTTTGATGAGCTCATCAGGGAACTTATAAATGCAGGTGCGGACGCGAAATTAAAAGAGGAGAATGGTCGAACCTGTGATTATTTCTATCAACACAAATTCACAATCACTGATTTCAAACTAAATGGAAAAGAAATCATTGAAGGCGAATTCAAATTACATAATAGTGCACTGTCTGATATTGGCTTCCATATGGATAAAATAGCCTTAAATTTAAAATTAACAACACCCTCTGAAATTGAAGAGCTTTACCATGGCGACCAGATAGCGCAGATTCGTTCAACCAATCGATTCCATTTATTTTTTAAATTATTCCGCCCCAGACTTTTAAAATGGCTCGATGTACAAAACGACTTGGAAAATCAATCAACACTCTCTTTTTCTGAGCACCATTGTTTCACCTGATAACATCTATTGAGATCATTTGTAAATTTATGACACCTACTCTGCGATTTTAAAGCAAGTGGGCATGCCATACGACAAATAAAAATCAATAGGGGTCATTAATAATCAAATAGTTCTTTTATTTTTCATTAAAAAAGCTAAACTATAATAAAAACCATCTGAAAAGGGATATTGATATGGGGCACCACAGAGTTTATTCATATTCTCTATATCTGTGTTCTTTAATATTATTTCTTTCATTTTGTAAATCATACGCGCTTACTCTAACCATAGGGACATTATCCTATAATCCTCCTTACGAAATTCAACTTACGAATACCCAAAAACAGGAATTTTATGGTTTTGAAATTAACCTTATGGATGAGATTTGCAAACGAATCAAAGCAAAATGCCAATATAAAGCCGTGTTGTTCCAAGATATCTTTTCGAAGCTTAACTCGGGTGAAATTGACTTGGGCATTGCTACAATAAGCGTCACTTCTGAACGGAGCCAAAATTTTTTATTCAGTATGCCGTATATACCTAGTTCCAGCCAATTTCTTGTATTAGCTAACTCCAATTTCACAAATCCTGAAGACCTCAAAGGAAAAGCAATAGGTGTCTTTCGAGGCTCATCCGATGTTGATTTGGCCAAAGAATACTTTAAAAATAATATTCAGTTAACCTATTATGACACAGCGGAGAATATGCTTAATGCTCTGGATAATCAGGAGATTAGCGCGCTAATAGCCGATAGCGGACAAGTCAGTTATTGGGCTGATAATAGTATGTCCACTTATAAATTATTAGGTAATAGCATTCCAAACCCATTAGGGTATGCCATTATGACTAAGTTAGGTCAAGATGCACTTATTAAACAAATTAATCAAGCATTAATTGATATGGAAAATGATGGAACTTATCTTCAGATTTATAACCTGACCTTTTAGTAATAAACTGTCATTGATCTATTATTCACCCTTAGCAATTACTAGTAACGGATTATCCCATTGATTTTTAGTCTTAATCTAAGGAACAATAAGGCTAAGGTTTGCCTCAATCCATATTAAAAAGAAAATGACCAATAATTATTTTATTCAAAAAATCAAAAACAATGTAATGGGCTATGTTAACAATCGCTGTCAATTCGATGTATCTCGGCATTGCAATGGGGCTTAAAGGATGAATTATCAATCCATTCTGCAATTAAAACGAATAGGCCTATCTACTTTTTTCACTTTGTTTATTTTACAGTTATTCTATTTTTCCCCTGCCAGAGCAACAACGGGAGATGTCCAATTATGGACCAATATCACGGCAATGGGACCAATAAATAAACAGCATCGCGCGATAAGATATTGGCTTGATATCCAGGACCGGATTGGTGAAAATGTATCACAATTATCCCAACTCGTACTACGTCCTGGCATAGGATATGAATTGACTCCCACAACAACCATTTGGCTTGGGTACGCCAGGATTTATACTGCCCAACCATTCGTTAGCCAATCCGTCGAAGAAAATCGAATCTGGCAACAATTATTATGGAGCAAAAAATACACCCGCTTCAGACTTACAGCACGCTCACGGTTGGAAGAGCGTTTTATCCAAAGTACTGTTCATATGGCCTGGCGTTATAGACAATTATTTAAAACCAATATTTTTGTTCCCAGACACCCAAAATACCAAGGGGTTATTACTGAAGAAGCATTTTTTCATCTCAATGACTTCAATCTTCAAAGTAACCAAGGCTTCGATCAAAATCGTTTATTCGTGGGCTTGGGCTATAAAACCAGTAAAAACAGCACAATAGAAATCGGATATCTTAATCAGTTTATCAAAAGAGTGAATAACCCTAACTACAGTGGAGATTATTTATCCTTTGCTCTATTATTAACCGAATAACAACGTGTGATTTTTTTACAAGTTTAATGGGGAAGAATCGGGTAAAGGATGAAATGGTCCAGAGATATATAGAACAAATCGTAACCCCCGCGATGTTTTTTCTATATACCAGGTCTCCCCTACTATCATCTTAATAATAATAAGAGATTGACTCTCCGCTCGTTGAGTTGCTTCCCAATAAACCGTTCCATTAATCCGAACTCGTTCGGGATTATCATGAATTTTTGTTAGCTCAAGTGGACCAAAAACATGTTTTTCATTAATCCATTGTTGATGTAATTTGTGATGTTCATCTAAAGTAAATGATACGCCATCGCCAGTAAAAATACGTGCATCTCTATGTAAATGAAATTTTGCCTGATCATCGCCAGTTCCCCCATTAGCAACTGTATGAAACCAGTCATTAGCGAATTTTTTAACTTCCTTCAAAGAAATGCTCATAATGACCTCCATCCTTTACCAGCTATTGCTGTAATCTGTATAAATTATTGATATAAGATAACGATAAAGCAAATCAACTATGTGGACAGGTTTCCCTTAGCAACAAAGTGTCCTGACTGACTAAAAACATCAAGGCCGAGTTAAAAATTTCTTTATGAGGAAATTTAGATAAATTAATCCACAGGATTAAATACTTTTTTAATGAAAGGATTGGGGGTTACATAGGCCTGAGCACATTAGTAATGCCTTCCCTGCAAACAGGCACGGATTTCAAAATTCACTTGAAAAGTGCTGACTCAATTAGGTATAACAAACTGCTTGTAATTCTTGATCGCCTAAATTGATTAGATTAATTTGAGTACCCGCTTCAGCACTCACAGAGATGTTGCTATTATTTTTAACTTGAAGAGAAGTACCCTGACCAGTTGAGAGGCTTTTACCATTCACAGTGCCATTATTTTTTAAAACAATGATTTTGATTTTTCCTTTAATTTGAGTATTACCCTGTATATTGCAGGTGGCATTCAAAGTCCATAAAGTGTTATTTTTAAGTATTTTAGTTTCATTAGGGTTAAGTCGAATCGTTTTTTGAGCATAAATTGGGAAACTTAATAAACCAATTAAAATACTTAATAACAGAGTAATCAATTTGGACATGCTATTTTCCTTCACAAGAATCTGTACACTGATCTTTTTGACCAAAATTGTTCATATTGTATACAATTCTTGCTTAAGGTTTTATTAAGTGCTTTTCAAATTACATCGAATCTTATCAACTCTCATTGATAAACTGATTTAATTGGTTAGCGATAGCTTCCTTTTTGGTAAAAGAAGAATCGTACGTTGCTACTAAAGGAAGAGGAGGCTTATCCTTCAAAGAGATAGCTAATCGATAAGTTTTCGTCCCTCTACTCCCACTTGATTCTTGTATTATAATTTTATCAACATCGGAGAACGATAATTTCGTTTCATCCGTCTTAAATAGCCCCTTTCTTTTTATTACTATTGTTTTCAATATATTATCCAAATCAATTGTGGCACTTTTAAATGTTAGTAATAGAATACCTACTAACAAAAAAAATCCAGATAAACTATACATCCACCATGGAGTTGGGTAAATTACTTTAAAACTCGTCTCTAAACTATCATGTATGTAATTATTAATGCCTTGCGCAGCAATTTCCTTATCTTTTTGACCGCTAGAACTACCGCCAGTCAGATTTACAGAGTCTTGATTTGTTAATAAGTCGACATAATAAACTGTATTGCCTTTACTAGAGCGGCTACTCTTTACCACCGCTTGCTTTAAATCACCCAAATAAGTGCTGGAACGATATAAATTATAAAAACTACGCTCCAAAGTACATTCATTGGCCAGATGCTGTTGTTTGTCTTTACAGACAATGGTGTACTCAATCATTACAATGGCCATTGTAAAAACACTGACTATCAGAAACAGTACAGCCACCAAATAAATAGGCCACACGCTGATAATGAGTCGTATTTTGTTTGTACTGATCTGGTATAATTTCATTTCTTATATTGTGTAATACCTTATAGTTTAAATATAGCAACTACTTTCTATTCGTGCGAGATGTCTTTATTTGGAATAAATAACAATCAAAACTGATCTATTTTGAAGCTAATTGCCTTATTTTCTCCAAAATACACCTTGTTTTTAAAAAAATGTGATATTCTTCACACTGGCTTTTTGATTCATGCTTAACCAAAGTGGCTAATCAAAGATTTTATAATTCAATAAAAGATCTTAAATATGGGATGGACTGATCGATTTTGGACTGCCTATCGTGTGATTACAGATACAGTAATCGAGGGTGCAGCGTATTCTCTAAATGCCATTGGCTCTCTGGCTTGCCTGATCGGCGGAGCAGGAGTCTCTTTTTCTTACTCGCTGGATGAAACGGTACAAGCAGGGTACTTTGGGTCAGTAGGTGTAGCTGGCACAGTTAATCTTGATGTTACCGCTGTAGAATTTAATTACGGCTTTAATCAAACAATACCCTTCCATCGAGACTTACTAGAACGAGTTGGAGGCGGCTCGTATGAATTAAAAGATTTTGCCAATCCCAATACTATTTTTATGGCAAGTTCCCTTGCAATCCTTTCGGGAACTGCTTTAAGAACTTTGGGAGCTAATCTTAAAAAATGGCAACAAAACAGAGAAGATCAACATGATTTTAAGACCAAATATGGCATTAAACTGGATGCCCCGTCTTATAAAGAATACCTGTACGTTAATGCAGAATCTTTTTTTACTTCTTTATCCATAGCGTCATTTAGTAGTGTTTTGGCTAAAAGTGTATTGGATTATTCAATTTCAGATTTGTCAAAACAACATTTTACTTATCCGTCACATAGAACCAATGAGACTGGCGTGGTGAATACTTCTCATTACATAGGGCCAGTTACATCTGAGTTTTTCCCTCTTGATTTTAATGTATCTCAAAACACGACTCTCCACATAATGGAATATTTAAACCTAGTGGTGAACGAAAAAGTTCAAGCCAAAGCGATGACCAATGTTACTTATGGTGGCGGAGTTTTTTTCAAGCCTAATACCCCAAAAGACAGTATTCCCTTTCAAGTTGTTCCTGGCATTTTAGGTTTTGGTTTCTTTAAAGCAGGTACTTTTTTTGGCAAGAAAGCATTACGCGAACGCGACGAAAGACTTCGAAGTACAGATTCACCAACGTATTCGATAATTTCCAATACTTTGGAGGATAGTAAGAATATTTTAGAGAAACACGAGGAAAAAATTGGGTCTGTGAGTTTGATGGTTTAAATAAAAATTGCCCCTTTTATAAAGGGGCACTAATTCTTTTTTACTATTCAATTCAAATAACTCTTTAATTCCATGGATGAAAAATCATGATTTTTTCATTTTCTCCTGTACACTAACCACAGCAGTTTTAACATAATCAATTAATGTAGAGTCCGGATAACGTTGTAAGAACAAGTTATAAAGATTTATAGAGATGTCCAAATGATTCTGTTGACCTGCTTCATTGGCCAAACTCACAAACTTCTTTTGAATTGATAGGAGTTCTTCCGAACTCAATTCATCAGCCATAACTAACAAATAGCACCAGGCAGCGTCCATAAACAATTGATGCTTACTCAAATGAGGGGCTAAAACAAGCAGCTGGGAATTTTCTAATTGCAACTGAGAACGGTCTTTGGTGAAATATTTAAATAATTGCACCGCCTCATAACCCATCCCTTCATTGAGGCATATGGAAAAAGCCGCATTCGCTTTTTCTAATGATTCCGTTTTGCGATCCATTTTTTTGTATAAATAACTCAACTGAAGCAAAGTATAGACATTCTGCTTGGCATTTTCCGCTTCGGACATGATTTTATTAAGCTCTGCCGTGTTTAATTTATTGATTTGATTAACCAAATGCTCATAAGTTTTTTTGCATTTGACTAAATCGGATAACTCATTTTGCTGCAATATAGTCTCCGATTGTGATGTCTCCTCTGCACCCCCCAAGGTTTGAGAGACTGTGGAATGACGAATAGGGGTTGACTGCTCATATAAATTGGATTCTCCAATAATAAATGCACCACTTAAACGGCCAACCAAAATGGGAGATGCAAGGACAGGAAGTAAATAAATGAAGAACGAAAAGGTCGCCCCTGCCTCAAAAGAAATTTTATAGGCCATAAGGTTAATAATTAAAAGGGGTATTAAATATTTCGCATAAAAAACCAATATCCCTCCAATAATCGAAACATAATAAGTACTTAAATCATACCGTCTTTCATCATAAAGCCAAGCGATAGGATCCAGACTAAATACATCATTAATTGAAGAAGTTTCAGTAGATAAAATACAACTAATTGTTGGCGCAAATATACAAATCAAAATAATAAAAGCTAATAACAAACCATGAAATCCTGCCCCAGTAAAAGAAGAAAAGCTACTGGAAAACATTAAGCTTAATAAAGAATCTGTCTTAAGCACATAATAAGCGAGTAGGGTGGTTGGAACTATCCAAAATAGTGTATAAATAAAATATCGTCCAACAAACGCTAATGTTTCCCCTCTATGAATATGGTTATTAAATAATCCAGCATGCAACTCTCCCTGGCTCGCAGGAATAGCAAAACGAGCTATTAAAAAAGAATAGGCGATTAAATTAATTAACAAAAATAAATAGCCGGGTAATCTATTGCCAATAAAATATAAAAGAATATAAACAAAAACCCAAAATAAAATGACAGGGATAATAGTCAGAAAAGTACCAAATTTTAAGAACCCACGAACAACCTCACCAGCCATGCCTCGAAAGCTACTGATCTCATCCATAATGAACTATCCTTGTCAGAGGATTATTTAATTTTTTGAATAAATTTCAATAGCTAAATATATATCACCTAAATATAAAATTAAAATAACTAAAGCAAAATTCTCCTGAATATTCAGTTAAGTCGCTACAGTTCATTTGCTTTCTAAACCAGCAGAATAAAAAAAATAGCCTAAATCTCCGTCCTGTAATATATTGCAATGAATAAAAAATAAAGTGGAGTTTTTCATTATGACCTTTAAATCAAGGATGGCTACCGTTATTTTATTGTGTTTTTTAAGTGCTACCGGGTGGTCGCTATCTGAATCCTACGAGGATAAAATCGTTGTTTCAAATTGTATGTACGAGCAATTAAAAGACAAAGCCAGATTAATTGCGCAATCAGAAGGTTTTAGTTTCATAGCCATTTCCATCAACGACAATATTACCAATACCCTACAAAAAATGAGACCTGTTTGCGGAAATTATCTTAATGCTGAGCCCTATTTCGACAACAACCACAATAATGTCATTAATTCGCAGAAACTATTACATAAATTAACCCAATACGAGTTTGTCTCTCACACATACTCTTATCCCATTAATCATGAAACTCAAGTTCAGGATTTGTTAAAGCAAATTGATCCCGCCAAAATATGGCAGACCAATCAACAGTTAACTGGTTATATCAATCGCTCTGCCAAATCCAGAACAGGAGTAGAGGCTGCTCAATGGTTTAAACAACAATTTGATACATTAGCCCACGATTATGGAAGAAACGATGTTGATAGCTATTTTGTCAAAACCGGGAATAAATTCATACAGCCCTCTGTAGTCACTGTAATTGGAAAGAGAAAAACTGGTGAAGCAATTGTTATAGGAGCACATATTGATACTCTGGACGGAAACATGCCTGGCGCAGATGATGACTCCAGTGGAATATCAGTTGAGCTTGAAATGGCAAGGGTCCTTCTCTCCTCAGGATTAGAATTGAACAGACCTGTTTATTTTATCGCCTATGCAGCGGAGGAAAGAGGTCTAATAGGTTCAGGTTATGTAGTACAAGATTTTTTGCAGAAAAAAATTCCAGTGAAAGCTGTAATGCAGCTCGATCAAGCAGGGTATAGAGCCAATTCCAAAGATCAAACTATTTGGCTATTAAAAGATTACGTAGATAAGAATTTAACCAAATTTACAGCGAAATTATTAACCCACTATGTAAAGATTCCCGTTGGATACACTAAATGCGGTTATGCATGCAGTGATCATGTGAATTGGGCAAATGAAGGGTTCAAAACGTCTTATCCATCAGCCACTACTTTAGACAATGATAATCCATATATTCATACCTCTGATGATACCCTGGACATCCTGAACCTGGAGCATATGGTTAATTTTACTAAATTGGGTTTGGCCTTTATCGCAGAGCTTGGCATAGATTAGCAATGATTTAAACTCAATGAATAGCCTGTTTCCTTAAGGTTTCCTTAAGGTTTCCTGTATATAATTTGAGCAAAATTTAATGTTTCTCATACAATTGGAGTTTATTGATGAAAACCGAAGCCTTGCTTGAATTGCTAAATCTGGAAGAAAATGAATTATATGATTCAATCAAGAAAAAGTATGAACAAAGACTAGAGGCGATACAAAAGGAAGAGCGCATAAAAAAAATGGGGGGGATTAACCCTTTTGCCCCAAAAAAGACTGACAACAATATTCAATCAATCACATCTAAAGAGATACAAGAAGCTTGGGAAACTATTGATACTGAAACCAAGTACAAACGTTTTAAAGGGATCCCCATTCAAGAAGGGCAAATCCCGGAAGCTCATAATTCCAAAGTGGAGCATAAAAAAGAAGAAACAAGACTGAATCATCTTGTACTAGGCCGCCCTGTTGGCGCAAAGGGAAGACGCTTACCCAGTCATTTACAAGCTAGAATTAAAAAGGACTCTTTACCCCAGGAAACCAACGATGAGCCAATAAAACAAGTTGAAGTGACGCATAAATCAACAGAAAATAAAACAATAAAAACAGAACGAAAACCAATAGATAAAAAAACTGAGTTACCGGTTAATACACCTCTGAAAAAACAACTCCTTTCGGTTAGTGATCTGCAATCAGCTGTTTACACCGCTGTTCAGAATTATACGAATTACCACAGCAACTCTCAAAATAAATGCAATTCCAAATATAATAGAGGACAAGGCGATGGTATTTTTAGTTTTTTCCGGCACGGAGCATATGGAATTACTACAGCCAATAAATTATATGACTCAATCAAACCTAAAGATGTGGCGCTGGATGATACAGTAAAAAGATTGAAAGACTTTTTGGGCAATTCATCAAGAGCCTATCATCACCATTCCTTTACATCCTACTTAGCTGATGCACTTGCTGAAAAAGGATTAATAACATCACATCCTGCTAGCAGATACAACCAAAAAGAAGTGGTTAATCAACTTGCACAATGGATGGAAAAGAATTTATCTTCAAATCATAAAATAGCTTTAACAACAGTTCGGTAAACTTATTAGAATTAAACACAGACTGCTGTATTTTTATATGTGCCATGTCCCTGCAAAGATATGGCCCTTATCTGCTGTCTCATAAAGAGTTCGGAAGACAGTTTATTTGATAATTGAGCCTACTTATTCATCAAATAAAATAAAAATTTCTCCCCGCTCAAAGGTTTTGAAAAATACCAACCTTGCACCATATCACAGTTCATTGAGTACATTAATTCCAGTTGTTCTGCCGTTTCTACCCCTTCGGCTATGACCAACAGTTTTAAATTTCTTGCCATGGTTATTATACTATTGATCAAACCCAATTCATTATGATCGGTATTAATCCCCTGGATAAAAACACGATCAATTTTTAGGCTTTTGAATGGATAAGATTGGATATATTTCAAGAAAGAATACCCTACTCCAAAATCATCCAAAGAAAAATGAATGTTCATTTCATTTAACTTGTTCAATTGAGATAAAATAAATTTTGAATCATCAATAAAAGCCGATTCAGTAATCTCAAAAATCAAAGAGTCCGGAGATAATTTCGTCCTTTTCAAAATTAATTTGACCTTATCAACAAAATCTTTTTGTTTTAATTGCGAAGTAGAAATGTTCACTGCAATTTTTATCTTGGTGCCCGTAATAAATTGCCATTCCTTAGCTTGTGAACATACCTTATCTAATATCCAGTATCCCATTGGAATGATCATTCCTGTCTCTTCTGCTAAGGGAATTAGCTGATCAGGGGTAATTTGGCCCAAGGTAGTATTTTGCCAACGTAACAAAGCTTCCGCGGCAACCACTTTATTCTCTTTAAGATCGATGATAGGTTGATAACAAATATACAATTCATTACGAATTAAAGCCTGATGTAACTCTGCCTTAATGCGAAGATGATTACTTTCTTCCTCAACCATGCTGTTTTGAAATACTGTCCAATTATTTTTACCTTGAACCTTGCTCTGATACATAGCGGTATCGGCATTGCGCATTAAAGTTTTGGCGTCTTTACCATGGTCAGGATATATTGCAATTCCAATACTTGTAGACACCAATAACTCTTGTGATTCAATGGTAAAAGGCTGAAAACAAGTTTCTCGACATTTTTTTGCGATACTCTCAGCATCTGAGTCTTGTGTGATGTTTTCTAAAATCATCATGAATTCATCACCACCCAATCGAGCGATGGTGTCTGTTTGTCGAATAACTGATATAAAGCGTTCTGATAATGCTTTTAATAGTAAATCACCAGCGGCATGTCCTAAGGAATCATTAATGTGCTTGAATTCATCCAAATCTAAAAATAACACTGCCAATTTTTGATTATTGAGATGTGACTTAGAAATGGCTCGCTCTAATTTATTAAATGCATAAAGCCGATTCGGAAGATTCGTTAAATTATCAAATGTGGCTTGATGTTTTAACATTTCCTCATAACTTTTTTTCTGTGTTATATCTTCCATAACGGCCAAATAATGAGTTATCTCTTCATTATCATTACGAATTGGTGAAATAATTGCAGATACCCAAAAATGTTCTCCTGATTTGTTTTTATTCAACAATTCACCGCGCCATTCTATTCCTTCGGCTAATTGTTCCCACATGGTTTTATAAATTTCTTGCGGGGTTTGTCCTGATCGTAAAACTCTCGTACTTTGACCCACTAATTCTTCGTGGCAATAACCTGTTTCTTCTATTACCTTTGCATTAACATACTCGATAGTCCCTGTGATATCAGTTATTATGACTAATACAGGACTTTGCTCTAATGCACGTGTTAACTTTCTTATAGTAGCTTCCGAGCGTTTTTGTAAGGTAATATCCCTTACTATCGCTACAACCAAATTTCCCCCGGTCGCATTAAAGAGCGCCAAGCGAACATCTACAGGAAAAACTGTTCCATCCTTTCTACGATGGATACCCTCAATATTAATTGGTCCCTTTTGAACATCTTTCCAAATCTGGTTTAAATCATCCAGAGAAACTCCCACCTCTATATCCCAAACATAGGAATTGATTAGTTCATCCCGGGTATAGTTTAAAGATAAACAAGCTGCGTCATTTACCTCTAAAAATACTCCTTTCAAATTATGAATAAAAACTCCATCGGACACCGCATTCATCAGATTTCGATATCTTTCTTCATTGATTTTTAATTGATTGAATTGATGTACTTGTTCAGTAATATCCTGCTTAATTGCAATATGTTGCGTCACTTTACCCAATTCATCATCCATAACAGGGACAATGATCGTTTGTGCAATCCAATAACTATCATCTTTTTTTCTTGAACGTATTTGACCTTTCCACGTCTTCCCTGCTTTAAGATTTTGATTTATTTGCTCAAATATTTGTTCGTCTTCGACTGGAGAACGCAGCAAGGATGCTACAGTCTTGTTAATTGCTTCAGAAGCCTTATATAAAGTTATGTTTTCAAACGCCGGATTAACATATTGAATGACTGCTTCATCATTAGTGATCTCGACCGAATCGCCTGCTTTTTCCAGAATGGTGGTCAGCAGATTTTCCTGCTTTTTACTCATCAATTTGGCCAAGGACAAGTTTAATATGCCTAAAATATCCTTAAAAAAAGGATTTAATATTTCAAAGTTCAAATCAATCGTTTCAAGCCAGAAACTAATAAAAAACAAATTCTCATGTAATTTATCAAGACAAATATCCATGCGTTCTTTTAATTTTTTTTTAAAATCGTTCTGAATACTCGTTTTATTTATCTCTAAAAAATGCCAATCTTTAACAGGCGTCAAAAACTCCCTTAACTCGTCTTGCACATCAAATTTCAAACCAGTAGAAGCAAGAATATCGACATGATTTCCATCATAATGCCAAATCGCCGCAATTCTACCTTTTAATAAGGGATGTTTACCGAGTAATTTCAATACATAATTACTTAAAGAACGCACCGTGTGATCACCATGACTAAATTTTATCAACTCACTTATTAATCCACGTTCTAACTGATTAAAATTATTGAAATTAACTTCAGAAATACGATGATTTAACTTGCATGAATCTCTGATTTTCCTCTTGTTATCCATCATTTGCTAATTTCGGACTCTGCACACAATTCCCGTATAATAAAGCTTAGGATCTTATCGGGTAATTAGCAAAATATCCTTCTAAAATTAAGCTCAATTGATAATTGCCTTAAAACTTAAAAACAACGCTCCCCATATAGCCCTATAAAATTTAATTTGCTAATGACTTCAAACTCCCCACTAATCAAGTTAACATAGAGCCCTAACACTTTATTTAAAGTATCCATGCGAACAACAAGCTTCCTCGATAAGTTAATATCTGAAGTCGATAGTGCGCTTCGTACTCTTGTTTTACCCCAAAAAAGAATTACCATACGCAAATCCCCCGCTGAACACATTGCCGATTCTGCTTTTTCCTCTCAAGAAAGAAAACATATTTCAGGGTTAATGAGGGTAAACCACACCGGAGAGGTTTGTGCCCAAGCTCTTTATCAAGGACAAGCTCTAACAGCCCATCTTACACATGTTAAAAAGCAAATGGCTAATGCTGCAGCTGAGGAAATTGATCACTTAGGCTGGTGTGAAGAACGATTATATGAATTAGGCAGCAAACCCAGTTTATTAAATCCAATCTGGTATTGCGGGTCCATTTTATTGGGAGCCTTGGCTGGATTAACCGGCGATAAAATCAGTTTAGGTTTTGTTGCTGAAACAGAGCGACAAGTAACAGCTCATTTACAAAAGCATCTACAGTATCTTCCGGCAAATGATAAAAAAACAAAAGCCATTCTGAAAAGAATGCAAGAAGACGAAGAGCATCATGCTAATACAGCCATTGAAGCAGGTGCAGTTGAACTTCCCTATGTTATTAAACAATTAATGAATGCTGTATCAAAATTAATGACTAAGAGTAGTTATTATATTTAACAGGATTATTACATATGGACTACAATACGATATTCATTCTATTTGTCATATTCATTGCTTTCGTATTTGATTTTATTAATGGATTTCATGATGCCGCCAACTCAATAGCCACCATAGTCACTACGGGTGTTTTAACGCCAAGGCAAGCAGTGCTATGGGCTGCATTTTTTAACTTTATCGCCTTTATGATTTTTAATTTAACCGTAGCTCAAACAATAGGATATGGATTAATCGATACCGCTCTTGTCGATAGCTATTTTATTTTAGCCGCTTTAGTGGGTGCGATATTCTGGAATTTAGTAACCTGGTATTACGGATTACCATCAAGTTCCTCGCATGCCCTCATTGGCGGCTTAGCTGGCGCTGCAATAGCAAAAGGAGGATTATCTTCCCTCAAAATTGCAGGCTTTGTCAAAGTAGCGGCGGGTATATTCATATCGCCTATACTGGGATTATTAATCGGTCTATTATTTACTCATATTTTCACACTGTTTCTTAAACATAAAAACGAAGAAGAACTGAATTCAATATTTAAAGGTTTACAGCTTATTTCCTCAGCATTATTGAGCGTCACTCATGGAGGTAATGACGCACAGAAAACCATGGGTATCATTGCTGTATTACTTTTTTCGGCTTCTTGGCTTGATGGCGTATTTTATGTGCCGTTTTGGGTTGTCGTTTCATGTCATGGGGTAATTAGCCTTGGTACTTTGGCCGGGGGCTGGCGAATCGTACATACCATGGGAACCAAAATTACCAAACTTAATACCTTGAAGGGTTGTGCCGCTGAAACAGGTGCTGCTATTACTATTTTTGCTGCTACAGAATGTGGAGTACCTGTATCAACCACTCAGACTGTAACTGGATCAATTGCTGGAGTTGGACTAATTAGCGGGATTGGTGGTACTCACTGGAAAGTTTTAAGAAGAATATTCTATTCCTGGCTATTAACTATTCCCGCCGCAGCATTAGTTGCTGCGGCTATTATGGTAATCTCTCCTACAGCTTAGATAATAATTTACTCAGCAGCGCAGTCGCCCTCAATACTTAAAGCACTATTCCCCCTGCTGAATGTAAAATACACGATTATCCCAACAGCCATCCAAATTATAAAACGTAATATAGTAACCCACGGTAAATTCAAAATTAAATACATACAGCTGATTATCCCTAATATAGGAACATATGGCATCAATGGAGTTTTGTAGGGTCTCTCCAGGTCAGGCTGAGTTCGTCGTAGATACAAAACACCTCCACAGACAATGATAAAGGCAAACAAAGTACCAATATTAACTAACTCGGCTAAAGTACCAATAGGTGTTACAGAGGCGAGAGAGGCCATTAATACGCCGCATAATAAGATAATCCGTATTGGTGTTTTAGTGTATTCATTAGTTTTTGCCAAAACTCTCGGTAGTAAACCATCTCTTGACATCGCTAAAAACACTCTGGTTAAACCATAAAACAGAACCAGCATAACGGTGGTTAAACCGGCGATAGCTCCTACACCAACCAACCCGGCAGCTGTTTTATAACCCAGGACAAGCAGCACATGGCTAATGGGCGACGATACATTAAGAGTAGTATAATGAGCAATCCCTGTTAATAATCCCGCAACCAAAATATAGATCACAGTACAAATTGCTAATGAGACAATTATTCCTGTAGGTAAGTCACGTTGAGGGTTAATTGCTTCTTCCGCTGCCGTAGATACAGCATCAAACCCTACATAGGCAAAAAAGATGATTGACGCCCCTTTCATGACACCAGCCCAACCATATGGCATAAAAGAAGACCAGTTTTCAACCTTAATTTCTCCAAATGCGATCACTATAAAGAGAAAAATAACCAAAAGCTTAACGAAGACCATGACATTATTAAATCGAGAACTGGATTTAACCCCAATAACTAATAATGCGGTTAAAACTGTTATGATAAAAATTGCTAAAACATTGAGGTTTCCGCCATCAGCAGGCCCATGCAACAAGTTGGTTGGAATAAATATTTTCATGGCCATTAAAAAATCATTCGCATAACCACTCCAACCAATTGAAACTGCTGATACGGCAATGGAATATTCTAATAGCAAATCCCACCCTACGATCCATGCAATTAACTCACCAAATCCTGCGTAGGCATATCCATAAGCACTCCCGCAACCGCCTATGCTAGCTGCTAATTCAGCATAGGACAAAGCAGCAAAAGCACAGGCAAAACCTGCAACAACATAGGAAAATATTACGGCTGGTCCCGACACAGTTGCCGCAACTATTCCCGTAAGAACAAAAATGCCAGCTCCTATAATGGCACCCACTCCTAAAAAGGTAAGATCAAAAACATTAAGACATTTAGCCAAATGCGACTCATTATCTAATGACCCTTTGATATCTTTTTTACGAAACAAGTCCATGATAGTATGCTCTCAGGTTTATTATTTATTGTTTATTTCCGAAATTTAGGTTATCAATAAACATAAAGTCCGGTTATCTTCCATCTAACGAAACCTTACACAATTTAACTCTACCATTAAATGATAGCTGGGAGAAACCCTGCAAAGGTTAAAATTTGAATGAAAAGATTAATTTCCAGCTTAATAATATTTTATTCTATAAATGCCGTCGCTGAGTCTGAAATTGTAACAACCCCATGTTCCCGATGGATAAGTTTTCTTAGACCCGTATGCCAACGTCTACATCAAATCTGGACAGAAGGACACGATGACATGTATTTTTCAGGTTATGCGTGGCATAACCGATATACTTATCGGCCGGAGAAAATTAAATCCTATAATGAAGCGGCATGGGGAGGCGGATTAGGTAGAAGTCTTTTTGATGAAAAGGGAAACTGGCATGGGCTTTATGCCATTGCCTTTCTGGATTCTCATAGGCATATAGAACCAGCTGTTGGTTATGCCTATCTAAAAACCGCTTCAATAAACAAAGATCTGAAAGCTGGTATTGGTTACTCAGTATTGGTCACTTCTCGCGTTGATTATGATAGCGTTCCCTTTCCTGGAGCATTGCCATGGGTATCAATCTTTTATAAAAGAACGACCATCGCCGCAACCTATATCCCGGGATCAGCTGGTGCAGGAAATGTTTTATACATTCTCGGAAAAATATCATTGTAGCAACATCAGAAAGTAGCCTCATGTTTCACGCGCTCAAGGACTAAGTGAGACAATTCATTGAAATATCCCCTAATAAAATAGCAACTACTCAGCACAATTCACCGAAAACCATATTTATCGTATCCTGAAAGAAAATGATTCCAAAAATGTTCATACAGCTCAGTGTTCTGTGCTCTATAGAATGGTTTCCATTCATTCTACCCCAAATACGGCATATTCCCATGACTTTGAAATTGTGGTGAATAGATACATAAAAATGGTTGCAACAGAAAATTCAACTTGTTAGTCTCTTCAGGATTTTTATAACAAGGAGATGTAACATGATGTTGAAAACCAAGTTGACTGTTTTGATCAGTGCTTTACTCTTGGCTGGCTCTTCTTTGGCAAATCAAATAAAACCCCAAGTGTGTCCTGGTGTACCATTTATTCAATCTGAAGGGATGTCCATGTCTGCTGAAATTCTGGAGGGCATGTACATTACCTATAATCTAAGTCATTACAACACCAGTTCAAACTGGGTATTTATTATAGGACCAATCGCTGCTCAAAATGATGAAATGGCCCTGGAAGAAGGTAATAAATTACTTTCAGTCATGTCAGGCTCTCCCACTCCAGAAGATGATGGAGAAGGTAACTGGATATGTCAATATAACACGAACGCTCAAGACATTATTGCCTTTGCTATAGAGGCAGATGATATGATTTCTCCTCTAAAAATGATGAGATATCTCAGAACAGTTCGCTCATGATGTTTATGTCCACTGGAATAGAAGACACAGGTTTTTAGACGATTTGAATTTCACACTGGTCCGCCTTTAAAAACGAGTAATAGGAAACTCTATTGCGAATTTTTAAAAGACAGTTCAGTGTGAAAAAAGATAGCATAAATCTCGACTCATCTATAGCAAACAACCCCTTTGGATGAGTACTCTAATAATTAAAGTAATCCTTCAAAGAAAAAAGATAGTTAAGAAACTCTCGCTGTCCTTTTTGGTACTAATTGATTTTATGTGCTATGTTTTCTTCATAACCATTAATCAGGACGGACACAATGAAATCATTTATTGAGCAAGCTCAATTTTATGCTACATACCATCAAAATCCAACGACACGATATACTCATATGGCTGGAGTGCCTTTAATTATTCTTTCCATCATGATCTTTTTAGGATTTGTTAAAATTGTTATTCCTGGTGTGTACGCAACTGATTTGGCTTGTCTTGTTACTTTAGCCGCCTTAGTTTATTACTTTCTATTAAACTGGCAATTGGCTTTGGCTTTAACCCCAATTTTGATCTTTTTGTTATGGCTCGCTAGTTGGTTTAACGATGATGGACCAACAAAGCTAGGGGTTTGGGTGTTTATTATTACCTTTATTGTGGGTTGGGGATTACAGTTTTATGGTCACTACATAGAAGGAAGAAAACCTGCTTTCATGGCTAATATTACTCAAGCTCTTATTGCACCTTTATATTTAACAGCAGAATTATTCTTCATGGCAGGATTCATGAATTCATTAAAAGAACAAATTTATGGTGCAGAAGCAAAAGAAGTAACAATGGATACTAAAAAGGAAACCAAAACTAAAACTAAATCCAAATCCTGAGTCGTGTTGGTCTTCGCTTTATCAAAAGCAAAACCCAACAAAAAAGCAAAAAATTACTTCGGTATGATTTCGTACTCCGAAATCAACTATCCGCAAAATGTGGCATCACGATTTTAAAACAATGATGAATTTTGCTATTGCGCTTAAAATCCTGATCGATAGTTTGTGAAGTGATGTCTTGCACCGAATATTTCTCTTTTAATATTGGATCTAACTTAAATTGACGAAAATTGGTTGAAAAAAACAAAATACCATTTGGATTTAACAGTCTCATAGCCATATTGATCAGGGAAACATGATCTCTTTGAATGTCCAAGATATCCGCCATACGCTTTGAATTTGAAAAGCTGGGGGGATCTAAAAAAATAACATCAAATTTATCTCTGGCAATTTTCATCCATTCTCTGCAATCATATTGCACAAATTGATGCTTGGATAAATCAATATGATTTAATCTAAAATTATCTTCTGCCCAAAGTAAATAAGTTCTGGATAAATCAACATTCGTAGTTGATGCTCCTGCCAAGGCAGCATGAACACTCGCACTAGCCGTGTAACAAAAGCAGTTTAAAAATCGAGTTCCCGGCTCTAACTGTTCAAATCGTAAGCGAATAGGTCTGTGATCCAAAAACAGACCTGTGTCGAGGTAATCATACAAATTCACCATCAACTTCGCCTTGCCTTCTGTCACTATCAATTTATGAGTTGTTTTTCCTATTCTTTGGTATTGGTCAGATCCCTTTTGCTGTTTTCTTTGCTTAACTATTAGTTTTTCTGGCTCTAACCCCAAAGCTCGAGGCACTACTTGCAACATCTCTAAACTACGCTTTTCAGCCTTGTGTACTGGAACACTGGCGGGTGCTGTATATTCTTGTAATACTACGAAATCATTATATATATCGATAGCATAGGCATATTCTGGCAAATCAGCATCATAGAGTCGATAGCAGGAAATTTGATTTTTTTTCGCCCATTTCTGTAGGTGATTTCTATTTTTTTCCAGTCTGTTCAATAACATTTGAGCATTATCAGACAATGGCGCATTTTGAGCATCTTTAAGCTTATTGGATGCAGAAATGGATAAACAGTATAACTTACAATCCAATGGACCATTGTATAAAGTGTATTGCTTATCAGAGCGTAATCCTAATGCCTTAGCCAATACTGGAGAAGAGGTTAAGATTGCAGCCTGCCAACCTTGATAATAAGTATGTAATGTAAAACCCAATTGCTGGTATAGAGGCACAAGCTGAGTTACATCTCCCATTCGTTCTCCATAGGGCGGATTGCAAGCCACTAACCCTCTTTTTACTTCAGGTCTACAATTTTTCAAGGGTAGAGTTTTAAACTCTACCAAAGGTAATACTCCAGCTCTTTCTGCATTGGAACGAGCTATAGAAATTACTTTGTCGTCAGTGTCTGTTCCTAATAATTTAACTGACAGTGGTTTAACCTGGCTTAATGCCTGGGTTCGCAATTTTTCCCATAAAGAGCTCTGATGTTGAGCCCAATTTTGTAGAGATTGGTCTTGTCGTAATAACCCTGGGGCAATATTAGCTGCCATCATAGCTGCCTCTATGACCAAAGTTCCTGAACCACAAAAAGGATCATGAAAACCATATCCTTGCAGGGCAAGCTCTTTCCACTTGGCTCTCAATAACAATGCTGCTGCAATATTTTCCTTTAAAGGAGCCTTCCCAGTCTTTTTACGATACCCTCTTTGATGCAAACTGTATCCGGTCAGGTCAAAACTCACCGTTAGGATATCATTTTTCAAATGAGCATGAATTAAAATTTGAGGCTTTTCTTTGTCAACAGAAGGTCTTGAACCATTTAGTCTGCGGAAATGATCCACTATTCCATCTTTGACTACTTGAGCACCAAACATCGTATTGCGAATTTGCTCTGATGCACCATGAAATTCGATGGCAATGGTTTTATCATGAGTAAAAACCGTCTGCCAATGAAACTGGGTGCATAATTGATGGACGGACTGTTCTTTTGCGGCATGCCCACTAAATAAAATGAGCTGAATTCTGTTAGCAAGTCTTGACCATAAACATAAATGATATATCACAGGAAGGCTGGCTTCACCATATACTCCTTGCGGGCTTACCTGAGTAACATGAAGCCCCAAACTTCGAAGTTCTTCTTCTAGTAAATACTCCAATCCTTTTGAACAACTGACGAACAGTGAATAATTCATTTTATAGAAGACCTTAAATAACGAAACAGCGCTTTAGATGCGCCTGTATTTTTTTCTTTCATCTGATCATCCAGTGCCTTTTTAATCAACTGCCTTAATTGCTGAACATCCTCTGGTTGATAGATATTAATAAATTCCGTCAAGGCTTCTTTTCCATCTTGTAGCAGCCTGTCACGCCATAGCTCTATTTCATGGAAAGAAGCGGTCACAGCACTGTCTTCCTCAACAATTTTTTCATATGCAGCAAGAATTGCTTCAAAATCAGAAGCCCGCATTAACTTACCTATTAATTGTGCCTGTCTTCTTTTAGCTCCATGACTTTTAATTGACTTGGCATCAATAATCGCCTTGCGTAAATTATCCGTAAGAGGTAAAGAATCAAGTTTGGATGCACTTAGATCAATAAATTTTACCCCAATATTTTGCAAATAATGGGCTTCTCTCTTTTTCTGCGATTTACTGATTTGTTCATCCATAGGGCGCTGCATTTTTTAAAATAACATTAATTATACTATATAAGTGTATGTCCAGATAGGATGATCTCTAATCAAATTTGGGCGTAAACAGGCAAATAATATGGCTCTTTGCAAACATCAACTTCGTGGATAAAGCCTGCTTAAAGGTTTTTTCACAAGAAAGCTACTAAAACCATAAATTCATTCTGCTGCAGCGAGCTTAATAGAAGATTGAATATATTGTTTGGCAGGTCTTGATCGCAAATAAGCATGGCCAATAGCTAAAAAATTATAGGTAAGGATAAACAACAAGAGTAAATGCAACCAAGTTATTGTTAATTTTGTAAAAATTGGGATAGTAATCATTACTCCCAAACATCCTGAAAGACTTAAAATTAATGTCTTTTTCAAAGGGATTTTATTTTTTTGTAAAAATACTAATGTTGTAAGAGGTTGTTGCATAGCTCCTGCGGTCGTCATTATTGGGAAAGCTACAACAGGCGAAACGTTCATTAAAAATAAAACGCCTTGCACCATCACAAAAAGCCCTACCCCTACAGAAGTAAGAGCTCCACAAATCACCATAGCGAAAAATCCAATAACTAATTTCCAGGAATGCAGCTCTATCAAATCACCTCCAACTGGCAATATGCGAAGCTGATGAGATATCAAAAGAATAATGATTAATGCAAATGAACTTATCATTGCTAATCGAATAGCTTGCTTACTTAACTGACTTACCACAAAACCACCGACTAATCCACCAACACATGTTCCACTAACCAAAGTCAGTAAGGTGGTTAAATCCACATCTATCATATTTATAAAAAATAAAGATTCTATCGCCCCCGGAATCACTTGTGCTCCGTTGTTTACAGCAGGTAATTCATCATCACGAAAAGTTCCTAACAATTTTGCCAAAGCCACATTAACAGCAAAGCTACCAACACCCAATGTATCGGCAATAAAAGCAGCTATTCCACTGCCTATTAACTTAATATATTGAGAAATTGACAAAGGTAAGGAAGGTTGCTGAATGAACTTTAAAACCATTACGCCGACACAGAACAAACTTAATATTATTACACCAAGAGTGATTAAAAAAAATGCCATTCTGTTCCTAACAAAGTAATATTAATCCTAAATGATTTTAAGATCAGGGCTAATTAATAAGGATTACAATTCCCAAGGGAATCTAAAAGACAAAGATTAGTTGATTATATACTAATTTCTGTGTCCAGCAAACAACATCAAGTCCAAAAATAATTCTTGATGGATCATTAGGATACAACGATAAATTTAAAACAAATCCTAACTGGAAACTTTTCTATCTTACCAATTAAATAGCACACCCTTCTGTATCAATGCCAACTTGACCAAATGCCGATTTCACCCTATAGATATCCAAATTTAAATCTCTGGCAGCATAAATCACGCCACATGCTCCATTTTTAAAGTCCGTTGTAGGTCTCCAATATTTGGTGTTAGCAAAAACCATCATATGATACGCCTTTTTAATTCCTATATCTTTAGACAATAAGTAAAAAGCTTTATTAAATACGCCACTTGCTGTATGTACGATAAAACTTTGTCGTTCTTGAGGAAGCGGAATTTGAGTATTGGCATAAGCTACTACTTCATCATAGCTGATGGCGCAGTAACTTCCATTACTTTGTGCAATACCTTTGTCCAAACAATCCGCGGAACTTCCATCTGAAGATGGGTAGTCCATAAATCGCAAAGCTTTTCCAAAAGAATCGCGGACTATTGTTTCACCGATACCCCAGGTCACTTCATTGGGTTGTAAATAAGCCTTGTTGTATAATTGTGGATTTTTTTCCAAAAGATAAGCACGAGATGCTTGCCCAGCCATATCGGATAGAGACTCGTTAATAGCACCAGATTGGTCATGGTACTCAAGACCAGAATGTTGTTCTGTAAAACCATGAGTTACCTCATGGCCAGCTACATCTAAAGAAACTAAAGGATAAAAATCCATTCCATCGCCGAATGACATGGCTTGTCCATCCCAAAAGGCATTGTCGTAATTTTGGCCAAAATGCACTCTCATGACCAATTTCATTGGTATGCCATTAGCATGTTGTAAGGCATTTAATCCATACCAATCTTTATACATGTCGACAATGACATGTCCGAAATAATAAGCGTCGTTCCTCGGAGAAAATCCTCCATTAACATTTTCTTCCAAATTATTATTGCAAAGATATTGAAAGGGGGTGCCTATACTGTTTTCCCAATCCCACTTGGAATCAAGGTTAACCAGCTTAACTTTTGTGTTTTCCATCACACATTGACTGCCATTTTGAGTCACATCCAAAGAAGGAAGACCATCCTTACCATACCAATATTCCTGAACTTTCTCATTGCCGCCAGGACCTGTGTCCAAGTAGGTTTTAATATTATCCCATTGTTTTACTAAAGACCCACTTTGAGCATCTATTATAAAATAGGGCCAGGTTGGTTTACCATCTTGTAATACACCTTTAAATGAAACCAAATAAACCAGTTTTAATTCATTATTCTGATTGGGTCGAATCTGTAGCTCTACTTTTTCTTGCTGAGTTTTTGATTGAGGATTGACTTGAAAATAAGACTTTTTTGCATAGTCCATGGCTTGTTGCGCGCTAATGCCTGGCTTTATATTGATCTGTATATTTTCAAATAAATGTCCGTTTACTTCCGCATTTCCATTCCAATTTAGATCTTGATTAGCTCCTTTAGTAATCATGACTTGGGCTCCAACAACAGGAATTCCCTGATATAATTGCTGATAGCGAGTAATAACCGCATTATCTTCTTGCGTTTGGTTCATTTGTTGTAACGAGTTATTAGTTACCGCAGAAGAACTCTTTAAAATAATGGCATTTTTTGGGGTCTTTAATATTGGGTACTTTTTTAAACTATCCACAGGTGCTTGATATAAATCAATATCACTTATTGCAAAAATACTTGGAGAAACTACCGAAAAAGTCAAAAATACAATTCTTTTTAACATACAAAAATACTCAAAAAAAAGCACATGATGCCGCAAATAATGTCATAAAATTAAACATCATGCAATATTTTTCCACATATTTTATGCCTTATCTAATTACACTTCTGGCTGGAATACCAGTTTTTGATAAGTAATGAACCTTATACCTTTTACAAATTTCTGAAATGCACTCTTCCCCAATCATCAAAAAGATTGATATGCAATCAAATTGAGCATATAATATACATTTTGTTTGCGAGGAAAAGACCAAGATGATTAACGAAAATACAATAAATGAATTAATTAAACACGAAAAAAGAAAGGAAATGAACCTTAGTGACTTTATTAAAACCAAGGCGAAACTAGGAGGATCTCGTTGGGGTGGTATCGGCCATTTTGGAAACAGTGAATTATATCTACTTAAAAGAGAGCATTCAGGCTATCAAACCATATCTTCCGCAACACCTAATTGCGTCACTATCCTGGAATGTTTATGTTCAAAAATAATAGGAAAAGTTTTAGGAGAGCATTACATCGCAGAAACAATCCCAGTAAAAATTAATTGTGAAACAGTTAAAGTACTGCGAGGAACTAAAATCGAAACAGAAAATATAGTATCTGAGGAATATGATGATTATGCAGTAGCATCCAAATGGCTTTCATATCAGCAAACATGGGGCTTACCCTTGGTTGATCATACAGTAGATGACGATCATATGCTTAAATTTGCTCTTATGTGCAACTTACTTGGGATTGATGATGTAAAAGTAGAACATTATATTCGATACATCACAGTGAGAGATGAAATTCAGCACGTTTATACAGCAATTATTGATTGTGCGGGTGATTTGTCAGCCTTTGAGGAAACAGATCTCAGTTATTTTTTAACTAAAGATATGTATAAGGATTTATCTAAGCCAAAAGTGACAGCAAAACCAGAGCAATATCAACTGGTATTAGAGGTCTTTACCGAGTTTCTCAAAATTGATGTTAATAAAGAATTTGAGGAGTATCAACACATACCCTCCCCATTACTGGAACAGATGAAAATAAATTTACAAAAAACGTTAGATCACGTGCGTAATAATTTGTTACCACAACTGGAAATTCTTATCAATGAAGTAGAGCAAAATAAAAATAGGTCAATTAATTATTCTGTTTCGTTTTATAAACCAGAACCCATGGTAAAAGAACCCTTAAATACATTAACATCAACAACTAATAGCTTAATTTAGTGATGTTAATGTACATAAACCTTTTTTAATAATTTATAAGAGACTATCGTGTTCAGGATGAAGGTTTTACTTCAGATTCCAGGTTGGCACGATATCCTCCAGCCAACTCTTGATATAAACGGACAACACTTAGTAACTCTTGCAATTTATCCTGATTTAAACTGATATTTACTTTATCGAGTGAAATTTTGCTTTTTAAGGTTTCCACATAGCTTTGAATACCAGTCTGATACAATCTATGATTTAGATTATAGGCTTTTGCCAAATGTTTTTGAGCATAAGACGTTTGCTGAAATTTATTAGTTAAACGCTCATTCTCCGATAAGGCATTGGTCGTGTCTCTCAATGCTTTTTGTAAAATATCAATATAATTAAAATAAGAGACTTTGTTTACCCCCTTGGCCTTAGCCACCGCACCTAAAACAGACATATCAATAATAGGTGCTTTCAACAATTGATCATTAAACTTAACGGTTTCTTTAGGTAAAGCGTAACGGTTATCTCCAGCAGCCAAACCACCTATAAAATCCAATTGAACAGTTGGCAAAAGATTACTTTCTGCTAAACCTATTCCCTCATGGGAAGCCCGTAAACGGTTTTCAGCCACTTGCATATCAGGCCGATTTTCCAGAACCGTTAAGGGTAAAGAACCAGGTATTAAAGTATGATTTTTAAGTTGTAATAATTTTCTTGAAGTTTTTATATCGCCTGGATTTTGGTTCAGCAAATAGCGGATAGCATTACGACTTACGATTATATTGCGTTCTGTCACTTCCAGCTCACCTTGTATCATATTGACCTGACTGTATAACTCTTCTTGTTCAATTTCAGAGCTTAAACCTCCTTGGTATACTTTATTGGCCACTTTTGCTAATCGAATCAAATCTCTCGCAAGAGCCTCTAAAAGCTGCTTACGTTCCATTTCCGCGAGATAAGTAAAATAACTTGCAGAAATTTGCGAAATAATCGTTAACTTAAGAGCATCGTCTTCTGCCTTCACTTGAGCAAGAGTATATTTTGCCTGTTTTTGCTCTCTAATCTGATGAATGATGTTTATCGTATAATTAGGGATAAGAACAATCAGAACACCAGGAAAACCGGTTGCAGGATTTCTTGAATAACCAGTCAGAAGATCCAGAGTAGGCACCCACTGGTAACGGATTTTTTTTAGTTCGCCCTGTGCTGCTTCAATACTCCCTCTTGACATATTAAGGCTTGTATTAGAAATCAATCCTCTTTCAATAAGTTGATTCAGGGTTGGATCTTTAAAATCACGCCACCAAGCCACATAAGGAGCATTTTTATCATCAATTTTTTTAACATTTTTATCTGTTACTGACCATTTATTAACCACTTCAACATTAGGCTTGTGGTAAGGTTCAGTATAGCAACTGGCGAGTATTACTGATAATAATATGATTTTAACCAGGTGTTGCATGTTTTACTCCCTCACTAAGATCCATTTTCTGCTCACCTGCAATAAAATCTTTTAAGTGTACTAAATCTTTCTGTACTTGTTGAAATAATTGATAATAATCAAACTTATGATAGCGTTTCGTATAATAAGCCATATATAAGGCTTTAAGACCAATAAAAATACGGTTTGTCAGTTCAACAAATTGATTAAACTCATTCCCAACAGCACGTTCCGAACTAATTAAAAATTGTGAATTTTTTATCAGCTTATTCACTTCAAATAAGCTGTCCGTCAATTTGATGCAGGAATAAAACCATTCTGTTCGTCTTATTCTACCTTGATTTAATAAACTCACTAGCCTATAAAGATCGTCAATCACCTCTGCCTGAGTATTTCTAATAAATCGCTGCATGAGCCCATAATGCCTAAACCAAAAATACTCAAAGCTCAAAATAATAGTAAAAGCAATTAAAGTACAAATAGTATAATCAATAATAAAATAAGTTACTGGGAGTGTATTTTCCGTACTAAAATAACCAGAACCGATGACTGACACATTGACAGTGAATACAGTCGGAACGCTATACGCTCTTCCCACTAAAAAAAAAGCAAAAAAAACCATCATTGGAATAATTATAATTAACGTTCGATAATCCAGATGGCCGATAAACCATAATAAATATCCGGTAAACAAGCCTAAAAGCACCCCTAAAAAACGATGATAGGTGCGAAAAATGGTTGTTCCATTATCAAAACCGGCATAAATCATCATTACCGCAAAGCCGGTCCAGCCTGCTCGTGGGTAACGTAGCCATTCCTGAACAAAAATGGTAAAGAAAAATACCGTGCTGATCTGAATGCAACGCAGTTCAAGATAAGAAAATGCCTGAACTCCTAACCATTTGCGCATAAATAATTCCAACTCAAAATTAATTGATATAAGATTCGTAATTCATGGGTTTCGTTAAAAGCGGACAATTCCTGCCTAGAAAGCACGACCGGTTGCCTCGATTTGCTGGCATCACAAAGACGTGCCAAATAATGATTTAAGACAATAACATATTCTTTACGAAGTTGTTTCTGAAAAGACAGCAAGTAAGACATTGTCAGGATTAACTCGAAGGTTAAAATGGTTATCTTTAAAATACTGTAGCATTTAATATTTTTAGGCAGCATTTTAGCATAACGTTCCATCACAATAATGCCTGAGAAAATGGCGATAGTTTCGACTTCTCCCTTACAAATCTTGGCAGAAAGAGACTCCAAACCTGTAATTACTTCAAAAAAGGCACGCTCCCAAATCTCAAAATAATATCGTTTCGGAAAAAGAAACAAACCAAAAAAGATAACCACCATGGCGGCCAAGGTATAGAACGCATTATTAATTGCGACATAAAAATTGCTATCAGCTTCCACACCATAGATTAAAGAGTACGATGCCAAACTTAGTATCAATGGAACAATAACAAGCATTTTCCTAAAATTGTGAAGCACTAAGAAATACAGAGCCAACGAATAGAAAAAAACAAAAAAAATGAAAAATACGTTGTACACTGAAAGAACACCAAATAAGAATATAGATAATACGCTTCCTAAAAGGGTATATAATAAAAGAAGGTATTTTTCTTTTAACGTCGCTCCCGCAGCCTCCACAGTAAAGCATGTGATTGGAGCATAAAAATAATAAAAATAGGGATTTTCAATCGAAGAAAAAAAATAAAATAAAATCATTAATTCCAAAACAAACAACGCTTTTAGCCCATTAATACGATGCTCTTTATACTTGTCGTAGGCAGCGAGCTTATCTTTTAGTTGAGATATAAACATAAGCACTAGCACCAGGGTTTAAAGGATATTCAGGATCAGGATCCAGTATTTTTATTTGTAATGGAAATCGCTGAGGAAGCAATAACCATTCGTTTTGATTTGAGACGACTTGCATTTGACTTTTTGGTGCAGTAGTTTGTCGTTCAGCAGCCCATAACGAGTTGACAACAATACCATGAAATATTTTATCAAAATAATACATTCGTAAAATGATATAGGCTTTATCACCTTGTCGTACATTACGTAAGTCCGTTTCATTAAAATTGGCCTGAATATAATAATTTGCAGTGTCTATAAATGAGAACACAGGTTTATGGATCTCAATGGGAGTATTAGGAGAGGCATACATATTATCTATTACCCCATCCCCAGGAGCTCGAACGACTGTTAAATCAAGATTGACCTTAGCATTATTCATTTTTGCCTTAAGACTGGCAACAGTATGTTTTTGCTGTTCAATCTTGGCTCTCAATACCTCTACTTCTTGCCGCAAAGAATTTCGTTTATTACTTAGGGTAGAAACATCATAACCAAGATTTTTTAATTCGAGGATAGATACCGCTTCAGCTACATTTTTATTTTTTTTAAGTCCAAGTGCAAATTGAGCTTTTTCAAGCTCGGCATCTGTTGCATTAATCAGCGCAATGGTTCTATCAATCTGTTTTTGAAATACATTAATTTTCTTTAGACCTTCCTGGTAATCAGCACTTGATTGCTGATAAGCCAGCTCATACGGGACCCTATAAACACTAAATATAGGATCGTTCTTTTTCACTTTTTGGCCGTTCTTAACGTAGATTTCAGTAATAAAGCCAGATACATCCGCAGCAACAGGAGTGACATTGGTTACCACAAAAGCGTTATCAGTAAACGGAATCATGTAGGAAAATAAATGAAAAAGACCAATAATAAGAGCTAAACCAACGACAATGATTGGAAGATTAAGATAATTTTTGCCCTTTTTAAAAAACATAGGAATGGAATAACTAAAGAAAAGGCGGATTTGTTTGCTTAATGATTTATACCATGCCGTGGAATTCTGGTTCACAATGAAGTGCCTCTTTTCATAATTCTATTTAAACAGCTTCAATTTACCACTCAAAACTAGCCTGAGCATTAAAACTAAAATGCTTCTTTTTTCCATTTGCGGAACAACCTGGAAAGATTATTCGGTGATTCATATAACCGACTTTTTCCATCTGTTGGCAGATAACCCCATTGCGACTCTTCTGCCAAGATAGCCTTGGCATCTAAATATCCTGACTCCATACGTTTTTTAATAACTACTCGGCCAAAATTGTAATCCTTTGACGCAGCTTTAACTACTCTGGAACTGTACGCCAAATGAACCAAAGTACAATGATGAGGCGTTCCGATATCTAACAAGTGGGCACTCTTCTTCTTTTGCTCATCGGTTAAAATATGGCTCAATTCCATCATCGAGTTTCGCATATGTTGTCTTTGTAAATAATTATAAATAGTGCGTTGCGCATGAGTACCGTATGAAATATCTTTCCTTCTCTCCTCAATTTCATTCATGGTTTTGGGAATAAAGGATCTCCCACCAAAACAATCAATAAGAAAACATAAAGTATTCTCAGGAGGAAATGCTTCTAAAATAACCTCTAATGGCGTATTCGAATGGACCCCACCATCCCAATATAATTCCCCATCAATATTAACTGCAGGAAAGCCGGGAGGTAAAGCGGCGCTTGCCATAATATGTTCTACTTCAATGCGGTAGTTGATGTTATTAAAATAGATTAAATGGCCGTTACTGATTTGAACAGCACCAAGGCTTAACCGAATAGGGCAAGAATTAAGCAATTCGAAGTCTATAAGATCAAGCAATGTTTTACGAAGGGGGGAAGTATCGTAATAACTGAGTGTCGTTGGCTCACCCCAAAGAGGAATAGTCCCTATACACCATTTAGGAAAGAAAAACTCAGGTTGACCAAATAATAAAGCAAAATAAGCACTCAGCTTATTGTAAAAATCGATGGTTGCCTCCGACTCTCCTAAAAAATCAAAATAATTACCTGGCGCAATTTCTTTCCAAAACCTCTCAAGCTTTTCAATACGCTTTTCTGGTGGATTGCCTACAATAATAGCCGCTTGTATAGCGCCAATAGAGGTTGCTGCAATCCAATCCGGTTCATATCCAGCTTCCAATAACCCTTTAACCACCCCAAATTGATAAGCTCCAAGCGACCCACCTCCTTGTAACACATAAGCAACACGAGGAAAACGCCCCTTATCTTTAGCAGGTAAATTATTAAATCGATTGGCATACGGGTTATTACCATGAGGTTTAGACTCCCCTTCCAAACTCATAAAATCTCCTTTTTCACTTTAGGTTTGCCACTATAACCTGGTAGAAATAGTGGGAATAACTAATGTCCTTTAGCTTATTATACTGACCGCGTATACCAGAACAGGGCTATTTAGCAAATTTCTTCTGGATTCTGAAGTGCTTTCTGCTAACATTGTACGAATATTCTCTTGAACAACCAAGATATTATCTTATGAAGATTAGCTCGAATAGGCGTCCAAATCTCTAACCAAAATCAATAAAGTAAATTCGACTAAAAATGCCCTTGGCGAAAATCATGTACTGCTTGTGCAATTTCTTCCTGGGTATTCATTACAAAAGGGCCATATCGAGCAATAGGCTCATGAAGTTTAGCCGCAGCGATTAGCAAACAGTGATTTCTTTCTTTATTGCCTTTGCCTTCTATTTGCAGCACTCCACCTTGTTGTGTCAAACTTGCTAAAATCCCTTCATCAACTTGCTGTTTTCCTATCTTCACCGCACCTTGAATAACAAAAAGTATTGCTTGATAATCATCAGGAATCGTTTGTTGAATAGACACATCCCCGGGAAGAGTAATATCTAAAAACAAAGGTCGAGTTGCAATCTCCCTAACTGGCGAACTCAATCCTTGATCAGTAGTACCTGCTATTACTTTGATTGTCGCACCTGACTTCTTTACCTCTATGGGCAATTGATCCGATAATTTTTCCTGATAATGCGGTTCACGCATTTTCTCTGCTGCAGGTAAATTTAACCACAACTGCAAGCCCTGTAAACGACCAGTTGAAGACGATGGCATTTCCGAATGAATAATTCCTTTTCCAGCGGTCATCCATTGAACATCGCCAGCATTGATGACTCCTTTGTTGCCTTTATTATCCTCATGTATAATGCATCCCTCCATCAAATAAGTAATCGTTTCAAATCCGCGATGCGGATGAGGCGGAAATCCAGCAACGTAATCCAATGGATCCGTACTATCAAAATAATCCAAAAGCAATATAGGTTCAAAATCATTAGTCTTGTCAGCGCCAATATACCGGCGTAATTTAACACCAGCACCTTCCCGTATTAAAGTTCCGTGAATTAATTTCTCTACTGCTATTGCCTTCATATCAATCGCTCGTTATTTCCATCATCAATCATTATATAAGATAGTTCAAAATCTTGCGGTTTCCTAATTAAATTACTGTCACTTCACCTATTGGCACACCCAGTTATCAAGGATATGATAAAAATAGACTCTAGGGACAGGAGCAAATTTATGAACACAACGGAACACACAGAATTAGGCAATGGATTACTTCTGGATAATATTGAAGGAAACCCTTATTTGCGGGTAGATGAATTTGGAGTGCTTCATCTACGCCTTCAACGATTTGGAGAAAATAATCTACCCGAACCGATGGAGTTGGAAATGTCGGCCGGGGAGATTATTGCCATGGCAGGCGACTACTTTACCCAGGCTAATTGGACCATGAATTTGGATCTGCCTAAATGCGAACTCTTTGATTCTCCGGTGGAATTGGGAAAATACCTCATTCGTAAACCGATAGACTCTAAAGAAGAAAATGCTTTAATTACTGCATACAATAACCTGGCTGCTCCTGACGTGACTCGAAAGGAAATTGATCGCATTTATTCCATTAACAACGCCACCTATGTACCCTTTTCACCTACTCTGAATTTCTATGCCCAACAACTCATGTATTATTTTCGGGTCAAAGATTATGGTGAAATGCTTGTTCGCAATCAAACTCATTTTACGCCATGGTCCATTCGGGTTTATGTTTTGGGGCACGCTATCGCTTTACGATACGCACGTTTATCCTATGAATTAAAACAATTGGCTGCAGACAATAATTATCAATCAGATAATCCTGATTTGCTTTCTTTAAAGACTTCCTTACAAAATAAAAATGAGCCTCTTTCAAGTAATACCCTAATTGATTTAGCGAATCGTTATCATGCGCAAGCCTATTCAATAGAGTTTTTTACTTTTCATTATTATTCTGATCATTTTGCTACAGGACATATGTCCATGATTGGCGATTTACGAGTCCTATTAAAAGATCGTTTTGGAGTATGGGGCAATATCCTGGCCAATAACATTCATGATGAAGTGAATCGTGTTGGGGTTTATACTATAAGACCATACGACCCGAACCCTAACACAACAGAAGCTCCTTCCCGTGCTCGGGGGGATGGTAAATTTGATACCTGCCTTAATCAATTTAACCGTTTAGCCTGCTTAAATGGCATGACTGCATCACTAAAAGACATAGATCAAGTATTATCAGGAAGCAAAATACCAGGGCAAAAGGACTTTGGCGGTTTAATACATATGCCAGATGTTGATTTTAATTCAAGACAACATCAACCACTGCTTGTTTTAAGTCAAGGTAAAGTATATTACCGCGAACATTTGAGTAAAATTCAAATACTTTCCCCCACAGAATATGAGTCGCTCAGACAAAATCCAGAAAAACATGGGTACAAAGAACTCACAAATAAATGGTCAGCATTTAAGTTAGTTACTAAACTTCGTCTTTTCCCTTATATTTATGATGGCGCAATTGTCCCGGTTTCTGATGAAAAGCTGACTGAAATTATAGCGGATGAAAAACAAAGGAGTCCTCAACGAGCCCCTATTCCTACACCATCATGTATTCCTGAACCCGAACCAACTGTATTCGACTGGCGAACAAAACATGGATGGCGCAACAATAAAGACCAACTGGATATTTTGGACGGATTAAATAAACATAGCGTATTAAGGTTGAAACGAACTCGTCCTGTTCAAGAAGAAGAGACAGAAGAAATTCAGATGAATTTGGGAGTCTGATTGTTTCCTGATAAACTAGTGACCTGAGTATTGTTACCTATTTAAATTTTAACAACACATTTTAATATGTCTTAATGTTATGTGAGTTCACTACTTGCTTAGGTTGAACTCACATAAAAATATAAACCCTATAATTTCGATTATTCAAGAGGTGATCATGAACCGCTTAATTTCTACTTTTTTATACCTACTGATTTTAGCAATCACCACCTTCACTGTCCACGCAGAAACACTTTTAAAGGACACCCGCGGTCACAGTTTTCCTTTTTCATCACTGAAGGGGAAATGGGTCTTTATCAACTATTGGGCAAGTTGGTGTGAAACATGCGTCGATGAAATCCCTGAATTTAATCGTTTTTACAAGAACCATAAAAACGATTCGGTAGCCTTATATGCCGTAAACTACGATGCTCTTCCTTTACTAGAACAACAATTATTAATTAAGAAATTGAACATCAACTACCCTAACTTGTTAAAAGATCCCGCTCGAGATTTAGAGCTGGGAGATATTACAGGGGTTCCAGTAACTTTTGTCTTTAATCCAAAAGGCCAATTAGTTAAAAAGTTATATGGAGGACAAACTGCTAAAACATTGGAGAAGGTCATCGTTGACAACAAAGCAACCTAAAGCAAGTAATTATTGAAACTATTCTTTAGCTATTATTGCTTTACATTTCACCATCCTCGTGATTAACCCATCATCCCGAGTGTCAACGAGAGATCTCCGGAAAGTAGCCTCGAGCTAATGCCATGGAGGTCCCTCGTTAACACTCGGTATGACAACCTCATACTGTAAATACTCAATTAAAACAGTCGTCGTCAAGATGAAAACTACTGCATCATTCATGGAAACAAACGCCGTTTTTGATCAACCGTAATCCTAATCCTCATTAACCAATCGCCATTATCATCAACATATTCTTTTAATACGGCTCCCAGTTGGTATAATTGCGCTCGTAATTTCGCCTGGTTGGGTTTAATAACAATATCCTCAATTAGAATCTTTCCATGTAATTGAGTAGCTATCGCTTCTTTTAAAAGCCCGAGCCCAGCTCCTGATGTTGCTGATAACCATACTTTGCAAGAGCCCTCGGTATAATCAATTTTAGGTTGCCAACCTTCTTGTAAATCAATTTTATTAAACACTTGAATCACTGGAATATTACTAACCTCTAATTCATCTAACACCTTCTGTACTTCAAAAACAGTTTCACGCCAATTTGGATCTGAAATATCGATTACATGTAATAATAAATCGGCCTGCTGGGTTTCCTCTAAGGTGGCGCGAAATGCCTCTACTAAATGATGGGGAAGATCCCGAATAAACCCTACAGTATCCGCTAAAATAGCAGACGAAGAGCCTGGCAAATCCAGTTTGCGCATGGTTGGATCCAATGTTGCAAACAACTGATCGGCAACATAAGTACTTTCCCCCGTTAACGCATTAAATAAAGTGGACTTCCCGGCATTGGTATAACCAACTAAAGAAATAGTAGGCATGGAAGCTTTCCGCCTGGCCTGTCTGTTTTGATCACGACTGCAACGTACTTTTCCCAGTCGTTTGTTAATGTAGCGTATTCGCTCTCTTAACAAACGTCGGTCCGTTTCCAATTGGGTTTCTCCTGGGCCGCGTAAACCGATCCCTCCCTTTTGTCTTTCCAAATGGGTCCATCCACGAATGAGCCTTGTTGATAAATGTTGCAATTGGGCGAGTTCAACTTGAAGTTTTCCCTCAAAAGTACGAGCCCTCTGAGCAAAAATATCCAGAATTAAACCGCTTCTATCAACAACTCGACACCCAAACAATCTTTCCAGGTTTCTTTCCTGGGATGGGGATAATTCATGATTGATCAGTACCAGCTCGGCATCCAACACGCTAACCAGATGTGCTATTTCCTCCGCTTTCCCCTTCCCTACATAATACTTGGCATCAGGGGTAGCGCGGGTACCTAATACACAATCCAACACTTCAGCCTTCGCTGAAAGTGCAAGCTCTTCAAACTCGGCCAATGCCTTATCAGCATCAACTCCAGGGAGAGCTAACTGTACTAAAACAGCTCGCTCACCACCTTGTGGACGTTCAAACACTACCTAAATCCTAAAAAAGAAAGTCACTAGTCTGCCACAGTTCCCTCTTCCTCACCAGAGCCTTCTTCCGCAGGAACTTTGATCATACGAGAAGGAACAACGGTTGAAATCGCATGTTTATAAACCATTTGAGTAATCGAGTTTTTCAACATCACTACGTATTGATCAAAAGAATCTATAATTCCATGTAATTTAATACCATTGACCAAAAACACCGAAACAGGTACCTTTTCCTTGCGCAATTCATTTAGGAAAGGGTCTTGTAGTAAATGATTTTTAGACATTGCCTACTCCTTGTTGTTATTGTAATTTTTAAAGGCAAAAACGGGTATCTACATACTTATTCGACACCCTATAATAAAACTTTAGTATATTTTCATGACAGCGTGGTTTGAATTCGTTAATATAGTCAATCGCAATATTTTTTTGCACATCTAGAATCAGCTACTGATGAGTTTATAAGGAGATTTAAATGGGTTTAACTTGTGATGAATTAAAAAGGTTGGAACACCCCTATGAAGTGCTTGGTAATGGTGACGCATTAGCAGAAAACCGTGAAGAATTAAATAAATTATCTAAAGAAGAAAAGTTGGAACTGGCAGCTCGTTTAATTTTGGAGTGCCCTACAGAAGAATTAAGAAGCTTTGCTTTAGCAATGGAAGCATTAAGAGTACCAGCAAATGATAGTGAGAGCTTCCACTCTGTTTTATCCGAGGCCTATGAAGTAAAAAGAAGAATTGTTTCTTTACTTGACCCCAGAAATAAAAATCCTCATTCCATGATATTGGAAAAGGAATTTGATGATGAGTTATTTAACAATTTCAATAAGTTAGCTATTGATGTCTTATCAAATTCTGAGACTGCAATTGCTTTAAGGCTTGCTGAAACGACCCCACCACAAGATCGTTCTCGTGTATCTCAAAACATTAATAATATTTTTCCACAGTCTATATTTGCCACTAAAGTAGGACATGCTTTTGCTATTCGTAGAGATATAGACCGATTATTATTAGGTGATAGACCCGATCAATTCTTTTCAAGCAGAGAATTTAGTATTGATGCTTGTATTGAATTTGCAAATTTATTTAACTTTGGAGATAAAGAAACTTCTATTGCTGGAAAATTAGCTCTTCGAGCTCCATCTGAAACACATGATGACATCTCACAAAAAATAAAGAGTTTCTGTAGCGAAAACAGTGAATTTGCAATAAAAGTACAATCCGCCTTTGCTTTAAGACGAGATATTGATCGTTATTTGTTAGGTAACAATCCGGAGCAGTTTTTCTGCAGTCGTGATTTTAGTGTTGACTTATGTCTTGAGTTTGCAATGTTGTTCCCGGAGCTATTAAAAGGCCACGAGCAATCCATTGGGGAAAAATTAGCCAAGCTGGACACTAAAACTCGTTCAGACATCAGTAGAAAGCTTGAAATGATCAATGGTTCAGCTCATGATCAATCTAGTCCTTTTAGATTAATAGCTTGTGCGATGGTGCCTAAAGAGGAACCTTACTTAAGACCCACTCCCGTTGTATTGCCGCCCAAAGAAGAGGTTACACCCAAGCAAGAGTCTCCTAGCCTACGCAATCGAAATGTTCTGTTTAAAGAGCAATTGGAAGAGCAAAAAAAGAAGAGCTCGCCAATGGAATCTGTTGTTTCAGAGTCTGAGGAGGATGAAGAGAAAGGAAATTGTTGGACCAATTTTTGTGGGTTATTTGGCAAATAAAATATCAGTATTCTCGCCCTTGCTTAAGCAAGGGCAACTTTACACTTTTTTACCCATTCTTTACACAACCCCCCGCAATAAATCGTGTTAGTATTTTCTAGTAATTCATTTAAGTATTGTGAGCAAAAAATAAATCGAGATTGAATTAAAACGCAAAATTTGCTTTGGGTAAGCAAAGTGAGATGTTTTTACGTATTTATCTTTCAACAAGCATCTCGTGTTGCTCCAAGAGAAAACAAAGTACAACAACTCATTAAAATAGTATTTTTAAATTGGTAATTAGGAATTAATTAAAATTAATGCTAGTACAATAAGCACTTTTTTTGATAATATAGCTGGATTTTTAATCTGTCGTAACGGTTCTATTTTTTTGATAAGGATAAAGATATTCCAATTCGGCATAAAAAGTAAATTTAAGATCATTTCAACTGGGAACTCTAATGAAAGAAAATAAACTAACGGTAGCATTGGTTCAAGAACAATGGCATGAAAACCCCAAAGAACATCAAGACAAATTGGCTTCGGGTATATTTTCAGCAGCTCAACGTGGAGCAAAACTCGTTTGTTTACAAGAGCTTACCTTAAGTCCTTATTTCTGTACTCGCTCAGACGTTGATCCATCACCCTTCATGGAGGATATTACGACTGGACCTACTGCACAATTTGTCAGTCAAATGGCAAAAGCACACAAAATCTATATTACGGCATCGCTTTTTGAAAAGGCTGGTTACAATACTGCGGTAGCTTTTAACACTCAGGGCGAATTAATCGCAGTAACCAGAAAGCAACATATACCCAGTGGTGAAAAGTATCATGAGGACTTTTATTTTAAACCCGGCGATTCTAATTATCCTGTGCACACCATTGCTGGACATCAATTCGGGTTGCCAACTTGCTATGACCAGTGGTTTCCGGAATTATCAAGAATTTATGGATTAAAGGGAGCAGAAATTCTGGTATACCCCACAGCAATCGGAGGAGAGCCAACCGCCCCAGGATTTGATAGTCAACCTATGTGGCAGAAGGTGATGGTTGCTCAGGGAATTATGAGTAATACCTTCATTATTGCAGTCAATCGCATAGGATGCGAAGACGATTTACAGTTTTATGGAAGTAGTTTTATCAGTACTCCTATGGGAGAAATTTTAGCACAAGCACCAAGAAGTGAGCCTGCTGTATTAGTTGCTGAATTAGACTTTAGCCAACGTGATTTGTGGGGACGATTGTTTCCATTTTCCCGACAACGAGAACCCGAGACTTACCTTGAATTAGTCAAATCCCGTTAATCCCTTTTGGAAAATCAGAATGAACAATAATACTCTGTCAGATGAAAATCTTTATAACATTGAAAATTGGGGTGAGGGATATTTCAGAATTAACTCCAAGGGAAACATCGAAATTAGTAAAAAACCTGGTAATCAGGGAGTCGAACTGCAAGCAATAATTGATGCCGCTGATCGGGCTGGATTACATTTGCCTTTGCTGATCCGTTGTAGTGATATCTTGCATGATAGAGTCCAAAGAATTTATCAAGCCTTTACTCAAGCCAGAGAAGACTCTGATTATGCTGGTAATTATCAATTGGTTTATCCAATTAAAGTAAACCAGGAACAAAGTGTGGTGCGGGAACTATTAAAATCACCTGATAATCGAATTGGATTAGAAGCCGGCAGTAAACCAGAGTTAATGGCAGTCATAGGCATGTTGGGTGATCAGCAAAGTACTATTGTTTGTAACGGCTATAAGGACAACAGCTACATTCGTACAGCTCTTATTGCCCAACAAATGGGGCATAATGTCTTCATCGTTATTGAAAAAAAATCCGAATTAGACATCATTTTAAAAGAATCGGCACGACTTCAAGTAAAACCAACCTTGGGTGTACGTATAAGGCTGGTCAGCAAGAGTGCAGGCAAGTGGGAAAATACTGGCGGGGTTAAATCCAAGTTTGGATTAAATGCCAAACAAGTGCTTGAATTAATTTTTCAATTGAAAGCTAATGATATGCTGGATTGCTTGCAGTTAATGCACTGTCATTTGGGTTCACAAATAGCCAACATCCATGACATACGACATTGTATGCAAGAAGTAGCCAGATATTATATTGAACTCCGCCAACTTAATGCCCCCATCAATACCATTGATGTCGGTGGAGGGCTGAGTGTGGATTATGAAGGAACCCGATCCAATAAGGGCTGTTCAATGAACTACAGTCTTATTGAGTATGCTACCCATATTATGTTGGCCTTAAAGCATTTATGCCAGGAATCCGAAATACCAGAACCTGATCTTATCTCCGAATCGGGCCGTGCATTGACAGCACATCATGCTGTATTAATTTCCAATATTACGGATATAGAGATCATTAATAAAGCGCCTGTTCTTCCTGAAATATCTGAAGACGACTCTCATGTCATTCGCGATATTTATGATACTTACCAAGCCATCACCGATAGCTCACCTACAGAAATATATAACTACGCGGCACATTCGCTTAATGAAGCCCATTCCCTTTTTAAACATGGTGTTATAAGTCTACAGGAAAAAGCTAAAGTAGAAGCCTTTTACACCAACATTTGCATGGAGATTAAAGACAAACTGGATGAGGAAAACCCCAGTGAAATGGCCTTATTGATGAGAATCAATGAATGCATGGCCGCTAAAATATTTTGTAATATCTCTTTTTTCCAATCCATCCCTGATGCCTGGGCGATTGGCCAGATTTTTCCAGTAGCGCCGATTTCTCAATTGGATAGAACTCTGAGCATGCATAGTATACTGCAGGATTTAACCTGCGATTCAGACGGTACCATTAAACAGTACCCTGGAAGCTCCTGCGTTACTACTACATTAATGCTGCCATCGTATGATGTAAATAATCCTTATAACATAGGGTTTTTCCTGGTTGGAGCTTATCAAGAAATATTAGGTAATTTGCATAATCTGTTTGGAGATACTAATTCTTTAGACGTAAAACTTTCCGATGATGGGCAGTTTGAACTAAATGATCTGGTCAGTGGCGACACAGTAACAAATGTGTTAAATTTTGCACACTTTGATACAAAAAAATTAATTCAGTCTTATGAAAAGCAATTAATAAAATCAGAACTACCCAAAGAAAAAACGCTTTCCTACTTGAATGAATTAAGAAGCATTTTTTCTCAATTAACCTATCTTGATGGAAATGTAGCGCAGTGATTATGAAAACAACACCAAAAGAATATGAGTTTTACATGCCAGCTGAATGGTATCCCCATGAACGATGCTGGATGGCATGGCCATGTCATCAAAACACCTGGTCAAAAATAGGTTTAGATAGAGCGAGGATAGCCTATGCGCGTGTTGCAAACGCTATCGCTCAATTTGAGCCGGTCACTTTATTAGTAAATCCAGGAGATGAAAAATCTGCCAAAAATCTATGTGGAAATAATATTGATATAATCCCTTTGCCATTAAATGATTCCTGGACAAGAGATACTGGGGCTACCTTTTTAATTAATCAAACCATGCAATTGGCGGGCGTTGATTGGATCCATAATGCTTGGGGTGGAAATTATTTTGATTGCCTGTTAGATAATCAAATTGCTACTGAAATTATAAAATATACCAATGCTCAATACTTCCATGCTCCATTGGTTATGGAGGGTGGTTCCTTCCATGTGGATGGAGAGGGAACCGTTTTAACAAGCAAAGAATGTTTGCTAAATGCGAATCGTAACCCTAATTTATCCCAGCAAGCTATAGAACAATACCTTCGTGATTATTTAGGAGCAGAGCATATTATTTGGCTTAATAAAGGTTTAATAGGCGATGAAACAGATGGGCACGTCGATGAAATTGCCACTTTTATTGCTCCAGGAAAGGTATTATGCCTAATTACTAAAGACAAAAACGATCCTAATTATCACAATTTACAGGAAAATCTTGAAATTCTTAAATCATCGACAGATGCGAAAGGACGTCCTCTGGAAGTGCATACGATAGAGCAACCACCAGCCACTTATCTTGATGGAGAGAGACTCACCCTGTCTTATATTAACTTTTATTTGGCTAATCAGGGGATTGTCATGCCCGCTTTTGGCCATGAGTCGTACGATAATTCGGCCTTTCAATTATTTGCCCAGTTATTCCCTAACTACCAAATTACTCAAATTGATGCTTTGGATGTATTCGCAGGTGGTGGTGGGATACACTGCATAACACAACAACAACCAAAATCTCGGTAATAAACACTGTAGTCTCTTTAGAGAGACTACAAAAAAACTTACTATATGATCAAGACTTCAATTTGATTATAACGGATACTTATTGTTTTTGTCCTGGAATTTGTCCTGGCCAGTCAAAGGTTAGAAACCATGATAGTCCAGAGAGAGACAATGCCACCCAAGAATTGAGAAATTTCTTACATCTCGATGCTCATTCCGCTCAGTGACAGCAATCGCCTATTGGTTAATACTTGAGTTGTAAAGGGATGACATGGATATGTCTGACAGGAGGTCAACTAAGGGACCAGTACAAAGGATGTACTTCGCTGCAAGGATGCAGCACTTATAAGTTTTTCATGCTATTGCGATCCTTGCTTAATACTTTCTGAATCATTGCTACCATTTTTATATAACATTTATGATGACTATTTCATCATATTCTTAATTTGTAACAGCTTAGGTAGTCTAGTATTTTTTGCTTAACACAAGGGCAATCCTTTTTCTTTCCAACACTCAAATAAATTCTTAACATCATCGTAAAGATTAACTTGCTGTATGATAGACATTTTTCTTTTGGAAAGTGGTTTTATTAGTTCATCATATAGGAGATCATCATCAAAACCATATTCAGCAGCACATTTACGATCTGCGATAAAATAGCACTGATTGATGCCAGACCAATGGATAGCGGCAAGACACATTGGGCATGGCTCCGAGGTACAATATATGATGCTTGAATCCAACCGATGTGTTGCTAATTGTTTTGAGGCGATTCTAATCGCATTCATTTCAGCATGGCACGTTGCATCATTTTCTTTTAAAACGGTATCATGTGCTAAAGCAATAATCTGACCTTTATTTACAACACAAGCGCCAAAAGGGGCTCCGTCACCATTTTCGATGCCTTGCATAGCTTCGTTTAATGCTAACCCAAAATAAGTATTCATTTTCAGTATGTTCTCGCTAATATTGAATAAGCTTGGAGGGATTTGGGCTTCGCTTTATTGCGAAGCGCCTACTTGAAATTGTGTTAGATTGTCGTTAAATATCTATATTTTCAGCATCCAAGGCATTGGCCTCAATAAAATCTCTCCGTGGCTCTACATTGTCTCCCATCAATGTTGTGAAGATTTCATCTGCAGCTACTGCATCTTCGATGCTCACCTGCAACATTCTCCTGACTTCAGGATCCATTGTAGTTTCCCACAATTGCTCAGGATTCATTTCACCAAGACCTTTATAGCGTTGTATGGTTTGTCCTTTTTTGGCTTCTTCCATTAGCCAATTAAGTACTTGCTCAAAATTTTCCACTGATAAAGACTTATCTCCGCGCTGAATATAAGCCCCTTCTTCAATTAAACTGGATAGCTTATGGCCTAGATCAATCATTTCCCTATAATCTTTGGATGAGAAAAATTCAACCTGCATTGGAATAAAATTTTCTGTACCATGTTGGGAAATCGAAATTATTGGACTGTACTGATTGCTTTCTGTGAGTGTTTGAACATCTACTTTGTATTGTTCGGTTTTGCTGTCCACTTGTTGCAAACTCAAGTGTAATTGCTTACACCAGTTTTCTATTTTATTCTGGTTACTGAAATCTTCATTATGCAGCATCGGCATATATGCCACTCGTTTTAAAATATCAGCTGGATATCTTCTTTTGTATCGTTTGATAATCTTCTCGACTCTTCTAAAATGATGAACCAGCTCTTCTAATGATTTCGCTGAGATTGCTGGCACCTCTTTGGCCGGGTAAAAAACTGCCCCATCCAATGCGCATTGAGTCAAATAATCAAACAGAGCTTCATCATCTTTAACGTATTGCTCCTGTTTTCCACGCTTCACTTTGTACAAAGGTGGTTGTGCAATGTAGATATAGCCCCTCTCTAACAACTCTCTGGTTTGTCTATAGAAAAAAGTCAATAGCAATGTTCTTATATGAGAACCATCCACGTCCGCGTCGGTCATGATGATTATTCTATGATAACGCACCTTGTCAGGATCATATTCATCAGGACCAATTCCACAACCCAGAGCAGTGATCAAAGTGGCAACTTCTTGAGAAGAAAGCATCTTATCAAATCGGGCTTTTTCGACGTTGAGGATTTTACCTTTGAGAGGTAAGATGGCTTGAAATTTCCTGTCACGTGCTTGTTTAGCTGAACCACCTGCCGAGTCACCCTCAACCAAATATAATTCAGAAAGAGCTGGGTCTTTTTCCTGACAGTCTGCCAATTTACCTGGCAGTCCTGCAATATCCAGTGCACCTTTACGGCGAGTCATTTCACGAGCGCGACGCGCAGCCTCTCTCGCTCTGGCTGCATCAATAATTTTAGCTACTATGGCTTTGGCAGAGGAAGGGTTTTCCAGAAGAAAATCATTGAGTTTTTCTGCTACGCAGGATTCCACTGCAGGCTTTACTTCGGATGACACTAATTTGTCTTTTGTTTGCGATGAAAATTTTGGATCAGGTACTTTGACTGAAAGAACAGCTGTTAATCCTTCACGTGCGTCATCGCCAGTTGGTGATACTTTAGCTTTTTTTGCATACCCCTCATTTTCAATATAATTATTTAATGTTCGGGTTAATGCCGCTCTAAAGCCAGCCATATGTGTTCCACCATCACGCTGTGGGATATTATTGGTAAAACAAAATATTGTCTCTTGATAAGAGTCATTCCACTGCATTGCCAATTCAATCACAATTCCATCTTTTTCAGCATTCATTGAAAAAACAAGCGGATGAATCGGGGTTTTATTTTTATTAAGGTGTTCAACAAATGCTTGTATTCCACCCTCATAATGGAAAGTATCCTTTTTTTGCGTTCTTTCATCATGCAAATGAATGCAGACACCTGAATTTAAGTACGATAACTCCCTTAATCTTTTAGCCAAAATATCATAATGAAACTCAATATTGGTGAAGGTATCAGCGCTGGGTTTAAACCAGATTTGCGTACCTGTAGAATTTGATTCACCGGTTTCTGTGATTGGGGCATCAGGAACTCCGTGTCTGTAATGCTGTTCGTGGACTTTTCCATGTCTGCGTACTAACAGATGTAATTCTTCAGAGAGCGCGTTAACTACTGATACCCCCACTCCATGTAGACCTCCGGATACTTTATATGAATTATCATCGAATTTTCCTCCGGCATGCAGCACTGTCATAATAACTTCTGCAGCTGATTTTCCTTCTTCTTTATGAATATCAACGGGTATACCGCGACCATCGTCTTTCACGGTAATGGATTCATCGCTATGGATAGTAACGAAAATTTCTTTACAATAACCTGCAAGGGATTCATCTATTGAGTTATCTACCACTTCAAAAACCATATGATGCAAACCGGTACCGTCATCGGTATCACCAATGTACATACCTGGTCTTTTTCTTACTGCATCTAAACCCTTTAAGACTTTAATATTGTTTGAATCATAACTGGCGTCTACGCTCATCAGCTGCCCTCTTGCCGTATTATGCTATTAAATAGTGTTATTATACCATCTTTTCAGATTGGTTTATATCTTATGTCTCACTTTGGTGTGCAACTCTTGGATAAGCAATATGGTATTTGTTGCCTAAGCAATAATTCTCTATTTTAGAGTTTTATACCATTTTGACTATTGCCTATACGAGAATCGCATCCTGCACTTTAAATTTGCTTTAATATACCCAAGAAATTGCAAAATTCTCTATTTATTCCATTGCCTTCTTGAACTTTTGCTTATTACGGCGAAACTTAACAATAAATGATAATTTAATTACATTTGTATACAGACCAAAATCATACCATTTTGAGTTAATTCAATGCCATTATTCTACTCTAATTATTGTCGTCCTTTTCCAAGCTCAGGATGGAATCTGGTTGTTTATTTTCCGGGCTAAATATAATTGCAGTTTTAATTTTTAATCTTTGATAAATATATCTGATCATTAAAAATTTCTTCAAGTATTTTTATTCAGGATGTTTCACCACTGTAATTTCTCTGTCTAACATTAATTACTATCGATTGTTATAATAATTGGTTTCGCTTAATATTCGTTTTTCTTCGTTTAGTTCGTATTAAATCATTTACTTTTTGATTGTTTACTCAGGTTTTAGCTCTGTGTAATCTTTTCTTAACCTTAGCAATATGGAAGACGTATTTATCATATCTTTTTTTTGTGTTTCTTATTCTATGTTGTCTGTGTTTCATATTTATGATTAGCAACACTCACTCACTTTACTACACAGTTTACGTATCCTTTTCCTATATAAACCTAATGGTATCTCTAGTTTTTTAATGTATTATTTTTATTGAAATGATTGTTACAGAGGCTTTGTTTTCTTATTTTATCCTTCAGTACGAAATATTTTTTTCGTTGTTTTTAATGAGATTATTCTATTAGTCGAATTGAGGGGTAGTAAATGATATTAAATATTTTAATAAATTCAGGTTCTATTCTATTTAATTTAATAAATCATGTTTCACGTGAAACGTATTACATATTTATTTAAATGAAACACACAAATTACCATTGTTTATTTCATACAAATTAAAGGAACTTAGGGGGTATACCTTGTCCATACCAATGCTCTGTAAATTGGTTATAACAAACTGACCGCGATGGTAATTAAAATACTCAAGGAGCTTAGTTTGATGTATATTATCCAATTCCGCACAAAAATCATCAAAAAGATAAAGACAGTCATTATTAAGTAAATGTCCTTGAGCTAGCTTGAGGGCAATTAAAATCATTTTTTGTTGTCCACGTGAAAATGAATGCTTAACTTTGTATTGATCAGCATTGAGAAATAAATCAGCTTGATGAGGGCCATTTTGTGTATATAATTTATTTCTATCACTTTCAAAAGATTCTTCAAGTATAATCTGCAAATCTTTACCAGTATTTCTTTTGTCCCAACCTTTATAATATTCTATGGAGCATGAAATATTCGCTAGCTCAGTGATCAATTGATAGAACTGATTTCGCCATTGAATAAAATACTCATTTCGTACTGAATCCAAAGCGTTAGCTAATTGATTTAACTGCTGATCCCAAGGGATAAAATGTTTATACAATGTACATGATCTCAATAAAGCATTTCTTTGCTTTAATACGCGCTTATATTCCTTCCAAAGAGTAAAATAATCATGTTTCACGTGAAACAATCCCCAATCCAATAAACCTCTTCGCACTGAAGGTCCAGCATCAATAATTTGAAAAACATCAGAATAGATAACTTGGCAAGGAAGAGCATAAGCAATTTGACTTGTTGTAGAACAAAACTGATTATTTAGCTTAATCTGAGTAGCATCTGACAAAGATTTTTGAACGCTAATGCTACCCTCATCTTGAGATCGAGCAAAAACATTAAGTGTATTGTATCCATAAGAAATGATAGGAGCTACTTCTCGAGATCGAAAAGAATGCCCGCAACTTAACATATGAAGAGCCTCTAAAATAGAGGTTTTACCACCACCATTAGGACCAGTAATAACATTAAATCTGGGATTTAATGATAGATGAGCTGATATGATATTACGGAAATTATGAATTTTTACTTCTGTTAAAATCATATTTTCATAGGCATAATAATGTATTGATAATTATCATTAGCTAATGATTCAATTAAAATACTACTTTCAGTATTAGACATAGATAAACGAATTTGACCATCAGAAAAATGAGTCAAGACATCCAACAAATATGTAGCATTGAGTCCAATCTTGAGTTCATCACCTTGTGTTTCAGCAATCAATGTTTCCACCGCTTCTTCTTGCTCATTATTATTAGCTATTAATGTTAACTGTCCAGGTTGTAGATGAAATAATACAGCTTTTGACTTTTCATGAGCCAAGATAACAATACGCGATAAAGACCGTTTAAGAGTAGCACAGTCAATAATAATTTGTTTGTCCTGATCTCGAGGTATAGCTTTAGCATAAGGTGGGAATCGAGCTTCTATTAATTTAGACAAGAATACAAACTGATTACTAATCAGTTTAATGTGTGATTTACCTGCTGAAACTAAAACATTCTCATCATTAATACAATTTAATAATCGTAATAACTCTTGCACCCCTTTCTTAGGCAATAACAACTTAGTCTGATTAACATTATCACAATGATAGCGGGAAATAGCCATTCTGTGCCCATCGGTAGCAACGGCTGAGATAAGATTGGATTCAAATTCAAGAAGCAAACCATTTAAAAAAACACGAACGTCTTGTTGTGACATAGCAAAATGAGTTGATTGTAAGAGTTGGAATAAAACCATACGGGGGATAGTTAACTCAACTTCGTTACATTCGTCTTCACTCACAGGATAATTTTCTGCAGGCAAAGTAGCTAACTTAAATAGACTTCGACCCTGTTTTATTGATACTAAATTATTATCAAAAATAATAGAAGGACTAGTATTTTCGTCCAGTGAACGAATGATATCAATAAATTTCTTAGCAGGAACAGTAATAGAACCTGTAGTTTGATTAGAATCACACGCTACCTGAGTAGATATTTCAATTTCCAAATCAGTAGCAGTAATAAATAATAAGTCATCAGTCAATTTCAATAAAAAATGAGACAAAATAGCCAGAGATTGTTTCTTATCCACTGCTCCGGCAACAGTAAGCAAGGGAGCAATAAGTTCTTCTTTTTTAATAGTTAACTCAAACAAGATAGACTCCAAATCAAGAAGATAAAATTCGCATTAAATTTTTATAATCTTCAGCAAAATCACTATCGTCCTGAATTAATTCTTTGACCTTTCTACAGGCATGAATAACCGTAGTATGATCCTTACCACCAAAGTGGTCTCCAATTTCAGGCAAACTATGATTAGTCAACTCTTTACTCAAAGCCATGGCCATTTGTCTTGGTCTAGCTATTGAACGACTTCGACGCTTGGAAAGCAAATCGGCTACTTTTACTTTATAATACTCAGCTACTGTTTTTTGAATATTCTCAATAGTCACCAACTTATCTTGTAAAGCCAAAAGGTCACGTAAAGCCTCATGTACAAATTCGATAGTAATAGGTTTACCAGTAAAATGGGCATTAGCAATAACACGTCGTAACGCCCCTTCCAGTTCTCTGACATTGGATCGAATACGTTTTGCTATAAAAAAAGCCACCTCATAGGGCAATTCGATATTAGATTGCTCTGCTTTACTAATTAAGATAGCGACTCTAGTTTCCAATTCAGGGGGCTCAACAGCTACAGTCAATCCCCATCCAAATCTAGATTTTAAACGCTCTTCCATACCTTCTATTTCTTTAGGATATCGATCGCTGGTCAATATAATTTGTTGTTGCCCTTCTAATAAAGCATTAAAAGTATGGAAAAACTCTTCTTGAGATCTATCCTTTCCAGCAAAAAATTGAATGTCATCAATAAGTAATGCATTTAATGAACGGTAGAATCGCTTAAATTCATTAATGGAATTAGTTTGCAACGCTTTAACCATATCAGCTACGAATCGTTCAGAATGCAAATACAACACTTTTGCTTCAGGATTATTTTTCAAAATGCTATTACCAATAGCATGCATTAAATGAGTCTTTCCTAAGCCCACTCCACCATAAATAAATAACGGGTTGTAAGCATCGCCTGGGCGTTCTGCTACCTGCATGGAAGCAGCGCGAGCTAACTGATTTGAATTTCCTTCTACAAAGCTATCAAAAACAAATTTTTTATTTAAATGACTGCTTTTGTAATCTACAGCTTTTTTAGAAGATGACTTTAATGATTGGGTATTAGGAACAGAATTAATAGATATTTCAACAGGAGTACTAATGTTTTCAACAGCTTTACTGCCTACTTCAATAGAAATAGTTTTTATATCATCACCACAAAACTGTTTTATCAACTCTTCAATACGAGAAAAAAAATGTTTTCTAACCCAGTCAACAACAAAACGATTAGGTGCTAATAAAATTAAACGTTGCTCGTCTGTATAGGCTTGTAAAGGACGCAACCAAGTATTGAATTGCTGAGCAGAAAATTCATCTTGTAACAAACCTAAACATTTTTGCCAAGCAGTAGTTGACACAAAAATAACTCCTAATTAAACAAGGGTGGTAAAAGAATATTTAAAACCATCTGTCCACAGTTTTAAATATTGCCATTGAAAGTACTCAATCAGCAAGACA